>NZ_JACGXS010000009.1 GCF_014117215.1 Stenotrophomonas tumulicola | reverse complement strand
GCTGCGTCATAAGGTGTCCTTTGGGGGCTCAGGCAGTGGTGCCGATGCGCTGCAGGCGGTAGCTGCCATCCAGCACGCCATCCACCCATGGCTGGTTGTCCAGGTACCAGTCGACGGTGAACGCGATGCCCTGTTCGAAGGTGTACGCCGGCTCCCAGCCGAGTTCGTCCTTCAGCTTGGAGGCATCGATCGCATAACGGCGGTCGTGGCCGGGGCGGTCGGTGACATGGGTGATCTGGCTGCTGCGCGGCTGGCCATCTTCGCGCGGGCGGCGCGCATCAAGCAGCGCGCAGATGGCCTGCACCACTTCGATGTTCTGCTTTTCCGAGTTGCCGCCGACGTTGTAGGTCTCGCCGACGCGGCCGGTGGCCAGTACCGTGCGGATCGCTTCGCAGTGGTCGGACACGAACAGCCAGTCGCGTACCTGCTTGCCATCGCCGTAGACCGGCAGTGGCTCGCCGGCCAGCGCCTTGGCGATCACCAGCGGAATGAGCTTTTCCGGGAAGTGGTACGGGCCATAGTTGTTGGAGCAGTTGGTGGTCAGCACCGGCAGCCCGTAGGTGTGGTGGAACGCGCGCACCAGGTGGTCCGATGCGGCCTTGGACGCCGAGTACGGCGAGTTCGGGGCATACGGGGTGGTTTCGCTGAACTTGCCGGTCTCGCCCAGGGTGCCGTAGACCTCGTCGGTGGACACGTGCAGGAAGCGGAATGCCTCGCCCTTGTCGGCTGGCAGTGCCTTCCAGTAATCACGCACCGCTTCCAGCAGGCCCAGGGTGCCGACCACGTTGGTCTGGATGAACGCGCCCGGGCCATCGATGGAGCGGTCCACGTGGCTCTCGGCGGCGAAGTTCAGCACCGCGTGCGGCTGGTGCTCGGCCAGCAGGCGCGACACCAGCGCGCTGTCGCCGATATCGCCTTCCACGAACACGTGGTTGGCATTGCCTTGCAGGCTGGAGAGGGTCTTCAGGTTGCCGGCGTAGGTCAGGGCATCCAGGTTGATGACCTTGACGCCGCGGGCAACCGCCTCGAGGACGAAGTTACCGCCAATGAATCCGGCGCCGCCGGTGACTAGCCAAGTGGGCACTAACTGCTCTCCTGTTGATTTTTTTCTGCGGCCGGCCTCTGTATTGCCCGGCCGATTCAACCTCGAAGCATACAACGACGCTATGTAGAGCAGGCGTTCAAGGCATGAACCACGCGCCTCGAATGCCGCACTGCAGCACAACCATACGCGTTCGCATGGTCGCCCAAGGCCAGTTAGAATCGACATCCCACCCCCGAACCGGTCGCATGCCAAGGGCCGGACGACTCCCCTGTTACTGAAGGACCCCGTACCAGATGAAGATCCTCGTCGCGTACAAGCGCGTGGTGGACTACAACGTCCGCATCCAGGTCAAGCCGGACGGCTCCGGCGTGGTGACCGATGGCGTCAAGCTGTCCCCGAATCCCTTCGATGAAATCGCTCTGGAAGAAGCACTGCGCCTGCGCGACAAGGGCATCGCCAGCGAAGTCATCGTCGCGACCATCGCCCCGGCCGATGCCCAGCCGCACCTGCGCAATGGCCTGGCCATGGGCGCAAACCGCGCCATCCATGTGGTCACCGACCAGGCGATCCAACCGCTGACCGCTGCCCGTGCCCTGCTCAAGCTGGTCGAGAAGGAACAGCCTGGGCTGGTGATCCTGGGCAAGCAGGCCATCGACGACGATGCCAGCCAGACCGGCCAGATGCTGGCCACGATCTGGGGACGTCCGCAGGCGACCTTTGCCAGCAAGCTCGAGATAGCTGATGGCAAGGCCACGGTGACCCGGGAAGTGGACGCCGGCCTGGAAACGCTGGAAGTGGACCTGCCGGCGGTGGTCACCACCGACCTGCGCCTGAACGAACCGCGCTTCATCAAGCTGCCGGACATCATGAAGGCCAAGGCCAAGCCGCTGGAGACGCTGCAGCTGGCCGACCTCGGCGTGGACGCCGTGGACACGCTGAAGACCACCGCCCATGCCGCGCCGGGCAAGCGCAGCAAGGGCGTGATGGTCAAGGATGCCGCCGAACTGGTGGCCGCACTCAAGCAGAAGGGGTTGCTGTAATGAGCACGATTCTCGTCATCGCCGAGCATCACGACGGCAAGCTCAACGCCGCCACCGCCAAGACCGTCAGCGCGGCTGTCGCCGTCACTGGTGCCGAGGTGCATGTGCTGGTGTTGGCAGCCGACCCGGCCGGCGTTGCCGCCGAGGCAGCCAGGATCAGCGGCGTGGCCAAGGTATTGACCGTGGCCAATCCCGCCAACGCCAACTCGATCGCCCAGGTGCTGGCACCGCAGATCGTGAAGGCAGCCGCCGGCTACAGCCACGTGTTCGGTCCGTCCACCACCTTCGGCAAGGACCTGATGCCCTGCGTGGCCGCCCTGCTGGGCGTGGCCCAGGTGTCCGACCTGATGGCCGTCGAAGGCAGCCATACCTTCAAGCGCCCGATCTATGCTGGCAACGCCATCATCACCGTGGAGGCGCCGGCAGAGCAGACCGTGGTCGCCACTGTGCGCAGCGCGTCCTGGCCGGAGGCCGCCCAAGGCGGCAGCGCCGCCGTTGAAGTGTTGAACGTGGACGCGGTGCTGCCAACCCACACCCGCTTCGTCGGGCTGGCCGCCGCCAGCAGCGACCGCCCTGACCTGCAGAGCGCCAAGCGCGTGGTGTCCGGTGGCCGTGGCGTGGGCTCGGAAGAGAACTTCAAGGTGATCTACCAGCTGGCCGACAAGCTGGGGGCTGCGGTGGGTGCCTCGCGCGCCGCCGTCGATGCGGGCTATGTGCCCAACGAGCTGCAGGTCGGCCAGACCGGCAAGATCATCGCCCCCGAGCTGTATGTGGCGGTGGGCATCAGTGGTGCCATCCAGCATCTGACCGGTATCAAGGATGCCGGCACCATTGTCGCGATCAACAAGGATCCGGATTCGCCGATCTTCGAGATTGCCGATATCGGGTTGGTGGGGGATCTGTTTACGATCCTGCCTGAGCTGGAAAGCGCGCTCTGACGCCAGATTGCTGGACGCCAGGGCATCGCAGGATGCCCTGGCTTTGGTCGGACTTTCCATGAAACAGCAACTGTTACGTTTCCTCATTTCCGGCTGATCGGCCGTTGCGGTCGAATATGCCGTGTTCATCGCCCTGCAGACCGTGCTGGGTACAGATTGGCTCATCCTAAATCAGTCGCTGAGCTTTGGCGCTGGCATGCCCCCTTGATAGTCAAATTTCTGGTCATGGGCATGATTGCAGCTTGGAACTACCTGATTTTTTCCCGGCTGATTGTCAGAAAAACCGCATAACAACACTGTCGGCCATACGAATCTGGCAGGGTCGACAGTGCCCGAAGATCATCACGACGAATGTCGGCACTTGCTGCTTCGGCTCAATGCGTGACCTGTTCGCAATCTCGAACGAGCCGCTCCATCATTCTCAGTTTTCTGTTCTCACCCTTCCTGCCGTCCAGCCAAGATGGAAATCCAAAGTTGGGCGCGGGTCAGCCGGACATTCACGAATGTTTCAGCCAGGTGACGAACGAAGTATGATTTGGCCTTGGCATGGATTGCTGACCGTTGTTGCAAGGAATCCAGCGCCCATTCCTTTTCCAGAGAGGTATTGAGGAAGGATTTCCTAACGATTCTTCCAGCCAGCTGATGAGTACAGAAATTTCAAATATTCTGCGGCGATTTCCGTCGTGGGGAACATGTGTAGCAGGGCTGTTGACCTGCGTCCTGCTGTTCCGGATGAGTCGTTATTACAGTTCGGCGGAGCTTCTCTACATTACTATCAGCTTCATGCTGGAACTGGTGCTGATAGACCTGAGCATCCGCCTTGCGCTGGGTATCCGCAATCGACTGCTGCGCGTGGTGGCTCTCCTGCTTCCCGCTGCTGCAGGCAGCATATACGTCGTCCAGCTGTATGCCAGCTGGATATCCGGCGGACTCATTCCGCCAATCGCCTTTGCCAACCGGGAAGTTACTGGCCTGATCGCGTTCAATGGCGTCTATGCCATGTTGGGCGCCTACTTCGTCGCATTCATCGCATATGCCATCGTACACCGCGTCGCCCCGCCACGATGCTCACCGCGCACCCCGGTGATATGGCTCGGCCTAGCCGCGTTGGCCTATGCGGGCATGATCCACGACCAACCCCTCGCACGCGGTATCGTGGTCGCCCGCGGCGAAGCACCTATCTCTTCCTTCCTGCGCGCGTTTTCCACCTATGCAGGCATGAATGATCGTGCTCAGCTCAGCGCTGCGGAACTGATCGAGGCACGCGCAGCGTTCTCGCGCGGGAAGATGTACCAGCAAGGCTTCCCGGCCGAGTACACCAAAGGTCTTGTGGAGCATCCTAATGTCATCGTGGTTTTCACCGAAGGCATGTCCGCACGCTGGATGGAAACCTACGGCAGCATTCATCCGGGTATCACCCCCAACCTGGACCGGTTGGCAGGCGGCTCGCTCGTGGTCAGCAACTATTACAACCACACCGCGGCGACCTTCCGCGGCCTGCGTGGCCAGTTAACCTCAGGCCATCAGGAAATCGACGGCGTCAACGCGGAAGGGACCGGCATCGATCAACGGGATATCTCCGGTGACATCACCGCTGTTTCGCGCATCAGCATCCCGGAAATCCTGCGTGCGCGCGGCTACCGTAGCATGTTCTTTCTGTCCCAACAGGGGCACATCAACACGATGATCGAAATGCTGGGCTTCGATCGCACCTTGGGGCGCGACTATCTGTACGACCATTATGTCCGCGGCGATGCGGCTGGCGCGCGCCCCCCGTACCTGACTGACCAGGAGCTGTTCGACAGCATGCTTTCCGAACTGGAAGCGCAGCCTCGTGGCAAGCCGTTCTTCGCGGCCGTGTACAACTTCCAAACCCATGCGTTTCTGGATGGGGAAGAAAAATATGGCGAGGGCGACAACATTGTGCTCAACCAATTCCATACTTATGACCGTGACATAGGCCGCTTCATCGAGCGCTTCATGGCCAGTCGACTGCACGAGAACACCCTACTGGTATTCACCGCCGACCATTCGACCTTTCCTGGCCCCAATGCGGCCAAGGCAGACAGTCGCATGAAGGACTACTTCGTCGATAACATCCCCCTGCTGATTTATTGGAAGGGGGCGGAGCACCGGGTGATCGACGCAGGTGGCAAGAATTCGCTTGACCTTGCCCCCTCGTTGTTGAGCCTGCTGGGCGTAAGGAAGGGCCACAACCTTTTCCTGGGCTGCACGTTCTTCGAAGAGTGCAACCTCGACCGGGTGTCCAATATCGGTGCCGAATACATTCTTACCGATTCAGCAGGATCGTACTCGGAGTCGCTGGTCCCGGACGCCCAGAAATCTTACTATGAGCAGGCCAAGCAGACCATTGAGCGTTACAAGTCAATGGACTTGGTAATCGACACGCAAGCAGACTAAATTGCGCTACCACCTGCAGGATGCCTGGGCGCTCCATCCCTTGATCGATTCACCTAATGCACCGGCAGCCCTTGGAGCGCCCTATTTTGGCTATTGAAGTTCGTGCCCTCTGCGTGGATCTCGATGGCACGCCTCTGCGCAGTGACATTCTGCATGAGTCGCTTATGGTCCTGCTGGCACGCAATCCGCTTTATATAATCCTGCTGCCGCTCTGGCTGCTGCGGGGCAAGGCATTCGTGAAGCGGCAACTGGCCTCCCGGGTCCAGCTTCCGGCCGAAGCCCTGCCCTACGACGAGCGCGTGCTGTGCGATGAAGGTCCTGCACGTCTACCAGTGGCTGAAGAACCTGCTGGTGCCGCTGCTGACTGCGCATCGGTTCCTGGACCTCGGCGCGGCACTCGATGCCGGCCTGGCGTTCCTCGCCTTCGGCCTGTGTGCTTCTGGCGTTTACCTGCTCAACGACATGCTGGACTTGACCCCGGACCGCATGCATCCACCCAAGTGCAGGCGACCGTTCGCGGCCGGCACCCTGCCCCTACTGCACGGCTTGCTTGTGGCGCCCTTGATTACCCTTGCCGGCTTCGCACTGGCGCTGGTATGCGGCCCCGCTTTCGCCGGTGTGCTGGTCTGCGACTACGTCATGACCTTGAGCTATTCGTTCAAACTCAAGCGCATCGTGATGATCGACGTCGTGCTGCTGGCCGCGCTGTACACCGTTTGCATCATCGGTGGAGCGGTGGCAATCCATACGGAGCTATCATTATGGCTTCTGTCGTTCTCGATGTTCGTCTGCCTCAGCCTGGCCATGCTCAAGCGCTATACCGAACTGACATCGGCCCTGACCAACGGCAAGGAAATGGCAATAGGCCGTGGCTACTCGGTGGCCGACCTGCCACTGGTGCAATCGCTGGGTGCGGTGGCGGGCTACAGCGGCGTGTTCGCGCTGTCGGGCCGGCCGCCGCCAGCAGCGACCGTCCTGACCTGCAGAGCGTCAAGCGCGTCGTGTCCGGTGGCCGTGGCGTGGGCTCGGAAGAGAACTTCAAGGTGATCTACCAGTTGGCCGACAAGCTGGGGGCTGCGGTGGGTGCGCCGCACGCCGCGGTCGACGCCGGTTACGTGCCCAGCGACCTGCAGGTCAGCCAGACCAGCAAGATCATCGCGCCGGAACTGTACGTTGCCGTCGGCATCAACGGCGCGATCCAGCATCCGACCGGCATCAAGGATGCCGGCACGCTCGTTGCGATCGACAAGGACGGCGACGCGCCAATCTTCGAAATTGCTGATATCGGCCTGGTCGGGGATCTCTTCACGATCCTGCCGAAGCTGGAAAAGGCGCTTTAATGGCCGACCGTCGCCCTCCGGTGCCGGTGCCGCCGGCACGCAGGGGGCGTGCGGGCATCTGGGTCGCCGCAATCGCAGCGATGTACCTGGTCGCACTGTGGTACCTCGATCGGGACAGGAACATCCTGTACCGATTGGCCGAAATGGCGGCCCCACTGTCGGCCTGCGCCGCGCTGGTCCTGCTCAGCTACGGCTGCCGTTACCAACGCTGGCGCAGCGTGCTGGCCGCACAGGGCCATCCGCTGCACTCATGGTGGCGAGGACTGGTAGCTTACTTGGCCGGCTTTGCGTTCACGGCCTCGCCGGGCAAGGCCGGTGAGCTGCTCCGCATCCGCTATTTCAACTGGCAGGGCGTTCCGGCCCAGGCCACCCTGACTTCGTTCATCTTCGAACGGGCCATGGACCTGCTGGTCATCACCCTGCTGTCCATCAGTGCGGCAACGTTAGTGCCCGCGTTCGGCCTGCTGGCGTTGGTCATCCTCGTCCTGCTGCTGGCATTGCTTGCCCTGGGCTGCTGGCCGCCGTTGGCTCGCCTGGCGCGGGCGCTGGCCGCGCGGCTGCCAGGGGCACCGGTGCGCCGGGTGGCTCGCTTCCTGATCGATGGCGGAACCGCGCTGAGGCCTTTGTTCCGGGCGCGCCTGCTGCTGGGCAGCCTCAGCTGGGGTGCCGCGGCGTGGCTGCTGACGGCGGCCGCATTCGCCTGGCTGTGCCACACCTCGGGCATCACCGCTCACTGGCCGCTACTGCTGGGCATCTATCCGCTGGCGATCCTGATCGGTGCATTGTCCTTCGTACCCGGCGGCGTCGGCACCACCGAAGCGGCCATCGTGCTGATGCTGGTTGCCTGCGGCGTCGGCGCTGACGCGGCACTGGCCATCGCCGTCGGCATCCGCTTGGCCAGCCTGTGGTTGGCCGTGCTGGTAGGCATGCTGAGCATGACGACGCTGGAATCCGGGGCCCTTGCCGCGCCGCCGGCAACCTGAGGCGCGTACTGCCCCGGTCGTCGCCATCATTTATCATCCAGTCGGTCAACAGCGAAACAAAAAGGCTCAGCGATGCAACATCCCGATGCACTACTCCCTGGAGCACACCCGCTGTGACGGCCTCCAACCGCCCGCTATGCGTTGACCTTGACGGCACCCTGCTGCGCTCGGACATCCTCTATGAATCGTTGCTCGCCCTGCTGGCGACCAACCCCCTTTACATCTTCCTGCTGCCCTTCTGGCTGCTCAGGGGCAAGGCCCACGTGAAGCGCCAACTGGCCTCGCGCGTGCAGCTTCCCGCTGAGACCCTGCCCTATGACGAGCGCGTGCTGGAGATCCTACGCACCACCACGCAGCGCCCGCGCGTGCTGTGTACCGCTTCGGACCGGCTGCTGGTGCAGCCCATCGCCGACCACCTCGGCCTGTTCGAGGAAGTGATAGCCAGTGATGGCCAGACCAACCTGTCCGGCAGCAACAAGGGCCAGGCCTTGGCCGCGCGCTTCGGCGAACGCGGCTTCGACTACATGGGCAACGGCCAGGTGGACCTGAAGGTCTGGGCCCATGCTGGCGGCGCGATCGTGGTCAACAACGGCATCGGGCTGGCCAACGCCGCCGCAAGGCATACCGAAGTGCTGGCCCACCTGCCCTCACAGAATGGCGGGCTGATCACCTGGATCAAGGCCCTGCGCATCTACCAGTGGCTGAAGAACCTGCTGGTGCTGGTGCCGTTGCTGACCGCACACCGCTTCTTCGACCTTGGCTCGATCATCGATGCAGGCACGGCCTTCCTCGCCTTCGGCCTGTGTGCGTCAGGCGTCTACCTGCTCAACGACCTACTTGACCTGACCCCGGACCGCATGCATCCGCGCAAGCGCAAGCGGCCGTTCGCGGCTGGCACGTTGCCGCTCCTGCACGGCCTGCTGGTCGCCCCGCTGATCACCCTGGCCGGTTTCGCGCTCGCCCTGGCCTGCAGCCCGGCCTTCGCCGGAGTGCTGCTGTGCTACTACGTGATGACCCTGAGCTACTCGCTCAAGCTCAAGCGCATCGTGATGATCGACGTCGTGCTGCTGGCCGCGCTGTACACCGTGCGCATCATCGGCGGCGCGGTGGCGATCAATTCCGATCTGTCGTTCTGGCTGCTCGCGTTCTCCATGTTCGTGTTCCTCAGCCTGGCCATGCTCAAGCGCTATACCGAACTGACATCCGCCCTTGCCAGTGGCAAGGACATGGCCATCGGCCGCGGCTACTCGGTGGCCGACCTGCCGCTGGTACAGTCGCTGGGTGCGGCCGCCGGCTACATCGGCGTGCTGGTGTTCGCGTTGTACATCAACAGCCCGGAAAGCCTGGAGCTGTATCGCAACCCCAAGCTGCTGTGGCTGCTGTGCCCGATCCTACTGTACTGGATCAGCCGCATGTGGATCGTCTCCCACCGTGGCGACATGCATGACGACCCGATCGTGTTCGCAGCGATGGACCGCAGCAGCCAGATCGTCATCGGCCTGTGCGTGCTGATCGTCCTGCTCGCGATATGAGTGCAGCGCCCGGCCAATCCTGGGGACGCTACCCGCGCGTGGAGCAGAGCATCATTGCGGTGCTCGACCGCGCGGCGGCGCTGCCGTTGCCGGCGGAAGGCGGCACGGTACTGCCGCATGGCAACGGCCGCAGCTATGGCGACAGCTGCCTCAATCCGGGCGCGAGCCTGCTGGTCAGCCGTGCCCTGGACCGCTTCATCGGCTTCGATCCAGGCACCGGCGTCGTGCGCTGCGAGGCCGGTGCCACTCTGGCCGATATCCTCGACATCGCCCTGCCCAGCGGCTGGTTCCTGCCGGTCACGCCGGGCACCCGGCATGCCACGGTGGGCGGCGCCATCGGCAACGACGTACACGGCAAGAACCACCACCGCGCCGGTACCTTCGGCCACCACGTGCGCTGCCTGGAACTGCTGCGCAGCGATGGCTCCCGCCAGCAGCTCACTCCGGCCGATGACAGCGGGCTGTTCGCCGCCACGGTCGGCGGTCTCGGCTTGACCGGGTTCATCACCTGGGTCGAACTGCAACTGCGTCGCGTGCCGGGGCCGTGGATCGAAACCGAATCGATCCGCTTCGACAACCTCGATGATTTCTTCGAACTGTCGCGCGAATCAGCCAGCGACTTCGAATACACGGTCGCGTGGATCGACTGCTTGGCCAAGGGACCGAACCTCGGCCGCGGCCACTTCCTGCGCGGCGACCACGCGCCGGGCGATGTACAGGCAGCCACGCCCAGCTCGGCGCCCCGGCGCAGCATGCCCATCGTGCCGCCGGTGTCGCTGGTCAATCCGCTCACCCTGCGTCCGTTCAACACGCTGTACTACTGGCGCCAACCCGCGCGCCGTGCGCGCCATCTGACGCACTACCAAGGCTATTTCTACCCGCTGGACGGCATCAACCACTGGAACCGCATGTATGGCCCGCGCGGCTTCCTGCAACACCAGTGCGTATTGCCGCCCGAAGTGGCGCGCGATGCCACTGCGGCCCTGCTGGCCGAGATCGCGCGCAGCGGACGTGGCTCGTTCCTGGCCGTACTGAAGGAATTCGGCGACCTTCTCTCACCGGGGCTGCTGTCGTTCCCCCGGCCGGGTACCACCCTGGCCCTGGATTTCCCCAACAACGGGCCGGAACTGCTGAAGATGCTCGACCGCCTGGACCGCATCGTCAGCGAAGCCGGCGGCGCCGTCTATCCGGCCAAGGACGCACGCATGTCCGGTGCGCTGTTCCGCCAAGCCTACCCGGCCTGGGAAGAATTTTCCCGCTTCATCGACCCCCGATTTTCATCCGGCTTCTGGCGCCGGGTGATGGAGTAAGCATGCAGAAGATCCTGATCATCGGCGCCACCTCGGCCATCGCCGAATCCGTCGCACGCCTGTACGCCAGGCGTGCCGCCGCGCTCTACCTGGTGGGCCGCAGTGCCGGCAAGCTGGACGCCATCGCCGCCGACCTGCGCGTGCGTGGTGCCCAGCACGTGCATACCGGCGCGCTTGACGTGAACGACCTCTCCGCACATGGCGCGCTGCTGGACGATGCCTGGTCGGCCTTGGGCGGCGTGGATACTGTGCTCATCGCCCACGGCACGCTGCCTGACCAGGCCGCCTGCGATGCATCGGTCGAGCTGTCGCTGCGCGAGTTCACCACCAATGGCACCTCCACCATCGCCCTGGCGGCCGCGCTGGCCCAGCGCCTGCAGTCAGGCGCCACCCTGGCAGTGATCTCCTCGGTGGCCGGTGACCGTGGCCGCGCCAGCAACTATCTCTATGGCAGCGCCAAGGCCGCCGTGACCGCCTACCTGAGTGGCCTGGGCCAGCGCCTGCGGCCGGCCGGCATCAACGTGCTGGTGATCAAGCCCGGCTTCGTCGATACGCCGATGACCGCCGCCTTCAAGAAGGGCGCGCTGTGGGCAACGCCGGACAAGGTGGCCGCCGGCATCCTGAAGGCCATCGGCAAGCGCAAGGCCGTGGCCTACCTGCCCGGTTTCTGGTGGGCGATCATGATGATCATCAAGAACATTCCCGAGTTCGTCTTCCGCAGGATCAAGCTCTGACATGACCGACAAGCACGCCAAGATCGTCATCACCGGGGCCGCCGGGCTGGTCGGGCAGAACCTGATCGTCGAGCTCAAGCAGCAGGGTTACACCCAGCTGGTGGCCATCGACAAGCACACGCACAACCTGGACATCCTGCAGAAGCTGCACCCGGACGTCCGCGTGGTGCTGGCCGACCTGGCCGAGCCGGGCGCATGGGCCGGGGAGTTCAACGGTGCTGCCTGCGTGGTGCAGTTGCATGCACAGATCACCGGCAAGACCACCGATCTGTTCGTGCGCAACAACATCACCGCGACCAGCCACGTGTTGAAGGCGACCCAGGCCGCCGCCGTGCCCTACATGGTGCATATCAGTTCCTCGGTGGTGAACTCGGTGGCCAAGGATGACTACACCAACACCAAGCGCGAGCAGGAAGAGATGGTGGTCGCCAGCGGCCAGCGCCACTGCGTGCTGCGGCCGACGCTGATGTTCGGCTGGTTCGACCCCAAGCACCTGGGCTGGCTGTCGCGCTTCATGGCGCGCACGCCAGTGTTTCCGATTCCGGGCGACGGCAAGTTCATGCGCCAGCCGCTGTACGAACGTGACTTCTGCCGCTGCATCGCCAGGTGCATCGAAACCGAGCCCGATAGCGAGGTGTTCGACGTCGTCGGCGATACCCGCGTGGACTACGTGGACATCATCCGCACCATCAAGCGGGTGAAGAGACTGCACACGGTGATCGTGCACATTCCGATCGGGTTCTTCGCCTTCCTGCTGAAGGTCTATAGCCTGTTCAGCAGCAAGCCGCCTTTCACCGCAGACCAGCTGAAGGCACTCAGTGCCGGCGATGACTTCAAGGGCATCGACACCGAGGCCGTGTTCGGCGTGAAGCAGACGCCGTTCGAAGAGGCCATCCGCGAAAGCTACACGGACAAGCGTTACAGCCATATCGTTCTGCAACGCTGAAGGAGTGCGAAGGATGCGCATCGTTACCACCATTGGCGCGGTCGTCTGCATCGCGCTGGCACTCTGCTGGAAGCTGCTCCCGGCCCACGACGGGCTGGAATCGGCCGCTGCCCTCCAGGGGGGGTGCCCGCCTTCGACGTCGCCGTACCTCCAAGCCGATGCGAACGTCAAGGGCGCCATCACCTACTGCGAGGCCGGTGACGCCGCCACGGGCACGCTGGTCATGCACATTCCCGCCGGCACGCTCGATAACTTCGGGCTTGTCGTTGCCGGCTACGTGGACGGCAAGGACGTCAGCCTGAACCTGCAGCCCACCGGCGGCAGCAGCGCGGCGATGTCCCTGCAGCAGAGGGCGGCCGAGCGATGGACCCCGGTGGCGTTGGACATCCCGGACCCGTGGAAGGGCACCGACCTGACCGCTACCCTCCAGGACCGCGGCGAACAGCACGCACAATGGGCAGGTTTAGGGCTGGTTCCGCTGAAGCAGGGCGCGCATGCGGACCGCGGCGTGGCGATCGCGCTGTTGTGTCTGGCTGTCGTGCTGGCCCTGCTGGCACGCCGCGCCCGCCCCGCTTCCGGCCCGGTAGGCATCATCAACCACATGCCGATGGCCGTGGCCATGCTTGCGACGTTGCTGATCGGTGGTCACCTGTACCGGGGCGACATCGCCGGTATCTGGGTCCATCCGGACGAATCGATTCCGGTGAAGGTGATGGAAGCAATGCACGGGCGCGGCGATCTGGATACCGATTTTGCCAAGGCCGACCTGCCAGTATTTGCCGACTTCCGCTACAACTTCTCCGGATACATCCTCGCCGCCTACGCCAGCGCCAAGGTGCTCTCGCCGGACGCGTTCGCGAGCGAGCCTGCCCTGCTAAAGCACCTGCTGGACCTGTCGCGCTGGAGCGCAGCAGCGACTCTGGTCCTGTGCCTGCTGCTGCTCCTGCGCCATACCAACGCGCTGTACGCCGTCATCGGTACGACATTGATCGCCATTGTTCCCCAACTTTACCAGGACGCCCATTACGCGCGCCTTGAATCACTGAGTACCTTGCTGGCGACGCTGGTCTTCGCGCTAGCCACCCTCAAACCCATCCGGGAACGCAACCGCCACCTGCTGATGGCCGCCATCGGCCTGCTTGCAGGCATGCTGACCACGATCAAGTTCACCTATGTGATCTTCCTGTTGTTCTGCATCGTTTCCGCCATGCCCATGCTGCCCCGCTCCGGTGATATGGCCGCGCGTGTCAAGCCGCTGCTGCTGCATGGCCTCTGGTCGGCGCTCGGCTTCGTCGCCGGATTCTGCATCGCATCACCGTCGATCGTTGTCGACCTGGCTGGGTTCATCGCAGGTATCCAGGCACTGAACAACCAGTATGGCGGTGGCCATCCCCCACACGGCTTCCCGTCGCCTTCGATGGGCAAACAGGTCGGCCTCATCGCCGGCTACTATTCGGCGACGATCGGGCTGCCGCTGCTCGTCCTGCACCTGGCAGGCTATTCCCGCGGCGTGCTTGCACCGGCCAAGTACGCCCTCGGCGGCGTCCTCGGCATCACGTTGCTCGCCTTCCTGTTCCAGGAAGTGTTCTTCGAGCGCAACTTCGGCCCGTTCCTGCCCGGCTTTATCCTGGTCTCGGTCATCGGCATCGTCAACATCGAGCACTGGCTGCTGCATGTCCTGCCAGAGCGGAACTGGATGCTTCCTGCGCTTCGGCTGGCGCTCGCGGTCGCACTGGCCTTCTGCGGCTGGACCGCGCTGTCTGTGACGAGCCGCCTGGCCCCGCACTTCTCCGCAGAGAGCCTGTCAGCCATGGACCGCGCCCACGCCCGCAAGCTCGATGCGTACGTTCATGAGTTCGGCGCTGCCGGTATCAAGCAGATCGGCTTCCCGGACATCATGGCATCCACTTTCCCGCAGCCCGCTGGCGAGTGCGAGCTCTACCAAGGCATCCACTACAACGACGGCTGGTCAAAGAACTACTACCACCAACTTGAACAGCGTGGGTTCCGCCTGGTCGCGCGCATGGCATCCGATTTCGACGAGGTTCCCGTGAGCACTTTGAACGTGTACCACAGCCCGACCATGTTGCTGTATTACGCCCCCGCCGGCTGCAGCCGCGAAGGAGTTCCGCAGTGAGTACCCCTGTGCCTGACAGGAACCGGACACCCTCGCATGCGGATGCGCGTTCCACCGGCGGCGAGGAAAAGACCCGGAAAGGCGGCCTGCTGCGCGACTTCTTCAGCCGTCGCTACCTGCTGTTCCTGGTCTCCGGTGGCTCGTCTGCGGTACTGGGCGTTACCTTGCGCCTGCTGTTCGCGCAGTTCATGGGCTACACCGCCTCGGTCATCGTGTCCTACTTCTTCAGCACACTTGCAGCGTATGCGCTGAACAAGCGCCTGGTGTTCCGCGGCCAGGCGCGGAGCACAGAGCTGGGCAAGTTCTTCGTCGTGAACGTGATCGGCCTGCTGCAAACCACACTGCTGAGCAATGCCTTCTTCAAGCTCATCGAGTGGACAACGCTGCTATCGGTTCCCCTCGCCGAGACGCTGGGACATGCCGGCGCCCTCTCCACCCTGGCGGTCACCAGCTTCATCATCCACAAATACTGGACCTTCTCCGAATCGAAGCCCGACGGAGAGGCCCGCCGCCCGGACTGACCGAGCGCGCGATCAGACAAGGCAGATACGTGTCAGCATTCACTACAGACTCCAGCATCCAGGTCAAACCAATGAGCAACCAGCGCTATGCCATCGTCGGCGCAGGCCCAATGGGCCTGATGGCCGCCGTCCGCCTCCTCGATGCGGGGCACCAGGTCGATATCTACGAGCGTGACGACCGCATCGGGGGCATGTCCGCGGCCTTCGATTTCGACGGCCTGCCCATCGAACGCTACTACCACTTCATCTGCAAGACCGATGACCCGTTGTTCGCCCTGCTCGAACGCTACGGCCTGGGCCACACGCTGAAGTGGACCGATACCAAGATGGGCTACTTCTACAACGGGCGCCTATTCAAGTGGGGCACGCCGTTCGCCCTACTGGGCTTCCCTCACCTGGGGCCGGTCAGCAAGTTCCGCTACGCCCTGCACGTGATGTACACGAAGGGCATCAAGGACTGGACGGCGCTGGACAAGGAAGAAGCAGGCGCCTGGATTCGCCGTTGGATCGGCGAGAGGGCGTACAACGTGATGTGGAAGGACGCCTTCCACCTGAAATTCTTCGAGTACAAGGACAACCTGTCGGCCAGCTGGATCGGCACGCGCATCAAGCGTATCGCGCTGTCGCGCCGCAACCTGATGAACGAGAGCCTGGGTTACCTCGAAGGTGGCTCGATGACGCTGCTTGACCGTATGGAGAAGGACATCGTCGATCGCGGCGGTCGCATCTTCCTGTCCCAGGGCATCGACGAAGTGGTCAGCGAAAACGGCCGGGTCACCGGCATCCGCACCGGCGATAACTTCACCGCCTACGACGGCGTGGTTTCCACCGCTCCCATCCAGTATGTCCCGGCCATGGTTCCCGGCCTGCCGGAAGACTTCCGTGCGCAGATCCGCGCCGTGGAGAACATTCCCGTGGCCTGCGTGATCCTCAAGCTCAAGCATGCGGTCAGCGAGAACTTCTGGATGAACATCAGCGATCCAGGCATCGCCATTCCGGGCGTCATCGAGTACAGCAACCTCAACCCGGGCGAGCATCCGGGGCAGAAGATCCTGTACGCGCCGTTCTACATGCCCAAGACCCACCCCAAGTGGAAGGCATCCAATGCCGAGCTGGTCGAAGAAGTGCTGGGTTACCTGCCGCGCCTGAATCCTCAGTTCAAGCGTGACTGGGTGCTCGCCACGCACTGTCATCGCTACGAGTTCGCGCAGACCATCTGCCCTCCGGGCTTCCAGGACATGCTGCCGGCGATGCGCACGCCGGTGGCCGGCTTTTTCATGGCCGACACCGCCTATTACTACCCCGAGGACCGCTCGATCTCGGAAAGCCTGCAGGCCGCCGATCGCCTCGCCCAAGAAGTGCTTGAGGCATGATCAGTCCGCAATTCGTGCGGTTTCTCGTCGCTGGCGGCATCGCCGCCGCGGCGAACTTCGGATCGCGTATCCTGCTGAGCCAGGTCATGCCGTATGCAGCGGCGATCATCATGGCCTACTGCATCGGCATGGTGACCGCGTTCCTGCTGAACCGTCGCTTCGTCTTCGAGGCTTCCAGCAACCCGTTGCACCATCAGGCCGCGTGGTTCGTAGCCATCAACCTGCTGGCCGTCCTGCAGACGCTGGCGATCAGCCTGGCGCTCGCCCGCTGGGCGTTCCCCGCCGTCGGCATGACCTTCCATCCGGAAACCGTCGCCCATGCAGTGGGCGTGGCCGTGCCGGTGTTCACCAGTTATGTGGGTCACAAAGCGCTCACTTTCCGCGAGAAGCATCCATGACCAGTTCCGTCAACGTGGAACGCCGCGTCGCCCCCTCCGCCGCCACCATCGCGGTCGGCGTCGCGCTGCTGGCCCTGGTGGCCAGGCTGCTGTACATCCAGTTCTACGCAGTACCAGTTCCCTACTGGGACCAGTGGGACGGCGAAGCAGCCTTCCTGCTCAAGCCGTGGATAGACGGCACCCTGCAATGGGCGGACCTGATCCGCACGCACAACGAACACCGCATCCTGCCGACCCGTCTGGTCACGCTGGGCAGCTATCTGGTAACCGGCCAGTGGAACAACATGTACGAGGCGCGGGTCAGTGCGCTGGTGTACTGCTTCATCCCCGCTCTGCTGGTCTGGCACGCCCTGCGCGATGAACGCAGGTCCCGCCTTGACTGGCTGGTGGTGCTGGTGGCGCTCGCTGCCGCAGTGCTCCCGTTCGCGTGGGAAAACATCCTGGTCGGGTTCCAGAGCCAGTTCTATTTCCTGATCCTTGCCAGCCTGCTGGCGGTGGGTCTGGCCGCCCGCCAGCACGAGAACATCATCGCCATCGCCGGCGCGGTGGCCCTGAGCATCTTCGCCACGTTGACGATGGCATCGGGAATGCTCACCCCCGTCGCCGTGGGCGCAACCTATGTGCTGGCCTGCATCTGCCTGCCCGGTCGTCGCTGGCCCGCGCTGGGGGCCGTGGTCATGCTTGCTGCCATTGCGGTGGCGGGCTACCTGGCCATCCCGGTCATTCCCGAGCATCGCACGCTGCAAGCGCAGGGCGCGCTGGAATTCATTGACGCGGTCAGCCACGTTCTGGGCTGGCCGGTGTCGAAGTACCACTTGGCCGTAGTGGCGCTGTGGCTGCCGTCGGTCCTGATGATTTCGCGCATGCTGCTGCGCCGGCAGGCATCACGCAGCGAACTGGTGATGGCTGGCCTATGCATCTGGTCGGCCCTGCAGGGCGCGGCCATCGCCTACGGCCGCGGTCACGGCATGGAAGCCCCGACTTCGCGCTATACCGAACTGTTCATTCCCGGGCTGTTCGGCAACGCCTGGTTCGCCGTCCAACTACTGCGGACGATGGTCCGCCCATCGGCCGTGCGTACCGGCGCGGCGCTGGTTGCGGCCGCGTTCGCCGTCACCTTCACCGCCGGCATGCTGCGCCATGTTCCAGCGGACATGGCCATGGTCAGGGAACGTGCTGAGCTCGGACAGATCCAGCAACGCAACGTGCTGCGTTACCTGACCAGCAACGATCCGTCCGCCCTGCAGGTGGAATACCAGCATATTCCCTACCCCGATGCGGGGCGACTGAAGGCATTGCTGGACGACCCGGCGCTGCGCGGGGCATTGTTCGTGAAGGTGGTGCCTGCCGAAGGCAGGGAAGCTGCGCCGGTCCACTGAGGCGTGGTGGTTCAGGCGTGGCGTCGCCCTTCGTGGCGGCCGTATTCCAGCCAATGGATGATGGGATCGACCCGGGCCGCGACCAGATCCGGGTTGTTGGCCAGGTAGGCGGCCACGCTGAAGTCTTCGGGAAGCGCAGCAGCGCGGCCGGTCCTGGCAAGTGGCAGGCTCCCCAGCCGTTCTTCCCAGGAACTGGCATCGTCGCGTACCAAGCGGAACAGGAACTCATTGCCTTCGGTGCCGCGGAAGCCGCTGAAGGTGAACGGGAACAGGTCCAAGACGGCCAGGCCATGGAAGATGGCGAACAGTTCGCTGGGCTGGAAGACCCAGCAGTGCACATCGTAGTAATCACTTGATGCCACCGCCTGCCGCGCCATCTCGAGCGCGAGCGCCGGTTGCCGGTTGTGGCGGAGGGCGTCCATCGCAGGCTCGCCCTCCCAAGTGATTTGCCCTTTCCATGAGCACTCGCCCAGCAGAGCATCAATGACGTTGCGCGGGGATGGACGCCAGGCGCCTTCCAGATAGGCCCCGAGCCAATCGGCAATCACCGAGGGTCGGCGCAAGCTGTCAAAACAGCGCAGGCGATCAGGTACCGCGAACACTGCGGTTCCACCATCGGCGCAGATGGCATGGATATCCTGCAGCCAGCGTATCGGATTGGGGACGTGTTCGAGCACGTGCGAAGAGATGATGGCGCTGAACCGGTCCGCACCCACAGCAGCGGCAAGCCCATCGGCGCCCACCACGTAATTGACCGTCTGGATCGCATCCTTGTCGACGGTGCCGTGGCTGGCGTACTTGTGCATCAAGCCCGTCGTGTCCAAGTGGTCGGCGTAACGCACGTTCCAGCCCGACCGCGGCAGCACAGGCTTGTCCAAGGGCGCAATCTCCAGCGCCAGCCCATTGCCATCCAGCCCAGCCTGCATCCATTCGCCACGACTTGCCATTGACGCCTCCAATTCTCTGCACGAAAACGCACGGAAAACACGAAGCAAGGGCGCTCTTCCGAGCGCCCGCTGGTCAAAAACAGGCCCTCCTGCGGCGTGGCAGGGGGGCTCGCCTAGCCCGCGCTAATATGCCTGTGCCTGGGCGGGAATGCCAGATCGAACGTATTCCCGGTGGCAGCCAAGTTGGGGTTGTAGGCCGGATCGGCCGCGATCACCGAGGACCAGCGCGACATCACCAGCGCCACCTCACGATCGAACCGCTCGCGCTTGGCGCCCTCCATGTCGCTGCCACGGCTGGCGGATTCATGGTGGTAGAGCTCGGCATAGGGCGTCCAAAGGTTGCGGTACCCCGCCTCGCGCACGCGCAGGCAGAAATCCATGTCGTTGTAGGCTACCTGCAGGGCGGTATCCAGTCCGTCCACCTGTTCATATACCGACTTGCGCACCAGCAGGCACGCTGCGGTCACCGCCGAGAAGTTCTGCAGCAGGCGTGCACGCAACATCATCCCCACCCAGCCACGCGGGCGATCGGCATACGCATGCACCCCTACCCCGTTGAAACCGAGAATCACACCGGCATGCTGGATGCTGTCGTTGGGGAAATACAGCATGGCCCCCACCGCCCCCACTTCCGGGCGAACGGCTTGGCTGGCCATCTCGGTGAGCCAGTCGCTGGAAATGACCTCAATGTCGTTGTTCAGCAGGCCGACGATGCTGCCGGTGGCCTTGGAAACACCCAGGTTGTTGATGGCCGAATAATTGAATGGAGCGTCATAGTCGATCACGCTCACCCTGGAGTCCTGCTGCAGCGCCTGCAGCAGTTCCAGTGCATCGGGCTCCACCGACTGGTTGTTGACGATGATGATCTCGTAATCCGGGTAATCGGTCTTTTCCAGGATGGAGGTCACCGCCATGCGCAGCAGGTCGGCGCGATCACGCGTGGGGATGATCAGCGAAACCCGCGGCGCAGGCACCGGCAAGCGGTTGCGGACGCGGTAGTTGCCGGAGAAATTCGGGATATCCAGCACCTCGGCGTCGCGGCCGATCCGGTCAAGGTGTGACTGGATGCTCTTCATCGCCGCATAGTGCGCGTAGCTCTTTTCGCCGGGGCCCAACGCGGTGGAACCCGGGATGGCACGCCAGTGGTAGAGCACATGCGGCACGTGGCCGATCTGACTGTCATCGAGCGTCTCGATGCAGCGCAATGCCAGGTCCCAATCCTGGCTGCCTTCGTAGCCAAGGCGGAACCCGCCCACCTTGTCCACTAGCCCACGGGCATACACGCCGAGGTGGCTGATGCAGTTATGGGAAAGGAAGAGATCGTAGTTCCAGTCCGCCTTGAAATAGGGATCGAAGCGGCGTCCCTTCTCGTCGATCTTGTCTTCGTCGCTGAACGCCATCTGCCAGGAGGGATTGGCCCGGAATGCCTTGGCCATCTCATACAGCGCGTGCGGATGCAATTCGTCGTCGTGGTCGAGCAGAACGATGAAATCGCCGGTCGCAAGCTTCAGCGCGTCATTGGACGACGCGGAGATATGGCCATTCTGCTCGCGCACCACGAACTTGATGCGCGGATCGGCTGCGGCAAGTTCCTTCAGCACGGCCACCACGTGCGGCTTGGGCGACGCATCGTCAGCCACGCACAGCTCCCAGTGCGGATAGCTCTGGTTGGTCACCGTCTGCACGCAACGGCGCAGCCACTTCTCGGGCGTGTTGTAGGTAGGAACCACGATCGAGAACGTCGGCAGCTTGTCCCAGGCTTCGACCTCGCCGCGTTCCGGGGCACTCAGGGCACCGTACAGCGCAACCCAGGCGTCGTAGTCGAACGCGTTGTGCAGGGCCATGGCGCTGTAGCGCGCACGCAGGAAACCGCCCAGGCCCGAGCGCCCATCGGTGAGCAGCGAGCGGAGGCTGTCCAGAGTAAACCGCAGCTTCGCGCGCCGCCCGCGCAGGTCGTACAGCACTTCCCTGAACATCGATAGGGCCACGTATGCCTGGCCAACCCGGCGCATGGCAAAGCGACCGATGCGGATCTCACAGGGACCGATGGACGGGTCGAAGCGGAGTTCCACTATCCGCCCGCTCAGCGGCACCAGGGTGCGCGATATGCCGTCGGTGTGGGGCGTGACATGCAGCGGCACGCGCTCCTTCTCGGTCATGCCTGCACCGCAGTTGGCGTACAGCACAGGATCCACCATGCGCGTCCCGGTTTCTTCCAGAACGAAACTGAGTTCGTACCAGCCACCTTCGACCTGGCCGCCTTTCGCAGGCACCAGGCGGCACTGCGGGTCGTCGCCGAAAGCACTCAGCTCAACCATCCCGTTTGAATCGATCGCGCCCAACGTTACGCCGCGGATCGGTTGCAACTGCAGTTCAATCATGTCATTCCCTGTATGTACGGCCGCGCCGGAGGGCGTGCGGCTGGACAATCGCCATCGCCCGCCCCTCCGACAAACTGATCTTCATGACGGCTGGCCGTCATGCATACAGCAAGCTAGGTTTGCGCCGTGTCGCCATTGGCACCGGCCGCCGGTGATGTCCCTGCCAGTTCCGCCAAGCGCTGCTCAAGGTTCGCCTGCGACTGCACCAGCGTCGCCAGTTGCTGCTCGAGCGCGGCG
Organism: Stenotrophomonas tumulicola; assembly: GCF_014117215.1. Taxonomy (GTDB): domain Bacteria; phylum Pseudomonadota; class Gammaproteobacteria; order Xanthomonadales; family Xanthomonadaceae; genus Stenotrophomonas; species Stenotrophomonas tumulicola. The sequence continues at coordinate 151,294 of NZ_JACGXS010000009.1, read as the reverse complement.
TGCTGGGCGCGTACCATGCTGGACAACTGGGCCAACGGCTTTTCCTGGCGCTGGCGCTGCAGCTTGTCCTTCAACTGCTGAATCGCCTGAGCAGCTCGCACGGCCACGGCCTGCAGCGCAGGCGAGGTCACCACGTCTTCATAGGCAACGCCGAGCACCACGGTGCTGGCCTGGCCATCGTTACCCAGCTGTTCCCAGACGCCACGCAGGTCGATTTCCACGTACGGATCGTTGTGCAGGCTGACGAAGCGGATGCCTTCCTGGATCGCACTGGGCAGCATGTCGCCGTTGACGACGAAACGCGGTGCTCCCGGTTCGGCGAACAGGTTCATCGTCGCCCCGCCCGCGCGCAGGCCTACCTTCACCAGGCGGTAGGTGCCCGGCAGGCTGGCCGGGTCCACGCGCACGTGGTGCGGGCGCTGGTCCGCCGGGAACTCGAACTCGAACGTGGCATCGGTACCACCGGCATGGATGATCGAGAGCGAACGCGCCTCTTCGAAGATCTGCCCATCGTTGCGGTAGTACATGAGACATTCGATCGAATGCTCCACCGCATCGGCGCCACCGGAGGGCATGCCGGTTTCTGGATCCAGCAGGGCGGCCGCAGCGGCTTCGAAGATCGCCCGTGTCGCCTCGGGGCGCGACATCGCCTCACGCATGAACGCCTTGAAGGCCTCAGGCACGTCGGGACCGACCGGCACCACGCCAAGGCCGTTGCTATGGTTGAACTCGAACACCTCGTAGGTCGCCCGCAGCTCTTTCATGAAGGTATGTACGCCGAAGTTGCGATCGTGCACCGCGCTATCGTGGAAGATCACCACCGCCGACGGGCTGAGCTTGGGCAGCCAGGTCTCGAAGTCATGCTTGACGGCGTCATAGGTGTGCAGGCCATCGATGTGCAGCAGGTCGATGCTGCCGTCTTCGAACTGCTCCAGCGCGTCGTCGAAGTAGGCTTTCACCAGCGTGGAGAAATCACCATAGCGCGGCTTCTGGTACGACGACAGCGTCTGGTAGACCTGGTCACCGTAGAAGCGGGCGTGCTCGTCACCCTTCCAGCAATCGACGGCATAGCAATGCGTCTGCGACTGCAGGCCAAGCGCCTTCACAGCCTGGCAGAACGCCAGGAAGGAGTTGCCTGAATCGGTACCCAGCTCAACGAAGCTGCGCGGGCGCAGCAGGTCCGCCAGTACGTACATGAAGGGAATGTGCCCCACCCAGGCGTAGGGATGGGTGATATGCGGCTTCAGGAAGATCACCGGGTGATCCTGCAGGCGGAACTCGGATGTCACGACACTCTCTCCAATTCAATCTGATGCATCGGAATGCCGATGATGCCGACCGGCAGCCCCTGTCCAAGGGAACGCAGCGCAAGCGCTTCGTGGATCCAGTGCTGGATCACATGCTCATGCTGGGAACCGGACGCCACGCCGGCGGTGATGAAGTAATCGCCCTGCTGCAGGCGCGGCATCTGGAACACGAAGGTCGCTCGGAAACGCTCTCCCGCGCGGACCGCGAGCTCGCCATCGAGGCGCGCGGTTTCGGTGTTGTCACCGAACAGCAGCTGCCCCAGCCGGTCCTTGAGGTAGAAGCCGATGATGGCATGCGGCATGTCTTCGCTTGCATGCGCGATGATTTCCAAGCGAACCGTTTCACCGCCAACGATCGTGGGCAGCTGTCGGCCATCGAGGTCGCACAGGCAGACATCCTCGATCTTCGCGTTGCCCTCGCCGAAACCAGTCGCCGGCGTAAACTCAATCACAGCGATGTCGTTGCGAAGCTGGCTGCGATCGATCAGATCCAGTCGCTTGTCACGCACGCGGCTGGCCACCGGCTGGCGCGGTGCAGGCTCGGCGCGCGCACTGCCGGTACGGCCTTCGCGGTCGGCGATGAAAGCTTCCAGGTAGGCATCCATCACCTCCTTGGGCTCACCCACCTGGCGCAGGCTGCCCTGGTCGAGCCAGATCGCCTTGTCGCACAATGCCGTGACCGAGCCGCCATCATGGCTGACGAACAGCAGCGTGCCCCGCTGCTTGAACTCACGCAGGAAGCGCATGCACTTCTGGGTAAAGAATGCGTCGCCCACGGACAAGGCTTCGTCGATGATCAGGATATCGGCGTCGACATGTGCGATGACGGAAAATGCCAGACGCATTACCATGCCGCTGGAGTAGTTGCGGATGGGCTGCTCGATGAAATCACCTATCGCTGCAAACTCGGCGATCTGGTGGAACCGCTGGTCGATCTGCTCCTTGCTGAGGCCAAGGATAGAGGCATTGAGGTAAACGTTCTCGCGCCCGGTGAACTCGGGGTTGAAGCCACTGCCAAGTTCCAGCAGCGCCGCCACCCGGCCGCGCACCGAAATCTCGCCATTGGTCGGCGTCAGGGTGCCTGCAATCAACTGGAGCAACGTCGACTTTCCTGATCCGTTGCGACCGACGATGCCCAGCGTCTCGCCACGCTTGACCTCGAAACCGATGTCACGCAACGCCCAGAATTCGCGGTAAAAGTGCTTGCCACTGCCGACCAGCCCTTGCATCAGCCGGTGGAACGGCTTGTCATACACTTGGTAGCACTTGCCGATACCGGTGACCTGGATGACGGCGTCGTCGCTCATCTTAAAGGACATCGGCAAATCCTCGGCGGGTCTTCTCGAAGAACGCGAAGCCTGCGTACATCACGCCCAAGGCGAGCAGTGCATATAGTCCAAGGCCGCTCCAGTCAGGCAACCGGCCCCAGAAGGCTACTTCGCGCACCTGGTCGATGATGAAGGTGAGCGGGTTGATCTTGAACACAAACTGGAACTGGGCCGGCAGCGTGGACACTGGAATGATGGCCGAGGACAGAAACAGCATCGCCGTGGAAACAACGCCCATCACCTGGCTGACGTCCCGCAGGTAGACACCCAGTGCGGAAAGAATCCAACTCACGCCGACCGCCAGCATTACCAGTGGCAGCACAACCACAGGAAGCAGGATGGCCGTCCAGTGGGGATCACGCAGCAACAGGGTGCTGATGACCAAGTACACCATCGCATTGGCTGCCAGGTGGAACAACGCCGAGAGGACCGCCGTCCAAGGCAGTAGATGCAGCGGGAAGATGATCCGCTTGACCAGGTTGCTGTTGCCGACGATGAGATTCGGGCTTCGCGTCAGCACCTCGGCAAAGAAACCATGCACGATGAGACCAGCGAACAGGATCATCGCGAATTCGGCCATGTTGCCCGATGCACCGGGCCAACGGCTCTTCAGGATGTAGCCGAAGGCAAGCGTGTAGACGCACAGCATCATGAAAGGACTGATCAGTGACCACAGCAAGCCGAAGCTCGCCCCGCGGTAGCGACCACGGATATCGCGCTGGGTCATCTCCCGCGTCAGCGAGCGATGCAGGCCCAAGGCCGAGAACGGTCCGGTAAGCAGGTTGTCCCGCTCACTGCGGCCCGCAGGCGTAATGCGAACGATTTGTCCGCTCATGAGATCACCAACGCCCTTTCCAGATCCACCATCAGATCCCCCAGATCCTCCACGCCCACGCTCAGCCGCACCAGCGCATCACTGATCCCCAGCTTCTCGCGGCGCTCCACCGGAATGGACGCATGCGTCATCACCGCCGGATGGTTCACCAGGCTTTCCACTCCGCCCAGCGACTCGGCCAGCGTGAACAACTCGGTCTTCTCGCAGAACTGCTTGGCCGCTTCGAACCCGCCCTTCAGCACGATCGAGACAATACCGCCATATCCAGCCATCTGGCGGGTGGCCAGCGCGTGTTGCGGATGCGAAGCCAGCCCCGGGTAGATCACCTTCTCCACCGCCGGGTGCTGTTCCAGCCACTGCGCCAGCGCCATCGCATTGGCGCAGTGTGCCTTCATCCGCAGCGGCAGGGTCTTCAGGCCACGCAGGGCCAGGAAGCTGTCGAACGGACCCTGCACGCCACCGATGGAGTTCTGCAGGAAGGCCATCTGTTCGGCCAGTTCGGCATTTTCGCCCACCACCACCATGCCACCGACCATGTCCGAATGGCCGTTGAGGTACTTGGTCGCCGAATGCAGCACAAGGTCCGCACCCAGCTCCAGCGGACGCTGCAGCATGGGCGAAGCGAAAGTGTTGTCCACCACGATGACCAGGCCATGCTTCTTCGCCACCGCAGCCACCGCTGCGATATCGACGATCTTCAGCATCGGGTTGGTCGGGGTTTCGATCCAGACCATCTTCGTGGCCGGCGTGATCGCTGCCTCGAACGCATCCAGGTCGGTCAGGTCGACGAAGCTGAAATCCAGCCCCGCCGTGCGGCGGCGCACGCGTTCGAACAAACGGAACGTGCCGCCGTAGATATCGTCCATCGCCACCACGTGGCTGTTGGCATCCAGCAGCTCCATCACCGTGGAACTGGCGGCCATGCCCGAGGCAAACGCAAACCCGCGCGTGCCGCCCTCCAGCGACGCCACGCAGCGCTCGTAGGCGAAACGGGTCGGATTGTGCGTGCGCGAGTATTCAAACCCCTGGTGCTCACCCGGACTGGACTGTGCATAGGTCGACGTCGCATAGATCGGCGGCATCACCGCGCCGGTGCTGGGGTCCGGCGACTGGCCGCCATGGATGGCCAGCGTGGAAAGCGACAGCGCGCGGTCGTGGCCGGTCTTTGAAGAGTTGGACATGAAGGATTCCTGCTGGGCGCCCGCAACGGTCGCCATCGAAGATGGGGGAGTCTAGCAGCGCGGCCTTAATGACCTTTGACGCAGATAAACCCCGATTCAGACGCTATCTACCGCTAATTTCGCCTTACTGGACCCGGCGCCGCAGGTAATTCAGCAGGTCGATGCGGGTGATTAGGCCCAGGAAGGCGTTGCCGTCCATGATGATCGCCACCTGGCCGCGGTCGAATACCGGCAGCAGCGCTTCGATGGGCGATTTCACGTCCAGCCGGTCCAGCTTGCTCACCATCGCGGTGGACACGGTGTCGCGGAACCGGGCTTCGTCGCCATAGACATGCAACAGCACGTCGCTTTCATCGACGATGCCGACCAACTGGTCGCCATCCACCACCGGCAGCTGCGACACGTCATACAGCTTCATGCGCTGGTAAGCCGTGGTCAGCAGGTCGTTCGGGCCGATCACGACTGTATCGCGCTGGCCGTACGGGCGCAGGATCAAGTCGCGCAGGTCGCCGTGCTGCGGGCGCTCCAGGAAACCGTTGTCCAGCATCCAGTAATCGTTGTACATCTTCGACAGGTACTTGTTGCCGGTGTCGGGCACCAGCACCAGCACCTTCTTGGGCGTCGCCTGTTCCTTGCAGTACTTCAGTGCAGCAGCCAGCAGGGTGCCGGTGGATGAGCCACCCAGGATGCCCTCCTTGCCCAGCAGCTCGCGCGCGGTATGGAAGCTTTCCGCATCGGTGATGGCATAGGCCTTGGTCACCCGGCTGAAATCGGAGATAGAGGGCAGGAAGTCCTCGCCGATGCCCTCCACCAGCCAGCTGCCCGACTTGTCATTGAGCACGCCGTCATTGATGTACTCGGCCAGGATCGAGCCCACCGGATCGGCCAGCACCAGCTCCGTCTTCGGTGACAGCTTCGCAAAGGCACGCGACAGGCCGGTCATGGTGCCGGAGCTGCCGCAGCCGAATACGATGGCGTCCAGGTCGCCATCCATCTGTTCCAGGATCTCCGGGCCGGTGCCGAACTCATGCGCGGCCGGGTTGTCGGGGTTGCCGAACTGATTGATGAAGTACGCACCCGGAATCTGCTCGGCGATGGTCTTGGCCAGGTCCTGGTAATACTCCGGGTGGCCCTTGGCCACGTCCGAACGGGTCAGGCGCACTTCGGCACCCATCGCCTTCAGGTTGAAGATCTTCTCCCGGCTCATCTTGTCGGGTACCACCAGGACCAGCTTGTAGCCCTTCTGCTGGGCCACCAGTGCCAGCCCCAGGCCGGTGTTGCCGGCGGTGCCTTCCACCAGCGTCGCACCCGGCTTGAGCTCGCCACGCTTTTCGGCCGCTTCGATCATCGACAGGCCGATGCGGTCCTTGATCGACCCACCCGGATTTGCGCTCTCGAGCTTCAGGAAGAGCTCGCATACACCGGTGTCCAGGCGCTGTGCCTTGACGATCGGGGTGTGTCCAATGAGGTCGAGGACGGAAGAATGGATGGGCATTGAAGAGGGACTTCGATTCGCGCCACGCAGGGCCGGACAATGGATTATCCGCTGGATGGACGCGAATGTGGAGGGTACCTGCAGCCTGTCGACACGCCTGCCGAAGCGGCAGCTCCCAGCCCTGGCTGCATTCCCATCCCAAGTGACGCGGACGACGTGGACCGACGAGGAGGTCCACGCCGCCCGCGACAGGGGAAACAGGATTGCCTGCCCCAGGCACCACAGCCAGCGGTGCCCGGGGATGACGAGCCCTTCAGGGTCGCCTGCTACAAGAGGCCGTCAATGGCCGGCGCGCCTGCCCGGGCGCGCGTGCGTCAATGCGCGGGGGAGGTATGCGTCTGCGGGGTTGTCTCGAACATCCGCTGGAGACGTTGCTTGGCCAGCAGCTTTTCCCGCTTCATCTGACCCAGGGTGACATCACTCACGGCCAACACGCCAAGTTCGGCATCCATGCACTGCCGGTTCAACTTCCGGTGTGCGTCATGCAGGGTCCGGAACTCAGGATCACGTGCACGGCGGGCCTCGATCTCGCTCTGGGGCTGATCTTCAAACATGATGTACCTCCTTCAGCTGAAACACGAACGCCCCGGCCTTGCGGCACGGGGCGTCTGTAGGGGGAAGAAAGGCTGGGACCGCATGCAGGGCCACGTTCCGTCCGGCATTCCACACTGGCCCGTGGATGACTGCCTGCTTCGGTTCGTGCCCAGATTGCATTGGCCCGGCCCTCCCATCGTCCGGTCCGCGGAATGCGTCCCGGACAATTGACCCTACGCTTGCCCGAAGGGGCCGACAAGCCCCTTGCGACAAAAAGACACAACGCGGCGACGAACGGTTCAGCCTGAATGGAGGTCGACCACATTCACCAACAAAAACAATGCTTTAAGGTGAAACAATCACCTCAGCGGAACGTGCCTTGGTGGCCGCGGCCTTCTTGCCCGACACCTGCAGCCGACTGCTGCTGACACCCCCTGCCACCAAGGCATCACGCAATGCTTCAGCCCGGCGCTGGCCGACCCCGGTCGCACTGTCATAAGCCTCGATCCGTACCCGGCCCTTCTTGCCGATGTTCAGATACTCCGCCAATGCCTTGGCCTGGTTCCTGGCACCGTTGGAGAGGCCCGCCTGGCCACTGGCAAACGCATCGCCGCCCAGCGTGAAGACTTCACCGCGATTGTCGAACTTCGCCGCCGGCAGCTTCTGCCCGGATACCAGTTCAGCTTCCTCGCGCGCCAGCTTGGCCGCGTTCTGCTGGGCCGCGCTGAGTCGCTGCTGCTGCTTGCCAGCCACGCTGGTCAGGGCGTTCTCGGCGTCCTGCCGCGCCAGCACCTCCGCGTCGGCGGCCAGGCGCAGGCGTTCGGCTTCCTCGGCCTGGATCTGCGCCTGCACGCGCAGGCGTTCGGCCTCCTGCCGCGCCCGCGATGCCTCGCGGCGGCTGGCCTCGATCAGCAGGTCGCTGCGGGTCCGGTCCAGCTGGCTCACCTCGCGCTGTGCCAGCGCGGCGCGCACGGCGGTTTCAGCAATCTCCACCCGGCGCTCGGCGAGGTAGGCGGCCAGTTCCCGGTCGCGTCGTTTGGCCTTGTCCAGCGTGGCGATGGCCTGCTGCGCCTGCATGCGCTCGAAGGCCCCCAGTTCGGCTGTATCGGGATTGGCGGAGATGGCCATCAGGCGCTGGCTGAGCTGCAGCACTGCCGGGTCGTCGGCGGCCACGGCCAGCATTGGCGCGGCCAGCAGGCCGATGGCAAGGAACATCGAATGTGCGCGCATCAGCGGTCTTCCCCGGTTTCCAGCTGACGTTGCAGCTGGGTGACTTCATTGCGGCGCAGCTGCAACTGCGCCGTGGCAGTCGCCTCCTCGCTGCGGGCGCGGGCCAGGTCAGCATCGGCCGCGGCGCGCAGGGCCATGGCCGGTGCGTTCTTGCGTTCGCGACGATCGCCCACGGCGCGCTGGGCCTGCTCCAGCCCTTGTCGCGCCATGCTGATCAGGTCCGGGGCGTACTGGTCGGCATCGGCCTGGGTGGCCTTTTCCACCGCCTGTTGGGCCTGGCCCAGCTCCAGCGTGCCCTCCTGCGCCCAAGCGGAGGGGGAAAGCATGAATGCCAACGCCATCACATACAGGCATTGGCGCATTTGTGCGAAGCTACGTCGATTCATTGGGGAGGCCGTGCCGGTAGTTGTGCACGGTCATTGTCGTCATGCTTGCGCCATGCTTGCAACCGGGGGCGCCGGCAGTTCGTTTTTGGGGAAAAACGCGATGGATATCGGCTACTTCCTGAAGCTGATGACCGAAAAGAACGCTTCGGACATGTTCTTGACCACTGGCGCGCCGGTGTACATCAAGATCGAGGGAAAGCTTTACCCGCTGGGCAGTACCGGCTTGCCGCCGGGCATGGTCAAGAAGATCGCCTATTCGCTGATGGATGAAGGCCAGGTGCCCCAGTTCGAACGCGAGCTGGAACTCAACATGGCCATCGCGCTGGCCGACAGCGGTCGCTTCCGCGTGAACGTATTCAAGCAGCGCGGCGAAATCGGCCTGGTCATCCGCGCCATCCGCAGCCGGATTCCCAGCATCGAAGAGCTGAACCTGCCCCAGGTGCTGAAGGACGTCATCATGACGCCGCGCGGGCTGGTGCTGGTGGTGGGTTCGACCGGTTCCGGCAAGTCCACCTCGCTGGCGTCGATGATCGACCACCGCAACAGCACCACGACCGGCCACATCCTCACCATCGAGGACCCGATCGAGTACCTGCACACGCACAAGATGTCGATCGTCAACCAGCGCGAGGTCGGGCTGGACACCCATACCTTCCACAACGCGTTGAAGAATGCGATGCGCGAGGCGCCGGACGTCATCCTGATCGGCGAGATCCTGGACGCGGAGACCATGGAAGCGGCGATTGCCTTCGCCGAAACCGGCCACCTGTGCCTGGCCACGCTGCATTCCAACAATGCCGACCAGACCATCGAGCGCATCCTGAACTTCTTCCCGGAAAGCGCGCACCGCAACGTGCTGATGAACCTGTCGCTGAACCTGCGCGGGGTGATCAGCCAGCGCCTGGTCAAGGGCATGGACGGCCGCCGCCTGCCCGCCACCGAGGTGCTGCTCAACACGCCGATGATCCGCGACCTGCTGCGCCGCGGCCAGGTGCATGAGATCAAGGCCGCGATGGAAGCCTCGCTGGAAGAAGGCATGGAAAGTTTCGACCAGTGCCTGTTCCGCATGGCCAAGGACGGCACGATCGAAATCGAAGAGGCGCTGCGTGCAGCCGATTCACGCGATGGACTGGCGCTGAAGTTCCGCCTGTCCGAGGGCAGCAGCGGCGAACACGACCCCTACGCGGATTTCTCATGAAGAAAGGGGACGGAGGGGATTAAGTCGTAAATGGCACTAGGGCCATTTACGACTTAATCCCCTCCGTCCCCTTTTTCAGGCTGCGTCGGCCTGGCTTTCCGGGCGTGCGGCATCGAATGCGGGCAGGGCCAGGCAGGCCGCTTCTATGCGCTGCAGGGTGGGGTAGGCCGACAGGTCCAGCCCGAAGCGGTGCGCGTTGTACAACTGCGGCAACAGGCAGGCATCGGCCAGTCCCGGACCGTCTCCGTGGCAGAACGTTCCCGTCCCGCCACTGCCCGCCAGCATCGTTTCCATCGCCGCGAGGCCTTCGGCCATCCAGTGCAGGGTCCACCGGGTGCGTTCGTCTGCCGGCACCTGCAGCGTGTGTTCCAGGTACTGCATTACCCGCAGGTTGTTGATCGGGTGGATATCGCAGGCCACCAGCTGCGCCAGCGCGCGCACGCGTGCCCGGCCCGCGGCGTCGCCTGGCAGCAGCGGCCTGTCCGGGAAGGCCTCATCCAGGTACTCCAGGATCGCCACCGACTGGGTCAGCACCTGCCCGCCATGCAGCAGTGTCGGCACCAGTTGCTGCGGGTTGAGCGCCCGGTACGATGCATGCCGCTGCTCACCGCCGTCGCGCACCAGGTGCACCTGCCTCGGCTCCCAGGCCAGGCCTTTCAGGTTCAAGCCGATGCGCACGCGGTAGGCGGCGCTGGAACGCCAATAGGTGTACAGGACGATGTCGCCTTCCCTGCCCTGCTCCATCGACGCCGCTTCATGACGGCCAGCGTCCGTCACTACGCCCCCGCTCACGGCCGTGCGGCCTGCTCGATACGCTGTTCGATCGCACCGAAGATGCTGTTGCCGGCGGCATCCAGCATTTCGATGCGGACCACGTCGCCAAAAGACATGAACGGCGTGGACGGCTTGCCATCGCGCAGGGTCTCCACCGTGCGCAGCTCGGCGAAACACGACGCGCCCTTGCTGGTGTCCTCATTGGCGATCGTGCCGGAGCCGACGATGGTGCCGGCACCCAGCGGGCGGGTCCGGGCGGCGTGTGCCACCAGCTGGGCAAAATTGAACTGCATGTCCACGCCGGCCTCGGGCGCGCCGAACCACTCGCCATTGACGTGCGTGACCAGCGGCAGGTGCACCTTGCTGTCCTGCCATGCCTCACCCAGCTCGTCCGGGGTGACGAATACCGGCGACAGCGCCGAACGCGGCTTGCTCTGCAGGAAGCCGAAGCCCTTGGCCAGCTCGCCCGGGATCAGGTTGCGCAGCGACACATCGTTGACCAGCCCTATCAACTGGATATGGTGGGCGGCCTGTCCTGCATCCGCCGCCATCGGCACGTCATCGGTGACCACCACCAGTTCGGCTTCCAGGTCGATGCCGTACTCCTCGCTGGTCACCTTCACCGTGTCGCGCGGACCATGGAAGCCGGCGCTGGTGGCCTGGTACATCAGCGGATCGGTATAGAAACTCGCCGGCACCTCGGCGCCACGGGCGCGCCGCACGCGCTCCACGTGCGGCAGGTAGGCGCTGCCATCGACGAACTCGTAGGCCCGCGGCAACGGTGCGGCCAGTGCCTGCGGATCCAGGTCGAACACACCATCCGCGTCACCGGCATTCAAGGATTCATACAGCGCGTTCAAGCGCGGCGCGACATGGCTCCAATCCTCAAGCGCAAGCTGCAACGTAGCGGCAATGCCAGTGGCACGCACGCCCAGGCGCAGGTCCCGCGAGACCACGATCAACGTGCCATCGCGGCCGCCTTCCTTCAATGAACCAAGCTTCATGGGTGGGTATCCGGGTGGAGTGGCAAACAAGTTTCAAGTGTAATCAAGACGCCACGGCGGCAGAAAGCTGCGCCGCCGCATCGCCTCGATTGTAGGCCCGCGATGCCGGGCCCAGCGGGGCATGGCCCCGCTCTACCGCTCCTCTTTTTTTCAACGCGGCTGGCGGCATGGGAACTTCACCCGTTCGACCTTCCAACCTGAACAGGGGATTTTGCGTCCGATCTCAAACATCGGTTAGACTTCCCCGGTCTGCAGCGGCCGTCCGTTTCCCTCCGGGACCGCCGGCGAGCCAGGTCATCGACCCCTCGCCCGCCCCAACTCCGACGCCGTACGTCACGCATTCCAGCCTGCGCTTCGCGCCGGTTGCCCCCAATTCTCGCAGCGCGGTTCACGGGAACGCTCCGAGTCAGCCGATCTCAACGATCTGCCCCCGCATGGCCATTCGGCCAGGCGTTCTCTGTTTTTGGAGCTTTCTCGATGTCATTTGAATCCCTGGGCCTTGCGCCCTTCCTGCTGCGTGCGCTTTCCGAGCAGGGCTATGAAACCCCCACTGCCATCCAGCAGCAGGCCATCCCGCTCGCCCTGGCCGGTCGCGACCTGCTGGCCGGCGCACAGACCGGCACCGGCAAGACCGCCGCGTTCGGCCTGCCGCTGCTGCAGCACCTCGCCACGAACTCGCAGGAAGTTTCCAGCAATGGCCCGCGCAGGCCGCGCGCGCTGATCCTGGCCCCCACCCGCGAACTGGCCACCCAGGTGCATGACAGCCTGCGCGGTTACAGCAAGTACCTGCGCATTCCCAGCGCCTGCATCTACGGCGGCGTCGGCATGGGCAACCAGCTGGACATCCTGCGCCGTGGCGTGGACCTGCTGGTGGCCTGCCCGGGCCGCCTGATCGACCACATCGAGCGCCGCAGCATCGACCTGTCCGGCATTGAAGTGCTGGTGCTGGACGAAGCCGACCGCATGCTCGACATGGGCTTCCTGCCCTCGATCAAGCGCATCCTGGCCAAGCTGCCCAAGCAGAACCGCCAGACGCTGCTGTTCTCGGCCACGTTCGAAGAAAGCATCAAGCAGCTGGCGCTGGAGTTCATGCGCAACCCGGAGCAGATCCAGGTCACGCCGAAGAACACCGTCGCCGAGCTGATCACCCACCGCGTGCACCCGGTCGATGGCGGCCGCAAGCGCGACCTGCTGCTGCACCTGCTGGCGCAGGACAGCCGCGAGCAGACCCTCGTGTTTGCCCGCACCAAGCATGGCAGCGACAAGCTGGCTGCGTTCCTGGACAAGTCCGGCATCAAGACCGCGGCGATCCATGGCAACAAGAGCCAGGGCCAGCGCCTGCGCGCACTGGCTGACTTCAAGGCCGGCCGGGTGACCGTGCTGGTGGCCACCGACATCGCCGCTCGCGGCATCGACATCAACGAGCTGCCCAAGGTGATCAACTTCGACCTGCCGATGGTGGCCGAAGACTACGTGCACCGCATCGGCCGTACCGGCCGCAACGGTGCCACCGGCGAAGCGATTTCGCTGGTCGCACAGGACGAAGTGAAGCTGCTGCGCCAGATCGTGCGCCTGCTGGGCCGCGACATGGACATCCGCGACGTGCCCGGCTTCGAACTGCAGGTTCCGATCCGCTGGGGCAACAGCGCCCCGGGCAAGGCAGAGCACGACGGTGGCGAGCGCGGCGTGCGCAAGCACACCCATACCCGTCGCCCGCATGGCGATGCGCCGCGCCATGCACACGCAGGCCCGAAGAAGCCGGGCGGCGGTCGCCGTGAAGGCGGCAACGGCAACGGCCAGGCGCGTGCTGCGCAGGGCCAGGGCCAGCGTCGTGGTGGCGGTGGTTCCGCTGCCGCCGGTGCCGGCCGCGGCCGCGGCAATGGCGGCGGCAACCGCGCTGGCTGATCGAGGTAGCGCCGAGCCATGCTCGGCGGCTTGAACCCCGGAATGACAAAAGGGACGGAGCGCAAGCTCCGTCCCTTTTTCGCATCTGCATCCGTCGATGCATGGCTCGGCGCTACCGTTACGCGCCAGCGGCATGCGCCGCGTCAGAAGCTGTAAGCCACCGTCACCCGCGCGTTGCGGCCGGGTTCGCTGTAACGGCCGATACCCTCCTCGTTGACGTAGCCATACAGCGTGTTGGTCCCTTCGCTGATGCCACGCACGCGCTGCCACAGGTAATACTCGCGGTCGGTCAGGTTGTAGATGCCGGCGCTCAGGCGCAGCTGCGGGGTCACATTCCAGCTGCCCACCAGGTCCACCACGGTGTAGCCATCTGCCTTGCCCACCCAATCCGGTGCCTCCCGCGTGCCGTCGGCCGCCGTGGTATAGGCGTCGCTGGCATTCTTGCCCCAGCCACGGGTGACGTTGGCGGTGACGTTCCACGCCGGCGACGGCGCATAGCGCAGCCCCAGCACCGCGCTGGCCGGCACGATGCTCTCCAGCGGGTCGCCATCGGCCTTCTCGCCTTCGCTGTAGGAAGCCGCGATGCGCGACGACCAGGCATCGGTCATCTGCCAGCGCCCTTCCAGTTCGACACCTTTCACCGTGACCTTGCCGGCGTTGCTTGGCGTGGAATAGCGGTTCTCGTACTGCACTTCGGAGGTCGGCGACGTACGGAAGCCATTGGGTACCGCCTGCACCTGGGTGACATATTCGATGAAGTTGCTGTAGCGGTCGCGGAACAGCGACAAGCCCAGCTGCGCACGGTCAGTGGTCCAGCGATACCCGGCCTCCAGGTTGAGGCTTCTTTCCGCCTCGAGTCCCGGGTTGGAGGTCATGCCATCGAGGACGATTGCCGCCCCGGTGACCGCATCGAAGGCGCGCGTGGTGCTGGTCGGCGAATACAGGTCAGCCACGCTCGGCGCGCGGAAACCACGACCTGCCTGCAGCCACAGCGCATGGTCGGGCAGGAAGCGGAACTCCGCGCCGGCCTGCCAGCTCGGGGCAGCGAACCGTACGTCGCGCACGCTCCCGGTCGGGTCGACGAAGCTGGCATCCACCGTCGGCGAATAGTCGTAACGGTCATAACGCGCGCCGCCACTCAGGACCAGGCGGTCATCGAACAACGACACGCTGTCGCGCAGGTACAGGTTCCAGGAACGCGCATCGGTCTTCGGCACCTGGCGGGGATCCTGGTCCACGGTGGCGATCTCGCCGGCCGCGTTCCAGCGTGTATCCACCGCAGTGAAATCCACGTCCCGCTGCTGCCACGCCAATCCGTAGACGATGTCGTGGCGCACGCCGGCGGCATCAAGCACCTTGGTGAAATCCAGCGCGGCGCGGTCCAGGGTCTGTTCGGTGGCACGGTCCTCGCTGCGCAGGCAGGGCACGGCGCCGCCGGGGCAGCCGCTGCCCGCGACGATGGTGGTCAAGCCGCGGCTGTCGGTGACCTGGTGGTCCAACTGCGCTTCCAGCGTATCGAACAGCGTGTTCTCCGGACGGTACTGCCAGCGCAGGCCGTAGCGGTCGCGGTCATTGCGGTCATCGCCGCGGCGCTCCAGGTAACCGGGCGAGTACACGCGCGACAGATTGTCCACCTCATTGCGTGCGCGGCCGCGCTCCAGCATGAACCCCAGCGTGTTGCGCGGGTCCAGTTGCAGGTCCAGCTTGGCCAGCAGGTTGTCGCGGGTACTGTCGACCGGGTCCGGCGTACGCCGGCCCACCCCGGCGCGATCCACCGTGCTGTCGTACCAGCTCTCCGATTCATGGCCTTCGCGACGCGTATAGACCAGCATCGACTCGGCGATGCCGGTGCGGTTGGCGAAGGTCAGCGTGCCCATCGTTTCATCGTTCGCGCCGCTGTAGCCCAACTTCACGCCGACGTGCGTATCGTTGCCGGCAGCCTTGAGATAGTCGGCCGGATCCTTGGTGGTGAACACCACCGCCCCGCCCAGCGCGCCGCTGCCGGCGGTGATCGAGTCAGCACCCTTGATGACCTGCAGGCTCTTCAGCGTATCGATGTCCACGTCGCCGCGGCCGCCCCGGAAGAACTCGTAGGAACGGGCGGTTTCCACCGATTCGCCGAGGCTGAGGCCATCGACGGTGATCGCCACGCGGTCGCTTTCCAGCCCGCGGATATTGAAGCCGTTGTCGCCGAAGCGCCCCATGTCGACGATGCTCACCCCCGGGATGTAGCGGATGGCTTCTTCCATGTTGTTGGCCATTTCCGCATCCAGGTCGGCCGCGCTCAGCACGGTGACGTTCTGGTTGCGGGACTTGGACTTCTTCGCGCGCTCGGCTTCTACCCGCACCGTATCGAGGGTGCCGGCATCGGCCGGCGCGTCGGCGCGCACGGCGGGAACGACTGACAGGCTGGCGAATACCGCCAGCGACAGCAGGGAGGGTGACAGGTTCATCGGATGGAACTCCGCAGGAGAAAGATGGCTGGAAGTACGCCGTTCCTGGCAGCGGGAGTCCGAAGGACCTGTGCAGGCTGGGGGGTCGTGGATGTTCTTCTTGTGGGTCGCGAGCGTTGGTCGCGATGCCGTGGTGCCGGACAGCCCGGCACCCGGGATCAGGGCGTGGCGGCCGGCTCCGGATCGCGTGCATCGACGATGCCATCGCCGTTGGTGTCGGCACGGTCGAACAGGCGCTTGCCCGACACCTGGTATTCGGCGAAGGTCATGCGGCCGTCCTTGTCGGTGTCCAGTGCATTGAAGCGGACACCTGCCTGCCGGCCAGCGGCCTCGCGGACCTTGGTGCGCTGTGCATCCAGGCGGGCACTGAACTCGGCGGTGTATTCGGCCTGGTCCAACTGGCCATCGCCATCGGCATCGGTCGCGGCGAAGGTCGCGGCACGGGCCGCATCGAACTCCGCCCGGTCGACCACGCCGTCACCATTGCGGTCATACAGTTCCAGCATGCCGTTGGCGGTGTGCGAGGTCGGCATCTTCAGCGGATCGCGGTTGGTTGCCGCGGCGCTCTCGCGCGTGGCCTCCTGGCTCCTCTCATAACCGGCCCAGGTGCGTTCACCAGCGGCGTCGAACTCGGCCCGGCTGATGCGCCCGTCCTTGTCCCGGTCCAATGCCTTGAAGCGGGTATCGGTCTGGCGCAGGTGCCCTTCGCGTGCCTTGGCCAGGCGCTCGTCGAAACGCTGCAGGTACTCATCGATGTACTCCTGCTTGTCCACGCTGCCATCGCCGTTGCTGTCCGTGGCGGCGTAGCGCGCCTGGCGGAAGGTTTCGAACTGCGCCCAGCCCACCGCTCCAGTCTGCTGCGGATCGAACTGCTCGAGGAAGTCCGCGGCGGCGGAGGACGGGACAGTGCTGGCCTGCTGCGCGCTGGCGGCAGGACCGGTGGCCACGACAAGCAGGGCCGCGACGGCAAGGGTCGTCTTCATGATCGGTTTCCTTCGGGGAAGTGGCTTACGGTTCGAGCACGCGGAAGCTGAGCGTGTAGTTGTTGCCGTACTGCGGCGCGGCGGCACCCTCCGGCGCATCGCCGCGGTAGCGGATCAACGCCAGGTAGCTGCCAGCCTGCTGCAGCGGCAGGCTGGCCTTGCCGGCGGCATCGGTGGTCAGCTCGATCGGTGCCTGCTGGGCATGGCCATCCCCCAGCGCGCGGTTGATCTCCACCTTCTGCCCAGGCAACGGCTTGCCGTCGTAGTGCACCTCGAAGGCGAAGGCCTCGCCCACGTACAGATCGCTCGGATGGGTGGCGGGAACCAGTTCCAGCCCCTTGCCGTACGGCTTGAGCGCCTCGGTGGTCGGCGCCCCGGCAGTCAGGTAGACCTCCGACCGTGACAGGCTCTGGTAGTGCGAGACGATCTTCGCCCCCGCCGGCAACGGCTTGGACGGGTCACGGCTGCTCTCGGTCTTGCCGTTGAGTTCGAAAGTGCGGAACACCGCACCCAGGCGGTTGCCGGTGCTGAAGCGGTAGGTGCCCTTCTTGCCCGGCAGGCGCTGCTCGACCACGGCACGGGTCTTGAACAGGTGCACGGTGTCCGGCGCATGCGCCAAGCCATCGGGGTCGGTCACCACGAAGGTGCTGTTGTCGAACACCACTTCGGGGACGAAGAAGGTCTCGGCGAAGCTGGCATCCAGCGTGACCATGCTGGTGGGCTGGACCTGGAACGTGGCAGGTGCCAGGTACGGCGTATGCGCGCGGGCGGGCAACACGACGGCGGCCAGCAGCAAGCTGGTCAACAAGCGGAGTTTCATCGGCATCTCTCGTGGAAGGCGCCGGCCCCAGTCCGGCGGCGCACATCCTATGCTCATTGCGAATGATTCGCAATACGATTGTGGACTGCCCTTCACCCCGCCGGGCATGGCCCGGCGCTACCTCGACGCATGCATGGACCTCGGGACCTTGTGACGCAGGTGTCCCGGCAACCCACCATCACCCGCGCGGCCTGGTCGGATTCAACAGGTTGGAGAAGAACAACGCATTGACCAGCAACCGATCCGTACCGTGCCAGTACTTGCGGTGTGCCGGATCATCGGCGAACAGCACCACGTTGCCCTGGCCCTGCGGCGACACCAGCAACCACGCCGAGCCACTTACCCGCGCGCGGTTGCGCTCGGACAGATACCCATTGACCCGTGGCTGCTCGTCCACCCGCACCACCGTAGAGAACGGATTGGCACTCGGTTGCAGCACTACCGCATTTTCCTTGTTCACCGCCAGCTGCCGGCGCGGCACGCCGAAGCCCAGGGGGTGGCTGGTATCGATGTCGGCGCTGAGGATGTTGCCACTCACCCGCTCGATCGCCGCGATGTCGCGCTGGTCACCGAACGCACTGCGCCCGGCGTCCGAAGCGTCTTCCTGCTCACCCAGTTTCTCGCCATCGGCCAGCTTCTTTTCTATTGCCCAACGCGACGCGGTGCCATAGGTAACCAGCGAGCCACCGGCCTGGATCCAGCGCTTCAGCGCCCCTACCGCGGCTTCATCCACGCCATCGTACCTGCCGCCGGACAGCACGATGGTGGTATAGCGGTCCAGCCCCACCTTGCCCAGCTGCGCCGGATCGATCTTGCTGGCGGGCAACTGCAGTTGCTGGTCGAGCAGGAACCATGCCGAACCGATCTCGGTTGCGTTCACCCCCTCGCCCATCACCAGGGCCACCGCTGGCTTGCGCAGCGCCTTGACGCCATCGCTGCCCAGGTCGATGCCACCGCGGCTCTGGCCACTGCCCATGGCGTAGGCCTGCACGCCACTTTCCCGGGTTGCCGCCTGCACGGCCTCCAACAGCGCCGCCCCCTGCAACGGTTGGCCGGCGACCGGCAGTACGATGCTGCCCGGCGCGAATTCCACGTCTCCTGCCACCGTCCCCGCGGTGAAGCCATGGAACGCAGCACGGGCCGACAATCCCTTGGCCTGCAGCGCATACAAGGCGCGGCCTGCGTTGTAGTCACGCCAGTCGATCACGTACGCGTAGCCGGCCAGGCCTCCCTGCACGCCGCCCTCGGCGGGCGGCAGGGCATTTACCTGTACACCCTGGCCGATGCGGCCCTTGCTGGCCGCGAACGCCACGCCATACGCCGGGGCGACCGCATACGAGGTGCTGCCATAGAACACATCGCCCTTGATCGGCGGCGTATCGGCAAAGATCGAATGCACCAACCGGAACTGTGGCTGTGCAGCGGGCACCACATACGCCGTTCCAGGCTCGAAGCGGCGTCCGTCCACGGTCACCGCCGATGCCAGCGCATGCACTTCTATCCTGTGCAGCAGCAGCAGTTCAAGCAGCTTGCGGGTCAGGGCCGGATCATGTGCATCACCGAACACGAAGCTCTTCAGTGGCTGCTGCCCTGCCTGCTTCAGCGCAGACTGGAAGAACTCCTTCTGCAGCTTGAACAGGCCTTCGCGCTCGGTGACCGCGCCGCGCACCGTGCCCAGGCCGGTAGCGACCTGGTTGCGGATGGTGAAGGGGAACGTCAGCGGCCCGTTCACCGATTCCTGCACCCGCCCGCGTGAGCTGGCCTGCTCCACGGTCACGCCCACGGCGCCATGGAAATCCGGATAGGTCGAGCCGTATACCGGTGAGAAATTGTCGAAGTTCTCACCCGTGTAGTACAGCGAACCCAGCGCATCGAGCGAAGCGGCATGGTACTTCGCCAGTGTCTTGTTGAACTCGTACGATGCCGCCGGCAGCAGCGGACTGTGCATGCTCTTCGGCGACGGCTCGAAGTAATAGGTGCTGTCCTTGCCCATTTCGTGGAAATCGATCTGGACGTTCGGATACCACTGGTGGAAGACCTCGATCTTCGGCCGGCTGTCCTGCTGGGTCAGTGCCAGCCAGTCGCGGTTGAGGTCGGTGAAGTAGTGGTTGGTGCGGCCCTGCGGGAACGGTTCGACATGCTCCTTGTCGGCCGGGTCGGCGGACGCCGGGCTGGATGCATAGGCATTGTGCCAGTTCGCCGCGCGGTCGCGGCCATCCGGGTTCTGCGCCGGATCGAACAGCACCACCGCCTCCTGCAGCCACTGCTGCGTCTCGCTGCTCCGGTTGGCCACCAGGTAGTACGCGGTCAGCATCGCGGCTTCGCCACTGGAGGTTTCGTTGCCATGCACGCTGTAGCCCAGCCAGACCACCACCGGACTGTCGCCGGCCGCGGCACGTGGCTGCGAAGGGTCCACCAGCGTCGCATGCTGCTGCCGCAGGGTTTCCAGCCGGGCCTGGTTCTGTGCGGCGGTTACCGTGGCGATCAGCAGCGGGCGTCCTTCGTAGCTGTGGCCGATCTCCTGCACCTTGATCTTGTCCGAGTGCCTGGCCAACTCGTTGAAGTAGGCCACCAGCTGGTCATGCCGGGTGTAGCGGCTGCCGATTTCATAGCCCAGGAACTGCTGCGGACTGGGGATGGCCGGATCGAAATCCGTTGACTCGGCGGCCTGCGGGAAAAAGTAGGCACTCTGCGCCTGTACCGGGGCGGCCGGAACGGCAAGCACCGAAACGGCGACGCACAACGACAACAACACACTGCGATGGAAGGACACGATGATTCCCCGAAGATGAAGGCGCTGGCGCGCCGGTGACACCCATCCGGCCGCGCAGGGCGGCCGGATGGTCGTGCGGATGGAGCAGCCGGCTGGATCAGAACCGGTAATCGAAGCCCACCGTGAAGTAGCGCCCGCGCAGGTCGTACTGGCTGAAGTCATACGGCGCACGGATGCCCGGGAACGAGGCGTCGTAAGGCGGTTCTTCATCACCCAGGTTCTGGATCTTCGCGTACAGGGTCAGCTGCTCGAAGCCGGTGTAGCCCAGGTAGAGGTCGAACTGGCTGTAGGCATCCACCCGATCCTGTACCGCCCGTGCGGTGGCGCTGGCCTTCTGGTCATAGCCGCTGGTGTAGTACCAGGTCAGCGCGGTGCGGAAATCACCGTAGGCCCAGTCCAGCGTGGTCGTCGCCTTGTTCTTCGGCAACGTAGCGCCCAGGTTGCTGCCGGCATAGTCCACCAGCGGGCCACCGATCACGGTCGGGCGACGATAATCGCGCACGTGGGTATAGGCGGAGCTGAGGTTGAACTCGCCGAAACGGTCGGTCGGAATGCGCTGGCGCAGTTCCACGTCGATGCCGGAGGTCTTCAGGTCGCTCAGGTTCTGGTAGCGGTTATAGACGGCCAGCAACTTGCCGCGCTCATCGCGCAGCACCGCGCCCGGCACGTCATCGGTGACCAGCGTCTGCGAGTTGTTGGTACCTACCAGGTTCTCCAGCTCGATCTTGTAGTAATCGACGCTCAGGTTGGTGTTGCTCCACGGTGACAGCACCACGCCGAAGTTGTAGCTGCGCGTGCGCTCCGGCTTCAGGTCGGTGTTGCCAACGGTGAAGAAGGTCGGATTCTGCCGCGAGCCGGGCAGGTCCGGATCGCGCGGATCCACTACGCTGCCATAGGAAATGCTGGTGCTGTCCGAATTTTCGGAAAGCGATGGCGCGCGGAAGCCCTTCGACGCCGCCGCCCGCACCAGCAGGAAATCCAGCGGCTGCCAGCGCAGCCCGAGCTTTGGCGAGAATGCATCGCCGAAGTCATCATAATGGTCCGCACGTGCGGCCACTGACAGCTCCAGCCTGGAGGCCAGCGGCACGATGGCTTCGGCATAGGCCGCGGTCACGGTGCGCTCGCCATGCACTTCGGCGATGGCCGGGCGGACCTGCAACCCGGCGTCGATCTGCCACGGGTTGTTGGAATCCAGCTTCTCGCGGCGCCATTCCGCGCCAGACGCGAAGCCGATATCACCGGCCCAAGTGCGGCCGAGGGTGCCGGAGATCTTCGCATCGATGCCCTGCAGCTTCGATTCGGCCGGGCGCAAGGTGGCGATGCCGATGCCATCCAGCACCGACTGCGGCGTTGCCGACGGATCAAGCAGGTTGTAGCTGCCGGTGGCCAGCGCGTCGGCCAGCGTCCAGCGATTGGCGAAACCGCCGGACACGGTCTCGCGCTCGCTACTGCGCGCGCCGAACGCACCCACTTCCCAGTCCCAGCGCGCGGTGCTGCCACGCAGGCCGAACAGGCCACGATAGGACTGCGAGCGATTGGTCTTGATCGTG
Organism: Stenotrophomonas tumulicola; assembly: GCF_014117215.1. Lineage (GTDB taxonomy): Bacteria > Pseudomonadota > Gammaproteobacteria > Xanthomonadales > Xanthomonadaceae > Stenotrophomonas > Stenotrophomonas tumulicola. The sequence goes on along the minus strand of NZ_JACGXS010000009.1, from coordinate 129,538 downwards.
CCGCCCAGGTTGAAGAACGTGTACTCGATCGGTACCGCGCGCCCATACGGGTTGTAGGGATTGCCGGCGGGCAGGTTGGAGGACACCGGTTCGGCCAGTCCGGTATCGGCATTCAATGCGAAACGCCCGCTTTCCAGGGTGAAGAACGGGCTGCTGCCGAACCAGGAAACGCCCTTTACCTCGCTGTACAGCACTTCGCCGAACGCTTCCACGTTGTCGCCCAGGCGGAAGGTGCCGTTGGCATAGGCCTGCCAACGCTTGGTGGACGGTATCAGGGTGGTGTACGGGGCCTGGTTGAAGCCGCAGGTATCACCGGCCAGGCCGTCGATCGGTCCGCTGGGCACCAGGGTGGTGCCGTCCGGGCATTGCCCGTTGGCGTCCAGCATCGGCACCGACACGCCGTCGACCAGGTAGCGCGCCCCCTTGGCCGACCAGCCGTTCCAGCTCCCGCCGGGCTTGTCGCTGTAGATGCCACTCTTGGTCAGGTCGCGCTCGTCCTGGTCCAGCCGGTCACGGTTGTAGGCTTCCACGCTGAAAAGGATGTTGTAGCCATCGGTATCCAGGTCGCCCAGCCCGCCGACGAACTTGAGCTTGGTTTCGTCCAGGCCGCCCTGGTCGGCCGTGCCGACGCTGCCGCCGATCTCCGCGCCTTCGTAGTTCTGCCGGGTGATGATGTTGACCACGCCGGCCACTGCGTCGGAGCCATACACCGCCGATGCGCCGTCCTTCAGCACTTCGATGCGCTCCACCGCAACCAGCGGCAGCGCATTGAGGTTGACGAAGGTGTCGGACAGCCCGTTCGCCGGGAAGCCATAGTTCGCTAGGCGGCGGCCATTGAGCAGCACCAGCGTATTCTTCTGCGACAGGCCACGCAGGCCGATGCCCGCCGAGCCCGACGCCCAACCGCTGTTGGAGGTTTCATTCGCTGCATTGCCGGTGTTGGCCGAGATGGAGCGCAGCACGTCGGCGACCGAGGCCTTGCCGGTCACCTCCAGTTGTTCGCGCCCGATCACCTGGACGGGATTGGCGGTTTCGGTGTCGGTACGCTTGATGTTGGAACCGGTGACGCGGACGGCGGCCAGGGTACTGGCGTCGCCGCCGGTGGAGGCGTCGGTGGAGGATTCGGCGGCGGCAGGCAATGGCGCGGCCAAGGCGACGGCAAGCGCCGCCACGAGCAGGGTGTGCTGGGGCATGTCGAAATCGCGGGGTGGTGGTGGTGGCAGTTCCGCAGTAGTCCATGCATGGCCGCATCAGCGCCAATAACATCTCTTCATACGGATATAAGAGAAACTAACATCTCTTCATCGCGATGGAAATAGATTGGTTGCGACTGGAACCGCCACGACCGGCCAGCCCGGTACAATCGCAGCATGGAAATCTTCAAAATCTTCATGATCGAAGCGGCCCACCGCCTGCCCAACGTGCCGCCGGGCCACAAGTGCTCGCGCCTGCACGGGCATTCGTTCCGGGTAGAGCTGAAAGTCGAAGGGGAGCCCGGGTCCGATACCGGCTGGATCATGGACTTTGGCGACGTGAAGGCCGCCTTCCAACCCATCTATGACCGGCTGGACCACCACTACCTCAATGACATCCCCGGCCTGGAGAACCCCACCAGCGAGAATCTTGCGGTGTGGATCTGGCAGGAGCTCAAGCCCGCCCTGCCGGCATTGAGCGAGATCACCGTGCATGAGACCTGCACCTCCGGCTGCCGCTACCGGGGACCGCGCGGCGCCTGAGCAAACGTTTGATCCTGAACGTTATTTACCGTTCGTCGGGAATTTCTGCGACTCCTGTTGCAATGCAGCACGAAAGGCGTATGCTGCATTGCATCAAGGCGATTCAAGCCGCCCGACAGCACCACGTCGGCGCAGGCAGAAGCCACAGGACATTGCATGGGTCCCTCCCCCCGTGCAATCGCAGGACCCGACAGATCCCTCCCTCTGTCGGGTCCTTTTTTTATGCATGGAAAAAGGGGACGGAGGGGATTAAGTCGCTTTCCGCCCGGCACCACCGCCGTATGCGACTTAATCCCCTCCGTCCCCTTTTTTGCATGACTGCTCGAACCAGGCCAGGTACATCAGCAGCGTCCACAGGGGTGGATGCCACCGGCGTTCGCCACGCTGGAACTGGCTCCACATCTTCGCCACCCGTCCGTCATCCCTGATGCCCGCATGCTCCAGCGTGGCCGGCGCCAGCAACGCGCTTGCCCACCCGCGCAGTGGACCGCGCAGCCAGGCGGCTATCGGCGGCCCGAAGCCACGCTTGGGTCGATACACCAGTGAAGCCGGCAGGTAGCGGCAAAGCAGTTTCTTCAGGATCCACTTCTGCTCCCCGGCCTGGAACTTCATCGCTATCGGCATCTGCCAGGCAAGCCCGGCCACTTCCCTGTCCAGCAGCGGCGACAGCGTCTTGAGCCCATATTCGGCCGCGGCCGCGTCCACCTTTGCCAGGATCCCGTTGCCCAGTTCCATGGCGAAGTCCAGATACTGGATCACGTCGACCGGATCACCGCGTTGCAGGTGCACCGGCCCATCCCGGTACGGCGTACGTGGCTCGGCTGCGCCTGGCAGCAACGCGCCGGGTTCGCGCCATTTTTCCACGCGCATCAGATAGTGGTGTGCAACGCCGCTGCCGGCTGCCTCCGCGTAAAGCGCCGCCATTCCACCAAGGCGGGAACGCTCAGGATCGCGCCTGTGCAGCCGGTTGGCCCATGTACGCATGACCTGGGGCAACAGCGCGCCAAGGCGTGCGTTGCGTCGTGCCCGCAGGTATGCGCCATGTCCGAAGAACAGTTCGTCGCCACCGTCCCCGGTCAGGCCGATCTCACAGCGCCGGGCCAGGCGCTCGCTCGCCAGCAGGGTCGGCAACTGCGAGGCATCGGCGAAGGGCTCGGACCACGCCCGCGCTGCCTGCTGCACCCGTTCAAGCGCGGAACCCGCTTCCAGCACGCATGTTTCATGCCGTACGCCCAGATGGCGCGCCACCGCCTCCATCCACTTGCGCTCATCGTGGCCTGCTGCCTCGAATCCAATCCCGATCGTGGGCACCGGCACGGATGATTGCGCCTGCAGGATGGCCGCGACCAGCGAGGAATCGGTTCCTCCGGACAGGAATGCACCCGTAGTCCCGGCGCGACGACTGGCCGCAACGACGTCGTGGAGGCGCGCGTCAAGCTGGTCCAGCGCACTATCGGCAGCAAGTGGCTGGCGCATCTGCAAGGCAGCTTCATAGGCGCCGGCGGCGTCCCAGTAGACGCGTTGGTCTACGCCAGGCAGATGGCACTCCCAACCGCGCCGCACATCCCGCTCATGCAATGTCAGGCAACGGCCTGCGGACAACTTGAAGAATCCCGCGTGGATGCAGTGTGGCGCCGGCACGTAACCGTGGCGCAGGAACAACGCCAGCACGCCGTAGTCGATCCGGCCGTCGAAGTCCGGATCCTGTCGCAGGCCATGCAGCGAACTGGCGAACGCGAACTTTCCGCCCATCCAGCCATAGAACAGCATCCTCTGGCCGGACGGATCACGCGCGCAACTCAGCTCGCGGCGAACGGCATCCCAGTGCACCAGCACGAATGCGCCGTCCATCCCGCGCAATGCAGCCAGCAGCCCTTCCCCTGCGATCCAGGACGCGACCTCCTGCGCGGTCAACACCTGCGAATCACCGGTCCTCCAGGCGATACCCTCCAATGCCACCCTATGGCGCCCCGTTGCACATACCGCGTGCCCCTGGCCATTGGTGAGCGCCAGCGTGCCGTCATCGGATATCCATGCGGGCACGCCGCTGGCATCGCCGCCTCCCATTGCCTGTGCAAGCCAGCTCATGGAAACGGGCCGGCCAGACGTCCACGCCCCGGCCACGCTCACGGCAGCCTCGACGTGCAGGCCTTCTGACTCGCCATGGCGACGCCGACACTCTGGAACATGCGAAGGTCCTTGCAGTAGAGGACCTCGATGGTGCAATCGTGTGGGCGCTTGGCGATCGCCTCGGGCCACGACCCGCATCACCTTCAGCGGATCACGACACCACGCGTCCATAAAAGCGTGCTTCCAGCGTGTCCATCGCCGGCGATATCGCGGCAAGCAGGCCATGGGCGCCACCCGGCCCCCCGTGGGTACGCGCGCACCAGCACCTGTTGCCCTCTGCCGCGTTCGATGTGCATGGTCGACTACATCCAGCGCCACCGCCGCCCGGCCGAGGCGCTACGCTCCGGCACGCGGCAGCTGGAATACGAACGTCGCGCCGGGCGCACTGCCCTGGAGTCGAATCGTCCGCCCGTGCAGTTGCACTATGCGCTGCACGATCAGCAGTCCCAACCCGCCATTGCCACCTCGCCGTCCCAGCGATGCCGGGGCATGGAACAGCGTCCCGCGGACTGCCGGATCCACGCCTGGGCCGTCATCGCTTACCTGCACCCGTACGCTGTCCGCATCAGCGTCCAGCTGCACCTGGACATGACCGCCGGACGGAGCGTGACGCAACGCGTTGTCGATCAGGTTGGTCAGGACACGTTCCACCAGCCCCACGTCGGCGCGGACCAGCGGCAGGCCAGGCGGAAAACCCGCGTCCAGCCGCTGTCCTTTCGCCTGCGCGGTCAATTCGAATTTCTGCAGCACGTCCTGCAGCAGTTCTGGCAGCGCGAACACTTCCCACTGCAGCTGCACCTGCCCATGCTCCAGCCGCGCCAGTTCGAACAGCGCGCGCGCCAGCCCGCCCACTTTGCTGCTCTGTGCCAGCGCAATGCCCAGGTAGCGCCTGCGCTCTTCCGGCGAAAGCAATGCGTCTTTCATCGCCAGTGTTTCCAGGTAACCGTGCAGCGAAGCCAAAGGCGTGCGCAGGTCGTGCGAGATGTTGGCGACCAGTTCCCGGCGTTGCAGGTCCTGCTGCCGCAGTTGCTGCCATTGATCCGCCAGGCGGCGCGCCATCTGCGCATGTGCATGTTCGAGGATCAGCAGTTCGTTGCGTTCGCCGGCCCGCAACGGCGGCAATGACGGCAACGCGATGGGCGCATCGATGTCGAACGACTGGATGCGTCGGGTCAGCTCGCGCAGCGGGCGCGTCACCCAGTAGAACGCGACCAGTCCGGCCAGCACGCCCAGCGTGGCGACGACCGCCGCCGACCACAACATGGTGCGCCACTGGCTGCTCGCGGCCAAGTCATCGGCCAGCATCTGCCGCTGTTCGCCCACCAGCACCACGTACACATACCCTGCCGCCCGCCCCTGCACCACCAGCGGTGCCACGCTGAAGACCTTGCGCGCGTGCGTGCTGCGTGGATCGTCGCCCAGGATCGGCAGCGCCGCGCCCGCCAGCAGCGCCTTCAACGGCGCCACGTCCACGCGGTCGCGATGCAGGTGCCCACGGGGCGCGTCATGCCCGAGGACGCGGCCCTGGTCATCCAGCAGGTAGACCTCCACGCTGGGATTGACCGCCATCAACTGGCCGAACAACGCACGCACGGCTGGCTCACGCATGCCCGCCGTGTCCATCAATTCGCTGCGTTGGGCAATGTGGCCGGCCAGGCCCAGCGACAGGCGCTGCACCACTTCCTGCTCATGGCGTATCGCCATCCGCATCTGCATGCCCAGCAACGCCAGGCTGCACAACAGCAGCAGCGCGCAGAACACCACGGCCAGCTTCTGCCACAGCCGCAGGCGCGGAATCATGCAGTACCCCCGGTGCCGTCCACCAGTTTGTAGCCGCGTCCCCATACCGTCAGCAGCCGCCGCGGCGTGGCCGGATCCGCCTCGATCTTGTTGCGCAGGCGGTTGATATGCGTGTTCACCGTGTGCTCGTAGCCGTCGTGGCCATAGCCCCACACCTGGTCCAGCAGCTCCGCACGCGCGAATACCTGGTCCGGGTTCCGTGCAAAGAACAGCAGCAGGTCGAACTCGCGCGGCGTCAGTTCAAGTTCCTGTCCGTCGTTGCTGGCGGTGCGTGCCAGCGGGTCCAGGTGCAGGCCGCCCACGGTGATCGCACCGGCATCCATCCGCGCACTCTGCGCCATTGCTTCGGCCCGTCGCAGCAGCGCACGTACCCGGGCCACCAGCTCAGGCAGGGAAAAGGGCTTCGCCAGGTAGTCATCCGCGCCCAGTTCCAGGCCGACGATGCGCTGGGTTTCGCTGCCCCGTGCACTGATGATGATGATCGGCACGTAGCGGGCCATCGCCCGTGCGCGTCGGCAGATCTGCAGCCCGTCCACGCCTGGCAGCATCACGTCCAGCACCAGTGCGTCCCATGGCCCTTCCTGTTCCAGCAGGCGCATCCCCGCATCGCCATCAGCCGCATGCTGCACCACATAGCCCTCGTCACCCAGGTGCAGCCGCAGCAGGTCGGCGATATGGGGATCGTCTTCGACGATCAGGACGCGTTTGGCAGCAGTCATGGGCAGGCGTGGCAACGGGAAGCGTATCCGTATTGTCGGCGCGGCGGCCCTCCGATGTATCACGGAAAATTGAACCCTTCGTGAGGATTCGTTGACCAGCGCGGGCGCAGCATGGCTCCCATCGTCCCCCCTGGAGATGGCCATGTCGATTACCCGTCGCCACCTGCTCGGCCTGGGCAGCATGGCCGCTGCAGCCGGCATGCTGGGCCTGGGCGCCTGCAGCCGCGCTGCGCCGGCCGCCGCCGCAACCGCAACCGCTGCACCGCGCCAGTTCGAGATCATGCGCAGCGATGCCGAATGGCAGCGGCTGCTGACCCCGGCGCAATACGCGGTGCTGCGACGGCATGCGACCGAGCGTGCCGGCAGCAGCCCGCTGGACCGCGAGCACCGGCGCGGCACTTTCCATTGCGCCGGCTGCGCGCTGGCCCTGTTCTCATCGTCGACGAAATTTGAAAGCGGCACCGGCTGGCCCAGCTTCTGGGCGCCGTTGCACGATGCGGTCGGCGAAGACCGCGATACCGCCTTCGGCATGGTGCGGGTGGAAGTGCATTGCCGGCGATGCGGCGGCCACCTCGGGCACGTGTTCAACGATGGCCCGCGCCCTACCGGCCTGCGCTACTGCATGAACGGTGCAGCGCTGGCCTTCACGCCCACCGGCCAGGCCGGTGCCAGCGACGGCACCGATGACTGGCGGGTCCCGCTCTGATGTCCCTTCCCTTGTCGATGGAGCACTGCTGATGCTGTTGCTGCTGGCCTATCTTGGCGGGGTGCTGACCCTGCTCAGCCCCTGCATCCTGCCGGTGCTGCCGTTCGTTTTCGCGCGCGCAGGACGCTCGTTCCTGCGCAGCACCTTGCCGCTGCTGCTGGGCATGGCGGCGACGTTCACCGTGGTCGCCAGCTTGGCGGCAGTCGGCAGCGCCTGGGTCGCGCAAGCCAACCAGATCGGCCGCTGGGTCGCCCTGGTCGTGATGGCGCTGTTCGCGCTGGCGCTGTTGTGGCCGGCCTTCGCCGATCGCCTGCTGGCTCCTTTCCAGCGTGCTGGCGCACGGTTGAGCGCACGTGCCGATGCTGCCGACGACGCCGGTCGCGGCGGCGCCGGTACTTCCCTGCTGGTGGGCATCGCCACCGGCCTGCTGTGGGCGCCCTGTGCCGGGCCGATCCTTGGCCTGGTGCTGACCGGTGCCGCGCTCAATGGCGCCAGCGCCAGTACCAGCAGCCTGCTGCTGGCCTACGCACTGGGTGCAGTCACGGCGCTGGCACTGGCGGTGTGGGTCGGCGGACGCTTGTTCAACGCCCTGAAGGCCCGCCTGGGCCTGGGCAACGCGTTGCGCCGCGGGCTGGGCATCGCCGCGTTGCTGGCGGTGCTGGCCATCGCCATGGGCTGGGATACCGGCGTGCTGACCCGGCTGTCCACGGTGAGCACGGCGCGGCTGGAACAGGGCCTGCTGGACAGCGTACCGGGCGCGCAGGCGACGGGCGCTGCCATGACCACCACGGCGGGCGCCGCTGCCGATGCCCCACTGCCAGTCGAGGGCGAGCTGCCCGCGCTGGACGGAGCCACCGGCTGGCTCAACAGCCCGCCGCTCGGCCGCGAGCAGCTGCGCGGCAAGGTGGTGCTGGTCGATTTCTGGACCTACTCCTGCATCAACTGCCTGCGTGCCCTGCCGTTCGTGCACGAGTGGGAGCGGCGCTACCGCGACCACGGCCTGGTGGTGGTCGGCGTGCACACGCCGGAGTTCGCCTTCGAACGCAATCCACGCAATGTCATGCGCGCCGTGGCGCAATTGAAGGTCGGCTACCCGGTTGCGATGGACAACGATTACGCCATCTGGCGCGCCTTCGACAACCGCTACTGGCCTGCGCACTACTTCATCGATGCACAGGGCAGGATCCGTGCGCACCAGTTCGGCGAAGGCAACTATGCCCATTCCGAGCAGGTGATCCGCCGCCTGCTGCAGGAGGCGGGACAGAAGGACCTGCCACCACCCGCCGATCCGGCCGCCACCTCCCTGGAGGGCGTCGCCGAGCAAGCCGACATGGGCAACCTGCGCTCGCCGGAAACCTACCTCGGCCATGCCCGTGCGGAACACTTCGCGTCGCCCGGTGGGCAGCGCAAGGGGCAACCGTTCGACTACGCGCTGCCCGCCACCCTGGCACTGAACCAATGGGGCCTGCGCGGCAACTGGACGGTGGACGCAGAGGCCGCAGGGCTGCAGCAGGCAGGTGGACGCATCGCGTTCCGCTTCCATGCCCGGGACCTGCACCTGGTGCTCGCCCCGGGCGACGACGGCAAGCCGGTGCGCTTCCGGGCCTGGCTGGATGGCAAGCCGGTGGCGGCCTCCGCTGCGGGTGGCGACGTGCATGCCGATGGCACCGGCGTGGTCGACGAACACCGTCTTTACCAACTGGTGCGCCAACGCGACAACGTGGGCGAACACCACTTCGAGATCGAGTTCCTGGACCCAGGCGTCCAGGCCTACGCCTTTACGTTCGGCTGAGGAGGTCGCATGAAACTGTCATTGGAACAGGGAGTCGCCGCTGCTGTCGCGGCACTGGTGGTCGGTGCGTTGGTGGCCTTCACCGTGGACGCCGGTCCGTCATCCGCGGCCGCGCCTGCGCGCATCACCGAAGAAGGCCGCGTGCTGCCGGCGCCGGCCGGCGACGCCGCATTCAAGGACCCGCGCACGCAGGCCAGCGTGGTGTTCGCCGGTGGCTGTTTCTGGGGCGTGCAGGGTGTCTTCCAGCACGTAAAGGGCGTCGGCAACGCAGTGTCCGGCTACATCGGCGGCGACGCTTCCACCGCGCGCTATGAAACGATCAGCTCTGGCCGCACCGGCCACGCCGAAGCGGTGCGGGTGGACTACGATCCGCGCCAGGTCAGTTACGGGCAGCTGCTGCAGGTGTACTTTTCCGTGGCGCACGACCCGACCCAGCTCAACCGGCAGGGGCCGGACCGCGGCAGCCAGTACCGCTCGGCGATCTTCAGCGACGATGCACGGCAGCAAGCCGCCAACCGCGCCTACATCGCCCAGATCGCGCCCTCGTTCAGCGCCCCGGTGGTGACCGAGCTTGGCAGCGGCAAGCGTTTCTTCCCGGCCGAGGCCTACCACCAGAATTACATGACGCTCAATCCACAGGCGGCCTACATCCGCTATTACGACGCACCGAAGCTGGCCGCGCTGCAGCAGCGCTTCCCGCAGCTGTACCGGCGCGAGGCAACGCTGGTGCCGATGAAATAGGAAAAAAAGCGCACGCCAAAAAGCCCGGCGTGCGCATGGGAAGTTCCGGCGCTAGGGCCGGCATGCGCATGCTAGGCTGCGGGCAACGACAGGCACAGCAGCAGTGGATGACCACTTTGATGGGTACAGATGGATAGCCGGGCCGGGGTGCCGCGTTACCAGCGGCTGGCCGATGAACTTTCCGATGCGATCCAGGCTGGCCGCCTGCCCAGCGGCGCGCGGTTGCCCTCGCTGCGGCAGATGGCCGACCAGCGCAGCATCAGCCTGAACACCGTGATAGCCGCCTACCGCCAGCTCGAAGACGCCGGACTGGTGGTGCCCTTGCCGCGCGCCGGGTTCGAAGTGGCCGCACGGCTGCAGGTACCGCAGCGTTCGTTGCGTGATGCGCCGTCGGCACCCACCGCGCCCAGCCAGCAGGCGATGATGGCGCGGGTACTGCGTGCACAGCAGCAACCGCAGGTCGTGGACCTGGCGTTCGCCGGACCGCGCGGCCGCATGTTCTATCCCGGTGCGCAGTTGCAACGGCACACCGCGCAGGCGCTGCGTCGCGGTGCCACCACGCTGGAAACCTACGCACGTCCCAACGCATCGCAGGCGTTGATCGCGCAGATCGTCCGCCGTGGTCCGCGCATGGGGCTGCATACCGTGCCCGAACGCATCCTGCTGACCCACGGCGCCATGGAAGCACTGCAGCTTGCACTGCGCGCGGTGACCTCCCCCGGTGATGCAGTCGGCCTGGAAGCACCGTCGTATTTCAATCTCTATCCACTGCTTTCCAGCCTGGGGCTGCACGCCATCGAGCTTCCGACCCACCCCCAGCACGGGCTGGACGTGGACGCGGTGGAAGCCTTGCTGGATACCACCGCGTTGGCTGCCCTGGTGGTGATGCCCACCGTGCACAATCCCTTGGGCTGCACCATGCCGGTAGCCGCCAAGCAACGCCTGGCCAACCTGGCCAATGCCCGCCAGCTGCCGGTGATCGAAGACATCGTCTACGCCGAGCTGCAGTATGCCGAGCCGCTGGAACCGCTGTTGAAAGCCTTCGACCGCGACGGTTGGATCATGGTCTGCGCGGGATTCTCCAAGACGCTGGCGCCGGACTATCGCATCGGCTGGCTGGAGGGCGGACGTTTCAGCGAACGCATCGCGCTGCTCAAATTCCAGTCCAGCGGCGCCGAGTCGCGGCTGCTCGGCGACGCCGTGGCGGCCTTCCTGGAAGCCGGGAATTATGAGCACCACCTGCGCCGGTTGCGCCGCCTGTACCGCGAGCAGACCGGACGGGTGCGCCAGTTGGTGGCCGAACATTTCCCTGCGGCAACACGCGCCACCGAACCCACCGGCGGATTCCTGCTCTGGCTGGAAGTGCCCGGCGTGGACACCGGCGGGCTGTTCGAGCGCGCCCTGGCCGAGGACATCGTATTCATGCCAGGCCAGGTGTATTCGCGCGGCGCGCGGTACCGCCACTGCCTGCGCCTGTCCTGTTGCCAGCCGCTGGACGAGCGTTACGTGGCAGCCATCACCCGGGTGGGCGCCCTGGCCCGGGAGATGGCCGACGAAGCGCCCCGGGCTTGTTAGACTTGGAACATGTTCGCCACCTCTTCGCTGACCGGCAGCAAGCCGGAACAATACGCCCAGTTGCTCGAGCAGGCCCGCGCCCTCGTTTACGGGGAGAATGACCGCATCGCCAACGCGGCCAACCTCGCCGCGCTGGTGTACCACGCGCTGCCGGAACTCAACTGGGCGGGCTTTTACCTGTTCGATGGCAAGGAACTGGTGGTCGGGCCGTTCCAGGGCTTACCGGCGTGCGTGCGCATTCCGCTGCACAAGGGGGTATGCGGTGCCGCCGCGACCCAACGCGTGACACAGCGCATCGACGACGTGGATGCATTCCCCGGCCACATTGCCTGCGATTCGGCCTCGCGCTCGGAACTGGTGGTGCCGCTGGTCAAGGAAGGCATGCTGGTCGGCGTGCTGGACCTGGACAGCCCGCGTCTTGCCCGTTTCGATGCCGACGACCAGGCTGGCCTGGAAGCCATCGCCCGCGTCTTCGTCGACGCACTGCAATGAGCACCCTGCAGCTGCGCAACATCGGCCCCAAGAGCGCGGCATGGCTGCGCCAGGTGGGCCTGCGCAGCCGCGAAGACCTCGCTGCGATCGGCGCGGTCGGTGCATTCGTCAAGGTGAAGCGCGCCGGTTTCAAGCCCAGCCTGAACCTGCTGTACTCGCTGCAAGGTGCCCTGCTCGACTGCCACTGGCAGGAGCTTGCCGCCGCGCAGCGCGACGCGCTGGTGCAGGACTACGAAGCACGCATCGCCGTGCAGCCGCTGAAGGCGGCGGGCCCGGCCTCCGGCCCGGTCCGCGAGCAGCGATTCGACGGCGGCGACAGCGACGGCTGATGCGGGCTGCTGCATCACGGGCCGGGTAGCGCCGCGGCATGCTTGGCGGGATGCCGGACGCGCCGCTGCGCTCGCCGAACATGGTTCGGCGCTACAGTCATGGTTTGGCGCTACCGATCCGGATCCTGATTCAGGGCTGCTGCAACTCCAGCAGTTCGCCCCATACCCCGCCCTCGTCGCGTTCCACCCGCAGCCGCAGCCGCGTGCCGTGGTCGATGCGCAATGCCCAGCACGAAGACATCGGCAACCCGCAGGCCTGCGACAGCACCATCCGTAGCGGTCCACCATGGCTGACGATCAGCGTCGGCACGGCGCCTTCGTCCTCTTCGTCATCGAACAGGCGGTCCAGCGCACGCGCAATACGACGCTCGAAATGACCCCAGCTTTCGCCGTTGGGTGGCGGAAACGCATGCGGATCGCGATGGAAGCCCAACAGCGACTGCTCCGGCAGCGCATCGATGGCCAGCCCGTCCCAGTCACCGAAATCCAGCTCTTCCCACTCGTCGTCGGGCCGTACCTGCAAGCCTCGCGGTACCGCCAGCGCCACTGCGGTATGCAGTGCGCGCAGCCGTGGCGAGCAGATCACCCGCTCCCATTCCTGCGCTTCATACGTCGCGCACAATGCGTCCTCTGCGCCGGCCAGCAGCGGGGGATCGGTGCGCCCGTCCAGGCAGGTATCACGCCCGGTACTGGCATGGCGGACAAGGTCGAGGATCATCGCCGGCTCCCCGCTTGCATGCCCTGCATCAGTGGGCACGCGCCCAGGCGTTCGAACAACGGGACAGCACGGTACGGCAAGGACGTCATTGGCATATCTGGACCAGAAGCAGCGGCCATTCTAGTGCACGCCGGCCGCGCACCTGCGCCACGGCGCGTGATCGCTTAGACTGCGCGCACTTCCAGGTGACCTGCAGCCACGGCCGGCAGGTTGAAACGGGAAGCCGGTGACGCATCGTTCGATGCCATGCCGGCGCTGCCCCCGCAACGGTAAGCACGTCACAAGCGGACAACACGCCACTGTGCCCTGGCATGGGAAGGCGTCCGCCCGGTGGTCCACCACCGACGGCAAGCCCGGAGACCGGCCCGGAAGCTACAGGTTGCGATGCGGCGGGCATCGGCGACGGCCACCGCGTCCGCGTGGTGCGCATCGCCCTGTCCTTCGCGCCGCAGCTCCCCTTGTGTCCGCGCGGGCGTGCGCGGCAGCCGGAGTTCCCCCAATGAAAGTGCAGTCCCGAATCCTCTCCCTGGCCGTGCTGGCCACATTGCCAGGCATCACCCACGCGCAGGATGCCGCCACTGCACTGGACCCGATGCTGGTCACCGCCACGCGCACGGCGACGGCACTGGATGACAGCCTGAGCCCGGCCCAGGTAATCGACCGCGCCACCATCGAAAGCAGCCAGGCAACCTCGCTGCAGGACCTGCTGCGCGGCCGCGCAGGCATCAACCTGGCCAACACCGGCGGCCTCGGCAAGCAGACCTCGCTGTTCCTGCGCGGTACCAATTCGGCGCACACCCTGGTGCTGGTCGACGGCGTGCGCATCAATGCCGCCGACTCCGGCCTGGCCATGCTGCAGGACCTGCCACTGGCGCAGATCGAGCGCGTGGAAATCGTGCGCGGCCCGCAATCAAGCCTCTACGGTGCCGATGCCATTGGTGGCGTCATACAGATTTTTACCCGTCGCAACGGCGGCGGCTTTGCACCACACCTTGAACTGGGTGGCGGCAGCAATGGCCTGCGCCAGGCCAGCGGCGGCATCGGCGGCGGCAGCGCCCGCGGCTGGTTCGGCATCGACATCGCGTACCAGCACAGCGATGGCATCGACTCCTGCCGCGGCTCGGCGGCGACCTTCGCCGGCTGCGGCGCCGACGAACCCGACCGCGATGGATACCGCAACCTGTCCAAGAGCGCGCGTGGTGGATACACCTTCAACGAACAATGGAGCGTGGAAGGCAGCGCCCTGCGTGCCGAAGGCGAGAACCACTACGACGGCTACTACAACTACTCCGAAACGCTGCAGCAGGTACTGGGCGGAAAGGTGCGCTATACCCCGTCCGAACGCCTGGCGGTGACGGCCAGCATCGGTCGCAGCGACAACGAATCGGACAACAGTGGTCCGTTCGGTGCCGTCGGCAGCGCCCAGACGCATCGCGACAGCGCATCGGTGCAGGCCGACGTCACCGTCGCCACCGGCCACCTGCTCAGCGCCGGCGTGGACTGGAGCGATGACAGCCTGGACGGCAGCAGCATCGATTACCTGGTCGAAAGCCGCGACAACACCGGCGTGTTCGTGCAGTACCAGGGCCGCTTCGGTGCGCACCAGTTGCAGGCCAGCGTGCGCAACGATGACAACCAACAGTTCGGCAACCACACCACCGGTTCGCTGGCATGGGGGCTGGACCTGGGCGATGGCTGGAAACTGACAGCCAGCCATGGCACTGCGTTCAAGGCGCCTACCTTCAGCGACCTCTACGATCCATGGAGCGGCGTGCCCACCCTGGATCCGGAGAAGGCACGCAGCACCAGCCTGGGCATCGCCCAGCAGGGCCACGGCTGGCGTTGGGGCCTGGATGCCTACGAGACGCGCGTGGATGACCTGATCACCTACGACGCGGCTACCTTCCACATGGTGCAGGTGGAGAAGGCCCGCATCCGCGGTGCGGAACTGACCGGCTCGACCACGCTGGCCGGCATCGATGTCAACGCACAGCTGAGCTGGACCGACCCGCGCAACCGCACCGTGGGCAGCCAGTACGACAACTGGCTGGCGCGGCGCGCACGGGAGACCGCACGCATCGACCTGGACCGTCGCTTCGGCGACCTGCGTGTCGGCCTGACCGGATTCGGCGCCGGCAAGCGCTACGACGATGCCGCCAATGGCGTGCGGTTGGCCGGCTATGGGACGCTGGACGTGCGGCTGGAGTACGCACTCAGCGCTGACTGGTCGGTGCTGGCCCGTGCAGCCAACGTGTTCGATCGGCGCTACGAAACCGTCGCCTGGTACAACCAGCCGGGCCGCGAGTACCAGCTGAGCGTGCGCTACCAGCCGAAGTAACGGCTGGCAGGGTAGCGCCGACCCACGGTCGGCGAGCGCAGCGGGCCGTGGGCGGAAATATGCCGCCGGGCACGGCCCGGCGCTTCGCTCATTCGCCGTCGCGCAGCCCTGGCAGCGCGCGCAGGTCATCGACCACCACCACCGCATCGGCGGTATCCAGGTCCAGTCCACGCGGGTATCCATAGCGCACCAGCGCGATCGGCATGCCGGCATCCTGCGCAGCGCGGTAATCGGTCAACGAATCGCCCACCATCAGGCAGTCGCCGGTGGCGACACCGAACTGCGCGGCGATATGCCGCAGCGGTTCGCCGCTGGGCTTGCGCTGCGGCAGTGAATCGCCCCCCAGCACCAGCGCGAACTGCTGGCCAATGCCCAGGTACTCCAGCAACGGCTGCACCAGCGCGGCAGGCTTGTTGGTGCAGATCGCCAGTGGCACCTCCCGCCCGCGCAACAGGGCCAGCGCTTCACGCACGCCGTCGAACAGCCGTGGACTGCGCAGCAGGCACTCGCGGTAATGCACCATGAAGCCCGGCATCACCACGTCCAGGTCGGCCCTGCTGCCACCGGCAGTGAACGCCTGCTCCACCAGCCGCCGTACACCATCGCCGATCCAGGTCAGCACCGTCGCTTCGGCAACGCGCGGCAGCTGCCAGTCCTGCAGCGTACGGTTGAGCGCTTCGGCAATGTCACTGCCGCTGTCCACCAGCGTGCCGTCAAGGTCGAACACGACCAGCGGATAGGGATACATGGCTGGGTTCATGGGGCGATTGCGTTCGGCGGGGGAACGCGCATTCTACCTACGCCCGCAATGGTGGAGCGCTCAGCAGAATGGCGCGAATGCCGCACTGGAAAAGCGATCCGAGAGGAAGTCGATGAAGCTGCGCAGCAACGGCGACTGCTGCCGCCGCGAGGCGTACACCGCATGCAGGCCCATGGCCTCCAGCGCGTATTCCGGCAACAGGGCGACCAGCTCTCCCTGCTGCAGCAGCGGGTGGACCTGGTACATCGGCAGCATCGCGATACCCGCATCGGCGCGCACGGCCTCCAGCAACAGGGACGCATCATTCGCACTGATGTTGCCGGCAACGCCCACTGCCACTTCGCGTCCATCGCGCTGCAGGCGCCACGTGCCCTTGCCGACATAGTGGTGGGTGAGGCAGTTGTGCGAGGCCAGCGCTTCGGCGCTGCCAGGCGTGCCGTGCAGGGCAAGGTAGGCCGGCGTCGCGCACAACACCGATCGGCAAGACGCCAGCCGGCGGGCAATCAGGGCCGGGTCGATCTGCCGCGAAATGCGCACGGCAAGGTCGATGCGCTCTTCCACCAGGTTGACGATGCGGTCGACCATCAACATTTCGATGCGCGCCTGCCGGTGCCGCTGCACGAACTCGGCCACTGCCGGCGCCAGGTGGATCTGGCCGAAGGACACGCTGGCGGTGACCCGCAGCGTCCCGTGCGGCTCCGGGTCGTCGCTGGCCAGTTCGTCCTGCAGTCCAGCGCTGATGCCACGCATCTGCCGGAACCTGGCCAGGGCCGCTTCACCGGGCCCGGTCAGGCTGATACGCCGCGTGGTCCGGTGCAGCAGCCGCGCCCCCAGCCAGCTTTCCAGTCCAGCCAGATGGCGCGTCACCATCGGCCGGGACATCGCCAGGGCATCGGCGGCGGCAGTGAGGCTGCCTCGCTCGGCCACTTCGATGAACACATCGATGCCGGTCAATCGGTCCATATGCTCGATCCATGCAATAAACATGACCGTTATACGCTGTTTTTCGATCCATTCCGGCGATCTACAGTGGCCACATCAACCGCAACGGAGCTCCTCCCATGAAGATTGCCCTCGTCGGCGCCACCGGCAACATCGGGCGCCAGATCGCCCGCCATGCCCTGGCCAACGGCCATCAGGTCACCGCCATCGTGCGCAGCAAAAAAGACCTGCCGGATGAACTGCAAGGTGCCTCGCTGGCGGTGGCCGCACTGGATGACACCGCCGCATTGGCGAGCGCGATCAGCGGCCATGACGTGCTGGCCAGTGCCTACGGCCCGCGCCCGGGCGATGACATCAGCCAGATTACGGTGGTCGCCGGACAGCTGCTGGCCGCTGCCCGTACCGCCGCGGTGCCTCGGCTGGTGGTGGTCGGCGGTGCCGGCAGCCTGGAAATCGCACCCGGCGTCCAGCTGGTGGACACCCCGGATTTCCCCGCCGCCTACAAGCCCTTTGCGCTGGCTGCACGCGACGCGCTGGCACTGCTGCGCAGCGCAGAGGACATCGACTGGACGTTCTTCTCGCCCGCTGCGGAAATCGGCCCCGGTGAAGAACGCGGCCAGTACCGCGTACAGGCCCGCAGCTTCCTTGCCGATGCGCAGGGCCGCAGCCACATCAGCTACGCCGACTATGGCGCGGCCTTCGTCGCCGAGCTGGAAAACCACGCCTACCCGCGCGAAATCATCACCGCGGCGTACTGAAAAATGGGGACGGAGGTAATTAAGACCACTTAATTACCTCCGTCCCCATTTTCGAACAGGTCGCCCTGCACGGCGGCTTCGCGCTCGCGGAAGCCGCCCAGCCCAACGCCGACCAGCCGATAGCGTGTTTCCGGCGGCAGATCCACGCGGGCGCGCAGCGCCAGGGCGATGTCGCGCAGTTCCTCCATCGATTCCGGTGGCCGCTCCGGCGTATAGCTGCGGGTGAGGATGCGGAACTGTGCGGTCTTCAATTTCAGCACCACCGTATGGCCGGTGCGATCGGTCTTGCGGGTGGCGTTCCAGGTCTTCTCCGCCAACTGCACGATCGCCGGTGCCAGCGCCTCCAGCGGGATGTCCTCGGCAAAGGTGTCTTCGGAAGAAATCGACTGCACCGGCTGGTCCGGTTCCACCGGCCGCTCGTCGATGCCGCGCGCACGGTTGAACAGGCTGCGGCCAAAGCTTCCGAATGCTTCCTCCAGCGCCGCCAGCGGCCACGCACGCAGGTCGCCACAGGTCACGATGCCGCGCGCGGACAGCTTTCCTTCCATCACCTTGCCTACCCCCGGCACCTTCTTCACCGGCAGCGGGGCCAGGAAGGCATCCACGCGCTGCGGCGGGATGACGAACTGGCCATCCGGCTTGCGCCAGTCCGATGCAATCTTGGCCAGGAACTTGTTCGGCGCGATGCCGGCCGAGGCGGTAAGCGAGGTTTCCTCGCGGATCTGCGCGCGGATGTCGCGCGCGATGTCGGTCGCCAGCGCCAGCCCGGATTTCGACTCGGTGACATCCAGGTAAGCCTCGTCCAGCGACAGCGGTTCGACAAGGTCGGTATGGCGCAGGAATATTTCCCGTACCTGCCGCGATACCGCCTTGTAGCGGGCGAAATCCGGCGGCACGAACACCGCATCCGGGCACAGGCGCTCCGCGCGCACCGCCGGCATTGCCGAACGGACGCCGAATACCCGCGCCTCGTACGAAGCCGCGCACACCACCGAACGCGCCCCACGCCATGCCACCACTACCGGCCTGCCGCGCAACGACGCATCGTCGCGCTGCTCCACCGACGCGTAGAAGGCGTCCATGTCAACGTGGATGATCTTGCGCATAGGCTCATTGCAGCGGGTGAAGGGGCATTCGACGTTGGTAGGCCACACGCCGAAGTATGGTCGTTGCACATCAACAGGATGCGCGCTTTCAGCTGTACACACTACGCGTGCGTACGGTGGAAATGTTTGATTGAAACCATTCTGCTCGTGCATCCTCGCACGCTTGATGACCCGTTCTTCGCTTCCAGGATCGTGCTTTCCATGACTCGTCTCCACGCGTTCGACCGCGACCAGCTGCTGGCCAGCGCCCGCGGTGAACTGTTCGGCGCAAGCGCCGGCCGCCTGCCCAACGACCCGATGCTGATGTTCGATCGCATCACCGACATCCGCGACGATGGTGGCTCCTGCGGCAAGGGAATGGTACGCGCAGAACTGGATATCCGCCCGGACCTGTGGTTCTTCGGCTGCCACTTCACTGGCGATCCGGTGATGCCCGGCTGCCTGGGCCTGGATGCCATGTGGCAGCTCACCGGCTTCTTCCTCACCTGGCTGGGCGCCCCGGGGCGAGGCCGCGCACTGGGCTGCGGCGAAGTGAAGTTCACCGGGCAGGTATTGCCGGAAGCCAAGCTGGTCACCTATGAAATCGACATCACCCGTGTCATCAACCGCAAGCTGGTGATGGCCCAGGCCGACGCCCGCATGCTGGTCGACGGCCGCGAAATCTACGTCGCCAAGGATCTGCGCGTGGGTCTTTTCACTTCCACCGAGAACTTCTGATGCGTCGTGTCGTCATTACCGGAATGGGTATCACCTCGTGCCTGGGCAACGACCTGGATACCGTGTCGGCCAACCTGCGTGCAGGCCGTGCCGGCATCACCGCACTGCCCGACCATGCCGAAGCCGGCCTGCGCAGCCAGGTGGGCGGCCGCGTGGACCTGGAGCTGGATACCCTGATCGACCGCAAGCTCAAGCGCTTCATGAGCGACGCCTCGGCCTTCGCCTACCTGGCCGCACGCGATGCGATCGCCGATGCCGGCTTGACCACGGAGCAGGTCAGCAACCCCCGCACCGGCCTGATCGCCGGCTCCGGCGGCGGCTCCAGCGAATGGCAGGTGGAAACCGCTGACATCCTGCGCAGCCGTGGCGTGCGCAAGGTCGGCCCGTACATGGTGCCGCGCACGATGTGCTCCACCGTGTCGGCGTGCCTGGCCACCTCCTTCCAGATCAAGGGCCTGAGCTACTCGCTGTCGGCGGCCTGCGCGACCTCCGCGCACTGCATCGGTGCGGCCGCCGACCTGATCCGCCACGGTGCCCAGGACATCATGCTCGCCGGCGGCGGCGAAGACCTGCACTGGTCGATGAGCGTGATGTTCGATGCCATGGGCGCACTGTCCACCAGCTTCAACGACACCCCTGCCACCGCTTCGCGTCCGTACGACAAGGATCGCGATGGCTTCGTCATCGCCGGTGGCGGCGGCATGCTGGTGCTGGAAGACTATGACCATGCCGTGGCACGCGGCGCGACCATCCATGCCGAGCTGATCGGCTACGGCGTGACCTCCGATGGTGCCGACATGGTCGCGCCTTCAGGCGAGGGCGCGGTGCGCTGCATGAAGATGGCCATGGAACACGTGGACCGTCCGCTGGACTACCTCAACACCCATGGCACCTCCACGCCGCTGGGCGATGTCACCGAGTTGAACGCGATCCGCGAGGTCTTCGGCGACGCCATTCCGCCGCTGTCGTCGACCAAGGCACTGTCGGGCCATTCGCTGGGTGCTGCCAGCGTGCACGAGGCGATCTACTGCCTGCTGATGATGCGCGACGGCTTCGTGGCCGGCTCGGCCAACATCAGCGAACTGGACCCGAAGGTGGAAGGTTTCCCGATCCTGCGCGAAAGCCGCGAGCAGAAGCTGGACACGGTGATGTCCAACAGCTTCGGTTTCGGCGGCACCAACGCCGCGCTGGTGTTCGGCCGGGCCTGAGCCCGACCGGAGCGGATCGACGGCACCAGCCTGCTACATGGCCGATCGCAATGCAGCGGGGCATGGCCCCGCTCTACCGGGTCATGCAACCAGCCAGGGCACCAACAGCGCCCGCGCATCGTGCAGTGAATCGACGATGCGATGGCCCAGCGCGCGCTGGGCCGTGTCCGGATGCACCAGGTCCGGCACCTGGATCACGGTCATGCCGGCAGCCAGCGCAGCACGCGTACCGGCCGGCGAATCCTCCAGTGCAAGGCAGCGCGCAGGGTGCTGTTCCAGCCGCTGCGCGGCAAGCAGGTAGATGTCCGGCGCCGGCTTGGGATGCTGCACATCGCTGCTGGTCACCACCGCGTCGAAGTACGGCAGCAATCCGCTGGCCGCCAGCTTGCGGTTGGCGCGCGGTTGCCGGGTGGAGGTCGCCACTGCGCGCGGCATGCCGTTTGCCTGCAGCAGGTCCAGCAGTTCGATGATGCCGGGGCGCAACGGCAGTCCCGCCTGCGTGCGTTCTTCGTACAGCTGGTGGCAGCGGGCGAACAATGCGTCGATGCGCCCGGCGCCATCGACGTGGCGCTGCAGCAGCACGCGGCAATCGCGCTCACCGAGCCCCACCATGTGCAGGAAGAAGCCCTCCGGCAGCGGAACCTGCAACTCCAGCGCAGCCTGGTTCCAGCAGCCGATCGACACCCGCTCGCTGTCGATCATCAAGCCGTCCATGTCGAAGATCACGGCGTCGGGACGATAAGGCAAAGCGGCGACGGCACTCACGGCGCGAACAGGGTTTCCAGGTCGGCCGCACCCAGCTGGCGCCACTGTCCCTCTTCCAACCCTTCCAGGCCAAGCCCGCCGACGCGGCTGCGATGCAGCGCCTGCACGTGGTTGCCGGCGGCGGCGAACATCCGCCGCACCTGGTGGTAACGGCCCTCGTGCAGGACCAGCCGCGCGTTGCGCGGGCCCAGCACTTCCAGCTCGGCCGGCAACAACGGCGTCTTCTCCGATTCCAGCATCAGGGTGCCGCTGGAAAACAACGCCACTTCATCACCACGCAGGTCTTCGGCCAACTCCACCTCGTACACCTTCGGCAGCCTGGCCTTGGGCGAGATGATCCGGTGCAGCAGCAGGCCATCGTCGGTCAGCAGCAGCAGGCCACTGGTATCGCGATCCAGGCGCCCCACCGTGGACAGCACCGGGTCGCGGTCGCGGAAGCGCGGTGGCAGCAGGTCGTAGACCAGCCGTCCCTTGTCCTTGGTCGAGCAGGTGACTCCGCGTGGCTTCGACAACGCGATGGTGAGGCCAACGGGGGGATCCAGCGGCTCGCCGTCGACGCGGATCGCTTCATGCGCCACCTGGTCGTCGGCGTACAGCACCTCGCCGTCGGCATCGGTGACACGGCCTTCGCGGAACAACCACTGCACCTGCTTGCGGCTGCCATATCCGAGGTTGGCGATCAGCTTGACCAGTTTCACCGGCTGCCTCCACGCACCGCCTCGAGCAGCTTGAAGCCGTCGCGCTCGGCGATCACCCGCACCGTGCCGAAACTGTCGTTGAGCACGTGCTCATAAGGGAGATGGCGGTTGGCCACCACGAACAGCCGTCCTCCCCGCTTCAGCGCCTGCGCCGCCACGGCAATGAAGCGCTGGCCGATGTCCGGGCGGTTTTCGCGGGAAGGCGTGTGGAACGGCGGATTGCTGATGATGACGTCGTACCCCGGTTCGATGCCGGCGGTGACATCGCGCCACAGGAACTGCAGGGGCAGCGCGCGCGGCGGCTCGGCCAGGTTGACCCGCGCCAAGTCCAGCGCGCGCGCCTCCGCTTCATACAGGTCCAGCGCGGTGATCTTCGGGCAGCGCTCCAGCAGCTCGCGGGAAAGATAGCCATAACCGGCGCCCAGGTCGGCCGCACGTCCTGCCAGGTCGGCCGGCAGGTTCTCGGCCAGCAGCACGGAGGCAGGATCGGTACGGTCCCAGGCGAATACGCCGGGGCGGCTGGTGAAGCGCCCGCCAAGGATCTTCCGTGGCGCATCCAACGTGGCCCAGCGTTCGGCCAGCGCCGCGTCATGCTGGCCCTGCGCCGGAGCGCTCCAGTACACCCGGCAATGGTTCTTGGCCAGGCTGCCGCCCAGGCCGGTCAACTGCTTGAAATCGCCCTCACCCGAGCGTGCCCCTTCGTCGTTGGACTGGCAGGCCACGACCACGCCGCCCGGTGCCAGCAGTTGCAGCGCACGGGCGAACAGGGCGCGGGCCTCGTCGCGCTGCCGCGGGGGCAGCACCAGCACCACGCCGAAGCGGCCGGCCTGGTCTTCGCCCAGCCGCGGTGAAACCTGCCAGCCAGCCGATTGCAGCGCCTGCGCGAACGGGGCGAAGCTCTGCTCGCAGCTCAAGTCCCGGCCCTGCGCGTGCTCGCGCAATGGCCAACCATCACGCGCACGCAGGAAAGCCACCGGGCCTTCGGGCCAGCGCAGCTGCCCTTGGGCGAACGGCAGGAACAGGGTCTGCAGCGGAGCATCGTCACGGGCGGCCATCGGGCGGGTAAGCCTTGGTATCTCGGGGGGCACCCATTGTACCGGGTCGCCACCCGCAGCTTGGCGGCGCGGCGCGGCTTTGCGAAATGCAAACGTCCCCTTGATGCGGCGCGAACGCACCAGCGGTCAGGGTAAGGGACCCCTCGAATCCAAGGAGATATCCCATGCGTGCTTTGTTCGTCGGTGGCGTGGTCGACAACAGCGAAATGGATCTGGAGGGCAGCCATCCGCCGGTGCATTACCCCCAGGACACCGGTGGCGGGCATTCACGCTATCGGCTGCACCAGCTCGGCAAGACGGCAGACGGCAGCGTGGCCTATGCGGTGTACGGGGCCCCGGACATGGCAGATGAGGAAGTGACCCGGGTCGCCGACGAAAGGGCGTACGAACGCCGCTTCGAGGCGGAGGCGTCCCTGTTCGAGCATTGACCGGGGGCCGAAGCGCGCCGGCCAGGGCAGTCGCTGGCTGCGCTAGCCGGCGATCGGCGGCAGCGTGCGAATGGCCGCTATTTCGTCCAGCCACACCACGTGCTGCTGCACCGGCGTGTCCAGGTCGTCCAGCCGCAGTTGTCCGTTGCTGCCTTCGTCACCGCCGGCGTCGCGGTACTGCTGCAGCGTCGGCCGCACCGCCACGGTCCCCAGCACGCGGCGCCCGTCGGACAGGGTCAGCTCGACACGCGTTCCATCATTGAGCTGCGGTAGCAGGGCTTCCAGCGCAGCGATGCGGGCCGGGTCGAGATGGATGCGGGGCGCGGTACGGGACATGGCGGCGTCAACCTCTCCGGGTATCGTGGATGTTCAATGCAACGCGGCGCGCGTCGGCGGCGCGCGCACATGGCGTACCGCGGACACCAGCTGGGCCACCGAGTACGGTTTGGCGACATGCTCCTGGAAGCCCGATGCCAGCGCGCGACGGCGGTCGTCGGCACGTGCCAGCGCCGTTACCGCCACCGCAGGCAATGCATCGGCATCCACGGCCATGTCTTCGCGCAGCGTGCGGATCAGGCCATAGCCATCCATGCCCGGCATGCCGATATCGGTCAGCAGCACGTCGAACTCTTCATGCTGGTTCTCGGCCAGCAGC
Organism: Stenotrophomonas tumulicola; assembly: GCF_014117215.1. GTDB lineage: Bacteria > Pseudomonadota > Gammaproteobacteria > Xanthomonadales > Xanthomonadaceae > Stenotrophomonas > Stenotrophomonas tumulicola. The sequence goes on along the minus strand of NZ_JACGXS010000009.1, from coordinate 105,370 downwards.
GCCAGCGCCTCCCCTGCCGATGCGGCGGCGGTCACCGATGCCCCCTGCTCCTCCAGCATGCGACGCAGGTATTCCAGCACTTCCACCTGGTCTTCCACCGCCAGCACGTGCAGGCCGCGCAGCGGATAGGGTTCGATCACCGCCTCGATGATCGGCCCGCCACTGACCACCTCGCGCAGCGGGCGCGCGTTCTGCCCAGGCTGGTAGCGCGGCAGCCGTACGGTGAAGGTGGCACCGTGGCCATGGCCATCGCTGGCGGCGGTCACCGTGCCGCCGTGCAGTTCCACCAGCTGCTGCACGATCGCCAGCCCCAGGCCCAGCCCGCCATGGCGGCGCGTGGTGGTCCCGTCGGCCTGGCGGAAACGTCCGAACAGATGGTTGAGGAATTCAGGCGCGATGCCATCACCACTGTCCTGCACGGTCATCTGCCAGCCATCGGCGGCGTCCTCCAGGCGCAGCTTCACCTTGCCCTCGGCAGGGGTGAATTTGATCGCATTGGACATCAGGTTCCACAGCACCTGCTGCATGCGCGTGGCATCGCCCAGTACCAGGCAGGGCCCTTCGGGCAGTTCCAGGCTGACGTCCAGCGCCTTGCCTTCGGCCACCAGTTCCTGCGCGCCCATCGCTTCGCGCATCTGGTCGCACAGGTCCAGCACTTCCACTTCCAGTTGCACCTTGCCCAGCAGCATGCTGCTCAGGTCCAGCATGTCCGAGATCAGCCGCTTCTGTGCGGTGGCGCTGCTGGCGATAACACCCAGTCCCTTGCGCAGCGGGCTGTCGGCGTCCACGCGCTGCAGCAGCAGTTCGCTCCAGCCCAGGATGGTCGTCAGCGGCGTACGCAGCTCATGCGACAGCGTGGCCAGGAATTCGTCCTTCAACCGCGCGGTGTTTTCCGCCGCACTGCGCGCCGCGCGTTCGGACTGCAACAACTCCTCGCGCGCCAGTTCGATCTCGCGGCGCTCGGTGACGTCCGGACTGCTTCCTGCCAGGCCGATGAAATGGCCGGCCCTGGAAAACCGTGGCCGGGCATTCATCTCCAGCCAGCGCCACTCGCCGTCGGCGCGCCGCGCGCGAACCAGCGTCTGCATCGAACGCTGCGCAGCCAGTGCCTCGCGCAGCTCATAATCGAACACGGAGGCGTCATCCGGATGCACCAGGCCGCGCCAGACGTCTTCCGGCACCCGGTTCTCGTCACCGCCGAAGAACTCGGTGAAGGCACTGTTGACGAAGCGTGCGTGGCCCTGCGCATCCAGCACCCAGACAGGCATCGGCAGGCCATCGGCCAAGGCGCTGAAACGCGCTTCGCTTTCACCCAGCTCGCCTTCCATGCGCTTGCGTACGCTGACGTCGAAGAACAGCACGCCGACCTTGTTCTCTCCCGCAGCACCGACGCGTACCGCATCCACCGAATAGGACCGTCCCAGCGCCTTGGCTTCCAGCTCGAACTGCGTCGGCTCACCGGTACGCGCCACATGTCCATAGATGCGCAGCCACTCCGATTCGTGGTTCGGCTCCAGTTGCATCATGCGCTTGCCCACCGCGTCCACCAGGCCGGTATGGCGCTCGAAGGCGTCGTTCACTTCGAGGAAGACATAGTCCACCGGTCGGTCCCCCTCGAACAACACCTGGAGGACGCAGAAACCGGCATTCATCTGGTCCAGCAGTTCGCCATGCATGGAGCCTTGGCCGGCCAGGGAAGGTCGGGGCAGTGTTTCCAGGATTGAATTGACTGGGGACAAGGGCGTGCGCAAGCCGGTAACAGGGACATAGCATGGTCCAGACAGCGTATTCGCAGCGTCAAGCACCAATGGTCATGTCCACGGTGATGAATTGCCACTAAGCGGCACGCCGGCGTGGCGGCCGCAGGCGCTTGTTCCGCCCTGCATGCGGGCCCACACTGCAGTTACACGATAATCGCGCCGTGCTACGGCGCCTGGAGTCAGGTCATGAGCCGTCTCTCGCTTCACCGCCTGCTGCTGGCAGGCTCGCTCGCCATGCTGGCCGCCACGGCCATTGCCGCCCCGCGCACCGTCACCGACCCGCAGGCCCCCCGTGCGCTGCAGGCTGAAGGTCCCGTCAGCGTGCAGTGGAACGATCCACGCACGTTCACCGAGCTGCGCAACAGCCCGAACCGCTTCGAGGCCGAACGCGGCGACTGGGTCCAGCAGTTGGCCAAGCAGTTCCGCAGCGCGGCCACCAAGACGCTGCAACCTGGCCAGACGCTGGACATCACGATGGTGGACATCAAGCGCGCCGGTGATTTCGAGCCCTGGCACGGACCGCGTGCCAACGACATCCGGATCCTGCGTGACATCTATCCGCCGCGCATCCAGTTCGAATATACGTTGAAGGGCGGCGACGGCCAGGTCCTGGACCAAGGCGAGGCGACCCTGCGCGATTCCGGCTTCCTGCACGGCGGCACCGGGAGGCAGGGCGACAGCGACCCGCTGCGCTATGAGAAGAAGCTGATCGACGACTGGGTGCGCCGCGACCTGGCCAAGCAGATCGCCGCGAACTGATGCCCAGGGGCCCAGGGCCGCATCCCCGCCGGGGATCGGCCCTTCTTCAAGCGTACTCGCGCCGTACCCGTTTCACCGCGCATGGCAGCTGGTAGGCACTGACTCCGCAGCGCGGAGCCAGTTCGGACAGGCTGAGTGCCTGCCCTCCCCACAACTCCACGTCGCTGCCCACGCCTGCCTGCGGATGCGTGGTCAGGTCCACCGTCAGCATGTCCATCGACACCCGCCCGATCAGCACGCCCGGCTGGCCATCGATCACCACCGGCGTGCCGTTGGGCGCGAACTGCGGGTAACCGTCCGCATATCCCATCGCCACCACGCCAACACGGGTGCGCTCGCTGGCGACGAAACGCGCGCCATAACCCACCGGCTCGCCCGCTTCGATCCAGCGTTCGGCGATCACCTTTGACCGCATGTTCATCACCGGCCGCAGGCGGGCGGTCAGCGCAGACGCTGCAGCCAGCGGATTGGCGCCATACAGCATCAGGCCCGGGCGCACCCAGTCGCTGCGTACGTCGGGCCAGCCCAGCAGCGCCGGCGAATTGCACACGCTGGTCTCGCCAGGCAGGCCCTTGATCGCCTCGGCGAAAGTCGCGGCCTGCTCATGGGTCCGCTCGCTGTCCAGCTCGTCGGCGCGCGCCAGGTGGGTCATCATGACTACGCCAGCCACCTGCGGCAGCGCCGAAAGCCGTGCGTGCGCCGCCCGGAATGCCGCCACGTCCAGCCCCAACCGGTGCATGCCGCTGTCCAGCTTCAACCACACCGTGATGGCCGCCGGTCCCTCATATGCCGCCAATGCATCCACCTGCCAGGGCGAGCCAACCGCCGTCCACAGGTCGTGTTCGGCGATCAGCGGCAATTCGCTGGCCTCGAAGAAGCCTTCCAGCAACAGGATCGGCGCACGGATACCCGCTGCCCGCAGTTCCAGTGCTTCCTCGATCGCGGCCACCGCAAAACCATCGGCATCGGCCTCCAGCGCCTGCGCACAGCGCACCGCGCCGTGGCCGTAGGCATCGGCCTTGACCACCGCCAACGCCTTGCCACCACCCAGTTCGCGTGCCAGCCGGTAATTGCTGCGCAGCGCCTGCAGGTCGATCAACGCACGGGCAGGGCGCATTCGCGGCTCTCCACATGCGATGCAATGGCCTTGCCGCCGTAACGGAAGATGTCCAGGCCTTCGGTGCTGATCTGCGGCTGGCGCGCACTCATGAGGTCGGCCAGGTAACGCCCGGATCCACAGGCCATGGTCCAGCCCAGCGTGCCATGCCCGGTGTTGAGGAACAGGTTGCGGAAGGGCGTGGCACCGATCACCGGCGTGCCATCCGGCGTGGCCGGACGCAGCCCGGTCCAGAACTCCGCGCGCGACAGGTCACCGCCCTTCGGGTACAGGTCGCCTACTACCAGCTCCAGCGTCTGCCGGCGGCGCGGGGACAGGGACAGGTCGAAGCCGGCCACCTCGGCCATGCCGCCCACGCGGATCCGGTTGTCGAAGCGGGTCACCGCCACCTTGTAGCTTTCGTCGAGGATGGTCGACGTCGGCGCCATGGCCGGGTCGGTGATCGGCAGGGTCAGCGAGTAGCCCTTCAGCGGATATACCGGCAGGTCCAGTCCCAACGGTGCCACCAGCGCCGGCGAATAACTGCCCAGCGCCACCACGTAGCGATCAGCGGTTTCCAGCTTGCCGTCCACCCGCACGCCGGTGATGCGGTCGCCATCGTGCTCCACGCCGGCGATATCCACGTCGTAGCGGAATTCCACCCCTGCTGCGGCCGCCATCGCCGCCAGCCGACGGGTGAACAGCTGGCAGTCGCCGGTCTGGTCGCGCGGCAGGCGCAGCGCACCAACCAACCCGTCCACGTGGGCCAGCGCCGGCTCGGCGGCGATGATGCCGGCGCGATCCAGCACTTCGTAGGGCACGCCGTACTGGGCCAGCACTTCGATGTCCTGCGCGGAAGCATCCAGTTGCTGCTGGGTGCGGAACAGCTGCGTGGTGCCCAGCTCACGGCCTTCGTAATCGATGCCGGTTTCCTCGCGCAGCTGGTTCAGGCAGTCGCGGCTGTATTCGGACATGCGCACCATGCGCGCCTTGTTGATGGCATAACGCTCGTGCGTACAGTTGCGCAGCATCCGCCACAGCCAACGGTACTGGGCCAGGTCCATGCCCGGCCGGATCGCCAACGGCGCGTGCTTCTCGAACAGCCAGCCGATGGCCTTCCTCGGCACGCCGGGTGCCGCCCACGGCGAGGTATAGCCGAACGACAGCTGGCCGGCATTGGCAAAACTGGTTTCCAGCGCCGGACCGGGCTGGCGGTCGACGACCGTGACTTCGAAACCCGCCTGGCGCAGGTACCAGGCACTGGTGGTGCCGATGACGCCGCTGCCGAGGATCAGTACGCGCATGTGACTCTCCAACCCGATCATTCCCCTGCGCAGAAGCACGCCGGGACCATAATCAGGGAAGTATAGTCAGCACAAGCCAGCGTATTTGCTCGATTTTTGAAAGCAGAGCAGGATATTCCACTGAAATACAACATTCAAAGGCGAAGGCATGGCATCGCGCACCCGTGACCTGGACAAAATTGACAGGAAGATCCTGCGCATCCTGCAGGACGAAGGCCGGATTTCCTTCACCGAGCTGGGCGAACGCGTCGGACTGTCGACCACCCCATGCACCGAGCGCGTGCGGCGGCTGGAGCGCGAACGCATCATCACCGGTTACCACGCCCATCTGGATCCGACCGCGCTGAAAGCCAGCCTGCTGGTCTTCGTCGAGATCAGCCTGGCCTACAAATCCGGCGACATCTTCGAGGAGTTCCGCCGCTCGGCGCTGAAGCTGCCAAACGTGCTGGAATGCCACCTGGTATCGGGCGACTTCGATTACCTGCTGAAGGCCCGCATCAGCGAGATGGCCTCCTATCGCAAGTTGCTGGGCAGCACCCTGCTGACCCTGCCACACGTGCGTGAGTCCAAGAGTTACATCGTGATGGAAGAGGTGAAGGAGACCTGGAGCCTGCCGGTACCCGATTGACCGCGGGGGTGGTCGAACGGGCGGAGCCCCCTCGCGGCTGGTGGGCTTTCGGGCTGCATCTGGGGGGGTGGCCGGGCGGGTGGCCGCCTGCCGCGCAAGAAAAAAATGGTAGAGCGGGGCCATGCCCCGCTGCCGTTGGCGCGGCACCGGAAACAAGAGCAGCGGGTCATGGACCCGCTCTACCCATCCCCATCACCCCATTCCGCCGGGCATGGCCCGGCGCTATCCGACGCCGCATGGACCTGTCGAAGGGGGGTCGGGGTGGGTTGGCGGGACCTTGTGAGGCAGGAGCCGAACAGGAGCCCCCATGGACGGGTTCACGGCGCGTCCCGCCAACCCACCCCGCCCTACCAACCCCCAGCCCTGCAGCTGTTGCTTTTGACGTTAGCTGTTGCTGTTGCTGTTGCTCGATCAGGGCTTGATCTTCGAATCCGTACCCTGCGGCACGCTGTCGTAATAGCGGCCAGTGCGCGAGTCGAATACCCGGTTCTGGCCGGCCGGCTTCACCCCAGGAATGATGCGCCCATCGCGGTCATAGACTTTCGCCGGTGCCGTGCTTGCCGGCCGCGGCGCCACCTGGGCCGGACCAGTGCTGCGGATCGGCCCGGCCGCTGGCGGCGGCGCGGCGATGGGACGCGGTGCCTGCACCGGCGATGGCGGCGCAGGCTGCACCGGCCTGGCCGGCTGCGGAGCCGGCGGCTGCGGCGGCGCGGTCACCTGGGTGGCGCCGCGGGTGGAGGTCGGGCTGGACGGCGAAGCGATCTGCGCCGACGCCATCACAGGCAGCAGCAGTCCCAGCAACAGGATCGGTGAACGGTTCATGGCACGACTCCAGCGTCGAAGAACTGCAGGATGCAGCGCTTTCCGTGTGCCCGCCATGAATGGCCCACGCTTGCATGACGGCAGCGCAGGCCCCATCTGCACTGCATCCCCCAGGAGAACCCGCATGAGCGACTTCGATCTCACGCCCCCCACCGACGCACAGCGCCAGGCGTTGGTCGCCAGCCTCAGCCCAGATGAAGCGCGCGTGCTGCTCCAGCACGGTACCGAAGCGCCGTTCTGCGGCGTGTTCCTGGACAACAAGCGCGACGGCGTCTACTGCTGCCGCCTGTGCGCCCTGCCGTTGTTCCGTTCCAGCACCAAGTTCGATTCCGGCACCGGCTGGCCCAGCTTCTTCGCTCCTTTCGCGCCGGAACACGTGCGTGAAATCCGCGATGTCAGCCACGGCATGATCCGCACCGAGGTGACCTGCGCGCGTTGCGGCAGCCATCTTGGCCACGTGTTCCCCGACGGCCCACCGCCCACCTTTGAACGCCACTGCATGAACTCGGTCTCACTGTCGTTCACCGCGAATGGAGAGCCGTATCCCGATCCACTGCAGCGTGGCGGGGCCGAAGCCGGGCAGGCAGGCTGATTCCGTACCAGGCCCCGTCCCCACGCTGCTGAGCGCGGCCTGCGATGGCCCCTTACAATGGTCGTCTTTCCTTTTGCAGGTAGCCCCATCCCATGTCCAAGCTGTCCAAAGCAAAGCGCGACAAGCGCAAGAAGCAGCAGGCCAAGCGTCCGTTCCTGCGCCTGGGCGACCAGCAGCAGGTGCAGAACCACGCCGTGCTGACCAACGAAGAAGGCCAGGTGGTCGCCGCCATCGGCCTGCAGGGCCGTCAGTGGCTGCTTTCCATCGGCGGCCAGACCATGGGCAACGCTGACGATCCGATGCCGATGCTGGCCATGCTCAAGCACCTCGCCAACGTGCAGGGCAAGGAAGGCCGCATCGTCGAACTGCAGTACTCCGAAGGCCTGGGCGCGATGATCAACGCAGTCGCGGCGGAGAAGAACCTCGACGCCGACGCCTACCTGGACGAGCTGGCCGCGGAATTCGACACCATCGATGCCGAAGACGCCGCTGGCGAAGCGCTGGAAGCAGCCGATGTCGCGGCTGATGCCGACGTGGCTGATGCAGATGCAGAGGCTGCCGTGGAAACCCCTGCCGAAGCACCGGCAGCTGCGGACGAGAAGCCGCAGGCCTGAGCCCAGGCGACGCTACGGTGACGGTCTACATCGACGATGCAGTGCATCCCTGGCGCGGCGAGCGCTGGGCGCACCTGATGGCCGACACCTTGCCCGAGCTGCACGCCATGGCCATGCAGCTCGGCATCCCGCGGCGAGCGTTCCAGGACCTCGCCAGCGGCGCCCACTACGATGTCCCCGCACCGCTGCGCGAAAAGGCGATCGCGCTGGGCGCGCGGCCGATCTCGCGGCACACCGATCGTGCCCTGCTGAAGGCCGTCATCGCCAACGCCCGTGCGCAATACCGGCAGCGGTGACAGGTCAGAACGGATCGCTGCCCAGCCGCACTTCCACGTTCAACAGCGAACACAGTGCCAGCATCGCATCGTCATCGCGGGTCAGTGCCATCCAGGCGGTGAAGCCATCGCTGCCGGCATCCACGCTCCATAGCGTGTAATTCCGCTCGCGCAGGCGGTCGAAGGCAGTGGACATCAGCTGCACCCCGTCCAGCCCGGCGGCAAAGTCCTCATCATCCAGGTCGCCGCCCCAGTCCAATTGCAGGTTGAAGCGCGCGGACAGTTCATTGACCGCCGACATCAGCGCATCCAGGTCATCACGCTCCACCTCGAAGCCGCTCTGCCAGCCGATCGCGCTGAACAGCGACGGCAGCCAGTCGCTGCCGGCCTCCAGCGGTTCGCCCTGCTCGGCCAGCAGCTCGCGCCAGCGATTGAACTGCTGCAGCGCCAGCTCCTCGTCACCGGGATTGATCAGCGCCAGCAGGTTCCAGACCCGCGCTTCGAAGTCGTCTTCGTCGAAATCGTGGGCATCTTCCTCGAAGTCGAAATAATCGCTGTTGTCGGGCATGGTCGGAGTCCTGGTGTTCGTGGAGCGGGGCCACGCATTCTGAGGCCTCGCGGCCGGCGCCGGAAGCGCCACGATTGGGGCAGGCGCCCGGGCCGGGTATCCTTTACCGCATGAAGCCGGCCGTGGTGGCCGTCACAGTGAATCCTGAAATGAGCGATACCCCTCCCGACCACCTGGCCATCAACCCGGCCAGCCCCTTCCACGATGCGCAGGCGCTGGAGCGCGGCGTCGGCGTCCGTTTCAACGACATCGAGCGCAATGACGTCGAGGAATATTCGGTCAGCGAAGGCTGGATCCGCGTGCAGGCCGGCAAGGCCCGCGACCGCCGCGGCAACCCGATGACCCTGAAGATCAAGGGCACGGTCGACGTGCGCTACCTCGACCTGAAGCCGCAGGACGCCTGACCGACGGCGACGGAGGCGGGTAGCGCCGAGCCATGCCCGGCCGGCTGCCCCTGGCATCGCGGTTGCTGGACCGGAAGCCGCCGAGCATGGCTCGGCGCTACTGCGCTACCGCGAGGGCACCCGCCATCATTCCCGCTGGCGGGCTTCCAGCAGGTCCAGGTTACGGATCAGCTTGCGCGAGATCTCATCGGAGATCACCCCGCGGCGGGTCAACCGGAACAGTTCCTCGCGCTCGGCCGTCAGCCCCGCGCCACGCAGCTGCCGGTAGCCACGCTCCATCCGCCGCACCTTCTCCGGGTCCGCATCCGGGCCGTTTTCCTTTTCCAGGTTGCGCTGGTACAGCAGGCTCACCCGCGACGCTGCATCGTTGTACAGCTGCACGTTGTCGGTGGTCTGGTTCTGCACCAGTTGCTGGCGCATCCGCTCCACGCCGGCCAACGCCGCCTTGGAAGCCAGCTTGCGCGCCACGTCCTCTTCCTTGCGTTCGCCCGGATCGGCCGGCATCTGCAACCCCTTCAGCAACTGCGGCAGGGCCACGCTGGCGCCCACCAGCGAGAACAGGATCACCGCCGCCGCCAGGAAGATCACCAGGTCGCGTGCCGGGAAGGGAGCGCCACTGGGCAGCAACAGCGGCAGCGTCAGCACGCCGGCCAGGGTGATCGCACCCCGGACACCGGCCACCGAGGTAGCCACCACGATGCGCCAGCTTGGCGCCTCGTTCTGCGCCTGCCCGCGACGGCGCGCGCGCAGCAGGTTCCAGCGCAGCGAAAGCCATACCCACAGCAAGCGCAGCAGGATCAACGCCAGGTTGATCACCACCACGTACACCGCCAGCCACCATGGATTCTGGTGGCCACTCTCGCTCATCGTGTCGATCGCACGCTCGACGATGCCCGGCAGCTGTTCGCCCAGCAACACGAACATGATGCCGTTGAAGCTGAACTGCAGCATGTTCCACACCGCCGAACGCTGCACGCGCATGCTGCCGGAAACGCGTCCGGTCAGTTCGACGTAACTCATCGTGATGCCGGCCGCCACCGCTGCCAGGATGCCTGACGCGTTGACTTCTTCGGCCAGCAGGTAGGCAGCGAAGGGGATCAGCAGGTTCACCAGCATCGCCGCGCCGGGTTCTTCGCCGAAGCGCCGCCACAACCAGCGCTGGAACGTGGACACGCCCAGGGTGACCGCCACGCCCACCGCCAGCCCGGCCACCGCCACCCACAGGAAGGTCAGCGACGCGTTGGCCAGCGAGAACGTCCCGGTCATCACCGCCGCCACGGCGAAGCGGAAGCAGACCAGGCCGGATGCATCGTTGAGCAGCGACTCGCCTTCCAGGATGTGCATCAGCCGCTTCGGGATGGGCGCCTTGGAAGCGATCGCGCCGACCGCAACCGGATCGGTCGGCGAGATGATCGCGGCCAGCGCGAAGCAGACCGCCAGCGGCATCACCGGGATCATCCAATGGATCAGCAGCCCGGCACCGAGCACGGTGAATACCACCAGGCCAAACGCCAGCTCCAGGATCGCGCCCTTGTCCCGGAACAGGCCCTGTTTCGGGATTCGCCAGCCGTCCAGGAACAGCAGCGGCGGCAGGAACAGCAGGAAAAACATCTCCGGGTCGAGTTCGTGGCCGCGGTTGAATACCCCGGCAATCACCGCGCCCAGCGCGATCTGTACCAGCGGCAACGGCAGCGAGAACGGCAGGACCCGGACCAGGTATCCGCTGGCGACGACCGCGACCAACATCGCCAGTACGACTTCAATGGTGTGCATGCATCATCCAGATGACGGCGCAGGAAAGGGGGGAGGCTGGGAAGCCGAGCGCCATGAATGCGAAAAAACTAGCACACCCCATCCTTTCCGCGCATGCGGGCCGGCTGCCAACTCAGCGCCGCGACAGCAAAAGCCTGCAGCCCGTGCCATCACCACGCCCTGCAGGGCCGCTGGCCAGCCAACCGCTGCCGATCATGCACCCGCACCGTCGAAGCGGTAGATGTCCATCGCCAGCATGCCCATGTCGATGCCCGCATCGATGCGTTGCGCGCCAAGAGCGCCCTCGCCAGCCGCGCCGATGGCGAAATGCAGCGGCTGCAGGTGTTCATCGGTGGGATGCGCGCGCTCGGCAAAAGGTGCCTGCCGGCGGTAGTCGAGCAATGCCTCGACATCATCTGCGGCCAGCCGCTCCTCGATCCAGCCAATGAACGGCCGCACGTAAGGCGCTTCCTTTCCATCCTGGTAATTGCGCCAATCGTGCAGGTTATGGGTGATGCTGCCCGAGCCGACCAGCAGCACGCCCTGTTCGCGCAGGGGGGCCAACGCACGGCCCAGCGCCAGTTGGTGGGACGGCCCCAGATGGGGCTGCAACGACAGCGGCACCACCGGAATGGATGCATCCGGATACAGGAAACGCAGCGGCACCCATGCGCCATGGTCCAATCCGCGCAGCGCATCCACCTGTGCAGGCAGGCCCGCGCTGGACAGCAGCTGTTGTACCTGGTTCGCCAGCATGGGGGCACCGGGTGCGGGGTACTGGATCTGGTACAGCGGCTCGGGAAAGCCACCGAAATCATGGATGGTCGGCGGCTGCGCATGCCCACCCACCTGCGGTTGCGCGCTGGGCCAGTGCGCACTGGCGATGACGATCGCACGCGGTCGCGGCAGGCTGGCAGCCAGTTCGGCCAAGCGCCCACCCACCTGCCCCGGCTGCAGGGCGGTCATCGGCGAGCCATGGGAGATATAGAGGGAAGGAAGCAGCGTCATGGCGGAACCTCGGAAGAACCTGCCGCCAGCTTATTGCCAGCAGCCACGGTGAAAAATAGGATGGGCCGAGCCGGTTTATTGCGGGAAAAGAAACAATGGACACCTTGGACGCCATGCGGGTCTTCGTCGCCGTGGTCGAACGCAACGGCTTCAGCGCTGCGGCCGAAGCACTTGGGATGTCCACCGCCGGGGTGACCCGGCAGATCGCAGCGCTGGAGAAGCGCCTGTCGACACGCCTGTTGAACCGCACCACGCGCCGGGTCAGCCCGACCACCACCGGCGCGGCCTACTACGACCAGTGCCTGCGCCTGCTTGCCGAGTTCGACGCGCTGGAGGCCAGCATCGGCGCCCAGGCGTTGGTACCGTCAGGGACACTGCGCATCAACGCTCCGGTCAGCTATGGCATCGCCCGCCTCGGCCCGTTGCTGGCCAGCTACCGCGCCGCGCATCCGCAGGTGGAACTGGACCTGTCGCTGTCCGACCGGCTGGTGGACATGGTCGAAGAGGGCTACGACCTGGCGATCCGCATCACCCGGTCACCGCATCCATCGCTGATCGCCAGGCGCCTGGGGGAAGCGCAGATCCGCCTGTGTGCATCACCTGCTTACCTGGCCCAACGCGGCCACCCCACGCATCCGCAGGAACTGGCGGCACATGATTGCCTTGGCTACAGCTACTGGACCGGTGGCGACCAATGGACGCTGCGCGGGCCTGGCGGCGAAGCCAGCGTCGCGGTCAGCGGCAGCCTGCGGGTCAACAACGGGGACGTGCTGCGCGAAGCCGCCATCGCCGGGCTGGGCATCATCCTGCAGCCGGATTTCCTGGTGGAACAGGCACTGGCCGATGGCCGCCTGCAGCCCGTGCTGCCCGGCTGGGACGTACCGCCGATCGGCATCTACGCGGTGTATGCCAGCCGCAGCCACCTCGCCCCGAAGGTACGCAGCTTCATAGACCACTTGCTGGATGCCGGCCTGTGATCGGTCATGTCCCCCATCTGATGGCCCCCACCCGCCGGGCGCAGGCCGCTTGGGGTATCCGGCCACATCCGGCACAGTACGTGCTCGGCTGGTGCACGGTTGCCGGGGCAACCGCGCCCCCCGGCTGGGATTAGACTGGCGGTTTCCCGTTTGCAGAGAAATCCATGCCTACGCTGCGCCGCTCTCCCCTGCTGCTGGCCATCGTCGCCAGCCTGTCCCTGTCGTTGGCCGCCTGCGGCGGTGATGCCCCCTCCGGCACGCCCGAGGCGCAGCAGCAGGCGCCCGCCGACGATACCGCCAAGCCCTTGCTGGGCAGTTTCGGTTTCGATGCCAATGGCATGGACCGCAGCATCGCCGCCGGCGACAACTTCTTCGATTTCGCCAACGGCAGCTGGGTGAAGAACACCGAGATCCCGGCCGACCGCTCGCGCTTCGGCAGCTTCAACGTCATTGCAGAAAAGACCCAGGCCGACACCCGCGCCATCCTCGAAGGAGCCGCCGGAAACAGCCAGGCCGACGGCGAAGACAAGATGATCGGCGATTACTACGCCGGCTTCATGGATGAGGCAGGTATCGAACAACGCGGCCTGGCGCCGCTGCAGCCGCAGTTGCAGGCGATCGACGCACTGGCCGACAAGGCCGCGCTCGCGCGTGCGCTGGGCAGCGACGTCCGTGCCGACGTGGACCTGCTCAACGCCACCAATTTCTACACCGACCGCCTGTTTGGCCTGTGGGTGTCGGTGGACCTGCTGCAGCCTTCGCGTACCGCACCCTACCTGGTGCAGGGCGGGCTGGGCATGCCGGACCGTGACTTCTACCTCGGCGATGGCCGCATGGCCGAACTGCGCCGCCAGTACCAGGACTACATCGGCAACCTACTGCAGATGGCCGGCATCGCCGACGCCACCGCGAAGGCCAAGCGCATCGTCGCGCTGGAAACGCGGATCGCCCAGGCACATGCCAGCCAGGAAGAGACCAACGACGTGGCCAAGGGGGCCAATCCCTGGACGCGCGACGACTTCAGCGCCAAGGCACCGGGCATGGACTGGGCCGCGTTCCTCGAAGCGTCCGGCCTGGGCGAACAGCAGGACTTCATCGTCTGGCAGCCGAAGGCGGTTGCTGGCCTGTCGCGGCTGGTCGCCACCGAACCGCTGGATGCCTGGAAGGATTACATGACCTTCCACGCACTGGACCGCGCCGCCACCTACCTGCCGAAGAAATTCGCCGATGCGCACTTCGCCTTCCATGGCACCGCATTGAGCGGCACCCCGCAGCAGAGCGAGCGCTGGAAGCGTGCCGTGGACGATGCCAACCATGCCGTTGGCGAGGCGATCGGCAAGCGCTACGTGGAAAAGCACTTCGACGCGAAGACCAAGGAACGCGCCGACGAAATGGCCAGGAACATCATTGCCGCCTTCTCCCGGCGCATCGATGCGCTGGAATGGATGTCACCGCAGACCAAGGCGCACGCCAAGGCCAAGGTGGCCGGCCTGACCGTCGGCATGGGGTATCCGGAGAACTGGCGCGATTACAGCGGGCTGGACATCAAGCGCGACGACCCGCTGGGCAACGCGCAGCGTGCCGAACTGTTCGAATACCAGCGCAACCTGGCCAAGCTGGGCAACGCCCCGGACCACGGCGAATGGGCGATGCTGCCGCAGACCATCAACGCCATGAACGTGCCGCTGGAAAACCGCCTGGTGTTCCCGGCCGCGATCCTGCAGCCGCCATTCTTCGATGGCGCCGCCGACGACGCAGTGAACTACGGTGCCATCGGCGCGGTGATCGGCCACGAAATCAGCCACGGTTTCGATAATGCCGGTGCGCTGTTCGACGAAACCGGCAAGCTGCATAACTGGTGGACGCCGCAGGACCTGGAGAAGTTCAACGCCGCCGGCGATGCGCTGGCCGCGCAGTTCAGCAGCTATGAACCGTTCCCCGGCGCGCACGTCAATGGTCGCCTGACCCTGGGCGAGAACATCGCCGACGTGGCAGGCCTGGGCACCGCCTACGATGCCTACCAGCTGTCGCTGCAGGGCAAGACGCCGCAGGTGCTGGAAGGCTTCAGCGCCGACCAGCGCTTCTTCCTCGGCTTTGCACAGGCATGGCGCAGCAAGAGCCGCGAACAGGCGCTGCGCAACTCACTGCTGACCGACGTACATGCCCCGGGGCAGTTCCGCGCGCTGACCGTGCGCAACATCGACGCCTGGTATCCGGCGTTCGAAGTAAAGCAGGACCAGAAGCTGTTCCTGGCACCGGAAAAGCGCGTCAAGGTCTGGTAAAGGCCGGTTGCAGGGTGCGGGCCGTTGGCCCGCATCGCATTCCCCGGGGTGCCGGCCCTTCGCCGACCCCCGACATGCCGCCGTCTGCGCGGTTTTCGCATTCTCCGTCCTCAGGCAGCACCTGCGTGCCTGCGGAGATGCATCGTCGGCCATTCATGTGCACTCGCAGCACGCTTTTTACTGCGACATCTTGTCGCAGGCTGTGGCATCGATTTTGCGCCGCATCAATTCCAATTTCGCGCCGCGCATTCAGCTGAAGCACGGTGCGCGCCTTCGCGTGGCCTTTATTGCACACGGCGCTGGAAGTGCTAGAACTGAACCCGCCTCATCGGTCAACGCAACGCCGCACGTTCCACAAGGAGCCAGCCATGATTGCTTTGTTCAAGGGTTTAGGATTGCTGCTACGCGACAACGAGCTGTACCACAGCCCGTTTGAAAAACAGGTCGCCCATTGGCGTGGCCTCAGCGAGCAGCAGATCCGCGAGGAAGTCGAGGTGCTGGCCAAGGCCAAGAGCCAATGGCTGGTCGCCTCGATCATCGGCTGGCAAGCGGCATCGCTGCTGATCCTCGGCCTGATCGCCAACTACCTGTGGCGGGATGACTTCCACATCACCTTCACCCGCGTGGTCATCGTATTCGGCTCCTGGGTGTCGATCCTGTTCGTGATCTGGTTCATGGCCAACATGTTCGACCAGCAGGCCGGCTTCGAACGCTGGATGAAGGCGTTCAACAGCCGCGCGCGCATCACCTCCAAGGCGGACAGCGTGGAATGCGTGGCCGATGCGCTGGGCATGGCGGAGCACTATCCGGAAGTGCTGGATTACAAGCAGGCAGTCACCAACAAGCGCGAACTGCGCCATGAAGACATCCGGATCATGACCGAGATCGGACGGATGCGGAAACACAGCGAACTGGTCGGCCGCCTGAACCACGTCGGCGAAACCAGCAGCCACCGCGACCTCACCCTGCAACCCGCCTTCTAGAAAAAGGGGACGGAGGGGATTAAGTCCCGATCAGCACTTCAGGTGCCGATCGGGACTTAATCCCCTCCGTCCCCTTTTTCATCCGCGGTGGCAACGTTGCTCCGGGCTGCTGCTGACGCAGCTCTGGAATCCAGCGGGCAGTCCCTGCTGGCGCTGTTGCTGGCCCGCGCGGACATCGAAACGTTGCAGCCCGGCGCGTTCGCAATGCCGCGCCGCATCGCACGCCTCTTCGAACACTTCGTAATAGCAGCGTCCGCTGGCGCTGCGCACGCATTCGAACGACGCGCTGCCTGCACGCACCGAAGTGCGGCTGAACAACAGGTCCACTCCCTGCTCGTTGACGCGCGTGATCGATGTGCTGGTCGCTTTCTCCTGGCATCCGAACAGCGACAACAGGCAGCTCAACAGCGTAGTGAGATAACGCATGGCATGGCCCTTCCCTGTTTGGCCTGGCGCGGCTTACATGCCGCGGAACAGGCTCATGAACGGTTGACTGACGGTGAGGGTTTCCGGTCGTTCGCGCAGGCGCAGCACGCCACGCCCGCTGTCGTCGCGGGAAACTGCCGCTACCGCCTTCATGTTGACGATGGTCGAGCGGTGCACCTGCCGGAACTGCTGCGGGTCCAGCGCTCCCAACAGTTCGCGCAGCGGCGTGCGCAGCAGGCTTTCGCCGTCGGCGGTAACCACCGTGGTGTACTTGTTGTCCGCGCGGAAATACACCACGTCCTCCAGCATCACCAGCACGGTATCGCGGCCATTGCTGGCGGTGATCCAGGCCAGCGGGGGCGCATCGGTCCGCTGCTGGTTCGCCCCCAACCGCTGCAACAGGCGCTCCAGCACCGCATCGTCGTTGCGGGCCGATGGCAGGCGCGCCAGCAGGCGTTCGCGGGTAGCCAACAGGCGCTCGTCGCTGACCGGCTTGAGCAGGTAATCCATCGCGCCCTGCTCGAACGCATCGATGGCGTACTGGTCATACGCGGTGACGAACACCACCTGCGTGCGCGGACTCAACTCACCCAGCGCACGTGCCACCTGGATGCCGCTGATGCCAGGCATGCGGATGTCCAGGAAAGCGAGGTCGGGCTGTTTTTCCGCCAGCTGCTCCAGCGCGCTGGCGCCGTCTTCGCACTCCGCCACGATGCGCAGGTCCGGCCACAGCCGGCGCAGCTGTTCGACCAGCGCGGTGCGCAGCAGCTCTTCGTCTTCGGCAATCAGCGCGTCAAGTGGCATGCCAGGCCTCCTTCGCAGCCGGTGGCAGGGTCAGGGTGGCGGCAACGCCGCTGGGGAAGTTGGCAACGATGGCCACGCCAGCCTGTTCGCCACAGGTAAGGCGCAGGCGCTCACGCAGGTTCTTCAGGCCGATGCCGGTGCCGCTGGTGCCATGGCCGAAGCCCAGGCCATCGTCGGCGACGGTCACGGTAACGTGGTCGTCGAACGCACGGGCGATGATCCAGATCGTGCCGCCACCGGGCTTCGGTTCCAGGCCGTGCTTGATCGCATTCTCCACCAGCGTCTGCAGCGCCATCGCCGGCAGGCGCACCGCATGCAGCGCCTCGGGCACCTGCACCTCCACGCCCAGCCGCGCGCCCATGCGGATGCGCAGGATCTCCAGGTATGCACGGGTGCGATCCAGCTCCACGCCAAGCGTCGACACCGACTCTTCCATGCTGGGCAACGAACTGCGCAGGTAATGGATCAAGTGCCCCAGCATCTGCTCGGCACGGCCAGGATCGGTGCGGGTTAGCACCTGCGCGTTGGCCAGCGTGTTGTACAGGAAGTGCGGCTCCACCTGCGCGTGCAGCAGGTTCAGGCGTGCCACCGACAGCTCCTTCTCCACATGGGTCTGTTCGGCGGCGGCCTGCTCGTCGCGTCGCTGGTCGGCCACGCGGCGGCTGATCGCACGCGACACCGCTTCGGCATTCTCGAAATTGCTGCCTTCATCCAGTGCCAGCAGGTCCGCCCACCAGCCCGCATCCGGCTCGAACAGCAGCGTCACCGTGCAGGTGCCCTGCCCCGGCGTCACCGTCGCCAATACGCTGTTGCGCTTGATCGCCAGCCGTGCAGGCAGGTTCCAGCGCGAAGGCTGGCGGCCATTCCACGGATCGACACGGCGCACGTAGGCACGGACCTGCAGGCTGCCTGCTGCGCTTTCAATGTCCTCCACGCGCGGCAGCTCGGCGATGGCCGCTTCCACCAGCGAGAACGCCGGGCCGGCATCCAGCGGCAGCTCAACCTGGCGACGCTGGCGCCCGGACAGCGTGCTGCCATCCAGGCGGCCGGCGACCAGCCAGACGCGCCGCAGGTGGGTGATCGCACTGCCCAGCGCCGACAGCATCAGGAACATGGCCAGCAGCCCGAACACCCAGCCCGGACCATCCTGCATGCCGCTGAAGATGCCGCTCCAGACCATGCCGGCCACGATCAGCGCCGCAGTCCAGGCCAGCAGGTGACGGAAGATCAGGGAGACACTGGCGAACACGGTGGTGCCTTCATGTTGGGATGGGCCGAGCATAGAGCGCCGGCCCGCCACCGCAAGCGCCACGCGACGAAACCCCGTATTCCGCCCCCCAAAAGGGGACGGAGGGGATTAAGTTGCTTCTGGCTCTTTCAGGAAGAACAAAGGGGACGAAAACGACTTAATCCCCTCCGTCCCCTTTTTTCAGCGCTGGTCTGCGCTGGCGTCGCGGACGGCGCGGAAGGCTTCTTCCGCACTCCAGTTCGGCCATGTGCGTGCGTTGGCCAACTGGCTGCCCAGCGTGTACAGCACTTCCAGGTCGCGCGCGGCACCGGCGAACTTCCAGTCCGGCTGCCATTCGTCGCCCTGCTGGTGGTAGCGCTTGGCAGTGTAGTCGTCAGACGCCTTCTTGCCTGCCGCCACGCCCCCCTCTACCCAATCCTGCCCCGCCGACCAGGACAGCGCAGGCACACCGCGCTTGGCGAACGGGAAGTGGTCCGAACGGAAGAACAGGCCCGCTTCGGGCTTCGGGTCCGGCGTGTAGCGGATGTCCCAGCCCTTGGCGACTTCCTTCAACTGGTCCAGCAGCTCGAAGCGTGCTGCGCCGTAGATGCCGAAATCACGCGAAGGACCGAACGGCGCCATGCCATCCATGTTGATCACCGCCACGGTCTTTTCCAGCGGATACAGCGGATGGGTAGCGTAGTACTCCGAACCCAGCAGGCCCTTCTCTTCGGCCGTCACCGCCAGGAACAGCAACGAACGCTGCGTGCGTGGTGCCTTGGCGAAGCCGCGGGCCAGCTCGACCAGCGATGCCGTGCCGCTGGCATTGTCCAGCGCTCCGTTGAAGATGCGATCACCCCGTGCGTCCGGCTCACCCACGCCGATATGGTCCCAGTGCGCGCTGTACACCACTGTTTCGTCCGGGTGGCTGCTGCCTTCCAGGCGTGCCGCCACGTTGTGCGAGGTGATCACTTCGGTCTTCACCGCATAGCGCGCGTCCAGGCTGGCACCGGCCAGCGGCACCGGCTTGAAGTCGCGCTGCTGCGCCTGCTTCTTCAGCGCCTCGAAATCCAGCCCGGCCGACTTGAACAGGTCCACCGCCAGGTCACGCTGTATCCAGCCTTCCAGCAGCGGATGCGACTCGGCAGGGTTGTCGCGCACCACGTCGAACATCGTGTTGGTGTTCGATCCGGCCACCGTCGCCCAGCCGTAGGATGCCGGTGCGGTCTCATGCACGATCAGCACGCCCAGCGCACCCTGGCGGGCGCCCTCCTCGTACTTGTACGGCCAGCGCCCGTACCAGGTCATGCCCTTGCCGTCGAAGTCACCCTTTCCGGTCTCGAAATCCGGATCGTTGACCAGCACCACGGCGATCTTGCCCTGCAGGTCCACGCCCTTGAAATCGTCCCAGTCCTTCTCCGGCGCTTTCACGCCATAGCCAAGGAACACCAGCGGCGCCTTGCTGATGTCGACCTGGTTGGCACCGTTCATGGCGGCGCGCACGGCAATCTGCTTGCCCTGCTCCAGTGGCAGGGCCTGCCCACCCTGGTGCAGCGCCAGCTCTGGCGTACCCACGATGTCGCCCTTGAGCAGGGGCACCGCCTGGGTCCACAGGCGCTTGCCGTCCTGCAGGTCGCCGCCGGGCTGCAGGCCCGCCTCGGCGAACCGGGCACTGAGGAAGGCGATGGTCTTCTGCTCGCCGGCGGTGGCCGGGGAACGGCCTTCATACGCATCCGACGCCAGTTCCTTGACGTCGGCGGAGATCCGCCCGCCATCGAACTTCGGCGTCGCCGCCATCACGGCGGTGGACACCGACAACGCCAACACACCCATCACCAATCGCTTCATTGCGCTCTCCAGCAGGAACGACCAAAGAAGCCGAGTGTAAGCCACGTGAACGCGCTGGCGCCGGGATGCCCGCCAACAAGTGGCCACGCGCTAGCCGGGATCGCGTGCACGCTCCAGCAGCACCTCGCGCTCGCGCCCGTTGGTGGTCAGTGCCGCAGCATGGGCAAAGGCCTGCCGGGCATCTTCCGTGCGCCCCAGCCGGGACAGCAGCTCGCCACGCACCACCCACAACGGGGCGTGCCCCTGCAGCCGTGGGTCCTGCAGCAGTGGCTGCAGCCTGGCCCAGGCAACGAAGGGGCCCTCCGCACGCGACACGGCCACCACGGCATTCAACGCGATCACCGGTGATGGCTGCACCTCCAGCAGGCGCGCGTACAGCGCAGCGATGCGCGACCAGTCGGTACGCGCAGCCTCGCGCGCCTGGGCGTGGCATTCGGCAATCCCAGCCTGCAGCACATAGGGCTCATCATCGCCACCCAGCTGGAGGGCCGCCTGCAACGAGGCGCGGCCACGCCCGATCTGCAGCCAGTCCCAGCGCGCGCGGTCCTGCTGGTCCAGCAACACGGCGTGCCCGGTGGCGTCGACCCGCGCCGCACTACGCGATGCCTGCAGTTCCATCAGTGCCAGCAGGCCATGCACCGCGGCCTGCAGCGGCAAACGCTGGGCCAGCACGCGTCCCAGGCGCAGCGCCTCTTCGCACAGCGCCGGCCGCATCCAGTCATCGCCGGCACTGGCAGCATAGCCTTCGTTGAACACCAGGTAGATGGCCTCCAGCACCGACTGCAGGCGCTCGCGAAGCGCCGCCTCGCGTGGCACCTCGAAGGGAACCTGCTTCTGCGCCAGCGTCCGCTTCGCGCGCACGATGCGCTGGGCGATGGTCGGCTCTGGCAACAGGAACGCGCGGGCGATTTCCTGCGTGGACAGCCCACCCAGCAGGCGCAGCGTCAACGCCACCCGCGCATCGGCCGGCAGCACCGGGTGGCAGGCCACGAACATCAGCCGCAGCAGGTCATCGCCGATATCATCGCCCAGCGCGTCGCTGTCGTCGGGGGCCACCGGCGCCGCAGGATGCAGCACCTCGCCCCAGCGCGCGTGCTGCTCGGCCACGCGCTGGTGTTGTCGCAGCACATCAATGGCACGGTTGCGGGCAGCGGTCATCAGCCACGCTCCAGGGTTGTCCGGCATGCCTTCGGCGGGCCAGCGCTCCAGCGCGACCAGCCAGCAGTCCTGGACCAGTTCTTCGGCACGGCCGATATCGCCACCCAGCATGCGTGCCACCCGCGCGATCAGCGCGGGGGACTCCATCCGCCACAGGGTATCCAGCCGCTGCTGCATCAAGCCGGCTCGCCGTCCATGTATGCGATTTCCCACAGGTGGCCATCCAGGTCCTGGAAGCCACGCTGGTACATGAAGCCAAGGTCGCGCGCGGGTTGCGGCTCGCTCGCACCTGCCGCCAGCGCCCTGTCCAGCAGCGCGTCCACCGCCTCGCGGCTTTCCGCCGACAGGCAGGTGATCACCTCGGTGGACTGCCGTGCATCGGCGATGGCCTTGTCGGTGAACTGCTGGAAGAACGCGTTGGCCAGCAGCATCACGAAGATGGAATCGCTGATGACGATGCAGGTTGCGTTCTCATCGCTGAAAGTCGGATTGAAGTCGTAACCCAAGGCGAGGAAGAAGCCCTTGGCGGCCTCCACGTCACGCACCGGCAGGTTGACGAAGACCATCTGTACATAGGGTGTGCTCATGGGTCATGTCTCCAGGTCAGGAAGGCTTCATGCAGTTGACCATCCACGGCTTGCCGTAGCGATCCACCAGCATGCCCCAGCGTAGCGCCCAGAACGTTTCGGCGATCGGCATGCGGACCTCGCCGCCTTCGGCAAGCGCGGCGAACACACGCTCGGCCTCCTCCACGCTGCCCACCTCCACGTTGATCGTGGTGGCCCCGCCCTTGCCATCGCTGGGCCCGTCGGCCGCCATCAGCACCGCACCGCCCACCTCCAGCTGCGCGTGCGCCACATGGTCCAGGGTCTCGGGCGGCATCTCGTTGCAGCCGGGCATGCCGTCGGACGGTGGCATGTCCCGGTATTTCATTTCCGAAGTCACCGTGCCCCCCAGTGCGTTGGCATAGAACGCCATCGCCTCGTGGGCCTGGCCGTTGAAGTCCAGGAAGGGAATCAGTTTCATGGTCCAGCTCCAGTAGTGGAAGTGTGGGGAAACAAGGGGGTTTCAGCGCGCATCCAGCGCATCACGCAGACGCTGCTCCTGTCCGCGCAGTTCCTCGGTGAAGGCGTCGCCGAAGTCCTCTTCAGCCATCACCTGGCGCAGTTCCAGCTCGGCACCGGGCCCGAACGGAGCGCGTTGTGCCCATTCCAGCGCCTCATCCAGCGAGCGCACCTGCCACAGCCAGAAACCGGCCACCAGCGTCGTCGGATCGGCAAAAGGCCCGTCGATGACCTCGCGGCCCTGTTCGTTGAAGCGTATCCGGTGGCCACGCCTGCTCGCGTGCAGGCCTTCGCCTGCCAGCATCACGCCTGCCCGCACCAGCTCTTCGTTGAACCGGCCCATGGACTCCAGTTCGGCATGGCAGGGCAGTGCCCCCGTCTCGATCCGCGCATCGGATTTCACGATGACCATCACTTTCATGTCCGTGTTCCTGCCGTGGCCCGGTTCTGCCGGGCCTTCATCATGTCGACGAACCAGGGACACGGAAATCGACATCCGTGATCGACAATTTCTGCGGCGCTGCAACACGATCCTGCGCGGCACTGGTCCATCATGGACACCCACTTTCGACGGACCCGGGCCATGCAGCAGTTCCTGCTCCTGATCTACATCGAACCCACCCTGCTGCAGGCGTTGCCCAGCGAGGAGTTCGATGCATTGATGCGCGATTGCCTGCAGCATGCCGATGCCCTGCAGGCACAAGGCATCCTGCTGGCATCGCAGAAACTGCAACCGGTCGACCAGGCCCGGACGCTGCGCGTGCGCGGCGGGCAGGAGCGCGTCATCGATGGGCCGTTCGCCGAAACCCGCGAGCTGCTGGCCGGCTTCAACCTCATCCAGGCCGATGACCGCGAGCACGCGCTGCGTATCGCCCGGGAGTTCCCCTGGGCGCGTTTCGGCAGCATCGAGGTGCGGCCGCTGGAAGACATGGACGCCGAACGCGAACGCGTCGGCGCCTGATATCACCGGGGAAAACCCGGATGGAGCGGGTCCTTGGCCCGCGCCCTACCGCAGCACCACGTGCAGGTCGCGCTGCCCCACCGCATCATTGCCGCTGTGGTCGCGGGCATGCGCACGTAGCACATACTCACCGGCCGGCAGCGCGGCGGGCTGCCAGCGGCCCACCTGCATCAGCCCATCGCGCACCGTATTGGTGGCCAGGTAGCGGAAGCGGGTGACCGCACTGCCATGCACGGTGATCCCACTGTCCGGCGCGTATGCCACCTTCACCGCTTCCTGCTGCGGCGGCATGCGGTTGAACACGATGTTCCAGCGCGGCTGCTCGTAACCGGCCAGCGGCATGCCGCCGGCGTCCAGGACCTGGTAGCCCACCTGGTACAGCCCAAGCCGACGGCGGGCCAGGTTGTCGTCCACCTGGTCCCAGGCCTCCACCACGATCTGGACGCCCGGGCCGTCACGCGGCACCAGCACGCGCCCTCCTGCAGTTGCCGCCAACGGCTGGTCGGCGTCATCCAGCAGCGCGACAT
The DNA here is from genome assembly GCF_014117215.1 of Stenotrophomonas tumulicola. GTDB lineage: Bacteria > Pseudomonadota > Gammaproteobacteria > Xanthomonadales > Xanthomonadaceae > Stenotrophomonas > Stenotrophomonas tumulicola. The sequence continues at coordinate 81,530 of NZ_JACGXS010000009.1, read as the reverse complement.
CGGTGATGCGCGGTGGCACGCGATCGACGAAGCCGGTGAAGCCCAGCATGGCCGCGTTGCGTTCGAAGCCACTGCTGCCCACGCTCAGGTGCACATGCGCCTGGCTGTTGATGCTGCCCAGCCGGTCGCCTGCATGGATGCGCGTGCCGCGCCTCAGGCGGATGCGTTCCAGCTTGCCATCGCCATCCAGCAGTTGCTGCCAGCGCTCGTCGAACGCCCGTCCTGCCGGGTCGCGACCCACCCGCATGTGCAGGTAGCGCAGCGTACCCACGGCCAGCCCCTCGGCCTGTCCGCCCACGCTCCAGCTGGACAACGGGCTGTCGATCTTGCCATCGGCAATGGCCAGCACCGTCTGGCCGACGTCGCCGCGCACATCGAAGCCGTCGTGCAGGTGGTGGCGGCTCTCACCGCGGAAGTTGCCGCGCACTTCGCCCAGCGTGCCGACCACCTCATGCCAGCCGAGCTGCGGGGCCAGAGGCCAGCGCCCCTCGCTGCGCGGCAACGGCGCATCCACGGCCGGTCCCACCAACGCAGGGGCCGGCTGTTCGCCCGGTGCCAGCGGCACCACGCGGTGCAGACGCCATGCCGCTGCATCGGCCACCTGCAGGCTGCCATCAGGCGCCAGCGCCAGCCCACTGGCACGGGCAAGCCGAGGGACGCGCCCGGTGCCGACCAGGGCGATCTGGTGCCCCTGCGCGGACACCTGCACGATGCGCCCGGCACGGTCTCCTACGTACAGCACATCGTCATGGCTGAGCACCATCGACAGCGGGCCGTTGATCACGTTGCCATTGGCCACCAGCGTGTCGACCTGCCCATCCAGGCGCACCCGGCGGATCGCATTGTTGAAGAAGTCCGCCACCAGCAACGCGCCATCGTGGTCCCATGCTAACGCCACCGGGGTGTCGAAGCGCGCGACGCCACCGAACCCATCGACATGCGCCGGCTCGGCGCCGGCCAGCGTGCGCACCTGGCCATCGGTGCCGATCACGCGGATGCGGTCGTTCCAGGTATCGGCCACGTACACGTTGCCCTGCGCGTCCACCGCCACGCCCATGGGCGCATCGAAGCGTGCCTGCGCCACCGGCCCATCCACGAAGCCGCGCTCGCCGCCGGCCAGCGTGGTGACCTGGCCATCCACGCCGATGCGGCGGATCGCATGGTTGCCGGTGTCGGCTACGTACACCGTGCCGTCCATTCCGCGCGCAAGACCGGATGGGGTGTGGAACCGCGCCTGCAGCGCGGGGCCGTCGGCGAAGCCCTCGCTGCTGCCTGCCAAGGTCCCCACCCGGCCATCCACGCCAAGCCGGCGGATTCGATTGCCATCGCCGCCATCGGCGATCAGCAACGCGCCATCGTCCAGCGCCAGCAGTGCATAGGGATCGGAGAAACGGGCCAGTTCCGCTGCGCCATCGCGTACACCGGCGATGCCATCACCCGCCAGGGATCCGATCTGCGCCGTCCACCCCAGCAGGGTAGGCGCCGGCCCCTGTGGCAGCGCCTCTTCCACGGGCTGCGGCAGGAACGTCGCCAGCACACCCAGCGCGGTCAGCGCCGCCACCCCCATGATCCATCGCCTGCGTGCCATCGGCATCCCTTTCATCGCTGCAGCGGGCGACGATACGGGTTGTGCGCGGCGCGGGGAAGGGGCGGCGGGTGGGCAGGCGGTGCCATCGCGCCGTCGACGGTCAACGCGCCGGCACTTCCACGCCCATGCCCATTGCCTGGCGGTAACGCGCGTAAAGCGCCATCACCTTGTCCACGTAGGCCAGCGTTTCGGCATAAGGTGGCACGCCCTTGTAGTGCGTCACCGCACCGATGCCTGCGTTGTAGGCGGCCGCCGCCAACGTCCGGTCGCCGTGGTATCGCCGCAGCAGCGTACGCATGTGGCGGGCGCCGCCGTCGATGGACTGCGCCGCGGACAGCGGGTCGGCCACTCCATACTCACGCGCGGTTTCCGGCATCAGCTGCATGACGCCCAGCGCGCCCTTGGGCGATACCGCGGCGGCGTCGAAGTTGCTTTCCGCATGGGCGATGGCGCGCAGCCAGGCATCGTCCACCCCGGTGGCCCTGGCCGCCGCCTTGAACTGGCGCGCGTGCGGTGCCAGTTGGGCCGGGCCGACTTTCCCCAGTCCCTCATGGGCCGGCTCGCCGGGCGGCGTGGCCACGGTGAACTTCAGGTACACGCGCGATCCCGGCAGGTTGCGCGTGGAATACACCAGGCGCCCGTCCTGTTCGCGCTCGTACAAAACACCGCTGAACACTCCCATGTTTCCCCACAGGTTCGGCGCCTGCACGGCCGTGTCGTCGATCTCCCTGGCGGTGCAACGCGATCCAGGCTCCGGCGCGGTCGCCATGCTCACGCTGTTGCCGCGCACGCAGCGGTAGACGGTGCGTGCATCGGCAATGCCGCAGGCCAGGCTCAACAACAGCGTGCACAGTGCCGCGGTCCGCATCATCGACTGGCCTGCATGGGAGGGCGGCCGGATGATGTGCCTGCGGCCGCGAACCCAGGATGAAGGCCCCTTCTGTCGCGTTCGCCACGCGCTCCTCCAGCATCGCGTACGCAGGCAGGCGGCCTGGGCGCCACAAACCCGTAGCGGCTGTTCCTGTTCAGATAGGCTTGCGCGCAAGGGCGGCCTGCGCATGGCCGGACCGAGTACCTCGTCATCCGCCACCGGCCAGCCCATGTACCGCACACGCATCCTGCCCATCATGATCGGCGTGGCCATCCTCGCCCTGGTAGTGCCGATGACCCTGATGACCTGGCTGAGCTGGCGCCAGGCCGCGCACGTGGCGCAGGCCCAGCTGCAGGAATCCGCCGACCGCGCATTGCAGCGTGCCGATCGTTCCTATGGCCAGGCACTGGTTGCGTTGCAGGCCATGCAGCGGGTCACGCTGCCACCCTGCAGCCGGCAGCACGTCCGGCAGATGCAGGCGAAAGTGGTCACCACCTCTTCGGTGGACCAGATCAGCTACTTCCGCGAAGGACGCATGCGCTGCAGTTCCTGGGGCCAGGCCGACCCGGCCGACGCCGCCGTGCAGTGGGCGGCACCGGACCACACCACCGCCGACGGTGCCGCGCTGCAGCTGGACGTGGAGCCACGCGCTGCCTACGGCCGGCGCATGCTGTCGCTGCGGCTTGGTGATTACGATGCCCTGATGGACCCCGGCCACTTCATCGATGTGATCGGCATGCATGACGTCCACGCCGCCATCGCCACGCCCGATGGACGCTTGATCGCGCAGCAGACGTTGCCCGACCAGGAACTGCTGGCCTCCCTGCTGCGCAACCCGCGCAGCGGCATGGATGACCGCACCCTGTTCGCCAGCGCACGCAGTGAATCATGGCTGGCCATCGTGACCACGCCGCGCATCTCCCGGCGCACCGTCTTCGAACAGCAGTTCTGGGTGTTCTTTCCGCTCAGCCTGGCGCTGGCCATCGCAAGCGTGGCCGGCATAGCGTGGATGTCGCAGCGCCACCACTCGATGCAGGGCGAGCTCGTCCTGGCCTTGCAGCGCAACGAACTGTACGTGGCCTACCAGCCCATCATCGAACTGAAGACCGGCATCTGCGTGGGCGCCGAGGCGTTGATACGCTGGCAGCGCTCCGACGGCAGCGAAGTACGGCCGGACCTGTTCATCCCGATGGCCGAAGAAGGCGAACTGGTCGAGACGATCACCGACCTGGTGATCGACCGGGTCATCGCAGACATGCGGTCGCTGCTGGTGGAAGACCGCAGCGCACACATCGCCATCAACCTGGCGCCCGACGACATGATCACTGGCCGCGCGCTGAAGGTGATCGCAGGCAAGCTGGCCGGCACCGGCATCGCCAACCAGCAGATCTGGCTGGAGGCCACCGAACGCGGCTTCATGGACATCGAACGCGCGCGCGCGGTGATCACCGCAGCACGGCATTCCGGGCATGCCGTCGCCATCGACGATTTCGGGGTCGGCTATTCCAACCTGCAATACCTGCAGCAGCTTCCGCTGGATGCGCTGAAGATCGACAAATCGTTCATCGATGCCATCGGCACCGACAGCGCCACCAGCCCGGTCACCGGGCACATCATCGACATGGCCAAGACGCTGGGCCTGTTCGTCGTTGCCGAAGGCGTGGAAACCGAAGCACAGCTGGCCTACCTGCATGGCCGGCAGGTGGAATTCGGCCAGGGTTGGCTGTTTTCCAAGGCATTGCGCAGCGAGGAGTTCATCACCTTCCACCAGCGGCGCCGCGCGCTGTATGGCAGCGCCCGCGAAGACATGCAGAACCCGCTGCGCGGCTGATCGGGCGCGAAGGCCCCGGCCGGCCGCCCGCCCGCACGCAGGTGTCCACCGTTCATCCGGCCCCGCTATACTTCCCACGTCAACCTGGAGGTCCACGCCGATGCGCCATTGATGCCGCCGTCTTCCTGACGGCCTGAATCTTCCCGCCCCTGTGCGCAGGGGGAGTCGATGGCATCTGCTGGAGGTCGCATGACCACGCATCCGCTCACGCTTGACCGCGTGACCTGCCGCCTGCCTGATGGGCGTGCATTGTTTTCCGAACTTTCCTTTTCCTTCGAACCGATCGCCACCGGGCTGGTCGGTGCCAACGGCGTGGGCAAGAGCATGCTGGCCCGCCTGTTGGCCGGCAGCTCGCCACCCAGCCAGGGGCGCTGCCATGGGGGCGGCCGGGTATTCCTGCTGCCGGCGCTCAGTGGCGTGCCGCACGGCAGCGTCGGCGAGCTGGCCGGCGTGGCGCCGGTGCTGGCTGCACTGGATCGCATTGCAGCCGGCAGCGTCGACCCAGGCGATTTCAGCCTGGTCGACGATCGCTGGGACCTGCACGAACGCCTGCACCAGCACTGGGTGGACGGCGGGCTTCCAGCGGACCTGCAACCCGGGGATCCTGCCAGCCGCCTCAGCGGTGGCCAGGCCATGCAGGTGGCATTGTCCGGGGCATGGGCCAGCGCCGCCGACTGGCTGATCCTGGACGAGCCCAGCAACCATCTCGATGCCCCGCACCGCGCGCAGTTGCTGCAGCAACTGGTGCAGTGGCGCGGCGGGCTGCTGGTCATCAGCCATGACCGTGACCTGCTTGAGCGGATGTCGTGCATCGTCGAACTGGATGCGCACGGCCTGCATCGCTTCAACGGGCCCTATTCGCATTATGCGCAGGCCAAGGCCGCGCAGCTGGCCGGCCTGCAGGCAACGCTGGACCATGCGCGGCACCAGCATCGCCAGCAGCAGCGGCAAACGCGCGCGTTGCAGGAACGGGCACAGCGGCGGCAGGCACGCGGTGACCGCGACGCACGCGGGGCAAACCAGGCCCCCATCCTGCTGGGCCTGCAGAAACAGCGCGCGCAGGCCAGCGCAGGGCGGCAGTCGCAGGTGCGGGAACAACGCCTGGACGATAGCGCCGCGCGCGTTCGCGACGCCGCCGCACGCGTGCAGGCGCCAGCGGAACTGGCGGCATTCGCGCCCGACGCAGGACAAGGCGCGCAGCGCATCGCGCAGTTGTCCCGGCTGGTCCTGCCGCACGGCTGCCATGCGCCCTTGGACATGGTGCTGCAGCGTGGGCAGCGGGTGGCGGTGGTGGGCGACAACGGCAGTGGCAAGTCCACCCTGCTGCAGGTATTGGCCGGACGGCTCCCGCCACGCAGCGGTGGGGTGCAGCTCGCTGTTCCCTGCGCGCTGCTGGACCAGCAACTGACTGCGCTGCCTGCCGATGGCAGCGCGCTGTCTGCCCTGCAGGAGGCCAATCCGCACGCAACCGTGGCCAACCTGCGCACCCGGCTCGCGCTGCTGGGGCTTGATGCCGGCCGGATCGAACGGCCAGCCGCCACGCTCAGCGCGGGGGAGCGCCTGAAAGCCGCGCTGGCGTGCGCGTTGTATGCCGATCCCACGCCTGGCCTGCTGATGCTGGACGAACCGGGCAATGCACTGGACCTCGATGCATTGGCCGTGCTGGAAACATTGCTGGCCCAGTACCACGGCACGTTGCTGATGGTCAGCCACGATACCCACCTGGTCCAGGCCATGCAGCCCACCCACGTGCTGCGGGTGGACGCGGCAAGCGGGTGGCAGCTGCACGCCTGGTGACGACGGCCAGGGTGCCTTGCCGCCGGGCGTGGCCTGGCGCTACGACACGGCGCGCTGCCACGCCGGAAACGCCTGTGGCAGGCCGTGCCACAGCATCGGCCCGGCACGCAGCTCCGCATCGTCAAGCAGGCAGGCGTCCAGTTCCGCACGCACCACGTCCTGGTCCATGTGCACGCCGATGACCACCAGTTCCTGCCGCCGGTCACCCCACAGCGGATGCCACAGTGCCTGCAGCGCGGCCTGCCCCTGCAGGTCGCTGCCATCGGCCGCAGGCAGCGGGGCGGTCCAGCAGTGCGCCTGCTGCCGCACCCAACCCAGTTCACTGTAGGGCAGCGGCGCCGGTGGCAGCCGTGGCAGGGTATCTTCCTCGCCCGCCCGTACCCGCTCGCGCGCTGCGTGCCAGAATCCCGCGGCCTGCGTGCGGGTGGCCGCGCCTACGGTATGCAGCTCGCCCACCCAGTCCATCCGGTTGGCCAGCCAGAACCAGCCCTTGCTGCGGATCACTCCCTGCAGCCCCGCCTGCAGCATCCGCGCGAAGCGGGTGGGATGGAATGGCCGGCGCGCCCGGTAGACGAAACTGGTGATGCCATACTCCTCGGTCTCAGGCGTGTGCTCGCCCAGCAGCTCCTTCACCCAGCCCGGGGCCTGGCGCGCACGCTCGAAATCGAAGCGGCCGGTGCCCACCAGTTCGCCAAGCGGCACCTGGCCATGCACGGCGGTCAGCAGGCGTGCATCCCGGTTCAGGCCCCGCAACACGGCCAACGTATCCTGCAGCAGGTCATCGTCCACGCAGTCCACCTTGCTGACCACGATGACATCGGCGAACTCCACCTGCTCGCACAGCAGGTCCACTACCCCCCGGTCGTCGTCCGGCCCGGCCTGCTGGCCACGCTCTTCCAGCCGCTGGGTTGAGCTGAAGTCGGCCAGGAAGCTGCTGCCGTCCACCACCGTCACCAGCGTATCCAGGCGCGCGATGTCATCCAGGCTGAAGCCCTGCCCATCGCGCACCGCGAAGGTGGCCGCCACCGGCATCGGTTCGCCGATACCGGTCGATTCGATCAGCAGGTAATCGTAGCGACCGCTCTGCGCCAACCGTCGTACTTCCTGCAGCAGGTCATCACGCAGCGTGCAGCAGATGCAGCCATTGCTGAACTCCACCAGCGTCTCTTCGGTGCGGCTCAGCGCCGCACCGCCCTCGCGCAGCAGCTGCGCATCGATGTTCACTTCGCTCATGTCATTGACGATCACCGCCACCCGCAGGCCCTCGCGGTTGCGCAATATCTGGTTGAGCAGGGTGGTCTTGCCCGCGCCGAGGAATCCGGACAGGACGGTGACAGGCAGGCGACGGTCGGCGTGGGGTGCAGTGTTCATGCGGCGCTACGGCTTCACTGGGACAGGAAATGTTACTTTATAACATTATCGTCCGTCGGCAAGCCCATCCCGTGGATGGCCACGCCTGGCCGCCCTACTTGCCGTAGCGACGCAGCAGTTCCACCAGCACCTGTGCTTCGCTTGCGCGGGTCGCTTCATCGTCGGCGCCGACCACGTGTTCGGCCAGATGATCGGCCAACAGTTCCATCAGCAGTCCGTGCGCCGCCCCCCGTACGGCTGCCACCTGCACCAGCACATCGGCGCAGTCGCCGCCCTGCTGCAATGCGTTCTCCAACGCGGCAACCTGCCCGCCCATCCGGCGTACGCGGGTGAGCAGCTGTTTCTGGTTCTTGGTTACGTGTGCCATGCAGCTGATGGTATACCCTATGGGGGTATAAACCAAACCAGCCTGGATGCCCCATGCAGCTCGATGCCATCGCCGACTCACGCCGCCACGACCATCGCTTCGACGATGGCAATCCGTTGGCCGAACGCAACACGCGCCGCGCCATGTGGCTGACAGTGGTGATGATGGTGGTGGAGATCAGCGGCGGCTGGTGGTTCAACTCCATGGCGGTGCTGGCCGATGGCTGGCACATGAGTTCGCATGCGCTGGCGTTGGGCCTGGCGGTGTTCGCCTACCGCTGCTCCCGTCGCTATGCGGCCGATCCGCGCTTCGCCTTCGGCACGTGGAAGATCGAGATCCTCGCCGGCTATACCAGTGCAATGGCGCTGCTGGCGGTGGCCGCGCTGATGGCCTTCCAGTCCCTGCAGCGGCTGTGGTCACCTGCGCAGATCCACTATGACCAGGCCATCGCCATCGCCGTGGTGGGGCTTGCAGTGAACCTGCTGTGCGCCTGGTGGCTGCATGACAGCCCCGGCCATGCGCATCATCAGCACGACCACGCTCCCGCTGCCCACGGCCACGATCATGGGCACTCCCATGGGCATTCCCACGGCCACGACCTCAACCTGCGTTCGGCCTACCTGCATGTGCTGGCCGACGCCGCCACCTCGGTGCTGGCCATCATCGCGCTGCTGGGCGGCAAGTTATGGGGCGCGGCCTGGCTGGATCCGGTGATGGGGCTGGTCGGTGCCTTGCTGGTGACCGCATGGGCGTGGGGACTGCTGCGCGACAGCGGGCGCATCCTGCTGGATGCGCAGATGGATGCACCGGTGGTGCAGGAGGTGCGCGAGGTGATCGAACAGGGGCCGTGGGCCGCGCGCCTGGCCGACCTGCATGTATGGCAGGTGGGCCGCGGCAAGTATGCGGTCAGTGCCAGCGTGGTCAGCAGCGACCCCACGCTGGACGCCGACACGCTGCGCGATGCGCTGGGCATCCACGAGGAACTGGTGCACGTCACGCTGGAAATGCACCACGTCCATTGACCCATTGCCGCCCCCGCCTGGCCGGACGGCGGCGGCGCTCCGCTATGATGTGCTGCCCCGTCCGACGCCCCCCGCCGTGCCTCATTACACCGGTCCCCTGCTGACCCGCGACTCCGCCATCGCCCTGCAACGCGCCTTCGACGGCGGTGCCAGCCAGTGGCAAGGCTCGCTGGACCTGCTGCGCAGCCAGGACGACGTCGCACTGTCGGCGGCAGGTTTCGGTTTCCGTGGCCAGCCTTATCCGTGGCCGGGCAAGCTGAAGGACCGTACGCTGTACTTCTGGGACGGGGAAGGATTCGCGCCGATCTCGCGCTTTGCCACGTCCTTGATCAAGCTGGTGCCGACCGATTGGGGCGCACCGACCTTCGAGATCGACGGCATCAAGATGCTGCCCACCGCCAAGGTATCGCCGTTCGAGGATGCGCGACGCAAAGTGGAGCTGGTCTCGCCGGCCGGCAAGGTGGTACTCGACACCTGCGGTGGCCTGGGCTATTTCGCCGCGTGCTGCCTGGAGGCAGGCGTGGGCCAGGTACGTTCGTTCGAAAAGAATCCTGATGTGTTGTGGCTGCGCACGCTCAACCCGTGGTCGCCGGATCCGGACGCACCGGCCGCCGGTGGCCGGCTGCAGATCGCACAGGGCGACATCTCACGCGAGATCGAACACGTCGCCAGCAACAGCATCGATGCCATCCTGCATGACCCGCCGCGCTTTGGCATCGCCGGCGAACTGTATTCGCAGGTGTTCTACGACCACCTCGCACGTGTCATCCGCAAGGGCGGCCGGCTGTTCCATTACACCGGTGCACCGAACAGGCTCACCAGTGGCCGTGATGTGCCGCGCGAGGTCGCCAGGCGATTGGAAAAGGCCGGCTTCAAGGCGGAGCTGGCGCTGGATGGCGTGCTGGCCGTGAAAAAAGGATAGCGGCGTCCTCGATCCTGCAGGCAGGGCCCGGCACCTGCCGCATTACTCGTAATCCACCTTCGCCAACCGCTTCACCCAATCGGGCACCACGGGCTCGCCGGCGTAGAAGTCCTTTGGCTTGTTCTCGGCCATCGCCCAGCGGTGCAACCAGCTCGGACCATAGCGGCCGTCGTAACCGTCCGTGCCACGCGCATAGGCAGGGTCGCGCAGCGCCTCATCCAGGCTGATGAAGCGATAGCCGCGCCGCCGCGTCGCTGCCGCCAGCTCAGCGAATACCGCGCCATTGAGTTCGTTGGCATGCATCAGCCAGACCTGTGGCAACGCATAGCCCAGCAGGGCCTGCGACTGCCGTTCGTAGTAATCCAGCTTGTTGAGCATGTACGGCACGTAGCCCCGTCGCAGCCGTTCCAGCGCCGCTTCGCGTTCGGCCGATGGCGGCTGTCCGTTGAGTACGTTGGCATAGGCGAACGCCCACACCCATTCGCCGTTGTCCACCGTGACCGGTGCGATGCGATAGCCATGCCCGGCGAAGAAGGACGCCATCAACTGGCGGTCCGCGGGCGTACGGCCCGCACGCAGGTACGGGTGGCGCACCCACGTCGGCACCTGTCCGCGCTCGGCCAGCAGGGGCCGCAGCACCTGCTCGCCACGCAGGAAATCCTGCTGGAAGGCATCCACGCCCTTTGCATTCAGATCCATGTGCGAATACGTATGGTTGCCCAGCGCGTAGCCGGCATCCAGCCAGTCACGCAGCATCTGCACGCGCTGCGGCTGCACCACGCCGTCCGCTTCCAACTTGTTCTCGTTGACGAAACCGACGATCGGCACATCGGCCAGGCGCAACTGCTGCAACAACGCCTGGTGGCGCGCCTGCAGGTCCGGCGGCGCCATCTCATCCAGGCGCGCCCACGGCAGGTCGTCGATGGTCACCGCAATGCGGCGGTCGGCTTCAGCCGCCTGGGCAATTCCACAGGCCGCCAGCAGCAGCCAGGTCCACAGCGTGATTTTCATGCGTATCCGTGCAAGAAGAGAGGGGCCCGGATCCCGCTTCGCGAGAAGGATCCGGACCCAAGCTTACTTCTTGAGGAAGTTCAGCAGCGCCAGGTTGAACTCATCGGCATGGCTGACGTTGCAACCGTGCGGCGCATCCTTCAGCAGTATCAGCTCGCTGCCGGCGATGGCCGCATGGGTGCGCTTGCCGGAGCCCTCGAACGGCACGGTGCCATCACTGTCGCCATGGATGACCAGCGTCGGCACCGCCACCCGCTCCAGGTCGGCGCGGAAATCGGTGGTGGCAAAGGCGTGCATGCAGCCCAACGCCGCGGTCTGGTCCGATTGATGGGCCAGGGCCACCGCTTCAAGACGCTGCGCCTCGGTCACCTTCAGCTTGCCGTTGGCGCTGAAGAACGTCCTGGTGAAGCCGTCGAAGAACGCCTCGCGGTCCTTTCCAAGGTCCGCCGCCATGCCGTCGGCCGCCTCCTGGGTCAGCGGGCCATCCGGGTTGTCGCTGCCCTTCAGCAGATACGGTGGAACCGCGGCGGCGAACACCACGCTGTGCAGGCGCGCTTCGCCGTGGTTGCCGATGTAACGCGCCACCTCGCCGCCGCCCATCGAGAAGCCGACCAACGACACCTCCTTCAGGTCCAGGTCCTCGATGATGCCCGCCAGGTCGGCCGCCAGCGTGTCGTACTCGTAGCCATCGGCGGGCTTGTCGGAGCGGCCAAAGCCACGCCGGTCGTAGCTGATCACCCGATAGCCGGCGTCGCGCAGCACCGGCAACTGCGCCTTCCAGGACGCCGCCGACAGCGGCCAGCCGTGGATCAGGATGACAGGGCGGCCAGCACCGCCGGAATCTTCGATATGCAGGCGAACGCGGGGAGCAGTCATGGAAACTCCATGGAAACAGGACAAGACCCCACGCTACGGCGCGCAACCTGTGGGCATCGTGAAAGATCGCCCGGCCGCCATGACATGGCGTGCACGCCCGTTACCGGCCCCGTGCGCTCCCGCCTGCACCCTTCGGCGCGGATCGCCGTTGCCCTATCATGCAACGCTGCATCCATGCCGTCGTCGGCCGCTGGCGCAGCACCGAAGGCATTGGCAGGACCGGAACACGCATGGCCCCGTATTGGAAATCCCCCCGCACCGCCTTGGACGACGCCGATCCGGCACGGCAGCCGCTACAACGCCGTGCCACCCTGGTGCGCCACCTCGATGCGATGCGGCAATGGAATGGCGATGCCGAGGACCTGCTCACGCACCACCGCGCGCAGCACCGCTGGATCAGCCACGATTGCCTGCAGGCACTGCTGGCCATGCGCCCGCCCACGCTGGTCGAGGTAGGGATCGACACGCTGCACGACCTGTTCAGCGATCCCGCGCTGCATGACGACGAGGATGCACGCGACTCCGCGCTGGTCGAACTGGAATTGTGGGAGCAGGACTGGACGGCCGCCAGCGAGGCAGTGAACGCGCAGATCCTGGCCTCTGAACGCAACGCCGCACGGTCGCTGCTGGATCGTGTGGAAAGCAGGCCCCTCACCGATGAGCAGGCGCATGCGGTGATCTGCTTCGACAACCGCGTGCAGGTGGTGGCCGCAGCCGGCTCCGGCAAGACGTCTACCCTGGTGGCCAAGGCCGCCTATGCCATCCATCGCGGCTACGCCGAACCCCACCAGATCGTCATGCTGGCCTTCAACAAGGAAGCGGCAAAGGAACTGCAACAGCGCGCGGACCGTGCCTTCGCACGTGCCGGCATGGCCGGCGCCGCAGTTGAAGCCCGGACCTTCCATGCCCTGGGCCTGGCCATCATCGCCAACGCAACCGGACGCCGCCCCTTCGTGCCGGACTGGGCCGTGGACGCAGCGCTGGGTTTCCACAAGCTGGCCGACCTGGTCGACCGGCTCAAGGATCGCTCGCATGCCTTCCGCACCCAATGGGACATGTTCCGGCTGGTTTTCGGCCGCGACCTGCCCCTGTTGGGCGGTGCGATGGATGCCGATGGCTGGGACAAGGAGGGCACCGGCTATGTGCGCACGCTGCAGGGCGAGCGCGTGCGCAGCGTCGAAGACTGCGTGCTGGCCGACTGGCTTTTCTACAACGGCGTGCGTTACGCCTACGACCGGGCACACGCGTTTGATGCCGGGGCCGAAGCCTTTCGCCAGCAGCCGGCCCGCTTCCATTACCCGGATGCGGATCTCTGCCACGCACATGGCGGCCAGCAGGATGCCCTGCGGCAGCACGCGGGCCGCCGCACCATCCAGACCAGCTCGCACGGTCTGCGCATGGGCTGGGCGTTCGAGGACCTGGACGACGCACTGTCTGCCGGCGGTGTCGAGGTGGACCCCAATCCCGACCGCGACATCCCGGACGACGGCCAGAAGCCGATGCCCGACACCGAGCTGATCGGCCTGATGCGCACCTTCATCAGCCACGCCAAGAGCAACTGCCTCAGCCTGGGCGACATGGCCGAGCGCCTGCGCGCGATGCCCGACGATGTCTTCAAGGAACGCCATCGGCGCTTCCTGGAAATCGCCGGTCCTGTCCTGCAGGCCTGGGACGATGCGCTGGATGAAGAGCGCGCCATCGATTTCGAGGACATGCTCAACCAGGCCGCCGAACACCTGGAGCAGGGGCGCTACGTGTCGCCTTACAGGCTGGTGATGGCTGACGAATTCCAGGATGCATCGCGGGCCCGCGCACGCCTGTGCCGTGCGTTGGTGCAGGCGCCGGGAAGATTCCTGTTCGCGGTGGGCGATGACTGGCAGTCCATCAACCGGTTCGCCGGTGCCGACGTCTCGGTGATGACACGGTTCCGCCAATGGTTCGGGCAGGGCCAGGTGCTGCGGCTGGAGCAGACGTTCCGCTGCCCACAGGCATTGTGCGATGTGTCCAGCCACTTCATCAGCGCCAACCCGTCGCAGATTGCCAAGCAGGTGCGCTCCAGCACGCCCAGCCACGGCCCGGTGCTGCAGGCCTTCCAGGTGGCGTCACGCGAACAGATCACCGACGCCGTCGGCCAGTACCTGCAGCGGCTGCACGAGGCCTGCCTGGCCGGTGCCATCCCGGCCGGCCGTGACGGCAGGCTGCAGGTGTTCGTGCTGGGACGCTACAACGCCGACCGCGCTGCATTGCCCAGCAACTGGAAGGCGCGCTTCGGCGCGACGATGGAGGTGGGTTTCCTCACCGCACACCGCAGCAAGGGCATGGAAGCCGACTACGTGATCCTGCCCGGCATGCTGGACGGCGCGTTTCCCAACACGCGCGCGGATGACCCCGTGCTGTCGCTGGCGATGCCCAGCGGCGACACCTATCCACTGGGAGAAGAACGGCGGTTGTTCTATGTCGCGCTGACACGCGCACGGCGCTCGGTGGCGATGTTCACGGTGGTGGGAAAGCGCTCCAGCTTCCTCGACGAACTGGAACGCGAAGGTGCCGTGCAGGTGACCACGATTGATGGCAAGCCGGTACGCGAAGAACGCTGCCCCGCCTGCGGCACCGGCGTGATCGTGAAGAAGAGCGGCAAGTACGGCGAGTTCCACTCGTGCACCAACTACCCCCGCTGCGAGCACAAACCACGAACCCGGTAGAGCGGGGCCATGCCCCGCTGCCTCTGCCGGTGACGGGCATGGCCCGTCACTACCAACCGCGCTGTCCGGTAGAGCGGGGCCATGCCCCGCTGCTTCTGCCGGTGACGGGCATGGCCCGTCACTACCGCTGTCCTGTCATGCCCCGCTGCTTCTGCCGGTGACGGGCATGGCCCGTCACTACCGCTGCCCTGCCATGCCTTGCTGCCTCTGCCGGTGACGGGCATGGCCCGTCACTACCGCTGCCCTGCCATGCCTTGCTGCCTCTGCCGGTGACGGGCATGGCCCGTCACTACCGCTGTCCTGTCATGCCTTGCTGCTTCTGCCGGTGACGGGCATGGCCCGTCACTACCGCTGTCCTGTCATGCCTTGCTGCCTCTGCCGGTGACGGGCATGGCCCGTCAACTACCGCCGCCCTGCCCGGTAGAGCGGGGCCATGCCCCGCTGCTCTTCAGCTGACGTGATCAGTGGTTGTCATGCATCAAGCGGGGCATGGCCCCGCTCTACCGAACCCATCATGTGCGATGGCGGTTACAGGGCGATCCGCGCGACGCTTTCCTGCGTGCCCTTCTCGTCCTTTTCGCCATTCTTGATGGTCACGTACAGCACGTTGTTCTTCGCATCCAGCGCCAGGCTGTTCGGGTGCGTCGGTACCGACCAGGTGCCTGCCGGCTTGTAGCTGTCGCTGTCATACGCTGTCACCGAACCGGCCTCGCGGTTGGTCACGTACAGGCGCTTGCGCGGTGCATCCAGCAGGATGCCCAGCGTGCCGGCATCGGCGGGAATGCTGGCCAGCTCCTTGCCGGTGGTGCGATCCAGCACCAGCACGCGCTTGCCCGGGTGCGTGGAGGCGAAACCTTCGATGCTGCTGCCCTGGTACTTGCGGATCATCTCCGAACCCTGGTCGGTGACGAACAGGCGCGATCCGGCCGGATCCAGCGCGATGTTCATCGGCTGCTCGGCGCTTACCTTGTAACGCTGCTCCACCTTGCCGGTGTCGGTGCCGACCACCACCACTTCGCCCAGCAGGTTGCTGGTGTATACACGCTTGTTGGGCGCATCCAGTGCCAGGCCCGGTGCCTTCGCATTGCCCAGGCCGGGGATGGTATCCAGCAGTGCCAGCGACTGCGTGTCCACCACGAACAGCACGCTGCCCTCGCCCGAATGGCCGGTGACGTACAGGCGGTTGTTGGCTCCATCCACCACCAGTTCGCGCAGATCATGCGTATAGCTGGCCTTGCCGTCCTTGCCGACCTTCTTCTCCATCAACTGCACGATGCCGATCGCCTTGCCCTGTGCGGTATCCACCACGGTCACCGACGTGTCCACGGTGTTGCCCACGTACAGGCGGTCGTTGGCATCGTCCAGCACCACGCCGAAGCCCTTGCGTTCCAGCGGGATGCTGGCCTGCACGGCCAGCGTGTCCGGATCCAGCTTCAGCACCTGTGCCGGGCCGGCGTCATCACCGAAGCCGCCGGAAGAAGCTACGTACACCGCATCCTGCTTCGCGCTGTAGGCCAGCTCGTACAGGCCCTGGGCCACGGCGTTGCGTTGCACGGCGGCAGTGGGCGTGGCGGCGACGGCCGCAGGAGCGCCGAAGGCCATGGCGATGGCCAGGCCGAGCACGGCTGCCCGGTAGAACCGGGCCATGCCCGGCTGCTTTGAAAATTTCGAATCCACGGAAGCATCCTTGTGTGAGTCAGGGGAAAAATCCTTGGCTCGCGTGGCCGCGTCTGCAGTGCGGGTGCACTGTGGCGGCCACCCACGCAACAGGCGCGTGGACAGGCTGGCTGGTCCTACGCATGGTAACAGGTGGGATACCCCCCTGCCCCACGACCAACCCCACCTGCCACGCACCATCATGCTTCCGGTACCGGCGCCGGCAACGGCGCCGCCTGGCTTAGCGCGTAGCCTCCCTCACCGCCGCGTCCGCATCCAGGATGCCGGGCCCGCAGCCGCCCGGGCACTGCGCGGCGGGAATCGCACGTGCGGTGCGCGCCAGCAGGTCCTTGATGTCCGCAGTGCTGCGCGGCACCGCCGAGACCGACTGGATCAGCGCCACCACGCCAGCTACATGCGGCGCCGCCATCGAGGTGCCTGCATCGAAGCCGTAGGTATTGTTGCCCAGCGTGGACAGCACGCCCTGGTTCGGATGCTCCAGCACGCGGCCACAGGCCGCCGCAGTGGGCGTGGTGTCCAGCGGCAGGAACTCGCCGCGGTCCGGGCAGCTCCAGGTTTCGCCACCGGGCGCGGTGATGTCGATCCGCTGCCCGTAGTTGGAATAGATCGCCCGGTTGCCATTGCGATCATTGGCGGCCACCGCCACCACGTTGTTGCAGTTGGCCGGGGCGAAGCCAGACACATCGGTATTGGAATTGCCGGCGGCCACCACCACGATCGTGCCGCGGTTGACCATCCGGTTGATCGCGTCCTGTTCGGCCGGCGAACACGCCCGTCGCCCACCCAGGCTCAGGTTCACCACCTCGGCCGGGTTGGCATTGGCCGGCACGCCGGGCACCGCGACGCCCGCGCCCCACAACATGCCATCGATGATGTCGGCCGAGCCACCCACGCCCTGGTTGCCCAGCACGCGCACCGGTACCACGCGCGCATCGAACGCCACGCCGGCCACGCCACGCGCGTTGTTGGTCACCGCCGCCACGGTGCCGGCCACGTGCGTGCCGTGGCCCACGTTGGAGGCATCCAATGGATCAGCATCGCGGCCGTTGCCATCGTCCGAGCCGCCGCAGCCGGGCAGCATCTGGCTGCCCCGGCAACTGGCATCGGAGAATGGCCGCGTGCTGGACACCATGTCGTAGCCCGGCAGGATGTTCGGATCCAGGTCGGCATTGCGCAGGATGCCGCTGTCCACCACCGCCACCACCACGCCGGCCCCCGTCGATCGGTCCCAGGCATTTTCCAAACGTGCGCCACCGGCACCAGCGGCGTAGTGCCACTGCTCGCCGTAACGCGGATCGTTGGGCGCGGCGAAGGCACGCATCAGGTAATTGGGCTGCACGTACTCCACGTCCGGATCCTCGGCGATCCTGCGCATCAGCACTTCGGCCTCGGCGCGATCCAACTCCTGGTCGGCCTGCAACAGATCAGCGTCCACGCCCAATCGGCGCTGGTAGGAAAGCCGCGCGGCCAGGCCGCCAGCCAGCGAGCGCTTGCTGCGCTGCTGCTGGCCGAAGCGCGCACTGATGCCCGCCTTCGCGGCAGCGGCAGAGGTTCGCTTCGTGGTGCCGTCGCGGTACTTGACGATGAAGCTGCTGTACCCGGTTTCATTATCCATGCCCTGCGACCAGACCTTCGGCGCGGAGGACTGTGCCCAGGCAGCAGAGCTGGCCAGGCACAGGGAAACGGCGACACCCAGGGCGGTAGCTACGTGATTGCGCATTACGGGATCCTCTTTCGGTTGACGGCGCTTGCTTCTGCAGGAACCGCCATGCACGCGCTGTGCATGGCGGGAGTCATGCCACGTCGCCGGCAAGGCGCCGGCGGTGGCCTTAGAACCGGTATCCCAGGCCCAGCATCACCGCGTTCTGGGTCTGCCCATCACGGCGTTCACCCACGTAATCGAGCATCACCGACAGGCGCTCGCTGGCCCTGCTGGTCACGCCCAGGTTCCACGACAGCAGCTGTTCGCCCAGTGCACGGCTGTCCGCGCCGAACACCAGGTCTGGCGCGCCGGTGAACGCAGTGGCATAGCGTGCCGATGAATCGCCCAGCTCCTTCTGCCAGACCACGCGGGCATGCGGGGTGATGCGCTCGCCGTTGTTGCCCTGGAAGGTCTTGAACAACTGCAGCCCGGCGCCGACGCGGATGCTTTCCAGGCCATCGTCGCGGCCCAGCAGCGCACCGGGTGCGTCACCTTCATTGAAACGTGCACGCGACAGGCGGGTGTAATCCAGCACCGGCAACAGCGGCTGGATCACCGCGCCACCGGCCGTGGTGAACGAGAACCCATGTTCCAGCCGCGCCGATACCGCGCTGCTGTCATGCTTGGCGCGTAACGATGCCTCCAACCCCTCGATGCCGGTGATGCTGCGGCGCGTATCGTGGTGCAGGTCGGTGTAACGCACCGATGCGGACAGGTAGCCGCGCGCATAGGTCGCATCCAGGTAGCCACCGATATCCAGCGCACGCACGTCACCCGTGAATGCCGCGCCATCGCGGCCCTTGGTCGACATGTCCGCTGCTGCAACGCTCACGCCCAGGCCGACCTTGTCGTCGGCCAGGCGCGTGTCCGCGCCCACCACCACGCCACCGATGGTATGGGTCATGCCGGCCACGCCATCGCCGCCATCAATGCGCCCCTGGCCGCCGAAACCGCGGCCCCATATGCCATGCCCACGTTGGCCACCGGCATCGGTGGTGGATCCACCTGCCGTGGTGGCCGGCTCCACCAGATGCATCGCCAGCTGGTTGAACAGGCTGCCGCTGGCCATGCCCGGCTGCGCCGATGCGGCCTGCGCCGCCTGTACCGCCAGCCCGGTGCTGTCGCCACCGCTGCTGCGCGTGGCGAACTGGTGCTGCTGCACCACGTTGCCGATGGTGCCCACCAGTGCCAGGTCAGCCAGCCGCTGGGTGGCGTGCGCATCACCGCGCAGTGCGCCGGCCTGCTGCTGGATCACATCGCGGTCGGCGAACTGCAGCGCGCCCAGCAGCGGCTTCATCGCCGAAGGATTTCCGTTGGCGGCGGCTGCCAGCACCTGGCCCAGGCCATCGCCGGAGCGCGCATTGGCAAACAGTTCCAGCTGGTCGAAGCCGGGGTTGGCGGTCAGCCACAGCCCATCTTCCACCTGGTTGACGTTGAAGCTGAGCAGCGAGTTGTGGCGCGGTCGGAACACCTCGCCCTCTGCGATGCTGGCGCTGTAGTCGGCATCACCCAGCCGCACCACGCCATCGAAGCCCTGTTCGTAGATCGGCCCTTCCACCAGGTCACGGCGGTAGCCGTCAGAATAGAAACCACGCGCCACGTTCAAGGCCAGGTGCGCGCCCTCGGCGATCACCAGCGCACCGTCGTTGGCGCCGCCGTCGTAGAAGCTGCCCACGCGCAGGCGCCCGGTATCGGTGCCACCGGCCTCGGTCACGTCGAACAGCACGCTGCCGCCGGGCATGATGTTGACGTAGCCGTGGGTGACCAGGTCGCCACCGCGCGGCATCAGTGCGCCATACACACGCAGGCGGTTGAAACCATCCTCGCGCCAGGAAGGCCCGGCGCCGCCGTACATGGCGTCGAGGTCCAGGGTAGGCGCGGCGATGTCACCGTGGCCCACCAGCACCCCGGGGGCCTGCACCCGCACTTCGGCTGCGCGCAGCGCACCGCCCTCCAGCGCGATGGTGCCGTCTTCCACCAGCATGTAATCAGCGCCGGTGGTGGCAGCGGTCTGCCACACCGCGCCGTTGGATACCCGGATCACGCCGGCCGAATCGTCCAGCACGCTGGCATCCAGCTCGTCCAACCGCAGCTTGGACAGCAGCAGCGCCTGCATTTCCGGATCACCCAGGTAATCCTGGATCGAGCCGGCACCGATGCCCTGCGGTCCGTCACCGGACGCGTTGTAGATCGACTGGGCCAGGTTGATGTAGGTGGTCTGGTAGTTGTCGTCGTCCCAGCGCGCGAAGTCATCGTCCACGAAGGCCTGCAGCAACTTGCCGGTGCGCAGGTAACCGGGGTTGATGTCCCCGCTGGCATCGGCAGTGACATGCAGCGTATCGCCCGGGTCGTGGTAGCCCTGCGCGGTCATGATGTTGTTGTTGAAGATGTCCTGGCCGGGAAAGGTCTCGCGGTTGGCGCCGCTGCCATCCGGATCGAAGCTCACCGAATCACCAGTGGTGCGGCTGGGGTCGCTGAACACCAGCAGCCCATTCGGCCGCACCACTTCGAACATGGCCTTGTGCAGCAGGTTGCTGTCCATGCCACCGCCGTAGTTGCGGGTGTAGATGCCGGTCATGCGCGGCGAGGGCGAGTAGATCACCCGTCCGCCGCTGCTGGCCGCATGGATCTGCACCGAATCCACGGTGGGCAGGTCGCCGGCCATGTAGCGCTGCACGCCGCCGGACTGCATGATCGAACAGGACGAGATGCAATGGCCGGACACGATGGTGTCCAGGCCTGCGGTGCGGATCACGGCCTGCAGGTATTCACCGCTGACCAGCGCACCGCCGTTGGAGGTGCGCAGCACCACCTCACGGATCTGGTGCCCTTCAGCCTGCGCCTTGGCCAGCAGCGCCGGCAGCGCCACCACGTCGGCATAGGTCACGCCGCCGCTGAGGAACACCTTGTCCCCGTTGATGTGGAATCCCATTGCCGCCGCATCCGCGGCAGCTCCCATCGCGGCCGCGCCCAGAAGGCCTGCCAACGCGACACTCAGCACCGATTGCTTCATTCGTTGTTCCCCGTTGAAACCAAGGTCCGCACCATGCGGAACACTTACTCAACGGTTCAGCGCACCAACCTCCCCCGTCTTCTGCCTGAAATAATTTCTAAATGCGTTCATGTTATGCGCCCCGGCCGTTGCACACTTCCCCCTGCGGCCGGCATTGCGTAAAACTCGGGGATTCCAGCTGTCGCGCGCAGTCCGAGGTGCCCCCTGTCCACTCCGTCTCCCTTGATCCGCAGCACGCCTGCGCTGCCCCGGGTACCGGAGGCCTTCGCCGCCTTCCTGCGCGAAGAGCGCGTGCCGTTGTGCGCCTTCCTGCGCGCACGTGGCGCAAGCCCCGAAGACGCCGAGGACATCGCACAGGACAGCATGGAACGACTGATGCGCTACCAGCAGCACCCGCTGGATGAGCTGCGCCTGCTGCTGTACCGCATCGCGCGCAACCGCCTGGCCGACCGCGGACGCTCGCCGCACGTGCGCCAGCACCTGTCGCTGGCCGACCAGGGCATGGCGGACGAACCGCGCGCCGCCGGCCCGGATCCGCTGCACCATGCCGAATCCGAACAGATGCTGGGCAGGCTTCGGCAAGCGCTGACCCGGCTGCCCGAGCGCTGCCGTGAGGTCTACCTGCTCAACCGCATCACCGGCATGAGCTATTCGCAGATCGCCCGGCATTGCGGCATCACCGCCAAGACCGTGGAAAAACACATCGCCCGTGCACTGCAGGGATTGCGCGAAGACCTGGGGCCGGGCGCATCCGGCAAGGATGGAGGTACACCATGAGCAACCACGGAAATGCATCGCCGGCAGCAACCACGGCCGCAGCTGTCTTTGCCCGTGCCAGCGAATGGGTGGCACGGTTGGATGCCGCGGACTGCAGCAGCGCCGAACGCGACGCGTTCGAAGACTGGCTGGCCGAAGACCCCGCGCACCTGCACGCCTGGGCCGAAGCCGAGGCCCTGCACCTGCACACCGCGGCCAATGCCAATGACCCGTGGCTGCGCGCCGCCGCCGCACGCGTGGCCACCCCGCCCCAACCAGCCCCCATCCGGCACGCACCGGCAGCAGCGCGCCGCCGGCTGCTGCCGCGCGCCGCAACAGCCGCCGCCGGGCTGTGCCTGGCATTGGGCTTGGGTGCGTTGCTGGTGCTCGATGGCCTCCCCACCCCACAGCGGGTTGCCAACGACAGCCGCGTGCCGCAGTTGCAGACCCTTGCCGACGGCAGCGTGGCCACCCTGGATGCCGGCAGCGCACTGACCACGCGCGTGGGCTGGCGCAAGCGGCACATCGACATCGAACGCGGACGCGTGCAACTGCAGGTGGCACCGTCGACCAAGCCCCTGCGGGTAGTGGCCGGCACCAGCACCATCGTGGATATCGGCACCACCTTCCAGGTGGAACGTTTCGTCGATGGCCGCATCGGCGTGGCACTGCTGGAAGGCGCGGTGGCTGTTACCAGCGCAGGCGCACAGGCCAGCGAGAAAGTGTTGAAACCCGGCGAGCAGTTGCAGGTGCTGCCCACCGGCCGCATCGAAACCGGGCCGCCATTGCCGGCAGGCAGCGCCGAGGCCTGGCTGCAGGGCACGCTGGTATTCGATGGCACGCCGTTGCAGACAGTGGCCGAACAGATGAACCGCTATACCGCCACGCCACTGGTCATCACCGATCCATCGCTTGCCGCGCTGGCGTTCACCGGCCGCTTCCGCGCCGGCGACCAGCAGGCACTGCTGGAGGCGCTGCAGCTGGGCTGGGCCATCGAAGGGCATCCACGCAGCGATGGGGCGCTGGTCCTGCAGCGCGCGCACTGATCCAGCCGTGGCACCTCCCGCGCCCGGCACGCTGCTGCATCGCTTCCACCGCGGAGCGTTGTGCCTGATGCTGTTTGCCGGCGGCAGCATCGCCGGCGAAGCCCGGACGCCGCCGCTGGACTACCAGATCGGCACGCAGCCGCTGGCCGACGCGTTGCAGCAGTGGGCGCAGCGCAGCGGCCAGGCGCTGCTGTTCGATGCCGCCGAACTGAGCGGCCTGCGCTCGCGCGGGGTACACGGACGGCATGCCCCGGACGCCGCACTGGAGCAGTTGCTGCAGGGCCTGCCGGTGAAAGTGCTGCACGGCACGCCCGGCGTCTACGTGGTGCGCCGCCAGGCAGCCGCGCCTGCGCCGGCCACGCCCAAGCCACCCACCCCAGCAACGCCGGCCGTTGCCGCAGCCACCGGCCCCGCCTCGGTGGCGCTGCCCACCCTGCAGGTCACCGGCAGCCGGTTGCCGCGCACCAGCGTGCAGACCACCTTGCCGTTGGCGGTGATCGAACGCGAGGACATCCTGCGCAGCGGCCATGGCTCGCTGTACGACCTGCTGCGCCAGCTCCCGGGCATGAACAGCCATTCGCCACTGAGCAGCGCACGCAGTGGCGATTCGATGTACCTGCCGATGGGCGCGGCGGCCACCACCAGCCTGGATGGCATGGGGCCACGCGCCACCCTGTTCCTGGTCAACGGCCGGCGCCTGCCGCGCTACCCGATGGTGTCGCTGGAACAAGGCGCACTGACCGACCTGGGCGGCATCCCGCTCAGCTTCGTCGAACGCATCGAACTGGTGCGCGGCGGCGCGTCCGCCATCTACGGTGCGGATGCGATATCCGGCGTGGTCAACATCATCCTGCGCGACCACGCCGATGGCCCCGAAGCCATGCTCCAGACCGGCACCAGCAGCCATGGCGATGGCGCGCAGAACCGGCTGCAGGCGGCCACCGGCGGCACCACGCGCAGTGGCGACCGCTGGTTCATCGGTGCCGACCTGCTGCGCGCAGAGCACGTGGCCGGCCACCGTCGCGCCTGGAATGCCAACGACAGCCCCTACCCCATCGGCCTGCTCACCGGTAACGGCTACTACGTGCCCGCCCCCCTGTGCGGCGCGCCACTGCGCAAGGATGACGACGGCTGCTGGTTCGACAGCGCACGCGCGCGTTCGCTGCAACCGGCCTCCACCGCCGCAGCCCTGTATGCACGCTTCCGCCACGAAGGCGAACAGGGCCACTATGCCTATGCCGAAGCGCGCGCCAGCCAGACGTTGCAGCGCTTGGAACTCGGCCCCACCGCCGTCGGCCTGAACCTCCGCAACGGGATGGTGATCAACCACGTGTTCCAGGAAGCCGGCAGCGTGCGCACCCGCGTACGTGCGCTGGAGGCAGACCTGGCCGTGGGCCTCGGCCGCGACCAGCCCGGCCGGCACTGGGAAGCCGGCCTCAGCCGGCAGCGCAGCCAGGTCCACCTGTCCACCAAAGGCACCGTGCACAGCGCGCGCCTGCAGGACGCGCTGCGGGAAGGCTTCATTCCCGGTTTCACCGAACTGCCACCGCAACTGGCCGCACAGTTGTTCCCGACCATCCACAACCGTGGGCGAACCGAACAATGGCAGGCGTGGTGGGGCGTCCAACGCGATCTGTTCGCGCTGGCAGGGGGCAACGCACAGCTGGCCAGCGGCATCGACCTGCGCCGGGAAACCTGGACCGCCCGCCCGGATGCGCTGCTGGGCAAGGGCGAACTGGCGCTGGCCCTGCCGGTGGAACAGCGGCAGTTGTCGCGGCAGTCCAATGCCGCCTATACCGAACTTGGGCTGCCACTGGCGCGCAGCCTGCGCTTGGACCTGGCCGCCCGCTGGGACCGCGACGGCCGCTATCGCGATTTTTCTCCCCGCGCCGGCCTGCGCTGGACGCCCTCGTCCAGCTGGTCGTTCCTGCTGTCCAGCGGCGAAAGCTATCGCGCGCCCAGCCTGTTCGAGCGCCGCCGTCCACCGGCCTACTTCGGCATGCGCACGCTGCGGGCATCACCCGCGTTGCCCCCCTGCACGCTTGAAACGGCACAGGGCTGCATGGTGGACGTGCAGGTGGCAGAGAACCCGACGCTGGCCGCGGAAACCGCACGCAGCCATTCACTCGGCGCCAGCTGGACACCCAACGATGCGCTGTCGCTCACGCTCACCCACAACGTGGTGGAGCTGCGCAACGAGATCCTGGCGCTGCGTCCGGAAGACGCCAGCTGGGAAAGCGCCACCTGGAGCCTGGACGGCAGCGGGCACCTGCAGGGCGTGCGCCTGTCCTTCGACAACCTGGGGCGCACGGTGTCGCGCAACTGGGTGCTGCGCGGCGACTACCGCATCGGCCAGGTGGACAGCGGACAATGGCGCTTCACGGTGGATGCACTGCACCAGCAGGAACTACGGCGCTTCCGCCGCAACAGCACCACGATGGACCTGCTGGGATATTCCACGCCCGATACCGCCGGCACGCTGGGCGTGCAATGGCAGGACCCACGCTGGGACATCGCACTGCGCGCCAACTACCGGGGTTCCACCCTTGCCTGGCTGCCGGAGCAGCCGTGCCCGGCAGGCCAGCATGACGACGGCCATTGCCGTAATCCGGACCAGCTGCGCTGGGACCTGCACCTGGGCCGATCATTCGGCCCGCGCTTCAGCGCCGCGCTGGACGTGCACAACCTGTTCGATGCGCAACCGGTGAACTACATCCCCGACAACGGCACCCTGGTGCCTGGGCTGGATGACCCGCTGGGGCGCTATCTAAGGCTGACGTTGACGTTCCGCTGATATCAACGTGCCGGCACGCCATGCCTGGCCACGTCGCGCAGGAACCCGGTGTATTCTTCCGGTTGCAGACAGACTGGGAGCAGCAGACGATGCCCAATCCGAAAGGCAACCGCCTCACGCGCGTGATATGGATCGCGATATTCGCCGTCATCGCCATCGTGTGCATCCGTGGGCTGATGGCGTGAGCTGGGTTGCGCCGCAGCATCTGCTCCCATGTCCGCGATGATGGCAACGAGCGGTTTCTGAAGGGCATCGGCCGCTGCTTGGTATGAAATGGCTGCACTGCAGACATGCGGAGCGAACAATGCCCCTGAACCCTCCAAGCACGACCGCGCCATCGCAGCTGTCGTTCTCCCTGCCCTTGTCTCTGCCGTTGCACCGGACGCTGGCGACGACCCAGGCGATGATCCGGGCGGCGGGATCATTGGCGGCACCGCCACAGGTGACCAACGAACCCCTGCCACGGCAGGCGCACCCACCGGCCGAGGCACCTGCCACGCAACGTTCCGATACACCGCCAGGCTTTGTCAGGGTGCCACCTGCCACGCAACGCCCCACCCCGCCCCCGGGGTATGTCAGGGTCCTGCCGTGCACGCAGGAGTGGCTTCAGCGACACGTGGCGGCGCACCATATGCTGGACACACACCTGATGCCCTTGCAGGGCAACGACGCACGTCCACCCGCGCCGGTGTCGGCAGCGCCGGGCACCATCAGTGAGCAGGAACAGCACACGTTCAACGTCCTTTCATGGGACCTGCGCGTTGCATGGCGCCAGTTCAAGCAGGCACTCATTGCACATGCCTCGTCGCAGGGTGGCACGACAACGCACATACAGCAGCTCGCACACGATACCCACCCATCACACCTGGCTGCCCAACGGCCCTTCGCCCGGTACCTGCATACACCCGAGGCCATGCTGCCCCTTCGCACGGCACTGATGAACTGGTTGAAGGCACATGTAAATGCGCTGGAACGCATGGACATCGACCAGCATGGCACCAGCAGCATCACCGCCGCGAGGGAGCCGTACCTTTCCGGAATGGGTACGCTGCTGTCGCTCAGCTACACCACGACAGCCGGCCATCCGACATTGGCACCGCTGCTGGATGCACTGCATGAGGACAATGTGGCGATGCGCTTATTTGAAAGCACGCATGTGCACTCGTGGCCGCAATGGGCAGAGTGGATCAACCAGGCCAACCAGATATACGAGGCCAACCAGGCCAACGCGCTGGCAACGTCAACGCATCCCACCTGACCCCAGGATCAGCTCGCCCGATACCCAACCCGCATCATCCGATGCGAGGTAGGCAACGATCGGTGCAATGTCGCGTACCTGGCCAATGCGGCCCAATGGTGTCTGGCCCTCGTTCCAGGCATGGAAGTCCGATCCGATGACTCCGGCCGCGTGGGTGCCATCGGTTTCGATCAGGCCGGGGTTCACCGAATTGACACGGATGCCGCGCGGGCCCAGCTCGCGCGACAGCACCCCGGTGATGGCATCCACCGCGCCCTTCGAGCCGGTGTAGATGGCACTCTCAGCCGGAAGGACGCGGGTGACGAACGAACTGATGTTGATGATGCTTGCCCCCTTGCCCAGGTGCGGCGCAGCCGCGCCGATGACCAGCAGCGGACCAAGGACATTGATGTCGAACTGCTTGCGATAGAGCGCTTCGGTGGTGTCTTCGATCCTGGCGAACTCGTACACGCCGGAATTGTTCACCACGATGTCCAGCCGCCCGAAGGTGTCGATGGCCGCCTGGACCAGCGCGTCCACCTGCGCCTTGTTGGTCACGTCCGCGCCCACCGCCACCGCCTCGCCGCCTGCGGCTTCGATATCAGCGACGACCTTGTCTGCGCCCGCCTTGCTCGACGCGTAATTGACGACCACCTTCGCGCCGTCGGCTGCCAGTTGGCGGGCGATGCCCGCGCCCATGCCTTTCGAAGCGCCCGTTACGATGGCGACCTTGCCTTCCAGCTTGCTCATGTCTTGGGATTCCAGATCAGGTTGGCCCGGTATGGGCCAGTGGGAGACTGACAGGGTGATACCCACAGGATTGTTTGAGAACTTTCATTCCTGCATATTGTTCGTACATTTTTGAACGGGCAGCCAGGGCATGGAGTGGAGCGACGTCCGGATATTCCTGGCGGCAACCCGGGGCGGATCCCTCGGGGAGGCGGCCCGGCGCCTGGGTGTCAGCCATCCCACGGTGGGGCGGCGGATAAAGGCGCTGGAAGAGGAAGCCGGGCAGCCGCTGTTCCGCAGGACCAAGGACGGGCTGGTGCTCACCGACGCCGGAGACGCCGTGCTGGCACTGGCCGAATCCATGGAGAACTCCGCGCTGTCCATGGAAAGGCGCCTGGCCGGCAGCCACGGACGCCTCGAGGGCATCCTGCGGATATCCTCGGCGGACTGGTTCGCCGGGTATGTGCTGGCCCCCGTGCTGGCCGAACTGGGGCGCCGCCATCCCGCCGTCGTGCCAGAGGTGATCGCAAGCTACCGATTGCTCGACCTCTCACGTCGCGATGCCGACGTGGCCTTTCGCATCGTGCCCTTCAGCGAACCGGATATCGTCCAGCGCCGGCTGATGAGCATTCCGTACGGCCTTTATGGTTCGGCCGAAACCGCACGTGCAGCGCAGGAGGATCCGGCATCGGTAGGGCTGATCCTCATGAATACCGCGCAATCCCACTTCCCTGATGTCGCCTGGGTGCTTGATAGGTTCCCGCACTCACGGCGCGCCTTCACCAGCACCAGCCGAACCGTCCAGGCACAGATGTGCGTACGCGGCATGGGCATTGCCGTGTTGCCACGGCCAGTGGGCGATGCAGTGGCGGGATTGCAGCGCATCGACACGCAGGATCAACCACCGGCGCGCGATGTATGGGTGGGTTACCACCACGACCTGCGGCACATGGACCGCCTGCGCGCGATGCTGGATATCGCCGATGCGATGCTGGCGGACTCTGCCATGGCAGCACGCTGACCCAATCTCCAAGACTGGCCAGGCTGCTCCAACAGGGCAGCGTCGGCGCTGGATCCCCCGGCGCGCGCATTAATGAACCAATCGATACAAAAGAATTGACATCCTGATGGACGCCTGACTAATGTACCGCCCGGTACATATCAAGCCCTCCCCCGTCGGTGATGAACACGAACAGCACGCCCGTGCCCGGCTTGCCTGGGCAAGTGGCTCCGGACTCACGCCGCTGGCTCGCGCTGGTCGTGCTGTTGACCGGCACGCTGTTGCCGCCGCTCGATTTCTTCATCGTCAACGTGGCGTTGCCGGTCATCCGCACCGACCTTCGTGCCTCGTCGGATGTCGCGCAACTGGTGGTGTCGGTGTACGCGGCCGCCTATGCCGTCACGCTGATCCTGGGCGGTCGCCTGGGCGACCTGTATGGACGCAAGCGCGTGTTCGTGGCCGGCATGCTGGGCTTCGGCCTGGCCTCCGCGTTGTGCGGCATGGCCACCTCGCCCAGCGTGCTGGTGGCCGGGCGGCTGTTGCAGGGAATATCCGCGGCCATCATGGCGCCGCAGTCGCTGGCGTCGATCCACGCCATGTTCCCGGCCAGCGAAAAGGGCCGCGCGCTTAGCCTGTATGGCGCGACGTTCGGGCTTGCTGCCGTGGGCGGGCAACTGCTGGGCGGCCTGTTGGTAGCGGCCAATCCGTTCGGACTCGGCTGGCACAGCATCTTCCTGATCAACCTGCCCATCATCGCCTTCGCCGTGCCAGCGGCGCTGGCGCTGCTGCGCGAAAGCCGGGCAGAACGTTCCGCCCGGCTGGACGTGCCGGGTGCCTTCCTGCTGGCGACCGGGCTGCTGGCGTTGGTGGTGCCGTTGATCGAAGGACGCGAGCATGGCTGGCCGTGGTGGTGCATTGCCTTGCTGACCCTGAGCGTGCCGTTGTTGTTCAACTTCTGGCGTTACGAGAAGCGCCAGGAGCAGGCAGGCCGCACGCCGTTGGTGCTGCCCTCACTGCTGGCAACGCGTGGATTGCAGCGCCGCCTGCTGGCGACGTTCTTCTTCTACGCCCTTGCCGCATTCTTCCTGGTGTTTGCCATCTATGAGCAGGCCGGATTGGGCCACGATGCACTTGCAGCGGGGCTGGCCATCCTGCCGCTCGGCGTGGGCCTGCTGCTGGGCCCGCTAAGCGGCCCACGTATCGCACGATGGACTGGCCCACGCACGGCGTCATGTGGCATGGCGCTGGAAGTGGTGGGGCTGGTGATGGCAGCAGCCCTGGCCTTTGCGGACGCACCGCGCTGGCTTCCCGTGCCGCTGCTCCTGATCGGCTTGGGCCAGGGCATCGCGCTGCCCGCGTTGGTGCGGTTGAGCGTGGACCATGTGGATGCGCGTTGGGCCGGGCTCGCGGCCGGGCTGGTGAGCGCCACGCTGCAGATCAGCGCCGCAGTATCCGTGGCACTGATTGGCGGATTGTTCTTCGCGCTCGCACCGGATGGCTCAAGCGCGGGCGAGGTTCGATCCGGCTTTGCCATCGCCTCGCTGGCCATGGCGGGCGCACTGGCAGTGGCGGCGGGGCTGAGCTGGAAGCGGGACAGGTAGGGTCAACTGATCGAAGGAATGCGTCAGCTCAATCCAACCCATCGTTCAAGCGCTTGACTGCTCGTTTTCAGCAGCTCGCGCCGATGGATGGACCACAAAGCGTAGCCAGCCCCCATGGATACCCACAGCCACCAGACGGGAGAATCCGTAATGGGCGCTCGGGACGTGACCAGCAGGTAGGCCAGCATCATTGAGCAGAATGCTGTAATGAAATAGGCCAGCAGGTGGCCACGTGCTATCCACTTACGCTTGCCCCGGCTGTCGTGCCGCGTTCGGCGCCAGCGCAGTTCTCCTGTCTGATCATCCATGTCGATGAGCTCCCACGCTTCGCTCACCTCCAGCAGCGCTCGCGCTGGCTGCTTGCTCCCCAGCAGGTGGCGGATCAGCGTAACCGGCAGGTAGGCGCCGAACTGATGGCGTACCGCCACCGAGAGCCAAAGGTCATCTTTCGCGGCGTGGTCCTTCATCAGTTCCAGAAACTCGCGACGCGTGCTGGTACGCGACTGATGCAGGCCGGCAATGCCTTTAACCCCGAAATAGATCACGACGATGATCAGGAACGGCAGCAACAAGCGCCCATTCTGTAAAGACAGCAGTTTGTCTACGACGCCATCCATGTTGTCCCCTGGGCGCTGACGGTCGAGCGGGTTCGCGCGGCCGAAAGCGGGAGCATCGATGATTCAGGAAGCGGTGGCAACCTGCTCCTCAGCCGGCATCCAAAGCGGGTCATGGACCCGCTCTACCGGGAAGCGGGCAGCGGGCAGCGGGCAGCGGGAAGCGGGCAGCGGCGGGCGTGGCCCGGGGCGATGTGGGCGCCCTGAAATCAAGGACTTGCATCCCTCATGCACCTGAAAGTCAAGATTAGATGAAAAAATCATTCATGGTGCATTGCAATATTATTCAGCTTTTGTTTATATCGGGTTACAGGTTGCTTGAACGGGCCTGACGCACCTCTGCTCCCCCCATACATCGAGAGAGACCCCCCATGCACAACATATCCTGGCGCCGTGCGGCGCTGGCGACGGCATTGTCTGGCTGCTTGTTTTCGGTGGCCCATGCCCAATCCGTAACAGGCTACATCTACGGCCAGGCTCCGGCTGATCCGGATGTCACCGTGGTAGTGCGCAACCTCGGCACCGGCGCCAGCCGCACGCTGCAGGTGGACAGCAACGGCCGCTACCGCGCCTCGGACCTGCCCAACGGCCAGTACGCGGTGGAGCTGCGTCGCGGCGGCGTTGCCGTCAGCACCCAGGATGCCGTGGCGGTCAACATTTCCAGCGGCACCGAAGTGTCCTTCGGCGGCACCGGCGATGCGCAGAACCTGGACCGCATCGTGGTGCGCGCACCGTCGCTGGCGTCGGTGGACGTCACCCAGACCGACACCCGCACGGTGTTCAGCTATGAAGACCTGCGCAACCTGCCGGTTCCGCGCGACATCACCGCCGTGGCCCTGTTGGCACCGGGTGCGGTGGCCAGCAGCAGCTACAGCGGCACGCCCAGCTTCGGCGGTTCGGCAGCATCGGAAAACGCGTACTACATCAACGGCTACGCGGTGACCAACCCGCTCAGCAGCATCGGCTCCACCACCCTGCCGTACGAGTCCATCGCCCAGCAGCAGGTGCTCACCGGTGGCTACGGTGCCGAGTTCGGTCGCTCCACCGGCGGCGTGGTCAACATCGTCACCCGTCGCGGTTCCAACGAATGGACGGCCGGCGCGTACACCATCTGGACGCCGGAATCGCTGCGCGCCTCGGCACGCAACACCAACTATCCGAACACCGGCCATTTCGCCGCCGACGATCCGCGCGGCGAGAACTACCAGACCGACGGCAAGCTCTACACCTACCGCAACAAGAACAGCTCCTGGCAGCAGACCACCGGCGCGTACGTCGGCGGCCCGATCATCCAGGACAAGCTGTTCTTCTTCGTCAACGGTGAGTTCGCCAAGACCGATGGCAGCAGCGTGCGTTACGCCACCAATGCGACCGCGGCCAACCTCAACAATGCCTGGAACGAATACAACTACGAGTACCCGCGCTGGACGGCGAAGGTGGACTGGAACATCACCGACAACCACACGCTGGAGTTCACCGGCGTTTCGGATGTCACCAAGTACGACGCGGACTACTACGCCTTCAGCTACGACAACTTCGAGCACGGCAACGTGCAGAACGGTGGCGTGGAAACCAAGGAAGATTCCAAGCTGTACGTGGGCAAGTACACCGGCCGCCTGACCGACAACCTGACCCTGTCCGCGCTGTACGGCCAGCAGAAGGTCAAGCACTCGCAGGACCTGTTCAACTACGATCCAACCTGCCCCTACATCAGCGTGGGCAGCACCGCGCGTGCACCGGGCCTGGAGTACAACAGCTGCCAGACGTCCAGTACACGCGTTGCCACCGACGGCGCATTCGACAAGACCGAAGGCGGCCGCATCGACCTGACCTGGCAGCTGGGCAACCATGAAATCCGCCTGGGCTACGACCGCCAGGATGCCGAATCGCTGACCGGCACCACTTACCCGGGCGGCTATGGCTGGACGTATGGCCGTTCCACCAACCCGACCACCGCACTGGACCCGTCCCACGGCGTCGGCTCCGCCGCCAGCGCCGGTGGCCTGGGCGCACAGGGCTACTACGTCTACCGCTACTACAGCACCCAACTGGCGCAGCCGAAGACCGAACAGGCCGCGCAGTACATCGAAGACCGCTGGCGCGTGACCGACAACGTGCTGCTGTCGCTGGGCCTGCGCAACGAGCAGTTCAGCAACTTCACCGGCACCGGCGAGAAGTACATCAGCCAGCGCCACCAGCTGGCCCCGCGCCTGGGCGCGGTGTGGGACGTGCATGGCGATTCATCGCTGAAGCTGTTTGCCAACGCCGGCCGCTACCACCTGGCCATGCCCAACAACGTTGCCGTGCGCGCCGCGTCGGGCTCGCTGATCACCAGTGAATACTTCACCTATACCGGCGTGGACCCGGTCACCGGCGCGCCGACCGGCCTCAACTCCATTCCGGTGGATGCCAGCCTGGGCTATACCTGCACCGGCAACGTGGTGTCGTCCAACCGCGAATGCGGCGAAGCGCCGAACCCGCGCACGCTGGCAGCGGTGGACATCAAGTCGCATTTCCAGGACGAATACATCGTCGGCCTGGAGCAGCAGCTGACCCCCGATACCGTGTGGGGCGCCAAGTTCACCTATCGCGAACTGAAGAGTGCGATCGACGATACCTGCACTGACGCGCTGGGCGGCTCGTGCTTCCTGTTCAACCCGGGCGAAGGCAATACGTTCTGGCAGGAACAGGATGATGGCAGCCTGCAGCAGGTGCACTACTCCGCCGCCGACCTGGGCCTGCCCAAGCTCAAGCGCAAGTACTACGCACTGGACCTGTTCCTGGAAAAGCGTACCGACAACTGGTACGGCAAGGTGGAGTACACGTTCTCGCGCAACTACGGCAACACCGAAGGCCAGTTGAACTCCGACCTGGATACCGGCACCGGTGGCCAGGCTGACGTGTCGGTCACCCAGGACTGGGACCTGCCGCAGCTGATGGAAGGTGCCAACGGCCTGCTGCCGAACCACCGCGCGCACCAGCTGAAGGCCTTCGGTTACCTGAAGCTGAGCCCGGAATGGCGCGTGGGTGGCACGCTGACCGTGGCCGAAGGACGGCCGCGCAACTGCACCAGCATGTACCCGACGCCGGACCCGGGCTTGTACAACGGTTCCTACTATTGGTACTGCGGCCTGCCGGGCACTGGCACCGACCCGTCCAGCGCGAACTATGTGGCACCGTCGGGCGACTACGGCCCGTCGCCGCGCGGTTCGCACGGCACCACGCCGTGGACGTTCAACCTGGGCCTCAACGTGGCCTACACCCCCACCTGGCTGGAAGGCCTCACCCTGCAGGCGGACGTGATCAACGTGTTGAACCGCCAGGTTGCCGGCAGCTACAACTCGCGCTATGCGGCCAGCCCATACCGCGGCGCAGCCGACTACAACCCGACCTACGGCCAGGAGCTGAACTACTCCCCGCCGCGTTACTTCCGCTTCACCGCACGCTACGACTTCTGACCGTGGCCTGCGTATAACCGAGGGGCCCGTGCAGCGATGCACGGGCCTTTCTTGTGGGTGGTGTCGCTTGATCAGGCTCTCGCACTAGCATCATGGGACGTCGTCGGTTGGGGCACCAGATTGAAGCCCGCATCGGTATCAATAAAGTTGGTTTGGTCCAACGTGGCAAGCTTGGCCACAGGAGCATCCTTGCTGGCTGCAGGTCGCAGGACTTCCCATTCGCGAAGGAGATAGCTGACGGTATCGCCCACCTGCCGGACACGCTCGCGCGATGCAATTGCAATGAATGCCATGATGTAGGCAAGCGCAGCCAGGCCAATAGGCGCCCACAGGTAGACGTTCGAATCCTGCTTGGCGAGCGTCGCTGCAGTACCGGCGCTTGCGGCAAGTGCAGGCACGACGCCAAGACGCAGGACGTCCCCCGTCACCAGGCTCATGCGCACGCCCATCGCCTCCCACTGGCTGGTGTATTGCGCAAACGCGTAGCTGACGAGCACCCGAGGGTATGCCCGCAAGCGTGCGATCACTTCCCAGTTCTCCCGTGCCTCGGCCTCCATTCGATCAAAGATGGCTGCATGCTTCCTCTCCTTCGAGGACCTGACCTCCACCACGAGCGAGATGACGCTGACCACGATCAATGCGAAGCCCAGCACAACTGAAGCGGCAATACCCCGATAGATCCAATTTTGCGCCGCCTCCTGAAAGGAAAACAGCTTTGCCGCGAACGCAAGCAAGATGTAACCAATCGTTACCGCAATGTAGACCCGAAGAATCCAGCGCTCCGATGCATGGACCCAATCGGGGACCTTCTTCTCTCGCGGGAGAGTAGAGGGCGATGCCATTTTCTCGAAAATACCGATCAGCTCTTTAATAACAGCAGCTTCTGTCTTCTTTTCGCTCATCTTGTTTGGGCAGGTGGTGAGGACTCATGAAGCTAGCCCGACGTAGTCGCACAGGCTGAGACCTGCCAGCATGATCCTGCAGCACCTGCGCAGGAGTTCTTTGGCCTGTACCAGGCAAAGCTGCCAACCCTCGTCCCATGCACCATGCGAGAGACACCTCAACAAGCCGTACCGGCTTCGGTCTAGCCCGCGCCAACCATGGGCTGCTGTCGTTTTCTACCCCGGGGCGAAGGGCAGTGGCAGCCTTCCAGCGCACTATTCCTGATGGGGCATATGCATGATCTGGGGGCACTCTTCAGACGTCTTCGACTGATCGATCTCGAGCAACTCCGCAATTTTCCTCATGGACGCGGGTACTTGGCCCCACGCACGATGACCCTGCTGGTGGCGAAGATCACCAGCCGGGATTGGCATCCTGATAGCGAATTAGACTTTGGACTCTGTTTTGCCCTTTGGGCACGGCGGAGAATGCACTGCATTGCCCATCGGTTATACGGCGGGTGATGCGTGGGGATCCTTGATCCGCCGGTCTTTTTCGGTCTATTCGCCCGGTATGCCAACCCGCATCGCCCGCCACCTTGCGCTTTGGCGTAGGTGGCCTCAAGCCAAGCGAGGTCTACCGATGTCCCAATACCCTCTCAGTTCCGCGCGCCTGCGTGCACTGCTGGGTGACGCCTTCCATGATGTGCCGCCCTACTTCATCGAGAAGCTGGAGCGGAGGCTGGAGCAGTACGACGAGGACAACCCAGCAGCTGCGCGATTGTCAAAGTTGTCGATGGAGGCTAGCGAAAGTATCGAGTCCGAGAGCAGTGGGACATGGACCCGCTCTGCCGATAAATCACTGGCGTGCACGGAGGAGAGCGTTTTCGTATCTGTTCGCACGTTGCAGGGGCTGGACGCAATCCTGGAGGTGCTGCACGCGGCGCACATTGGGCGGCGCGATCGCGACACGGACGCGATGCTTAGCGATCATCTGCTGGAAGGGCTGATCGTGGCCGGACGTGCGCTGGCGAGGCCTTCGCATGACGTGCGGGGTGAAGCTTGACCCGGGCCAATGACAAAACAGGCCCGCTGGCACCTGAGCGTGCGACCGAGATGGCGGCATTTTTGAATGGCAAGCTCTACCTGCGTGATGCAGATGCAGACGACGTTGTGAGAGCGTTGCTGCTCATCGCGGAGATGCGTGGGGTTGGCGTGGCGGGAGGGAAGCGCAGCCTGAGCTGCGAGACGTTGCGCCAGCAGTTGAACAGCAGACAGCCACTGAACTTCGCTACGGTGTTGAGCGTGATGAAGACGCTGGGGATTCGACTGCGGGCGGAGGCTTTTTGAGTGGGTGGTGGGGGGGTGATGTAGCTTGGCTGGCTGCGTTTGATGCGACGCTGCGGAGGTACTTCGCTATCGGATATGCGGATGCGGGGGCGGACGAAGCCACTCTGCTGCGGTATGTAGATCTGCCTGGAGAGCAGGCCGCGATGGAGTTCGCTGCGGACTATGAGTTGGAACGGCTGGACTGGTGGTCTTGGGGACGCTCGCCCCCTATTCGCCGCCCACCATCCTGCTGATAGATAGACGCGTCCCAGGCGACCTCATCGCGAGATCCCACGTAGCAATCTAATCCCGGACTAACTCTGCACCGCTAGTGCTTGGCCGGCCATTAATTCAGACCTCTGGCTCACCAGAGCCCTTCCATCGGCCAGGCTGGCGTGGGCAGCGAGGTGATCTGGATTGGGCCGATCACTTTGATGCTTCGGGAGTCGTAGAGGAAGTGCTTCGTAAGTCGCATAATCACCACCAAGCAACTCACGTGACAGCCTTACTCGCATGTCGTGATCAATCCAAAGCAGACCTAGATCGAAGAGCGTATGGAGATCGGAACGCAACAGAAGGCCGTTATCAACGCGATTCGTATGATCGCCCTTGTAGGGCAAGATGTGAGCAGCCTCAAGAACGCTCACAGTCCGACACCCGGAAATCGGGCAGGTATTTTCGTAGGCACTAAGAAGGCTCTCACGAAACCCATTTTGTCCGCGACGCAGGGCAACGGCACGCATAATCCACACTCGTGCGTCATGTTCACTGTCTACTGGTGGAACCGACCGCTCGGCAGCCTGCTGCCCTTCTGATTCTGCCCTGCTGAACTCACTGATCTGCAAAGGAACGACCTTCCATCTGCCTTCTATCTTCTGGAGATCGACCCACCCATGCCGTTCGGGCTCGTAAAGTTCGTAGCGTGCAGGTGTAGTGGGCAACTTGAACAAGCGGTCCCGCGGGTGATCAGAGTCACTCCTCCAGTTCTTCCGAGCGCGATCATAGTGGACACGACTTGGCGAGTTCACTGTTATGTGAGAAAGATTTTCAGTCAGATCCGAGTGCACTTCGTCCGGATACGTCTGGGCCAGCCATGTGCCAATCTGGCTGACCGTAGCGGGCCCAATCGCTGCCACCGCATCGGCCACATGCCAGTACTTCGCACGGTTGCGCTCCCCAACTCGCTGGCCTGTTCGGTTCGTTTTCAA
The DNA here is from genome assembly GCF_014117215.1 of Stenotrophomonas tumulicola. Lineage (GTDB taxonomy): Bacteria > Pseudomonadota > Gammaproteobacteria > Xanthomonadales > Xanthomonadaceae > Stenotrophomonas > Stenotrophomonas tumulicola. The sequence continues at coordinate 44,127 of NZ_JACGXS010000009.1, read as the reverse complement.
GCTTACCTGGCGCCGCTCATTCTCAGGGGGAGCCGCCGCGGCTCGCCAGTTGTAGATCGCTGCGAGCGCCGCTGAAGGGTTTTCCTGATAATCAAGGACCTCGAACAAGCAAGTGACAGGGTTATTGCCCTCCATAGCGGGACGACCCAGCCTGCCGCAGTAGATGAAGGGCTCTGCGAGGGAGCCATCCTTGCCCTTTAGGCGTGCGAAAAGATGAGCAACTTGATCGCCGTTGGCGATGCTCGCGATTACGGGCGTGTCCTGGGTCTGCCGGTTCTGGCTCTCCCAGAAGAACTCACGACCATCAAACTCGTCCACATAGTCGTCAGCCGACGTCTTTTGCAGAGTTACGAAGAGTAGGACCGCGTTCTCAAGCTCTAGAACACCGGTGTCCCAGCCAGAGCCAAAGACCGGATCCGGTATCGGCAGACCGCCTACCCTGGCTATGTCCTGCCTGCTATATGGCTCGCCGACGCGTACGTCAGCCAGGTTGATAGGCCCGAGGATCTTTGGCATGAATGACTCAGCGACTGGCTATAGAACAAGTCTATCCCCGATGAGCCCATATGCGCCATCTGATGGCGCGAAAAGCCTGTGGAGGAGGTTGCCATACTAGGCAAGGCGCTTGAGCAGGCAGCCGGTTCCCTTCGCTTGGAAGGCTTGGCATTTTCGAGCAAGTCGGCTGACTTGCGGCAGTCTTGGGTCAATGGCTCTATCACTGGCGCCCAGCTCTTGGAGGCAACCAAGGCGCGTCACATGCAGTCGCCGGCAGCGCCAGTGGCCGTGTGCCAAGCGAGGCGATCGCCGCTCGGTGAGTGATAAGGGGCTGCCCCGCATTAAGCTAGGTATCACTGGTGGGCGAACTTCAAGGAAGCCGATGTGGATCTATCCGGCAAAGCGCAGGCTTTGATTACGCCGCGCAGTTTGCGGCCGCGCAGTTTGCGGCGAAGAAAGATAACATCAGCACCTGAATCTACACCCGCCCACTCCTCGAGGCGGGGGGACGTCAAGTCAGAAGAACTGCTGGGCATCTTCGAGGAAAAGCTGAAGGTCGCGACTGCTGTGGTGAATCAGAGCGGGCGCGTAATGCCCATAGTCGCCGGCATGGGCTGCTGCGTTCATCAGCTGATATGCCTGATACAGGCCAACCAGTAAGGCAAACCAGTTCTTACCGCTGGTTGTCAGCAAAGCGCGGGGTCTAAGCATGACGCCAAGATAGGGCGGCTTGAGTAGCCTGCTGTCTTTGGGCAGTTGGACTGCGAGAATCTTGGCGGCTTTCGCCAAATCATCGACATTGACGGACAGGAACAGCCTGAGCATATCCGAAACCAATGAGTTAGTGGTCTCGCCAGCGTTTGGCCTGTAGGCGCGTGGGGCGGCCACTGTCGTCAGGTGGGTGCGATAGCGCGCGAGCATCGTCGACGCTGTCTGAGAATCCCTGTTAGGAAGCTGGGCGATGAAGGCGTTGGCCGCTGAAGCCGACCGTGTATTTAGCGATTGCAGTGCGTTGACCAGTACTCTTTCAAGATCAAATACCAGTTCGGCAACTTTGTCTATCCGGGCTTCTGGGCAGTTGAGGAGCGTTCCTTCAGGTGAGCCGAACAGATCGGTTAGGAAAAAATGGGTTTCCAATCCCGGCCTGACCGGAAACCAAGAAGGCAAGGTGATTGGAGAGCCGATCTGGGCCTTGGTGAAGTTTTCCTTGACCAGTACCACGATGGTGAGCCGCTCTGGGCGCCGCTCGCCGAGCACATTAAGCAGGTCCTTGTGTGATTCAAGGAGTTGATGCATGTCGGCCAAGATGCGATTGGGAACGGTAAAAGAGTCATCCCGAACCACGATCGTGAATACCTCTTCCCGATCCAAGGCTTTTTGCATGTCTTGGGCCATACCGTCGCGCGGACCATCGACCTGAATCCAAAAAGCCCGTAAGACCTCATCGGCCGGCCATGCTGCGTTGGAAATTAGCTCGATGGCCCTAGTCGCATCTACAGCACTCACGTGAGACTCCTTGTCGTGGCCGATGCCGCAAGGCGAGCCATCAGCGGGATGCCTGCATAGACGGCACCATTGGTTTCATGCAAAAAATTCGCCATTGCAGCACTGGACAAAAGCTGGCGGGCCGGCGTCCTGGCCAGGTCCTCATAGGGCTTGGCCAGCTGATCAAAGGCTGCCAGCGAGCAGTTCATGCGCTTGGGATGTCGCTTGACGATCTCTCTGAGGATGCTGGTCACGGCGTATAGCCAAGGCTCCTGTTCTCGGCTTGTCTCTGAGCTGAACTCGGCAAGCATCTTGTGGAATAGCCGGTAGTGCGGACTGTTTCTCAATGCGGCAATGTCGAGGCGTTCGCGGGAGAAATCATGAAAGTACTTAGCGCTCAGCTCAACGCCAAGCTCAAATGTCGTTGACTCCATCAGCCAGTCGCAGAAATCGACCAGAACGTTGACGGTCAGGTAGGGATGTCCCTTGGTCTCCTGATACACCGCTTCGATGAAAGCATCGTTGACTCGCAGGTTCTCGCTCAGGACGCGCGATACCAGGGTTGCGAATTCAGAAGGTGCGCCAGGCTGATGTTCGAACAGCGGGAAAGCATACTGACGCACGTTTGGGCTGAGCTGGTTCTGGCTCAACAGGATCATGTGAGCGTCTGGACGCTGGCCCATGAACAAGAGCGTGTTCTTCATCGAAAAACCGAGCATCTGACTGATCAGTGGCAGCGAGACCAGTGCCTTCAGGTCCGGATCCCTACGCGTGTAAGTGTCGATGGTCTCGAACAGGGATTCGTACTCATCGATGATCAGCACTAGGTTGCGACGAGGCGCATTGGCTTGGGTAGTAGCAACCACGCAATCCTTGACCAGTTCGGAAAAGAACGTCTCTGGGATGGCATTGCCAGCTTCGAATGCCATTCTCACCCTTGAACTCAAGAGGTTAACCTCTGGTGAGTTGGGGCGATGATCCATGCTTTGTACAATCACCATTCGATCTCCGGCAGCGCCAGCCACCGCCTCGGCAGAAGTGGTCTTGCCCGAGCGCCGTACGCTGCACCACACATAGGCTCCGATGCCGCGCTGCAGGCCCTGGATGATGCGGTTCACGCTATGGCGCTCGACCTCGAACTGGCCTTCGCGGAAGAGCGGGTCATCTAAAGGGAAGTCACTGGCATAGTTCCTTGGAAGACGCCCAGAGAGAGACTGGGAGGTAACCGGCGCCGATCGCATTGTTAGCGCCGCAGCCACCGTCTCGGCCAGGGTGGAAAAGTTAGTGATCTGGCCTTGGGCATCTGAGGAATCGACAACCTCATGGGTACAGCTAGTATCGACCCACTCCCTGGTTGATTTAGTCAGTTCGGCAACAATGGTCAGGCCCAAGGCAACGGCGTTCTCAAGATCACTCTTGTGTAGCAAGGGGCCGGCAAAGAAGGCCGTGGCGCCAACGTCCTGGCTGACGCGGTCAACGCCAACACTGTAGGTCACGTCCAAGCGGCTAAGGCCAATGATGACCCTGCTGTACTTGGGCATGACCGGAGGGGTTGCGGCTTGAGAGGTCCAGCGGTCCACGCCAAGAAGTAAAGAAAAGACTGCGGCCTCGCTTCCAATAAGGGCAGACTCACCCGGGTCAGCCAACATGACCGCGTGGCGGCCCCTGCAGAAACCAAGCATGGGCAGCCATGCGGTCAAATAGTCATTAAGGACCTCTCGTCCAACTAGCTCATCGACTACAACACGTCGATATCCGAGAAGGACGCCGGTAATCATGGCCGACGCAATGTCCCAGTACATCGCCGCTTGGGCGCGCGATGGTGCGCCTTCTCTTTGGTCTCTGAGCAGGCCGACGATTACGTGCAGGAACTGCTGCAATCCCCTAAGAGATTTGGCCAGGCCGATTTCGTGGGCGAGTCCGCGCTCGAGCACGCGCGAATATCCCCTTGAAAATATGTCGTGCGAGTGGTTGGAAAAGATCAGCTGGATTCGTTCTTCGACGTCGGTGTAGTCGTGCATGGTTGGCAACTGACTGACGACGTCTTTGAAGATGAAGGCGCAGTTGTCCTTGTAGAACGTGGCCCACTGGAAAATATGCTTGTCAGCGAGGTCATCCATCCGCATTTCGTAGACTTCGAAAGCAGAGGCTGCAGGAGTTGGGTTGAACGAGATGTTCTGCGCCGGGGCATGTCTTGGCCCGCGTTGAAGCGCTTGCTGAAGCAAGTATCCAAGGTCGCGCTTCCGCGTCTTTTCGAACTCTCCTAGGATCTCGGACAAATCATGGGAAATTAGTGTCAGTGTCGCGTGGTCCGAGCCGAGGACAATGAGCCTGAAAAGCTCATCTGCCTTGGCTCGGCGCCACGCCTTTGCATGGCCCCGGAGCTCATTGAGACTCTGGTGTGTTTTTGGATCAACCGTTGACATCTGTTGCCCCCTGTTGCCAGGCCAGTGAGGCTGGCATGTCCTTGTAGGCGAAGATTGTCGCACGGCCTGGAACCATCAAGCGCCCCCCGGAAACCCGAAAGATTTGGCCGACCGCTTCGTGCTGCCTGGCCTGGGCGAATCGTAGCTTTGCCAGGACTTTTCATGCCTGGGCCACAGCCCGGAACTGGCTCAGGAGCTTAGGCCTGGCGCCTTGCCGACGGTGGGTTCTGCAAACAGTCCGGCTCCCAAAAGTTCCGCGCAGATCCGATAGACCGCCCGGAGCGAAATGTGGCTGCGCTAGCTGACCATTTCCTTGTCGATTATCGGCACGTTGCCCGGTCCTGGTCGGACGCAAGAGCTCTTGAAGCCATATCGAAAAGGGGTTCACCGCTTCTGGCCGAAAGCTGTCATCAAAGCCATACCATGTGTCCAACTGGCTAGCGGTAGCGTCAAGTTCGTGCGGTGATGAATCGCCCAGGGTTTTGTAGACAGTCGTCAGCCGTTTAGTGCGTACTGCTTCTCGAACTCTACTGGGGACAGCCCGTCGTTGGAACTGTGCCGCCGTTTTGGGTTGTAGAACATCTCGATGTACTGGAAGACGTCGGCGCGTGCCTCGTCGTGACTGCTGTAGATCCTCCGCTTGATCCGCTCCCGCTTCAGCAGCTGGAAGAAGCTCTCCATCGCTGCATTGTCATGGCAATTGCCTCGTCGACTCATGCTGCACACGATGTCGTGCTCGCGCAGGAAACTCTGCCAGTCTTCACTGGTGAACTGCGTTCCCTGGTCGGAGTGAAGCAGAAGTCCAGGGCTTGGCTTGCGCCGCCACACTGCAGCCAACAGCGCCTGCAAAACCAGGTCCGTATGCTGAATTGGCCGGGTTGCCCATCCAACGACCTGACGCGAAAACAGATCAAGCACCACCGCCAAGTACAGGAAGCCGTCGTACGTGCGGATGTAGGTGATATCCGTGACCCAAGCGCGATTGGGTTCACTGACTTTGAAGCCGCGAGCCAATACGTTCTTGGCAACTGATCCGACTGGACCGCTCAATGGGCGTGGTCGCCGACCGTAGCCGACCATAGCCCGCAGCCCCTCGCCCTTCATCAAGCGTGCCACGCGATGACGACTACATGTCTCGCCAAGCTCGCGCAGATCAGTGGTCACTTTGCGGTGGCCGTACACGGAGCCGCTTTCCAGCCAGCTGTGCTTGATCAGGCCGAGCAATCGCTAATCGTCTTTGTCGCGAGCGCTTGCCGGCTCTGTAATGACCCGACGCCCTGTCAGCCCTTCGAGCGAAAGGAGTGGATTCCCCTTCTCTACTTGGAAAACTGCGAAAGAATAAAATCGTCGAAAAAATCGATTTCCGCGGATAACAACACGCACAAGCTGACCGCCTATCGCACGAGCCTAGCTGTTTGGCTCGAATGCAATGAATTTTTTTGTGCAGCCTTCAAAAGGTCGATGGTAATGCCATTTAGGAGATGCATAATAACTGCGCAACTGCCGAAGAACTTTGCTCTATCATCAATTTCACCTAGCGCGGCCTGCACATTGAACGCTGAATCTTTCCACCCATCAATGTACCTCGATATCCTGTCGAAACGCACTGCTGATTTCCTGTATGGATACCAAGCATCGTAGGACTGACGATAATTTACATTATTTCTGAAAGCCGAAAGCCAGTTGCCCGAATTCGCCCCTTCTGAGCGTAGATTTTCTCGTAGAGCGGAAAGCGTTTCTATGACTTCGACCTTTGAATGCGTGAGCCCCTGTACGGTTGGAAGCACCGTGATAGCTCGCTGCAACCACTGATCGAACACTCGCCATGTATCCCTATGACTATCTTTCACTTTCTCCATGACAAGATCATTTGACACGGGCGACCAATTGATTTGATAAAACCCCTTCCCCATATTCTCGGTGACGCCATATAACCCTGCGTACTTGGAAACCAGAGAGGCCTGTTCAGGGTCGATTTGTGAACATGCGTTCCCCGAATACCTCAACAGCGCATGCGCGGCGAAGAATGCTGCGTAGTACATTCGAATTGCAGCCCAAGCGGTCGCCTTCGGGAAGCTAGGGTCGGCCCGCAGCTCACGAGCACTCTCAAACGCAGCGCATGCGAATCGCGAATGGTCATATCCAAAAGATTCAATTAAGGGAAGCACATCAACTACGTGAAAGACCAAGTCTTGCGATCCTGACGAGATCGCTGACACTTTGTAGTGCCCCTGGGCAACCCACGCCTTGAGCTCGACCCTCCCCAAACCACTTGAACGCAGAATCCCTGGAACCGATATTGATCTAAATAGACCAAAGTCGATCACAAAATAAACCCTGATTTGAGCTTAGCCTCCAGATAGCTTGCAAGCTCATTGAACGAAGAGCCCGGCTTCCGCAATTTCGAAGCGCTTACACCCTCAAAGACCGGCCCCAGAACCTCGGCGAAATTATCAGCAACGTAGATTGGCCCGAACCTATCCTTCGTCTTTGAGGCCACAGCAGGGAAGAACGTAAAAACGGCCTTAAAGACTGTTGTGTTGGTTAATTGCTCACCACAGTCCAAAGAGTCCATACCCGAATGGAATGCGATCAAGTATGAATTTAGCGCCTGATACGTCTCATCCGTCGACTTTCCATCGAACATCGGAAGGAGAGGCTTGATGGCGGCGTTAAAGGTGACACGAGATACCTTCTGCTTGGCCTTTGCGGCGGGACTAAGCAACCCGTACAGCCTGCTACTGGGCTCATCTTGCATGAAATCAAAGAGCTCCCTTAACCTCTCTTCATTGTCATTTTCGTAGCCAGCAAGACTCTTAATATCGAGCAGCAATTCGTTCGGTACGCCCTTCTGTTTCGAATTTATATCGATAAATAGACGCGTCTCATCACGACGAGTCAGGCCATTGTAGATTACGACAGGAACGCGCATCAGAGATGTGGCTAACGAGAATCCGAAAACTCTATGCTGACCATCAAGTACAAGGAAGGATTTTGGCGAGATGTTAAATTCAGCGGTCTTTCCTTTTCCGATAATTTGTAGCTGCGCCTCAGGCTGCGCTGAAAGGACAATGGAGCTCGGGATGGTGCCTAGACCGGTATCGATATAGCGAGCGATCTCTTCTGCGCGACGTTTATCTAGCACACGTTGAAACCCTTGCTGGGGGTCTTCGTCCCGAGTCGTCACAAAGCAACACCTTGCCAGGACGTCGCTAGGAATAGTCAGCGTATAGAATTTATGACTTCCTTGCGTGATGTGGCTGACGGAATATCGTGCCTTTTCCATGTACGCTCTCCGGATTTCTTAGTTCGAACATAAAAATGGGCGCAGTTAAACTACGCCCATTTATTTATGAGACAACCTCAACTATCAAACCCCAACAGGATTCGATTTCTCCACATCAATCTTGTACTGCTTGATCGCCCGGGCCACGTCCTTGCCCGTCATCTTGCCTTCCTTCGCCAGCGCCGCAATGGCCGCATGCGCGATGTAGTACCGGTCAACCTCGAAGAACCGGCGCAGGTTCGCCCGGGTGTCCGACCGCCCGAAGCCATCCGTGCCCAGCACGGTGTAGCTCGCCGGCACGAACGCACGGATCTGGTCCGCATACGCCCGCACATAGTCGGTCGCGGCAATCACCGGGCCCTGGCGGCCTTCCAGCAGCTCGGTCACGTACGGCTTGCGCTGCTCGCCTTCCGGGTGGAAGCGGTTGAAGCGCTCCACGTCGAAGCCATCGCGGCGCAGTTCGTTGAAGCTCGGGCAGCTCCAGATATCGGCGGTCACGCCGAAGTCCTTGTCCAACAGCTCGGCCGCGGCAATGGCTTCGCGCAGGATGGTGCCCGAACCCAGCAGCTGCACGCGCAGCTCGTTCTTCTTCGGCTTGCCGGCGTCGGTCAGCAGGTACATGCCCTTGACGATGCCTTCGGCCGCCCCTTCCGGCATTTCCGGATGGGTGTAGTTCTCGTTCATCAGGGTGATGTAGTAGTACTCATCAATCTGATCTTCCATCATCGCCTTGGTGCCGTGCTGCAGGATCACCGTCACTTCGAAACCGAAGGTCGGGTCATAGCTGCGCACGTTCGGGATACCGCCAGCGGCCAGGTGGCTGTGGCCATCTTCGTGCTGCAGGCCTTCACCGTTCAGCGTGGTGCGCCCGGCGGTGCCGCCCAGCAGGAAGCCACGCGTACGCATGTCCGCTGCCTGCCAGGCCAGGTCGCCCACGCGCTGGAAGCCGAACATGGAGTAATAGATGTAGAACGGCAGCATCGGCACGTTGGAAACCGAATAGCTGGTACCGGCTGCCATCCACGAAGCGATCGCGCCCGGCTCGCTGATGCCCTGCTGCAGCACCTGGCCACTCTGGTCTTCGCGGTAGAACATCAGCTGGTCCGCATCCACCGGCTTGTACTTCTGGCCGAACGGGGCGTAGATGCCGATCTGCCGGAACAGGCCTTCCATGCCGAAGGTGCGCGCTTCGTCGGCCACGATCGGCACGATGTGCGGGCCCAGTTCCTTGTCGCGCAGGGTGATGTTCAGGCTCTGCACGAAGGCCATGGTGGTGGAATACGAACGCTCGCCGCTGCTCTTCAGCAGGCGCTCGTAGGTTTCCAGCTTCGGTGCGTTGAAGCTCTTGCTGGCCTTGCGGCGGCGCTGCGGCAGGTAGCCACCCAGCACGGCACGGCGTTCCTGCAGGTACTTCACTTCCGGCGAATCCGGGCCGGGGTGGTAGAACGGCACCTGGCCGTCCTTCAACTGCTCGTCGGTCACCGGGATGTTGAAACGGTCGCGGAAATGCCTGACCGCTTCGTCGTCCAGCTTCTTGGTCTGGTGGGTGGGGTTCAGTGCCTCGCCGGCGCTGCCCATGCCATAGCCCTTCACCGTCTTGGCCAGGATCACCGTCGGCATGCCCTTGGTGTTCACGGCCTGGTGGTAGGCGGCATACACCTTGTGCGGGTCATGGCCGCCACGGTTCAGGCGCCAGATGTCGTCGTCGGAAAGGCCCGACACCATCGCGGCGGTCTCCGGGTACTTGCCAAAGAAATGCTCGCGGGTATACGCGCCGCCGAAGGCCTTGCAGTTCTGGTATTCGCCGTCGACGGTTTCCATCATCAGCTTCTTCAGGACGCCGTCGGTGTCCTTGGCCAGCAGGGCATCCCAGTAACCGCCCCACAGCAGCTTGATCACGTTCCAGCCGCCGCCACGGAACACGCCTTCCAGTTCCTGGATGATCTTGCCGTTGCCGCGCACCGGGCCATCAAGGCGCTGCAGGTTGCAGTTCACCACGAAGATCAGGTTGTCCAGGCCTTCGCGGCCGGCCAGCGCGATCGCGCCCAGGGTTTCCGGCTCGTCGCTCTCGCCATCGCCGATGAAGCACCACACCTTGCGGTCGGACTTTTCGATCAGGCCACGGTTTTCCAGGTAACGCAGGAACTGCGCCTGGTAGATCGCCGCCAGCGGGCCCAGGCCCATGGAAACGGTCGGGGTCTGCCAGTAATCGGGCATCAGCCACGGGTGCGGGTAGGACGACAGACCGCCGCCGTCCACTTCCATGCGGAACTTGTCCAGCTGCGCTTCGTCGATGCGGCCTTCCAGGAACGAACGCGCATAGATGCCCGGGGCGCTGTGGCCCTGGATGAACAGCAGGTCGCCCGGGTGGTTGTCGCTGGGCGCGCGCCAGAAGTGGTTGAAGCCGACGTCATACAGCGTGGCACCCGACGCGAAGCTGGCGATGTGGCCGCCCAGGTCGCCCGGCTTGCGGTTCGCGCGCACCACGGTGGCCATCGCGTTCCAGCGGATGATCGAGCGGATGCGCCATTCCAGGTCGGCGTCGCCCGGGCTCTTGGCTTCCAGGTTCGGCGCGATGGTGTTGACGTATTCGGTGGTCGGGGAGAACGGCAGGTACGCGCCCGAACGACGGGTCAGCTCCACCATGCCTTCCAACAGTTGATGCGCGCGCTCGGGGCCCTCGACATCAATCACGGCCTTCAACGACTCGATCCACTCCTGGCTTTCCACCGGGTTGGGGTCGTTGTTCAGCAGCTCGTTCAACCAGTTCATTAGCGCTCCCATTACCGCACGCACGCGCGCGACTGTTATTGATTTCTAGACCGCAAAGTGTAGCGCACCAGTGGCTTCCGTCACTTGGCTACGTGTGCGTATGGTCGTAAATGGCTTGTCCCGCCGTGGACAGTCCGAAGCTGTCCAAGCCAATGTTTCCAAGGTGTTACGTGCAAAGCGGAACCTGTTCCTTGCCCCCTCCCCGGCGGCCATGCCATTGATCCGGTACGGAAAACCAAGGAAGTGGTCATGGGCAGCCGTACCCCGCCGTACCCCTCGCCAGTCCGCCCGGGACGCAGCCTGCGCACCCGGCTGATGCTGTGGTCGTGCCTGGTGCAGGCCGCATTGTTGCTGCTGCTCGTGACACTGTTCTATCTGGGTGCACGCTCGCTGGTGCATCGGCAGGCGGTCAGCCAGATCAACCACCTGGCCGAGCAGACCGCGCGCAGCCTGGGCAATTCGCTGCAATCGGCGCAGATAACCGGGGAAATGCTGCTGGCGCCGCTGGGCCGGCAGGTGTTCGACGTGGCCCAGCTGCACAGCCTGCTGGGGGCGGCGGTGCTGGCCGACCCGAACGTGGACGGCGCCAGGATCATCATCGAGCCGGACCGCGTGCCCGGCCTGCCCGACGGCTATGCCTGCCACGACATGCTGCAGGACGGGGCACTGGAACACGCCTGCGACAGCCAGCTGGGCACCGACCACCTGCAGCGCGACTGGTACCGGCAGGCGTTGCGTGCCAGCGGCCCATGGTGGTCCGCGCCGTATGCCAACCCGCGCGCGGAGGGCCGGCTGTTCATCACCTACAACATGCCGCTGCGCCTGCCCGGCGAACTGCTGCCGGCCGGGGTGGTCAGCGTGGACGTGCCGCTGGCGCAGCTGCGCCACGACCTGGGCCAGTTGCCCCACACACCGAAGTTGCGCGCCACCCTGTTGGCCCCGGATCACCACGTGGTGCTCAGTTCGGCACCTGAAATCAAGCCGGGGCAGGCGCTGGCGCAGTACCTGGAGCTGCGCCCGGACCTGGCGCCGCTGTTCGACCCGCGCCAGCCGCCACCGCAGGTGGAAGACGGCTTCGACCACCAGGCCAGCGACGGCACGCGCTTCCTCAGCCGCATCGCCGCGCTGGAACAGCACGGCTGGCAGCTGGTGCTGTCGGCCGACCGTGATCTGATGATGGCCGACCTGCGCCGGGTGACCCACTTCGCAGTTGGCCTGGGACTGCTGGGCGTGCTGGCATGGCTGCTGCTGGTGCGCCGCCACGCGCTGCGCCTGCTGCAGCCGATGGAGACGCTCACTGCGGCGGCGCGGCGCTTCAGTGCCGGCAACTTCCGCCAGCCGCTGCCGGCGTCGCGCCACGATGACGAAGTCGGCGAGATGACCCGTGCGTTCGAAAGCGCGCGCCGTTCCATCCTGCAGCAGATGGACACCATCGCGCGGATGGCGGGCGTGCGTGAGCGCAGCGAGAGCGAGATGCGCATCGCCCACGGCATCCAGCAGGGCATGCTGGCCCCGCCGCCGCGGCTGCAGGCCGATGGCTTCGTGCTGCGCAGTTCCACCCTGCTGGTACCTGCGCGCGAGGTCGGCGGTGATTTCCACCACATCACGCAGCTGGACCGCACCACGCTGTGCTTCGTGATCGGCGATGTGTCGGGCAACGGCGTGCCGGCGGCCTTGTTCATGGCCCGCGTGCTGACCGTGCTGGAAGCGGCGATGACCCACCGCCGGCACCCGGACTGCATCCTGGCCGAGGCCGCGCGGCTGCTGGCCGAGCGCAACGACGCCTGCATGTTCGCCACCGTGCTGTGCGGGGTGGTGGACGCCCGCACCGGCCTGTTCGAACTGGCCAGCGCGGGGCATGAGGCGCCGTTGCGCAGGCAGGCCAACGGTCGCACCCGGGTGTTGCCGCTGCGCAGCGGCCCGGCGCTGGGCATCAGTGCCACGTTGGCGTTTCCGCGCGCGCATGGGCTGCTGGCCGATGGCGAATACCTGCTGGCCTACACCGATGGCATCACCGAAGCGCAATGCCCGCAGCAGCGATGGTTCGGGCTGGAGCGGCTGCGCGAGGCGGTGTCCGCGCAGGCCGATGACCGCCAGGTGTGTGCCGACGTGGTGCAGGCGCTGCAGGCCTTCTGCGCCGGCCACGGCAACCCGGATGACCTGGCGCTGCTCAGCGTGGGCCGGCACCTGCAGTGGCCGCCGTTGCAGCTGCGCGGCAAGGCCGACGCCGCCGACCTGCGGGCGCTGCTGGACCGGTTGGAGGCGGGGCTGCAGCAGATGGGGGTGGCCGGGGACGCACTGCTGCGCGCGCGCCTGGTAGTGGATGAACTGTTCGGAAACGTGTTGGTGCATCAGCGTCAATTGTCGCAAGTGACTCTCGACGTGACCGCAACCCTGGATGACGATGGCCTCGCACTGCAGGTGCGCGATACCGCGCTGGCCTTCGATCCCACTTCCGCCCCCGCCCCGAACCTGGACGCGGCGCTCGGACAGCGCGCCATCGGCGGCTGGGGCCTGCACCTGGTCCGATCACTGTGCGACCACTTCGAATACCAACGTCGCGATGGCGGCAACCACGTCCACCTGCGGCTGTCGCCGGCAGGCCTGTGCAAGGAGTAAGCCGTGTCCCAGCTGAGCATGCGTATCGAACCCGCGCAAGGGCCTTACCAGCGTGTCTTCCTGGCAGGCCGGCTGGACGGTGCCACCCACGGCGAGCTGGATGCCGCACTGGCGCCATTGTTGAATGACGGCACGCATATCCTGGAATTCAACCTGGCCGGACTGGAGTACATCTCCAGCGCGGGCCTGCGTTCGATCTTCCGTGCCCGCAAGGCGCTGCACGGCCATGCCGGGCGGGTGCTGGTGATGCAGCCGCAGCCGGGGGTGCGCAAGGTGTTCGAACTGGTGAAGGCGGTGCCGGTGGAAGAGGTATTCGCTTCGCAGGAAGAACTGGACACCTACCTGGCCGCGATCCAGGCCAAGGTCGCCCGCGGCGAGCTGTAGCCTGCGGCACCGGGTGGCACGACGATGACGGGCATGGCCCGCCCTCACCTTGCATCCTGACCGTTATCGATATATCGTTTCGCAACCCGATAACGATATATCGAAATGTCCCCGCCCCGTGCCACGCCCGCCTCCTCCCCTGCCCGCATGCTCAGCCGCGGCGACCTGCGCCTGCTGGTGCTGGCGTTGCTGGCCGAGCAGCCGCGCCATGGCTACGAGCTGATCCAGCACGTCAGCGACCTGTTCGCGCGGGTCTATACCCCCAGCGCGGGCACCATGTATCCGTTGCTGGCCAGCTTCGAACAGGCCGGCTGGGTGGATGCCGAGGACGACGCCGGCCGACGCCGCTTCCACATCACCGCGGCCGGCCAGGCCGAACTGCGCGCGCGCGCCGATGAGGTAAAGGCTGCCCAGCATCGGGCGCACCACCGCGCGCGCGATGTCGCCAAGGCCGCCATGCCGCCGGCGCTGCGCGATGCGATGCGCCAGTTCAAGGGCGCGCTGCTGCATCACCACGGCCGCTGGACCGACGGCGAAGCCGAACAGGTGGCGGCGCACCTGCTGCGTGCCGTCGCGCTGCTGAAGGACCCGCCATGCAGGTAGCGCCAGGCCATGCCCGGCGTTATCCATCCCTCATTACTTTCTCCCCCGCAGGAATTTCCAATGTCCCAACATGAAAACAAGCGCCTGCGCCTGGACGTCCGCTTCCGCGAACTGCAGGTGCTGCGCACCGAAGAAGTCACCCCGAACATGCGCCGCGTGATCCTCGGCGGCGCCGACCTGGCCGGCTTCGATTCGCCCGGTTGCGATGACCACATCAAGCTGTTCTTCCCCAATAGCAGCGGTGAGCTGGTGCTGCCGACCCTCACCGCCGAGGGCCCTCGCTACCCCGAGGGCAAGGAGCCTTCGCTGCCACGCGACTACACGCCACGCAGCTGGGACCACCAGGCCGGCGAACTGGCCATCGATTTCGTGCTGCATGGCGACCACGGCGTGGCCGGGCCGTGGGCAGCGCGCGCGCAGCCGGGCGACACGCTGGCCGTGGGCGGCCCGCGCGGTTCGTTCGTGGTGGCCGATGATTACGATGGCTATGTGCTGATCGGCGATGAAACCGCGCTGCCGGCGATCAGCCGCTGGCTGGAGGCGCTGCCCGAAGCCGCCGAGGTGCAGGTGTTCATCGAAGTGGCCGATGAAGCCGAACGCCAGGAGCTGCCGCAGGGCGACAACGTGCGTATCCACTGGCTGGAGCGCAATGGTTTCCCGGCGGCGACCAGCACCTTGCTGGAGGATGCGCTGGTGGACTTCGAGGCACCGGAAGGCGATGTGTTCTATTGGATCGCCACCGAATCGCGTCGTGCCCGGATGATGCGCAAGTTCTTCGAAGGGCACCTGGCCGTGCCGCGCGACTGGATCCGCTCCACCGGCTACTGGAAGGCCCACCCGGATGACACCGACGGCGATTGATGGGCATCACGCCGGCAGTGCGATAATCGCGGCATGAATGAACTCACCCCCTCCTCGGTTGCGGCGGCGTTGCCGCGCCTGCAGGCCGACGCGTCCGCGTTCGACACGGCGCTCTCTGCCCACGGCGATGCCGCTGCCCTGCGCCCGTTGCTGCTCAGCCTGCTGGAAGCACGCGGCGCGGCGTTCAGGACCGATGGCGACGTCACGCTGGTGGCCGACATGCTGCGCCGCGACCAGAAGTTCGCCCCGCCCGGGCGGCCTTCGGTGCACCTGGTGCAACTGCGCAAGCAGCAGTCCACCGCCAAGCAGGCGGCGCTGGTTGCGCGGCAGGCGCATGGGCGGGCCGCGCAGGATTTCGTGCGTGCGCTGGACCTGAAGATCACCCCGCGGCTGACGCCGATCGCCGTTGCAGACAGGTGGCTGCTGACGCGGTTGGGGTGATGCCGGTCATGGGCGTCAGGCGCCACAGTAGATACCTGGGGGCCGGCCGAGCCACGCACCCCTCAACGTAGCGCCGGGCCACGCACACCTCGACGTAACGCCGGACCATGCACCCCTCGACGTAACGCCGGGCCATGCCCCCTCGACGTAACGCCGGACCATGCACCCCTGGACGTAACGCCGGGCCATGCCCCCTCGACGTAACGCCGGACCATGCACCCCTGGACGTAGCGCCGGGCCATGCCCGGCGGAACTACCTTCAAACATCACCTTAAAAGGAGCTACCAATGAAGATCATCCTTATTGGTGCCACGGGCACTATTGGCAAAGCTGTCGAAGCCGAACTGGGCCAACGCCACGACATCATCCGTGCCGGCCGCAACAGCGGCGATGCGAAGGTGGATATCGCCGATCCGGATTCGATCCGCCGGTTTTATGCAGCGGTCGGACCATTCGACGCACTGGTCAGTGCGACAGGCAAAGTCCATTTCGGTCCCCTGGAAGAATTCACGCCCGAGCAGTTCGAGATCGGCCTGCGCAACAAGCTGATGGGCCAGGTCAACCTCGTGCTCTTCGGCCTGGAGCATGTGCGCGACGGTGGATCGTTCACGTTGACGAGCGGGCTGCTCAACGACGACCCGATTCGCCAAGGCGCGAGCGCGGCGCTGGTCAATGGCGGTATAGACGGATTCGTCCGCAGCGCGGCAATCGAGTTGCCGCGCGGGATTCGCATCAACGCCGTCAGCCCCACCGTGATCGAAGAGGCGCTGCCTTCTTACGCGCCATTCTTCCGCGGCGTCAAAGCTGCGCCAGCCGCCGATGCAGCGCTGGGTTACGCCAAGAGCGTAGAGGGCGCGCAGACCGGACGCATCTATCGGATCGGCTGGTCGCGCGACAACTGAGAACGCCGCAGCGGCGCCGGGAAACGAAGCCCGCGTCCGCCATAGGCGGTGCGTCGGGAACATGAAAAAACCCGCTCCTGGGGAGCGGGTTTTTCATTGAAGCCTGCCTTGGATCAGGCGGCCGGCTTTTCGCCGGTGGCTTCGGTGGTGATGCGGATCTTCACTTCATCGCTGACGTTCGGGGCATAGGCGCCCACGCCGAAATCGCTGCGCTTGATGGTGGTGGAGGCATCGAAGCCCGCCGCCGGCACCTTGGCCATCGGGTGCTCGCCACCGCCATTGATGGTGACATCCAGGGTGACCGGCTTGGTCTGGTCCTTGATGGTCAGGTCGCCGGTGACGGTCAGCTTGTTGGTGCCGGCCGATTCCACCTGGGTACTCTTGAAGGTGGCAGCCGGGAACTTGGCGGCGTCGAAGAAGTCGGCGCTCTTCAGGTGCTCGTCGAACTTGGCGGTGAAGCTGTTCAGGCCGCTCAGCGGCAGCTTCACTTCCACGGTGGACTTGGTCACGTCTTCGGCGTCGTACACCAGGGTGCCTTCGGCGTTGCCGAAGTGCGCGGTCGGGTTGGAGTAACCAAAGTGGCTCCACTGCGCCAGCACGTCGGTGTGGCTCGGATCCAGCTTGTAGGTGCCCGAGGCGATCCGCACCGCTTCAGCCGGGGCAGCAGCGGCGGCATCGGCAGCCGGGGTGGTGGTCTGCTCGGCGGCGGCCGGGGTGGCGGCATCGGCGGCCGGGGCTGCATTTTCTTCGGCCGGCTTGGAGCAGGCAGCGATGGCCAGGGTCAGGGCCAACGGCAGCAGCAGCTTGGGGGTAACGTTCATGTCAGGTCTCTCTCTCGAATTCGAAGGGAACGGGAAAATGATGCGACAGCCCATCGTGCGGACGGGCCAACATCCGGCGGGAACGTTTATTCGATGCGTGCTGCTTCGTCGAAAGCCAGGCGGGGCAGGCGCGGGAACAGGCCAGAAGCATCACCGTACCCCAGATTGACGAGGAAATTCGACTTGATGGTGGTGCCCTTGAAGAAGGCTTCGTCGACCTTGGCCTGGTCGAAACCGGACATCGGGCCGGCGTCCAGGCCCAGCGCACGCGCGGCCAGGATGAGGTAGGCGCCCTGCAGGCTGCCGTTGCGGAATGCCGATTCGGTACGGCTTTCGCGCGGGCCATCGAACCAGGCCTTGGCATCGGTATGCGGGAACAGGTAGGGCAGCTTTTCGTGGAAGTCTTCGTCGAAAGCGACGATCACCGTGACCGGAGCGGCCAGGGTCTTGTCGTGGTTGCCTTCGGACAGGGCCGGGGCCAGCTTGGCCTTGGCTTCGGGGGACTTCACGAACACGAAGCGTGCCGGGCTCGAGTTGGCTGCGGTCGGCCCCCACTTCAGCAGCTCGTACAGGGCCTGCAGCTGGCTGTCTTCGACCGGCTTGTCGAGGAACGCATTCTGGGTACGGGCAGTGCGGAACAACTGGTCAAGCGCGGCAGCATCAAGTACGTGCGACATGCATCCTCCTGGAACGGGCAACGGTCCGGCAGCACCTGCAGGCAGGTAAGCCACCGGGGCAATGCGAGGCAGTGTAGAGTGTCGCGTCTGTTGCAACACCCAGCAGGACTGAAACGAATTAATGCCAATGGTGAAACGATCGGGCGCGCCCTGGACGATTACCGATGGCCGCGCCGGCAATATGCGCCAGGCCGTGGCATTGGCCGGCGCCCTGCGGCTGGGCACGCACAAACCACTGCAACTGGAACCGCGCGCGCCCTGGCGATGGGTATCGCCGCGCCGCCTGCCGGGTGACGAACGCGGCTATGGCGATGCGCTGCAGGCCCTGCTGGCCGACCCGCCCGCGCTGGCCATCGGCTGTGGCCGCCAGGCCGCCGGCGCGCTGCGCGTGCTGCGTGCGCGCGGCAGCCGGGTGGTGCAGATCCTCGACCCGCGCATCCGCTCGCGCCATTGGGACCTGGTGGTGGTGCCCGAGCACGACGCCCTGCGCGGCAGCAATGTCCTGACCCTGCTGGGCAGCCTGAATCCGGTCGATGACACCTGGCTGGGCTGTGGCCGGGTGGCCTTCGCCGACTTCAGCACCCTGCCCGGCCCCCGCACGGCGTTGCTGGTGGGCGGGCCGACCGCGCATGCACCGTGGGAAGAAGACGGCATGCAGCGCGTGTTCGGGCAGTTGGCCGCGCAGATACGCAGCGAGGGCGGCAGCCTGCTGGCCACCACGTCGCGACGCACGCCGCCGGCGCTTTCCGAGCAGCTGCGGCAGGCCTTCCGCGACATCCCCAACGTGATCTGGGGCGATGGCGGCGATGGCGTGAATCCCTATGCCGGCCTGCTGGGCTGGGCCGATCGCATCGTGGTGTCACCGGATTCGGTGAACCTGCTGTCCGAAGCCAGTGCCACGCGCATGCCGGTGATGGTGGCCCTGGCCAACACTGTGCAAGGGCGGATGGCGCGGTTCCAGCACGCGCTGCATGAGCGCGGCCGGCTGCAGCCGCACTGGCTGGAATGGGACCATGGCCGCATCGAGCCGCTGCGCGAGACGGCGCGCGTGGCGGCCGAGGTGAAGCAGCGGTTGGGGTGCGCATCGGCGGAAGAGTCCTGCACGCCGCGCCGGTGACGGGCATGGCCCGTCACTACCCGGATCTGTGCCGCCTGTACCCCTGAGTCCATCAGGCATGGGGCCGGGCAGCGTTCATCCTCCGGGTGGCCGCGGGCTTCGCGCAGGCGGATAATGTGCGCCCTCCTCCTGGTTACCCGGTTCGCCATGCCTGTGCGTTCGTCGCCCGTTTTTGCCCCGATGACCCTGCGTGCGCTGCTGCTGGCGGTGCTGGCGATGGGTGCGGTGGTGCTGGGCTCCAACGTGCTGGTGCAGTACCCGATCAATGACTGGCTGACCTGGGGAGCGTTCAGCTATCCGGTGGCGTTCCTGGTCAGCAACCTGATCAACCGCCGGTTCGGCCCCGGCCCGGCCCGCCGCGTGGCCTGGGCGGGCTTCGCGCTGGCGGTGCTGCTGTCGATCTGGGTGGCAACCCCGCGCATCGCGGTGGCGTCGTGTTCGGCGTTCATCGTGGCCCAGTTGCTGGACATCACCGTGTTCGACCGGCTGCGTCGCGGCAACTGGTGGCGTGCGCCGATGGTGGCCACCACCTGCAGCGCGACGGTGGATACGGCGATCTTCTGGAGCATCGCCTTCGCCGGCTCGGCACTGCCGTGGATGAGCTGGGCGCTGGGCGACCTGGCGGTGAAGCTGGCCATCGGCGTGTGCCTGCTGGCACCGTTCCGCGCGTTGTTGTGGAAGACCGCGCCGGTCACCGCATCGCGGTAACCGGTAGAGCGGGGCCATGCCCCGCTGCTTCTGCGGTGACGGGCATGGCCCGTCACTACCGGGTGGTGGCCGTTATTGCCTGTCGAACGCCGGCCCGGCACCTGCGCCCGCCGGTAGAGCGGGGCCATGCCCCGCTGCTTCTGTGGTGACGGGCATGGCCCGTCACTACCGGGTGGTGCCCGTCATTGCCCGTCGAACGCCGGCCCGGCATCCGGGCCGACCGGTAGAGCGGGGCCATGCCCCGCTGCTTCTGTGGTGACGGGCATGGCCCGTCACTACCAGGTGGTGCCCGTCATTGCCCGTCGAACGCCAACCCGGCGTCCGCGCCCGCCGGTAGAGCGGGGCCATGCCCCGCTGCTTCTGTGGTGACGGGCATGGCCCGTCACTACCGGGTGGTGCCCGTCATTGCCCGTCGAACGCCAACCCGGCGTCCGCGCAGGCTTCGCTGATCACCGCGCGTGCGGTGTCCAGCGCATCGCTGCCTACCGCCATGCGCGGGCGACGGTCCAGCGTGCAGGCCAGCCCCAGGTCCAGCAAGGTGGCGTGCGCGGCGTGCAATGCCTGCGCCCGCCCAGCCGGCAACCAGCCGATAGCCGCCAGCGCATCGACCTGGCCGGGGGTGTCGCGCGGCGCCAGCAACGCAGGGTGGCGCGATGCATTGCCCAGCACGCCAGCCTGCAACAGGAATTCCAGGTCCACCACGCCGCCGGCACCCTGCTTCAGGTCCATGCGCGCCGCATCGCTGCGGTCCAGTTCGGCACGCATGCGCTGGCGCATCTTCACCACGTCCGCGCGCAGCACGTCCGCGTCGCGTTCGCGCCCCAGGGTCTGCGCACGCACCTGTTCGAACGCCTCCAGCAGTGCGGCATCACCCGCCACGCCGCGCGCACGCACCAGCGCCTGGTGCTCCCATGTCCAAGCGCGGTCACGCTGGTATTCGCGGTAACTGGCCAACGAGGAAACCAGCGCCCCCTTGCCCCCATCCGGGCGCAGGCGCACATCGATGTCATACAAACGGCCTGCTGCGGTGACCGCCCCCAGCAGCGCCATCACTTTCTGCGCCAGCCGGGCATACCAGCGGCCCGGCTCCAGCGGCCGGGCACCATCGCTGGCGTCCACGTCAGCCGGGTGGTCGTGCAGGAACACCAGGTCCAGGTCCGAGCCGAATCCCAGTTCCAACCCGCCCAAGCTGCCGTAACCGATGATCGCAAAGCGCCCACCGGCCACCTCGCCATGCGCCGCGCGCAGGTCGGCCTCGGCCATTTCCAGCACGGTGGCCACCACCACCTGGGCCAGTTCGGCCAACTGGCGGGTGCTGTCCAGCGCACGCTGGCGGCCATCCAGCGTGGCCATGGCCATGCGGAAACTCAGCGCCAGGCGGATTTCGTTGAGCCAGCGCAACGCCGATTCGGGATCTTCCATCGCCAGCACCTGCCGGCATTCGGCCTGCATCTCCTGCAGGGTCGGCAGGGGACCGGACACGCGTACGTCCAGCAGCTCATCCAGCAGCAACGGATAGGCCGCCAGCCGTTCCGCCAGCAGCGCGCTGCGCGCCAGCACGTCGACCAGCCGGGCCAGCGCGCTGGGCTGTTCGTCCAGCAGCGCGAGGTAACTGGTGCGGCGCAGGATGGCCTGCAGCAGGCCGAGCACCCGCTTCAGCGCGGCATCGGGTTGCGGCGAACGCGTGGCCGCATGCAGCAGCGCGGGCAGCACGCGGTCCAGCCGCGCGCGCGGTGCATCGGACAGCGCCTGCACGCCCATCGACTGTGCAAACTCGCGCAGCATCTGGTCGGCGCCGCCCGGGTCGGTGAAGCCCATGTCGGCCAGCAACTGCGCATCGCCGCCGTCGCGCAGGCCACGCCAGTAGTTGGCCAGCGCATCCGGCGCGACATGCCCCTTGCGGGGTGCCAGCAGCGCGCCGAATTCGGTGCTGACGCGCTGCTGGTGCACGGCCAGCGCGGCTTGCAGCCCTTCCCAGCCTGCGTACCCCAGGCCCACTGCCAGGCGCAGGCGGTCCAGCGGGTCTGCCGGCAAGGTGTGGGTCTGCGCATCGCGCAGCATCTGCAGCCGGTTTTCCAGCCGGCGCAGGAACAGATACGCGTCGCGCAGCGCGGCGCCGTCTTCGGCGGCAATCTGCCCGGCATCGACCAGCGCAGCCAACGCATGCAGCAGGCGCCGTTCGCGCAGCGCCGGCTCGCGGCCGGCACGGATCAACTGCAGTGCCTGGCACAGGAATTCGATCTCGCGGATGCCACCGGCACCGCGCTTGATGTCATCGTGCATCTCGCGGCGCGCGACCTCGGCGGTGATCGCCGCCTTCATTTCGCGCAGGCCATCGAGCGCGGTGAAATCCAGGTAACGGCGATAGACGAACGGGCGCAGCGTGGCCAGCCATTCCTCGCCAGCGGCGATGTCACCAGCCACTGTCCGCGCCTTCAGCCATGCGTAGCGTTCCCAGTCGCGGCCTTCGCGCTGGAAGTACTGGTCCATGCCGTTGAACGACAGCGCCACGCGCCCGGCATTGCCAAAGGGACGCAGGCGCAGGTCCACGCGGTGGCTGAAGCCATCGACCGTGGTTTCGTCCAACAATCTGGCCAGCCGCTGCCCGAGGCGGGCGAAATACTCTTCGGCGGCCAGTGGACGCGCACCGTCTGATTCGCCGCCCTGCGGGTAGGCGTAGACCAGGTCCACGTCGGAACTGAAATTGAGCTCGCCACCGCCCAGCTTGCCCAGCCCGAACACCACCAGCCGCTGGGCCTGGCCATCGGCGCTGCGGACCACCCCATGGCGCACGGCGAAATCCTGCTCCAGCGCCTCCAGGCCCAGCTGCAGGCACTGCTCGGCCAGCGTGGTGGACCCTGCCAGCGTGGCCTCCACGCTATCCATGCCGGCCAGGTCACGCCAGACCAGGCGGGTGGACATGGCCGTACGCCAGCGCCGCAGCAGTGCCGGCCATTCACTGGCCTGTTGCGGGTCCAGCACCGGCGGCGCCAGCGGCGGGCAGCCGTCCTGGGCCAGATGGGCCAGCAGCCCCGGCTGGCGGCACAGGGTGTCGAGGGCGAAATCACTGGTTACCGCCAGTTGCCGCAGGAAAAGGGTCAGGTCCCTGTTCCCGTGCAAAGGGATCTGCCCCCCAAGCGCGTGGGCCAGCCGGGCCAGTGCGCGATCGGTCAACGGGACAAGGGCGTCGGGGAGCGGCGTGGGGGCGATTGTCATACCTGAATTGTAGAGCGGGGCCGTGCCCCGCTGACCGCGGATCCAGCAGCAGCCGGGCCTGGACGGGCGCTTCCAGGCCACGGTCGCGGCGCCCCCCTCATTGCATCGCCTATTCAGCTACAATCGACAGGCGTAAAAAAGCCCGCTTGCAGCGAACTGCCAGCGGGCTCTGCTCCCTCCCCCACGTCGGGATGCAGGGCCATCGTGCAGGTTGCAAAAGCAACTTGCACGCTGCACTGCAAAACAACACTGGCAGGTACAGAAGCCTGCCCCGGGGAAACGCCATCCCACGAAGGTCGCAGCCCCCGCCTGCGGGCGATCGCCGATAATCGGGCTTTCCCCCACGAAACATCCTCGTCATGTCAGTAGATCGCATCGCCAACGCGCGTCTTCGTGACCGCGTGGTCTCCGCCGAGGCCGCAGCCGCGCTGATCCAACCCGGTGAAACCGTCGCCATGAGCGGCTTCACCGGATCGGGCTATCCCAAGGCCGTGCCGGTTGAGCTGGCCCGCCGCATCGAAGCCGTGCACGCGCAGGGCCAACCTTTCCAGATCAGCCTGATGACGGGCGCATCCACCGCACCGGAACTGGATGGTGCCTTGGCCAAGGCCGATGGCATCGCCATGCGCATGCCGTTCCAGAGCGATCCGGATGCACGCAAGCGCATCAACGAAGGCAAGCTGGATTACATCGACATCCACCTCAGCCATGTCGCCCAGCACGTGTGGTTCGGTTTCTATGGCGAGATCGACACGGCGGTGATCGAAGTCTCGGCGATCCGCGAAGACGGTTCGCTGGTGCCCTCCACCTCGGTGGGCAACAACAAGACCTGGCTGGACCTGGCCAGGAAGGTGATCATCGAGGTCAACGAATGGCAACCGGCCGGCGTCGATGGCATGCATGACATTTACTACGGCACCGCACTGCCACCGCACCGCAGGCCGATCCCCCTGGTCAACGCCAACGACCGCATCGGCGAAACGGCGCTGCGCTGCGACCCGGACAAGATCGTGGCGGTGGTGCGCACCAACGGCCCGGACCGCAACAGTCCGTTCAGCCCGATCGACGCGACCAGCGAGCAGATCGCTGCGCACCTGATCGACTTCCTGAAGCACGAGGTGGCCAAGGGCCGCCTGCCTGCCAACCTGCTGCCGCTGCAGAGTGGCGTGGGCAATATCCCCAACGCAGTGCTGGCTGGCCTGGGCAAAAGCGGATTCCGCGATCTCGCTGCGTTCACCGAAGTCATCCAGGATGGCATGCTGGACCTGCTGCGCGATGGCGTGCTGGGCTATGCCTCCTGCACCGGTTTCGCGCTGAGCCCGCAGGCCAATGACACGTTCAAGGAAAACATCGATTTCTACCGTGAGCGCATCATCATGCGTACGCAGGAGATCTCGAACCATCCGGAACTGGTGCGCCGGCTGGGCTGCATCGGCATGAACGGCATGATCGAAGTGGACCTGTACGGCAACGTCAATTCCACGCATGTGATGGGCTCGCGGATCATGAACGGCATTGGCGGCTCGGGCGACTTCGCGCGCAACGGTTTCCTGTCGGCGTTCCTCAGCCCGTCCACGGCAAAGAACGGATCGATCTCGGCGATCGTGCCGATGGTCAGCCATGTCGACCACACCGAGCACGACGTATCGGTGATCGTCACCGAACAGGGCCTGGCCGACCTGCGTGGGCTGACGCCGCGCAGGCGCGCGCAGCTGGTGATCGATAATTGCGCGCACCCGGAGTTCCGTGCGCAGTTGCAGGATTACTTCGACCGCGCCAGCCGCGAAAGCTACGGCAAGCACACGCCACACCTGTTGCCCGAAGCGTTGAGCTGGCACCAGCGCTGGCTGGATACCGGCACGATGAAGGCCTGAGCATCGTCGGGTGTCGAGCTTGCTCGACACCGCGCACTAAGAGCACAGCGCGGTTGCGATGTCTGTGATGTCGAGCAAGCTCGATACCACAGAGGCGCATGGGGTATCAGCCGGTGAGCGCTCCGTGGAAGCGGCCCGCCGTTGGCGGCAGTCTACTTGTGCGGAACCCTACGCGGAGTTTTTCACGATGGAGCCGATCAGTTCACCTACCCCGTCCACCTTCGCTGCCGCGCGCAGCGCGTCACCCGCCGCCGACACACGGACGTTTCCCCATTCCGTCGTCAACACGGCTCCATTGGTACCCGTCCTGCAGTCGGATGCTGCAACCGCCACCGACGCCCAACGTTTCGTCGACGGCGTGGCAGCGGTATGCCGGAAACAGGGGCTGGCGAGCGCATTGGTCTACCTTCAGGGCGGCCAGCACCATGGCGATGCCATCGTGGCAGATGCCTTGCAGCAGCTGATCGCCTTTCTGCCGTCAGACAGGGCATGGGAGCACGAGGTCCGTGCCACACCTGCCAAGGTGGACCTGCTTGCCGCAAAGGCGGCCGCTCTGCGTGCACTGTTGCAGCAGATCGAGAACGCGATCAGCCAGGGTCACGGCCGCGATGGCATGACCGGGTTTGCCACACGGGCCGGCAGGTTGCTACCGATGATCAACGCTGCGGAAGCGGCCGGCAACGCGGAGGAGCTGGGGCTGGAAATCAGCACCGTGATGGGCTGGCAGGGCCGCGCTGTCGGCGAGGTCATGGACGCGCTGGCCACCGATGCACCGGTCTGCTGCCATGCGTTGTGGGCCCGCTATGCGCTGGACCAGGGGGACTGGCGCGCTGAGGACAATCGACAAAGAATCTGGACCCTGCTGATCGCCGGCAAAGACAATCGATTCACCCATGCAAGACGCATTCAGAGAGCGGATACGTTCCATGGTCCTGTGATGGATGCGCTTCGAAGCGATCACCGTGCCGATAACGTAATAGAACGCTTCCATATCACCTGCCCGATGCTGCAACGATGGGCGCGAGAGGCGGCGGAGGCCCTCCACTTGCACGGGAGACTGGACGACAGGAACCGCTTGCCATTCCATGCCGGCATCTGAATGCCTTGGTTCCGCTATGTCAGGGCGAGCGGCTGATCGCGGCAACGCCGCTGCAAGCGGAATGTTGAAGCGGGTGTCGCTGCAATAGGATCAGATGCAGACTCATTACAGGGCTGAAGGGCGAGATCCGCACCAGGGGCGCGGTGGTCGTGGACATCACCCACCCCACGTCCAGCGATACCCTTCGATTACTCAATGAACACGTGGCACGCAAGGGTGCACCGGACAGTGGCGTTCTGCCTGGCGCACGCCCCGCAGTTGGATACCACGAGCCGTGGCGGTGATGATCGCAAAGTGGAAGCCACGCGTTGCGGCATCGGCTGTGATGGGCACATGGATATCGCACCCAGTAGTTCCCGCACGTCGCACCTCATTGCCCCGTCACAGATCCTGCAAGCGAGCGAGGCGTCCGTCCTGCCGGTGTCTGGCGTGGCCAACACCGCCACAGGGCTCGCTGCACCTCTCGCTGCCGCACCTGCGGCAGCCTCGGCGCCCGTTTCACTGCTGGATGGAATGCGTCGACGGGTCGCACAGAACGGCGTTCCCAGGACGGTGGCGCTCTGCCTGCGCGCAAAATCGGCTCATTCAACGCTGCAACACGCCATCCTGTGCCAGCGTTTGACACTCGCCCTGGCTGATGACCGGACCCCTTCCTCCCCGCTCCACCCGCTCGCAACAGCCCAGAGCGACGCCTGCCACGTCTATCGCGGAATACGGCCGTTGACTCCCGCTGCCTTCCTCACTTATCACGATGCGCTGCGCCAGCTGCGGAGGGGAATTGCCGAGGCCGGGACGACCTTGGCAGGTACCTACGGCTTCATGCAGCAGTCGGCGGCATGCGAGCGCGCGCTGCAACGCGCACGGTCACCGGAAGACACCCGCGCCGCACTCAGTGCGTGGTTGAACTGGCAATGGTCGGCCCTGCCCGCGATGCAGGTGGATCCCTTGATGCGCGCACCCCAGGGCGAAGAGCCTTTCGGTCCGCTGCGCTGTGCCTATGCCCTGGATGAACCCACTTTCCACCGTGATGCGATCGTCGCCGCACTGGAAGCGCAGCGGTAGCGCGACGAGCAGGCCCGGCGCCTGTTCCTGGCACCGCAGTTGCCGCGGAGCCCGGTGCCGTCGTCGGGAGGCTGACCCGCGGCATCCATCAGCGGCGCAGCATCGGTTGAGTGGTGACGGGCATGGCCCGTCACTACCGGGTGTCGGTGCTGTCAGCCATGCAGGGCAGCCAGTGAGTCGGCCTGCAGCGTTTCGTACAGGGCGAACTCGTCGTGCACGCTGGCACCCAGGGCCGCTTCAAAAGCGTCCCGGTTGGCATGCGCGGCATATGCACGCTGCTCGCCCCCACCCAGGTTGGACTGGAAAATGCCGGCCGCGCTGACCGGCAGGAAATCCTCGTAGATGATCGGGTCGGCCGTGGCCAGGCCGGCGGCGATCAATGCGTCGGCCGGCAGGTCGGCAACCTGTTCCGGTGCCGCACGGCCGGCAGCCGTGAGCTGGTAACGGTAGTAACCCAGGCCTTCGCGGCGCAGCGTGTCGTGGTCATCCGGGAAGGCGGCGAATGCTGCCCGCAGGCGTGTGCCGTAATCGCTATCCGTGCTGCCCGCACCGTCGCTGTCGCGTGCCTGCGCCAGCAACTGGTCATACAGCGCGCGCCCCTTTGGGGTCAGCGCAAGCCCGCGCTGTTCGATCTCGCCGAAGCGGGCCGTGTGCGTGCCGGTGTCGCCGCCCTGCGTATCGGGGAAGTGCACCGGTTCTTCCAGCGCCTTGAAGCTGGTCTGCCGCAGCAGGATCGGGCAGGCGCGGCGCGGCGGCCCTTCGATCACGGCTTTGGCGGCGATGCCCGCCTCTATCATCCCCTGCTGTGCGGCGTCGATGTCCAGCGTGCGGGGGGTGAGATGGTTGATGTGCGGGCCACGGAAGCTCACCACGTCGGCAATCAAGCGGTGCGCCGCGCTCAACGCGTGGTATGTCTGCAGCGCCACCGTGGCATCGCTGTGCCAGCGGAAGGTCTCCAGCGCCTCGGTGACGAAGCGCGCGGCATCGGCCTGGGACAGGCCGCCATCACGTTCGGCCTGGGCGATCAACGCCAACGCGCCATCGGTGAAAATGCGGCGACGGGCAAGGATATCGGCCGCCTGGGCACGCAGTGCCTGGTCTTCGATCAGTTCCAGGCGCAGCAGCGAGGTGAAAACGCGAAATGGATTGGCAGCCAGTGCATCGGCCGCCAACGGGCGGAACGCGGTGGAGTGCACCGGCACGCCGGCCACGCTGAGATCGTAGTAAGCCACCGGTTGCATGCCCATCACCGCGAACAGGCGACGCAGGGTGGCCAGCTCTTCCGCCGTGCCCACGCGGATGGCGCCGTGGCGCTCTTCGTCCAGGCGCCCGCGACCGTCATTGCGTTCCAGCTGCGCGGCAAGTTCACGGTCTTCGCCCAGCACCTGCGTGTTGATGCGCGCCACCAGGTCGACGAGGTCGCCGTACAGCGGCACCTCGGCGCGGTACATGCGTGACATGGCCTGGGCAAACTGGCGGCGGATGGCATCGGGCGAAACGAAATCAGCAGCGCTCATGGGCAACCCGGTAAAGGAACAGGAGAGTGCGAAGCACCATTGTAGACGCAGAGCAGCAAAGCCGATTCCCGTAGCGCCGGGCCATGCCCGGCGGGAACCAGACGCCGCCGAACGTGGCAGGGCCGCCGAGCATGGCTCGGCGCTACAGGGGGGCTACGTAGGCCGATTCCCGTAGCGCCGGGCCATGCCCGGCGGAAACCAGGCGCCGCCGAACGTGGCAGGGCCGCCGAGCATGGCTCGGCGCTACGGGGTCACCGGGCGTACTGGCGGCGCAACACGGCGTCCAGCGTGATCGGTCGATCCCAATGCTGGTAGCTGTCCACGATGGCGTGGCGCACCGCGCGCCAATGCAGGTTGCCCGGCTCCACCGGAAGGCGCGTCACCACCGCCTTCCAGCCACCTTCCGGATTGGCACTGAAGGCGCGCACGCTGTCACGGCAGCTGCGTTCGATCGCCTTGGCCCAGAAGCAGGCGAAGTACACATCGGCTGCCTGCCAGCCGTGGTGGTTGATCAGCGCAGCAGCATAGCCGCGCGGCACGCCGCTGTAGCGCGCCACCTCGTCCAGGAAACTGTCCGGATAACGCTCGGCGTAGTGGTTGATGTCCTGCAGCCAGGTATCCACCCAGGCGTCACCGGTGTCGACCGAATACGCGGACGACTTCTCGGCCGTCTGCTGCGCCAGCGCGATCGCCGGCACCAGCAGCAGCAACATCAGCATTGATTGCAACAGGCGGCCCATGGTGGCGATTGTGCCGCAGCGCTCCGCCGCTGTCAGGCCTTGGCCGCCTTGGCTTCGATCGCCAGCAGGGCCTCGGGCCAATCCCAGGCGGTATCGGCGGTGACCATGCGCGGCTCGTCATCGGCCACGCCATGTTCGGTTTCGTGCGCCCAGGTAACCGCATACGGGGTGTGGACACCCCAGCCCCCCAGCGTCACCACCGGCTCGATATCCGAACGCAGTGAATTGCCGACCATCACGAACCGTTGCATCGGCAGGTCGAATTCCGCCAGTACCCGCGCATAGGTCTCGGGGTCCTTCTCGGACACGATTTCAATCCGCGGGAACAGGTCATGCAGCTGCGCGACCTTGATCTTGGCCTCCTGGTGGAACAGGTCGCCCTTGGTGATCAACACCACCGGATACTGTTCGGCGATCTTCGCCACCGACTCACGCACGCCGTCGATCAGGTCTACCGGGTGCCGCAGGGTTTCATGCCCCAGGTCCAGGATCTTCTGGATGTGCGCGGCACTGATGCGCTGTTCGGTGATCTCGATGGCCGCTTCGATCATCGACAGGCTCATCGCCTTGACGCCATACCCGAACACCGCCAGATTGCGCCGCTGCACATCCAGCAGGTGGCGCGCGGTGCGGGTGTCGTGCACGTCGATGTAATGCGAAAGCAGGTCCAGGTAATCCTGCTCGGCCTTGCGGTAATAGTCTTCGCTCTTCCACAGCGTATCGTCACCGTCAAAACCAACCAGGCCGATGGCGCGCGAAGGCGCGGGCGTGGAGGTAATCATCGCCCAAGGATAACAGGCCGGGCCACGCCCTCGTCTGCGTGACCCGGCCTGCGATGGTCATCCGGTTCGTATCGGCCAGCGGCCGGCACTTAGCCGAGGATCATTCCCGATCAGTTGCCCTGCGGCGGCGCCGCACCGGCGGCACCCTGCTGGGCCTTCTCCACGAAGGCCTTGTATTCGTCCGGGGTCAACTCACCGTCAGCGTTGGTATCGGCCTGTTCGAATACCTGGGAAAGGCCGGCATTCACTGCCGCCTCGCTCTTGCTGATGGTGCCATTGCCATCGGTATCGACGCTGGCCCAGGTCTGGCCATCACCGCCGGACTGTGCCGCAGGCTGTGCCTGCTGCGTCGGGGCGCCCGTCGTCGGCGGCTGCTGCTGTGTCGGGGCAGCGCTCTGCGCCATGGCGGGAAGAGCGAACACGCTGCCGGCGGCAACGAGAAGGGCGATCAGCGGCTTGCGGTTACGAAGGGTCATTGGGTGGTCTCCTTTGGAAATGTCGCACGGGCTTGTCGTATTCCGTACGAAAGCCACCCTGACAGCGCGGCGATGAACGCCCATTGCAACGCGATCGGCATGGGCACACGCACTTAACCAATGAGCCGCACGCATCCGCTACCCCAGTGGTTAGGCTCAGGTGAACAAGCAGTAAGGCTCGCATTCAGCGAACGTATATTTAACCCGCAGCGAACGAATCTCATGCAGTTTCGCTGGATTCCCTGGCTGAGCGCGAGCTGAACAACAGCCAGCCGAGCGCGACACCGCCGAGTGCGCCGATGATTTCCAGCACGACCCGCGTGCCGAGTTCATTCGGGTCATGCACGGTGGCGAGGAACAGCCGCGCGTAGAACGGCGACTCCAGGCGGACGATGCCCATGTAGAAGAGCTTCCACATGTCGATGCCGGCGGAAACCACCACCGAAACCCCACAGGCCCAGCCCAGGGCATGGCCCACCGTCCAGCGCAGCGCGCGGCACAGGTGGTGGAACAGGAAGTAGACCAACAGGCCCACCAGCAGCGCGATGCCACCGGCTTCCAGCGATCCCAGCAGCCCGAAATGAAGAGGAAGGTTCATGGCGACAGTGTACGGGTCATCGCCCACATGCACCGCCGGGGATGACCAGCCGCCAGGGCGGCTACCGGGACAGCCGGATCACTCCACCGGCACGTCATAGGCCATCTGCGGGTCCGGCTCCGGCTGGAAGGTGTAATGCCACCATTCCATCGGGTAATTGGCAAACCGCTGCCGCGCCATGGCATCCAGCAGGCGCTTGCGGTTGGCGCGTTGCCCGGCGTCCAGCCCTGCCGCATTGGTATGCGCGCGTGGGCCGAAGAAATCGAAATCAGTGCCCATGTCCAACGGCGTGCACTGATCTGCTTCGCAGCGCATCAGGCCCAGGTCCACGGTGGCGCCACGGCTGTGGCCGGAATATTCGGCGATATACCCACCCAGCAGGTCCGGTTTGGCCAGGTCCGGATACTGCAGTGCCTTGCGCGAGGTTTCATCCGGGTCCCGCGCCCAGGCCACGAACGCCTTCACCGAGCGCACCGGCCGGTAGCAGTCGTATAGGTGCAGGCCGTAGCCGTGCGCACGCAGCTCGCTTTCCACCTTCGCCAATGCAACCGCGACCGGCGCCAGCAGGTAACAGGCCGGTGCTTCATATCCCGGTACCGGCTGGCCGGTGAAGTTGTTCGCGCTGGCATAGCGGATGTCCAGGCTGATATCCGGCGACAGCGTGCGGATATCCACCAGGCCGGCCTGCGCCGTGGTGGTGGCGGGCGAGACCGTGGGTGGCTCAGCGGCGCGTGCCGTCGTTGCCAGGGCAATCGCCAGTGCGAGTGAAGTGCAGGTCCTGGAAGTCATAGCTGAAGTCGATGTCCGGATCGATCGCGCGCAGCGCGAGGGTGGGCGTCGCCGTCGCCGTGGGCTGCAGCCACGCCTGGGCAGCAGCTTCCAGCGTATCCCAGCGCAGCAGCCAGCGCGTTCCAAGCTGCATCACCTCCGCCTGCAACCGCGGCGATTTCTCCACGCTGAAACGCAGCCTCCCCTCCTGCGGGCACAGCGAGGCATCGCCCAGCCATGGATCGCGATAGGTGCCCTGCAGGCCAGCCAATGCCGCTGCCGCTGCCGGGCGCGCGTCCTTCGTGTCCGGCGCATGGTGGCCGGCTTCGTGCCGCTGCGCGCGTGCCTGCGCCAGTTCGTCCAGCCAGGCATCCACGCCCTGTACCGTGTCCGGCGCGGTGTAGTGCTTCAACGCTGCCTGCATCAGTGCGGTGCGTGCGTCCTCACCCTCGCCGTTGATCAGGATCACCACGCCGGTCTGGCGGTCGGGCAACAGGGCCAGCGAGGAATACATGCCGGACAAGGTGCCGGTATGGGCCACCTTCCACTGCCCATCCATGTCCGACAGCCGCCAGCCAAGGCCGTAGCCGGAGAAGTGTGCGTTGTCCCAGCGGCGCTGCCGCTCACCCAGTGGCATCGGCATGTGCAGCGTCCACAACTGCCGACGTTGTGCGTCATCCAGCCATCCCGGCACCCGCTCCGGATCCAGCAGCACCTGCATCCAGCGCAGCATGTCGTTCAAGGAGCAACGAATGCCGCCTGCCGCCATCGACGGCAGGTCCGCGCTGGCCACGCCGTCGGCGGCCACCACCGTATTGCGGCCTGCGCGGCGCACGTGCGGCTGGGCGATGTTGCCCACGGCAGCGGTGGACCAGGCCCCCACCTGGCAACGCTGCAGCCCCACAGGTTCGAACACCTGCTCGCGCATCAGCTGGTCGTACGGCTTTCCGCCTGCGGCCGCGGCGACCTCGCCGGCAACGACGTACATCAGGTTGTCGTAGGCATAACCACTGCGGAAGCTGGTGACGGGCTGCAGGTGGGCCAGCCCGGCGATGATGTCGGCACGGGTGAAATGGTTCGGTTCCGGCCACAGCATCAGGTCGCCTGCCCCCAGGCCAAGCCCGCTGTTGTGGATGAGCAGGTCGCGCACCTGTATCTGCTGCGTCACCCACGGGTCATGCATGCGGAACTGCGGCAGGTACTTCGTGACCGGATCGTCCCACTGCAGCCGGCCCTGCTGCACCAGCCTGGCCAGCAGCGCGGCGGTCATCGCCTTGCTGTTGGAGGCGATCTTGAACAACGTGTCCGGATCGATGCGGCTGCCCGCCGCATCGCCGCGCACGCCCCAGCTGCGCTGGTAGACCACCTTGCCATCCTCCACCACGCCCATGGCGATGCCGGGCAGGTCTTCGCGTTCCACCGTGCGTTCGAGCATCGCATCGAAGGGCGAAGCTGCCGACGCGAACGCCGAAACAGCCGACAGCGCGGTGGTGAGCAGCAGCCGACGCGGATCCATCAACGCTCCCGGTGTCTGGTGTAGCGCCGAGCCATGCTCGGCGGATGCAAGGGCAACAGCAGCGGCGTGACGACCCATGGTCGTCACCCGCGAGGACAGGGCCGTCAGAAGTTCCAGGCCACCACCAGTTGTGCGTACCGCGGCGCCTGCCAGCGGGTGCCGGTGTTGAAGGTGGTTTCCCGGTACACGCCAGGCTGGCTTTCATAGCGCTGGTGCACGTTGATGACGGTCTGGTTGTTGAACAGGTTGTAGACCGACAGCCGTGCGCTCAGGTCGATGCCATCCACCGGCAACCGCCACGTCACGTTCGCACCCATGGTCCAGGTCCACGGCAGGCGACCGAAGGCGCCGCGCGAGGTCCGCTCGAACACCCGCTCGCCATCCGCTCCCGAACAGTTGGCCACGCACAGCCAGCCGGTGCCGCCACCGCTGCCCTCGCTGGAGGTACTGCCGCCGGCCACCGTGTCACCCGGCCACATCACGCCGAAGGCCGTGATCGGACCGCCGGACTGCACCTGCAGCGTGCTGCCGAACGACCATTGCTCGTTCAATGCATACGCCGCGCGGAACTTGAACTGATGGCGGAAGTCGTTGAACAGCACGCCATAACGTTCATTGTTGGACGGATGATCCCAGTGCTGGACCATGCCGGTATCGCCGTAATTGGTGTCCGAGTTCACCGGGCCCTCGAAGTTGCCCTCGCTCTTGGCCCACAGGTAGGAAGCGTTGAACATCCACTTCTCGTCCCATGCGCGGTCCAGCTGGAACTCCAGCGCCTTGTAGGTACGCTTGGGCTTGGAATAGCCCACCACTTCGTCGCTGCCGCCCTTGGCGTAACCACTGTTGGCCGTGTCTATGGTGATCCAGCCCTCGGTATCGCAGCCTATGCTGGAATCACCCCAGATGGTCAGGCTCTCGCCCGGATTGGCGATCGGCCACAAGGTACTGCCGGTGGGGCCGCAGGGCGTGTAGTTCAGGCGCATGTCGTCCAGCGCACGGGTCATGCGGCGGTAGGTCGCATTGACGCCCCACGACCATGCCTGGTCGATCATGGTCTGGAAGCCGAGGATGTATTCGTCCTGGTAGACCGCTTTCAGGTCCTTGTCCACGCTCTGGCGCAGGTCGGCCGCGCCGGTGTTCATGCGGGTGTCGGTAGGACCGATCTGCTGGCCGATGACCGGTGCCATGTAGGGCGCGCCGGTGACCGGATTGCTCATCTGCTGCCAGCCGTCCAGCACGTAGTAGCTGTATTCGTCGGTGAGCCCGCCGGCAAAGTTGACGTTGATGTTGTTGGTCACCGGCAGGTAGTAGCGGCCGGCGTTGCCGAACAGCTTGGTGCTGCCGTCGCCCTTCATGTCCCAGGAGAAACCTACCCGCGGGGCGATCAGGTCGTCCATCTTGATGAAGGCGTCACCGTCGGCGGTGCGGTTCTCGAAGCGGTCCCAGCGCACGCCCAGGTTCAACATCAGGTTCGGGGTGATGTTCCAGATGTCTTCCAGGTAGAACGCGTTGGCCTCGGTTTCGAAGGTGCCACCGGACACGCGGTTGCGTGCACGCAGCATCTGGTCCACGCCGGCCGGTACGTAGGCGCCAGCCCCGTCCCACACCTCGTCGCCCGGGCTGGCAAGGTAGGCGGTATAGGTCATCTGGTTCGGGCCGGGATAGCGGGCGGACTGCTCGGTGGTCATCAGCTCGCGGTCGACGCCGAAGCGCAGCAGGTGGTTGCCGAGCGCCCATTCGAAATCCAGGCGCGCCGCATCGCGGGTGTCGTCACGCTCTGCGATGGCGGTGCCGGTGGGATGGCAGCCGGCGCGCAGGCCATTCAGGCGCCCCAGGTAAGGGGCATAGGTGGCATCGGTGAACACCGCATCGCAGTACTGGTCCAGCGTGGAGTTGGAGAAGGCACGCTGGTTGTTCTGCCCCACCATCGCCTTGGCGGTGAAGTTCTCGCCGAAACGACCGGTATAGGTAGCCGACCAGTTCTTGCCACCGCCGTCGGTCAGGGTGTCACCTCCCCACTCGCCAATCCTGCGGTTGTCCCAGTCATAGCCGGACGATGCCTGGGTAGCTTCGGTTTCGTCGGAGAACGCCAGCAGTTCCAGGGTGTGGTTGTCGGTGATGTTCCAGTCCAGCTTGGCGCCCCAGAAATCATCATTGCCGTCGTTGTCGTACCACGTGCGCCCGTCCGAGGCGGTGTTGTGGCCGTTGGTATCGCGCTTCTCATACATCGCGAACAGGAACAGCTTGTCCTTCACCAGTGCACCGGAACCCCAGACATTGGTCTTGGTGAACGAGGTGGCATCGGTGCTGGCATAGGAATGCGGCGAACCATCGCGATGGAAATGGTCGCGCGCCGCTGACTTCCAGGCGCTGGGTTCGAAGGTGACCTCCGCACCCCCTTCGAACTCGTTGCTGCCCGAGCGGGTGACGGCATTGATGACGCCACCGGTCGAGCGGCCGAACTCCACCGAGTAGCCGCCGGTCTTGACCTGGAATTCCTGGAAGAAGCCAAACGGTGCGCTGGAGAAGCCGCGGCGGGTGTACATGTCAGTGACGTTGAGGCCGTTGATGTACACCGCGTTCTCGGCGACCGAGGAACCGGCAAAGGACAGGCCACCGAAGGAAGAGTTGCCGCCCACCACGCCCGGCGCCAGCAGCGCCACGGCGGACAGGTCCTGCGCCACCGGCAGCCGCGAGATTTCCTGGCGGTTGACGTTGAACGAGGTTTCGGTGGAGTACACGTCGACGCGGTTGATCACCCGCGTACCGACCACCTGCAGTGCGTCCAGGTTGACCACGTCGCCACTGCTGGCCAGGTTCACCGTGGTGGTGCCACCGACGCTCACGCTGACGTTGACCGGTTCGCCTTGCGGCTGTCCGTCGCGGACCAGTTGCAGCGTGTAGTCACCCACCGGCAGTTGGCCCAGCCGATAGCTGCCATCGCCGCCAGCGGTGGCCGAGCGCGTCAGCCCGGTGCCACGGTTGACCACGGTGACCTGGTCACCGGCCGTGGCCCGTCCGGCCACCGCGCCTGACACGTTCTGTGCCGATACGACGCTGGGCACCATCATGCCCATACACGTCCCCAGGGCGATGCTCAATGCCGCCCTCTTCATGCTGATTGCCTTCATCCCCTGCTCTCTCCTGCAAGAATTGAACGGTGTGGTTGTCAAGGTGTCGCGCTGGGTGTTTCATCCACGGGCAGTACCCGCCACTGGAACCGGTAGTCCCATTGGTCGAAATACAGGTTGCCGCCGGACCACTCGGCCTCGCCGCGCTGCGAGTCCACTGTTTCCGAACGGAAATGCTGTTTGGCCGGGACCAGCGGCTGGCCGAAGTCATCGTTGAAGGCGATGCGGTAGCCATCGATGCCGCCGAGATAGAAGTCGCGCAGCACGGGCTCATCGCTGTCCAACGCGCCGGTGGTGACGTCCATCGGCAGCCAGCCATAGGGCGCCAGGTACACCGCGCTCCAGTCGTGCAGGTTGCTGTACGCGGTGGCGTTGTCGGAGAACACCATGCCCGACTGCCAGCGCGCGGGAATGCCGTTCATGCGCAGCAGGGTGATGAGCAGCAGGGTCTGCTGGCCGCAGTCGGCATGGCCAGCCTGCAGCGCGTACTCGCTGATGTTGCTGATGGTGGAATATTCGCGGGCACCGGCCCACGGAATCTGGTCGACCGCGGTGAACAGCCGGCGCACGATTTCGTAGGGGCGTGTTTCCCCCTGCAGGATGCGTTCGGAGTACGCGCGCAGGGCAGGCGTGAAACGCACATGCGGCGGCTGCTCGGCAAGGAAGGGCGCCAGCGCGGCATCGCGCGGAACAGGCTGCACCCTGGCAGGATCGATGGCGGTGTGCTGGGCGCTGACGGTCAGCGCGTAACGGACCTGGAAGTGCGTGGGCTGGCCGGCCACGGCCTTGGCTTCCAGGTACGCGGTGCGCTGCAGGGTGTCGCGCGGGGCGATGCGTGCCGTTCCCGGCGTACTGCCGATCCATTGCAGGTCTTCCTGCTGGCCGCTGATCTCGCGCGGGTACGGAATCCAGGCGCGCACGGTCTCCCCGGCCGGGACAGCATCGGCCTTGACCACCAGCGACTGCGTCACTTCCACGCGCTGCGGCAGCACCGAGGCGGTGCCACTGCTTCCTGCGGCCGCAACTACCTGTGCGTGGTAACCGGTCAGGTTTTCGTAGGGGCCGTCGGCAGGCATCGGGGCATCGGCACGGCGACGTGCGCGCGCTTCGGCACTGAGCCGGAACAGGTTCGACGGGGCCCGGTTGAAGTACCAGCGCTGTCCGTCGATCTGCATGTGCTCGAGCAGCCCCTGCCCGTCCCAGCGCGCGAACTCTTCATCGCGCAGGTCCGGGATCCAGCGCCGCAGCCTGTCCTTCGCCGCGGCCTGGTCGAGGGTGAAGTCCATGCGGATGCGGCGCATGCGTTCGACCTGGAATGCCAGCGCGTCACGCTGCGCGGTGGCCGGGGCGTTGGCCAGCTGGGCGTTGGCCTGCTCGGCGGCCGCGCGGAAATGGCCCTGGTCCACCAGCGCGCTGATCTCCTGCACGGGCCCATCGACCGTGTCGGCGGCGGCCCCGAAGGGCAGCGCCCACAGCAGTGCGGCGGCACACAGGCCGGCGACAACGGGCAAAGGCAGTTTGCGAACGACTGGATCCACAGCGACACTTCCCCAGCGCGGGTGGTAACCGCTGTGTAACACGCACGGGATAGGTGGTCAATAATTTATTCTTGCGTTAACGGAAAAAAGGAATAACTATTCCAAGAGCTTTCAAAGAGGGTGACCGCCGCATGTTCCTGGCTTCCCGACACACCTCCCGCCGGCACGGGCTGGCCCTGGCGCTGGTGCTGTGCATCGGCAGCGCGCCGGTGCTGGCGCGCCCGGCTGCCGCCGACGACGCGCCCGACCCCGGTCCGGCGCTGCCGTACATCATTGGCCTGCACGAGGCCTACCTCAGCCCCGGATACTGGGCCGCGCGCCTTCCCGACGCCGACACGCCCATCCTGGACCGGCGGCAGATCGATGCGCAGCACGCGCGGATGCGCGCCGAGGATCCCCATATCCAGGACATCGCCGCACTGCCGGCTTCGATTCCCGCCAGCCAGGTACGCAGCGCGATCACCGCGCTTTCCCACTGGCCGTCGCGCCCGCTCCATGACATCCATGGCAACGCCATCCCGGCGGCCCTGCGCCAGGACATCGAGGCCAACCTCGCGCTGGATGCCATTGCCACGACCACCGTGCCGCAATACGGCCTGGTCGTGCATCGCGGCGCGTTGCGTACCTTCCCGGCGCGGCAACGTGTCTTCAGCAGCACCGAAGGCACCGACATCGACCGCTTCCAGGAATCGGCCCTGTTCCCCGGCGACAAGGTCGCGGTGGTCCACCGCAGCGCCGACGGCGCCTGGTTGTTCGTGCACAGCGAACGCTACAGCGCATGGATCGAAGCACGGCACGTGGCCACCGGCAACCGCGAGACGGTGCTCGGCTATGGGGCACAGGGCCCGTACCGGGTGATCACCGGTGCCGTGGCGCATACCGCCTACACGCCGGAAGATCCGCGCGTGTCGCGGCTGCAGCTGGACATGGGCGTGCGCCTGCCGGTGCTGGCCGACTGGCCGCCGGCCCAGGTGGTAAACGGCCAGCAGGCGCATGCCTCGTGGGTGGTGCAGTTGCCGGTGCGCGAGCCGGACGGCACGCTGTCGCTGGTGCCGGCACTGCTGCCGCGTTCGCAGGACAGCAGCAGCGAGTATCTGCCGCTGACGCCACGCGTGCTGCTGCAGCAAGCCTACAAATTCCTCGGCGAGCGCTATGGCTGGGGCCACGATTACGACACCCGCGACTGCAGCGGCTTCGTTTCGGAGATCTACCGCAGCGCCGGCGTGCTGTTGCCGCGCAATACCAGCGCACAGGGGGTCAGCCCCGCACTGGACCGCATCGCCTTCACCGACAAGGACGGCGCTGCCACGCGCGACCGTGCGGTGGCGGCATTGCAGGTGGGTGACCTGGTCTACATTCCCGGCCACGTGATGATGGCCATCGGCCATGTCGAAGGCCGCACCTGGGTGATCCATGACACCGCAGGCGGCAGCTGGAAAGACGCCGACGGCCAGCGCATCCAGGCGCACTTGAACGGTGTATCGGTGACCCCGCTGGAGCCGATGATGGCCAGCGACGAGCTGCGTTACATCGACCGTATCACCAACATCCAGCGCATCCGCGCGCAGACCCCCTGAATGAAGATCACAGACATCGAACTGGGCATGCTGCGCGTGCCCCTGAAGACCCCGTTCAAGACCGCGCTGCGGACCGTGGAAACCATCGAGGACGTGGTGGTGATGGTGCGCACCGACAGCGGCCATACCGGCTATGGCGAAGCAGCCGCCACCGCGGTGATCACCGGCGATACGCACGGTTCGATCATCGAAGCCATCCGCCATTTCATCAAGCCGCGGCTGGTCGGCCAGGACGTGGCCAACCTCAACCAGCTGTGCGCGCTGGTACAGACCTCGATGGAGCGCAACAGCAGCGCCAAGGCGGCGGTGGAAATCGCGCTGTACGACCTGTGGGCACAGCTGCATGGCGCACCGCTGTACCAGATGCTGGGCGGCGGCGACCCGGTGATCACCACCGACATCACCATCAGCGTGGATTACATCGACAAGATGGTGGCTGATTCGCTGTCGGCCATCGACCGTGGATTCGAGTCGCTGAAGATCAAGGTCGGCAAGGACATCGGGCTGGACATCGAGCGGGTCAAGGCGATCCATGCCGCCGTGCAGGGCCGTGCGCTGCTGCGGCTGGATGCCAACCAGGGCTGGACGGCCAAGCAGGCCGTGCATGCCATGCGCACGCTGGAAGAAGCCGGCGTGGTGCTGGAACTGTTGGAGCAGCCGGTCAAGGCCGCCGACATCGCCGGCCTGAAGTACGTGACCGACCGGGTCAATACACCGGTGATGGCCGATGAAAGCGTGTTCAGTCCTTCGCAGGTGATCGACCTGATCCAGCAGCGCGCGGCGGACATCGTCAACATCAAGCTGATGAAGACCGGTGGGCTGTCCAACGCCATCCGCATCGCCGACATCGCCGCCATCCACGACGTACCGTGCATGATCGGCTGCATGATCGAATCCAGCATCAGCGTGGCCGCTGCCGTGCACCTGGCGGTGGCCAAGGCGGACGTCATCGTCAAGGTGGACCTGGATGGTCCTTCGCTGGGCCAGTTCGACCCGGTCAGCGGTGGGGTGACATTCAACGAATCGGAGATCAGCATCAGCGATGCCCCGGGGTTGGGGATCACCGAAGTGCGCGGATTGGAGATGCTGGCGTGACCGTCGGCCCCACCGCGATGCCCTGCGCAATGGAAACCGCTGCATGCCGCCCCTGCTGAAGATCCGCGCCGAGCGCGGGCAGATGTCGGC
Source organism: Stenotrophomonas tumulicola (assembly GCF_014117215.1). GTDB lineage: Bacteria > Pseudomonadota > Gammaproteobacteria > Xanthomonadales > Xanthomonadaceae > Stenotrophomonas > Stenotrophomonas tumulicola. The sequence continues at coordinate 3,451 of NZ_JACGXS010000009.1, read as the reverse complement.
GATCGAACGACGCATCGCGGATTTCATCCTCGACAACGCCCACCTGCTGCGCGATTACTCCTCGCAGCAACTGGCCAGTGCGCTGGGCATCAGCCAGTCCAGCGTGGTCAAGTTCAGCCAGAAGCTGGGCTTCAAGGGCTACCCGGACCTGAAGTACTCCATCGGCCAGGACGTGGCGCGCAGCGGCGGCGGCCCGTCGTCGCCGCCACCCACCAACGATGGCATGGATGGCTTCAGCCGCATCGCCAAGGCGCTGCAGGCCAGCAAGGCAGCCGCCGAAGACGAGACACGCGCGGCCAACCCACAGGCCGACATCGAACGCATCGTCACCCTGGTCGATGGCGCTCCCAAGCTGTTCGTCTACGGCTTGGGCGACGATGGCCTGTATGCCCGCGAGTTCGCCATGCGCCTGTCGCTGCTGGGCATGCTGGTGGTGCACCACGCCGATCCCATCCTGATGCTGGCCAACCTGTCCGCCGCGCGGCCCGGCGACGTCATGCTGGTGTTCTCCGAGTTCGGCAAGCTGGCGCAGCTGTCGATGCTGTCGCGGCAGTTCCAGGACGTGGGCGGCAAGGTGGTATCGATCACCCGCCACACCGCCAACCCGCTGCGTGCGCATGCCGACGCGGCGCTGGCGGTGTGTGCCGAAGACCGCGCACCGCACGTTGCGCAAGTGCTGTACCGTTCCTCCCTGCAGTCCCTGCTGGATTTCGTCTTCGTGCTGCTGTGCGAGGCCAACCCGGACCGCAACCGCCAGCTGGCGGTGAACCTGGAACGCATCGAACACCTGCTGGACACCTGACCGGAGCCTGCCCATGAAGTCGCTGTTGCGTTGCCTCCTCGCTGCCGTGGCATTGCTGGCCGGCCCTGCCTTGGCTGCATCGCCGCTGGACGGTGCCGGGCAACTGGTGGTGGTCACCAGCGAAGGCTGGGACAGCACCCAGGGACGGCTGCAGGCCTGGTCGCGCACCGACGCGGGCTGGCAGCGCGAAGGCGAAGCCTTCGAGGTGGCGCTGGGCCGCAGCGGCAGCGCCTGGGGCGTGGGCCTGCATGCCGATGGCGTGGCATCGCCAGGGGAACCACGCAAGCGCGAAGGTGACGGACGCAGTCCAGCCGGCGTATTCGCGCTGGGCACCGCGTTCGGTTACGCCGCGCAGGCCGACACGGCCCTGCCCTGGCAGCCGATGCATGAAAGCAGCTACTGCATGGACGTGCCGGATTCGCCGTATTACAACCGCATCGTCGATGCGGACACGGTCGGTGCCGAAGCAGTGGAGGGGTCGACCGAGCCGATGCGGCTGGACCTGCACAACGAAGGCGACGTGCGCTACCAGCAGGGGTTCGTGATCCTGCATAACCCACGCAACGTACCCGGCCAGGGCAGCTGCATCTTCGCGCACCTGTGGCGCCGGCAAGGCGAACCCACCGCTGGCTGCACCGCGATGACCGCCGCGCACATGCAGGGCCTGCTGGCGTGGCTGGAACCCGACCGGCAGCCGCGTTTCGTGCTGTTGCCGCGCGCGGCGTACCGCCAGCTGCAGGCGCAATGGCAGTTGCCCGCGCTGGATGACACGCGCGGTGCGCGCCAGTGAGCGACGCATCCGGAAACGAAACCACGCCAAGCCTGCAGCGCGCGGTCAGCCGCTGGCAGATCGTCGGGCTGTCGATCAACGATGTAATCGGCAGCGGCATCTACCTGCTGCCGGCCGCCACGGTACTGCTGCTGGGCCCCTTCAGCCTGTGGGGGGTGGTCGCCGCGGGCATCGTGGTGGCACTGCTGGTGCTGTGCTATGCGCAGGCCGCCAGCTATTTCGACGAGCCCGGCGGAAGCTACCTGTATGCGCGCGAGGCGTTCGGGCGCTTTGCCGGCTTCGAGATCGGCTGGATGATCTGGCTGACCCGGATCAGCTCGGCGGCCGCCTTGAGCAACGCGCTGGCCGACGCGGTGGCGCGCTTCTGGCCGTTGGCCGGTAGCGGCGCGGGGCGGATCGCGGTGATCGTGCTGTCGCTGGCATTCCTGACCGGGGTGAACATCATCGGGGTGCGCTCTGCCGCCCGTACCGGCGTGGTGCTGGTGATCGGCAAGCTGGTGCCGCTGCTGCTGTTCGTGGCCATCGGTGCGTTCTACATCGATCCGCAGCTGGCATTTTCCGGGCAGCGTCCGGATCCACATGACCTGCAGCGGATGGGCGAAGCGGCATTGCTGCTGTTGTATGCCTATGCGGGCTTCGAGAACATCCCGGCCGCCGCCGGCGAATACCGCAACCCGCGCCGCGACATCCCGTTCGCGCTGATCACCATGATCGTCACCGTCACCCTGATCTACGCGGCGGTGCAGATCGTCGCCCAGGGCACCCTGGCCGGGCTGGCCGGTTCGGCCACGCCGCTGGCCGATGCCGCCGCCGGCTTCGGCGGCGAAGCCCTGGCGCTGATCCTTACCGTCGGCGCGACGATCTCCATCCTGGGTACCAACAGCAACACCATGATGATGGGGCCGCGCTTCCTGTTCGCGCTGGCCGCCGATGGCTATGGGCCGAAGGTGCTGGCGCAGGTGCATCCGCGCTTCCGCACGCCGGCGGCCGCGATCCTCTGCCAGGGCATCATTTCGCTGGCGCTGGCACTGAGCGGTTCGTTCGTGCAGCTGGCGTTGCTGTCGATGACCACGCGCCTGTTCGCCTACATCGGCACAGCGGCGGCGGTGCTGGTGCTGGCCAGGCGCTATGCCGACCGGCCAGGCGCGTTGCGGCTGCCCGGCGGCCCGTTGATCCCGGTGCTGGCGCTGGTGCTGTGCCTGGCCCTGTTCGCCAGCGCCAGCTGGGCCAACATCCTGGCCGCACTGGCTGCATTCGTGGTGGGTGCGGTGATCTACCGGTTCCCGCGCCGGGAAGGGTAGCGCCGAGTCATGCTCGGCGGCTCTGCTTTCCAGCAACACGGTGCGTGAGGCCAACACGCTGCTCGAAGCAGGCCGCGCTTCGCGCTCGCCGAGCATGGCTCGGCGCTACCGGGTTTGCGGAGCCCACGCCATGAGCCCCGATAACCAGAGGCGCTCACTGATTATTGGCGCGAGCATTATGTGGGTGCGGTGATCTGCCGGTTCCCACGCCGGGAAGGGTAACGCCGAGCCATGCTCGGCGGGTCTGCTTTCCGGCGGCACGATGGTTGGGGCCAACACGGTGCTCGAAGCAGACCGCGCTTCGCGCTCGCCGAGCATGGCTCGGCGCTACCGGGTTTGCGGAGCCCACGCCATGAGCCCCGATTACCAGAGGCGTTCACCGATTATTGGCGCGAGCGTTATGTGGGTGCGGTGATCTGCCGGTTCCCACGCCGGGAAGGGTAGCGCCGAGCCATGCTCGGCGGCTCTGCTTTCCAACGACACGGTGCGTGAGGCCAACACGGTGCTCGAAGCAGGCCGCGCTTCGCGCTCGCCGAGCATGGCTCGGCGCTACCGGGT
>NZ_JACGXS010000008.1 GCF_014117215.1 Stenotrophomonas tumulicola | reverse complement strand
GGGTGGGTTGGCGGGACCTTGTGAGGCAGGAGCCGAACAGGAGCCCCCATGGATGGGTTCACGGCGGGTCCCGCCAACCCACCCCGCCCCACCAGCACACAGCCCTGCAGCTGTTGCTGTTGCTGTTGCTTTTGCCGTTGGCTTCAGAACGCATTGAACCCGGTCAGCGCACGGCCGATCACCAGCTGGTGCACCGTCTCCGTTCCTTCATAGGTGATCACCGATTCCAGGTTCAGGGCGTGGCGCATGGCCGCATGATCCGTCGTGATGCCAGCCGCGCCCAGCAGATCGCGGCATTCGCGCGCGATGTCGATGGCCATCCGGCAGTTGTTCCATTTGGCCAGGCTGACCTGCTGCGGCTGCGCCGCCCCGGCCTCCTTCAGCCGCCCCAACTGCAATGCCAGCAGCTGCGCCGTGGTGATCCGCCGCGCCATGTCGGCCAGCTTGATCTGCGCGCTCTGCGTGGCGGCCAGCGGCCGACCAAACAACACGCGGTCCTTTGCATGGGCCAGTGTTTCCTGCAGGCACGCGATGGCCGCGCCGATCGGTCCCCAGCTGATACCGAAGCGCGCCTGGTCCAGGCAACCCAACGGCCCCTTCATGCCTTTCACGCCGGCCAACCGGTTGCTGTCGGGGATCCTGACGTCATCGAAGAACAACGCACCCGTCGACGACGCACGCAGGCTCATCTTGCGCTGTATCTCTTCCACGCTGAAGCCTGCCATGCCCTTCTCCAGCACGAACCCCTGCACCCCGTCATCGGTCTGCGCCCAGACAATGGCCAGGTCGGCGATCGGCGCATTGGTGATCCACATCTTGCTGCCCGACAACCGCCAGTCATCGCCGTGGCGTACCGCATGGGTCTTCATCGTCGACGGATCCGAACCGCCATGCGCTTCGGTCAGGCCGAAGCACCCAATCCGTTCACCGCGCGCCATCGATGGCAACCAGCGTGCACGCTGCGCATCGGTGCCATAGGCGAATATCGGGTACATGCACAGCGAGCTCTGTACGGAAACGAAGCTGCGCAGGCCCGAGTCGCCCCGTTCCAGTTCCTGGCAGATCAACCCATAGGCGACCGCGCCCATGCCAGCCCCTCCATGCACTGCCGGCAACGTGGCGCCCAGCAGGCCAAGCGACGCTATTTCCGGCACCAGTTCAGCGGGGAAGCGGGCGTCGTCGAAACACCTGCCAATGATCGGCAGCACGCGCTGGTCGGTGAAGCGGGCGACCGCGTCCTGTACCGCGCGCTCTTCATCGCTGAGCAACGAGCGGACATCGAAGAGGTCATGGGGAAGCAGGCTCATCGTTCGTACCATCGGCAGCAGGAACACGGGCCCGCATTATGGCCACAGCTCAGGCATCCCGCGTCAGCAGGCCGTTCATGCGTATATGGGCGCGGATGTGTTCAGGGACGCACCGTGCCGCGCTGTCCAGCTGCTGCACGCGTGACAGCTCGCCGCGGCGTGCCACGTTCCATTGCCGCCCGATGGTGGAATTGACCTGGCCATCGCCGAAATCACTGATGACATCATGCCCGCCGGCAATCCGGTCGGGGTTGTGCAGCGCATGCAGGCCGCGCATCTTCCGGCTCGCGTATGCCTCGGCGCGATCCTGCGCCACCGTGGCATCGCACCCTGCCTCGCGCAGGGACTGGTTGCGCTCGCGCGTCAGTTTGTCGCGCCAGGATGCACGTGCGCGCCGGGCCACGTTCGGATCACGCCCGGCCGGATCGAATCCTGATCGGGCGGACAGATACTCCTGTACGGTCAGGGCATTGAGCCCTTGCTGCTGGCCGGCCAGCTGCCTGTCCAGCTCGGCATGTTTCGAGGGCGGAAGTTTCTGGGTGGAGAAGCACAGCCGGGTGCAATGCATGCGCCCGCTGCCGGCGGGGCACCCGGGCTGATGACGTCCTGCAAGGCGTTCCTGGCGGATACCCGCCAGCACCTTGGCCAACATTGCATGCGCGGAAGCACATCGGCCATGGGCGGTTGCCGCGCTGATCGCCAGGCTCGGAGTCGACGTCTCGCGTAAACCATATGACCGTGAGGTATCGCGCAGTAACAGCTCCTGAGCCATTTCGCGTCCCCGGTTCGTACTGGACGCCTTCAGCGTAGGAAAAGGCAGCGGGACGGTGGGAGATGCCGTGCGCAATTCGCCGGATGTCTCAAACAACCAATCAACGGGCCTCACCCTATCCATTGAATCGATGACGCTGCCGCTTCGGTCGGCGCACGCCACGTTCGCTGCAGCGCAACAAATCCGGTCTGCAACGTGAGGGCATCACCGCGCTCAACCGCTGCAACATCGGCCAACTGGCCGAACCGGCGGCATCCAGTTAACCTGACACATTCAAACAACCGTTTCGCCGTGGCAGCACGTGCGTTATCCAGGCAACCGCCGCCCCTGCCGGAGCGCGGCCTACCCAAGAGTCAGTCATCCATGAGCGCCGAAGCCACAGAACTGCCCCCACGCGAAATGATGGAATTCGATGTCGTGATCGTGGGCGCCGGCCCGGCAGGGCTGTCCGCCGCGATCCGCCTCCGCCAGCGCGCGATCGAAGCCGGCAGCGAGCTGTCGGTATGCGTGCTGGAAAAAGGATCCGAGCCCGGCGCACACCTGATGTCCGGCGCGGTGATGGATCCACGGGCGTTGGCCGAACTGTTCCCGGACTGGGCCGAACGCGGCGCGCCACTGAGGCAGAAGGTCACCCGCGACGAGTTCCTGTTCCTCAGTCCGAAGGGAGCGCGCGGCACGCCCAAGGCATTCCTGCCGGAGTGCTTCCACAATGAAGGCAATTACATCGTCAGCCTGGGCGAAGTGGGCCGCTGGCTGGCGCAGCAGGCCGAGGCGCTGGAAGTGGCGATTTTCCCGGGCTTCGCGGCAGCCGAAGTCCTGTATGGCGATGCCGGTGAAGTGATCGGCGTGGCAACCGGCGACATGGGCATCGAGAAGGACGGCAGCCGCGGCCCGAACTTCGAGCGCGGCATGGCGCTGCATGCCAAGTACACGGTGTTCGCCGAAGGCTCGCGTGGCCACCTCGGCCGGCAACTGATCGCGCGCTTCAAGCTGGACGAAGGCAAGGATCCGCAGGCCTACGGCATCGGCATCAAGGAACTGTGGCAGATCGATCCGGCAAAGCATGAGCCGGGCCTGGTGGTGCATGCCGCTGGCTGGCCACTGGACAGCGACACCTATGGTGGCGCGTTCCTGTACCACGCCGAGGGCGGCAAGGTATCGATCGGTTACGTGGTCGGCCTCGACTACAGGAACCCCTGGCTGAGCCCGTTCGAGGAGTTCCAGCGCTTCAAGACCCACCCGGCGATCCGCCGCTACCTGGAGGGCGGCAAGCGTATCGGCTATGGTGCGCGCGCCATCACCGCCGGCGGCCTGCTGTCGCTGCCGAAGACGGTGTTTCCCGGTGGCGCGCTGGTCGGTTGCGAAGCGGGCTTCCTCAACGTCAGCCGCATCAAGGGCAGCCACGCCGCGATCAAGACCGGCATGCTGGCCGCGGATGCGGCATTCGACGCGGTCACCGCCGGCCGCCAGCACGATGAGCTTGCCGCCTATCCGCAGGCCTTCGAAGCCAGCTGGCTGCACACCGAGCTGCAGCAGACCCGCAACTTCAAGCAGTGGTTCAAGAAAGGCCAGAACGTGGCCACGTTGATGACCGGCATCGAGCAGTGGTTGCTGCCCAAGCTGGGCATCCGCAACCCACCGTGGACGATCCACCATCACACGCCGGACCACGCCTGCCTGGAGCCCGCGTCCCGGCATGCACGCATCGATTACCCCAAGCCGGATGGCGTGCTGACCTTCGACCGCCTCAGCTCGGTATTCCTCAGCAGCACCAACCACGAAGAGAACCAGCCCAGCCACCTGACGCTGAAGGACAACAGCGTGCCGGTACAGGTCAACCTGGCCGAATACGCAGGCCCGGAAGCGCGTTATTGCCCGGCCGGCGTCTACGAATTCGTCGGCGATGAAGGCGGGCAGCGCCTGCAGATCAATGCGCAGAACTGCGTGCACTGCAAGACCTGCGACATCAAGGATCCGACCCAGAACATCGTCTGGGTGGCGCCGCAGGGCGGCGGCGGACCGAACTACTCCGGCATGTAAGCGCGCTGTGGCGGCCCATCCGTCGCCACTGCCCGGCCCACCGAGTGCCCACCATGACCTCCGCGCACCGCCTGCTTTCCGTGACCCTGTGCAGTGCCCTGCTGGCCGTTGCCGGGTGCCGGGCACCGGTTCCACAGGATCCTGCGCAGGCCCTGGCACTGGAGCGCGAGCGCGCGTTCGAAATCTGTGCCGGCTGCCATACCGTGCATGCCGGCGGCATCAACCGCTATGGCCCGAACCTGCATGGCCTGTTCGGTCGCCGCGCCGGCAGCCTGCCCGGCTATGCCTATTCCGATGCCATGCGCAAAGCGGATTTCGTCTGGACCGAGCAGGCCCTGGATACGTTCCTGCGCTCGCCTTCCGCGCGCGTGCCGGGCACGCGCATGTACAACGCGTTCCCGGACCCCGAACGGCGCCGGCTGGCGATCGAGTACCTGCGCGAGCAGTCCCGCTGAGCCCCTGCCCATCAGCCATCGGCCAGCGCGGCATCGCCGACCTGGGCCGGAAGCCAGCGCAGCAGGCACTGGCGCAGGTGGACCAGTGAGAGGGGTTTGGTCAGCACTTCATCCATGCCGGCATCACGGCAACGGCGCAGGTCCTCTTCAAGCAGGCTGGCGGTAAGCGCCACCACGGGCAGGCGGCGATCGCCCTGGCGTTCTTCGCGCTCGCGCAGCAGGCGGGTGAACGCGTAGCCATCCATCACCGGCATGCGGCAATCGGTGATGATCATGTCGAAGAGCGAGGACGACAGCAGTTGCAGTCCCTCGCGGCCATCGCTGGCCACGGCATGGTCGACACCCAGCTGCTGCAGCCGCCAGGCCATCATCGCCTGCGCGGTGGGATGGTCTTCCAGCACCAGCACGCGCGCGTGGCGCAGTCCGACCGGCAGCGGCGGTACACCGCCCGGGCCCGGCACGGTGGCAGCCAGGTCATCGTTGCTGGCTACCGGCAGTTCCAGCAGGACATCCACCTCGGTGCCTGCTCCCGGCACGCTGTGCACCTGCAACCGTCCACCCATCAGCTGCACCAGCCGTTGGCACAGGGCCAGCCCCAGTCCAGCGCCGCCGGCATCGCGCTGCGGCGGCACGTCATTGATGGCAAAGGGCTGGAACAGGGCCTGCAACGTCTCGCCGTCGATGCCCACGCCGGTGTCGATCACCTGGATGCGCAGTTCCTGCAGGCTGTCGGCACTGCCTTCCAGCACTTCGACGCGCAGCGCCACTTCGCCTTCGTCGGTGAAGCGGATGGCGTTGCCGAGCAGGTTGTTCAACACCTGGCGCAGGCGCAGGCCATCCGCTTCATGTGCCGCGGCCAGGCGCGGATCCACGTCCAGCCGCAACGGCAGGCCCCGTGCCGCGGCAGCCGGGGCGAACTGGCGATGCAGTGATTCCAGCAGCGGCCGCAGCGGCAACGGCAACGGATCCAGCTGCAGCGCACCGGCATCGATCTTGGCGTAATCCAGGATGTCATCGAGCATCTGCCGCAGTGCCTGTGCAGCGGCTTCGGCCTCGACCAGCTGGCTGCGTTGCCCGGGCTGCAATGATGAATGGGCAAGCATCTCCAGCATGCCCAGCACCCCGCTCATCGGCGTGCGGATCTCATGGCTCATCGTGGCCAGGAAGCGCGCCTTCGCCTCGGCAGCCTGTTCGGCGACGACCATCGCCTGCTGCAGGGCATCGGCCTGTGCACGTGCATCGGTGACATCCACCCAGTACCCGCTCCAGGTAACGGTACCGGCGGTAGCGGCGTAGGGTTGCGCCTGGCTGCGCACCCAGCGCGGCGGTGACGTGGCCAAGGTGCGGAATTCCAGCACGAGCGGCAGGAAATCGCGTGCGGCATGCTTGATCGCCGCCTCCACGTCGGCGCGGTCGCGTTCGTCGATGCACGCCATTACGGCCGGCGCCGAGGCCATGGCCTGCTGCCGTTCGATGCCGAACAACGGCTGCATGTCGCCAGCAACGTAAGGGAAGTCCAACCGGCCATCCGGTGCCCGCCGCATCTGGTAGACGATGGCCGGCAGGTTGTGGGTGACCTCGGCCAGGCGCCTTTCCAGGCGGCGGCGACCGGCGACTTCACGCTTCAGGCGCCAACAACCCAGGGCGTGGACCAGCAGCGCGGCCAGCAGGGCCAGCAGGATCGCCGCTCCCCAGCGGGCCACCGTTCCCCAATGGGTATCGGCTGGCGGGTCCACCGCCAGCCAGCCGTCACGCAGCCGCTCGCGTTCGCGCGGGCCCATGTCCTGCAGCAGCTGATCGAAACGGGTGGCCAGCCACGCATGTTCACGTTTCACCGCCAACGACAACTGGTCGTTGAACCCTGCCGGAGCGGCAATCCGCAGCTTCCCGGAAAGGCCTTGGCGCAACAGGCGGTCGACCAGGGCCAGGTTGCCGATATAGGCCTGTGCCTCGCCATCCAGCAGCCGCTGCAGCGCCTGTTCGGCGCTGCGCGCGGCGATGATGCGCGCCCCTGGCGCCGACTGCAGCACCTGGACGCGCAGTCGTTCCGGATCGGACAGCAGAATGCGCTTTCCCGATAACCCGGCCATGTCCACCGTGTTGCTGCCGCGCCGGGTCACGATGACGTTGGGAACGCTGATGAAAGGCTGGCTGAAGACCCAGTCCTTGCCCAGGTAGCGGGAATCGTCTGGAACAGCCATCACCGCGTCGATGCGGCCCCCGCGCATCTTCTCGCGCAGGTCGTACCAATCGTGGCTCGTTTCCGGCACCAGCGTGACGCCTGCCTGGCCCAGCAGCTGGAGGTAATCGCGCGCCAGTCCGCTGGGCTGGCCCCTGGCATCGGCGAACGACAGCGGGGGCGCGTTCGGAGGAAAGCCCACCCGCAACGAAAGGAGCGATGTGCCCTGCTCCAGGCCGCGTGCCTGGCGGGTATCGGAGGCAGCCGGCAACCCGGCGACGGCAGGACGATTGCCATGCTGCGGCCGTGCACTCGACCCGCCAGGCCGACCACTGTCGTAGACCCCCACCACGAGCGTGCCATGTACGTCGACATGACCGCTGTTCTGTACCCTTGGCAAGACTGGCACAGGCCATGCCATCGCAGGGACCAGCAACATCAGCACCCCTGCCCCAAAGCGTCGGCCAAGGGCCAGGATCGTGCGCACCAGCTTCGCTCTCCATAGAATAAGGAACACCGTCGATGCCTGCTTCCCATCCAACCCACGACACCCGGGGCCATACCAGAGTATGACGCTACGCATCATCATCGCCGACGACCACCCGGTGGTACGCATTGGGGCCCGCTCCGTGATCCATGGCAGTGGCGTAGGTGAGGTCGTCGCAGAAGCCAGCACGGCGCAGGACCTGCTTGCCCATCTTTCCAGCTTTCCCTGCGATGTGCTGGTGACGGACTACTCGATGCCCGACAGCAGCGTGCCGGACGGGTTCGCGATGATCAGCATGATCCGACGCCGCTATCCGCAGCTTCCGGTGCTGATGCTGAGCGTGTCGAGCAACCTGGCGATCCTGCGCATGGTGCGCGATGCCGGCGTGCTGGGACTGGTGGACAAAGGATCATCGATGGACGAACTGCCGGTAGCCATCCGGACCGTGCATCGTGGGTTGCATTACGTCAGCAGTTCGCTGAAGGAACGGGTGGATGCGGCGGGTAGCGGCGCGATGGCCGAAGGGGAGGGACGCCCGCCTTCCCCGCGCGAAGTGGAAGTACTGCGCCTGCTCGGAAAGGGCATGACGGTGAAGGAGATCGCCAACATACTCAACCGCAGCGCCAGCACCATCAGCCGGCAGAAGGGCGATGCCATGCTGAAGCTGGGCCTGAGCAGCGACGCGGAGTTGTTCGACTACCTGCGCAACGGGCAGCTGTAGCCGCGCGCCACCGCGGGGTCAGTTCGCTTTCAGGGACTTCAGCGATGCCACCCTTGCATCGAACAGCTGCAGGTCTTCATCGGCCAGCTGCGCCCAGTCCAGCGGCGCGCCGATCAGCTCCTCGACGAGCCCGGCAGGTTCCGCATCGAAGCCGCGTGCCTGCACGCGCGCATAGCGTTCGGCAAAGCCGGCATCGCTTTCGCTGAGCGCATACAGCTTCACCGCCACCAAGCCGGCGAACAGATAGTTGGTCAGGTACATCGGGTCCTGGTAGAACAGGCGCTTGCCTGCCCAGGTGGTGTCCAACCCGGGCCCTGGTGCAGGCTGCCGGTAATCGTTCCGCACCTGCTGCGCCAGCGTATCCAGCGCTGCTGCATCCTGCACGCTGCCATCATGCACGCCACGGTGGATCGCGGCCTCCAGCTGTGCCTCCTGTGCGGAGGTGAACAGCTGCAACGACATGTCCGCCAGCAACCCGCGCAGGTAATAGTCGCGTTCCGCAGGCGTCACCGCATCGCGGACCAGCTGATCGCGATACAGCAGTTCGTCGAAGATGGCGAACGTCTCCTCCAGCCACGGCGTGCCGTGGCGGAACAGCGATGATGTGCCATTGAGGTTCATCAGTTGCCCGTGCACGGCGTGTGCGCCCTCATGCACCACCTCCACGTCGCTTTCGCCATCGGCACGCCGGTGCCCCACGAACAGCACCGATGTCGAGTGCGGCGCCGTGATGGAAAATGCGTCGCGCTTGCGCGTACCCAGCCGCGAATCGAAATCCATGCGACCACCACGCGGGTCCAGCACCGCACCCAGCTGTGCTGCATGCGCGTCGCCCAGCCGCCGGGTCGCGCGCGTGGCGACCTGGCGCACCCTCTCCATGGTCAGCGCAGGTGCGGTGAACCCTTTCCCTGGCGCGGCGGCATTCCACGGTGCGTCATCGGTTGACGCCGCGCCGCCTGCACCGGTGGGCATGCCCAAGGCAGTCTGGTAAGCCCGATAGGAAGCTGCATGCGACTGCAGGGCGTGCAATGCAATGGCCACATCCTGGCTGGACAGGCCGATCCCGGCATAGGCTGCTTCGGCCGAATCGGCGTAGCCACGCGCCACCGCCAGGCCATCGCGCAGCCGCACGATACCGAGCAGTTCCTCGGCCAATGCCGGTTTGCGTTCAACCATCGCCGCCTGGTGCAGCTTCCACGCCTTCTCACGCAGCGCTTCGTCAGGCATCGCCATCAGGGTATGGAAGTCGGTGGAGACATTCAGCGCACGCCCATCGGCCTGCAACTCCGGAAACCCCGAGGGCGCCATGGTCTGCCGGTACAAGTGTGCAAAGCGGTCCTCGGATGCCTCTGCGGCATCGGCCAGCGGCTGGCTTCCCGGCGGCAACGGGTGTGCCTGTGCGCGGGCACTGCGCTGGCCCAGGTAAGCATAGGGCCGCGCCCATGCGGCATCGGCAGGGGCATCACGCAACTGCGCCTTCGCGTTGCCTGCCATGTCCGAGCACAGGTCTTCGACGTCATCGCGCGCCGCGCGGGCCACGGTGTCCCCGACATCACGCGCGGTGATCAGTTCGAAGTAGGCATAGTGGTCCAGGCACTGGCCGAACAGCGCTTCAAGCGCATGAAAGGTAGCGGCCGCGCTGGCGTGCGGCGACGCCTGGGCCCGGGTGACGCTCCGCAGTTCGCTGGCCAGTTCCGCGCGTGACGTACGTTCGGCCGCTGGCGTGGCGAAATAGCGCGCCACGTCCACCGACTGCGAAGCCACCGGCACCGCGATGCCCGGCGCCGACAGCGCGATCAGCGGCAGCATCCCGATGACGCTGGCTAAGGCCACGCGCCGCAGCGCCCCACGCACGTCCATTGCACCACTCATGCCGTCCTTCTCCAGGCCACTCCATGCGGAAGACTACCGCAACGGCCAGCCGGCGACATCCGGGGCACGACAGCGCAAGCTCGCAGGACGTGCGGCACCCGGCATCAGTCGAAATGGAACCGCATGTCCTGCATGCCCATTGCAGGGTCGCTGACGCCCGGCCGGCCATCTTCGGCCCGTCCAGCCAGGCGTTGGCGCATTCCGGGTTGCTGCAGGACCACGTCGTACCAACCGCCCGTGGGCGCGGCATCCCAATCGATCGTGGTCGCCATGCCGGGTGCCAGCTGCAGTTGCCGTTCCGGCATCGCCCCTGCGTAGGCAGCGCCCTGCAGGCCAACCCCTACCGCCTCGTTGCCTGGGTTGTGCAGGTGCAGGGAGAGGCGCCCGCCGATGCGTTGCACGTCTGCCTGGACCGGCGCGGAGGCAGCAGCGTGGCCGCGGAAATGACGGTGGAAACCGTTGGGGCCGAGCAACCACAGGTCGACGCCATCCTGCGCATCCAGCGCCCAGCGGTCTTCCATCGGCGTGTCCGGCAACAGCGTATAGCGCCGCGGAATCGCATCCAGCCGCAGCCCATCGTAGACGTGCAGCACCGCCGCCGCGCCCTCGCAGGCCAGCGTCATCCGCACTTCGGCGGTGGCCGCGTCCAGCTCGACGCGCGCCTGCGGGCGGTATGGCAGCGGCCGCGACGGGCGCACCCCGCGTTCCTGTCGCGCGGGATGCAGCCCTTCCGGCAGGACCGGTACGGTGCGTCCGGGCAAGGCGGCCGCGCGCGCGGCAACATCGGCCACTGACGGCAACGCAGCCACGAACGGCCGTGTGTCGGAACGGGAGAAATCGAAGGCGCCGGTCAGGTCGCCGCAGACAGCACGTCGCCATGGGGAGATATCCGGGGCCGCCACGCCGAATCGGCGCTCTATCAGCCGGATCACCGAGGTGTGGTCATACACCTGCGAATCGACCCAGCCACCCCGGCTCCACGGCGAGATCACGTACATCGGCACCCGCGGCCCCAGGCCGTACGGACGCCCCCTCAGCACCAGCTCGTCCTGTTTTTCGTTGCCTGGCGAGGGCAGCAGGTGGTACTCGCCTTCGGTGGATACCGACGAGGCACCCGCCCAGCCGCCGTGCTGGGCCGGATCCCGTGACGGCGGTGCGGGCGGCGGCATGTGGTCGAAGAAGCCATCGTTCTCGTCGAACATCAACAACAGCGCGGTGCGGCTCCAGACCTGCGGGTCGGCCGTCAGTGCATCCAGTACCTGCGCCGTATAGGCAGCGCCCTGTGCCGGGCTGGAAGGACCAGGGTGTTCGCTGCCTGCTGCATCGGCAATGAGGAAACTGACCTGGGGCAGGCGCCCGTCGAGCACGTCCTGGCGCAGCTGCGCCAATCCCCGCGTACTGACCCCGCGCTCGCGCAGGGCGGCATCATGGCCGGGGCCGGCCTGCCACGCACGGCGAAAGGCATCGAAGCCAGCCAACGGGTTGTCGGTGAAGTTGTCCGCCATGTCCTGGTAGATGCACCAGTCCACGCCTGCCTGCTGCAGGCGCTCGACGTAGGTGGTCCAGGTATACGGATCCGGGTAACCCCCCAGTTCCGCGAAATTGTCGTGCGAGTTGGCTACCGCCGGGCCACCGCCGCGCGCCTGCGGGTCATTGTGTCCGGTCCACAGGTACAGGCGGTTGGGATTGGTACCGGCCTGCATCGCGCAGTGATACGCATCGCACACGGTGAACGCTTCGGCCAGCGCGAACTGGAACGGCAGGTCCGCGCGCCGGTAGTAGCCCAGCGCATGGTCCTGCTTGGCCGCCGGCCAGTGCGCCATCCGCCCATGGTCCCAGGCCCGCTGCGCGTCCGGCCAGGTATGCGGCGTACCTTCCACCCGCATGTAGCCGAAGTGCGCTGCGGTATCCAGCGGGAACGGGGCGATGGCCGCCGTTCCCGCCGCATCCGGTTGCAGCCATAGCGTCCGCCTGGGTTGCCCGGCCTGCAACGGCGCAGCTGGCACGACGAAGCGGTCGCCAAAGCCGCGGACACCGGGCAAAGTGCCGAAATAGTGGTCGAACGACCGGTTTTCCTGCATCAGCACCACGATGTGCTGCAGGTCGTCCAGGCTGTGGCTGCGCGCGTCGGGCGCGATGGCCGCAGCGCGGGCGATGCTGGGCAACAGTGCGGCGATGCCACCGGCCAGCCCGCCCTGGAGCAGGCGGCGGCGCCCGATGTCATCGGGCGGGCGGCGTTTGCCGGTCACAGGTCGACCCGCACCGAGAAGCCGACCGTGCGCGGCGCACCGATGAAGGCCGTGTCGCTGCCATCCACGCCGGCCAGGTAACGGCGATCGGTGAGGTTGCTGACCACGAAGCTGGCGCCAACGCCCTTCAGTTTCGGCGACAGCTCCTGCAGGTCGAAGCCGATGTTGGCGTTGAACACGGTAGCCGACGGCAACCTGTTGGCATTGGACGCGTCCAGGTAACGCTCGCCGAGGTAGCGGCCGGACAGGCCGAAGTTCCAGCTTTCGCCCTGCCAGTCGGCCGACACCACCAGGGTATGGCGCGGCTGGCCGATCACCTGGGCACCGTCGACGATGCCCAGCTCGGCATCGCGCGCGGCATTGCCGCTGCCCAGGTACTCGGACCGGTTGTAGGTGTAGGCACCATTGAGCCGCCAGCCACTGCCCCAGCCATAGCCCAGCGCGGCCTCCACGCCCGTGCTTTCGACACCGCCGAAATTCTCGTATACGCCATCGGTCTCGTCCAGGTAATCGATGCCATCGGCCAGGCGCGCCGGCAGGTAGACGATGCGGTTGTCGAACTTGATGTTGTACAGCGTGATGGAGCCGGTCAGCGGCCACCGGCTCACGCGCAGGCCCAGTTCGATGTTGTCGGCGGTTTCCGGCTCCACGCGCGCGAAGCGCTGCGCATCGGTTTCACCGAGCACGCCGGATGGAATGGCGGCGAAGTTCTGTGAGTAGCCACCGAACAGTTCAAGGCCTTCCACCGGCAGCGTCCAGGTGGCGCCGGCCGACAACAACGGATCGGACTTCGAATCGGAGCGCACGTTCTCGGCGTCGCCGATGGTCCGCCGACGGGTCTGGTCGACAAAGAACTGCTTGACGCCCAGGCGCGCACTGAACGGGCCGAAGCGTGCCACGTCCTCGACGTAGTACATCTGCTCGTCGACCTTGTAGCGGTCTTCGAACTGCACCCAGTACGGCACGTTGTCAAAGGCGATGTCGGTACCCACGTTGAGCAGGCGGTGCCAGTCGCGGCGCACGGTGCGTTCGTAGTCTTCGACCCAGATGCCCGCGCGCACGGTATTGTCGATGCCACCCCATGCCTGCTTCCATTCCACGTCGGCAGTGAAGCCGGCACGATCGTTGTCGTAGTGCGAGTGGCGATAGGACTGCACGCCCTGCACGCCGGCGGCGTAGCAGTTGGGATCGTATTCCGCGCTGAAGCCAGCGCGCGGCGTGCAGCCGGGGGTCATCTGCGCTGCACTGCCGTCCGGATTGACGAAGTAGAACTGCCCCAGCGCCGAGCCACCGTACACGGTGTCGCCACCGAGGAATTCCGATTCAGGACGGCCAGCTCCATCATCACGTGCCTGCACCAGGTAGGGCGGAAGCCAGTCACCGCGCCCTTCCATCTTGTGCAGGTAGCCGGCCACCGAAGCCTTGAAGCCGTTGCCGCCATCGAAGGCCGCACGCAGGTAGCCGAAGGTATTCTCACGCAGCGCGCGTGAGCCGGACCGGTAATTCTGGTCCAGGTACGGGATGCCGGTCAGGTTGCCGACCAGGCCGTCGCGATCGGGATTGGTGGCGAAGCTGGCAGGCGACACGCTGGTGTATTCGGGTTCGTTGGCATCGTTGTACGACGCGTAACCGGTCAGCGTCCAGCGGTCCAGCTCGGTGATGAATTTGCCGGCGATGTTGTCGTTGCTGGTGCGGCCAGTACCGTCGATCCAGTCGCGGACTTCGGCCGAAGACGCGCTGATCCACGCACGGGTATGTCCACCAAGCACGCCGGTGTCGTAGCGCGCATAGTATTTCCGCGCGTCGTTGTCGCCGCCACCGACGACGAAGCGCACGCGCTGTTCATGCAACGGGTCGCTGGTAAGGAAGTTCAGCGTGCCACCCAGCGCCTCGTTGGAACGCGAGGAAATATCCGCGGTTCCCTGGCTGACCTCGACGGTTTCCAGGTCCAGCGTGTCGATGAAGCGGTTGGCCAGCGAACCACCGCCGTAGCCGGATCCGCCGTTGGGCAGGCCATCGATGGTGGTGCCGATCTGCTGCGTGTCGCGGTTGGTGACGAAGCCACGCATGCTGATCTGCGTGCCCCATACCGACGATCCCGTGGCGTCTGCTTCACTGACCACCACGCCAGGCAGTTCGTTGAGCGCATTGTTGACGCTGCTCAGGATGGTCTGCCGGTTGAGGGTTTCCTTGCTGACCGAAGTCTTGGCGTAGCTGGTCGCCTGGCCGATGACCTGGACCTGGTCGAGGGTCCTTGCCTCATCAGCCGGCGCGGTATCCGCCGCGAGGGCCTGGATGGCAGGGAGGAGCATGATGGCGAGCAGGGAAGCGCGTGGGTAACGTCCGGTAGCGGGCATCGATTCAGGCCATGGGGTGGGGTCTGCCGGAGTATTGGCGGGAGCAGTGACGTGCCCATGACACACAGGAGTACCATTGCCCGCCACGCACCTTGCTGGCCGGCACCACCGATCACTTTCCAATGACCACGACCGACCACCACGTCCAGGGCCTCAACAATGACGAGGTCGTCGCCGACTGGCCTGCGATCAGTGAGCAGGAGATCGCCTGGCTGCAGGGCCGCTATGCCGAACTCGAGGGTGATTGCCGCCTCGCGTGGCACAGCCCGCGCCCGTTCTCGGCAGCCGCGTTGGTCGCCGGCCCGCAGGGCCGGTTTTTCGTCAAGCGCCATCACCACGACGTGCGCACGCCGGCAGTGCTGCGCGAGGAGCATCGTTTCATCGCCCACCTGGAGGGTGCCGGGATACCGGTTGTCCGGGTGCTGCAGGATCGCGACGGCGACACGGCAGTCGAGCAGGGCACCTGGACCTACGAACTGCATGCCGAAGGCAGCGGCCACGATCTGTATCGCGATGCACCGTCGTGGACACCGCTGACCGACGTGCCGCAGGCGCGCGAGGCGGGACGGATGCTGGCCCTGCTGCACCGGGCCTCTGAACGCTACCGCGCGCCCCAGCGCAGCACGCACCTGCTGGTTGCGCGTGACGAGCTGATCCGTGCCACCGACCCGGTCGCGCTGCTGCAAAGCCAGCTTGCCCAGCGCCCCGGGCTGGCAGGCTACCTTGCTTTGCAGCCCTGGGAGGATGACCTGCGTCGTTGCGTACTGCCGTGGCACGCGGGCCTGGCCGCGCGCCTGCGGGCCGAGCCAACGCTGTGGGGCCACAACGACTGGCATGCCTCCAACCTGTTGTGGCGCCGCGATGGCGATGCGCAGGCGGTGGAAACCGTGCTCGATTTCGGCCTGGCCTCGCCGACCAGCGCGTTGTTCGACCTGGCCACGGCCATCGAACGCAATGCCATCGCGTGGCTGCAGTTGGAGGGCCAGGCATCGCCGGTGCACGTCGGTATCGCGCTGGCGCTGGTTGAGGGCTACCGGCAGGTGCGACCGCTTTCGAGCGCGCAGGTCCACCTGCTGGCCGACCTGCTGCCGGTGGTCCATCTGGATTTCGCGCTGTCTGAAGTGGAGTATTTCTTCGGCGTGATCCGCTCCAGGCAAAGCGCCGACGTGGCTTACCACACCTTCCTGCTCGGCCATGCTGACTGGTTCAGGTCGCCCGATGGGCAGGCGCTGGCGCATGCCCTGCATGCGGCGGCATGAGCCCCACGCTCGCAAAAGCGTACCGTTTGTAGTGAAATAGCCACTGAAGCGGGGGTGCCTGGCGAAACCAGGCTGAGAGAGTCCCTTGGAACCTGATCCGGTTTGCACCGGCGTAGGGAGCTTTGAGCAGCAGGCGCATGGTCCCCCTCGGGTCAGTGCGCGCGCGCCGTCGCTTCGTCTCCTTGCCTTGGCCGATGACGAATCGAATGAACCGCTGCTTCCGACCCACGCTGTTGACCGTTGCCCTCTGCGCCGCGCTGCCGCTACACGCCAGTGAAGCCGTGGCAGAGGCGCCCGAACGCTCACCCACCGACCTTGCCGCCGTTCGCGTGCAGGCCCGGCAGCCGGCCACCGATGCCACCCAGTCCAACAGCTTCGGCGCTGGCGACTGGAAGAGCACGCCTGCCTCGATGGTCGTCCTGGACCGTTCGATCCTCGATAACCGCCACGTACGCACCCTGGCCGAGCTGGCCACCCAGGATGCCTCGCTGGGCGACAGCTATGCGCCGGTCGGTTATTACCAGAACATCGCGATCCGTGGCTTTCCGCTGGATACCGGCACCGGCTATCGGTTCAATGGCCTGGCTACCACCGGCGAACAGCGCCTGGCGCTGGAAAACATCCAGCAGGTGGAAATCCTGAAGGGCGAAGCCGGGCTGGCGGCCGGAGTGATGGCACCGGGCGGCATCATCAACTATGTGGGCAAGCGTCCCGTCGAAGTCCGCACCGTCACCCTGGGCACGGATGCGGAAGGCTCACGCTACACCGCCGTGGACGTGGGCCACTGGCTGTCACCGCGTTTCGGCGTGCGCTTGAATGCGGCCTGGGAGGACAGCGCGTCCTACATCGACCATGCCGATGGCCGACGCAATTTCTACTCGCTGGCTGCCGACTGGCTGATCGGTGAACGTGGCAAGCTGGAAGTGGATGCCAACTACCAGACCAGCGCGCAACGTTCGGCATCCGGCTACCAGCTGCTGGGTGGCGTGCAGCTTCCGCGCGGCGTGGACCGCAAGCAGATGCTGGGCTACCAGGCATGGCAGCGACCGGTGGGCATCGACAGCACCAACATCACCGCACTGCACACCTTCGATATCAGCCCGCGCTGGCAGTCGCGCGTGTCGGCCAGCCACAGCCGCTCGGTGATCGATGACAACGTGGCCTTCGCCTATGGCTGCTTCTACGCAGCGCAGTGCGCCGACGGCAGCGTGCCGGGGCAGTACTTCGCGCCGGACGGCGACTACGACGTGTATGACTACCGCAGCCCGGATGACACCCGCCGCAACCAGGAACTGCGCGCCGAACTTCGGGGCTCGTTCGACACCGGCGGCGTCGGCCATCAGCTCAGCGTGGGCGTGGATGCCTTCCACCGCACCGTAGACAAGCGCCAGAACGTCAACGAATACGTGGGCACGGCGAACATCGCCGATTCGCGCGTGCCGCAGTTCGCGCCATCTCCGCTGATGCCCGGCGCCTCGGCACGGCGCCTGGACAGCTGGCAGCGCGCGCTGTTCGTGCTGGACCGCGTGCGCTTCGGCGATGACTGGCAATGGCTGGCCGGTGGGCGCATGGTGCGCCTGGACGAGCGCGCCTACGACAAGCGCGGCACCCCTGAGCGCCACAGCCGGATCTCGCGTTTCCTGCCGCAGACCGCGCTGGTCTGGAGTGCGACCGATGAGCTCAACGTCTACGCCAGCTATGTGCGTGGCATCGCGCTTGGCCAGGAAGCTCCGTTCTGGACCTCCAATGAAGGCGCCTTCCTGCCCTCGGTGCTGTCGCGCCAGCTTGAAGTGGGCGTCAAGTACGCTTCGAGCGATGCGCTGACGCTGGGCGCCGCCGTGTTCCGTACCTCGCAGCCGTTCCAGTATGCAAAACCGGATGGCAGCGACATGGGATATACCTTCGTCCAGGAAGGGCAACAGACCCATACCGGGCTGGAGCTGACCGCGCGTGGACGCGTCACCGACCAGCTTGAAGTAACCGCGAGCGCAAGCCTGCTGCAGGCACGCGCACGCGATGCCGGCACGGCGGCCTACGAAGGCCACCAGTTGATCAACGTGCCCAAGGTGCGCGCGAACCTGCACGTGGACTACCAATTGCCGTTCGTGGATGGCCTGGCCGTCGGCGGTGGCTGGCGCCATGCCTCTTCCAACGTGGCTACCGCGGACGGCAACGTGCGTGCGCCGAGCTACAGCGTGTTCGACGTGGGGCTGCGCTTCCAGCACCAGCTGCGCGACCATCCAGTGACCTGGCGCCTGTCGGTGGACAACGTGTTCGACAAGTTCTACTGGCGTGATACCGGCAGCAGTTCCGGCGATTACTACCTGTTTTCCGGCGCCCCGCGCCAGGCGCGCCTGTCGGTCAGCTTCGCACTATGAATGCCGACGTGCTGGAATGGTCTGCCGCCGCGCTCAGCATCGCGGGGGTATGGCTGATGACGCGGCGACGGATGATCGGCTGGCCGGTCGGCCTGGTCTCCGTGGCGCTGTATGCGTTCGTGTTTGCGGAGGCGAAGCTCTATTCGGACACCCTGCTGCAGGTCGTGTTCGGTGGCTTCCTGGTCTACGGGTGGATGAGCTGGCGGCGCAACGCCGAACCCGATGGACTGGTCAGCATCGTCCCGCTTGCTGGACGGCGCTGGCTGCTTGACCTGGGGGTGGGCATCGCCTTCGGATTGGCACTGGGCGCTGCGATGCATACGTATACCGATGCGGCATTGCCGTGGCTGGACGCGATGCTGGCCGCGCTGAGCCTGGTGGCGCAGTGGTGGCAGGCGCGGCGGCACGTTGCAGCCTGGTGGCTGTGGATCATCGTCGACGTGGTGTATGCCGGGATGTACGTGGGCAAGTCGCTCAACGTGACCGCCGCACTGTACGTGGTGTTCATCGGGCTGGCGGTGCTGGGGCTGCGGCGGTGGACGGCTGCCGGCCGGCAGGCCGCCGGTGTCCCCTCGTCGTTACCCCGGTGACCGCACTGTCTCAGCCATCAGTCGAACACGTCAGCGCTTCCCACCGCTCCAGTTCCACCGCCAGGCTTTCCAGCTTCTGCCGCACCAACACCAGCGCATCGCTGCCAAGCAGCAGGTGCGCTGGTGGCACGTCGCTGTCGATCACCTGCAACATGGCACGTGCCGCCTTCAGCGGATCGCCCAGCTGCTTGCCGCTGACCTCCTGGCGACGCAGGCGGACCGGATCGAACATACCGTCGTAATCTCCTATCACCCGCGGGCTCCTGACCATGGAGCGACCTGCCCAATCGGTGCGGAACGATCCCGGTGCCACCGCCGTGACATGGATACCGAAGCCCTGCACTTCCTTGCCCAGCGCCTCGCTGATGCCTTCGAGCGCGAACTTGCTGCCACAGTAGTACGCGATGCCTGGCATGGTGATGAACCCGCCCATCGAGGTCACGTTGAGTATCCTGCCGGCACGGCGCGCGCGCATGTGTGGCAGCACGGCCCTCATCATCGCCACGGCGCCAAACACATTGACGTCGAACTGGCGCTGCATTTCGGACAGCGGCGATTCTTCCATCACGCCCTCGTGCCCGTAACCGGCGTTGTTCACCAGCACGGAGATCGGCCCGACGGACTTTTCGATCTCATCCACTACAGGTGCGATCGCCGCGAAATCGGTGACGTCGAGGATGCGGGCGACCGCATGGCCAGGCGCAAGCGCCTCGAAGGCTGCCGCGGCATCGGGGTTGCGCAGCGTCCCCACCACGCGATGCCCGGCCGCGAGCGCCTCCTGTGCAAGGGCCCGCCCGAATCCGCTGCTGACGCCGGTAATGAGGATTGTCTTCGGGGTGGTCATCACGTACTCCAGCACTCAAGGGGAGTACATGATAGGAATGCCATCCGGGCGCCGTAACGCCGGTTTCTTTAGAATTATTGCCTATTCCTATGAATACCAAGATGACCGCTCGAATGGATC
This sequence comes from Stenotrophomonas tumulicola, assembly GCF_014117215.1. Taxonomy (GTDB): domain Bacteria; phylum Pseudomonadota; class Gammaproteobacteria; order Xanthomonadales; family Xanthomonadaceae; genus Stenotrophomonas; species Stenotrophomonas tumulicola. Next base: position 156,393 of record NZ_JACGXS010000008.1, on the reverse strand, counting down.
CGGGAGTTCCCACCGCCCCTGGACAGCTTCCGCTGGCGCCCCTCGTGCTGGCACTGGCACCGCAGGAAGGCTACAACCTGACCGCCCTGCCCAGCGTCAGGCTGTTGCGTTCGGACCGCCCACTGGCCGAGACACCGGTGCTGTACGACCCGGGCATCGTGATCGTCTGCCAGGGAAGCAAGCGTGGGTATTTCGGCGAACGCACCTACGTGTATGACGCGCATCAGTACCTGGTGGTGTCGGTACCGGTGCCTTTCACGATGGAAACGGATGCCTCGGCAGAACAGCCGCTGCTCGCGCTGTATCTGCATCTCGACTTCCCGCTGGCGGCCGAATTGATGCTGCAGATCGACCGCCACGACGGACCGGTATCCGGCGCCGAACCGAGGAGCATGATGTCCAGCCCCATGGATGCGGATATCCACGGCAGCGTGCAACGCCTGCTGCAGGCACTGGCACGGCCGATGGATGCCGCGATCCTGGCGCCGCAGCTGCTGCGCGAACTCTACTTCCGGATACTGACCGGCCCGCAGGGCGGCTCCATGCGCGCGGCCCTTGCGATGCAGGGCCATTTCGGCAGGATCGGCAAGGCACTGCAACGCATCCACGCATCCCATGACCAGCCACTGGACATCAGGCAACTGGCAGAAGAAGCCGGCATGAGCGCACCGTCTTTCCACAGCCACTTCAAGGCCGTGACCTGCACGTCTCCCATGCAGTACCTCAAGTCGACGCGGCTGCACCGGGCGCGGTTGCTGATGGCGCGGGAGGGCATGACGGCTGCGGCGGCATGCCATGCGGTGGGCTATGAAAGCAGCTCACAGTTCAACCGCGAGTTCAAACGCCTCTTTGGCCTGACCCCGGCCAAGGAAGCGCAGCGCATGCTGCAGCGCTTCGCCATCCCGCCCATGCACCCTCGATCAGCTTACGTGTCATCGCACTGACCTAGCGGCCAGATCGCTCCACGAACTCGATGGCGCCTTCCGGATTGTTGGTGAACAGCACATCCACGCCAAGGTCCAGATAGCTGCGCCAGGCCTCCGGGGTATCCACCACTTCCGAATAGACCTGGATGCCGGCGTCCTGCAACGCGGTTACATCTGCCTTGCCGGCAATGGAGTCACGCAGCAGGATGCAGGTTGCATGGTGCTGCTGCAGGGTCGCAAGGAAGTCGCGGTGGCCCCAGTTATGCGCACCCAGCAGGCAGCTGCGGATACGTGGGTTGATGGCATGCAGGGCATCGATGGTGCGGTAATCGGAGGACTGCAGGATGAACCTGTCTTCCACTCCATGGCGGCGGACCATCGCTTCCACCAAGGCGGCGAACTTCACCGGGTCGACATCGGCCACTCCAGCGGTGGGCTTGGGCACCTTGGTCTCGGCGAAGAAGGCAACGTCCTTGCCCTGGTAACGTGCCAGCACTTCATCCGCCGTCGGCATGCGCGCACCGGGCACTGCCACATAGCCCTGCACGGCGTAGATGTCGCGCACCTGGGTTCCACAATCGAACTGCCGGGTCTGCGCCAGGGTCAGCCCGCGCACGGGCCCGGCCACGACATCCGATCCTGGGTCGGGGCTGCATATATCGGGGTTGATGGTCGCGTCATGGTGCACGACCAGCTGGTCGTCGGCCGTCATCACCATGTCGAATTCCAGCACCTCCACGCCCAGCTCGACCGCGTGGTCGAACGCACTGATGGTGTTCTCCGGCCGATGCATCGCCCCACCACGGTGCGCGGCGATGGCCGGGTGGCTGCCCGGCGCGGGTCGTTGCGTATCGGTCGTGGCGCAGGACGACAGCATGACGGCGAGGCAGGCGGCCAGCATCCGCATTCCTGTACGCATCATGCGCGGGCTCCGCGACGGTCCGTGGGGTGGGTCTGCAACAGGTTCATCGGTGTCTCCGGGATGTGGGTCGCTGCGATCACGTTGGGTGCGGCATCACGCCATGGTCAGAAGCTGACCTTGGCGTTGAAATAGAAATAACGGCCATAGACGTCGTACACGCCGCCGCCACCCTGGTAATACGTACGCGGCCGATAGGGCGGCTGCACGTCGAACAGGTTGTTGATACCGACGCGGAACACGGTGCGCTCGTTCATGTGCCAACCGACCGCCAGGTCGTTGTAGAGCCGCGCCGGCAGCTTGTTCCGGTCATAGGCTTCGCTGGATACGTTGGTGTAGTTCAGCGCCTTGCCCCAGTACCGGTTGTTCAGCCCGATTTCCCAGTCACCAACGTCGTAGGTCATCGAAAGATTGCCGCGCAGGTCCGGGTTCTGGTATCCGCCGTCGTAGATGATCCGGCTGGTGTCCACGCCGGGCAGGGTCGTGGTTTCGTACTTGAGCAGGTAGCTGGCGCGCAGCCCCATGCTCAACCGGCCTGGTCCCAGGTCGAAGCGGTAGTTCGCACCCAGGTCGATGCCCTTGGCCTCGGACTCCGATACGTTCATGTAGCTGGTATCGACGCCTTCGGCGTAGCCGCGCGCATCGCGGGTGACGCGGTCGCAGAACTCGTTGTCGGTGCTGGGCAGGTCAACGCACAGGTTCAGGATGTTCTGCTGCGAGATCGCCGTGATCATGTTGTCGAGCTTGATGTTCCAGTAGTCCAGGGTCAGGTCCAGGCCTTGCAGGAACTGTGGCTGCCAGACCAGGCCGGCACTGATGCTGTCCGATGTCTCCGGGGTGACGTCGGGGCTGCCGCCGCTGATGACGTAGCCGGTGCCGATTTCGCTGGGCAGGTAAGGCGTGGCCACGCCGAGCTGCTGCATCAGCGCGGCGCAGTTGGCGATGCGGGTGGGGTTGGCCTGGTAACTGGTTTCCAGGCAGGCATCGCGCACGCCGATCTCCTGCACGGCCCGGGCGGAATACAGCTCGCCAAAGTTCGGCACGCGCACGCTCCTGGACCGGGTGGCGCGGAAGGTGAGGCTTTCGATCGGTGCCCAGCTGGCGCCCAGCTTCCAGGTGTTGGTGGAGTCGAAGTCGCTGTAATCCGAATAGCGGTACGCCCCTTCCACGGTCAGGCGATGGGCAAAGGGAAGATCCGCCAGCACCGGCACCACCAGTTCCGCGTAGACCTCGGACACGTCGTTGGACGCTGCAAGCTCCGGCTCGTACGGCGCCCACGCCCCCAGGTGCGACAGTTCGCTGGCCGGCGGTGCCGCTCCGTTGTCGTCGACATTGTGGATCGACTCCCTGCGATGCTCGACGCCGAGCACGGCCTGCACCTCACCGGCCGGCAGCGCGAACAGGTTGCCGGCGATGCTGGCGCCATAGATGGTCTGCCGCTGCTCACGATGCTTGCGGCGCGACGCCAGCATCCAGTCGCGCACCTCCGGGCTGAGTTCATCAGTGCTGAAGATGTTGAACGGCACGCAGCCGATCGCACGGGCGGCCTCATCGCGGCATATCGGGTTGCCTGCCGCGTCGGCGATCACGTCGCGCGCAGCGATGAAGCGCGAAGCGATCGGCACGTTGTCCGCACGGATATCGTTGGTGCTGCGGCCGTGCTGCCAGAATGCTTCCCAGTGGAAGCCGCCGGGCAGCTCGCCCTCCAGTGTGGCGCCGAGGTTGGTGGTCTGGCGGTCGCTATGGTCGGTCATCTGGCCGAAGTTTTCGTAGCTGCGGCGCACGGGGGTGGAATCCAGGCCATTGGCCAGCATGACGTCGCGGAACGAACCGGGCAGGAACGGATTGTCCAGGTAAGCGGTGGCGCCGCCCGCGCCGTTGAGCCAGGTCAGGCGGTCATCGTCGCGGTATGGACGGCGATACGCGTTGTACTTGGAACGACCGTAATCGAAGTTCATGCCGAGCTTCACCCGGTCGCTCAACTGATAGTCGAAGCGGCCGAGGAAGGACGCGTTCTCGATAGGTGCGATCAGGAAATCGCTCCAATACTGGCTTTGCGGCATGCCACCATCACCGCCATCGCGTGAGCTGTCGCAACCGGATTCGCAGGTGGTGTACGCCCCCACGTAGGCCGATCCATCAGGGTTCAACAGGTACGTCTTGCCGCCTGCATAGATGTTCGCCACCGGCTGCAGGTACATGTTGGTCATGTTGTAACGGATGATGCGGTCAGGGATGCCGTCGTTCGGCCCGGTATTCTCCGGGTTGACCTGGTAGCTGAGATTGGTGTCCTTCGAATAGCGTTCGTGGAAGATGATGGGATCGTTCTTCGCCCAGGTGCCACCGAACATCATGGAGCCGCGCCCGTCGGCGAAAGCAGTGCCAGCCACCAGCGAGAACTGGGACTTCTCACCGCCACCGTCCTGGGAGAACCCGGTGGTGGCCGAGAACTCCAGGCCTTCGAAATCTTTCCGGGTGATGATGTTGGCCGCGCCGGTCACGGCGTCCGCGCCGTACACTGCTGCTGCGCCGCCGGTGATGATCTCGACCCGGTCGACCATTGCCGCCGGGATCATGTTGATGTCCACCGCCGACGAGGATTGGCCACTGGAAACACGGCGACGACCGTCGACCAGCGTCAGCGAGCGGGCCACGCCCATGTTGCGCAGTTCGATGGTCGCCATGCCGCCGTCGTACTGGCCTTCCGGTGCGCTGCTGTAGGGGCCGTTGCCGGGCCCGACCGCGACGTCCTGCAGGACCGTTTCATACAGGGTGGTCTTGCCCTGGCTCATGGCGCGCTGCATGTCGATCACACCGATGGGCATCGAGGATTCCAGTTCCGGACGCGCGATCCGCGAGCCGGTAACCACCATCTTGTCGAGCGTGCCGATCTCGCCTTCCCCATCGGCTGCGGCCGCGGGTTGTTGGGCGCCCAACACCGCCAGGCGGCCATCGAAGGAACGCACGACCAGGCCGGTGCCCCTGATCAGCGCTTCCAGCGCGGCACGCGTTTCCATCTCGCCGTGCAGTCGATTGACCTGGCGCCCTTGCGCATCCGTACCGGAAATAATGACCTGGATGCCCGCCTGGCGCGCGAATTCGCGTACGCCGCTGGATGCTGGCTGTGCGGCGATATCGAAGGCGGCACCGTGCGCCTGCGCGGACACCTGCAGGCACACCATGGCAAAGGTCACGCCGACGGCCAATCTGGAGAGGGAAGAGCGCACTGCGGAACTCCTGGGTTGATGAAGACATCACCCATCTAGACGGCAGGGTGCCGGCTTTCCGTCAGTGCACCGGATTAAATATTTGTTACCGCACCAGCCCAGCGGGAATCCCCTGCCGCGCAAGCCGCTGATTTCAGGCGTACTCTTGTCGTGCGACATGCGCGGGCATGCAGCCCTGCATTCAACCAGTGAAACAGTGGGAGATTCTTTCCGTGGCGACAAAAGATATGGCGCGTCTTCCGGTCCGGGCGGCCGGCCATGCAGGCAGCACCCTCATGTCCAGGTTGAACCGGCTGGCCGGCGCGTTGCCCTTGTTGGCCGCTCTCATGATGACGACGTCCGGTGCCGGTGCACAGCAAGCCAGGGTGACCCCGATGACGCCGGACATGTATCCCGCCTACGACGCCGTACGGCCCCAGGCCGACTATGTGCGGCGCGTTGCAATGGTGCCGATGCGCGATGGGGTCAAGCTGTACACCGTGATCGTGTTCAAGAAGGGCACCCAGGACGGCCCCATCCTGCTCAGCAGGACGCCCTACAACGCCGGCAAGGCGACCTCGCGCATGCCCAGCCAGCGCATCGTCGACATCCTGCCGCTGATGGATGCGGAGTTCGTCGATGACGGCTATATCCGCGTCTACCAGGACGTGCGGGGCCGCAACGGCAGCGAAGGCGAGTATGTGGTCAATCGGCCGATCCGCGGGCCGCTCAACGACACCGGCATCGACCATGCCACCGATGCGTACGACACCATCGACTGGCTGGTGAAGAATGTGCCCGAAAGCAATGGCAAGGTGGGCATCACCGGATCCAGCTACGTGGGTTTCACCGCGCTGGTGGCCACGATCGATCCGCATCCTGCGCTCAAGGCATCGGTGCCACAGAGCCCGATGGTGGACGGCTGGATGGGTGACGACTGGTTCCACAACGGCGCGTTCCGGCAGCTTGGCCTGGATTACGCCACCGGCCAGATGACCAATGCCGGAGACAACGGGCCGGTACCGACCGGCAAGGGGGATGACTACCTGAAATACCTGCGCGCCGGTTCCGCCGGCGACTACGCGCGCGCCTACGGCGTGGACAAATTCCCCTTCTACCAGAAGCTGGCGCAGAACCCGGCCTATACCGGATTCTGGTCGCTGCAGGCGGTGGACAAGTGGATCGCCGAGCGTCCGCTGAGCGTGCCGACGATGCTGGTGGTGGGGCAATGGGACCAGGAGGACAGCTATGGTGCACCCGCAGCCTATGCGGCGCTGAAGGACAAGCCCGGCGCGAAGGACAAGCTGCACCTGGTGATTGGTCCCTGGCGCCATTCACAGGTGAATTACCAGGGTGACAGCCTTGGCGCGCTCCGGTTCCCCGGTGACACCGCGCTCGAGTTCCGCACCCGCTACATGAAGCCGTTCCTGGACCATTACCTGAAAGGGGCACCGGACCCGAAGATTCCACGGGCACTGACCTACCAGACCGGCGTGAACCGCTGGGACGCCTCATCGCAGTGGCCCGCGGGCAAGGCGAAGTCGCTCTATCTTGGGGCGGATTTCTCGCTCAGCTTCTCGCCGCCGGCGGCAGCCGGGCATGACGAATACATCTCCGATCCGGCCAAGCCGGTCCCGTTTGTTCCTCGCCCGATCGACGCACGCGATGCGGATGTCTGGAAGCCTTGGCTGGTGCACGACCAGCGCTTCGTCAGCGACCGCCCTGACGTGCTGGTCTACCAGACCGCTCCGCTGGAAGAAGCGGTGCACATCATGGGCCCGCCGCAGGTGGACCTGTATGCGTCGACCAGCGGCAGCGACAGTGACTGGGTGGTGAAGCTGATCGATGTCTACCCAGACGGCGATACCTACACGCCGGAGATGTCCGGCTACGAGCTGCCGATCGGCATCGAGATCTTCCGCGGACGCTACGCGCACAGCTTCGAGAATCCCCAGGCACTGGCGCCCGGCAAGGTGGAGCGCTACCGGTTCGGGCTTCCGAACGTAAACCATACCTTCAAGGCGGGTCACCGGATCATGGTGCAGGTGCAGTCTTCGCTGTTCCCGCTCTACGACCGCAACCCCCAGCAGTACGTGCCGAACATCTTCGACGCGAAACCGGGCGATTACGTAAAAGCGACCCAGCAGGTGTATTTCGGCGCCGGGACAGCGAGTGCGATCGTGTTGCCGGTGGCTGGGGACTGAAAGCTGCTCATCCCATAGGGTCCGCATTCGTCAGATCGGGGCGGCTGGTGAAGTTGTCCACATCTTCCAGCGTGGCGACTTCGCGTCCATGCACATGGACGGACAAGATCATCGGCGCGCCGCCCTGTGTTCCAGCTGCAGCTCATCAAGCGATCCAGCTGTGCCCTCCTCCCGGAATTCCATTTCCATGCCAAGCGTGGAGAGAACGGCAAGCAGCTTTCGGGCTCCGAACTCGGTAACTCTGCCGACCTCGAATCGCGACAGCGTATCTGACGAGACGCCCGCGCTCCTGGCAACGTCCACCTGGGTCAGGCCTAGATCGCGGCGACGTTTGGCAACCGCCCGGCCAAGCTCATGGAGGGAGTGCATTAGACGTATATCTCTAATTTTTGGCTAATATCTGGCTAATTTACTTCTTCTTAGATGTATACGTCTAATTCATATTAGAGGCACCAGGTATGTCCCCGCTGGCTGCCGCATCTGCCTTGAAATGGAGGCCGAATGCGGCTATCAACCTTGTAGTTCCTACAAGGTCAAGCCATGTCCGCCACGCTCACCATCGGCCAGCTGGCCCGCCAGACGGGTACCAAGGCCGAAACCATCCGCTATTACGAGAAGATTGGCCTGCTGCAGCCGCCGCTGCGGTCGGGGGGCAACTACCGCTACTACGGCGCGCAGGACCAGCGCCGCCTGGCGTTCGTGCGCCGGGCGCGCGAACTGGGATTTTCCATAGAGCAGATCCGCGAGCTGATCGCCTTCGGTGAACAGCGCGAGCATGAGTGCAGTTCGGTGGACGAAGTGGTGACGCAGCACATCGCCGACATCGCCCGCCGGATCCGGGACCTGCAGGCATTGCAGGGCGAACTCGAACGGATGATCGGCAATTGCCCGGGGGGCCGCATGGCCGATTGCCGGGTACTGGAGGCCTTGCAGCCGGTGCATGGCGCTTGACCTTGTAGCCGCTTCAAGGTTTACAACACCGGCCTACTTCGCCACCGCGCGGCTCGTCCGCCCTGACGACACCATGGCCCAGCCGTTGTCCCGATCCCCGTTTGCCCTGTCGCTTGGCGCCGTCTTCCTGGTGGCGTCTGCCATAGCGGCCGCGCACGAGCCGCCCGACGCGCATGACGACCATCACGACGAGGCCGTGGAGCTGGATGCGGTGACGGTGCAGTCCACCCGCTCGGGTCGCCGCGTGTCCGACGAGCCCATCCGCGTGGATGTGGTGTCGCAGGAGGAGATCGAGGAAAAGCTGCTGATGTCGCCTGGCAACGTGTCGATGCTGGTGGCCGAAACCGCGGGCGTGCGCGTGCAGAACACCTCACCTGGCATGGGCGGATCGAACATCCGCATCCAGGGGTTGCGTGGCCGTTACACCCAGTTGCTGGCCGATGGCCTGCCGCTGTACGGCGGCCAGTCCTCTTCCATCGGCCTGCTGCAGATTCCACCGACCGACCTGGGCAGCGTGGAAATCATCAAGGGCAGCGCGTCGGCACTGTATGGGCCGGCCGCGCTGGGCGGCGTGGTGAACCTGATATCCCGCCGGCCACGCGACACGCGCGAAGCCGAGGTGCTGCTCAATGCCACCAGCCGTGGCGGCCAGGACGCCACCGGCTACGTGGCCGGCCCGCTGAGCGACCGTTGGGGACTGTCGGTGGTGGCCGGCCATCACCGACAGGACCGCCAGGACCTGGATGACGATGGCTGGGCCGACATGCCCGGCTATCAACGCTCGACGGTGCGCCCGCGGTTGTTCTGGCAATCGGACGACGGTGCTCGCGCGCTGCTGACCGCAGGAGCCACCCGCGAAAGCCGCCAGGGCGGCACGCTGCCCGGCCGCGTGGTTGCCGACGGCCACCCCTTCGCGCTCACCCAGCACACCGAACGCTACGACGCCGGCGCGGTGGTGGAGATTCCGGTACGGGATACCGATCGCCTGCAGTTGCGCGCCTCGGCGATGTCCACCGACCACCGCCACCGTTATGGCGAATCGCTGGAGGACGATACCCATCGAACGGGTTTTGCCGAGGTGAGCTACGCCTCCGGCATTGCCGACACCAGTTGGTTGGCGGGCCTTGCCGCACAGCAGGATCGCTTCCGCTCGCGCCAGTTCCAGCAGTTTGATTACCGCTATACGGTGCCAGCCGTTTTCGTGCAGGCCGAGCAGACGCTGCGCGAGGACCTCATCCTGTCCGGCAGCGCCCGTTGGGACGACCATAGCGAATACGGCGACCACTTCAGCCCTCGCCTGTCGCTGCTGTTCCATCCTGGCCAATGGACGCTGCGTGCATCGGTGGGCAAGGGCTTTTTCGCACCTACCCCGTTCGTCGAGGAGATCGAAGCTGCAGGGCTGTCGAAACTGGATCCGCTGCGTGGCCTGCGTGCGGAGACGGCAACCACCGGTTCGATCGACGTCGGTTACGCGAACGGCCCTTGGGAAGCCAACGTGAGCCTGTTCGCATCGAACATCGATCATGCGGTGCGGCTGGCCGACTCACCGGACGCGCCTGGCGAACGCGTGCAGTTGATCAATGTGGACGGCCTGACCCGCACGCGCGGCAGCGAACTGCTGCTGCGCTACCGCTGGCAGGACATCACCGTGACCGGCAGCTATGTGTACACCGACGCGGCCGAGCCAGGCGAAGAGGGCCAGGGCCGCCGCGCCGTGGCACTGACGCCGCGCCACACCGCCGGCCTGGTGGCGATGTGGGAACAACACGGGCGTGGTCGCGTGGGACTGGAGGCGTACTACACCGGGACCCAGGCGCTGGAAGACAATCCCTGGCGACGCCATGGCCGCCCCTACGTGGAGCTGGGTGCGCTGGGCGAAATCGTGCTGGGCAAGGTGAGCCTGTTCCTCAATCTGGAAAACATCCTCGACGTGCGCCAAAGCGGCTACAACCCGATGCTGCGGCCGCGCCGTTCCGATGATGGCCAGTGGACGGTGGATGCCTGGGCACCGCTGGATGGCTTCGTGGTGAACGGAGGCGTGCGGCTGAAGTTCTAGACCAGCTGACCGTGGTCGCCGGTTTCCAGATTCCTCCGCCGTGCCGTGGCATCATCGCCCGTGTAATGGACGTTCAAACCGGACGGGCCATGGCCAAGGGGCAACACCTGGCCACTGCCGCCTTATCCGCCACCCAGGCCGCTGCAGGAAGCACACATGACCCGACTTTTGCTGCTCTTGATGTTCGTCGTGCTGCCATCAACCGCCAGTGCCATCGTCATTCGGGATGACGTTGATGATTCGGAGTATCGGGTTCCGGCCTCTGAATTTCCTGCCCTGGTAGATATGCCCGGCGAAGGACACGGCGTATTGATTGCTCCCCAGTGGGTCATCACTGCCGCGCATACGATCCCGTTGCACTCCAAACTCACACGGATCACCGTTGACGGGAAACCCAGGGATGTTGAGCGGGTCGTCGTCCATGCTGGGTACAAGGCGCTGCCACAGGAGCTGATCGATCAAGCAATGGCCAGTGGAGAGGCGATGTTGATCGTGGTGTTCCTGGCCTCCACTGACGATATCGCGCTGGTCAAACTAGCCGAACCTGTGATGGATATCGCGCCTGTCGCACTCTATGAAGGGAGCGTACAGCCCGGCCAGATAATCAAGATCATCGGCAAAGGCGCTACGGGCAACGGCGCCACCGGCTACAGCCTCGGTGGCCCCAACCGCACGGAACTTCGTCGTGCGTACAACGAGGTCACCAGTTCCTATGATCGATGGTTCTGCTATCGCTTCGATGAGCCCTCGGCGGCGCTACCACTTGAAGGTGCCCTCGCAAACGGGGACAGCGGCAGCCCCGTGCTTGTGGAGGTCGGGAATGAATGGCTTTTGTCCGGCGTGGCCTCCTGGAAAGTCGTAGAAGGCCACGTTTTGACGGCCAAATACGGCCGCTATGGACAGGTAGCCTGCAACGTGCGCCTTAGCCATTACGCTGATTGGATTGAGAGCGTGATGTCTGGCCAAGCGCAAAGCGCTGGTTGATGGTCAAGCCAGGTCGGTGACGCTTCTTGACGCGGCTTCATGCCGGCGCTTTTCAAGGTGTGTTTTGGCTGACAGCAGATATCTGGCTTTGCGTGCTGAACCATGGTGGTCGCCCGATGTAGCTGCGCAACCATGGATTGGACTTCGGATGCCTGGCGTCATTTTGGAATCAATGCCATAGGGCGCAATGGATTCGACATCGAGACACTCGTATCAATGTTTGCCTCTGTTTAGACTCCGAAGCATGCCTGCTAACGGCCAGAAGTGGACATTCGACAACGTTCGAACGAATCCCCGTCGCGAAGCGTCGTCGGCTTGAACGAACTGATAGGCCTCATTGTTCTGGAGGCCAGTACTTGTATTTGTGTTCCCACGTGATATCAGTGTCCTGCCTTAAGAAGCGTATGAGCTCAATCTTTATTCCAGCTGGTTCGTCCGTCCGATTGAGCATCTGCTGGAACCACATGTAGGTGTCCGCGAGCTGTAGCAGTCTTGAATGGTGAGATTGAGCGAAGTGAACCGTATCCACTACATTTCCGATATTCTGCCCAAACGCATACAAGGTGCCATTTTGGCGATACTCGGAAAGATTTCTCACTGACCTTTCAACTACACCGCCATGCTCAAGGTCGCCGATAAGGATTGAAGTTGTTCTTTTGCCACAGGCGAACTGATTGACTCTTTCAACCATATACATGAATGCCATTGCTTCATAGTCAACGGATGCATCGATCCTTGCGACGTCGAGGCGGACTGCAATTCTAAACACGCCGTCGGGCTTGTCGATGATTCTGGCAAGTTCTTTAAGAACATCGAGCCGCCTGGTCGGATCCCACCAACGTCGGAAATTCCTGTTGCCAGAGCAGATGTCAGTTGCGTGGAACTCCGTTGATTGAGTTAGTTCGTAAGACCCGAAACAGCGATGAGCCAGCTGATTGAGCTCGGACTCGATGTCTTGAATTACGTCATCACGAAGCATAAGGCCGCCAAGCCAGTAGTACGGCTGACCTTGTGGGTTTGGCTTTACTTCGTCGAAGTAGCTGATGAGCACTTGTTAGGCCTAACGGTTGAACTAAGCCGCGTGGCGAAGCAACGTCGGATTGAGTGAACTGTTAACTGCCAAAGCCGTAGAACGCGCTGATTGCTGCGGCGAGGATATTGCCTGCTGCTGCTTTGGTCACCTCCCATGCGGTCGTTCCCGCCTTGCCCATCATTGACCCAACCCACCCACTCACCTGTGGGCCCCACTGGCGCCGCATCAGTTCCGCAGAGGGTGAGTCACTCTGTATTGCGCTTTCCAAGTCTGACAGATCCGCTTGTTTCACGCCAACATTACTGAGCTCCCGCAGCAACGACTGGACATCGCCTTTATTGACTGAATTCGTGATGTCACGGATTGATCCGCTGCCAACTACGATTGTCGCGTTGTCGCCGAAAACCGCATTTCGGAAGATGTCATTTGCCCCTACGCTTTCCGCTTTGTCACGCACATCTTTCTCCGAAGTTCCTGCTGGGATCTTGTCGGAAATCTTTAGGCAGAACTCAAGGAGGCGCGAGCGAACCTCCGTTAAGACGCCTTTACCGGCTCCGATCCCGAATCTTCCCCATGCCTGTTGAACGTAGTACGTGTCGGAGAGAGGCTTGGATAGCAGCCCCATGGCTTCAGACGGGATTGCGACTGCGACATTGTCTTTCTGAGCCCAATCTTCGATTGCGGATACGCTATCCGTTACCCGATTCGTTGTCAGCCTTTCACGAATTCCTGGGTCTAGATGATGGATAGGGAGTGTCTGGTTATTGTAGTGGTAGTAGCCATTGGTTACGTGACCAACGAGTGTTAGATGAAGAAGCCGGTAGGGTGGCACTTCCGCGTCATTGGGATAGCCACGAAGCTCATGCTCGACCCAGCGACCCAGTTCTTCGTCCCCAAGACGATGTGCGAGTACCTGTGCCTTGATTAACGCAGACTTTAGACTCGCGTTGTCGTCGCCGAGCAGGTCAATCAGGTCATCGAGCAGCTTCATATTGGCACCTAACGTCTGAATAAGCCGACTGGCGAAGCCAGTTTGGCTTGATGAATTGTTAGCGCCTCAAGGCTTTGGAGGCTTTGGGTTGCCTTCTTGTGGCTCTGGCGGGAACTCTGACGCCAAGCCCCGAAGTGCTTTGACTAGCCAACGCTCAGCCTCTTCCTGGCTGTCGAAGACATGATCCGATTCGAAGATAACGTCACCATTCTCTAGTAGATGATGAAATACCACTTCCCAGCTCTCGGATCGTACTTCGCTTCTCCAATAACTCTCGACATCACTTTCTCCTTGGCCGCAAACTAGCCTATAGACGGAACCCGGGATTCGGCGATACGACTTATCCACAGTCAACCATTGCGGCCGCATCCCCTGCATTCGGATCTTAGGTGCCCCAAAGGAGCTAGACAAGCGTTGCAAAGCCGGACGCCAGTTAGAGCCTGCTACGGGCTCCGTTGGGGGTTGTTTAGGCCCGGCTTGTCGTTCTGAACAGAGCCTTGGTGAATGTCCGCTTCGAGTCGCTGGGCGTCCACCGGCCAGAAGCTGACCGTCCCCTCCCGTGATCCATTGCGTACTTCATGCGCCGCTATATCTAGAGGGGTGGACTAGCGGCTGGTACCAAGAATGTGCGCAGAGGCACACTAGCGCACGGGCGTAAACCCCTGCCGGGCCGCAAGAATGGCGACGTCCTTGGGATTGACCGTGCGCTGTAGGTTCTTGAGCACCTTACGTTGGGTTTCCGGCGTCCAGAAGATCCGCAAATGATGTCGCGCGCGGGTGACGGCGGTATAGAAGATGCTATGCGTCAAGTCGTCTTCGTTGGCGTCGGTCACCACGACCTTCACCGAGTCGTACTCCAAGCCTTGGGCCTTATGAATCGACACCGCGTAGGCGACTTGGAAGGGCACCACGTTGTGCGGTTCGTCGTCGTCGTCGTCGCTGGTGTCCTGGTCGATCACGGAAAACCGCACGGTTGAATCGGTGACCCATTCCAGCTCGGTTCCCGCAACGTCGAAGGCGTCAAGCGGACGCTCCACTTGGACGTCAAATCGCACCGATTCCAGCCCCTGATGTATCGCCACGATGCGCCCCTTGAGATTGTTGTACAGAATCGGGCGAAAACGTTCGGACTCGTTGAACAGAATTGGGTCGCCCACCTTGTAGGTGGCCTCCCGCCAGATCACCGCAGAATTAGGGTTGCCACCTTGGAGGAAACGATTGACGTTGTTGATGCCGTACAGGCCGTCGTAATTCAGGCACAGGATAATCTCATCATCGCTCGCGCGCTTGAACAAGCTCTTGTCCAGGATGCTCGAATAGCCGTTCTTCGCAATCACTTCGTCGATATCATCTTCGATATTCCGAACCTTGTCCCAGAAGCGCAGCAGCGCCGGACTCTTCGTCCGGAACGGCGTGGTCAGTTCGAAGATTGCGCTCTTTGGTAGGAACGCACGGGTGATTGAGAACCAGTTTCCGAACTGAATCGACTCGATCTGGTAGACGTCACCGACCAGCACCAGCAGCCTGAAAGAGGTCTTCTGGAGCACCTTCAATAGATCTGCATTGCTGACCGTGCTGCACTCGTCGATGACTAGCAGATCGTATTCGGGATCCGGACCGGTTCGGTGAATGTGTTTGCTGATCGTCCGGAACGTCGCGTGCTGGGCATTGACCTTGCGATCGAGGTTATCGATGGCTGGATTGGTGTGGGCCAGAAAGAGCTTGGTCTTATCATTGAAGTAGTTGGCGATATGGTCGACCATGGTCGACTTGCCAGTGCCGGCTGCGCCGTAGATCAAGGCGACTTTGGAATCGGCAAACAGGCGCTCGAGTGCATCCTTCTTGACCGGGTCGTCGACGTGAGGGGGTGCCTGCTGCAGCCACCGCGCCACTGCCTGGCTGTAACCGGCGATGCCCTCCAGCGCGATCGCTTGCAACGCTGAAACAATGGCGGCCGTCTCATCCTCGTAGCCGCGGATAAAGACGTGGTCCTTGTCTTGCTCGATCGTCCGGTGCCCATGCTTGTAGTAGAGTTTGCTATTGAACACAGCGATCAGCGTCGTCGTATCGCCGAACCGGCTCAGATCTTCGGCCGGGGTGTAGAGCATCCCGTGCTGTTCGACGTTGATGTGCAGCCGGCGCGCCAGCATTTCGTGCCGCCGATCACCAGCCTCTAACGCTTCGACAAGATCAGCGAAGCGCGGGTTGTGATCGCGAAGCGATGTGCAAAACGGCATGGTCTCAAAGGGGATGCAGCCGAACTCAACGTTCAGGTTCGACAGTCGCCAGCACGAATCTGTCGAGTACTGTGCCCGGATCACAGAATTATGCAGGCGCAGCATCAGGTATCGCAGGAGGTTGTGGCCGGCCAGGCCTGCGCGAACGACGCGACGCGCTTCGTCGAGAATCGGATAGATGGCAAGGCGGGTATCGGCAGATCTGGGAACGAAGCGGGCGGTCTGATAGGCGTCCTCGTCCATGTCTACCAGGTCCAGCAGGCTTCCTGCCGTGTTCGTTAGCCACTGGTTGAGGTAGCGGAATTCGGCCGAGGTACTCGACACCTGGCTGCGAATGCCCAGCACTTTCCCGAAATTGGCCAGTTCGCAGGGGCGGATGGATACGTCCCAGGCGCGGATGAGCGTGATGGGCATCGTCTGGTCTAGCACGCGAATCGAGTCGCGTTGCAGCACTAAATATGCCGAGTAGTTGTCGGTTAGGTCGATGTCGGTGAAGGCAATGATGCGATCAAACTTGCTCACCCGGTCCACCGCGCGCGAGAAGGTCACCTCGTAGTAGATGCTCCACTCGACGAAGAAGGGACGGACCTTGTGGATGTAGTAACGCGCACCGCGCTCGCGGTCGATGCGCGTACCACTGGCCACTTCGATGCGCTGGGCGATCTTCTGGTGGTACTCGCGCAACGAGGGATCCAGATCGATCGGAAACGACTCCAGATTTTCCAGCACATCCATCGCGCAGGTGGCCCGCACTAAGCTACGCAAACGGTACATATACTCGTAGTACTTAAGCATCAGCCGCTCAGAGGCATCGCCATCGAGCGTGTAGTGCGAGCTGCTGGCTTGGAGTAAGCGATGGAAGCGGGCGAGGAAGTTCAGCTTCCCTTGACTGCGGACGTACGCCAGCGCTGGCTTGACCGTATCGAAGCTAAACTCGGCGTCGTTAGTGCCCTGGTGCAGGCGCACCAGGACACCTTCGGCCAAGTTGCGTAGCTGCGCCAGCACATTCTGAGACAACAGCGGACGCTGCTGACCCAATGCATCAATGTTCTGACAAATTACTGCACTGGTGCTTCTTATTTGCTCTGCAACTGTTGCCATTTACAGAACCTCAAAATAGACACGGTAAAAGCCATCCAAAGCCAGAAGCGGACGAAATGGCCCCTCTGGGAAAGCAGGCTGAGTATCCCTGCAAGCCCCTGAATTCGCTTGGAAAACCAAGCGACGCGGCATCACGTCGGGAAAATGACGCAACGCACTTACCTATGACCTACGGGTTCGCGCAGTGCCCTCATCCAAATTTCGATTTCAGGTCCCGAACGAAAGGTGAAAGGTGCACTAAGCAAATCATCCACGCTCGCTCGATGACGACGCGCCGTCGAAGATGCCATACATGGTGGACAGCATTGGCTCTATAGAACTCGCCACTTCAGAAAATTCGTCCTCTCGAAGCAATTTGTAAGGATCCGTAAGCTCAATCGTCTGCGCGAACTTGTTATCCGTCTCCATTTCGGTACTAACAATGACTTGTGCCCCCACAGGCAGGTCATTGGCGAGAAACTGAAGTACCTTGGGCAAATTGATGTCGTCTTGCCCCTGTTGATTTGGCGAGTCAATCACCAGTGGAACGGCGAATGAGCCGTGCTTGCCCAAGCACACCGTCCAGATGGCGGCGTAATACGCCAAGATTGAGCGAGGCCCACTGCTTCCAGACAAGTCCGGTCTACTCGTGAGGCGGAGGCGACTCGTGTCTAGTGGATGAAGGTTTAGCTTGACCAGCGCCGCTGCATAAGCGGCTCGAAACTCAGTTAAGATTTCCTTTGAACGGGCTGCACTGGTTAGCTCCTTTAAGGTGCGATCCATGTCCTGCAACGTACCCAGCTTCGAATCAATCTCACCCTTGAGCTTGGCGCTCTCGTCATCGAACGAACGAATAGCGTTCTCGGCACCAATGCTGTTGACGACATCACTGAACGTTAGTTCCCCTCGCCTCGTGGCAAGGATTTCGGCTACCCGGTTGTAGCTCGACTTGAGCTCGGACAATCGAGCGCGGGTCTGCACCGCTTGCTCCCGCAGCTTGTTAGCACTTATGTGTAATTGCGAAACAAGCTCCCGCAGTACGCGAGCATCTTCGGCGTAGTCCAGAAGCTCAAGGAAAGATTCCTCGTGCTCGGCGTTACAGGTCGGACAAACTAGAGCCTCTCTGGGCTCTTGCCGCATGTAGGTTGAGTCTTTGGCATAGGTCTCCAAGGCTGCATTTGCAGCCCTAATTTGATTCTCAATACCTTCCAGAGCTTCCTGCTCACGAACGAGCTTTTCCCGAACCTTTTCTTGCTCGGCGTTCAGCACGGACACTTCCTGAGTGAGCTCCCCCACCTCTGCCTGGAAGTTGTCGGGATTCACTTTCGGCGTTCGCTGGGAGCCACTTTCTTGGAAGCGAGCTTTCGTGCGTTCCAAAGCGCGCCGCTCACGTTCCAGTTCATCGACGGCTCGCTGCAACAAAGTGCGTTCCGCGCTTAGCGAGTAGTACGCAGGCGGTTTGATACCCGAGAAATATTCGAGAATCGGTCCCACAGGGGCGCGGAACTGCTTTAGGCCGACAAAAGTATCCCATGTCGATTGCCAACTGCCGTCCTGATTGATGTAGAACGGAAGAAAGAAGCAATTGGCATCCGCCGACACCGTCGCCGCGTTCTTGTCGGTTAAGACGAGGTTTAATCCTAAGGCTTGCGTGAAGGCGCGGGTCCACTCTCCGTGGTTATTTGCAGCCGTCAATAGCTCGCCATCGGCTGAAAACAATGCCCTATGGCCCTGCTGATGAAGAGCACTGTACCTAACCCCGCCGACAGAAAAATCGACTATGGATACCGTATTCTCATCCCATTCCGTCAGGCCACCTTGTGGCCTTGCCCCCAAGGTTCGGAAAAGAGTCTTAATCAGGCTCGATTTTCCCGTGTGATTTCGCCCCACTACGAGTGTGCTCGTCGGATGGAAGTGAATCTTCCGCGCTCGTCCGTCGCGATGCGACATGAGCCTGATACTTTCGAATTGGAATCTTTTCATAGGCTTTAGTTCGAAGACTCCTAATGAGCTTCTTTAGGTCTGGGCCGCGCATTTTATTATTGCTCTCAATGCAAAATTGGCAAGAATTTCCGCCTTCCGAAAGTCGGAATGATTCGGCGCAAGCGCCTTATAGGCCTCGTAAAAAAAGGGAAGCAGCTTCGCTGATGGCTCTGCTGCCAACAGGTAGGCGTCGCAATCGTACGCAAGCGCGGTCTCAGCCGCCGAGACGGTACCCATTACTTGGCGTTGATAGATGGAGGCCGCGGCCACTTGCATCCTCGTCAGCTCAAGGAAGTCCATGCCTTCACTTGCCAGTTTCGCCACCCACACAGTTAGCAGTTCGATGACATCTGGAATCTTTTCAAGCTCACCGAGCGCAGCGGAGAACTCCGCAAGCGAATAGCCGTGCCGAGCTTTGACTTCGTCGAAGTCCACACATGGTTCCGTCCTCGTCCCTAGTGGCGCTATCTTCGTCAGCAGCGACTCCACAAGCGACTGAGCCTGGCCCGCATGGCGTGGACTGCGCTTCGCAAGAAATCTATGGGCGACACCTACAACATGCGGACCAGGAGTGTTCACCGGTAGATCAGTGCGCTCGAAAAATATCCTTGATAGGTCCGGCCCGGAACCACTCCCAGCGTCCGACAGGATTAGACCACTGGTAAGGACTTTCCGCTGCGCGTCCGCCAGCGCCGATAAAGGAACCGACGCATGAGCCGCGGCATTCTGTCCGCTGGCGAGGGGTACGTCGCAGCCTGCATTGGAAAGAAACCGACCGGAGCTCGTGAGGGTAGAGAAGGCACTTACCGTTTCGTACAGCTTTCCAATTGGGCTCCTCTTAACCACATCAAGAGGCTTTGCCTTGGCGGAGGGAGCATGCAGGCCGGTGAGCTCGCCCCAGGTCCACTCTTTGCGATCCTTCTTCTTAACTTGATAGACAGCAATCGCCTTTGGTGATGTTGCCGAATCGAGGACCGCGATGTCTTGTATGGCTTCGAACAGCATCAAAAAGTCCGCTTGGCCAGCTTCGGCCAGTTCGAACATTCGCATGAGACCCCAATGGCGCTGGAACTCAATTCCCTTCTGGTTGTGGCTGCCGCCAACTTCGGCATACTCCGAGGAGGTAGCAACGTACACGAGTTCCTTCAGTGCTTCTCCTGCCATTCTGAGACAGCCTCCCCTTAGCCCCTTCGTCCAGTTTCGGCCAACCCGCCATTTCGTGCAAGACCGGGTCCGGTTTATGGTTTCGGGTGAGCCCTAGGCTTATAGGTTCAGTGGTATCAGGGATAATTGCGCAAGGCACCTTCTCATTAGGTGCAGGTGAGTCCGCTATGGGTCGTATCACGCCACGCTTCTAGGCTTGGGAGAAGTCTGATCAAGCCTCCTTTAGGAGTTAGACATGGCAATTCTTCCCACATCTCAGCCTCGCGAGCCTTGGAACAAGGGAAAGCTGATCGGCCAGAAGGCACCGCTCAAGCTGAAAGATGTTTGGGCCATCCGCATCAGGCTACAGCTTGGCCATAAGATTCGTGATCTTGCCCTTGTTCAACCTAGCGATCGATTCCAAGCTCCGCGCTTGCGATCTGGTGAAGCTGCGGGTATCGGACGTCACCCACGGTAGACAGATGGCGTCGCACGCCATGGTGATGCAGCAGAAGACCGGCCGACCCGTCCAGCTCGAAATCACCCAATTGACGCGGGAAGCCCTACAGGCTTGGATCACCTATGTTGATCTCAAGGCCTCGGATTTCCTTTTCACCAGCCGAGTATCGGACTCGCCTCACCTTTCAACGAGGCAGTACGCCAGGATCGTCCGCCGCTGGGTGGAAGATGCTGGCCTCGAATCCGGCCCCTACGGCACCCACACGATGCGCAGGACCAAAGCTTCGCTGATCTACCGCAGGACGCGAAACCTCAGGGCGGTCCAGCTATTGCTGGGGCATACGAAGCTAGAAAGCACCGTGCGGTACCTAGGCATTGAGGTCGAAGACGCTCTAGAGATCGCCGAACAGACGGATGTCTAAGCCCAAGGAGCTAGCTCCTCGACCTAGCAACGTCGAGAAGCTGCAAAAATCAGGTGCTGTAGATACCCTGCGGCTCAGCCAGCGCGGATCGATAACACGTACTGGCCCCCATAGTCGCGTCGCACGGGACGGCTCGCGCGTGATGCTAGGATGCTGGATCGAAACCAGGCCCGGCGGTTCACCTTGACTCGCACGCTTGAATTCCTCCTCATTGGTGCTTTGGTTTGTTGCAGCGGGGACGCACGGTCGTCGAGCGACGCTCCGTCACCTGAAGGTCGGGAGGGGCCGTTCACGCACCTGGTCAATCGCAACGCGAATGCGCCACTGGTCGAAATGCGCAGCGATGGCGAGCGCCTGCACTACGGTCTCTACCGTGAGCGCGGCGCCGCAAGTGCACGCAATATTGTCCCGGACTTCTCGCGCGCGGGATATCGGGGAGGCGGTGTCAGCCTGCCCACCCGCTTGAGCATCCCCGTGCTTGAGATCCTCGAGCCAGATGCCAATGGGGATGACTACCCGCGCATCCAGGCGGCAATCGACGCGGTCGGCGCACGGCCTGCGGACGGCCGTGGCGTGCGCGGCGCAGTGCTGCTGCGGCGCGGCCACTACACGCTGAGTCAGACGCTGATCGTCCGATCAGGCGGCGTGGTATTGCGCGGTGAAGGTCGAAGTGCCGGCGGCACGGTCATCCGCTCGGAAATCACCGAGCGCCAAGGCAGGATCATCGATGTCGGCGAGGGTGAATCCCCGGGACCGAGCGCAGACCGGGAAGCGCGCCGCACCACGATCGCCATGGACTATGTGCCGGTGGGTGCAATGCGGATCGAGCTGGAGTCTGCAGCGGGCTACCGCGTTGGCGATACCGTGGCAATCGTCAGGGAACCCAATGCCCGATGGCTCGGCCCAGAGGGCATCGATACCGCCCGTTATGGTTGGACCACCGCCGATTACGCCGTGTACAACGAACGGGTCGTCACCGAGGTGAGCCACAACACGCTCACCCTCGATGCCCCGATCATGGATGCCATCGAGACACGCTTCGGCGGCGGCAGCGTCTATCGTACCAACCCCACCCGCATTTCCCAGGTCGGCATCGAAGACCTCCGCCTTGAAGGCAACCCCGAAACCGCGACAGCCAACGGCACCGCCGACACGGGTCCCTTCACCGGCATCCGTCTCGGCGGAATCCGCGATTCGTGGGTTCGCAATGTCACCGTGCGCTACGTGTCGCATGGATTCGTGACCCGCAACGGCGCACACTTCAACACCCTCGAAGATGTTGCCTACCTCGACCCGCGCTATGGCGAAACCCAAGGGGCCCGCCGCTACGTGTTTCTCTACGAGGGCAACTCCGCCTTCAACCTCACCCAGCGCTGCTACAACGAAGGCGGGCGACATACCTTTGTCGTCGGCGCGCGGGTGCCCGGCCCCAACGTGTTCCTGGACTGCGTCGCGGTAGGCGACAGCAATGACAGTGGTCCGCATCATCGCTGGTCCACCGGCACACTGTATGACAACACCAAGGGTTACATGCTGCGCGCACAAAACCGCCGGTATAGCGGAACCGGGCACGGTTGGGCTGGCGCGCAGCAGATGTTCTGGAACACCGAGCACGACATATATGTCGTGCAGTCGCCGCCATTCGCCATGAACTGGAGTGTAGGGCCGACCCATCAGGCAGCGCTTGGGAAGTTCCCGCCCGAAGAACCTGCAGGAATCGTGCAATCGGTGGGCCAGGTAGTGAGCCCGCGCAGCCTGTACCTGCAGCAGTTGCGCGATCGTCTGGGCAAACAGGCCGTCATCAACATCACCACCGCCGCGCAGCGAGAAGGACGGATCTGGGACAGCCTGTCATCTCGCGCCGGCGAGTGAAGCGCTCACCATCGTTGAAGAGGCACAGGGCTAGGGACTAGTTTTCCTGGAGACCTCCAGAACGCCTGGATCAAGTTTAGGGGGACCGCCTGCGCCTTGGAGATCACTCGTTGGCTGGCCGTAGTTCCCTGAACGTGCACCTAATTTATGTACTGGTCAGTATTATATTCAGGGGAGATTGCGTCGCCCAACGGATAATTCACACCTGTCGAACGCGCTTTTACGGCGCCTCGAACAACCAAAACAAGAAAAGGTGTATCCCGATGAACAAGACTTCCCTGCTTGCCCTGGGCCTCGTTGTTGCCATGCCGTTCGCGGCGTCGGCGGCTGACGGCCTGTCCTACAACTACGTGGAAGGCGGTTACGTGAACACGGATGCCCGCGGCGGCGATGCCGATGGTTGGGGCGTCAAGGGTTCGGTGGCAGTGCATCCGAACTTCCACATCTTCGGCGATTACAGCGCGCAGGAAACCGACCGCGGCAACGCAGACGTTGACCAGTGGCGCCTGGGCGTCGGCTACAACTACGGCATCGCACCGAGCACCGACCTGGTGGCCCGCGTTGCGTACCAGAAGTTCGATCCGAAGCACAGCTTGGACTTCAACGGCTACTCGACCGAAGTCGGTGTGCGCACGGCGTTCAACCCGATGATCGAAGGCTATGCACTGGCCGGTTACGAAGATTTCAGCAAGAAGCACGGCATCAACCCGGACGGCGAGTTCTACGGTCGCGTCGGCGCCACCGCCAAGTTCAACCCGAACTGGGGCCTGACCGGTGAAGTGAAGCTGGCCAAGGCCGGTGACCGCGAGTGGTTCGTTGGTCCGCGCTTCACCTGGTAAGAACGCCTGTCGTTAGTGCGTAATACGTTGTCATAACAATAGTGGTGTGGTGTGTAAGTGCGTTACCGGCGTGTGTTCTCTCTCTCTCCCGCACGCCATCGAAGCCCGGCCTTTTGGTCGGGCTTCTCTTTTTTGCGGAATGCATTGGCCGTAGCGCCGAGCCGTGTTCGGCGGATGCTAGGCAGAAGCGCCGCTGCGCTCGCCGAGCATTGCTCGGCGCTACCTAACCGAGATCAATGGCGGCCGTGCAGGGCGTCGGCTGCCGTTTCGGCGAGCTGGCGGCCGGCGTGGAAGAGCGCGTCTTCCAGATGATCGCCCAGCTGTTGTTCCGGGCCTGCGTGTAGGCGCGTCAGGTGGGCGGCATGCAGTATCTGCAGCACGCCATGCAGGCCATGCAGGCTGCGGCTGGCCAGTGCCAGTTCGGCGCAGCGGACGGCGCTCAGGCCAAGTGCTTCCCACCGCGTGCCGTCGGTGCTTTCGCCGTGATGCATCAGCGTGAGGTGTGCGATGAGCGCGGGCGTTGGATCATTCATGCCGTGCGCTTCCAGCGTTCTCTCCAGGCGCTCGACGAGGTGCGAAGGTAGATCGAGCATGGCGTCGCCGATGAGGGAATGAAGCCGTGCGCCGGGCGGTGAGAAGACTCCCATGGATGCCGTTTCCTCGTTGTGGCCACCCGCGGGATGCAGGGTGGCGGACGATGCGGGTTGGCATACCGGGCACTATCAACAAGGAAAAATCACCGGCGGATCAGGGGATCCCCACACACCGTCCGCCATATAACCGGCAGGACAGTGCATTCTCCGCCGGGCCCGTACGGGCACAAACAGAGAACCTTGTTGAAGCGTGCACGGGATGCCAATCCCGGCTGGAGTTGTTGGCTCCAGCCATTGCATCGTGGCAACGGCGATGCGGGGCGTATATGAGCAGATGTGTAAAACGACGTGCCGTCGGTGCGACGGCGGCGCAGCTTCCTGCGGAGGTGCCGCGTAGCGCCGAGCCATGCTCGGCGAAGGCGTGGCAGATGCAGATGCGCCGCTGCGCTCGCCGAGCATGGCTCGGCGCTACAGGACCGAGCATGGCTCGGCGCTACAGGACCGTGCATGGTTTGGCGCTACCGGACCGTGCATGGTTCGGCGCTACGCAGCGGCAAGCCAACGGCCACCCGCCAGACGCAATGGCGTCAGCTCACTTGAACAGGGTGTCCGGGTATTCCGGTTTCTGTTCGCGCGCCAGCAGGGTGCGCAATCCTTCTTCCGGCGTCTGTTCGCCGTGCAGCACCGCACGCACGCCGTCGGAAATAGGCAGGTCGATGCCGTAACGGCGCGCCTGGCGCATCACTTCGTCAGCAGTCTGCACCGATTCCACCACCTGGCCGATCTCGCGGATCGCGTCCTGCAGCGTCTGCCCACGGCCCAGGGCCAGGCCCAGGCGGCGGTTACGCGACAGGTCGCCGGTGCAGGTCAGCACCAGGTCGCCCAGCCCGGCCAGGCCCATCAGGGTTTCCGGCTTGGCACCGATCGCTGCTGCCAGGCGCAGCATCTCGTTGAGGCCGCGGGTGATCAAGCCCGCACGGGCATTGAGCCCCAGCTGCATGCCATCGGCCACGCCGGTGGCCACGGCCAGTACGTTCTTCATCGCACCGCCCAGCTCCGCACCCAGCATGTCATCGCCGGTGTAGGCGCGGAATGCGGGGCCATGCATCGCTTCGGCCACCGCCTGCGCGAACTCCGGCACGTCGCCGTGCACGGTGATCGCGGTCGGCAAGCCTTGGGTGACTTCCTTGGCGAACGAGGGTCCGGTGACTACGGCCAGCGGCACGTCATCGCCCAGGATCCCGCGTGCCACTTCATGCAGGAAGCGCCCGGAACCCGGCTCGAAACCCTTGGTGGCCCACGCCACGCCCGCGCCCGAAGGACGCAGCGGCGCCAGCGCGGTCACTGTTTCGTTGAACGCATGCGACGGCGTCACCACCAGCACCCAGGCCGCCCCTTCCACGGCAGCGGCCATGTCGGTGGTCGCACGCAGCGACTCCGGCAGCGGGATGCCCGGCAGGTAACGGGTGTTCTCATGGCGCTGGTCGATGGCTTCCACCATCGCCGCGTCACGGCCCCACAGCACGGTCTGCAGACCGTGCCGGGCGAGCAGGCTGGCCAGCGCGGTTCCCCAGGAACCGGCGCCCAGTACGGCTACTTTGTCAGCGGTATCGCTCATGCGTTGCGTCGCGGCGCCGATCAGGCGTTGCCGGCCGGCTCGGAGTTGGCGAGCGACGACGCTTCACCCTGCTCCTGGCGCTGGCGCAGGGTTTCTGCGTACAGGCCTTCGAAATTGATCGGCTGCAGGAAGAACGGCGGGAAGCCGCCGGCCTGGATCAGGTCGCTGACCAGCGAACGCACGTACGGGAACAGGATGTTCGGGCACTGGGTGCCCAGCAGTACGTCGATCGACTGCGGGTCCAGGCCGACCAGGCCGAACACGCCTGCCTGCTTCACTTCGGCGACATACGCGGTGCGATCTTCCGCCTTGCAGGTCAGGGTCACGGCCAGCACCACTTCAAAGGCGTTCTCGCCCAGGCGCTGCACCTGCTGGTTCAGGTTGAGCTGCAGTTCCGGCTGGACCTGGTCGTTGAAGATGGCCGGAGCATTCGGCGACTCGAAGGAAACGTCCTTGACGTAGATCTTCTCAACGGTGAACGCAGGGCCGTTGGCGGCGTCGACCGGCGCGGTTGCGCCGTTGGTGTTCTCTTCGGACATTTCCTGTTGCTCCAGATGAATTCGTTGAACGTACGTTTAGGCGATATGTTGCATCAATAGCGATGGGGGCGGGTCAGGCAGCGCACAACCCCCGGGCCATCGCATCGGGTCAATGACGACCCTTGACCAGCGGCAGTTCGGCCTGCTGCCACGCCGGCAAGCCACCGTCGAGCACGGACACCTGCTCGAAACCGGCCTTTTTCAGGGTCTTGGCGGCGGCTTCGGAGGCGTTGCCCGCGCGGCACACCAGCACCACGGGGCGCTGCTTGGCTGCGGCAACCAGCTTGTGCTCCGGTCCGAACTGGCTCGGCTGCACGTTCTTGCTGCCCGCAATGTGCCCCTTCTCGAAGTCGCTGCTGGATGACAGGTCGACCACGACGGCGTCGCCGGCGTTGACCAGCTGTACCAGTTCGGCAGGCTTGAGCGCCTTGTAGCCACGGAACATGCGGCGGATCTCGGTGACGATGATCGCTGCAGTCAGGCCCACCAGGGCGATGGACAGCATCGGGTTTCGGCCGGCAAAGGCCACCAACTCTTCGTAATTCACGCAGGTCACGGGTCGATAAGCGGGCGCCGATTGTCGCACAAGGCGGTTGGGCGGGGGATTCCAGCGGGTAATCCATCTCGACGGGCACGGCCCGCCGCTGCCCGGTCAGGCGGTCACTGGCCCTGCCACAGGTCCGGCAGGCCGTTGGTCTGCCACCAGCGCTTGGTGTCGGGATCCCAGCGCCAGCGCTCTATCACCCCCACCGTGCGTTCGGCCTGGGTGTTGATGTTGATCACGCCCACTTCGACGCGTCGTTCCACGATGCCGTTCGGCAGCGCGGCGGTGCTGCGTTCGCGATAGGACGAAACGCGCAGCTGGGAGTAGCGCCGCAGCTCGAATTCCGAGAGCGGATCGGCCTTGCGCTGCTCCGGGTCCAGGTAAGCCAGCGCGTCTTCCATGCTGCCCCAGCGGATGGTGGATGCGTAGGCCGTCTGGATGTCCTCCAGCTGCTTGCGCTGCTTGCGGCTGATGTCGCCTGCCAGGCTGGCGGCAGAGACCAGCAGCAGGCCGGACAGAAGCAGGAACCGGATCCACTGGCGCATGTGCGGGCTGTTCAAATGTCTGCTCCCCAAGGCATCAGCCTGCCATCCTACCCTTTGGCGAAGGCGACGAAACGGCCACTGAGCTCGGCGGCGGCCTTGCCGTCGGTGCCGGGCTGCACGGCAACCACGCCGATCCGGGCCTTGCCGCGCTGGACGAACGTATTCAGGAAAGTGTCCCAATTGCTGTCCGGCGCCACTTCGGCCTGCGCGTGCAGGTCGCCATACACCGGTGCCCGGTAGCGCAGCTGGCTGTCGGCCACGTAGACCTCGGCATCGTGCCCGGCCAGGCGCAGGCGCAGGGTCACCAGGGCCCAGCCGGACAGGGTCATCGCCGAGGCCAGGCTGCCGCCGAAGGCGTTGCCCTTGTCGTTGACGTTGGCCGCCAGGGGGGCGGTCAGCTGCAGCTGGCCGTTGTCATAGCCTTCAAGGCGCAGCTGCATCGCGCGCACCGGCGGCATGCTGTCGAGCACCTTCTGCAGGACCAGCAGCGAGGAGGAAACGGAATCGGCGGACATCGGCTACAGCACCTGGAACAACGCGGGCCCGCATAATGCCGGTAATGGATGAACATGCGAAACCGTGTGGATGGACATTGGTGTCGCTGCGACCGCAGGGACAGCACGCCGTGCTGCGGGCCGCAGCGGCGATGGCGGGCGGCCGCCTGCTTGCCCTGTCGCCCTGGCGCCTGCAGCAGCGGCGCGACCCGGCCAGCCGCCAACAGCTGCAGCGCGCGCTGCAGGCCTCCCGGGTCATCTTCACCAGCCCGGCGGCAGTGGTGGCGGCCGCGGCGCGGGGCGATGTGTTCCGGCAGGCGCCGCCGCGCCCGTGGCTGGCGGTCGGCGAGGGTACCCTGCGGGCATTGCAGGCAGCCGGCATCGACAGCGCCCTGGCGCCGGCACGCATGGACAGCGAGGGCCTGCTGGCGCTGCCGGCACTGGCCGACGTGCGGGGCCAGGACATCGGCCTGGTCACCGCCCCCGGCGGGCGCGGACTGATTGCCGCGGAACTGCATGAACGCGGTGCACGGGTATTGCGCGCCGATGTGTACCAGCGGCTGCCGCTTCCCCTGCACGCGCGCTCCCTGGCCCGGCTGTCGCAATCCCCGCAGCCGTGGATCCTGGCGGTCAGCAGTGGCGAAGCCCTGCAGCGCACCTGGGCAGGTCTTTCGTCGCACTGGCAGGTGCAGTGGCAGCAGCGCATGGCAGCAGTGGTGGCCAGCGACCGGCTGCATGCACAGGCGCGGGCGCTGGGCCTGCGCCGCATCGAGCGGGCCCCCGGCCCCACCGCGCTGCAGATGCTGGACGGCTGCCGCGCGTTGCTGCAGCGGTGCGAGGCGTCCTGAATCCACCACGCCGCACGGCTTGCCGGCAAACGGCGCAACGGTGATCCTGTATGCCGCGTTGCGCAGGCTTTCCGGTCCGCACGCTTGTCATGGACGCCATGAATGAACGACACCCCCACCCCATCCCACGCCCGCCGCCCACGACGCTGGATTACCGCGCTGATCATCCTGCTGGTGCTGCTGGCGGCCAGTGGCTGGACATGGCACGCGTGGCAACAGGCGCGGGAGCAGGCACGCCTGCAATCGCAGGCCGATGCTATTCGCCTGCAGGGCCTGCTGGACAGCGTGGAGGCGCTGCGCCGCGACCAGCGGGCGACCAGCGCGCGCCTGCAGGATGCGGCCGCCACCAACCGTGTGCTGCGTGACGAGGTGCTGGGGCTGGGCCAGCGCAGTGCGCTGCTGGAAGACAACCTGGCCAGGCTGGCCGAAAGTACCGGCCAGGACCGCCAGGCCGTGCATCGCGACGAGGCCACGCTGCTGCTGGCCCAGGCCAGCCAGCGCCTGCAGGGCGCCGACGACCTGGACGGCGCGCGGGCGCTTTACGCGCTGGCCGCACTGCAGTTGGCCGACCTGCCTTCCGCCGATGGGTTGAACCTGCGGCAGGCGTTGATGCAGGAACGCAACGCACTGGATGCCGCCGGTGCCGGTCCGCGGGCCGCCGCGCGCCAACGCCTGGCAGCGTTCGCCAAGGCGCTGGAGACCTTGCCGCTGCACGTCGACGCGGACCCCGCACGCACGCCGCCCTGGTGGGAAGTGGCGCTGGCGCCGTTCGTCACGATCACGCCTACCCGCCTGGACGGCCCGCTGACCGACGCCGAACGGGTGCCGGGCTGGGACGCCCTGCAGGTGGAACTGACCCTGGCACGCGCGGCGATCGAGCGCGGCGACGCGGCCGCATTTGCACAGGCATTGGACGGGATTGAACGCGGGATGACCCGGCTGTGGCCGGATTCACCAGCCTTGCGCAGGCAGCGTGCTGAACTGCAGTCCTTACGCTCGGCACCGCTGCGGCTGGTGGCGCCGGAACTGGGCAGCACCCTGCGCCAATTACGCTCTTCGCAAGATGAAGGAACCCCCTGATGAAACCGTTGCAATCCGTGATCGTGCTGTTGCTGGCTGTCGCACTGGGCGTCATCGGTGCGCAATGGCTGGGTGCCAACGACCTGCGCCAGTATGGCGAGGTGATCCTGCGCCATGGTGGCACCGACTACCGCAGCACCCTGCCGCAGGTGGTGCTGCTGACGCTTGTGGTGCTGCTGGTGCTGTGGCTGCTGTGGAGCCTGGTGGCCTCGCCGTTCCGTGCGTGGGGCCGCTACCGGCGCAAGCAGGGCCGCGTACGCCTGGTCGATGGCCTGCAGGCCTATGAACAGGGCCAGTGGCAGCGTGCGGAGAAGCTGTTCGACGGCGCGGCCCAGGACCAGGAGGTGACCGCCGTGGCACTGGCCAATGCCGCGCGCAGCGCACAGGCGCGTGGCGACAACGCCGCCAGCCAGGGTTATCTGCAACGCCTGGCGGGTACCGATGCCACCACCCAGGCACTGCTGCGTGCCGAACAGCTGTTGGCCGACGACCTGCCGGTGGATGCGATCAATGCATTGGATGCGGCCAACCTGCAGCCGCTGCCGCCGCGGGGCCTGTGGCTGCGCGGTGAAGCGCTGGCCCGCGCCGGCCGCGCGCACGAGGCCTATGGGCAACTGGGCGCGTTGCGCCAGAGCAAGGTGCTGCCGGCCGACGTGCTGGGCACGCTGGAAGCCCGCCTGGCCGCCCAGGCGCTGCTGGAAGCTGCCGACGTGAATGCATTGGCCGCGCAATGGGAAACAACACCGAAGGCGCTGCGGGCCGATCCAGCCGTGGTATCGGCCTATGCCGCGCGCGCGGTGGCACTGGATTGGGACGAACCGGCACTGCTGGCGCTGGAGCAGGCGCTGGACCAGCGCTGGAGTGACGAGCTGGTGGAACTGTACGGGGCGCTGCCGGCTTCACGGCTGGCCACCCGCGAGGCCAACCTGGCGCGCTGGCGCCGGGTGCATGGCGATTCCCCTGCGCTGTTGCTGGCACAAGGGCGGGTAGCGCTGGCGCAGGGCAAACACGAGGAAGCCGAAGTGCTGCTGCATGAGGCCATCGCCGACAACGCCGGCGCAGCGGCGTGGGAAACGCTGGGGGCGTCACTGCTGGCGCGCGGCGACGCGGTGCTGGCGGCGCAGTGCCTGGCCAATGCGCTGCGCCAGCAGCGCGGCGAAGACAGCATCGCGCTGGTACGCACCGACGCGGCCACGGCAGGGAAGACGCGCGCCACGGTGGAAGAACAGGTGGTGGCACCGGTGCCGCCGGTATACGACGCCGGCGAGCCACGCGACGAGAACGGTTTCCCGCGCATTCCCTGATGCGCGGCGCCGCCGCACCACACGGCGTAACGCCGGGCCATGCCAGGTAGCGCCGAGCCATGCTCGGCGAGCGCAGCGGCATCAAAGCAGCGGGGCATGGCCCCGCTCTACCCATCCCCATCACCCATTCCGCCGGGCATGGCCCGGCGCTACGGCGAGGTGTGCCTGGCCTGTCGAAGGCCGGGCGGGGATTCACGCCGAACCATGCCGGGTACGGGTAGCGCCGAGCCATGCTCGGCGAGCGCAGCGGCATCAACACAGCGGGGCATGGCCCCGCTCTACCCACCCCCATCACCCATTCCGCCGGGCATGGCCCGGCGCTACGGCGAGGTGTGCATGGCCTGTCGAAGGCCGGGCGGGGATTCACGGGTAGCGCCGAGCCATGCTCGGCGAGCGCAGCGGCATCAACACAGCGGGGCATGGCCCCGCTCTACCCATCCCCATCACCCATTCCGCCGGGCATGGCCCGGCGCTACGGCGAGGTGTGCATGGCCTGTCGAAAGCCGGGCGGGGATTCACGGGTAGCGCCGAGCCATGCTCGGCGAGCGCAGCGGCATCAAAGCAGCGGGGCATGGCCCCGCTCTACCCACCGCGGGGTCAGCGCTCGACGATGGCGACCACGCCCATGCCGCCGGCGGTGCAGATCGATACCAGCGCGCGGCCACCGCCGCGCTCTGCCAGCTGCTTGGCCGCCGTGGCGATCACCCGGGCACCGGTGGCAGCGAACGGATGGCCGGTGGCCAGCGACGAGCCCAACGGGTTGATCCGGTCTGGATCGATACGGCCCAGCGGCGCATCCAGGCCCAACCGGTTGCGGCAGTAATCCTCGCTCTCCCAGGCGCGCAGCGTGCACAGCACCTGCGCTGCGAACGCTTCGTGGATCTCATAGAAATCGAAATCCTGCAGGCTCAGCCCGTTGCGCTTGAGCATCTCCGGGACGGCCACGGTGGGGGCCATCAGCAGCCCCTCGCCGTGCACGAAATCCACCGCTGCCACCTGCGCATCCCGCAGGTAGGCCTGCGGTTCGTGGCCGCGCGCGCGCGCCCACTCCTCGCTGGCCAGCAGCACCGCCGATGCCCCGTCGGTCAGCGGCGTGGAGTTGGCTGCAGTCAGCGTGCCACGGCCGGACACCTTGTCGAACGCGGGCTTCAGCGTGGCCAGCTTTTCCAGCGAGGTATCCGCGCGCAGGATGTTGTCGCGCTCCACGCCACGGAACGGAGCGATCAGATCGCCGAAGAAGCCGCGCTCGTAGGCGGCGGCCAGCTTGCGGTGGGATGACACCGCCCACTCGTCCTGCGAGTCACGGGAAATGTTCCATTCCTTGGCCATGTCTTCGCAGTGGTCGCCCATGCTCTTGCCGGTGCGCGGCTCGGCCACGCCCGGGAACTCCGGCTTCAGTTCGGAAAATTTGAAGCCGCGGGTAAGCGCCCGGATCTTGTCGCCGGTGCTCTTGGCCCGGTTGGCGGCCAGCAGGCGCGCGCGCAGCTTCTTTCCGTACACGATCGGCACGTCGGAGGTGGTATCGGAACCGCCGCCGATGCCGGACTCGATCTGGCCCAGCGCGATCTTGTTGCCGACGGTGATGATGCTGTCCAGCGAGGTGCCGCAGGCGCGTTGCAGGGTGATGCCCGGGGTGAGCGGCGACAGGCCCGAAGACAGCGTCGCCTCGCGGCCGAGGTTCCAGTCGCTGGGGTGCTTGATCACCGCGCCCATCGCCACTTCGCCCAGCTGCTGGCCATGCAGGCCAAAGCGTTCCACCAGTGCACCCAGCGTACGTACCGACATGCCCAGGTTGCCAACATCCGAGTACGCGGTGTTCTGGCGGCAGAACGGAATTCGAACGCCACCGAGGATGGCGACGGGACGGGCGTTGGGCATGGAGATACCTGGCATGGGAAGGGTGTCTGCAACATGGCCTGCACGATTGAGCAGGCATAATGGGGCCAAGTGTAGCTGCCGCCCTGTGATGGGCCAACCGTGAAACCATGAGCAAAACCGACCCCGGCATGAATGCCCTTGGCGTCCTCGCCCTCGAGCTCGCCGATGGCGAGGCCCCGCGTCATGCCGCCCTCACGGCCAGCCAGGCTGGCGAGCTGGCCGAACGCGTTGGCCGCGACCTGGCCAAACTGGTGCCGCAGGCAAGCGAGCTGGACCTGGTGTTCGTTGCCGCCCATTTCGACCCGGCCGAAGTGCTGCGCCCGGGCTGGCCGATCCATCGGCGGCTGGAAGAGCTGCAGATGCGCGCGCCCGGCCGCAGCCAGGGCCCACGCGTACTGGCATTCGGTGCCGATGAGGCCGGCGAGGTGCCGCTTCCGTTCCAGGCCGATCCGACACTGAAGGGTGGCGGCCTGCGGGTGGTGCCGTTCCTGCTCACCGGCAGCGATGCGGCCCAGACCAGCGCGGTCTCCGACGCGCTGGAAGACGTGCTGCTGGCCGAGGGCATGGCGCAGGCCGATACCGCGTTGCTGGCACAGAATGCCTTCGGCGCACGCGTGGAGCATGCGCGGTATTTCACGGTCAACGACCTGGCCGCGATGATGTCGATGCAGTACGACAACCAGGGCCTGGCCGCCCTGTGGCCGCTGATAGAAACGGCGGTCATGGCGCCGGACGTGGACGAATGGCTGGATGCCGCGCCGGAACCGTTGCTGCGCTACAGCCGTGGCGAGGCACGCATGGCGCTGTTCGACCCTGCCGGCTGGTGCGCGCACTACGCGCATGGCAAGAACGATTGCGAGCGCCTGCAGGGCATCTACGATCAGTACCTGATGCGCCAGCGGCAGATGGCCGCGGTGCTGGAAGCGCACGGCGTACCGGTGCTGTTCGTGCACTGCGAAGCAGGGCAGGACGCGCGCGAACTGCTGGACCGTTGACCATATACAGGTAGTGACGGGCCATGCCCGTCAACCGCGCAACGCGCGGCGCAGGCATCCCGTCACGCCGATCGGCAATCGGCGTGACGGCCACGGCGGAGCATCGCCCCGCTCTACCCATCCCCATCACCCATTCCGCCGGGCATGGCCCGGCGCTACGTCGAGGTGTGCCTGGCCTGTCGAAGGCCGGGCGGGGATTCACCTCGAACCATGCCGGGTACGGGTAGCGCCGAGCCATGCTCGGCGAGCGCAGCGGCATCAACACAGCGGGGCATCGCCCCGCTCTACCCGGAAGAACGCCGCTTACGGCGCCTTGATCACCGCACAGGCCAGCCGCGCACCGGCGTTGCCGGTCGGCTGGGTGGTGTAATCGTCCGGGTCGGCATGGACGATCAGGCCGCGGCCGATGATGTCCGAACCATCACCCTGGCCGATGTTGACGTTGCTCGACACCGGGCCATCAATGGTCGCCACGCCCTCGGCGTTGGCCTTGATGTTCGGCATGTCGCCGCCGTGGTGCGGATCGCTGGCCACGCTGCCATGGTCCTGCTGGGCGGGATTGAAGTGGCCGCCGGCGCTGGCGCCGTCCGGCGCGCTGCAGTCGCCCTTCTCATGGATGTGGAAGCCATGTTCGCTGTCCGGCTTCAGGCCGCTGACCTGGCCGGTGACATGCACGTGCCCGTCGACCACCGCGAAGGTGACATTGCCCTTCACGTCGTTGCCCTCGGTCGGTGCAAGTTCGGCCACGGCGGTGGCCGACGCCGCGGCTGCATCAGCTGCCGGGGCCGTGGCTTCAGCCGGCGTGGTTTCTGCTGCCGGCGGCGGGGCCGCGGGGTCGACAGCGGCATCGGTACCGGCGGGCTGCTGGCCGCAGGCGCTCAGGCCGAGCGCGGCGATGGCGGCAAACAGCGAGGTATGGATTAGACGCATGGTGTAATTCTCCTGGAGAGGGAAAGGCCTGTGGGCAGGCTCACCGCGTCACGCGGATGAGGCCGCAGGCAATGCGGGCGCCGGCGTTGCCGGCAGGCTGGCTGCGATGGTCGTCCGGTCGTGCGTGCACGATCAGGGCACGTCCGGCGATGTCGTTGGCGGCACCACCGCCAAGGGTAACCCCTCGCAGGTGGATGTCGACGTTGGCGCGGCCCTGCGCATCGGCGCGCAGGTTGGGCATGTCGCCCAGGTGATGCGGGGCGGCCCCGGGGGCCCCATGCGGTTGCTGGGTCGGGTTGAAGTGGTCGCCCGCGCTGCTGGCATCCACTGCGCTGCAGTCGCCACGTTCATGCACGTGGAATGCCGGCTGCTGCAGGGGTTGCAGGCCACCGATGAGGCCGGTGATGTGCACGCCACCGGCTTCCGGCACCAGCGCCAGGCGGCCACTGACCAGGCTGGCCGAGGCCGGCGACAGGTTGCTCTCTGCCATCGCCGCGGTGCTCACCGCAGCCGGCACGGGCGGCACGGTACGCGCTGGCGGCGTGGATCCACACGCAGCCAACAGCATTGCCGCAGAAGCAGGCAGGACGAAACGGATCGAGGACATCAGGTACTCCTTGCAGGTCACGTTACGGCCCCCTGTGTCCATGGCGCATCAACGCGGCGCGATGCCGGCGCGCAGAGGGCATCAGGTCGAGAGTCAGGTATGGCCCCTGCGGCGGCCGGCGCCAAGCTTGCGGGTCAAGGTATTGCGGCCAAGGCCCAACCGCGCTGCCGCCTCGGCGCGCCGGCCATGGGTCACCTGCAGCGCCGCCTCCAGCAGGGCGTGGTCGACACGTTCGCGGACCTGGGCATGCAGGCCTTCGGCGCCTTCCAGCAGGCGCTGCCGCGCCCAGCTGGACAGCAGCGCTTCCCATTGCCCCGCATCGACACTGGCAGCGGGCGCCGTGCTGCGCGTGCCACCGCGGTTCAGCGCCATCTCCACGTCGGCGGCGCCGATGGTATCGCTGGTGGCCAGCGCGGCCATGCGCCAGCACACGTTCTCCAGCTCGCGTACGTTGCCGGGCCATTCGTGTTCGCCCAGCGCCTGCAGCGCGGCGGCGGTAAGCCGCTTGCCGGGGCCCTCCAGCTTCTGCGCAGCGGCGGCCAGGAAGGTGGTGGCAAGCTGGCCGATATCGGCGCGGCGTTCGCGCAGCGGCGGCAACTGCAGCCGTACCACGTCCAGCCGATGCAGCAGGTCGGCGCGGAAGCGCCCTTCCGCCACCAGCCGCTCCAGGTCCTGGTGGGTGGCCGCGATCACCCGCACGTCCACGTGGATCAGTTCACGCCCGCCGACGCGGAAGAACTCGCCCTGGGCCAGCACGCGCAGCAGGCGCGTCTGCAATCCCAGCGGCATGTCGCCGATTTCATCCAGGAACAGCGTGCCACCATGCGCCTGTTCGAAGCGGCCGACGTGGCGACGCTGGGCACCGGTAAAGGCACCCGCCTCATGCCCGAACAACTCGCTTTCCAGCAGCTCGGCCGGGATGGCAGCGGTATTGAGCGCAACGAAGGGGGCCTGCGCGCGCGGTGACTCGCGATGCAGCGCACTGGCCACCAGTTCCTTGCCGGTACCGGTCTCGCCGGTGACCAGCACCGCCAACGGCGCCTGCGCCAGCTTGCCGATCGCCCGGAACAGCGCACGCATGGCCGGCGTATCGCCAACCAGCTGCGGCGCACTTTCCTGCGCCGCCTCGGCCGCATTCGCGGTGTCCGGCGCCAGCGTTTCCGTCGCCGGAAGCACCCGACGTGCCAGCGCGACCGCATCGTCCAGGTCGAAGGGCTTGGACAGGAACTCATGCGCTCCGCCACGGAACGCGCCGGCGGTGCTGGCCACATCGGTATAGGCCGACATCACGATCACCGGCAGCTGCGGGTGCATTGCCTTCAGCTTGTCCAGCAGCACCAGGCCGTCGTCGCCCGGCATGCGCACATCGGTGAACAGCAACGAAGGCACCGGTTGGCTGGCCAGCGCGGCCAGGGCGGCGGCGGCGCTCTCGAACCCTTCCACCACGAAACCTGCTTCGCGCAGCGCCGTGCACAGGACGAACCGCACGGCGCGGTCATCATCGACTACCCAGATGCGGACGTCGTTGCCGGAAGGGCGTTGCGGCTCAGGCATGGGCAGGCTCCTCGGCGGCCAGGCTGCCGCTGATCGGCAACAGCAGGATAAAAACCGTATGGCCGGGACGCGAACGGTAAGTCAGCGTACCGCGGTGTTCGCGTGCCACCTGCTGGGCCAGCGCCAAGCCCAGCCCGGTGCCTTCGGCCCTGCCGCTGACCAGCGGCAGGAACAGGTGTTCCGCCAGGTCTTCCGGCACGCCGCGGCCGTCATCGGCGATCTCCAGCCGCAGTGCGAGCGGGTGCAGCTGCTCGTTGATGCGCACCCCGTGTTCCACCCGCGTGCGCAGGGTGATGCTGCCGGCGCCGGCCTGCATGGCATTGCGCACCAGGTTCCAGATCGCCTGGCTGAGCCGATCCGCGTCACCGTGCAGTTCCGGGATGCTGGGATCGTAATCGCGCTGCAGCCGCACGGCCCAGCCGGCTTCGTTCTCGGCAAGCCGCAGCACCCGCTCCAGCGCGGCATGGATGTTCAGCGCGGCATGTGGCGCGGCCGGTGCCGGTGACAGCAGCTGGTCGAGCAGGCTGTTGAGGCGCTCGATCTCGGTGCCGATCAATTCCACCAGTTCGCGTTCGTCGGCATCACGCTGGGTCGCGCGGCGTGCCAGCAACTGCGCCGCGCCTTTCAGGCCAGCCAGGGGATTGCGCAGCTCGTGCGCCAGCCCTTTCAGCGCCGCGCTGAGCGCGCTGGGCAAGGCCTGGGTCGGGTCCAGGCCCGGGAACTCATCCACCGGGTGGGCTTCAAGCAACCAGCCCCCGTCATCCAGCCGGCTCATCCAGCCTTCGGCAAAACGCACCGCTTCGCCGGGCAGGGCCAGCGCCAGGCGATGCAGGCACAGGCTGTCGCGTTCATCGCGGGCAAGGAAGTGGGCCAGCGCCTCGCCCTGCGCTTCCAGTGCGACCAGCGGCTGGCCGACCAGGCGGCGGCCGCTGACGCCCAGCCAGCGCGCGAATGCAGGGTTGCAGCCGGCGATGCGGCCTTCCGCGTCGGCCCAGGCCACCGGGGTTCCCAGATGGTCGATGGCAGGCGGGGGCAGCGAAGCAGTCATTGCACCAATGTAGTGCAAAACGGACGGATTGTGCCGGCCGGGAGCTGGCCCCATTGCCAAGGCTCCTGGCGGAAACCCGCCGGCCATCGCTCGGCGCCTCCCCCGGATACCGGGTCAGCGAGCGATGGACTGCAACTGCAGCGAATGCAGGATGCGCGCGTCTTCGGCATCAAGCTCCGCGGGCAGGTCATCGCGGCCCCGGAAGCGGCGGTGGAAGGCGCCGACGGTGGCGGCGCGATCTTCCAGCGAATAGCCGAACCCGGCCAGCGCCTGCCAGGGGTCGAAGCCCGGCGGCGGCAGTCCATCGCTGTCGCGCGGCCACGGCCCGAAGCCCGCCTCGGCCAGTTGCTGCCATGGGAAGTAGCGGCTGGGATCCTGTTTTCGCGATGGCGCCAGGTCGGCGTGGCCGATCACCTGCGAAGGTGGGATACGCAGCCGCGTGGTGAGATCCTGCAGCAACACGATCAGCGAGGCGACCTGTGGCTGGCTGAAAGGGGTATCGCCATCGTTGTCCAGCTCGATGCCGATCGACGCCGAGTTGAGGT
Organism: Stenotrophomonas tumulicola; assembly: GCF_014117215.1. Classification (GTDB taxonomy): domain Bacteria; phylum Pseudomonadota; class Gammaproteobacteria; order Xanthomonadales; family Xanthomonadaceae; genus Stenotrophomonas; species Stenotrophomonas tumulicola. The sequence goes on along the minus strand of NZ_JACGXS010000008.1, from coordinate 117,966 downwards.
CGGTGATGGTGCCCCAGCGTCCCGGGCCGGCATGCCAGGCACGGCGCTCATCGGATACCAGCTGGTAACGCGCGCCGTCGGCGCCGATCAGGTAATGCGCGCTGACCTTGCCACCGCTGTTGGCACTGCGCAGCGTGTCCAGGCTCTGCTGCACCGAATGCTGGTCGGTGTGGTGCAGCACGATGATCACCGGCATGCGTGCGTTGTGGTTGGCCGACGGTACCCACGTGGCGAGCGGATTACGGTCTTCGCGTGGTGCGCCGGCACAGGCCGACAGCAGGACAAGGGAAAGCAGCAGGGCCGAAGCGCGGATGATCGTCATGCCGCGATTGTAGCGCCGAGCCATGCTCGGCGAGCCCGCAGCCGGGCCGGCTGGGCGCCGCCAGAAGCAAAAAACCGGCGGCCCCCGGACCGCCGGTCACGACGCATGTCAGCGTCATCAACATTTTGTTCTTTTGCAGCTGGGATCAGACTTCGTACGCGGACTCGCCGTGCGAGGTGACATCCAGGCCGGTACGCTCGGCTTCCTCGGTGACGCGCAGGCCGACCACGACCTTCACCACCAGCAGGATCAGTGCAGTCGCCACCGCGCACCAGACGATGGTGAAGGCAACGCTGACGAACTGCACCCACACCTGGTGGCCGATATCCAGGTCGGCGTTGGTACCGCCCAGCGACTCCGCGCTGAACACGCCGGTAAGGATCGCACCGACGATGCCGCCGATACCGTGCACGCCGAATACATCGGCGGTGTCGTCCACCTTCAGCAGGCGCTTCAGGCCGGTGACGCCCCACACGCACAGTGCGCCGGCCGCCAGGCCGATGACCAGCGCGCCCATCGGGCCGACGGTGCCACAGGCCGGGGTGATGCCGACCAGGCCGGCAACGGCACCGGATGCGGCACCCAGCGCTGACGGCTTGCCCTTGGTGATCGCTTCCACCAGCGTCCAGCCCAGCACGGCGGCCGCGGTGGCCAGGATGGTGTTGAGGAAGGCCAGCGAGGCAACGGTGTCGGCTGCAGCGGCAGAGCCCGCGTTGAAGCCGAACCAGCCCACCCACAGCAGCATCGCACCGATATAGGTGAACACCACGTTGTGTGGCTTCAGCGCGGTCTGGCCGTAGCCGATGCGCTTGCCGACGAAGTACGCGCCGACCAGGCCGGCGACGCCCGCGTTGATGTGCACCACGGTGCCGCCAGCGAAATCGATCGCGCCCATCTCGCCCAGGTAGCCGCCACCCCAGACGATGTGCGCCATCGGGATGTAGCTGAAGGTGAACCACAGCGCGGAGAACAGCAGCACCGCCTTGAACTTGATGCGTTCGGCGAAGGCGCCGACGATCAGTGCGGTGGTGATGCCGGCGAAGGTGGACTGGAAGGCGACGAACAGGTAGTCCGGCAGCCCGGCGATCGGCGTGTTACCCACCGAATCCGGGGTGAAACCCTTCAGGAAGGCGAACTGGGTAAAGGAGCCAAAGAACTGATTGCCCGTGCTGAATACCGCGCTGTAGCCATAGGCCACCCACAGGATGACCACCAGCGAGAACACCACCAGGATCTGGCTCAGCACCGACAGCACGTTCTTCGAACGCACCAGGCCGCCATAGAACAAGGCCAGGCCCGGCACCACCATCAGCAACACCAGCAGGGTGGAGGTCAGCATCCAGGCCACGTCGCCATGGTCGAATGCAGGTGCGGCAGCCGCCGCTTCGGCGACCGGCTCGGCAACCGCTTCAGCGGCCAATGGCTCTACCGCAACATCTTCGGTGGGCACCGGAGTGACCTGGGCCTGGGCGTGCGCGTTGCCCGGGAAGGCACCCATCGCCAGCGCGCTGAGCAGCATCAGCAGGCACACCAGGTGGAACCGGGCTTGCCACCCGGCGAACAATCGAATCTTCATGGGGGAGATCTCCGAGTGGGTTACAGCGCGTCAGCGCCGATTTCGCCGGTGCGGATGCGGACGACCTGTTCGACAGGCGTGACGAAGATCTTGCCGTCGCCGATCTTGCCGGTGCCTGCTGCGTTCTGGATCGCTTCGATCACCGCCTCGGTGCGTTCGTCGGTCACCACGGTTTCGATCTTGATCTTCGGCAGGAAATCGACGACGTACTCGGCCCCGCGGTACAGCTCGGTGTGGCCCTTCTGGCGCCCGAAGCCTTTCACTTCGGTCACGGTGATGCCCGACACGCCAGCATCGGAGAGGGCCTCGCGGACCTCGTCGAGCTTGAACGGCCGGATGACGGCGGAGATCAGTTTCATGCGCATATCCCGGTGGTGGATGGATCCACGGCGCATGCGCACCGTGGCGTCAGGCAACCACGGGCCATCGAAACGATGGCCGTGGCTGTTGCGCCGAACGTGGTCTGGGCCCTGGTGGCCGTGCCTCTCTCCAAGCACGGCCGGCGACGCGGGAGGGAGGAAGGCCCATGACGCGCGTCCGGTTTCTGTTGCCCCTGGACGGGGTGGAACGACTTCAACTGCGTTGCAGATGGACTTCGATGGAACAGGCAGGACGCTTCAACGGCTCCCCAGCCGGAGAAGAAGCGGCGATGGCGAAGGTGGGAGGGGTGCCCTTCGCCATCACCGCGCGTACTCAGTTGGCGTAATACAGCTGGTATTCCAGCGGGTGGGTGGCAGCGCGGAACTTGGTGACTTCCTGCATCTTCAGCGCGATGTAGCCGTCGATGAAGTCATCGCTCATCACGCCACCGGCCTTGAGGAACTCGCGGTCCTTGTCCAGCGCTTCCAGCGCCTGGTCCAGCGAGGAGCAGACCTGCGGGATCAGCTTCTCTTCTTCCGGCGGCAGGTCGTACAGGTCCTTGTCGCTCGGCGCGCCCGGATCGATCTGGTTCTTGATGCCGTCCAGGCCGGCCATCATCAGCACGGTGAAGGTCAGGTAGCCGGACTGGATGGGATCGGGGAAACGCATCTCGATGCGACGCGCCTTCGGATTGGATACCCACGGGATGCGGCACGATGCCGAACGGTTGCGTGCCGAGTAGGCCAGCATCACCGGTGCTTCGAAGCCCGGGACCAGGCGCTTGTAGCTGTTGGTGCCGGCATTGGCGAAGGCGTTGATCGCACGGGCGTGCTTGAAGATGCCGCCGATGTACCACAGCGCCAGCTGCGACAGGCCGCCGTAACCGTCGCCGGAGAACAGGTTGGCGCCGCCCTTGGACAGCGACTGGTGCACGTGCATGCCGCTGCCGTTGTCGCCGACGATCGGCTTGGGCATGAAGGTGGCGGTCTTGCCGTTGCGGTGCGCCACGTTCTTGATCACGTACTTCATGCGCAGCAGCTCGTCGGCCTTCTGCACCAGGGTGCTGAACTTGGTGCCGATCTCGCACTGGCCGGCAGTGGCCACTTCGTGGTGCTGCACTTCCACTTCGATGCCGACCTGTTCCAGCGTCTTGCACATTTCAGCGCGCAGGTCGTGCAGCGAATCGGTCGGCGGAACCGGGAAGTAGCCACCCTTCACGCCCGGGCGGTAGCCGCTGTTGGTGCCGTCCAGCTTGGCGCCGCTGTTCCATGCTGCTTCCTCGGAATCGACCTTGAAGAAGGTGTTGCCCATTTCATTGGCGAAACGGACCGAGTCGAAGATGAAGAATTCCGGCTCCGGACCGAAGAAGGCCTGCTCGGCGATGCCGCTGGACTTCAGGTAGGCCTCGGCGCGCTTGGCGATGCCGCGCGGGCAGCGGCCGTAGGGCTGCATGGTGGCCGGATCGAGGATGTCGCAGCTGATCACGATGGTCGGATCGGCATAGAACGGGTCGACGTAGGCGCTGGCCGGGTCAGGCAGCAGGACCATGTCCGATTCGTTGATGCCTTTCCAACCGGCGATGGAGCTGCCGTCGAACATCTTGCCTTCTTCGAACAACGACGGCTCGATGATGCTGACCGGGAAGGTGACGTGCTGTTCAACGCCACGCATGTCGACGAAACGCAGATCGACGAATTCGATCTGGTTGTCCTTGATCAGCTTCTCAACGTTTTCCACGGACATCGGGTGCAACCTCGGATGGGATGAATGCCTGCAGATACATGAGCAATCCCCGTGCCAACTTTTTCACCGTCACAAGTCATTGATTTGCATGAGCGTGCGCCTGAACGGTGCATGCCAGGGCGCACCAGGATGGTGCACTCGACGGTAGCCGCACTGCTTTGGTGCACCCGCTGATGGTCTATGCTCTGCCGCTACCCCGTTGCCACCCAAACAACTTTCCCCCATGTCCGATCTGCTCTCCGCCCTGCTGCTGGGCATCCTTGAAGGCCTTACCGAATTCCTGCCCATCTCCAGCACCGGGCACCTGCTGATCGCCCAGCACTGGCTGGGCGCACGCTCTGATTTCTTCAACATCATCATCCAGGCCGGCGCGATCCTGGCCATCACGCTGGTGTTCCGCCAGCGCTTGTGGACGCTGGCAACCGGCCTGCACCAGCACGAGAACCGCGACTATGTGTTCAAGCTCGGCGCCGCCTTCCTGGTCACCGCCGTGGTCGGCCTGCCGGTGCGCCTGGCCGGTTGGGAACTGCCGGAAACGGTGAGCCCGGTAGCGTGGGCACTGATCATCGGCGGCATCTGGATGCTGCTGGTGGAGGCCTATACCTCGCGCCTTCCCGACCGCGACCAGATCACCTGGACGGTGGCGATCGGCGTGGGCATCGCGCAGGTCGTCGCGGGCATCTTCCCGGGCACCTCGCGCTCGGCCTCGGCGATCTTCCTGGCCATGCTGCTGGGGTTGAGCCGCCGCGCGGCGGCCACCGAGTTCGTGTTCCTGGTCGGCATTCCGACCATGTTCGCCGCCAGTGCCTACGCCTTCCTGGAACTGGCAAAGGAAGGCAAGCTGGCCAGCGAGAACTGGACCGACGTCAGCGTGGCCTTCGTTGCCGCGGTCATCACCGGCTTCGTCGTAGTGAAGTGGCTGCTGGGCTATATCAAGTCGCACAAGTTCACCGCGTTCGCCGTGTACCGCATCGTGCTGGGCGCGGCGCTGCTGCTGTGGTTGCCGGCCGGCAACTGAACGAAGGCGGGTGCGCGCAACCCCGATGGCCGCGCGCACCCGTTGAACCACCAGGTCATCCAAGGAGATTTCCATGAAGCGCATGCTGATGCTGTCCCTCCCGCTGGCCCTGTTGGCCGCCTGCAGCCAGAACCCGGCACCAGCCGGCAGCGGCGACGACCTGGCCCCTGCACCGGCCGCCGCCGCCACCCAGAAGGCCGTTTCGCACCTGGACGCACAGCGGCTGCAAGGCCAGCACTGGCTGCTGCGCGAGGCCACCGCTGGCGACGGCAAGCGCATCGATGCGTTGTTCGCGCGCGCCGACAAGCCGGTGACGCTGGATTTCAGCGATGGGCGGCTGTCGGTGTCCAATACCTGCAATCGCCTTGGCGGCAGCTACACGCTGGTCGAGGGCGTGCTGACCCTTTCGCCGATGACCTCCACCCAGATGGCCTGCACCGATGCGGCCGTGATGGCGCTGGATGACGCGGTAGCCAGTCGCCTCCAGGCCAGCATGAATGCCGAACTGGCCGACAGCGGCGAGCTGGTCCTGCGCACGCTGAAGGGCGATGTGCTGGTGTTCGCGCCGGAGCCCACCGCCGAGACCCGCTTCGGCGGCCCGGGCGAAAGGGTGTTCCTGGAAGTGGCCGCGCAGACCAGGCCTTGCCCGCACCCGTTGATCAAGGACAAGCAGTGCCTGCAGGTGCGTGAAGTGAAGTACGACGACAACGGCCTGAAGCAGGGCGAGCCGGGTGCGTTCGAGAATTTCTACGAAAGCATCGAGGGCTACACCCACGAAGATGGCGTGCGCAACGTGCTGCGGGTGAAGCGCTTCACGCTGGCCAATCCGCCGGCGGATGCGTCGTCGCAGGCGTATGTGCTGGACATGGTGGTGGAGTCCGCCACCGAGTAGCGATAGAGCGGGTCCATGACCCGCTGCTTCGTAATCCCCGGTAGAGCGGGTCCATGACCCGCTGCTTCGTAATCTCCGGTAGAGCGGGTCCGTGACCCGCTGCTTCTGGTACCCATGAAGAGCAGCGGGTCATGGACCCGCTCTACCGGGGATTACAGCGCGGGATTGAGCGTATAGGTGCCGTGCAGCGCCGCTTCGGCGAGGATGTGGCCCTGCATGGCGCGGTGCATGTCGGCTGCGGTGAACGGTTCCGGCAGCACCAGCCGTGCCACGTCCAGCGCGAACACGCGGAAGAAATAACGATGCACGCGTTCGTCGTTGAACGGCGGGTACGGGCCGTCATAGCCCAGGTACTGGCCGGACATGTCCGGGTTGCCGGCGAACCAGCCGGTGAAATCATTCAGCCCCTGCCGGCTGCCAGCCGGACCCTGCGGCGTGGCCTTGCCGCGCGCGACGAAACCATCGCTGCAGCTGCCGGCCGCCAGTTCGCGCACTTCGGCCGGGATGCCGACCATCACCCAATGCACGAAATCACAACGCGGCTGGTCGCGCGGGATGGTCATGTCGGTGCGGCCGACTGTCTCCGGCACGGTCGGTACGTCCGGATCCACGCAGACCAGGGCAAAGGACCGGGTGCCCTCGGGCACGCCACTCCACGCCAGGTGCGGGTTGCGGTCGGGTGCGAAACCCCGTGCGTCGCCGGCCGCGAATTCGCGGTCGATCGGCGCACCGTTGCGCAGGCTGTCACTGGTCAGTTGCATGCCCTGTCTCCTCACTCTTCCGGGTAGCCGAGGCGCACCGCCACCGGCGTCAGCTGTTCGAATGCGCTTGCCATCACTTCACGGTAATGGCGCCAGTGGCCGGGCGGGAAACGCGGCGTGCCGATGCGTTGCGCGGGCGGCATGCGCACGCCGAACGTTTCCTGCAGCAGGTCTGCCATCGCCTGTGGATTGTTGCCGACGCTGTCGATGCGCAGGAACATGTGCGGGTAGAGGTCCTGTTCGTGCAGGGTCGCCAGCTGCGAGAGCGCGCGCACCAGCCACTCCGATGCTTCTGCCACGGAGTTGACCGCGAACGGTGCAGGGTCCGCATAGGCAATCCAGTCCAGCAGCATGTCGCGCGGATCGCGCAGCACGGCCAGCAGACGGCCATGCGGAAGTTGCGGCCGCAGGGCCCACAACAGGGCGTTGTCCCACCACAGCAGCCAGTCGATCACCGTGTCGTTGGCCAACCCACGCACGCGCAGCTGCTCACGCCAGCGCTCCACCAGTGCTTCCGGGGCCAGCGTGCCCGACGCCAGGTCCTGCAGCGTGTGGTAGTTCTGGAAGGCATCGTGCGGCGGACTGGACGCGAAGCGGTCCGTGCGCACCACCGGGGTTGCACCCATCAGGGTGGTGACCACGCGCTCCACGTGCGAGCCCGGCGCGCCCCATACGAACATCGGCGCTGCCACCGGCTTGCCCGGTTCCGCTGCAGGCAGCTCGCCCAGTGCCGGCCAGCTGGCCGGCGACTTCGCCTGTGGCGGCAGCGGCAGGCGGTTGGCCACGTTGTCGGCATGCAGTTCCAGCCAGGTACGCAGTGCCTCGCGCCGCTGGCCGGCGCGGTCATGCACCTCACCCAGCCAGGTACGCAGGTCCTGCTTTGCCTGGCCCTCGGCGACGTCGATCAACGCCTGCACGCGGGCGGCGGCGGCGGCCGGATCACGCGTGACCAGGCCATCGACCAGGCGTGTTTCGCCACTGATGCGTCCCGGTTCCAGCGCCACGATGCGTTCGGCCATGGCTTCGGCGGCATCGCGTTCGCCATTCATGTCATGCAGGCGCATGCGCGTTTCCAGCGCGGGCAGGTGCGCGGGCATGGCGGCAAGCCAGCGCTCGCCCACGGCCACCGCACCTTCGCTGCCCACGCCCTCCACCGCCAGGCGCGCCAGCCACAGGTTGTGCAGCTGGTCATGCTGGGCAATCACCGCGTCCAGCTCCGTACGGGCTTCTTCATCGCGGCCCAGGCGCTGCCAGGCCGCCAGCAGCAACTGCAGCAGCTTCGGGTCGCCGGCGTTGTCCGCCAGCTGCGGGCGCAGGTGCTCGAGCGCCTGCAACGGCTGCCCCGACTGCAAGGCAAGCTGCGCGGCAAAACGGCGCATGGCAATGCTGTCCTGGCCGGGCTGGGCGAGCGCTTGGCCGACGATCTCCGCCGCCGCTTCGGTGTTGTCCTGGCGCAGCGCCAGCTGCACCAGCAGGCCGTGCAGGGACGTCATCCCTGGGTTGAGTTCCAGCACGCGGCGGAACGCCTGTTCGGCGAAGGCCAGCATGTCCTTGCCCTGGTAGGCGAAGCCCAGCGCATACAGGATGCGTGGATCGTCCGGCAGCGCACTCGCGGCCGTCGACAGCTTGGCCAGCGCCTCGTCCAGGGCACCCCGGCGCAGCGCGACCATGCCCTCCAGCGCGGCGACTTCAGGGCTCTCGGCATCGATGCGTGCGGCAAGGCGAACCTGCCTGTCGGCCTCGTCCACCTCATTGCGGGCCAGCGCCAGGTGTGCCTGCATCAGGTAGGCCGACAGTTCGTTCGGGTTGAGCCCGGTGGTGCGTTCCAGCGCGGTGCCGGCCTGGTCGAACTGGCGCAGCGCCAGCATCAGCCCGGCATTCTGCAGGTGCAGCTCGGCGTCGTCCGGGGCCAGCTCCAGCGCCCGCCGCAGGCTCTCCGACGCGGCCGACAGCTGGCCCTGCTGCTGTTGCGCCAACGCGTGCCATCGATGGGCCTGGGCCAGTTGCGGTTCGGCCACGGTCCATTCACTGGCCAGCTGCACGGCCTGGTCGACATCTTTGCGACGCAGGGCTTGGAGGATCTGGTCTTGCATGGCGGTCCGGCTTGAGGTCAAACCCGCATTGTAACGACCCGTACGGATCGTGCAGGGCCGTGCCGCCAGCTCAGCCGGGCAAGGCAGCCTGCGCCAGGTGCTGGGCCACCCAGCATTCGGAGAAGCCGTCGCCGCGCCAGTTCTCCAGGAACCCGCAGTGCCCGCCCCACTCGGCGGTCTGCAGGCGTGCGGACAATGGCAGTTGCCAGTCGTTGAAGCTGACGAAGGGAATCACCGGATCATCCTTGGCCATCAGGATGTCGGCCGGCACCTGCAGCGTGGCGAGGCGCTCGCCGGCGATGGAATAGCCATCGAAGTACGCCTGCAGCGAGCCGTATTCGGTGTGGTGCTCCACCAGCCATGCGGTCAATGCGCGGATGTCCAGCCGCAGCACGCGTTCGTCCCAGTCGCTCAGGTCCGGGTACAACGCCCGCTTGCGGCGCAACGACCCGGCCCACTTGCGGCGGAAGTACCAGTCGTACATCGCCGGGCCCTTCTCGATGCTGTCCATGGTCAGCGCGGGGTCCAGCACCGGGCATACCGATGCCACGCGCTGCAGCGGAACCCCGGCCGAAGGCGCGTGCAACGCAAGCCGCAACACGAAGTTCCCGCCCAGCGAGTACCCGGCCGCCACCAGCGGCAGGTGCGGCCAGCGGCTGGCGATGTCACCGGCGGCATGCACCACTTCCTCGATGCGGTTGGAGTGGAAGATGCCCGGGTTGAGGTGGTGTGTGTTGCCGTGGTCACGGAAGTTGAGCCGCACCACGTCGAAGCCCTGTCCCAGCATGCGTGCGGCGGTCATGCGCATGTAGCTGGATTCCGCACTGCCCTCCCATCCATGCAGCAGCAGCGCCATGCCCCTGGCCGGGCGATGCTCGACCGCGCTGTGCCAGGCCTGCAGGCGCACGCCGTCGCCGCCATCGACGATCAGCTCACGGTGCACGGCCTGGGTGGCGGCAAGCAGTGCCTGGCCACGGCGTAGCCGCAGCTTGCTGGAACTGAGCATGGATTGCAGGTGCGCGTTGCGCAGCCAGCGCGGCGGCTGGTAGTCGGCCGCCGTCAGCAGCGCCGGGGCAACCGGATCGTACGACAGCACGGGCGCGTTGGCGGACACCGTCGGCTCAGGCCCCTGCCATCGCCGCCAGGATGCGCGCACGCGACGTCTCGGCGATGCGGCGGCGCCCTTCCAGGTCCTGGCTGCCGATGGGCGCGAGGAAGTGCACCTCGGCGCGACGCGCCGGCTCACCGAGCAGGCGCAGGAAATTGGCGAAGAAGCTCTCGCGTGGCCCGAACGCCACCAGGGTCTGCGCATCGCCACCGGTGCCATAGCGCAGGGCCACCGGCTGCACCGGCACTCCGGTTTCCACCGCGGCCTGGAAGATGCGTGCGTGGAATGGCCCTACTTCGTGGCCACCACGGGTGCGTCCTTCAGGGAATACGCCCACGCCCTTTCCCTCGCGCAGGCGCACCACCATCTGCTGCATCACCCCATCCAGCGATTCGGTGCTGCCACGCTGGTGGAAGATGGTCTGCCCACGCCCGGCCAACCAGCCGACCACCGGCCAGCCGGCGATTTCCCGCTTGGCGACGAAGCCCATCATGCGCTGGCTGTGCAGCACGCAGATATCGACCCAGCTGACATGGTTGGCCACGAACAGCACCGCCCCGCGCAGGGGCTGGCCGATCCGCACCAGGCGGAAGCCGAAGATCCACATCAGTCCTGCCGACCACCAGTTGACCACCTTGTAGGCCAGCGGATCCTGGCCGACGCGCAGCTCTCCCCACGGCGGCAGCATGCCGATCAGGATCAGCGGCAGGAATACAAGCAGGTGGACAAGCAGCAGCGGTACGCGGTACAGGTAACGGCACACACGCGCCACGCCGCCACGTGAGGCCGGAGTGGGGGAATTCATGCGGGAACGATACCCGAGCGCCGCAGCGCCTGCCAGCGGGATGTGGCCAAACCCACTGTGCGGGTTGGCCATCCGGCAGCCGCCAGGCTTCCCGGCGCTGCGCTCAACCGTGGCCGGCGGCGACCACGGCCAGGGTCAGGCGCGATGTGCAGACCAGCCGGCCCTGCTCATCCTCGATGCGGATGTCCCACAACTGGGTACTGCGGCCGACATGCAACGCGCGCGCGGTACCGGTGACCAGGCCGTCACGCTTGGCACGGACATGGTTGGCGTTGATCTCCAGCCCGACGCAGACCTTCTCTGCCGTATCCACGCAAAGGTTGGCCGCGCTGCTGCCGAGGGTTTCGGCCAGCACCACCGACGCCCCGCCGTGCAGGATGCCGTAGGGCTGGTGGGTACGTGCATCCACCGGCATGGTGGCCTGCAGCCAGTCCTCGCCGACGGCGGTGAACACGATGCCCAGCCGCGCGATCACGGTGTCGGCGCTCAGCGTGTTGAGGGCCTGGAGGGAAACGGCTTGGCGGAAGACGGCGGGCATGCGGAAACTCCGGTCAGAGGATGGGCACCAGCCCGGCACCGAAGGCCGTCAGCATGCGTACCAGCAGCAGCTTCGGCCCGACGTTGACTTCCGGGAAGTCACCGACGGCGGTATAGCAGGACAGGAAGTCCGGGTGCTGCCGCGGCAACGGCGCCGGGCAGGCGGGGCCGGGCTGGAACTCGTAGTCGGTGGCATACCGCCATGGCCAGAAATCCAGGATCGGCAGTGCTTCGGAGGCCTTGCCCACGCTGTAGTTCAGCCCGGACAGCACCGGTGGCTTGGCGCGCGGCGCCACGGTCCAGGAATTCTGCGGGTGGATGTCGCGCAGGATGCTGTCGGCAAGACGCTGGGCGAACACCGGGTCATCGATGATCACCGCGCCTTCGGTGTTGTAGTTTTCGCTCCGCGGATCGAAATTGTGCGTGCCGATCACGCCAATTCGGCGGTCCACCACCAGTGACTTGGCGTGCAGGCCCATGCGCGCGCCGGAGCGGGTGACCGGCAGCGGCTTGTTGACCGCCCGGCTGCCCAGGAAGGACGGGCGGGTTTCGGTACGCAGCAGGTCCCGGTCGACCTCGCTGCCATTGGCCCGTCGTCGCTCGCGTGCGTTCTGGTAAGCGCTGCCGGTACGCGGGTTGATGCGCGGTTCGTTGCCCTTGCCCTTGCCGTTGCCGTCGCCGCTGTTACGGGTGCCGGCGTTGTTGCCGCCGCTGCCGGGAGGGCGTGCATTGCTTCCTGCGGCGCTGCCACCGAGCAGTCCGCGCGGGCCCTCCGGATACTCACCGGCGATCGGGTCGGGCAGCAGGTTGCGGTAATCCACCGGTGCGTCCAGCGGGAAGGGCTTGAACTCGAAGATGTTGAAGCCCAGCTCCCGCATGTTGCGCCGTTTGTACTTGTACGACAGCGCGTAGACGATGGGGTTGTCGGTGGCCGCCAGGCTGTTGGTGGATACCAGCACGCGCGGTGGCTCGGGCTGCTTGCGCAGGTCGGCGAACAACTGGCGTGCCGGCTTGGACAGCACCAGGTAAGGGGTCTGCAGGAGCACTTCGGACTGCGCTTCGCTGATCAGCCGGTCCAGCTGTGGCTCGGTGACATGCTGCCCGTCGCGCGGATGGCCGGTTCGCTCCCGCCGGTGCTTGCGCGGCAGGTCAGCGACATAACGGACCGAGGCGACCGGCAGCGCGGTGTCGACGAAACTGCGGGTGATGAACGCCGTGTCGTCGGCTTCCTGGCTGACCCGCTGCACCCGCTCGGGGCGCCTGAACTCGGCTGGCGGCATCCGTGGCGCCCCGCCCTCCAGCAGGGTGCGGCCGACATCGTTCAACCGCTCCGCCGGCACGCTGCGCGGCGCGTTCCAGAACGCCTCGAAGTTGGCGGCCATGGTCCGCGCTTCAGGCCCGGCGACCAGCACGTCGCGATCGCGGAAGTTGTATTCGGCGTCCCAGTCGTAATAGTCGTCCTGGTAGTTCCGCCCCCCCACCACGCCGATCGCATCGTCGATCACCAGCAGCTTGTTGTGCATGCGCTGGTTGAAGCGGCGGAAACAGCACAACACGCTGCCGGCGTAATCGAAGTAGTTGAGCCGTGCTTTTCCAAACGTGGGGTTGTAGACGCGCAGCTGGAAATTCTGGTGGGCCGATGACAGTGCGCCAAGGACCTGCAGGTCGGAGATCGCCGAAAGCTGGTCGATCAGCAGGCGTACCTTCACGCCGCGACGGCTGGCAGCCAGCAATTCGTCGATCACCAGCCGCGCGCTGTCGTCGGTGTCGAAGATGTAGGTCTGCAGGTCGATGCTGCGGGTAGCACTGCGCAGCAGGTTCAGGCGCGCTACCAATGCCTCCTCGCCCTCGTCCAGGATGGTGGCGTAGTGCCGCGGCTGGCCCGGTGCCGATTCGTTGAACGCACGCCCGGCCAGTGCGCGCAGCGGTGAATCCCGGGCGCAGCGGTCAGCCCGATCACAATCCACCACGGTGGAACGCGCCTGCACGGCGATACTGGACGCGCGCGCGCGCTCCTCGCTGGACAGCGATGCGCAGCCGCCGACCAGCAGCAGGAGTGCCAGCATCATCCAACGCGACAGCGGGTTCACGGTTTCGGCGCCTCGCTCAGGCGCGCACGCAATACAAAAGTCACTCGATCACTCAGGGCAAGTTGCCAGTTGTCCATGCCATACCTGCCCCGCAGGACGGTTCCACGGCTGACGACGTCGCAATCATAGCCGGGTCTGGCGCAATCTGCCTTCTCCACCTTGAGCGTCTCCGGGTGGCTGATGCCGCGCAGCACCAGCCGGCCCTCGATGCTTCCGCCCTGCTCCACCTGCTGCGGCGGGTAGGGCAGTGAATCGAACTCCACCACCGGATACCGCCCTGCGTCAAAGAAGTCCTCCCCGCGCATCCAGCTGGTATAGCGCGGTTTCCCGGGGATCTCCACTGAACGGGTATACATCTTCAGATGGACCTGGTGGCGGCCATCGGAGAGGATTTCGATGCGTCCTTCGAACTGCGGGAAGTTGCCTTCGATGCGCTGTCCCAGCCGGGTACGCACCTCGAACCCCAGCCGCGACTGGTGCTTGTCCAGCAGCAACGGAGCGTGCTGGACTACCTGGACCGTTGGCAGGGCAGCCGGCGGTGGGACGCCTGGCGGCGCCAGCATCGCCTGCGCGGCCAGTCCGGCCGGCAGGCCTGTCAATGCGAGCAGCAGCCCCCCACACCACGCCCGGCTCATTGGATCACGGCCACCAGAACTGGGTGAGCGCGGCGCGGCCGGGCTCGATCGGTGCATCCTTGGCGAACTGCAGCACCGCGATACCGGCCGGTGGCATGCCGCGGTAGTCGCTGCTTTCGCCGGTGTTCAACAGCGCGACCAGGCGTTCCAGGCCGGGGTTGTGCCCCACGATCATCAGCCGCTCGATGTCCTTGCGGTCATCGACCAGGCCGGCAAGGGTACCCGGGGTGGCGTCATAGATGCCGTCCTCCAGCCGGTGTTCGAAGAAGCCGGTGATGCCGACCACCGCCTCCAGCGTCTCGCGGGTGCGCCGCGCCGGCGAACACAACACGCAGTCCGGCTGCAGGTTGTTGTCCTTCAGCCACTTGCCGGCCGCCTCGGCTTCGGCAAGCCCCACCGCCGACAACGGCCGGTCGAGATCGGCCTGCCCGGTACCGGCGGGCTCGGCATGGGCATGGCGCAGCAGGATCAGTTCACGCATCGGTGTCTTCCATAGGATGAGGGGTCATGGCGGTTCATGCCTTGTCCAACCATTTCAGCAGGGGTTCCCAGTCGGCCTGGTGTTCACGCACCTGTGCCGACCGGTAATCGAACAAACTGCGGCCGAGGCCGGTCATGACCACGTAACTCTGGCTGTCGCGCAGCTCCGCCACCACCGGATAGGGCCATTCGGACAGCATCTGAAGGGCCTGCCGCGAGGTCTGCGTCCACGGCTTGGTACGGTTGAGCACCAGGCCGACCGGCAGCTTGCGGCTGTGGACGCGCGGCACCTTGGACAGGCTGTTGAGGAAACCGACGATGGCTTCGATGTCCAGCGCCGAAGGCAGGACGGGAACCACCACTGCATCGGCCGCTTCAAGGAAATGCGGGATGTCATCGGCAAGGGCGCCGGCCGGTGCGTCGATCACCACCGTGTCGGTACCGTCGGGCAGCTTCTGCACCCACTGCTTCTTCCTGTACACGTCGATCGGCAGTACCGCGCTTTCCAGTTCCGATCGACGTTGGGCCCAGCGGGTGCTGGAGCCCTGGGGGTCGGCGTCGGCAATCACCGTGCGCCTCCCCTGCAACGCCGCGTGCGCGGCCAGGTGGGTGGCAATGGTGGTCTTGCCCACCCCACCTTTGGAACCGGCCACCAGGATGGTCTTCATGCAGGCCTCGCTTCCGGGAGAACGTCTTCCGAGCGTACACCGGTGCAGGTGACGGAGATAGTCGCGCTCCTGAACCATCCTGTCCTGGCTTTGCTATCGTGGCGTCTCCGAAGGACCGAACCGGCATGAGCGAACTGCAGGACCTCAGCGCGTTGATCCGCGCCAATACGCCGTTGATCGTGGTCGAGACCCAGGACGAGGGTCGCATCGTCGAGCTGTTCCGGCAGACACTGATGCATGTCTGGCGGGCCCTGCACCGCTGGTCGATCACCGAGGGCCTGCGCCGCATCGACCTGGAGCGCGAGGACGAGCCGGTCGGCCCGCCCGACGCCAGCGCGGCGCTGCAGATGATCCGCCAGGCCGACCAGCGCGGCGTGTACCTGCTGCTCGATTTCCACCCCTACCTGGGCTATGCCAGCCACCAGCGCGCCCTGCGTGACCTGATCCAGCGCCGCCACAGCGAACCGCACGTGCTGGTGCTGATCGGTGCCAAGGTTGAACTGCCAGCCGAGCTGGAAGCCCTGGCGGTGCGCTTCAACCCGCGCCTGCCCGACGCCAATGCCCTGCTGAAGATGCTGCGCGAAGAAGCCGATGCCTATGCACGCGAACACGGCGGGCGCCGGGTGGAAGTGGACAGCGAGGCGGTCAAGAAGATCCTGAAGAACCTGCAGGGCCTGAGCCTGGTGGATGCGCGGCGCATCGCGCGGCAGCTGATCTATGCCGATGGCGCGCTGCGCGACGACGACCTGCCGCAGCTGGCGCGGCTGAAGTTCGAGCTGCTCAACCGCAGCGGCCACCTGTTCTTCGAACATGACAGCGCGCGCTTCGGCGACGTAGCCGGTGCCAACCGGCTGAAGCGCTGGATCAACCAGCGCCGGGTGGCCTTCATCGCCGGCTCGGCACCTGCCGGGCTGGATCCACCACGCGGCATGCTGTTGCTGGGCGTGCAGGGCTGCGGAAAATCGATGCTGGCCAAGGCGACCGCTGCGGGCTTCGGCGTGCCGCTGCTGCGCCTGGACGTGGGCGCGCTGTACAACAAGTACCACGGCGAGACCGAGGCCAACCTGCGCCAGGCACTGGCCTCGGCCGAGCAGCTGGCGCCGTGCGTGCTGTGGATGGACGAGATCGAAAAGGGCCTGGCCACCGGCAGCGAGGATGGCGGCGTGTCGCGCCGCGTGCTCGGCTACCTGCTGACCTGGATGGCCGAGCGCCGTGCGCCGGTGTTCATCGTCGCCACGGCCAACCAGGTGCACGAGCTGCCGGCCGAGCTGCTGCGCAAAGGCCGCTTCGACGAGATCTTCTTCGTCGACCTGCCAAGCCCCGACGTGCGCGTGGAACTGCTGCGCCTGCATCTGGCGCGGCGCCAGCTCAATGCTGATGACTTCGCGCTGCCGGCGCTGGCAGCGGCCGCGGACGGATTCTCCGGCGCGGAGATCGAACAGGCCATCGTTTCAGGCCTGTATGCAGCCCACGCCGAACAGCGGCCGCTGGATACCGAGGTACTGATGGGCGAGATCCGCGGCAGCCGGCCATTGTCGGTGCTGATGGCCGAACAGGTGCAGGCGCTGCGCGAATGGGCAGCCCCCCGCACGGTCAATGCCGACGATTGAGGCCGGTAGAGCGGGGCCGCGCCCCGCTGCGTTCAGTCCTCGCCAGCGGCGACCGTCAGGGCCACGCCGGTGGCTGTGCCGCCCAGGCCTGCTGTACCTGCGCCAGGGTTTCGCGTTCGCTGTCGCGCCCGGTAGAGCGGGGCCGCGCCCCGCTGCGTTCAGTCCTCGCCAGCGACGACCGTCAGGGCCACGCCGGTGGCTGTGCAGCCCAGGCCTGCTGTACCTGCGCCAGGGTTTCGCGTTCGCTGTCGCGCCAGGAAGGCAACAGGGCCGGATAATTGCCAGCGCTGCTCCATTGCCCCGGTTCGGTGCGTACCGCGGCGGCATACCACTTCACCGCCTCTTCCTTCTGACCCAGCTGCCATAGGGCGAGCGCGTAGGTCGGCGGGACCCAGGAAGGATTGCCGCGCAACGCACCGGCGGCGGCCTGCCACTGCTCGAGTGCAGCTTCGACCTGGCCCTGCCGGAACAGGTCCCAGCCATGGTTCCAGCGCACGATGCGGCCCGAAGGCGAGTTCGCCGTGGTCGCCTTCAGCGCTTCGGTATACAGCTGCTGGCCCAGCTCAGGGCGGCCCTGGGCGATGGCCACGCCGGCAAGCTGCACCGTGGCTTCCAGTACCTTGCGTCCGCGTTCGCGCTGGCGCAGCAGCTGGCTGACCAGCTCGTCGCCCTCGGCCCGGACGACGGTGATCGGCGCGGCCGCCGCATCGGCATCGAAATAGAACTCCTGCGGCGCAGGCAATGACGGTGCGGCCCATGCAGCAGCCGCCCCCGAGGCCAGCAGCACGCCGGCCAGGAATTGTCTTGCGTATGACATCGAGTTTTCCCCAGGTTGCAACAACAACCTCCCACTCCCCGATCCTAACCGCACCTTGGCCCCGGATGCGAGTGCCTGCTGCGGATGCCGGCCGTGCGGACAGGGTGCCGACAGCGTCACTGTTACAATCCGCGCCCTCCGGACCGCGGTGACGCGACCGATGCCAGCCGACCCAGACCAGGCCAGCCATGACCAGTACCGCGCAGCTCACTTCTCCCGCCTCCGCCGACCTGCTCGACCGTGATTACACGCTCGACCATAGATATACGCGTGGGGCGGGACGGATCTACCTGAGCGGCGTCCAGGCGCTGGTCCGGCTGCCGCTGATGCAGCGGCTGCGCGACACCGCCGAGGGCATCGACAGTGCCGGCTTCATCAGTGGCTATCGCGGCAGCCCGCTCGGCGGCTTCGACCTGGAACTGTGGCGTGCACGGCAGCACCTGGAAGCGGCAAAGGTGAAGTTCACCCCGGGCCTCAACGAGGACCTCGGCGCGACCATGGTCTGGGGCACGCAGCAGACCAACCTGTTCCCCGGCGCCAACGTGCAGGGCGTGTTCGGCATGTGGTACGGCAAGGGCCCGGGCGTGGACCGCTGTGGTGATGTGTTCAAGCACGCCAACGCTGCCGGCACCTCGCGCCTGGGCGGCGTGCTGGCCCTGGCGGCCGATGACCATGCGTGCCGCAGTTCCACGCTGCCGCATGGCAGCGAAGACGAATTCGTCAGCGCGATGATGCCGGTGCTGAACCCCGCCGGCGTGCAGGACATCCTCGACATGGGCCTGCTTGGCTGGGCGATGAGCCGTTACACCGGGCGCTGGGTCGGCTTCAAGACCATCGCCGAGACCGTGGAGTCGTCGGCCTCGGTGGACATCGACCCGCTGGCACGGCGGATCGTGCTGCCGGAGGATTTCGAGATGCCGGCCGGCGGCCTCAACATCCGCTGGCCCGACCCGCCGCTGGACCAGGAGATGCGCCTGCACCGCTATGCGGTGAAGGCCGCGCAGGCCTTCGCGCGTGCCAACGGCATCGACAAGGTGGTGATGGACGCGCCGCGTGCACGGCTGGGCATCGTCACCACCGGCAAGAGCTATCTGGACGTGCTGCAGGCGCTGGAATACCTGGGCCTGGATGAACAGGCCTGCGCCGACATCGGCATCCGCGTGTACAAGGTCGGCATGACCTGGCCGCTGGAGCCGGAAGGCATCGCGCGCTTCGCGCAGGGCCTGGAAGACATCATCGTGGTGGAGGAGAAGCGCGCCTTCATCGAGCGCCAGATGAAGGAGCAGTTCTTCAACTGGCCGGCCAGCTGGGGCCCGCGCCCCTCCATCGTCGGCAAGTACGACGAGGCCGGCGAGTGGATCCTGCCGTCCACCGGCGAACTGACCCCGGCCACCATCGCCGGGGTGATCGGTCGCCGCATCCAGAAGTTCTTCAACAACGAGTCCATCGAGCAGCGCCTACGGTGGATGCAGGAAAAGGAAGCCGAGCTTGCGTTGCCACGCGCCAGCTTCCCGCGCGTACCGCACTACTGCTCCGGCTGCCCGCACAACACCTCCACCACCGTGCCGGAAGGTTCGCGAGCGCTGGCCGGCATCGGTTGCCATTACATGGTGACCTGGATGGACCGCAGCACCGACACCTTCACCCACATGGGTGGCGAAGGCGTGACGTGGGCCGGGCAGGCCGCGTTCACCGATACCCAGCACGTGTTCCAGAACCTGGGCGACGGCACCTATTTCCACAGCGGTTCACTGGCGATCCGCCAGGCGATCGCGGCCGGCGTCAACATCACCTACAAGATCCTCTACAACGATGCAGTGGCGATGACCGGCGGCCAGCCGGTGGACGGCCCGCTGAGCGTGCCGGACATCGCAAAGCAGATGCGCGCCGAGGGCATCCACACCATCATGGTGTTGTCGGACAACATCGCCAAGTGGACGCGCCAGCGCGAGCATTTCCCCAGCGACGTGGAATTCCACGACCGCAGCGAGCTGGATGCGGTGCAGAAGCGCCTGCGCGAAGTGAAGGGTGTTTCGATCCTGATCTACGAACAGACCTGCGCCACCGAGAAGCGCCGACGTCGCAAGCGCGGCAAGCTGGAAGACCCGGCCAAGCGGGTGGTGATCAATTCGCTGGTCTGCGAAGGCTGCGGCGACTGCGGCAAGAAGAGCTTCTGCGTGTCCGTGCTGCCGAAGGAAACCGAGTTCGGGCGCAAGCGCGACATCGACCAGTCCAACTGCAACAAGGACTATTCCTGCACCAGCGGGTTCTGCCCCAGCTTCGTCACCGTGCACGGCGGCAAGCCGCGCAAGGGCAGCAAGCGCGATGCGTCCACGCTGCTGGACGACCTGCCCGCGCCGATCGTGCGCGGCACCCTGGACCAGCCCTGGAACATCCTGATCACCGGCGTCGGTGGCACCGGCGTGGTCACCATCGGCGCGTTGCTGGGCATGGCCGGGCACCTGGAAGGCAAGGGTTCCTCCGTGCTGGACCAGACCGGACTGGCGCAGAAGGGCGGCGCGGTCACCACGCATATTCGCATCGCCCGCACGCCAGCGGACATCCATGCGGTGCGCATCGCCGCCGGTGAGGCCGACCTGGTGCTGGGCTGCGACATGGTGGTGGTCAACGACTACTGGGCACTGTCCAAGGTGCGCGCCGGCCGCTCGCACGTGGTGTTGAACACCTACGAGGCGATGCCGGGCAGCTTCACCACGCGGCCGGACATGCAGTTCCCGGCCGCGGACATCGTCGCCGGCGTGCGGGTGGCGCTGGGCGGCGAAGATCCGATGCTGCTCGATGCCACCCAGTTGGCCACCGCGCTGCTGGGCGATGCCATCGCAGCAAACCTCTTCATCCTCGGCTTCGCCTGGCAGCAGGGCCTGGTGCCCCTGTCATTCGAGGCGCTGATGCGCGCGATCGAGCTCAATGGTACAGCCGTCGCCATGAACCAACAGGCCTTTGCCTGGGGCCGCCTGGCCGCCGTTGACCCGCAGGCGGTGCAGCAGGCCGCTGGGCTGGTACGCAACCGCCACACCGATTCGGAAGCCACGCCCGGCCCACTGCATGCGCTGCCACCGGGCGAATGGGAAGGCAACGAATGGGGCGCCACCACCGCACCACGCGATACCGGTGACGAGCGCGAGCTGCGCGGCCTGCCCGCGCATGGCCGCGAAGGCGACGACGTGGCCTTCCTTCCGCTGGACGATGCACGCCTGTCGCGGTCGCTGGACGAGATGATCGCGCGCCGCGCCACGTTCCTGGTCGCCTACCAGGACCAAGCCTATGCGGACCGCTACCGGAAGCTGGTCGAACAGGTGCGCGCGACCGAACAGGACAAGGCCGGCGGCTCCACCGCGCTGACCGAAACCGTGGCCCGCTACCTGTTCAAGCTGATGGCCTACAAGGATGAGTACGAGGTGGCACGCCTGTACACCAGCGGCGATTTCCAGCGGCGGCTGCAGCAGCAGTTCGAAGGGGATTACCAACTGCGCTTCCACCTGGCGCCGCCGCTGTTTGCGAAGAAGGACGCGCAGGGCCAGCTGATCAAGAAGGAATACGGCCCGTGGATGCTGAAGGCGTTCGGCGTGCTGGCGAAGCTGAAGTTCCTGCGCGGCGGCCGCCTGGATCCCTTCGGCCGTACTGCCGAACGTGTTGGCGAACGCCAGCTGATCAGTGATTACGAGGCCACCGTGCAGGTGCTGCTGGATGGGCTGGATGACCGTCGACTGTCGCTGGCGGTGGAGATCGCCAGCATCCCCGAGCACATCCGCGGCTTCGGCCACGTCAAGGATGCGCACCTGGAGAAGGCCAAGGAGCGGGAAGCGGCGCTGCTGGCGCAATGGCGGAACCCGAAGGCGCTGCATATCGTCCAGGCGGCGTGATGTGAGCGATCGGTGACATCAACCGTGGTGTCACCGATCGACTGCTTTTGCGGGCAACGTCCAGGCAAGTAATTTGCCTTTGGCGAATGCAGTTCATAAGCATGCTGGGCATCTTTCCTGATGCCTGATCACCCCAACCGCCACAGCAGCAGGCGGTTGTTGGCCGGCATGGCGATGTCCCCAAGCGCCATGAACCCCTGTGCGGCCGCCAGTGCCTGCACCGCCTCCACGTCGCGGATGCCGCTACGCGGATCACGTGCCTTCAGCCAGGCGTCGAACTGCGCATTGCTGTCACTGGTGTAGCCCCCGCCATTATTGAATGGCCCATAGACCGCGAGCAGCGCGCCCGGCTCCATCACCGCCGGCAACCCGGCGAACAGCGCCTGTACGTGGGCCCAGCCCATGATGTGCAGCGTATTGGCGCTGAATACGGCATCGAACCGTGGCAAGCCCGGCGGCAGCGTGAGTGCCGGCAAGGGCGGCAGCTCGGCCTGCAACGCCAACGGCGTGGCCAGGTTCGGCAGCGCCGCCTCCGTGCGCCATGCATCGATCCCTGCCAGTGCGTCCGGATGATCGCTGGCCTGCCACTGCAGGTGCGGCCAGCGCGCAGCGAAGAACACCGCATGCTGGCCGGTGCCACTGCCGATCTCCAGCACGTGGCGGCGATCCGACATCCAGCGGTCCAGCCCGGTGGCGATTGGCATGCGGTTGCGCTCACAGGCAATCGAGAATGGCTTTTCAGTCATGGTTCGTGACGAAAATGGCAGAACGCCATTGTGCACACTTCGCGACCATGACTGCAGTCACTTGTGCCATTGCCTGAGGCTGGCGACAGTCGGGGGATCAACAGCAGGCACATGGGGTGGTGGCGGTGCGACGACGCGAGTTCCTGGCAATATCCGGAGTGGGGCTGGCGGGACTGATGCTGCCGCACGCGCGGCTGATCGCCGCCGAGCAGCTACTCGAACCGGGCGACCCGGTGCTGGGCAAGCGCCTGGCCGATGCCGCGCTGCAGGCCGCGCAAACGGCCGGCGCCAGCTACTGCGACGTGCGCATCGGCCGCTATCTCAACCAGGGCATCATCACCCGCGAGCGCAACGTCGAGAATGTCACCAACAGCGAGTCGGCCGGGGTTGGCGTGCGCGTCATCGTCGACGGCGCCTGGGGCTTTGCCGCCACCCACCAACGCACGCCGGAACAGGTGGTGCAGGCGGTCACGCAAGCGGTCGCCATCGCCCGCGCCAACGCCCGCGTGCAGACCCGGCGCGTGCAGCTGGCACCGACGCCCGGCGTGGGCGAGATCAGCTGGCGCACCCCAGTGAAGAAGAATGCCATGGCCGTCCCCCTGCAGGACAAGGTGGCGCTGCTGCTGGACATCAATGCCGCCGGGCTCGGCGCCGGCGCGGATTTCTTCAACTCCACCCTGTTCCTGGTCAACGAACAGAAATACTTCGCCTCCAGCGATGGTTCGTGGATCGACCAGGACATCCACCGCATCTGGCTGCCGTTCACCGCTACCGCCGTGGACAAGGCCAGCGGCAAGTTCCGCACCCGCAATGGCCTGTCGGCGCCGATGGGGATGGGTTACGAGTTCCTCGATGGCGACCGTGCCGGTCGCTTCCAGTTGCCCGGCGGCGTGGTCGGTTACGGCCACTCCTACGATCCCCGCGAGGATGCGCTGGCCGCGGCACGGCACGCCCGCGAGAAACTCACCGCACCTTCGGTGAAGGCCGGCAAGTACGACGTGGTGCTGGACCCGTCCAACCTGTTCCTGACCATCCACGAGAACGTCGGCCACCCACTGGAACTGGACCGCGTGCTCGGCTACGAGGCGAACTACGCCGGCACCAGCTTCGCCACCCTGGACAAGCGCGATGCCGGCTTCCGTTGGGGCAGCGACCTCGTCAATTTCTTCGCCGACAAGACCCAGCCCGGCAGCCTGGGCGCGGTCGGCTATGACGACGAAGGAGTGAAGACGCAGCGCTGGGACCTGGTCCGCGATGGCATCCTGGTGGACTACCAGGCCACCCGCGATGAGGCGCACATCCTCGGCCGCGAGGCATCGCATGGCTGCAGTTATGCCGATTCCTGGTCCAGCGTGCAGTTCCAGCGCATGGCCAATGTCTCGCTGGCGCCCGGCAAGGTGCCACTGACCGTGGCGGAAATGGTCAAGGACGTCGAGAACGGCCTGTACTTCCACGGACGCGGTTCGTACTCGATCGACCAGCAGCGTTACAACGCGCAGTTCGGCGCCCAGCTCTGCTACCAGATCAAGGACGGCCGCATCACCGGCATGGTCGAGGACGCGGCCTACCAGATCCGTACCCCGGAGTTCTGGAACGCCTGCACGGCCATCTGCGACCAGCGCGACTTCCGTCTCGGTGGTTCGTTCTTCGATGGCAAGGGCCAGCCATCGCAGGTCTCGGCGGTTTCGCATGGCTCGTCCACCACCCGTTTCAATGGCATCAACATCATCAACACCGCGCGCAGCCTCGGCGCATGAGTCCTGTCCAACATCCACACGTGGAGAGCAGCCTTGCAAAGACGTGACTTCCTCGCCCTGACCGGGCTTACCGCGGGTGGCCTGCTGGTGCCCTCGTTCTTCGGCAAGGCCATCGCGGCCGAACAGCTGCAGGCCGTGCTTGACCCGGCGCTGAAGAAGCGCCTGGCCGATGTCGCCCTGCAGGCCGCGCGCAGTGCCGGCGCCACCTACTGCGACGTGCGCATCGGCCGCTACCTGCGCCAGTTCGTCATCACCCGCGAAGACAAAGTGCAGAACGTGGTCAACACCGAATCCACCGGCGTGGGCATCCGCGTGCTGGTCAACGGTGCCTGGGGCTTCGCGGCCACCAACCAGCTCGGCAATGACGACGTGGTCAAGGCAGCGCAGCAGGCCGCCGGCATCGCGCGCGCCAATGCCGGCATCCAGACCGCGCCGGTGCAGCTGGCCGCCACGCCCGGCGTCGGCGAAGTGAGCTGGCGCACGCCGCTGCAGAAGAACGCGATGGAAGTGCCGATCAAGGACAAGGTCGACCTGCTGCTGGACGTCAACGCCGCCGCGCTCAACGCCGGCGCCAGCTTCGTCAATTCGATGATGTTCCTGGTCAACGAACAAAAGTATTTCGCCTCCACCGATGGTTCCTACATCGACCAGGACGTACACCGCATCTGGGTGCCGATGACCATCACGGCCATCGACAAGGACACCGGCAAGTTCCGCACCCGCGAGGGCCTGTCCGCGCCGATGGGCATGGGCTACGAATACCTGGATGGCAGCGCGGCCGGCAAGGTCGTCACCCCCAACGGGGTGGTCAATTACTCCAGCTCGTACGACATGAAGGAAGATGCCATCGCGTCGGCGAAGCAGGCACGCGAGAAGCTCAAGGCTCCGTCGGTGAAGCCAGGCAAGTACGACCTCGTGCTCGACCCCTCGCACACCTGGCTGACCATCCATGAGTCGATCGGCCATCCGCTGGAACTGGACCGCGTGCTCGGCTACGAAGCCAACTACGCCGGCACCAGCTTCGCCACCCTGGACAAGCGCGAACAGCACTTCCAGTACGGCAGCGAGCAGGTGAACATCTTCGCCGACAAGACGCAGCAGGGAAGCCTGGGTGCGGTGGCGTACGACGACGAAGGCGTGAAGTGCAAGCGCTGGGACCTGATCAGCGACGGCAAGCTGGTGGACTACCAGACCATCCGCGACCAGGCGCACATCCTCGGCAAGACCGAATCCGATGGTTGCTGCTATGCCGATTCCTGGTCCAGCGTGCAGTTCCAGCGCATGGCCAATGTATCCATGGCGCCGGGCAGCAAGCCGCTCAGCGTCGATGAACTGATCAAGGACGTGGAGAACGGCATCTACATCATCGGCGACGGCTCGTTCTCGATCGACCAGCAGCGTTACAACGCGCAGTTCGGCGGCCAGCTGTTCTACGAAATCAAGAACGGCAAGATCACCGGCATGCTGGAAGACGTCGCCTACCAGATCCGCACCCCGGAGTTCTGGAACGCCTGCAGCGCCGTGGCCGACGAGCGCGACTACCGCCTCGGCGGTTCGTTCTTCGACGGCAAGGGCCAGCCGGGCCAGGTCTCGGCGGTTTCGCACGGTTCGTCCACCGCCCGTTTCAATGGCATCAACGTCATCAACACCGCACGCAGCCTCGGCTGACCGGTCTGGAGCCCGATACCCATGAGCATCTTCACCGAACAGCAGGCCAAAGCCATCCTCGACAAGGTCATCGCCCTGTCCAAGGCCGATGAGTGCACCGCCACCCTGGAAGGGTCCAGCAACGGCAACATCCGCTTCGCACTGAACAACATTTCCACCAGTGGCGTGGTCAGCGATGCATCGCTGGCCGTGCAGGTGGCGTTCGGCAAGCGCGTCGGCACCGCCTCCATCAACGAATTCGACGATGCCGCGCTGGAGCGCGTGGTACGCCGTGCCGAAGACCTGGCCCGCCTGGCACCGGAGAACCCGGAGTTCATCCCGGCCATCGGCAAGCAGGAATATCGTGCCAGCCCGACCTTCAGCGAATCCACCGGGGCCATCGATCCGGCGTTCCGCGCCAAGGTGGCCGCAGACTCCATCCTGCCGTGCCGGGAGGCCGGGGTGATCGCTGCCGGCTTCCTGGAGGATGGCCACGGCTTCTCCGCCACCGCCAACAGCAACGGCAACTTCGCCTACCAGCGCACCAGCAGCTTCGACTACACCTGCACGGTACGCACCGAAGACGGCCGCGGTTCGGGCTGGGTCGGTCGCAACCTCAAGGATGCGGCTGACTTCAAGGCCGACCAGGATGTCCGCATCGCCATGCGCAAGGCCACTGAATCTGCAGAGGCCAAGGCACTGGAACCGGGCAAGTACACGGTCATCCTTGAACCCGCCGCCGCCGCTGGCCTGATCAGCTTCATGATGCGTTTCTTCGACGCGCGTGCCGCCGACGAAGGCCGCAGCTTCCTGTCCAGGAAGGGCGGCGGCAACAAGCTGGGCGAGCAGGTATTTGACCCGCAGGTCACCCTGTATGCCGATCCGTGGTCTGCCGACGCACCGGTGCTGCCGTGGGACAACGACGGCTTGCCGCGCGAGCGCATCGCGCTGATCGAGAACGGCAGGATCGCCAACCTGGACTACTCGCGTTTCTGGGCGCAGAAGCAGGGCAAGACCGCCAAGGCGCGCCCCGGCAACCTGCTGATGAGCGGTGGCGAGAAGAGCACCGCCGAGCTGGTGCGCGGCACCCAGAAGGGCATCCTGGTCACCCGTACCTGGTACATCCGCATGGTGGATCCACAGACGGTGCTGCTGACCGGCCTGACCCGCGACGGCACCTTCTACATCGAGAACGGCCAGATCAAGCATCCGGTGAAGAACTTCCGCTTCAACGAGTCGCCGGTGATCATGCTCAACAACATCGACGAGCTGGGCAAGCCGGTGCGGGTGGCCGGCGATGAGTCCAGCTTCCTGATGATGATCCCGCCGATGCGCCTGCGCGATTTCACCTTCACCTCGTTGTCCGACGCGGTCTGATGCACGCCACGCCGTACTCCGGCCGATGAACCGCGCGCAGTTCCTGCGCGCGATGCTCGGTGGCGCCGCACTGGCGGCGCTGCCTGCCTTCGCCCGCGCACAGGCAGGGCGCTACGACTTCTGGTTCACGCGCCTGAAGTACGACTCCGGTGACTGGGACGTGGACGCGCGCATGCCGTCCAACCTGATCACCTCGCTGATCGACTACACCTCCCTGCGCGTGGACCCGAAGGAACACGTGCTGGACCTGTCGGACCCGCGCATGCTGCAGGCGCCATTCTGCTACCTGGCCGGGCACAAGCTGGTGGAATTCAATGCCGCTGAACGCGAGAACTTCGTACGCTACGTGCGCAACGGTGGGTTCGTGTTCGTCGATGACTGCAACCACGACATCGATGGCCTGTTCGCCAAGTCGTTCGAAGAACAGATGGCACGGCTGTTTGGCCCCAGGGCGCTGAAGAAACTTCCAGGCAACCACGCGCTGTACCGCAGCTTCTTCAGCTTTCCGGATGGCCCGCCGGCCACCAGTTTCGAACTCAACGGCTGGGGCGATGACCTGGTGCACGACTACCTGAAAGGCATCGAAATCGACGGCCGGCTTGGCGTTCTGTACAGCAACAAGGACTACGGCTGTGAGTGGGATTACGACTGGCGCAACAAGCGCTTCCTGGCCGAAGACAACACCCGCTTCGCCGTCAACATCGTGATGTATGCGCTGAACAATTGATTGACCCGCCGGGCATGGCTCGACGTTACCCCCCAAAATGACAGGCTCTACCATGATTGCTCCTGACCTTGATTCCCTGCTGCCGCGCCTGCAACAGCTGCGCGATGCG
The DNA here is from genome assembly GCF_014117215.1 of Stenotrophomonas tumulicola. Lineage (GTDB taxonomy): Bacteria > Pseudomonadota > Gammaproteobacteria > Xanthomonadales > Xanthomonadaceae > Stenotrophomonas > Stenotrophomonas tumulicola. Next base: position 90,204 of record NZ_JACGXS010000008.1, on the reverse strand, counting down.
CTCGCCCAGGCCGTGGTTGGCCAGCATGAGGTCGTGGAGCAGTTGCTGATCGGCCTGCTGGCCGGCGGCCACTGCCTGCTGGAAGGCGCACCCGGGCTGGGCAAGACCCTGCTGGTGCGCTCGCTCGGGCAGGCGCTGGAGCTGCAGTTCCGCCGCGTGCAGTTCACCCCGGACCTGATGCCCAGCGACATCCTGGGCACGGAGCTGCTGGAGGAAGACCACGGCACCGGGCACCGCCATTTCCGCTTCCAGAAAGGTCCCGTCTTCACCAACCTGCTGCTGGCCGACGAACTGAACCGTACGCCGCCCAAGACCCAGGCCGCGCTGCTGGAAGCGATGCAGGAGCGCACCGTGAGCTACGCCGGCACGACCTATGCGCTGCCGCAGCCGTTCTTCGTGCTGGCCACCCAGAACCCGATCGAACAGGCAGGAACCTATCCGCTGCCGGAAGCACAGCTGGATCGCTTCCTGCTGCATGTGCGGGTGGACTACCCCAGCGAACAGGAAGAGCAGGACATCCTGCGCCAGACCACCGGCAGCGCCGGTGGCACGGTGCCGAAGGTGATGGATGCCGAAGCGGTGATCGCGCTGCAGGCAGCAGTGCGCCAGGTGCATGTCAGCGATGACGTGCTCACCTGGATCACCCGGCTGGTGCGTACCAGCCGTCCTGGCGCCGGCGCACCCGCAGCGGTGAACCAGTGGATCAAGTGGGGTGCCGGTCCGCGTGCCGGGCAATCGCTGGTGCTGGCGGCCAAGGCACGCGCGTTGCTGCAGGGGCGTTTCGCTGCCACCCGCGAGGACGTACAGGCGCTTGCTGCGCCGGTGATGCGCCACCGCCTGCTGCTGTCCTTCGCTGCCGAAGCCGAGGGCAAGGGCGCCGACGACGTGGTCGCGGCGCTGCTGCAGGCCGTGCCCTTCCCTGCCTGACGCCCGACACGTGGAGCGCACGACCCCCATCGTCCTTCCCGCCGACGTACGCAGCCGGTTGAGATCGCTGCGCCTGCAGCCACGGCGCGCGCATGGCAGCTCCGGGATCGGCCAGCATGCCAGCCGCAGCCGTGGTGCCGGACTGGAGTTCGCGCAATACCGCGCCTACGAGCCCGGTGACGAACTGCGCCAGGTCGATTGGAAGTTGTATGCGCGGTCCGACCGCTTCTTCGTGCGTGAGTCGGAGCGCGAAAGCCCGGTGACGGCATGGGTAATGATCGATACCACGGCATCGGCCGGCCAAAGCGACCGTGCACGGCCCGACTGGTCGCGGCTGGACCATGCCTGCGCGGTGGCCGCCTGCATCGTCGAGCTGGCGTTGCAGCAGGGCGACCGCTTTGGCCTGCTCGCCGTGGGTGGCGACGGGATTCAACTGGTCCCCGCCGGCAGTGGGCCACGGCAGCGCGACCGCGTGCACCTGCAGTTGGGACGGCTGCGGGCTGGAGGCCGCTGGCCGCCCACCGGGGCGTTGCGTCCGCTGTGGGAACGCGTGGCCGCCGGCGACCTGCTGCTGGCGCTGGGCGATGGCTTCGATGACGCAGGCACCGGCGTGCTGGAACGCCTGGCCGCTGCGCGCCGCGAGGTCTTCCATGTGCAGGTGTTGACTGCCGAGGAGCGCGATTTCCCATTCACCGACGGCCATCGCTTCCGCGATCCGGAGACCGGGCAGGAACTGCTCGGCGACGGGCGCGCGCTGCGCGATGCCTACCTGCAGCAGTTCGGCCAGGCGCAGCGCGCGCTGCAGGCCCGGCTGCAGGCCGCAGGCATCGCGCATGCCACCGGCTGGCTGGACGAAACACTGGATGCACCGCTGCAACGATTGTTCGGCACGCGGGGCGAAGCATGAGCCTGGCCCTGTTGTTCCCGCTGGGCCTGCTGGCGCTGACGGCTTTGCTGCTACCGCTGCTGATCCACCTGGCGCGCCGCCAGCAGCATGCACCGCTGGATTTCGCCGCCCTGCGCTGGCTGCAGGCACGCATGCGCCCGCGCAGCAGGGTACGCGTCGACGAATGGCCACTGTTGCTGGTACGCCTGTTGTTGCTGGCTGCCCTGGCACTGCTGCTGGCGCGTCCCGTGCTGCAGGGGACCCGGGGCACGATGGCGGCGGTGACGGTGGTGGCACCAGGGCTGGATGGAGCCGCGTTGCGCGGGAAAGACACTGAAGGTGACTGGCGCTGGCTGGCCCCCGGCTTCCCGGCGCTGCAGCAACGCCCGGCAGCCACCGCACAACCGTTGGCCAGCCTGCTGCGTGAGCTGGACCAGGCACTGCCGACGGGTACGCCGCTGGTGGTGTTCGTGCCCGATCCCCTGCCGGGGCTGGATGGCGAACGCATTCGCCTGTCGCGCAACGTGCAGTGGCGGCCAGTGCCGATGCCGGTCGGCCCGCTGGCAGGCGCATTGCGTGCCCCCCGGCTGCACTTGGGCGGCAGCGGCGACCCGGCCGCGCGGCACGTGCTGGATGCGGTGCAGCGCGCATGGACCAACCAGGCCCCCACGGACGCCGGCACCGGCGGCACCGCGCCGGACGACGGACAGATCGGCGTCTGGCTGGCGAACACTCCACTACCGCCATCGTGGCAGTCCTGGCTGGCCGGCGGCGGCACCGTGCTGCGCGTCACTGCGCCGATCAAGGACGACGCGGCGTGGGTGGCGGCATTGCGTGATGCACAGGGTGCGACCGTGCTGGAACAACGGGCGGAAGGGCGTGGACGCCTGCTGCGGTTCAGCGCGGCACTGTCTGCCGCGGCGTTGCCCATCGTCACCGAAGACACCTTCCCGCGGCGGTTGCTGCAGGTGCTGCAGCCCCTGCCGGCACCTGCACTGGCCGATGCCACCGACCAGGCGCCGCTGGGCGGCGCCGCGCCCGCCGCAGTCGAGCCACGCGAGCTGGCGCCGTGGTTGCTGCTGGTGATCGTGCTGCTGTTCGCCCTGGAACGCTGGCTGGCCACCTCCGCTCGTCGCAGGACCCAGCCATGAACCCTGCGGTGGCCACTGCCTGGTGGGCAGCCCGACGTCGCCAGTGGGGGCTGGGCATGGCCTTGGTCGTCCCCTTGGCCTGCACGCTTTCCGCATTGGCATGGCGCCTGGCCGGCCCTGACCTGGCCATCATCGTGCTGGCCCTTGGCCTGTTGGCCGCCGCCGCAATATCGACCTGGCGCATGCGCAGGCTGGACCGTCGTTGGCTGGTCCGCCAGCTCGACCAACATCCTGGTGCCCGGGACAGCGCCGACCTGCTGTTCGCCGATGCCGCCCAGCTCAATCCACTGCAGCAGCGGCAGCGCGCACGCGTGGATGACGCCCTGCGCGCCGATCCGCCCGACCTGCGCGCACGCTGGCCACGATGGGCGTTGCGTGCAGCATGGGCAGCAGCCCTGCTGGTGGTTGCCTTGGCCTTCGGCTGGCCGCGGGGCGGTACCGCACCGGCAAGCCCCACGCCCGCCACGCAGGCAGGCAGCGCGCCGACGATGGTGCCACCTTCCCTGCAATCGGCGCGGCTGCGCATCAGCGCACCGGCATATACCGGCCAGCCACCCCGCACGCAGAACACACTGGATGGAAACGTCGCCCAGGACAGCCAGTTGTCCTGGGCCCTGCGTTTTTCCAGCATCCCCAGCCGTGTCGCGCTGCAGTTCCACGACGGCCAGCGCATCGAACTGGGGCACGACGGCACGCAGTGGACCGGCAGCTGGAAGGCCGAACGCCCGGCCCTGTACCGGGTGGTGACCGAACCGGCGATGCGCGATACGCGTCTGTACCGGCTGGACGTGGTGCCTGACCAGCCACCCAGCGTGCGGGTGATCGAACCCGATGCCACGCTGGTGACCGGCACGCCGGGGCAACGTCGCTGGCCCCTGCGCTTCGAGGCCCGCGACGACCACGGCGTGGCCGCCAATGCCCAGCTGAAAGTCACGCTCGCCCAGGGCAGCGGCGAAAACATCACCTTCCGCGAGCAGCTGTTCACCCTGGCCGGCACCGGCCCGGCCACGCAGAAGCGCTTCGCCCATGCACTGGACCTGGCTGCATTGGGTGCAACGGCAGGCAACGATGTGATCGTCCAACTGCAGGTGCGCGATAACCATGCACCCACCCCGCAGGCCGCGCAGAGCAGCAGCCTGATCCTGCGCCTGCCCAGCGAAGCGGACGTGCAGGAGGCCGAGCTGGAAGGCATGGTCAAACGCACGTTGCCCGCCTATTTCCGCAGCCAGCGACAGATCATCATCGATGCAGAAGCGTTGATCGCGCAGCGCGGCAAGCTGTCCCCCGAGGAGTTCACCCGGCGCTCGGATGCGATCGGCGTGGACCAGCGCATCCTGCGCCTGCGCTATGGCCAGTTTCTTGGCGAGGAAAGTGAAGGAGCGCCGAAGGCGCCACCCACCGGGGACCTGCCGACCAGTGACCTGCCGACCCGCGATGCGCCACAGGCCACGCACGAGCACGAGCACGGCGAAGATGGCGGTGGGGCGCATGCCGACGACCACGACGACCATGGCCACGACCACGGTGGCAGCGATGGGCCCACCGTGTTCGGCAGTGCAACCGATGTGCTGTCCGAGTACGGCCATACCCATGACCATGCCGAGGCCGCCACCTTGCTGGACCCCCAGACACGCGCCACGTTGAAGGCCGCACTGGACCAGATGTGGTCCTCCGAAGGGGAACTGCGCCAAGGCCGGCCTAAGGAAGCATTGCCCCATGCCTACAAGGCACTTGGCTTCATCAAGGAGGTACAGCAGGCCGAACGCATCTACCTGGCACGCGTCGGTCCGGACCTGCCGCCGATCGACGAGAGCCGGCGGCTGGGTGGCAAGCGCGAGGGCATCGTCAGCCGACGGCTTGCGCTGGCGGCACGGTCCACGCCCGACCAGGCCATCGTCGGGGCATGGCAGCAGCTCGGGGGTGCCGGCGGGGATCCCGACCTGGATGCATTGGCCGGTTGGCTGCGTGCCAACGAGGCCCGCCTGGGCGACCCGCTGGGCCTTGCCGCGGCAATCGAGGAACTGCGCATGTCACCCGGCTGTACCGCGTGCCGGCAAGCCTTGCGGGCACAGTTGTGGCGCGCCCTGCTGCGCCCGCTGCCGCCACCGTCCCGGCGCATCGCCCCGGATGCGATGGGCCAGCGTTACCTGGATGCGCTGGAGAGCGGGCGATGAACGACTTCCACTGGATTGCCGTGGCGATCATCGCGATCATGTTCATCGCCACGCTGCGGCTGGCCTGGCGGCAACGGCAGCCATCGCACCTGGCGTGGCCTCGCTTCACGGCACTGGTGGTGTTGCAGTGGGTGTCGGCCGGACTGTTGTTCTTCGCATTGGTCCCACCTGGGCGGCCCATCCCGGGTGATGTCCTCACCGTGTTGACCGCCCACGCCGAGCAGGTGCGCAGCGCGCCGGCGGACGGCGCCATCGTTCTGGCCCTGCCGGAGGCCCGGACAGGCACGGACTTCGCACGAGTGCCCGACCTGGCCACGGCACTGCGCCAACACCCGGGCACTGAACGCCTGACCGTGGTCGGCGATGGGCTGGTCGCCCGCGACCGCGACGTGGCGTTGCCGCCACGCGTGCAGCTGCGGGCCGCGCCACCGCCGCGCGGCTGGATCGACCTGCAGGTTCCTGCTGTTTCCACCCCGGGAGCGGTGTTTCCAGTGCGTGCGCGGGCCCATGGAACAGCCGACGGCCGTGCCGAACTGCTCGATCCCGCCGGCCAGCTGGTTGCTGCCGCGGCACTGGACGGGCGTGGCGCGGTAGCACTCGACGGCGTCGCACGCGTCGTCGGCCACGCCGTGTTCCAGCTGCGCCTGCTGGACGGCAGCATGCACGTGGTGGATACGCTGCCGGTACCGGTGCAGGTGGCCGCGCCAGTCCCGGTGCGGATGCTGATGCTGGCCAGCGCGCCGGGGCCGGAGAGCAAGTACCTGCGTCGCTGGGCCACCGATGCCGGGCTGGACGTGCAGGCCCAGGCGCAGGCAGGTGCGGGCGTGACGCTGGGCGATGCACCGGTGGCACTGACTACGGCGCGCCTGGCAGCGGTGGACGTGCTGGTGCTGGACGAACGCAGCCTGGCCGGTCTGGGTGCGGCACAACGGGCCGCCGTGCAGCAGGCCCTGCGCGAAGGGCTGGGCGTGCTGGTGCGCGGCAGTGGCACGCTCGGCAATTCCGCCCGGCAGACCCTGCACGACTGGGGTCTTGCGGTATCCGGCAACGCACAGGCATCCGCGTTGACGCTGGGCGACGAAGCAAAGGCCGAACTGCTGGCGGCACGACGCGGTCCGCGCCCATCGGCGCAGGATGCAACTCAATGGACAGGCGAAGCGGATGCGCGCTCTCATGCCGCCGAGCTGCCCGCATTTGAGCAGCTGGCGCTGCGCACGCCGGGTGCACGACCGTTGTTGCATGACATCTCCGGCGGCGCGGTCGGCGGCTGGCAGGCGGTAGGCCGCGGCCGGATCGGCTTGCTGCCGGTCACCGACACTTACCGCGCGGTACTGGCCGGGCGCGATGATCGCCATGCCGAATTGTGGAGCAGCGTGGTCGGTACCCTGGCGCGACCGGTGACGGCACAGGCATCGATCGACGTGGAAGGTGCTACCCCATGGGCCGGCGAGCGCGCGGTGCTGTGTGGCATTCCGGCCGGCACCGGGGTGCGCGGTGCCGATGATGCCACCCTGGAACCGCTGGTCGTCGACCCCGCCACGGGCAATGCGCGATGCGCGGCATGGTGGCCGCGCCAAGCGGGCTGGCACGAGCTGGTGAGCGAAGGCGCGGTGCAGGCGGTGTATATGTTCGATCCCGGCGATGCACGCGCGCTGCATCGCCAGCAACAACGCGATGCCACCGCGCTGCGGGTGTCGAGCGCGGGGGCGCCGATGGCAGCGGCGGCGCAACGCGCGCCCGGCCCGCGCTGGCCATGGCTGCTGGCGTTCGTGCTGGTCGCTGGCCTGCTGTGGTGGCTGGAGCGGCGTACCACCTCCCTGGACCGGTAGCGCCAAGCCATGCTCGGCGGGACTCTTCACCCGCGCGCTGGGCCAGCAGGGCGCCGCGGCGCTCGCCGGCATGGCTCGGCGCTGCCGTCCAGCCACGCGCGGTGAACGATTCACCTGGATCTGCACGGCGTCTCATGGAATGAGACACCATTGTGGTTCTCTGAATTTCTTTGCGGCATGTTTTCCTGATGGCTTACGAACTCGCCAAACGCACCGCCGACGCCGAGCACAAGCTCGCCACCCGCGATGGCCTGCCCGCCCGCGACGGTGCCCTGCTCAGCACCCGCCTGCAGCGGCGCTACGCCGACCGCATCACCGGCAGCTTTGCCATTCCCGGCCGTGAAGGCAGCTACGCGCCCATCCCCGACAACATGCCCCCGGCGCTCGCTGCCGCATTGAAGGCACGCGGCATCGAACAGCTCTACAGCCACCAGGCGCAGGCCTGGGACGCGGCGCAGCGTGGCGGGCACGTCGCCGTCGTCACCCCCACCGCCAGCGGCAAATCGCTGTGCTACACCCTGCCGGTGGTCAGCGCTGCCATGCAGGACAAGGCCAAGGCGCTGTACCTGTTCCCGACCAAGGCACTGGCGCAGGACCAGGTCGCCGACCTGCTTGAGCTCAACCGTGCCGGCAACCTCGGGGTCAGGGCCTTCACCTTCGATGGCGACACCCCCGGCGACGCACGCCAGGCCATCCGCCTGCACGGCGACATCGTGGTGTCCAATCCGGACATGCTGCACCAGGCCATCCTGCCGCACCACACCAAGTGGGCGCAGTTCTTCGAGAACCTGCGTTACGTGGTCATCGATGAGGTACACACCTACCGCGGCGTGTTCGGCAGCCACGTCACCAACGTGCTGCGCCGGCTCAAGCGCATCTGCGCGTTCTACGGGGTGGAGCCACAGTTCATCCTGTGCTCGGCCACCATCGGCAATCCGCAGCAGCATGCCGAGGCGCTGATCGAAGCCCCGGTCACCGCGATCACCGAATCCGGCGCGCCCAGCGGCCCCAAGCAGGTACTGCTGTGGAATCCGCCGGTGGTCAACCCGGACCTGGGCCTGCGCGCGTCGGCACGTTCGCAGAGCAACCGCATCGCGCGCCTGGCGATCAAGTCCGGGCTGAAGACGCTGGTCTTCGCGCAGAGCCGGCTGATGGTCGAAGTGCTGACCAAATACCTGAAGGACATCTTCGACCATGATCCGCGCAAGCCGCCGCGCATCCGTGCGTACCGTGGCGGCTACCTGCCCACCGAGCGCCGCGAGACCGAGCGGGCGATGCGCGCCGGCCAGATCGACGGCATCGTGAGCACGTCGGCGCTGGAACTGGGCGTGGACATCGGCAGCCTGGACGTGGTGGTGCTGAACGGCTATCCGGGCAGCGTAGCCGCTACCTGGCAGCGCTTCGGCCGCGCCGGTCGCCGCCAGCAGCCGGCGCTGGGGGTGATGGTGGCCAGCTCGCAGCCGCTGGACCAGTACGTGGTACGGCACCCGGATTTCTTCGCCGAAGCATCGCCGGAACATGCCCGCATCGCGCCGGACCAGCCCCTGATCCTGTTCGACCATATCCGCTGCGCCGCCTTCGAACTGCCCTTCCTGGTCGGCGATGGTTTCGGCCCGATCGACCCGGAGGTCTTCCTGGAAGCGCTGGCCGAAACCGAAGTGGTGCATCGCGAAGGCGAGCGCTGGGAATGGATCGCCGACAGCTACCCGGCCAACGCGGTAAGCCTGCGCTCGGTGGCCGATGGCAATTTCGTGGTGGTGGACCGCAGTGGCGGCAAGCAGCAGATCATTGCCGAAGTGGACTATTCCGCTGCCGCGCTGACGCTGTACGAAGGTGCCATCCACATGGTGCAGTCCACTCCTTACCAGGTGGAGACGCTGGACTGGGAGGGCCGGAAGGCCTACGTCACCCGCACCAACGTGGACTACTACACCGACAGCATCGACTTCACCAGGCTCAAGGTGCTGGACCGTTTCGATGGCAACGTCGCCGGCCGCGGTGACGCGCACCATGGCGAGGTGCACGTGGTGCGACGCGTGGCCGGCTACAAGAAGATCCGCTATTACACCCACGAGAACATCGGCTACGGCCCGGTCAACCTGCCCGACCAGGAGCTGCATACCACCGCCGTGTGGTGGCAGCTGCCGCAGGCGCTGCTGCTGCGTGCGTTCGCCAGCAAGCAGGATGCGCTGGATGGTTTCCTCGGCGCGGCCTATGCCCTGCACATCGTCGCCACCGTGGCGGTGATGGCCGATGCACGAGACCTGCAGAAGGCGGTCGGCAACGGGGACGGAAGCTGGTTCGCCATCGCCGACCAGACCGGGCGCGGCCAGCTGCGCGGCGAAGAGGGCGTGCCTGGCGCGATCGAACTGCTGCAGCAGTTCGTGCCCACCGTCTACCTGTACGACAACTTCCCCGGCGGCGTCGGCCTGAGCGAGCCGTTGTGGCTGCGCCAGCAGGAACTGGTGCAGCGCGCGCGCGAACTGGTGCAGCGTTGCGACTGCAAGGCCGGTTGCCCGGCCTGCGTGGGCCCGGTGCTGGCCGCGCAGGAAGCCGATGACACCACGCCGCGCGTGCTGGCCCTGCGCGTGCTGGACCTGTTCGATGCCGAGGCCTGCCAGCATGTGAAGGACGTGGAGATCCTGCTGCCCGATGCCGTGGAGCTGCTGGCGCCGTGAGCCTGAGCCTGGACAAACTGCGGTTGCTGCGGCGGCAGGCTGGTGATGCAAAGGCCGTTGCGCCGGCTGCGCCCGCGTTACCCGTGGTGGAGGCGGCGCCCCAACTGCCCGTCGCCGCCAATGATGCGAAGCAGCCCGACACTGCGCGCTCGGTGTTTGCGTGGGTCGAAAAAGAGATCCGCCACAAGCCCACCGGCGTGGCTTCGGCGCCACGGCAGGCCGCCGATGCGATGGGATTGCGCCGGCTGCTGGGCGTGCGTGGACGTGGGGTGGGCAGCGCGCCGGCCCCGCGCACGCGCGCGCTGGACCGCAACCTGCCGGGCACCGAAATCGAGCCCGGCCTGCATCTGATCGAATCGTTCCTGCCGCAGGAAATCCCGCCAGCGCCGTTGTCGCTGGCTTTCGCCAAGCGCGAACAGCAGCACGTGGCGCCTTGCGACCTGCTGTTCTTCGATACCGAAACCACCGGGCTGGCGGGCGGTACCGGCACCCGCGCCTTCATGATCGGCGCCGCCGACTGGCACCTCGACCCGCGCCGTGGCCCGGGCCTGCGCATCCGCCAGCTGATGATCTCCACCATGGCAGCGGAAACCGCCATGCTGCGCACCTTCACCAGCTGGCTCTCTCCCACCACGGTGTTCTCCAGCTACAACGGCCGCAGCTACGACGCTCCGCTGCTGAAAACACGCTACCGGCTGGCCCGGCAGCGCGACCCGATCACCGCACTGGACCACGTCGACCTGCTGTACCCGACGCGCCGGCGTTATCGTGGCGTGTGGGAGAACTGCCGGCTGGCGACCATCGAACGCCAGCTGTTGAAGATCGTGCGCGAGGACGACCTGCCAGGTTCTGAAGCCCCCTCTGCATGGCTGCGCTACCTGCGTGGCGGCGATGCGGTGAACCTGAGGCGCGTGGCCGAACACAACCACCAGGACGTGGTGACCCTGGCGCAGTTGTTCATCCGGCTGGTAGAGCAGGAGGCCCTGGCTGACATGTCGCCGTTGGCTGACTGTCCATCATGGCGTCGATAGGCGCAGGGCCCCTCGCGGTCCGGCGTTGACGCCACGTAGCGGCCGGCGGCGGCATGCTTGGGCCTCACGTCACCCGGGAGGTCCTGCCATGCGTTCGAACCTGTGGTTGTTTCTGGGCTGCATGCTGCCGTTGGCGGCCTGCAGCAGCACCCCATCCAGCGCGGATACCGCGCCCCGCCAGCCAAAGCCGGAGGTGGCGGGCCTGGGCAGCCATTGCCACGCAGACACGCTGCCGGCGCTGGTGGGCAAGACCGCCAACCAGGAGGTCATCGACAAGGCCGTACGCGATTCCGGCGCGCGCACCGCGCGTGTGGTCAAGCCCGGCATGGCCGTCACGATGGATTTCCGCGAAGACCGGATCACCATCAGCGTCGATGCGGACAACAAGATCGAGCGCGCCAGCTGCGGCTGATACGCACCCCCTTTGTAGCGCCGGGCCATGCCCGGCGGCTTCGCTCCCCGTTCTACCGATCAGCAGCCGGCCTTCAGCGTTTTTCAGCACGTCCGTCGGCCAGCGCCTGCGCGATCACCTTTCGTGCTTCGCGCGCTGCACGTGCGTGGATCTCCGCCTGCCGCCGGCCCAGCGCCGCTTGCTCGACACCCAGCGCGGCCTGCCTGCTGGCCAGGTCGGCCAATGCCGCGCCGTGGCCGGCTGCGCGTGCACCGCGCACGGCGGCACGCGAAGCACGGGCGGCTTCCGCTGCAGCCTCCCGGTTGATGTCGGCCATGCCGATCGCGGCCATTGCTTCGTCAGCGGCTTTCAGCGCCAGTTGACGTGCCTGCTCACCGGTACGCGCGCCCAGTTCACCCTGGCGTCTTCCCAGCTCGGCCTGCTCGTGGCCGATCCGCGCCGCATCGGCATAGGCGGCCTGCATCTGCTGTACCAGCATGCGGTCGCGCACCACGTAACGCTGGTCACCCTGGCGGAACCAGAAGCCCGTTGAGCGGTCGCCCAGGTCACGACGTGCCTGCTGCACATCATCCACCGCGCCGTCCGCATGACTCTCGTCGTCGTCGATCAACACGTGGGCGCTGTACGGGCGTTGGCCGAGGTCGAGCCGCCCATGGGTGACCATGCTGGTGACGCCTGTGCTGCTGGCAACTGGCGGAGGCGGCGCGGCGGGAACGGCCGGAAGCGCAGGGACGGGCGGTGCGGGCGGCGCATCAGGCGCTGCCGGTGGACGCGGTGCGGCCAGCGCTGCCGGAGCCGCAAGTGGACGGGGCGCGGCAGGCGCCACCGGTGGACTCGGCGGCACGGGTGGTGGTGGTGGCGCAGCAACCAACCGCAGCGGCAGCACACCCACGGCCAAAACCGCCAGGGTGAGTGCCGTCGCCACCATCTTCGGACAGGCCTGCCGCTGCTGCAGCGAGAGCAGTCGTCGTTTCAGGCTGCCCTTGCTGGGCGCGGCGCTGGCCACGCCCAGGTGCGGGCGCGGCATGACACCAAGCCGCAGCAACAGGCGGCCATAGTCCTGCCGGCGTTCACCGCGCCCGCCCACGACGGCGGCATCGACAGCCTCTTCGCGGGCCTGGGCATACTCGCTTACCGCCAGCCGCAGCAGCGGGTGGAAGAAGAACAGGTGCTGCGCCAGCGCGGGCAGCAGGCCCCATTGCAGGTCGCACCGTGCCAGATGCTGCAGTTCATGGGTCAAGGCCATGTCCAGCGCATCGCCCTGCAATGCATTCTCGCCGGCCGGCAGCAGCAGGACCGGACGCAACGGCCCCACCACCTGTGGCGCGTCGACCTGGGCACTCATCCACAGGCGCGGCGCGCGGCGCAGGCCGTGGGCCTCGGCGGCCAATTGCAGTGCGCGCACCAGCGCCTGGTCATCGCAGGGGACCGCAGCAGCCAACAATGCGCGGCTACGGCGCCACTCCCCCGCCGTACGCCATGCCATCAGCAGCACGCCAGCCAGCCAGAGTACGGCGAGCAGCATCGCCCACCACGGCGTGGCCATGGCCAGGCCGTCAGCCGAAGCCCGGTCGAGACCGCTGGCCAGCCACTGCGCCGACAGCCCCGGCGCATGTACGTATGCCGCCTCGGCCATGCCGGCGGCAAAGGGATCGGACACTGCAGCGGGCGCCGGCAACACAGCCAACTGCAGCGGCTGTGCCCAGAACAGTCCCATCACCGCCTGCAGCGATACCAGCCACCACAGGCGGCAGCGTGCGGCGGCGCCAAGCGAGGGCACCACGCGGCAGACAGCCCACACCAGCGCCACCAGCAGCACGGTCTGCAGGCTGGTCCAGCCCAACCGCTCCAGCAACATGATGATGTCCATGCTCAACCCTCCTGCCGACGCGACTGCAGTTGTTCGACCAGCGCTTCCAGTTCGGCCAGTTCGTCATCGCTTACCTGGTCGCGCTGCGACAGGTACGCCACGAATGGGGAAACCGAGCCCTGCAGCGTGCGGTCGACGAACTGTGCGATGGCACCCTGCACCACGCTGTCCTGCCCGCTGGTGGACTGGTAACGGTAGACGCCTTCCTCCTGCTGGCGGCGCAGGTAGTTCTTGCCGCGCAGGCGCTCCATCATCGTCAGCACGGTGGAACGGGCCAGCCCGCGAGTCTCGCCGAATCCCGCAGCGACCTCGCCTACGGTGGGCGTTCCCGTCTCGTCGATGTACTGCAGCAGGGCCAGTTCCTGGTCCCCGATGGTCTTGCGGCGCATGGCGCGGCTCCCGAGTGACTACACGTGTCGCCACCATGCACCTGGCTACAACTGTAGTCAACCCCCGGACGTCGGGAAGGAGCGTGTCCGCCGGCTTATCCGTGCGGACCCCCCATCACCGGCAGGACCACCCCGCTGATATAGCTGGAGCAGCACGGCGCGGCCAGGAATACATAGGCCGGCGACAGTTCTTCAGGCTGTGCGGCACGGCCCATGTCGCTGTCCTTGCCGAATTCGCCCACGTCCGGCGCCTGTTTGTCGGCAGGATTCAGCGGCGTCCACACCGGTCCTGGCGCCACGCAGTTGACCCGGATACCGCGCGGCAGCAACTGGCTGGCCAGCGCCTTGGTGAAGGCATGGATCGCGCCCTTGGTCGCGGAGTAGTCGATCAGGGCCTTGCTGCCGAACAGGCCGGTCTCCGAACCGGTGTTGATGATGCTGGCACCCTCGCCGAGATGCGGCAGCACCGCGCGGGCCATCTGGATATAACCGCCGATGTTGGTCTGCAGGGTTTCCTGCAGGTGCGCGTCCGCAAGGTCTTCCAGCCGCTGGCAGTGCAGCTGGAACGCCGCATTGTTGACCAGGATGTCGATGCCACCGAACGCCTTCGCCACCTGCTTCACCGCGCGGTTGCAGAAACGCGGATCGCGCACGTCGCCGGCGATCACCACGCAGCGCCCTCCTTCGCGTTCCACGTGCTGGCGGGTTACCTCGGCATCTTCGTGTTCGTCCAGGTACAGCACCGCGACATCCGCGCCTTCGCGGGCGTACAGCACCGCCACCGCGCGACCGATACCGGAATCACCGCCGGTGATGATCGCGCGCAGGCCCTTCAGTTTTCCGCTGCCCACGTAATCCGGCGCAAGGAACCGGGGAGACAACGCGAGTTCGTGTTCGTTGCCCGGCTTGGCGATGTGCTGCGCAGGCATCTTCTCCGGCTGCCTGCGTGCGCCAGCCTGGGCGGCTTTCTTCTTCGCGGCCTGCTTGCCGGCGCGCGCATCCTTGGCCTTCTGCTGATCCTGCAGCCGACGCTGACGTGCCGCAACACGGCTGGCGCGTTCATCGGTGGAGGCCGCCTTGCGGGTCGCCGTTTTCACCACGCGCTTGCGCGCCGGGGCACCGGCGCGGGTAGCGGCAGGCGCATCCGGGCTCATCGGAGCCTCCGTGTCGCGGATCTTCGGCGCGGCTTTCCGCCGCGCGGGGACTTTTTTCTTTGCCGTTGCCATGGGATCTCCTGGTCAGCCGGGTTCAGGTGCGGTAGGCCACGCCGCGTGCGCCGGCATGGCTGGCGCAATGCAGGCAGACATGGCGGGCCTCCTTCCAGTTACCGGGACAGCCAGTCTGCGTATCGCCACCGTTGCCGTCGGTGAATGCAACGTGCCTTCCGCGTGCAGGCGTTCATCCCGGCACCACGCCGCCCACGGCACGCTGGGCACCCGTCACCCTGGAGCTGCAACGATGATCCGTTACCTCAGCATGGCCGCCCTGGCGGTTTCCCTGGCCGCCTGCAACAGCACGCCCGTGGCCCAGGTGCAGCCGATCGACGGTGTCATCTCCGGCCAGTGCCACCTGGACAAGGTGCAGGGCGCGGTCGGCCTGGCAGCGTCGGACGCCACCGTCGAGCGTGCCCGCGTGGACAGCGACAGCCTGCGGGTACAGGTGCGGCGCAGCGAGCGTGAACGCAGTGGCACCACCGCCAGTGGCAGCGTCGATCCAGCCGCCGGCGCCTCCCACGATGGCGGCGAACAGCTGACCGTCGAAACCGGCCGCACCAACAACATCACCGCGATCTACTGCGGCTGACCCGGCGTGCCCTGCGCAGGTAGCGCAGGGTCGCCTGCTCCCACTGGCGCGGCCCACGCAGGCCCGCCAGTGCCCCCAGTTCGCCGCGCTCCCAGCCGTCGAACACGCACGGATCGATATACGCCTTGCGACAGACAGCGGGCGTGTTGCCCAGCAGCGATGCCACCTGGCACACCACCTCGCGCTGTACGGCCGCCAAGGCGGTCTTGCTGGCTGGCTCGGGCAGGGCGGTGGCAGCGAACACCCGCAATGCCTCCACGGTGCCGCCCCAGGTGCGGAAATCCTTGGCGGTGAACGCCTCGCCCATTGCCTCGCGCAGGTAGTCGTTCACTTCACCCGAGTCCACGGGCTGCACGCTGCCGTCATCGTCGCGGTACTGGAACAGCGCCTGGCCCGGCAGCTGCTGCAGGCGGCGCACCAGTTTCGCCAGCTGCCGGTCGCTGACCACCACCTCCTGGCGCTGGCCGGACTTCCCGTGGAAACGCATCTGCACGCGCCCGCCGGCAAGCAATGCCAGGTGGCGGTTGCGCAGCGTGGTCAAGCCAAAGGAGTTGTTTTCACGCACGTAGCTTTCATTGCCGACCCGCACCAGCGTGTCGGCGAGCAGCGCCACCACGATGGCCAGCACTTTCGCGCGCGGAAAGCCGGTGCAGCGCAGGTCCTGCCGCAGGCGTCGACGCAATGCCGGCAGGGCGGCACCGAACGTGATGATGCGGTCGAATTTGCCAGCATCCCGCTGCCGCGCCCAATCCGGGTGATAGCGGTACTGCTTGCGCCCCCGTGCATCGCGACCGGTGGCCTGCAGGTGGCCGTTCGGCCAGGCACAGATCCACACATCCGTATAGGCCGGCGGGATGGCCAGCGAACGGAACCGTGCCAGCATATCGGCGTCGCGCACGGTGCGTCCGCGCGCATCCCGGTACGTAAATCCCCTGCCCGCCTTGCGACGATGGAAGCCCGGCTGGCCATCGTCTACGTAACGCAGGCCCGCGGCGCGGGCAGCGGCTTTCCCAGGTGTCATGGCAGGTTGGCTCATGCCCGCAGTGTGGCCGCGTGCAGTGCGACGCCACGTCAATAACGCAACACCAACACGCCAAGGCGCGCCAACCGTTATGCTCCAGCCTTTCGTCATCCTGCACGTTCCCGGAGTCCGCATGTCGTTCCTGCAGCTGCCGCGCCTGGCGCGCCCCTTCCTGTTCCTGCTCCCCGCCACCCTGCTCCTGGCCGCCTGTTCGGCGCCGCCCATGGATGAACAGGATGCCGTCACTGCTGAAGCGCAGCAGGCCGCGCAGCAGGCGGCCGCGCCGGCCGACGATGCCGACAAGGCCACCGAAGCGCCGCCGATCGGCAGCTGCGACGCCACCCAGGTGCAGAGCCTGGTCGGCCAAGCCTATACCGATACGCTCGGCAGCCAGGCCCAGCAGGATGCCGGTGCGCGCGATGTCCGCGTGCTGCGTCCCGGCGACATGACCACGATGGAATTCATCGGCGAACGCCTGAACATCGAAGTAGATGCGAAGGACGTGGTCACCGGCGTTCGTTGCGGCTGAAAATTCCCTGCGCAGGCAAGCACTTGCCTGCGCCTTGGTTGCGCGTGCAACCGTGTGTTGCGGCAACGCAGCAACTGTGATCTATTCGAAGCATCCGGTGGCCTCCTGATGCGCGCTCCAAGGATTGGGCGGGGACGAGTGTCGCCGCTCACCTGACGAAGAGGCACAGATGGCCCCCCGCAACCGCCAAGGGCTTTACGACCCGCGACACGAGCGTGACGCTTGTGGTTTTGGCATGGTCGCCCAGCTGGATGACCAACCTTCCCGGCTGTTGGTCGATACCGCCATCGCCGCGCTTTCGCGCATGACCCACCGCGGTGGCGTCGCCGCTGACGGCATCACCGGCGATGGCTGCGGCCTGCTGCTGCGCCGCCCGCAGGCATTCCTGAAAGCCATCGCGGCCGAGGCCGGCATTGCCGTCGGTGAACGCTTCGCCGCAGGCGTGGTGTTCCTTCCGCATGACGATGCCGCCGCCGCACAGTGCCGCAGCGCGCTGGAAGCCGAGCTGGCCGGCGCGGGTGCGCAGCCGCGTGGCTGGCGCGTGGTCCCCACCGACGACAGTGTCTGCGGCCAGCTGGCACGCGACACCCTGCCCCGTATCGAGCAGTTGTTCGTCGATGCCGGGGATGGCCAGGACAATGCCGCCTTCACCCTGGCCCTGTTCCTGGCCCGCCGTCGCAGCGAGCAGAAGCTGCGCGCGCACGCCGATTACTACGTCACCACGCTGAGCCCCACTGCCATCAGCTACAAGGGCATGGTGCTGCCGGACAAGCTCAGTCGCTTCTACCTGGACCTGCAGCGCAGCGACCTGGCTTCCAGCGCCATCGTCTTCCACCAGCGTTTCTCCACCAACACCCTGCCGCGCTGGCCGCTGGCACACCCGTTCCGGATGCTCGCCCACAACGGCGAAATCAACACCATCGAGGGCAACCGCCGCTGGGCGCAGGCACGCAGCAAGGTGTGGAAGACCCCGCGCTTCGACATCGGTGAACTGGACCCGGTGATCTCCATGCAGGGGTCGGACTCGCAGAGCCTGGACAACATGCTGGAGCTGATGGTCAGTGGCGGCATGGAGCTGATCCAGGCGCTGCGCATCCTGGTGCCACCGGCGACCCAATCGCTGGAGTTCAAGGATCCGGACCTGGCGGCGTTCTACGAATTCCACGGCCTCAACAGCGAACCCTGGGACGGCCCGGCCGGCATCGTCGCCTGCGATGAGCGCTATGCCGTGTGCACGCTGGACCGCAATGGCCTGCGCCCGGCGCGCTGGATGCTCACTTCGGACCGCCACTTCCTGGTGGCTTCCGAAGCGGGCGTGTGGGAAGTGCCGACCGAGCGCGTGGTGCGCAAGGGCAAGCTGGGCCCGGGCGAAATGATGGCCATCGACCTCAAGCGTGGCGACCTGCTGGATTCGGACGCGGTGGATCGCATCAACCGCGGCCGCGCGCCGTACAAGCAATGGCTGCAGCAGGGCGTGACCTACCTGCAGACCGAGCTGATCGATCCTTCGCTGGTGGAAGAGCCGTTCGACGCCCGCACCCTGCGCAGCTACCACAAGCTGTACCAGCTCAGCACCGAGGAAGTGGAGCAGGTACTGCGCCCGCTGGCCGAGACCGAGCAGGAAGCCACCGGCTCGATGGGCGACGACACGCCGATGGCGGTGCTCAGCCAGCGCAGCCGCCCGCTGTACGACTATTTCCGCCAGGCTTTCGCCCAGGTCACCAACCCACCCATCGACCCGCTGCGCGAAGACTGCGCAATGTCGTTGACCACCCAGCTGGGCAAGGAAACCAACATATTCCATGCGGGTGCGGAGACGGTCAACCACGTCATCCTCAATTCGCCGGTACTCAGCCAGCGCAAGCTGCGCCAGTTGCTGAAGATGGAGCAGTACGCCGATGCCAATCGGCTGATCGACCTGTCCTACAGCGAAGAGGAGGGCCTGCGTGCCGGCATCGAGCGCATCTGCGCCGAAGCCGAACAGGCCGCGCGCGACGGTATCGTCATGCTGTTGCTGTCCGACCGCTACCCGGTCGCCGACCGACCGATGGTGCATGCGTTGCTGGCCACCAGCGCGGTCCACCACCACCTGTGCCAGGCCGGGCTGCGCTGCGACGTCAACCTGATCCTGGAAACCGGCACCGCGCGCGACCCGCACCACATGGCCTGCCTGCTGGGCTTCGGTGCCACGGCGGTGTATCCGTACCTGGCCTACCAGACCCTGTTTGATCTCGGCCGCCGCGGCATCCTCAAGCTCAGCAAGGGCGGTGAGCAGTCGCAGATCGGCCGGCGCTACCGCAAGGGCGTGTACAAGGGCCTGTCGAAGATCATCTCCAAGATGGGCATCTGCACCGTCGCCAGTTACCGCGGCGCGCAGCTGTTCGAAATCGTCGGCCTGGAACCGGACGTGGTCGACCTGTGCTTCCCGGAAACCCCTTCGCGCGTGGGTGGCGTCAGCTTCGCACGGCTGGACGCCGAAGCCCGCGAACTCACCGTGCAGGCGTGGGACGATCAGGTCCAGCCGGACGTGGGCGGCCTGCTGAAGTACGTGCATGGCGGCGAATACCACATGTACAACCCGGACGTGGTGATGACCCTGCAGCGCGCGTCGCGCTCGGGCGATCCAGCGCACTGGCAAGCTTACTGCGACGCGGTGCATGCACGTCCGCCGTCCGCCCTGCGCGACCTGCTGCAGCTGGTACCGGCGGCTACGCCGACGCCACTGGACCAGGTCGCCCCGGCGAGCGACCTGTTCGCCCGCTTCGACACCGCCGCCATCAGCCTCGGCGCGTTGTCGCCGGAGGCACATGAAGCACTGGCCATCGCGATGAACCGCCTGGGGGGCCGCAGCAATTCCGGCGAAGGCGGCGAGGATCCAGCGCGCTATGGCACCGAACGCCGCAGCAAGATCAAGCAGGTGGCGTCGGGCCGTTTCGGTGTCACCGCCGAATACCTGGTCAACGCCGAAGTGCTGCAGATCAAGGTCGCCCAGGGTGCCAAGCCCGGCGAAGGCGGCCAGTTGCCCGGACACAAGGTCAACGAACTGATCGCGCGGCTGCGCTATGCCAGGCCGGGCATCGGCCTGATCTCGCCGCCGCCGCACCACGACATCTATTCCATCGAGGACCTTGCACAGCTGATCTACGACCTGAAGCAGGTCAACCCGACCGCGCTGGTGTCGGTGAAGCTGGTCAGCCATGCCGGCGTGGGCACGATCGCGGCCGGCGTGGTCAAGGCCGGCGCGGACCTGATCACCATCTCCGGCCATGACGGCGGCACGGGTGCTTCACCGGTCAGTTCGATCCGCTACGCCGGCGTGCCGTGGGAACTGGGCGTGGCCGAAGCGCACCAGGCGCTCGTGGCCAACGACCTGCGCGGACGCACCATCCTGCAGACCGACGGCGGCCTGAAAACCGGGCTGGACGTGGTGAAGGCCGCCATCCTGGGGGCGGACAGCTTCGGTTTCGGCACCGGCCCGATGATCGTGCTGGGCTGCAAGTACCTGCGCATCTGCCATCTCAACAACTGTGCCACCGGCGTGGCCACCCAGGACGAACGCCTGCGTGAGAACCATTTCACCGGCCAGCCAGAACGGGTGGAGAACTTCTTCAGGCTGCTGGCCGAAGAAGTGCGCGGCTGGCTGTCGGTGCTGGGGGCACGCTCGCTGCAGGACATCGTCGGCCGTACCGACCTGCTGCGGCAACTGGACACCGCGCCGCGCGAAGGCGTGCGCGTGGACCTGTCGCGCCTGCTCGCCGATGCCCACTACGAAGGCAGCCACTGCGCGGCACAGCGCCTGTATGAATCGCCCGACAGCCTGGCCACGCAGATGGATGGCCTGCTGGCCGACGCCATCGCCGACAAGCGCGGTGGCGACCATCGCTTCCTGATCCACAACACCGACCGCAGCATCGGTACCCGCCTGTCGGGGACCATCGCCCGTGCCCATGGCAACCAGGGCATGGCCGGATCGCCGCTGGAACTGCGCTTCCGTGGCACCGCCGGGCAGAGCTTCGGCGCCTTCAACGTCGGTGGCCTGCACCTGGAAGTGGAAGGTGAAGCCAACGATTACGTCGGCAAGGGCATGGCCGGCGGCCGGCTGGTGGTGCGTCCGCCACGTGGCGCGCGCTTCGAGGCGCGCAGCACGGCGATCGTCGGCAATACCTGCCTGTACGGCGCCACCGGTGGCGAACTGTTCGCTGCAGGCCGTGCCGGCGAGCGTTTCGCGGTACGCAATTCCGGTGCGCTGGCGGTGATTGAAGGCGCCGGCGACCACTGCTGCGAATACATGACCGATGGCGTGGTGCTGGTGCTGGGCAAGGTCGGGCTGAACTTCGGCGCTGGCTTCACCGGTGGCCTGGCTTACGTGCTGGACGTGGACCGTGATTTCGTCGACCGCTACAACCACGAACTGATCGACATCCATCGCGTGTCGGCCGAAGGCTTCGAGAACTACCGCCAGCACCTGCACCGGCTCATCGGCCGTCATCGCGAGCTGACCGGCAGCATCTGGGCACAGCAGATCATGGACGAGTTCCGCGATTACATCGGCAAGTTCTGGCTGGTGAAACCCAAGGCCGCCAGCATCGAATCGCTGACCGAAACCCTGCGCCGCGCCGCATGACCGCGCCCACTCCCCTGGTAGTGCCGGCCGCTGGCCGGCAGCGCCTCCAAGCCGATATGCAGAGCCAGCCATGAGCCGCAAGCACGCTTTCCAGTTCCTCGACCTGCCCCGGACGATGCCGCAGCGCATCCCGGTCGAACTGCGCACCTCCGGCGACTGGGGCGAGCTGTACGGCAAGTTCGGCAAGGAGGACGCGCAATACCAGGCCGGCCGCTGCCTGGACTGCGGCAATCCCTACTGCAGTTGGAAGTGCCCGGTACACAATGCGATCCCGCAGTGGCTGCAGCTGGTGCAGGAAAACCGCATCGAAGAAGCTGCCGCGCTGTGCCACAACACCAATCCGCTGCCGGAAGTGTGCGGCCGGGTGTGCCCGCAGGACCGTCTGTGCGAAGGCAGCTGCACGCTGGAGGAATTCGGCGCGGTGACCATCGGCGCGGTCGAAAAGTATATCGTCGACACCGCGCTGGCCAAAGGCTGGCGCCCGGATCTTTCCGCGGTGGAACCCACCGGCCGCACGGTGGCGGTGGTCGGTGCCGGTCCGGCCGGACTGGCCTGCGCCGATCGCCTGGCGCACGCGGGCATCACCGCCGTGGTCTATGACCGCTACGAACAGATCGGCGGCCTGCTGCAGTTCGGCATTCCCAGCTTCAAGCTGGACAAGGACGTGATCCGCCGTCGTCGCGACGTGCTGGAAGGCATGGGCGTGCAGTTCCGGCTGGGCGTGGAAATCGGCCGCGATGTCAGCGTGGACGACCTGCTGCAGCGCCACGATGCCGTGTTCCTTGGCACCGGTGCCTACCGTTACACCGACGGTGGGCTGGACGGGCAGGACCTGAAGGGCGTGCTGCCGGCATTGCCGTTCCTGGTGCAGAACAGCCGCATTGTCGGCGGCGATGATCCGCAGGGCCGGCCGATCGCCGGCTGGGAAGACCAGATTGCCCTGCCCGATCTCAACGGCAAGCGCGTGGTCGTACTCGGCGGCGGCGACACCGGCATGGACTGCGTGCGCAGTGCGATCCGCCTGGGCGCCGCACGGGTGACCTGTGCCTACCGCCGCGACGAAGCCAACATGCCCGGTTCCGCGCGTGAGGTCGCCAATGCCCGCGAAGAAGGCGTGCGCTTCCTGTTCAACCGCCAGCCGCTATCCATCGAGGCCGGTGCGGACGACGAAGCGATAGGCGTGACCGTCGTGGAAACGCGCCTGGCCGATCCCGATGCCAATGGCCGCCAGGCAGCGGTGCCGATCGAAGGCAGTGAATCGCTGCTGGAAGCAGACGTGGTGATCATCGCGTTCGGCTTCTCGCCCAGCGCCCCGGAATGGTTGTCCGCTCACGGCGTGGAAGCAACGAACAACGGTCGCCTGCAGGTCGGCGGCCAGGGCCGCCTGCCGTTCCAGACCGCGCATCCGCGGCTGTTCGCTGGTGGCGACGCCGTGCGCGGGGCCGACCTGGTGGTCACCGCCGTGGCGGAAGGCCGCGACGCCGCCGCCAGCATCGCGCGCCTGCTGGCCAGCTGAATCCGCCGCTCATGCGGCTTCCAGCTCCCGAAGGTGCTGCACCAGGCGCTGCAGGCGGACCTGCAGCGCATCACGCCGCGCGGCATCGAGCGGGGCGCGGGCCTCGCTGAGTTCGCGCAGGGTCATGGCCAGTGCGTGCAGGCCGATGCTGCCAACGCCTCCGGCCAGCCGGTGCAGCCGGCGCGCGGCGGCGGCCAGCTCGTCGTCATCCCATTCCCGGCGCAGCGCCTGCAGGTCGTCATCCATGCTCGTGCGTAGTGAATGCACCAGCTCCCGTGCGATGTCCACCGAGCCGAAGCGTTCGCCCAGCCCTGCCAGCGAAAGCACGTCTTCCTGCGCCGGGGCCGCCATTCCTGGCACGCAAGCGTTGCCGGCTGCGTCCAGCAGGTCCGGCCGCACCCGGCCGATGGCCTCGATCAAGGTGCGCCTGCTGATCGGTTTGGCGAGCAGGTGGTCGAGCGGCACGCCGCGCATCCCTCCTACCTCCGCGCTCATGCCGATGATCGGCACGCCCGCGCGGTTTTCCCCCCGCTCTTCTTCGCGGATGGCGTGGACCAGCTCCCGCCCCCCCAGCCCCGGCATCTGGTCGTCGGTGAATACCAGCACCGGATGGCCGTGGCGCCAGAGCGCCAGCGCCTGCTCGCCGTCGCCGGCAACATCCACCTCCACTCCCAGGCCACGCAGCCACCACTGCATCAGCAGTTGCTGGGTCGGATGGTCTTCTGCCACCAGCACGCGCGGGACAGCGCCGCCGGCGACGCTGGCAGGCGGGAGGGGTGGCCGGGAATCGCGGTCGACGGCCGGTGGATCCGGCATCGCATGCGGCAGGGGCAGTTCCACCGCGAACACGGTTCCCTCGCCCGGGACGCTGCGCAGCTGCAGGCTGCCGCCCATCCTGTGCACCAGGCGGCGGCAGATGCCCAGCCCCAGCCCGGTCCCCCCGTAGCGCCGCGCAGTAAAGGTATCGGCCTGCGCAAACGGCTCGAATATCGCCTGCTGCCTCTCGGCCGCGATACCGATGCCAGTGTCATGGACCTCGATCCGCAGCCGCTGGATCTCCATCGTGTCATCGACCACATGCACCTGCATCGACACGTCACCGTGCTCGGTGAATTTGATCGCATTGCCGACCAGGTTGAACAGGATCTGCCGCAGGCGCGTGCCATCGACCTGCAACCAGCGCGCCAGGCGTGGGTCCACCCGCTGGCCCAGTTTCAGTCCCTTGCCGACGGCAACGGGCTGCAGCAACTGCTGCATGCTGTCCAGCACGGCGCGCAGGTCGACCGGCGTGGAATCCAGCGCCATGTCGGCGTCTTCCGTGGCAGACAACGCCAGTACGTCTTCCAGTATCCGCGCCAGCATCACCGAGGCATCTTCCAGCGAGTCCAGTGCCGCGCGCTGATGGGCGTCCAGTTCACCGCCACGCAGCATGGCCATGCGCTGCAGCAACGCATGCATGGGGCCGCTGATGCCGGTTCCCAGGGTGGCGATCAGGCGGCCACGCCCCTCCACTTCCGCTTCGGTCCGTGCATGCGCCCGTGCGATGGCCTGTTCACGCGCACGCTCTTCGGAGACATCCATCCAGTAGCCGGTCCAGCGCTGCTCGTTGGCGGGTCCAAGCGTCGGCCAGGCGTGCATCGAGATGCAACGCATGCCCCGCACCCCTTGCGTGGTGAACTGCAACGACACGGGGCAGATGCGACGCACCGCGCGCATCAGGCCGGTCAACACGCGTGTCCGGTCCGGCAGGCAGATGGCGGCGAGGATGCGCGAGGGATCCGCCTTGAGCTCACGCGGCGCAGCGCTGAACAGCTGCGGCGTATCACCGGCCAGCAGTTCCAGGTGGATCCGCCCGTCGCGCTCACGTCGCGCCTGGAAGACCACCACGGGCAGGTTGTCGGATACCTCGTCGATGCGGCGCTGCAGTTCCCGGCGCAGGCGGATCTCCCGGCGAAGCTTCCAGTAGCCATTGAGATGTACCAGGCCAATTGCGACAAACGCCAGCAGCAGGAAGCCCACCACGGTCACCATGCCCGGAGCTGCGGGAGGTTCCGACAATGACCAGCCTTCCAGCGGATATGCCTGGGTCGCCACGACCACGGCGGGACAGACAGGGGCGGTAGGCAATGCCAACTGGGGATCCTTGTCGTGAGCCATGATCTGTCGACGCTAACAGCGCATCCGTATCCCACAATCAGGATTGCTGCATGGACGACGCCGTGGGACGCCTTCACCGACATACACTACGCAGGCGCCCCTCAGGAGAATGCCCAGATGCGACTCGGCCTGGCCGCCAATCGGCTCCATCACCAGGACAGCAGTGCCGCACTGTTCCGCTGGCTACGTGCCTGCGCAGGCGGCATCGGCGAGCTGCAGCTGTCGCTGCATGCCGTAGGCCGCACGTTCGATGCGATCGTGCGGCATGGCGGCGTGCATGGCGACGCGACGATCATGCGTTATCCGAACGGTCGCGAGGGCGGTTTGATGAAGCTGGTCGCCGAAGTCGTCGGCATGGGCGCTGAACGGACATTGGATGGGGCCATCTACCTGATCGATCCGGTGGACCCCTCCTCGATATTTCCCGAAGCGATCGCGCTCAAGCGCCAATGCGTCATCCACGGCAAGCCCTTCATCTCCACCGTCGCCAGCGCGCGCGACTGGGTGGAGATGGAACGCATGCATGCCGGGTTGCCGGCCGACCCGGGTGCCGATGCGCTGCACGCGTTCGAACGGCAGACGCTTGCCCTGATCGCCCATGACGCGATGAAGCCGGCCATGCTCGCCTTCGCCGATGAACATTTCGACGTGCTTTCGCGCTTCGCTGCCCGCGTGGCCACCGGCACCACGGGACAACGTTTGAATGAGCTGGCGTGGAGCCGCGGCTGGCCCGCCGACACACCGTGGGCGACGCGTTACCAGAGCGGCCCCATGGGCGGGGACGCGCAGATCGCCGACCTGGTGCTGGAAGGGCGCTGCCAGCGCGCCATCTTCTTTGAAGACCCGCATGTCGCGCGCCAGCATGAAGCGGACATCCAGCTGCTGGAGCGGGCAGTCACCACCGTGACCGACCAGGCCGTGTGCATGACCGCCCCGCGCGTAGCGGCACGCTGGGCAACGGCAGCCGCACGACGCGCAAGGTAGCGCCGGGCCATGCCCGGCGAGCGCAACAGCAAAAACAACAACAAAAACAACAGCAACAGCCGCAGCTCCGTTGCGTAGTGGGACGGACGGCCTGGTCATCCATTCCGATCAGGGATGGCAGTACCAGACGCTTCCCTTCCGGCGAAAACTCGAACAGCAGCTCGTTTCCCAGAGGATGTCGCGCAAGGGAAATTGCCTCGACAACGCTGCCATGGAGAGCTTCTTTGCCACGTTAAAGTGCGAGATGTTTCACCAAAACCGCTTCGTCGACGTGGGGCATCTGCGTCGCGAGATTGTTCAGTACATCGACTACTACAACAACGAGCGGATCACGCTGAAGCTGCAAGGAATGAGCCCCGTCCAGTATCGGGCGAAGTTCGCACGTAGCCAGGCGGCCTAGGCGCCGGCCGGTGTGCTCACGCAGGACCGAAGTAGCGGCGCCCAAGCCGCAGTGCGATGTGCACCAGGGCGATCAGCACGGGCACCTCGACCAGCGGGCCGATGACCGCAGCGAAGGCGACGGGCGACGCAAGGCCGAACGCGGCGATCGCCACAGCGATGGCCAGCTCGAAGTTGTTGCCGGCGGCAGTGAAGGCAATGGCCGTGGTACGCGGGTAGTCCTTAGCAATCAACTTGCCCATGAAAAAGCTGAGCATGAACTGGACCAGAAAGTAGATCGTCAACGGGATGGCGATACGCACGACATCCATCGGGATCCGCAATACGTCACCGCCTTTTAGGCTGAACATCGCCACGATGGTGAACAGCAGCGCCGCAAGGGTGATCGGGCTGATTGCAGGCAAGAAACGCCGCTCATACCAGTCCTGGCCCTTGGCTTTCCTGAGCGCTCGACTGGTGATGAATCCAGCGGCGAATGGGATGCCCAGATAGATCAGGACGGCCTCGGCAATTGTCCAAAAGCCCACGTGGATGACGCTGCCATCCAGGCCAAACAGCGGAGGTACGAACGTCAGGAAAAACCACGCATAGACGCTGAAAAAGGCAATCTGGAAAATGGAGTTGAAGGCGACCAGACCGGCAACGTACTGGCCATCACCCCGCGCTAGCTGATTCCACACCAGTACCATGGCGATGCAGCGTGCCAGCCCGATCAGGATCAGGCCCGTCATGTATTCGGGCGAGTCGCGCAGGAACAGCACAGCCAGGGCGAACATCAGGACCGGGCCAATAATCCAGTTCTGCACCAGTGATAGCGCCAGCACCGCCCTGTCCTGGAACACCAGCCTTAGCTCTTCGTACTTCACCTTGGCCAGCGGCGGATACATCATCAAGATCAGGCCGATGGCGATGGGGACATTGGTCGTTCCCACCGACATGGAATTGAGCCAGGCGGGCAGTCCCTCGAAGGCGCTCCCGAGCGCCACGCCCAGCGCCATGGCGGCGAAGATCCACAGGGTCAGGTAGCGATCAAGAAATGCGAGCCGAGCTGGCTTCGTGTTGGCCATGGTGTCGGTCTCGATCAGCAGCTGCGGTCAGGGCCGCACTGGGCCTCGCCGGCACAGCAATTTTCAGTCAGGTAACGCAGCAGGCCGTTCATCGCATCGAAGTCGGCGCGGTAGCAGATTGTTCGGCCTCGCTGCTCTGAGGCGATCAGTCCTGCGCTGGCCAGTTCCTTGAGGTGGAACGAAAGCGTCGGCCCTGGAAGGGAAAGCTCCTGCGCGATCTCGCCGGCAAGCTTGCCGGTGCGGCCGGCCTGGACCAGCAGGCGGAAGATGGCCAGGCGGGAGCTGTGGCCAAGGGCCGCCAGGGCTTGGGTTGCGATTGAATGTTCCATGATTCTAGAATAGTGAAACAGAATCGCCAGGACAAGCCCGTGTCGGAAATCCCCATGCTCGATGGACCTGCAGCTCACAGACCTGCACTCGCGGATCTGGACCGGCCGCAGCCTTCCCAACATCGGCCACGCATCCTCATTCTCTACGGCTCGCTCAGGCCGCAGTCCTTCAGCCGCAAGCTCGCCTTGGAGGCGCAGCGCCTGTTGGAGCACTTCGGCGCAGAGACCCGTCTGTATGACCCGCAGGGCCTGCCGATGGTCGATTCCGTACCGGCGGACCATCCCAAGGTCCAGGAGCTGCGCCAGGCCTCTCTGTGGTCCGAGGGGCAGGTATGGATCAGTCCAGAGCGCCACAGCACGCTCACCGCGGTCTTCAAGAATCAGATCGACTGGCTCCCGCTCGAAGATGCCGGCGTGCGCCCGACGCAGGGCCGCACCCTGGCGGTCATGCAGGTCAGCGGCGGATCCCAGTCCTTCAACGTGGTCAACGCCCTGCGCCTGCTGGGACGCTGGATGCGCATGGTCACGATCCCGAATCAGTCTTCAGTGCCCAAGGCCTGGCAGGAGTTCGATGAGAACGGGCGCATGAAGCCCTCGGCCTACTACGACCGCGTGGTGGACGTAATGGAGGAGCTGATGAAATTCACCTTGCTGGTCAGAGACCGCAGCGACTACTTGGTCGACCGGTATAGCGAGCGCAAGGACACGCTAGCTGCAGCAGCATTGGCGGCCGCATCGGGCGCCGTAGAAGCACAGACTGAGGAATCGACAGCATGAAGGCCACGATCTATCACAACCCGGGTTGCGGCACTTCCCGGAATACCCTCGCGCTGATTCGCCACGCCGGCATCGAGCCGGTCGTGATCGATTACTTGGCCAAGCCACCAACGCGGGAGCGCCTGATCGAGCTGATTAAGCGTGCAGGCCTGACGGTTCGCGAAGCAATCCGGATCAAGGGCACGCCGTACGTGGAGCTTGGCTTGAGCGACCCGTCACTCAGTGACGACCAGTTGCTCGACGCGATGTTGCGCGAGCCGATCCTGATCAATCGGCCTTTCGTTGAGACAGACATGGGCGTGCGGCTATCGCGTCCCTCTGAGGTCGTGCTTGAGATCCTGCCGCCCTTGGCCAGCGACTTCCAGAAAGAAGACGGCGAAGTAGTGGCCGCCCACCGCCCGGGTAACTAGGCGCTCGGCCAGGACGCTGGGTCGGCTATGAATTCGTCTGCTTGGCGAATGCTGCCGATCGAGACACCGTGCTTCAACGGCTCGATTACTTCGGCAACGGTCAGCGAGGTGGAGAAAGCGTTTCGCTTCGTCAGGACCATCGCTTCCCGGATTCTGCCGATGCGCGACTGATCGGGATCCGGTCGGCGTTCCTCGTTCCGCAGCAGCTCCATCTGCAGGCCAGCACGCTGCGCCATTCGCTGCCGGTGGAAGTCCACCAGGTCGAATTCAATGGCCTGAATCAGGGCGTCGTTACGGGTCATCCGATAATGGGATTGCTGCTGCAACGGCTCCATCATAGCGACCTAGCCGTTTCGGACACTATTCTGTGAAAAGGCCTGGCGAGGCGCGGAGAGCGACCTGGCCAGGCCAACAAGGGCAATCAACGTCCAAGAATCGGGGGTCAGTTCACAACGGCGCGGGGATAAGGTGGAATGCGCGGGCAGTTGCTTTGACCCGGCACGCCGGGTCAAAGCAACTGCCGCAGCATCGCCTTCAGCCGGCGGCCTTCCAGATGGAAGTAGTCGCGCTGTTCGCGCCAAGCCGGGAAACGCTGCTCCACTTCATGCCAGAACGCTGGCGAGTGATTGGCCTGCAGCAGATGGCACAACTCGTGCACCAGCACATATTCGAATGCTGCCGGATGGCCCAGCACCAGTGCCAGGTCCAGCGCCATGCTGCCATCCGGTGCCAGCGACCCCCACTGCGAGGACATCACCTTGAGGCGGATGCGGGTCGGTGCGCGCGGCAACCCGGGCAGATAGCGCGGCAACCACTGCCCCAGGTCGGCGCGGGTCTGCGCTTCATAGAACTCCCGCAACAGCCGCTGCAGCATGGCCGGCGTACCACGTGCCGGCCATTGCACGCAGGCGCCCTGTGCATCGATGTCCAGCTTTGCGTAACGCCCTTCCTGCCAATGCAATGGCAACAGCTCTCCGCGCAACGGCAGCTGGCCCGGCTCGCCCGGCACCAGCGGGGCCGGCATGCGGTCGGAACGGTAGTGCCGCAGCTGCTGCGCAAGCCAGCCACGGTGCTGCTCCAGGAAACGTTCGCCCATCGACAGGCTGGCCCGCAGGGGCAACGTCAGGCGGGCGCCGCGCTCGTCCACGCTCAACTTGATCCGGCGCGCACGTGGATCGCGCACGCGCAGCACCTCGATCTCCGCGTCATCCAGGCGCAGGCGCACGGTATCGCGCTGCATGGCCGGTGGCGGCGACGGGGACAACAGGCGGCGGAGCGTGCGGCTCATGGGACCAGCATACGCCGCAGGACGCCCCTGGATGTCAGGGCATCCCGCGGCAACCTGTTCAGTCTGCCTTGCTGAGCTTGAACGCCTCTTCCAGCAGCAGGAACAGGCGACGGATCTCGCCACTCTGCAGCACGAATCGCGCGTCCAGTTCGGCACGGCGGCCGTCGTCGTCGGCATGTTCCAGCTGGTCCAGCGCGCCATCGAGGAACTTCAGCTTGCGCACGATCAGGTCGTCGCCGATCACGAAGGACAGGTTGTCTTCGAACACCAGGGCCAGCTTGGTGACCTGCTTGCCCGCGTCCAGGTGCTTGTCGATCTCGTCGCAACGCAGTTCCTGGTGCTGGCACTTGACCACCGCGCCGCCTTCCACCGGGTCCTTCATTTCGCACTCTTCGCCCAGGCTGAGCCCGGTCGGCAGCGGTTCACCGGCGATCCAGCCGGTCAGGATCGAACGCGGTGCCACCTCGGCATTCAACGGCATCGCCGGGAAGCTGCCCAACAGGCCGCGGATGTCGGACATGAAGTACTCGGCGGTCTTGCGGCTGGAACAATCCACCGCCACGTAGCCATGCTTCAGGTCCAGGAAGGCATCGTTGCGCGAGTTCTTCACGAAGGCGCGCGGCAGCAGTTCATGCAGCAGGTCGTCCTTGATGCGCTTGCGCTCGCGACCACCGGGACGACGGCCTTCGTTGGATTCGATTTCCTCCAGCTTGCGCTCGAGCAGGTCGTTGACCACGGCGCCGGGCAACAGCTTGTCCTCACCGCCGACGGTCAGCCACAGGTGTTCACCGATACGGTGCGAGAACTGCTCCTTCTCCTCGCGGCCAAAGGGTGAGATGAATCCACGCGAGTTCATTTCCAGCGGACCGACCGGCTTGAGCAGGGCGTTCGGCAGCAGTGTGTCCACTTCGGAAAAGTCGGTGGCGGTCGGGAAACGGAAGAAGGTCAGGTTGCGAAAGAACATGGAATTCCGGAGGCAGGAAGGGAAGGACCAGGGGGCGTCGCGGCATCGCAGCGCCCCAGTGAAAGAAAGTCGAACAGGCCGGGGTCGGCCAGTTGGGAAGGTTCGATGTTGGCCATGGCGCGCGCGATCTGGTCGATGCGCCCAGGATGCTCGCGCTCCCACTGTTCCAGCATCCGGCCGACCTGGCGACGCTGCAGGTTCTGCTGGCTGCCGCACAGGGTGCATGGAATGATCGGGAACCGACGCAGGTTGGCGTAGGCGATGATGTCATGCTCGCGCACATGCGCCAGTGGCCGGATCACCACGTGCTGGCCGTCGTCGCTGCGCAGCTTGGGCGGCATGCCCGACAGCTTGGCATGGTGGAACATGTTCATGAACAACGTGGCGACCATGTCGTCGCGGTGGTGGCCCAGTGCGATCTTCGAAAAACCGTGGATCCGGGCATGGTGGTACAGCGCGCCCCGCCGCAGCCGCGAGCACAGTGAACACATCGTGCCGCCTTCCGGAATCACCCGACGGACCACCGAATAGGTGTCCTGTTCGATGACCTGGTAGGCCACGCCCCGCGCTGCCAGGTACTCCGGCAGCACGTGCGCCGGAAAGCCCGGCTGTTTCTGGTCCAGGTTGACCGCCACCAGTTCGAAAGGCACCGGCGCCTTCTTCTGCAGCTGCAGCAGCACGTCCAGCAGGGTATGGCTGTCCTTGCCACCGGACAGGCAGACCATGACCTTGTCGCCGGCTTCGATCATGCCGTACTCGACGATGGCCTGGCCGACCTGGCGCCGCAGGCGCCGGCCAAGCATCGCCTGTGCGCGGGCACCGTCGCTGCGCGCGCCGGCGGCACGGGGAAGCGGATCGGGCAAGGGAAGGGGGGCACGCATCCGTCCATTCTACCGGCTGCGGATCGGCCTTCCGTGCCTGTTCGTGCGGCAGTTCTCCCGACGGTCATCGCGCCTGTGTATGCTCGACGCGTGGATACCTGGACCCCCTCCGAAATCACCGAACGGCTGGCTTCGCTGCGCGCGGAACATCGCGCGCTGGACGCGCGCATCACCCACATGGCCGCCAACGGCGAAGACGACCTGGAGTCCAAGCGCCTGAAGCGGCGCCGGCTGCAGTTGAAAGACTGCATCGCCAAGCTGGAAAGCCTGCAGATCCCCGACGAACCGGCCTGAGGCTGGCGGACGTCGGTAGCGCCGGGCCGCGCCCGGCGAGCGCAGCGGCGGCTGCCATGGGACACCGCCGGGCATGGCCCGGCGCTACCCTCAATCCTGCGGGGCAGCCTCTTCAGGCCTGGCCGCTTCCGGGCTGACCCGCTCGATGGTGTGGCGCAGCTCGCGGCCGAGGATGAACTTGGCGTCCTTGGCCCATGCATCCAGGCGATCGTCGAACAACAGCTTGCTGTTCTCGTCCGGCCATACCAGGCGCAGCTCGCGCAGCTTCTGGATGAAACCGCGGAACAGGGTGCGGTCGAAGAACTCCGGCGCGGCCGGCGCATAGAGCAGGCTCAGGCGTTGCGCGGCCTGTTGGCACAGGCTTTCCAGTTCTGCTGCCCCCAACGTGCCGGGACCGTTCTTCACCAGCACGGAAATGGCGATGTAATAACGTTCGAACGCCTGCTGCAACGAGTGGCCGATCGCACGCAGGCGGAACACCTCGTCGGTCTGCCCGGTGTTGCGTGCCAGCGCCCCCCCCTCGTCGTCGCCGACCTGCTGCAGCAGGCCTTCGCGGATGAATACGTCGATGGTCTGTTCGATGCGCACCGCGAACTCGTCCTCGCTCCATGGCAGGAACAGTTCGGCCTGCAGGAACGGATACACGATACGGCCAAGGCGGACCAGGCCGGCACGGCCCATGCGGCGATTGTTCTGGAAACAGCACGCCACCCACGACGACGCGGTGAACAGGTGCAGTACGTTGTTGCGGAAGTAGCTCAGCAGCACCGCGGTGTCGCCACTGACGCTGAGCACGTCGCCCAGCGGGTGGCGGACGCGGGTGAGGACGTTGATTTCCTCGGCGTGGGCAATGATCCGCTCCGGCGAATGCGGGGTAACGGTGACGCGGTCGGAATACGGCATTTCCTCCAGCAGCATCTTGCACAGCTGGATCTGCGCGATCAGGTCCGATTCGCCCATCGCATGCTTGGGCGTGGACAGCAGCGCCAGCGCCAGCAGGTTGATCGGGTTGACGTCCGCCGCGCCGTTGATGCGCACCTGGATGCGTTCGGCCAGGGTATCCACCGTGGTCGCCAGCCAGGCCGGCTTTTCATCTTCAGGTACCGCGCTGCCGTCCCATTCGGGCGCCTTCTCGGCCAGCACGTCGTTCAGCGCGATGGGTTCGCCGAAGTTCACCACCACCTGGCCGAAATTCTGCTTGAGCACCTTGGGGATGCCCCACAACAACGACCAGATCGACTCCTTTTCCTTCGGCCGGCCGGTCAGTTCATCCAGGTAACTCCCCCCTTCCATCAGCTTTTCGTAGCCGATGTAGATGGGCTGGAACAGCACAGGCTTGCGGGGTTGGCGCAGGAACGCGCGCAACGTCATCGAAATCATGCCGCCCTTTGGCTGCAGCAACCGTCCGGTACGCGAGCGGCCGCCTTCGACGAAGTACTCGATCGAATAGCCACCGGCCACCAGCTGCGCCACGTACTCGCTCAATACCGCCGAGTACAGCGCGTTGCCACGGATCGAGCGGCGGATGAAGAAGGCACCGCCCTTGCGCAACAGGGTGCCGACCACCGGAAGATTCAGGTTGATGCCGGCCACGATGTGCGGCGGGACGATGCCGCGGTCATACAGCAGGTAGGACAGCAGCAGGTAGTCCATGTGGCTGCGGTGGCTGGGTACGTACACCACTTCGTGGCCCGGCGCGGCCTCCTTGAACTTGTCCAGGTGGTGCACCAGCACGCCGGCGTAGATGCGGTTCCAGACATGGCTGAGCATGAAACTGGCCGAACGCACCACGGGGCTGGAATAGTCGGCCGCGATCTCCCAGGCATAGGCGTGCGCCTTCTTCCAGGCGTCGGCCGGCTTGCTGTTGTCGCGCCGGGCCTGGGCAGCAATGGCTTCACGCACCGGTTCGGCCTGCAGCACCTGGTCGACCAGCAGGCGGCGCGTGGACAGGTCCGGGCCGATCACCGATTCGCGGATGCGGCGGAAATGCGTGCGCAGCACGCGCTGCAGCTTGCGCACCGTCCGCTCCGGCTCCAGGCCTTCATCGACGGTGGCGCGCAACGAGATAGGCGGTGCGAAGCGTACGATCGTGCTGCGGCCGTTCAACAACACCGCCAGCAGGCGCCGGAAGCGGCCGACCAGCGCCCAGTTTTCCGAGAACAGCACGGCGAACCAGCCGCTCTGCTTGTCCGGCGCGCGGCCGACGAAGATCGAGACCGGTACCAGGTGCACGTCCAGCTCGTCGCGCACGCGGTGGGCCTGCAGCACCTTGGCCAGCGAATCGGAATGGGTCTTGGCGCCGCGTTGCTCGGGGATGATCGAGTTGCTGGAACTACGCCGCGACAGCGCCACGTATGCACGCTTGCGCCCGGTGGGGTCGCCGGCCAGGGGCACCAGCGGCGAGGGCAACCCGGCTTCACGGCAGGCCTTGTCCAGGATCAGCGCGTTGGACAGTCCATAGTCCTCCAGCACATAGATGACCGGCCGGCCATCGTTGTACTGGCCGGGATCCTTCGGCTCGATATCCAGCCCCAGCCAGGGTTCGAACAGTCGCCCAAGCAGCCGGGCCCACCAGGGACGGCGCCCACCCGCAGCGCGCGCGGCAGCGGCCGGCGGTCGGGAACCGTCGGTCGTCGTCGGGGACCCCTGCGCCTGGTCGGCACTGGGGGGCTCGGGTTGTTCGCCGGGAAACGGCAGCGGATTCTGTTTCGACATCGGCGCCATTATGGCTTAGCCGGGACGGTTGCATCTTCCCCGCTGTCGGCGGGGGCATCCGGCAGGGAGGGAGATCCAGCCTGCGCGGCCTCGGCATGGCGCAGCAACGCATCGGTGTCGGCCAGGGTGCGGGTGAGGTACCAATGCCCTTCGCGCCGGGTCAACGGAATCTGCAGGGTGATGACCTTGCCCGCCAGCGGATACTCCAGGCGCACCAGCGCATTGTCGCCCTGTTGCGACAACAGCTCGCCGGCAATGCCGCGCATGGAGGCGTCCAGGTCGAGCCCATAGCTGGCCAGCACCGCCTTCATGCTGCCGATGAACGGCCCAAGCCGGCGCAGGCTTTCCTCCAGGCCGGCCTGTTGCAGCTGGGCGTCGTCACTGAAGCCGGTCGCGCGGGCCGCGGCGGTGAGCACGCCGATGCTGGCCCGTGCGCGGGCGCGATCGCTGATTGGCGCGTCGGCCGCCCACGCTGCCAGGGTCTCCACGACCTGGATGTAATGCGCTTGCTGGCTGGCGGTGTAGCTGTCCTGGTGGCGCAGGTATTGCACGCCGAACAGCCCCATCGATTGCGCGGCCTGGCGTACGGCAGTGGTCTGGCCGGCCAGTTGCCGGTCGAAACTGCGCTGCAGCTGCTGGCTGCCATCGGCTGCCGACAGCGCCTGCAGCATCGGCAGCAACTGGTCATGCAGGGGCAGTTCGGTCAACGGCCAGCGACTGTGGCCCTGGGCCCAGGCCTGCTGCAGCCGCGTGTACTGGCCCGCGGGCACCGACAACTTCGCATAGGCGACCAGATCGTTGTCGGCCATCGCCCGCGCCATCGCCTGCACGGCGGCTACCGGCTCGGCCGCCGGCGCTTCCGGATCCGGCATGTCGCGGCGGCAGGCAGCGAGCGACAGCAGCATCACTGCGGCGCAGGCCCACGCTTGGCGCGGCGCGCGCCGTTTCGTTTTCGCCATGGTTGTGCGGACTCCCCAGACCGGCCTGCATCTTGACGGGTCAATGTTGGCGGCAGCAAGACAGGAGCGCGAATGCCCCGCCTTTGTCGTTGCAAACCATTGAATCACAAAGAATCACAGAATGAGCAGCGCATCTTCCACAGCGCTGGTGTCAGAAAATCAGAAAGTCAGGCAATGCCCAAGACGACTGTAGGTTGGTTCTTGACCGATCAATGATCGTGAAATTCATCACATTTTTGTTGCCGCCACTGGAATTGAGATGCAGTGGCCGGCACGCCGTCGGCCCCATGGAGATCGATCATGCAGGCCTGTCCATCCCTTGCCTTGGCCACCATTCTGGCCACCCTATGCAGTACCGCCGTCCATGCCGCCCCCGCGAGCGATCCGCCGCCGGTTCACCCTACCATCGTCGGTGGGACCGACGTCCCCGATGGGAAGTACCCCTTCCTGGTGAGCCTGCAGCACCGCGGGGCCGGCAGTCCGTTGAAAAACCATTTCTGCGGCGGCACGCTGATCTCTCCGTCGTGGGTGCTCACCGCCGCCCATTGCGTCGACAACCAGCCCGGCCGTTACGCCGTGCGGACCGGGCAGACCCGACTGAATGACGGCAGCGGACAATCGATCAACGTGGCGGAAGTCCATATCCACCCCCGTTATGCATCCTCCGACAAAGCCGATGCGGCACTACTCCGCCTGGCCGAACCTGTGCAAGGCATCAGGCCGATCCGCCTGGCGCGCAGCGAGGGTGCCGGATACGAACAGGGGGGACGCCTGTTGACCGTGGCAGGCTGGGGCGCGCCGCGTGAAGGAGGCACCGGCCCGGCCCGGATGCAGGAAGTGCAGGTGCCTTTCATCACCACTGCCGAGTGCCGACGCCAGTACGCCGGGCGGTTCACGGTCCACCCGCAACTGGAGATGTGTGCCAGTCGCGCGGGCAAGGATTCCTGCCAGGGCGATTCCGGTGGCCCCCTGTTCATTGCCGCGGCGGACGGCGGCTGGTTCCAGCTGGGCGTGGTCAGCTGGGGAGCCGGTTGCGCGCGCGAGGGGTCGCCGGGCGTCTACGCGCGGCTGGCGGCAGCGGAGATAGATGACTTCATCCACCGCGTGTGGGACGGCAGGTGACCTGCCCCAGCACGCCCGGCGACGTCAGCCAGGCAGGGCCGCGCGGATTTCCTGCTGGATGTTCCGGGCGGCCGCCTGCGGATCGGAAGCCAGGCGGATCGGACGTCCCACCACGATGGCATCGGCGCCGTCGATGAACGCCTGGGCGACCCCGACCGTGCGCTTCTGGTCATCACCCACCGGACCACCAGGACGGATGCCAGGACAGACGATGGAGAACCCGGGACCGATGGCGGCACGGATCGGCCCGGCCTCCTGCCCGGAAGCAATGACCCCATCGACACCGGCAGCCTTTGCGGCCAGCGCGCGCTCGACCACCACCTCCACCGGTTCACGGTCGATGCCCATGCCAGCCAGGTCTTCGCGCCCCATCGAGGTCAATACCGTCACCGCCAGCAGGCGCATGTCGCCGCCGGCCACGGCGGCACAGGCTTCCATCATCGCCGGGTGCCAGCCATGGATGGTGCAGTAGCTGACCGGCCACTGCGACAGCCGCCTGATCACCGCTGCCGCCGTGGCCGGGATGTCGAAGAACTTGAGATCGACGAATACCCGCTTGTCACGGCGGGCCAACGCGTCGAGGACCTGGAAATACTCCCCGGACGCCAGCAGCTCCATGCCGATCTTGTAGAACGACACGCTGTCACCGAGGCGGTCCACCCACTCCAGCGCCTGCAGGCGATCAGGCACGTCCAGGGCGAAGATCAGGCGCTCGTCGTCGCGCAGCGGCAGCGGACCGCGGCTCACGGCGCGTAGTCCAGCGCGGCACGCTTGGCGTCGTGGCGGGCCTGGCGCGGCTGGGAGTAGTCGTTGTTGAACTGTGCCGGCTCGAAGCCGCCATAGGTCGGGTTCGGCAGCATCCACCAGCGCTCGCCGAACCAGTCGTGGTACTGCTGCAGCAGGGCGTCGCGGCTTTCATTGGTGTTCGCGGTGACTTCCACGAAGTCGCCCAGCTGGTCGCCAAACTGCATCAGCACACGGTACTTCTGCCCAGCCAGGCGGCGGCGGCAGTTCTTTTCGCTGCCGGCCTGCTCGCAACCCGGGACCACCGTTCCCAGTCCGAGGAAGACGCTGTCGTCAGCCACCGGCAGGCCTTCGGCACGCAGGTTGGCCAGGGTCGCGTCCTTCAGGTGCACGGCGCGGTTGGAGATGTACAGCAGGGTCACGCCCTTGGCGTTGGCGGCCTTGGCGAAATCGACCACGCCGGGAATGGCCCTGGCCTTCTTCTCAGCCACCCACTGGTCCCAGCTCATCTCGTCGTATTCGCCCCCGTCACGCACCAGGCGCGCCTGGTAGGGCGAGTTGTCCAGCACGGTCTCGTCCAGGTCCAGCACCACGGCCGGCTTCAGGCCCTTGGCGTCGTTGCCGCGCTCCTCCGGCACAAGTGCGTCCCAGTTCGCCTCCTTGAGTGCGGCATCCAGGCGATCGGCGGCAGCGCGGTAGGTCTGCTCGGTGATCGCCTTGTATTCCTGCGCACGCTGCACCCACAGCACGGCATTGAGGTTGTCGTTGGCGCTGGCGTCCGGGGCTGCAGTGGCCGATGCGGCGGCCCCGGCATCCGCCGGCTGTGCCGGCGCGTCCACGCGCTTGCACGCGGACAGGCCGAACACGGCGGTGGCGAGCAGGGTCAGGGACAGGGCGGAGGTTCGACGCATGGCATTCACCGGCAACAGATATCGGGCCATTTTAGCGGGAAAGATGCCAGCGGCAGCGGCTATCCTTGGCGGTCGCACCACCCTGTTCCCGGAGCTCGCCATGACCGATAGCGCTGATACGCCCGCCCGCCCGTTGCTGGATGCCGCACAGGCGCGCCTGCTGGGTTGCCTGGTCGAGAAGGAAGCGACCACGCCGGATACCTATCCATTGACCGTCAACGCAGCGCAGTCGGCCGCCAACCAGAAGACCGCGCGCGAGCCGCTGATGAACCTCGATGCCGGCGGCGTGCAGCATGCATTGCGCCAGCTGGAAAGCCTGGGCCTGGCCCGCCAGCACTTTTCTTCACGTGCCGATCGTTATGAACACCGCCTGCAGGCGGCGCTGGACCTGACCCGGCAGCAGACCGTGCTGCTGGCGTCGCTGTTGCTGCGCGGCCCGCAGACGCTGGGCGAGCTGGTGACGCGCAGCGAGCGGCTGCATCGGTTCGTCGATGCCGAGGAGGCGCGGCATGCCATCGAACGCCTGCAGCAGCGCGAGCTGGTCGTCGTACTGCCGCGTGCCGGTGGACAGCGCGAGGATCGCTACATGCACCTGCTGTGCGGTGACGTGGATGGGGCTGCGCTGGCGGCGAAGTTCGTATCGTCCGACCCCGCCGGGGGTGCCAGCAGCGATCCCGGGCTGGCTGAGCGTGTGGCCCGGTTGGAGGCCACCGTTGCCGGGCTGCAGGCACAGCTGGCCGCATTGCGCGACGCCTGAGCAGCCCGGAACCGGCTCGGTAGAGCGGGTCCATGACCCGCTGTGCTCGACCCGATCCTGGCGGATCCAGCGGGTCATGGACCCGCTCTACCGAACCATGCGTGGCCTCGCCGAGCACGGCCCGGCGCTACCTGCCCGCAGGGATCAGGTGGGTGCCGCGCCCGGCATGGCAAACAAGGTCACCCATTGCTCGTTTCCGGGTAGCTGGACCAGGCCGCGCTGTTCCATTCCCAATCCACGCAGGATGGCCGCCGACGCCAGGTTGTCCGGGTCGATGATGCCGTACAGGTCCTTCAGCCCCAACCCAGCGCGCGCGTGATCCAGCACCGCCCGCGCCGCCTCGCTGGCGTAGCCTTGTCCAACATGGCCGGCCAGCAGCGCATAGCCGATATCCGGGCCAGGCAAGCCATCGCGACGTACCAGGCCGGCATTGCCCAGCCATGCTCCGTCGCTGCGCCGTTCCACCGCGTACATGCCATAACCATGCAGCGCATAGCTGGGCAGGACGCGCACGGCGATGTAATCACGCGCCTGTTCAGGCGTGCGGATGCCACGATCGCCGATGAAACGCAGGAAGCCGGGGTCGTTCAGCAGCGCCAACATGTCATCGGCATCGCGCAGGGGTTCGATCGGCCGCAGCCGCAGGCGTTCGCTTTCAATCAACATGCAGGTGGCCAGATGGGGCGGGGGCGGGATCATCTCCAACTCAGTCGAACAAGGCCTCGATCGCGGCCAACCCGGCCGTTGCCCGCTCTTTCTTGCGTGCCGCGTCGGCGACCGGGTCGGCGCCGTCGCGCTGCAGCTCTTCGGCTGGCAGCTCTTCGAAGAACCTGCTGGGTTTCAGCCGGACATGCTCGCCAAACTTGCGGGTCAGCTTGCTGTGGCTCATCCACAGCTGCACCTTGGCGCGGGTGA
The DNA here is from genome assembly GCF_014117215.1 of Stenotrophomonas tumulicola. Taxonomy (GTDB): domain Bacteria; phylum Pseudomonadota; class Gammaproteobacteria; order Xanthomonadales; family Xanthomonadaceae; genus Stenotrophomonas; species Stenotrophomonas tumulicola. The sequence continues at coordinate 49,691 of NZ_JACGXS010000008.1, read as the reverse complement.
TGCCCACGTACAACAGGCGACGCTCTTCCTGCAGGGTGCCTTCGTCCAGGCTGACCTGGTGCGGCAGCACGCCGTCCTCGCAGCCGACGATGAAGACATAGGGGAACTCCAGCCCCTTGGAAGCGTGCAGGGTCATCATCCGGACCTGGTTGCCGCCGTCGTCCTTGTCGTTGCGCGACAGCAGCGCGAGCTGGCCAGCCAGGTCAGCGGCGGTGGCGCCGCGCGGGCCGCCCTCGAACCATTGCGCCAGCTCTTCGATGTTGCCGGCACGGCGCTGGTAGCTGGCTTCTTCCTTGGCCTGCTGGCGCAGTTCACTGAGCAATCCAGAATCCTTGGCCACCTTGCGGATCATGTCGCCGGAGGAAATCTCACGGGTCTGCGCACGCAGGTCACGCAGGATGTCGGTGAAGCGCGCCAGGCTGTTGGCCGCCCGCGGTGCCAGCTGTTGCAGCGCGCCGATGGCTTCGGCCGCCTGCGCCATCGGCATGTCTTTCTCCGAAGCCAGTTCGGCCAGCTTGGCCAGGGTGCCGGCACCGACATCGCGCTTGGGTGCCTGCACCGCACGCATGAAGGCGGTGTCGTCGTCCGGGTTCACCAGCAGCCGCAGCCAGGCAAGGGTGTCCTTCACCTCCTGCCGTTCCAGGAACACCGTGCCGCCGGACAGATGGTAAGGAACGCGGGCCAGCTGCAGTGCCTTTTCCAATGGCCGCGACTGGAAATTACCGCGGAACAGGATGCAGAAATCACCCCACGGCACCTGCCTGGCCTGCGCGATGAAGGCGATCTCGGCGGCCACCTTCTCCGCTTCGTGGTCGCTGTTGCGGCATTCCCAGACGCGGATGCGCTCGCCATCGGCCTGGTCGCTCCACAGCTTCTTCAGGTGCTCGTGCGGATTGTTGGCGATCAGTGCGTTGGCTGCACGCAACACGCGGTTGGAGCAGCGGTAATTCTGCTCCAGCTTGATGATCTGCAGCGCGGGATAATCGCGCGCCATCTGCTGCAGGTTTTCCGGGTTGGCGCCACGCCAGGCATAGATGGACTGGTCATCGTCGCCCACGCAGGTGAAGTTTCCGCGCTCGCCGGCCAGCTGTTTCAACAGCCGGTACTGCGCATCATTGGTATCCTGGCACTCGTCCACCAGCAGGTAGCCGATGCGCTCGCGCCAGGCCACGGCAATCTCAGGGTTCTCTTCCAGCACCTGCACCGGAAGGCGGATCAGGTCGTCGAAATCCACTGCGTTGAACGCGGTCAAGCGCAGCTGGTAACGCTCGTAGACACTGGCAGCCTCTTTTTCACGGTTGCTGCGCGCGGCGCGCATCGCCTGCTCCGGTGACAGCCCGGCATTCTTGGCACGCGAGATCAGGTTCTTCACGTCTTCGATGTCGTCGGGCTTGGCGCCATGCATCAGGTCCTTGACCTGCGCATTGCTGTCGTCGGCGTCGAAAATGGAGAAGCCACGCTTCAATCCGACAGCGGCATGCTCGATCTGCAGGAATTTCAGCCCCAGCGCATGGAAGGTGCAGATGGTGACTTCGGCGGCATCCTGGTCGCGCAGGCGCCTGGCCACGCGCTCACGCATTTCCTTGGCCGACTTGTTGGTGAAGGTGATGGCGGCGATGCGGCGCGCGGGATAGCGGCCGCAGCCGATCAGGTGGGCGATCTTCTCGACGATCACCCGCGTCTTGCCGCTGCCTGCACCAGCCAGCACCAGCAGGGGACCTTCGATGTGCAGCACTGCTGCGCTTTGGGGGGGGTTGAGACCGTGCATGTGCGGGTGATTGTAGCGGGCCGACCCTGACCTCCGGCAGGTGGCGCCTCCCTTGGCGGAATGGGATAGTGGCAGCCTCCACGGAAACACAGGAAGTGATCCATGAACCTGAACACAAAAGCGGCCCGCGCGGCCCTGTTGACGGTTCTGCTGGCGACAGCCGGCGTGCCACAGGCCTGGGCGGGGGACGTTACGCCGATGTCACTGCAGGAACATGCCGTGGTCAGCTCCCCGGCGTTCCTCAAGGCACATCCCGATCTTCGCTTCCGGCAGCTCGGGCTGGAGGCGGTGGAACGCAGGCAGCTGGAAGATGCACGGCGCTACTTCCGGCTTGGCGCCCAGCATGCGGACAAGCTGTCGCAGGCATTGATGGCCGAACTGCTGTGGAATGGCAAGGGCGGGCCAGCTGACCGTGCACTGGGCTATGCCTGGATGGACCTGGCCGCCGAACGCGGCACGCAGTGGCTGGTGGTGCGCCGGGAGCAGTACTGGGCAGGCCTGGACGAGAGCGAGCGCAAGCGCGCGGTCAGCGAAGGACGGGCACTGTATGAGCAATACGGCGATCCGGTCGCCAAGCTTCGCCAGGAACGCACCATGCGCCGCAACATGGGCGAAATGACCGGCAGCCGCACCGGCGCGCTGGGGTCCACCGTGATGCAGGTTCGTTACAACGGGCAGATGGTCAAGGTACTGCCCGAGGCCTACTACGCCCCCCACCTCTGGGAACCGGAGGCGTACTGGAAGTGGCAGGGCCAGCAACTGGAGGCAGGCAACCGCGCGATGGTGGACGTGGGCGTGCCCAAGGCGGCCCCCGGCGACTGAAGCTGGGCGTGAGCGGCTAGAATCCATCGATGGCCAAGCTCTATTTCTATTATTCGGCGATGAACGCCGGCAAGACCACCACCCTGCTGCAGAGCGCGCACAACTATCGCGAACGCGGCATGCGGGTGGCCATCTTCACCCCTCGGCTGGACCACCGCGCCGGCAGCGGCGTGGTCGCCTCGCGTATCGGCCTGAAGGCCAATGGCATCGCGTTCGAGCGCGACAGCGACCTGCAGCAACGGGTGGAAGCGGACATTGCCGCGCACGGTCCGCTCGGCTGCGTGTTGGTGGATGAAGCCCAGTTCCTCAGCCGGGCGCAGGTCTGGCAGCTGAGCGAAGTGGTCGACCAGTTGCGGATCCCGGTGCTGTGCTACGGCCTGCGCACGGACTTCCGCGGCGAACTGTTCGAAGGCAGCCAATACCTGTTGGCATGGGCTGACGAGATGCAGGAGATCAAGACCATCTGCCACAGTGGCAAGAAGGCCACCATGACCGTGCGCGTGGACGAACATGGCCATGCCGTGCAGGACGGTCCCCAGGTAGAGATCGGTGGCAACGAACGCTACGTGTCGGTCAGCCGTGCCGAGTTCAAGAGGATAACCCGCGGCGACGGTCGCATCGAACCGATGCAGGCGGGCGGCTAAGCCGGTAGCGCCGAGCCATGCTCGGCGAGCGCAGCGGCGCTTCAAACGCCGCCGGGCATGGCGCGGCGCTACCGTTCACGTGGCTCAGTACAACGTGCGTTCCGCGGCGCCTGCCGGCGGCGGGCTGTACTGGTACAGCCAGGTTTCGGTCAGGGTCCTGCCACCACTGCGCAGGTACAGGCGGATGTCGATCTGCGCGGTGCTGTCGTCCGGCGGCACCAGGTCGAACATGGCGCGGTAACCGTCGATCTCGCGCAATGGGCGCGCGGACACGATCTCCACCTTGCCACGGCTGGTTTCCACTACCGCTTCGACCTCGCCCTGGTCGATCAGGCTGGCCAGTTCCCCGCCTTCGAAATCCACCGCGAAACGCCACGAGAAATACTCCCGCTTCTTGCCGATGATGCCGCCCAGCCCGGTACGGCTGGCCACGCAATGCGCCAGCGGCGGGCGCGCGGGCGGCTGCGCCCCCCAGTACAACCGGTAACCGACCAGCAGTTCCTGCCCTGGCTGGGGTTTCTGCTTCGGGTTCCAGAACGCCACGATGTTGTCGAAGGTTTCGTCCACGGTGGGAATCTCCACCAGCTGCACCGACCCTTCGCCCCACTCGCCCTTCGGTTCCACCCACAGGCAGGGGCGCTTCTCGTAGAACACCCCGTCGTCCTGGTAATGATCGAAGTCGCGGTCACGTTGCAGCAGCCCGAAGCCCCGCGGATTGGCATCGACGAACATGTTGAAGCGCAGGTCGCGCGGGTTCAGCAAAGGACGCCAGATCCATTCGCCGCTGCCGGTCCACATCGACAGGCCGTCGGTGTCATGGATTTCCGGACGCCAATCCCATGCCATGCGGCGGTCGTTCTCGCCCACCTGGTACATGCTGGTGCAGGGTGCGATGCCCAACCGTTCGATGGCCTTGCGCGGATACAGCGCGCTGTCGATGTCCATCAACAACACATCGCCGTTGGTGATGGCAAAGCGGTACGCACCGGCCACGCTGGGGGAATCCAGCAGCGCATAGACGATGAGCGTGTCCGAATCCGATGCCGGTTGCTCCAGATAGTAGGCGATGAAATCCGGGAATTCTTCGGGCTGGCCGGTACCGGTATCGATCGCCAGGCCGCGTGCAGACTGGCCATACTGGCCTTCCTTGCCAACCGCGCGGAAATAGCTTGCGCCGAGGAAGGCGGCGAAGTCGCGGTCGGTGTCCTTGCGCGTGTTGAGGCGAAAGCCGGCGAAACCAAGATCGGCCGGCAACTGGCCGCCCTTGATGCCGCTCTTGCCATAGTTGAATGCCGCGCCGTCGTACGCCAGCTCCTGCGCCTTGCCGTCGACCACGTCGAACATCCGCACCGGCGAATGGAAGTACAGCCCCAGGTGGAAGAACTTGGCCTGGAACCTGCCCGGCTGGTCCGCCCACAAGGCGTGGTCCTGCCGGTAACTGATCGACTGGTACTGGTCCCAGTCCAGGGCCTCCACCGGTGCCGGCAGCGTGCGCTTGTGGGTCTGGTACGGTGCCGCCGCCAGGGCGCGGGCCTGTCCCTTCAGGCTGGCGAAATCGAATGGATGCGGCTGGCCCAGCCGGCGCAGGCCGACCTGCCGCTCCTTGGCGGCATGCGCAGGCAGCACGGGCAGGCCAAGGGCCGCCATGGCCAGGGAAGCGTTACGAAGAAAATCGCGTCGTTGCATTCGAGGCAGCCAGACGTTGAAGATCGGCCATTATGCAAACAGATTCGTTAATTGTTGGCAGTGGCCGGTGATGGCCATTCAGTTGCTCCACCGGTGCCAGCGTTTCCCGCTCAACGCTGGCAGTGGCTGCACCAGACACTGGCGCGCTGGCCGATCAGCGCATGCTTGAGCACCCGTCCACAGGACAGGCAGGGCTGGCCGTCGCGTCCGTAGACCGACAACTCCTGCTCGAAATAGCCCGGTGCGCCGTCCGGGCTGATGAAGTCGCGCAGGGTAGTGCCGCCACGCGTGATGGCATGGCCCAGGATGTCCTTGACCGCCGTCGCCAGCCGCGCATACCGCTCGCGCGATATCCCGCCGGCCTCGCGCAAGGGGCTGATGCCGGCGCGGAACAGGCTTTCGGCCGCATAGATGTTGCCCACCCCGACCACCACGGCCTGATCCATCAGGAAGGTCTTCACTGCCGCCCGGCGGCCGCGACTGCGCTCAAACAGATGGTCGCCATTGAACTCCGCTTCCAGCGGTTCCGGCCCCAGGCCCTGCAGCAACGGGTGGACCTCACCGGCCGGCTGCCAGAGCAGGCTGCCGAATCGACGCGGGTCGTTGAAGCGCAGCAGGCGCCCGTTGTCCAGGCTGATGTCCACGTGGTCATGGGCACGCAGCGGCGTGTCGCCAGGCAACACGCGCAGGCTGCCGGACATGCCCAGGTGCAGCAGCGCACTGCCTGCGTCGGTATCCAGCAGCAGGTACTTGGCGCGCCGCCGCACATCCGTGATGCGCTGCCCTGGCAACAGCGCCGCCACTTCGGCCGGGATCGGCCAGCGCAGTTCGCTGCGACGCAGGATCACGCCATGGATGGCCCGCTGCAGCAGGTGGGGGGCCAGGCCGCGGCGCGTGGTTTCGACTTCGGGCAGTTCAGGCATGCGGCAATTCTACGCCGCCGATCGCCACGTCTTCCCGCTGCGCCAACCCACAGGCCTGCAGCTTTTGGTGTTGATGATGCTTTCCAAGCTTGCCGCTGCGCTCGCCGGGCATGGCCCGGCGCTACTAACGCGGGGGTGCCGCCAGCTCGCGCGCATCCAGGTAACCATCGCCATTGGCATCCTGCTTGTGGAAACGCTGGATCAAGGTCTGGCGCTGCTGTTCGCGACTGATCGGCGGGCCCTTGCCACCGGGCAGTTCGTGGCTGCCCAGCACGCCGTCTCCATCGGCATCCATGCGGTCAAAGGCGTACAGCATCCATTGCACGTACTCCTGCCCGCTGACGCGCCCATCGCCGTCGGCATCCATGCGCTGCAGGTAACCTGCGGTATCGCTGACCTGTGCCCGTGCAACCACGGCCAGCAGCAGCAACCCCGCCGCTGCGCCACATCGATTCACTGCGCCACCAGCCGATACCCTTTCAACCGTGCCGCATATGCCTGCAGCACCGCAATGCCACTGGCCTCCGCTTCATGGCACCACGCCTGCAACTGGCGCAGGCGCTCGCCGGCATCCTGTCCGCGCGCTTCCAGCACGGCTGCCAGCCGCGCCCGGTACTCCACCAGCACCCGGATCCTCGGACGCTGGTCGATCCAGCTGCCCAGCTGCGCGCGGCAGGCGGGCTTGAGCCAGCGGCCGTCGTTGACCAGGCCCCGGCGCAGGCGACGCGGCAGCAGCGTGCGCAGGCGCGCCCCGGCCTGTGCGGCTTCTTCCCGCAGCGCCGGCATGAACACGTTGCGCTGGAAGTCGGTCATGGCCTGGAAGCGATGCGACAGCAGTGCCTTCAGGGTCTCCGCATCCGGTACGGCGATGTTCGGACGGATGTCCATGGCCGGCGCCACCCGCAGCACTTTGGCCAACCGCAGCGCCTGCAGCAGGCGGATCGCGTTCCAGCCGATGTCGAACTCCCAGCGCCGCATCGAGAATCGCGCCGAGCTCGGGAAAGCATGATGGTTGTTGTGCAGTTCCTCGCCACCGATCCAGAACGCCCATGGCGTCAGGTTGGTGGAGGTATCGGATGATTCGAAGTTGCGGTAGCCCCACCAGTGGCCCAGCCCGTTGACCACCCCGGCCGCCCAGAACGGAATCCATGCCATCTGGATCGCCCACAGGGCCACGCCGGGCAGCCCGAACAATACCGTGTTGACCGCCAGCAGCAGCACCGGGCCCAGGTTCGCATGCGGCGTATAGAGGTGGCGTTCGATCCAGTCTTCCGGCGTACCACGGCCGTACTGCTCGATGTCGGCCCGCTCCGCGCGCGCCTGCCGGTACAGCTCCACGCCGCGCCAGAACACCGTGCCGATTCCCTTGCTGACCGGACTATGCGGGTCTTCGTCGGTTTCCACCTTGGCGTGGTGCTTGCGGTGGATCGCCACCCATTCGCGGGTGATCATCGAGGTGGTCAGCCACGTCCAGAAACGGAAGAAGTGGGCCAGCACCGGATGGAAGTCCACGCCCCGGTGCGCCTGGCTGCGATGCAGGTACAGGGTGACCGAGAAGATGGTCAGCTGGGTGGCGGCCAGCAGCACGAGCGCCCATTGCCACCAGCCGATACCGGTGATGCCGCCCGTCAGGAGGTCGATGAGGGTGTCGTGCATGGCAGGCTCCAGACCGTCGTGCGGTCAGCGGACGCAGGGGGTGGAAGACATGATGGCCCCCTGCGTTGCAAACTGCACCCCTGCGCCGCCGTATCGATCCGTCCAACCCGTCGGGAACCTGCGTTGTCCAGCCTGAATGCCATTGCCACTGCGTCCCCTGCCGTCCTTCCCGCGGGCCTGCCCGCACTGATCGAACTGGATGGCGCCACCGTGCTGCGCGGCCAGGTGAAGGTCCTGCACGCGCTGAGCCTGCGGATCGCGCAGGGCCAGCACACCGCGTTGCTGGGCCCGAACGGCTGCGGCAAGTCCACCTTCATCAAGCTGATCACGCGCGAACTGTATCCGTTGGCGCTGGGCGATGGCCGGGTGCCGGTGAAAGTGCTGGGCCAGGCCCGCTGGCAGGTCGACCGGCTGCGCTCGCAGCTGGGCATCGTCACCGGCGACCTCAGCAGCAACCTCGCCGACATGCCCGGGCTGACGGTGGAGCAGGCCGTACTGACCGGCTTCTTCGCCAGCTATGCCCTGCCGGGCTTTCGCGAGATCAGCGCGGAAATGCGCGCACGCGCCACGCAGACCCTGGCCATGACCGGTGCATCGGCATTGCATGGGCGTGCCTATGCCGAACTGTCTGCCGGAGAGACCCGCCGCGTGCTGATCGCCCGTGCGCTGGTCAACCAGCCGCAGGCGCTGTTGCTGGACGAGCCCTCCACCGGCCTGGACCTGGTTGCCCGGCAGCAACTGGTCGACACGATGCAGTCACTGGCACGGCAGGGCATCACCCTGGTGCTGGTGACCCACCACGTGGAGGAAATCATTCCAGAAATCGAACGGGTGGTGCTGCTGCGCGATGGCCGCGTGCTGGCCGACGGGTCGCGGCACGAACTGCTGCGCGATGGGCCGCTTTCGGAGGCCTTTGGCGGGCAGATCCAACTGGTCGAGCGCGAAGGACGGTTGACCGCCAGCGTGGGGTGACGGGACTGCCGCGCGCTGACCATGCCGGATCTGGCTGCATCGCCGGCACGCGCTGCATCGACCTGCGCCGGCTGCGATCATGGGCCTCCTTTCCCGTCGGTGAACCCCGCGATGTCCCAGGCCCTGCGCATCCCGCGCCCGTTGTTGTACGTGCCCCTGTCAGTGCTGCTGGCCGCCTGTGCGGTGCCAGCGACCCGGCCTGCCGCGGTCGAAGCCAACGCCACCACGCGTGCCACCGGCTACCTGGCCGACGACGCGGTTCCCGCCAGCCTGGACCTGGTGCCCGCACCGCCGGCCGCCGGATCGGCCGGCTTCGCACTGGACGAGCAGGTCAGCCGCGAAGCGCGCGCGCTGCGCGGCACGCCGCGCTTTGCCCAGGCCACGCGTGATGCGGAACTCGGTTTCCCCGAAGGGGCCGGCCAGTTCAGCTGCGCAATCGACATGGACGTGGATGCGCAGCGCACGCCGGCGTTGTACCGGCTGCTGGAACGCAGCCGCATCGACGCCAGCGCGGCCACCCGCGCGGCGAAGAAGCATTACCAGCGCCCGCGCCCGTTCATGGTCAACGGCGAACCGACCTGCAGCCCCGACGACGAGGCCGGGTTGCGCGGGAATGGTTCCTATCCCTCCGGACACACCTCCATTGGCTGGGCATGGGCGTTGATCCTGTCCGAGATCGCGCCTGGGCGTGCCGATGCGATCCAGGCACGTGGACGCAACTACGGCGAAAGCCGGCTGGTGTGCAACGTGCACTGGCAGAGCGACATCCTGGAGGGACGTTTCATGGGCGCTGCGGCAGTAGCGCGCCTGCACGACAACGCAGGCTTCCAGCGCGACCTGGCAGCGGCACGCAAGGAGATTGCCGCCGCGCGCGCAGCCGGCATGCATTCCAGCCGCGACTGCGCGGCCGAAGAATCGGTATTGAAGGTACGGCCGGGCAGCGCGCTGTAACAGCTGGCGGCCGGCGCCGGGCATGGCGCGGCCGCATGGCCGCCAGGAAGGCGCGGATTGCACCGCGCCTTCCCCGTGGAACCTAGAACTTGGCGGTGAACTCGACGCCGAACGTACGCGGCTCGTTGAGGAAGCCGGTCAGGTTGTTGAAGTCGATCGCACCGACCACGCGTACCTGGTCGGTCAGGTTGCGACCGAACACCGCCACGTCGTACTGGCCATAGTCCCAGTTGTAGCCCAGGCGCAGGCCACCTTCCAGCGAGCTGCGGCTGCGGAACTCCGGCGACTCGTACAGGAAGAAGTTCACCGCGCTCTTGTACGCCCAGTCGGTGTACACGTAGAACTCGCTGGAATCGTTCACCGGGAACCCGGCGCGCAGGGTCAGGTTGTGGATCCACTTCGGCGCCTGCGGCAGCGAATTGCCGTTGACCAGCGCATAGGTGGCGCCGTCGATGACCGTGGTCGGATCGGTGATGGTGCAACCGCCACCACAGATCGCCACCGCCAGGTCGCTGTCCTTGATCTCGGTGTCGTTGTAACTGCTGCCCAGCGTCAACAGCACGTTGTCGGTCAGGTAGGCCTCGAAATCGAGTTCCGCGCCCTGGCCGATGGTCTTGTCCGCGTTGAGCAGGGTGGCGGTGTTGTTGCTGCCGCCCACTGCGATCAGCTGCTGGCCGTCCACGTTGTAGCGGAATACGCTGAAGCCCAGGCGGGCGCGTCGATCGAACAGGTCCGCCTTGATGCCGGCTTCATACGAGATCACCTTTTCCGAGTCAGCCTGGGTGACGCCACCAAAGGCGAGTCGGCCCTGGATGGACGGAGCGCGGAAGCCCTTGGCCACCCGCGCGTAGGCATTGATGTTGTCGGTGAGCTGGTAGACACCGCTCAGGTCCCAGCTGACATCGTCGACATCGGTGTTGGCCACGTACGGGCCGCTGACCGGGGTGCCGCCATCGACGGCCTGCAGCACGCTGGCGGTGAAATCCTTCTTGTCCTGGGTGTAGCGCACGCCGGCACGCAGCTTGAACTTGTCGGTGACGTCGAAATCGCCCGAGGCGAAGGCAGCCCACGCCTTGTTGCGCTGCTGCTGCACCGCGTGGCCGGTCTGCGGGTTGCCTGGGGTCAGCGAATCGTAGTTGAAGCTGTCGATGGTGACGTCTTCATCGAAGTAGAACACGCCGGCCTGCCAGTCGAAGCGGCCCCACTCATTGGACTCCACGCGGAATTCCTGCGTCCACTGGCGGTGGTGCGGCAGCCCATCGGCCGATTCGGACGGGAACGGGATGAAGCCCGGGCCATAGTTGCCTGCGCCCAGGAAGCTGGCGCCGTAGCCGCCATCGATGTCGCCGTGGTTGAGCGATTCGGCCGTCTCGTAACCGGTGATCGAGTGCAGGGTCACCGAGCCGAGGTTCCATTGCAGGCGTGCGCTGCCGCCCCAGGTTTCCAGATCGGAGAAGTTCTGCCCGTCGGTCGCCACCTCGTCGCGGTCGAAGTTCTCCACCAGCTTGTTGGTGCCCGGCTGGATGATGTTGGCGCGGAACAGGCGCGCGGTGCCGTTGAGCTTGCGCTTGTGCAGGTTGAACAGCGCTTCGAAGTCATCGCCTTCGTACAGGAACTGCACGCGCGCGGCACCTTCGTCATAGCCTTCGAAGCCCTGCGCCGGGGCGTTGGCACGGGTGTTGGTGACCCAGTCATCGCGACGCTGGTACAGCGCCGATACGCGGGCCGACCAGCGGCTGGTCAGTGGTCCGCCATAGGCGCCCTGCACGTTCCAGGTGTCGTAGCTGCCATAGGCAACCTTGACGTATCCGTCTGCGTCCTGCGACGGGCGGGCCGAATCGAACTTGACCACGCCGGCCGGGGTATTGCGGCCGAACAGCGTGCCCTGCGGGCCACGCAGCACTTCCACGCCAGCCAGGTCGAACAGCGGGAAGCCCTTCAGCAGAGGGCTTTCCTGCACCACGTCGTCATACACCAGCGACACCGGCTGCGAGGCATTGAGATCGAAGTCGGTGTTGCCCAGGCCGCGGATATAGAAACGCGGGAAGGCACGACCGTAGGACGATTCGATGTTGAGGCTGGGCACGCGCGCGGCGAGGAAACGGATGTCGTCGCCAGCCGAGCCGAGCACGTCGAGCTTTTCCCCCTGGATGGCGGTGATCGCCACCGGCACGTCCTTGGCGTTTTCGACCCGGCGCTGCGCGGTCACCTGCAGGGCGTCGAGGGCGACCGGATCCTTGGTGGCCGGGGCTTCCTGGGCGGCTGCCGCCAACGGCAGCAGGGCGGAGAGAGCAACAACGAGCGGACGCACGACCGGTCGGCGGTCGTGGACAGTGCGGTTCGGAGACATGGCGGTAGGCTGTGTTGGGAGGGGTGGTGGAACGGCGCTACCAGATAATTGTTGCAATACAACACGCTTGCCGCAAATGCCCCCCATTCATGGCCCCTGTCCGGCCGCGGAAATCTACCGCTAGACTCCCGGTTCCCGCACCCAGTGGAACCGCGACGATGAACCAGTGGTACTTCCATGTTCCCGGCCAGGCTGACCGGGTCGGGCCGTTCGACGACCAGGCTGCCCGCCGCCATGCGCAGGCCAATCCACATGCACTGGCGTGGTGCCAGGGCATGAGCGGCTGGATGGCGATCAGCGATGTGCCGGAACTGCGCGGCGAGGTGCCCGGCATGACCAGCATGCCGCCACCGGTGCCTGGCAATGCTCCCCGCGGCCAGCGCGCCGACGACATCGATTTCCGCATCGTTGGCCACGAGATGCAGTTCGTCGAAATCGAACTGGACCCCGGTGAGAGCGCCATTGCCGAGGCGGGATCGCTGATGTTCAAGGACGCGGCCGTGCAGATGGATACGGTGTTCGGCGATGGATCGCACAGTGGCCAGGGCGGCGGCTTCATGGACAAGGTGATGGCCGCCGGAAAGCGCGTGCTGACCGGGGAAAGCCTGTTTGCCACGCTGTATACGCACACTGGCCACGGCAAGGCGAAGGTCGCCTTCGCTGCGCCCTACCCCGGCACCGTGCTGCCGATGAAGCTGGATGAGCACGGTGGCCGGCTGATCTGCCAGAAGGACAGCTTCCTGGCCGGTGCACGCGGCGTGCAGATCGGCGTGCAGTTCCAGCGCAAGATCATGACCGGCCTGTTCGGCGGCGAAGGCTTCATCATGCAGAAGCTGGAAGGCGACGGCTGGGTCTTCATCCATGCCGGCGGCTGCGTGGTGGAGCGTGAGCTGGCGGCCGGGGAGCGCATCGACGTCGATACCGGCTGCGTGGTGGCGTACCACGCCAGCGTGGACATGGACGTGCGCCGGGTGGCCGGGATCAAGAGCATGGTGTTCGGTGGCGAGGGCGTGTTCCTGGCGACGTTGACCGGCCCGGGCAAGGTCTGGCTGCAATCGCTGCCCTTCTCGCGGCTGGCCGGGCGCATGTGGATGGCCGCACCGCAGGGCGGTGGCCAGAGCCGCGGTGAAGGTTCGATGCTGGGTGGCATCGGACGCATCCTGGACGGCGACAACCGCTTCTGACCCCTCCGGGCAGCGCCGGGCCATGCCCGGCGAGCGCAGCGGCAAGCACGGCCACGGCGGAAAGAAGATGCCCCGGCCGGCGCGCGCCTGAATGGGCGCGGGCCCCACCCTGCCCGGCCCGCCATGCCTTCGCTATGCTGGCGCCCTTTCCCGCTGTGATCGCCTGCCGATGCGCCAGTCCCGTGCCCGTGTGATGCTGTCCATTGCCCTGCTCGGCCTGCTGGCCGCCTGCGGCGGTGGAAACACCCGCCCCGCCCCGCCTGCGCCCACGACCGCCGTGCAGGCCGCCAAGCCGGTGAAGATCGGCGTCGCCCTGGGTGGTGGCGCGGCCAAGGGCTTCGCGCATATCGGCGTGATCAAGATGCTGGAAGCCAACGGCTTCGAGCCCGTGGTGGTGTCCGGCACCAGCGCCGGAAGCGTGGTCGGCGCGCTGTATGCCAGTGGCATGGACGCCTTCGAGATGCAGGCCAAGGCGGTAGCGCTGGACCAGGCCAGCATCCGCGACGTGCGGCTGTTCTCCGGCGGCCTGGTGCAGGGCCAGAAGCTGCAGGACTACGTCAACCAGCAGGTCGGCAACAAGCCGGCGGAAAAACTGCAGAAGCCCTTCGCCGCCGTCGCCACCCAGCTGGAAACCGGCGAACGCGCAGTGTTCGTACGGGGCAACGTGGGCCAGGCCGTCCGTGCATCCAGCAGCATCCCCGGCGTGTTCGAGCCGGTGAAGATCGGCAAGCACAACTATGTCGATGGCGGCGTGGTCAGCCCCGTGCCAGTGGACGCCGCACGCCAGCTTGGCGCCGAGTTCGTGATCGCCGTGGACATCTCCAACAAGGCCAGCGGCACGATGCCGACCGGCATGCTCGGCATCGTCAACCAGTCCATCGCGATCATGGGCCAGCGCCTGGGCGAGCAGGAGCTGGCACGTGCCGACATCGTCATCCGGCCCAGGGTGCTGGACATCGGCGCGTCCGATTTCAGCCAGCGCGGCAAGGCCATCCTGGAAGGCGAGAAAGCCGCGATGGCGGCCATGCCGCAGATCCGCGCGAAGATCGAACAGATCCAGCGCGCGCGCGCCGCCGCACTGGCACCGCCGCCGATGCCTGCGTGCGAGGAACCTTCGCGCATGGGCCGGCTGATGGGCCGCAAGGAAAAGTGCTGACCAGGCCGGTACAGGCCGCCGGCCGCCGCTGCGCTCGCCGAGCATGGCTCGGCGCTACCCGGCAGGGTGTAGCGCCGGACCATGCCCGGCGGAATGGGGGATGGGGATGGGTAGAGCGGGGCCATGCCCCGCTGCTTTGCCGCACCTGCGTCATTCCAGCTGCGACAGCGGCAGCGCGCGGGACGGCTTCACCGTGCGCAGCACGAAGCTGGAATTGACATCGGCCACGCCGGAAGCATTGAGCAGCTTGTCCAGCAGGAAGCTGGAAAAATGCTCCAGGTCGCGTACATAGATCTGCAGCAGGTAATCCATGTCGCCGGTCAAGGCGTGGCAGGCCACGACTTCGTCCCATTCCACCACGCTGTCGGCAAACCGTTCGATGGCCGCCTGGTCATGCTTCTCCAGCTGCACGCGCACGAATGCCTGCAGGCCCAGGCCGATCTGTTTCGGCTCCAGCCGCGCACCGTAGCCGGTGATGACACCCTCGCCTTCCAGCCGCTGCAGGCGGCGCAGGCAGGCTGAAGGCGATAGGTTCACCCGGCCGGCGAGCTCGGCATTGGTGGCGCGGCCATCCCGCTGGATCTCGGCCAAGAGGCGTAGATCCGTGCGGTCGAACTGGACTTCAACGGACATTGCTGCCTCGCAACATGAGTTGTACGCAATGATATTGCGCCAACTGGCTGTCCGCGCGCAACTTTGCAACCCTGTTGCGCGGCCCCTGCCCTAGCATCGTCAGATACCCGCATGGAGCCAACCGATGGACCAGACCCAACCCCGCCGCGTCGAGCACCAGCAGACCGACAAGGGCTATGTGCCGGTCTATACGACGGCCTTGGTCGAGCAGCCGTGGGACACCTACAGCGCGGACGATCATGCGACCTGGAGCACCCTGTACGCACGCCAGCGCGCTTTGCTGGAGGGTCGTGCCTGCCAGGAATTCCTCGATGCGCAGGACGAGATGGGCATGAGCGCGGATCGCATTCCACGTTTCGACCAGCTCAATGAAGTGCTGGGCGCGGCGACCGGCTGGACGCTGGTGGGCGTGGAAGGCCTGCTGCCGGAGCTGGATTTCTTCGACCACCTGGCCAACCGGCGCTTCCCGGTCACCTGGTGGATCCGCCGCCCGGACCAGATCGATTACATCGCCGAGCCGGACATGTTCCATGACCTGTTCGGGCATGTGCCGTTGTTGATGAACCCGGTGTTCGCCAACTACATGGAGGCCTACGGGCGCGGTGGCGTGAAGGCGCATGCGCTCGGCCCGGACGCGCTGCAGAACCTGACGCGGCTGTACTGGTACACGGTGGAATTCGGCCTGATCAACACGCCGGAGGGTCTGCGCATCTATGGCGCAGGCATCGTCTCGTCCAAGGGTGAATCGCTGTACTCGCTGGAATCGGCGGCGCCGAACCGCATCGGCTTCGACCTGGAACGGATCATGCGCACCCGCTACCGCATCGATACCTTCCAGAAGACCTACTTCGTCATCGACAG
This sequence comes from Stenotrophomonas tumulicola, assembly GCF_014117215.1. Classification (GTDB taxonomy): domain Bacteria; phylum Pseudomonadota; class Gammaproteobacteria; order Xanthomonadales; family Xanthomonadaceae; genus Stenotrophomonas; species Stenotrophomonas tumulicola. The sequence continues at coordinate 34,085 of NZ_JACGXS010000008.1, read as the reverse complement.
CTTCGAGCAGCTGATGCAGGCGACATCGCCGGACTTCACCCCGATCTACGCCGCCGTTGCAGGGCAGCCGCAGCTGCCAGCCGGCGAGGTACATGTGGCCGATCGCGTATTCCAGCAAGGCACCGGCGAAGGCTGGGCCGACGGCGGCGACGTGTGAGGGCGGCCAGGTCCCTTTTCCTGCGGAAGGGACCTGGCCCCACCAATACCCTTTACCGCGGGTACGCCAGCAGCACGACCAGGTCTTCTTCGCCGCGCTGCTGCAGTGCGTGCATGCTGCCGGCGCGCGTCAGCAGCGCATGGCCCGCACGCACGTCGAACTGCTTGCCATCCAGCACGTAGGACCCTTCGCCGCTGACGATGTAATAGATCTCGTCCTTGTGCTGCGGATGCAGGCCGATGCCCGCTCCCTTGTGCAGTACGCGCTTGCGCAGTACGAACGGCAGCCCTTCCGCATCGGCGAAGAACGGGTAGGCGGTGGTCGGACCAGCGCCACCGTGCGGACCGGGCTGGCTGCGGGCGATGTCATCTTCGTGCACCACCTGCGAAGGTCGCGCGACGTGAGCGCCCTGCCCTGCGCCGTCGCTCACGTCGCAATCGATATCGCGCGCCAGTGCCGGCTTGATGTCCGGCTGCAGCGCCACCCAGTCACGCACCACCAGGCATGCCACGGCATTGGCGCCGGCGTTGCTGAAATGCGTGCCGTCGGCCTTGCCGTGCTCCGGGACGAACAGGAAGTATGGCCTGGCACCCTGCTCGCCCAGCGCGCGGATCCAGCGCGTGGAGCTGTCGTTGAGGTCGATCAGCGCGATGTCTTCGCGGGTGGCCAGCTGTTTCATCGCCTGGGTGTAAAGGCCGTGCGTATCCAGCAGTGAACCGAAGTCGTACAGCAGGCGCGTCGCCGGGGTAACCAGTACCGGCGTGGCGTCCTTGTCGCGGGCCAACTGCACGTAGCGCATCAGGAACCCGGCGTACTCGCCGGCGGGGTCGGCGTAACGCGTGGGATCTTCGAACTTCGCGTCGTTGTGGCCGAACTGGATCAGCAATACGTCGCCACGCTGCAGATCTTCTGCGATGGCATCCAGGCGCCCTTCGGCGATGAAGCTGCGCGTGCTGCGCCCGCCCTTGGCGTGGTTGCGCACGTCCCAGCGTGCAGGATCCAGGTAGCCCTGCAACGCCTGCCCCCACCCAGCCTGCGGCGCGCGCTCGGGGCCATAGGCGGCGGCGGTGGAATCACCGGCAATGAAGACACGCTGCGGCGCGGCGTGGGCCACAGGCGCGAACAGCAACGGCAGCAGCAGCATCAGACGCAGCATCGTCGTCACTCCTGTAGCGCCGAGCCACGCTCGGCGGCTTTTCTGCACTGAGGGCAAGAGCGTGACGACCAACGGTCGTCACCCTCCAACGTCCCGAGGCTTATCGGGCAAGCCAGCCACCGTCGACCGGCAGCACCGCGCCGTTGACGTAATCCGAAGCCGACGAAGCGAGGAACACCGCAGCGCCACCCAGATCATCCGGCGTACCCCAGCGCGCCGCCGGAATGCGGTCGAGGATCGACTTGTTGCGGTCCTCGTCGGCACGCAGCGCGGCGGTGTTGTCGGTGGCCATGTAGCCGGGCGCGATGGCATTGACGCTGATGCCCTTGCCTGCCCACTCGTTGGCCAGCAACCGGGTGATGCCGGCGATGCCGCTCTTGCTGGCGGTGTACGACGGCACGCGGATGCCGCCCTGGAAGGACAGCATGGAGGCGATGTTGATGATCTTGCCGCGGCCCTGCGCAATGAAATGACGGCCGGCCGCCTGCGAGATGAAGAAAGCGGACTTGATGTTGACGTTCATCACGTCATCCCAGTCCTGCTCGCTGAAATCCACCGCATCGGCGCGACGGATCAGGCCGGCGTTGTTGACCAGGATGTCCAGCCCGCCCAGTCCTTCGATGGTTTCGCGAACCACGCGTTCGACCGGCTCGATGCTGATCAGGTTGGCTTCGATGGCCAGGCAGCGGCGGCCCAGCGCGGTGATCTTTTCGACGGTTTCGGTCGGCGGTGCGATGCCGGCCACGGCAACGTCGGCGCCGGCGGCGGCCAATGCCACGGCGATACCCTGCCCCAGGCCGGTGTTGCCACCAGTGACCAGCGCGACCTTGCCTTCCAGACTGAACGGATTAGCCATTGCGGATGCATTCCTTGTAAGTGGTTGAGCACCGCCGGCATCGACGCCGGCGGCACTGCAGGGCGTTACTTGAGCTGGCAGATGTCCAGCACGTGCATGTCGGTGTAATCCAGGTTCTCGCCGCCCATCGCCCAGATGAACGCGTAGTTGCTGGTGCCGGCGCCCATGTGGATCGACCACGGCGGCGACACCACCGCTTCGTTGTTCTGCATGACGATGTGGCGCTGCGCTTCCGGTTCGCCCATGAAGTGGTAGACGCGGTCGTTCCCGCCCAGGTCGAAGTAGAAATAGACCTCGCTGCGGCGGTCGTGCAGGTGCGGCGGCATGGTGTTCCACACGCTGCCCGGCTTCAGCACGGTCAGGCCCAGCAGCAGCTGCGAGGACTGGCAGGTGGCCGGCACGATGTACTGGTAGATGGTGCGCTCGTTGCTGGTTTCGAGCGAACCACGGTCCAGGGCGACGGCGTCCTTGATCGACAGTGCCTTGGTCTCGAAGCGGGCATGCGCCGGGGTGGAGGCCAGGTAGAACTGCGCCGGGGTGGCCGCGTCGTCGGAGGCGAACACCACGTCGGTGCTGCCCATGGCGACGTACAGGCCGTCCTTCGGGCCCAGCTTGAACACGGTGCCATCCACGGTGACGGTGCCGCTGCCGGCGCCGACATTGATCACGCCCAGCTCGCGGCGCTCCAGGAACGGGTGGCCCGCAGCGGAAGCCGGCTCGGTCTGCTTCGGCAGTGATACCGGACCGGTGACCGGCGCGGCGCCGCCGAGCACGAAACGCTCGTAATGGGTGTACTTCAGGGTCACCGCATCGGCGTTGAACAGCCCATCGAGCAGGTACAGATCGCGCAGGTCGTCATTGCTGGCGCCCTTGATGGCATCGGGATGGGTGGCGTAGTGGGTCTTGCAGTACATGGCTTCTCCAGAGCAGGGGCGAGCCGACGAATCGGCTCCGGCGCGGTTTACGAGGCATTCTAGCCGCCTTGGACACCGGTGTCATTTTGCAGCGCAAGGTACCGCGCTGGTGCAGTGGCGCCGGGTCATCCCCGGCGCATTTCGATTCATTCGTCTTCCGGTGGCTGGCACGAATCCCGCACGATCAGGTGCGGACGCACGCTGGCGATCTGCATCGTCGGCTGGCCTTCGGGCTGGATCAGCATCGCCGCCGCCGTGCGCCCGGTATCGCGCGTATGCCGGCGGACCGAGGTCAACGACGGCCACAGGCGCGAAGCCAACGGGCTGTCGTCGTAGCCGATGATCGACAGCTGGCGCGGGATGTTGATACCCGCCCGCAGCGCCACCTTGTAGATACCCGCGGCCATTTCATCGTTGCCGGTGAAGATGGCGGTCGGCCGCTGCTTGCCCAGCAGCAGCTTCTCTGCCGCCGCCACGCCGGATTCAAAGGTGTAGCCGGCTTCGACGATGCGATCCTTCGGCAGCTCGATGCCGCGTTTTGCCAGGGCCTCGATGAAGCCTGCGGTGCGTTCATGCGCCGAGCGGTAGGCGCTCGGCCCGGTTACCAGGGCGATATCGCGATGGCCCAGCGACAGCAGGTAATCGGCCGCTTCGGCAGCACCGTCGCGGTCGTGGGTGACCACCATCTGCGAGGTTTCGTCCAGCGGCAGCGAGGCGATGCGGGTGAAGCGGCAACCGACCTCGGCCAGCGCGTCGGCCAGCGCCTGGTCTTCCGAGGCACGCGGCACCAGGATCACCCCGTGCAGCTTCTGCTGCTGCACGAAGCGGCAGACGCCATCGATATAACCCGGACTGCGGCTGTCGCAGGGATGCACCACCAGTTCGAAGCTGGAACCGCGCAGGGCATCCAGCGCGCCGTACTGCATGTCGACGATGTATTGCGCAGTCGGGTTGTCGTACACCATGCCGATCAGGAACGAGCGTCGGAACGCCAGCCCCCGGGCCAGGGGATCCGGCGTGTAGCCCACTTCGCGCATCAGCGCTTCAACCTTCTCGCGCGTGTCCTTGCGGACCAGCGGCGAGTTGTTGATGATCCTTGAAACCGTTTTCTTGGAGACCCCCGACAGTCGTGCGATGTCGTTGATCGTGGCGGCCTTGCCCTTTCCGAATGCCGACGGAGCAGCATCGTTCTTGTTGCGCACTGACATGTCTTGAACCAGGTAAGCCCAGGGATTCTGGCCGCGCGCTCAATCGAGCGCGCGGTAGCGGAAATTGCGGAAGGTCACCGCACCGTCACCGGCCGCATAGATGGCCGGTTTCAGCGCCAGGAACTTGCCGGCCACGTTGTGATGGTAACCGGACACCTCCATCTGGACGGGATACTTCTGCCAGGTCGTGCCATCGGTGCTGGAATGGATGGTCACGATGTGGCGGTTGTTGGTGACCCGCAGCCACAGCTTGCCACCTTTCTCGCCCGGCGGCAGCCGGGTGGGGCGCTCCTCGCCGTAGCGGTGCATGATGAACTTCTCGCCGTTGCTGCCCACGCCCACGTACAGGCGGTCGCTGTAGTAGAGCAGGGCACCGCCGACCGCGCCGGGGGCGATGTCCATCTCGACCTCGAACTGGTAGGCCTTGTCACCGGCAATGGCGGTCAGCGGCGAGCTGTCGCGCGGCGTCTCGCCCTTGCCCTGCAGCACCAACCCGTTGCCGGTGAACCCCAGGCGCCTGTACTCGTCCTGTGCAGGGTTGAAGAACGACCATTGCGGGCCGAGCTTGCTGCCGCTGAAGCTGTCCGAGAGCGCCATGCCGTGCTGGCCGACCGATTCGCCGGACGGCTTGCGCAACGGTTGCCCCAGATCGTCGCCCTTGGCCACGAACCAGCCGTCGTCGGTCCACTCGATGGGTTCCAGCAGCGCCTGCCGCCCCAGCGTCCAGTACCCGTTCTCGTAACCGTGGTACATCATCCACCAGCGTCCGTCGGTGCCTTCGATCACCGTGGCATGGCCGCGCGACCACCAGGGTTCGGCCGCCGACTGCGTACGCATGATCGGATTGTTCGGGGCATTCACCCACGGGCCATGGATCGAACGCGAACGCGCGGTGATCACCATGTGCCCGGTCGGCGGACCGGCGGTTCCCCCCACGGCGGTGGTCATGTAGTACCAGCCATCGCGGAAATTGATCTTCGGGCCTTCCTGCGCGTACGCCTCGACATCCCAGCTTTCCGGGTATTTCCAGCCGTCGTAGACGTGTTTCGGCGTGCCGGCCACGCTCAGGCCATCGTCGGCCAGTTGCACGTAGTCGCCGCCGCTGAGGAACAGATAGCGCTTGCCGTCTTCGCCGACGGCATGGCCCGGGTCGATGTACTTCTCCAGGCCGATGTCGATCGGCTCGCTCCACGGCCCCTTGATGTCGTCGGCCCAGACCACGAAGTTGCTGCGGGTCTCGCCGGTGCGCGCGGGGAAGTAGATGTAGTAGCGGCCTTCGTGCTTGATGATGTCCGGTGCCCAGATCGCGCCGACATTCTTCGTGATCGCATGGCCCAGCGGTTGCCAGTTGACCAGGTCGCGCGAGTGCCACAGCGGCAGGCCGGGGTAGGCATCGAACGAGGAGAGGGTGAGATAATAGTCATCACCATCCTTCAGTACCGAAGGGTCCGGCCGATCACCGGCGAAGACCGGGTTGAGGAAGCTGCCGTTGCCGAGATCGGCCTGGCGCTGGTTCTCGATGCCACGCTTCCACGTCGGCGCGGCAGCGGGCTCGGCGGCGACGGCCATCGAGGCCAGCAGCAACAGCCCACCGGCAAGCAGGGTTTTCAAAGCGTGCTTCAACTGCATCGTATTTCCTCCCGGGAAGGATGATCGGTCATGCCGGACGATGCCCGGCAAGGAGCGTGGCTGCGTGCCCGTGTCCATCACGCGCGCAGCAGCTGTGGCAGCCATAGCGACAGGCCGGGGAAGAAGGTGACGACCAGCAGTACGGCCAGCGCGGCGAACCAGAACGGCCAGATGCTGCGCATGCTCTGGCCCACGGTGATCTTGCCGATGGCGGTGCCGATGAACAGCACCGAGCCTACCGGCGGGGTCACCAGGCCGAGGCCGCCGGTCAACACCAGCACCAGGCCGAAATGGATCGGGTCGATGCCATAGGCCTTGGCCACCGGCAGGAAGATCGGCGTGCAGATCAGGATCATCGGCGCCAGGTCCATGAAGGTACCCAGCAGCAGGAGCATCACCACGATCATCAACAGCACCATGAACTGGCTGTGCGCGAACGACTGCAGGAAGTCCACCGCAGCGGTCGGTACCTGCAGGTAGGCCAGCAACCAACCGAACACGGCGGCGGTGGCGATCACGAACAGGATCACGCCGGTGCTGCGCGCAGCGTGGATGACGGTGCCGAAGAACTCGCGCCAGGGCAGCTGCCGGTACAGCACGGTGGTCACCAGCAACGCGTAGACCACGGCGATGGCCGCACTTTCCACCGCGGTGAAGATGCCGGCACGGATGCCGATGAAGATCAGCGCCACCAGGCCCAGGCCGGGCAGGGCCGATACGGTGCGCAACAGCACTGCACGCCAGCCAGGAAACACTTCCACGCCGTAGCCACGGCGGCGCGCGACCAGGTAGCCGGTGACCATCAGGGTCACGGTCATCAACAGCGCCGGTACGATGCCCGCCGCGAACAGATCGGCAATGGACAGGCCGCCACCTGCGGCGGCCGAGAACAGGATCAGGTTGTGCGATGGCGGGACCAGCAGCGCCACCAGCGCGGCGGTGATGCTGACATTGACCGCGAAATCGCGGTCATAGCCCCGTTTCACCATCTGCGGAATCATCGTACCGCCCACCGCGGACACGTCGGCGATGGCCGAGCCCGAAACGCCGCCGAAGAACAGCGATGACAGGATGGATACCTGGCCGAGGCCGCCACGCATGCGGCCGACCAGCGACGACGCCAGCGCGATCAGGCGTTCGGAGATGCCGCCGCGCATCATGATCTCGCCGGCGAAGATGAACAGCGGAATGGCGATCAGCGACGCCGAGCCGGTGCCGGCGGAGATCTGCTGCACCAGCACGATGCTGGGAATGTCCAGGTACAGCAGGGTGGCCAGCGCGGCGGCGGCCAACGCATAGGCCACCGGTACGCCGATCAACAGCAGCAGCGCGAATACGAAGAAGAGCAGTGCGATACCCATGTTCAACGATCTCCTTCAGCGTCGGCGGCCGGCACCGCCGGGTGCAGTACCTGCCACGCGCGGTCCAGTGCGAACAGCACCATCAGCGCTCCACCGATGGACAGCGGCAGGTAGTTGATGCTCTGCGGCAGGTTGGCACCGGCCGCCTTGATGGCCATGCCGTCCAGCAGCAGCACCATTGCCCAGACCGCGATGAAGCCGCCCAGTACCGCGACCACCAGCTGGGAGAAGGTATCCACCACGCGGCGCAGGGCAGGGCGCATGTACGCGGCCAGCAGGAAGAAGCCGAAATGACGGTTGGTGTGCACGCCGCAGGCCGCACCCAGGCTCATCGCGGTGCTCAGCAGCAACAGCGTCACCGGTTCGGTCCAGCTGGGCGAATCGTTGATCACGTAGCGCGCGAATACCTGCCAGCCCTGTACCACCACCAGGCCCAGCAGGGCAGCGACGGCAACGTAGATGGCGACGTCGGCGATGCGGTCCAGCAGGCGCTGGCCCGGGTGCCTGCCAGGATCGCGGGCGACGGGGGTCGTCGTGTCGGTCATGGATACATTCCTCAGGCGAAATCGCGGATGCGGCGGGCCAGCGCGGCCAGCTCGGGTTGCTTCAGGTATTCCTGCAGCAAGGGATCGGCCGCCTTGCGGAAGGCAGCCATGTCGACCTCGTTGACCTTCACTCCGAAGTCGATCACGGCCTTGCGTGCCGCGTCCTCGGAGGCGTCCCACTGTTCGCGCATCACCTCCACCGAGGCGCGGGCCGTCTCCAGCAGCAGTTGGCGGTCAGCCGGCTGCAGCTGCTCCAGGCTGGCACGGGACATCAGCAGCACGTCCGGGGCATAGGAGTGGTCGCTGTGCGACCAGTAATGCGCCGCTTCGAAATGGCGGCTGGAATGGAAGCTGCGCATGTTGTTTTCCGCACCGTCGATCATGTGCGTTTCCATGCCGGAGAACGTGTCGCCCAGCGACATCGGCGTCGGGTTGGCGCCGAACAGGCGCATCAGCTGGATGAAGATGTCCGACGACGCCACGCGCAGCTTCAGGCCATGCAGGTCATTCGGTTCCACGATGGGGTGCTTGGTGTTGTAGAAGCAGCGGGCACCGGAATCGTAGATCGCCAGGCCCACCAGGTCGCGTGTTTCGAAGCCGCGCAGCACGGCTTCGGCCACCCCGCCATCGAGTGCCGCACGCATGTGTGCGACCGAATCGAACACATAGGGCAGGCACAGCGCCTGGGTCAGGGGGAAGGCATTGTTGAGCGCGCCGGAGTACACCCGGGTGATGTCGATGGCGCCGAAGCGTGCCATGTCGATCGCCTCGGACTCGCGGCCCAGCTGCCCGGAGTGGTACTGGCGCAGCCGCAGGCGGCCACCGGTCTCGCGTTCAAGGGTCTGCCCGATCCACTTCACCGCGGTCACGGTGGGGTAGTCGGCCACGTGCACGTCAGTGGCGGTGAGCAGGTGCCCGCCCGGGGCATCGCCGCTGGAACCACTGCAGCCGGGCAGCATCGGCGCGGCAAGCGCGCCAAGGCTGGTGGCCAGGAAATTTCTACGTGTGATCATCTGCGCCCTCCCGCGCCGGTTCACTGGTCCGTGGCGGTCAACCCGCCGCTACGGCCCTGCAGGCAATGTCACCGAAGCCGGCAAAGCGCACCAGCGCCGTCTGGCCTACGGTGATGTCATGGATACCGGTTGCATTACCGGTGGCGACAAGATCACCGCGCTTGAGCGGGCGACCGCGCTTGGCCGAGCGTGCCAGCGCGAAGGCAAACGCAGTACGCAGGCCACCGGGCAGGCGGTCGGCCCCGCCGGTTCCCACCACGCTGCCTTCAACCAGCGTCTCCGCGCGCAGCGCGTTGTCATCGCGCGTGGTCCAGTCCGGGATCTCCGGGCCAAGCACCAGGCCGTTGTTGTTGCCGAAATCGGACACCACGACCAGCGGGCCCAGGATGTTGATGGTGGCCAACGGGCTGCTTGCCACTTCCACGCCGATATACAGCCGGGCCGGCAGGGCTTCGGCCTGCTCCGGGGTCCATTCCAGCTGGTCCGAGGGTGCGTCCTCCAACAGCTCCATCACGTACTCGGCCTCCACGGCGGCGAAACCGCCCTCGAAGACCTGGATATCCACCGCTGTTCCACCGGTAGCATCCTGCAGCCGACGTTTGAAGATCGGACCCAGCAGGCGGTCGTCTCCGGAGGCATCACGGCGCTCGGCCGCGATGTAACCGACCTTCCAGCCGACCACCTGATCGTCCCACTGGTCGATGGCCAGGTCCTGCACGTGATAGGCCTGGACCAGGTCGACGGGGATGCTGCCCGGGAAATCGGGCAGTGACGCGCCAGCGCGGCGTGCGCCGGTAAAGGTGCTGGCGATCGCCGCAGCCTGTTCTTCCTGTCCGGCTGGCAGGTCCGTGTTGCCGGGTTCGTTGCTCAAGGAGGCTCTCCCTTTGGCGTTGTTGCGCTGCGCATCGACAGCATTCGGATGACGTGTATATGGTAAACCGGTGTCATCTGGCAATGTGCAGTGCGTCAGAGGCCACGATGCGATGCTGTCGCACCCCATCTCCTTCCTGTCCGGAGCCTTGCCCCGCATGCAATCCACGCTTTTTACCCTGGTACTTGCCGGTTTGCTCCAGGCCATGCCGGCAATGGCCGCCGAGACCCCGCTGCGCGCACCTTCCGGGCCGGCTGTACCGGTCGCGGATGCCACTGGTGAACCTATCCCGCTATGGCCCGCTGGACAGGTACCTGGCGAGCGTGGCAGTGCACGCACGCCACACGTGGTGGAGCGCAGCGCCGACCCCACCCGACCGGAGCGCTATGTCGACCAGGTCGATGCGCCCTGGCTGGTGGTGCATGCGCCCATGCACCCGAACGGGAAGGCGCTGCTGGTCATTCCGGGAGGCGGCTACCAGCGCGTGGTGATCGACAAGGAAGGCACCGACCTTGTCCCCGACTGGGTGGACCGCGCCGGCTACACGCTGTTCGTGCTGCGCTACCGCCTGCCTGAAGCAGGCCGCGACCGCCAGGCAGCGCTGGCCGATGCCCAGCGCGCGATGCGGCTGATCCGGGCGCAGGCACCACGGCGGGGCCTGCAGCCGGACAGCGTGGCGGTGATGGGGTTCTCCGCCGGCGGACATGTCGCGGCGCGGCTGGCCACGGGCTTCGATACTCCGGCCTATCCCGCCCGGGATGCCGCCGACCGGCTCAGTGCGCGCCCGGCGCGTGCGATCCTGGTCTATCCGGTGATCGACATGGGCGCACAGGCCCACGCCGGTTCACGGCAGCGGTTGCTGGGCGCGCAGCCGGATGCCGGCCTGGTCACGGGCTATTCGATGCAGCAGCAGGTAACCCGCGGCATGCCGCCGACCCTGCTGCTGCATGCGGCCGATGACACGGTGGTCAGCGTGGACAACAGCCTGCTGATGGCGCAGGCACTGGCGGCCCACGGCGTCGAGCACGAACTGCACGTCTTCGCCCATGGCGGCCATGGCTTCGGCATGCGCACCCCACCGGGTTCCACCACGGCCCTGTGGCCGGCCATCGCCCAACGTTGGCTGCAGCCCGACCAGGAGCAGCAGCCATGAGCATCGATCGCGCCGATCAGCAGCGCCGCCGTTTCCTCCGCGACAGCGCCCGCTGGGCATTCGCCGCAGGCGCCGCCACGCTGCTGCCACCGGTCCTCGCCGCGCCCGTGCATGCCGACCGGCAGGTCATCGCCCGCGTACGCGGCGGACGCGTGCGTGGCCAGCGCGAGCAGGGCGTCCACGTGTTCCGTGGCCTGCGTTATGGCGCCGACACCAGCGCGTACCGCTTCCAGCCACCACGGCGCGAGGCGTCATGGCGTGGTATCGCCGACGCACTGGAGCCTGGCGCTTCGGCACCCCAGGGCGGAAAGGAGGGCCCCGGCAGCGAGGACTGCCTGTTCCTCAACGTGTGGACGCCCGCGCTCGATGACGGCGGCAAACGGCCAATCCTGTTCTATATCCATGGCGGGGGCTTCAACAACGGTTCCGGCAGCGATCCGCTGTACGACGGCGGTGCATTGTGCCGGCGTGGCGATGTCGTGGTGGTCACCGTCAACCATCGGCTCAACCTGTTCGGCTATCTGTACCTGGGAGCACTGGGTGATCCACGCGTGGCAGCCTCCGGCAACGTCGGCCAGCTCGATCTCGTGCAGGCACTGCAGTGGGTGCGCGAGCACGCCGGTGTGTTCGGCGGGGATGCGCGGAACATCACCGTGTTCGGTCAGTCCGGGGGCGGCGCCAAGATCGCCACGCTGATGGCGATGCCTGCAGCGACGGGGCTGTTCCAGCGCGCGTGGACGATGAGTGGACAGCAGGTCACGGCGGCAGGCCCGCGTGCCGCCGCGCAACGCGCGGCGATCGCCATGGGTGCCGTGGGCGCGAAGGACCTCGATGGCCTGCTTCGCCTGCCGGCCGCCGGACTGCTGACGGCCGGCAAGGCGCGCGATCCGTCACGGGTGGAGGACAGCAGCCTGTATGTCGGCCCGGTACTGGACGACGTGGTGCTGCCGAGGCACCCGTTCTGGCCGGACGCGCCGCAGCAGTCCGCGCGCATTCCGATGGTGATCGGCAATACCCGCGACGAGACACGCGCCTTCCTCGGCAACGATCCGGGCAATTTCGAACTCACCTGGGACACGCTGCCGGCAAAGCTGGAGAAGGAGCAGTACGTGGACCTGCTGCCACAACGGATCATCGCCGGATATCGCCGGCTATACCCGGACTACACGCCATCGCAGGTGTTCTTCGCCGCCACCACCGCCGGCCGCTCCTGGCGCGGTGCGGTGGAGGAACTGGAGGCGCGCGCACGGCAGCCCGCTGGCGCGGCACCTACCTGGGCCTACCAGCTGGACTGGGGCTCGCCGCTGGACGGCGGCAGGTTCGGCGCGTTCCATACGCTGGACATCCCGCTGGTGTTCGACAATACCGGGCAACCCGGCTCACGTACCGGCCCAGGCGACGATGCGCGTGCAGTGGCGGCGGCGATGAGCGACGCCTTGATCGCGTTCGCCCGCCATGGGGATCCGAACCATGGCGGCCTGCCGCAATGGGAGCCGTATGGCCTGCCACGGCGGCAGACGCTGCTGTTCGATCGCCACAGCACGCTGGCCGATGACCCGCGTGGCGGCGAGCGGGAGCTGTACGGGCAGGCGCCTTTCGTGCAGCGCGGCACCTTCTGAATCGCCGGTGCTGTCGCCGTTGCCACGTGAAACGCTCTCATTTTCGGCCATCTGCATCGAAAACATGCAGATTTCGCTCATCCACGACGTGGTCGGCTGCGCTGGAACAAACTGTTAACCCGGCTCGCCTACACTGCGCAGATGGGAGAGATATCGACAGCACCGACGTTCCGCGGACGTGAGCGGTTGATCGCTGCGCTTGACGCAGCGGTAAGCCTTGCCGATACCAAGGCGATCACCTCGGCGTTGAAGCAGGTCCTGTGCAATGCCATCGGCGATCCTGGCATCGAACTTCCCCCCTGCGTGCATCGGCCGGTACAAGGCCGTTATGCGCGCCGCGAACTGCATCGCAGCCAGCGGCTCGGGTACAGCGTCATCGCCATGTGCTGGGGACCGGGGCAGGGCACGCCGCTGCATGACCATGATGCAATGTGGTGCGTTGAAGGAGTCTGGCGCGGCGAACTGGTCGTTACCCCGTACGCGCTGCTGGAACGGCATGGCGAACGCTGCCGGTTCGCCGCGCAGGAAACGCTGTACGGCGGGCGTGGCAGCGCGGGCAGCCTGATCCCACCGCATGAGTACCACACGCTATGCAACGCCAGCGAAGGCGACATCGCGGTCTCGCTGCATGTCTACCAGGGGCCGATGGAGCGCAGCACGGTGTTCGACCCGCTGGGTGATGGCTGGTACCAGCGCCGGGTGCACCAGTTGGATACCGACGCGGCATAGCCTGCGGCACCGAAGGATCGGGCTGGTGGCCGCGCTTCGCGCTCGCCGGGCATGGCCCGGCGCTACAGATGCGGGCCGATGCTACAGGGGTGGCACGGCGACGATGTTGTTGAGCTGCGTCACTTCCTCACCGCCGTCGGCCAGCGCGACGCGCACGCGCAGGCCGCTGCGGTCACCCGCCGGCAGTGGCAGGCTGACCGTGGTGGTCTTCGCCTGCAGGTCGATCGGTGCCTCCATCGCCGGCACTTCAATCCGTGCGATCTCGCGGCCACGCACGTCTTCCAGCACCGCCACGCCCACGCCGGTGCCTACATGGCCCAGGCTGTGCACGGTCACGTGCAGCTGGCGCCCATCTACCCGCACGTCGCCACGTCCCACGCCCAGGTCCGCGCGCGTTTCCACCACCGTGCCCTTGCCGATCAGCTCGAACTCGAATACTTCGGTCCTGCCTGGCTGGAACCGCAGGGGCGTGCTGGCGCTGGTCTCCAGCATCACCTCGCGCTCGCCTGCCTTGCCATCGATGCGGCCATCGCCGTCGGCATCCACGCCACTACGCACGCGCCAGGTGCCGCTGGCCACGTTCCATCCGGTCATCTCGGCGCTGATCGGTCGCGTGGACAGGTTATGGCTGGTCACGGTGAAGCGCTCACGCGACGGTGCATGCACCAGCAGGGCCACCTGTTCGGCGGCATCGTCACGGTCGAAGCGCCAGCTTACCGTATGCCCCGGCCAGCTCTGGTTGCGCTTGAGCGCGATGCCGCCCAGGCGGGCGCGTTGAAGGAACTCGCTCGGCGCTTCCACGCGGTCCGACCACCAGTGGCCCTCGGTGTTCATGTACTCGCGTTGTGCCTTGGCCTGGATGCCATCGACGTGCAGTGCATCGATGTATTTCACATCGCCGGTGGCCTGCCAGGCCATCAGGCTGGCAAAGCCCGTCTTGCCGCTGTCAGCGTCGGCGGTGAGCTTCGGATACCAGTCCTGCTGGCGCCCCAGCGCCTCGACGAAGTTCTCGCCCAGGTTGGACAGCGCGCCCGGGCCGCCGCGCTGTACGCGGTAGTCCAGCGCCTTGAGGTACTTGTCATCTCCGGTCCAGCGCCAGGCCGCCCAGAAGGTGTGCATGACATCACCGCTGCCAGAGCCGTTGTTGAGCTCACCGCCGCGGGTCTTGCCGGTTGCCCAGTCGATCTCGTTGGGCAGTACCCACTGGCCCTTGTCGTCGCTATGGGCGTGGGCGAGATAACCATCGGCCAGGCCGGTGACCAGCCGGCGACCGGTCGGGTCGGCGTTGTACTGGCCCAGCAGGAACGCCGGATGCAGCACCGGGAACGAGTACGGCTTCTGCCATTGCCAGTTCGGATCGCGATAGACCTTGTTGCCACCGAACCAGTTGCTGGAGAACAGCAGGTGGCCCTGCGGGTTGGGCAGGATGATCCTGTCGTCGAACGCCCGCACCGTTTCCATCAGGCGCTCGACGGTGAGTGGATCGCCCCAGTTGAGGTACAGCATCGCGCTGTTGGTGTTGATGCCTTCCTCGTAGGAATGCAGCTCGTCGGTCTCGATGGTGCTCAACCCGTTGCTGAACATCCCGTTGCGGTACACCGCATCGGACAACGCGGTCAGCGAGGCATTGAGGCGATCCGGCTGCACACCCATCAACGCCAGCCCCGGCCACTGCTGGGTCAGGTCGGAATCATCGGAGATGCCACCGCCGAAATCGCCGTAGCCGACCTGGCGGTTGTCGATCCACCAGTCGATGAAACGGCGCACGTATTTCAGGTCCTGCGTCTGGTGGAATGCCCAGGCCGGCACCCCCTTGGGGACATCCGGGGCGGTGAACGGTGGCTTGCCCTGGCTGTTGTAGCTGATGTAGTTCCAGTACAGGCGCCCCAGTGCGTGGTCCGGGTCGACGCGCAGCAGGTCGCTCAGGTCGGCGTACACGCGCGCATACAGGCGCTGGCGCTTGGAGGTGGTGTGTTCTTCGACCAGGAACCCCCAGTTGTCGCGCACCTGGTTGAAGCGGTCGGCTACATGCTCCTTGATCGCTTCGGCGCGGGGCTTGAACACCATGCGGATTTCGGCACCGTCCAGCGCGCGCGCGTCGAAGCCGGGCGCAGCCGAGGCGATGCTCAGCCACAGGCTGTCGGCGGTGAGGATGCGGTCGCGCAGGTCCAGGAACACCGTCCGTTGCTGCCCCGGCTTCACCGAAACGGACACGTCGATCATGTCGCGCGCCGGCCAGATCGGATCCTTGATGCGGATGTTGAGCGGGATCAGGCCATCGTGGGTGGCGGGCAGGTCCAGCGCAGGCAGGTCGATGGCAACGCCATCCAGTCCGTCATGCATGTTCTCCCAGCTGTGCGCCCAACTGCGGATCAATGGCTGGTTCGCGGGCGCATCGCCCACCCCGGAAGGAACCAGCACATGCACGATCGGGCGCGGCTGCGCCGGCAGGCTGCCTGCATCGCGGCGTCGCGACCCGGCGCCCTTGGGCAGCGCCATCACCGTGCTGCGTTCCGCCTCGGGGTAGCGGCCGTCGATGTAGCGGCGCAGGGCATCGAGGTTGGTGTAATCCGGCAATGCCTGGCTGTCGATGAAATAGGTCTGCTTGACGCTGCCTTCCGGCTCGGCGCCATCTTCAACGTGGTAGGCCCAGATTTCCTGGATCGGCGTTTCCTGTTCGACGTTGGAGAAGCGCAGCACGCCGCCGCGCTGGGCAGGAATGTCATCCACGCTGCGGACCACGCCCTGCGGCCTGCGCAGCAGTACCTTGCTGGCACTGGCGGCGTCATCACCGTGGGCCAGGGTGCCGAACGCTGCGCCGCGTACTTCCACGCGGTTCACCGTCTCGCCCTCGGGCAGGGCCAGGTCCAGGTGCTGGCCGCCTTCGACGTAGGTATTCCAGTCCGGCAGCTGGAAGTAGTCGTTGCGACCGGGCAGCCGCGATCGGTTGTACACGCCGGGCCAGGTGGTTTCGGCGATGCCATCGGTGGCCTTCCACATCCACTGCTTCAGGTCCCTGGTATCGGCGAACTCGACCTTGCGGATGCGGGTGTTGCCACTGGCCAGCGCCGGCGGCGCAGCGCCTTCCCAGCCGAAACGGTGGCGCCAGGCGCGTTCGTCGGTGGGTGCGGCGAAGGCGGTAGACACCGCCTGGCCACGCGCCAACGCGGCCACCGCCGGTGCATCGAGCAGGCGGTCGTAGACACGGATGTGCTGGAAATCGCTGCCGCGCAGGAAGTTGTAGCGGCTTTGCACCTGGTAAGGCGCCATCACCCGGCCTGCCAGGCCGAGCTGGTCCAGTGCCGCGTCATAGTCCGCCGTGGCATCGACCCGGGCCACTTCCTTGCCGTCGACGAACAGCCGTACCCCGAGGTCTTCGTCCCATCCAAAGGCCAGGTGCATCCACTGGTCCGGGCGAGGGTCCTGCGGCAGCTTGAAGGACACGCGGGTGCGCGCCAGGTTGGCGTCGGTGACGAACGCATCGAAACCATGCCCGTTCCAGTCGATGCGCAGCCACGCCATGTCCCAGCTGCTATGGTCGGCATAGCCAACGCGGAAGATCACGAACGGCGTCTCGCCGACCGCATAGCGTGGGCGCCAGTCGAATGCCAGCGTGCCGCGCTGGGCCAGGATGTTGCCCGGCGCGTCCCAGGACAGCACGCCATCGTCCTCCCACTGGATCGCCTTGCCGCGCGCACCATCGTCGACCACCTGCACCTTGTCGCGGAAGTTCGGCACCGGGTCGCCGTGGGCGACCTCCGCTTCCAGTCCCTTGCCGGCATCGACATGGAACAGCAGCGTCGGCGGTTCCGCCGCCATGGCTGGCGAAGCGATCAGCGCGATGGCCAGGGCAAGCAGGCCACGGCGGGGCGAGGAGGCGACGGCGATGGATGGGTGCGGCATGGAACCTTCCTTTCGACAACGGGCGAATGCGTTCACGCTCAGAACTTGTAGCGGAGGCCAACGTAATACTGGCGGCCGGTCTGGGTATAACGGTCAGGCAGGGAAAGCGACGAATCCACGTAACGTTCGTCGGCGGTGTCCAGCAGGTTGATCGCTTCGAAGCTCATGGTCAGGTTGTCGTTGAACTTCCACGACATGTTGAAGTCCACGTTCTCCACGCTGTACTTGCCGGTCACGTCGCCGGTAGCCAACGGGTTGCCATCCAGGTCCCAGACGTTCTCCTGGGCCAGGATCTGGTTGATGTAGGCATCGCGGTAGCTGGTGGAAACGCGGGCGCTGAAACGCCCATCGTCGTAGTACAGGGTTGCGTTGTACGAGTTCGGCGACAGGTTCAGCAGGTCGTTCTCGGTGTACGTGGTGACGATGGTGTTGCCGCTGCCCGAGCTGAACAGGTACTGGATCTTCGAGTCCACGTGCGTGTAGTTCAGCTGGATGCCAAAGTTGCGCCAGAAGCCCGGCAGGAAGCTGAAAGGCTGCTGGTAGGTCAGTTCATAGCCCTTGAGCGGGCCGCCCGGGGTGTTGAAGTAGCTCTGCACGTTGAACAGCGTGTTGGGGCTGAAGCCCGTCGGCAGCAGGTCCAGCGAGTAGCCCATGTCCGCCCAGGTGGTGAGCAGCCGGGTGCGCTGCACGTAGGTCTCGATGTCCTTGTAGAACACCGCGGCCGAAAGCAGCGCGCCCTCCTGGAAGTACCATTCCGCGCTCAGGTCGTAGTTGGTGGAGCGGAACGGATCCAGTTTCGGGTTGCCCAGGTTGATCGAGTAGTAGCGGTCTTCGTCAAGGAAGGCGCTCGGCCCGCCGCTGACGCTGGGCGACAGGTTGGACAGGGTCGGGCGGGCCATGGTCTTGGCCGCGCCGAAACGCAGCACGAAGGTGTCGGTCAGGTCCCATGCGAGGTTGAGCGAGGGCAGCCAGTCGTCGTACTTGTGGCCAACGCGGGTGCCGACCAGCAGGCGTTCGCCGGCATCGGCCGTTGCGCTGGCCACGCCTAGGAACGGCTCGCATGCCCCGGACAGGTCACCACTGTCGGCAGCCTGGCACGGTGCATAGCCGTCGGCGGTGATCCGGGTCTGCACGTAGCGCATGCCGATGTTGCCGCGGAACGGCTTGCCCCACAGGTCGGTGTTGAAGTCCAGCTGCAGGTAGCTGGCATGGCTCTTCTCGTTGACGTCGAAGTTGTTGTTGGATGAACCGAAGTGACCGACGCCGGCCAGGCGGTAGTCACCGCCCAGGTTGCCGGTGTCGCAGTTGCAATAGATGTCCAGCAGCTCGGCCACGCGCTTGAAATCCGGAATCAGCCAGCTCGACGGCACCGCACCGTCCAGGCTCCTGCCGAAGCCATTGAGCGTGGTGCCCAGGTCACCCACGCCGGTGCCGTCGGGCAGTGCCTGCGACAGGCGCCCGTAGCTGATGTTGCGGTACTCCTGCGTGCTCATGTCGTAGTCCTTGTAGGCAAGGCCACCACGCAGGGTGAAGGTCGGCGAGATGTTGAAGGTCAGGTCGACCTTGGCCGTGTCGAACTGGTTGTCGACGTAGTTCGGGTTCAGGCGTACTTCGCTGATGTTGCTGCCCTGCGCGGTGCCGTTGGCATTGACCGGCGCGGTGCCATAACCCAGCCATTGCCACGCATTGGGATCGTTCAGTGCGAAGGGGAAGTGCATCGACGGCATGCTGGCGTTTCCGCGCCCATCCAGCACGAAGCCATCCAGGTTGCTGTTGTCGAAGCTGACCATCGAGAACACCGGGCGCTCGAAGCTGGATGCCGAATGGCCGACCAGCGCATCCAGCCGCACCGCATCGTTGAAGCGGTGTTCGAAGTTCAGGCTGACCTGCTTGAACTCGGTGCTTTCCTCGATGGCGGTCGATTCGGTGCGGAAGTCGACGTTGTCGAACACGCCGTAGACCAGGCGGTTGCGGTCATCGACTTCGGCCTCGCGGACCACGATCTGGGTCTTGCCACCGTATTGGGCGGTGCGATGCAGGTTGGCGCCCAGCGAGTCCTCGCGCTGGTCCTTGTCCAGCCTGGAATACATCAGGTCCAGGTTGAGCAGGCTGTCGTCGCTGAACTTGAACTGCAGCGCACCCGTCACGCCCAGGCGCTTGATTTCGTGCTCGGTGCGGATGTAGCGCGGGTAGCGCGGTATCCAGGCGTTGGTAGCGGTCTCGTAGGCGGCGATGTTCCCGGCGGTCGCAGCCGGGCGGTCCAGGCCGGGACCACAATGCGCGGCGTCGATGCCGTAGCTGCCCCAGCCATTGTTGCGCGCCTGGTCGGCGGCGCTGCCCGTGCCGGCAGCGGTTTCGTTCGCCAGCGGGTTGCGCGGTGTCTGCGGGTCATAGCCCAGCGGGCTGCAGAAACCATAGGTGCCGTTGTTGGCGGCATTGCTCTGGTTGGAGTTGCGATGGTTGCCATGCTCCCAGCGCACCGGGTTGTAGCCTTCCTCGAAGATGGTGCGCTTGCTGTATGCAACCGACATCAATGCGCCGAAACGCCCGTCCGCCCAGGTATTGCTGAGCAGGGCGGACATGCGCGGATCCTTGCTGCGCGAGAGTTCGTTGAAGCCATACTGGCCATTGAGCGAAGCCTGGAAGCCATCGAAATCGAACGGGCGCGACGCACGCAGGTCCACCGTGGCGCCCAGCGAACCTTCGTCGGCCTGCGCCGACTGGGTCTTGCTGACCTTGACCCGGCTGAACAGCTCGGAGGCAAAGGTATTGAAATCGAATCCGCGGCTACGGTTTACACCGGCGGTGCCGCTGCCGGCCGTGGACAAGGCTTCCAGCCCATTGATGCGCACGCGGGTGAAGTCCGATCCCAGTCCACGCACGGAGATCTGCTGGCCCTCGCCCCCTTCGCGGTCGATGGATACGCCGGCGATGCGCTGCATCGACTCGGCCAGGTTGAGGTCCGGGAATTTGCCGATGTCCTCGGCGTAGATCGCATCTACCTGCTCGACGCTGTAGCGCTTCTCATCCAGCGACTGCTGCAGGCTTTCGCGATAAGTGGCCTTGACCTCGACCTTGTCCAGGTCCACGGCGGTGGGGCCGCCGGCGGCGGCCTCCGGCGTCTGCTGGGCGGCGGCGGTGCTGGCCAGGGCCAGCGCAATCGACAAGGCAAGCAGGGTGGCCGGCGCATGTCCGGTGGCGCGACGGCAGGCGTGCGGAAAATCCATCTCGTTTCCCCTCCCAGGGTGTCCTCAAGCGTGCGTGGATGCAGCAGGCGGCGTTCCGGCCTTTCCCCGGAACGCTGCCTCGGCGCAACGTCTTGCTGACACCGCAGGTCACGGGAACGTAGCAAAGCAACCGCAGCGCAGGCATCTTGCGCCGCAGCAGCAGGCACGGTGTCGCAGGCGTCCGTGGCGCATACCGGTGGCAAGGCTGCATGCCACCGGTATGCGCGGCCGATCAGAACTTGTAACGCACGCCAAGCAGGAACTGGCGGCCCGTCTCGGTGTACTGCAGCGGCAGGCGCCCGGTGAGTGGCGAATACACCCACTCGTCAGACCCTTCGTTGGTCAGGTTGATGCCTTCCAGGCTCAGCTCCAGCGCGTCGCTGATCTTGTAGCGCACGGAAGCATCGACGACCGTGGTGCCGGTCATCCCGTGGTAGCCGTCCAGGTTGAAACCGACTTCCTGGCCGGGCGCCTGGGTCAGGTAGTCATCGCGGTTGGTCGCCGAGATGCGGCCGGCGAACACCTCGCCTTCGTAGAACAGCGTGGCGTTCCAGGAGGACTTCGACAGGCCGGTCAGGTCGGTTTTCATCACCGGCTCGCCCTGCCCGTTGAGATACTGGATCTTGGATTCAACCCACGTGTAGTTCAGCTGCGCGCCCAGGTTCGACCACTTGCCGGGCAGGAAGGTGAAGGGCTGGGTGTAGTTGGCTTCGATACCATGCAGCTCGCCGCCGGGCGTGTTGAGCGGAATGCTGAAGGTGAACTCATCGTTGACCGTGGCGCCGGTGCCATCGAGCAGGCTGGCCGGCAGGCCACTGCTGGAATAGGGACGCACGTCGCGGGTGGTCTGCACGAAGGACTCGATGTCCTTGTAGAACAGCCCCAGCCCCAGCATCGCCCCCTCATTGAAGTACCACTCGAAGCCCAGGTCGACGTTGGTGGCGCGGATCGGATCCAGGTTCGGGTTGCCGCCGCCCACCGTACGCGCGCCGCCGGCCACCGCCACGGTCACGCCCGGGGTCAGGAAGCCCAGGCCCGGACGGGTCATCACCTTGGCCGCACCGAGGCGGACCAGGAAGTCCGGAGCCACTTCGGCGACCAGGTTGAACGAGGGCAGGGTGTCACTGTACTTGCGGCTGGTGGTGGTCAGTTCCGGGACGCCGCCGATGGTCGCGTAGCCGGTGGACTCCTGCTTGGTCTCCACGTAGCGCACGCCGAAGTTGCCCGACAGCGGAATCGAGCCGAGGTCGGTGGAGAACTCGCCCATCAACCACACGCCACGATCCTTCTCTTCCACGCTGCGGCTGTTGTTCAACCGCGGTGCGACGGCGAAGGAACCGGAATTGCCGTAGATGTCGAACAGGTCGGCGACCGCGTCCAGGTCCGGCACCACCCAGTTCGACGGCGAACCGCTGATGCCCTTCAGGCCGGACTGCTGGGTGTACTCCGGCGGCACGATCAGGCTGCCGCCATCGAAGCCAGGCACCTCCAGTTCGCTGGCACGGCGTAGTTCGACCGTGCTGAAGGTGTAGTTCTTGGCCAGCACGCCGCCTTTCAAACGGAAGCCAGGGCTGATGTTCCAGTTGAAGTCCAGCTGCGCGGTGTCGAAATCATTGTCCACCGATTGCGGGCGCAGGCGGATTTCGGCCAGCTGCCAGCCGTTGGGGTCGGTCGGATCTACGCCATAGTTGATGATCGGCTGGTTCTTGTTGCCGCGGTAGTCGTAGCTGTAACCATCGACATCGTACTTGTCCATGATGATGGTGGTCTGCACCGGGTTCTCGTGCTTCGAGCGCGAGGTGCCCAGCTTGCCGGAGATCTGGAAGGCATCGCTGAAGCGGTGGTCCAGGTTCAGGCTGACCTGCTTGAACTCGGTGCTCCATTCGTCATGCCGGTTTTCACTGCGGATGTCTACGTTGTCGAACTCACCGTAGACCAGTGCGTTGTCGCGCACCTCGCCATTGCGCACGATGGTCTGTGGCTTGCCCGTGCCGGAGCGGCTGAAGGAGATGGCTTCGATGTAATGTTCATCGCGGTCGGCATCGATCTTCGAGTACAGGGTGTCCAGCGAGATCTCGGTACGGTCGCTCGGCTTCCACTGCAGCGAGCCGGTCACGCCCAGGCGCTTCTGCTCATGTTCCATCTGCACGTAGCGCGGGAAACGCGGATGGAACACGTCGGCGCTGTTGGCCTCGGCGAACGGCGAGTCGGGGGAGAACCCACCATTGCTCGGGCCGTTGGCCCAGCGGCCGGTGTTGGAACCTTCCTCCAGTGCCTGGCGTTCGGAGTAGGCCACCGACAACAGGGCACCGAAGGTGCCATCGGCGAAGGTGTTGGCAATCAGCGCGGCAACGCGCGGGTCGGCCTTGTCGGCCATGTCGTTGAAGCTGCCCTGGCCGCTGGCAGCGAAGGTGAAGCCGTCGTAGTCGAACGGACGGGCAGTGCGCAGGTCGACGGTTGCGCCCAGCGAACCTTCTTCGACATCGGCCGAGGCGGTCTTGCGCACGATCAGCTGCGAGAACAGGTCCGAGGCGAATACGTTGAAGTCGAAGCCGCGGCCACGGTTGGTGCCGCCGCTCTGGTCGCCGGCACCGACGGTGGTGAGGGCCTCCATGCCGTTGATGCGCACGCGGGTGAAGTCCGGGCCGAGGCCGCGCACCGAAATGCTGCGGCCCTCGCCGGCATCGCGGGTGATGACCACGCCGGGGATGCGCTGCAGCGACTCGGCGAGGTTGAGGTCGGGGAACTTGCCGATGTCCTCGGCGACGATGGCATCAACCACGCCGGCTTCGCCGCGCTTGATGTCCAGCGCCTTCTCCACGCTGGCGCGGTAACCGGTGACGGTGACGGTATCCAGGTCGGTCGCGCTGCCGGCCTGCTGCGCATTGGCGGTGGCGCCCAGCGCCAGGCCGATGGACAGGGCCAACAAGGTAACCGGTGTCTTTTTAGTTCTGATACGAGAATTCATGGCCTTTCCCTCTCCCAAAGGTCTGGTTCACAATGCGATATCAGCAAGATGACACCGCTGGTCATGGCGGACGTTAACAGCACCTTCAGGATCGGGCATCTTGCAGCGCAACAGATTTGTAATGTCCCGGAGATGCTTGCAGGACAATGATTTCGACATTCCTGTAAGGTAGACGGGAGGCTGGCTGCGGCCAGAATGACACCGATAGCCAAGATCCACGCGGGGTGCGTGGTTCCATCAGGCCCGCCCCAACGCGATGCTGGGGCAAGGGCAACGAGGACATCCGATGAGTCGAGTGGTCTGTTTCGGGGAACTGCTGTTGAGGATGGGCGCACCGGGTCGCGAGCTGCTGCTGCAGTCGCCGCGGCTGGATGTGCACGTGGGGGGGGCGGAAGCCAACGTGGGCGTTTCGCTGGCCCATTTCGGCCACGACGTGGCCATGGCCAGCACCGTTGCCGACAATCCGCTGGGCGCGCACGCGCTGGGTGAGCTGCGCCGGCATGGCGTGGATACCCGCGGCGTGCGCTTGCAGGCCGATGCCCGCATGGGGCTGTACTTCCTGACCACCGGCGCCGTGCAGCGCGCCAGTGAAGTGGTCTACGATCGCGCCGGTTCCGCGTTCGCGCTCAGTGCCGCCGCCGATTATGACTGGCCGGCGCTGCTTGCCGGTGCCGACTGGCTGCACCTGTCCGGCGTCAGCCCGGCGTTGGGAGCGGATGTCGCGCAGGCCACGCTGGCCGCCGCGCGTGCCGCCCGTGCCCAGGGGGTGCGTGTTTCGTTCGACGGCAACTTCCGCCCGAAGCTGTGGCAACGCTGGGGCGGCGATGCGCAATCGATCCTGCACGAACTGTTCGCGCAGGCCGACATCGTGTTCGCCGATTACCGCGACATCGAAGTCGTCCTGGGCCTGCCGTTCGCGCAGGACGACGTGGTCGATCGCGTCGAGGCCGCGGCAGCCGCTGCGTTCGGGGCTTTCCCCCGGCTGCAGTGGATGGCCTGCACGCAGCGCAAGGCACTCAGCGTGGACCACCATGCCCTGGGCGCACTGCTGCTGGGCCGTGATGGCACGCGCGCGCAGGCGCCGGTACGCCAGCTGCAGGGCATCGTCGACCGCATCGGCGGCGGTGATGCGTTCGCCGCCGGCATCCTGCATGGCATCATGCGCGGCTTCGATGCCGACGCCACCGTGCGTTTCGGCTTGGCCGCCGGTGGCCTGAAGCATTCGATCCCCGGCGATTTCAATCCTGTCAGCGAAGCTGACGTGCTGGCCCTGGTGGGCGAGGAGCGTTTCGATGTCCGGCGCTGATCCGCGCGTACGCGCGGTACTGAAACTTGCACCGGTGATTCCGGTGTTCACCCCTGACGACGTGGATGATGCCGTGCAGGTGGCACAGGCATTGTTCCGCGGTGGCCTGCCGGTGGTGGAAGTGACCCTGCGCACGCCTCGCGCGATGGAAGCAATCAGGGCGATGGCCGAAGCGGTGCCGGATGCCGTGATCGGTGCCGGCACGGTACTGACTGCCGCGCAGATGCAGCAGGTGAAGGACGCTGGCGGCCGTTTTGCCGTATCCCCGGGTGCGACCGATCGGTTGTATGCGGCCGCACGCGATGTCGACCTGCCGTTCCTGCCGGGCGTGGCCACGTCTTCCGAACTGATGCACGGCCTGGAGCAGGGCCTGGATACCTTCAAGTTCTTCCCGGCCGTGCAGGCGGGCGGCGCGCCGCTGCTGTCGGCCTGGGCCGGTCCGTTCGCCGACGTGCGTTTCTGTCCGACCGGCGGCATCAGTGCACAGACCGCACCGCAGTTCCTGCACCTGCCCAACGTGCTGTGCGTGGGCGGCTCGTGGCTGACCACCGCAGCGCTGCTGCAGAGCCGCGACTGGGCGGCCATCGAAGAACTGGCCCGCGCCGCGTCGGTGCTGGCAGGCTGAACGAAACAGCCTGCGCGGCAGGCTGGTCCATGCGGCCATGTCCAGGACGGGAGCAACGGGTCCTGGACCCGCCGCGCCGCTGTACGCCCATGCACCGGCGCTAGTGCTTGCCCAACCGCCGATACAGCGTGCTGCGGCTGATGCCCAGCCGCTTGGCTGCAGCACTGACGTTGCCTGCACAGGCGTCCAGTGAATCGCGCATGGCCTGTTCGGTGATCGCATCCATGGACCGGCAGGCGGCAGACGGCGGCCGGGCAGCAACGTTCCCCTCGCGCAGTTGTGCAGGCAACTGCTCCACGTCAACCCGCCCGCCCGGGTCGCTCAGCGCGGCCAGGGTGCGCAGGCAGGCCTGCAGCTGGCGCAGGTTGCCGGGCCAATCGTAGCCAGCCAGCAGCTCCAGCGCCTGCGTGGACAGCTGTCGTCCCTGCGCCAGCGGCTGCCACAGCGTCAGTACCAGGGACCTGCGGTCAGCAGCCAGCTCACGCAGCGGCGGCAGCACCACCACGTGGTCGGCGATCCGATAGAACAGGTCCGCGCGGAAACCGCCGGCGGCCATTGCCAGCGACAGGTCGCGATGGCTGGCACATACCAGGGCGAAGTCCAGCTTCACCGGTTTGCCGCCGCCCAGTGGCGAGAGCTCGCGCTCCTGCAGCACGCGCAGCAGGCGCGGTTGCAACGACAGCGGCATGTCGCCGATCTCATCGAGGAACAGCACCCCGCCCTGCGCCTGCCGCAGCAAGCCCTGGCTGCCTTGCCGGCGTGCACCGGTGAAAGCCCCTTCCTCGTAGCCGAACAACTCCGATTCGATCAGGCCTTCCGGAAGTGCCGCACAGTTCACTGCCACGAACGGGCGCTGCGCGCGGACGCAGCGACGGTGAAGTTCGCGTGCGAACACTTCCTTGCCGGTTCCGGTCTCGCCCTGGACCAGCACCGGCAAGCCCGCGTGCAATACGCGCAGCGCCTGCGACAGCCGCTGTTCCGCGCCGGGGTCGAAGGCCAGGGTCGGCGTCCCCGAGGCTGCGGTAACCGGAACCGGCGGTGCCGCGTCCATTGCCGGACGGCGCGCGCGGGCCTGGACGGCCTGCGCCTGGACGTGGCCATGCAGCACGCGCCCTTGCCGGTCCTGCAACATGCCGTCGTCGTGCAGGCGCGACAGCGGCTGGTCGAACAGGGCTTCGTAGGTAGCCTGGCCGATGTCATGCCGCTCCAGGCCGAACAGTGCCAGCGCTGCGCGGTTGGCCGCCACCATGCGCCCGTTGCGGAAGCCCAGCACGCCCTCGCGCGCGCTGCCCAGCAGCGCCGGCTGGTGGTGCAGGCGCACCAGCTCACAGCCCTCAAGGCCGCGTTCGAACGCGCGGTGCTCGATCTGGTCCACCACCTGCCTGCCCAACGCCAGTGCGTGCAGGTGTGGCTGCCGCGCGTCGCCGGAGATATCCAGCACGCCGATGCGCTGGCCATGGGGATCGAAGATCGGCGTGGCCGAGCAGGTCAGGATGCCGTGCGGGGCAAAGTAGTGTTCACCGCCACGGACCTGCAAGGCGCGCCCCTCCACGATCGCCGTGCCGATGGCATTGGTACCCACGGTGTGTTCGTCCCAGCGTACTCCCGGCATCAGGGCCACCCGGCCGGCGCGGTCCAGGAAACCGGTGCTGCCTTCCGCATCCAGCACCCAGCCATCTTCGTCGGTCAGCAGCACGATGCCGCCGCTGCTTGCCAGCCCCGCCGCCAGGCCGTCCATTTCCGGGCGGGCCAGCGTCCACAGGCGCTCGCGTCGCTGCCGCAGCTCGCGCAGCCGTGACGCGGCTATCGGTTCCACGTGGGGTTGCGCGTGCACTGCCAAGCCATGCCGCTGGCAACGTTGCCACGAGTGCAGGATCGCGTCAGGAATCGCGCCCACCGGCGCTGCTCCGCGTTCAAAGAAGGCCAAGCGCGCGCTGCCGAGGCGTTCGGGGGTGGCTTGTGGGGACATCGACAGTCTCCAGTGTCGCAATCTGCGACAGTTGTAGCGGGCTCTGTTCCGATTAACAGCACAGCGCGCGTTACCGCGCAATCACCGGCCCTGACGCACTGCGGCAATCCTCACTGGATGTCTCCGTTGCAACAACGCCGCAGCACATGACGCGGCGCAGCATGCGCGGAGTTGGCATCGTCCTTGCGCTGTCATGGCACATCCCGGGCGATCCGGGCCATTGACTGGAGCAAGCCATGAACGCCGTTGCCTCGACCCACCCACACGCCACCCATCCGGGTTCCCTGTTCAAGCCGCGCTATGAGAATTTCATCGGTGGACAGTGGGTTGCACCGCGCAGCGGGCAGTACTTCGAAAACACCACGCCAATCACCGGCAAGGTGTTCACCGAGGTAGCGCGCTCCAATGCCGATGACATCGAGGCGGCACTGGATGCAGCACATGCGGCCAAGCGGGGCTGGGCCGAAACCTCCACCACCGATCGCGCCAACATCCTCAACCGCATCGCCGACCGCATCGAAGAGAACCTGGACCTGCTCGCCCACGCCGAGACCTGGGACAACGGCAAGCCGATCCGGGAGACGCTCAACGCTGATATCCCGCTGATGGCAGACCACTTCCGCTACTTCGCCGGCGCGGTACGCGCCCAGGAAGGCAGCCTGTCGGAGATCGACAAGGACACCATCGCCTACCATTTCCATGAGCCGCTGGGCGTAGTCGGGCAGATCATCCCCTGGAACTTTCCCCTGCTGATGGCGGCCTGGAAACTGGCCCCGGCGCTGGCCGCCGGCAACTGCGTGGTGCTCAAGCCGGCCGAGCAGACGCCTGCCTCGATCCTGGTGCTGATGGAAGTGATCGGCGACCTGCTGCCCGCCGGGGTGCTGAACGTAGTCAACGGTTTCGGCCTGGAGGCGGGCAAGCCGCTGGCCAGCAATCCGCGCATCGGCAAGATCGCCTTCACCGGGGAGACCACCACCGGGCGGTTGATCATGCAGTACGCCAGCCAGAACCTGATCCCGGTAACGCTCGAACTGGGTGGCAAGTCACCCAACATCTTCTTCGCCGACGTGATGGCCGAAGACGATGACTTCCTCGACAAGGCCGTGGAAGGCTTCGTGCTGTTCGCCTTCAACCAGGGCGAAGTGTGTACCTGCCCATCGCGCGCGCTGATCCAGGAATCCATCTACGAGAAGTTCATGGAACGGGCGCTCAAGCGCGTGGCCGCGATCAAGCAGGGCAATCCGCTCGATCCGGGCACCATGGTGGGCGCACAGGCTTCTTCCGAGCAGTTGGAAAAGATCCTGTCCTACATCGATATCGGCCGACAGGAGGGGGCCGAGGTGCTGATCGGGGGCGAACAGGCCAGGCTCGACGGTGACCTGGCCGGCGGTTACTACGTCAAGCCGACCGTGTTCAAGGGCCACAACAGGATGCGCGTGTTCCAGGAGGAGATCTTCGGACCGGTGGTGTCAGTGACCACCTTCAAGACCGAGGAAGAGGCGCTGGAGATCGCCAACGACACGCTTTACGGGCTGGGGGCAGGGCTGTGGAGCCGCGATGCCTCGCGGCTGTACCGCATGGGCCGCGCGATCCAGGCCGGCCGCGTGTGGACCAACTGCTACCACGCCTATCCCGCCCACGCCGCCTTCGGTGGCTACAAGCAGTCCGGCATCGGCCGCGAAAACCACAAGATGATGCTCGACCACTACCAGCAGACCAAGAACCTGCTGGTCAGCTATTCACCCAGGAAGCTCGGCTTCTTCTGAGTTGATCGCGATCAAGGCGCCGGCGCGCTGCCGGCGCCACCCTGTCTTCCAACGCACTACGGAGATCCACGCATGCAATCCACCATGAAAGCTGCCGTCGTCCGTGAATTCGGCAAGCCATTGGTCATCGAAGAAGTCGCCGTGCCGCGCCCGGGGGCGGGCGAGATCCTGGTCAAGATCGAAGCCTGCGGCGTCTGCCATACCGATCTGCACGCCGCCGAGGGTGACTGGCCGGTCAAACCGAACCCACCGTTCATTCCCGGCCATGAGGGCGTGGGCCACGTCATCGCCGTCGGCGCAGGGGTCAGCCATGTCAAGGAAGGCGACAGGGTCGGCATCCCCTGGCTGTATTCGGCATGCAGCCACTGCGAACACTGCCTGGGGGGTTGGGAGACGCTGTGCGAGTCGCAGCGCAATACCGGCTATTCGGTCAACGGCGGTTTCGCCGAGTACGCGCTGGCCGATGCCAACTATGTCGGCCTGTTGCCCAAGGAAGTGGGCTTCGTCGAGATCGCACCGATCCTCTGCGCCGGTGTCACCGTGTACAAGGGACTGAAGGTCACCGACACCCGGCCGGGCGATTGGGTGGTGGTCTCCGGCGTGGGTGGACTGGGCCACATGGCGGTGCAGTACGCCAAGGCGATGGGGCTGAACGTGGCAGCGGTGGACGTGGACGATGGCAAGTTGCGGCTGGCCGAGCGCCTCGGCGCCACGGTGACGGTCAACGCATCGACCACCGATCCCGCCGCGTTCCTGAAGAAAGAGATCGGCGGGGCCCATGGCGCCCTGGTCACTGCGGTTTCGCCAAAGGCGTTCGAGCAGGCACTGGGCATGGTCCGCCGCGGCGGTACGGTAGCCCTGAACGGCCTGCCGCCGGGCAACTTCCCGCTGGACATCTTCGGCATGGTGCTCAATGGCGTGACGGTGCGCGGCTCGATCGTGGGCACCCGTCTGGACCTGCAGGAATCCCTTCGCTTTGCCGCCGAAGGCAAGGTCGCCGCGACGGTCAGCACCGACACGCTGGAAAACGTCAACGACGTGTTCGCGCGCATGCATGCCGGCAAGATCGAAGGCCGCGTCGTGCTGGACTTCGCCGCCTGACCCACCGCGCATGGCCGCCGCTCCGGTCTCCTCTCCCGCGGACCGGCGGCCATGCCACTTTGCTGGAGCCGCCGATGCCTCCTCTCCCTGTCCAGGTAATGGCCACCCTGGCGGCCCTGCAGCTGATCGAGAAACTGCGCATGCGCCACGGGCCACTGCTGTTCCATCAGTCCGGTGGTTGCTGCGATGGGTCTTCGCCGATGTGCTTCGCGCAGGGCGATTTCATCGTCGGCGACCGCGATGTGCTGCTCGGCGAGATCGGCCAGGCGCCGTTCTACATCAATCCGTCGCAGTTCGAGTACTGGAAGCACACCCAGCTGATCATCGACGTCGTGCCCGGACGCGGCGGCATGTTCTCGCTGGAGAATGGCGAGAACGTCCGCTTCCTGCTGCGCTCACGGCTGTTCAGCGATGAAGAGTTCGCCGCCCTGCAGGCGGCCGGCAAGGCGTGAGGGCTGCCCAGGCCCTCTACAATGGGCGCATGATGCCCGCCCTCAAGACCCTCCTGCTTTCCCTGCTCGCGTTGGCCGGGGCGCTGCTGTCACTGGCCCTGGTCACCACCGTGGCCAGCTGGCTGCCACCCTTGCTCGGCCTGCATGGCAATGGCGCCGTGCAATTGGGCTTCGACCTTGCCTTCACCGTGCTCGGCGGTATCGCGGCGATCGGCTTTGCGGCGTACTACGCACCGTGCTGGCCGCGCAGCCATGCGGCGACGGTCTGGCTGCTGATCACCGCTGCATCGTTGTGGGCCGCGTGGGACATGGGCAATGACTTCCCGCGCTGGTTCGTGCTGTTGCTGATCATCTCGCTGCCATTGCAGTTGGGCATCGGCCTGTGGATCGGCGCACGTCGCCCGCGCACCGCAACATCCCCTTAACAATTCCCCCCTAGTCTCTGTGCGGCCGGTTACCGGCACGGCCGTGCAAGGGCCAGGTGCGCATCCGCGCATTGGCGCGCGGCACGCACTCACAGGGCAATGGGGAACATCCGATGCGCAACACCTTCCGGGAGGCGCCGATCCGCGCCCCCCATGCAAAGCTTTTGTCCCGCGCCGTGCGTGCGGTGTTGATCGGTGGCGCCGCCGCCCTGCCCATCCAGGCGCTGGCTGACGACGCCGTGCCGGCGGCGGCCGGCGGCGATGCAGCAGCGGCGATGCAGCAGCTGGACACCGTCAGCGTCACCGGCAGCTATGCCAGGAGCCTGGAACGCGCGGTCGACCTCAAGCGCAGCAACATCGGCTTTTCCGATTCCATCGTCGCCACCGACGTGGCGGACTTCCCCGACCAGAACCTGGCCGAAGCCCTGCAGCGCATGCCCGGCGTGACCATCGAACGCAACAAGGGACTGGGCAGCAAGGTCAGCGTACGCGGCCTGCCCGCCGAGTTCACCCACGTCTCGATCAACAACCTGTCCACCGCCTCGGGCAGTGGCGGACGGGATGTGCAGTTCGATATCTTCGCCTCGGACGTGGTGCAGAACGTCACCGTGCAGAAGTCACCGACCGCCGCCGACGAAGAAGGCGGCATCGCCGGTTCGGTGTACATCGAGACCGCCAAACCCTTCGACTACAACGAGCCGAAGTTCAGTGCCTCCGCCGAGGTGGCGAACAACTCGATCAACGGCAAGAACGACCCGAAGATCTCGTTCCTGGCCAGCGACACCTGGGGCGACTGGGGCGGCCTGGTCTCTTTTTCCAAGGCCAAGCGAACCAACCGTACCGATTCCAATTCGGGCATCAACTTCCGCCCGATGGGGCGCTTCCTTGAAGCCTCGGGTACGCGGTCATCGCAGGCCGCCGCGGTGCTGGCACGCGATGCCGGCATCATCGTCAACGACCGCATGGACAAGGACGAAACCAACCGCATCATCTTCCAGGACAAGGTTGGCGACCGCATCTATCTCAACGAGCAGGACCAGTGGGGCGCCACCGCGTCGCTGCAGTTCAAGCCCAGCGATACCTTCTCGCTCAGTTTCGATGCGATGTTCGGCGGCTACGACACGCACGAAGACGAATACGATGCCGCCGCTTACTCCGCATCCAGCATCAGCACGCTGGACACCATCCATGGCTACGACGCGGACACGCTGTCGAAGTACGGCATGGTGGTGCTGCGCGATGTGTCCTACACCGCCACCCAGCACGAGATCCTCAGCAAGGAGCGGTTCGCCAACACCGACTACCGCCAGTTCAGCAGCAAGCTGGACTGGAGCGTGGGCGGCTGGGAGATCGACGCACTGGTCGGTTACTCCGGCGCACGTCGCGATTCGGACTACGCCAACCTCAAGCACGTGGCCTACGCACCGTCGCGCACCCGCTGGACCGCCAATGGCGGTGAGACGCTGGCCAGCGCCGCGTCGAACGGATTCGACATGTACAACTCCGCCGACCAGTACCTGTTCGAGGCCTACGAGACCGAGATCGAGCGGGTGAAGGACGACAAGTACGCCGCACAGCTGGATTTCCGCAAGTCGCTGGAGCTGGCCTTCCTGCCGGCGCTGACCAGCGTCAAGTTCGGTGCACGGTATACCGACAAGTCGAAGGAGCGCGAGTTCGGCAACACCAAGATCCAGGGCCCCGGAGCCGGCAGCGTCGACTGGGTGAACACCCGCACGCTGGCCGACAGCAACCCCGGCTGGATCAGCGATATCGTCCCCGGTGGCAGCTACAGGCCAAGCAACCTGGACTGGCAGCAGGTGTCCAACAGCTACGCGCGCCGCACCTTCCGCTATCCCGGTTTCGAAACCCCGCTGGACGATGGCCAGTTCTACCAGGTGGACGAGAAGACGCTCGCCCTGTACGCCATGGCCGACTTCTACGTCGACATCGGCAGCGTGCCGGTATACGCCAACCTGGGCGTGCGCTCCATCGATACCAAGGTCGATTCGGCTGGCTTCCACCCGGTGCAGAATGCCGATGGCAGCAGTGGCTACACGCCCACGCCGATCTCCAGCAGCGGCGACTACAGCGACCTGCTGCCCAGCTTCAACATGACCGCCGAGGTGGCTGACGGCCTGGTGCTGCGCGCGGCGGCATCGGAAACGCTCATGCGTCCGTCGCTGACCGACATCGCCTATCGGCGCACGGTGAGCTGGAGCAGCTTCCGTTTCATGGACGGCAACCCCGCCTTGAAGCCGACCACCGCCAGGCAGTGGGAGATCGGCCTTGAGAAGTACCTCGACAATGGCGGACTGTTGGCCGCGTCCTACTTCTCCAAGAAGATCGACGGCGTGGTGCGGCAGGAACTGACCGGCATCGTGCCAAACGTGGAAAAGCTCAACGCCAACGGATCGCTGGACGGCTACTACGACTTCGAGGTCTACCAGCCGGTCAATGCCGATGGCTCCTACAAGGTCACCGGCGTGGAGCTGGTTGCCCAGCTGCCGCTGTCGATGCTGCATCCGGCGCTGGAAGGCTGGGGCATCAATGCCAACTACACCCAGCTGGACAACTCGCTGACCGGCGCCTCGGACCTGGATATCCCGACCCCGCCCGAAGGGCTGGCGGAGAAGGCCTACAACTTCACCCTGTACTACGAGAATGATCGCTTCGACGCACGCGTGTCCTACAACTACAAGGACAAGTACGTCGAGTACATCCATCTCAACATGTACCCGGTGTACCGCGATGCCTACGGCCAGACCGATGCGTCGATCGGCTTCCGCCTGAACGACACCTGGAAGCTCAGCCTGGACGCAATCAACGTGTTCGACGAAGAGACCTCGGGCTACACCATCGACAAGTCCTTCCCGACGCAGTACGAGTTCTCCGGGCGCCGCGTCACCCTGGGCATCCGCGCCGACTTCTGATCCGTACCCCGGTAGCGCCGAGCCATGCTCGGCGACGGCCGGAATCCGCCGGGCATGGCCCGGCGCTACAGGTCCAACGTCCCAGGGATCGTGCACCAGGCGCCGCGTCACCCTGGGCATCCGCGCCGACTTCTGACCCGTGCTCCGGTAGCGCCGAGCCATGCTCGGCGCCGGCCGGAATCCGCCGGGCATGGCCCGGCGC
>NZ_JACGXS010000007.1 GCF_014117215.1 Stenotrophomonas tumulicola | reverse complement strand
GCGGACGGTAGCCGTTGAAGAACGGGGTGTGGCGGCCGCCCTCGTCCTTCGACAGCACGTACACTTCGCCTTCGAACTCGGTGTGCGGCTTGATCGAACCCGGCTTGCACAGCACCTGGCCGCGCTGGACGTCGTCACGCTTGGTGCCGCGCAGCAGCAGGCCGGCGTTGTCGCCTGCCTGACCCTGGTCGAGCAGCTTGCGGAACATTTCCACGCCGGTGACGGTGGTCTTCTGGGTGTCGCGGATACCGACGATTTCGATTTCTTCGCCGACCTTGATCACGCCACGCTCGATACGACCGGTCACCACGGTGCCGCGGCCGGAGATCGAGAACACGTCTTCCACCGGCATCAGGAATGCCTTGTCCACGTCACGTTCCGGTTCCGGAATCCAGGTGTCCAGCGCTTCGACCAGCTTGATGACAGCCGGCACGCCGATGTCGCTCTGGTCGCCTTCCAGCGCCAGACGGGCCGAACCGGCGATGATCGGGGTGTCGTCGCCCGGGAAGTCGTACTTGCTCAGCAGCTCACGCACTTCCATTTCGACCAGCTCGAGCAGCTCGGCGTCGTCGACCATGTCGGCCTTGTTCAGGAACACGACGATGTACGGCACGCCGACCTGGCGCGACAGCAGGATGTGCTCGCGGGTCTGCGGCATCGGGCCGTCAGCAGCCGAGCAGACTAGGATCGCGCCGTCCATCTGCGCAGCACCGGTGATCATGTTCTTGACGTAGTCAGCATGGCCCGGGCAATCGACGTGGGCGTAGTGACGGGTCGGGGATTCGTATTCGACGTGCGCGGTCGAGATCGTGATGCCACGCGCCTTTTCTTCCGGCGCGGCGTCGATCGAGGAATAATCCTTGAACTCGCCACCGAAGCGCTCGGCACCGATCTTGGTCAGTGCGGCGGTCAGCGTGGTCTTGCCGTGGTCGACGTGACCGATGGTGCCGACGTTGACGTGCGGCTTGGTGCGCTCGAACTTACCCTTGGCCATGGCTGCTTATCTCGAATTCGTCTTGGGGTGGTGCCGATGATGGTGCTCACGAAAGGAATCGAACCTTCGACCTCTTCCTTACCAAGGAAGTGCTCTACCGACTGAGCTACGTGAGCGAGTTTTGCATTATGGCATGAACTGAAATATCTTCAAAGTTCCAGACATTCAATGGAGCGGGAGACGGGAATCGAACCCGCACAATCAGCTTGGAAGGCTGAAGTTCTACCATTGAACTACTCCCGCATCGGGAATTGCCACAACGTGAAACTGGTGGAGGGAGGTGGATTCGAACCACCGAAGGCGTAAGCCAGCAGATTTACAGTCTGCCCCCGTTGGCCGCTTGGGTATCCCTCCTTACCACCCCAACCCGTGCCGCCAAAGCGGTGCGGTGTGTGGTGGTGAGCCCGCAATTCTGCTGATCTGGCGAAGGCCTGTCAACACGTTTTTTCAGTTTTTTCACATGCTGTCGCAAAGCCATTGATACGCAAGGCTATTGGCCAGGCACGTCAATCTGCTCATCCGCGAAAATGGCCAGATGCGGTACACCGTCCGCGCCGATCCACCCGCGGTACATCCCCTGGGTGTTGAACGGCAGGCCGATCTGCCCATCGGCAGTCAGCACGATGGCGCCTCCGTTGCCACCCATCGCCGGGATCAGCTCGTTGATGACCTGCTCTCCAGCCTGTCGCGCCGACTGCCCGCCAAGCCGCACCCGCGCACAGATCTCATGGGCTGCGGCGGTGCGGATGTAGTACTCGCCCCAGCCGGTACCGGACACCGCGCAGCCGCTGTCAGCCCAGGTGCCGGCACCGATGAGCGGCGAATCCCCCACCCTGCCGTAGCGTTTGTTGGTCATGCCACCGGTGGAGGTTGCTGCGGCCAGCCTGCCCTGTCCATCCAGCGCTACCGCGCCGACCGTTCCAAAGTGCCTGGCGGTTTCCAGGTCAGCATGGGCCTGCCCTGCAGCCGCCTCCTTCAACGCCCGCTGCAACTGCTGCCAGCGCGCCTCGGTACGGAAGTAGGCCGGATCCACCAGCGCGATGCCCTGTTCGGCAGCAAAGGCTTCAGCCCCCTGTCCGACCATCATCACGTGCGGAGAATGCTCCATCACCGCGCGCGCCAGCAGGATTGGATTGCGCACGCGCTGCACGCCGGCAACCGCGCCAGCCCGCTGGGTCGCACCGTCCATCAGGGCCGCGTCGAGTTCGTTGCGGCCATCGTGGGTGAACACCGCGCCCTTGCCGGCATTGAAGGTGGGGTCATCCTCCAGCACCGTGATCGCCGCTGCCGTGGCCTCCACCGCGGCATGCCCCGCCGCCAGCTCGGCATGCCCCTTCAACAATGCCGCCCGTAGTGCGCTGCGCGCTGCACGCTCCTGCTCCGGCGACAATCCTGCGCGCTCCACGCCGGCCCCGCCATGGATGACCAGCACGGGAGACACCGGCTCTGCAGTGGCCACCGATGCAACCGACATCAACAGGAGGACGAGGGCTGGACGCAGGGACATGGAAGGCACTCCGCAGGAAGGATGTCGATACGCTGCCCGCGCCGCCGGATCAACGCAAGTCCGGTTGGTCATCCTGCAACCGGCAGAAACGCAACGCCGGTTCTCCACATCCTGCGTGGAAAGCGATGGGGGTTTGGTGTGGACAACCTGCGCTGAGCCCCACGCACCAAGCGCTTCCATGCGTGGCTGTTTTTTGTCCAAAGGCCCTCGAAGCACCCTGTGACGCCCCTCCACGTCCGCCAATCGCGCACGACGCGTGCTTTTCCACACCCCAGGTGGAGAGCGACGGGGAGTAGATGTGGACAAGTACCCGTGAGCGTTCCACTGCAAGCCTTTTCGGCAGTGGCTGTTTTTTGTCCAGAAAAAAGGCCCCGCATCGGCGGGGCCCTCTTGATGCAACCGTGGCCTGGCGCAGCAGCGGCGACCAAAGGTCGCCGGCCACCGGTCCGGTCAGACGTTGAAGCGGAAGTGCAGGACGTCGCCTTCCTGCACCCGGTATTCCTTGCCTTCCAGGCGCAGGCGACCGGCTTCCTTCGCACCCGCCTCGCCCTTGTACTTGATGAAATCGTCATACGCGATGGTTTCAGCGCGGATGAAGCCCTTCTCGAAATCGGTATGGATCACCGCAGCGGCCTGCGGTGCGGTGGCACCCTTGCGCACGGTCCACGCACGGACTTCCTTCACCCCAGCGGTGAAGTAGGTCTGCAGGCCCAGCAGGCTGTAGGCCGCGTTGATCACGCGGTTGAGGCCCGGCTCGGCCAGGCCGAGATCGGCCAGGAACGTATCGCGGTCTTCGTCATCCAGCTGCGACAGCTCTTCTTCGATGGCGGCCGATACCGGGACGACCTGCGCGCCCTCCTCCGCCGCACGGGCACGCACGGCTTCCAGGTGCGGATTGTTCTCGAAGCCATCCTCCAGCACGTTGGCGATGTACATCACCGGCTTGAGCGTCAGCAGGAACAAGTCACGCACCAGGGCCTTCTCTTCATCGTCCAGCCCGGCAGCGCGGCCGGCCTTGCCGTCGGCCAGCGCAGCCTGCAGCCTGGCCAGCACCGGCTTGCGTGCGGCAGCGTCCTTGTCACCGCCCTTCGCCGCCCGCTCGGCACGATTGAGCGCCTTCTCGACGCTGTCCAGGTCGGCAAGCGCCAGTTCGGTGTCGATGGTGTCGATGTCCGAGATCGGATCGACCTTGTTGTTGACGTGGATGACGTCGGCGTTCTCGAAGCAGCGCACCACGTGGGTGATCGCATCGACCTCACGGATGTGGGCGAGGAACTTGTTGCCCAGGCCTTCACCACTCGCCGCACCGGCCACCAGGCCGGCGATGTCGACGAACTCGACCGCAGTCGGGATGACCTTCTGCGGGTTGATGATCGCGGCCAGCGCGCTCAGGCGCGGGTCCGGCACCGGCACGATGCCCACGTTCGGCTCGATGGTGCAGAACGGGAAGTTGGCTGCGGCGATACCGGCCTTGGTCAGCGCATTGAAGAGGGTCGACTTGCCCACGTTGGGCAGCCCGACGATGCCGCATTTGATACCCATGTTCGACAACCTTTGGGGTGAAAGTGATTGGCGAAAAGGCGCACGCACCGTTTGGCCAATCCGTCTCGTCGCACAGCCACCGAGCATGGCCCGGCGCTGCGGCGCTTTATTTCGGGGTGTGCAGGCGCTTCATCGCCTCGTTGAAATCACCCTGCACCGCAAGCGGCAGCACGTCGATGGCATCGTCTATCGCACGTGCGACCAGAATCTCATCGTCCCGGGAAGCGCGGCCCAGCACCCAGGGAACGACGCGGTCCTTGTGGCCCGGATGGCCAATGCCCACGCGCAGGCGATGGAAACGTCCGTGCCCGAGCAGGCGGATGGTATCGCGCAATCCGTTCTGGCCACCATGGCCACCGTCGAACTTCAGCCGTGCCGCGCCCGGTGGCAGGTCCAGCTCATCGTGCGCCAACAGGCTCTCTTCCGGCTCGATCTTCCAGAACCGCAGTGCGGCAGTGACCGACTTGCCACTGAGATTCATGAAGGTCGCCGGCTTCAGCAGCCATACCGGCTGGCCTGCGATGTCGATCCTGGCCGTCTCGCCGAACAGCTTGCTGTCCACGCTCCAGCGCGCACCCGCCTTCTCGGCCAGGGCCTCCACAAAATGAAACCCAGCATTATGCCGGGTCCGGGCGTGCTCTGGTCCGGGGTTGCCCAGGCCAACGATCAGTCGCAATCCTGCCATCATCTCTTCCAGGTCGCTGCCGGCATTCAGTGCCAACAGGTACGGCACCCGTCCCGAAGGACGGGTGCCGCGAAGGCATTACTCGGCAGCCGGTGCTTCTTCGACCACGTCGGCAGCGTCTTCCTTGCCGTGCTTGGCAGTGACCACGGCATCGTCGTGGTCCTTGCCCTGCGCCAGCGACGGAATCTCGACGCCCTTCGGCAGCTTGATGTCCGACAGGTAGATGATGTTGCCGGCCTCCAGGTTGCCCAGGTCGATTTCGATCGACTCCGGCAGGTCCTTCGGCAGGCAGCTGACGGTCACTTCCTTCAGTTCGTGGGTAACCACGACATCGGCAGCCTTGCCGGCCGGCGAGGTTTCTTCATTGATGAAGTGCAGCGGCACCGAAGCGGTCAGGGCTTCGTTCTCGTTCACGCGCTGGAAATCCAGGTGCATGATCAGCTGCTTGAACGGATGGCGCTGCATGTCACGCAGCAGCACGCGCTCGACCTTGCCGTCCAGGTTCAGGTCCAGGATGGACGAGTAGAACCACTCGTTGGCCTGGGCCAGCCAGATCTCGTTGTGGTCCAGGCTGATGGCGACCGGTTCGGCGCTGCCGCCGTAAACGATCGCCGGGATCACGCCAGCGTGACGCAGGCGGCGGCTCGCACCCTTACGCTGCAGTTCACGCTTGGTGACCTTGATTTCATGGGTCTTCGACATTTTCGACTACTCAGGTTGTTGCCTTGCCTTGCGGCTTGGCGGTTTGAAGATGCTTCCGCGACCAGAAGCACCCGGGATATCCCTGCCGTTGTCGGCGGGGACGAAAAAATCAGTCCACGTACAGCGAGCTGACCGACTCACCGAAGGCGATGCGGCGCATCGTCTCGGCCAGCATTTCCGCCACGCTCAGCTGGCGGATCTTGCTGCATACCCGCGCTGCGTCCTTCAGCGGGATGGTATCGGTCACCACCAGCTCGTCGAGCTGTGAATTGGTGATGTTGTCCACCGCCGGGCCGGACAGCACCGCGTGGGTGCAGTACGCGGCGACCTTGAGCGCGCCGCGCGCCTTCAGGGCAGCGGCAGCAGCACACAGGGTGCCGGCGGTGTCGACGATGTCATCGACCATGACGCAGGTCTTGCCTTCGACGTCACCGATGATGTTCATCACGGTGGAGACGTTGGCGCGCGGACGGCGCTTGTCGATGATCGCAAGGTCCGCATCGTCCAGCCGCTTGGCCACGGCGCGGGCACGCACCACGCCACCCACGTCCGGCGACACCACGATCAGGTTTTCCGTGCCGTACGCGCGCCAGATGTCGGCGAGCAGCAGCGGCGAGGCATATACATTGTCCACCGGGATGTCGAAGAAACCCTGGATCTGGTCGGCATGCAGGTCCACGGTCAACACACGGTCGGCGCCAGCGGTGCTGAACATCTTCGCCGCCAGCTTGGCGGTGATCGGCACGCGCGAAGACCGCATGCGGCGATCCTGGCGCGAGTAGCCGAAGTACGGCACCACGGCAGTGACACTGGCAACCGAGGCGCGCTTGAGCGCATCGATCAGGACCAGC
The DNA here is from genome assembly GCF_014117215.1 of Stenotrophomonas tumulicola. Classification (GTDB taxonomy): domain Bacteria; phylum Pseudomonadota; class Gammaproteobacteria; order Xanthomonadales; family Xanthomonadaceae; genus Stenotrophomonas; species Stenotrophomonas tumulicola. Next base: position 180,483 of record NZ_JACGXS010000007.1, on the reverse strand, counting down.
AGTTCCATCAGGTTCTCGGCACTGGGCGCACTGGTCGGCTGGATCACGAAAACGTCCTGCTTGCGGACGTTTTCTTCGATCTCGACCTGGACTTCCCCATCGGAGAAGTGCGAGACCAGCGCCTTGCCCGGCCGCACCCCCAGCTCCTTGCAGATGTTCTGCGCCAGGCGTTTGTTGGCGTTGCCGGAAAAGACCAGCAGGTTGGGCGACTGTTGCATCATGATTGTCTCGGGCGGGGGGCGAGTGACGGAATCTGGTAACGGCAGGCACCCGAAGGCCCCTGCAGCTGATTACACCGCGGCGGTTTCCACGTCCCGCGCAAGACAGATGCGCTGGTTGGCGCGGACACGACCGCAAGTGGCAGGGGCGGTAGGATTCGAACCTACGAATGCCAGGATCAAAACCTGGTGCCTTGGGCCTCTTGGCGACGCCCCTGCATCAAAAAATCAGTTACGCTCGAGTGCTTCCAGCAGTGGCGAACGTGCAACGCCCGCGGCCACCCACGCCCGCAACTCCTTCGGAAGTCCCGCCTTCGCCTCCGCAGCAGCTGCCTGCGACGGAAACTCGACGAAACACCCACTTCCCGACCCCGTCAGCCGCGCCGTCCCGATCCTGCTCAACGCGACAAGCACCGCCTCTACGGCAGGCTCGCGGCGGCGCAGCACCGGTTCGAACGCATTGCCGGCCAAGGATCCGGAAGCGAAGTCCTCTATTTTCGCCATTGGACTGTCGCGCGTCAAATCGGGGTCTGCAAACAGGGCTGGCGTAGGCACATGCACGCCCGGATCGGCAACGACGTACCAGGCCGGTGCAAGCACCACCGGCTGCAGCTGCTCGCCCACCCCTTCGGCCCATGCATTGTGGCCGCGGACGAAAACCGGGACGTCCGCGCCCAATCGCAGGCCCAGCGCGGCCAGCCCGTCTTCATCCAGCCCCACCTTCCAGAGACGGTTGAGCACGACCAGCACCGTCGCCGCATCGGACGACCCCCCGCCAAAACCGCCACCGGCAGGAATCGATTTTTCAACGATGATATCGACACCATGGCCGATATTGGCCGACGATTTCAGCAGCCTTGCCGCACGAACAGCAAGATCGTCAGCTTCCGCCACGCCCGCAAGCGACGCGCCCTGCCGGCACACCTGGCCATCGGCGCGCAGTCGCAGTCCGATACGGTCACCCCAATCCAGAAGCCGGAACACCGTCTGCAACGTGTGGTAGCCGTCGCTGCGTCGACCCGTGATGTTCAGGAACAGATTCAGTTTGGCCGGAGCCGGCCACCAGGACCAGCCACCCGCGTCATCAGGAACCGGCGTCATGGACTCTGCGCGCCCCATTGATCGATCACCAGCCGCACCCGGGCATCGCCGCTGCTGGCTTCAATGCGTCGCGGCAGGGCCTGCCGGCCTTCGCCAGCCGGATACCATTCCAGGTACTGCACGTCCCAACCGGCCTGCTGCAGCCGCCGCGGCCGTCCATCGACATCGCGCTGCAGGCCACTTTCATCCGATCCTTCCAGCACCAGTCCGCGGGTCCAGTCCGGCAGTTGATTGACGGGAATGTCCCAGCCAGTAGCGTCCAGCAGCAGCACATGCGCATCGCCCCCCTCGCGGGGACCGCCTTCCAGTCCTTCCAGCCGCCCTGCCCCACCCCCGGCATCGCCGTGCAGGCGCCAGCTCTGCCGGGTCACCGGTGCGCTGAGCTGGACCTGGTAGGCGTCGCCCTGCTGGCTCCAGTCGATTCGACCGCTGCCGCCGTTCCTGCCTTTGCTGACAGCTACCCGGCCCTGGAACTCCCAGTCCGGTTGTGCGCGCAGCGCCTGTACCCGCGCCGCCTCGGCCCGCTCGGCGGCCGGCGACACCGTATAGGCCACGTCAGGGGGGGGCGCCTTCTGCGTCCCCACGCTGGTGCAGGCACTCAACGCCAGGCCCGCGGCCAGCAGCAGCAAGGGACGTGCGATCGAAAACATCATGGATTGAATTTCTCGCGGACGCGCTGCAGCGCGCGGTTGTCGGGGTCCAGCTTGGCCGCCTCATCGAAGTAATGCCGCGCTTCGTCCTGGCGGCCCATCACCCATAGCACTTCGCCCAGATGGGCAGCGATCTCCGCATCCTTCACCACGGTGTAGGCACGACGCAGCTGGGCCAGCGCCTCTTCATTGCGACCCAGGCGATACAACACCCAGCCATGGCTGTCGATGATCGCCGGATTGTCCGGCTCGGCCACGCGCGCGCGGTCGATCAGTTCCAGCGCTTCCTGATAACGCGACGTGCGATCGGCCAAGGTATAGCCCAGCGCGTTCAGCGCGGCGACGTTCTCCGGTTCGGTCACCAGCACCTTGCGCAGGTCGGCCTCGGCGCGCGCGATGTCGTCGCGACGCTCCCACGCCAGCGCGCGGGCATACAGCAGTGCGTTTTCATCGGGGTAAGCGGCAAGCCCGCGGGCCAGCGCATCCAGCTCACCCGCCTCGTCACCCGCCCGCAGGCGCAGTTCGGCTTCCAGCAGGTAGGCATCGCGACGCGCCTCTTCGGCCAGCATGGGGTCGGACTGGATCGCATGTACCTCTTCCAGGGCTTTGTCCTGGTTGCCCAGCAGCCCAAGTGCATTGGCTGCACGCAGCCGCGCTTCGCTCAGTTCATCGCCTCCGGGAACGCTGTGGTACCAGTCCACTGCCTCCTGGTAGCGCTTCAGGTATTCGGCGATCTTGCCCAGCAACAGGCGCTGGGCCGGGTCCGGCTTGCTGGCGGCCTTCGACAGTTCCGCGTAGAGCGCGGAAAGCGCTGCGGCGTCTTCACGCTTGGCCAGCAGCGACGCACGCATGCCGAAGGTCTGTACGTCCTGCGGGCCATAGGCCAACACGCGCTCGGCGGCGGCAGACTCATTCATCGCGTCATAGGCGATGGCCACGGCATTGCGCAGGTCAGGACTGGTACGGGTCTGCGGCTCCAGCGCCTGCAACGTCGCCATTGCCTCTGCGGTCTTGCCGACCTGGTTCAACTGGCTGGCACGCAACAGCGCGACCCGCGGATCATCGGGAAAGCGGCGGACCACCTGGTCGACCATGCGCTGGGCCAGCTCAGGTCGTTCCATGCTCATGGCCAGGCGGCCGAATTCCTGCCACACCTCGATCCGCGCGGGGATGGCATCGTCCGTGACCAGCGCGTCGAGTACCTGCGCCGGCACCGCCGGATCACGCCCGCCACCGACCAATGCGGCCAGCGCGAACTTCCATCCGGACTCATCCGGCTCCGCCAGCACCGCCTTCAGCTCAGTGACCGCCTGTGCCGGCTGGCCCTGGCGCATCGCCAATGCGGCGGCGGCACTGCGCATGGCCAGCGAGCGCGGCGCACGCTGCTGCCACAGCGCCAACGCCTGCGCCGCACCGGCATCATCGTTGGCCAGCATGGCGATACGGGTGGCACGCTCGGCCAGTCCGGCGTCGCCGTCACTGGCCTTGGCGGCCAGCAGGTACTGCCCGGCGGCCTCGCCCAGCTTGCCGGCCTGCAGGGCGAATTCCCCCGCCAGCGCAGGCTCCAGGGAAGGTTCCTGGGAGGCCTCGGCGCGCGCCAGCGCACGGGCGGAGGATGGGGCTGACAGCGCCTGGCCAGCCATCAGGCTGAGCAACAGAACACTGGAGATGCGAATCAATGCGGGCATCGGCGGCATTGGGGCCTTAAAATGAGTGCCTATGGCCAGCAGCTTATCGCAAGCAACTGAACAATGACCCTGTGGGTGCTCGGACTGAATCACCAGACCGCACCGGTGGACCTGCGCGAACGCGCGGCCTTCGCCGGTGACGCGCTGCCGCGCGCGCTGGATTCGCTGCGCGATACTCCGCAGATCGCCGAAGCCGTGCTGCTGTCCACCTGCAACCGCACTGAACTGTATGCGGTTGCCGACTCCGGACAGGCACTGAACCATTGGTTGCAGAGCCAGGCCGGCGACCTGCAGGGCTATCTGTACCAGCACGCCGATGCGGATGCGGTGCGCCACCTGTTCCGGGTCGCCACGGGACTGGACTCCATGGTGCTGGGCGAGCCGCAGATCCTCGGCCAGGTGAAGGACGCATGGACCGTCGCGCGCGAGCAGGGCCTGCTCGGCCAGCGCCTGGACCGGCTGTTCCAGCAGACCTTTTCGGTGGCCAAGCGCGCGCGAACCGATACCCAGGTCGGCGCCAACCCGGTTTCCGTGGCTTCGGCCGCCGTCCGGCTGGCGCAGAATGCGTTCGCACGGCTGGACGATTCGACGGTGCTGCTGGTCGGTGCCGGCGAGACCATCGAGCTTGCAGCCCGCCACCTGAGCGAAGGCAAGGTGCGGCGCCTGCTGGTGGCCAACCGCACGCTGGCCCACGCCCAGGACCTGGCCAGCCGCCATGGCGGCGTCGCGCTGCCGTTGACCGAGTTGGATCGCCACCTGGCCGAGGCCGACATCGTGTTCTCCGCCACCGCCGCGCGCGAGCCGGTCATCCACCGCGATACGGTGGCCGCGGCCCTGCGCGCGCGCCGGCACAAACCCATGCTGCTGTTCGACCTGGCCGTACCGCGTGACATCGAGCCGACGGTCGCCGAGCTCGATGATGCCTTCCTGTACACCGTCGATGACCTGGAACGGGCGGTGGAAGACAACCGCCAGGGCCGTCGCGAGGCGGCCGCCGAAGCAGAAGCGATCATCGACCTGCAGGTGGCCCGCTATGTCGAAACCCAGCAGGCCGGAGCACGCCATGCGCCGCTGAAACAACTGCGTGCATTCGGCGAAGCGACCCGCGCGGAGATGCTGCAACGCGCACGCCAGCAACTGGCGCACGGCAAACCTGCTGATGAAGTACTGGAACTGCTTGCGCACGGATTGACCAACCGGCTGTTGCATCCGCCCACCGCCGCACTGCGTGCGGCCGCGCTGAGTGGCGACGCCGACCTGGCCCGCGCGGCCGAACGCCTGTTCCCGGCTGCCCCGGGCTACCACCACGCACCTGTGAGAACTGATGACGCCGACCCTGCGCCGTAAGCTGGAAGCCTTGGCCGAGCGCCGCGACGAACTGGAACGCCTGCTGGCCGAGCCCGACGTGGTTGCCGACAACAAGCGCTTCCGCGATCTTTCCCGCGAGTTCGCCCAGCTGGAACCGGTGGCGATCGCACTGGCCGACGAAACCCGTGCCAAGGGCGACCTTGCGGCTGCCGAAGCCATGCGCGCCGACCCGGACCTGCGCGCGCTGGCCGAAGAGGAGATCGACGCGGCGCAGGCGCGCCTGCAACAGCTGGAGCAGGAGCTGGCCCTGCTGTTGGTGCCACGCGATGCGCGCGATGACGGCAACCTGTTCCTGGAAGTACGCGCGGGTACCGGCGGCGACGAAGCGGCGATCTTTGCCGGCGACCTGTTCCGCATGTACGCCCGCTATGCCGAGCGCCAGGGCTGGAAGGTCGAAGTCGAATCGGACAACCCCGGAGAACACGGCGGGTACAAGGAAGTCGTCGCCCGGGTGGTCGGTCGCGGCGCATTCTCGCGACTGAAATTCGAATCCGGCACGCACCGCGTGCAGCGCGTCCCGGCGACCGAATCGCAGGGCCGCATCCATACCTCTGCCGCCACCGTGGCGATCATTCCCGAGGTGGAAGAGGTTGACGACGTGCAGATCAACCCGGCCGACCTGAGGGTGGATACGTTCCGCTCCTCCGGTGCCGGTGGCCAGCACGTCAACAAGACCGAGTCGGCAATCCGCATCACCCATGTCCCCAGCGGCGTGGTGGTGGAATGCCAGACCGAGCGCAGCCAGCACGCGAACCGGGACAAGGCGATGAAGCGGCTGAAGGCGCAGTTGCTCGATGCCGAACGCTCGCGCCAGGATGCTGCCCAGGCCGAGTCGCGGCGCCTGCAGGTCGGCAGTGGCGACCGCAGCCAGCGCATCCGTACCTACAACTACCCACAGGGACGGATCACCGACCACCGCGTCGAAGGCCTTACCCTGTACGACCTGCCCAATGTGATGGCCGGCGACATGGACGCGCTGGTGCAGCGGCTGGCGCACGAGCACCAGGCCGACGCACTGGCCCAGCTGTCCGAATCGGCCTGACCGATGCAGGCCGGCGCCCAGCGGCAGCAACTGCAGCAGGCCGTGCGCCGCCAGCCCGGCGACTTCATCGCCTGGGTCATGCTGGCCGACGCCGAACTTGAAGCCGGCGACCTGCGGGCCGGCGAGCAGGCAGCCCGACGTGCGCTGCAATTGCGCCCGGGCCATCCCGAGGCGTTGGCACGACTGGGACGCGTCGCCTGGATGGCTGGCGCCCACGCCGATGCTGCCCGCCTGTTGGGCGAGGCAGCGGCGATCATGCCGGCACACCCGGGCATTGCCTTGTGGCTGGGCCATGCACTGGAGGACGCTGGTGATGCCGAAGCTGCGGCGGCAGCGTACCGGCGCGCCCACGCGTTGCTTCCCGATGAACCCTACATCGCCGCGCAGCGGCTGGCCTGGCAACGCCGGCTGTGCGATTGGCAGGACGTGGAAATGCTGTCACGACAGGTCCGCGATGCGGTGACGCGCGGACAGGGCGCCGTGGAGCCGTTCGCATTCCTGAGCGAAGAAGCAGGTGCCGCCGAGCAGCTGGCCTGCGCCCGCCTGCGCGCGCGGCAGATCAGCACATCCGTGCAGCCACTGCCACCGGCCACGCTGCGTCGGCAGGGCCCGCTGCAGCTGGGCTTTCTGTCCAACGGATTCGGTGCGCACCCCACCGGGCTGCTGACCGTGGCGCTGTTCGAACACCTGCAGGCAGACCCTGCGGTGCAGGTCCAGTTGTTCGCGCTCAACCGCGATGATGGCAGCACGATCCGCGGGCGATTGTCCTCCGCGGCGCGCGTGCACGATGTCGCCGCCATGCGCCATGCGGACATCGCCGCACGCATCCGTGCCGCCGGCATCGACATGATGTTCGACCTGCGTGGCTGGGGTGGTGGCGGTACGCCGGAAGTACTGGCGATGCGCCCTGCCCCGCTACAGGTGAACTGGCTGGCCTACCCCGGTAGCTCCGGTGCACCGTGGATGGACGTGGTGCTGGCCGACGACTTCGTGCTGCCCACGTCGATGGAAGCACATTTCAGCGAACGGGTACTACGCCTGCCACGCGCGTTCCAGCCATCGGACAACACCCGCATGCTGCCGCCACCGCCATCACGCACGGCCTGCGGCCTGCCCGATCATGGCACGGTATTCTGCTGCTTCAACAACAGCTACAAACTCAACCCGCGCAGCATGGCGCGCGCGTTTGCCGTACTGCAACGCGTGCCTGGCAGCGTGCTGTGGCTGCTGTCCGGACCTGGCCATGCCGACCAGCGCCTGCGCGATGCAGCCACCGCCACAGGCGTGGATCCGGCGCGGCTGGTGTTCATGGCCAAGCAGCCGCACCCGCAGTACCTGGCGCGCCTGCAGTTGGCGGACCTGTTCCTGGACACCCACCCCTACAACGCACATACGACCGCATCCGATGCACTGTGGGCCGGCTGCCCGGTACTGACCTGCCCCGGCGACACCTTCGCCGCGCGCGTGGCAGGCAGCCTCAACCACCATTTGGGCCTGGAGCGCATGAACGTGACCGACGATGCGGCCTTCGTCGCCACCGCCAGTGCCCTCGGCAACGACCCAGCGGCGCTGGCCGCGCTGCGCGCCGAGCTGGTGCAGGCGCGCCAGCACAGCGGCCTGTTCGACATGGCCGCCTTCGCACGCGATCTGTCCATGCTGCTGCAGCTGTTGGCCCGCGAGCGTGGCTGGCAGGGCCCGGCATGAACGATCAGCCAGGTTTCGAGCTGGTCCTGCCGCTGTTGCAGGCCGCCCGCGAGCAGACGATCACCGGGCTTCGGCATTCGCCCGCCGATCCGGTCCTGCGCGAGCGCTTGCGTCAGCTTGACCGCGCCATGGGCTGCCTCCAGCTGTGCGCAGCACACCTGATCACTGGCAGTGCGCGGATCAGTGCACTGCCTTGGGCCGGCAACGCCTTCGGCAGTTACGGCGTGATCGAGTTGGACGAGGAAGGCGAGCCGGCAACAGGCGCATTGCTGCAGTTGAATGGGCAGCAGGTAGACCTGCTGCCCGGCGACCTTCTGGTGCAGGGCGTTGGCCCGCCACCGGGCGTCGACAACGCCTGAGCAATGGCTGCGCTACGCTCGGGCTTCCTTCCCGCGTGGTGTGACGATGGCCAAGCTCAAGCGCAAGGAATACGACGAACTGCTGCAGCCGCTGCAGCTGGAACTGACGATGATGGCCCGCTGGGTGCAGCACAGCGGGCAACGCCTGCTGGTGCTGTTCGAAGGACGCGACACGGCTGGCAAGGGCGGCGCGATCCAGGCCATCAGCCAGCACCTCAACCCTCGTCAGTGCCGGGTGGTGGCGCTGCCCAAACCCACCGACCGCGAATCCACGCAGTGGTATTTCCAGCGCTACGCCACCCATCTTCCGGCCGCCGGCGAGATCGTGCTGATGGACCGCAGCTGGTACAACCGCGCCGGGGTCGAACGGGTGATGGGGTACTGCAGCGAAACCGAGTACCAGCAGTTCCTGCACCAGGCACCGGTGTTCGAACAACTGCTGGTGGATGACGGGATCCTGCTGTTCAAGTACTGGCTGTGCGTGGACCAGGAACAACAGGAAAAGCGCTTCGCCGAGCGCCATGTCGATCCCTTGAAGGGCTGGAAGCTGTCACCGGTGGATCTGAAGTCGCGCAGCAAGTACAGCGCCTATACCGAGGCGCGCGAAGCGATGCTGCGCGCCACCCATCGCGACGGGGCGCAGTGGACGCTGGTGGATTTCAACGACCAGCGCTTGGGCAGGTTGACCCTGGTGCGCAACCTGCTGGACCGGTTGCCGGATACGCGGGTGGATGCACCGCTGCCGGAGCTGCCGAAGCTGAAGGGCAAACTGCATCGCGAGCACTACGACGTGCTGAAGCCGATCGAGGATTTCCCGGTCGAGGAGTAAGCGGGCGGTCGGGCGGCGCCCCCCCACCCGCCGAAGCTTTCAAGCCACGGCAACCGCCACGGCAACAGCGGGTATTCCATGAAATGGCGGGGTGGCGCCCGGCTGAACCTTCATTGCTTCGCCGCGGCGATCTGCTTTTCGATATCCGCGGCGGTGACCGGCCCCACGAACGAGTGCGCCAGCTTGCCCTGCGGATCGATCAGGTGGGTCAGCGGCAAGCCGCGCGGCGTAGCGAAATCGGCTGGCGGCGCGTATGGGTCGACGATGGCAATCGGATAGGTCACCGGTCGCTCCTTGAGGAACGCCTGCATATCAGCCGGGTCGATGTCCTCATAGGCCAGGCCGATGACTTCGATCTGGCTGCGCAGGGCGTGCAGCGCCGACAGCTCCGGCATCTCCTTGCGGCATGGCGCGCACCAGGTCGCCCAGAAATTCACCACCACCCATTTGCCACGGTGCGTCGCCAGGTCGTACGCCTTGCCATCCACGGTCGTCACTTCCAGCGTCGGCCGTTCGGCGGTGACCCGCTCGGCTTCGGCCGCCCCTGCCGCATCAGGGTCCGGCGCACCTGCCGCATCCGGATCGGCCGGGGACGGTGCCGCAGGCTCGGCGGGCGGTGTCGCAGCAGGGTCCGCGACCGGTGTCGTCGGTGGCTTGCATGCCACCAGCAGCAGGACAGCCAGGGCCGGGACTAATGCTTTGGGACTCATCGTGTATCTCCGGGGGGATAGATATCGCTGACGCGGCGCTTGAGTTTCTCACGCAACGGCAACCGCAATTCGTCCAGCGCCGCCAGCGCTGCCTGTCCAAGGCTGTCGTCGCGATAGGGAAGGTGCTGCTCGGCGATCGGGATCCGCAGCTGGGTGGACTCATACAGATCGGCAAGCGTGAGCTGGTCCAGGTCCCGGGCCAATATCCATTCGCCACTCTCCGCCCGCCGCACCAACGCGATGCGCTCCATGTCGCACAGCAACTGCTGCAGCAGCGAGTCGGTCATCATCGGCTCGTGCTGCAGGATATCGTCGTCGGTCAGGCCGCGCCCCTGCGAGCGTGCCTGCTGGAAGCGGCCGAGCAGGCGCAGCAGGCCGTAGAACTCGTAGCCGGCGGGCAGGCGCAGCTCCGCTGGCTGGTAGCGGAAGGCGGCCATGGACGAGGCCAGCGAGGCGCCCAGCAGGACCGATACCCAGCACAGGTAGATCCACAGCAGCAGGATAGGCACGAAGGCGACCGTCCCATACAGCTTCTGGTAGGACTGGAAGCTGCCCAGGTAGGCACCGATGCCCCACTTCACCAGTTCCAGCATCACCGCCGCCAGGATGGCACCGGGAACGGCATGCCGCCATTTCACCGTGTGATGCGGCACTACCCGATAGACCAGCGTGATACAGACGAACTCAATCAATATAGGGGCCAGCCGCAACGACAGATCGGCCAGCCATCGACCTTCCTGGGTGCCGAACAACGGCAGCGCGAAGACCCTCGCCGACACCGCCAGCGAGGCGGCGGCAAGCATGGCGCCCAGCGTCAGTACGGTCCAATAGACCAGGAAGCGGGTCAGCTTCGGTCGGCTGGAGCCAACCCTCCAGATCTGGTTGAACGTCTCCTCGACACTGTTGAGGGTGATCAGCAGCGAGATCACGAGCGCGATGAAGCCTGCGGCCGTGAGCTGGCCGGCACTGGCCGAGAACTGCCGCAGGTAGCCTTCAGCGGCGCGCGCGGCGCTGGGGACGAAATTGGAGAACACGTAGTCGCTGAGCTGGTCGCTCCAGCGGTCGAATACCGGGAACGCCGACAGTACGCCAAATACCACGATGGCCAGTGGTACCAGCGCGAACACGGTGGTGTAGGCCAGTGCCGCAGCCGCCTGGAACAGGCGGTCATCCAGGAACCGGCGCCACAGGAAGCGACCGAAGCTTGCCGCACGGGGCCGGTCGCGGGCGCGTTCCATCCATAGGTTGAACGTATTCAAAGGTTCCATCGGCGCAAGCGTACCCGATGCATGATGGGCTCAGGATAGCCATACTGGCGTCCCTTGGACGAGAAACGTGGCCACGATGGGTGAGATCCTGGTGCTTTACTACAGCCGCGGCGGTTCAGTGGCACGGCTGGCGCGCCAGATCGCACGGGGCATCGGCGAGGTTTCCGGCATGTCCGCGCGCCTGCGTACCGTGCCTGCCGTGGCGGCGGTCACCCAGACCGCCCGCCCTGCGGTGCCTGAGGAAGGGGCGCCCTATGTCAGCCTTGTCGATCTTGCCGAATGCGACGGCCTGCTGCTGGGCAGCCCCACCCGCTTCGGCAACATGGCCGCGCCCATGAAGCATTTCCTCGATGGGCTTGGCGCAGAATGGGTGTCGGGCACATTGGCGGGCAAGCCTGCCGCCGTGTTCACCTCCACCGCCTCGATGCACGGCGGACAGGAGTCGACCCTGCTTTCCATGCAGCTTCCACTGCTGCACCACGGCTGCCTGATCGTCGGCATACCCTTCACCGAGCCGGCCCTGAGCCATACCACCGGTGGCGGCACGCCCTACGGCGCAAGCCATGTCGCCGGCGCCAATGACGATCCGCAGCCCACCGACGACGAAGCCGTGCTGGCCCGGGCGCTGGGCAGGCGCGTTGCCGACATCGCGCGTCGCCTGTCGCCATGACCGCCCCCCTGTCGGCCCATCTGCGTGTGTTGGTGGTCGCCCTGCTGCTGTTGGGCGCGGTGTTTGCCATCTGGTTCGCCAATGACCGTCACTGGCTGGCAAGCCAACTGCTGTTCACTGCCCCCCCCTTGCTGCTTGGCCTCGGCTTGCTCACCTGGCGCAGTGCGCGCCCACGATTGGCGTTCTGGTCGTCAGTGCTGGCGTTGGGCTGGTTCAGCCATGGCGTGATGAGCGCATGGAGCCATCGCGACTCCATGCCGTGGTCATGGCTGGAAATCCTGCTCGCCGTCACGGTGATCTTCGCTGCCAGCCTGCCCGGCCTGCGCTCCCGCTTCGGCCGACGCCGTCGCTGACGTCCCCGCCCGCACGCCGTATCATCTGTATTCCAGCCCCCTGCAACGCCGCGCCAGGTTTCCAAGACATGCACATGATGGAAGAGCTCCTGATCGTCACCACCGGTGGCACGATCGACAAGATCTACTTCGACGACAAGTCGGATTACCAGATTGGCGATCCGCAGATCGGCATGATCCTGCGCGAGCTCGGCGTGACCTTCCGTTTCAATGTGATCCCGATCCTGCGCAAGGACTCGCTGCACATCAGCGACGATGATCGTGAACTGATCCGCGCCACCATCGCCGCACAGCCCACGCGGCACGTGCTGGTCACCCACGGCACCGATTCCATGGTGCAGACCGGCAAGGTACTTGCCACCATTCCGGACAAGACCATCGTGATGACTGGCGCGCTGAGCCCGGCACGCTTCCGCGGATCGGACGCCGAGTTCAACATCGGCTGTGCGATCGGCGCCGTCCAGTCGCTGTCCTCTGGCGTCTACATCGCCATGAACGGTCGCATCTGGAATCCGCAGAGCGTACGCAAGAACGTGGCGGAAAACCGATTCGAAGCAGTCTGAAACCAGCTCGTCCCCCATGGGTGGGGGACGATCTTCGTACGACACCAGCACGTCAACGGCAACGAATCACGGCGCCGTTCTACCGGATGCCCGCCTCCATCGCCTTGCCTACCGCTCCATCCGCATTGGCAATGCCCGCGCCACATCCTTCACGGCAGGAACCCGGCAGCGGCCGTGCAGTCGCCGTGAGAATGCGAACGACCTGTTCCGGGCTGAGCTTTCCGCCAGCCGCCGATTGCATCAGGGCCACCACGCCAGCGACGTGTGGTGCTGCCATCGAGGTGCCGTTGTAGGCCGCGTAGGTTGGTGCGCCCGGCGTGGTGCGACCGCTGTTGAGCGTGGAGAGAATGTTGTCGCCCGGCGCCGACAGGGTGATCCCCTTGCCATGGTTGGAAAAACCAGCACGCGCCCCGCGTGAAGTCGTGGCTGCCACCGCTACCACGCCTCGACAATTCGCCGGCGTAAAGCGCGACACGTCGGCGTTGTTGTTTCCGGCCGCGACAACCACCGTTGCACCATGGCCGATGGCGCTGTCCACGGCTGCCTGGGACACCCTGTCGCATGGCCCCTGGCCGCTCAGCGACAGGTTCAGCACCTTCGCTGGATTCCTGTTGTGCGGAACGCCACGGACGTCGCCGCCTGCGGCCCATACCATGCCATCGGCAATGTCCGACGAGTAGCCGCCGCCTTTGCCGAGCACCCGGACATGCACCAGCTTGGCGTCGAAGGCGGTTCCAGCGACGCCTTGCCCATTGTTGGTCGCCGCGGCGACCGTGCCAGCGACATGGGTGCCATGCCAGCTCGATGGCTGGCCCCACTGGCTGTCGCCGGCATCGTCCGGATTGTCATCACGGCCATCGCCATCTCCAGCCATGCCGCCGTCGCTGATGAAATCGAAGCCCGGCAGCGTATTGGCATCCAGTTCGGGATGCCGGGTGCGACCGGTGTCGATGACCGCCACCACCTGCCCGGCGCCGGTGGCCTTGTCCCAGGCAGGCCGCACGTTGAGCGATGCCGTGCTGGTCGAAAAACCCCATTGTTCGCGCAACCGGGGATCGTCTGGATCCAGCGCCACCTTCATGATGCGGTCCAGCTGGACATGGGTTACGTCGGGATCACTCGCCACCGCCGCCATCCATGCGCCGGCCTCGGCGCGGTCCAGTGGATGGCCTGCACGAACCACCGCCGGCCCGACGGCCATCCGGCGCAGCAATCGTGCGCCGCCAGTCACGATGCGCAGCCTGGATCCGGCATGATCAAGTGCCGCCTGCATCGCGCTGTCGTCGCCTGACAGCTGGCTTCCTGCACGGACATGGACAATGAACTGCTGGTGGGTTTCGGCCTGCACCAGGCCGGAGGGATCTATGTCGCCGGCATGGGCCGGTGCGCCGTACATCGCCACCAGTACGCAGGCAATGGCAGGTGACAGAAGACTTTGTTTGCAGGACATCTTCATACGCATACTCCATCGATTCGTGGCAAGCCCATCCTCCGCGTGTACGCATGCGCCGGGTATCGGGCCTCTACCCAAAACACCACCGGCACAATGCGCTGAGTGCAGCGCCATTCGGGGCGGCAGTTGTATTCGGTATCGGTCGGCCGCCGGATCCTTCACCGATCTGCGCAGTGATCTGCAGGCCTGTCACGACGACGCCCCGGCATTGCCGAGGCGTCGTGTGGTGCTTTGAAACAGATGTCGTCAGTACTGCGCGCGGACCGTCACCCCGGAGAAGGTGCTGTAGGCTTTCACCCTTACATGCCAGGTCCCTGCCGCAGGGCTGTTGAAGGTGCAGGTCTCGTTGTTGCCGCTCAGGTAAGGCCGGCAGTTGTAGCTGCTGTCGGTGGGCGCACTGCCCTGGCGAACATACAGGTCCGCATCACCGCTGCCGCCACTGATCGTCACCCGGAGCTGGCTGGCACCACTGGGTACGGTAACCGTGTAGTTCAATGCCGAGCCCGAGGCCGCCGACAGGTTGCCCACCGGCACGTTGTTCTGCAGGACATTGCCGTTACCCGGGTCCGGATCGGTACCACCACCACCCTGCGCCGCCGTCACCGCCGCATCGGCGTCGACGATACCCGCGCCGCAGCCGCCGGAGCAGGCTCCGGGCAGCGCACGTGCGGTGTTCTTGATGATGGTTTCCACCTGCGCGGGCGACAACGGCGTCGGCGCAACGGACTGCATCAGCGCGACCACGCCGGCCACGTGCGGCGCCGCCATCGAGGTGCCGTTGTATGACGCATAGCTGGCGGCGGCCGGTACCGTGGTGCCGGAATTGAGCGTGGACAGGATGGCCTGGCCCGGCGCGGAGATGTCGATGCCGGCACCGTAGTTGGAGAAGCTGGCCTTGGCACCCGCGCTGGTGGTTGCTGCCACCGCGATGACATTGGCACAGTTCGCCGGTACCGACGTGGACACATTGCTGGCCTCGTTGCCGGCCGCCACGACGACCGTGGTACCACGGCCGACCGCGCCGTTGATCGCGTTCTGGTAGGTGGTCGAGCAGCTCCCGCCGCCGCCGAGCGACATGTTGATCACCTCGGCCGGATTGGCATTGGCCGGCACGCCACTGACCGTACCACCGGATGCCCAGACGATGGCGTCGGCGATATCGGAGGTGTAGCCACCGCACTTGCCGAGCACGCGTACCGGCAACACCTTGGCATTGAAGGCAGTACCGGCCACGCCGGTGCTGTTGTTGGTCAGCGCAGCGACCGTACCGGCCACGTGCGTGCCGTGCCAGCTGGAGGTCGCCGCCGGATAGCCCACGCCGCATTCGTTGGCGGCATACCAGTCGCCTTCATCGTTGGCGTTGCTGTCACGCCCACCGCCATCGCGCGCCATCGCCGCGTCGCTGATGAAATCGTAGCCCGGCAGGATGTTGGCATTCAGATCGGGGTGGCTGGTGATGCCGGTATCGATCACCGCCACCACCACGCCGGTGCCGGTAGCCTTGTCCCAGGCAGGGCGCACGTTGATGGAGGCATTGGAGGTGCCGAAACCCCACTGTTCGCTCAGTCGCGCATCGTTGGGCACCAGGGTGGGCCGCATGATCTGGTCCACCTCGACGTATTCCACGTTCGGGTCGGCGGCCAGCTTGCGCATCAGCAGTTCGGCCTGCGCGGCATCGAGCGGCTGGTTGGCCTTGACCACGGTCGGGCCGATGGCCAGGCGGCGTACCTCCTGCAGGCCCAGCGCGCGCCCCTGCCCTGCCGACAGGCCGGCGGCGGCGGTCTTCAACGAGGTCGACAGTGCCGAGCGCGTCGCCAGCGGTGCGCTTCCGTCGCGGTACTTGACGATGAACTGCTGGTGGGTGGGTGCGGAAGACAGACCGCTGAGCTGCACGTCACCGGCGATGGCCGGGGCGACGATGAGCAGGGAGGTGAGCACGGATGCGCTCATGACGACCAATGCACGCTGACGCAAACGCGGTTGCGAAACCTGGGACATCGGAATTCCTTTTGGTGGTCGAACATGGATGCCGGATTCGGCGGTGTGTTCCGGTCCCTGTCCACTGGCTATGGCGGATGGCGGGAACGGGCGACCGGTGTGGGCAGCGCCCCTGTCTGCTGCCCCGACCCAGAAGCTAGTCCGAGTGCGTACCGGACGACAACGTTTCAGCGCCCCTTCAGCGACATGAAATGTCCGAAATGAGACTTCCCGTGTCTAAAATTTGTAAAGGTGAAGGAACTTTCATGCCTTCATCACGGCATGCGGGTGTCCACGGCATGTCCCCGGGTGTCTTTGCCGACATCGGCAGGCACCCCGCGCAGCTGGGCATGGGCCGGCGCTACCGGCACCACGATCACTGTCCAATCCCCCACGAAAAAGCCCGTCACGAGGACGGGCTTCTGCGGAAAACCACCGGGCATCGCCCAGCGTTACGGGGCAACCAGACGATCAGCCCAGCTTGACCAGCCAGCCATGGCGGTCCGGCAGGCGACCGTACTGGATATCGGTCAGTTCCTTGCGCAGCGACAGGGTGACTTCACCGGCCGGGGCGTCGATGTCACCCACCGAAAAACCCTCTCCCTTGAGCTGGCCGATCGGGGTAACCACTGCCGCGGTACCACAGGCGAACACTTCAGTGATGTCGCCCGATGCCACCCCATCCTTCCATTCCTCGATGCTGACCTTGCGCTCGACCACCTTCATGCCACGGTCGCGGGCCAACTGCAGGATGCTTTCGCGGGTGATGCCTTCCAGGATGCTGCCGGACAGTTCCGGCGTCACCAGGGTGCCATCCTTGTAGACCAGGAATACGTTCATGCCGCCCAGTTCTTCCAGGTACTTGCCTTCAACCGGGTCAAGGAACAGCACCTGCGAGCAGCCCTGGGCCTGCGCCTTCTGCTGCGGCAGCAGCGAAGCGGCGTAGTTGCCACCGCACTTGGCCGCACCGGTACCGCCCTTGGCCGCGCGCGCATATTCGGTGGACAGCCAGATCGACACCGGGGCCACGCCCTTGGCGAAGTAAGGGCCTGCCGGGCTGGCGATGACGTAGTAACCGGCCTTGTGCGCGCCACGCACGCCAAGGAATGCTTCGTCGCCGATCATGAACGGACGGAAGTACAGGCTGGATTCGTCAGCCGACGGCACCCAGTCCTTGTCCAGTGCAACCAGCTGCTTCAGCGATTCCACGAAGATGTCCACCGGCAGTTCCGGCAGCGCCAGACGCTGTGCCGAACGCTGCAGGCGACGGCCATTGGCATCCGGGCGGAAGGTCCAGATGGAACCGTCTGCGTGGCGGTAGGCCTTGATGCCTTCGAAGATCTCCTGGCCGTAATGCAGCACCGCAGCGGCAGGGTCCAGCAGCAGCGGACCGTATGGACGCACGTTGGCATTGTGCCAGCCGGTGTCCTTGTCCCAGCGCACTTCCACCATGTGGTCGGTGAAATGCAGGCCGAAGCCGGGCTTCTCCAGGATGGCGGCGCGCTCATCGGCGCTGCGCGGATGGGCCGAGCGGGTGACGTCGAAGCTGAGGTTGGACTGGGACACCGGATGTTTCCTGTTCTGGTTGCGGTTGTTACCGGGATTCCACCACGCGGGCGGTATGCGGTCAGGGCATGTCCATCAAAGCATGCCGGTCTAAAGCATGCCGGTCTCGAGACGGGCCGACTCGGACATCATGTGGCGGCCCCACGGCGGATCGAACACCAGCTCCACGTCGGCCTCGGCGACCGTGGGAATGATTTCCAGCTTGCTGCGCACATCGTCGACCAGGATGTCGCCCATGCCGCAGCCAGGCGCGGTCAGGGTCATCTTGACATCGACCTCGCGGCGGCCGTCATCCAGGTGCTTCAGCTCCACTTCGTAGACCAGGCCCAGGTCGACGATGTTGAACGGGATTTCCGGATCGAAGCAGGTGCGCAGCTGCTGCCACACCAGTTGTTCGACCTGCTCGTCGCTGGCGTCGTCGGGCAGCTCCAGCGGCGCCGGGGCCTCCTTGCCGATGGCATCGCCATCCTTGCCGGCGATGCGGAACAGGTTGCCTTCGACGAACACCGTATAGCTTCCCCCCAGGGCCTGGGTGATGTAGCCATAGCTGCCGGCGGGCAGGGTCACCGTATCGCCCTGCGGGACCATGACGGCCTCGCAGTCGCGTTCGAAGTGGACAGGTTCACTGCTACGGGAATACATGGGGCTCGATATGGGGCTGCGGCCGGGCCGCGCAAGCGGCCATTTTAGCCCAGCGGCCCGCCGCTCGCCCGTGCAGTGCGGCAAACCCAGTATCCTGTGGGCGACCCAAGGGAAAACCGCATGCCTTCGACTGCTGTACGTACCAGGACCGTGTCCTGGCTTTGGCCCCTGATGCTGCTGCTGGGGGCCGGCACCGCCCTGCTCGCCTGGGTATTCGTTGCACTGTTCATCGGCAACCAGGCCGGATGGATGGCCGTGGTGGTGGCCCTGGAACTGGTGTTCATGCTGCGGTTGGGAACGCTGCGCGGTGGCGCACTGCGCGTGGCGCTCGTGGTCGGCGGCACCCTGCTGGTGACCGCGCTGGCCTGGTGGAGCATCGCCAGCGCCTGGCTGGGCGGCTCGATGGGCCTGTCGCCATGGGAGTCGGCGCTGCGCATGGGGCCGCATCTGGCATGGACCCTGGTCGGCCTGGCCAACAGTGCGTGGGACTGGATATGGGTGCCGGTGGCAGCCGTGGTCGGCGCCTGGCTGGCACGCTGACCCTGCGTAGCGCCGGGCCATGCCCGGCGAGCACCGTGGCCTGGCTCAGGCCCATCGTAATGTCGGAACGGAGAGCCGCCGGGCATGGCCCGGCGCTACCGGTTCAGGGGCTGCCCCCCCTCAATGCCCGCCGTCCAGCGCTTTCAGCTCGCTGACCAGCGCGCCTGCCGCCTGCGCACCATCGCCGTACAGCATGCGGGTATTGTCCGCGTAGAACAGCGCGTTCTCGATCCCGGCGAAACCGGTGCCACGCCCACGCTTGATCACCACCACGTTGCGCGCGTTGACCACGTCCAGGATCGGCATGCCGAAGATCGGACTGGCCGGATCGGTACGCGCCACCGGATTCACCACGTCGTTGGCGCCGATCACCAGCACCACGTCGGTGCTGGGAAACTCCGGATTGATGTCGTCCATGTCGGCGATCAGGTCATACGGCACGCCGGCCTCGGCCAGCAGCACGTTCATGTGCCCCGGCATGCGGCCGGCGACCGGGTGGATGGCGAACTTCACCTTCACCCCGCGTGCAATCAACCGCTGCGCCAACTCCCATATCTTGTGCTGTGCCTGCGCCACGGCCATGCCATAACCCGGCACCACCACCACGCGCTCGGCGAAGGCCATCATCGCCGCCACGTCGGAGGCATCGATGGGTTTCTGCGAACCGCTGATTTCCTGTGCCTCGCCGCTCGCGCCGCCACCGAAATTGGAGAACAACACGTTGCTGATCGGCCGGTTCATCGCCTTGGCCATCAGCCGCGTCAGCAGGATGCCGGCCGCACCGACCATCATGCCGGCGATGATCAGCGCCTCGTTGCCCAGCACATAACCTTCGAAAGACACCGCCAGGCCGGTGAATGCGTTGTACAGCGAGATCACCACCGGCATGTCCGCGCCACCGATGGGCAGCGTCATCAACACGCCCAGCGCCAGGGCAAGCACGAAGAACGCGATGATCGCCCACGGTGCCAGGGTGGACGCGGCGATGATGCCCAGTACCACCACGGCCAGCGCCACGAGCAGGTTCAACGCCTGCTGCCCAGGCCAGGTCACCCGCTTGTCCAAGCGACCGTCCAGCTTCGCCCAGGCGATCACCGAACCGGACAGTGATACCGCACCGATCGCCGCACCGGTCACGGCCAGTGCCAGCACCGTGCCCGATGGCTGGCGCGCGGCCAGGTCGGCGATGGCCTGCGCGCTCCAGTGGGTGGTATCGCGGTGGGCCAGGAAGGAATAGCGCAACAGTTCCACCGCACCGATGGCCGCCGCCGAACCGCCGCCCATGCCGTTGTAGAGCGCCACCATCTGCGGCATGTCGGTGATGGCGACCTTGCCCGCCGACCACCATGCCAACCCGCCGCCCAGCACCAGCGCCGCCAGGATCAACGGCACGTTGTGCAGTTCGGGCAGGAAAAACGTCGCGACCGTGGCCAGCAGCATGCCCGCGCCGGCCCAGCGGATGCCGCTGCGTGCAGTGACCGGCGAGGCCATGCGCTGCAGGCCCAGCAGGAACAACGTGGCGGCAACGAGATAACTGGCCTTGACCAGCCAGTCCAGCAGTTCCGGCGTGCTGATATTCAAGGCTGCGACTCCTTCGGATCACTCTTGTCGGCGACCTTGATGCTCGGCTTGAACATCTCCAGCATGCGCGCGGTGACCACGTAACCGCCGGCCGCGTTGCCGGCGCCCAACACTACGGCGACGAACCCGAGGATCTTCTCCAGTGGCGTCTGCGCGTGGCCGAGCACCACCATCGCGCCGATCAGCACGATGCCGTGGATGAAGTTCGACCCGGACATCAGGGGGGTATGCAGGATCACCGGGACCCGCGAAATGATCACATGCCCGGCGATGGCCGCCAGCATGAAGATATACAGCGCTACGAATCCGTCACTCACCGGCAACGCCTCCCGCTCTGGTTGGTGGCCCATCATAACCATGGGCTGAACCATGCGGGCACCCCGGTCAACCGGCGCCCCTTGCAGGCGTTGTCCATGGTGAGCCTGACGAAGGACCCGTACCCTGTGCTGGTGAGCCCCCTCCCGACCGCCGCCGATGCGATGCCTGCCACGCTGGACCTGTTCCTGGCCAGCGTGGGGCCGCGGGCCTTCCGCTTCGCCGAAGCCGGCCTGCGCCACCGCGACGATGCGCTGGACGCGGTGCAGGACAGCCTGATGCGCATGTTGGATTACCGCGACAAGCCCGCCGACGAATGGCCGCCGCTGTTCTGGAGCATCCTGCGGCGGCGGGTGATCGACCTGCAGCGTCGCCGCCGTTTCCGCCTGCCGTTCTGGCGCGACAATGTCGATGCCGAGGGTGAGCCGGTGGACTGGGCCGACCAGGGTCCCGGACCGGCGGAGGTGCATGCCCAGCACGAGCAATACGAAACGCTGGTGCAGGCACTGCGCCAGTTGCCCGCCCGCCAGCGCGAAGCCTTCACCCTGCGCGTGCTGCAGGACCTGGACGGCGCCACCACCGCACGCGCCATGGGCTGCAGCGAAGGCGCGGTAAAAACCCACCTGTCCCGTGCGCGCGACGCGCTGCAGACCCTGATGGAGAACCCGACGTGAGCCGCACCCTGCCCCCCGACGATCAGTTGCACGCCCTGCACCAGCAGGCGGTGGAGTCGTTGTCACCGGCCGTGCTGGCGCGCCTGCGAGCTGCACGCCATGCCAGCGCGGCGTCACGGCGCCGCCCGGCCTGGTGGCTGGCCACGGCACTGGCGGGCGTTGCCGCGCTTGGCATCGGCGTGAACCTGCAGATGCGCGCGCCACCATCACCCGGCATCGCGCCGATGGTGGCCGCCCTGGAGGCCGATACCGGCACGCTGGATGAAAACCCCGACCTGTACCTGTGGTTGGCCAGCACTGACCTGGCGATGGAGTAACCTGATGAAAACCGATCGACGTTCCTTCCTGCTGCCTCTGTTGCTGGTGCTGGTTTCGGCCAGCGGCGCGGTTTCCGCACAGGCGTCACCGCCTGCCTGGGAACAGCTGACGCCCGCCCAGCGCGAGGCACTGGTTGCCCCGGTGCGCGACCGCTGGAACAGCGCCCCGCCCGAACAGCGCCAGCGCATGCTGCGGCATGGCGAGCGCTGGCAGGCGATGACCCCCGAGCAGCGCGAGCAGGCCCGCACTGGCATGCGTCGTTTCGACGGCATGAGCGCGGAACAGCGTGAGCAGGCACGTGCGCTGTTCGCGAAGATGCGCGGGATGACGCCCGAGCAGCGCGGCGAACTGCGCAAGCAGTGGGGTTCAATGAACAGCGAACAGCGCCGCCAGTGGATACGCGACAACCCGCCGCCGCAGCGCGACCGCGACTGATGCAGGTTTCAGCGGGTGGCGGCCGACGATGGCCACCCATCCGGGATCATGCAGTCCAGCGCGTCTTTGCCAGCAGCTCATCGTCCCAGTCGAACTGCAGTTCTCCTTCGTGCACGAACAGGCTGACGAAGTTCAGCACGTTGCGCGCATACATCTCGCTTGCATGCGTCGCGCCCAAGCTGGCCAGGTTCAAGGGCCCATCCACCACCACGCCGCCGTGTTCGATACAGTCGCCCGGTTGGGTCAACGCGCAGTTGCCACCGCTCTCAGCCGCCAGGTCCACGATCACGCTGCCCGGCGCCATGCCCTCCACCATCGCCTGGCTGAGGATCACCGGCGCCGTGCGGCCCGGCACCGCGGCGGTACAGATCACCACATCCACGCCACGCAGATGATCGGCCAGTCGCTGCTGCTGCAGTGCACGCTCGTCATCGGTCAGCGCACGCGCGTAACCGCCCTCGCCCGCCGCACTCACCCCCAGGTCCAGGAAACGCGCGCCCAGCGACTGGATCTGCTCGCGTGTTTCCGGCCGCACATCGAAGCCCTCGACCTGCGCACCCAGGCGCCGCGCGGTGGCGATCGCCTGCAGGCCTGCCACACCAGCGCCAACCACCAGCACCTTGGCGGGACGCACCGTGCCGGCGGCGGTAGTCAACATCGGAAAGAAGCGCGGCGCGCGCTGGGCGGCGATCAATGTGGCCTTGTAGCCGGCCATGCCGGCCTGTGAACTGAGCACGTCCATCGATTGCGCGCGGGTGGTACGCGGAAGCTGTTGCAGCGGAAACAACTGCAGCCCGGGTTCGGTTGCCAACGCGGCGAGATCGGCATCGCGTGCCGGCTGCAGCAGCCCGACCACGCTGGCGCCGGGCTTCAGCCGGGCCAACCGCGCGGGCTCTGGAGACTGCACGCACAGCAGCGCATCGATATCCGCCCAGCGGCTGTCATCCACCAACAGCGCCCCTGCATCCAGATAGGCCTTGTCAGTGAAACCTGCGGTCAGACCCGCACCGGACTCGAACCAGACCGTGGCCCCGCGTGCGGCCAGCTTCTTCGCTGTTTCCGGAGTGAGCGCAACGCGGCGCTCTCCTGGTACGGATTCCTTGACCCCCAGCAACGCTACGGACATGCGCTTCCCCGCTGACGTGTGATGGGCCGATGGTAGCGCGGGTGCGTCAAAAAGGGGACGGAGGGGATTAAGTCGCAATCGGCATGGCCAACAATGACTTAATCCCCTCCGTCCCCTTTTTCTCAATGGACGGTGGTGTTGGCCTGCGGGTCGAGGCGGTCGATCACGCCCTGCATGGCGCTGTCGAAGGCGCCGTCGTCCACGTGCGGGCGCAGCCGGCCCAGCCGCACCATCACCGCCAGTTCCTCCGGCGAGGCCACGCAGAAACGCACGCCGCGGCGGTTGACGAACAGCAGGCGCTGGGAAATCGGACTGATCCACGACAACTTGCCGGCCTGCACCTTGCCATCCTTGTCAACGAAATCCAGCCAGATCCCCACTTCCATGCGGCGGAAACGATCGGCGTCGGCATTGTCGAAGTTTTCTTCATCCACGGAAGTGGCTGGCACATCCAGCGCGGGCGAGTCCGGCACCGGTGCAGCCGGCAGCACCACCTGCGGCAGTTCGGGCAGCGCGCGCTCCAGTTCCGGACGCGATTCAGCGATGCCCTGCAGGGTGTCGTGCAATGCATCTACCGCCTGCGTGGCGCCATCGCCATGCACGCCGACACTGGCGAACACTCGGGCCAGGCCCGGCTGCCAGGCCTGCAGCCACGGCTTGCCAACGATCTTGCGCCGCGCTTCAGCCACTTCGTCCAGCACGCCATCGGCCAACGCCAATGCTTCCACCACCGATGCCCCGTCCTCACCTTCGCGCAGCAGCGCCAGAGTGAGATGGTGCTGCCACGGCTGCCGCAGGAATTCGCCAATGGCCTGCGGCAGGGTGGCATCGGCGATACGGCGGTCCAGTTCGGCACTGGCACGCGCACGTGCCACCTCCAGCTTTTCCTGGCCGCGCTGGGTTTCCGCCGCGCGGCGCTCGGCGATCTCGATGCGCCGGCGGTGCTGGGCGAGGAAATCGCGGAATTCTTCTTCCAGGGTAAGGAAGATCGCCAGGTTCTCGTTGAACTCGGCCACGAGGCGGTCGATGATCTCTTCGACCTTGCCCATCAGTACGCGTTCGGCCTGGCTTTCGCCGGTGTTGCCCTCGCAGGCCTCGGCCAGCGAGTTGAGCAGCTTGCGGGCCGGGTGGGTCTTCTGCACGAACATGCGCCGGTCCAGCATGGCGACCTTGACGAACGGCACCACCAGCCGGCCTATCAGTTCGCGCGAACGACCTTCCAGTTCGCGCTCGTCCAGCATGACATCGAACAGCATGCCGACCAGGTCGATGGCATCCTCATCCTGTGGGTCCAGGCGCGCCTGGCTGGGGTCGACGCCCAGTTGGGTGGCGTTGGACAGCACTTCACTCTTCAGGCGCTGCGCCAGCGATTCGCCGTCTTCACCGATCGCCGCGCGCAGGGTTGCGCTCGGCGTGGCCTGCAGCAACGACAGCACCGACATCATTTCGCGCTGGCTCAGTGGCCGTTGCTGGCCCACCGCCACCTGCGCGGCCGACGTGGCGTCTTCGCGCACATGCCGGGTCTGCCGCAGCAGTTCGTGCAGCGCATCGAGCAGCATGCCCTGTTCGCCGCCCGGACCACCCACGCCATCTGGGCCGCCGCCGGCGTCGCCCGGCATGCCCTGCAGGGTGTCGCGACGTTCGGCCCAACGGTCGGAGAACCGGCGCGCCCATGCCGGGGCAGCCTCGGCATCCTCGCTTTCCTCGAATCCGGATGCGGCCGGGCGCCGCTGCTCCACCAGGTCGTCCATCATGCCGGCCGGGGGGGTACTCGGCGCGCGCTGCGGCGCCGGCCGGCGGGGCGCGGCGATGTTCGGCATCACCCCGGCCTTGGCCAGATGGTCGTCCACCTTCTCGTAGATCTTGCCGACCGGCCCGTGCAGGTCGCGCTCGCACAGCTTGATCAGTACCAGGCGCACTTCCGGGGCCAGTTCGCAATCGGCGAAGGCCTCGTGGATGGCCACGCCCAGGTGCTCAGGACTGATCGGGTTGGTATCCGCGTCCAGTTCCAGCCCGCCACCGATCCAGCCCAGGCGACGGTCCAGCCGGCCCAGCACCGGTTTGAAGTCGCGCAGCAGCACGGTGGCCAGCTGGCGCACGGCCAGGCGGGATTCCAGCTCATGTTCGCCGACCAGGCTCAGCACGTCATCGCCCTGCCCTGACAGCGTGGCTTCCGCCGACAACGGGATGCCGGCGGCGTAGGCCTCCCACGCGCGCTGCAGGTGCGCGGCGAAACCATCGCCGATGTCCTGGCGGCGGCGGCGCAGTTCGCGCATGCCATCCAGGAACAGCAGCTGCGAGGCTCCGGCCGTGGCGGCACGGTCGAACAGCACGTCGTCGAACCGCGCAAGCACGGTCGTGAATGCAAGCGAGAACGCCGGCAATGCGGCTTCCCGGACCTGCATGAGCTGGGACACGTCGCGTCCCGGCATTCCCATCGGACTGGGCGTCACCATGCGAGAAGGCTCCCCACCTTCGCCAAAATTCGATACGACAACGATGACACGACAGCTGACGCCTCCCCAGCGCCAACTGTTCGATAGTAGGCCGTCCTGCCTGTTGCGGACAGTGAATCAGTCCTCACTTCCAAACCTCACAACCGGACGGCCGGCAAGATTCGTATCGTAAGCGGTGCAGGGGCTGCAGCGCGAGCATTACAGTGCGGGAAGCGTACCGCCGGGGCTGGATGGACATCACAGTCTGGGTGGGCAAGAAGGAAACCAGATGAAACGGGGCAGGTCCGTGCACGGACCTGACTTCCGACTATAGCCACTGCCAGGTGACGAACTGTTCAGGCTGGCGCAGGAGCAATGGCTCAGCGGCCCGCCAGACGCCCGCCGCTATACTGGCGCTCCGCTCCAACGCATGGCCTCCGCATGTCCGAATCCGCCGCCCTGCTCGCCCTTGATGCCCGTCGCTCGGTGCCCTCGCGCCAACTGGGTGAACCCGGCCCGGACCCTGCAACCCTGCTGCGGATGCTGGAATCGGCCGTGCGGGTTCCCGACCACGGCAAGCGGGTGCCCTTCCGCTTCCTGAAAATCAGTGGAGAGGCCCGCCATGCCCTGGGCACCTTCCTCGCCGAGCGTGCCCTGCTGCGTGATCCGGATATCTCCGCCGCGCAGTTGGACAAGGACCGCCATCGCTTTTCGCATGCGCCGCTGGTGATCACCGTGGTCGCCAGCCCCAGGCCAGACCCGAAGGTGCCCGAGCAGGAGCAGTTGATGACCGCCGGCTGCGTCTGCTTTGCCCTGCTGCAGGCAGCACAGGCACTGGGCTTCGGCGCCCAATGGCTGACGGCCTGGATGGCGTTCGATCCCGCCGTCCGTGCCCACCTGGGCCTGGGCACGGACGAGCGCATCGCCGGTTTCATCCACATCGGTACGCCGAAGACCGGGGTGCCCGAACGTGAGCGGCCGGATCCGGCGACGCTGCTGCAGGACTGGACGGGCATGCCGTGAGCACGGACATTCCGGTTCCGATGCCGCCCGCCCACCTGGCCAGCGCCACCCCGCCGTCCGGCCCGGCACCGCTGTACCTGGTCGATGCCAGCATCTACATCTTCCGTGCGTGGCATTCGCTGCCGGACCAGTTCCAGGATGCACAGGGCTGGCCGACCAATGCGGTGCATGGCTTTGTCCGGTTCCTGCTGGAACTGCTGGAACGCCAGCGCCCACGGCACATCGCCATCGCTTTCGACGAAGCACTGGACAGCTGCTACCGGAACCGTCTTTACCCTGCCTACAAGGCCAACCGCGATCCGGCGCCGGAAGAGCTGCGACGCCAGTTCGTGCACTGCAAGGCGCTGTGTGCCGCACTGGGCCTGGCGGTGATGGCCCATCATGATTACGAAGCCGACGACCTGATCGGCAGCGCGCTGCATGCACATCGCGGAAACTTCCGCGGCATCATCGTCTCGGCCGACAAGGACCTGTCGCAGTTGCTGCTGGAACACGACGAACAATGGGATTTCGCCCGCAACGTGCGTTGGGACATGCACGGGGTGAAAGGACGCCTGGGCGTCCATGCGCACCAGGTGGCCGACTTCCTGGCGCTGTGCGGCGACGCCGTGGACAACATTCCGGGCGTGACCGGCGTGGGCAGCAAGTCCGCCGCGGTGCTGCTGGCGCATTTCGGCAGCCTGGACGCCCTGTACGAACGACTGGACGAGGTGCCGTTCCTGCGCCTGCGCGGCGCCGCGCAGATGGCGGTACGCCTGCGCGAACAACACGACCATGCGCTGCTGTGGCGCGCACTGACCACCATCGCGCTGGATGCTCCGCTGGAAGGCACCACGCACGGCCTGCCGCGCGCCGCCGCCGATGGTGGGATGCTTGCGGGCCTGTGCGATGCACTGCGGTTCGGTCCACTGACACGTCGCCGGCTGTTCGTGGCGGCCGGACTTGCCGATGCCGCCGCCCTCCCCTCCAATCCTGCATCAAGCGAGTTCGCATGAGCCAGCGCAACAACGAAGTCCCGCGCGTCGTCTATGAAGGCAAGTACCAGCGCATGGTGGTGCGCGGCACCTGGGAGTACAGCGAGCGCACCCACGCCGGTGGACTGGCCGCGATCATCATCGCCGTCACCCCGGAGGACAAGGTGCTGTTCGTCGAACAGTTCCGCGTCCCCCTGCAGGCCAATACCATCGAGATGCCGGCCGGGCTGGTCGGCGACATCGATGCCGGTGAATCCATCGAAGTGTCCGCGGTGCGGGAGCTGGAGGAAGAGACCGGCTGGACTGCCGAGCATGCCGAAGTGCTGATGGTCGGGCCGACCTCGTCCGGGGCCAGCAGCGAGAAGATCGCCTTCGTGCGCGCCACCGGCCTGCGCCGCATCGGGGCGGGCGGGGGCGACGAAAGCGAGGACATCACCGTGCATGAAGTGCCGCGCGCACAGGCGGCGGCATGGCTGGTCGAAAAGATCAGCCAAGGCTACGAGCTGGATGCCAAGCTGTGGGCCGGCCTGTGGATGATCGAGCACCACCTGGACGGTGCCCCCCGTGGCTGATTCCGGTGTCCACGGGCTGCCGGCCCTGCTGGGCGCAGATGACCCGGAGATCTACAGCATCCATCGCCCCCGGGGCGCGTCGCCGTTCCTGCTGCTGGCCGACCACGCCGGCCAGCACATACCGCGCGCACTGGCCGGATTGGGCCTGCCCCAGGCCGAACTGGACCGCCATATCGGCTGGGACATCGGCATCGCCGGCGTTACCCGGGCTTTGTCCGGCCTGTTGGATGCCTGGGCCATCGAGCAGACGTATTCGCGCCTGTTGATCGACTGCAACCGGCCGCTTGCATCACCCACGCTGATCCCAGAGGTAAGCGACCGCACGCATATCCCCGGCAATACAGGGCTGTCAGCGGCACAACGGCAACAACGCGTCGATGCGATCCATGGCCCGTACCACGCCCGCATCGGCGCCGAGCTCGACGCACGGCACGGCCAGGGCCGCCCCACGCTGATGGTGATGATGCACAGTTTCACCCCGTTGATGGATGGCGTGCAGCGGCCCTGGCACGTCGGCGTGCTCTATCACCGCGATACCCGCCTGGCCCATGCATTGCTGCAGGCGCTGGGCGATGAAGGCGACCTGGTGGTGGGAGACAACCAACCGTATTCGGTGAGCAGCACCAGCGATTACGCCGTGCCGGTGCATGGCGAGGGCCGTGGCCTGGTCCACGTCGAGCTGGAAATCCGCCAGGACCTGATCGCCGATGAAGCAGGCCAACTGGCGTGGGCGCAGCGGCTGGCACGCGTGCTGCAACGCCTGCAGGGCCTGCCCTGGTAGAGCGGGGCCATGCCCCGCTGTCCCTTGGGCGCTCAGGCCAGGGAATCGGTCGCGCGCACCAGCGCGTCCACGTTCTCCGCTTCGAACGCCGAATGTCCCGATGCCGGCGTGATTTCCAGCTTCGCTTTCGGCCACGCCTTGGCGAGGTCCCACGCGTTGGCCAGCGGGCACACCACGTCATAGCGGCCATGCACGATCACGCCGGGAATGTCGGCGATGCGATGCGCGTCGCGCAGCAGTTGGTCTTCCACCTCGAAGAAACCGCCGTTGACGAAGTAGTGGTTCTCGATGCGTGCGAACGCCAGCGCGAACTGCGGGTCTTCATGGCTGTCCACGAAATCCGGATCCACATGCAGGAAGCTGGTGGCACCTTCCCACACGCTCCAGGCCTTGGCAGCGGCCAGGCGGGTGGCCTCATCGTCGCTGGTCAGGCGGCGATGGAAGGCGGAGATCAGGTCATGCCGTTCCACCTCCGGGATCGGCTTGAGGTAATGCTCCCATGCATCCGGGAACAGGCGGTTGGCGCCTTGCTGGTAGAACCATTCCAGTTCCCAGCGGCGCAGCATGAAGATGCCGCGCAGCACCAGCCCGGTCACCTTGTCCGGGTGCGCCTGCGCGTAGGCCAGCGCCAGGGTCGAGCCCCAACTGCCGCCAAACACCTGCCAGCGCTCGACCGACAGGTGCGCACGCAGCTTTTCGATGTCGGCCACCAGGTCCCACGTGGTGTTGTCCACCAGGTCGGCATGCGGAGTGGAACGACCGGCGCCGCGCTGGTCGAACAGGATGATGCGGTATTTGGCCGGATCGTGGAAACGACGCATCTTCTCGTTGCAACCGCCACCGGGGCCGCCATGCAGCAGCACCACTGGCTTGCCGTCCGGGTTGCCGCACTGCTCGAAGTACAGCGTGTGGCGGTCGTCGACTTTCAGCGTGCCCTGGTCATACGGGGCGATCTCGGGGTACAGCGTACGCATGCTTGCAGCTCCATCGTGGTGCCCTGCGCGCGGCAGGAGAACCCCCATTCTAGGCCGGTCGTCGGCCCAGCGTGACCCGGTCGCGCCGCTCCAGGTCCTGTACTGTTTCCACCTCCTCCAACCCGGCCTGCGACAGCAGCGCCCGGATCGCCACGCCCTGGTCCCAGCCATGTTCCAGCAGCAGCCAGCCACCGGGCAGCAGGTGCGCTGGCGCCCCGGCGGCGATGACGCGGATGTCATCCAGGCCGTCGGCACCGGATGACAGCGCCGTGCCCGGTTCGAAACGCAGATCGCCCTGCTGGAGGTGCGGGTCGCCGCTGGCGATATAGGGCGGATTGCTGGCGACCAGGTCGAAGCGCTGTCCCTGCAGCGGTGCATGCCAGGATCCTTGGGCGAAGTGCACGTTGGCCAGTCCATGGCGGGCGGCGTTGCGCGCCGCGACCGCCAGCGCACCGGCGCTGTAATCAGTGGCCAGCACCCGCGCGCGCGGGCGCTCACTGGCCAGCGCCAGGGCGATGGCGCCACTGCCGGTACCCAGGTCGGCCAGTTGCAGGGGCGCATCTTCCGGCAACCGCGCCAGCGCCAGTTCGACCAGCAGCTCGGTTTCCGGACGCGGGATCAATGTTGCCGGCCCGACCTCCAGGTCCAGGGTCCAGAACCCGCGATGCCCGGTGATGTAGGCAACCGGTTCGCCCGCCAGCCGGCGAGCGACCAGCGCGTCGAAGTCGCGCCGCTGGGCAGCGGGCAGCGGGTCGGCGGCGTGGGTGAAAAGCCAGCTGCGCGGGCGTTGCAGCACATGCAGCAGCAGGGCTTCTGCCTCATGCCGGGCCTCGTCGCCCCGCAGCCGCACGGTGGCCTCGGCCAAGGCATCACGCAGGCCCAGGTTGTCGGTTTCGCTCATGCGCAGTCACCAGCGGCAGGGGCGCGCAGCTTAGCCCATCAGGCCAGTCGTTAATGGACGGAAAATCCCCTCAGGGAACGCCCCGCAGGCGAGGAAACAAAAGTCGGTGCGCCATCGTTCAGCTTGGATAACCGGGCTTACATAAACCAAGGCTATGAACTTGGAGGCGCGCCCTCCGCGTCCCCCTTACGGGACAACGCTTCCCGTCATTCACTCCATCAATGCAAACACCGTTCAGCACCATTTTGATAGATGCGGCCTATTAAATAGATGCAATCAATGGATTGTTCTTATTGCAATAGAGTAGGTAACCTAGCTCCTGTCGATTCACCCTGCCCCTAGCCCAAGAGGAAAACTGATGTCGCTCATCAACACCCAGATCCAGCCGTTCGAAGCCAACGCTTACCTGAATGGCGAGTTCATCAAGGTCTCCGACAGCACCCTGAAGGGCCAATGGTCGGTCCTGATCTTCATGCCAGCTGCCTTCACCTTCAATTGCCCGACCGAGATCGAAGACGCGGCCGACAATTACGCCGAGTTCAAGAAGGTTGGCGCTGAGGTCTACATCGTCACCACCGACACCCAGTTCTCGCACAAGGTGTGGCATGAGACGTCGCCGGCCGTCGGCAAGGCCCAGTTCCCGCTGGTCGGTGACCCGACCCACCAGCTGACCCGCGCCTTTGGCGTGCATATCGAAGAAGAAGGACTGGCCCTGCGCGGCACCTTCATCATCAACCCGGAAGGCGTGATCAAGACCCAGGAGATCCATTCCAACGAGATCGCCCGTGACGTTTCCGAGACCCTGCGCAAGCTGAAGGCTGCCCAGTTCACCGCCGCCAACCCGAACCAGGTCTGCCCGGCCAAGTGGAAGGAAGGCGAGAAGACCCTGACCCCGTCGCTGGACCTGGTCGGCAAGATCTAAGCCGTCCCCCGCTCCCATGCCCGCCACGGCGGGCGTGGGGGTGAACCCAAGACGGCCGCGCAAGCCAGCATCTGCCAGCCAGCCCCCCCTTCCACAGGTCCGCGCTGTCGCCTTGGGTTCACCCCTACCCCCTCGTTGGTCCGCTACGCTGAGTAGCGGCGCCACGCCCACCTGTTGCCCGGATGCTGGCCTGCATCCGGGAAATATCCAGGAGATGAACATGTTGGATGCCAACCTGCAGTCGCAGCTGAAAACCTACCTGGAGCGCGTGACGCGCCCGATCCAGATCACCGCGCACGCCGACGACGGTGCCAAGGCGCAGGAGATGCTGGAACTGCTCAATACCCTGGACAGCCTGTCCGACAAGATCAGCCTGCAGGTGCTGCGCGATGGCAGCGGCCGGACGCCGTCCTTCGACCTGGGCACTCCCGGGGCGGACATCCACCTGACCTTCGCCGGCCTGCCGATGGGCCACGAGTTCACCTCGCTGGTGCTGGCCCTGCTGCAGGTCGGCGGGCACCCGTCCAAGGCCACCGCCGAACTGATCGAGCAGGTCCAGGGCCTGGACGGTGATTTCAAATTTGAAACCTACTTCTCGCTGTCCTGCCAGAACTGCCCGGACGTGGTGCAGGCACTGAACCTTGCCGCAGTGCTCAATCCGCGCATCCAGCACGTGGCCATCGATGGCGCACTGTTCCAGGACGAAGTGGAGCAGCGGCAGATCATGTCCGTGCCCACCGTGTACCTCAACGGCGAACTGTTCGACCAGGGCCGCATGACCCTGGAGCAGATCGTGGCCAAGCTGGACACCGGTGCGGCCAAGCGCGATGCGGACAAGATCGCGACCAAGGACGCCTTCGACGTGCTGGTGGTCGGCGGTGGCCCGGCAGGTGCCGCCGCGGCAATCTATGCAGCGCGCAAGGGCATCCGCACCGGCGTGGCCGCCGAGCGCTTCGGCGGCCAGGTGCTCGACACCATGGCCATCGAGAACTTCATCTCGGTCAAGGAAACCGAAGGCCCCAAGCTCGCCACGGCGCTGGAACAGCACGTGCGCGAGTACGAGGTGGACATCATGGACCTGCAGCGCGCCACGGGACTGGTGCCGGCGGGTGAAGATGGACTGGTACGGGTGCAGCTGGAGAACGGTGCGGTGCTGAAATCGCGTTCGGTGGTCCTGTCCACCGGCGCGCGCTGGCGCCAGATGAACGTGCCGGGCGAAGACCAGTACCGCAACAAGGGCGTTGCCTACTGCCCGCACTGCGA
The DNA here is from genome assembly GCF_014117215.1 of Stenotrophomonas tumulicola. Classification (GTDB taxonomy): domain Bacteria; phylum Pseudomonadota; class Gammaproteobacteria; order Xanthomonadales; family Xanthomonadaceae; genus Stenotrophomonas; species Stenotrophomonas tumulicola. The sequence goes on along the minus strand of NZ_JACGXS010000007.1, from coordinate 147,488 downwards.
TGGCCCGCTGTTCAAGGGCAAGCGCGTGGCGGTGGTCGGCGGTGGCAACTCGGGCGTGGAAGCGGCCATCGACCTGGCCGGCCTCGTCAGCCACGTCACCCTGCTGGAATTCGACGGCATGCTGCGCGCCGATGAAGTGCTGCAGCAGAAGCTGCGCAGCCTGGGCAACGTGACCGTGCTGACCAGCGCGCAGACCACCGAAGTGCTGGGCGACGGGCAGAAGGTAACCGGCCTGGTCTACAAGGACCGCGTCGGTGGCGATTCGCACCGGGTGGAACTGGAAGGCATCTTCGTGCAAATAGGACTGCTGCCCAATACCGAGTGGCTGGCTGGCGTCATTGCCCTGTCGCCGCGCGGCGAAATCGTCATCGATGATCGCGGCCAGACCAATCTGCCGGGCGTGTTTGCAGCCGGCGATTGCACGACCGTACCTTACAAGCAGATCATCATCGCCATGGGCGCTGGATCGACGGCCGCGTTGAGTGCCTTCGACCACCTGATCCGTTCGTCCGTGACCAAGAGCAGCGGCGCTGTCGCCGAAGCTGCCTGACGCAGGTTCCCAGGTCACCGGGAACGCCTTATGTCCGCTGGGTAAGCCACGCCGTCACCCGGTCCATTACCCATTGAGGTCTCAGGATGAACCTACGTGATCTGAAGTACCTGGTGGCCTTGGCCGAGCATCGCCACTTCGGCAAGGCCGCCGCTGCCTGCTTCGTCAGCCAGCCAACGCTGTCCACCCAGATCCGCAAACTGGAGGAAGAGCTCGGGTTGCCCCTGGTCGAACGCGCACCGCGCAAAGTGATGCTGACACCCGCCGGCCAGGACGCTGCCGCGCGCGCGCGGGTGATCGTGGCCGAGGTGGAGCAGATGAAGGAAGCGGCCCGACGCAGTCGCGACCCGGAAGCGGGCGCGGTCCGGCTGGGGATCTTCCCCACGCTGGGGCCCTACCTGCTGCCGCATGTCATCCCACGCATCCGCGACCGCTTCCCGCAGTTGGAACTGTTGCTGGTGGAAGAGAAGAGCGATGTGCTGCTGGCGCGGTTGCGCGAAGGAAAGCTGGACGCGACCCTGCTGGCGCTGCCGGTCATCGATGACCAGCTGCACACCGAGTTCCTGTTCGAGGAACCTTTCCTGCTGGCGGTTTCCAGCCGGCATGCACTGGCCGGGCGCAGGCAACTGGACGTGCAGGAACTGTCGGCGCAGCGCCTGCTGCTGCTGGAAGACGGCCATTGCCTGCGCGACCAGGCGCTGGAAGTGTGCCGGATGTATGGCGCGAACGAGAAGTCGGAATTCCGCGCCACCAGCCTGGAAACCCTGCGGCAGATGGTCGCCTCCGACGTCGGCATCACGCTGTTGCCGACGCTGTCGGTCAAGCCGCCAGTACCGCGCTCGGACAACATCCACCTGCTGGAATTGACCGGCGAGGGGCGGCCCAGCCGCCGGATTGCCATGGCCTGGCGGCGCAGCTCGGCGATGAATGGCTTCCTGCTGCAGCTGGCGGACCAGTTCAAGCAGTTGCCTCCGGCCCTGTTCGCCTTGACCGACGGGGCGGGCGGCGCGCCGCTCAACGCTTCTCGCGACGTACCGATGCACGTCGACTGAGCCCCAACCCAACGCCATCCGGCGTACGATTGGGGGGTGGGTCGATTCCCGGCCTGTTTGTCCCCACAATGTAGAGAGGCGGCGCCATCAGGCGCCGCCTTTTGTATGGTCCCTTTCAAGGAGTTATGTCATGACCACCGCCAGCGGCCTGCCGCCGTCCATCACTGTTTCTTCCCACGACCTGGCCCGCCTGGAAGCCATGCTCGAAGCACCCGCCATCAGCCAGACGCCCGCAGCGATCGCACTGTCGGCCGAACTCAATCGTGCGACCGAAGTACCGGTCGACCAGATGCCCGCCGGCATCGTCATGATGCATTCGCGTGTCGAATGCGAAGATGATGGCACCGGCGACAAGCATGTGCTGACGCTGGTCTACCCCCGCGAAGCCAATGTCGACGAAGGCAAGGTTTCCGTGCTGGCGCCGGTCGGTACCGCGCTGCTGGGCCTGTCCATCGGCCAGGCCATCAACTGGGATGCGCCCGGCGGCCGTAAGCTTAAACTGCGTGTGACCGCGGTCCATAACGACCAGGCCTGACGTTTCCCGCAACCCTGGCTGCGCCTACGCGCGCCCGCAACGATGGAGATGCAATGAGCACCACCCCGTCCAAACTGTCCCAGCTGCGCGACCTTTCCGTGGTGGTGGCTGACACTGGCGATTACGACGCCATCAAGCGCCTGCAGCCAGTGGATTGCACCACCAATCCGACCCTGGTGAAGAAGGCGCTGGACCTGCCGGTCTACGCCGAACTGATCGAACGCGAGCTGGCCTGGGGCCGGCAGCAGAGCGGTGACCGCGAGGCCGTGGTGCACGCCGTGGCCGACCGCCTGACCATCGGCGTCGGCGCGCTGCTGAGCACGCTGGTACCGGGCCGCGTGTCCACCGAGGTCGATGCCGACCAGGCCCACGACACCGCCGCGACGGTGGCCAAGGCCCGTCAGTTCATCCAGATGTACGCCGATGCCGGCGTGCCGCGCGAAAAGATCCTGATCAAGATCGCTGCGACCTGGGAAGGCGTGGAAGCCGCGCGCGTGCTGCAGGCCGAAGGCATCGACTGCAACCTGACCCTGATCTTCAACCCGACCCAGGCACTGGCCTGCAGCGAAGCGGGCGCGTTCCTGATCTCGCCGTTCGTCGGCCGCATCCTCGACTGGTACGTGGCCAACGGCCAGACCCCGGCGAACATCGACGAGGACCCGGGCGTGGTGTTCGTGCGTGGCGTGTATGCCGAATTCAAGCGCCGCGGTTCGCCGACCGTGGTGATGGGTGCCTCGTTCCGTTCGACCGCGCAGATCGAAGCGCTGGCCGGTTGCGACCGCCTGACCATTTCGCCGGACCTGCTGGAGAAGCTGGACGCCGACCACGGCGCGCTGCCGCGCAAGCTGGTGGCCGGTGCCGCTGAAGCGGTGCAGGTGACGCCGATCGACGCGGCGACGTTCGCTGCCGACCTGGCGGCCGATCCGATGGCGACCGAGAAGCTGGCGACCGGCATCGATGCGTTTGCCAAGGATCTGGAAAGCCTGCGCGAGCGCATCCGCGCGGAGCTGTAAGCGCGCGGAGCTGTAAGGCGGTCGAACGGGCTGAGCCCGCCAGGCCGGGCGGTAGAGCGGGTCCATGATCCGCTGCCGTTCGCGCCAGGCCGGAAACAGGAGCAGCGGGTCATGGACCCGCGCTACCAATCCCCACACCACCGTTCAGCTCAGCGCGCAGGAACCTCCAGCCCGATCGGGCAACTGACGCCTGTACCACCGATACCGCAGTAGCCATTCGGATTCTTCGCCAGATACTGCTGGTGGTAATCCTCCGCGTAGTAATACTCCGGTGCCGGATACAGGATTTCCGTCGTGATCGGCCCCAGGCCGGCGGCATCCAACTGCGCGGCGTAGGTAGCGCGGCTGGCTGTCGCGGCGGCATGCTGCGCCTGGTCCAGGCAGTGGATTGCCGAACGGTACTGCGTGCCGGTGTCGTTGCCCTGGCGCATGCCCTGGGTCGGGTCATGGCTTTCCCAGAACACTTTCAGCAACGCCTCAACGCTGACCACCGTCGGGTCGAACACCACCTGCACCACCTCGGTATGGCCGGTCAGGCCTGAACACACTTCTTCATAGGTCGGATTGGGGGTAAGCCCACCGGCATAACCGACCGAGGTGCTGTATACGCCCGGCAGTGTCCAGAACACGCGTTCGGCGCCCCAGAAGCACCCCAGCGCGAAGCGGATCTGCTCCAGGCCGGCGAAACGGTCCTTCAGCGGATGGCTGTTCACGAAGTGCTGGTTGCTGTGCAGCGGCAGCGGTTGCCCACGCCCGGGAAGGGCTTCTTCCGGTCGCGGCAGGCGCTGCTTGAAGGCACCGATACCCAGGATGCCGCTTCCAAGTCCCAACATGTCGTGCTCCTAGGCCGGCTGGCCGGCAAGATCGTCTGCATCCGAGATGGGGTCTTCCGGTGCCTGGCCCAAGTCCAGTGCCGCCACGACGCCCTCGGCCTGCACCCGCGCCGCGTCCGGTATCGCCACCCGCAGCACGCCGAACAGCGGCAGCTCGCCCATCCCACCCAGCAGCGACTCCCCGAACACGAACGCCGGAATGCCGGCGTCCTCCAGTGCGTGCTTGACCAGATGGGCGTCGAACAGATTGTCAGCCTTGTACACGACGTGCATGGGAACGCTCCTTGGAAGCAGGAAGCCAGCATACGCCCGGCAAGGGACGGTAGCGCGGGGCCATGCCCGGCGAGCGCAGCAGCAGGCCGCCAGGCATGGCCCGCGCTACCGACAGGGACCGGGCACCCACGGCGCCGACACGCTAGACTGGCGATCTTTCTGTCCTTGATTGCCGCCGCACCATGTCCGAGCACACCCCTGCCAGCCCCGAGACCACCGCCGACAGCCACGAAAAGCGCGATTTCATCCGCCAGATCGTGCGCGAGGACCTGGCCAACGGGAAGCACCAGGCCATCAAGACCCGCTTCCCGCCGGAGCCGAACGGCTACCTGCACATCGGCCATGCCAAGTCGATCTGCCTGAACTTCGGCATCGCAGGGGAGTTCGGCGGCGTGTGCAACCTGCGCTTCGACGACACCAACCCGGCCAAGGAAGATCCGGAGTACGTCGCCGCCATCCAGGACGACGTCCGCTGGCTGGGCTTCGAATGGAACGAACTGCGCCATGCCTCGGATTACTTCCAGGCCTATTATCTTGCCGCCGAAAAGCTGATCCGCGACAGCAAGGCCTATGTGTGCGACCTGTCGGCCGAAGAAGTACGCGCCTACCGCGGCACCCTGACCGAACCGGGCCGACCCTCGCCGTATCGCGACCGCAGCGTGGAAGAGAACCTGGACCTGTTCGCGCGCATGCGTGCCGGTGAGTTCCCGGACGGTGCACGCACCGTGCGCGCGAAGATCGACATGGCCAGCGGCAACATCAACCTGCGCGATCCCGCGCTATACCGCATCAAGCACGTCGAACACCAGAACACCGGCAATGCCTGGCCCATCTACCCGATGTACGACTTCGCACATGCACTGGGCGACTCGCTGGAAGGCATCACCCATTCGCTGTGCACGCTGGAATTCGAAGATCACCGTCCGTTGTACGACTGGTGCGTGGACAACGTCGATTTCGCCCATGACGACGCCTTGACCGCACCGCTGGTCGACGCAGGCCTGCCGCGCGAAGCGGCCAAGCCGCGGCAGATCGAGTTCTCGCGGTTGAACATCAACTACACCGTGATGAGCAAGCGCAAGCTGATGGCGCTGGTCACCGAACAGTTGGTGGACGGCTGGGACGATCCACGCATGCCTACCCTGCAGGGCCTGCGCCGCCGCGGTTACACCCCCGCAGCGATGCGCCTGTTCGCCGAGCGCGTAGGCATCAGCAAGCAGAACTCGCTGATCGACTTCAGCGTGCTGGAAGGCGCGCTGCGCGAAGACCTGGACGGCGCTGCCGCACGCCGCATGGCGGTGATCGATCCGGTAAAGCTGGTGCTGGCCAACCTGCCCGAGGGCCACGCCGAAACACTGGCGTTCAACAACCACCCGAAGGACGAGTCATTCGGCACCCGCGAGGTACCGTTTGCGCGCGAAGTGTGGATCGACCGCGAAGACTTCGCCGAGATCCCGCCGAAAGGCTGGAAGCGCTTGGTACCGGGCGGCGAAGTACGCCTGCGTGGCGCTGGCATCATCCGCTGCGACGACGTAGTCAAGGATGCCGATGGCACCATCACCGAGCTGCGCGGCTGGCTGGACCCGGAATCGCGTCCGGGCATGGAAGGCGCCAACCGCAAGGTCAAGGGCACCATCCATTGGGTCAGCGCCCTGCATGCCGTGCCGGCCGAGATCAGGCTGTATGACCGGTTGTTCTCGGTGCCCAATCCGGATGACGAGTCCGAAGGCAAGACCTACCGCGACTACCTGAACCCGGAATCACGCCGCACCGTTACCGGCTACGTCGAGCCGGCCGCAGCCAGCGCCGCGCCCGAACAGTCGTTCCAGTTCGAACGCACCGGTTACTTCGTTGCCGACCGCCGCGACCACAGTGCCAGCAAGCCGGTTTTCAACCGCAGCGTGACCCTGCGCGACACCTGGTCGGCCTGAGTCTGCCATCCGCGTGCGGGGCTGGCCCCGCGCGCCCTTGCCGTCATCCGTGTGCCCGCCTGCTTCATCGGGCGCGGGCTACACTGCGTGCGGCAGAACCGCCGGGCATGGCCCGGCGCTACCCCCACCTACGAGGCACCGCCGCAATGCTGTACGCGCAAGTCCACCTGACCCTTCCCGCCTGGATCCATGACCAGATCGACCTGGCTCAGCGCTATCCAGGCGACGAGGCCAAGGTCGCACTGGCCATCGCGCTGTCGCGCTCGAATGTCGAACACGCCAGTGGCGGCCCGTTCGGCGCGGTGGTGTTCGGCCCGGACGACAAAGTGATCGCCGCCGGCGTCAACCGCGTGATGCCGCACACCACCTCGCTGGCGCATGCCGAGAACATGGCCTACATGCTGGCGCAACAACGCCTGCAGACGCCGCGCCTGAATGAAGCGCTGTCGCCGATCACCCTGGCCACCTCCTCGCAACCCTGCTGCCAGTGCTATGGCGCCACCATCTGGGCCGGCATCGACCGCCTGCTGATCGGCGCCAGTGCAGCCGATGTCGAGGAACTGACCCCGTTCGACGAAGGCCCGCTGCCGACCGACTGGGTCGGTGAACTCAACAAGCGTGGCATCGAGGTCGTGCAGGGCGTGAACCGCGAGGATGCGCGCGCCGTGCTGCGCAGCTATGGGGATGGCGATGGCGCCCGCTACTGAGACAGGCCGCACTGGAACGGGTATCGGGCTGCTGTGCCTGTGCCGCCAGGGCTTCGAGCCCGAACTTGCCGCCGAACTGTCCGCACGCGCCGGTGAGTTCGGTTTCGCTGGTTATGCGCGCACCCAGCGCAACGATGGTTTCGTGCTTTTCATGTGTGACGAAGCCGCCGCGCTGGGCCGGATGCTGTCGTGGCGCGAACTGATCTTCGCGCGGCAGAAGATGGTCGTGCTGGCTGAGCTGCCACAGTTGGACCCTGCAGACCGCATCACGCCGATGCTGGGCATGCTGGCGGATGCGCCGCGCTTTGGCGACCTGTGGGTGGAACACCCGGATTCGGATGCCGGCAAGCCACTGTCCGGCCTGGCCCGCGCGTTCGGCAATGCGCTGCGGCCGGCCCTGCGCAAGGCGGGCAAGCTGACCGACAAGCCGAATGAAAAGCTTCCGCGCCTGCACGTGGTATTCATCGATGGCACGCATGCGTTTGTCTGCATGGCCGCGCCGGCCGACAGTGCGCCATGGGCGCTGGGGATTCCGCGGCTGAAACTGCTGCCGGATGCACCGTCACGTTCGGCCTTGAAGCTGGAAGAAGCCCTGCTGACCCTGCTGGCGCCCGAAGAGCGCGAAGCACTGATGAAGCCGGGCATGCGCGCAGCCGACCTGGGCGCTGCGCCTGGCGGCTGGACCTGGGTACTGACCCGCCAGCACCTGAAGGTATTGAGCATCGACAATGGCCCATTGCGCCAGCACGTGCTGGATACCGGTCTGGTCGAGCACCTGCGCGCCGATGGCTTCCACTGGCAGCCCGAACAATCGCTGGACTGGATGGTCTGCGACATGGTGGAGCAGCCGCGCCGGGTCGCCGAACGCATGGCCACCTGGTTCCGTGAAGGCTGGTGCAAGCATGCGATCTTCAACCTGAAGCTGCCGATGAAGAAGCGTTGGGACGAAACCCGGATGTGCCTGGACCTGTTCGAACAGCAGGCCGGCAAGCCGCTGGTCGTGCGCGCCAAGCAGCTTTACCATGACCGCGAAGAGATCACCGTGCTGGCCTCGCCGCTGCGCTGAGGGCCGCCCCTGCGACCCGGTAGAGCGGGGCCATGCCCCGCTGCTTTTGCTGGTGACGGGCATGGCCCGTCACTACCAGCTTGCAGGCCGCGCACGGGGCCGTGCGAGCTCCATGCGCGCATCCCTGGTGAAAGCGATCACCATGCTGGCTGCCTCGATCCTGCCGTGCAACTCGCTTACCCGTTGCAGGTCAAAGCATTCGCGTCCCCTCATCCGATCGTGCAGGCACGCATTGCTGGCGGCCTGCAACCCGGTGCGGCGGCTTCGGTAATCAGCCTCCAGGCGCTCCAGGCTGGAGGCCAGCCGGCGGCGGCCGAGCGGGCGCGGTACCGCAGTGGGCTGGTCGTCCGGCAGGCAGCAACGAAGTTTCTGCGCCTGCCGGGACGGCAGCACTCCCGCTTTGCTGGCGTTGTCCACGGAAAGCAGGACGCTCTCCAGCGCCGCCTGCGATGGTACGTCCCGCGCTGCCGGCCGGGAGCACGGCGTCCTGTACCAATACCGCCGCAACCCGGCCAAGGCGGGCGACAGGCACGACGTCAGGCCCATCCTTACCTGCCCTGCCCTGGCTTGGCCGGATTGCCAATGCCGACGAGCGCTGCAGCCAGTTCCCTGCCCGGCTTCGCCGCAGCCGTGCGGACATCCTGTGGAAACTGCCGGGCGGCACCGATCAGCTGCTGCGTTGCGCGGATCTGGTTCGCATGCGCGCTACCCGGCCGGGTGCCCGCGCTGTTCCGCATGAGCGTTTCCAGCGTCGCCTGGTTCTGGCGCTTCAACGCTGCCACGGTGTCGACGATCCGGTCCGCCTGCATCGGGTGGGCACCTTCCACGTGCTGGCGCAGGGCCTCCGCGTGTCCGCCTCCAAGCCGCAGGCCGCTGGTGCGCTCGGCATTCTGGACCTGCCTGAGCAGCCTGGCCAAAGGCGCCTGTTCACTGCCGGCTGCGAAGGCGATCGTCTGCATCGCATCCAGCCTTGCAGCGCGCCCCGGGTGGAACAGATCAAAGAGCGCATTGATGATGTTCATGCAGGCTTCCTCACTGCGTGGAAAGATCGTGGGAATATGCCGATCAATACGGCACCCGGCTTGCAGAATCCCTGCATCGGGGATGCCCTGCCCCCAAAGAAGGAGTCGCCATGCCCAGCCGTCCCAGCTTCCTGTTCGTCCTGCTGCTGGCCACCCTTCCAGCACTGGCGCAGCCGACGCAACCCACGCCTGCACAGAGCCAGCCACTGCGCGATGACAGCGGCGTGGTACGCGCGCAGGAGCTGTCATCGGGCCGGGTGACCCACAGCGTGGACATCGACGTGCCATTGGGTGAAACGCCGGTGACCGTGCGTTCGGTGACACCGACCGGCGCAACGGGCCAGTATCGCGTGCGCTTCATCGAGCTGGACGTGGATGGCGACGGTTTCATCAGCCAGGACGAGGCACAGGTCAATCCGTCGCTGGCCGATGAGTTCAAGGCGCTGGACGTCAAGCGTCGCGGCAAGCTCGATCGCGCGGACCTTGCCGGCTGGCTGGTGGATTGAACCGGTAGTGACGGGCCATGCCCGTCATGCCGCGCGCGGCCAGGAAATGCATGACGACCAACCGCCGTCACCCACCAGGACCGGTCACACGCCCGCCGCGCGCCTCCAGAACTGCTGCAGCAACGGCGGCCACTTGCCTGCGCAGCCCAACGCATGGCCACGGACCAGGGTGAGGTGCATCTCGTCGTTGGAGAACAGCCGGTTGATGGCATCAAAGCCGTAAGCGGCAATCGTGTTGTCGCTGCGTCGTTCGCGCGCCCAGCGCTGCAGCCGCTGCGGCGACAATCGTGGCTGGCCACGGCGTTGTGCCGAGGGCGCCAGCGTACGCTGTAGCGCCGACACATCGCGCAGGCCCAGGTTGACGCCCTGCCCGGCCAGCGGATGCACCACGTGCGCCGCATCGCCCAACGCCAGCACGCGCCCTGCCACGTAGCAACGCACCAACTGCCGGCGCAGCGGGAACGCCGCCCGCTTCGAGGCCAGCGCCAGCGCGCCCAGGCGGCCACCTGATGCACGGGTGAGTTCGCGCTCGAATGTAGCGTCGTCCAGCAGCAGCGCCCGTTCGGCGTCGGCATCCGGCAAGGTCCAGACGATGGAACTGCGATGGCCCGCCACCGGCAGCAGTGCCAACGGTCCACCGGGCAGGAAGCGCTGCCACGCCGTCGCCTGGTTGGGCAGCGCGCTGTCCACGTACGCCACCACGCCGCGCTGCCGGTAATCGTGCTGGTCCACCTCGATACCGGCCAGCCGCCTCAGCGTGGAGCTGGCTCCATCGGCAGCGACCGCCAGCACGGCATCAATGCGGCGACCGTCGTCCAGTCGCAGGCGCACGCCCTGCTCGTCCTGCTCCATGTCCTCAACGCGGGCCGGGCAATGGACCTGCACGCCGGCAGCCGGCAAAGCCGCCCACAGCCGGTCCAGCAGCAGGCCGTTCTCCACGATCCAGCCCAGCTCGCTGCGGCCGAAGCGGTCGGCATCGAACAGCAGGTCATCCCCACCGGCGGCATCCCATACCTGCATGCGCCGGTAGGGATGGGCACGGGCACGGACCACCGACTCCCATACGCCCAGGCGCTGCAGCAGCTGTACGTTGTCCGCGGCGAAGGCAAACACGCGGAGGTCCGGCTGGTCCGCCTGCCATGGCGCAGGCTCGCGGCCCTCCACCAACGCCACCGACAGGCCGGCCCCGGCCAGCGCCAGCGCACAGCTGGCACCGACCACGCCGCCACCTACGATCGCCACGTCGACGCGGGCACGGCTCATGCCACTTCCCCACGACACAGCCGGGGCACCTCGCCACGGAACCCCATCGCACCACCGACCAGCATCGACTGCACCGATGTCGCCTGCGTGGCCAGCAGGCCCACGCTGCGCAAGGGGCGCAGCAGCGGGGCCGCATTGCTGGTCAGCCGCGCCAGTCCACCGGAAAATGCAATGGTCTGGCTGCGGTCTTCTTCGCGGCGCTGCACATAGGCCTGCAGCAGCGCATCGCCACCTGCATCGCCTGGCGCTTCCAGCAACTCGGCCAGGGTCAGCGCGTCGCGCAGCCCCAGGTTGAAACCCTGTGCGCCCAGCGGGTGGATGGTCTGCGCGGCGTTGCCCAGCAGCACCGCGCGCTCGCCGACCAGCGCCTTCGACAACACCTGGCGCAGCGGATAGGCGCTGCGCTCACCGGACTGCAACAGGCGCCCGGCGCGCCAGCCGATGGCCGCCTGCAACCGTTGCAGCCAACCTGCTTCATCCAGCGCCATCACCGCATCGGCGTCGGCACGGGCAACGCCATGGACGACGCCGAAGTGGCGGTCACCGCGCGGCAGCAGCGCCGTAGGGCCGGTGTCGGTCAGCCGTTCCCATGCGGTGCCATCCGGAGCGCGCTGGCTGCGCACACGGGCCACGAACAGGGTCTGCTGGAAATCGTGTTCGTCCACGCCGATGTCGAGGGCGGCACGTACGCCGCTTGCGGTTCCGTCGGCGCCGACCACCAGGCGCGCAAGCACGATATGTTCGCCGCGCCCGTCCTGGACACGCACCTGCCGATGGCCATCCACCACCTCGCCCAGGCCAAGGAACCGCGCCGGACGCTGGCGTTGCACACCAGGCAGTTCCTGCAGGCGTGCTTCCAGCGCATTGCCGAAATCACGCGCCATCACCACCTGGCCGAACCACGGCCGCCCGTAATCCGCTGCAGCCAGTTGCACGCGGCCGAAATCGCCGGCGCGGCTGATATGGATACGGGTGATCGGACCCGGCGGGCTTGCCAGCTTCTGCATCACGCCCAGCGCAGTCAGCGCGTTGACGGTGGCCGCGGCAAAGCTCAGGTTGCGCTGGTCGAACACTGCCGGCAACGCGCCGGCAGCCGTGGCTTCCAGCAGCAGCACAGTACGGCCAAGGCGCTGCAGGGCAATGGCCAGGCTGGCACCGACCAGCCCGCCGCCGACGATCAGGACATCAACACGTTCGCTCATGGGCCCATGATACGCGCTCGCTGGTCGTCGCTGTCCGGGGCCGGGGGCCTGCGCCAGCATGTCCGGGCGGTCTAGAATGGGCACCGCCTTCCCCTGTGCGCGCCCCATGTCCCCCATCACTACCACGCAACGTGCCACCGCGCTGACCTGCCTCGTGCTGCTGATGGCGGCCACGCGCCTGAACCATTTCGCCGCCATCCCCGATGCCTCGTGGGCAGTGTTCTTCATCGGCGGCTTCTACCTTCGCGCCTGGACGCGCTGGGCGTTCCCGTTGCTGATGGCCCTGGCCGTGCTGGTCGACTGGGTGGTGATCCACCGCGCCGGGCTGGATTTCTGGCAGCACTATTGCGTGTCGCCGGGGTACTGGATGCTGCTGCCTGCATACTTTGCGATGTGGGCCGGCGGCATGCTGCTCGGCCACGGCTACCAGGGCGCGCACTGGTCCACGCTGGGCAAGGCGGCGTTGCTGCTGCTCGCTTCGGTGGCGGTGTGCCACCTGTTCGCCCAGGGCGGCTTCTACTGGACCACCCGCAATGTCGCCAGCCCGACAGTTGGCGGCTGGCTGCAGAACTATGCCGACTGGTTCGGCCCCTACCTGGGTACGGCAGCCCTGTACGCAGGCCTGGCCGCGGCCCTGCAGGTGGCGCGGGAACAGGTCGGCAAACTGCGCCAGGTCCAGCGCGACATCCGGCGCTGAGGCGGCGCGATGGGCAATCGCCTTACCCGCATCTATACCCGCACCGGCGACGACGGCAGCACCGGGCTGGGCGATGGCAGCCGGGTAGGCAAGGACGACGCGCGCGTTGCCGCCTTCGGCACGGTCGACGAGGCCAATTCGGCGCTGGGCGTGTTGCTCGCGGTGCCGCTGCCGGCCGATGTCCAGGCACTGCTGACCACCCTGCAGCACCAGCTGTTCGACCTTGGCGGCGAGCTGTGCATCCCCGGCCACGCCGCCATTTCCGATGGCGACGTGGCTACGCTGGAACGCCAGCTGGACCACTTCAACGCCGACCTGCCGGTACTGAAGGAGTTCATCCTGCCAGCAGGCGGCGAAGCCGCCGCCCGCTGCCACCTGGCGCGCACCATCGTGCGCCGCGCCGAACGCGAGGCAGTGGCCCTGTCGCGGGTGGACGCAGTGAGGCCGCAGGCGCTGCAGTATCTCAACCGGCTGTCGGACCTGCTGTTCGTACTGGCCCGGGTACTGGCCCGCGCCGATGGCCAGGGCGAAGTACTCTGGCAGCATTCGCGACGCCACGACTGATCACTCCGGACCTCCTTCGCCCATGCTGGTTTTCACCCATCCTTCCTGCCTGCAGCATGACCCCGGCCCGGACCATCCCGAATCTCCCCAGCGCCTGCTGGCCGTCCTCGACGCTCTGCGCGATGCGTTCCCCGACCGGCTGGACTGGCGCCAGGCCCCGCCTGCCAAGCGCGGTGAACTGGCGCGCGTGCATGAAGATGGCCTGATCGACCTGGTGCTGCAGGCGCAGACCACCGCGCTGCGCCAGATCGACCTGGACACCCGCACCTCGCCCGGCTCTGCCACTGCGGCGCTGCACGCCGCCGGGGCAGGCGTAGCCGCCGTGGACGCGGTGATGCTGGGCGACGACCCGCTGGCGTTCTGTGCGGTACGTCCGCCGGGCCACCATGCCACCGCCAGTGCCGCCATGGGCTTCTGCCTGCTCAACAACATCGCCGTGGCCGCCGCCTATGCCCGCGACCGCTATGGGCTGGAGCGGATCGCCGTGGTCGATTTCGACGTCCATCATGGCAATGGCACCCAGGACATCTTCCAGCACGACCCACGGGTTGCCTACTACAGCACCCACCAGGCCGGGCTGTTCCCGCATTCCGGGCTGCGCCGCGACCGCGGCGCCGGCAACCTGCTCAACATCCTGTTGCCACCCGGCAGCGGCAGCCTGCGCTTCCGCAATGTGTGGGTGGAAGAGATGCTGCCGGCCATCGATGATTTCCGCCCGCAACTGCTGCTGGTGTCTGCCGGTTTCGACGCGCACCTGCGCGATCCGCAGGCCGACCTGATGCTTGAGACCGAGGATTTCGCCTGGATCACCACCGAACTGCTGGCATTGGCCCGGCGCCATGCTGCCGGCCGCGTGGTGTCGATGCTGGAAGGCGGCTATGACCTGCAGGCGATTGCAGACTGCAGCGTGGCCCATGTGGGGGCCCTGCTGGATGCCCAGGCGGACGCGCCCCGATGAACCCGAACCGCCATGACTGAGCGACCTTCATTGCCCCTATGCAAGGGATGGGGCAAGCTACGGACCGTTTTCGCCTGAATGTCATCACGCGTGCGCAAAGCCTTCCGCCTGCTGCCTCTCCCTCTGGGTATCGCCCTGTGCCTTCCGGCATTGGCCGACGACAAGCCACCGAACTGGGGGCTTTGCCCGGTCAGCGACGTGCTGCCCGCTTTCAGTGATGCCCCGCCAGCCGACAAGGCTGCCGCTGAAACCCGTACCGAACTGCCCACCGATATCGAGGGCGACCAGCTGTCCGGCACCTCCACCGTGCCGCAGTACGAGGGCAACGTGGCATTGAAGCGCGGCGACCAGTTCCTGGGCACCGATCACCTGAGCTTCGACACCGAAACCGGCAACTATGTCGCCGAAGGCAACGTGCGCTACCAGGACTCGTCCATCCGCATGCTGGCCAAGCGGGCCGAAGGCAACCAGGAAGCCGATACCCACAAGATCTCCGACATCCAGTACCAGCTGGTGTCGCGGCGCGGCAACGGCGGTGCCGAATCGGTCGACCTGCAGGGGGCGGTCGGACAGATGCACCGCTCCACCTACACCACCTGCGATCCGTCGCAGCCGGTATGGAAGCTGTCGGCGCCGCAGATCGAAGTGGATAACGACGAGGGCTTCGGCACTGCACGCAACGCCGTGCTGCGCATCGGCAAGGTGCCGGTGCTGTGGTCGCCCTACTTCAAGTTCCCCATCGACGACCGCCGCCAGACCGGCCTGCTGTATCCGGAGCTGGGCCTGTCCGGGCGCAATGGTTTCGATTATGCCCAGCCGATCTATTTCAACCTGGCGCCGAACTACGATGACACGCTGACCCCGCGCTACATGAGCAAGCGCGGTTTCATGCTCGACAATGAGTTCCGCTATCTCTACGACGGTGGGCGCGGCGAACTGCGCACCGCTTACCTGCCGGACGATGAACTGCGCGAGAAGGACCGTGGCCGGGTCGAATTTTCCGGCTACCACAACTTCAACCCGAACTGGCAGGCGCGCGCCAACCTGGCCTGGGTGAGTGACGAGCGTTACGTCGAGGATTTCTCCAACAGGCTGCTTGGCGTGACCGCCTCGAACCTGCAGAGCCAGGTCGGCCTCTACGGCACCGGTGAGAACTGGACCGCTGGCCTGATGGCCGACTACTGGCAGCTGACCGATTACACGCTGACCGAAAGCTCGCTTCCCTACAACCGGCAGCCCCGCCTGTTCGGTACCTGGGACAAGCCGGTGCTGCCGTGGCTGGAAGTAGGCGTCTATGCCGAAGCCGTCCACTTCACCCACGATGACGTGCACGGCAAGACCATCGACAGCGATGGCGAATACGTCCGTGACGGCAGCGAGCGCGAAGTGCTCGGCGGCTCGCGCCTGGACATCAAGCCCTACGTCACCATGCCATTCAGTGGCGCGGCCTGGTATGTCACCCCCACCCTGGCCTGGCGCTATACCGGCTACGACCTGGAACAGGGGCTGGCCGACAGCATCCGCGCCAACAACCTGCGCGCGGCCGGCATCGATCCGGCCACCGCCACGCCCGACCAGCTGCGCGGCAACACCTCGCCCAACCGCAGCGTGCCGATCGCCAGCCTGGACGCCGGGCTGTTCTTCGACCGCGAAACCACCATCGGCGGCAAGCCCTACCTGCACACGCTGGAACCGCGCCTGTTCTACCTGCGCACGCCCTACCGCGACCAGAGCGAGCTGCCGATCTTCGACACCCGCGACTTCACCTTCAGCTGGGGCCAGCTGTTCCGCGATTCACGCTATACCGGCGCAGACCGCCAGAACGACGCCAACCAGCTGACCATGGCGCTGAGCACCCGTTTCATCGACCAGGAAACCGGTCGCGAGCGGTTCTCCGGCAGCATCGGCCAGATCCTGTACTTCGAAGATTCGCGGGTGACGATGCCCAACAACGCCACCCCGGTCGAGCAGGGCAAGTCGGCGTGGATCGCCGATGCCAACTACATGATCAACGACCGCTGGAACCTGGGCGCCACCTACCAGTGGGATCCCAAGTACAAGCGTGAAGACCTGGCCAGCGTGCGTGCGCGCTACCTGATGTCCAACGACGGCATCGTCAACATCAGCTACCGCCACCGCATCAACCCCGATGGCAGCAACCTGCTGAAACAGGCCGACCTGTCCTTCCTGTACCCGATCAACCCGCGCTGGAGCGTGGTCGGTCGCTACTATTACTCCCTCGAAGACAGCAAGCCACTGGAAATCATCGGTGGCGTGCAGTGGGACAGCTGCTGCCTCGCCGTACGTGCGCTGGCCCGCCGCTATGTGCGCAACCGCGAAGGCGAGCTCAATACCTCCTTCCAGCTCGAGTTCGTCCTCAAGGGCCTGAGCTCCCTTGGCCAGAACACGGACCGCACCCTGCGCCGTGCTATCCTCGGCTACAACCGCGACGACCTCTATCTGGTGCCCCCCAGCAACACCGGCGCGACCCGCGACGACTACGATCCGAACCTGATCCCATGACCAAGACCCTTCCCGTCCTTCTCGCCTCCCTGCTGGCGGTGTCCACTGCGTCCGTGCCGCTCCAGGTACTGGCCCAGCAGACCCAGCCACTGGACCGCATCGCCGCCGTCGTCGACGAAGACGTCATCCTGCAGAGCGAACTGGACCGCGCGCTGGCCAACATCAAGGCCCAGTATGCAGGCCGCGAAAACCAGCTGCCGCCGGATGACGTACTGAGCCGGCAGGTGCTGGAACGCCTGGTACTGGTGAAGCTGCAGGTGACCCGTGCCGAAGGCAGTGGCATCCGCGTTTCCGACCAGGAACTGAACCAGGCCATCGAGTCGATCGCCCAGCAGAACGGTGCCGGCGTGGACCAGCTGCGCTCGCGCCTGGCCCAGGACGGTATCGACTTCGATGAATTCCGTCGTTCGGTGCGTGATGAGATCGTGGTCCAGCGACTGCGCCAGAGCTTTGCGCAGAGCCGCATCAGTGTCAGCGAAGGCGAAGTGGATGCCGCGATCAAGCAGGAAGCCACCGCCGGTACCCAATACCACCTCGCGCACATCCTGATCGCCACCCCGGACGGTGCCGACGCCAACCAGATCGCGACCGGCCAACAGAAGGCCGACGGCGTGAAGGCGCTGCTGGACAAGGGCGAACTGGACTTCAACGCGGCCGCGGTGCGGTATTCCGACAGCCCCAACGCGCTGGAAGGCGGCGACCTCGGCTGGCGCAGCATGGACGAAATCCCGCAGGCCTTCCTGCAGGTGATGCAGGACATGAAGGCCGGCGACGTGGTCGGTCCGCTGCGTGGCCCGAGCGGCTTCCAGCTGCTGAAGCTGGTGGAAGTACGCGATTCGGGCGCCGCCGGCGCCACCGGCCAGACCGTTACCGAATACCACGGCCGCCATATCCTGGTACGCATCACCGACCAGCAGGATGATGCCGCTGCCAAGGCCAGGATCGATACCCTGCGCGCCCGCATTGCCGGTGGCGCCGACTTCCAGGCCGTGGCCAAGGAATCCTCGGAGGACAACAACAGCCGCGGCCAGGGCGGTGACCTGGGCTGGTTCCCCGCCGATGCGTTCGGTCCGGACTTCGGCCGCGAGGTCGAGGGCGTGGACGACGGTGGCATCAGCCAGCCATTCCGCACCGATGCCGGTTGGCACATCGTGCAGCGCGTAGCCACCCGCCAGACCGACGTCGGCGTGGACAACCAGCGTGCACAGGTACGCGAGACCATCGGCCGCCGCAAACTAGAAGAAGAGTACAACCGGTTCCTGTCCGAACTGCGCGGCGAAGCCTATGTCAGCTTCCGCAGCGGCGACCGGGCGGAGAATACCGCCACCCCGCCGCAGTCCTGAGCCATGCAACCCCAGCTCGCTCTGGTACCGGGCGAGCCCGCCGGGATCGGCCCGGAGCTGTGCATCCGCTTGATCCAGCAGCCGCGCACTGATTGCCGGCTGCTGGCCTTCGCCGACCCGGATACCCTGCGCGCGGCCGCCGCCGCGCTTGCACTGCCCCTGCAGTTGCTGCCCGAACACGCGCAGGCGCGCGTGCCCGGCGACCTGCGCCTGCGCGCCATGCCCAATGCCACCCCCAGCCGCTTCGGTACCGCCGATCCACGCAATGCAGCGGCCGTGATCGACGCCTTGCTGGCCGGCGGCCAGGCCTGCCTGGATGGCGAACTGGACGGTATCGTCACCGGCCCGGTACACAAGGCGATCATCAACCAGGGCGGCATCGCCTACAGCGGCACCACCGAGCTGCTTGCCGGACAGGCCGGGGTGAAGGTGGTGATGATGCTGGCCAACGACATCGTCCGCGTCGCCCTGGCCACCACCCACCTTCCCTTGCGCGATGTGGCCGATGCGATCACCAGCGAAGGGCTGGAGCACGTGCTGCGCACGCTGCATGCCGCGCTGCTGCGCGAGTTCGGCATCGCGCAGCCACGCATCGCGGTGCTGGGACTGAACCCCCACGCGGGCGAGGACGGCCATCTTGGCCGCGAAGAACTGGACCTGGTCATACCGCTGCTGGAGCGCCTGCGCGCCGAAGGCATGGCCCTGGTCGGGCCGCTGCCGGCCGATACCGCCTTCCTGCCGGCCAAGCTGGCAACCTTCGACAGCGTGCTGGCGATGTACCACGACCAGGGACTGCCGGTCCTGAAATATTCCGGCTTCGAGCAGGCCGTGAACCTCACCCTGGGCCTGCCATATCCGCGCGTGGCGGTCGACCACGGCACCGCCCTGGAGCTCGCTGGCCGAGGCAGCGCCGATCCTTCCAGCCTGCGTGCCGCCACCCGCCTGTGTGCGCAGCTGGCCCGGCAACGTAGACTTAGCGCATGAATCCGCATTCCCCCGCTGGCCCGGCGTTCACCGCCCCGGCCAAGAAGCAGTTGGGCCAGCACTTCCTGGCCGACCGCCATTACATCGACAGCATCGTCCGGGCGGTCAATCCGAAGGATGGCGACCGCCTGGTGGAAATCGGCCCCGGCCAGGGTGCGATCACCCTGCCGTTGCTGCGCCAGCATCCGCGCCTGACCGTGATCGAGTTCGACCGTGACCTGATTGCCCCGCTGACCGCTGCCGCCGCACCACTGGGCGAACTGGCCATCATCCAGAGCGACGTACTGCGGGTTGATTTCACCGCGCTCGCCGATGGAGGACAGATCCGCCTGGTCGGCAACCTGCCCTACAACATCTCCTCGCCGATCCTGTTCCATGCGCTGGAGCATGCCGGCGTGGTCCGCGACATGCATTTCATGCTGCAGAAGGAAGTGGTCGACCGCATGGCCGCCGGCCCCGGCAGCAAGGTGTTTGGTCGCCTCAGCGTGATGCTGCAGGCCTACTGCGAGGTGACCTCGCTGTTCGTGGTGCCACCCGGGGCCTTCCGCCCGCCACCGAAGGTCGATTCGGCCGTGGTGCGGCTGGTACCGCGCGACCCCTCCACTATCGGCATCAATGACCGCAATCGCTTCGCCGAAGTGGTCAAGGCGGCCTTCGGGCAGCGCCGCAAGACGCTGCGCAATGCATTGAACAACGTGGTGAGCGCCGAACAGTTCATCGCTGCCGGCGTGCGTCCGGATGCACGTGCCGAGCAGTTGGAGGTGGCGCAGTTCGTCGCCCTGGCCAATGCAAGCTGATTACACTTCCCCGATGCCCGACGCCGAACAGTACGCCATGGACGTGGAAGTCGCTCCGCGCTTCCTCGATGACCAGTCCGCTCCCGAAGACGGTCGATTCGCCTTTGCCTATACCATCCGCATCCACAACCGTGGCCAGGTCGCTGCACGCCTGGTCGCGCGCCATTGGCGCATCACCGATGCCAATGGCCGCGTGGAGCACGTCGATGGCGACGGGGTGATCGGCGAACAGCCGCGGCTGCGTCCCGGTGAAGATTTCCGTTACACGTCCGGTGTCATGCTGGGGACCGAGCACGGCACGATGCAGGGGCACTACGACATGGTGGCGGATGACGGTACCGAGTTCGCTGCTTCCATCGCGCCCTTCGTGCTGACCATTCCACGAACCCTGCACTGACACGGAGGCCAGCCATGAGTGTGTGGGCTATCGGCGACCTGCAGGGTTGCTATGACGTGACCCAGCGACTGCTGGAGAAGATCCGCTTCGATCCGGCGCAGGACACGCTGTGGTTTGCCGGCGACCTGGTGAATCGCGGCGGGCAATCGCTGGAAACACTGCGCCTGGTGCATTCATTGCGCGCCAACAGCGTGGTCGTGCTCGGCAACCACGACCTGTCGTTGCTGGCGGTCGGTGCGCGGTCGGAAGAAGAGCAACGCAAGGTCAACCCGGACCTGCTGCGGGTAGTGACCGCAGAAGACCGCGACGTGCTGCTGGAGTGGCTGCGCCTGCAGAAACTGGTGCACACCGACCGCGAGCTGGGCTGGATGATGGTGCATGCCGGCCTGGCGCCGAAGTGGACCACGCAACTGGCCGAGAAGCATGCGCGCGAGGTCGAGCAGCAGTTGCATGGCAACGGCTACCGCAAGCTGCTGCGCAACATGTACGGCGACAAGCCGATCTGGGCGCCCAACCTTGCCGGCTACGATCGCTCGCGCGCCATCATCAACTTCTTCACCCGCATGCGTTACTGCACGCCGCGTGGTCGCATCGGCATCGAAGACAAAGGCACGCCGGGGACGCAGGAACAAGGCCTGTACCCCTGGTTCGAAGTCCCCGGGCGCGTGGAGCGCGACCTGAAAGTGGTGTGTGGCCATTGGTCCGCGCTCGGCCTGACCATCACCCAGGGCGTGCACGCCATCGACACCGGTGCGGTGTGGGGCGGCAAGCTGACCGCCCTGCAGCTGGATACCGAAGAGCTGCGCGTGGTGCAGGTGCCTGGGCGCGACGTACCGGCGCCTGTTGCCGGTGCGCGGCCGCCCACGCGACGGCCACCGCAGGAGCGCCAGGACCCACCGCAGGCGCCTGCCGCCAACGCTGAACCGCGCACGCGTGGCCCACGCCGACGTCGTGGCCGCGGCCGTGGCAACGGCGGCGGCAACGGCGGCGGAGCGCCGGGCACTCCGCCCGCAGCACCGGCACCCGCGTGACTGGACAGGCACCGCGCCTTGTCCGGCGCGTGCACAGGATGATGGGGCACCGCCGGGCATGGCCCGGCGCCATGGCATGAAGCGCAGCTACCTGCGGATGTAATGCACGAACCGGAATGCAAACGGATGCCGCTCATCGGCAGCGTGCAGCTGGCTGTCCAGCGCTTCCCACACGGTGTCATCCACCTCCGGGAAATGGGTATCGGCCGGCACCTCGGTCTCCACCCAGGTCAGGTACAGATCGGTCGCCTGCCCGATCAGCAGCCGGTAGATCTCCCCGCCGCCGATCACGCATAGTTCGGCGGCACCCTCGCCCGCCGCGATCGCCTGCGCCTCACCCAGCGCAGCTACCGCCTGCATGCCCGCGAACGGCACCTGGCCGCTGCGGGTAAGCACCAGGTTGGTCCGGCCGGGCAACGCGCGTCCAAGCGACTCGGCGGTCCTGCGCCCCATCAGCACCGGCTTGCCGACCGTCAGCGCCTTGAAGTGCTTCAGGTCATCCGGGAGGTGCCATGGCAACTGGTTGCCGTGGCCAATGCCACGGTTACGGTCCAGCGCAGCGATCAGGGAAAGCTTCACTGCACTCACACCGCCACCGGTGCCTTGATCGCCGGGTGCGGGTCGTAGCCCTCGATACGGATATCGTCGAAGCTGAAACCAAACAGGTCGTTGACCTCCGGGTTCAACCACAGGGTCGGCAATGCGCGCGGCGCGCGCGACAACTGCTCGCGCGCCTGTTCGTAATGGTTCGAATACAGGTGGGCATCGCCCAGGGTATGCACGAAATCGCCTACCCCCAGCCCGGTGGCCCGCGCCACCATGTGGGTCAACAGCGCATAGCTGGCGATGTTGAATGGCACGCCGAGGAAGATGTCGCCGCTGCGCTGGTACAGCTGGCAGCTCAGCTTGCCGTCCACCACGTAGAACTGGAACAGGTTGTGGCAGGGCATCAGTGCCATCTGCGAAAGCTCACCGACGTTCCAGGCACTGACCACCAACCGTCGCGAATCCGGGTTGCGCTTGATCTCTTCCACCAGCCATTGCATCTGGTCGATCTGCCGGCCGTCGGCGGCGGCCCAGCTACGCCATTGCTTGCCATACACCGGGCCGAGGTCGCCGTTTTCGTCGGCCCACTCGTCCCATATCCGTACCTGGTTGTCCTTCAGGTAGCCGATATTGGTGTCGCCCTTCAGGAACCACAACAGCTCATGGATGATCGAGCGCAGGTGCAGCTTCTTGGTGGTGACCAGCGGAAAGCCGTCGTCGAGGTTGAAGCGCATCTGCCAGCCAAACACGCTGCGGGTGCCGGTGCCGGTACGGTCGCTCTTCTCCGCGCCGTGCTCCAGCACATGCGCCAGCAGGTCCAGGTAAGGCTTCATGGCTTCGCCCCGGCGGCTGCCGGCTGCGGCTGCAGCACCGGTGAGCGGTGGGACATCCACAGCAGCACCAGGCCCAGCGCCACCAGCGGCAGGCTGAGGATCTGGCCACGGGTCAGCCAGTCGAAGGCCACGTAGATACCGTTGTCGGGCATGCGCACGAACTCCACTGCAAAGCGGAACAGGCCGTACATCAGCGCGAACAGGCCCGACACGAGGTACCGGTTGCGCGGCTTGGCCGACACCACCCACAGCACCACGAACATCACCAGGCCTTCCAGCAATGCTTCATACAGCTGTGATGGATGGCGCGCGTAGGAGTTCAGTGCGCCGCTGGCGAACTGCGCCTTCAGCGTGGCGGTATCCAGCTGCGCCAGGGAAGCAGGCAACCCCGACGGGAATACCACGCCCCAACTGCCGTCGGTGAACTTGCCCCACAGTTCATCGCCGATGAAGTTGCCGATGCGGCCGAAGCCCAGCCCCAACGGGACCAGCGGCGCAACGAAATCCATGGTGTCGAAGAAGTGCAGCCGGTGCCGGCGCGACCACCACCAGCTGGCGCCGAGCACGCCCAGCAGCCCGCCATGGAAGCTCATGCCGCCATCCCACACCTTGAACAGCAACAGGGGATTGGACAGGAAATCGCCCAGCGCATAGAACAGCATGTAGCCGACACGGCCGCCCACCACCACGCCCAGCATCGCGTAGAACAGCAGGTCGGAGAAACCATCGGCGTTCACTCCAGGCAGGCGCCCGGCAGCGATGCGCCGTTTGCCCAGCCACCACGCCGAAGCAAAGCCGAGCAGGTACATGATGCCGTACCAGTGCACCTGGATCGGCCCCAGCGAGATGGCGATGGGGTCGATGTCGTGGAAATAGATCATGGGCGGTGCCTTGCGGGAATCAATGTATTTTCCGCCCAGCGCGCCCGCGGCTCAACCAAGGATCTGCGGCGCGTTGGGCAGGGCGTCATCGTCGGACCGTGTGGAAGGAGGAAAGTGCCCGGCCAGCACGTCCGAAACCTCGTTGATCGCCGCCACCAGGGCGGACGCCGGATCTCCGCCCTGCAGCAATCCTTCGCGCAGGTGCGCGCAGATGGCCTGCCACTGTGATGCCGGCACGTGCGGCCGCAGGCCACGATCAGCGACGATCTCGATCGCATGGTCGGCCAGAAGCAGGTAGACCAGCACGCCGTTGTTGTTTTCAGTGTCCCAGGTGCGCAGCTGCGCGAAAGCACGCTCAGCGGCCTGCCGTGGCGTCACCCCGCTCCACAACGCCGTCAGTGGCAGGTCCGCTTCAACGGCAAACATCACCTGGCCGCCATGCCGTTGTTCGCCCGCGGCGATCGCTGCGGTGATGGACTGCAGGGTCGCCGTCGGGAACGTCCGCCGCACGGAGGGAGAAACCACATGGCGCCACCAGCGTCGCATCATCACCAGCCTCCCGAAGCGCCGCCGCCGCCGGAGCGGCCACCACCGCCTCCCCAGCCACCGCCACCAAAACCGCCACCAAAACCGCCACCACCGCCCCAGCTTCCGCCGCCGCCGCCGCCACCGCCCCAGCCACCGCCACCGGCGAAGCGACCGGGATGGCCGGAGGTGACCGCCATCAGCAGGCCGACGATACCGGCCACGCCACTGGCCAGCAGCAGGGAAGTGAACAGGAAGGCGACCACGGCCGCACCGCCAGCGGCGATCACCCCACGCAGCGGCCGCGGCAGGCGTCCCAGCACGGCGCGCAGCAACGAACCGACGAAGAAGCCGATCACCACCGCCACCATCCAGCCATCGCCGCCGCCTTCACCCTGTCTCTGGCGATGGTCGCTGACCGGGGCGGGCAATGGCTCGCCATCAATCAGCTTGACCAGTACCGCGCTCGCTTCGGTGATGCCACCGGCATAGTCGCCGGCGCGGAACGAGGGCGCCAGGTATTCCTGGATCACCCGGTTGGCGACTGCATCGGGAATGGCGCCTTCCAGTCCGTAGCCGGGTTCGATCCGCACCCGCCGGTCATCCTTGGCCACCACCAGCAGCACGCCGTCATCCACGCCCTTGCGGCCGATCTGCCACTGGTCGAACACTCGCGTGGTGTACTGGGCGATATCTTCCGGCTGGGTGCTCGGCACGATCAGTATCTGCAACTGGCTGCCTTTGCGCTGCTGCAGTTCGGTCGCCTGCTGCACCAGCAGCCGGGTGCGTGCCGCGTCCAGGGTGCCGGTGGTGTCCACCACCGGCGAATCCAGCTTCGGGATCGCAGCGAGGTCCTGCGCGTGCAGGTTGCCCAGCGGCAACCAGCACCACAGCACCAGCAGCACGGTGGCAAGGCGCATCGATCAGTTGCCTGGTTGCGGCGGCTGCTGGGGGGCAGCTGCGGGAGCGCCGTTGCCGAAGTTCACTTCCGGTGCATTGGATATCTGCGCTTCGTTTTCCACCGTGAAGTTCGGTTTGGCCTGGTAGCCGAAGATCTTCGCGGTGACCACCTGCGGGAAGGAGCGGATGAAGGTGTTGTAATCCTGGACCTGCTGGATGTAGCGGCCACGGGCCACGGTGATGCGGTTTTCCGTCCCTTCCAGCTGCGCCTGCAGGTCGCGGAAGTTGGCGTCGGACTTCAGCACCGGGTAGTTCTCGGTCACCACCAGCAACCGCGACAGCGCGCTGCCCAGCTCGCCCTGGGCCTGCTGGAACTGCCGCAGCGACGCTTCGTCGTCGGCATTGACGTTCACCTGGCCGACGCGCGCGCGCGCATTGGTGACCTCGGTCAGCACCTGGCGTTCCTGGTTGGCGAAGCCCTGCACGGTATTGACCAGGTTCGGCACCAGGTCGGCACGGCGCTTGTACTGGTTCAGCACTTCGGACCAGCTGGCCTTGACTGCCTCGTCCTTCTGCTGGATGGCGTTATAGCCGCAGCCGGACAACAGGGAAGCCAGCAGGAGCAGGGGAATCAGGCGGGTCAGCAGGCGCATGGCCGGGCTCCGGTGAGGTTCGGGAAGCCGAGCATGCCATGTTTGCGGTGAATGGGGCGAAGGGGTGATCGAACGGGTGAAACCCCTGGGTGGCTGCGGCATGAGAAGGAGAAAGGCGGCAGCGCCGAGCCATGCCCGGCGGAAACCATCAGGCCCCATCCCCCCAAAGCCGCCGACCATGGGTCGGCGCTACCGAAGACGCGTGGCCCCCCGCCGCAACATCACCAGTTGCCGGCACCCGGCACGTGATGTGCCAGCGCACGACGGCGCATCAGCAGGTTCAGCCATTCCACCAGCACCGAGAAACCCATTGCGGCGTAGATGTAGGGCTTGGGCACGTGCACGTCCAGTCCATCCAGGACCAGCACCACGCCGATCAACAGGATGAAGGCCAGTGCCAGCATCTTCACCGTCGGGTTGGCATCGATGAAACGGCCCAGCGGATTGGCCGCCAGCAGCATTACCGCCACCGACAGCAGGATCGCCGCCACCATCACCGGAATGTGCTCGGCGATGCCGACCGCCGTGATCACCGAATCCAGCGAGAACACGATGTCGATGACCGCGATCTGCGCGATCACCATGCCGAACACCGCCGAGGCCTTGGTCGTGGTCGGATCTTCATCCTCACCGCCGGTGATCAGCTCACGGATCTCCATGCCGCCCTTGATGAGCAGGAACAGGCCGCCAACGATCAATACCAGGTCGCGGATGGAAATGCCCATGCCGGCCACGTTGAACAGGTTGGCCTGCATGTGCGCCAGGTAGGCCAGCGACACCAGCAGCGCGATCCGCGTGATGCAGGCCACGGCGATGCCCAGCTTGCGGGCGAACGGGCGGCGCTCCTCGGGCAGCTTGCTGACCGCGATGGAGATGAACACCAGGTTGTCGATGCCGAGCACGATTTCCAGCGCACTGAGCGTAAGCAGGGTCAACCAGACGTTCGGATCGGAAAGAAGTTCAAGAAACATGGGGGAAGTCTTCGCAAAGGCAGGGGAAGGTGACGCGGCAACGGGGCCTAGAACAATCGAGGGACGAGAATCAGGCCCCAGCACAGCAGGACATTCATCATCAGCACGAATACCGCCGCCGAGCCCATGTCCTTGGCCCGGCCGGCCAGTTCGTGGATCTCGCTGCCATAGCGTTCGATCACGGCCTCGATGGCGGAATTCAGCAGTTCCATCGCCAGCACCATCAACAACGGGGCGATCAGCAGCACCCGCTCCACCGGTGTGTCGCCAAGCCACAGGGCCAGCGGTGCCAGCACCACCAGCAGCCAGGCCTCCAGGCGGAACGATGATTCATGCAGCCAGGCCGCGCGCAGGCCCTGCCAAGACCAGCGCGCAGCCTGCAGGATGCGGCGCGGCCCACGTGGCATATGCCCGAACTGGTCAGCCATGCGGCAGGTTTCCGGTGGTGGCGCGGATGACAGGGTCGCGACGAGGCAACCACCGGGACAGGAAGCGGACGGTCATGAAAGGCCAGGATGGGCAGCAGGCACCCATTTTGCCATAAGGCCGCCCAGCACACCCGACCGGTGGCTGACAGGGCCCGCGCCGCCGCTATCATGCAAGGCTGCAACCCGCTGGAGTCCTCGATGAAACCACGCCACCGTCGCATCCTGCTCGCCATGGCCATGGGCCTGTCCACCATCGGCATCGCCCATGCCCTGGCCCCGCCTGCCCCCCTGGTGCCCGCCCAGGTATCCAACACCGCCTGGGCCGACGACATGGAAACCTTCGCCAGCCACGACCAGGCCCAGCCGCCGCCGCGTGGCGGCATCGAGTTCATCGGCAGTTCGTCCATCCGCATGTGGGAATCACTGGCGCAGGATTTCCCCGGCAAGCCGGTCTTCAACCGCGGCTTCGGCGGATCGGAAGTGCGTGACAGCACCTACTACGCCGACCGCATCCTGGTCCCGTATGCGCCCTGCAAGGTGTTCCTGTATGCCGGCGACAACGATCTCAACAGCGGACGCACGCCGGTACAGGTGCGCGATGACGTGCTCGCCTTCGTGCAGCGCGTGCACAAGGACCTGCCGGACACCACGGTGGAATATCTGTCGATCAAGCCCAGCCCGTCGCGCGCGCATCTGCTTGCGGGAATCAACGAAGCCAACACGATGGTCCGGGACGCCTTGGCGAAGCTGCCGAACACCGGCTACGTCGATGTCCATACGCCCATGCTTGGCGCGGATGGACAGCCCGATCCGAAGCTGTTCCAGCAGGACATGCTGCATATGACCGCAGCCGGATACGCGATCTGGACGCGGGTGGTGGCGCCGAAGGTTTCCTGCGACTGACGGCCGCGCAACAGGAGGGTGACGAGAGGGTTCGTCACCAACTTCCGCCGGGCATGGCCCGGCGCTACGTCGAGGGGTGCATGGCCTGTCGAAGGCCGGGCGGGGAGGCTGTGCGGGGTCCACCCACTCGACCCGCCCTTGCACGGATCAGGGCGAGACGGTATCTACCGGAAGATGACGGTGGCTTCGGTGCCTTGCCCGGGCTCGCTGGTCAAGGTCACCGTCCAGCCGAAGCGCTTGCACAGGCGGCGGACGATCGACAGGCCCAGGCCGGTGCCCTGTGGACGCTCCGGCTCGGCACGGTAGAACGGCTCGAATGCCCGTGCCAGTGCCTGGGCGGACATGCCGATGCCGGTGTCGCGTACACGCACGCGGTCGTGTTCAACGTATACGTCCACCCTGCCTTCATCGGTGTAGTTGCATGCATTGCGCACCAGGTTGCTGACCACCACCTGCAGGACCCGCGGCGGCCCGTGCAGTTCCACGCCCTCGACGCCGTGCAGTTCGACATGCACGGGGCGGTCGGTCAGCAGCTCGGCTGCCGTGTCCACTTCATAGCGCACGATCTCGGTGACGTCGAACATTTCCAGCTGCGGCTCGACGTCGGCTTCGCGCGCCAGGATCAGGAAGGCATCGATCACCGCCTCCATGTCCCGGCCCGCGCGCTGGATGCGGTGCAGGCTGCGCTGCTGGCGTGGTGAAGCGGTTTCGTCGGCCAGCGCCATGTCGCTGGCCACGCGGATGACGGTCAGCGGCGTACGCAGCTCATGGCTGGCATCACGGGTGAAGTTGCGCTCGCGGGCCACGTTCTCGGTCACCCGGCTCGCCAGCGAATGCAGGGCCGCGGCCAATTGCCGCGTCTCGCCCTGCATGTCGGCGGGCAGCTTGTCTGGATCCAGGTCGCTGGCCTGGGGGTGCACCGGGTCCCAGCGCGACACGCGCCGGGCCAGCCAGTTCACCGGCGAAACCAGCCGATTGGACGCGCGGTAGGTCACCCAGGTGGCACCGTAGACAGCCAGCAGGGTCAACAGCACCGGCACGATGCCGAACCAGACCGCCAGCATCTCCGCACGCGAACGCAGGAACACCAGGTACAACCGTCCCTGTGGTTGTGCATCCACCCACACCAGCTGGTCATCGCCGGGCAGTTCGTGGAAGCCCGGTGCAAGTTCCCGCAGGTTGGCCGGCAGGTTCAGGCTGGAGCGCCCTGTTTCCAGCAGATAGCCGCGGATATTGCGGGTATTGGGGGGTGGCTGGGTCGGCGAGGCATCATGCAGCGTCCAGAAATAGGCCGCTTCCTCGCGCAATGCCACGCTGACCAGGCTGTGCTTGATCACCAGCGACACCAGCCATGCCCCCAGCAGTACTCCAAGGCTGGCCAGCACGGCCTGCAGGATGAAGGCGATTCGGATCTTGCGCGGCAGGCCGTGCGGCATCAGGCGGGGTCACTACGGGAAATGGCCGCGCCGAGTATAGGCAGCCAGTGCGTCAGGCGCCTGTGCAGGCATGGCAAGCAGCCTGCACAGGGCACGCGCGTCGGGTCAGCCCATCGGCTGGGCGATATCCGCGATCCGGTAACCGGCACTCTGCACCGTGTGCAGCAGGGGCCGGTCGAATGGCTTGTCGATGATCTTGCGCAGGTTGTACAGGTGGCTGCGCAGGGTATCCGAATCGGGCAGGCCATTGCCCCATATCTCGCGCTCGATCTCCTGCCGGGTCACCACCCGCGGCGACTCGCGCATCAATATGGTGAGCAGCCGCAAGCCGATCGGCGACAGTTGCAGCTCGGTACCGGCGCGGGTGGCCCGCATGCTGACCGGATCCAGCACCAGGTCGGCGACCTTGAGCACTTCCGAACCCACCTGCCGGCGTTCGCGACGGATCAGGGCACGCAGCCGCGCTTCCAGCTCCTGGATCGCGAAGGGCTTGGTCAGGTAATCATCGGCACCGAATCCAAGGCCGGTGAGCTTGTCATCCAGGGTATCGCGTGCCGTCAGCATCAACACCGGGGTCGACTTGCGTGCATCGTTGCGCAGGCGGCGGCAGACCTCGATTCCATCCAGGCGCGGCAGCATCAGGTCCAGCACGACCACGTCGTAGCTGTTCTCTGCCGCCAACCGATACCCGTCCAGGCCATCCTGGGCGTAATCGACCTCGAAACCACGGCCTTCCAGATACTCGCCGATCATCTCGGAGATATTGCGGTTGTCCTCGACCACCAGAACAAGGCCGGAGGTTTCCTTCGTCTGACGCATGATCTTCCCTCTAATCTTCAGCTTTGTGAAACATGCCGCATCGACGGTGCACGCGATGTGAAGTGGAATCAAGCGTTGCGCGTACCCGTCACAACAACGGCTGCAGCAGGGGCCAGACATTGGCCAGCACCTTCGGCTGCGCCTGCGCGGTCGGGTGCAGGCCGTCGGCCTGCATCATCCCCGGCTGCAGCGCCACGCCCTCCAGCAGGAAGGGCAGCAGCGGCACGTCGTACTGGTCGGCCAGCGCGCGATACACCGCCGCCAGGCGTTGCCGGTAGGCCGCGCCGTAGTTGGGCGGCACGTCGATCCCCAGCATCAGCACCTTCGCCCCGCCCTGGCGGCTGGCCAGGATCATCTTCTCCAGGTTGCCACGGATCTGCGCCGGGGTAAGCCCGCGCAGGGCATCGTTGCCCCCCAGCGCGATCACCACCACGCCTGGCTTCTCGCGCGCCAGCAGCCCCGGCAGCCGGGTGGCCGCACCTGCCGTGGTTTCCCCGCTCATGCTGGCGTTGACCACCCGCGCGGGCGAGCCCGAACGGGCGCTGAGCCGCTTGTCCAGCAGGTCCACCCAGCCGCTTCCGGCCGGGATATTGTGGGCAGCGCTGAGGCTGTCTCCCAGCACCAGTACCGTCGTTGCTTGACCTTTGGCACAGGCCAGCACCGGCAGCAGCAGCAACCATGCCAGCAGCATCCCCATCCGGCCCCATGGCCGGTTCCGTCCTGTAACGCGCATTGGAGTCTCCTCATCGACAGCCTGTCCCCCCGCAGCGCGCCCGTCGCCATCGCCGTCGACCAGGTCGGCAAATCCGTGCATGGCCCGGAGGGTGAAGTCCACATACTGGACAACATCAGCATGACCGTCCATGAAGGGACGTCGGTCGCCATCGTCGGCGCCTCCGGTTCCGGCAAGACCACCCTGCTCGGCCTGCTGGCCGGCCTGGACCTGCCCAGCCGCGGCAGCATCACCCTGGCCGGCAGCGTGCTCGGCACGCTGGATGAAGAGGCGCGCGCGCAACTGCGTGCACGCGAAGTCGGCTTCGTGTTCCAGAGTTTCCACCTGCTGCCCGCGCTCACCGCCGCCGAAAACGTCGCGCTGCCGCTGGAACTGGCCGGACGCGAGGACCCGGCGCGGGTAGACGACGTGTTGGCTGCCGTAGGCCTGTCCCATCGTGCGCGCCATTACCCGCGGCAGTTGTCCGGTGGCGAACAGCAGCGGGTCGCGCTGGCGCGTGCCTTCGTCACCCGCCCACGCATCCTGTTCGCCGACGAACCGACCGGATCACTGGACCAGGCCACCGGCCAGCACATCAGCGACCTGTTGTTCGCGCTCAATGCCGACAGCGCCACCACCCTGGTGCTGGTCACCCACGACCTGCGCCTGGCGCAGCGC
The DNA here is from genome assembly GCF_014117215.1 of Stenotrophomonas tumulicola. GTDB lineage: Bacteria > Pseudomonadota > Gammaproteobacteria > Xanthomonadales > Xanthomonadaceae > Stenotrophomonas > Stenotrophomonas tumulicola. Next base: position 115,956 of record NZ_JACGXS010000007.1, on the reverse strand, counting down.
TGCCAGCACATCCACCGCATCGACAACGGACGCCTGCAGCAGGTCGCGCACGAGGCCAGCGCATGAACCTGCTGCGGCACGCACTGCGCTCGCTGCGCCGCGAGGCACTTGCCGGCGACCTGCTGACCGTATTTGCCGCGCTGGTGCTGGGCGTGGCAGTGATGACCGCCGTCGGCACGCTGGTGGACCGCGTCAACCTGGCGCTGGCCAACAGCACCGCCGAGATGCTCGGCGGCGACCTGGGCGTCAGCGGACGCGCCGAAGCGCCGTCGGAATTCGCTGCCGAGGCCACCCAGCGTGGGCTGCGCAGCACGCGCATCGCGGCGTTCGGCAGCGTGCTGTTCCACGGCGAGGCCAGCCAGATGGCCACCATCAAGGCCGTGGAGGCCGGTTATCCGTTGCGCGGGCAGCTGCGCGTGCGGCTGGCCGATGGCGCGGCGGTGGATGACGCCGCTGTTGCCCCGGCGCCAGGCCAGGCCTGGGCCGATCCGCGCCTGCTGCAGGCACTGGACCTGCGCGTGGGCGACGAGCTCGAGTTCGCTGCCGGCACCCTGCGCATCGCGGGCAGCATCGAATCCGAGCCGGACACCTCCAGTGAACTGCTGACCCTTTCCCCCACCCTGCTGGTCAACCGCGCCGATGTCGAGGGCACCGGCCTGCTGGATCCCGGCAGCCGCATCAGCTACCGGATGATGTTCGCGGGTGAACCGGAGGCCATCGCCGGCTTCCGCCAATGGCTGCAACCGCGCGCGCAGGGCCTGCGACTGGTCGGGCTGGGCGATACCCAGCGCGGTGTACGCGAATCGTTCCAGCTGGCCGGTCGTTTCCTCGGCCTGAGCGCCCTGCTGGCCGTGCTGCTGTCCGGCGTAGCCACGGCGCTGGCCGCCAACCGCTTCGCCTTGCAGCGGATCGACCAGGTCGCCGTACTGCGTTGCCTCGGCGCGCGCCAGCGCGACATCCTCGCCGGGCTTGCACTGCAGTTGCTGTTGCTGGCCATTCCCGCGTGCCTGGTCGGCGTGCTGATTGGCATGGCCGCACAGGAAGGGCTGGTGCAGATCCTCGGTGGCCTGGTGCCGCAGCGGCTGCCTCTCCCCCAGGCTACCCCGGCCCTGACCGGTGCCGGCATCGGCCTGTTGCTGCTGATCGGCTTCGGTCTTCCGCCGCTGCTGCGCCTGCGCAACGTACCGCCCATGCGCGTGCTCAACCGCAGCTTCGCCACGCTGCCACCGACCTCGCTGCTGGTGTATGCCGGCGCGCTGCTGGCCAGCCTGGCACTGACCGTACAGGTCACCGGTGACCTCAAGCTGGCGCTGTGGGTGCTCGGTGGGCTGGCTGCGCTGGCCCTGCTGGCCGCGGGCGGTGGCTTCGTGCTGCTGGCCCTGGTGCGCGGCCTGCAGCATCGGCTGCACGGCAACTGGCGGCTGGGGCTGGCAGCCCTGACCCGCCGCCGCGCGCTGGCGGTCATGCAACTGGTCGGCCTTTCATTATCGTTGTGTTCGCTGTTGATCCTGGCCGTGGTCGGCCCCGGCCTGCTGCAGCAGTGGCGCGACCGCCTGCCCGCCGACACGCCCAACTACTTCCTGATGAACATCCAGCCGGACCAGCGCGATGCCGTGCTGGACGCCCTGCGCGCGCAGGGCGCGGTGGATGCCAGTGTCGAACCCTTCGCCACCGGCAGGTTGCTGGCGCTCAATGGACAGACACCGCAGCGGCAGGGGGAGGACACCCGGGACGACTCGGCCCAGGGCAATGCCACGCAGGATGCCAGCGATGCACAGGATGATCGCGACCGTCCGTTGAATTTCAGCTGGCGCACCACCTTCCCGCCCGCCAACCAGCTGCTGCAGGGCCGTTTCTGGTCCCAGGACAGCACCGCGGCCGAAGCATCCGTGGAAGAAGGCTGGGCCGAGCGCTATGGCGCGCGGCTCGGGGACCGGGTCACGCTGCAGGTGGGCGAGCAGCAGCGCGACTACACCATCACCAGCATCCGCAAGGCGGAATGGAACACCTTCCGGGTGAATTTCTTCCTGCTGGTGAACGCCAATGCGGTCGGCGATGCACCCCACAACCTGATCTCCGCCTTCCACCTGCCGCGTGCCAAGGCAGCGGGGCTGGGCCAACTGGTGCGCGACCTGCCGAATCTTTCGTTGCTGGACATCGACGGCCTGATCAGCGAAGTCCGCCAGGTGATGGACCGGGTGGCCCAGGCCATCCAGCTGGTGATGGGTTTCAGCCTGTTGGCCGGCGTGCTGGTGCTGCTTGCCGCATTGCAGTCCACCGCCGGTGAGCGCCGCTACGACAGTGCCGTGCTGCGGACGCTCGGTGCCACGCGGCGCCAGCTGCGTGGTGCGGTACTGGTGGAGTTCGGTGCGCTGGGCCTGCTGGCCGCGATCCTGGCCGTCGGCGCAGCGGCGATCATCGGCGTGGTGGTGTCGCGCCAGGTGTTCGAGCTGGTACTGCTGCCGCCGTGGCCGGGCTTGCTGCTGGGTGGTGCGGGCGGCGTGGCGCTGAGCGTGTTGGCGGGATGGTGCGGCACGCGGCGCATCCTGCATACGCCGCCGGCGTTGGCACTGCGCGAAGCGTAGGCAGGTCGAACGGGGACGCCGCCGCTCGCGGCTGGCGGGTCATGGCGGCTGGAGGGTAAAGCGGGTCCATGACCCGCTGCCTTGGGTTCTCTTCCGGCACCCGGCCGCGACCTGCCCATCCCTCTCAACCCGTCTCCGACGGATGCGTTCGCGGTTCCCTGATTCTTCGCGCCATGCACAGCCGTTAGCGTGGTGACTCGGTTTTCTGGAGCCCTGCCATGCGCGCCCGTGCCATCGTGTTCACCCTGCTCGCCACGCTTCCTTTCCTCGCCAGGGGGCAGGCGTTCCGCCATCCCGGCATCCTGCTCGACGCCGCCGCCCTTGATGCAACCCGCAACGCGCTCGCGGCAGGAGATGCGCTCAAGACGCAGGCAATGGCGGCCGTCCGGGCAGATGCCCTCGCCTCGCTGGCATACATCCCGACACCGTTCGCCCGGGTCGAATGCGGCTCTTTCGACAAGCCCAGCATGGGTTGCAAGCCGGAACGCGACGATGCAAAAGCCGCCTATACCCATGCCCTTCTCTGGGCTTATCTCGGCGATGAAGCACATGCCCGCAAGTCCATGCAGATCATGGATGCATGGGCGGCCACGCTGGTCGGTGGCCACAGCAACAGCAACGGCCCCCTGCAGGCTTCATGGACAGCGCAGCTCTGGACGCGGTCGGCGGAGATCATCCGCCATGCCAGCACGGTCTGGCCGTCGGCGAACGCCCGGCTGTTCGGCGACTGGCTGCTGGCGCAGTACCTGCCCGACATCCAGCGCATGGGCCCGTGCCCAGGTGGCAACTGGCATGCAAGCAGCATCGAAGCACGGATGAACCTGGGCATCTACACCGACCGGCGCGACCTCTACGAAGCGGCAGTCGCAGACTGGAAAGACCGCCTGCCCACTTATGTCTACATGCCGGTGGATGGCGCTGGACCAAAGCCGCGCAGGGGCTGCAATACCCCCATCGAAACGCTGTGGTTCGGCCAGACTGTCATGGCGGCCGGCCTGGCCGAGGAAACCTGCCGCGACCTGGAGCACACCGCCTATGGCGTGGCCGCCTATCTCAATGCGGCAGAAACCAATCGCCTGCAGGATGGAGATCTCTATGCCAGCGAAGGTGAACGACTGGTTGCGGCAATGGAATTCCATACCGACATGCTGGGGCGGGACAGCGTTCCGGCATGGCTCTGCAAAGGCAAGCTGGTATCGGACGTGCGTGGCACGATGGAGCTTGGCTACAGCCATTTCGCCGGTCGAATGGGCCAGGCACTTCCCCATACCCAACGCTGGCTTGCAGGGCATCGGCCCAGTCACGGTGATTTCCACTTCCTGTGGGAAACCCTGACGCACGGCGTGGCGCTGCGGGAATAGGCCGCACCGGCAAACCAGCGCGGCATCAGCCTACAGGCGTTGACCTGCCGCGCACGCCAGGGGCGCATAATCCGCCGACTTCCCCGGCGTTCCCGACATGGCCCAGTACATCTATCCCGTGTTGCTGCTGCTTGGCAGCAACATCTTCATGACGTTCGCCTGGTACGGGCATCTGAAGTTCAAGAGTGCCCCGCTGATGACCGTGATCCTGGTCAGCTGGGGCATCGCCTTCTTCGAATACTGCCTGCAGGTGCCGGGCAACCGGCTGGGCAGCGCGGTGTACTCCGCACCGCAGCTCAAAGGCATGCAGGAAGTGATCACGCTGGTGGTGTTCGCGGTTTTTTCCGCGTTCTACCTGGACCAGCCATTGAAGTGGAACCATTGGGCGGCGTTCGCGCTGATCGTGGTCGCCGCGTTCCTGATGTTCAAGGAATAGCAGCGGGCGCAGCGGGGCATGCCCGCATGCGCCCGCTGCCACCGGATGGCTCAGGCATGCAGGGCCAGGCGGCCGGGTTCGGAACTGCCTTCCGCACCTTCAAGCCGCGCAATCCGCCGTGCGGTGGCATGCCCCAACGACGACAACGGGGCCAGGCTGGCCGCCAGCCCGCTGCCCTGTTCGACCGCGTGCAACTGCATGGCACACATGCGCCAGCGTTGTCCGCCGAGGTTGCCGGCAAGCCGTCGCCACAGCCGCTCACCGACACTGGCGTCATCGGTTCCTACCGCGCGCACGGCCAGTCCGCCGACAAGTCGGTCCCAGGCCAGGAAGTCACTATCCGGCAACAGGTATAGGCGCCAGCAGCACCGGCCGCGTGCGTCGGTGAAGCACAGGCTCTCGCGTACGCCTTCGCTGTCCAGGCCCTGGCAGGCGTGGGCAGCGACAGCGTCCTGCCAGCCGGCCAGTTCGTTGCTGTCGGCGCGATAGAGGCACAGCACGGTGCCCAGCGATGCCAGCTCGGTTGCCGAAGGCCGGTTCATGCGCGCCTGCAGCGGCATGATGCGCGGCAATGAAGCACGTACTGCGGACAAGGCTCTGCTCATGGGATCACCTCAAGGTGGCCGGGCTGACCGAGGAAGGAGCCCCCGGCCGCCGCCATCGCCACGCGGGCCATGGGCGGAAGACCGAGGGGGAGAGAGACAGGTGGGCGGTCGCCCGTGGCGATGCCAAGCCGCGACAACGCGGATGGCATCGGGGAGGGAGGCGACCGACCCGTTTACTTGGTCAGGATCAGCTTGTCGTTGCTGGTATGGCGCAACCGATAGAAGCGGTCGCCATGCTGGATCAGAATCTCGCGGCGCCCTTTCAGCAGGGCTTCGCTGTCGATCACTTCCTCGGCGGGCACGGCACGGACCGGACGGTCGCGGAGGGTCAGGGTTTCGGGGCGCAGTAGCACAGCTTGAGCATTCATCGTCTGGACTCGATGCGAGGGGCGACTCAAATGATAACGATTCTCAGTTCGCAATCAACACCCATTCTCAAATTGATTGATCGGATTGATGATCGAGTTCACAATTTCGATAGATTTTATAAATGAAGGTCGGCGCAGCGCCGCCCTGCGAGTCCGTGGCAGCGGGCCATGCACGGCGGGCGCAAACGCCCACGGAGCAGGGCCCGGCGCCACTTTGGCTTCAGCCGAAGACCGCTTCCACCCGCGCCCAGGCATCCTCTTCCAGTGATGCCAGCAGCTCCAGCGCCTGCAGGTTCTGCAGCAACTGCTCTACCCGGCTGGCACCCAGGATCACGCTGGAAACATTCGGATTGCGCAGGCACCAGGCAATGGCCAGGGTCGCAGGTGCCTGCCCCAGCGCGGCGGCCAGTTCGGTGAAGCGGCGCACCTGTGCCATCCGCGCCGGACCATCGGCCCCCATCACGATGTCCTGCAACCAGCCCATGTCGTCGCGGCCCAGGCGCGATCCTGCCGGGAAGCCGTCATTGTATTTCCCTGTCAGCAGGCCAGACGCCAGCGGCGAGAACGTGGTCAGCCCCAGGCCCGCATCGGCGTACAGCGGCGCATATTCGCGCTGCACCCGCTCGCGGTGCAGCAGGTTGTATTGCGGCTGTTCCATCGTCGGGGCCTGCAGGTTGTGCCGGCGGGCGATGTCCACCGCTTCCTGGATCTGCACCGCAGACCACTCCGAGGTGCCCCAATAGAGCACCTTGCCCTGCCGTACCAAGGCATCCATGGCCTGCACGGTCTCGGCGATCGGCGTGTCCAGGTCGGGGCGATGGCAGTAATAAAGGTCAAGGTAGTCCACCCGCAAGCGCTTCAGGGCGGCGTGGCAGGCATCGGTGACATGCTTGCGCGACAGCCCGCGCTGGGTGGGGCCCGGATCGGCGGCACTGCCGAAGAACACCTTGCTGGAGACACAGAACCCATCGCGCGGCAGGCGCAGGTCGGCAATCACATCGCCCATCACCTGCTCGGCGCGGCCGTTGGCATAGCCCTCGGCGTTGTCGAAGAAATTGATGCCGTGATCCCAGGCGGCGGCAATCAGGTCGCGCGCCTGGTCCCGGGCGATCTGGTCGCCAAAAGTGACCCAGGCGCCGAAAGACAACGCCGAAAGCTTCAGTCCGGAACAGCCGAGGCGACGATAAAGCATGGAAAACTCCAGCGGCAGGCCCGCAGTCGGGCCCGGAAAGGCATTCATTCTACCTATCTGCGTCTGCCGCGAGCCCTTGCCATTACAGGCCGGATCGACGCTGATCGCATCGTACAGCGCGCTTTTCCTTGCCCCGGCCCCTGCCCTGCACTAGGCTTCCCGTTTTTCGCGGTGCCCTCAGGGGATTCAACATGGTCGAAGGTTTGGGCAGGATCGGCTTCGGCCTGTTCGGGTTGGCAGTGCTCGTTGGCATTGCCTGGTTGTTCTCCAACAACAAGCGCGCGGTGGACTGGAAACTGGTCGTCACCGGCATCATCCTGCAGATCGCCTTTGCGGCGGTGGTGCTGCTGGTACCCGGTGGCCGCGATGTATTCGATGCACTGGGCAAGGGCTTCGTGAAAGTGCTGAGCTTCGTCAATGAAGGTTCGTCCTTCATCTTCGGCTCGCTGATGAACGTGGATAACTACGGCTTCATCTTTGCCTTCCAGGTATTGCCGACCATCATCTTCTTCTCGGCGCTGATGGGGGTGCTGTACCACCTGAACGTCATGCAGGCGATCGTACGGGTGATGGCCCTGGCGATCACCAAGGTGATGCGTGTCTCCGGCGCGGAGACCACCAGCGTCTGCGCCAGCGTATTCATCGGCCAGACCGAAGCACCGCTGACCGTGCGCCCCTACATCGCCAGGATGACCCAGTCCGAACTGATCACGATGATGATCGGCGGCATGGCCCATATCGCCGGTGGCGTGCTGGCCGCCTATGTCGGCATGCTCGGCGGCAACGATCCGCTGCAGCAGGCCTTCTATGCCAAGCACCTGCTGGCGGCCAGCATCATGGCTGCGCCGGCGACGCTGGTGGTGGCCAAGCTGCTGATCCCGGAAACCGGCACCCCGCTGACCCGCGGCACGGTGAAGATGGAGGTCGAAAAAACCTCCAGCAACATCATCGATGCAGCCGCAGCCGGTGCTGGCGACGGCCTGAAGCTGGCCCTGAACATTGGTGCCATGCTGCTGGCCTTCATTGCCCTGATCGCCCTGATCAATGCCCCGCTCACCTGGCTGGGCGATGTCACCGGACTGTCGGCCGCACTGGGCCGCCCGACCGACCTGTCTACCATCTTCGGCTACGTGCTGGCGCCGATCGCCTGGGTCATCGGTACGCCGTGGGCGGATGCCACCACGGTCGGCTCGCTGATCGGCCAGAAGGTGGTGATCAACGAGTTCGTCGCCTATAGCGAGCTGTCGCGCATCGTCACCGGGCAGGTGGACGGCGTGACGCTGTCCGACGAGGGGCGGTTGATCGCCACCTACGCACTGTGCGGCTTCGCCAACTTCAGCTCCATCGCGATCCAGATCGGCGGTATCGGTGGCCTGGCCCCGGAACGTCGCCACGATCTGGCCAAGTTCGGCCTGCGCGCCGTGCTGGGCGGTACCATCGCTACCTTCATGACGGCCACCATCGCCGGCGTGCTGACCCACTTCAGTTGATACCCTTGGTTTCACCGCGCTTCACTGAGAAAAGTTTTCCTATGAGCAATGTCGTCGTCGTCGGTTCCTTCAATGTCGATCATGTGTGGCGGTGCGAGGTCCTTCCCGCGCCGGGTGCGACCATTGCCGGTCGCTACAGCACCGGGCCGGGGGGCAAGGGCTTCAACCAGGCCGTCGCTGCGCGTCGTGCCGGTGCCGATACGACCTTTGTCTGCGCCCTGGGCGACGATGCGGGCGGTGCGATGGCCCGCGGGCTGGCGGCACAGGATGGATTCACCCTGACCGCCGAAGCCTGCAGCGAGCCGACCGGCACCGGCGGCATCTATGTGGACGCACGCGGTCGCAACACCATCGTCATCGGCCCGGGTGCCAATGCCGCGCTGAGCATTGGCTTCGTGCAGGGCCAGCAGGCGCTGCTGGCCGCGGCCAAGGTGGTGCTGGTACAGCTGGAATCGCCGGTGGACACGATCGAAGCCGCACTGGGCCTGGCCCGCGAAGCCGGGGTCATCACCGTGCTCAATGCGGCGCCGGCCGACGCGCCCTCCAGCATCAGCCTGTTGAAGCTGGCCGACGTGATCACCCCGAACGAAACCGAATTCGCCGCACTGCTCAACCGCCATGTCGGCGAGCGCATCGATCCCAACGACGTGGCGGCACTGGACGGTGCCAGCCTGCATGCACTGTGCCGCAAGCTGGTGGGCAGCGGCACGGTGGTGGTGACGCTGGGTGCGGTGGGCGTGTTCGTGTCCCATGATGAAGACACCCTGCGCGGCGATGCCCAGCCGTATTACCGCATTGGTGCCGAACAGGTGCAGGCAATCGACACCACCGGTGCCGGTGATGCCTTCAACGGCGCATTGGTGGCCTCCATCGCGCACTCGCCGGACGCCCCCTTCGCGCGCCACGTGCGTTTCGCCAACCAGTTCGCCGGCCGTTCGACCGAAAAGGAAGGCGCCGCCGTGGCGATGCCGCACTTCACCCCGGACGACCAGCCGGCCTGACCTGGCCGGCAACGCCGGGCCATGCCCGGCGGGTTTCCCGTACTATCGCCGGGTGTGGCCCGGCGCTACCGCGGGCGTGTACCGAGCCGCCCAGCGTGGCCCGCATCTGGGGCCGACGGAAGCAACCGTCAAGCATCTGCTGATTCCCGTACGGCATGAGCCCCATCCGGATGGGCCTGAACACCCCCCTTTCCGGTGCCGTCGCCCCACTGCACCGGCACTACAATGGCCGCATGCAGATCGGCTCCTTCTCCATCGCCCCGAACGTCGTGCTGGCTCCCATGGCCGGCGTGACCGACAAGCCATTCCGCCTGCTGTGCAAACGGCTGGGCGCCGGGCTGGCTGCGTCGGAAATGACGATCAGCGATCCACGCTTCTGGAACACGCGCAAGTCGCTCCATCGCATGGACCACGCTGGCGAACCCGCTCCGATCAGCGTGCAGATCGCCGGGACCGAGCCGCAGCAGTTGGCCGAGGCGGCACGTTACAACGTTGACCACGGCGCGCAGATCATCGACATCAACATGGGCTGTCCGGCCAAGAAGGTCTGCAACGCCTGGGCCGGCTCGGCGCTGATGCGCGATGAAGACCTGGTGGCAAGGATCCTGACGGCGGTGGTCGACGCCGTGGCGGTGCCGGTTACCCTGAAGATCCGCACCGGCTGGGACTGCGACCACCGCAACGGGCCACGGATCGCGCACATCGCCGAAGACAGCGGCATTGCCGCGCTGGCCGTGCATGGCCGCACCCGCGACCAGCACTACACCGGCCAGGCCGAATACGAAACCATCGCCGCGATCAAGGCAGCGCTGCGCATCCCCGTCATCGCCAACGGTGACATCGACTCGCCGCAGAAGGCTGCACAGGTCCTGGCCCGGACCGGCGCGGATGCGGTGATGATCGGCCGCGCGGCGCAGGGGCGGCCATGGATCTTCCGCGAGGTGGCGCACTACCTGGCTACCGGCGAGCTGCTGCCACCCCCATCACTGGCCGAAGTGCGCGACATCCTGCTCGGCCACCTGCATGCGCTGCACGATTTCTACGGCGAGCCACAGGGCGTGCGGATCGCGCGCAAGCACCTTGGCTGGTACGCCAGGGACCGGCCGGAAAACGCAGCCTTCCGCGCGGTGGTCAACCGGGCCGAGGATCCGGCCAGCCAGCTCGCGCTGACCGCGGATTATTTCGACCAGCTCATTGCCGACGAACCTGCGACGCCCTTTCGCGAAGTCGAGCCATGCCTGGCCGCTTTTGCATCCGCCGGGCATGGCCCGGCGCTACACCCATGAAGCCACGCCCATGACCCCACCGATTTCCTCCCCCACGTACCTGCACGGCTTCTCCGGCACCGAACAACAGCGGTTGATGACCCAGGCGCGCCTGCTGGAATCGGCCATCTTCGGCCAGATCGACTACAGCGGTGCACGACGCCTGCTGGAAGTAGGCAGCGGCGTGGGGGCACAGACCGGAATCCTGCTGCGTCGATTCCCGGACCTGCATGTGACCGGCGTGGACCTGAGCCAGGCCCAGCTGGATACCGCGCGCGCCAACCTGGAACAGACTCCATGGTGCGGCGACCGCTATACCCTGCTGCAGGCCGACGCCGGCGACCTGCCGTTCGAGGCACGCACCTTCGATGCCGCCTTCCTGTGCTGGGTACTGGAGCACGTGCCTTCGCCCGCGCGCGTGCTGAGCGAGGTGCGCCGCGTGTTGTCCCCGGGCGCGCCGGTCTACATCACCGAAGTGATGAATGCCTCCTTCCTGCTTGATCCCTACTCGCCACATATCTGGCGCTACTGGATGGCCTTCAACGATTTCCAGTACGACCACGGTGGCGACCCGTTCGTCGGCGCCAAGCTGGGCAACCTGTTGCTGGCCGGTGGCTTCCGCGATGTCCACACCGAAATCAAGACCATCCACCTGGACAACCGTGAACCGGCGCGACGCAAGACCATGATCGCGTTCTGGGAACAGTTGCTGCTGTCCGCTGCCGAGCAGCTGCTGCAGGCCGGCACGGTGGACGAGGACACCGTGGAGGGCATGCGCCGTGAATTCCGCCAGGTGCAGAACGACCCCAACGCGGTGTTCTTCTTCTCGTTCGTGCAGGCGCGCGCGACGGTCTACTGACCGGCTGGCGTGGTGCCATCCGTAACGCCGGGCCATGCCCGGCGAAAGGCGCTACCGTGGCGTTGCAGTGGCCGGCGTCGCCGTTGGCTCTTCCCAGATCCGGTCCCACATCAGGCCCAGCCGACGGCCGACATCCGCGCGCGCGGCCGGGCTGCTGTAATCGCTGCGCAGCTGCTCGGGCACGATGCCACGCCAGTGCCCATCGTGTTGCTCGGCCACCACGAAACTGAAGGTGTAGTCCGGCTCCAGCCCCATGCGCAGGTCGCTCAGCACCAGTCGGCCATCGACCACCCGGGCGCGCATGAAGCCACGGTTGAACCATTGCAGCCGCTGCACGGCGGGAATATCCCCGGCCTCACGCATGGCCTGTACGTTGGAGGCAAAACCTTCGAAGCGCATCGGCCCGGTATCGGCAACCAGCGAACGGTCGGCCACCACGTAGCCGCTGGGCGTCATCGCCACCACCCGCCACAGCAGCGTGGTGAAGGGCATCGGCACCGAGAAGCGTGGCGCGTCGCCCAGCCCCATTGCCGCAAGGCCCTGCTGCGCGGCGCGGTCCACCTGTGCCTTGGCCAGCAGGCTCCAGCCCAGGTAGCCGCTGCTGGCCACCAGTGCCACTGCCAGCGCCTTGCCGGCCCACGGCCTGCTGCGGCCGAACCACGCCAGCACGCAGCCCAGCAGCAGCCATACGGTGTACAGCGGGTCGATGATGAAGATGTTCGAGCCCATCGTCGGCGGGGGCTGCAGCGGCCACCATAACTGGGTGCCATAGACCGTCATCGCATCCAGCAGGGGGTGGGTGACCAGGGCAAGCTGGATTGCCCAGAACCAGCGCTGCGGAGCCTGCGCCACGCGGCCATGGCCGAAACGCTTGAACAGCCACCAGATCGCCGCAGCCACCCACGGCAGCACCAGCAGGGAATGGCTGAAACTGCGGTGTTCGGTCATCAGCGCCACCGGATCGGCTGCCCGCAGGCCCAACCACAGCGCATCCAGATCGGGCAAGGTGCCCAGGCCGGCGCCAGCCAACAGGGCCGCGCGGCGATGGCCGGGCGGGGCGATGGCGGCCGCAACGGCACCGCCGAGAACGATCTGGGTCAAGGAATCCATCGACTGATGCTAGCGGGTTGCGTCGACGCCGTCTCTGTAGCGTCGAGCCGCGCTCGACTGCTCTTCGGCCAGCCCGCGCTGCGCGCGACAGTCGAGCATGGCTCGACGCTACAAACGCTGGGTGCTACGCGGCCTGCGACATCCGTGCCCCCGGCAGCTCCACCAGCGTCTGGCCGTTGTGGTCCAGCAGCCGCAGGCTGCCGTCGTGGTCCTCGGCCAGCGCCGTCAGGCTTTCCACCCAGTCGCCGTCGTTGGCGTAGACTAGGCCATCGCGCTCGACCAGCGCCGCACGGTGGATGTGCCCGCAGACAATGCCGTCCAGCCCACGCCGACGCACGTCGTCCAGTCCCGCCTGGACGAACCGCTCGATGTATCGTTCCGCCGCGCCGCTGCGCTTCTTCAGGAATTCCGACAACGACCAGTAGCGCATGCCGAGCCGTCGGCGCGCCGCATTGAGCAGGTGGTTGCCGGTGAGAATGCGGTAGTACAGCCAGTCACCGAACTTCTCCTGCAGGCCACCGAAGTGGGTGATGCCGTCGTAGTCATCACCGTGGGCGACCAGCAGCCGGCGCCCGTCGGCGGTTACGTGGATCGCACGCCGGCGCACCCGCATCGCCGGCAGCATCAGCCCGCAGGCCTGCCGCAGCGAGGCATCGTGGTTGCCGGGGATGTAGATGATCGCCGTACCGGCGCGGCGCAGGGCATGCAGCGCCTGGATGACCTCGCTGTGCGACTGTCGCCAGGTAGCCCGGCGGTGTGCCATCCACCACAGGTCGATGATGTCGCCGACAAGGTACAGCCGCTCGCAGCGCAGTTGGGAGAGGAAAGCCGCCAGCTCGGCGGCATGGCAGTGGCGCGAGCCCAGGTGCACGTCGGAGACAAACACGGCGCGCCGGCGCGGCGACAGGTTCACCAGCCCGCTCATGCCGGGATCCCCGCGTCGCGCAGGTAGCGTTTGCGCTTGTGCGGCCTGATCGCGCACAGGTCCACCTCGATCAGTCCATCGATCGAGTCGCTGAAGTCCGGATCGACGCCGAACGCCAGGAAGCGCGCGCCGCCGGGCTCGCACAGATCGGTGTACTGGCGGTAGAGCGTGGGCACGCCGGTGCCGAGCGCGGCCAGGTTGGCCTTGAGCACGTCGAAGGCGGCACTGGCGTCGAGTTCGCCGAAGCTTGGCGGTGCGGCGAAGTACTGGAACGGCCGGTTCGATTCCACCAGCCCCGCAGCGGCGCCGTAGTAGCGCTGGTAATACGCCACCAGTTGTTCGCGCGCATCACGCGGCAGCGCCGCGCTGATCGATACCGCGCCGAACAGGTAACGGATGCCCGGCTGGCATTGCAGGTAGGCGCCGATGCCCTGCCACAGGTAGTCCAAGCTGCGGCTGCCCCAGTAGTCCGGCACCACGAAGCTGCGGCCCAGTTCCAGGCCTTCGGCGATGCGGGTGATCGCATCGTCCGAATAACGGAACAGCGAGGCGCTGTAGAGCCCGGCCAGGCCCCGGCGGGCCAGTGCCTGGGCACCGCGCATGATCCGGTAGGCACCGGCGATGCGCTGTGCTGCGCCATCCCAGATCACGATGTGCTGGTACTGCAGGTCGAAGTCGTCCAGGTCGCGGCTGCGGCCCGTGCCCTCGCCGACCTGCCGGAAAGTCAGTTCGCGCAACCGCCCCAGTTCCCGCAGTAGTGCGGAGTCGGCCTGGCAGCTGGCCAGCAGTATCTGCTTGCCGTCTGCAGTCTGCCCCAGCACGGTGGCGGCGGCGATGTCGGCGGCCACCTGCGCCGGCGGCGCCGGTGCGGCCAACGGTTCAGGGCCGGCATGGCGCGCGTCGGCTGCAGGTTCATTGCGACCCAGGGCATACAGCGCCCGCCGTACCGCCAGCAGCTGCGCCGCCGGATCACCCTGCCCCAGTTGCATCGGTTCACCGATGCGAAGCCGCAGTGGCCGGCCACGACGCGCGAACATCTCCCGTGCCAGCAGCGCGGTGCCGGCCGGCTTGAACAGGGTCGAGGCGCCGTAGAACAGCGCGGAGTTGCGCGCCTCCACCCGGACCGGCAGCACCGGTGCTGCAGCAGCGCGGGCAAAGCGGACAAAACCCCGTTGCCAGCGGCCATCACGGATGCCGAGCAGCGACAACCGCGAGACCTCGCCGGCTGGAAACACGATCACGCACTGCTCGGCCGCCAGCGCCTGCTCCACCGCCTGCAGGCTGGTGCGCTGGACCTTGCCACCGAGGATGCGTACCGGCAGCAGCAGGTCCTGCAGCGGCCCGATCGCGCCCAGCAGATCGTTGGCCACGATCCGCACGTCACGGCGGACGCGGCCGACCGCATCCAGCAGCGCCAAGGCATCCAGCGCGCCCGAAGGATGGTTGGCCACGATCAACAGGCGGCCGGTAGCCGGGATCCGCGCCAGCGCGCCGGGGTCCACGTGGTAGCGACCCTCGATGAAATCCAGCCCGGCCGCGACGAAGTCGAAGCCGCGCACATTGGCATTGCGACGCAGGAACTCCTCGATCCGGTCCAGCCGCGACCAGCGCCCGACGCTGCGCAGCAGGGGCCGGGCCAGTTGGCCGCGACGGCCGTGGAACCAATCGGGGTAGCGTTGCTGCAAGCGCTGCTCGAGTTCCTGCATGGCGTGCTCACTGCTGGCGGCCTGATTGGCCGACAGGCTGCGCCCGCCACGCGGCAGCCACGTTGCGGTTTCGCGGCAGATCGATGACGGCCCGCCGTTGGCCCCAGGCCCGACCCCAACCCGCGCCATGAAGGTCGCCGGGCAGCCCGGCTGGTTGTCACATGGGTGGAACACTGGGCGTCGAGGCTGGGGAGCAATCACGCCATGGCGGCCCCCGGGGGCAGGCACGCCGGCTTAACCACGGGCAACATCCGCTGGTCCACAATGCAATGGCGCGACTTGCCGTGTATCATTCGCGGCCATCTTTCCATCCGAATCAAGGGATATAACGCCTGATGTCCAGCTACCTGTTCACTTCCGAATCGGTCTCCGAAGGCCATCCGGACAAGATCGCCGACCAGATTTCCGATGCGGTACTGGACGCGATCCTGGCCAAGGACCAGCGCGCCCGCGTGGCCTGCGAGACCATGGTCAAGACCGGCGTGGCGATCGTTGCCGGCGAGATCACCACCAGTGCGTGGATCGATCTGGAAGCGCTGACCCGCCAGGTGATCCTGGACATCGGCTACAACAGCTCCGACGTCGGCTTCGACGGCGCCACCTGTGGCGTGCTGAACCTGATCGGCAAGCAGTCGCCGCACATCGCCCAGGGCGTGGACCGCAAGAAGCCCGAGGAAATGGGCGCTGGCGACCAGGGCCTGATGTTCGGCTATGCCACCAACGAAACCGACAGCTACATGCCGGCGGCGATCCACCTGTCGCACCGCCTGGTCGAGCAGCAGGCAAAGATCCGCAAGAAGAAGAACTCGCCGCTGTCGTGGCTGCGCCCGGACGCCAAGAGCCAGGTCACCCTGCGCTACGAAGGCGGCAAGGTATCGGCCATCGATGCGGTGGTGCTGTCCACCCAGCACGCCCCGGGCATCAAGCAGAAGGACCTGATCGAAGCGGTCCGCGAAGAGATCATCAAGCCGGTGCTGCCGGCCAAGTGGCTGCACAAGGGCACCAAGTTCCACATCAACCCGACCGGCAAGTTCGAGATCGGCGGCCCGGTGGGCGACTGCGGCCTGACCGGCCGCAAGATCATCGTCGATACCTACGGCGGCTGGGCCCGTCACGGTGGCGGTGCGTTCTCGGGCAAGGATCCGTCCAAGGTCGACCGTTCGGCTGCCTACGCTGCCCGCTACGTGGCCAAGAACGTGGTCGCTGCCGGCCTGGCCGACCGCTGCGAAGTGCAGGTGTCCTACGCCATCGGCGTGGCCGAGCCGACCTCGATTTCGGTCACTACCTTCGGCACCGGCAAGATTCCGGACGAGCAGATTGAAAAGCTGATCCGCAAGCACTTCGACCTGCGCCCGTACGGCATCATCAAGATGCTCGACCTGATCCACCCGATGTACCAGCAGACTGCGGCCTACGGCCACTTCGGCCGCAAGCCGAAGGATTTCAGCTACCTCAACGGCGCTGGCGACACCGTCAACGCCACGGCCTTCTCCTGGGAGAAGACCGATCGCGCCGCCGCCCTGCGCGCGGATGCGAAGCTGAAGTAAGAAGCTGAAGTAAGAAAGCACGAAGGGCCGTGAAAGCGGCCCTTCTCTTTCTGTAGAGCCGAAGGTAACGGCAGGAGCCGTCGACAAGCCGCCGGGCATGGCCCGGCGCTACCTGGTTGCCGATACAATCGGCCCATGTCGACCGAACTGAAATCCCACCAGCTGACCATGACCGTGCTGATGTCCCCGGACATGGCCAATTTCTCCGGCAAGGTCCACGGCGGAGCGGTCCTGCGCCTGCTCGACCAGGTCGCCTATGCCTGCGCCAGCCGTTACGCAGGCTCCTACGTGGTAACGCTGTCAGTGGACCAGGTGATGTTCCGCCAGCCGATCGCGGTGGGCGAACTGGTCACCTTCCTGGCTTCGGTGAACTACACCGGTACCTCGTCGATGGAGATCGGAGTCAAAGTGGTGGCCGAAGACATCCTCAAGCGCAGCGTGCGCCATGCCAACAGCTGCTTCTTCACCATGGTGGCGGTGGACGAGGAAGGACGCCCTACTCCCGTGCCGGCCCTGCAGCCGACCACGTCCGATGAAAAGCGCCGGCAGGCTGCCGCGCTGCTGCGCCGGCAACTGCGGCAGGAAATGGAACAGCGCCACCTGGAGCTGCTGGCATCCAATCCGCCAGCACCGGAAGGTTGAACGCGCCCGCCGGGCATGGCCCGGCGCTACCGAAGCCCGTGGCGCCAGGCCATGCCCGGCGGATACAGGTCAACCGGTGTTCTGCACGCCCTGCGAGACACCGTTCACGCAGGCCACCAGCGCGCGCAGCAGCGCTTCGTCCTCGCCACCACTGTCGCGCCAGCGCTGCAGCAGGTCCACCTGCAGCACGCTGATCGGATCCACATAGGGATTTCGCAGGCGGATCGACAACGCCAGCCGCTGGTCATGCTCCAGCAGCGACGCCTGTCCCGTCAGTGCCAGCACCCAGCGTTCGGTCAGCGCCCACTCGTCCTGCACCTTGGGAAAGAAATCACCGTGCAGCGCGCCGGACAAGCGCGAGAACTGTTCGGCGATGGTGATGTCGCCCTTCGACAACACCATCGCGATGTCATCCAGGAACGTGCGGAAGAACGGCCAGTCGCGCGCCATCTGCCGCAGCGCGTCTTCGTGGCCGGCGTCGACGGCGGCCTGCAGGCCGCTGCCCACGCCGAACCAGCCGGGGATCACCGCGCGCGCCTGGCTCCAGGCGAATACCCACGGAATGGCGCGCAGGTTGGTCAGCGCCGCGTCCTGGCCCAGCCGCCGCGATGGACGCGAGCCCAGTGTCATGCGCTCGATCACATCGATGGGCGTGGCGCTGCGGAAATAGTCCATGAAACGCGGTTGGTCAACGAAGGCGCGATACGCCCGGCTGCTCGCCTGCGCCACCACGTCCATTACCGGCCGCCACGCTTCCTCGCGCGGTTCGGGCGCACGCGGCCGCAGGCTGGAACGCAGCACCGCCCCGGTAGCTTGTTCCAGCGACCGCAGCGCCAGTGCGCGTATGCCGTACTTGCGGTGGATCACCTCGCCCTGCTCGGTCACCCGCAGCCGGCCACCGATGCTGCCGCGTGGTGATGCATCCACGGCGTGGGTGGTCTTGCCGCCACCGCGGCTGATGGAGCCGCCGCGGCCATGGAAAAAGGTCAGTGCAATGCCGGCCTCCGCCGCGACTTCCAGCAATTCGACCTGCGCACGCTGCAGGCCCCATCGCGAAGCGGCGATGCCTCCATCCTTGCTGCTGTCCGAGTAGCCCAGCATCACCATCTGCACATCGCCGCGCGCGCGCAGGTGACGCCGGTATACCGGATCCTGCAGCAGGTCACGCAGGGTGGCCGTGCCGTGGCCGAGGTCATCGACGGTCTCGAACAACGGCGCGATATCCAGTGGCACGGCGTCCTCGTCATCGACCAGACCACCGCGTCGCGCCAGCGCAAGCACCGCCAGCACGTCGCCGCGGTCATGCGCCATGGAGATGATGTAGCTGCCCAACGCCTCCGCGCCATGTCGGTTGCGCGCATCGGCCAGCGCGCCGAATACCGCATCCAGGCGCTGGTTCCCGGCTTCATCGCTGGCGGGCAGGGCCTGCCCGCCGCTGGCATAAGGACCCAGCAGTGCGGCGCGGGCAACGGCATCGCGTGCTTCCCACGCCGCCTCGCCGTCCAGCACCGTCGCCAGCGCCTTCGCATGCACGCTCGATTCCTGGCGCACGTCCAACCGCGCCAGGTGGAATCCAAACGTCTTCACCCGCCACAGCAACCGCTGCACCGCGAATCCCCCGGCATGCTCGCCGCGGTTGGCACGCAGGCTGTCGAGGATCAGCTGCAGGTCTTCGATCAGTTCGGCCGGCCCCGGGTAGGCATCCTCGCCATCATCCAGCGTGGCCTGGAGGCGCGCGCGCATGCGGTCGTTGAGCAGGCGGTACGGCATGTCGGCATGCCGTGGCCGTGACACCACCTCGGGGAAGCGCTGCCGGTACGAAGTCACCCGGGCCTGCAGGGCATCACTGACGCCGATCCGTTCGGTGGACTGGCTGAGCAGGCTTGCCAGCTGCAGCAGTTCCTTCTGGTACTGCGCCAGCACGGCGCGACGCTGGGCATCCAGGGTGGCGCGGATGGTGCCGGCATCCACGTTCGGATTGCCGTCCATGTCCCCCCCCACCCAGGTGCCAAAGCGCAGCAGCCGTGGCAGCGGCAGGCCTTCGCCATAGGTATCGTGCAGCGCCTGCTGCAGCGACTCGTACAGCACCGGGATCACCCGGTACAGCACCTGCACCAGATAGAAACCGACGTGTTCGCGCTCGTCATCGACCGTTGGCCGCTCCGGCGAGGAATCGGTGGTCTGCCACGAGGCGGTGAGCGCCATGCGGAACCGCGCGGCATCGGCAGCCGCCTCGCCCGGCGTACGCTGGCCATCCAGGTCGTCCACCAGGCTGGCGACCATGATCTGTTCTTTTTCCAGCAACGCCCGGCGCACCGCTTCGGTGGGGTGCGCGGTGAACACCGGCTCGATGTCGATGCGCGGCAGCCAGGCTTCCAGTTCCTGCAGGGTCACGCCCTGTGCCTTCAGCTGTTGCAATGCGTCCTGCAGCCCATCCGGCTGCGGCGCCTGCGTACCGGCGCGCTGGTAGTCGCGGCGTCGGCGGATGCGGTGCACGCGCTCGGCGATGTTGACCACCTGGAAGTAGGTGCTGAAGGCACGCACCATGGCTTCGGCCTGCTCCGGCGAGCGACCGGCCAGTTCATCGGCCAGTTCGGCAAGCGGCGCATCACTTTCGCGGCGGGCGATGGCGCTGGTACGCACCTGCTCCACGTCGTCGAAAAAGGCATCGGAAACCTGCTCCACCAGCAGGTCGCCGACCAGCGCGCCAAGCCGGCGCACGTCATCGCGGAGGGGAATGTCAGGGGTAGCGAACATGATGCTGCTGCGGAACTCGTTCATCGGCGACGCACGAACCTCAAGCCAGGATCCCAGCCAAGCCTAACGCAGTTCGAAGGTTTCATCCGGTAGCGCGCCACCGTCAGCGGATGCGCTCGCCCGGGCCGATGGTCTGCTCCAGCCAGCGCTCGCTTTCGGCCAGCATGGTCATGATCGATTCGCGTGCGCGATAGGCATGCGACTCGTTGGGCAGCATCACCAGCCGTGCCGTCCCCCCCAGTCCCTTCACCGCCGCGAACATGCGCTCGCTCTGCATCGGGAAGGTGCCGGAATTGTTGTCGTCCACACCATGGATGAACAGGATCGGATCCTTGATGTCGCCCGCGTAATTGAACGGCGACATCTTCAGGTAGGTGTCCTGCGCCTGCCAGTAGTTGCGCTCCTCGGCCTGGAAACCGAACGGCGTCAGCGTACGGTTATAGGCACCACTTCGTGCGATGCCTGCCTTGAACAGACGGCTGTGCGCCAGCAGGTTGGCCGTCATGAACGCACCATAGGAATGCCCGCCGATGGCGATGTGCTCGCGGTCGGTGACACCACGACGCACCACTTCATCCACCGCCGCCTGTGCGTTGGCGACCAGCTGCTCGATGTAGGTATCGTTCGGCTCGGCATCGCCCTCGCCGATGATCGGCATGGTCGGGCTGGCCAGCACGACATAGCCCTTGGCCAGGAAGGCCTGCGGTCCCCAGTAGCTGATCGCGTTGAAACGATATGGCGAGTCGGTGACCTGGCTGGCTGCGGCCGCGCTCTTGTACTCGCCGGGATAGGCCCACATCAGCAACGGCCGCGGGCCATCGCGCCTGGGGTCATAGCCCGGTGGCAGCAACAGGGTGGCGGTCAGGTCCACGCCGTCCTTGCGCTTGTAGCGGATCTGTTCCTTGCTGACACCACGCAGCTGCGGCAATGGATGCGCGAACGTGGTCAGCGCGCGTGGCGTGGCGGTGGCATCGTCCAGCGGCTGCACGAAATAGTTCGTCGGCTGCTCCGGGTTTTCGCGGGTGAACAGCAACGACGACGCGTCCTGGCCCAGCAATGCGATCGGGACCGAGTAGTCCGGGGCCTGCGAATGGAACAGGCGCGTGGCCTTGCCGCTGGCCAGTTCGAACCGGTCCACGAACGGACGGTCGCCTTCCGGCGATGCGCCCGCGCCGTAGAAGAAGATGCTGCCGCCGTCGGCACTGGTCTGCAGCAGCGCACGGCCATTGTCGTCGCGCAGCACGCCCGGCTTGCCCGGGTCGTTGTAGCGGTCCTGCGCGTCACGGTCGAACAGCAGCTTCGGCTCGCTGGCCGATTGGTCCGGTGCGATCAACCAGGTCTTGGTGCGGCGCGTCTTCCACCACGATTCATTGAGCAGGGCGAGGTCGCCACGCCCCCAGGTAATGCTGGAGAAGCGACTGCCCAAGCGGGCCAATGTCACCGGCGCGGTCTCGAACGGTGCCGCCTGCATCATCACTGCATCGCGGATGGCCGCCTCGCGGTTCGGGTCACCACCGTCCTGTGCTTCGGCCCACACCAGGGTGGCAGGCACGTCGGCGCGCCAGCTGATATCGCGCACCCCGGTCACTTCGGCATCGTTGCCGGTCGGCAGGCCCTCCACCAGCGGTCGCACCGCCACGGTGTGCACCAGCTTGCCGGCACGATCCAGTACTTCGATGCGGCGCGGGAAGCTGCTCACCGGCACGACATACGAGTACGGGCGCTGCACATGCTGGCTGAGCAGGTAACGGCCATCCGGGGACAACGAGAAATCAAGATAGACACCGGCCACGCCGACCGGGCGCTCCTGTCCATCCAGTCCCACCTCCGCCGGTTGCGCGCGTGCGTAGTAGTCGAAGAGGCGCGCATCGGCTTCGTTCTTCAGCAGGTCCTGGTAGGTGCGGATGGAGACCACGCCCGCACCTTCAGTCGTCTGCTGGACCGCCGGCCCGGTCGGGGCAACGTCGCGGGACGGCGGGTCGCCCGCGTTGGTCAGCTGGCCCATCACCAGCAGGCCGCGGCTGTCAGGCAGCCACTGGTAGCCATCCCCGAGCACGGTGTTCAATCCGCTGCGCAGGCGCCGCGCGCTTGCCGTCGCCACCTCCACCAGCCATAGCTCATTGGCCCCGCTGGCCGCATCCACCTGGTTGAACGCCAGCCACTTCTGGTCCGGCGACCACGCCAGGCTGGCCACCGACAGCGCGGGCGGCAGGCCGCTGATCTGCCGCTCCTTGCCATCGCCGATACCCAGCAGCCACAGCCTGTTTCCGTAACTGAAACGGCTGTCGGAGAACGTGCGCGGGTTGATGCGGCGTCCGGCCAGCTTCAGCTCCGGCTGGGCAACCACCCCGATGGACGGCAGCGACGGCATCTGCAGCAAGGCGGCCACGTCGCGCTGTGGTGACAGGAACAGGGTCGGCGCGCGGGACTGGTCGACCACCGCCTGCAATGCGGCGGACGGCAGCTGGTAACCTTCCACGCCCTTGGCCGCCTGCGCCGGGGCCTTGCCGGCCGCCCCGGCCAGCGGTGCCACCGCCAGCAGTGCCATCGACAGGACCACGCCGGTCCAGCGCCCTGTACGGCGCACGCGCTTGCTCATGACCATCCCTTCGCTGCATGTGAATACCCGACCTTAACAGCCGCCACGCCTTTCACCCCCTGCCGATGGTTGGGCACGGCGCAGGCGGCGATATAATGGGCACCTTCCCCCGCCGAGGGGCGCTGCGACCGGAGACCCCGGCCAGGCTCGGAGGGTGGCAATGTAAAACGGCGCCCGGCTAGATACGAGCACACGCTCGTCCACAACCGGAGCTTTCAATGAACGCTGTTGCCAGGACCTTCTCCACCGAAGGTGATTACAAGATTGCCGATATCTCGCTGGCCGACTGGGGCCGCAAGGAACTGGACATCGCCGAGCACGAGATGCCGGGCCTGATGTCGATCCGCCGCAAGCACGCCGCCACCCTGCCGCTGAAGGGCGTGCGCGTGACCGGTTCGCTGCACATGACCATCCAGACCGCCGTGCTGATCGAGACGCTGAAGGACATCGGCGCCGACGTGCGCTGGGCCTCGTGCAACATCTTCTCCACCCAGGACCATGCAGCGGCTGCGATCGCCGCCACCGGCACCCCGGTATTCGCCTGGAAGGGCGAAACCCTGGAGGAATACTGGGATTGCACGCTGGATGCGCTGACCTTCACCCTGGCCGACGGCACCCTGACCGGCCCGGAGCTGGTGGTCGACGATGGCGGCGACGTCACCCTGCTGATCCACAAGGGCTACGAGCTGGAAAATGGCAGCACCTGGGTCGACGAGCCGGCCGCTTCGCACGAAGAGCAGGTCATCAAGAACCTGCTCAAGCGCGTGGCCACCGAGCGTCCGGGCTACTGGACCCGCGTGGTCAAGGACTGGAAGGGCGTCTCCGAAGAGACCACCACCGGCGTGCACCGCCTGTACCAGCTGGCCCAGGCCGGCACGCTGCTGATCCCGGCGATCAACGTCAACGACTCGGTCACCAAGAGCAAGTTCGACAACCTGTACGGTTGCCGCGAGTCGCTGGCCGATGGCCTGAAGCGTGCGATGGACGTGATGCTGGCCGGCAAGGTCGCCGTGGTCTGCGGCTATGGTGATGTCGGCAAGGGCTGCGCTGCGTCGCTGCGTGCCTACGGTGCGCGCGTGGTGGTCACCGAAATCGACCCGATCTGCGCCCTGCAGGCGGCGATGGAAGGCTTCGAGGTCAACACCATCGAATCCACCCTGGGCCGTGGCGACATCTACGTCACCACCACCGGCAACAAGGACATCATCCGCGTCGAACACCTGGGCGCGATGAAGGACCAGGCCATCGTCTGCAACATCGGCCACTTCGACAACGAGATCCAGGTCGATGCACTCAACGCGCTGGCTGGCGTGCAGAAGATCAACATCAAGCCGCAGGTGGACAAGTACGTGTTCGCCAACGGCAACGCGATCTTCCTGCTGGCCGACGGCCGCCTGGTGAACCTGGGCTGCGCCACCGGCCACCCCAGCTTCGTGATGTCCAACTCGTTCGCCAACCAGACCCTGGCCCAGATCGACCTGTGGGCCAACAAGGACAGCTACGAGAAGAAGGTGTACCTGCTGCCGAAGAAGCTGGACGAGGAAGTCGCCCGCCTGCACCTGGAGAAGATCGGCGTGAAGCTGACCACCCTCAGCCAGGAACAGGCCGACTACATCGGCGTGCCGGTGGAAGGCCCGTTCAAGCCGGAGCATTACCGCTACTGATCAGGCGGCGTGCCGTATTG
The DNA here is from genome assembly GCF_014117215.1 of Stenotrophomonas tumulicola. Lineage (GTDB taxonomy): Bacteria > Pseudomonadota > Gammaproteobacteria > Xanthomonadales > Xanthomonadaceae > Stenotrophomonas > Stenotrophomonas tumulicola. Next base: position 91,824 of record NZ_JACGXS010000007.1, on the reverse strand, counting down.
ATCCCGGGACGGGCGCCTTCGGGCGCCCGTTTTCGTCTGCGGCCGCATTGCGTGCCGGTGACGGCCACGACCTGTCTGGTAGAGCGGGTCCATGACCCGCTGCTGCTGGCGCCAGAGTCCGGGTCAAGGCAACACACCTTGATCTCGCTAGAATGCGCCCATGACCCCAGCCATCAAACTGCTCCAGCGCGAGAGGGTCGCGCACACCGTACACAGCTACGTGCACGATACGCATGCCGATTCCTTCGGCAACGAAGCAGTCGAAAAACTCGGCCTGGACGCAACGCAGGTATTCAAGACGCTGTTGGCCAGCACCGAAACCCACGAGCTGCTGGTCGCCATCGTGCCGGTTGCCGGGCAGCTGGACCTGAAGGCACTGGCCCACGCTGCCGGCTGCCGGAAGTGTGAAATGGCGGCCGTGGACGCCGCACAGCGCGCGACCGGTTACCTGGTGGGTGGCATCAGTCCGCTCGGCCAGAAAAAGCGGCTGCGCACCTTCATCGACGCCAGTGCACAGGCGCTGGCCACCATTCATGTAAGCGCCGGACGACGTGGCCTGGAGGTCGCGCTGTCACCCCGGGACTTGGCTACGCTGTGCGATGCCCATTTCACCGTACTCGAGCGTCCGCGCTGATGCGCTGGCCGTTTTCCGCGCGCGTCGTGGCACCCAGCGACGGGCCCGCCGCGGAACGGCTGCAGGCGCTATTGTCGTCCGATCCCAGTCGCATCCGCGCCGCGGCACGCGATATCGCGCACCTGCGCGAGGCAACGGAACTGGATGTGTTGGCGGCATGGGTCGGGCGCATCGACCGCGCGATCGCCGGCATCGCACTCGGCCGCACGTTGCTCGCCGACGACGTGCACGTGACGTTCGCGATGCGCCGGCTGCGATACTGGCAGGAACACGCAGGTTGCACATGCGGGTTGTATCCGCACTACCTGTTCTTTGATCCACGCCGAGAAGCCCAACACGGCCACGTACGGATCAAGGCACTCGGCGAGGCCGAAGGCGGGTGGGGCCAGATGCACACCGTCATCTGCTCGGAGTGCGGATCCGGGTGGCAGGCATCGGACCGCGAATACCACTACCCGTGGTGGGAGTGGCAGCGCGTACCGGAGTTCGACGAGCTGGGACCAGGTCCTGTTCCTGGTGAGAAAGGAACCTGATCCCTGTCACGGACGCCAGTTGGCGTTGCCGTCCCAGAATGCCACTGCACGCGCATACGCGTCACGATCCAGCGGCACGCCCGAGCCGCCCTCTTCCACACCCAGCGCATTGCGCATCATGGTGATCGGCGCCATCGGCACCTCTTCCGGCTCGGCGGTGTAGATGCAGCCGACGATGCCCCAGTCGGCGTCGATCGGGGAACCTTCCTTCGCCAGCTGCCCGGCGCTGTACAGGATCACCACCAGGTAATCGGCCACCGGCGATTCCACGCCTTCGAACCAGCGCACCAGCACCGGCAACTCTTCGCGGTTGCGGGCCTCGTAACCGCTGCGCAGCAGGTGGCGGTTGCCATCGGTGATCGGCACGGTCAGGCAACGCGTGCTGGTCCAGTTCGGGTACACGAACAGTTTGCAGAACGGCGCATAACCCTCCAGCACCTTCAGCGGTTCATGCGTGTTGAGATGCTGGACGAACTGCTCGGCACTGCAGTCCTGGATGGTGTTGGCACGCGGCGTGCGCGGGAACAGGCGCGGCCGGGCGAATTCGGTGAGGACGATGGACATGCTTCGATTCTAGCAAGCCACCCCTGCGCCGTAGAGCAGGCGCGGCCCCGCTACCTCGCGCCGGCATGGACCCTGAGCTGCACGCCCAGCGCGCGCATGGCACCGAGCACCGTGCCGAAGCTGAGGGTGCGCCTGCCGGACAGCTGCCGGCGCAGCACATCGCAGGGCAGGCCACACGCGCGGGCGATGCGGCGCAGGTCGTTGGCATCGGCGACGGCCAGCAACGCCTCGGCCACGGTCTTCGGGTCGCCTCCACTTTCCACGATGCAGGCATCCAGGTAGCACGCGATGTCCAACGCGCTGCGCGGATATCCGCCGGCGTCCCACCACTCGGGTTCGTCGGCGGGATGCTGCATGCCGTAGCGCTGCAGCATGCGCTCCAGTTTCTCGATGACTTCGACGGGCAGGTCATGCATGCCGTCGCCAATCAGGGAGTACAGGCGTGCGGCGCTCACGGTAAGTTCGGGCATCGGTCAACCTCACACGTCATGGGAGGCCGCCTGCAACAGGCGCAAGGCGGCGGACGATGCGGGTTGGAGTACCGGGAACAAGCCAAAAACCGGCGGATGGGAATCCCCACGCATCGCCCGCCAGAGGACTGGCGTGGTGATGCATTCTCCGCCGTGCCCAAGGGGCAAAACAGAGCCAATTTGGTCCATTCGACGGGACTCCAATCCCGGCCGGTGCTTCTACGTCACCAGCCCGGCCATGCTGCAAAGTACGTAGCTTCCGCGTCCATCAGGAAACCTGCAGTTTCATCCAGCACCGCTGCCATTCCAGATATGCCAACGCCTGTCGCCACCAGAGGAGGCCGTGGTCCGGGCATGACCAGCCAGATATCCGTCCATCTACGACACCCCGTCCGGGCAGTGCCGGGCCATGCCCGGCATGGTGCGCCGCATCCCCGATCAGGCGATTGAAATCCGTTTCACATTACGCCCGGAGACTGCACATCCCTGTCCTGGAGACCCAACCATGCCCCGCACCCATCTGCTCGCCACGATCCTGATGCTCTTTCCTTTCGTCGCAGCGGCCACGGATCCACCGCGCGCCCTGCTGGTGGTCAGCAGCGAGGGGCGCGACCAGGGCCAGACCCGGCCGGGTTTCGAAATGGATGAGTTCGCCCAGGCCTGGCTGATCCTGAAGCGCAACGGTTTCCACGTGGAGGTGGCCAGTCCGCGCGGCGGCCGCGTCGAAGCTGACAAGTTCAATCCGGAGGAAGCCTTCAACGCAGAGCTGCTGGCCGACACCGATGCCACTTCGAAGCTGGCCGCTACCCTGCCGACGGCCTCGCTGGATCCGCGCCGCTACGATGCAGTGATGGTGATCGGTGGCAAGGGCGCGATGTTCGACCTGCCTGTAGATACGGCACTGCAGGACGTGCTGGCGGCGGTCTGGACGCAGGGCGGCGTGGTCGCTGCGGTCTGCCATGGACCAGCGGCATTGGCGGAGGTGCGCCTGGCCGATGGCAGCCACCTGGTGCAGGGCCGGGCGATGACCGGCTTCACCGAGGAAGAAGAAGCGCTGTTCGGCAAGCGATGGGCAAGCGAGTTCGCGTTCCAGCTGGAACCGGCGATGCGTGGACGCGGTGCCCGCTGGGAGGAAGCCCCCCTGATGATGCCCAAAGTGGTGGTCGACGGGCGCCTGGTGACCGGACAGAACCCCTATTCCACCCCCGCCACCGCCGAGGCCGTGGTACGTGCCAGCGGACGCGTGCCAGTTGCCCGTGACCGTTGGCGCGACGAGCGCAGCATGGCCCTGGTGGAACAGCACCTGCGCCAGCGTGACGGCCACGCCGCTGCCGAGCTTGCGGCCCATGGTGCCGATTACCATGCGCAGTTGATCGGCATCCTCGGCTATTACCAGCTGCAGGCAGCGCAGTCTCCGCAGGTGATCGGCGATGCACTGGCGATCATGCTGCTGGGCCGGCCGTGGATGGACGAGCCGCAACTGGACGTGGCCATCGCCGAGGCGCACCTGCGGCTGGGAGATACCGCCGCCGCACGCAAGCACCTGCAGCCGGTGCTGGAAAAGCATCCGCAGCTGGAACAAGCTAAGGCCTTGTTGGCCCGCATGCAGCCCTGACTATGGACGCCGAGCGCCTGCGCCTGCTGTTGATCGAAGACAACCTGCCGTTGGCGACCGCCATCGTCGACCTGCTGCATGCCCAGGGGCATGTCGTGGATTTCGCCGGCGACGGCGTCAGTGGGCTGCGCATGGCGCTGGCCGATCCACCCGACGTACTGTTGCTGGATATCGGCCTGCCCGGCCTGGATGGCATCTCGCTGTGCCAGCGGCTGCGTGAACAGAGCGACCGCCACGTGCCGGTGTTGATGCTGACCGCTCGTGATGCGATGGCCGACAAGCTGAAGGGCTTTGAAAGTGGCGCCGACGATTACCTGGTCAAGCCCTTCGATGATGCCGAACTGCTGGCACGCTGCCTGGCCTTGGCGCGACGCCATCGCGCGGGCCAGGCGCATCTGTTGCGCGTGGGGCCCCTGTGCATCGACCGGCGCAGCGGGCAGGCCTGGCGCGATGGCCAGCCGTTGGACCTGCAGCAACTGCCACAGCGCATCCTGCTGGCGCTGGCCGAAGCCTGGCCACGCACCTTGACCCGCAGCGAGCTGGTCCAGCGCCTGTGGGGCGACCAGGCGCCGCCCTCCGACCCGCTGCGCTCGCACCTGTACCTGCTGCGGCAGGTACTGGACAAGCCCTTTGCCGGCGCCATGCTGCGCACCGTGCACGGCGTGGGCTTCCGCCTCGAGGCGGCGCCATGAGCCACCCGGTCCACCGCCTGCGCAGGCGGCTGATGCTTGCATTTTCCGGCTTCGCCCTGTTGGTGGCTACCGTCTTCGGGCTGTATGCACTGGCATTCATGTACGTAGTGGAGGACAGCGTATTCAACGCCGCGTTGCAACGCGAGGCGCAGCGTCAACTTGCCGCGCATGCGGCACAAGGGTGGGTCACGCCGCTTGACCCGTCCATGCGGGTGTACCGCGATCCGGCAGACCTGCCCGCTGACATGCGCGCCACTTTCCAGCGCGAACCCTGGCGCAGCGAGTTCCCCGGCAGCGACGGGCGCCATTACCACGTGCACCGGCTGCTGCCCGCCGCACCCGCTTCGCCGGCCTGGCTGGTGGCAGAGGTAAGCGGGCAACTGGTGGTCAGGCCGATCCGTGACCACGTGGTGATGGTGCTGCTGGTCAGTGGCGCGGCGATGGTGCTGTTGGCCGTGCTGCTTGGCGGCTGGATGGCCCGGCGCTCCACGCGCAGCCTGTACCGTCTGGTGGACCAGGTCGAAGGTTTGTCCGCGCGCTACCTGCCACCCGATCTTTCCAAGGATTTCGAGAACGACGAGATCGGTGTGCTGGCGCGCGCACTGGACAGGCTGTCGGCGCGCATCACCGATTTCGTCGAACGCGAACATGCTTTCACCCGCGACGCCAGCCACGAACTGCGTACGCCGTTGGCGGTGATCTCCAGTGCAGCCGGCCAACTGCTGGGCGAGGACGGGCTGTCCACGCGCGGACGCCAGCACCTGCAGCACATACGCCTGTCGGCCCTGCAACTGCAGCAGGCCGTGGTCACCCTGCTGGCGCTCGCCCGCGAGGACGACCAGGCCCAAGCCGCCGTCCCCTGCCGGCTGGCCCCGCTGCTGGAACGGGTGATCGTGGATTACGCGCCCCTGCTCGAAGAGCGCCCGGTCCAGGTCCGGATGGAGGTCGGCGAAGACGCCACCCTGCGGGCGGAGGAAAGCGCGCTGCAGCTCGTGCTGGCGAACCTGGTTGGCAACGCCTTCGCACATACCCGCGACGGACACGTGCAGCTGTGCATGCGCGGACCCGCGCTGGTCATCCGCAACAGTGCCGATGCCAGCGAGATACTGCAACGCTGGCCCCGGCCGCGGCCGTTCGACAAGGGGGCCGACAGCCAGGGAGATGGGCTGGGCCTGAGCATCGTGCGCCGCCTGTGCGACCAGCAGGGCCTTTCGCTCGACATCCATGCCGAGCCGGGCAGCACCGTGGCCGTGCTCGGCAACCACGCACCCGGCAACGCATGAAGCACCCGCGCGGAACGGTAATGGATCGGCGTCGACCGGCGCACAGCGGGGAGTCTCCGCCCGACGCCGGTGTTACAACGCCATCCGCTCGCGCAGCTCACGTGCCTGCCGGCGCGATACCTCCACGTGGCTGCCGTTGGACAGGACCAGGTCGTAGCCGTCGCCGATGGAAGGCTCCACCGCACGCACCATGTGCAGGTTCACCAGGGTGTTGCGGTTGGCACGGAAGAACAGCGCAGGCGGAAGCCGCGCCTCCAGCGCACTGAGGCTGCGACCGAGCAGCGCGTTCTGGTCGCCGAACCACAACCGCGCGTAGTTGCCATCGACCACGATGCGGCTGATCTCGGCCACTGCCACGAACCAGCAGCGATCGCCATCACGCAGGAACACCTGGTCGTGCACTCCCAACAACGAACGTTCGGCGCCCGCATCGGGCAGCACACGGCGATCCAGCGCACGTTGCAGCGCTTCCTGCAGGCGCGGCGCCTCCACCGGCTTGACCAGGTAATCCAACGCGTTGGCCTGGAACGCGCGCACGGCATATGCATCGTAGGCAGTGACGAACACCACCGGCGGTACCGCGTCCAGGCCATCCAGTACGTCGAATCCACTTCCGGATGGCATCTGCACATCCAGCAGCACCACGTCCGGCCGTAGCCGCGCGATGGCCTCCCGTGCGGCCGGCACGTCGTCCGCTTCGCCGATGCACGCCACCCACGGCAGCGTGGACAACAGGGTGCGCAGCTCCTGCCGCGCCAGGCGTGCATCATCGACCACCAGTACCCGCAGCGGTGCGTTCATTGCGGCACCTCCAGCAGCGCCTGCATGCGATCCCCCTGCCGCCGCAGCGCGAAGCGACCAGCCGTTCCGTCCAGCTGCGCGCGCAGATAGGCCAGGCCGACGCCATGGCCAGCTGTATCCACCGACACGCCCAGCGGATTCTCCACGCACACATGCAGCACATCGTCCTGCAGCCGCGTGGCGATGCGCAGTTCACCACCGGCCGGGCTGACCGCAATGCCATGCTTGATGGCATTTTCGACCAGCAACTGCAGCGCCATGGCGGGCAGCCGCGCACTGCCGCAGCCGGGCGGGGTTTCCATCACCACGCGCAGGCGCTGCTCGTAGTGCACCGCTTCGATGGCCAGGTAATCGCGCACCACCGCCAGTTCTTCGTCCAGCGCCACCCGATCGGCGCCGCCGTGTTCCAGCGCGTGGCGCAGCGTGCGCGACAGCCGCGACACCATCTCCCGTGCCCGTTCCGGATCCTCGTGGATCAGCGCGCGCAGGTTGTTCAAGGCATTGAACACGAAGTGCGGATTGAGTCGCGCACGCAGTGCGTCGCGCTCCAGCGTGCTGCGCGCAGCCTCGGCGCGCAGCCGCGCCAACTGGGCCTGGCGCGCGCGCCGCATGCTGTGCAGGCCTCCCCACACACCGATCCACAACGTCAGCACGATGGAGGTATTGAACCAGTACACCAGGGTGGCGCCAGGACGGTAGTCCGCCTTTCCGCCCGGCAGCTGCACCCAGCCATTGGCCAGCGCCGGCACCAGCACGCCCGCTACCGCGAGCTGGGCCAGCGTGGTGCCGATCACCACGCCTGCGGCCAGCTTCAGCAGCAGCAACGGTACCGGATCGTCCCACCAGTGCCGCCGCACCGCGCGCGAACGCAGCACGCCGCTGGCCAACCAGAGCGCCAGCGCCAGCACCATGCTGATCAGCGTCGCACCGCTGCTGCTGCCACCGGCGAACTGACGCATCACCAACAGGCTGAGCAGCGCATAGACAGACCATGCGACGGTATTGAGCAGCCAGAAACGCAGTGGGGAATTCGGTTCGTACATGTACTGGCCCGTGTGGTGCGTGCGCGGTGATCCAATGCCGCGCACGCAGCGTCATCATCACTCGGCGGTATCGAGGAAGGTGCGTACCTGCCCGTACAACCACTGCGGATCATCCCACATCAGGAAGTGATGGCCCTCCCCGCTCATCTCGATGCGCACGCCGGGCAGCTTCGCGTACTGGTGCTGGAAGATGTCGCGTGTCGATGCCTCGGTGGCGCCGAACGCGCGGTAGCCAGCCCAGCTTCCCAGTACCAGCGTCGGTGAGCGGATCTCCGCGACCTCGTCACGCAGGTCATGCACCAGCATGGAATGCATCGCCGCCGCCGTCGTTGCGCGGCCGCTGTCATGCCCCCAGCGGCGGAGCAGCTGCAGGTGCCCATCATCACGCACCATGCCTGCCAGCGCCGCCTCGGCCTGTGCCTGGTACGTCACCGCGTCACTGGCCAGCATGCCGGCACGCAGCTGGTCGGCCACCGGTTTAATGCTTGCGGCAGTGGCCTGCGGATTCCGGATGCCGGCATAGAACGGCAGCGAATCGACGATGACCAGTGGGCCCACGGCATCGGGGGCGGCAATGGCCATCTGCAGCGCCAGCACGCCGCCCAGGCTGTGGCCGATGATGGCCGGCCGCTCCAGGCGCCGCTGGCTGGCGTAGGCCAGCAGCTCATCGCGCATGGCCGGCAGGAAATCGTCGGGAAGCGGGTCCGCCGCGGCTGCGCCGGCGAAACCGGGCAATTGCACCAGGTGGCACTGCACCTGCGGCTGCAGCGCCTGGCAGGTTTCACGCCATACCGCCGCGCCACTGTTGAGGCCGGGGATCATCAACACCGGCCGCCCCGTGCCGATCACCTCGACTTGCACATGGCCGGTGCTGCCGGCGGTGGTGGCGCGTGCGGGGCCGGAGAACGCCATCATCGCCACCAGTCCGATCATTGCCAACGGCACGACGCTCTTGACGCTGTGCCGGAAAGAAATGCCTGTCATGTGCTGCGCTCCTGTCATGGGATGGGAGCACAGCCTGCAGGCCGGACGAGGGGCCGGGGAGAAAGAATGACCAACGGCCACGGCAGGCGGCGAACGGCCGGACACGCCGGATGTTGCTATCACTTGCACATCCATCGCGATGAAGAGATATACTTGGGACGAGCCCGCTGCCACCAACGCCATGACCTCCCTGAGCTTCGAGTTCTATCCCCCCAAGACCGACGACCAACGCGCCCAACTGGACCGTACCGCCCGCAAGCTGCGCGCGTTCGGGCCGGAGTACGTGTCGTGCACCTTCGGCGCGGGCGGCTCCACCCTCAGCTATACCTCCGAAACGGTGCGCCACCTCAAGCAGCACCACGGCTTCGACGCCGCGCCGCACCTGTCATGCGTGGGTGGCAGCCGGCAGGAGATCCGCGAGCTGCTCAAGCTGTATCGCGCCATCGGCTGTACCCGCATCGTGGCGCTGCGCGGCGACCTGCCTTCGGGCATGGGCCATCCGGGCGACCTGCGTTACGCCGCCGAGCTGATCGAGTTCATCCGCGCCGAGCATGGCGATGCGTTCCGGATCGAAGTCGGTGCCTACCCGGAGACCCACCCGCAGGCCAGCGACGCGTTGGCCGACCTCAAGCATTTCAAGAGCAAGGTCGATGCCGGCGCGGACGCTGCGATCACGCAGTACTTCTACAACGCCGATGCCTACTTCCATTTCGTCGATGCCGTGCGTCGGCTGGGCGTGACGGTGCCCATCGTGCCGGGCATCATGCCGGTATCCAACTTCAGCCAGCTGCGGCGCTTCTCCGAGCAGTGCGGCGCGGAGATTCCGCGCTGGATCGGCCGCAAGATGCAGGCCTACGGCGATGACAGCGAATCGATCCGCGCGTTCGGTGCCGAGGTGGTCGCCCAGCTGTGCCAGCGACTGACCGAAGGCGGCGCACCGGGCCTGCATTTCTACACGCTCAACCTGGCCAGGCCCACCACCTCGGTGCTGAAACTGCTGCACGGCTGAGCGTGCCTGCATCGCGCTGCCGCGCGTTCAACGCTACCCTGCAACAGATGAATTCCACGCTTGCCTTGCTGCTGTCCCTGTTGCTTGCCGGCGTTTCGCCACCGGTGCAGGCGCAGGCGCAGCGCCTGAACCGCTGCAGCGATGCCACCGGCCAAAGCGTCTATACCGACCGTCCGTGCGAGACCGTCGGTGCCCGTTCACGCATGCCCGCCGCATCGGCCATGCCGGGCGGCAATACGCTGGACCGCGACCAGCTGGGCGCGCGTTGCCCCCGCCGCCTGAGCGAGCTGGTCGGCGCCCTGCGCGGGGCGGTTGCTGCCAACGACGTCAACCGCCTGTCGTCGTTGTACCTGTGGAGCGCCGTGTCCGATGCCGGCGCACAACGCGTCCTCGGCCAGCTGGAATCCATCGCCCGCCGGCCCCTGGTGGATATCGTGCCGGTCTATCCCGCGCACGACGACGACGCCATGCCGCCTCCCGCAACAGAGGAAGCCGCGGCCCCACCGGTCCACCAGAACCCCATCGCGCTGCGCCTGGAACAGGTGCTGCCCGGCACCGCTACCCCGTCACGCAGTGTGCTGGGGCTGCGCCGGCAGTACGGGTGTTTCTGGATCACGCTGTAAGCTTCCCGCCCAGCCACGCTCGGCGGGAATCAAATGCGCCGCTGCGCTCGCCGAGCTTGGCTCGGCGCTACCGGCCGCCCGGTCAGGTGGTCACTCCGGCCACAGCCCACGGATGGCTGCGACCCCCTGCGCGCCATGCCGGCGGGCGGTGCCGATGTCGGCCGCGCCAAGACCGCCCAGCGCATAGATCGGCAATGCCACCCGTGCGCGCAGGTCAGCGAAGCTGTCCCAGCCCATCGGGGTGGCGCCGGGATGGGTGGCGGTGGACTGCACCGGGCCCAGCACGACGAAATCACACCCCAGTTGCTGGGCGGCCTGCAGCTGCGCCAGGTCATGGCACGAAGCGGCCACCAGCTGGCCTGCGGGCAACGGACGCTGCTGCAGCGTGGCCAGTTGCTCACTGCCCAGGTGCACGCCCACGCCCAGGCTGCGGGCCAGTTCGATATCGCGGTTGAGCAGCCATTGCATCGGCCCCCGTACGCTGCGCAACGCCGTTTCGATCAGTTGCCTGCGCTGTGGATGGCCATCCGGCAGCCGTAACTGGACGCGCTGCTGGCCACCGGCTACCGCCTGCAACAGGCGTTCGTGCCATTGCAGCTGGTCGGTATCCTCGTCGGCGGGGGCGGGCGTGATCAGGTAGCGGTCCGGCTGCCGCAACGCTGCCACGACCGGCAGGTCCGCCGGCGGCATGGAATAGCGCGACAGCTTGTCTGGCGCCACCCAGGCGATCGCCTGGCCCTCGCGGCCACGCGGCGTGCCTTTCCAGCTGCGGATATGCCGCACTTCCAGGGTCAGGTGCTTGTCCGGATACAACTGCGGCACGTCCATCAGCCAGTCGCCGATCTCAGCCTCGATGCCCAGCTCTTCGTGCAGTTCACGCGCAAGCGCCTGTTCGGAGCTTTCACCGGATTCGCGCTTGCCGCCCGGGAACTCCCACAGGCCGGCCATGTCCCGGTTCTCGGTACGGCGGTTGAGCAGGATGCGGCCACGGGCGTCGGTGATGACGCCGGCCACGACGTGGATCGATCGTTTCGGGGGAGGCATGGGTGCAGGATGCCCAATACCACGCCACTGGCGCAATGCCCCTGTCGGGACGGCGAAAAGAAAACGCCCCGCGTTGGCGGGGCGTTCCTGGGTCAGCTCAACTGGCCGTGGCAGTGCTTGTACTTCTTGCCACTGCCACAGGGGCAAGGATCGTTGCGGCCGATCTTCGGCTCATCGCGCTGTACCTGCGCGACACCCCCCTGCCGGGCCGCCTGCACCTGCGCGGCCTCCTCGTCGGCGCCATAACCACCGGCATCCTGGTGCTGGAACTGCGACTGGTCCAGGCGCGCCTGGGCCTGCTGGCGTTCTGCCGCTTCCAGCGCGGCAACTTCCTCGTCGCTGCGGATGCGCACGCGCGACAGCAGGGTCACCACTTCGCGCTTGACGTTCTCCAGCATGTCCGAGAACAGTTCGAACGCTTCCTTCTTGTATTCCTGCTTCGGCTGCTTCTGCGCATAACCGCGCAGGTAGATGCCCTGGCGCAGGTAATCCATGCGCGCCAGATGTTCCTTCCAGCTCTGGTCCAGCACGGTCAGCATCACGTGCTTTTCCAGCGCGCGCATGGTTTCGGCACCGACGCCGGCTTCCTTCTCGTCGAAGTGCTGGTTGACGCGCTCCTGCACCTTCTGCGCGATGCCCTCGGCATCCAGTTCTTCGTGTGCCTTGACCAGCTCGACCAGCGGCATGTCCAGCGCGAATTCGGACTGCAACGTGGCTTCGAGGCCCTGCAGGTCCCACTGTTCGTCGATGGAGTTCGGCGGCACGAAGCGGGCGACGATGTCGAAGATCACATCGTCACGGATGCCGTCGACGTTGTCCTTCACCGATTCGGCGTCCAGCAGTTCATCGCGCTGGGCGTAGATCACCTTGCGCTGGTCGTTGTTGACGTCGTCGAAGTCCAGCAGGTTCTTGCGGATGTCGAAGTTGTGCGCTTCCACCTTGCGCTGCGCCTTCTCGATCTGGCGGCTGACCATGCGGTCTTCGATGACGTCGTCTTCCTTCATGCCCATCATGCGCATGGCCTTCTGCACCCAGTCGGAGGCGAAGATGCGCATCAGGTTGTCTTCCAGCGACAGGTAGAAACGGGACGAACCCGGATCGCCCTGGCGGCCCGAACGGCCACGCAGCTGGTTGTCGATACGACGCGATTCGTGGCGCTCGGTGCCCACGATGTGCAGGCCGCCAGCGGCCTTGACCGCGTCGTGGCGGATCTGCCATTCGGCCTTGGCGGCGGCGCGCTGCGCCTCGGTAGCCTCTTCGCCCAGTTCGTGCAGCTCGGTTTCCAGCGAACCGCCAAGCACGATATCGGTGCCGCGGCCGGCCATGTTGGTGGCGATGGTCACCGCACCCGGGCGGCCGGCGTTGGCGACGATGGTCGCTTCGCGGTCATGCTGCTTGGCGTTCAGCACCTCATGGTGCACGCCGGACTTGGCCAGGTGTTCGGACAGCATCTCCGACGTTTCGATCGACGTGGTGCCGACCAGCACCGGCTGGCCCCGCTTGTTGCAGTCCTGGATATCGGCCAGCACCGCATTGAATTTGCCCTGGCGGTTGAGGAACACCTGGTCCGGCGAATCCTTGCGGATGGTCGGCCGGTTGGTCGGGATGACCACCACTTCCAGGTTGTAGATGCTCTGGAACTCGAACGCTTCGGTATCGGCCGTGCCGGTCATGCCGGACAGCTTGTTGTACATGCGGAACAGGTTCTGGAAGGTGATGCTGGCCAGCGTCTGGTTCTCGCGCTGCACCGGCACGCCTTCCTTCGCTTCCACCGCCTGGTGCAGGCCATCGGACCAGCGGCGGCCGGCCAGGGTACGGCCGGTGAACTCATCGACGATCACCACCTCGCCGTCGCGCACGATGTAATCCACGTCGCGCTGGTAGATCGCATGCGCGCGCAGCGCGGCATTCAGGTGGTGCACCACGGTCAGGTTCTGCGCGGCGTACAGGCCTTCGGTCTCGCCGTCGAGGATGCCCGCTTCCACCAGCAGCCGCTCGGCGTGCTCCATGCCCGCTTCGGACAGGTGCACCTGCTTGCCCTTCTCGTCGACCCAGAAGTCGCCCTCGGCCTCTTCGCTTTCCTGCTTCACCAGGTTCGGCACCACGCGGTTGACGCGGATGTACAGCTCCGGGGAATCGTCGGCAGGGCCGGAGATGATCAGCGGGGTGCGCGCTTCGTCGATCAGGATCGAGTCGACCTCATCGACGATGGCGTAATTCAGGCCGCGCTGGTAACGGTCCGCCCGCGACAGCGCCATGTTGTCGCGCAGGTAGTCGAAGCCGAATTCGTTGTTGGTACCGTAGGTGATGTCGCTGTCGTAGGCCTCGCGCTTGTCGCCATGCGGCATGCCCGGGTACACCACGCCCACGCTCAGGCCCAGCCAGTTGTACAGCTTGCCCATCTGCGCCGAGTCGCGGCGGGCCAGGTAGTCGTTCACCGTGACCACGTGCACGCCCTTGCCTTCCAGCGCGTTCAGGTACACCGGCAGGGTTGCCACCAGGGTCTTGCCTTCACCGGTACGCATCTCGGCGATCTTGCCCAGGTGCAGCACCATGCCGCCGATCAGCTGCACGTCGTAATGGCGCATGCCGAGCACGCGGCGGCTGGCCTCGCGACAGACGGCGAAGGCTTCCGGGAGCACCTTGTCCAGGGCTTCACCGTCGGCGATGCGCTGCTTCAGTTCCGGCGTCTTGGCCTGGAGCTGCTCATCGCTGAGCTTCTCCATCTCCGGCTCCAGCGCATTGACCTTGGCGACGATGCGGTTGAGCTGGCGCAGCTGTCGTTCATTACGACTGCCAAAAACGCGGGTAAGCAGGCTGTTGATCATTAGGGAACCGTTTGTCAGGTGAACGCCGCACGGCTCCAGCTGGAATCCGTCCGCCGCAAACGAAACGGGGCGCCCAGCGCCCCGTCGATGGCATCACCCATTGTAACTTGGGATGGGCGCGCGGAGTTTCAAGCGCTTGGCGGTTCGCAGGGCGGTGCGGTAGCGCCGAAGGCGGCGGCAGGAGCCGCTGCCAACGTCGCTTGCGACGGCCCGCAGGGTGCCGGTCAGGACGACCGGCATAGCCATGCTCGGCGGGATGCCGGCCACGTTCGGCAAAGTACCGCGCGGAGGGCGCCGCTGCGCTCGCCGGGCATGGCCCGGCGCTACAGGCTATCGGGCATGGTCCGGTGCTACGGGGCGATCAGCCGCGTGAGACGCGACCCACCGGCGTGTTGCCGCCGTCGCCGAGGAATTTGCGCGGATTGACCACCCGGCCGCTTTCCCAGACTTCAAAATGCACGTGAGCACCGGTGGAACGGCCCGTGGAACCGGCCTTGGCCACCTGCTGGCCGGCGCGGACCAGGTCGCCCGCCTTCACCACCAGGCGGGAGTTGTGCGCATATCGCGTCACGTAGCCGTTGCCATGATCGACATCGACCACGTTGCCATAGCCACCTTTCACACCGGCGAAGCTGACCACGCCGTCGGCCACCGCCATCACCGGGTCGCCCACCTTTGCGTGGAAGTCGATGCCCTTGTGGTTGCCGGCACCGCGGCCGAACGGATCGGCGCGGGTGCCAAAGCCGGAGGTCACGTAGCTGTTGCGGATCGGCATGCGCGAAGGCACGGCGTTCTGCTGCAGCTGGTGGTCGAACATCAGCGATTCCATCACCGACAACTGGCGGCCTGAAGCAGCGAAGCGCTGCTCCAGCACCTGTAAGTCGGCGTTGACGTCCTTGACCGGGATATCCACGGTCGGGCCGCCGGCATCGCCGTCACCCAGGCCGGGGGTTTCCTGGAAGTCGAACTCGCCGTCCTCCAGCTTGCCCATCTGGGTCAGGCGCTCGCCCAGCGCATTGAGCCGGGTGGCCTGCGCCTGCAGTTCGCCAAGACGCGCGGCCAGGGCGTTGACCTGGGTCTGCGACTGCAGCCGGACCTGGGCCAGTTCACGCTCCTGCTGCGCCACCTTGTCCTGCAGGCGGGAGTCGCCGAACGCGTTGGCCCCCATTCCGCCGGCAAGGCCGATAATGCAACCCATGCCCAACACGCTGCCAAGCAGGGCGCGGGGTCGGTCTTCGAAGTAAAAACGCAGACGCGCGAGGGGCGTTTTTGCCTTTCCATCACGCGTTTTGATTACGATCTTTTTGAATGCCATCAGTGAGTTTTCATGTCTGAGCCGAAATCCAGCGTTCGTCCCGCCTCCGCGCCGAAGCCGGCGCTTGATGCGGTCATGGCGGACAAATCCGGTAACCCGTTGCGCCGAGCCCTGTGGCTCGATTCGCTGGACCGGCAATTGCGCCCCCATTTGCCACCCACCCTGCGCACCCGTTGCCGGTTGGCGAATGTGAGCGACGAACACCTCGTTTTTCTCGTCGAATCCCCGGTCTGGCACGCCAAGCTGAGGCTTGCCGAAACCCAGTTGATCGACGCGGCCCGGTCCATCGGGCTGAAGGCCACCAAGGTGACCATCAAGACTGCGTCCCCCGCTCCACCACGCTCCCCAGCGCTCGACAACCAGAACGGACCCCACGCAGTTTCAGCCGCCACGCACAAAGGGCTACGCGACGCCTTGGCTTGCCTCCAGGACACGAAACCGTCCAGATCCTGATGACAGCGGAGCATCCGGCTCCGCTTCCCCGCAGCGCCAACATTCCGTGGAAGTGGCGTGAAACATTTGCGAGGACCGTGGGGCATCCTAACGGCGTAAGGTCCAGCAGTCGTTAGGGTTTTGTTATTTAAATGTTAAGTTCAGTCTGTTGGCAGAGCGGGTTCATGCCAGTGAGGACCACTTCCCATCGCAGTGTTCCCCGCTGGCAGGCCGGCAAAAACGCAAACGCCGCCCGGAGGCGGCGTCAACTTGCTGATTCAACAGTACTTGTCAGGCGTACGCCGGCGTACCGTAGGCCACCGGCTCGTTGGCGGCGGGCGTGTCATAGCTGACCCACTCCCAGGCGGTCACGTCCGCCATCAGGGCGCGCACCAGCTTGTTGTTCAACGCATGGCCCGACTTGAAGCCTTCGTAGGCACCCAGCACCTGCCCACCGGCCAGGTAAAGATCGCCGATCGCGTCAAGGATCTTGTGGCGCACGAACTCATCGGCATAGCGCAGGCCGTCTTCATTGAGCACGCGGAATTCGTCCAGCACGATGGCATTGTCCATCGAGCCGCCAAGGCCCAGGTTGCGCTCGCGCATGTACTCCAGGTCACGCATGAAACCGAAGGTCCGTGCGCGGGAGATTTCCTTGGTGTAGGCCAGCGTCGAGAACTCGATTTCCTGCCGTGACTGCTTGGCCGGGATCATCGGATGGTCGAACTGGATGGTGAAGCCCAGCTTGTAGCCTTCATACGGATCGAAGCGCGCGACCTTGTCGCCGTCGGTGACTTCCACCGTCTTCAGCACGCGGATGAAGCGCTTGGCAGCGTCCTGTTCGATGATGCCTGCCGACTGCAGCAGGAACACGAACGGACCGGACGAGCCATCCATGATCGGCAGTTCAGCCGAGGACAGCTCGACGATGATGTTGTCCACGCCCAGGCCGGCCAATGCCGACATGAGGTGTTCGACGGTCTGGATCTTGGCGTCGTTGCAGGTCAGGCCGGTGCACAGGGTGACCTCGGTGACCAGCTCGGCCTTTGCCGGCACGTCCACGACCGGATCCAGGTCCACGCGACGGAACACGATGCCATGGTTGACCGGCGCCGGACGCAGGGTCATGTAGACCTTGTCGCCGCTGTGCAGGCCAACGCCGGTGGCGCGGATCGTGTTCTTGAGGGTACGTTGCGGGATCATGGGGTGACCAGAAGCATGCGGCGGGCCGCGATGGCCTGCCCCGGGGGATGAGACAGATTAACACGCGGCACCCCCTCTTCCGGCTGAGCGACCTGCTGGACCATCCCGCAGGGCAAGCCGACGCGCTGAGGAGACAGTCGCGATGACAGGGCGGCCGGGCCCATCCTGGCCCGGCGCCTGTGTTGCAGGGACATGGTGCCGATCACCGGGGAGGACAACCCCGGCGGCGGCGATCAGTCCGCCTGGCGGCGCAGGAACGCCGGGATGTCCAGGTAATCGTTGGGCAGTTCAGCCGTCGCCGTGGCACCGGAGGCCGGGGCGGACGCGGCCGGCGAGGAGGCCGCCACGCTGTCGCTGCTGGCACGGCGCAGGCCCAGGCCGACGCCACCTACCGCCTTGGACACGGCATCACCGCCATTGTCGAAATCGGAGAATTCCGGCTGGCCGGTGGTGGCATTGCGTACCAGCTTGATCGGCGCACGCTCGCCCGGGCGCTGGCCCTTGCCGGCGGCGACACGGTTGAGGCCGGTGGCGACCACGGTGACACGCACTTCGTCCTGCATGTCCGGGTCCAGCACGGTACCCACGACCACGGTGGCATCTTCGGAAGCGAAGCCATCGATGGTACGGCCGATCTCGTCGAACTCGGCCATGGTGAAGTCCGCACCGGCGGTGATGTTGACCAGGATGCCATTGGCACCTGCCAGGTTCACATCGTCCAGCAGCGGGTTCTGGATCGCCGATTCGGCGGCGGCCTGCGCACGGTCGTCGCCGCGGGCAGTGCCGGTACCCATCATCGCCAGGCCCATTTCGGACATGACGGTGCGCACGTCGGCGAAGTCGACGTTGATCAGGCCCGGACGCACGATCAGGTCGGCGATGCCCTGCACGGCGCCCTGCAGCACGTCGTTGGCAGCGCGGAAGGCCTGGATCATGGTCGCGTTGCGGCCCAGCACGGTGATCAGCTTCTCGTTGGGGATGGTGATCAGCGAGTCGCAGTGCTGGCTCAGCTCTTCGATGCCCTTCAGCGCCACCTGCATGCGGCGACGGCCTTCGAACGGGAACGGCTTGGTGACCACCGCGACGGTCAGGATGCCCATTTCCTTGGCCAGCTGCGCCACTACCGGTGCGGCACCAGTGCCGGTGCCACCGCCCATGCCGGCGGTGATGAACACCATGTCAGCGCCCTGCAGGGCGTCCATGATGCGTTCGCGATCTTCCAGTGCGGCCTGGCGGCCCACTTCCGGGTTCGCGCCTGCGCCCAGGCCCTTGGTCACATTGGTACCCAGTTGCAGCTGCAGCTTCGCACCGCAGTTCTGGATGGCCTGCGAGTCGGTGTTGGCGGTGATGAACTCCACCCCGTCCACCGCTGAGTTGACCATGTGCGCCACGGCGTTACCGCCGCCACCGCCCACGCCAACGACCTTGATCACCGCATTGGGTGCCATCTTTTCAATCAATTCAAAATGCGCCATGTCCGTGTCCTCGGTTGTATCCGCTTCCTTTGGCATGGGTGGGAGAGGCGTCCTGCCTTCCGCTGCATGCCGCCGTCGCGGCTGTTTTGGTTTGTTGTTGCGATGTGTTGCCTGTTGCTTGCTGCTTGTTGCTTGTTGTTTGCTGCTTGTTGTCTGTTGCGGTGTGCGTGTCGCCGTTCCATGCCGCCGAGCATGGCTCGGCGCTACCGCGGTCAGAATTCGCCTCGGAACCAGGTCTTCAGCTTTTTGAACATGCTGCCGGCGCGCCCGGTCGGCAGCGAGGGCCGACGCGGATGCTCGATCTGGCTGCCCATCAGCAGCAGCCCTACGCCGGTGGCATGCACCGGATTGCCCACCACTTCGCCCAGCCCGGTGACGTGCTGCGGGATACCGATGCGGACCGGCATCTGCAGCATTTCCTCGGCCAGTTCGACCACGCCTTCCATCTTGGAAGCACCGCCGGTGAGCACCATGCCGGCGCGCACCAGCTCCTCGAAACCGGAGCGGCGCAGTTCGGCCTGCACCATCTCGAAGATTTCCTCGTAACGGCCCTGCACCGCCTGCGCCAGGGCGTGGCGCGGCATGCGACGCGGTGGCCGGTCGCCGACGCTCGGCACCTGGATGCTCTCCTCGGCCGTGGCCAGCTGGGCCAGCGCGCAGGCATAGCGCACCTTGATCTGCTCGGCTTCCGGGGTCGGCGTGCGCAGCATGTGCGCGATGTCATTGGTGACATGGTCGCCGGCGATCGGCAGCGAGGCCGTATGGCAGATCGCACCCTGCACGAATACCGCGATATCAGTGGTGCCTGCGCCCATGTCCACCAGCACCACGCCCAGTTCGCGCTCGTCGGCGGTCAGCACCGCCACGCTGGAGGCCAGCGAGGACAGCACCAGGTCATCCACCACCAGCCCGCAGCGCTGCACGCACTTGCTGATGTTGGCCGCCGCCGATTGCGCGCACACCACCAGGTGCGCGTGCACCTCCAGGCGCACGCCGGTCATGCCGACCGGGTTGCGGATGCCTTCCTGTGAATCGTCCAGCACGTACTCACGCGGGATCGCATGCAGGATCTTCTGGTCGGCCGGGATCGCCACCGCCTTGGCCGCGTCGAGCACGCGATCCAGGTCGCCCCAGGTCACTTCCCCGTCGCGGATCGGCACGATGCCCGGCGAGTTCTTGCACTGCACGTGGTTGCCGGAGATCGAGGCATACACCGAGCGGATCTCGCAGCCGGCCATCAGCTCGGCTTCCTCTACCGCGCGCTGGATCGACTGCACGGTCGATTCGATGTCCACGACCACGCCACGCTTGAGGCCGCGTGACTCATGCGAGCCGATCCCGATCACCTCGATGGGATTGCCCGGCGAATACTCGCCCACCAGCGCCACCACCTTGGAGGTGCCGATGTCCAGGCCGACGATCAGCGATTTATCACCCTTGCGATTCATGTCCTTTCCTGCGTGTTCTTCGGCGCGTCGGCCGGCGGCTTGCCCCAACTGAGGGTGAAACCATTGGTGTATCGGAGGTCGGCGCGTTCGATCGGCGCAGCCTGGCTGGCCAACTGCGGCAACACGCGCACATAGCGCTGCAGGCGTGAGCGGGCGTCATCACGACCGACCACGACTTCGGTGCCATTGCTGAGCAGCAGCGACCAGCTGCCGCGCGCGTCCATGCTGAGCCGGGAAACGTCCAGCCCGGCCGGTGCGAACAGTGCGCGGGCATCGTTGTACAGGGCCACTACTTCTTCGGTCTGGCTGTCCGGGCCATCCAGCTCCGGCAACTGCAGGTCGGCCAGCTTCTTCGGCGTGGGGAACAGCTTGCCCTGCTCTGACAACAGGCGGTCGCTGCCCCAGCGTGCGAACGGCTTGTGTTCGACCAGGGTCACTTCCAGCACGTCCGGCCATTGCTTGCGCACGCGCGCGCTTTCCACCCATGGCAGGCGCTCGATGCTGTCCTGGGCATCCTGCAGCCTGACCGCGAAGAAACCGGCGTGCGCATACGGCAGCAGTACCTTCTGCAGTTGTTCGGCAGGCACGCGCTTGAACTCACCGTGCACGCGCAGCTTCGCCAGCGGCCAGCGCTCGGCGCCGACCCAGCCGTTGAGCACGGCCACGACCGGCAGCGCCACCACCGACAGGGCCAACAGCCAGACGAAGATGCGCAGCACCGCGTTCATGCGTGCGATGCCTCCAGGGTCTGTTCCAGCACGCGCCACACCAGCTCTTCAAAGCCGATGCCCGCCTGGCCGGCCGCCTTCGGCACCAGCGAATGGCTGGTCATGCCGGGCGCGGTGTTCACCTCCAGCAGGAAGAAGCGGCCACTTTCGCGGTCGCGCATCACGTCGACGCGGCCCCATCCCCGGCAACCGGCGGCATGGAATGCAGCCAGCGCGATGCGGCGGATTTCGTCCTCGTCCGCGCCATCCAGGCCCGGGCACAGGTACTGGGTGTCGTCGGCGATGTACTTTGCGTCGTAGTCGTACCACTGGCCCTTGGGCACGATGCGGATCGACGGGAGCGCCACGTCGCCCAGGATGCCGACGGTCAGCTCGTCGCCGACCACCATCTGTTCCATCAGCAACTGGCCGTCGTAGCGGGTGGCCAACGCCACCGCGTCATCCAGGCCGGAGTCATCGAATACGCGGCTGATGCCTACGCTGGAACCTTCATTGGCCGGCTTCACCACCACCGGCAGGCCGATCTCGGCGGCATTGGCATGTACGTCCCCTGCCGTGACCTTGCGGTACTGCGGGGTCGGCAGGCCCAGCGACAGCCACACCTGCTTGGTGCGGATCTTGTCCATGCTCAGCGCCGAGCCCAGTACGTTCGAACCGGTATACGGGACGCCGAACGCCTCCATCAGCCCCTGCACGATGCCGTCCTCGCCACCGCCGTTGTGGCCGTGGAGGATGTTGAACACGCGATCGACCTCGCCGGCGACCAGCGCCCTGGCCAGTGCCGGGATGCCGTCGATGGCGAAGGCGTCGACGCCACGCGCCTGCAGCGCTTCGAGCACGTTGCGGCCGGAATCCAGCGATACCTCGCGTTCGCTGGAGGTACCGCCCAGCAGCACCGCGACGCGTCCGAAAACGGCCGGATCGGTGCCTCGCAACGCCGGGAAAGCGAAGTCACTCATTGCCCGCCCCCCATGCTGAAGCCGTCGGTGGCGATCTGCTGGGCGACGGCACCGATATCACCGGCCCCCATCATCAGCAGCAGGTCGCCGTCCTGCAGTACGTCCGGCAGCACGTGCGCCAGTTCGACTGCCTTGCCGACCACGACGGGTTCGCCGCGGCCGCGTGCACGGATGGCGCGCGCCAGGGCCTCCGAATCCGCACCGGCGATGGGCTCTTCACCGGCCGGATATACCTCGCTCAGCACCAGCGCGTCGACACTGGACAGCACCGCTGCGAATTTGTCGAACTGGTCGCGGGTGCGGCTGTAGCGGTGCGGCTGGAATGCCACCACCAGGCGCCTGTCGCCCCAACCGCCCCGGGCAGCAGCAAATACCGCCTCCAGTTCGCTCGGGTGATGGCCGTAGTCATCGATCAGGCGCACCGTGGCGCCATTGGCGATGGTCACTTCGCCCAGGTCGTTGAAGCGACGTCCCACGCCGGCGAACTCCTGCAGCGCACGCGCGATCGCGTCCGGCGCCACGCCCAGTTGCCAACCCACCGCCGCGGCGGCCAATGCGTTGAGTACGTTGTGGGTGCCCGGCAGCGCCAGCACCACTTCCTGGCTGGTGCCCTGCGGCAGGCGCAGGGTGAAGCGCATCCGCGCCCCTTCCTGCACCACGTTCTCGGCCCGCACGTCGGCATGGTCGCTGAGCCCGTAGCTCATCACATGGCGCGGGGTCCGGGCGGCCAGCGCAGCCACCTCCGGATCGTCGATGCACAGCACCGCCAGGCCGTAGAAGGGCAGCCGCTGCAGGAACTCGGCGAAGGCGGCCTGCACGCGGGCGAAATCGTTGCCGTAGTTTTCAAGATGGTCGGCGTCGATGTTGGTGATGATCGACATCAGCGGGTTCAGGCGCAGGAAGCTGCCATCGCTTTCGTCGGCCTCGGCCACCAGCCACTGGCCGCTGCCGAGCTTGGCATTGGCGCCGGCAGCCAGCAGTTGGCCACCGATCACGAAGGTCGGGTCCAGCCCGCCTTCACTGAGCACGGCTGCCGTCAGGCTGGTGGTGGTGGTCTTGCCATGCGTACCGGCCACGGCGATGCCGCGGCGGAAGCGCATCAGCTCGGCCAGCATCGCCGCACGCGGCATGATCGGAATGCGCTGGCTGCGCGCTTCCATCAGTTCGGGATTGTCTTCGCGGATGGCGCTGGACACCACCACGCAGTCGGTGCCGAGCACGTTGGCGGCCGAGTGGCCGCGCATGATCCGGGCACCCAGCCCAGCCAGGCGACGCGTCGCCGCGTTGTCGGCGTTGTCCGATCCGGAAACCTCATAGCCCAGCGTCAGCATCACTTCGGCGATGCCGCTCATGCCGGTGCCGCCGATGCCAACGAAATGCACGCGCGGGAACGCGCGCACCAGGTCGTTGGTGTCGTGCAGGCGGCGGATCATGCGCGACCTCGCGTGGTGACGGCGCGGTGGCGCAGCACATTCTTCATACAGCTTCCTCGAGGATGATATCGGCGATACGTTCTGCCGCGTCGACTTTGGCCAGCGCACGCGCGGCCTGCGCCATCTGCATGCGGCGGGCGGGATCCGCGGACAGTTCGCCAAGCAGTGCGGTGAGTCCGGACACCAACGTGTCGCCCTGCTTCAGCAGGACCGCGGCATCGCGCTCCACCAGGTACTCGGCGTTGCGCGTCTGGTGATCGTCCACGGCGGCAGGGAACGGCACCAGCACGCTGCCGACGCCAGCGGCGCAGAGCTCGGCCAGGGTGGACGCGCCGGAGCGGCAGACCACCAGGTCGGCCCAGGCGAAGGCCTCGGCCATGTCGGCGATGAAGGGAGTGATCTCTGCGTCGACGCCGGCCTTGGCGTAGGCTTCGACGGCTTCGGCATGCATCTTCTCACCGCTCTGGTGGCGCACCTGCACGGCATGCTGCCCAGCCAACGCCGCCACGGCCTGGGGCACGGCGCTGTTGAGCGCGCGTGCGCCCTGGCTGCCACCGACCACCAGCACGCGCAGTGCACCACGGCGATCGGCGAAGCGCAGTTCCGGGGCAGCAATCGCGGCGATCTCCGCGCGCACCGGATTGCCTACGGCTTCCTCGCGCGTGGCGAAGCTGCCCGGGAAGCCGGTCAGCACGCGCTGGGCGAAACGTGCCAGGAAGCGGTTGGTCATGCCCGGCGCGCGATTCTGTTCGTGCACCAGCAATGGCAGGCCATGCAGGCGTGCGGCCAGGCCGCCCGGGCCGGACGCATAGCCGCCGAAGGCGATCACCGCCCGCGGGTTGCGGTCGCGCAGCAGGAAACCTGCCTGGCGCACCGCACGCAACAACCGCCAGGGGGCGCCCAGCAGGGCCAGCTTGCCCTTGCCACGCAGCCCGCCGATGTCCAGCGTGTCGATCGGCACGTCGTGCTGTGGCACCAGCCGGGTTTCCATCTGGCCGGCCGCACCCAGCCAGGTCACCGCGATGCCACGCGCGCGCAGCACCTTGGCCACGGCCAGGCCCGGGAAGATGTGCCCGCCGGTGCCGCCGGCGAGGATCATCACCGGCCGCTGCGAAGCCTGGGCAGCAGGCATGTTCATCCCAGCCTCCCGAAGGTCGGCTCGATGCGGGTCTGCAGCCGGCTGGTACCGCGCGTGGTGGAAGCAGGTGCGGTCGCCACGGATCCTGCTGTCGTGGCCGCATCGGCAGTACGCGGCGACGCACTCGCCCTTGCAGCCTTCGCTGCATCGGCGGCTACGTCCGCCTCCTCGTCCAGTCCGCCCATGCGCACGGCCTGGCGGCGCTCGGCGCGATCCAGCTCATACGACACCCGCAGCAACAGGCCCATCGCCACGCAGGTCATCAGCACGCTGGAACCACCGGAGGAGATCAGCGGCAGGGTCAGGCCCTTGGTCGGCAGGATGCCCAGGTTCACGCCGATCGACACGAAGCTCTGCATGCTGATCCACAGGCCGATGCCGAAGGCGATGTAGCCGGAGAAGTGACGCTTCATTTCCACGCAGCGCATGCCCAGCCACATGGTGCGGCCCACCAGCAGCGCATACAGGGTGATGATCAGGCAGGTGCCGAGGAAACCCAGCTCTTCGGCCGTCACCGAGAAGATGAAATCGGTATGCGCTTCGGGCAGGTAATACAGCTTCTGCACCGAATTGCCCAGGCCGACCCCGGTCCATTCGCCGCGTCCCACCGCCATCAGCGCGTTGGACAGCTGGTAGCCGTCACCCTGCTGGTCGGCCCATGGGTCGAGGAAGGAGGTGATGCGGCGCATGCGATAGGGCTCGAAGATCGCCAGCGCGCTCATGCCGATCATGCCGAAGATGATCGGCATGGACATGCGCGGCATGTTCACCCCGCCCAACACCAGCATGCCGGCGGTGATCGCCAGCAACAGCGTGGACGAACCGAAGTCGGGCTGCAGCAGCATCAGCACCACCAGCGCACCGGCAACCCCCAGCGGCTTGAGCATCGCCGGCCAGGTCGCATTGACTTCGTCGCGGAAACGCACCAGGTAGCTCGACAGCCACACGATGTAGAGCACTTTCACCGCTTCGACGGTCTGGAATTTGGAGATGCCGAGGTTGATCCAGCGGCGCGCGCCGTTGACGCTGCTGCCCAGCCCGGGAATGAACACCACGATCAGCAGCGCGAAGCAGCCCAGCAACAGCAACTGGTTGTACTGCTCGATCGACTTCAGCTCGGTGCGCATGGCGACGAAGGCCAGCACCACGCCAATGGCCAGGAACACCAGATGGCGGTTGAGGTAATAGAACGGACTGCTCATCAGGGCGATCGAACTGGACGCCACCATCACCACGCCCAGCCCGGTCAGCGCGATGATCGCGCCGAGCAGCCACTTGTCGTAGCGGCCTCCGATGGCTTCAAGGCGTGTTGCCTGGCGGGACAGGTCGTTCATCAGCGCACCTTCAACGTCGCCAGGCCGACCAGCACCAGCACCACCGAGATGATCCAGAAGCGCACGATCACCCGCGGCTCCGGCCAGCCCTTGAGTTCGAAGTGGTGGTGGATCGGCGCCATGCGGAACACCCGCTTGCCGGTCAGCTTGAACGAGGCGACCTGGATCATCACCGACAGTGTCTCGATGACGAACACGCCCCCCATGATCACCAGCACCAGTTCCTGGCGCACGATCACCGCGATGGTGCCCAGCACCGCACCCAGCGCCAGCGCGCCGATGTCGCCCATGAACACCATGGCCGGATAGGTGTTGAACCACAGGAAGCCCAGGCCCGCGCCGGCTATCGCCGCGCAGATGATCACCAGTTCGCCGGCGCCGGGGATCTGCGGGATCTGCAGGTAGCTGGAGAACACCGTATTGCCCGAAGCGTAGGCGAACACGCCCAGCGCGCAGGCCACCAGCACCGTCGGCATGATCGCCAGGCCGTCCAGGCCATCGGTGAGGTTGACCGCGTTGGAGAAGCCAACGATCCAGAAATAGGCGATGGCCACGAAGCTGATGCCGGCCAGCGGCAACGCCACCGACTTGAACATCGGGATGTAGAAGGTGAGCGCGGAGGGCACGTCGGCGGTGAAGTACAGGAACAGGCCAGCGGCAAGGCCAAAGATGGACTGCAGCAGGTATTTCCAGCGCGACTTCAGGCCGTTCGGATCGCGGCGGACGATCTTGATCCAGTCGTCGTACCAGCCAATGGCGCCGAAGCAGATCATCACCGCCAGCACCAGCCACACGTAGCGGTTGCCCAGGTCCGCCCACGCCAGCACTGCCAGGGTGACGCTGAGCAGGATCAGCGAGCCGCCCATGGTCGGCGTACCGGCCTTGGAGAAATGGCTTTGCGGGCCATCCTTGCGGATCGGCTGGCCCCCCTTGAACTGGGCCAGCTTGCGGATCACTGCCGGGCCCATCCACAACGACAGGAACAGCGACGTCAGCGCAGCCAGGATGGCGCGGAACGTCTGGTAGTTGAACAGCCCGAACGAGCTCTCCAGCTGCTGCAACCATCGAGCCAGTTCATACAACATGGGGGGCTTCCTCTCCTCGCGCCAGCAGCGCTTTGACGATCTTGTCCATGGCACTGCCACGGGAACCTTTGACCAGACAACGCACGCCGGCATGCAGTTCTTCCTGCAGTGCCTGCGCCAGTGCGTCGTGGGTCGCGAAATGTCGGCCGCCATCACCAAACGCAGCGGATGCCGCCGCGCTCAGGGCGCCCAGGGTGTACAGCCGCTTCAGCCCAGCCTGGCGCGCGCGCTGGCCGGCCTGCGCATGCAACGCCTCCGCATCGGGCCCCAGTTCGCGCATGTCACCCAGCACCAGCCAGCCTTCGCTGCCGGTACCGGCCAGCGCGCCGATCGCTGCATCCAGCGACCCGGGGTTGGCGTTGTAGCTGTCGTCGACCAGCACGGCTCCATTGGGCAGGCGATGGGCGATCTGCCGCCCGGGTACCGGCTCGGTCACCGCCAGCGCCGAAACGATGGCCTGCAGCGGAATGCCGGCCGCCAGCGCAAGCGCGGTGGCCGCCAGTGCATTGCCGATGTTGTGCCGGCCGGGGAGCGGCAGCGACGCCTGCGCGTCGCCGGCCGGCGTGTGCAGCATGAAGTGGCTGCCACTGGCATCGATCGTTATCGCAGAGGCCGACACGTCGGCACTGTGCTCCAGCCCGAAGCGCAGCACCCGGCAACGTGGCGGCCGGCCGACCACATGCT
Organism: Stenotrophomonas tumulicola; assembly: GCF_014117215.1. GTDB lineage: Bacteria > Pseudomonadota > Gammaproteobacteria > Xanthomonadales > Xanthomonadaceae > Stenotrophomonas > Stenotrophomonas tumulicola. The sequence goes on along the minus strand of NZ_JACGXS010000007.1, from coordinate 64,467 downwards.
GTTCGAACCACGCGGCAAAGGCGTCGTCGGCATTGATGACCGCAACCCCATCAGCAGGCAGCGCCGCATAGATCGCGCCCTTGGTGGTGGCCACGCCCTGCAGGCTGCCCATCCGTTCCAGGTGCGCGGCGGCGATGTTGTTCACCAGCGCCCAGCGCGGACGCACGATGTCGGTCAGGTAGGCAATGTCGCCCGGCTTGCCGGCACCCATTTCATAGATCGCGAAATCAGCATCTTCCGGCGCGTCGATCACCGCCAGCGGCAGGCCGATCTCGTTGTTGCGGTTGCCCGGGTTGGCATACATCACCTTGTGCGCGGCACGCGCATGCTGCTGCAGGATGCCCAGCAGCAGCGTCTTGACGCTGGTCTTGCCGTTGCTTCCGGTGATGGCGAACACGCCGGTGGCGCGGCCACGCTGCATGCCCGCGGCGATGCGTGCCAGCGCCAGTTCGCTGTCGGCGACCAGCACCTGCGGCAGCTCCAGCGGCAGCAGGCGCTCGACCAGCAGCGCGCTGGCCCCGCGCGCCTGCGCATCGGCGGAAAAGTCGTGTCCATCGAAACGCTCGCCGCGCAATGCGACGTACAGGCTGCCAGCGGCCATCTGACGGGTATCGTTGCTGATCGCATCGATGGCCACGTCATCGCCGTGGATCTCGCCACCAGCCCAGTGCGCAATCAGCGAAAGCAGGGTGCGCCTCACGGTTTCACCTCCGCATGGGCCCGCGCCGCCAGTGCAGCGGCTGCGACGACGGTGTCATCGAAGTCATGCCGCACACCGGCAACTTCCTGGTAGGGCTCATGGCCCTTGCCGGCGACCAGCACGATATCGCCCTGGGCCGCCTCGCCGATGGCCAGCGTGATCGCACGCGCGCGGTCGCGCTGTACCACCACGCTGGAGGCATCGCGCAGGCCAGCGAGGATATCGGCGACGATGCGGTCACCGTCTTCCCCGCGCGGGTTGTCATCGGTGACGATCACGCGGTCGGCAAGGCGCTCGGCGATGGCCGCCATCTGCGGCCGCTTGCCGGCATCACGCTCGCCGCCGCAGCCGAACACGCAGGCCAGTGACCCGCTTACATGCCCACGCAGGCTGGACAACGCCTGTTCGAGTGCATCCGGCGTATGTGCATAGTCGACCACCACGGTGGGCTGTCCCTGCTCCCCGCCCAGTCGGTTCATGCGCCCATGGATGGGCTGCAGCTTGCCGAGCACCGATGCGATGGTCGGCAGCGGGTGCCCCAGCGCATGCAGGGTACCGGCCACGACCAGCAGGTTGTCGACGTTGAAACGCCCCAGCAGCGGCGAGCGCACGCCTGCCGATTGCCCGTCGATCTCCAGCGCGAAGGCCAGGCCACGACCATCCAGCACGATGTCCCGGGCACGGACGCTTGCCCCGCCGACGCCACGCGAACTCACCCCGACGGCCTGTTGGCCGGCTGGAATCCGTGCATGCAGCTGGCGGCCGAAGGCATCGTCCAGGTTGACCACCGATGCCCGCAGCCCATCGCGATGGAACAGGCGTTCCTTGGCAGCACCATAGGCGTCCATGTCACCGTGGTAATCCAGATGGTCGCGGGTGAGGTTGGTGAACACCGCCACGTCGTAATGCACGGCGTCCACGCGACCCTGGTCCAAGGCGTGCGAGCTCACTTCCATCGCCACCGCCTGCGCGCCCTGGTCACGGAGCTGCGCCAGCAGTTCATGCATCTGCAGTACCAACGGCGTGGTGAAGCCGGTCGGCTGCACAGCGCCGTAAAGACCAGCGCCCAGCGTGCCGATGCTGCCACTGCGCGTGCCAAGCAGGTGCCAGGCCTGGGCCAGCAGCTGCACCGTGGACGTCTTGCCGTTGGTGCCGGTGACACCGACCATGGTCATTGCGTGGGACGGTGCAGCATGGAACTGGTCGGCCATCGCGCCCATCCGCGCACGCAGCCCCGGCACCGCGATGGCGTCGTCCGGTGCAGGCAGCCCAACCGGTGCGGGCGGCTCGAACAGGATGGCGGCGGCACCGGCGGCACGCGCCTGGTCGACGAAGCCCAGCCCATGGGCACCGAAACCGGCGATGGCCACGAACGCATCGCCCGGACGCACCACGCGGCTGTCCATCACCAGCCCGGTAATGGCAGTGTCGTGGCCAGCCAGGTCCACTTCGGGCAGCAATCGGGACAGCAGCAGGCTCCGGCTCATTGCGTGCCTCCTGCCTGCGGACGCGGCGGTGCCTGCGCGGTGGGCAACGCGGCCTCGAATTCGGCCGCCGCATCCGCAGGCAGCACGGCATCAGCCGGCGGTGTCGGCAACACCGAAGCGGAGTGACCGGTCTTGCCGGATTCCTGCGCGGCCAACCAGGACTGGATATCGTCCGGCGGAACGTCCATCAGGCGCAGGGCGCCCTCCATCACATTGTGGAACACCGGTGCGGACACCAGGCCACCGTAATACTTGCCGCCCTGCGGATCGTTGATCACCACCACCGTGGCGAAGCGCGGATTGGTGGCCGGGACGACGCCAGCGAACAGCGCGTTGTAATGCCCGGCGATATAGCCACCAGGGCCCGCCTTGCGCGCGGTGCCGGTCTTGCCGGCCACGTGGTAACCCAACACTGCCGCCTGCTTGGCGCCGCCTTGGGTAACCACGGTTTCCATCATCGACACCACCTGGCTGGCGATATCGGGATCCACTACCTGGCGGGCCTCGTTGTGCTGGCCCTTGACGAAGGTCGGCGGAATCAGCTTGCCGCCGTTGCCAAGCGCCGCGTAAGCGGTGGCGATCTGCAGCGGGGTCACCGACAGTCCGTAACCATAGGACATGGTGCTTTTCGACGGACCGCTCCAGCTGGCCGGGCGCGGCAGCACCCCACCGGACTCACCCGGGAAGCCACTGCCCGGCCGGCTGCCATAGCCGAACTTGTGCACCGAATCGTAGAACACCTGGTCCGGCAGCTTGGCCACTACCTTGGCCGCGCCGATGTTCGAACTGCGGGTGATCACGCCCGTCACGGTCAGCACGCCGTTGTTGCGCGGCACGTCCTTGATGGTGAAGCGGCCCAGTGCCATGTAGCCCGGGTTGGTGTCGATGAGGGTGTCCTTGGTCACCACGCCGGCCTGCAACGCCGAGGCGATGGTCAGCGGTTTCATCGTCGAACCCGGCTCCACCAGGTCGGTCACCGCGCGGTTGCGGCGCGTGTCCGGGGCCGCGCCGGCCAGCGAGTTCGGGTTGTAGGTCGGCAGGTTGACCATCGCCAGTACTTCACCGGTGGCCACGTCCATGATCACCATCGAGCCGCCGGCGGCCTTGTTGGCCACCAGCGCGTTGCGCAGTTCCTTGTAGGCCAGGAACTGGATGCGGCGGTCGATGCTCAGCGTCAGGTCCTTGCCGGGCGTGGCGGCGCGCAGCAGGTCGCTCTCCACCGTTTCGCCCTTGCGGTTGCGGATCACCCGCTTGGCACCCGCTTCGCCGCGCAGCCATTCGTCGAAGGCCAGCTCCAGGCCTTCCTGCCCGCGATCGTCGATGTTGGTGAAACCCAGCACATGCGCCATCGCCTCCCCCTGCGGGTAGAAGCGGCGGAACTCGCGCTGCGCGGCGACACCGGGGATCTTCAGCGCGACCACCTTCTCCGCCTCGTCCGGGTTGATCCGGCGACGCAGGTACATGAACTCCTTGTCGGCCTTCTGCGAAAGCCGGCTGCTCAGGTCGTCCACCGACATGTTGACCGCATTGGCCAGTTCCGGGATGCGGTCGGGCGTGCGCAGCAGTTCCTGCGGGTTGACCCAGATCGACGCCACCGGGGTGGACACCGCCACCGGTTCGCCGTTGCGGTCGGTGATCATGCCGCGCGAGGTCTTGATCGGCAGTTCGCGCAGGTAACGCGCTTCGCCCTGGCGCTGGTAGAAGTCGCTGTTGATCAGCTGCACGTAGGCAGCACGTCCGACCAGCGAAACCGAACACAGCCCCAGCGCCAGCGCCACCCAGCGCAGGCGCTGGCGCAGGTTGAAGCTGTTGCGCGAGCGGTTGCGGCCGGCCTTGCTCATGGGCGCACCACCACCACGTCGGCCGCTTCCGGGAACTTCATGCCGAGCTTTTCACGGGCCACGCGATCCACGCGGGTGGACTCGGCCAGGGTGGCCTGTTCCAGTTGCAGGCGACCGAACTCGATGTTCAGGTCGTCGCGCACGCGTTCGGCACGCGCCAGTTCGATGAAGGTCTGGCGGTGGCGATGGCGCACGAACACCACACCGATCGCCGAAGCGATGGTGCACGCCAGCAGCACGATCAGGACCAGCCGGCTCATCCGGCCACCTCGCGCTTTTCAGCCACGCGCAGCACGGCGCTGCGCGCGCGCGGGTTGGCGGCCAGTTCGTCGTCATTGGCCTTGATGGCGCCGCCGATCAGGTCCAGCGTAGGCACGAAGACCTGTTGTTCCGGCAGGCGACGGTTGCTCGGAGGTGCTTTGGCCAGCCGATTCATGAACTGCTTGACGATGCGGTCTTCCAGCGAATGGAAGCTGATCACCGCCAGCCGGCCGCCCGGCTTCAGGCGCTCCACGGCCGCGTCCAGGCCGGCCTCGAGATCGGCCAGCTCGCGGTTGATGTGGATGCGGATGGCCTGGAAGCTGCGCGTCGCCGGATGGATCTTGTCTTTGCCGCGCGGCATCACCGACGCGATGACCTCGGCCAGTTCGGCGGTCCGGGCGAACGGCTGCTTCTGGCGTCGGGCGACGATGGCGCGTGCGATGCGACGGCTCTGTCGCTCCTCGCCATACGTCCACAGCACATCGGCGATCTCGGTGTCGGCAGCGCGCGCGATCCACTGCGCCGCGCTTTCACCGCTATCCGGATCCATGCGCATGTCCAGCGGACCGTCCTTGCCGAAACTGAAGCCACGCTCGGCCACGTCCAGCTGTGGCGAGGACACGCCAAGGTCGAACAGGATGCCGTCCAGGCCTGCGGCCGTTGCGTCCCACTGCAGCAGCTGGGCGAAGCTGCCACGGAAAAGGGACACGCGCGGATCCGGCGCAAAATCGCGCTCGGCAACCGCAATGGCTTCGGGATCCTTGTCCATGACCAACAGGCGGCCCTCCGGACCGAGCTGCTCCAGCACGCCGCGCGCATGGCCGCCACGCCCGAACGTACCGTCCAGGTAGCTTCCGTTTTCGATCACCCTCAGGCCTTCCAGGACCTGGGTGTACAGGACCGGCAGATGCACCGCCGGCGACTGCGACACCGGGAGGTGACCGGCCTGCGCTTCACCGCGCACCCGGGCACCCCGGCTCACAATTTCAGATCGAGAAGCCCATCGCCCAGATCCTCGTCAGACAATGTCTGCTGGATCAACGCGCGGTGCGCCTGCTCGCTCCATAGTTCGAATTTGTCGCCCATGCCCAGCAATACCGCCTTCTTTTCGATTCCCACCGCGCCGCGGTGGCTGGCGGGGATGCTGATCCGGCCGTTGCCGTCCAACTCCAGGTGTGCAGCCGAGCCGACCAGCTTCTGCTGCAGCAGCCGTACGACGCGCTGGGTGTTGGGCTTGGCCATCACGTCGTCGCGCACGCGTTCCCATTCGGATTCGGCATACAGCCAGAGGCAACCGGATTCGAACGGGTTGTAGGTCAGGACCAGGCGGTTGTTGCTGACGCGCGCGACAAGGTCGCGGTGCGCGGTCGGAACCGCCATGCGCCCTTTGTCGTCAACTGTGATGGCCGTCTCGCCTTGAAACACGACGCCTGCACCCTTCCTTCTGCCCGGTGAAACATTGAACCACGAAAAACCACAAAACACCCGGTTTTCCCTCTTATGCCCACCTTAGCAGCGGGCAAAGGGTTGTCAACAACTTTTGGGGGGCAAAATCACCTGCCTCATCAATAGGTTGCGACGATGTTTAGAGACTTGTTCAAGGCTTATCCACAAGTTGCTGTTTCATCTCGCCTTTTAAGATTTCGACGAAGTTCAGCCGCGTGCAGGCGGCGTGAAACATCGCTGCCGCATTCATCCAATGCCCCGGCCACATGGCGGGGGACTGCGCAAACCCGCACAATGCGGAGCATGTGCCTGCTTGCTTTGGCTTGGTCGCATCACCCGCGCTGGCGGCTGGTGCTGGCCGGCAACCGCGATGAGTTCCACGCCCGCCCGACGTCGGCGCTTTCCATCTGGCCGGACGCACCGGGCGTAGCGGCCGGACGTGACCTGCGTTCAGGGGGGAGCTGGGCTGGCATCGGGCCCGGCGGCAGGATGGCGGTGGTCACCAACGTCCGTGATCCGCTTGCGACACAGGCCGGTCCGTCGCGCGGTGCGCTGGTTGCCGACTACCTGCGCGGCACACAGCCAGCAGCAGCGCGGATCGACCAGCTCGAATCCGCCGCCCATGCCTATGCGCCATTCAACCTGTTGCTGGCCGACCGCAGCGGTGTCGAGTACCTGGGCAACCATCCGGCCGAGCGGCAGACTCTCGGCGACGGCATCCACGGCATGTCCAACGGGGCCCTGGACGCCCCCTGGCCGAAGACGCTCGGGTTGATGGAGGCATTGGCTGCCTGGATCGATGCAGGCAAAGCGGAACTGGAACCGCTGTGGTCGGCGCTGGCCGACGAGCAGCGTCCGCGCGACGAGGACCTGCCGGACACCGGCATCGGCCGGGAACTCGAACGCTGGCTCAGCCCGGCCTTCATCCGCGGCGACGACTACGGCACCCGCGCCAGCACGATCATCCTGATCGACCAGACCGGGCACGGGGAAATCCACGAACGCCGCTTTGGCCCGCAGGGCATCCATCTGGGCGGCGATCGAATCACCTATTGACGCTGCCCCGGCCATCAACCCCTTTGGGAAAAGGGGCTTCATCGCCGATGTGATGGAAGCAGGAGGCGGAGCCGGCCGATAAGCCGGGTTTTGTCGTGGACAGTCATTCCTCTAGGCGCCGCGTCACCACGGCGCTCAAGCAACCTACCCGGACCCGACGCGGGCCGCGCCATGAGGTCCCTATTTGGTCTTGCTCCAGGTGGGGTTTGCCGTGCCGGTCTGTTGCCAGACTCGCGGTGCGCTCTTACCGCACCATTTCACCCTTACCGGCCTTCCGAAGAAGACGTAGGCGGTATCTTTCTGTTGCACTTTCCGTCGGCTCGCGCCGCCCAGGCATTACCTGGCACCTTGCCCTGTGGAGCCCGGACTTTCCTCGGCATCCCGAAGGATGACGCGACTGCCTGGCCGACTCCGCCAGCGCATATTCTAGCGCAAATGCCGTGTCCGCCGCGCCCGGCGACTGCAATCCGGTAGCGCCGGGCCATGCCCGGCAGCCGTTCGATGCAACGTTCATGGCGCTCGCCGGGCATGGCCCGGCGCTACGAACCGTACAGCGCCTTGCGCGGGGCACCGGTCAGCTCCGCAGCCAACCTGGCTGCGGTGGACGGTGGCAGGTGCTCGCTCAGTTTGGCGTAGACGCGCCGTCCGTGCGCCAGCTGCGCCTGCTCATCGTCCTGTGCCCCCTGCACCATCACCACGAATTCGCCCTTGCGCTGGTTGTCATCGCCATCCACCCGGTCCTGCAGGCTGGCCAGATCGCCATCCAGCACGGTTTCGAACAGTTTGGTCAGCTCACGCGCGAGCACCGCCGGGCGTCCGTCGCCAAATACGGTCCGCATGTCTGCCAGCGATTCGCTGATCCGGTGCGAGGATTCATAGAACACCATCGTGCGCACTTCGCCGGCCAGCGCCTGCAACCGCTCACGGCGTCCCGCTCCCTTGGCCGGCAGGAAGCCTTCGAACGTGAAACGGTCACTGGGCAGGCCCGCCACGCTGAGTGCGGCAATGGCCGCGCATGCACCCGGCACCGGGCTGACCTTGACGCCTGCGGCACGGGCAGCCCGCACCAGGCGGAATCCGGGATCGCTGACCAGCGGCGTGCCCGCATCGCTGACCAGCGCCAGCGACTCACCGGCCTTCAACCGCGCCACGATCCGCTCTGCCAGCATCTCTTCATTGTGTTCATGCAGGGCCACCAGCGGCTGCTGTATCCCGAAGTGGGACAGCAGCTGGCCCGTGTGCCGGGTGTCCTCGGCACAGATGGCCGCCACCGTGCGCAGCACCTCCTGCCCACGCGGGCTCAGGTCGGCCAGGTTGCCGATCGGGGTGGCAACGACATACAACGTGGCAACGGTCATCTCAACGGCACTCCAAGGTCAAGGGTAGAATCCTAGCGTGTACCTGGCCACGGCCGCTGCCCTTCCTGCATGGACCCGATCATGAACAAGCCTGCTGTCCGGATCTCCGCCCTGTCGTTGTCGCTGCTGTTGCTGGCCGGCTGTGCCACCACCAGCCTGACCAGTGCGCCTGAATCGCCGGCGCAGAGCGAGGCACTGCAACTGATCGAGCAGGGCCGTCCGCGCGATGCCGCGATGCAGTTGGAGGCGCTTGCCGGCACCCTGCGTGGCGCAGCCCGCAGCAATGCGCTGGCCGATGCCGCGTTTGCCTGGCATGAGGCAGGCGACGCCACCCGCGCACGCAGCCTGTTGTCGCAGGCGCAGCCCCGCCAGCTGTCCGCTGCCAGCCGCCAGCGTTACCTGCTGACCACCGCCGAACTGGCGCTGGCCGACAAACAGCCCGCACAGGCACTGGCTGCCTTGTCCGAGCCGAACGCCAACGTGCTGCCGGCGCTGGCACCGCGCTGGCACCTGGCCCGCGCCGCAGCCCTGCAGGCGGGTGGAGACAACTTCGGCGCAGCCCAGGAACGCGCCCGCGCGCATGCCGCCCTTTCCGGCAAGCAGCGCACCGACAACCAGGGCGCCATCGCCGCCCTGCTCGGCACGCTGGATGATGCGGCCCTGCGCGACCGGGCCACGGCGCTGCCGGCCAACGACCCGCTGTACAACTTTGCCGGTCGCGCCCTGATCGCGCGCGGCTTGCCGTTGCCACGCCCGTTCGATCGCGAAGCAACCGCCCAGTTCGATACCAGCAAGCGCCCGCCCGCCATGAGCGACGGCTACCAGCCGCCGGCAAGGATGGCGGTGCTGCTGCCGCTGACCGGACGCATGGCCACCGCCGCCCAGCCCGTGCGCGATGGCCTGTTGACCGGCTACTACGGCGAGTCCCGGCGCAAGCCGGAAATCGACTTCATCGACACCACCGGCACTCCTGCCGGTGCCCTCGCTGCCTACGACAAGGCCGTCGCGGCAGGCGCCGACTTCATCGTCGGTCCACTTGGCCGGGACGAAGTGGATGCGGTTTACGGACGTGCGCAGCTGCCGGTTCCGGTGTTGGCGCTGAACCGTGGCAAGGATGCGCCACCGGCCGGCAGCGCCGGTTTTTCACTGGCGCCGGAGGACGACGGCGTGATGGCCGCCGAATACCTGCGCGGCCGCGAACGCAGCCAGGTGCTGGTCGTGCACAGTAGTGACGACACCGGGCGCCGCACCGCCGCCGCCTTCGCCGAACGCTTCACCCAGCGTGGCGGGCAGGTGCTGGCCACCGTGGCCGTAGCCGATGCGGTGGGCGACATCACCGCCCGGCTGCGCGCCGCCGGCCCGGCTGACGGCGTGCTGCTGGCCGTGCGTGCGCCACAGGCACGGCAACTGGCGCCGCAACTGGCATTGGCCGGTATCGGCGGCGGAACCCGGGTAGGCACCTCGCAGCTGACCATCGGCAGCGGCAAACCCGAGGAAGACGTGGCCCTGGACGGCATCGTGTACCCGAACGAGGCCTGGAATGTCCGCGGCGTCGCCGGCCTGCCCAGCGCTGCGGCGGCGGGCCAGTTGCTGCCCAGCGCGCGTGGCGCATCAGGACGCCTGTTCGCCTTCGGTTTCGATGCGTGGAAGATCAGTGCCTACCTGGACACGCTGGCGCAGCAGAGCGGCCTGGCCGGGGCCACCGGAACGCTGTACCTGGATGGCATGGGCAACATCCTGCGTTCGCCAGCCTGGTCCACTTTCAATGGCGGGCGGCCGATGCCGATCGCCAATGCCAACTGACAGGGCTCGCCGTGGCGCAGCGGTCGAAGCCGCTGCCGAGCAGTTGCTTCGTGACGAGGGACTGCGCCTGCTGGCGCGCAACGCGCGTTACCGCGGCGGAGAACTGGACCGGGTGATGGACGACCACGGCACCGTGGTATTCGTTGAAGTGCGCTACCGCGCACGCCACGATTTCGGCGGTGGCGCGGTATCGGTGGACGCACGCAAGCAGCAACGCCTGGCGCTGGCGGCACAACTGTACCTGCAGGCGCATCCGGCATTGGCCGAGCGTCCTTGCCGTTTCGATGTGGTGGAGGCCACTGGCGATCCGCCCCGGCTGCACTGGCTGCGCGATGCATTCCGCGTGGAAGGCTGATTGGGTTCGTAGCAGGTCATGCAACCGCTCTACAGTGGATACCGAAATGAACAACATGCTCCCTGCCGAACTGGCCACCGAACTGTCCGTGCTGCTCGGTGCAGAGGGATGGCGCACCGATGATGGCGCCCTGGAAGCCAATGCGCAGGACAACTCATGGCGCCACCAGCGCCCCGCCGCCGTCGCGCTGCCGACATCACGCGAGCAGGTGCAGGCACTGGTACGCGCCTGCCGCCGCCATCGGATCGCACTGGTAGCCCGGGGAGCGGGCACCGGAACCACCGGCGCGGCGGTGCCGCTGGAAGGCAGCATCGTGCTGTCGTTCGCGCGCATGGACCGCATTCTTTCAATACGGCCAGGCGACCGCTGCGCGGTGGTGGAGCCGGGCGTCCTCAACGGCGACCTGCAGCATGCGCTGTCGGCGCATGGGCTGTTCTGGGCACCGGATCCGTCCAGCGCGGACATCTGCAGCATCGGTGGCAACCTGGCCTGCAATGCCGGCGGCCCGCGCGCGGTGAAGTACGGCACCAGTCGCGACAACGTGCTGGGCCTGGTCGCGGTCACCGGCAGCGGCGACATCATCCAGTGCGGTGGTGCCTATACCAAGGATGCTACCGGCTATGACCTGACCCATCTGCTGGTGGGCAGCGAAGGCACGCTGGCGCTGATCGTCGAAGCCACGTTGAAGCTGGCCGCGCTGCCGGTGGCACAGGCGGGGCTGCGCGTGTTGTACCGCGATGCCGATGCGGCAGCGCAGGCAGTGTCGCGCGTGATGGGGCAGCCGGTGGTGCCGACGCGGTTGGAGTTCATGGACGCCCGCAGCCTGCAGTTGCTGCGGCTCAATGGCGCCGACGTAGCGGATGCTGGCGCGATGCTGCTGATCGAAGCCGATGGCGACCACGACACCCTGCCCTACCTGCTGCAGGCGCTTGCAACGGCCGCCGAAGGGGACGGCATGCTCGCCCTCGACGTGGCGATGGAAGGGGCGGCACGGGAGAAACTGTGGGCCGCACGCAAGGCGCTTTCGCCTGCGCTGCGCAGCGTCGCACCGGGCAAGATCAATGAAGACGTGGTGGTGCCGGTATCGCGCATACCGGAACTGGTGGCCGGGGTGCAGGCGTTGGCGCGCGAGCATGACCTGACCATCGTGACCTTTGGACATGCCGGCAACGGGAACCTGCACGTCAACATCCTGTACCACCCGGATGACGCGGACGAGAATGCACGCGCGCATGCCGCCCTGCCGAAGATCTTCGCGCTGACGCTGGCGCTTGAAGGCACGCTGTCGGGTGAGCATGGCATCGGGCTGGCCAAGCGTGATTTCATGGCGCAGGCATTCACACCGGAAACGCTGGCCGCGATGCGTGCGATCAAGGCCGCGCTGGATCCGGATGGCATCCTCAATCCGGGCAAGGTGCTGCCGACGGCAGCTTGCCCCAGGCCCGCAGCAGCCGTGACAGCGGGATCGACCATCGATGGGAATCACCGGGCCCGCCCATGATGTCCCCCCGGTGGAATCCGTGGCACCCGCATGGTGGCGCCCACCGTCCACTCAGGCGAAGTGCTGGTAGCCTGCCCCTGGATCATCCCGGCCAGTGGATACGCCGCTGCCTGCGGTTGTCTGCCCCACGCAGGTGAGCCGTAGCCCCAGGCGTGCAGAGACCCGTTGCAGGTCCTCGCGCCGCCCTGGTGCTGCGGTGAAGCAGAGTTCGTAATCATCGCCACCGGACAACGCACACGCCTGGGCTCCTGCCATGCCCAGCACGGCACGCAACGGACCGGACAACGGTACCCGCGTGGCATCGACGTCCGCCCCGACAGCACTGCCGGCCGCGATATGCCCCAGGTCCGCAAGCAATCCATCGGAGATGTCCACCGCGGCTGACGCAATCCCCTGCAGCGCCAGGCCAAGTTCGACCCGCGGCGTCGGCCGCAACAGGCGCTGGCGCAGGAACTCCACGTCAGCGTCGGCCGCTGGCCGGGTGACATCCAGCCCATTGTCCTGCCACAGCTTCAGCGCGCCTGCCGCATCGCCCAGCGTACCGCTCACCCATATGTCATCGCCGACCTGCGCGCCATCGCGGCGCAACGCACGGCCATGTGGCACCTGGCCGAACGCAGTCACCGACAACGACAACGGTCCACGCGTGGTGTCGCCACCGATCAAACGCCACCCATGCGCATCGGCGAGCGCGAAGAACCCATCGGCAAAGGCGTCGACCCAGGCGGCATCGGCGTGCGGCAGCGACAAGGCCAACGTGCCCCAGGCAGGGGCAGCGCCCATCGCCGCAAGGTCGGAGAGGTTCACCGCCAATGTCTTCCAGCCGATGTCGGCAGGCAACGTTTCCGGCGGAAAATGCACCCCGCTGTTGAGGGTGTCCGCCGTGACCGCCAGCCAATGGCCAGCCAACGGTTGCAGCAACGCCGCGTCGTCGCCGATGCCGAGCACGATGCCATCACCGCCCCGGCTGCGGGCGCGGATGCGATCGATCAGGGCGAACTCGGTGAGCGACACGGGCGGTATCCGGATCAGTTTCCGGATTCGGCCTTGCGCCATTCCACGGCCGCACGGTCCAGCACGCCGTTGACATAGGTGTGGCCATGCTCGGAACCGAAACGCTTGGCCGACTCGATGGCTTCGTTGATCACCACGCGATACGGCACATCGGGACGGAGACGCAGCTCATACGCAGAAAGGCGCAGCACCGCGCGTTCGATCGCATCCACTTCTTCGATGCCACGATCGATGAACGGGGCCAGTGCCTCGTCCAGGTCACGTCGATTGTCCAGCACGCCGTGCACCAAGGCCTCGAAGTAAGCCAGGTCAGCGACTTCACGCGCCTGTTCGTGGGCGAACTGCGCAACCAGCGACTGGCCGTTGCCACCGGAGATCTGCCAGGCATAGATCGCCTGCACGGCGCGACGGCGGGCGCGCGAACGCAGCACCGGATCGACGCCATCGCGGCGTACGGGTTTCCCGGACGGCCTGCCCTGGGTGTTCTTGTTCATGGCAGCTGCTCCAGAAGATTGACCATTTCCAACGCCGCAAGTGCGGCTTCCTCGCCCTTGTTGCCATGGCTGCCGCCAGCGCGTGCCTCGGCATCCTCGGCGCGTTCCACGGCAAGGACACCGTTCATCACCGGCACGCCGAAATCCAGCTGCACGCGCATCAAGCCTTCGGCGCAGCGGTCGGCGACATGTTCGTAATGGCGGGTATCGCCGCGGATCACGCACCCCAGGGTGATGATGGCGGCGTGCTCGTGGGCTGCGGCCAGCCGCGCGGCGACCAGGGGGATCTCCCATGCGCCGGGAACGCGGATGACATCCACCTCGCTTTCGCTGATGCCATTGCCGGCCAGCGCCTGGCGGGCACCGGTCACCAGGGTGTCGGTGATGCGGGCGTTCCAGCGGCTGGCCACGATGGCGAAGCGCGCCGACCCGGGAGTGCGAAGATCGCCTTCGAAATGGCTCATGTGCGGATTGGGGGACGTAAGAGGGGACCAAGTTTACCGTGCGCAGGCCCTTCGCGGGCCCGCGCACGCCATGCCAGGCTCAGCAGCCCAGCGTTTCCACGACTTCCAGGCCATAACCGGCCAGGCCGATCTGCCGACGCGGGGTACCCAGCACGCGCAGCTTGCCCAGGCCCAGGTCGGACAGGATCTGCGCCCCGGCGCCATTGCGCCGCCACTGCCCCACGTCCTTGTCCTTGCCGGGCACCACCGGCTGTGGCTGCTGGCGCAGGCGTGCCAGCAGCGCCTCTCCATCGCGCGGCGCGGACAGGACCACCATCACGCCGTTGTCGGCCGCCGCAATGGCGCGCAGCGCATCGGTGGCGGCTACGCCAAAGTCATCGCGACGCCAGTGCAGCAGGTCCGCCAGCGGATTTTCCACCTGTACCCGCACCAGCGTCGGCGTCTGCGCATCCGGCACGCCGCGTACCAGCGCGAAATGCAGGTCGTGCGCGATGCGATCGCGGTAGGTCACCAGGTTGAACGGGCCGAATTCGGTGTCGATCCCGCGTTCGTCCACGCGCTCGACGGTCTTTTCGGTGGCCAGGCGGTAGGCGATCAGGTCGGCGATGGAACCCATCTTCAGGCCGTGCTCGCGGGCGAACACTTCCAGTTCCGGGCGGCGCGCCATGCTGCCGTCGGGGTTGAGGATTTCCACCAGGACGCCAGCCGGTTCCAGCCCGGCCAGCATGGCCAGGTCCACGCCGGCTTCGGTATGGCCGGCCCGGGTCAGCACGCCGCCGGGCTGCGCGATCAAGGGGAAGATATGGCCCGGTTGATGCAGGTCGGCGGGCCGCGCGTTGGGTTTCACCGCCGTACGGATGGTGTGCGCGCGGTCGTGCGCGGAAATGCCCGTGGTCACGCCTTCCGCGGCTTCGATGCTGACGGTGAAGTTGGTCTGGAACTGGGCGGTATTGGCCTGCACCATCGGTGCCAGGCCAAGGTCGGCGGCGCGGGTGCGGGTGAGCGGCAGGCACACCAGGCCACGCCCGTGGGTCACCATGAAGTTGATGTCCGACGGCTTGACCAGCTCTGCGGCCATGATCAGGTCGCCCTCGTTCTCGCGGTCTTCGTCATCGACGATGACGACCATGCGGCCCTGGCGGATGTCTTCCAGGATGTCCGGAATCGAGGCGAAATTCATGCGCGTGCTCCTTCACCCAGCAGGCGTTCCACATAACGGGCGACCAGGTCGATCTCAAGATTGATCGCACTGCCCACGCCGGTGGCGGAGAACGCGGTATTGGCCACGGTGTGCGGGATCAGCGCGACTTCGAAGCCTTCGTCGTCCACTTCGTTGACGGTCAGGCTGACCCCATCCACGCAGATCGAGCCCTTCTTCGCGATGTAGCGGCGCAGCGCGGCCGGCGCAGCGAAGCGCCAGCGCTGGGCGCGGGCGTCCTCGTGGATGGACAGCACCTGGCCGAGTCCATCCACATGCCCGCTGACCAGGTGGCCACCGAGGCGGTCGGTCGGACGCATGGCGCGTTCGAGATTGACGACCGCGCCCTCGCCCAGCTGGCCCAGCGTGGTCAGGCCCAGGGTCTCGGTGGACGCGTCGGCCTGGAAACTGTCTTTGTCGAACGCGATGACGGTCAGGCAGACGCCGTTGATGGCGATGCTCTCGCCCAGCTGCACGCTGTCGAACGGCAGATTCCCGACGTGGAAGGTAAAGCGGACATCGCCGCCGATGGAGTCTCGCGCGGCCAGGTGGCCGACGCCTTCGATGATTCCAGTAAACAAGTAACGTTCTCCGCGAAAAGTGAGCGAAAAACGCCGCAAGGCAAACAGATGCACACAGGGGCCAGAGGATCCCGTGGCATCGTCTTCTTTCATCCGGACTATGACCGTCGGCTCCGGCTTCGGACCGGATCTGCTGACCCCCGGCGATGGGCCGGGGCGCTCGCGGGCTCGTGCCCCGAGGCACCTACCGCCGGTGGGGAATCGCACCCCGCCCTGAAGACGTTTGATCTACCGGATGACCCGGCAGCGACATGATACCAGCCTGATCCGCCCGTCGCCTCGAACACATCGTTGCGCTCCCGTCCGGCGCGACACGGGCATTGCCCCCGGCTGACGGAGACGGCAACGGTACAGCTTGGCACTGTGGCACGCCCGGATCCGCCTCGCGGAGAACCGCCCCGCTGTCCTGTAGCGACTTCCCCACGCCAGTCGTCCACATCGCGTCACATGACTGCAGGACCGGCACCACGGCAGGCCTGGCTGTGGAAATCCCATGGCGAACTGCGAACGGCGTCGGTGACGCCCTACTGCATTCGGGCGCAAGGGGAGCTCTCCTCAGGTCTCCACACCAGGAGACCGACGATGAAGTACTTTCCTTCCCGCTTCCTGCTTGCCGCGGCGGCACTGCCATTGGGCGCTGCACTGACCACCGCGGTCGAGGCGCGCGTACTCAGGTTCGTCGTCACGGCCGATCCCCAGTATCCGTGGACAGAGAAAAGCGATGACGGCACGAATGAGTCCGAAAGCACGAAGAGAAGTCGCTCTGCTGACTTCATCCTGCGCCAGGCAGCGGCGGTCCGCGCATACCGCCAGAGCCAGGGCGGCACGGGCCAGGTGCCGTGGTTCATCAATGGAGACATCACCGCATTCGGCCATGGCTGGCAGCGCGACTTCATGTTCGACACGGCCTTCAAAGCCTATGACGGGAACTTCTACTGGGGGCTGGGCAACCACGACTACCAGAACAACGTCGGCGACTGTACCGACGACGGCTGCGCTGCAGGCATGCTCTATCGAATGCGCCACGATGCGGAAACGTATCCCTTCCGGAGGCTGGATATCAGCCGGAAAGACAACGGCTGGGCACTCTATTACGGCAGCATGGCCTACAGCCTCCAGTTCGACACACTGCTGGCCATACAGCTGCAGAACGAACCGACCTATACCACCAAGTTCGATTCAGGCAGGGCAACGTTCCTGGTCAGCCAATCCCTGGATTTCCTCGAGCAGGAACTGGAATGGGCGCGTGCCGCCGGCCATGGCGTCATCCTGAACATGCACAAGGCGCCCTTCGTCAATTGGAAACATGACGCTGGCAGCGCCGACGGCGGGCGGTTCGCGGACTTGATCGCACGTTACGAAGATACCGTCCTGGCCATCTTCGCCGGGCACCTGCACAAGAACATCGGCAGGAAGCGCAGCTTCGGCACGGTGCCTGTCTATTATGCCGGCGCCCCTCAATACGGCACCTGGCTGGTCGGCGCCTACGACACGGACAAGCGCCAGTTGCAGGTCCACTCCGTACACGACAACGACTGGACCCGTACCAGGCTTGAAGGAACTTCCAGTGCCACTTCGGTGCGCAACCGTGTCCTGCCCGACGACCCGGCGTACGCAAAGGAAGGCTGGGGAAGCTGGGGACCGATCGCCATGTGTCCCGAACGCCACTACATCTTCGGCATGATCGTGAAAGGCGAGAGGTTCCAGGGAAACGGTGCGAATGACGACGACAGCGCGCTCAATGCGGTGCGTTTCCGCTGCGCCCCACGCGGTGAACACGGGCAGAAGGAGATCAGGAGCAAGGAGGGACCCTTCGGCGAATGGGACGATTTCCAGGCTTGCCCGAACTACGGTCATGCCGTCGGCTTCCAGATGCGTATCGAATCCGATCAGGGAAGTGGCGACGATACTGCGATGGGCAACCTCAATCTCTTCTGCTCGGGCGGCTGGATACTGACAGGCCGGCCGCCAGCCCAGTGGGGGGAGTGGGGAACCAAGCACATGTGCCCCCCGGGAATGGCACTGAGAGGCTTCACCAGCAAGGTCGAGGACGACCAGAGGCACTATGATGACTCAGCATTGAACCGGATCCAGATGTTCTGTGGTCCGGAGCCGGATTGAAATGTCCTGCGGCCCGATGAAGCGGGCCGTGGCCTGCCTTGGCCGGATCAGCCCGATCAGCCGGCCTGCGGCCGCAACAGCAGCCGCAGGTCGTCGCCTACCTGCCGCTGGTCGACGACCGTCATGCGGCGTTGCTGTTCCATGGTGGTGATGCCGAGGTCGCCAAACAGCGGCCGCCCCTCGTCGCCAAGCAGGGTCGGCGCCTGGTAGAGGAGGATTTCGTCGACCCAGCCGGCGCCCAGCAGCGCACCGGCCAGGGTGGCACCCGCCTCCGTATGGACCTCATTGATCCCGCGTGCGGCCAGCAGTGCCAGAACGGCGTCCAGCGCCAAGCGCCCATCCGTGCTGGGCACCGCAACGAACCCGGTGCCCGGGAGGTCATCGGGCACTGTCGTTGCGGCATCGTGCAGATAGAGCGTTGGCGCGCCGTGCTGGCGTACGCGCGCGCGCGCCAGCGATCGCAGGCGCGCATCAAGCACCACCCGCAGCGGCGGCGCCACATCGGCATCCGCCAACCGCACGGTGAGCATCGGGTCATCCGCCAGCACCGTGCTGGCACCGGTGAGGATCGCGCCGGCCCGTGCGCGCCAGTGTTGTACATCTTCGCGCGCTGCGGGCCCGGTAATCCACTTCGAGCGGCCATCGGCCATGGCCGTGCGCCCATCCAGGCTGGCCGCCAGCTTCACCCGCAACCAGGGACGGCCGCGCTCCTGCAGTGACAGGAAACCGCGGTTGAGTTCCCGCGCCTGCGTGCGCAGCAGCCCTTCTCCGACCTCGATGCCCGCCTCGCGCAGCAGGGCGAATCCTCCCCCATCCACTCGCGGGAATGGATCGCGCATCGCCGCGACCACGCGCGTCACGCCGGCTTCGATCAGCGCCAACGCACAAGGCGGGGTACGGCCATGGTGGGCGCAAGGTTCCAGGGTCACGTAAGCCGTGGCGCCACGCGCCTGCTCCCCGGCTTCGCGCAGCGCGAACACCTCGGCATGCGGCCCGCCGGCGCGTTGGTGCCAGCCTTGGCCGACCACGCGTTCACCATGGGCGACCACGCATCCCACCATGGGATTGGGTCGCGTCGTATACGCACCGCGCTCGGCCAGCCGCAGGGCATCGGCCATGTGCAGGTGGTCGAGGGCGGAAAAGGCACTCACGTGCCGGGTCAACCCTTCTTTTTCTTGGTCAATGCAATCACGTCGCCGAGCAGTTGCAACTGCTCGGTGCTGGCCGGCAGCTCGCGCTCCAGCTTCTCGATCTCCTCCCGGAAATCGGCCACGTCCTCGAAGCTGCGGTATACCGACGCAAAGCGCACGTAACCGACATGATCCAGCTTGCGCAGTTCGTTCATCACGAACTCGCCGACGCGGATGGACGGCACCTCGCGCTCACCACAGATGCGCAGTTGATGCACCACCGCGCGAACCGCCGATTCAATCTTTTCTTCGGGCACCGGACGCTTCTGCAGCGCGCGGTCGAACCCCGCGCGGACCTTGCGCACATCGAACGCCTCACGGCTGCCATCGCCCTTGATGATGGCGGGCAGCTTGAGCTCGATGGTCTCCAGCGTGCTGAAGCGCTCGCTGCACGCCTCGCACTCACGTCGACGACGGATCGTCGCACCGTCTTCAGAGACGCGCGAATCGATCACACGGGTGTCGACATGTTGGCAGAACGGGCAGTACATGGAGCGCCTTGCATCTCGCGGATGTCACGCCGTAGTCACGGCAGCGTCGCAACGGTACCGGAGATGGCCGTGGGCAGCAAATACGCTGCCCTGCAGCACCGAGCCATGCCCGGCGAACGCCAAACGCACCGCGCCGGGCGTTCGCCCCGCATGGCCCGGCTCGCTATCGGGGTCCGCCGCAGGCGACCAGGATGGTTCAGCCGTAGACCGGGTACTTCCGGCACTGCGCGCTGACCGCATCACGCACGCGGGCGATCACCACCTCGTCGGCCGGGGCATCCAGCACGTCAGCGATCCAATTGGCCAGGTCCACGCAGTCCTGTTCCACATAACCACGGGTGGTCACCGCCGGGGTGCCCAGGCGCAGGCCGGAGGTCACGAACGGCGAACGCGGATCGTTCGGCACCGCGTTCTTGTTGACGGTGATGTGGGCCTTGCCCAGCGCGGCTTCCGCGTCCTTGCCAGACACTTCCTTGCCGATCATGTCCACCAGCATCAGGTGGTTTTCAGTACCACCGGAGACGATCTTGTAACCACGGGAAACCAAGGTCTTCGCCATCGCCTGCGCGTTCTTCACCACCTGCTGCTGGTAAGTGGTGAAGGCCGGCTCCAGCGCCTCCTTGAATGCCACCGCCTTGGCGGCGATGACGTGCATCAGCGGACCGCCCTGGATACCCGGGAACACGATCGACTGCAGTTTCTTGACCAGCTCTTCGCTGGCGCCCTTGGCGATGATGATGCCGCCACGCGGCCCACGCAGGGTCTTGTGGGTCGTGGAGGTGACCACGTGGGCATGTTCCAGCGGGCTCGGGTACACGCCTGCGGCGACGAGGCCGGCGACATGTGCCATGTCCACGAACAGATAGGCGCCGACCTTGTCGGCGATGGCACGGAAGCGCGCCCAGTCAACCACCTGCGAATAGGCCGAGAAGCCCGCCACGACCATCTTCGGCTTGTGCTCCAGGGCCAACCGCTCAACTTCGTCATAGTCGATCAGGCCCTGGTCATCCACACCATATTGCACCGCATTGAACAGCTTGCCCGAGGCGTTGACCTTGGCACCGTGGGTCAGGTGGCCACCATGGGCCAACGACATGCCCAGGATGGTGTCGCCAGCCTGCAGCAGCGCGAAGTACACCGCCTGGTTGGCCTGCGAGCCGCTGTGCGGCTGCACGTTGGCATAATCGGCGCCATACAGCTGCTTCAAACGGTCGATGGCCAGCTGTTCGGCGACATCCACGTACTCGCAGCCACCGTAGTAACGCTTGCCCGGGTAACCTTCAGCGTACTTGTTGGTCAGCTGGCTGCCCTGGGCCTCCATCACCGCCGGGCTGGCGTAGTTCTCGCTGGCGATCAACTCGACGTGATCTTCCTGGCGCTGGGCCTCGTTGGCGATGGCCTTGGCCAGTTCAGGATCGTAACTTTCGATGCGGACGTCGCGCGGGAACATCGGGTGGTACTCCAGGACAGGGAGGAAAGACCCCGATTGTAGCCCGTCGCCGGCACCAGGACCGCTCCCCCGATACGCCCCTGGCTGCGCCGGAGGGACGCTCTGCGGGGAGGCGATCTGCATCGCCCCCCCCCAAGCTTGTCAGCGGCCGTTGATCACGTAGTCGGCAAGGATGCCGGTGGCGATGGCGACCAGCAGCAGGTTGCCGCGGTCGTCCCGGACCCAATGGTGTCCGCGTGGCGGGCGGCGCACGTGATAGCTGTTGTAATCATTGACCACGTAGATTGGCCCCCGGTAGTAGTCGCGATAGCGGTGGCCGACCTTCCAGCCATAGCCGGGTCCACGTCCATAAGCAGGGCGATAGGGGGATCCATAGACCACGCGCGGTGGCGGGGCCGGGCGGTAATAGCCGGGATGGCGCCGATCATCGCGCCAGTCCCGACGATCATGACGACGGTCATTCCGCGAGTCCCGCCGGGCTTCACGGTGATCATTCCGGTGATCGCGGCGATCATCACGCCATTCGCGCCGGTCATGGCCACGGTGCCGGTCGTTGTCGGCAAAAGCCGGGGCAATGGTGCCGAATGCCAGGACAGAGGCAACGGCACCGGCCAAGAGTCGATTGATGCGCATGACGAAACCTCTGCTGCTGGGTGTAGATCACATATTGCTTATCGCATCTGAATCATTTCCCGCTGGAAACGATTCCTGAGCTGGCACGTCCTTGCTTGTTCAGGTTTCGGCCAGCAACGTCAGTCCGCAGCCTGCCAACGACCCAGGAGTTGGATCGGATTGCCCTTTCCGGTCACGGTAACAGCGTACCGGCCCGGCTCCAGCGACTCCAGCCTGCAATGTCGCCACGCATCGCCGCGGTCATCGCATTGACGGGGCGGGAATCCCCCTTCCCCGATCGGCCCGTGCACCTCCAGTTGGACTTCCGCGTCGCCTCCCCAGGTCACCAGGTCCACGCTGGAGCGCCTGGACAACCGCAGCTGGCGGGATGCCTTGTATCCCGGCTCGCTCGTCCGCTCCGAAAACACGGCAACCGCCTGCCCCTGTTTCAAGTCCGGCGATGGGCCTGGAATTGAAAAATCCAGCCGCATGTCCTGGGGACCGCCAAGGAGCCGCAGCTGCACGCGCTTGGCTCCGATCGAGCTGGAAAGGTCCAGGTATCCGCCCCATGTTTCGGCACCATCGAGCGGAATGGTCCGCAGCACCGGACCGCCGACAAGTGCGAACTCCAGGGTGCCCGACAACGCCCGGCCAGGATCCGCGGTGGCTATCTCCCAGCCAAACCCCTTGTCCGTGCTGGCGAACGCCAGATCAAAGATGCGCTGCGTGCCGGAGCCAACCGTCAGGTCCTTCAGGGAAAGCGGTGACGGCAGCAGCGGCGGATCCTCGGCGCCCAGCGCCAGCAGCGGGACGGCAGGGAACAGCAGGAGGCAGAGGGTGGCAGCCAGGCGTGAGCGGATCATCGAAGCGTCTCCGGTAGGTGGGCGGCACGTTGATCGTGCGCTTGCCCGCCCACGCCGGTAAGCCATGTCTTTCCCCACTTTGTCGTGGGAGAAAGGCGCGCATGGCGGTGCCCTGCCTTCGCGTCCTGCCACGAACACCCCGCTGAACCGCCCTCGCCCTGCCATGGCAGTGAAAGAGGCTATCGGCGATAATGGGAGGTCAAATATTCCGTTTTCCGCCGGCCAGCACCAGGGTCCCGGTGGATCGACCCTCTGG
Source organism: Stenotrophomonas tumulicola (assembly GCF_014117215.1). GTDB lineage: Bacteria > Pseudomonadota > Gammaproteobacteria > Xanthomonadales > Xanthomonadaceae > Stenotrophomonas > Stenotrophomonas tumulicola. The sequence continues at coordinate 41,925 of NZ_JACGXS010000007.1, read as the reverse complement.
GAGACTCCATGTCCTCGCAATACATCTACACCATGAACCGCGTCAGCAAGATGGTTCCGCCCAGGCGGCAGATCATCAAGGACATCTCGCTGTCGTTCTTCCCCGGCGCGAAGATCGGCCTGCTGGGCCTGAACGGTGCCGGCAAGTCGACCGTGCTGAAGATCATGGCCGGCGTGGATACCGATTTCGAGGGCGAAGCCCGCGCCCAGGCTGGCACCAAGGTCGGCTACCTGGCCCAGGAACCGGAGCTCGATCCGACCAAGACCGTGCGTGAAGCCGTCGAGGAAGGCGTCGGCGAGGTGCTGCAGGCCCAGGCCGCGCTGGATGCGGTGTACCTGGCCTATGCCGAGGAAGGCGCCGATTTCGACGCGCTGGCCAAGGAGCAGGAGCGCCTGGAGGCCATCCTGGCCGCCGGTGACGCACATACCCTGGAAAACCAGTTGGACGTCGCTGCCGATGCCCTGCGCCTGCCACCGTGGGATGCCGTGGTCGGCAAGCTGTCCGGTGGTGAAAAGCGCCGCGTGGCGCTGTGCCGCCTGCTGCTGCAGAAGCCGGACATGCTGCTGCTCGACGAACCGACCAACCATCTCGACGCCGAGTCGGTGGAGTGGCTGGAACAGTTCCTGGCGCGCTACACCGGCACCGTGGTGGCCGTCACCCATGACCGCTATTTCCTCGACAACGCCGCTGAGTGGATCCTGGAGCTGGATCGCGGCCGCGGCATCCCGTGGAAGGGCAACTACACCGACTGGCTGATGCAGAAGGACGAGCGCCTGAAGCAGGAAGACAACCAGGAAAAGTCCCGCCAGAAGGCGATCCAGAAGGAACTGGAATGGTCGCGCCAGAACGCCAAGGGCGGCCGCACCAAGGGCAAGGCCCGCCTGGCCCGCCTGGAAGAGCTGCAGTCGGTGGATTACCAGAAGCGCAATGAAACCAACGAAATCTTCATCCCGCCGGGCGAGCGCCTGGGCAATGCGGTGATGGAGTTCAAGAACGTGTCGAAGAAGTTCGGCGACCGCCTGCTGTTCGACGACCTGAACTTCCTGGTCCCGGGCGGCGCCATCGTCGGCATCATCGGCCCGAATGGCGCCGGCAAGTCGACGCTGTTCAAGATGATCACCGGCCAGGAGAAGCCGGACACCGGCGAGATCGTGGTCGGCCCGACCGTGAAGCTGTCCTACGTGGACCAGAGTCGCGACGCGCTGGAAGGCAACCACAACGTCTTCCAGGAAATCGCCGGCGGCCTGGACATCCTCAACATCAACGGCATCGAGATCCAGTCGCGTGCCTACATCGGCCGCTTCAACTTCAAGGGCCAGGACCAGCAGAAGCTGGTCGGTTCGCTGTCCGGTGGCGAGCGTGGCCGCCTGCACATGGCCAAGACCCTGCTGCAGGGTGGCAACGTGCTGCTGCTCGATGAACCGTCCAACGACCTGGACATCGAAACCCTGCGTGCGCTGGAAGATGCGCTGCTGGAGTTCCCGGGCAACACCTTCGTCATTTCGCATGACCGCTGGTTCCTGGATCGCATCGCCACGCACATCCTGGCGTTCGAAGGCGATTCACACGTGGAGTTCTTCCAGGGCAACTACCGCGAATACGAAGAAGACAAGCGCCGCCGCATGGGCGACGACGCCGCGCCCAAGCGCCTGCGCTTCAAGGCGCTGAAGTAAGAAGCCCCGAGGACGGCCGCCCAGTGCGGCCGTCCTCCTTTTTGCCCCATGGGTGTGTCGTTTCCACCCCGACCTGCGAGACCCGCCATGCGCCTGACCGAGCGCCTGTTCCAGTTGCAGCAACATGGCACCACCGTGCGTACCGAGCTGCTGGCTGGAGTGACCACCTTCCTGACGATGTCCTACATCGTTTTCGTCAACCCCGACATCCTGTCCACCACCGGCATGGATGCAGGTGCCGTGTTCGTTGCCACCTGCCTTGCCGCCGCGCTGGGTTCGCTGGTGATGGCCTTCGCCGCCAATTTTCCGGTCGGCATGGCGCCGGGCATGGGCCTCAACGCGTTCTTCGCCTTCACCGTGGTCGGTGCGGCCGGACTGCCGTGGCAACAGGCGCTGGCGGCAGTGTTCATTTCCGGCCTGGTGTTCCTGCTGCTGTCGCTGACCGGCGTGCGCGCCTGGCTGGTGTCAGGCATCCCGGCCTCGCTGCGTTCGGCGATCGTCGCCGGCATCGGTCTGTTCCTGGCCATCATCGCCTTGCAGAAATCCGGCGTGATCATCGGCAACGAAGACACGCTGGTGACGCTGGGCGCGCTGGACACCGCGCCGCCGCTGCTGGCACTGGGCGGCTTCCTGTTGATCGCCATCCTGGAGGCGCGCGGCATTCGCGGCGCGATCCTGATCGGCATCCTCGCCGTCACGGCCGCAGGCTGGCTGCTGGGTGACGTGCAGTACCACGGCCTGGTTTCGCTGCCGCCAAGCCTGGCACCGACCTTCCTGCAACTGGACCTGCCTGGCCTGCTGCACCACGACGGCGGCGCGCCGCTGGCGGTGCTGTTGCAGGTAGTGCTGGTGTTCGTGCTGGTGGAAGTATTCGATGCCACCGGCACGCTGTACGGAGTGGTCGGCCGTGCCGGCCTGCTCAAGCTGCCGGGTTCGCAGAAGCGCTTCGGTCGCGCCCTGCTGGCCGACAGCACCGCCATCGTCGCCGGTTCGTTGCTGGGTACCAGCAGCACCACCGCCTTCGCCGAAAGTGCTTCAGGGGTGCAGGTGGGGGGCCGCACCGGCCTCACCGCGCTGGTGGTGGCCGCGCTGTTCCTGGCGGCGCTGCTGTTCTCGCCGTTGGCGGCGATGGTGCCCGGCTATGCCACCGCGCCAGCGCTGTTGTTCGTCGCTGGATTGATGCTGCGCGAACTGGTGGAAGTGAACTGGAGCGACTTGACCGAATCGGTACCCGCGGCGCTGTGTGCGCTGGCGATGCCGTTCACCTACTCCATCGCCAATGGCCTGGCATTCGGTTTCATCGCTTATGCCGCGCTGAAAGCGGGCACCGGGCGCTGGCGCGAAGTGCATCCGGCCGTATGGCTGGTGGCGGGATTGTTCGTGCTGCGGTTCGCGCTGGAATGATCTCTGCCGCTGCGCTGGCCGAGCATGGCCCGGCGCTGCAAACGAAACGCCCCGTGTAGCGCCGAGCCATGCTCGGCGAGCGCGCTGGGTCAATCGCCCGCCGGCAGTTCGAACACCTGGCGCAGGTAGGCCAGATAGCCCGGATCGTCGCACATGCTCTTTCCAGGCGAGTCGCTCAGCTTGGCCACCGGCTGGCCATTGCACCGGACCATCTTGATCACGATGTTCAACGGGGTCGGCCCCAGGTCGTTGGTCAGGTGCGTCCCCACGCCGAACGCCACCTGGCAGCGACCGCGGAAATAATCGAACAGCCGCATCACTTTCTCGATGTTCAGGCCATCGCTGAACACCAGTACCTTGCTGCGCGGATCCACCCTGCGATGCTGGAAATGCGCCAGCATGCGGTCGCCCCAATCGAACGGATCGCCCGAGTCGTGGCGCACGCCGTCGAACAGCTTGCAGAAATACATGTCGAAATCACGCAGGAAGGCATCCAGCCCGACCACGTCCGACAGGGCGATGCCGAGGTCGCCGCGGTACTCCCGCGCCCACGATTCCAATGCCGTGACCTGCGAATCGCGCAGGCGCGGTCCCAAGGCCTGGAATGCCTGCAGGTATTCGTGGGCCATGGTGCCGTGCGGGGTCATGCCGTACAGGCGGGCAAAATGCACGTTGCTGGTGCCGACCAGTTGCGGACCGAGTGCATCGCGCAACAGCGGCAACAGCCGCGCGTGCCAGTCGCGCGAGTAGCGGCGCCGCGTTCCGTAATCGGCGATCCGGCATTGATCGAACCCCGGGGTGTCGCGCAGCAGCGCCGCCTTGGCCTGCAGCCGACGCTCGCCTTCGGCGATGTCCGGCGTGGTGGTATTGCGGAACCACACTTCGTTGATGATGGCCAGCAGCGGCACTTCGAACATGATGGTGTGCAACCAGGGGCCGGTGATGTCCAGCTCGATCTCGCCTGCCACGCTGTCCGACGCACGGAGGGTGATGTACTTGCGGTCGAGGTGGAACAGGCCGAGGAAGTCGGCGAAATCGGGCTTCACGAAGCGCAGGCCACGCATGTAGTCCAGCTCTGCGGTGGTGAAGCGCAGGCTGCACAGGTGGTCGATCTCTTCGTTGATCTGGTCGATGTAGCGCGCCAGGTCGATGCCCGGCGTGCGGCACTTGAACCGGTACTGCACCAGTGCGCCGGGATGCTGGTGCAGCACCGCCTGCATCATGGTGAACTTGTACAGGTCGGTGTCGAGCAGGGATTGAATGATCATGCCGCCATTATGCGCCGCGCCGCGCTGCGGTGTGCTGGCCAGGCCGCGCCCGGCCCCTGCTTCATGCAACGTCAACGTCAACGTCAACGACAACGGCAACAGCTGCAGGGCTGGGGGTTGGTTGGGCGAGGTGGGTTGGCGGGACCCGCCGTGAACCCATCCATGGGGGCTCCTGTTCGGCTCCTGCCTCACAAGGTCCCGCCAACCCACCCCGCCCAACCTTCGACAGGTCCATGCAGCGCCGGGTAGCGCCGGGCCATGCCCGGCGGAATGGGGTGATCGGGGACCGGCATCGTACACACGGCAGCGGGGCATGGCCCCGCTCTACCAATTTTTTTTCAACGCGGCTGGCGGCCCACGGAACCCGTCGCCACCCCGCAAGCAGATCCTGCCGCCAGCCGCGAGGGGCTTCGCCGTTCGCTGTACACACCCCTTCAGCGCCCGCGCAACAGCCGTGGCAACTGCAGCGCGGCATGCGCCCAGATCGCAGCCCATACGGCCGCACGGACGGGAAGGCTGCGCTGGCCTGCCTCGAACTTTCCGAAGTAACGCCACAACCCACGATGCTTGTGCCATTCCACGAAGAACGGGCGCGAACGACTGGATACCCCGCGCACATGCAGCACCTGCAGGTCGTTGGCGATGGCCACCGTGCCCCCGGCCTGGCGCACGCGCCGGCACAGGTCCAGGTCCTCGGCATGCAGGCGGTAACCGGCATCCCAACCGCCGATGCGGTCGAACAACGTGCGTGGCATCAGCATCACCGCGCCGGACAACGCCGGCACCGGCTGCAGCGTGCTGGCCGGGTCGCGCGCGATCGCCAGCTTCGAACCCTGTCCCGGCGAGCGCAGCATCGCCAGGAAGTCCGGATCGCGACGACGCACTGCCTCATCCTGCCGCCCCTGCTCGTCCACCTGCTCCACCCCCAGCAGGCAGTCACCCAGTGGCAGCGCACGCTCACGGAGCGTTGCCAGCGTTCCGGCATCAACCATCACATCGGGGTTGATGAAGGCCAGCCACGGCGACTGCGACGCGGCGACGCCCTGGTTGTTGGCGGCCGCGAATCCGGGATTGTCCGGATTGGCGATGAAGCGCACCCGCGCATCATGGCTGGCATGGCGCTGCAGGACCTCGACGGTATCGTCCGAGGAGCCGTTGTCGACCACCCGGATCTCGGCGATGTCACGAGCATCGCGCAGGCGTTGCAGGCAGGCATCGATGGTGCTGCCGCTCTGGAACGTGACGACGACGGCGACGATGGCATGGTTCAAGCGGACGGCTCCTGCGGCGGCGATGGCGCACCGAACAGATCCGCCTGCGCCTGCGGCATTATCGCCTGCCGGTAGCGCGCCTGCAGTTGCGTGCGCACCTCGTGCAGGGGATCGTGCATCAGGAAGTCCGCCAACCGCGGCGTCCATGCCGGCCAGCGGTTGGCCAGCGCTTCCAGGTCACCCGGATGGTTGCCGCCCTCGCCCGCACGGGCCACGAAGGCGCTCTCGCACAGGACATTGCGCCATCCCAGGCCGCTCATGCGCAGTCCGAGGTCGACCAGCGCGGCGTTCCAACCGCCATAACTCTGCACATCCAGCCCACCTGCACGGCGCCGGGCATTGCCACGCACCAGCACCGCATGGGTGACCGCAGACGGGAGCTCGGGATGTTGCGGCGGCAGGTCGGCACAGGCATGGGCCAGGGCTTCCAACGATTCCGGCAGAGGATTGATCTCACCCATCCGTGGCCAGGCCACCGTTTCGCCGGCGTTGCACCACGGGGTGGCAGTGGCAACGGACGCATCACGGGCAAAACAGGCCTGCAACTGGTCCAGCCAGCCGGGCGCCGGCACGCTGTCCGGAGCCAGCACCGCAACATCCAGGCCAGCACAGGCATGCAGCATCTCGTCCAGATGGGCGACCTCACCCAAGGGCCGGGCGCGGCGCGTGTACTCCGCCTGCAACGGGGTGTGGGCCAGCCAATGTTCCACCACCGCCTGCGCGCGCGGACCCGCCTGGGCATCGTCGGCCAGCCAGACGGCGGTCCCGGCGGCCGTGCCGTGGTCCAGTGCCGCAAGACAGCGGTCCAGCGCTGAATCGTCCACGCCCAACGGCAACAACACGATCGCCCCCATCCCGCCTCCGCTGGTGGATGCACGGCGGGCGGTTGCCTCGGCCGTGTTTCCCCAAGCCTAGCAAGCCAGGCAGCCTGGATGCGACTGCCTTTGCCGTGCGCTACTTCTTGCCAGCGCCGTCGATCGGCTCCATCGCGCGGAAGCGACGGCTGTACTCGTCGGTCAGCTGGCGCGACTCCTGGCCATTGCGGACGATGGTCGGGGTGAGCAGGACGATCACCTCCGAACGCCGGCTGTTGCGGGTCTTGCTGCCGAACAGCGCACCCAGCACGGGAATGCGGCTCAGGCCCGGGATGCCGCTGTGGCCATCGGTGCCGCTGTCGGTGATCAGGCCGGCCAGCATGATGGTGTCCCCGCTCTGCACGGCCGCCTCGGTGGACAGCTTGCGGGTGGAGATGCGCGGATTGCAGTTGCTTTCCTGCGGATTGCAGTCGCGGGCGACGTCTTCGGCGCTGCTGACTTCCTGCACGATGTCCATGAAGACGGTGCCGTCACGGGTGACCCGCGGGCGGACTTTCAGGATCACGCCGGTGTCGATGTACTGGACCTGGCTGTAGCTGCTGGTACCAACGCCGGTATTGACGGTGGTGGTGTTGATCGGCACCTTGTCGCCGACGTTGAGCGTGGCTTCGGCGTTGTTGCGCACGAAGATGGATGGCGTCTGCAGCAGGCGCAGGTCGGTCACTTTGTCCAGTGCGCTGACCACGGCGGCGGCATTGCGGCCAAGGAACGTCCAACCCAGCCCACTGCTGCCGGTGATCGAACCGGCGTAGGTGCCCCATACATCACGCCCGGCAGCGTTGGGCAGGGTGGCCCCGCCCACCGCTCCGGTATAGGACGCCCCCTGCACGGCGTTCTCGAAGTACCAGTTCACGCCATAGCTGAGTTCGCCCTGCAGCGAGACTTCGGCGACCTGCGCCTCGATGTGCACCTGCATCGGCATCACGTCCAGCTTTTCCACCACCTCGCGGATGGAACGCCATGCCTGCGGCGTGGCGCGCACCAGCAGCGCGTTGGTTTCCTCCACGGCGGAAACCCCGACTTTGTCGCCCTCCACCTCCAGGTTGACACTCACGTTGCCGGACTGGCGCTGCGGCAGGCTCATGCCGCCCTGCCCGCTGGTGCCACCGGTCGAGCTGCCGGTTCCGCTGAAGGAATCCATGCTGTCCTGGCCACGGTCGTTGCCGCTGCTGTCCAGCAGCGACGAGGACCCGCCTGGCGCCAGCGAGGTGCTGTCGCCACCACGGCTCCCCCGGCCATCGCCACTGCCGAAGGTTTCGGCCAGCCGCTCCGCCAGGTCGCGCGCCTTGATGTAGCGCAGCTCGTAGGAAAACAGGCGCGGGGCACCGCCTGCCGTGTCGATGCGGTCCAGCCACTGCTGGATCTGGTCCAGGTAACGCGCCTGCGGAGTGATCACCAGCACCGCGTTGGCGTTCTCCAGCGGCAGGAAGCGCAGCATGCCGGCGCTGGGCGTCTTGCTCTCTTCGCCGAAGATCTTCTCCAGGTCCGCCGCGACCTGTTCGGCCTTGCCCGAGGAGATGGGGAACACGCCGACCGACATTCCGGACAGCCAGTCGACGTCGAAGATTTCGACGGTGCGAAGGTAGTTCTCCAGTTCGCTCCGCGTGCCGCCCAGGGTGATCACGTTGCGGCCGCTGTCGACGTTGACGATGGCGTTGGGCCGCGCGTAGGGCTCCAGCACCTTCTTCATTTCGGTGGCGGAGATGTACTGCAACGGCACCACGCGGACCTCGAAGCCGCGCGCGCTGGCAGCAGGCGCGGTGCTCGGCGCGACGGTGCCGGCCAGCGCCTGGTCGGCAGCCACGATGTTGTAGCGGCCACCGCTGTACACCATGCGTGCATTGTTCCAGCCCAGCACCATTTCCAGCAGGTTCAGCGCCTGTGCCCCGGACACCGGCTTGGGCGTGGCCAGGGTCACCGTGCCCTGCACGCCCGGGGCGATGACGTAATTCTGGCCCAGCATGTCGCCCAGGATGGCCTTGACCACCGCATGCACGGATTCGCCTTCGAAGTTGAACGTGGCATCACCGCTGCTGGCCTGCGACAGCGACGGTGCCGGCGACGCGGCGGCACTGCGGTTGATCACCGTGCCGGTGCCGCGACGTATCACCGCCTTGGGACCCGACTGGTCGTCATCGCCAGCGACAGCCACCGGAACGTCCACGCCGGTATCCAGGCGCGCATTGCGGCGTACGTCCGGCGTCGGCGCGGTGCTGCAGCCGACCAGCAGGGCCAGGGCGAACGAGCAGGAAAGGAAACGCAGGTTCATGCTTTCACTCTAAGGGTTGGCGCCGCCGCCGGGGGGCGGCGTCGGCTGGCGTTGTTGCTGTTGCTGTTGCAGTTGTTCGCGACGGGCGCGGATGCGCTCGCGGATCGCACGCATCTGTTCTTCACTGGGCCCCTGGTTCGACGGCTGCTCCGACGCTGCCGGGACCCCTTGTGCCGGCACGGGGGGAGCTGTCGTTTCAGCGGCGGCGCCTCGCGCCGGCTGCGCAGGCCGTGGCACGGGCGGAGGTGGCAATACCGGAGGCGCGGCGCCATTGCCGGAGCGTGGGTCATGCAGTTGGGTCGGTGCCTCCCCTCCCTGTCCATCAAAGACGCTCAGCTCCAGCACCTGTGCCCCCTCGGGACCCAGCACCGTCGCCCGCCGCGGTTCCAGCGCCAGCAACTGCCAGCCTTCCACCGCGTCACCGCCCAGGCGCAGGCGCAACGAACGATTCTGTTCGCTGGTCAGGGTGGCCATGCCGAAATCGCCGGCCAACAGCACGCCGGTCAGGCGCAACGATCCGGTGTTGGATGCTGCCGGTCCCCCCAGCCGGAACGGATGCGGGCGCCGGTCTTCGGCGAACACAGGGCGTTCGCTGATGGCCGCATGGCTGGCCGGCACGGTCATCGGATCATCCGCCAGTGGTCCAAGCGTGGGCAACGGGGGATGGGCGGCGACGACATCGGCGCGTGCACTGATCTGTCGTCCCAGCCCCGACAACGCGGCCAACCAGGACAGCGCGGCCACCATGGCCAGGCCCAGCAGTATCCACCCACGCAGGCTGAACCGATCAATCCGCATCGGCAATGCCCCCCTCTTCCGGCACCGCGTCACTGGACGGACCAACGGTAGCCGCATCGTCCGGCGAGCCCGCCGGCACCGGCTCCCCTTCATCGGCGGCCGGTGGCGGTGGCGCTGCCGCCTCTTCCGCAGGGCGCGCCGGCAGGGGGTTCACACCCGTCGTGGGTTGCAGGTAGCCCACCAGTTCGAAGGATACGTCCAACCCGGTTCCCGCCTCATCCGGGGATTGCTGGAAACGCTGCGCGAGGATGTTGAGGTTCTCCACGAACAATCGGGGCGTACCGGTCTCCAGCGTATGCAGCACGTTGGCCATTTCCTCCACGCCACAGCGCAACCTTACCTGCATCGCCACCCGCACACGCGTGGCATCGCTACGGTTGTCGGGCATCGGCGTGCGGTTGCTGACCACGCATGCCTGGTTGCCGGGGCTGGCCGACAGCACGGCATCCTGCACGCGCGCGCCGAGTGCAGCCGCCGCGCCCTCTGCGGTGGCTTCGGCCAGGAAGCCGGGACGCTGCCGCAGGCTGTCGCGCACCTCGCGCAGGCGTGCCTCGACCTGTGGCTGCTGGTCCAATTGTGCCTGGACGCGCTGCTGGCGCTCCTGCAGTGCCACGATTTCCTGGTCGATCGCACGCCAGGGCACGGTGAACCAGGGATGCACCAGCAACAGGTAACCCAGCCCCAGCACGGCCAACAGCAATGCCAGGGCCAGCCAACGGTCACGGGCGGTGGGTGGCATCGGCATCGGCCGCCTCCTTCGCAGGCACCGTGGCAACTGCGGCGACAGGGCGCAGCTCGGCGGTCAGGGTGAAGCGATCACGTCCACCGGCACTGCCGTCTGCCTGCAGCACGCCGGTCAGGTTCACCCGCTGCCACAAGGCCGAGCCCTGCAGCAACGGGACGAGCTGGTTGGCTTCGCGGCTCAGGCCGATCAGCTGCAGCTGGTTGCCTTCCACGCCCATCTTTTCCAGGTAAGTGCCGTCGGGTAGCAGCCGGCTGAGTTCGTTCCACAAGGACAACATGGCCGGACGCTGCGCACGTTGCTGGTCCAGGAAGGCCGCGCCGTCCACCAGCGCCTGCAGTTGCGCGCGCTCGTCAGCGACGCCACGGGCATTACGGGCGCTGCGCTCTACGTCGCCGCGCAGTGCGTCGGCAGCCTGTTCACGGTTGTCCAGCAGCTGGCTGCCCGCCAGCAGCAGCATCACCACCGCCGCACATGCCAACAGCAGTTCCACGCGCAGTTGCGGGTTACCCGTGCGCTGGCGCTGCGCCATGGGCATCAGGTTGACCTGCAGCGGACTGCCATCCTCGCCGAGGACATCGATGCCGCCCACGGCATCGGCCCAGCTGCCGACGGACTGTTGCCATTGTTCCAGGCGCACCCGCGGCAGGACCACCAGCTCCGCTTCCAGCTGTTCTGGCGACACCAGGCCCAGCGGACGGACATCGAAGCTGACCTGCTCGGCGGTGAAGGGCGTCTGCCGGTCGATCTCGTAGGCCATGACATCGTGCAGGCGTTCGGCCGCCGTGGACGGCAGCCGCAACGTACGCCGCAGCACCTGGTCGGCGGCGATCAGCCAGAACCGCGGCAACCGGTGCACGCGCGGCTCGAGTACCTGCGACAACGCCGTCGCTTCGCAGGGCCAGGGCAGGCGCCCCGCCTCGATACGCTGCGACCCCACTTCACGGGTCAACAGCAGCACGTCACCCTTGACCTGCAGCAACAGGCGCGCGGGCGCCCAGCCAAGCGCCCACTGCCAGCGCAACGGCAACCACGCCAGCAGCGACCCGCGCCACCAGCGCAGGAAATGGCCGGCGCGCGGCGCAACCTGGCCTGCCACCTGCCTGAAACCGTCCTGCCATGCAGTCATTGCGACGCCATTCCCTGCTCCCATTGAAGCACTGTGTATGCCTGCCCCGTGGCGACGCTGCGACTGTTGCGTGCCACCGCGCGGCTGACCGCGACCCGTCCGCGCTGATCCGTTACGCGGCACTCGATACTATAGGTGCCACTGCCGCTGGCAAGGGCCGGCGTATCCGACATTCCACCAGCCCCCTGCTGTTGCTGCTCGCGCTGGGCCAGCATCAGCGCGGCATCCAGGCCCAGCGCCGTCAGCACCGGGCCCTTGGCGAATCGGGGATCCGGGCGTGCCTGGCGCCCATAAAGGCTCAGCATCGGCCGCATCTTCCGATACAGCGCCGGCGTCATGCCCAACACGCGCTGCAGTTCGCCCAACGTGTCAAAACGCGCATTGCGCGGCCCATAGGGCAGGCCTGCGGCGACATAGTCCGGGGCCTCGGCACCGCCCCCGGGCGGGCTCAGGTCGTCGGCATCGCGCCAGTCGACAATCGCCCCGGCCAGGTGCGCGGCCTGTTCCGCCGGCACGTCCAGCGCCTGCAGGAACGCCTGCAGCAGTTGCAGGTCAGCCAGGTTGATGTTGATCTTCCCGCTCTCATCCTCGACACGGATGTCCACCCGCGCGCCGTCGAAGCTCCAACGGTACAGCCGGCCATCAGGCTGCCAGGGTGGCCGCAAGGGGTCCGCACGCAGGCGCGACATCGCGTACGCCACCCCGGCACGCCCGATTTCCTGGGCGCGGCCGGTATCGTCCTGCACCCGCTGCTGCAGGTGCTCGATGCGCGCGGACAGTGCGAATGCACCGACCAGCGCGGTCAGCAGCGCCACCAGCCACAGCACCAGCACCAGGGCCGCGCCGCGTGGGTTGCGGTTGCCGCACGCGCTCATCGGCTGCTCCCCTGGCTGGCATTCTCCAGCGCTACCAGCAACTCAGGCCAGGGGGTTCCCTGCAATGGGTCGACCTGGATGGACACCAGCAATGGCGGATGACGGGTATCGGCCCAGACCGGCTCCCACTCGGTGAGCTGCCCACTGGCCGCATCACGCCCGCGATAGCGCAATGTCACCCGGCGCAGGTCGTCGGCCAGCAGTTCCGGCGCGCGCGCGGGCGTTTCGGCGATCTGCTCACCGTCCTGCACCATCACCAGGCCCAGCTGCAGGCGCACGCCCCGCGTGCCACGCACCACCTGCAGGTCGTGCACGTAGCTGCCTCCGCGCCCCAGGTAACCGGGAAGCTCGGAGACAAAGCGCAGCCGCTGGGCTTCGCCGACGAAGTACAGGGGTTCGCGCGCGGGGTCCAGGGGGTCGATCGGGCTGCGCAGTGCCTGCGCCAGCTGGCGCCGCAGCAGGCCCTGCACCGCGCGCATGCGCTCATTGTCGGCTGCGATGGCCTCGCCACGCTGGCTGATGGTCATCGCCGAACGCACCGTGACGAACGCCAGCGCGAGGCCACCGGCCAGCAACGCCGTGGCCAGCAACACTTCGATCAGGGTGAAGCCGCGTACGGTGCGCCTCATGGAGCGCTCTCCAGCACCGGCGGAAGCAGGCGCAGGGTGCGCCAGGTCAGTTGGCCACCGCGCTGCTGTGCCCAGCGCACCTGCAGTTCCAGTTCCACCAGCCGCGGGCCGGCCGCGATGTCGCTGGCGGCATTTCCGGCACGCGGCTCCACGTACGGCCGCACCTGCAACGACCACTGGTAGCGGTTGTTTTCCCATTGCCCCAGTTGGCGGCCTTCCTGCAGTGGCGCCTGCACGCCGGCACCCGCCAGCAACGACTGCGCGTGCAGCACTGCACGTGAACGCAGGTCGGCCTGGCCGACCTGCCGTGCCGCACCCGACAGCGTGCCCAGCAGCAGGGTCAAGGACAGTGCCAGCAGGGCGAAGGCAACCAGCACCTCCAACAGCGTGAAGCCATGTGCATGCCGCCGTGGGGGACCGGAACGGGCCCTGGGTCGCGCAACGGCGTGCGTCATGGCGCGCGCTCCGGCCGTGAGGTCACTTCACCGGTCAGCCAGCCCACGTCGATGCGCCAGCGCGCATCACCGCGCTTGAGCACGATGCGTCCGCCGCTGGCGCCGCCATCGGGATGGAATTCGATCACGCCCTCGCCAGCGTCGTGCTGCAGCTGCGACGCCCCTTCAAATTCGACCTGCAACGCGTCGGGCAGCGTTCCCTGTCGTCCTGGCGCGCTTTGCCAGTGGCGCTCACGCGGGGTAATGACGAAACGTTGCGGCGTGCCGCGCGCGATGGCTTCGGCACGCGTCTGTCGCAACTGGTTGGCCATGTCCTTGCCGGCGTTGCGCAACTGCATCCCCCCCATCCCGCGCGAGAACATTCCGGCCGTGAGCAGCCCCACCGCGGCGATCAGCGCGATGACCAGCAGCATCTCCAGCAGGGACATGCCGCGCATGTCCTGCCGACGCGCACCACGCAGGGTCATGGCCAGGCCGGTCGCTGTCACTGCTCGTAGCGGATGTCCGCATCGAAGCTGGTGCCGCCGGCCTTGCCGTCCTTGCCCAGGCTGACCAGCTCGTAATCCTGGTTTTCGCCCGGCGCACGATACTCCAGCGGACGGCCCCATGGATCATTGAGGTCCGACGCCTTGGCATAGGGACCCATCCAGCCATTGACACCTGCCGGCTGGGTAACGAGTTCGTCCAGCTTCGACGGCAGGCGATTGGTATCGAGCCGGTAGGTGTCGACCTTGCTGGCCACGGTCTGCACCTGGGCCTTGGCGATGTTGGCCTTGCCGCGGTCGGCACCGCCCAGTACGCGGCTGGCGACCAGGGTGAGCACGGCGCCGATCAACACGATGACGATGATGATTTCCAGCAGGCTCATGCCGGACTGCCGGCGCGGCGAGGAAATGCGGGGAATGGCACGTCGTTTCATCAGCAGCGTTCCTGTGTCTGGAAAAGCATGGAGGGGATGGGCATCGTCAACCGATGGCATTGGTGAGGTCATACATCGGCACCAGCACGGCGATGATCACCAGGCCGACCACCGACGCCAGCACCAGCGTGATCGCCGGTACCATCGCCGACAGCAACCGGTCGATGCTGCGCGCGGTTTCCTGCTCGAAGGTATCCGCCGTTTTCATCAGCATGCCATCCAAGGCGCCGGATTCTTCGCCGACCTGGATCATCTGCAGGGCCAACCGCGGGAAACGCTTGCCGCGCCCGAGCGCCGCCGACAGCCCATTGCCGTTCTTGACTTCCTCGCTGGCGGCATCCACGTCGGCGGCCAGCGCACGGTTGCCCAGCACGTTGCGGGCAATGCCCAGTGCCGCCAGCAAGGGCACGCCATTGCGCAGCAGCGTACCCAGGGTGCGCGCCAGGCGTGCCGCTTCCAGCTTGCCCAGCAGGGTTCCAATACCCTTGCGCCGCAGCAGCCAGCCATCCAGCGCCAGGCGGAAAGCGGGTTGCCGCGCCTTGCGTTCCAGCAACCATGCCAGCACCGCCGGCACCACGATGAAGAAGATCCAGCCATCGCGTACCAGCAAGCCAACCTGCAGCACCCACTGGGTGAACCAGGGCAGCTCCACGTCGAGGCTTTCGTACATCTGTGCGAACTGCGGCACCACGTAACCGAGCAGGAACAGCAGCGCGCCGCCCACCACCACCAGCAGGATAGCCGGATAGATCAATGCATTGACCACCCTGCCCTGCAGCGCGCGGCTGCGTTCGAGGTAATCAGCCAGCCGTTGCAGCGTATCGTGCAGGCTGCCGCCGGCCTCGCCTGCGCGCACCATGTTGACGTACAGGCGCGAGAACAATCCGTGCTGGCGCTCCAACGCGGTGGACAATGCCGCGCCACCGCGGACGGTGTCGCGGATTTCGTTGACCACGCGCCGCGAGCGTTCGTCTTCAGGCAGGCTCAACAGGATGGTCAGCGCGCGATCCAGCGGTTGGCCCGCACCCAGCAGGGTGGACAGCTGCTGGGTGAACTGCAGCAGCGCCGCGCCCTGGAAGGGCCGCGGCTTGAACAGGTTGCGCCACCGGCTGCCGTCCAGGCCGCCCTCGCTGGCCAGCCGGGTGTCCATCGGCAGATGCCCCTGCTCCTGCAGGCGGACCACCAGCTCGGCCTGGCTCGGCGCCTCCATCTGGCCGTCCACCACTTCGCCGTGTGCGTCCAACGCCTTGTAGCGGTACACCGGCATGCTCAGCTTTCCTCGGTGGTGCGCAGCACCTCTTCAAGCGTGGTCTGGCCGGCCAGCGCCTTCAGCAGGCCATCTTCATACATGGTGCGCATGCCACCGCTGCGGGCGATGCGCTCGATTTCGCCCATGCCGTCGCGACGCATCACCGCCCTGCGCAGCTCGTCGTCCATCACCAGGAATTCGACGATGGTGGTGCGGCCCAGGTAGCCGGTCGGGGACAGCGCCGAGGGCCGCGGCCGGAACAGGTGGATGGTTCCCTGCGGCTGCAGGCGGCGCAGGTCGAACCGTTCGATCTCTTCGGGCGAGGCCTCGTAGCGCTCTGCGTGGGTGGGTTCCAGCCGCCGCACCAGGCGCTGGGCCAGGATGCCGTTGATGGTGGAGGTCAGCAGGTAATCCTCCACCCCCATGTCCAGCAGGCGGGTGATGCCACCGGCTGCGTTGTTGGTATGCAGCGTGGACAGCACCAGGTGGCCGGTGAGCGCGGACTGGATCGCGATGCGCGCGGTTTCCAGGTCGCGCATTTCGCCGATCATGATGATGTCCGGATCCTGGCGCACGATGCTGCGCAGGGCATTGGCGAAATCCAGCCCGATCTGCGGCTTGGCCTGGATCTGGTTGATGCCTTCGATCTGGTACTCCACCGGGTCTTCGACCGTGATGATCTTGACGTCGGCGGTGTTGAGCTGGCTCAGCGCGGTGTACAGCGTGGTGGTCTTGCCCGAGCCGGTCGGCCCGGTCACCAGCAGGATGCCGTGCGGCTGTTCGAGCACCCTGCGGAAGGCGGGCAGGAACTCATCGGTGAAGCCAAGCCGGTGGAAGTCGAATACCACCGTCTCGCGGTCAAGCAGGCGCATCACCACGCTTTCGCCATGCGCGGTGGGCACCGTGCTGACCCGCAGGTCAAGTTCCTTGCCCTGCACCCGCAGCATGATGCGGCCATCCTGCGGCAGCCGGCGTTCGGCGATGTTCAACCGCGCCATGATCTTGATGCGGCTGATCACCGCGGCGGTCAGGTTGGCCGGAGGGCTCTCGCCTTCCACCAGTACGCCATCTACCCGATAACGCACCTTCAGCCGGTTCTCGAACGGCTCGACATGGATATCCGAGGCGCGCAGCTCCACCGCACGCTGGATCACCAGGTTCACCAGCCGGATCACCGGCGCTTCGGAAGCGAGATCGCGCAGGTGTTCGATATCGTCCACGGCGGCGCCCTCGCCGTCGGCGGTCTCGACGATGGCCCCCATGGCACTGCGTCCCTGGCCGAACCAACGCTCGATCTGGTCATCGATTTCCGATCGCTGGCCCACGCGCGGATGTACCGCCACGCCCATCGCCAATGCGATGGCCTGGCAGGGATACGGATCATGCACATCGGCCTGCCACAGCAGCAGCCCGCTTTCATCCAGCGCGATGGGACAGACATGGAACTGCTTGAGGAAACGCAGCGACACCGGCAGCGCATCTGCCAATGACGGCGGCGGTGTTTCCGGCATCTGCCGTGCGTCCAGCAGTGGCAAGCCCAGCACGTCGGCGCTGATCTGCGCCTGGTCGCGCTCGGACACCAGCCCCAACCGGACCAGCAGCGACATCAGGCTGCCGCCGGATTCGGCATGCAGCGTGCGTGCACGGCCCAGGTCGGTCTCCTTCAATCGCCCGCGCGCCAGCAGCGCGGCAATCAAGGGCGCTTCGGCATTGCCCAGGTTGGCAGGTTCAGCAACCGCGTTCACAAACAGCCTCGTCTGCAGGTGTCCAGACTGTAGCAGTTAGCCATTGCCCACAGCCGCTCCAAGGGCGAAAAATGCGACGGATCCAAACAAAAAGGCCCGCCAGCAGGTGCTGGCGGGCCCCTCTTCCAGGTAGCGGACTTACTGCGTGGCGAGCAGGCTGACGCCGGTGAATGCGGCTTCACCGACAACCTTGATGTAATAGGTCCCGGCTACCGGCGCAGTGATGCGCACCGTTTCCGCATTGCCCGCGCGCGAGGACTTGGCCTTGAACGCAGTGGTGGTCGGCTCGCTGCCTTCGCCTACATAGATCGACACATTGCCGGTGCCGCCATAGGTGACGAAGCTCACCACCTTGCCCGCGCTGGCTTCGAAGCTGTACAGCGCTTCGCTGCCTGCCGCGCCGGTGATTCCGGCGACGGCGACCTTGTTGGTCAGCGGGATCGCGGTCGGGCCGCAATCTTCGGTGCACGGCTCCTTCAGCGCCTCGTCCAGGGCTGCCTTGGCATCGACGATGCCGGTACCGATCGGCGTGCCCGCCGGGATGGTTACCGGGAAGTTGCGCGCCGTCTGCTTGAGCAGCGTTTCCAGCTGCGCCGGAGTCAATGGATCCCTGCCGGCGTCGGCCACTGCGCCCTGTACCAGCGCCGCGACGGCCGCCACGTGTGGCGAAGCCATCGAGGTGCCGGCCATGCCCATATAGGTATAGGCACCGGAGGTGGGCGTGGTCGCGCCGTCGTAGCCTGCCTGCCAGACGTAGCCGCCCGGATTGCCATCCACGCCACCGCCACCGCCCGGACCGGCCAGGTCCACCACCGCGCCGAAGTTGGAATAGGACGCGATGCCACCGGTGATGCGGGCAGCACCAACGGCCACGACGTTGTTGCAGCTGGCCGGGCGGAAGTTGGCTGCATTGGCGGCCGAGTTGCCGGCAGCCACCACCACGGTGGTACCGCGCGACACGGCACCGTCGATGGCGTCCTGGTACAGCGCGTCGCAGGCGCTGCCTCCGCCCAGGCTCATGTTGATGACCTCGGCCGGGTTGGCGTTGGCCGGAATGCCGGTCACGGTGCCGCCGGATGCCCAGGTGATCGCGTCGGCGATATCGGACAGGTAGCCACCGCACTTGCCGAGCACGCGCACCGGCAGCACGCGTGCCTTGTACGCCACGCCGGCCATGCCGACACCGTTGTTGGTCGATTCGGCGATGGTGCCGGCGACATGGGTACCGTGCCAGGAGCTGTCTTCGGCCAGCGAACCGGCATAGCACTCGTTGTCGTTCTCTACCCAGTCACCCTGGTCCAGCGCGCCCGGCACGCGGTCATCGGTGGCGCGACGCGACGTTTCCGCGTCGCTGATGAAATCGTAGCCTTCCAGCAGGTTGCCGGAGAAATCCGGATGCTCGGGCAGGATGCCGGTATCCAGCACCGCCACCACCACGCCTTCGCCCTGGGCGACATCCCAGGCAGCCGGCGCGTTGATGCCGCCGGTGGCACTGCTCAGGTGCCACTGGTACTGCGCGTAGTACGGGTCGTCAGGCACCAGCTGCGGCGACACTTCGCGCGGACGCAGGTCGACGCGCTGCAGCTTGACGTCCGCTTCGGCGTACTGCACCGACGGATCTGCCTTCAGTTCGGCCAGCACCTTGGCCAGGTCCGCAGCGCCCAGGCGCGACTTCAAGTGGACCAGGTCGGCGCCGACACCCAGCCTGCGTACGACCTGCGGGCTGAACGCGGCAACGCGTGCGTTGGCGTTTGCAGTGACGCCAGACAGCGACGCGCGGGCAAAGGCGGAATTGACCACCGACAGTTTGGCCGAACTGTCCCTCGCTGCGGCCGTGCCGGCGTGGTACTTCACGATGATGCGGTCCACGCCCTGCTGCTGGGCAGTGGTGGATTTCTGTGGCGCGCTGACTTTGAAGTCTGCGGCCTGCGCCATGCCCATGCCGGCGGTCATCGACAGCACGGCAGCGGCGAGTACGTTGATGCGGAGGTTCTGCTTCTTGATCACGTCGAAATCCTCTTCTGGGTCGATGGTGGAACCAAACCTGCGGCCTTACTTCCTTGCGACCACCCCTGGCCGGCCATGCCAGGGTTGCCGTGACCCGCCCCCTCAGGCCTCACTTGTGGGTGGCGACCGGGAGGTCGCCACATGGATGGAGGTGGTGGTGACGGCCCGTGGCCGTCACCTGCAGTGGGTTACCAGCCGAAACCGGCACCCATGCCGACCGAACTGTCGTCACCGCTGAATGCGCCACCGAAGGTCACCGTGGCGCGATCGCTGATGGCACGCTGGTAACCCAGCGACAGCGCCGATTCGCCCCCCTGGAAACCGACACCGACACCCACCCGGTTCTGCGTGCGGATACCGGCAGCACTGGTGGCCATGTTGAGCATCGCCGAGCTCATCGCGCCCTGGCGGTCGATGCGGCGGTCCATGTGGCGCAGCTTGCCGTCGATCTCGCCCTTGAACACGTCGAAGCTGTCGGACAGGGTGGAGAAACGCGTATCGGTATAGCTGTTGGCACTAGCCACGCCCTGGTCCAGCTGGTCCTTGTTGACCGCATCGGTAGCCTCGGTACCCGCCGCCACGTTGGTGACCTGGCGCTCGTTGCCGGTGCTGCCCACCGAAACGGTGTTGGCACGGTCGGCCACCGAGCCCTGGCCCAGCGCCACCGAATTGTCGCCCGATGCGGTGGCACCCAGGCCAATTGCGGTGGCACCGGCGCCGCTGGCGACCGCACCCTGGCCCACCACCGCTGCAGGGCTGGCATCGGCAGCGGGGACGGTCGCCGGCAGGCTTCCGGCACCCGCGGTAGACGGCCCCGAGCCGCCGCCGGCAGCCGGCGTGGGCGTGGGCGTGGTGCTGACGGGGGAGCCGGAGGCCAGGCTCTGGCCCAGCGAAGATACCCGTGTATCCAGCGCGCTCAACGCATCACCGACGTTGTTGTAGGTGTTGCCCTGGATCACGTAGTTGGGCGCGACGAACACACCCTGCAGGCCCACGCTGGCGCCGCCACCGAGCATGCTGGCGGCATTGCTGAGCGACTGGAACAACTGGTCACCATTGACCGCCTGGCGGCTGCCGCTGGCGATGCTGCCGCTGGCGACGTTGTCGATCGTGGTGCCCTGGTCTCCCGACAGGGTCAGCCGGCCACGATCGCTGTCGTCGTAGGCCAGCGAATTCGAACTGGTGACCTCGATGCTGCCGATCCGGGTGTCGATGTCGCTGACCCGGTTTTCCACTGCACCGACACGCTGGTTGGTCACCGTCAGCTGCGAGCCGGTCACCGCATCGGTGCTGTCCGCCGTCAAGCGTCCCTCGGCGACGTTGACGATACGGCGCGTGGCAGGCGCACTGCCGCCGGCACCGCCGCCCACCGACACCACGTTGGCCTCAAGCGCCTGGGAGCCCGCACCCAGTGCCACGCTGCGGGCACCGCTGGCCACCGCATCACCGCCCAGTGCCAGCGAGCCGGATCCCGAGGCGACCGCCGAATTGCCGACCGCGGTGGCGTTGAAGGCCGTGGCCTCGGCCAGGCCACCGACAGCCGTGCTGAAGTCCCCGCTGGCCTCCGCGCGGAAGCCCAGCGCCGCCGCGATACTGCCATCGGCCGAGCTTTCCGCACCGACTGCAGTCGCTGCATCGCCAGCTGCATTGCTGAAGTAGCCGACCGCGACCGCCTCCACGCCGCTGGCATCCGCCAATGCACCCGCGGCGGTACTGCCATCGCCGCTGGCCACGCTTGCGGCACCGTAGGCCGAACCCTGCTCGCCGGATGCCACGCTCTCCGCACCCGTGGCCGTTGCGTACTCGCCATTGGCCAGCGCACTGGCGCCGCTGGCGGTGGCATTGGCGGCCACGGCCTGCGCATTGGCGCCATTGGCGGTGGCATTTTCCGCAGCGGCCAGCGCGTTGAAGCCAACCGCCGCCGCATTGCTGCCAATCGAGGTGGCACCGCTGCCCAACGCTACCGCACCATCGCCGATCGCATTGCTGGCCTCGCCGGCCGCCAGGGCGTTGTCGCCTTCCACGTATGCGCCGGCGTCGCTGTCATCGCTGCCGCTGGCCTGGAAGTACTTGCTGGCGTTCTCCCCTGCCGCCGTCGCCGCGTTGAGCTGGTCCAGGTTCACCGCATCGGTGCCCTCGGTACCGGCGGCCACGTTGGTGATCTGGCGCTCAGCGCCGGCACTGCCGACCGACACGCTGTCATCGCGTTCGGCAATCGAATCGGCACCCAGCGCCACGCTGTTGAGGCCTTCGGAAATGGCTGCATTGCCCAGCGCGGTACTGTTCACGCCCGGCGACCAGGCACCACCACCGACGGCGGTGGAGTAATTTCCAGATGCTTCGGTGGCGAACAGCCCGCCCAGCGTGCCACCGACGGCCACGCTGTTGGTGCCAGTGGCCAGGCTGCCCTGGCCGGCCGCGGTGCTATAGGCACCACTGGCCACCGAATCACCGCCCAGCGCCAGCGAGTTGGCACCGGAGGCATTGGCGAAGCTGCCCAGTGCAGTGGCGTTGAAAGCCGATGCATCGGCATAGCCACCGATGGCCGTGCTGTAACCGGCCGTCGCCTCGGCCGCGAAACCGAAGCTGGCCGCCGTGGTTCCGATCGCCACGCTTTCGGCGCCGACGGCGGTGGCACCGCTGCCGTCGGCAGTGCTGAAGTAGCCCACCGCGACCGCTTCTTCACCGCTGGCTTCGGACAACACGCCGCTGGCAGTACTGCCTGCCCCACTGGCCACGCTCGCGGCACCGTAAGCTGCACTCTGCTCGCCGGACGCCTCGCTTTCGGAGCCGGTGGCGGTTGCATACTCGCCATTGGCCAGTGCATTGGCACCGCTGGCAGTGGCATTGGCGGCAACCGCCTGTGCATTGAATCCGCTGGCGGTGGCATTTTCCGCAGCGGCCAGCGCATTGAAGCCGACCGCTGCCGCGTTGGTGCCCAACGCCGTGGCACCGCTGCCCAACGCAATGGCGCCATCGCCGATCGCGTTGCTGGCCTCGCCGGCCGCCAGCGCGTTGTCGCCTTCCACGTATGCACCGGCGTCACTGTCTTCGCTGCCGCTGGCCTGGAAGTATCTGCTGGTGTTCTCGCCCACCGCGGCCACCGCGTTGAGCTGGTCCAGGTTCACCGCATCGGTGCCTTCGGTGCCTGCGGCCACGTTGGTGACCTGGCGCTCCGAACCGGCACCGCCGACCGACACCGTGTCGGCACGGTCGGCGACCGAGTTGGCGCCCAATGCAACAGAGTTGCCCGCTTCGGCGCTGGAGAAGTAGCCCACCGCCGTACTGTCCTCGCCGGTGGCGAAGCCCAGCGTGCCAACCGCCGTGGAGTTGTCGCCGCTGGCATAAGCGCCGGCACCGACCGCAGTTGCCGCTTCACCGCTGGCTTCGGTGGAGATGAAGAAGCCCAGGCCGGGAATCAGGTCGACCGGGCCACCGATGGCGGTGCTGCTGGTGCCCGTAGCCACCGTCTGCGTGCCGATGGCGGTGGAGTAATCGCCGATCGCATTGGATACCGCGCCGAAGGCAGAGGATTGCGCGCCTTCCGCATACGCGCCGACGCCATACGACGACGCCGCAAACCCGCTGGCAACCGAACTGGCACCGACCGCCGTACCGCCCACACCGGCGCTGGTGGCACCGGTATCGACGGCGACGCCGCCGTTGGTGATCAATGGGTCACCGTTTTCATCCACGGCCACGCCGCCCACCGCTACGCTGCCCGGGCCACTGGCCTGCGCGTTGTTGCCGAAGGCCGCGCTGTTCTGGCCGGCAGCCAGCGCATTGAAGCCCACCGCCGTGGCGTTGTCCGCCACCGCCGTGGCGCCACTGCCGAGTGCGGTGCTGCCATCGGCCAGCGCGTTGCTGGCTTCACCGATGGCGGTGGCGTTGGCACCGGCGGCAAATGCACCGGCGTCGCTGTCGTCGCTGCCGGTCGCCTGGAAATACTTCGCGGTGTTGTCGGCCACCGCCGCCACTTCGTCCAGCTGGTCCAGGTTCACCGCGTCGGTGCCCTCGGTACCGGCCGCCACGTTGGTGACCTGGCGCTCGGAACCGGCACGGCCCACCGACACGCTGTCATCGCGGTCGGCAACCGAATCGGCGCCCAGCGCCACGCTGTTGTCGCCCGACGACGTTGCCGCATTGCCCAGCGCGGTACTGTTCACGCCCGGCGACCAGGCCCCACCGCCGACGGCGGTGGAATAGTCGCCGGAAGCTTCGGTGGCAAGCAGGCCGAACAGCGCGCCGCCGACGGCCACGCTGTTGTTGCCGGTGGCCAGGCTGCCCTGCCCGGTCGCGGTGCTGTAGGCACCGCTGGCAAGCGAATCACTGCCCAATGCCACCGAACTGGAACCCGATGCCGTGGCGGTATTACCGACAGCCGTGGCATTGAAGGCCGACGCCTGGGCGAAACCACCCACGGCGGTGCTATAGCTCTGCGTCGCTTCGGCGCCAAAACCGAAACTGGCCGCGCTGGTGCCGATGGCCACGCTTTCAGCGCCGACCGCCGTCGCACCGCTTCCGTCTGCAGTGCTGAAATAACCGACGGCAACCGCTTCTTCACCGCTGGCTTCGGACAACACGCCGGTGGCGGTACTGCCTGCACCGCTGGCCACGCTGGCCGCGCCGTAGGCCGCACTCTGTTCGCCGGACGCTTCGCTTTCCGCACCGGTAGCAGTGGCGTATTCGCCAGTAGCCTGTGCATTGGCACCATTGGCAGTCGCATTGGCTGCCGCAGCCAGCGCGTTGAAGCCGATGGCTGCGGCGTTGGTACCGATCGATGTGGCACCGCTGCCGAGCGCCACGGCACCGTCGCCGATGGCATTGCTGGCCTCGCCGGCCGCCAAGGCATTGTCACCTTCCACATAGGCGCCCGCGTCGCTGTCCTCGCTACCGCTGGCCTGGAAGTACCTGCTGGTGGTCTCGCCCGCCGCTGCCACGGCGTTGAGCTGGTCCAGGTTCACCGCATCGGTGCCCTCGGTGCCTGCCGCCACGTTGGTGACCTGGCGCTCGGCGCCTTCGCTGCCTACCGATACGCTGTACTCGCGCACGGCTTCAGAGCCTGCGCCAAGGGCAACACTGTTGGCGCCCTGCGCACTGCTGCCGGCGCCCAGGGCGATGGCGCTTTCTGCCAGCGCCTCCGAGTTGGTACCCACCGAGATCGTATTGATCTCGTTGCCAAGCGCTTGATAACCCAAGGCGATGCTGTAGTCGCCATAGCCGAACGCGCCGCGTCCCACCGCGGTGGAACTGTTGCCATTGGCCCAACTGTTGTAGCCGATGGAGGTGGCGCCAGTGGCGCTGGCCCACGCTGCCGGACCAAACGCGCTGGCGTTGCTGGCGGTTGCCCACGCGCTGGAGCCGAATGCAGTGGCGCCTTCGGCGGTGGCCCAGCTGTATCCACCTACCGCCGTGCTCTCGGCACTGCTGGCGAATGCATTGTCGCCCAGTGCAACGCTGTAACTGCCCACCGCACGCGACTTGTTGCCCGCTGCCAGGCTGTTGTCGCCAGTGGCCTGCGCTGCCGCACCGAATGCTGCGCTGGTCACGCCGGTGGCCAATGCGGCATTGCCGATTGCCGTCGAACCCGCACTGGCGCTGGTACCGGTCAATACGGCATTGCCATCACCATCAACGATGGGACTGTTGTATTCGTCATAGGCCTGGCCCAGGCCGCCGATGGCGATACTGCCATCACCGTCGGCGCTGGTGTTGCGACCCAGCGCGACGCTGTCATCGCCGAACGCGGCGGCGCCGGCCCCTTGCGCCACGGCGCCGGCGCCGATGGCATTGCTGGCCGAACCTGCCGCCAGCGCACCCTCGCCCTCGGCCCATGCACCGACGTCAGTGCCGGTTTCCGGCTGTGCCTGGAAATACTTCGCCGTGTTGTCGGCGACAGCAGCCACTTCATCCAGCTGGTCCAGGTTCACCGCATCGGTGCCCTCGGTGCCCGCCGCCACGTTGGTGACCTGGCGCTGGAAGCCAGCGTTGCCGACCGACACGCTGTCGGCACGGGTTGCGATCGAGTCGGCACCAAGGGCCACGCTGTTGGCACCACGGGATTCGGCTGCATTGCCCAGCGCGGTGCTGTTCGCCCCGGGCGACCAGGCAGCGCCACCAACAGCAGTCGAATAGTCGCCTGAAGCTTCGGTGGCCAGGATGCCAAACAGCGCACCGCCCACGGCGACGCTGTTGCTGCCGGTAGCCAGGCTGCCCTGTCCGGTTGCCGTGCTGTACGCACCGGTTGCCTCCGACGAAGCGCCAACGGCTACTGAACCTGCGCCTACGGCAGCACTCTGCGTGCCCACGGCGGTGGAGAAATCACCAATCGCATTGGATACCGCGCCGAAGGCAGAGGATTGCGCGCCTTCCGCATACGCGCCGACGCCATACGACGACGCCGCAAACCCGCTGGCAACCGAACTGGCACCGACCGCCGTACCGCCCACGCCGGCGCTGGTGGCACCGGTATCGACGGCGACGCCGCCGTTGGTGATCAATGGGTCACCGTTTTCATCCACGGCCACGCCGCCCACCGCCACGCTGCCCGGGCCGCTGGCCTGCGCGTTGTTGCCGAAGGCCGCGCTGTTCTGGCCGGCAGCCAGCGCATTGAAACCCACCGCCGTGGCATTGTCCGCCACCGCCGTGGCGCCACTGCCGAGTGCGGTGCTGCCATCGGCCAGCGCGTTGCTGGCTTCACCGATGGCGGTGGCGTTGGCACCGGCGGCAAATGCACCGGCGTCGCTGTCGTCGCTGCCGGTCGCCTGGAAATACTTCGCGGTGTTGTCGGCCACCGCCGCCACTTCGTCCAGCTGGTCCAGGTTCACCGCATCGGTGCCCTCGGTGCCTGCGGCCACGTTGGTGACCTGGCGCTCCGAACCGGCACCGCCGACCGACACCGTGTCGGCACGGTCGGCGACCGAGTTGGCGCCCAGCGCCACGCTGTTATCGCCACGGGCAGTGCTGTAATAACCCACTGCGGTGCTCAGCTCGCCGCTCGCCCAGGTCTGTGCGCCAAGGGCACTTGCGCCCTCCCCGGGTGCATAGGCGAAGAAGCCCAGTGCCGTGGATTGCTCGCCTGCCGCCTCGCTCAGGGTGCCGCCCGCCAGGCTGAGGTCACCGCTGGCAATGGCGCCTGCGCCCACGGCCGTGGCTGATTCGCCGCTGGCCTGGGTCTGCACGAAGAACCCCAGGCCGGGAAACAGATCGGCCGGACCACCGATGGCGGTGCTGCTGGTGCCCGTAGCCACCGTCTGCGTGCCGATGGCGGTGGAGTAATCGCCGATCGCATTGGATACCGCGCCGAAGGCAGAGGATTGCGCGCCTTCCGCATACGCGCCGACGCCATACGACGACGACGCAAACCCGCTGGCAACCGAACTGGCACCGACCGCCGTACCGCCCACGCCGGCACTGGTGGCACCGGTATCGACGGCAACGCCGCCGCTGGTGATCAGCGGGTCACCGTTTTCATCCACGGCTACGCCGCCCACTGCCACGCTGCCCGGGCCGCTGGCCTGCGCGTTGTTGCCGAAGGCCGCGCTGTTCTGGCCGGCAGCCAGCGCATTGAAACCCACCGCCGTGGCGTTGTCCGCCACTGCCGCGGCGCCACCGCCAAGTGCGGTGCTGCCATCGGCCAGCGCGTTGCTGGCTTCACCGATGGCGGTGGCATTGGCGCCGGCGGCGAATGCGCCAGCATCACTGTCGTCGCTGCCGGTGGCCTGGAAATACTTCGCGGTGTTGTCGGCCACCGCCGCCACTTCGTCCAGCTGGTCCAGGTTCACCGCATCGGTGCCCTCGGTGCCTGCGGCCACGTTGGTGACCTGGCGCTCGGAACCGGCATGGCCCACCGACACCGTGTCGGCACGGTCGGCAACCGAATCAACACCCAGTGCCACGCTGTTGCTGGCCGAGGCGATGCTGCCCGCGCCGAGCGCAGAACTACCGAGTCCGGTCGCCTGGGCACCGCCTCCAAACGCCGCAGCCAGTGAAGCGCTGGCGACACTGTTGCTGCCGATGGCGACCGCAAACATGCCGTTCGCTTCGCTGCTGGCGCCGACCGCTATCGCATTGATGCCATTCGTGCGGGCGTTCCCGGCAACCGCGCACTCCACCAGGCTGCCATCGACCCGTTCACAGGTTTCGTTGCCGCCAACCGCCACCGACTGCGCATGGGCCTGCGGCATGCCAGCCGCCCATCCCAACGCCAGTGCCAGCGAAGCGCCTACCAGGACCGGAGCGCTGCCATTGCGGCGTCGCTTGTCGATGACGGTCCCGGGCTGGTCGGAAGTGGCAAGTTCCGAGGCCACCACCATCTGTCCGAGTGCTTTATTCCAGACCTTGCGATAAATCCGATTCATCTGATACGACTCCTGGTTGGACTGGTTTTGGGCAAAGCAACGCCATCGCCGGGCGCATCGGCCCAACGTCCCCTAAGGGCGCTTGTTCGCGAGATTTACTGCAGTTGCCGGACGACGAGCAGAGAAACGTACAGCGGTGCGCGCGATCCTGCGGGTACGGCTGACTGAACACTTCCAGAACGAGATAGAAGATGTAACGTGAACATTTGGCAACGTCAATAGTTTGACCAACAAAAACGTATTGACGTGATGCAAATCACATTTTTACCCATTCATAAGCTTCACCCGTCAGCGCATGACGGATGCGATGCCTTCCGTCACCATGTCCACAACGTCGCCGTCTGGTCGATAACGTCGGCCAACATAAAAAAGGCCCGCCGGTTTCCCGTCGGGCCTCCATACGCCAAGGCACTGGCGCGCCGCATCACCCGTGGGTGGTCATGCGCACCATACGCGGGCGTTGCGGAACATCCGCAGCCACGGCGAATCGCCCTGCCACTCCGCCGGTGCCCAGCTCAGGTTGAGCGCGCGCGGGGTGCGTTCGGGATGCGGCATCATCAAGGTGACCCGGCCATCGGAAGTGGTCAGCCCGGTGATGCCATCCGGAGAACCGTTTGGATTCAACGGATACTGGCTGGCTACCTTGCCTTCGCCATCGATGAAGCGCAGCGCCACGCGCGCCGCAGCCTGGTCGACGGCATTGTCGAACACCGCACGCCCTTCGCCATGCGCCACCGCCACCTGCAGGCGCGATCCCGCCATGCCCCGCAGCAGGATCGACGGCGATTCCACCACTTCCAGCAATGAAGTACGCGCTTCGAACTGCTCGCTGGCATTGCGGCGGAATTGTGGCCAATGCTCGGCGCCGGGGATGATCGCCTTCAACTGGCTGATCATCTGGCAACCATTGCACACCCCCAGCGCGAAGCTGTCCTCGCGCGCGAAGAACGCGGCAAAGGCATCACGGAGCGCGCTGCGCTCGAGGATCGACGTCGCCCAACCGCGGCCTGCACCCAGCACGTCGCCGTAGCTGAAGCCACCACAGGCGACCAGGCCAGCGAAGTCCTGCAGGCCGACGCGGCCATCGACCAGGTCGCTCATGTGCACGTCGAACGCACGGAAACCAGCACGTTCAAAGACGTTTGCCATCTCGACCTGCCCGTTGACGCCCTGCTCGCGCAGGATGGCGATCTTCGGCCGTGCACCGGTGGCGATGAAAGGCGCGGCAATATCCTCGTCGATGTCGAAGCTCAACTTCGGCTTCAGCCCCGGCGCATTGAAACTGCGTGCAATGGCGCGCTCCTGGTCGGCGCTGTCCGGGTTGTCGCGCAGCTTCTGCATGGCATGGGTGACCGACCACCACGCATCGAACAACGCCTCCCAGCGCCACTGGACGAGGTCTTCGCCATGCAGCGACACGCGCACCACCGGTGCAGTGGTGGGCCGCGCGATGCGTTGCGCGCATTCGGTCAGCGCATGTCGTTCGACCAGATCGGCAAAGGCCGCACGGTCCTCCCGCGCCACCTGTACCACCGCTCCCAGTTCTTCGTTGAACAGGCTGCGGAACGGATCATCGCCCCAGGCGTCGAGCAGGATGTCCAGCCCCATGTGCGAGGCGAATGCCATCTCGCACAGCGCCGCAAAGGCGCCGCCGTCGCTGCGGTCGTGGTAGGCCAGCAGCAGGCCAGCCTGGCGTGCATCGCGGATCAGTTCGAAGAACCCGCGCAGGCGCTGCGGGTCATCCAGGTCCGGGACCTTGCCGCCGAATGCCGGCAACCCGCTGTGGTCGGCATGCACCTGGGCCAGGATCGAGCCGCCCATGCGCTGCTTGCCAGCGCCCAGGCCGATCAACCACAGTTCACTGTCGACGTCCCGCTGCAACAGCGGTGTCAGCTGCTGGCGCACATCGGTCACCGGCGCGAACGCAGAGATGACCAGCGACACCGGCGACACGCTCTTGTGCGCTTCACCGCCATCCTGCCATTGCGCCTGCATGGACAACGAGTCCTTGCCGACCGGAATGCTGATGTCCAGTTGCGGGCACAGCTCCATGCCCACGGCCTTGACCGCATCGAACAACCGTGCGTCTTCGCCGGCATGGCCAGCAGCGGCCATCCAGTTGGCCGACAGCTTTACTTCTTCCAGCGCGTCCACCGGGGCGGCGCACAGGTTGGTGATCGCTTCGCCCACCGCCATACGTGCCGAAGCGGCCGCGTCGAGCAGCGCCAGCGGCGTGCGCTCGCCCAGCGACATGGCTTCGCCAACCACGTCATCGAACGCGGCCACGGTGATGGCGACGTCGGCTACCGGAACCTGCCACGGGCCGACCATCTGTTCGCGTGCGGTCAGCCCGCCAACGCTACGGTCGCCGATGGTGACCAGGAAACTCTTCGACGCCACCGTGGGATGCGCAAGCACGCGCAGGCCCGCTTCGTGCAGGTCCAGCCCCTGGGTCTTCAATGCCGGCCAACGCGGTGCCGGCGGATGCGCGGCATCGCGGTGCATCTTCGGCGCCTTGCCGAACAGCACGTCCATCGGCAGGTCGATCGGGGCATCGGCCGGGATGTTGCCGGGCACCGCGCCATAGGCCACCACGAGGTGCTGTTCAGCGGTGGCAATGCCGACGGCGGCGAACGGGCAACGCTCGCGCGCGCACAGCGCCGCAAACTCAGCCAGGCGCCCGGGCGCCACGCCCAGCACATAACGTTCCTGCGATTCGTTGCACCACAACTGCATTGGCGACAGCGACGGGTCATCGGTGGGCACCTTGCCCAGATCGATCACGCCGCCCACGCCGGAATCATGCAGCAGCTCCGGAATGGCATTGGACAGGCCACCGGCACCGACGTCGTGGAAGAACTTGATCGGGTTGTCCAGGCCCATGGCCACGCAGCGGTCGATCACTTCCTGGCAACGCCGTTCCATTTCCGGGTTGTCGCGCTGCACGGTGGCGAAATCGAGGTCTTCGGCGCTTTCACCGGAGGCCACCGACGAAGCAGCGCCACCGCCCAGGCCGATCAGCATCGCCGGGCCCCCCAGCACGATCACCACATCGCCATCCTGCAGCGGAATCTTCTCCACCTGCACGCGATCGATCGCCCCAAGGCCACCGGCCAGCATGATCGGCTTGTCGTAGGCACGGGTCAGCGCCTCGCCTTCGGGCAGCTCGAAGCTGCGGAAGTAGCCGAGCAGGTTCGGGCGGCCGAATTCGTTGTTGAACGCAGCGCCGCCCAACGGACCGTCCAGCATGATGTCCAGCGCCGGTGCCATGCGCGGGTTGAGCGCACGTGGCGCCTCCCACGGCTGCGGCAGGCCCGGGATGCGCAGGTGCGATACCGAGAAACCGGTCAGGCCGGCTTTCGGTTTGCCGCCACGACCGGTCGCCCCTTCGTCGCGGATCTCGCCACCGGCACCGGTGGATGCGCCCGGGAACGGCGCGATCGCGGTCGGGTGGTTGTGGGTTTCGACCTTGATCTGGAATGCGCTGGGCAGCACCGCTTCGCTGCGGTATTCGCCCGTGGCCGGATCCGGACGATAGCGCGCCGCAGGACGACCTTCGATCACCGCCGCGTTGTCGCTGTATGCGCTGAGTGTGTGCTGCGGGGTCTGCTGGTGGGTGTTCTTGATCATCCGGAACAGCGAGCGGTCCTGCTCCTGGCCGTCGATGGTCCAACTGGCATTGAAGATCTTGTGCCGGCAATGCTCGGAGTTCGCCTGCGCGAACATCATCAGTTCCACGTCCGAGGGCTTGCGGCCCAGCTGGCCGAAGCGCTCGCGCAGGTAATCGATCTCGTCCTGCGCCATCGCCAGGCCAAGGCGCTGGTTGGCGCCTTCCAGGTCATCCAGCGCTATCCGCTCCAGCGTGCCGCGTGCCGGCGTGCTGAACAGCGCCTGCGCCTGTTCCACCGCGCCCAGCACCGACTGCGTCATCGGATCATGCAAGGCCTTGGCCAGCGCCTGCTGCACGGCCGGGTCGCTGGGCCAGTGCAGCACGTCGATGCGCAGGCCGCGCTCCACCCGGCTGACCGGCTGGCCGGCACCGCGCACCAGTTCGGTGGCCTTGCTGGACCAGGGTGACAGCGTGCCCAGGCGGGGGACCACGAAGCGGCTGGTGGCCCCTTCGGCAACCGGCTCGGCCTGCTCGCCTGCTTCCAGGATCCGGCGCAGGGTGGCGGCATCGGCACTCGCCTGGCCCTCCAGCTGGACGAAGTAGACGTGCCAGGCACCGCTGATGCGCAGATCGGCAGCGATAGCCTGCAGGCGGGATTCAAGACGTTCGCGGCGGAACGCCGACAGGGCGGGCGCGCCCTCGAGGACCATCATGTCCGGGGAACCGTGGTTGGGAAACGGGCCGGCTATTGTACCGGAAGCAGTGCGGCGGTCCTGCCGCCGTACCGGAACCGGCATGCCCGGCGATGCACGGGAAATGAAGGCAGGCCCCCAGGCGGGCGACAACGCTACAGGCCACCCCACCTGCCTGAACATGTCGCCATGCCCTCTGTCCCTGCCTCCATCCTGCCCATCACGCCAGGCCTGCCTTCCTCTGCGGCCCCGCTGCGCGGAAGCCCGCGTCCGATCGCCGCGACAGGCACGGCACCCGCCAGCGTCGGCAACGCCGCCTTGCGCCGTGGTTGCGATGGCGGGCAGCAGGACCTGGGTGGGCATCGCGCCCTGCACGAAAACGCTCCGCGCCCGGTACAGGCTGGGCAGAATCCACCCGGCCTGATGGCACCGGCCCCCACTCCACGCCGTCGCGCCCCGGCCGCGCCGATGTTCGCCGATCTCCGGCTGCGCCCATCACCCCTCCCTCCCCTGGCCCACAGCGAGGCGTGGCGCCGGCCTGACCCGGCACCGCCACCGCAGGTGACAGCGATGACGCCCAAGCCCCATTCGCCTGACATGGTCCTTGAGGCGTGGCTATCCGAGCGCCCGATCCCTGTCTTGCGCACGGAACATCATCCACTGGGCTTGATCGGCCTGCAGGGGTTGCCCTTGCGGGAGCGCAACGGCGACCGCGCCGGTGACCCATGGCCCAGCCGCAGCTGCGTCGTGGGCGGCACCGTAGCGCACGCCATCGCTACACGAAAAAACCTTTCACCGCAGACGAGCGAACTGCATCCGCTGGGCATCTTCCGCGCGCTCACCAAGGCGCGTATCTGATGGCGGTGGCCCGTTGCACGGCCGCACAGCAACCCAGCGGCTGCGCGATTTCTGGCGGCACTCCATAGCTGCAGATTCCACGCTGGGCACCTTCCCCCTATATCTGGAGAGCAGCATGATCCGCACCATCTATTCCCCCCCCAGTTTCGTTGCGCGCGCTGTCGACACCTTGCCGCGCGTCCCGCAGAGCAGCAAAAACCTGTCGCCATCGCGCATACACAACAGCACCACCTTGCCCCGCCCGTTGCCAAGGCTGGCGAACTATCGCGAGTTCACGCGGGACTACACACCGCGCGGGCCTGTGTCCTTCAACGTACGGCAGGCCGCAGCCACGGCCGTCCCTGCGGCATCGGCTCCTTCAACCGCCCCTGCCAGCCGGAAACTGTGCGCCTTCACCGGACTTCCCCTCCACAATGGCAAGCTCAGCATCGGTCGCGGATTCATCACGCGTCCCATGAGCGCCGCGTTGCGCACTGCATCGCCTGTACCAGCCACGGTCACTCCGCACGCACCACGGATGCGGCTATCACTTGGCGTATTAGCTGGCGTAGCGGTTGTCGGGACCGCAGAAAACGCCGCGCAACCAGCGCAGTCCCCACCCTCGGTGATTTCGCATACGGCATCGGCGTCGCAGCCAGCCCCGAACCCGACACGGACAGACGGCGAAACCGTCCTGAACAACATCGGCAGGATCAGGCAGATGTGGCAGAGCGGCTACTTCACAGCTCGAGGAAACCCAGCGCATACACCGCGAACTGCCCTGGACTCGGTGCATCGCATCCAGCAAGAGATCGCACAGGCACGAATGCGGGGCAACTGAGCCCGATCACGCATTCCTCCGCCCTTTCGAAGCCATCCGCCATGCCGCGGGGTGACGCCCAGGCAATCCTGGCGCTTCACCAGCGCCAGGACGCGCTACGTGCAGCCGCCTGCGGCTGCCATCCCAGACACGCAAAAAGGGAACCAGCGCACGGTTTGCTTGACCCATCGATGACAACGTTGTCGTAACCGCCTCATGCCAAGGCGGTGGTCTGGTCCGGCTCCCTCCGTCGCGGACTTCGCGGCGCTCGGACCTGCGTTACACGCGGCGCCATCGTGGCCCGCGCGACATCCTGATCGATCGGAGACACACCATGTACGACTCGATTGTGCGCAGTGCCGTCCGTCCCCTCCATGTCCTTCGCCACCATCGTCCCGGGTGGCTGCTGGCGCTTGCCATCAGTGGCGCCTTGCCCACCCTGGCGCATGCCGCCAACTGCAGCGGTGTCGATGAATGGGACCAGGCGAAGATCTACCGCAGCGGTGACACCCTGCAGAAAGGCGGGGTGCTGTACCAGGCCAGGCAGGACATCTGGAATGCACCACCCGACCATCCAGCAGGCGCCCCGTACTACGACAACCTCGGCAGTTGCGACGGTGCCGGCAACAACCAGCCGCCAGTGGTCGGCCTGACCTCGCCGGCCAACGGAGCCACGTTCACCGCAGGCAGCACGATAACCGTCAGCGCCAACGCCAGCGATCCGGACGGCAGTGTCAGCAAGGTGGAATTCTTCCGCGGCGGCAACTCGCTCGGTGTCGATACCAGTGCGCCGTACAGCGCCAGCTGGTCCAACGCCAGCGCGGGCAGCCATACCCTGCGTGCGGTGGCCACCGACAACAACAACGCCATCGCCAGCTCGGCCACCATCACCATCAGCGTCACCGCGGCAGGGGGAGATACCACGGCGCCCAGCGTGCCCGGCGGCCTTGCCGCGGGCACCCGCACCGCCACCAGCATCGCGCTCAGCTGGAACGGCTCTACCGATAACGCCGGTGGCAGCGGGATAGCCGGTTATGACGTCTACCGCAATGGCAGCCTGGTCGGCTCACCGTCCAGCCCCGCCTATACCGATGGTGGACTGACACCGTCCACGACCTACAGCTACAGCGTGCGGGCGCGCGACAACGCCGGCAACGCCTCGGCACAAGGCAGCGCGATCAGCGCCGCCA
The DNA here is from genome assembly GCF_014117215.1 of Stenotrophomonas tumulicola. Classification (GTDB taxonomy): domain Bacteria; phylum Pseudomonadota; class Gammaproteobacteria; order Xanthomonadales; family Xanthomonadaceae; genus Stenotrophomonas; species Stenotrophomonas tumulicola. The sequence continues at coordinate 7,108 of NZ_JACGXS010000007.1, read as the reverse complement.
CCGTGGCCGACAGCGGTGGCGGCGCCGGCAAGCGGGTCATCGGCTACTTCACCCAGTGGGGCATCTATGGCCGGAACTACCGGGTGAAGAACATCGACAGCAGCGGCTCGGCGGCCGGGCTGACCCACATCAACTACGCCTTCGGCAATGTACGCAACAACCGCTGCGAAGTAGGCGTCACCCAACCGTCGGATGCCAATACCGGGGCCGGCGGTGATGCCTTTGCCGACTACAGCAAGGCCTTCGCTGCAGCCGAGAGCGTGAGCGGCAGCGCCGACAGCTGGGACCAGCCGCTGCGCGGCAACTGGAACCAGCTCAAGCAACTGAAGGCGAAGCACGCCGGATTGAAGGTATTGATCTCGCTGGGCGGGTGGACCTGGTCGCGGGGTTTCTCCAGTGCGGCACGCCCGGAGAACCGCCAGGCCTTCGTTGCGTCGTGCATTGATGCGTACATCCGCGGCAACCTGCCGGTGACCGATGGCGCAGGTGGGCCCGCCGCCGCGCTGGGGGTGTTCGACGGCATCGACATCGACTGGGAATATCCGGTGGCCTGCGGCATCGCCTGCGGCGCGCCGGAAGACAATGCCAACTTCACCGCGCTGCTGGCGGAATTCCGCAGGCAGCTGGATGCAGTTCGCCCCGGCCTGCTGTTGACGGTCGCCGTTGGCGCCGGCATCGACAAGATCCGCGTGACCGATCCGGGTGCCTACCATCCGTACCTGGACTACATCAATGTGATGACCTACGACTTCCACGGTGCGTGGGACCCGCAGACCAACCATCACTCGGCGCTGTTCGATTCGCCGTCCGATCCATCCAGCGGTGACCAGCAGCAGTACAACAGCAATGATGCCATCGAAGCCTTCATCAGCCGCGGCGTACCTGCCGCCAAGCTGAACCTGGGCATCGGCTTCTACGGACGTGGATGGAACAACGTGGCCGGCGGCAACAACGGCATGTACCAGACCGCCGGGGGACCCGCGGCGGGCACCTACGAGGCCGGCATCGAAGACTGGAAGGTGTTGAAGAACCTTGGCTGGCCGACGTACACGGACACTACCGCCGGCGCGACCTGGGTCTACAACGGCAGTACGCTGTGGAGCTTCGACACGCCGGCCAACGTGGCCCGCAAGATGGGCTACGTAAAGACCCAGGGACTCGGCGGTGCGTTCTTCTGGGAGTTCAGCGGCGATGACGCGCAGGGCACCCTGGCACGCGGCATCAGCGACGGGTTGAAGTAACCTCGTGCAGGCTCCCCGGCAACGGCCGGGGAGCTTTCGGCCGGGGCCGCTGCCTCAGCGGCCACTCCGTTCCAGCGCAGCCTTCAGCTGCGCCGGTGGCAGGTAGCCGCCCAGCTGCGTGCCGTCGGCGGCGAAGATCGCCGGGGTGCCGTTGACGCCCAGTTGCTGGCCCAGCGCGTACTGCATTGCCACCGGGTTGGTGCAGTTCTTCGCCGGCACCGGACTGCCCTGCTTGGCAGCGGTCAGCGCCTTGCGACGATCGGTGGCACACCACACCGAAATCATGTCGGTGTAGTCCTTGCTGCCCAGCCCCATGCGCGGGAACGCCAGGTACTCCACGGTGATGCCGTTGCGGTTCAGTTCGGCGATGTCCTGGTGCAGCTTGCGGCAGTACCCGCATTCGATGTCGGTAAAGACACTGATGGTGTGCTTGGCATTCGGGGCCGCGAAGACGATACGGTCGCCATGGTTGGCCTTGTCCAGCAGTCCGCGGCGATAGGACAGCAGTCCTTCGCTGTTCACCAGCGCCTTGGCCTGGATGTCATACGGCTGCGATTGCATCAGGTAGCGGCCGTCATCCGAGACGTACAGCACCTGGCCGGATACCACGACCTCCCGGAAGCCGGGGAACGGGGCGGCGCCGATGTAATCCGGCTTGAAGTTGGCATCCAGCTGCTGCAATGCCGTGCGTACTTTCTGCTCGGCCGGGCCGCCGCCTGTGGTACTTGCAGACGATGACGCAGCCACCTTTGCGGCGGGAGGGGCCTGTTGCGCGCAAGCGGTCAGGCTGAGTGTGCCGAACGCAACGGCAAGAGCGAAACGGAGCATCGGAGATTCCGGCGGATCGGGAAAGATGCCCTGATTCTCGCATACCCGGTGCTGCCATCCGTCACCCTGACGTTGCTGCCCTGATCGACGCTGGCAACCGTTTTCTGGGAGCGCGATCCCATTGCCGGGCACATCATCGCAGCCTCAAAATGCTCCCTGGAACGACGATATGAGTTTCATCCCCCCGCTTGGCCTGATGCTCCGTGCGTACGCGCTCAGGCAGACAAGCGCAACGGTAAAGCTGGCTGCCACGCACTATTCGGCTGCCAGGTACCACGCCGCGCTAATGGCAATCCGCAACAGCGAAGACAAGCTGGCGCGACGATACTGGTCGGGGAAAGCAAGCACGGAAGAGCTTGTCCTGGGAGCAGTACGCCTTGGGAAGCTGGGGGCGACGTTGTTCGACCGCAATTCGCCCAGAATGTCGACGGGAGGCGACACCAACACGCTGCTTCCTCCGAACAAGCTGCTCATGGCCAGGTTGCTTGAAATCCGCATGCTGCAACCCTCCAGGCCGTATGCACCTGCCGTGGCAGCACTGCAGGGCATACTGCTACGAAACAACCCTCATGGCCGCTACGACCGCACGATGCTGGCCCACGACTTCTGGGCGGGTGATCTCCTCGAGGCGGATGTCATGGAACAACGCATTGTTGAACTGGCTCGACATGAGCTACGGAACAGCGACGAACGGCATTCAGCGGGGGCGGAACTCAAGCGCACCTCCGAAATCATCGATTTCGTTTCGACGCAGAAACCCACGTCGCCGGCAACCGCCATCTCCCGCATGCAGGAATGGACCCTCCGTTCCTTGAACGCTTCGATACAGCAGCGCAAGGTTAATCAATCCAGGCTGCTGCCGCATGGCCCTGCTGCGTTTGCCTCCCGTGCGGACGAGGTGGCGACAGCCTTCTGGGAAGGTCGCCTGCCCGACTTCGACGATCTGGCGAACCGGGTAGAGAGAGCCGTGGCCTGCGCACTCGGCGATGCGCCCGCTGCAGATCCTGCCACCGCTGCCAAACGGTGCCATCTGTCCTTCGAAGTGATCGTGTATATCGAGCAACGGAAGCCACCGGAAGCGACAGCACTGCATGGCACCTGGTCTGTGCTTGCCGAAAAGCTCGAACGCAAGGCTGCCGCCACGCTGCTGGAAGCCAACCAGCTCCCCCCACCCGAACATCCCGGCATACCTGACGCATGGTCCCCTCGCGCCAATGGGGAGCCCCTGCACATGCCGCACTCCCAGGCTTTCGACGACGCCCCCGATAACTGGTCGAATGAAGGCAGCAGTGTCCCGGCGCCGACGATGCGCCTTTATCGCAGCTTCACTGCTCCCGACCTTCGTTCATTTGACGACATCATGCTGGAAAGCCCGACATCAACGCTGGCGTCCTCGGGAATCGGCTCGATCGGCATGCCCATGTCGACTCCGCCGCAGCACGTTGGACACGCCGGCAGGGAGCACGCCCCCAACAAGGAGAAGGTCGTATTCGACGCGATAAACACCGGAATGAAGGGGTCGCCTGCAAACCGTTCCAGCAGCACCTCATCAGGCATCTCTTCGACCGAAGGCTTCTCCATCTGAATCGTCTCGTCACGCACACGCACGACCGATTTATGAAAGGAATCGCATGGCCAAATCATTAAGCCTGTAAGCATCGAAGCTGACATGCCACCCCGTGCACTGGATGAATACCGCCTTCCTTTGGTTCCGCGCCCGCGTGCTCCGCAGTACGCGGGCGCACCTGCAGCGAGCGGAAGGATTGATCAGCCGCTACCTGCACGGCGAGCTGGACGAATCGCAGCAGCAGAAGGCCTTGATACGGAGCCTGCGTGCCATCGACTCGGTGGAAAGACATCTTGCACGCCAATACTGGAGCCACCGATGCGATGCGCAGTCGCTGCGACACCACGTCGATGAGCTGGCCTGCATCCGGGCCAGGTTGTCATCGCAGCCACATGCACAGGGCGTGGCGCAGACGCTGAGGACGGTATCCAACCTGTGCCCCGCGCGGCGCCAGCTCAGGGACCTGGATGTCCTGTGCCAGCAGCTCCGGCTGCCGGTGCACAGCGCGGGAACCGCCCGCTCCCAGGCGCGGGAAGAGCGATTTCAGCCCCGGGGATGATGCCGCGCGTGCAGCTTCTGCAGGTGCTCGCGTGCCACCAGCGTGTAGATCTGCGTGGTCGACAGCGAGCTGTGCCCCAGCAACATCTGCAGCGCACGCAGGTCCGCGCCACGGTTCAGCAGGTGCGTCGCAAAACTATGCCGCAGGCCGTGCGGACTGATCCGTGCCGGATCGATTCCCGCCAACGCAGCGTATCGCTTGACCAGGTGCCAGAACCCCTGCCGGCTCATCGGGCGCAGGCTCGGCTCGATGAACAATGGCACCTGGCCGCTGGCATCGGCCGGTACCGCGCGCTGGTTCGCCAGTTGCGGGCGCGATTGCTGCAGGTAGCGTTCCAGCCAGTGTTGCGATTCTTCGCCCAACGGAACCAGGCGCTCCTTGCTGCCCTTGCCGGTAACCCGCAGCACGCCCTGGCGAAGGTTCACCGCAGTGGCGGGCAGCCCCACCAGCTCGCTCACGCGCAAACCGGCGGCATACATCAGCTCCAGCATCGCGCGGTCACGCAGGCCCACCGTATCGTCGACATCCGGCGCCGCCAGCAGCGCGTCTACCTGGCTTTCCGCCAGTGCCTTGGGCAGCAGCCGCGGCAGCTTCGGCGGATCCAGCAGGGCGGTGGGGTCATCGCTGCGCGCACCACGGCGGACACAGTCGGCGAAAAAGGCCCGCAACGCGGACAGCAGACGGGCATTGCTGCGCGGCGACCAGCCATGGCGGGTACGCCAGGCGAGGTAATCGAACAGGTCTGCGCGGTCGATCATCGCCAGCCCCCCCGCTCGTCCGTCACGCCAGCGGGCCACGCCTTCCAGGTCGCGCCGGTAGCTGTCCAGGCTGGCACGTGCCAGCCCGTGTTCGGCCCAGGCGGCATCGAGGAAACGGGTGATCAACACGCCATCCGCGCTGTCCAGCGCGGGCAACGCCTGCACCAGTTGCCGGCGTTCGGCAGGGGTAGCGGCAACGACCATGCCGGAAGGATACGCGGCGCGCTGCGTCGCCCACCAGCTTTGCGTATGCTCGGCGCATGGCCAGCACCCACAACGAGGTCTCCGTGTCGTCCAGCCGCCCGCCCTCCCTGCTGGGATGGCGCCTGTTGTCACTGCTCTACGACCTGTTCCCGGCGCTCGCGCTGTGGATGTTCCTCGGCTCCCTGTTCGTGATCGCGTTCACCCTCAGCGGGCATGCCCAACGCGAAAACATCACGCCCTTCAGCGGATGGCAGTGGGCGTTGTGGGCCAGCTGCTGGCTGGTCACTGGGGTGTATGCCACCTTCAGCTGGCGACGTGGTGGCCAGACCCTGGGCATGCGCCCATGGCGGATCGCGGTCGTCCCCATTGATGGCGGAAGGGTCACCCTGCGCGCACTCTGGTTGCGCTACACCGTCGGCACGCTGTCGCTGCTGCTCTGCGGCGCAGGCTTCTGGTGGGCGCTGCTGGATCGGCAGCGACGGGCCTGGCACGACCGTGCCAGCGGCACCAGGGTCGTCCGCCTGCCGAAGCGGTAGCGCCGGGCCACGCCCGGCGGATGGAGGCACCGCCACGCAGCTGAATCAATGCTGCACTGTCATCAAGTCGTCATCGAACAGCGGTAGATCGCACAGGGCCACCCTCGCTAGCCTGTGCAGCCAATTCCGTGTCCCGATGACCATGATGCGCTTGCTGCTGGCCTGCGCGTGCCTGTGGCTGGCCGCCTGCTCCCCTTCTGCTTCCACCTCGCTGAGCGAACGCCTGGTGTCGCCCGGCGGCGCCTCGCCGCTGCTGGACCAGGCCCATATCGCCGCCACCATCGCCACCGTGCCCAACCGCAGCGGCTACGTGGCCAGCCGCGCAGGCGTGCGCATCTTCTGGCGCGCCTTCGATGCCGGCAACTATGGCCTGCGCTACCACTACGCACGGCCCCGCCACGAGGGCGGCGAGGCGATGGACATGGACCTGCGCCTGGACCTGCCCCGGCCATTCACGCCGAAGGCATCCCGCGGCACCGTAGTGCTGCTGCACGGCTGGATGATGAGCGGTGATTCCCTGCTGCCCTGGTCGCTGCAACTGGCACAGTCCGGCTACCGGGTAGTCACCATCGACCTGCGCAACCATGGCCACTCCGGCACCGGGCCTGCTGGCTATGGCACGATCGAATCCGACGAAGTGGTCGATGTCATCGCCGATCTCCGCAACCGCGGCGAAGTGCAGGGACCGCTCTACCTGTTTGGCATTTCCTACGGTGCGGCCACCGCGCTGTTCACTGCGGAAAAACTGGGTCCGCAGGTGGCCGGCGTGGTCGCAATGGAGTCATTCGCCAATGCCGGCGATGCCATCCGCAGCATGATTCCGCACCTGCTGGCCAGCCAGCCGCAGGGCTGGCAGGCACAGACGGTCGCGGCTTATGCGCGCTGGCGCTATGGCGCGCAGGACATCAACCGCGTGATCGCGGCGGCCAACCACCGGCTCGGCGTGGACCTGGACCGGGTCGATGTCTCCCGCGCGGTGGCCGACAGCAGTGCCTGCGTGTTGTTGTTGCATGGTGATGGCGACCAGCATATCCCGGTCAGCCAGGGCCGCCAGCTGGCACGGGCCAGCACGCGCGTGCATTACGTCGAGATGCGCGGCGAAGACCACATCACCCTGCCGATGCGCATCGACCTGCTTGGCGGCATGGTGGGCGACTGGCTGGCACGCGACGGAAGCGGTCCTGCCGGTACCTGCCCTGCCCCACGCATGCCGGTCGAAGCGAATTTCATGGCGCTGGCGATGCCGGTGGGTGGGTCGAACGGGTGAAACCCCCTCGCGGCTGGTGGGCTTTCGAGCTGCATCTGGGGGTTGGCCGGGGCGGGTGGGGTATGCGGGGCACGCGTGAATACATCCTTGTAGCTCTTCGCGGCTCCTGCCGCTCAAGGCCCCGCATACCCCCCCCCCCCCGCCCCCG
>NZ_JACGXS010000006.1 GCF_014117215.1 Stenotrophomonas tumulicola | reverse complement strand
GCCGGGCGGGTGGGGTATGCGGGGCACGCGCAAGTACGTCCTTGTAGCTCTTCGCGGCTCCTGCCGCTCAAGGCCCCGCATACCCCACCCGCCCGGCCCCCGGACAGTTTCCGGTGGCCGCCAGCCGCGTTAAAAAAATGGTAGAGCGGGGCCATGCCCCGCTGCCGTTGGTGCGATGCCGGAAACAAGAGCCGCCGGGCATGGCCCGGCGCTACCCGACGCTGCATGCACCTGTCGAAGGTGGGCCTGGGTGGCTTGGCGCGAAACAAAGAAAAATCGGTAGAGCGGGGCCATGCCCCGCTGCCGTTGGCGCAATGCCGGAAACAGGAGCAGCGGGGCATGGCCCCGCTCTACCCATCCCACCCCATTCCGCCGGGCATGGCCCGGCGTTACCCGACGCCGCATGGACCTGTCGAAGGTGGGCGGATGGGGTATGCGCAAGAAAAAATCGGTAGAGCGGGGCCATGCCCCGCTGCCGTTGGCGCGATGCCGGAAACAAGAGCAGCGGGGCATGGCCCCGCTCTACCCATCCCCATCACCCCATTCCGCCGGGCATGGCCCGGCGCTACCTGCCGCCGCATGGACCTGTCGAAGGTGGGGCGGGGTGGGTTGGCGGGACCTTGTGAGGCAGGAGCCGAACATGAGCCCCCATGGATGGGTTCACGGCGCGTCCCGCCAACCCACCCCGTCCCACCAGCGCGCAGCCCTGCAGCTGTTGCTGTTGCTTCTGCTGTTGCTGTTGCCTTAGATCTTCCGCGCCAGTTCCGCCGCCAGGCCGGCATATCCGCCCGGGGTCAGTTCGCGCAGGCGCTGCTTGGCATCCTCCGGCAGTTCCAGCGATTCCACGAAGGCGCGCATCGACTCGGCGGTAATGCCCTGGCCACGGGTGAGGGCCTTCAGCTGCTCATACGGATTGGGCAGGCCGTGGCGACGCATCACCGTCTGTACCGCTTCGGCCAGCACTTCCCATGCGCCATCCAGGTCGGCGTCCAGGCGCTGCGGGTTTACTTCCAGCTTGCCCACGCCCTTGGCCAGGGAGTCCAGCGCTACCTGGGTATGGCCGAACGCCGTGCCCAATGCGCGCAGCACGGTGGAGTCGGTCAGGTCACGCTGCCAGCGGCTGATCGGCAGCTTGGCGCTGAAGTGCTCGAACAGCGCGTTGGCGATGCCGAAGTTGCCCTCGGCGTTCTCGAAATCGATGGGGTTGACCTTGTGCGGCATGGTCGAAGAACCGACTTCGCCTTCCTTCAGGCGCTGCTTGAAGTATCCCAGCGAGATGTAGCCCCAGATGTCGCGGGCCAGGTCGATCAGGATGGTGTTGGCGCGGCGCGCGGCATCGCCGATCTCGGCCACGTTGTCGTGCGGCTCGATCTGGGTGGTGTACGGATTGAACACCAGGCCCAGGCCCTCGACGAAACGCTGCGCGAAGCCCGGCCAGTCCACGTCGGGGTAGCTCACCACGTGCGCGTTGTAGTTGCCCACCGCACCGTTGATCTTGCCGGTCAGTTCCACCGCGGCGATCTGCCGGCGCTGGCGTTCCAGGCGTGCCACCACATTGGCCAGTTCCTTGCCCAGCGTGGTTGGCGAGGCGGTCTGGCCGTGGGTGCGCGACAACATCGGCTGGGCGGCCTGCGCGTGGGCCAGCGTGCGCAGCGAACCGGCGATGCCGTCCAGGCTGGGCAGCAGCACCTCGCGCCGGGCCTGCTCCAGCATCAGGCCGTAGCTGAGGTTGTTGATGTCTTCGCTGGTGCAGGCGAAGTGCACGAACTCCAGTGCGGGGGCGAGTTCGGCGTCGTCCTTCAGCTGTTCCTTGATGAAGTACTCCACCGCCTTGACATCATGGTTGGTGGTGCGTTCGATGTCCTTCACCCGTTCGGCCTGGGCCGGGCTGAAGCCCTCGGCCAATGCGCGCAGGCGGGCCGAGGCTGCGTCGGAGAACGGCGACAGCTCGACGATGCCCGGTTCGGCAGCCAGTGCCAGCAGCCATTCCACTTCGACCTTGATGCGGGCCTTGATCAATCCGTATTCGGAGAAGATCGGGCGCAGGGCATCGACCTTGCCGGCATAGCGACCATCGAGCGGGGACAGGGCAAGCAGGGCGGATTCGGTCATGTCGGCAGGCAATGGGAAAGGCGGCGGGGGCCATATTCTACGACGCGGGGCCCTTGCATGCTCGGTAGCGCCGGGCCGCGCCCGGCGGATTGTTGCCGCGCTGCGCGCTCGCCGGGCATGGCCCGGCGCTACCGAGCAGTGCCCACCGCGCATGACCGGACGATGCCGAGCAGTGCCCACCGCGCATGGCCGGACGATGCCGAGCAGTGCCCACCGCGCATGGCCGGGCGATGCCGAGCAGTGCTCGCCAAGCATGGCCCGGCGATACCGATCGGGTTCGCGCATGCAACGATCTGGCCCGTCCTCGTCATCCCACGCTTCGGGCAAGGGAGTATCGTAGGCCGGCCGCCAGCCTGGGGAAACCTGCCCGTTGCCAGCCGCAGTTTCCCTTTACCCAATGACAGAAACGCGGAGTTGCAGCAATGAGCAAGGCGACAAGCAAAGAGTTCCGGACCGAACATGACAGCATGGGCGAGCTGCAGGTGCCTGCCGATGCCCTGTGGGGCGCGCAGACCCAGCGCGCGGTGGAAAATTTCCCGATCTCCGGGCAGCGCATGCCGCGCGGTTTCATCCGCGCGCTGGGCCTGGTCAAGGGCGCAGCGGCCGGCGTCAACGCCGAACTGGGCCATCTGCCGAAGAACCTCGCCAAGGCGGTGCAGGCCGCCGCCACCGAAGTGGCCAGTGGTGAGTGGGACGCGCATTTCCCGATCGACGTCTACCAGACCGGCTCCGGCACCTCGTCCAACATGAATGCCAACGAGGTCATCGCGACGCTGGCCAACCGTGGCGGCAAGGCGGGCAAGACCGCGGTGCACCCCAACGATCACGTCAACCAGGGGCAGAGTTCCAACGATGTGATCCCGACGGCCCTGCGCGTATCGGCGGCGCTGGCGGCGCACGAAGAGCTGCTGCCCGCGGTGGCACACCTGCGCAAGGTCATCGACCGCAAGGGCCGCAGCCTGCGCAAGGTGGTCAAGACCGGGCGCACCCATTTGATGGATGCCATGCCGCTGACCTTCGAGCAGGAGTTCTCGGCCTGGTCGGCACAGCTGGCTTCGGCGCAGGAGCGCATCGAAGACAGCCTGAAGCGCCTGCGCCGCCTGCCACTGGGCGGTACCGCCATCGGCACCGGCATCAACGCCGACCCCCGCTTCGGCGAACGCGTGGCCAAGGCGTTGAAGGTGCGCACCGGCATCAAATTCGAAAGTGCCGCCAACAAGTTCGAAGGCCTGGCCGCGCAGGATGACGCGGTCGAGATTTCCGGCCAGCTCAATGCACTGGCGGTGGCGTTGATCAAGATCGCCAACGACCTGCGCTGGATGAACGCCGGTCCGCTGGCCGGGCTGGGCGAGGTCGAGCTGCCTGCGCTGCAGCCGGGCAGTTCGATCATGCCGGGCAAGGTCAATCCCGTGATCCCCGAAGCCACCGTGATGGTCTGTGCGCAGGTGATCGGCCACCACACGGCGATCACCGTGGCCGGACAGACCGGCAACTTCCAGTTGAACGTGGCCCTGCCGCTGATCGTGGCCAACCTGCTCGACAGCATCGGCCTGCTGGGCAACGTGTCCAGGCTGTTGGCCGACAGCGTCATCGCCGGGCTGAAGGTGCGCGAAGACCGGGTGCGCGAGGCGCTGGATCGCAATCCGATCCTGGTGACGGCGCTGAATCCGATCATCGGCTATGAGAAGGCTGCCGCCATCGCCAAGCGTGCGTACAAGGAACAGCGTCCGGTGCTGGACGTGGCGCTGGAAGACAGCGGGCTGGGCGAAGCCGAACTGCGCCGGCTGCTGGATCCCCGCGCATTGACCGCGGGCGGCATACACGCCGGCGGTTGAACGTGGTTGCCGGGCATCGGTAGAGCGGGGCCATGCCCCGCTGCGCGGGCAAGGGGGCATGGGCCGGCATCACCACCGCGATACCGGCCCGGCACCCGCGGTCAGGCTTCGGGCACGAAGCCGGCCGGCTTTTCAGCGCCACCGGAGAACAGGTATTTCACCAGTTCTTCTTCCAGGAACGCGCGGTGTTTTGGATCGCGCGGCGACAGGCGGTTCTCGTTGATCAGCATCGTCTGGTGTGCCAGCCATGCGCTCCATGCCGGCTTGCCGATATTGGCGTAGATGCGCTTGCCGAGTTCGCCGGGATAGGGCACGAAATCCAGCCCTTCGGCGTCGCGTTGATGGTACTGGCAGAAAACGGTACGGCTCATGTGATTCAGTTGCTCGGGAACGTGGGCGTTCCCATTGTAGTGCCGGGCCATGCCCGGCTGCTTTTTCTCCGTTGCCGCCAGGCACGGCTTCGCGCTGCAGGGCTGGCCCGGCGCTACAGGTCCTGCAGCAGTTTACGGATCGGGGCGGGCAGGCCGAGCGATGGCAATTGGGCGGCAGGCACCCAGCGCAGCATCGGGTCGGCCACTTTCAGCGCTTCCACACGCGTGCGCATTACCTGCAGGTGCAGCCGGTAGTGGCTGAAGGTGTGTCGTACCAGCGGCAGTTCCAGCGCGTCTTCCAGCACGCCGTCCACGTGGGCATCGAACCAGTCCTGCAACTGCTGGCCGGTATCGGCCTGCGGCAGCGTCCACAGCGATGCCCAGATGCCTGTCTCGGGGCGTTTCTGCAGCAGCAGCCGGCCCTGGCGATCCTGCAGTAGCAGGGCCACCGCCTCACGTTCGGGCAATGCCTTGCCGGGCTTGGCCGTCGGCAGCTCGGCGGTGCGGCCATCACGTCGGGCCACGCAGTCTTCCTGCAATGGACAGATCACGCAGGTTGGCTTGCTGCGCGTGCACAGCGTGGCGCCCAGGTCCATCTGCGCCTGGGTGTAGTCGGCCATGCGGCCGGCCGGCACATGGTCCACGTGTGCCTGCGCCAACGTCCACAGCGGTCGCTCCACGGCAGGCAGGCCCGGAAATCCTTCGATGCCGTGGTAACGGGTCAGCACGCGCTTGACGTTGCCATCCAGGATCGCGAACGGCTCGTTCCAGGCCTGGCTCAGGATGGCGCCGGCGGTGCTGCGGCCAATGCCCGGCAGCGCGTGCAGCGCGTCGAGATCGCGCGGCAGGTCGCCCGCGTGCTCGTCGACGCAGCGCTTCGCCGTCGCATGCAGGTTGCGTGCACGTGCGTAATAGCCAAGCCCGGCCCATCGCGCCATCACCGCATCGTTATCCGCAGCGGCGAGGTCGGCCAGGGTAGGGAAGTGCTGCAGGAATTCCAGGAAGTACGGAATGACCGTGGCGACCTGGGTCTGCTGCAGCATGATCTCCGACAGCCAGACCCGGTAGGGCGTACGGGGGTGCTGCCAGGGCAGGTCATGGCGGCCGTGGCTGTCGAACCAGCGCAGCAGGCGCGCGACGAAGGCATCGCCGCCGTCGACGGCCGGCGTCCGTGGCACGGGCGCCACGGCAAGGGCGCTGTCAGGCACTGCCCAATGCTTCCGGCAGCAGGGCGTCGACGAAAGCTTCCGGATCGAATTCGCGCAGGTCTTCCGGGCGTTCGCCTATGCCGGCGAAGCGGATCGGAATGCCGAATTCCTGGGCCAGCGCGAACACCACGCCGCCCTTGGCCGTGCCATCCAGCTTGGTCACCACCAGGCCGGTGACATTCACCGCGGCGTTGAACTGGCGCAGCTGCGACAAGGCATTCTGGCCGGTGGTGCCGTCGATCACCATCAACACTTCGTGTGGAGCGGTGGGATCGATCTTGCCGAGCACGCGGCGGATCTTGCCCAGCTCGTTCATCAGCCCGGACTGCGTATGCAGGCGCCCGGCGGTGTCGGCGATCAGCACCGAGGTACCCCGCGCCTTGCCGGCCTGCAATGCATCGAATGCCACCGACGCGGCATCGGCATTCTGTCCCTGGGCGACCACGGCGACGCCGTTACGGTCGCCCCAGGCCTGCAGCTGCGCCACGGCAGCGGCGCGGAAGGTATCGCCGGCGGCCAACATCAGGCTGTGGCCTTCGTCCTTGAAACGCTTGGCCAGCTTGCCGATGGTCGTGGTCTTGCCGACGCCGTTGACGCCAACGGTGAGCACGACGAACGGCTTGGCGGCACGATCGATCTGCAAGGGTTGCGACACCGGCTTGAGGATGGCGACCAGGTCGGCACGCAGCGCAGCCAGCAGTGCATTGGCGTCGGTGAACTCGCGCGCCTTCATCCGCCTGCGCAGGCCATCGACCAGCGAGGTGGTGGCGGTGACGCCGACGTCGGCGGTGATCAGTGCGGTTTCGATTTCATCCAGCAGGTCGTCGTCGAGCTTCGGGTTGCGCGAAAACAGGCCGCCGAAGCTGCGTGCGAAGGTGCTGTTGCGCAGGCGCTCGCGCCAGCCGCTCTTGCCGGGCGCAGCCGGTTCGGCGTCCACCAGCACGGGCAGGTCGGCAGCAGGAGCGGTCAGCTCCGTGGCGGGGGTTACCGGTGCCAGCGGTGCCAGCACGGCGGCGGCGGCCAGTTCTTCGGCGACGAAATCCTCGGGTGCGCGCTGATCGCTGCCGGGCGGGTCCACGGGTCGCTGGTCTTCCACGACTGGCGGGTCTTCCACGGTGTCTGCCGGTGACGGGCGTGGCCCGTCACTGCCGGGGGCTTCCGCCTCGACCGGCTTGTGGCCGGGAAACGCGGCCGCGAGCTCTTCAGCCGAATAATGCTGGGTCTTGGCTGCGTCGTCCTGCGGCGCGTCCTGGGGCTTTTTGCGGCGGAAAAAACTGAGCATTGAGAAGAAAGCTGCTGTGACAGGGCGATAGGGTACCACCGGGCCCGGTGGGGCCTGCGTGGAGGACGCGGCATTGCGGGATGGCGACCAGCGGCCGCCATCCCGCGGCATTACGCGGACAGCTCGAGCAGCAGCTTGTTCAGGCGCGTCACGTAGGCGCCCGGATCCTTCAGGCTGTCGCCAGCGGCCAGCGCCGCCTGGTCGAACAGCACCCGTCCCAGGTCATCGAAGCGCTCGCCATCGGCTTCCGCCTCCAGCTTGGCGATCAGCGGATGGCCGGGATTGATCTCCAGCACCGGCTTGCTTTCGGGCACCTTCTGTCCGCTGGCTTCCAGGATCTGGCGCATCTGCAGCCCCAGGTCCTGCTCTCCGATGGCCAGCACCGCCGGCGAGTCGGTCAGGCGGTGGGATACGCGCACGTCGGCCACGTCATCGCCGAGGGCGGTCTTCAGCCGTTCCACCAGGGCCTGCTTGTCCTTGGCGGCTGACTCCTGCGCCTGCTTGTCTTCCTCGCTTTCCAGTGCCCCGAGGTCCAGGTCGCCGCGTGCGATGTCGACGAAACGCTTGCCATCGAACTCGGTCAGGTAGCCCATCAGCCATTCGTCGATGCGGTCGGTCAGCAACAGTACCTCCACGCCCTTCTTGCGGAACACCTCCAGGTGCGGGCTGTTGCGGACCTGGGTGAAGCTTTCGCCGGTCAGGTAATAGATCGTGTCCTGGCCCTCTGCCATGCGGCCCAGGTAATCGGCCAGCGACACCGTCTGTGCGTCGCCCTCGCCACGGGTGGAGGCGAAACGCAGCAGGCCGGCGACCTTTTCACGGTTGTTGAAGTCCTCGGCCGGGCCCTCCTTCAGTACCTGGCCGAATTCCTTCCAGAACGTGGCGTACTGTTCCGGCTTGTCCCTGGACAGCTTCTCCAGCATGTCCAGCGAGCGCTTGGTCAGCGCCGACTTCATCGAATCGATGACCGGGCCGGACTGCAGGATCTCGCGCGACACGTTCAGCGACAGGTCGTTGGAATCGACCACGCCCTTGATGAAACGCAGGTACAGCGGCAGGAACTGCTCGGCCTGGTCCATCACGAACACGCGCTGCACGTACAGCTTCAGGCCCTTCGGCGCTTCGCGGTGGTACAGGTCGAACGGCGCGCGGCCGGGCACGTACAGCAGCGAGGTGTACTCCAGCTTGCCTTCGACCTTGTTGTGGCTCCAGGCCAGCGGATCGCCGTGGTCGTGCGCCACGTGCTTGTAGAATTCGGTGTATTCGGCGTCGCCCACTTCGCTGCGCGGCCGGGTCCACAGCGCGCTGGCGCGGTTGACGGTCTCCCATTCCTGCGCGGGCGCGGCGTCTTCGCCTTCGGCGGCCGGCGCTTCCTTCGGCATCTGGATCGGCAGGCCGATGTGGTCCGAGTACTTCTTCAGGATGCCGCGCAGGCGCCAGCCGTCGGCGAAGTCGTGCTCGCCATCCTTCAGGTGCAGCACGATGCGGGTGCCGCGCCCGGTCTTTTCGATGGTGGCGATGTCGAACTCGCCTTCGCCACGCGAGGACCAGCGAACGCCGGCATCGGCAGGCAGGCCGGCGCGGCGCGAATACACGTCCACCTGGTCGGCGACGATGAACGCGCTGTAGAAGCCGACGCCGAACTGGCCGATCAGCTGCGAATCCTTCTTCTGGTCGCCGGACAGCTGGCGCAGGAAATCGCCGGTGCCGGATTTGGCGATCGTGCCCAGGTGGGCGATGGCCTCTTCGCGGGTCATGCCGATGCCGTTGTCTTCGATGGTCACCGTATGCGCGGCGGCATCGAAGCTGACGCGCACCCGCAGTTCGCTGTCACCCTCCAGCAGCGCCGGCTGCGTCAGCGCTTCGAAACGCAGCTTGTCGGCGGCGTCGGCGGCATTGGACACCAGCTCGCGCAGGAAGATTTCCTTGTTCGAGTACAGCGAATGGATCATCAACTGCAGCAGCTGCTTGACCTCGGTCTGGAAGCCAAGGGTTTCGGTGGTGGTGGTTTCGGTCATCGCTTCGGGCTCCATGTCATTGCCGCGCCAGCAGGTGCGGCCTGGGCAAGGGGTGAGGGTGATTGTCCCGGAATCAAGGCCTTCCTCCGTGGGCCAGCGAACGGCTGGGCCCCTCGTGGTGGGTCGCTGGAAGCGGTTTTCTGGGATTGGGCCGGGCGGTGGGGCTGGTCGGGGGACGCGCACAAGTACGTCCATGTAGCGCTCGTTTCGCGCCATCCATGGCGCTCAACGCCCCCGCCCAGCCCCACCGCCCGGCCCTGTGACGTGTCCCGCGCACCCACCACGGAAAAGAAAAAAGAAAAGCGGAATGGTTGGCCGCTCTCTGCTGAAGTCCACGGGTACATCCCGCCGACCATGGGTCGGCGCTACTGCTTTTCATTTTCTTTTTACGTGGCGGGACGCGCGCGCGGATTGTCAGGGCCGGGCGGGAGGGGTTGGTGGGGGCGTTGAGTGCCATGGATGGCACGAAACGAGGCCCGCATGGATGCAGTTCTTGCCGCCCCCCACCAACCCCTCCCACCCGGCCCAAACTGAAGAACCAACACTGAGCGGCCCACCACGAGGGGCTCCGCCGTCATGTAGCGCTCGTTTCGCGCCATCCATGGCGCTCAACGCCCCCGCCCAGCCCCCGGCCCTGTGACGTGTCCCGCGCACCCACCACGGAAAAGAAAAAAAAGCGGAATGGTTGGCCGCCCTCCGCTGAGGTCCACGGATACATTCCGCCGACCATGGGTCGGCGCTACTGCTTTTCATTTTCTTTTTACGTGGCGGGACGCGCGCGGATTGTCAGGGCCGGGCGGGAGGGGTTGGTGGGGGCGTTGAGTGCCATGGATGGCACGAAACGAGGCCCGCATGGATGCAGTTCTTGCCGTCCCCCACCAATCCCTCCCACCCGGCCCAAGCTCAAGAACCAACACTGAGCGGCCCACCACGAGGGGCTCCGCCGTTCGCCGCCTACTGTGCTGCCGCTACAATCGCAGCATGCTGAATTCCTTGAACCAGACCCGTGCGTGGGTCAATCCCGGTAGCGCGCCATGAGTGGCCGCGGTAGCAATGACGGCCAGGTCCGCATCATCGGCGGCCAGTGGCGCAACACGCGGTTGCCGGTGCCTGCCTTGCCGGGCCTGCGCCCGAGCAGCGACCGGGTGCGCGAAACCCTGTTCAACTGGTTGATGCCGCGATTGGGCGGGGCTCGCGTGCTGGATCTGTTTGCCGGCAGCGGGGCGCTGGGGCTGGAAGCGGTCTCGCGCGGCGCGGCGCATGCCACCCTGGTTGAACGTGATCCGCAACTGGCCGGCAACCTGTCGGCCATCGTCGCCAGGCTGGGGGCCGAAGAGCGGGTGCAGGTGGTGCAGGCCGACGCGCTGCGCTGGCTGCAGGGCAGCCCGGCGGCCCGGGCGGACATCGTGTTCGTCGATCCACCGTTCGCCGCCGGCCTGTGGGACAGCGTGCTGGGCCTGTTGCCGCGCCACCTGGCCGCAGGCGCCTGGCTGTACCTGGAATCGCCCGATGGCCATGCGCCAGTGCTGCCGGCCGACTGGATGCTGCACCGGGAAGGCGGTACCCGCGAAGTACGCTTTGCGCTGTACCGCCGCGCCGCTGCTACACTTTGACCCAATCTGAACGTTTACGACCGCACATGACCGTCGCCAACCGTCGCATCGCTGTCTACCCGGGCACCTTCGACCCGATCACCAATGGTCACATCGACCTGGTGAACCGGGCCGCGCCCCTGTTCGAAAAGGTGGTGGTCGGCGTGGCACAGAGCCCTTCGAAGGGGCCGACGCTGCCGCTGGAGCAGCGCGTGCAGCTGGCCCGGGGCGCACTGTCCCACCACGACAACGTGGAAGTGACCGGCTTCGACACGCTGCTGGCGCACTTCGTGCGCTCGGTGCAGGGCGGCATCCTGCTGCGCGGCCTGCGCGCGGTCTCCGATTTCGAGTACGAATTCCAGATGGCCAGCATGAACCGCCACCTGATCCCGGAAGTCGAAACCCTGTTCCTGACGCCAGCCGAGCAGTACAGCTTCATTTCGTCCTCGCTGGTACGTGAAATCGCACGCCTGGGTGGCGATGTGTCCGGCTTCGTGCCGGCCTCGGTGCTCGATGCGCTGCGCAGGGCCCGCGAAGCCAAGGCGGCGCAGGCCTGATCCACCCGCCCGTGGCGGATGACCGCCGTCGGCACCTTTGTATCCACTGCAATCCACAGAACCACCACGGGAGATCACCCATGAACACCACCATGCGCGCGATGCTGCTGGCCTCGCTGGCCCTGGCCTTCACCGCCTGCAAGAAGGAAGAAGCCCCGGCTCCGGCCGCCGACGCACAGCAGGCACTGGTTGCCCCGGCCAAGGACGACGATGCCGGCTGGAAGAAGTACCTGCAGGGAGTGGCCGTGCAGAACATGGGCAACATCACCAACAGCCCGTTCCTGTACTACCTCGCACCGGAATCGGATCCGGAGTTCGACGCCAAGTTCGAACGCCAGACCGAGAGCGCGACCCAGGCCGTGGCGCGTGGCGTGCAGCCGGGCAACATGCTGGCCTTCGGTTCGTCGGCCTCGGCCAAGATGGCCGACATGATCGAAGTCGTGTTCAAGGACGTGTCGCCGGATTCGATGAAGAACGTGCGCGTGCTGTTCATCGGTGATGCCGCCGACAATGCCCGCGTGCAGGCCATCGTGCAGCCGACCGGTGCCGAGTACGTGTTCGTCGAAGCCAAGTAATTCCCGTGCGGTAGCGGCCACGCCAGGCGGCGTGGTCGTTGGCGGTATCCTTGTCGGGGACCGCCACTGACCGGCCAGCGCGCCCGCGCCGGCCGGTGCCAGTCCAGCGACCTGCCGCCCCCTGGCAGGACGCGGTGCGCGGGCGAGGAGTAATCGCCGTGTCGCTGAAAATCAATGAGCTCTGCGTCAACTGCGACGTCTGTGAGCCAGCCTGCCCGAACCAGGCCATCGCGATGGGTGAAACCATCTACGTGATCGACCCCGCACGCTGCACCGAATGCGTGGGCCATTTCGATGAACCCCAGTGCGTGGTCGTCTGTCCGGTGGAATGCATCGACCCGGACCCGGACATCGTCGAAACCGAGCAACAACTGCTGGCCAAGCTGCGCGGCCTGCAGCACGATCATCCCGAACTTTACGCGGAGCCCCCATCCGAATGAAACCGATCCTGCGTCCCTTGCTGCTGCTGGGCCTGCTGTTCACGCCGCTGGCCTGGGCGGATGCGCCGACCCGCGCGACCCATCCCGATGGCGCGGCCATCGCCAGTGGCCACCAACTGGCCACCCAGGCGGGCATGGAGATCCTGGCGCAGGGCGGCAACGCGTTCGATGCCGCCGTGGCGGTCTCCTCCACCCTGGCCGTGGTGGAGCCGATCAGCTCCGGGCTGGGGGGCGGCGGCTTCTTCCTGCTGCACGATGCCGCATCGGGCAAGGACATCATGCTCGACGCCCGCGAGACCGCGCCGGCCGCAGCGACCGAGGCCGCCTTCCTGGACAAGGACGGCAACCTGGATCGTGACCGTTCGGTCAACGGCGCCTGGTCGGCGGGCATTCCCGGCCTGCCGGCGGCGCTGGTGGAACTGTCCGGCAAGCATGGCAAGCTGCCACTGAAGAGCTCGCTGCAGCCTGCGATCCGCATCGCCCGCGAAGGCTTTCCGGTCTATGCACGCATGGCCAAGGGCTACCAGTCGCGGCGCGAAGTGATGGAACGTTATGCCGGCACGCGCGAGGTCTACCTGCGCAACGGCAAGCCGATCGCCGAGGGCGACCTGTTCCGGCAGCCCGAGCTGGCCCGCACGCTGGAGCGGCTGGCCGATGGCGGATTCGATGGGTTCTACCGTGGCCAGACCGGCAAGCTGCTGCTGGCGGGCGTGAAGCAGGCCGGTGGCCGCTGGACGGCCGACGAGTTGGCCGGTTATACGGTGAAGGCCCGCGCGCCGATCGTGTTCAATTACAACGATTGGAAGATCACCACCGCGCCGCCGCCGTCGTCCGGTGGCATCGCGCTGGCGAGCATGCTGCAGATCCTGGAAGGCTGGGACATCAAGTCGATGGATGCCGCGCACCGCACCCATCTGGTGGTGGAAGCGATGCGCCGCGCCTACCGCGACCGTACCTTCTTCCTTGGCGATCCGGACTTCGTCGATATCCCGCAGAACGTGCTGACCAGCAAGGATTACGCCCAGGGCCTGCGCGCGACGATCCACCCGGAAAAAGCGACGCCCAGCGACCTGCTGTCGGGCAATCCGACCCCGCTGGAAGACGACGAGACCACGCATTTCTCGATCATCGATCAGGAGGGCAACCGCGTCGGCGCTACCCAGACGGTGAACCTGCTGTATGGCTCCGGCCTGATCCCGAAGGGCACCGGGGTGCTGCTGAACAACGAAATGGACGACTTCGCGCTGAAGCCGGGTACGCCCAATGCCTTTGGCGTGATGGGGTATGAAGCGAACGCACCGAAGGCGGGCAAGCGCATGCTCAGTTCGATGACGCCGACGTTCATGGAGAATGCGGACAAGGTAGTGGTGCTGGGCACGCCCGGCGGCAGCCGCATCATCACCATGGTGCTGCTGGGTATCCTCGGCTACGACCAGGGCCTGGGCGCGCAGCAGGTTGCCGCGCTGCCGCGTTACCACCACCAATGGTTGCCGGACGTGATCGAAGCCGAAAGCGGCGCCTTCGACGAGGGCACCATCAAGCAGCTGCAGGCAATGGGCCACAGGATCGACCTCCCGGGCGACAGCGCTGCCGGTGGCCGTGGTTCCAGCCATGTATGGGGCAACCTGCAGACAGTGGAATGGGACCGTCGCAGCAATACCCTGTCCGGCGGCAGCGACCCGCGCAATCCGGTGGGCAGCGCCGAAGTACGCTGACCCGGTCGGCAGCGCCGGGCCATGCCCGGCGAGTGCCGCAGCCCGTGCATCCAGCCTGCCGTCTAGCGATTATTTAACGCCCGCGCACAGATAATTGCGTCATGAAACTATGGTCGATTCGTGGCAATACGCAGCGCCTGGACGGCGGGGCGATGTTCGGCAACGCACCGCGGGCATTGTGGGAAAAGTGGGCCGTGCCCGATGAGCTGAACCGTATCGAGCTGGCCTGCCGGGCCTTGCTGGCCAGCCCGCTGGAAGGCAGGACGGTGTTGTTCGAGGCAGGCATCGGCGCATTCTTCGAACCACGCCTGCGCGAACGCTATGGCGTGCAGGAAAGCCAGCACGTCCTGATCGACTCATTGCGCGAGGCGGGTTTCGAGCATGAAGACATCGACGTCGTGGTCCTCAGCCACCTGCATTTCGACCATGCCGGTGGCCTGCTCGCGGCATGGAGCGAGGGACGCATGCCGGAACTGCTGTTCCCCAACGCCACCTTCGTGGTTGGCGCCGAGCATTGGCAGCGTGCGCTGCAGCCGCATCCGCGCGACCGCGCCAGCTTCATCCCGGAACTTCCCGCGCTGCTGCAGGAAACCGGGCGGCTGGAAGTGGTCGAGGGCGAATATTCCAAGGTATTGGGCCGCAGCGTGCGTTTCAGTTTCAGCGACGGCCACACGCCCGGTTTGATGTTGGCCGAGATCGTCGGCCAGCCGGCAGCGGATGGGCAGACCCTCGGAGGCGTGGTGTTCTGCGCCGACCTGGTCCCGGGTCGCTCCTGGGTCCACGTACCGATCACCATGGGCTACGACCGCAACGCCGAACTGTTGATCGACGAGAAGAAGCAGTTCCTGGAAGACAAGCTGGCGCGCAACGTGCATCTGTTCTTCACCCACGACCCGCAGGTGGCGCTGGCCCAGCTGGGCCGCGACGAGAAAGGGCGTTTCGTGACCCTGCACGAACAGGACGAACTGAAAGCCCGCGCGCTGGGCTGATCAAAAAAGGGGACGGAGGGGATTAAGTCGCATACGGCCATGGACATGGCCGTATGCGACTTAATCCCCTCCGTCCCCTTTTTCAGTCGATCACGCGGGTGCCGAAGATGCGGTCGCCGGCATCGCCCAGTCCGGGCAGGATGTAGCCCTTCTCGTTCAGGTGGTCATCGATGGCGGCGGTGTAGATCTCCACGTCCGGATGCGCGGCCTGCACGGCGGCGATGCCTTCTGGTGCAGCAACCAGGAAAATGCCCTTGATGCGGCGCGCACCGGCCCGCTTGAGCATGTCGATGGTAGCGATCAGCGTGCCGCCGGTGGCCAGCATCGGGTCCAGGATCAGCGCGTCGCGCTCTTCAAGGCGGCCGGTCAGGCGTTCGAAGTAGGGCACCGGCTGCAGCGTCTCTTCGTCGCGTTGCAGGCCAACCACGCTGACGCGTGCAGCCGGGATCAGCGACAGCACGCCACTGAGCATGCCCAGCCCGGCACGCAGGATCGGCACCACGGTGATCTTGGCGCCGGCGATGCGCTGCACGGTCACCGGCCCGGCCCAGCCTTCCATCGTATGTGACTCGGTGTCCAGGTCGGCGGTGGCCTCATAGGCCAGCAGCGTGCCCAGCTCGTTGGCCAGTTCGCGGAAATCCTTGGTGCTGAGCGCGGCTTTGCGCATCAGGCCGATCTTGTGCTGCACCAGCGGATGGCGCACTTCGACGATGTTCATGGGGGCGGGAATGGGAAAGGCAGAGGACGCTATTCTGCCGCAGCACGGCACCCCCGGGCCAGCGCGGTGACGTTCGCATGACAGCTGGGGTGGCCCGGTGTCATGGCACTGAAACCTCGGCGACATACCTTGCCCTCCCATTCTTCACACCGAATGGGGACAACCCGTGCAGACCAAGACGCCGCTGGCGATTGCCATCACCCTGACCTTGGCGATGGGGGCCGCAGCACCACTGCACGCCGCCGGGCAGGATGTCGCCGCCACCAGCGCGGTTGCCACCGATGCCACCGATCTGGACCGGATCGAGGTACGTGCCCAGCTGGAATCGCAGATCCGGGCGGTGGATCTCAAGCGCAGCAGCGATGCCATCGAAGATGCGGTGTCCTCTGACGCCCTGGGCCAGTATCCGGACAAGAATGTGGCCGAATCGCTGCAGCGCCTGCCGGGCATCAGCGTCACCCGCGACCAGGGCGAAGGCCGTTTCGTGGTGGTGCGTGGCCTGGATGCCAACCTCAACAGCGTCAGCATCGACGGCATCGCCGTGGGTACCCCGGAAGATTCCAGCCGCGCCGCCCCCTTGGACGTGATTCCCTCCGATTCCACCGAACGCCTGCGCGTGGTCAAGTCGCCTACACCGGACATGCCGGGCGATGCCATTGGCGGCGCGATCCTGGTCGAGTCCGCTTCGGCGTTCGATCGTGACGGCCGCAGCCTGCGCGGCAAGATCGAGGGCAGCCACCAGCAGCTCTCCGGCGAAACCAGCCCGAAGGCGGCAATCAACTACAGCGAAGTGTTCGCCGATACCTTCGGCGTGGCGCTGGGCGTGAATTACCAGAACCGCAAGTTCGAATCCGACAACAGCGAAGTGGAGTACGACGGTGAGGACGATGCCGCACCGGGCGACGTCACCGCGATCAACCTGCAGCGCCGCAAGTACGAGATCGAGCGCAAGCGCATAGGTGCCAACCTCAACCTGGACTGGCGCCCGGACGAAGACAGCAAATATTACCTGCGCACGCTCTACAGCCGCTTCGACGATGCCGAAACCCGGCAGCGGCTGATCGTCAATTTCGACGATGCCGACATGGTCGCCACCGGTACCGACCAGTTCCGCCTGGACGACCTGCCGGCCGACGCGATCCAGAAGCGCATGCGTTACCGCACCAAGGAAGAGAACACCTTCGCCGCCAGCCTGGGCGGTGAAAACCGGCTGGCCAACGCCGTGGTCGATTACAGGATCGGCTATACCAAGACCGAAGAGCGCGTGGACGACGAAATGGAAGCACGCTTCGAGCTGGATGGCGACGATCTGTCCGGTACGCTGGACCAGCGCGGACGCATGCCGCGCTATACCTTGTCCAGCAACGACTGGATGGACAACGCCAACTATGCCTACGACCGCATGATCCTGTCGCCCAAGCGGGTGGACGACAAGGAGCACAGCGCGCAGGTCAACGTGCGTTTCGACGATGACAACGCCAGCTACAAGTTCGGCCTGCTGGGCCGTTGGCGCGACCGCAACGTGGATGTCAACGAGGTGGAGCTGCGCCGTGGCCCGGACATCGACCTCGCCAGCTGGACCACCGGCACGCCCGAGCACCGCCATGGTTCGCTGGGGCAGGGCATGAGTTCGGCGTTGATGCGCCGCTACTGGGCACGGAACAGCGGGGACTACAGTGCACGCCCGCAGGAAACCGGTGACAACGCGGTGACCTCGCTGGAAGAAGACTACGTTGCCAGCGAGGACATCTTCTCCAGCTATGCCATGGGAACCTGGGACATCGGCGCGCTGCGCATCATCGGTGGCGTGCGCGTGGAGAACACCCGTTTCAAGGCCGTCGGCAACAGCGTGGACGTGGCCGAAGACGGTGAGAGCTACACCGTGCAGCCCGCCGTGGCCAACAGCAGTTACACCAACGTGCTGCCCGGCCTGCACCTGCGCTACGACGCGGCCGACGACTGGGTGCTGCGCTTCTCGGCCAACAAGACCGTGTCGCGTCCGTCGTATGGTGACATTTCGCCGCGCGTGGGCTACAGCCGCGGCGACGAGGAAGTGCGGATCGGCAACCCGGAACTGGACCCGTACGAATCAACCAACATCGATCTGTCGGTGGAGAAGTACATCGGCAGCACCGGCATCATATCGCTGGGTGTGTTCCACAAGTCCATCGATGGCTACATCGTTGAAACCACGCGGCAGAATGACCCGGCCTACGATGGCTACGACGTGACCACTTCGATCAACGGTGACAAGGCCAAGGTGACCGGCGCGGAATTCAACTGGCAGCAGCAGCTCGCTTTCCTGCCACCGGGCTGGGACGGCCTGCTGGTGGGTGCCAGTGGCACCTGGCTGGACACCGATTTCGATCCCGGCCTGGAAGACCGCGAAGGCGAGGATTTCATGCTGCCGCGTGCCTCCAGGCATGTGTACAGCGCGCATGTCGGCTACGAAAAGTACGGGCTGAGTACCCGCCTGGCTGCGGTGTATCGCAGCGAATATCTGGATTCGCTGGGCGCCGGCCGTGCGTTCGATATCTTCGTTGCACCCAATACCCAGCTGGACTTCTCGCTGGACTACAAGTTCAGCCCACGCGTCAGCATGTACTTCGAGGCACAGAATCTGTTGGACAAGCCGCTTGAGCTGTACCAGGGCACGCGTTCGCGCACCCTGCAGATGGAAGAATACGGCCGTACCTATGCGGTCGGCCTGAAGGTGGCACTGTGATGGCCCGCCACATCCTGCTGGCAAGCGCGCTGGCAGCGGTGCTGGCCGCTGGCTGCACGCCTTCGGCGCCGGCAGGCGGGGAGGCGGTGACGGCGGCCGCCGCACTGGCCACGACGGCCGCAGCCGGTGGCAACAAGCAGGCACGCAACGTGGTGACCCTGGCCGAAGCGTTCCTGACCCCGATGACGCCGGAGGACAATATCGACTCGCCGGCCGCCTGGAAGGCGCCGGATGGCAAGACATGGCTGATCGCCACGGCCAAGGCCACGGACAAGCTGGTGGTCTATGACGGCAGCACCGGTGCGCTGCTGCGCGATGTCGGCACGACGGGCAAGGCACTGGGACAGTTCGATCGTCCCAACGGCATCGCCGTCACCGGTGACCTGCTGTGGATCGTCGAGCGCGACAACCACCGCGTGCAGGTACTTTCGTTGCCTGGCTTCACCCCGCTGGCCGTGTTCGGTGCCGACGACCTGCGCAAGCCGTATGGGCTGTGGGTGGACAGGCGCACCGATGGCTACAGCGTGTACGTGACCGATTCCTGGGACGACGGCGAGGATGCGCAGGGCAATGACATCCTGCCGCCGCTGGCCGAGCTGGACAAGCGCGTACGCCAGTATCACGTGACCCGCGATGGGGCCAGGGTGGAGGCGAAGTTGACCGCCAGCATCGGCGATACCAGCGAGGCCGGCGCGTTGCGCGTGGTGGAATCGATATGGGGCGACCCGGACAACGACCGCCTGCTGATCGCCGAGGAAGACGAGAGCTACGCCAGCGAGTTCAAGGTCTATACCCTGGCCGGCCGTTTCACCGGCACCACCTTTGGCCGTGATGTGTTCAACGCGCAGGCCGAGGGAGTCATGCTGCGCACCTGCGGAAAGGACGGCTGGTGGATCACCACCGAGCAGGGCAAGGAGCGCAGCGTGTTCCACCTGTTCGACCGGCATACGTTGAAGCCGGTCGGTGCGTTCCAGGGCAACACGGTCGCCAACACCGACGGCATCTGGATGATGGCGCAGGGCACGCCGCGCTTCCCGCATGGTGCCCTGTACGCGGTGCACGACGACCAGGGCGTGGTGGCTTTCGACTGGGAGCAGGTGGCCAAGGCGCTGTCGCTGCCGCTGGAGTGCGCATCGTGATCGTCCGCCTGCAGACCATTGCCCTGGGCCTGGCGCTTGCGCTTGGCAGCACCGTCGCCCTTGCCGATGACCTTGCCTCGCGGGTCGAGCCGAATACGCAGGTGCCTGCCGGCAATCGCCATTACGCGGCGAGCGGCTTCCCGGATCGTATCGTGGCCTCGCCGGCGGCAGACGCCGCGCATGGTTTCGCGGTGCGCTGGCGGACCGACGGCAGCGTGCAGGCACCGGTGCTGGAAATCGCGCCGGCCGACGACACGCCCGGCTTCGGCCCGATCACCCGCATCACCGCGACCAGCCAGCCGCTGCAGACCGAGAACGGGCTGTCGCACCACCATCGTGCCGACGTGGACGGACTCAAGCCGGGCACGCTGTATGTGTATCGCGTGCAGGGCAAGGACACCTGGAGTGCATGGAACCAGTTGCGTACGGCCGGCACCGCCGACCAACCGATGACCTTCCTGTATTTCGGCGATACCCAGAACAAGAACCTCAGCCACGTCAGCCGGGTGGTGCGCGCCGCGCAGAAGGCCGCGCCGGATGCGAACCTGAGCCTGTTCGCGGGCGACCTGGTCAGCGGCGGCTACGATGCCGATGACAGCGAATGGGGCGAATGGTTCGCCGCCACCGGGTGGCTGGCCCAGGAAACGATGCTGGCACCGGCGATCGGCAACCACGAATACTTCGAAGAGTTCGAAGACACGCCGCAGGAACGCCGGGTGATGGCACGTCATTGGCCAGTCACCTTTGCGCTGCCGGACAATGGGGCGCCAGGCGCCGGGAAGAGCACCTATTGGTTCGATTACCAGGGCGTGCGCTTCGCCGTGCTGGATGGAACCTCGGCAATGGACCTGGGCACCGCGCAGGCGCAGGCGCAATGGCTGGACAAGGTGCTGGCCGAAAACGCCCAGGCATGGACCATCGTGGTGGTGCACCAGCCGTTCTACTCGCCTGCGCGTGGCCGCCACAATCCGGTGCTGCAGGAGGCCTTGTTGCCTGTCGTGCGCCGACATGGCGTGGACCTGGTGCTGCAGGGCCACGACCACACCTATGGGCGCCGCGGCGAGGACGGACTGGCGACGCCGCAGTTCGTGGTCAGCAATGCCAGCCCGAAGCAGTACCGGTTGTCGAAGGAAGCGCTGCAGACGATGTCGCCGGTGGCCGAAGACACCCAGCTGTTCCAGGTATTGCGCATCGATCCACAACGGCTGCATTACGAAGCCCGTACCGCGACCGGCAGGCTGTACGATGCATTTGAACTGGTGCGGCAACCGGATGGCAGCACGCGCAAGATGGAGCTGGAGCAGGGCCGGATCGAGCCGCGCCGTTGCCTGCGTCCGCATGCCCCGACCGGCCGCAAGGACCGCTGCTGGGAATGAGCCACCACGCGTTGCATGGCGCCGGACATTGTCCGGTGCAGCCGAAGGAGTTGCCGATATGATGTCCATGCGCACTGCATTGCCGAGGCTGGCCCTGGCCGGCGGCCTGATACTGGCTGCCGGTGCCGGCATTGCCGCCGAGACGGTGCTGCACCCCTTCCTTGCCGCGCAGCCGAAGCAGGCTCCGGACGAAGTGCACCTGGTGGTTGAGATTCCTGCCGGCAGTTTCACCAAGTACGAAATCAAGGAGGACGGGCTGGTCCATGTCGATCGTTTCCAGTCGATGCCGGTGGCGTATCCAGCGAATTACGGCTCGATGCCACGTACCTTGGCCGGCGACAACGATCCGCTGGATGCGTTGGTGCTGACCCGCGAGCCGTTGCACCCCGGCGTGATCGTGCGGTTCCGGCCGATCGGCTACCTGAAGATGGTCGATGATGGCGAGCAGGACGAAAAGGTGATCGGCGTGCCCACCGACAAGGTCGACCCGACCTATGCCGGCATCCGCGATCTCTCCGACCTGCCGGCCATCGAGCGCCAGAGGATCGAGGCGTTCTTCCGCGTCTACAAGGATCTGCCCGAAGGTCGCAATCCGGTCCAGCTGGGGGGCTGGGGCAACGCTGCCGAAGCCAAGGTGTTGATCGAGCAGTCCATGCAGCGGTTCGCAGCAGGAAAGCAGGCCCGGTAGCGCCGGGCCACGCTCGGCGAGCACGCAGCGCGGCTTGCATCAGGCATCGCCGATGCGGGCGGCAAAAGCCGCCGGGCACGGCGCGGCGCTACACGGGCGGGTCACGCGCCATCGCTATCATGGGCCCCCTCCTGCCTGCCCTGGATGCAACGCGTGTCATCAGCATTGGTGTGGTTTCGCCGTGACCTCCGCTTGGCCGACAACCCGGCTTTGCAGGCCGCCCTGGACGCTGGCCATGATGTCATTCCGGTCTACATCCACGCCCCGTCCGAAGAAGGAGAATGGGCGCCGGGAGCGGCATCCAACGCCTGGTTGCATCGGTCGCTGGCCGCACTGGACAGCGACCTGCGTGCGCGCGGCTCCCATCTGGTGATGCGCCAGGGTGGCAGCCTGGCGATGCTGCAGTCGCTGCTGGCCGAGACCGGCGCGGCGGCCGTGTTCTGGAACCGCAGGTACGAACCGGCCATCCAGTCGCGCGACACGTTGCTCAAACGCACGCTGCGCGGGCAGGGAATCCAGGCAGACAGCTGCAATGGCAGCCTGCTGTTCGAACCCTGGCAACTGGCGACCCAGCAAGGACAGCCCTACAAGGTTTTCACTCCGTTCTGGCGCAATGCGCTTACCCGCTGGAAGGTGCAGCCCGCGCGTGACGCACCTCCCGGGCTGTCCGCACCGCGTGTGGAAGGAGCGCGGCTGGACACCTTGGGGCTTGCCCCGAAGGTCCGATGGGATGCGGGCTTCTGGCAGCACTGGCAGCCGGGCGAGGCCGGTGCGCGCGAGGCGCTGGAAGTGTTCATCGACGGCGCACTGGCTGGCTATCGCCAACAGCGTGACCTGATGGACCGGGTGGGTACCTCGCTGCTGTCGCCGCACCTGCATTTCGGCGAGATCGCGCCGTGGCGCATCGTGCATGCGCTGGAAGCAGGGCGCAGCGCAGCGGCCGATGCGGATATCGATGCCTATCTGCGCGAACTGGGCTGGCGCGAATTTGCCCACCACCTGCTGCACCACTTCCCCGCCACCGCCGGCGAAAACCTCAATCCACGCTTCGACCGCTTCGCCTGGGCCACGCCCAGTGCCGCCAGCCTGCAGGCATGGCAACGTGGCCGTACCGGTGTACCGATCGTCGATGCAGGCCTGCGCGAACTGTGGCACACCGGCTACATGCACAACCGCGTGCGCATGATCGTGGCCAGCTACCTGTGCAAGCACATGCGCGTACATTGGCGCGAGGGCGCGCGCTGGTTCTGGGACACCCTGGTGGATGCCGACCTGGCCAACAACACGATGGGATGGCAATGGGTGGCGGGCACGGGTGCGGACGCTGCGCCGTATTTCCGGGTGTTCAATCCAGTCACCCAGTCTGAAAAATTCGATCCGCAGGCACGTTACATCAGCCGGTGGGTGCCGGAACTGGAGGCACTGCCGCTCAAGGCGCGATTTGCCCCCTGGCAGCATCCGCACCTGCTGGCGGAACACGCGCCCGATTACCCTCGCGTGCCGCTGGTCGACCTGGCGGCAGGACGTGACGCGGCATTGGCCGCCTATCGTCGGACCGGCGCAGGCTGATGCCAGCAGGGGGAGCGGTAAAAAACTGAACGGGGGGCTGACGACGTTCACATCCCTCATGCCGACATCGCGTCAGGCTGTATATGCTCAGCCCGACGCACGCCGGACCACCCGGCTTCCCCGGCTTTCAAGGAGAACATCATGATCCGAACCGCTCCCCGCAACGTGGCCCTTGCCCTGATGACCGCCGCGGCGCTCAGCGCCTGTGCCACCGGTGGTTCCTATGTGCAGAGCGACCAGTACGGCAATCCGACCGAGCAGCAGAACCGAACCGGCCGCAACGCGCTGATCGGCACCGCAGTGGGTGTCGCAGCCGGCCTGCTCACCGGTGGCAGCGCCACCGAGCGTCGCCAGCACGCGATGATTGGTGCCGGTATCGGCGCGCTCAGCGGTGCCGCTGTCGGCCAGTACCAGGATCGCCAGGAGCGTGCGCTGCGCGAGCGCACGGCCAATACCGGTATTGATGTGCAACGCCAGGGTGACAACATCACCTTGAACCTGCCGGACGGCATTACCTTCGATTTCGGCAAGTCCACGCTGAAGCCGCAGTTCTACAGTTCGCTCAACGGCGTTGCCGGAACCTTGTCCGAGTACAACCAGACCATGATCGAAGTGGTTGGCCATACCGACAGCATCGGTAGCGATGCCGTGAACAATCGCCTGTCCAAGGAGCGTGCCGATTCGGTGGCCGCTTACCTGACCGGACAGGGCGTGCAGAGCGCACGCATCGAAACGCTGGGCGCAGGCAAGGCTTACCCGATCGCCGACAACAGCACCGACGCCGGCCGCGCGCAGAACCGTCGCGTGGAGATCCGCGTGATCCCGCTGCAGCAATAACGCGCAGCGTTATTGCCGTTGCGGCCACCGGCCGCAACAAAATGCCGCCCTTGCAGGCGGCATTTTTTGCAGGTGACGACCGTGGTCGTCACGCATGCAGCAACGGCATGCCGGCCAGCGGCCGGCATCTACCGAAGCCTGGCCTACGCTGCGACCCCTTCCAGCACGCGCTTTCCTTCCTCTACCGCTTCGGCTTCAGCCTTCTCGCTCTGCTGCTGCGCGTACTTCGCTGCCGGACATTGCGCCATCATGTAGTTGGCATCGAAGTTCAGCTTGTCGACCAGGAAATCCACGAAAGCGCGCACCTTCGGCGATACCAGCCTGCCGCCGGCGAACACGGCGTTGAAATCGACTTCCGGCCCGGTCCAGCCAGCCAGGACACGGCGCACCATGCCGGTTTCGACGAACGGCTTGGCCATCACGTCGCCGGTCAACAGCAGGCCTTCGCCGCATACCAGCGCACCGTTGAGGGCGGACATGTCGTTGGCCACCATCAGCGGATTGACCGGGAAGTCCCGTAGTTCACCGCCGTTCTCGCCCAACTGCCAGGTAATCCGGTTGGGATGGCTGTGGTACGCCTTGCGCATTGCCAGGATGCGGTGGAACTGCAGTTCGTCCGGATGCAACGGCTCGCCGTGGCGTTCGATGTAGGCAGGGCTGGCGAACACCTGCGTGCGCAGGGTGCCCAGCTTGCGCGCCACCAGGTTGGAGTCGGGCAGGGCGCCCACGCGCAATGCCAGGTCGGCTTCACCGGCGATCAGGTCCAGCTTCTCGTTGCCAAGGTGCATGTCCAGCCGGATCTCCGGGTACATCGCGTGGAACTGCCCCATCAGTGGCGCGATCCAGGTGATGCCCAGCGAGTAGGGCACGGTGAAGCGCAGCCAGCCGCGCGGGCCGGACTGCAACTGGCTGACGGCACTCTCCGCCTCTTCCAGTTCACGCGCGATGCGCTGGCAGTGCTCGTGGTAGATCGAACCGGCTTCTGTAAGCCCGAGGCGACGCGTGGTCCGGTGCAGCAGGCGTGCACCCAGGCGCGTTTCCAGTTCCTGCACCTTGCGGCTGACGGTGGTCTTGGGCAGGCCGAGCGACTTGGCCGCAGCGATGAAGCTGCCCTGCTCGACCACTTTGACGAAGATCAGTGTTTCGTTGAGATCGTGGGACATGGTCGAATTCCTGGACGTCGGGGACGGGGACTATCGTGCCAAAAAGATTGGACCGGGGACGGGATGATTATTCCCCTAAAAGAGGACTAATCAAGTAGGGGTTTGAGTTGCATCATGGCGCCATTCCCGAAAACGAGGCCGTCTGTCATGAGCCTGCGCAACATTCTCGCCTACTTCCGTCGTGCCGGTCAGGATGCCCTGGACCAGGCAATGACCGTTGAATCTCGCCCCAAATCCTTGATAAACAAAGATTTCAGGGAGTTTACCGCGCCAGCAAGACAGCAGCGTGGCGGTAGCCTGAAGATCCGCCCGCAGCGAACCGATCGTATCGGTCGAATCGGGATTATCCCGGAGATGGGAGGAAATATCCCGTGAACGGGACGCTGGTGCCGGAAGTCCTGGTCCTTGGCGGCACCGGAGCGGTGGGCCAGGGCGTGGTCGGCGCATTGTTGGAAGCTGGCAGCCCGGTGCTGGTGGTTGGCCGCGATCCGCGGCGGCTGGGCGCCCTGCGCGCACAGTTCGATGACGAGCCGGGCCTGGAAACGATGCTGGGTTCGGTCGCCGACGATGAGTCGGCCAAGGTGGTGGCGGACCGGGTGTCTGCGCGGCAGCGTCCGCTGGGCGCCGTGGTCGCGGCGCTCGGTGGGCCCTATCAGCGCGGCAGGGTGATCGATCGGCCCGGCGAGGCACTGATGCATACGCTTCAGCTGGACCTGATGCCGCATGTGCATGCGGTACGCCACCTGTTGCCGTTGTTGCAGGACCACCCGCATCCGCGCCGCTTCGTGATGATCGGCAGCCCGGCGGGATTGAAGCCCTGGGCCGCCCATGGCGACAGTTCCGTCACCGCCGCCGCGCTGCGCATGTATGCGCAGGTCGTACACCAGGAAGCCCAGGCCATCGGCGTGCGTGCGCAACTGCTTGAAGTCGACGCACCGGTATGTACGCCGAGCAACGCCGCCAACGCCTGCATCGAATGGCCCAGTGCGCTGCTGGTCGGCCGCCGGCTGGTTTCGCTGCTGGACCAATGCCAGGACAACCGCGCCATCGTCCGCTGCGATACACGCGATGCGCAGCTGCCGCGCGGGTTGTTGCGGCTGGATGCACCACCGCGTTGGCACGAACCGGCCGGCAGCGCTTGACCTCAACCAAAGTTGAGGTCGCAACATGCCGCCGGCCGCCGGTGCTGCCGGCAAACGAAACACCGGATTCCCGTATCACCACCCCCTACGGATACATGCCATGAACTCCATGATTCCTTTCCACCGCACCACCCGCCGGGTAGCCCTGGCTACCGTTTCGGCGTTGGCCCTGGCGGTGCTGACCGCGTGCAGCGGCAGCCATGCCGAAGAAGCCGGCGCGCCGCCTGCGCCTGAAGTCAGTGCTGCCCCGGTATTGATCAAGCAGGTAAGCCAGTGGGACGAATTCAGTGGCCGCGTCGAAGCGGTCGAGAATGTCGACCTGCGCCCACGCGTTTCCGGTTACATCGACAAGGTCAATTATGTCGAAGGCCAGGAAGTAAAGAAGGGTGACGTGCTGTTCACCATCGACGCGCGCAGCTACCAGGCCGAGTACGATCGCGCCCGCGCCGAGTTGGCACGTGCACGTACCCAGTCCACGCTGGCCCGTGGCGAGTCCGAGCGCGCCAAGCGCCTGTCCGAACAGCAGGCCATCTCCACCGAGACCTGGGAACAGCGTCGTGCTGCCTCCGACCAGGCCGGTGCCCAGGTGCAGGCCGCACAGGCGGCACTGGACGCGGCGGCGCTCAACCTGGAGTTCACCAAGGTGCGTGCACCGATCAGTGGCCGCGCCGGGCGTGCGATGGTCACCGCCGGCAACCTGGTCAGCGCCGGCGATGCCGCCAGCGTCCTGACCACGCTGGTGTCGCTGGAAAAGGTGCACGTGTACTTCGATGCCGACGAAGCCACCTTCCTGCGCTATGCGCAGATGGCACGCAAGGGTGAGCGCCCGAGCGAGCGCGATGCGTCGCTGCCGGTGAAGATCGGCCTGAGCGGTGAGCAGGGCTTCCCGCACGAAGGCACGGTCGACTTCCTGGACAACCAGGTCACCCGCAGCACCGGTACCATCCGCGTCCGCGCCCTGTTGGACAACGCCGAACGCCAGTTCACCCCGGGCCTGTTCGCCCGCGTGCAGCTGCTCGGCAGCGGCCAGTTCCAGGCCACGCTGATCGACGACCGTGCGGTGTTGACCGACCAGGACCGCAAGTACGTGTACGTGGTCGACAAGGAGGGCAAGGCGCAGCGTCGTGACGTCGCGCTGGGACGCAGTGCCGACGGCCTGCGCATCGTCGAGAACGGACTGGTGGCGGGCGACAAGGTCATCGTCGATGGCGTGCAGAAGGTCTTCATGCCCGGCATGCCGGTCCAGGCCAAGCCGGTGGCGATGCAGCCCGGCGCCGCACCGGCACCGGTGCGCACCGCTGCTGCCAAGCCCGGTACTGAAACCGCCGCACTGAACTGATCCATCCGGCCAGCGTCACCGCGAACCCCGATCCCCTGCCGTAACGGCAGGGGCAGGGTGGCTGCATCCCGGCGCTGGCCAAACCAAGGACATTCCCATGGATTTTTCCCGCTTCTTCATCGACAGGCCGATCTTCGCGGCGGTGCTGTCGATCATCATCTTCGCCGCCGGCCTGATCAGCATTCCGCTGCTGCCGACCGGTGAATACCCCGACGTGGTGCCGCCTTCGGTGGTGGTGCGTACCGTGTACCCGGGCGCCAATCCAAAGGTGATCGCCGAAACCGTGGCCACGCCACTGGAAGAGGCGATCAACGGCGTCGAGGACATGATGTACATGAAATCGGTCGCCGGCTCCGATGGCGTGCTGCAGATGACCATCACCTTCCGCCCGGGTACCGATCCGGATGCGGCGGCGGTGAAGGTGCAGAACCGCGTGGCCCAGGCCCAGGCCCGCCTGCCGGAAGACGTGCGCCGCCAGGGCGTGACCACGCAGAAGCAGTCGCCGACCTTCCTGATGGTGGTGCACCTGACTTCGCCGGAAGGAAAGTACGACACCCTGTACCTGCGCAACTACGCACGCCTGCATGTGAAGGATGCGCTGTCGCGTATCCAGGGCGTGGGCGATGCACAGATCTTCGGTGGTGGTGACTACGCCATGCGTGCGTGGCTGGACCCGGACAAGATCGCCGCCCGTGGGCTGACCGCCAGCGACGTGGTGGGTGCCATGCGCGAGCAGAACGTGCAGGTGTCGGCCGGCCAGCTTGGCGCCGAGCCGATGCCCAACAGCCAGTTCCTGACCCTGATCAATGCGCAGGGGCGGCTGAAGAGCGAGCAGGAGTTCGGCGACATCGTGCTCAAGAGCGGTACCGATGGTGAAGTGGTCCGCCTGTCCGACGTCGCCCGCCTGGAGCTTGGCGCCGGCGACTACACCCTGCGTTCGCAGCTGGATGGCAAGAACGCGGTGGGCATCGGCATCTTCCAGGCACCTGGTGCGAATGCGCTGGAAATCCGCGATGCTGTCATCAACACCATGGACGAGATGCAGAAGACCTTCCCGGCCGACGTGAAGTACGAAGCGGTGTATGACACCACCATCTTCGTGCGTGATTCGATCAAGGCCGTGGTTTCCACCCTGCTCGAAGCCATCGCGCTGGTGGTGCTGGTCGTCATCCTGTTCCTGCAGACCTGGCGCGCCTCGATCATTCCGCTGATCGCCGTTCCGGTGTCCATCGTGGGTACGTTCGGCGCGCTGTACGTGCTGGGCTTCTCGATCAACACGCTGAGCCTGTTCGGCCTGGTGCTGGCGATCGGCATCGTGGTCGACGATGCGATCGTGGTGGTGGAGAACGTCGAGCGCAACATCGAAGAAGGGCTCTCGCCCACGGCTGCGGCCCACCAGGCGATGAAGGAAGTGTCCGGCCCGATCATCGCCATCGCGCTGGTGCTGTGTGCCGTGTTCGTGCCGATGGCCTTCCTGTCCGGCGTCACCGGCCAGTTCTACAAGCAGTTCGCGGTCACCATCGCCATCTCCACGGTGATCTCGGCCATCAACTCGCTGACCCTGTCGCCGGCCCTGGCCGCTCGCCTGCTGAAGGCACATGATGCAGACAAGGACGCACCGACCCGTATCATCGACCGCCTGTTCGGCTGGGTATTCCGTCCGTTCAACCGCTTCTTCAAGTCCAGCTCGGAGAAGTACGAGCGCAGCGTATCGAACATCCTCGGCAAGCGCGGTGCGGTGTTCGCGGTGTATGCCCTGCTGCTGGTCGGTACCGGCGTGATGTTCAAGGCGGTGCCACCGGGCTTCATCCCCACCCAGGACAAGCTGTACCTGATCGCCGGCGTGAAACTGCCGGAAGGTTCGTCCATCGCCCGCACCGACGCGATGCTGAAGAAGGTGGCCGACATCGCGCTGGAAACCGAAGGCGTGGCGCACACCATCTCCTTCCCCGGCCTGAACGCGCTGCAGTTCACCAACACGCCCAATACCGGCGTGGCCTTCGTGCCGCTCAAGCCGTTCAGCGAGCGCAATGGCCGTACTGCGGCGGAGATCAATGCCGAGATCAACCAGAAGATCTCGGCCCTCCAGGAAGGGTTTGCGTTCTCGCTGATGCCCCCGCCGATCCTTGGCCTGGGCAACGGCAACGGCTACCAGATGTTCATCGAAGACCGCGGCAACCTGGGCTACGGCGCGTTGCAGACCGCCGTGCAGACCATGCAGGGCACGGTGGCGCAGACCCCGGGCATGGCCTTCCCGATCACCAGCTACCAGGCCAACGTGCCGCAGCTGGATGCCGAGGTGGACCGCGTCAAGGCCAAGGCACAGGGCGTGCAGCTGACCGAGTTGTTCGACA
The DNA here is from genome assembly GCF_014117215.1 of Stenotrophomonas tumulicola. GTDB lineage: Bacteria > Pseudomonadota > Gammaproteobacteria > Xanthomonadales > Xanthomonadaceae > Stenotrophomonas > Stenotrophomonas tumulicola. The sequence continues at coordinate 175,126 of NZ_JACGXS010000006.1, read as the reverse complement.
CGCTGCAGACCTACCTGGGTTCGGCCTACGTCAACGACTTCAACCAGTTCGGCCGTACCTGGCAGGTGATCGCACAGGCGGATGGCCAGTTCCGTGACAGCGTGGAAGACATCGGTCGCCTGCGTACCCGCAATGATCGCGGCGAAATGGTGCCGATCGGTTCGATGGTCAGCGTCAAGCAGACGTTCGGCCCGGATCCGGTGCTGCGCTTCAACGGTTATCCGGCCGCCGACCTGGCCGGTGAAACCGATCCGCGCCTGCTGTCGTCCACCGAAGGCATGGCCAAGCTGACCGAGATCGCCGCCCAGGTGTTGCCGCCGGGCATGGTCACCGAGTGGACCGACCTGAGCTACCAGCAGGCGACCCAGGGCAATGCCGCGCTGATCGTGTTCCCCGTCGCGGTGATGCTGGCCTTCCTGGTGCTGGCGGCGTTGTATGAAAGCTGGTCGCTGCCGCTGGCGGTGATCCTGATCGTACCGATGACGCTGCTGTCGGCGCTGGTCGGCGTATGGCTGACCGGTGGTGACAACAATGTGTTCGTACAGGTCGGCCTGGTGGTGCTGATGGGGCTGGCGTGCAAGAACGCGATCCTGATCGTCGAGTTCGCCCGGGAGCTGGAGATGGGGGGCAAGGGCATCGTGGAAGCGGCATTGGAAGCCTGCCGCCTGCGCCTGCGTCCCATCGTGATGACCTCCATCGCCTTCATCGCCGGCACCGTGCCGCTGGTGTTGTCGCATGGTGCGGGCGCCGAAGTGCGCTCGGTCACCGGCATCACGGTGTTCGCCGGCATGCTGGGCGTCACGTTGTTCGGCCTGTTCCTGACCCCGGTGTTCTACGTGGCACTGCGCAAGTTCGTGACCCGGAATGGTGGCGGCCAGCTGGTGAGCCACGGCGAGTCGACCCTTCACCACTGACGGATGTCCCGGTGCCCGCCGAGCATGGCTCGGCGCTGCACCTCCGACGTCCCGGTAGCGCCGAGCCCTGCTCGGCGGCTCCGGAAACCCTCTTTTCAACCAGCAAGGATTGAAACCATGAACACCCACGCAAACAAGATCGCGCTGGTCACCGGTGCCACCCGTGGCATCGGCACCGAGACCGTGCGCCAGCTGGCGCAGGCCGGCGTGCACACCCTGCTGGCCGGCCGCAAGCGCGATACCGCAGTGGAAGTGGCACTGAAGCTGCAGGCCGAAGGCCTGCCGGTGGAGGCCATCGAGCTGGACGTCACCAGCGAGGCTGGCATCGCCGCCGCCGTGGAACAGGTACGCCAGCGCCACGGGCGCCTGGACATCCTGGTCAACAATGCCGGCATCATCCTGGATGACATCAGCCAGGCCCCGTCGCAGCAGTCCCTGGATATCTGGCGTCGTACCTTCGACACCAACCTGTTCGCGCTGGTCGCGGTGACCCAGGCGTTCCTGCCGCTGCTGCGCGAATCCGCCGCAGCACGCATCGTCAATGTGTCCAGCCTGCTCGGTTCGGTGACCCTGCACACCCAGCCAGGCTCGCCGATCTATGACTTCAAGGTGCCGGCCTACAACGTGTCCAAGAGCGCGGTGAACGCATGGACCGCACAACTGGCCTATGAGCTTCGCGACACCGCCCACAAGGTCAACACCGTGCATCCGGGTTACGTAAAGACCGACATGAACCGTGGCGAGGGCGAAGTGGAAGTTTCCGTGGGCGCACAGTCCAGCGTGCAGATGGCGCTGCTTGGCGCCGACGGACCCAATGGCAGCTTCACCTACCTGGGCGAGGTGCTGCCGTGGTGATCAAGACCTTGGCGGTCGCCCTGTCCAGCGTGCTGCTGGCTGGCTGCGTGACCGTTGGCCCCGATTACAAGGCACCGGTGGAAGCGCCGGTGACCCTGCAGGGGGCGGCGGCGCCGGTGTACAGCACCGAGTCGCCGGTGGCCACGTGGTGGGCGCAGTTCGATGATCCGGTGCTGGAACAACTGGTGCACGCCGCGCTGGCCGACAACCTGGACCTGCGTGTGTCGATCTCCCGCGTGCAGCAGGCACGTGCGGTGTTCGTCGAACGTCGCCTGGACCAGGCCCCGCACGTGACCGCCGGTGGTTCGTATGACCGGCGCAAGCAGCCTGATGCGCTGGCCGGTGGCGAGCGCGTCTTCAGCGAGAGCTACCAGCTCGGCTTCGATGCGGGATGGGAACTGGACCTGTTCGGTCGCCAGCGCCGTGCTGCCGAAGCGGCACGGGCGGACCTGGATGCCGAATGGGCCAACCTGGCCGACGCGCAGGTACTGGTTGCCGCCGAAGTGGCGCGCAACTACTTCGAACTGCGCGGCACCCAGAAGCGCATCGCCGTCGCCGAGCAGACCCTGGGCAACCTGCGCGACACCCAGAAGCTGACCGAAACCCGCTGGGAACTGGGTGCGGGCAGCGAGCTGGACGTGCAGAGCAGCCGCGCGCGGTTGAAGGCCATCGAGGCCGACATCCCGCTGCTGGAAGTGGCGCAGACACAATCGCGCCATCGCCTGGCCGTGCTCCTGGGGCAGCGTCCGGAATCGCTGGATGGCCTGTTGGCACCGCGCGAAGTGCCTGCATTCGCCAAGGAGCTGCCGCTGGGGGATACCCGCGAACTGCTGCGCCAGCGTGCTGACGTGCGTGCCGCCGAACGACGCCTGGCAGCAGCCAGTGCACGGGTCGGCGTGGCCACTGCGGACCTGTTCCCGCGGCTGTCGCTGACCGGCTTCGTCGGCTTCCTTGGCGGCGATGCCAATGGCCTGGTCAACAGCAACAACAAGGCGTGGTCGTTGACCCCGTCGTTGAGCTGGGCCGCATTCGATTTCGGCACCGTGCGCGCACGGCTGAAGGCCACCAAGGCCGAAGCCGATGGCGTGGCCGCGCAGTACGAACAGGCCGTGCTGCTGGCGCTGGAAGACACCGAGAACTCGTTGACCCGTTACGCCAAACAGCAGGCGCGGCTGGCGATCGTGGCCGAGCAGGCAGAGGCGGCGCGGCGCGCGGAATCACTGGCGCAGATCCGCTATCGGGAGGGGTCCGAGGACTTCCTGACGCTGCTCGACGCGCAGCGTACGCAACTGTCTGCCGACGATGCATTGGCAGCGGCCGAGGCGGAGGTCAACGTCAGCGTGGTGGCGGTGTACAAGGCACTGGGTGGCTGGGGGCAGGCAGCCCAGCCAACCGTCGCGCTGGCGAACTGACCAGCAGGGTAGTGACGGCCGCCGGCCGTCACGCTTTTGCACCTGCAACGTCACCGAGCATGGCTCGGCGCAACCCAATCCAGTCGACACCCCGGTAGCGCCGACCCATGGCCGGCGAACGCCGCGGCCGCCTTACTTCGCGCTCCAATCCAGCTCCACCACCAGCGGGAAATGATCGGATGGCAGGATGCCATCCACCCGCCCATCCAGCGTGGCGAAGCTGCGTGCCTTGAATCCCCGCACCAGCACCCAGTCCAGTTCCGTGGTCGCCTTGCCGGTGAAATCGTGGAAGGTGTTCTTCGGCCCACGCGGATCAGCCACCTGCGTGCGTGCATCCTGCAATGCCGTGGTAAACGCCGCGTATGTCGACCCGCCCGGCTCGCTGTTGAAGTCACCGGTCACCACCACCGGAACATCCGCCGGCAACGTCTTGATATGTGCCACGATCGCCTGCGCACCACGCACGCGCCGTGGCTCGTCTTCGTCGCGGTAGGGCAGGTGGGTGTTGAACAGGTAGAAACGGCGACCATCATCCAGCCGCCGGAACAGGCCCCACGTCACCATGCGCGGGAACAGGTTTCCCCAGCTGATGCTGCCCGCTATGTCCGGCGTATCGGACAGCCAGAAATCGCCGGATTGCTCCAGCGCCACCGCCTTGCTGTCGTAGAACACGCCCATGTGTTCATCACCATCATCCCCGCGTCGACCTTTGCCGAACCAACGGTAATCGGGCAGGTGTCCGGCAAGATAATCAGCCTGCTGCTTGACCAGTTCCTGGGTACCCAGCACCGCCGGATGGGCCTGTTGGATGGTCGCCACCATGGCGTCGCGCCGGTCTTCCCAGCGTTTGCCGGGTTCGCTATCGGCCGGGGTGCGCACATTGAAGGACATCACCTTCAGGGGTGCCGGTGGGGTGGCAGCCGCGACCGGCAATGCCATGACAAGGACAAGCAACGCGGCCGGGCGCCGCAGAAGGTGCAACATCGGAATCCCTCCATTCCATGAAAACGGTTACCCAGCCTAGATTCTCACGGATTGGCAAGGAACGGATGTGCCGTAATGGCCGGTTGGCAACGTGATCTTCTCTTCACCTGCCGCACGCGGCGGACTCACCGCTGGACGACAGCCGCATGGCTATCGTCCATGGCACACGAACCTCTTCCGCAAAGGACGTCACATGATCAAGTGGGCCATCATATTCGCCATCATCGGCCTGATCGCCGGTGCACTCGGCTTTGGCGGCATCGCCGGTGGTGCCATCGGCATTGCCAAGTTCCTGTTCTGGGCCGGCATCATCATCGCCGTGGTGCTGTTCGTGCTGGGCATGACCATCGCCAGGAAGGTCACCTAGGCGCAGCGCGGCCACGCCCCGTTGCCTTCAATAAGGAAAGCCGCCTTGGCAACGGAGCGGCTTTCCTGCTTCTGCTGGCCTGCTGCCCGCATTCAAAGCCTGCGGTCAAGGAACTCGATGATCAGCCCTGCAACATCCATGGCATGCGTTTCCAGCGCGAAGTGTCCTGCGTCCAACAGATGGATTTCGGCATCGGCAATGTCGCGTTGATAGGCTTTGGCTCCTGGCGGAATGAAGGCCGGATCATGCTTGCCCCATACCGCGAGCAGCGGCGGCTGGTGATCGCGGAAGTACTGCTGGAAGGCGGGATAGGCGGCTACGTTGCTGCGATAGTCCAGGATCAGGTCCAGCTGGATGTCTTCGGCCCCCGCACGCGCCATGTAATGGATGTCCAGGGTGTAACCGTCCGGCGACAGTCGCGTCGGGTCGGCACCGGTGCCGTACTGCCAGTCGCGGATGGTTTCCGGTGACAGCGAGGCGCGGCAGGCTTCGCGATTGGCAGCGCTGGGCTCGCGCCAGTATGCCTGCCATGGTCCCCATTGGTCGCTGAAACCTTCCAGGTAGGCGTTGCCGTTCTGGCTGATGATGGCGGTGACTTTCCCCGGGTTCGCTGCGGCCAGGCGAAAGCCGACCGGGGCACCATAATCGAACACGTACAGGCTGTATTTCTCCAGCTGCAGCGCCTCGGTGAAGCCTTCGATGATCGAGTAGAGGTTGTCGAACGTGTAATCGAAGCGACCGCGCGGCGGCGCCTTGGTGTTGCCGAAACCCGGCAGGTCCGGGGCAATCACCCGGTACCGGCACGCCAGCAATGGCATCAGGTCGCGGAACATGTGGCTGGAACTGGGGAAGCCATGCAGGAGCAGCAGCACGGGCCCGTCCTTCGGTCCCGCCTCGCGGTAGAACACTTCAACCTCGCCTACCTGCAGCGTATTGAAGGCAAGGCGGCGCGGGTCTGGCGGATCAGGGAGCGACATGGTGGTTTCCGGACAGGTAAGGAGGCCCACGATGCTAGGCGGCACCCAGCGCAGCGGGAATCACCGGCCAGGTCAATTCACCATTGCAGGCCGTGAAATGCAGCCATTCCTGCATCGGCGCCGCGGCCAGCTGCTTCGGCGGCGCGCAATTCGCGCTTGGTGTCATATGGGGCGGCCTCGCGGCTGCGGCGATCGGTTGGTTTGCTACGCGGCGAGCGGCCTGACAGTTCATTCCTGCGAAGTTGTCCCGCTGGGCGCGTCGCCAGGCTGGCCTGCTGGATCGACCCATCCGCCGGGTGGCACGACCTGTATCGCCACGGAGTGCCCGCGTGCGGCCTTGCGCAGTTGCCTGATCGGATCGGTCACTTCCTGATAATCCTGCATGCCGGTGACACCGTAGTGGATCGGCACCAGCATGCGTGCCCCCAGGATGTTGGCGGCGGCCACGGCCTGGTCCGGCGTCAGCACGCCCGGCTGGCCGCTGGCTGGCTTTCGCCAACCGAAGCGCGCTCCATTGATCGGAAGAAAGGCGATGTCGAAGGGGCCGAACTGACGGCCGATACGCCACCAGTTCCCGTGCCACGACGTATCGCCACCGTGGAAGATCCGTCGTCCGCCAGCGGAGACCACCCAGGACACCTGGGTGTCGCCGTAGCCATCCGCTGCAGGCACCGGCGTGGCGGTGAAGTCACCCAGCAGTTGAGGTTCCCAGAGAGGGCTGGGCCTGGCCCGCGCACCTGCCGGTAGCGGGAAAGGCTGGATGCCCGCTGGATACGCCAGCACGCCACCACGCCGCAGGGCGTCAGCCGTTGCCTGCGCATCGTAGTGGTCCGGGTGTGCGTGGGTAATCAGCACGCTGGTGTCGCCCACGCTGTCGGCTACGGGTACCAGGGGGTCAGCGAGCGCCTTGCCCCATGCCTCGGGATTGACCAGCGGATCGATGAACAAGGTCGCCTGGGGCAATTGCAGGCGGATGCCGGCCCACGCCAAGCGTTGGATCCTGAGCGTAGGCGCCTGGGCTGCCTGCGCTGGCCCTCCCGGCAGCAGCATTGCAGCTGACATGCCTGCCAGGCCGATGAGGAACTGCCTGCGTCGCACGTCATGCGGCGTCACGGTTGCGTCGGACGTCATGCCACCTGCTCCCGCAACATCAGCGAAGCATCCAGCGCGAAGATGGACTGCGCGACGATGGCTTCCAGGTTGTTGGCATGCCATTGGCGCTCGAATGGGCTTGGCTCGACCGATGGCGCCAGGCAGTCTTCGATGCGGATCGTGGCAATGCGATGGACTGCCTCCGACGTGTCCGGATGCGCTCGCACATGCATCACCGCATCACGCAGGCGTGCCAGGTAATGGAGCGCATTATCAAGCACGGGTGCGTCGAAGATGCCCATGTGCCCGCCGACGATCCTGCTCCGTCCGAACTGGCGTATGCGTCCGATGGCAGCACGTAGCAAGGCCGGGTCGGCCTTGGACAGATAGACGATATTGCCGACGATGTTGTCGCCAACGCAGGCCAGGTCGGCGCTTGGCACGTCCACGCTGACATGGTCCATGGTCTTGCCGGGATTGTGCAGCAGGAGCAGTTCATGCCGACCCCAGCGGATCGCCATGTTGTCGAAAACCAGCTGCGGTTCCCGGTAGAACGCATCGACCCGGCGATTCTGCGAAAGAAACGCATGGCGATGATGTCGATGCGCCATCAGCAGCGCATCCGGAAACAGCGACGCGCCGGCTATGTGATCGCTCATGAAGTGGGTGGCGGCGATCATGCGCACGGTCTTGCCCATCTGGATGCAGAGTACGTCGCGCAACCAGGCGGCGTCCTGCACGCTGCCCAGGGAATCGACCAGCAGCACATCCCCGCCGTCAACGAAGGCCGTGGCGACCGACTCGACTTCATCGCCAACGAACATCAACACATCGGACTCCAACTCTTCGATACGCACGACGATTGCCTCCGTTTAGAGGAAGCCATCGTCGCGGATGGGAAAGGGGGACGACAAACGAGTTGTTCTGCCGTTCGCTTTAGAAAAACTAACGCGATACGATGCCGATTGAGCCTGCCAGAGCCTGGTGCCAGTGAAGCCTCGCCATCCCGCTCCACTCAATGCACTGCGTTCGTTCGAGGCCGCTGCCCGCCACCTCAGCTTCAACGTGGCAGCGCGGGAGTTGTTCGTCACGCCGGCTGCGGTCAGCCACCAGGTCAAGCATCTCGAGGAGTATCTCGGCCTGTCGCTGTTCCACCGCAGCCATCGTTCGGTGGCGCTGACGCCGGAAGGGCAGGCGTTGGCCAGCACGCTGGGCGCGGTGTTCGGACAGATCGACCGGGCGCTGGATCGTGCCGGCTCCCATGCGAACGCGGAACTGCGGGTGACGACCATGGAATCATTCGCGGCCAAATGGTTGGCGCCGCGACTGCACCGGTTCCACCTTGCACAGCCGGACATCCGGGTGCGCATCGACACCGGGAACCAGCATGCCGATTTCGTGCGTGACGGCATGGATGTTGCCATCCGTTATGGGCCCGGTGGCTACACCGGCGTCCACGCCGAGTTGTTGATGAAGGCACCGGCCTATCCGGTGTGTTCACCAGGGTTCCAGCGCGACTCGGCGCCCTCGCTCGACTGCCCTGACGATTTGAATCGGCACCCGCTGCTGCATGATGAGAGTGCAGTGGGCAGGCCCGGCGTACCCGCATGGGCGGACTGGCTGGAGGAAGCGGGCGCCAGCAAGGTGGAGGCCAATCGTGGCTCCATGTTTCCCAGCATTTACCTCGCACAGGAAGCTGCGATCGCTGGCCATGGCATTGCGCTGGGGATCGACCCCCTGGTGCGGGAGGATCTCCGCCAGGGCCGCCTGGTAAGGCTGTTCCCCCATGTAGCTAACAACGCCTATGCGTTCTGGCTGGTCCAGCGGGATGAGGCGGGGCAGCGCCCCGCCGTCAAGGCATTCTGCCAGTGGCTGCGCGAAGAAGCGGAGACGGATTCGCGCCTCGACCAAGCGGACGTCCGCGGAGCATTTTGAGAGCGAGCCTGGATGTCAGGGTTGCATTGCTGCGGGGCGTCGTGCATCGGGTATCGGCGCATTCCGGGGGGGGCGGCTCAGAAAGATGAATGTGTAGCGCACATACGCGGTGCCGGTGCTTTGTGGCACAGTTCCCGCGTGGCCTGACCACGGCGGATCAAGGAGATGGGTGGTGAACAGGATTTTGTTGGCGCTGGTGCTTTCCCTGGCCGCGGCATCGGCGATGGCGGCCGGCAGCGTGCGGTTCGGGGACAAGCTGGTGAGCACCGGAGATGGCGCGGGCAAGGTGACACAAGTAGCCGGCAAGCCGGATCGTGTCATCCAGCTGGAAAGTACGTTCAGCGGGAACGTGGGGGAACGCTGGGAGTATTACCAGGCTCGAAAAACAATCCAGATCATCTTCCGTGATGGCAAGGTCGCGGATGTGCAGGAGGTCTACAACTGAGAGCGCGCCCCATGCCGATCCGGCATGACCGCTGCCGCGCGGGCGGTGCAAGCCTGGAACGCCGGCGTCTGGTGGTACGTAGCACGCGCGGGCGGATTTTGGCTTACTTCGCGCTTCCCGACGCCGTCGCAGCACCATCTGCGGCTAATGCTTCGGGCGTGAACCGGTAGCGCTCGGCGTTCCAGGAGGACGCGATGCCGATGTCGTAGCCATGCACCAGCGTCACGTGGATGGCCGACATGCTGGATGCCGTCTTGTCGTTGGCGAGGAGGATCCGGGCGATATGCTCCGCGAGTGCTGCATCCTTGGTACGCCGGTCGATCAGGGACACCTGCGCGACCACCGACTTTACACTTGCCGTGCCATCGCTGCCGAATGCCATGTTGTGGACGACCTGCGCATTCTGGACCCCCGGCTGGGCGAGGATGGCTTTGTGGGCAGACAACAGGCCCGCGAAGGACGCGTTCTGCGCCAAGGGCCCGGTAAGTGCAGGCAGCGCGGCTGATGCGGCCAGCAGCACCCCGACCACGACCAGATGCACGCGCCAGACAGGTGCCGGCTTGACCAGGCCGACCGGCATGGACGCGGTGACCACGCAGCTTCCAGCGGCCAGGTCGTGCAGCGAACGGCGGCCGCGGCGATTGAACAGGTACAGGTAGAGGATCGAGAAGATGCCGCCCAGGACCACCAGCGACAGCCCATAAGCGAATGGCGTGGGCAACGCCGCCACATCGATTGGTGCCCTGTTGAGGAAGAACGGAATGCCCAGCACGCAGTAACGCAGCAGCGATTTCGGCAACGACAGCAGCGATCCATCCTGGCCGACCACGCGAACCCGAAGCAGGCGCTTGCCCAGCGTCTGGCCCGAGAATCGCGCGCTGTTCATCATCCCGAAGTAGGCCAGCGCTACGATGAAACCGAGCAGCCGCCCGTAGCCGCCCATTCGCGCGAACACATCGAACAGCGCCCAGCCAGCCAACATGCCGACGATGCCCAGCAGCAGTGCATCGACAAGGAACGCGGCGGTTCGCCGCCAGAAACCTGCCGCTGCGGGCGCAATTACCGACGCTTCATCCTTGATATCGACTTCCATGTATTACCCGTTGTCATATTCCTGCCGGGCATGATGCCATGGCTGTAATCGGAACGTACAGCCGCCTGGCGATCCCTGGCTATCGTGCAATTCCGCTGCCGCCACCGCTTGCGCGCATGCCTCCGTCAAGGCCATCTGCGATCATGGCCATCACGTCCCATCGTGAAGAAGGCCCATGGACCGCATCCAGGAAATGACGCTGTTCGCTGCCGTAGCCGAGCAGTCCAGCCTCGCCGCTGCCGCGCGGCGGGTCGGCCTGTCCACGGCGACGGTAACGCGGGCGGTGGCGCAGCTGGAAAGCCGGCTGGGCGTGCTGCTGGTGGTACGCAGCACGCGCGGCATGCGCTTGACCGAGGCAGGGGAGCGCTTTGCCGTGGACTGCCGCCGCCTGCTGGCGGATATCGATGCGGTGGAAAGCGCGGCGGCCGGGGTGCATGCCGCGCCCAGTGGCCTGTTGACCGTGACCGCTCCGCAGGCATTCGGCGCGCTGCACGTCACGCCGTTGCTTATCCGCTTTCTGGACGCGCAGCCCGGGATCGAGATCCGCGCGCTGCTGCTGGACCGCGTGGTGCCGATGCTGGAAGAGGGTGTCGACGTGGCGATCAGGATTGGCGCCCTGCCGGATTCATCGCTCACCGCCATTCCGGTGGGCACGCTGCGCCGCATGGTGTGCGCATCGCCTGCGTATCTGGCCGCGCGTGGCACACCTGTCCACCCGGACCAGCTTCGGCAGCATGCCACCATCACCACATCCGCTGCTGACAGGGCGCGCAAGTGGCAGTTTCGTATCGACGGGCGCGCGCATGCGGTGGATGCAGGTTCGCGGTTGAGCGTGACCTCGTACCATGCCGCCGTCAGCGCCGCGCTGCATGACGGGGGGCTGATCCAGGTGCCGTCCTACCAGGTGCGCATGCCGCTGCAGCAGGGGCACCTGGCGTGCGTACTGGAGGAGTTCGAGATCGCGCCCGAACCGGTGCATGTGGTGTATCCGGAGGGCCGCCAGGGTTCGGCCAAGGTGCGTGCATTCGTGGCGTTCTGCGTTGATGCACTCCGCGATGAGTTGCGCGTGGGTTACTGAGGATGATCCTGATGTCCCAGCATCCACGTCAGCGCCAATGCGATGACGAGCAGGCAGCCCAGCAGGATGATCCATGCGCGGGTGCTGCCCGGTCGACCCAAGTGGTCAAGGACCACGCCGACGATGTGTGAGATGAAGTCCAGCACGTGCAATGAGTCCTTTCGCTGACGCCAGCATGGGCGCGACGGAGCGGGGTGGTGGGGTAGCGGAGCGATGTTCTCACAATCGGTACCCGCAGCCGACCTGTCACAACCAGCGGCGCGTCCGCTGGCACAGCAGAGCGAACTCTGCAGGAAATTTCTGTGCCAGCATGCGTTCCTCTGGCAGGATCTGAAAGCGGGTGATGTATGCCATGAACATCACGACGGACAGCGGAGCAAGGGCATGCTGCAGCCACAGGCACCAACTGAGCAGAAGGCAGGTTTGTCCCAGATACATGGGATTGCGTGTGTACGCATAGACACCCTGGGTTACCAACTGGCTGGCGCGCCCCGGCGTAAGGGGGTTGACGGTAGTCCCTGCACGCTTGAACTGTAGTTTCGGCAAGAGATTGAGCGCCAATCCTGTCGGCCCGATCACCATCGCCGGAATTGTGAGCCAAGCGCTGTGTGTTGGACTATTTGAGGCGTGATGGGTCGTACACCAGGCGAGCAAGCCACAGACCAGCATCACCAGCGGTGGTGGAATGCGTGTTTCAATTGCGTCGAGCATGTGGGCACCGGCGATCGATGAATGCCTGATATACAGGCGGATCCCCCCAGGTAGTCCAGTAGCCAGTCGGAAATGGTGATTAGGGGTGTCGCCGCTGGGACTTCAGCGGTCAGTCTCCCATGAAAACCGTGAGATACACGGACAGGGTGGCCAGTGAGGCCAGGGTTGTTGCCAGGATCACACGGGACGACATCGCGGCGCGGCGGCCATAACGCTCGGCGAGCATGAACGGACCGGTGCCGGTTGGTAACAGCGACATCAACATGGCCAGGTGCATCTGCGCGCCAGGCAGTTGCAACGCTGTTGCCATCAGCCAGGTCACGGCGGGCTGGACCAGCAGTTTCATTGCAGAAAGAGACGCCCAACTGGCCACGGGTAAAGTTTCATGCTGTGCCGGCGAAGCCAGGAACATGCCCAGCACGACCAGCGCGCAGGGGCTGGCCGCCGCGCCCAGCAGATCCACCGTGGTGAGTATGGAGGCGGGCAATGGCACGCCGCCCAGCGAGATTATTGTACCGGCGAGCGGCGCCCATATCAGCGGATTCTTCAGCAATGTCCATGCGGTCCTGCATGCCGTGGCGAGCAGGCCGCCGCCACGCTGGCGCCCCAGTTCGATCGTGGTCAGTGCAAGTGCAAATAGCAGGCAGGCGGTCATGACCACCGACAGGCCGACGCCGGGCAGTGCCGTCGCGCCCAGTGTCAGCTGGATCAGCGGAATGCCCATGAATCCGGTATTGGCATAGGAGGCGCCGAGTGCGTCGATGCTGGCATCGGTCAGGCTGGCACCACGCCAGTACAGCCATGCCATCACCGGCAGGTATACGCCCAACATTCCCACGGCAAATACCGTTGCCAGCCCAGGTTGGGCCAGAGTGGACCAATGCGCCTTGGCCATGATGGAAAACAGCAGTGCCGGCAGTGCCAGCAGCACCACGAACCGGTTGAGCTCGGTGACCGCCGCTGGTCCTATCCAATCGGAGCGACGGACCATCGCGCCCAGGCCAATCAATGTGAAAAGAGGAAGAACCGCGGTGATGACGGGGGACATGCAGGGCCTGGAGGGAGCTGGGTCGGAAGCGAATGTTCAATCATGACGCTGATGGATTTGTGTGCGTAGGAACTCAAGGGTCCGCCGGGAAGCAATATCGGCGCTCTGGGCATGATGATGAGGGTGGCCAGCGGGACGATCGAAATTGGTGCCCGTGGCGTAGCGGTATACCGCAGGATTCTGGCTGGATTCCTGTAGTGCAGCGGAATGACCAGTAAAATGAGGATCGTTCGTGACCTGGTGCAGGATTGCCGGCACGCCCTCGTGTCCGCTCGCTTGCGGTGGCAGTCCACCCTGTCCGTAATAGCTGACACATGGCAGGTTCAATTGCCGCCAGGCGCGTAATGCCAACGAACCTCCCCATCCATGCCCCACGATCGCCAAGCGTCCGGCATGCGCAATGGCGTCCGCCGCGCTGGCGATCAGGTCCAGTGCCAGCGCTGGAGGGAGTTGCGCAGCCAAGGTCCTACCGCGCTGTTCGTTCTCGGCGGTGTAATCCATCTCGACATTACGTTGCAGGCTGTCGAACAGGGACGGGATGATCGTCAGGTACCCTGCATCCGAGTACCGGCTGGCGATGCGGACCACATCGTTATTGATGCCGAAGATGTCGTGCAGCAGTACGACGCCGCCATTGGGCTTGTCGTCCGGTGCCGCTTCCCATGCATTGATGCGGCCTTGCCGGGTGACCAGGGTAATCCAGTGGCTCATGGCGCTGTCCTTTCCAGTGAGGGCGAGTTCTGCCTGGGATAGGTGGCGACGCGCTGGTCTGCGATGGCTGATGTCGCAGCGTTCCTGCATGTTCTGCTGGTGCGCAGCAACTGTGCGGCGTTGCACCATGGGCGACGTCGGACGATCGACCGGTCGTTGGGCGAGAGCCCGTGGTTGCTCGTTTTGATGCGATGCGACATCGATTTCTCTCCAAAGAGTGTTGACAGTCCCATGCCTGCAACCGAAGGATGTGTTCCGAAAGAAACAGACGGGATGGTCGGTTTGTTTTTAATTTATAGCAGAGTTCAGACCGCCCAGTTCAACGTTTCCGCCACAGTCATCTACAGCCATCGCCATGCATGACGAGAGGATTTACCATGCCGCAATCCGCAACGCTTGCAAAAGATCCACCGCAGAGCCTCAGGCGCGTTCTCGCCGCCGGCTTCCTTGGAACCACGGTTGAGTACTACGATTTCTTCATCTACGGAACCGCCGCCGCATTGGTGTTCCCGAAGCTGTTCTTTCCAGAGCTGGGGGCCTCGGCTGGCGTGGCAGCATCCTTTGCCACGTTCGGTGTCGCGTTCCTGGCGCGTCCGCTAGGTGGCATCCTGTTCGGCTACATCGGGGACAAGGTGGGGCGCAAGACCACGCTGGTTGCCACCCTCATCCTCATGGGGGTGGCAACCGTTGCCATCGGATTGTTGCCGACAGGCGAGGCGATCGGCATCTGGGCGCCGATCCTGTTGGTAGTGCTTCGCTTCGCCCAAGGGCTTGCCGTAGGAGGAGAGTGGTCGAGCGCAGCCCTGTTCGTAGGTGAGTACGCGCCCAAGGAGAAGCGTGCGCTGTATGCACTGTCGCCGACGCTGGGCACTTCCGCGGGCCTGCTTCTGTCAACGATCACCTTCCTGATTACCGGCTACTCCATGAGTACCGAAACCTTCATGGCCTGGGGCTGGCGCGTACCCTTCCTGCTCAGCGTGGTGCTGGTTGCGGTTGGCCTGTTCATCCGGTTGGGTATCGCCGAAACGCCGATCTTCCGTGAAGCCATGCAGCGTGCTGACAAGATCGAAGCCGCCAAGGTGCCGCTTGTGGAGCTATTTCGCAGGCAATGGCGGGAAACGCTGCTGGCCTCCGGTTCGGTGATGATGTGGCTGTCGTTCTTCTATCTCGGCGCGGTCTACCTGACGAACTACTGCACCACGACGCTCGGTTTCAGTCGCAATACGATGCTGACCATCAATCTGGTGGGCGTTGGCTTCGACATCATCGGTACGGTCATCGGTGCGATCCTCGCCGACAAGCTGGGGCGTCGTGTCGTCATGGGCTTCGCCAACGGCGCTGCCATCATCTGGGCCTTCATGCTGTTTCCCATCGTCAATACCGGCAACGTGCTGTTGGTGGGGGTGGCTGTATCGGTGACCCTGCTGCTGGTTGGCCTGGCATGCGGACCGACCACGGCGTTGATTCCGGAAGTGTTCCGCACTTCCTACCGTTCTACCGGTACCGGTGTGGCGTTCAACCTCGGTAGCGTGGTGGGCGGTGCGATTCCACCCATCCTTGCCGCGCCATTGTTGGCGGCATACGGCAGCATCGGCATCGGAACCATGATGGCCATCATTGCTGCGGTGGCAACCGTCTCGATCCTGATGCTGCGCGAAACAGCCGGTACCGGCCTGCACGAGGCCGGCCATGCAGGGGGCGCCGAGACCGGCGAGGGCGCTGACATCGATTCCGCCCTGCGCACGCAGTCGTCCTGACTACCCAGCGGGCGCCCCACGCGCCAACGTCCCGCTGGTGTTCCATGACATTTCAAGGGCATATCAAATGAACCACAGCAAGGTACTTATCGTGGGCGCAGGCCCGGTGGGCATGATCAACGCACTCGGCTTGGCACGCAGGGGGGTTGAGGTCACTATCATTGAGGCGTGCTCGGGCATCGTGCCTGAACCGCGGGCCATGACCTACCATTGGACGGTGCATGAAGGCATGCAGCGGCTCGGTTTGCTGGACGACATGCTTGAGGAGGGCTTCAAGCTGCATGAAATGTGCTATCGCGTCTTCCACAGTGGAGAAGTCATCAAGCTGAGTCTGGACGCGATGCAGGGCCATACGCCGCATCCCTATGCGATCGTGCTGGGGCAGGACCAGTTGGAAACGATCGTCCTGCGTCACCTGCAGTCCTACCCCAATGTAAGCATCCAGTGGAACACCACGATGACGACGTTGGAACAGGACGCGCAGGGAGTCACGGTCCATGCCGATCAACGGGGTCATCCGATTGTGTTCCGGGCCGATTGGGTGATTGGAGCCGATGGCGGGCGCAGCTGCGTTCGAAAGGCCATCGGCGTTGGGTTCAGCGGCATGACCTGGCCGCAACGCTTCGTGGCGACCAATGTGCTTTATGACTTCGAGAAGCACGGATGGGATCCCTGCAACTACCTTGTGGACCCCGAGTTCGGGGCAGTGATCGCCAAAATCACCCGATCAGGCATCTGGCGCGTCACCTTCAGTGAGGACGCAAACCTGCCGCTGGATGGGGTGGGGGAGCGCATCCACGCCTACTACGCGAAGGTTTTCCCCGCCAAAGAGCCGTATACGCTGCTGCAGTACTCGGCTTACAACATGCACCAGCGGGTCGCTGACCGACTGCGCGTGGGACGCGTGCTTTTGGCGGGTGATGCCGCCCATGTCACCAACCCGACCAATGGCTTTGGCCTGGTTTCAGGAATGCTCGATTCGCAGGTGCTGTCCGAAGCGTTAGCCGCCGTGATACAGGGTCGGGCCAAAGAGGCTGTGTTGGACCGCTACGCCGCCGAGCGAAAGCGGGTGTTCGAAGAAACTGCTTCGCCCTCTTCGGTGGAGACCAAGCGGTTGGTATTCCATTCCGACGATCCTACCCGGCTGCAGGCGGACCTGGAGCGCCTTCGCCGCGTGGCTGTCGATCCGGAGCTGGCGCGTGCGCAGTTCATGATCGGCCATCGGTTACAGACGCCGTCCCTGGTACAGGCGGCCTGAGCAGATGATATCCATGCATGATCATTACGATGTCATCGTGGTCGGCGCGGGTCCGGCAGGCCTGACGCTTGCCATTGACATGGGCCAGCGCGGCGTACGGGTGCTGCTGCTGGAGCGCAATGCAGAGCCCGGGCCATGGCCAAAGATGGAACGGACCAATGCCAGGACCATGGAGTTCTATCGACGCTTGGGACTGGCCCAGGCTATCCGTGCAGAAGGCTACCCGGCCGATGCCTCGATGGACGTATTCGCGGCAGTTGACCTTGCAACCCCAATCGCGCACCTGCGTTATCAGACCGTTGCCGAGCAGCGCAGCTGGATCGCGCGGACGCGTGATGGGACCGCGCCGCTGGAACCCTATCAGCTGGTTTCGCAGTATGCGTTGGAGCCCGTGCTGAAGTCAGCAGCCGAGCGCACGCCGGGGGTGACCGTGTGCTTCGGGCATGCCCTGATGGGTTTCGAACAGGATGAGAGCGCGGTGAGTGCAACGGTCTGTAACGCCGCAGGCATGGAGATATGTGTCACTGCACGCTACCTGGTGGGTTGCGATGGTGGGGCCAGCTTTGTTCGCAAGACCTTGGGCATCCCGCTGGAGGGCGAAGGTGGCATCAAGCAGATGCGCCAGGTCCAGTTCCGTTCGCAGACGCTGTATGACCGCATTCCCATCGGAAAGGGACGGCATTATTACCTGGCCGATGGGGCTATCGTGGTGACGCAGGGAAACCGGGTCGATTTCACGCTGCATACCGACCTGCCGGCCGATACCGACTTCGAGCCGGTAATCCGCCGCTACATCCCGGTGGATTTCGATCTGGAGGTGCTGCGGGTCAATGACTGGACGCTGCACCTGCTGGTGGCTGCGCGGTACGCTGACCGGCGCGTGTTCCTTGCCGGCGACGCCGTCCACCTGGTCATCCCCACCGGTGGGCTGGGAATGAATACCGCAGTTGGCGATGTGCTGAACCTGTCATGGAAGCTCGCTGCGGCCGTGCAGGGCTGGGCGGGAGAGGGCCTGTTGGCGTCCTACGAGATCGAGCGTCGCCCGGTGGGCCTGTTCAATCGCGACGCGTCTGGTTGGGCAGCCCAAGGGCCAGCGCTATGGCAGCAGCAGGTTACTAGCGAGGCCCTTGTCCGCGGGGATGCCGGTGTAGCCGCACGGGCACAGTTGCAACCGCACGCAGACCGCCTGCAGCGTCGTGTCCACGAAATGACCGGTGCGGAGCTCGGCTACCACTACGCGCAGTCCCCGGTGATCGAAGTGGAGGACAGCCCACTACCGGTGTGGGACCTGCATCGGTATGTGCCAACGGCCAGGCCGGGTGCTCGGCTGCCGCATATGTGGTTGTCCGATGGGCGTGCATTGTTTGACCTGCTCGGCGCTGGATTCTCCTTGCTGGACCTGCGCGGGGGATTGGACACGGACGACCTTGCGGCGGAATTCGCGTCCGCGGGAGTGCCGGTGGTGCGGCTGGTCCTTGATGAGCCGGCGCTGGAGGAGATCTACGGCGCGCCGTTGGTGCTGGTGCGGCCGGACCTGCACGTGGCCTGGCGCGGGCACTCCGTGCCAGGCCAGCCATGCGCGCTAGTCCAGCGCATCACAGGATGGGGCTGAATAGCCCGGAGCGGTGTTGACAGCCAGCAGGAGATGCAGCGAATATCCTTGCATTCAAACAAACAGACTGTACGGTCTGTATATTGCAAGTGTGGTCCCGGATGAACAGACGGGACAGTGGCCCTAATGCAAGGCGGAGGGAACATGCAGCAGAACGTCGAAAGGATCGTAATTGCGGGTGCCGGGCAGGCCGGTGCGTCCGCGGCAATCGAGCTTCGTCGGGCTGGCTTCCAGGGTGGACTGGTACTGGTTGGCGATGAGGTCCATGCGCCTTACGAGCGTCCCCAGCTGTCGAAGGAAATGCTCAAGCCTGGCGAAGTCACGCTTCGCGCCATGCGCGAGGAGGATGTGTACGAGACATTCTCCATCCAGCTTGCCCTGGGCACGAAGGCCACGCATGTGGATGCTGAGCGCCGACGTCTGGTGATGGAGGATGGAACCCATCACGACTATGATCGCCTGTTGCTGGCAACCGGTGTCCGTCCGCGCAGCCTTCCGGACGCAGATGCACGCCGGGTACGCTACCTGCGTACCGTCGAAGATGCGCTCCAGTTGCGTGAGGATATCGAGCAGGGTCACTCCATTGCTGTAGTCGGTGGGGGCGTGATCGGACTTGAAGTTGCGGCGGCGGTCAATGCGCGCGGAAATCCGGTGGTCGTGATCGAAGCAGGGCAGCGCCTGATGATGCGCAGTGTCGATGAACGCATCGCACGCTACCTCGACCGGACCCATCGCGGCCGCGGCGTTGATATCCGCTATGGCACGCAGATCACCTCGTGGGACGCCTCCGGCATGCTGACGCTGTCAGATGGAAGCCGTATCCAGGCAGACCGCGTCCTGGTCGGCATCGGTGTGGTTCCCAACACGGAACTGGTCGCACATCTGGATATCACCGACGAACTGGGTGTGCGCGTGGATGCCTGCGGACGCACGGCGTTGCGGGATATCTATGCCACCGGCGACGTGGCGTCACAGCCGGGAGCCGGTGGTTTCGCAAGGGTGGAAACCTGGGCCAATGCACAGGACCACGCCGCTGCGGTCGCCCGCAGCCTGATGGGCGACGCTTCCCCTTATCAGTCACCGACATGGTTCTGGTCCGACCAGGGTATGACGAACCTGCAGGTACTGGGCAATGCCATGCAGGGCACACCGGTGTTGCGTGGGGATGAGCATGGCGACCGGTTCAGCATTTTCTGGCTTGACACCGCCGACCGCCTGACCGGCTGCTCGGCGGTCAATTCACCGAAGGACATGGCCATGGCACGACGCTGGATCCGGCAATCGGCGGTGCTGGAGCCGCGGCTGTTGGCCGACCTGTCCCACCCATTGCGCGACTGCCTGGCCTTGGCCGGCGCGACTACTGAGGAGATCTGAAATGAAAGATGATTTGAGCCTGGTGTTGATCGAGGAAGAGGAGCAGCGATTCCGTGTTTCACGCGGCGCGTTCGTACGCGAAGACGTGATGGCGGAGGAGTACGCGCGCATCTTCGACAAATGCTGGCTGTATGTATGCCATGAGTCCGAGCTGGCAAAGCCGGGTGATTTCGTTACCCGTACGGTCGCACGTCGCAACCTGTTGGTAACCCGGGATACGAAGGGTGATATCAACGCGTTCTTCAACACCTGCCCGCATCGTGGCGCCACGGTGTGCCGCGAACCTTCCGGCAACCAGAAGAACTTCCAGTGCTTCTACCACGGCTGGGTGTTCGGTTGCGATGGAAGCCTGAAGAGCCAGCCGGGCAAGGAAAGCTATGGTGAGCACTTCAACGAAGCAGGTAACGCCAACCTGGTTCCTGTCCCGCGCTTCGAGATCTATGCGGGCTTCTGCTTCGTAAGCTATGACCCGGGCATTCAGTCACTACCCGACTACCTGGCTGGTGCCAAGGAATATCTTGATGTGGTGGCGGTCCAGTCCGCAGCCGGGATGCAGATATCCCAAGGCGGGCAGCAGTACGCCATCCGCGCGAACTGGAAGCTGCTGGTCGAGAACAGTGTGGATGGCTATCACGCCGTCAGCACCCATGCCAGTTACCTGGATTACCTGAAAAATACCAACGGCAGCCTGACCAGCACGGCGTTCGAAGGCCATGGACATGATCTCGGAAACGGGCATGCAGCATTGGAATACCGTGCGCCATGGGGCCGCCCGATCGCCTCGTGGATTCCGCTATGGGGGGAGGAGGGAAAGCAGGAGATCGACGAGCTGTTCAACCAGCTGGTGGAGCACCACGGGCAGGAGATGGCCGAGCGCATTGCACACAAGAGCCGCAACATCCTGATCTACCCGAACCTGGTCATCAACGACATCATGGCCATCACCGTACGGACTTTCTATCCGGAGGCGCCCGACTACATGGTGATCAATGGCTGGGCGCTGGCGCCGGCTGAAGAGTCCGATTGGGCGCGCAAGTATCGGCTGAGCAACTTCCTCGAGTTCCTCGGCCCAGGCGGCTTTGCCACGCCTGATGACGTGGAGGCGCTGGAGTCCTGCCAGAACGGCTTCCGCAACTACAGGCAGGTGCCTTACAGCGACATCTCCAAGGGAATGGGCAAGGCAATGCCGAGTTATGACGACGAGCTGCAGATGCGTGCGTTCTGGACCCAGTGGGACCGGCAGATCAACGGTGCGCCCGAACCGCAGCGCATAGGGCAGGCCGATACCGGTCCAGTTTCGTCTGCAGCCGAAGCAGCTTGAGGAGATTGCAATGAGCGTTGTGGCACCCCTTGCGACTGAAAACACACCGGCGCCACTGCTGCCGGTCCGCAACCCCATGCTGCGGGCGGAAATCGAGGACCTGCTGTACCACGAAGCAGAGCTGCTCGACACCTGGAAGCTCAAGGAATGGTTGGCGTTGTTCACCGAAGACGGCACGTACTACGTACCCTCGACCGACCTGTCACGTGATGCCAGTTCGGATACCAGCCTGTTCTATATCGCAGATGATCCGGTGCGCCTGCGCGAGCGAGTGGTTCGCCTGATGAAGAAGACCGCGCACGCCGAATGGCCGCGTTCGCGTACCCGCCACCTGGTAAGCAACGTCAGGGTTCTTGCGGAGGGTGATGGAGAGATCAAGGCGGCGGCGGCATTCGCTACGTGGCGGATGAAGCATGGCAACACCGATGTGTACATCGGCAGCAGCCATTACCGCCTGCGACGCATCGACGGAGGATTGCGCATCGTCGAAAAGCGTATTTTCCTGGACCTCGAATCGCTTCGCCCGCACGGGCGCGTCAGCATCCTGCTGTAACTGATTTCCACCGCTTGTGCAGGGATATTCCATGAAAGTTCCTTTCAGATACAAGAAACTGGCCTATGCCGCCCTCAATGTGACCGAGCTGCAGCGCTCGGTCGCGTTCTACCGCGATGTGGTGGGGCTGGAGGTAGCCGAACAGGACGAGCAGGCAGCCTACCTGCGATGCAGCCGCGACCATCACAGTATCGTGCTGTACAGCGCGCCCGAGCGTGGCCTCAAGCGGGTGGCCTTCGAACTGGAAAGCGAACGGGACGTCGACGCTGCTTTTGCACACTTCCAGGCACTGGACATGGCGCCGGAGCGTGTCACCGGCACCGAGCTGAAGGCGTTGCACCAGGCTGCCGGATTCCGGGTGCGGGAACGCCATAGCGGCGTCCTGTTCGAACTGTTCAGTGGTCCGACGTTCATGGCGCGGGAGTATGTCCCCACGGTCGCAGACATCGCGCGGATCGGCCACGTGGTGATTTCCAGCTGCGATTTTCCGGGGAGCCAGGAATCGCTGGTACGCGACTTCGGCTTCAGGATCTCCGACCACATCGAAGGTCGCATCGCCTTCATGCGCTGCCATCCCAATCCGTTCCACCACACCTTTGCGGTAGGGCCGGGCAGCAAGAGTGAGTTCCACCATGTCAATTTCATGGTCACCGATATCGATGATGTGGGCAGGGCGCTCTATCGGCTCAAGCAGCATGATGTGAAGATCGTCTTCGGTCCGGGCCGACACCCCCCTTCCAACAGCGTCTTCCTGTACTTCCTGGATCCTGATGGAATGACCCTGGAATACAGCTTCGGCATGGAAGAGTTTCCAGAGGACGGTGCCCGTGAGCCGCGCTGGCTCGAACCAACACCGCAGTCGCTGGATACGTGGGGTGCCGTTCCCGATGCGCTGTTCGGTCGCAGCGGTACGATTGAAGGTGCGGCAACCAGAGCTACCGGGAAGATCACACCAAAGGTGATGGCGTGAGTGCGGTACCCGCCATCGGCGATCCGCCGCTGCAAGGCCAGGTGGCAGTGGTCACCGGCGCAGCTCACGGAATAGGCCTGGGCATTGTCGTGCGGCTGCTGGAACTGGGTGCCAACGTGGTGCTCGCCGACGTCGACCCGCAGCGGCTGGATGTTGCGATGTCAGACCTGCCAGCCGAACGCGTAGCCAGCCAGGCAGCGGACCTGTCCACCGAGGCGGCTGCACAGGCGCTGCACGGGTTCGCCATCGAGCGCTTCGGTGCGGCCGATGTCCTGGTCAACTGTGCCGGGGGAGGCGTGATCCTGCCATTCCTGTCGCACACGCCGGAGACGCTCAAGACTACGATCGACCGCAATCTGTGGACAGCACTGTGGTGCTGTCGAACCTTCCTTCCCGGCATGGTCGCGGCCGGCTATGGGCGAATCATCAATATCGGCGCGGATTCCGTGCGTAATGGCCTGGCCGACCACGCGGCCTACAACGCGGCAAAGGGCGGCGTGCATGCCATGACGACAGGTCTGGCGCGCGAGTTCGCGCGCAACGGCATCACCGTCAATACCGTGGCTCCCTGCGTGGTCAACACCGATGCGCTGGCCAGGTTCCGTGAGCGCGATCCGGAGACCGCCGAGCGTTTCATCGACGTGGTGCCGGTGGGACGAGCAGGAGAGATCAGCGAGGTCGCCTCCATGGTCGGCTACCTGGCACTGCCCGAAGCGGCGTTCGTCACCGGACAGGTGATCAGCGTCAATGGCGGCAGCACGATGCTGTGAGGAGCATGACATGAGCGAAACAAGCGAGCTGGTCGCACTGTGCGCGACCGATGACATCGAGCAGGGCGGGATCCGCCGCGGCACGCTGCCCGATGGGCATGCGGTGGCTATCTACAACGTGGACGGCGAGTACTTCGTCACTGACGACATCTGCAGCCATGGCGAGGCCTCGCTGTCCGAAGACGGCATGCTGGAAGGCCACCAGGTCGAATGCAGCTGGCACTTCGGACGCTTCGATGTACGCACCGGTGAGGCCTGCGCGATGCCCTGTGAGAAGGCGTTGCGGACCTGGCCGGTGAGGATCGAGGACGGCCGGGTCTTTGTTGATGCCGGGGAGGGCAACGCATGAGCATATCTGTCTCTCCGTCACTGCAGCGCCGAGTGCGCGTTGCGGCGCGTGCCTTGGCCCGGCACGGCCTGGTACAGGCATGGGGGCACTGCAGCGCTCGCATCGACGACCAGCATTTCCTGGTGTGTGCGTCCCGGTCGATGGGCAGGATCGGGGTAGGGGAGGACGGCACCGTCGTGCACGTCGATCGCCCCTTGCCCGACGGGGTATTGGGTGAGGTCCGGATCCACCAGCAGATCTACAAGCGTCGCCCCGCGGTAGGTGGCATCTGCCGGGTGATGCCGCCGGTGACCGTTGCACTGTCTACCTTGCGCCGCCTGCCGGTGCCACGCCACGGCGTGGGTGCTTTCAATGCCGCCTGCCGGTTCTGGGAAGATCCGCGATTGCTGCGCGATGATGGATTGGCCGGCGAACTGGCCGATTTCATGGGGGATGCGCCCTCGCTGGTGATGCGGGCCAACGGCGTGGTCACCGTGGGCGGCAGCATCGAGATGGCCGCCGGCTTTGCCTGGTGCCTGGAGGATGCCGCGCGGATGGAGGAGCGCGTCGCTTCGGTGGCGACGCTCGCTGATGTTGATGCCGGGCGGTTGGGCACTGGAGAGATTGCGCTGCGCCAGGTCAGTACCGGCAACGTATTTGAACGCCTGTGGGATTATATGGCGGGCGGCGACCCCGAAGCACTGGAAGGCGAATCCCGCTTTCCTGCCCCGGACTGGGGGCGGACATGCGCGTGATCGCGCTTGCCGGCCCGGCCCGGCCCGGCCCACGTGCAATGGAGCGCGGTTGCCCGGATGCGCACGCGCAGGGTACCTTGCACGCGATTCCCAGCAGACTTCATGGTCCCCATGGTCACAACAAAGCCCAAGGCGCGTCGAACCCAGGCAGAGCGCAGCGAGGAGACGCGGGCGCGTATCCTGGAGGCGGCGGTCAACGAGCTCAAGCACAAGGGCTATGCCGGTTTCCGCGTGAACGAAGTGGCGGTGTCGGCCAAGGTGTCGCGCGGTGCGCAGACGCACCACTTCCCGACCAAGGAAAGCCTGGTGCTGGGCGCAGTGCGCAGCCTCTACGACGACTCGTTCGCGCGCAGCATGAGGTTGATCGACTCGTTGAAGCCGGGCGAGGACGTGTTCGAAGCATTGATGCGCGATTCGGAGGCGTTCTACCTCGGGCCCAACTTCAGGATATCGGTCACCATGCTCAGCCAGGGCGATCACGAACCCACGCTGCGCCGCCAGATCCGCATCATCTCCCGCCATCGCCGCATTCCGGTGGAATCGGCCTGGCTGGATGCATTGATCCGCTGGGGGCTGCCGGACGAGCACGCCCGTACCCTGCTGTACATCACCCAGAGCGTGTTCCGCGGAATGGTGATGCGACGCTTCCTGCGCAACGATCCGGAATACACGCGATTCACCGTTGCACAATGGCGCAAGCTTGCCCAGGCGCAGATCGCGCTCCATCTCAAGCCGACCGCCGGCTGATTCCTGCGGCTGCCCAGGCGGCCTGCTTTCCTCGACAGGTCCAGCTTCCCGCATCCGCTGCGGGAGGCACGGGTGTGTCTGTCTGTTTTCACAATTGGAGAAATTCATGAGCCTGTGGCTAGACATGCTGGGGACGGAGATTCGTTACGTCCAGACCAGGAACTTCGGCAGCATCCGCGTGGCCGAAGCGGGAAAAGGCAATCCGGAGACCATCATCTTCCAGCACGGCCTCAACGGCCATCTGGAGGCCTACGCCAAGAACCTGATGGCGTTGTCGAAGGACTTCCACGTGATCGCTTTCGATTACGTGGGCCACGGTCTGTCCAGCAAGCCGGAAGTGGACTACACGCCCTATCTGTTGGCCGACCAGCTCGGCGAGCTCATGGATGCGATGGGCATCGAGAGGGCTCACCTGTCCGGCGAGTCGTTGGGCGGCTGGGTGTCGGCGATCTTTGCCACCCAACACCCCGAACGCGTGGGGCGGCTGATGTTGAACACCGCAGGTGGGTTGCCGATCATGACTGACAAGGGCCGACAGGACCTGCGGACGTTCATTGACCTCAACAAGCGCAACATCGACAACACGCCATCGTACGACTCGGTGCAAGCGCGCATGCATTGGCTGATGCATGAGAACAACCGGCACCTGGTCGACGACGAACTGGTGGACCTGCGCCTGGGAATCTACCTTCGTCCGGAAAGCAGGGCGGTGCTGCCGCGCCTGAACCGGATCATCGAGTTCCATGATGACCATCTCATCCCGTTGGAAAAGCTGCCCGCAGGCACGCTGTTCCTGTGGACGCGCGACAACCCCATCCACGACATGCCGACCGTGGAGGCAGCGCAGGCCAAGGTGCCTGGCAGCATCCTGTACGTGATGAAGGGCGATGCTGCGCACTGGCCGCAGTATGAGGCCATCGATGAGTTCAACAGCGTGGCGACGCGGTTCTTCAAGACCGGCCGGGTGGATTGAAATGCGTACAGATGATCTGGCCATCGCCGAACGCCTGTGGGAGGCCCAGCGCACGCGACATGCCTGCGCACCACTCCGTGACCTGTTGGCCGGTGATGCCGACGATGTCCAGGCGGCGCGGGCCTATGCGATACAGCAACACAACATCCAGCGTCAGCTGGATGCGGGGCGGCGCGTGGTCGGACGCAAGATCGGGTTGACCTCTCCGGTGGTGCAGAAGCAGCTGGGCGTGGATCGCCCGGACTTCGGCACGCTGCTGGACGACATGGCGGTCATCGATGGTCAACTGATCGACGCCAGCGCCCTGCTGCAGCCGAAGGTGGAAGCAGAGATTGCGCTGGTGCTGGGTCGCGATCTCACCCATGAGCGACACACCGTGGCCGACCTGATCGCCGCTATCGACCATGCAGTGGCCGCGATCGAGGTGGTGGCCAGCCGGATCGAAGGCTGGAACATCCGGTTCGTCGACACCGTCGCGGACAATGCCTCGTCCGGCCTGTTCGTCCTGGGCACTACCCCGGTGCCGCTGTCCCGCCTCGACCTGGCTGGCGCGCGCATGCACATGACCTGTGCCGGGGCGATCGTGTCCGAGGGAGTGGGCGCAGCCTGCCTTGGCAACCCACTCAATGCTGCGCGCTGGCTGGCAGACACGATGGTCCGCATCGGGACCCCGTTGCGTGCCGGCGATGTCCTCATGACCGGCGCCCTTGGGCCGATGGTCGCCGTGCAGGGGGCACAGACCTATACCGCGACCATCGACGGCTTCCCTCCGGTGCGCGCGGTCTTTACTTCAGGAGAAGGTCCATGAACGAGACAACGGAAAAGGCAGGAGTGGCCATCATCGGCTCCGGCAACATCGGTACCGACCTGATGATCAAGATCCTGCGTCATGCCAAGCACCTGCACATGGTGGCGTTCGTCGGCATCGATCCTGGATCGGATGGTCTGAAGCGCGCGGAGCGCCTCGGTGTGGCGACGGTGTCCGACGGCATTGAAGGGCTGATTGCGCATCCGGATTTTGCCTCGGTGCGTTTGGTCTTTGATGCCACGAGTGCGGGTGCTCACGCAAAGCACGAACGCCTGCTCCGCCCCCACGGTGTTCGGGTGATCGACCTGACGCCTGCGGCGATCGGGCCGTTCGTGGTTCCCGCAGTAAACCTGGACCAGCACCTTGGGGATCCCAACCTCAACATGGTGACCTGCGGCGGACAGGCGACCATACCGATGGTGCACGCGGTGGCGCGGGTCGCGCCGGTGGCGTATGCGGAGATCGTTGCCTCCATCTCCAGCAGGTCGGCCGGACCGGGTACCCGTGCCAATATCGACGAGTTCACCGAGACCACGTCCAATGCCATCGTGCGCGTTGGTGGTGCCAAGCGTGGAAAGGCAATCATCGTGCTGAACCCGGCTGATCCACCGATGGTCATGCGTGACACCGTATATTGCCTGGTCGATGGCAATGCGGACAGGGCAGCCATTGAGGATTCCGTTGCCCGGATGGCGCAGCAGGTGGCGCTCTACGTACCCGGGTATCGCTTGAAACAAGCAGTGCAGTTTGATGCCATCACTACCCGCATGCCACAGGAACCTGCTGGCCAGATCGTGGAGCGGGTCAAGGTATCGATCTTCCTCGAAGTCGAGGGAGCCGGGCACTACCTGCCGCCCTATGCGGGCAACCTGGACATCATGACCAGCGCCGCACTGGCAACCGCTGAGCGCATCGCGGCCGATCAGGCCGTCGCCGCATGAGGAATATCAGCATGTTCGACAAGACCCGGAAGATTTACGTTTCCGACGTGACCCTGCGCGATGGCATGCACGCCATCCGTCACCAGTACAGCCTGGACGATGTCGGCCGCATCGCAGCAGCACTCGATGCAGCCGGTGTGGACAGCATCGAGGTGGCCCATGGCGATGGGCTCCAGGGCTCCAGCTTCAACTACGGGTTCGGCGCCCACACTGATATCGAATGGATCGAGCGGGTGGCCCAGGTTGTCAAGCGAGCCAAGATTGCTACCTTGTTGTTGCCGGGCATTGGCACCGTGCACGATCTTGAAGCTGCCCATACGGCTGGTGCCAGCGTTGTGCGCGTGGCGACCCATTGCACCGAGGCCGACATTTCCCGCCAGCATATCGAGCATGCCCGGCGACTGGGCATGGACACGGTGGGCTTCCTGATGATGAGCCACATGACCACCCCACAGGTGCTCGCGGGCGAAGCCAGGAAAATGGAGGCATATGGGGCGACCTGCGTGTACGTGGTGGACTCGGGCGGCGCAATGAACATGTACGACATCGCCGACCGCTTCAAGGCCTTGAAGGACACGCTGGATGCCAAGACCCAGACCGGCATGCACGCGCATCATAACCTTTCACTCGGCGTGGCCAATTCCATGGTCGCGCTGGAGCATGGCTGTGACCGTGTGGATGCAAGCTTGACCGGGATGGGTGCCGGAGCGGGCAATGCCCCGTTGGAAGTGTTCATTGCTGCGGTGGACCGACTGGGGCTTCAACACGGTTGCGACGTGCGCGGGCTGATCGATGCTGCCGAAGACGTCGTGCGCCCGATGCAGGAGCGCCCGGTACGTGTTGACCGGGAGACCTTGGCGCTGGGGTATGCAGGGGTGTATTCCAGCTTTCTCCGGCATGCGGAAACGGCAGCTGGCAGGTATGGCCTCAGTGCATTCGACATTCTGGTGGAACTGGGCAATCGCGGGATGGTCGGTGGGCAGGAAGACATGATCGTCGATGTCGCGCTGGATCTGGCCCGCGCCCGCCAGACTGCCTGAGTCCCCCGAGGCATTCATCACTTGGATTGCATCCAAGTCCTTCCCGAGCCAGCCGATGGCGGACATCAGGTTTGTCCGCCATCGGCCATTGAGAAAAGTATGCCGTGAAGCCTGAAATCCACAACAGCTGAAGTCCAGCAGTCGTTCTCCCAACAGACCGCGCCCCCCACGAGCGGCAATCCATCGTCGAACGAACGGACCTGCCATGCAGGCCCGAAGGGGTTTTCCATGTCCGATATTCGTCAGAACTACAGTATCCGCATACAGTCACGTCGGGTGGCATTGACCACGGGATTGGCCACCATGCTTTTCTGCGCTGCCGCCCCTGCGTTGGCTGACACCGTCCCGGTCGGGGTCAACATCATGAAAGCGCCGCCGCCGGGGCAGCCGGTGCAACTCATCGCCTGGCTTAACGATTACAGCTACCTGCAGGATCCAAAGAACCGCACCGGGGCAGGGTGGGAGCGGTTGAGTTACATCCCGCTCGGCAATGATCCATCGCACTTTCTCAGCATTGGGGGTGAAGCACGGTATTACGCCCAGTACTGGGAACACGTGACGCTGGGTGTTCGACCGGATGACAGGAATGATTCAGTCGAACAGCGGTTGCGGCTGTATGGCGATCTGCACTGGGGGCCCAACCTTCGTGCCTTCGTGGAGCTAGGCGACAACTGGGAGTTCGGCGCTGAGTTTCCTACCCCGAACAACTTCGACTCGGTGGACGTCTCCCAGGCTTTCCTGGACCTGAGCTTCAACGCAGGTGGAAATCGCTTTACGTTCCGGCCAGGACGTTTCCAGATGCCATTGGGAAACGGCATCATGATGGGGACACGCGACGGCACTAACGTCCGCTATACCTATAACGGGCTCCGTGCATGGATGACGACGGTGGGTGGCAATCGACTGGACGTGTTTGCCGTGCGTCCCATGGCGGTGGGACGCGGAAGTTTCGACAACGACGACGACAACAGCCGCGATTTCAGTGGGGCCTATTTCGCACACCCAACCGGTAAGGGCAGCGGAGTGGACGTGTATTTCTATAACATGGGCCATGACCGGGTGGAGTTTCCTGGCCTGATTGGCGCACAGCGCCGGCAGAGTTATGGCGCACGTATGTTCGGCAAGCCGGGCCACTGGGATTACGATCTGGAAGGCGTACTGCAGCGCGGACGCTATGCCGGCGAGGATATCCGTGCCTGGGGCGTGATCAGCAACGGTGGCTTCACCTTCAGCAATACCCGCTTCACGCCCCGCCTCGGTGCGCGTTTCAATGCATTCAGTGGCGATGATGAGCCGGGCCGAGGCCGCTTGGGGACTTTCGAAGCGCCGTTTCCACGGACTGCGCTGCATACTGACGCGGGCCTGTTCGTGTTCATGAATCTGGTCAACTTCGCGCCGAGCATTGCCTTCCAGTTCACCCCCAAGGTGCGTTTCAGCGCCGGCCTGGATTTCCTCTGGCGGGAAAGCACGCAGGATGCGATCTATTACGGCGGCAGTGGGCGTCCTTTGGCGACGCCCACTACCCGCGATCGCCATGTGGCCACCAGCGTGGACCTGCAGTTGGATTATCAGGTCAACCGCAATCTGAACTTTCATCTGTTTACATCCCACATAGAAGCGGGCTCCGCGCTGCTGGCAGCAGGTGGCGCGACAACGGACTATGTGGGGATATGGGGGCAGTATCGTTTCTGAGCCCCAGGACCGAAAAACGGTGGCAGGCCGGAGCGCTGCGCAGCAAGTTGGTCTGACTACCGATGCCGTAGGCATCGGTTTAGGTCAACGTATGCTTGCTGCGTCCTGCTGCGGCAATTCCATGTTTCGCAGGCATCTTGTAGGCGGCACAAGGCTGGAGGGGGCCGTCGGTGCGGCATCAGTTGCTGGGGTAGACCGCATCACTGGACAACTCGATCTTGCCGAACGCACGTTGGTCATGGTGTCCGGGTTGAAAGTAAACACGACACCAGTGACCCGGTCGCCCGGATTGCCGCAGACTCGCCCGTTCTGCAGGCCCGACGTGTACTCGACATTGCTGACGTCACCAAAACCGACGCAACCACCACCCACTTCAATCCGGTAAAAGCGGTTTCCTCCATTCCGGCGCGGGTTTGTTTCGACCGTCAGGCCCTGGGGGCTGGCGCTCAGGCAGCGTCTTCGGGTATTGCCGGCTGCTCTTGCGCGCGATCCTGGCAAAGGTGCGGTCATCAATCGGGGCCACTGCACTGATAGCGCAGGCCCGGTCATCCACCAGCATGTGCTCACCCGGTCGCCCGCACGCCCAGCCTTCAGGTGTCTCCAAGCCAATCTCCCTGCCGTCCGGGACGCCTGCGCATTCCGCAGTGAAGTCCAGTCGATATGCCTGTCCATCGCCGCTGCGTACGGCAATCGAATCGGCTTCAGCCTGATTCACGTGCTGCACGTTACCTGCATCCAGGCAATGCGGCGCCGGTGCCGGGCCTTGCGGCGTGGATGGTCGCGTACGCAATAGCGCGGGTGCGGGTGAATGCCCGCAATCTGCAAGCAGGCGGTGGACGGGTTGTCGAACATTGGGCAGCGTCCGTTGGAAGGGTGGCTGCATATTTTCGTTTGCCGGGAACATGGGAAAGAACCGATGCGCAACCTTTCAAGCGACGCACCGCCAACGTGTGGCTTCTCGACCGTGCTTCAACGACAACTGCCCGCATGTTTCCTGGCGACGATCTGCCCGGGGCGTATCGTGGGTGTTGCCAATACTGCTGCGCGCCTGCCCCATGTGCACTCGCTGCCGGGGCAGGTATTGGCGGGCGTGCGGTCTGCTGTTGGGCGTCGTGACATCGTGGTCGGCTTGGCGATATGCGCGCTCCTGCACAATGCTCTGCCAGGCCGGCCGCAGACGCTGACGGGCCAAGCGGTGGTGGGGGCAGTGGCGGGGCTGCGCACGCTCTCCAACGCGTCCGGCGTCGGAGAGGTGTCCGGTATCAACGCAGATCCTGCGGAAAATGAGCGCGGGGTGCCTGTCGAGCAGCATATCGTCGCAGGCACGTTCCCTCGCGCTGGCGCTGTTCTTTACCAGGGCAATGACTATGACGATAGCCCTGTCACGGTCGGTTGGGGTGTCCACGCCCGTGGACGGGGACGGGTCGGGCGCCGGAAGGGCAGGCTGGGTATGGGGGGGCAGGCGGGCAACGGCGGCAAAGCGGCCAAACATGTAGACCGGCGGCGTCCCATGGGTGTTGGCGCAGGGATGAGCGCAGGCGTGAAGCACGCAGACCAGCGCGATACTTTCAGCCCGCCGGACGGTGCAGGGCCAGGCTATTCGGGGGCGGGAAAGATCAAAAAAAGAAAGAAGCCGCCTGAGCGCGCGAGCGATCCAGAACCACGTGCTGACAGGCAGAACGCAGGGCAGGGAGCAAGTGAAGGCGGCATATACGCTGGAGGGTTCCGTAGTTCATTGCCCCAGGCGCAGGATGATGACCAGGGCAACCCAAGGGTTGCCTCTACCGCGGTGGAAGGAAAGGCCTGCCTGCGCTTCGATAACCTGGACAGGACCCGTCATCAGATCAGCCGGCTGCCGCTGCTGGGGAATGAACCGGCGGCTGCCGCGGCAGATGTCCTGTTTTGTGTACATCGCGATGCCGTCGGCATGTTCCAGAACGTGTTCGCGGGAAATACGACGAGCGAAGGAGATATCGTCGCATTCCTGGCGATTCCCCATGCTCCGTGTTCCGACGGAGACGATGGGATGGTGAGGATGTATAGCGGGTTGGGCCAACTCCTTCGTGCAGAATCCCGGGAGCGTACGCCACTGGGTGACTATCGATTGTTCAGCGTGGCAACCCTTTCGGTCATCTCCGACCGGACCCGGCACGCGCATGGTGTTGCGGACGACCGTGTGATTCCCTCCAACCAGTTCACGGTGATGCGCGTTGGACAATGCATTGGGGGCGATCGGCACTTCATTTCATTCTTCGTGCGGCGTTCGGCTCCGCTACGGGAAGGCGTGAACTTCGGATTCAGCGAGATTGAGCAGGTGGGTGCGAATCTTGCTGTCCGTGACGGGAACTGGGTGTTGGAGAGCAACAGCGCAGACCTTGGCAACCTGATCCCTCGTATCGAAGACGTGTCGGCACTGCGCGTGATCGGGCGCGGGGTGGACGGAGGACCGCCAGAAGATTACCGGCATGTACGGATATCTGGTTCAAACCACGGCTTCGTTCGATTGGAAGCACTCCCCTCCCTCCCGGTGGACAGGGCGGCCGGCCTGCTGCCGGCCCAGGAAATGCAGGCACTCACGGTTGAGCGGGACGGAAGGCGATCTGCCGCCCGATCACAGATGTACAGGATGACGTTCCTCATTTCTGACGATGCCATCCTTTATGTGGATCGGGCGGGTAGGCGGGGGGCTCTCTACAATGGAATGGACGCTACCGGCTCCCGCGGCCTGTTGGCCTTGCCGGGAGCCGAAACTGAGTTCATGCAGCGTCATGGCTTGCAGGGGCGCACCCCCGGCGAGGCCATCGTCATCCTTGAAAATTATGGTTTCAGCAGGATGCCTGCGTCCGACGAGGCAGCACCGGGCACCCGTTTTCCGCTGAATGGATTCCGCATCGTTGCTGGCGGCCATGCGTCGCCGGCGTCACGGGTGGTGCGCCAGCACTGGAATGGACGGTCGGGAACCTTCGCGGTCGATGTCGATGGCAGGCAGGTGCGCTATGTCGACAAGGACGGAAGGGAGGGCACGCTGGGTTTCGCGACGGTTCGCCATCACCCGGAAGGCAGCATGGTGCTGGAGGGAAATGGGCTTCCGGACCTGCTGTTTGCCCGGCAGGCGGGTCTGCTGGAATACCTTGAGTACACGTGGCGTGACATTCGCAAGGCCATGCACGCGCAAGGTCTTGTTGAACACGAAGCCGGATGATGGCCGTGATGTGATCACCGCTGCTGCCTGTCCCATGGGTTGCAACGGATCAGGCCGAACAAAAAAGCCGGAACCCCTTGTTTGACGAGGGATTCCGGCTTTCTGTGGTCTACGAGAGACCAATCAATGGTGGAGGTGGGTGGATCGCGCCGGAGCATCTTTTTAAGTAGTTAAACTGCAAGGAGAAAGTTCTGTAGTCGCACTCTCAAAACGATACCCAATCGTAGCTGCAGGGGCGGTAGTAGGCTCGTGGGCGGCCGTTCTCAAAAGAGGACGGCATGCTGTGGAAAACTTTTGCGGCATTGGCATTGTTGGCTTGCGGACAGGCCTAGGCGCAGGGCGGTTCGATTCCGCCCACCGGAATTGAATCGAACGCAGTTCAAGCCAAGGCATGGCCGGTGGCAACGTGGGTTGAGGAGTTGTCGGCGTCACTCCGGCGGGCGGGAGTGGCGGAAGCGAAGGCACTGTCGGCGCAGGTGCTGCCGGGAGTGGCATGGTCCACGCGCGGCGCTCCAGGGACGTTTGCCGCCGTGCCGCCTGAGGGCAAGGCGGGTGGAGGCGGGGGCAACGCCAATGGCGGGGCCGCGACCAACGGACCTGCAGCTATGCCGGAAAAGTAGACGAAGCCCATGCGGTCTCCGCCGTGAGCTTCACAGGCCTCTGCAGCCGCTGCTGGGTCATACGCGTTTTTCACGAAGCCCACCGATGACCGTCTGCTGCGGGCCGTCGGCAGGGATAAAACCCAGAGCTTGGCCGTACAGGTAGCCCAGGAGCAAAAGCAGGAAGCCAAGGCAGCGGAGAGGCAGGCTCTCCAGACGCGGGATGGCACCAGGCAGGTCCGCAACTACGCCGTGGTGGCGTTTGAGCTGGCCCCAAAGGGGTTTTCGTGCAGTTTCCACGGCAGTTTGCGACGGTCGAACCCAAACCCGACCCTGCGCCGACGCGAGAGCTTGCCTCGAGGCAGCCCGCAGTGGGCCAGCCCCTGTGGCCGCCCGATATAGTCAGCCCGGCCTGTCGCCGAGGCTCTGATGCTGCCAACACGGGTCACGCCCCATGCGGATTCACAACCGCATAAGCAAGAGATGCGGGTAGTCTTGCTCCACTTCAATCGATAGGAGGTGACATGCGGGTTTTTGCAACATGCATGGAGTGCCAAAAGGAAACGGGGCATCCAAGCTTCGAGCCGTTCATGGTTCCCTACTATGAGGAAAGGATCGCCTACATTGACTGCTCGAGGGGGCACAGGTCCGCCATCATGCTTCAGGGACAGAAGTTTGAAGTTCTCATGGAGGAAGGGGCGAAGGCATTGCTCGCTGGGTTCACCCAGGGGGCGTGCTCAACATTTGCTTCTGCATTGGAGCGAACCTATGAATTCTCCTTGAGGGTCTTCATGAGGAAGCTGGGGGTTAATGCTGAAAAGTTCGAGGCCATGTTCAAAGAAATGGCCAAGATGTCGGAAAGACAGTTTGGCGCTTTCATGGCGATCTATCTGATTGAAATGGGGAAGCCCTATGCCCCCAATAAGAAAATAACTGAATTCAGAAATAATGTGATCCATAAAGGTTTGATTCCGACGCCTGAAGAGGCAAAGAGGTTTTGCTCCGAGGTCTACTCCGTAATCTTTGAAATAGCTGCTGACCTTCGGCGGGCAATGCCTGATCCCGTCAATCAAGCCGTTATGTGTGACCTGCAGGAAAGGAGCAAGAAGATTGCGCCTGATGTCCCTCGGGCAACCATGTGTGGTGGCGCATTTTTTAATCTTGCGAGTTGTGGAAACAAAGTTGATTTTTGCGAGGCGCTGGTCGCACTTGAGGAATGGGGTAGAGCGATTGAAGGGGCAATTCCAGTGATGACGGCATTGCACAGGTCCGGGGGCGAAAAGGAGGGGCTGTAGCTGCGATGAGGTAGTTCATACGTGAAAGCCTCGGGGCTTTGGCGCCGCGTCGTGAGTTCATTAGTTAACGCCGGATTGTAATGCCCCACTGATTTCCTGCTCAGGTACTACTTTCCCGGAAGGGGAAACCGATGATCGAAGTGATGGCAGAAGAGATCAAGCGCTGGACGGCCCGGTGCAAGTCAGCCCTGCTCCTGGAGATCATCCAGGGTAAGACGACGGTGGCAGCCGCCAGTCGGCAGTTCGACCTGACGCCGGCAGAGATCGAGAGCTGGGTGGAGGACGGCAAGCGCGGCATGGAGAATGCCCTGCGGGCCAAGCCTGAGGACGTGCGCGAGCAGTACGAGCGCCAGTTGAAGGATCTGCAGGAGACCTACGACAAGGCGATGCTGGAGATCCGCGCACGAAAGAACTGGCCTCCCTGCTGGCAAGGACCAGGGCTGATGCTCTCGGTCCAGCAGGGACTCAAGGACGAGCGCTTCGTGGTGTCGATGGCCAAGCTGTGCCAGTGATTTGGCGTGGCTCGTCGTAGCGTGTACTACAAGCCGACGAAGGCGTCGGGGCGGGTGAAGCCGGAGTTGGCCGAGCCGATCAGAACCATGATCGAAGCTGAGCCATCGTTCGGCTACAGGACCGTAGCGGCCCTGCTGGGATGAACAAGAACACGGTGTAGCGGATTTTCCAGCTCAAGGGCTGGCAGGTATGCAAGCGAACGCTTGGGCAACGCCCGCAGATTGAGGCCAAAGTATCTCGGGCAGAGCTGCCTGATCAACGCTGGGCGACGGATCTGTGTCGCGTATGTGGTGGCAAGGATGGCTGGCTGAGCCTGACGCTGGTGATCGACTGCAGTATGCATCAGTTACTGGGCTGGCACCTGCCGCGCACTGGCAGGGCGAGTACGGCATCAGCAGCAGTGGAGCAAGCCCTTATGTGAGGCGGGTGATCCGCACACTTAAGGAGCAGTGCGTGCATCGCCATCGCTTCGAAAGCCAGACGCACGCCCTGAGGATCATCGTGGACTGGAGCGACTACACCAAGCATTGAAGATGATGACGCCCGACGCGGCCTATGCTGCAACATTAACCGCATGACCTGAGCGAAAATCGGTGGGTCATTACATCCTCCGGGCCGGCGGTCAACCAATCATCGATCTAGGTAGGCTGCCCCCACGTCGGGAGGTGTGTAGGCATTGGCTGAATCGCGCAGACTTCGCATATCAATGCTTGGTAAATAGCCCAATCTCATTTCATCTAATTCGCAGTTTTCGACTTTATAACTTGGTGCCGAATTTATCGGCGCCAAGTCAGTTATTTAGCTTACGCGCCTACAGTAACTTCACCGTTGCATTTTCCGTAGCACCCGCCAATGGGCCCACCGCCGCCGCCGCCGGACCCGCCACCGCCACCAGGACTATCGCCCGTGCCACCGCCGCCAACACTCTCGACCGGTCGTGTCTGTACGCCTTCATAATTGCGCGAGCTGTTCAGTTTGTAGTCAACGCAGATGGTGGCTGTGCAGATCGTAATCACGTCGCCTATTTCGACCTGTGGGGCGAAGAAGTCGATGGTATCGGGGTAAGGGTCGTCTGCGAACCTTTCAAGCGCATCTTTCGCTGCCTGATCCGGATATGGCACTTGAAGCTGATTGCATTGGCTGCACGTTATTGGACCCCATCGCTTTGGTTGTGACGCAAAAACGGTATAGGCCAATGCCGTAAGGGCTGCTGTTGAAACTACTGCGACTAACAACTTGGAGGTGGTTTTCCTTGAAAATCTATCCATGATTATCCCGTGGGCTGGAACTAATTAATGCAGCATGAGGTCAGTATTTTCTCGCTACGTCCTTCGGATTCCTGTATCTGGTGCGGGGTTAGTCTTTTTGTTAAGTTTGATTGAATCCTCTGGTCGATAGGCGTCCCTGTCGCCTTGTGGGCTGCCAATCTGTAAGCATATGCTTCGACAGGGTTGGGTGGTGCAATGATTCCGTTTTTGTATACATCTGAAAGGCTGTAGAGTGCGTCTGTGCTTCCTGCCGAAGACGCTCTGTTCAAGTAGGTTATTGAGTCGTCCTTCCATTTCTGAACGAGTTCCGGCTTTAAGGAGTATTCTCTTATATCTCCCAGCACGTGGTCTGGATTGATCGAATACATGAGCATTGCCTCCAAGGATCCTTGTTCTGCTGCATTCGTCAGCCAATTTTTTTCTTGAAATTCTTCGCTGGTGAGCAGTCCTTCGCACTCTAGAAGGTTTTCTTTATCTTCCGTGGCGTTGCTCGTTGGTTTTAGTGGGCTTTCCCCTGTGCCGATCTCTTGATACATTATCCCGGCGTTGCGGAGGTGGTTCGCGCAATCAAGTGTGGCGAGGAAGATGTCATATGTCGCGACCGCATCCCCTGATTGAGATGCAGCAAGTAAGCTTTTTGCATAATTAAGCGCATCGCCAGGTGGTCGTAGCGGACCGCTTCGGCTGATCGAGAATGCTCTGCCGAGTTCCGGCTTCACAATGGCTGGAGATATTTTTCGTTCGTTTGCAAGCCTTTGAATGTTGATGGTTGCTCTAAGTTGACTGTGTTTTAGTTCGGCCGGGCTTCCGTCCGCTTCAGAAGTTTTGCGGTTAACATTTTTTTCGCCGGAAAGGTAGAGGCCCGCAGCTGCGCCGGCGGATATAATTGCGAGCAACGAGATGGTGAGTGCTTTTATCCGTTTCATGCGGCCTCTGATCTAAACAAGCTCTCCGCTGCGAGGGCTTAATATCTGACAATCGCAGTGAATGTTGGGGGCATCAATAAGGCAACTATCTGCCTTGTCGTAGGGGTTTTCCTACGGGACTACAGCCTCTTCGCGTTGTTCTCGAGCGCTTTTGTCAGGAACGTTGGCCGGTGAGGTGTTGAGATGTGGGCTCTGCGTCACGAAGCGGAGCTGCGCACCATGGTGGCGACGAAGCTGCGGTGGATCCGGAGGAATGTGGCTAGCGGGTGCTGAGGCGGGATGAGGGGGTGACGCTCTAACCGTTACTGCGGTCGTTTGGTTATCGGCTGGTGCGAGTGCCTGGACGCACTATGGTGGCATGACAAAGACCAGCATCAGCAAGGCTCAATGGGCGCGCACGAAGGCGGCTGGCCTCTGGCAACAGGCCACGGAACATGACCGTGATCGTACCGGTAGGCGGGAGGACAGGGCAGGGCAGGGCAGGGCGCCGCCGTGCTGCCAACTGTCTCCGCAGTGAGGCTGCGCGCTTCGAATCGATTGCGCGCCGCCTCCCCCCGACGCCTGACCGGGACGCATCGGAACGACGTTTCCCATGGGCAGCCGGTCCAGATAGTCGGCCCATTCCTGCATCATCCGGGTCCGCTCCACCAAGTGCGTACTTATGTACGGAGAGGCGTCCTTCTGGAACCAGGCAGCAATCTTCTTCTGGTGGTTCGGCACCCACGGGCGGGAGGTCAGCCATTCCCTGGCGACCACCTCGAAGGCTGCACCGCCGGCGGTGATGCGCGCTGCGGTGGCTGCCTTGCGCGCTCGCTGGGGTCCACCTGGCCAGCAGTCGGCGGGCGTCCTCCCGGGCTTCTCGGGCCTTGGCCAGCGACACGTCCGGGTACAGGTGGAGGGTCAGCAGCTTCTCTTTGCCGCCGGAGCGATACTTCCAGCACCAGCTCTTGGCGCCGGCCACGGTGATGAAAAGGAACAGGCCGCCGCCGTCTGCCAGCTTCTGAGGCTTGGCAGCAGGCTTGGCGCGACGGATAGCAGCGTCGGTCAGAGGCATTGGGGGTATCGGTTTTCAGTGGGCGGTTGATACCCCTAGATATACCCCCCAGCGTCTCATGGGTTGCAACGGAACAGCCCGGACAAGCATGGACAACAAAAAAGCCGGAACCCCTTGTTTGACGAGGGATTCCGGCCTTCTGTGGTCTACGAGAGACCAATCAATGGTGGAGGTGGGCGGAATTGAACCGCCGTCCGAAGGCACTCCATCCCCAGCACTACATGCTTAGCTCACCGTTGGATCTCGCCCCGAAACAGCACGGTGTGCAAAGCGCATCCCGGGACAAGCCTGTTGTGTTCTAGTGCCGGACTGACAGGCAGCCGCCCAGCTCGATTCCATGATAGTGACTCTACGCTGCGAGCATGGACACAGGCAGTTTCGAGGCTTCACCTTATGCGGCGAAGGATGACACAGGTCAACCGTTAGGCTGCGACTGCGAAATCCGAAGCGTAGTTGTCGTCGTTGGCAACTAGAGTTTTGCAGCTGGATTTACGAGGAAAGCTACCCCCTCGGCATGCGCCAAGCGACTTCACAACCCCCGTCGAAACCAATGCACCCCCGGTTTCTACAAGTGCTTGCAAGTACTGGCCCGGTTCCGGTGACGCGTGGAACAGGGCTGCCCAACGCGGTTGATGCTACGCCAATCCAGCTGAACAGTCACGCAAATGCATGATCTCGGGTAGCAACAGCCCATATTGAGCTGTTAACGTCTTGCCGACCTTCCTGCGACGTCCCCCGGGCGAGCATGGAACCTGGATTCCAGAGGTGAGGTACGTGCAGGTGGAAGCAACATACAAGCGCAGTCTGCGGCAACTGGTGGGTCCGGTCGGGGTGGGTTACCTGCGCCGGGCGGTGCCGCCAGGCTGGGTATGGGCCGGGTTGGCCGTGCTGGTAGCGGCGGCATGCTTGATCGAGCTGCCCGCCACGGCCGCTGCGGCACTGGTCGCCAGCGCGGTGGTGGTGCATTGGCCGCGCCGGAAGCGACCCTCCTTGGGCTATTGGCGGGTCATGGGCCTGCTGGTGCTGGCGCTGTTGGCCTGGGCGCCGGAGCCGGACCTGCTGTCGCACTGGTTCGAACACGGCCTGGCGGTGGCGCTGCTGGCGCTGGCCGGCGGAAGTGCGCTGACCCATGTGTTGCAGGCGCGACGCCTGTCGCGGCGTCTGCAGCATGCCGCAGACGCCATGGATGACCATTCGCTGCTGGCGCTGCTTCCCGGGGAAGCGGCCAGCCTGGCCCAGCGCTGGCGGGCGGGCGATGACAGCCATGCCAATGAGCTGGCCGTGGTGATGCACCTTGCGGTGATGCATGCGGCGTTGGCGCCGCAGATGCAGGCAGGGGCGGTGGACGCGTGAATCACGGGTAGTGCCGGAAGGCGGCCGCCGAGCATGGCTCGGCGCTACGGAGGCGGATCGGGGCAGGGGCGGCCGCCGAGTATGGCTCGGCGCTACGGAGACGGATCGGGGCACGGCGGCGCCGTCAGGCGTCGCGGTTGCCCCGGCGCATCACGCGCTGCTTCTCGATGGCCCACTCGCGGTCCTTGGCGGCATTGCGCTTGTCGTGGTCCTGCTTGCCCTTGGCCAGGGCCACTTCCAGTTTGATCTTGTTCTTGCTCCAGTACATCGCGGTGGGGACGATGGTGTAGCCATCGCGCTCCACGGCGCCGACCAGCTTGTCGATCTCGTTCCGGTGCAGCAGCAGCTTGCGCTCACGCCGGTCTTCGGCCACCACGTGGGTGGAGGCCTGGATCAACGGGGTGATCTGCGCGCCTATCAGGAAGATCTCGCCGCTTTTTACATAGGCGTAGGCATCGACGATGTTGCCGCGGCCGGCGCGGATGGACTTCACCTCCCAGCCCTGCAGGGCAAGCCCGGCCTCGAAGCGCTCTTCGATGTGGTACTCGTGCCGTGCACGCTTGTTCAACGCGATGGTTTTGTTGGCCGTCGCGTTCTTTGCTTTATCCTTGCCGCTGTTCTTGCTCATTCCCGTATTGTCTCCGATTCGGGCCCGCCCGGTCGATTACCTGCAGCCGAACCTGATATGCCAACTATCCGTCGTAGCGCCCT
Source organism: Stenotrophomonas tumulicola (assembly GCF_014117215.1). Lineage (GTDB taxonomy): Bacteria > Pseudomonadota > Gammaproteobacteria > Xanthomonadales > Xanthomonadaceae > Stenotrophomonas > Stenotrophomonas tumulicola. The sequence goes on along the minus strand of NZ_JACGXS010000006.1, from coordinate 133,684 downwards.
GGTCGAACACTCCGCGGCGCGCATGTTTGATCTGGTCAATGATGTCGCCGCCTATCCGCGTCGCTTCCGCTGGTGCTCGGCTGCGCGCATCCTGGAACAGGATGAGCAACGATTGGTTGCGCGGCTTGATCTGGGCCTGGGCTCGTTTTCGACCTGGTTCATGACCGAAAACACCCTGCAGCGCCCCAGCAGCATCGATATGAAGCTGCGTGAAGGGCCGTTCAAGAGCCTGCACGGACGCTGGGATTTCCATTCGCTGGCCGAGGACGCATGCAAGGTAACCCTGGAACTGCAGTTCGAGCCCACCTCGCGGTTGCTGGCGCCGGCGTTCGCGCTGGGCTTCCAGGGCCTGGCCGATCGCATGGTCAATGATTTCGTCCGCGTCGCTGACCAGCCGGAGTGAGCGATGAACCGTGTCGAGGTCGTGATGGCCTGGCCGGACCGGGTGCTGCAACGTTCGCTGGAGCTGGCCGAAGACGCCACCGTTGCCGATGCCATTGCCGCCGCCGCGCTGGAGGGTAGCGACGCCTGCCCGGCGGTGGCGGTTCACGGGGTGCTGGCCAGGCCGGGGCAGGTGCTGCAGGACGGGGACCGGATAGAGCTGCTGCGGCCCTTGCTGGCCGACCCGAAGGACAGCCGCCGGCGTCGCGCAAAGGCCACGGGCCGGTAGCGACGGGCCATGCCCGTCACCAGGCGGTCAGGCCACAGGGATCAACCGCCGCCCTTCTTCTTTTCCTTCGGCAGGTTGCGGCCGAACTGGCGCACGGTCTGCTGGGCCAGCTTGGCGTCCTCGGCCGGGAAGTAATCGCCTTCCCAGCGGGTCACCGCGTCATTTTCGAAGTAAACCGTGAAGTTCTTGGTCTCGGTCCGGCCGACGCGGTTCACGCGCTGGCTGGCCGTGTAGTCCCAGCGCTGGGCATGGAACGGATCGGCGACGGACGGGGTGCCCAGCAGGGCATTGACCTGCTGCTTGCTCTGCCCGACCTGGAGCTTGGACACGGCATCTTCCCGGATCAGGTTGCCCTGATAGATGGGTTGCTTGTAGATGATGCCGCAGCCCGTGGTGGACAGGGCAACGGCGGCGACCAGCAGGAGATTGCGCATCGGGAATCGCGGTTGGGGAAATCGATCCGATGATACACTCCCGGCGTGCCACCGCGACCCAATCCGAGGCAGCTGGCGCTAAATCGCCAATGAACGGAGACCTATGGAAACCCACGACCTGCGCAAAGTCGGCCTGAAGGTGACCCATCCTCGGATGCGGATACTGGCGCTGCTGGAACAGCGCACTGCCCACCATCACATGACCGCCGAAGACATCTACCGCCAGTTGCTGGAGCACGGGGATGAGATCGGCCTGGCCACCGTCTACCGCGTGCTGACCCAGTTCGAGGCAGCCGGGCTTGTGCTCAAGCACAACTTCGAAGGCGGCCAGGCCGTGTATGAGCTGGACCGCGGCGGCCACCACGACCACATGGTGGACGTGGACACCGGCAAGATCATCGAATTCGAAAGTGTCGAGATCGAAGAGCTGCAGCGGAAGATCGCGACCGATCACGGTTACGAGCTGGAAGAGCACTCGCTGGTGCTCTACGTGCGGAAGAAGCGTCGGTAACCCCGCTGCCATCGGCCGTACCTGAAGACCCGGGCATGCCCGGGTTTTTCGTTTCCGGCCCAAGGCCCCGACCATGACCCGGTAGCGCCGACCCATGGTCGGCGAGCGCAGCGGGCCGTTGCCTGAACGATTCCGCCGAGCATGGCTCGGCGCTACCAAGGCGGGGCGGACGCAGCGGACCGTCGGCAGGACGCGGCTCAGCCGGCCAGCAGCTTGCGGGCGGCGGCGCGGGCTTCCTTGCTTACTTCCACCCCGCCCAGCATGCGCGCCAGCTCTTCCTGGCGGGCTTTGTTGTCCAGCTTCTCCACCGCGCTCTGGGTCATGCCGTCCACCGGGGCCTTGCTGACCCGGTAATGGGCGTGGCCCTTGCTGGCGACCTGCGGCAGGTGGGTCACGCACAGCACCTGGCGCTTCTCGCCCAGTGCCCGCAGTTTCTGTCCGACGATGTCGGCCACCGCGCCGCCGATGCCGGAATCCACCTCGTCGAACACCATGGTCGGCACGGCGTCCAGGTCCAGCGCGGCCACTTCGATGGCCAACGAGATGCGTGACAACTCGCCACCGGAGGCTACCTTGCGCAGGGGGCGCGGTGGCTGGCCGGCGTTGGCCGCCACCAGGAACTCCACCCGTTCGGCACCCTGCGGGTCCGGCTTGCCGGCATCCTGCGGCTCCAGCTGGATCAGGAACTGGCCGCCGCCCATGCCCAGCTCGGCGATCAACCCGGTGGTGGTGGTGGACAGCTCGGTGGCCGCGCGCTGGCGGCCAGCGCTCAGTACCGCTGCCTGGCCGCGCCACGCAGCGGCGGCATTGTCGATTTCCCCGGCCAGCTTCTGCAGCCGCAGGTCGGCGCCGCGCAGCAGTTCCACTTCGGCGCGCATGCGCTCGCGTTGCGCGCCCAGCTCGTCCATCGGCACCCGGTGCTTGCGTGCCAGGTCGTGCAGGCGGCCGAGGCGGCGTTCATTTTCTTCAAACTGCTCCGGATCGGCATCCAGGTCGTCATGGACACGGTCCAGCAGGGCCAGCGCTTCCTGCAGTTGGATGCTGGCGCTGTCGATCAACGCATCCACCTCGCCCAGCCGCGCATCGTGTTCCACCATCCGGCCGAGGTCGCCGCGCACCTGCTGCAGCAGGTCAAGCGCGGAGCTGCCTTCATCCCCGTTGATGCGTGCGGTGGCGGTCTCGCAGGTGGTCAGCAGCGCACTGGCATGGGCCTGGCGACGGTGGCTGGCACCAAGCGCAACGATCGATTCGGGCTCCAGGTCTTCACTTTCCAGCTCGCGCAGCTGGTGTTCCAGGAAACCGATGCGGTCGCTGACGTCCCCTTGCTGGGACAGCGCGTCGGCCTCGTCGACCAGTGCCTGCCAGCCGGCAGCGGCCTGGCGTACGGCACGACGTTCTTCGGCGTTGCCGGCGTAGGCATCCAGCAGCGCGAGCTGCGACGGCCGGGTCAGCAGCGCCTGCTGCTCATGCTGGCCGTGGATTTCCACCAGCAGCGCCGCCAGTTCGGTCAGCTGGGACAGGGTTACCGGGCGCCCATTGATCCATGCGCGCGAACCGCCGTCGGCCCGGATCACCCGGCGCAGCTGGCATTGTTCGTCGTCGTCCAGTTCATTGTCGGCCAGCCAGCGCCGCGCGGCGGCCAGCTGTTCCAGCGCGAACTCGGCGGACAGTTCGGCGCGCGGGGCGCCATGGCGGACCACGCCGCTGTCGGCGCGCAAGCCTGACAGGAAGCCCAGGGCGTCCACCATCAGCGACTTGCCAGCGCCGGTTTCGCCGGAGACCACGGTCATGCCGGGGCCGAATTCCAGTTCGGTGGCGCGGACGACGGCGAAATCCTTGATTGATAAATGTCTGAGCATCGGTCTTATGGTCTCTCGAGCCGGGCAACGCTAGCACGCGGGGCAGGGCGGTCCAATGACTTGCCAAGCCGCCGTGAGGGCATTATCTAATGGGTGAGTCTCACAGGCTGATCCGATGTCGTCGTCTTCCGACCAACTTGCCCCACGTGCCCGCCATCTGCTGCGGACCCTGATCGCGCGCCACATCCAGGATGGCGAGCCGGTCGGGTCGCAGACGCTGGCGCGCACGTCCGGGCTGGACGTCAGTCCGGCGACCATCCGCAACATCCTGGGCGACCTGGAAGACCTCGGCCTGCTCAGCTCGCCGCATACCTCGGCCGGGCGCATTCCGACCGCGCATGGCTACCGGGTATTCGTCGACAGCCTGGTGCAGATGCATCCGCCCGGTGAGCAGGACCTCAGCCGCCTGCGCAGTGAACTGGCCAGCGGCGCCGGCACCCAGGCCCTGCTTGGGAGCGCGTCGGAACTGCTTTCGGCGATGAGCCACTTCGTTGGCGTGGTCAGCGCGCCGCGCCGCGGACAGTTCGCGTTCCGGCAGATCGATTTCGTCGCCCTGGATGCGCGCCGCGTGCTGGCCATCGTGGTATTTGCCGACAACGAAGTGCAGAACCGGGTCATCGAGGCGCGCCGGCCGTGGGAGCCGTCCGAGCTGGAGCAGGTGGCCAATTACCTCAACGCCCAGTTCGCTGGCCTGCCATTGGCGCAGATCCGCCGCCGCCTGCTGCACGAACTGCGCGACGCCCGCAGCGAGATGGAGCAACTGCTGGCGCACAGCATCGAACTGGCCGAGCAGGCCCTGGAGCCGCCGGCCGACGACATGCTGGTGGCCGGGCACACGCGGCTGATGGGGGTGCAGGACCTGTCCGACCTGGAACGCCTGCGCGAGCTGTTCGAGCTGTTTTCCAGCAAACGCGAGATCCTGCAGCTGCTGGAACGCACCATCGAGGCGCCCGGCGTACGCATTTTCATCGGCGAGGAAACCGGGGTGGTACCGCTGAAGGGGGTATCCCTGGTGACGGCGCCTTACGTGGCCGATGGCCAGGTGCTGGGCGTGCTGGGGGTTATCGGGCCCAAGCGCATGGCTTACGACCGCATGATCCCGCTGGTGCAGGCCACGGCGGAGGTGCTGGGCGCGGCCTTTTCGCCCGGCCAGGGCAACTCCGTTCCGCCTGGCGCTTGAAACGCAGCATCCCGCCCACACTAGGTGGGATGGAGGCGGGGAGTGACCGCCAGGGAAACGCACATGAACCAAGATCAGCACGAAACCGAATCCGTACAGTCCGCCGCCGAGGCCGACCTGGCCCTGCACGACCAGCTGGAGCAGCTGCGCGGCGAGCTGGAGCAGGTCAAGGCCGATGCGCTGCGTGAGCGCGCCGACCTGGACAACCAGCGCAAGCGCGTGGCCCGCGACGTCGAGCAGGCACGCCGCTTCGCCAACGAAAAGCTGCTGGGCGAGCTGCTGCCGGTGTTCGACAGCCTGGACGCCGGGCTGCAGGCCGCCGGTGACCAGGCCAGTCCGCTGCGCGACGGGCTGGACCTGACCTACAAGCAGTTGCTGAAGGTGGCTGGCGACAACGGCCTGACCCTGCTGGATCCAGCAGGCCAGGCGTTCAACCCGGAACATCACCAGGCGATCAGCCAGGTTGATGCCGGCGGCGCGGCCCCCGGTAGCGTGGTGCAGGTATTCCAGAAGGGCTACCTGCTCAACGACCGCCTGCTGCGTCCGGCGCTGGTGGTGGTCGCCCGCGACTGACCGGCCGTTCCGGGCGTGTGGCCGCCGGGCATGGCCCGGCGCTACCTGGCCCCGGTCGGCATCGTCGGACCCGCCCGGCGGAATTTTCAACCCGCTGAACACAGCGTCCCGGAATGGCTTGAATGTTCCACGAGCCTCCCCCACATCCCATTCATCCACCGGCCACGGCCGGATTGACCGAATAATCTTCAGGAGTCCCCCATGGGCAAGATCATTGGTATCGACCTCGGCACCACCAACTCGTGCGTGGCGATCATGGACGGCGGCAAGGCCCGCGTCATCGAAAACTCGGAAGGCGATCGCACCACCCCGTCGATCGTCGCCTACACCAAGGACGGCGAAGTCCTGGTCGGTGCCTCGGCCAAGCGCCAGGCGGTGACCAACCCGAAGAACACCTTCTACGCGGTGAAGCGCCTGATCGGCCGCAAATTCACCGACGCCGAGGTGCAGAAGGACATCGCCCACGTCCCGTACAGCATCCTGGCCCATGACAACGGCGATGCCTGGGTGTCCACCAGCGATGCAAAGAAAATGGCACCGCAGGAAATCTCCGCAAAGGTGCTGGAGAAGATGAAGAAGACCGCCGAGGATTATCTCGGCGAGAAGGTGACCGAGGCGGTGATCACCGTTCCGGCCTACTTCAATGACAGCCAGCGCCAGGCGACCAAGGACGCCGGCCGCATCGCCGGCCTGGACGTCAAGCGCATCATCAACGAGCCGACCGCCGCTGCGCTGGCCTATGGCCTGGACAAGGGCGACAACAAGGATCGCAAGATCGTGGTGTACGACCTCGGCGGCGGCACCTTCGACGTGTCGGTGATCGAGATCGCCAACGTCGACGGCGAGAAGCAGTTCGAAGTGCTGGCCACCAACGGCGATACCTTCCTGGGCGGCGAAGACTTCGACAACCGCGTCATCGAATACCTGGTCGACGAGTTCAACAAGGACCAGGGCATCGACCTGCGCAAGGATCCGCTGGCCCTGCAGCGCCTGAAGGACGCCGCGGAGCGCGCCAAGATCGAGCTGTCCAGCGCGCAGCAGACCGAAGTCAACCTGCCGTACGTCACCGCCGATGCTTCCGGTCCGAAGCACCTGAACATCAAGCTGACCCGCGCCAAGCTGGAAGCGCTGGTGGAAGAGCTGATCAAGCGTTCGATCGAGCCGTGCCGCGTCGCGCTGAACGATGCCGGCCTGCGCTCCAGCGACATCAGCGAAGTGATCCTGGTCGGTGGCCAGACCCGCATGCCGAAGGTGCAGCAGGCGGTGACCGAGTTCTTCGGCAAGGAACCGCGCAAGGACGTCAACCCGGACGAAGCCGTGGCGCTGGGCGCTGCGATCCAGGGCGGCGTGCTGGGCGGCGACGTCAAGGACGTGCTGCTGCTGGACGTGACCCCGCTGTCGCTGGGCATCGAAACCATGGGTGGCGTGTTCACCAAGATCATCGAGAAGAACACCACCATCCCGACCAAGGCCTCGCAGGTGTTCTCCACCGCCGAGGACAACCAGTCGGCCGTGACCGTGCACGTGCTGCAGGGTGAGCGCGAGCAGGCCCGCTTCAACAAGTCGCTGGCCAAGTTCGACCTGTCCGGCATCGAGCCGGCGCCGCGTGGCCTGCCGCAGGTGGAAGTGTCCTTCGACATCGATGCCAACGGCATCCTGCACGTATCGGCCAAGGACAAGAAGACCAACAAGGAACAGAAGGTCGAGATCAAGGCCGGTTCGGGCCTGTCCGAGGACGAGATCGCGCGCATGGTCGCCGATGCGGAAGCCAACCGCGAAGAAGACAAGAAGTTCCAGGAACTGGTGCAGGCCCGCAACCAGGCCGATGCCCTGATCCACGGCACCCGTTCGGCCATCACCGAACACGGCAGCAAGGTCGGCGGCGATGTGATCGGCAAGGTCGAGGCGGCATTGGCCGACCTGGAAACGGCAATGAAGGGCGACGACAAGGCACAGATCGAAGCCAAGTCGAAGGTGCTGGAAGAAGCCGGCCAGTCGCTGTTCGCTGCGGCTTCGGCCGGTGACCAGGGCGCTGCCCCGGGTGCCGATGCTGGCGCCGGTGCCAAGCACGACGACGTCGTCGATGCCGAGTTCACCGAAGTCAAGGACGACAAGAAGTCCTGATCCAGACCGACGCGGGACGTTGCCTGATGGCGACGTCCCGTCGTCGCATCAGGGTCCTGGCCGCCGACAGGCGAGTCGGGGCGCCCGACGCAGGAGCGGACACGGTCCGCTTTTCTGCTTTGACGAATCCCGACGTACCGGAAAGCGATCCACCCCATGAGCAAACGCGATTACTACGAAGTCCTGGGCGTAGCCCGCAGCGCCACCGACGAAGAGCTGAAGAAGGCCTACCGTCGCTGCGCGATGAAGTTCCACCCCGACCGCAACCCGGGTGATGCGGCTGCCGAAGCCTCCTTCAAGGAGTGCAAGGAAGCCTACGAAATACTGGCCGACGGCAACAAGCGCCGCATGTACGATGCCCACGGCCACGCCGCGTTCGAGCACGGCATGGGCGGCGGTGGCGGTGGTCCGGGCGGCCCGGACATGAATGATATTTTCGGCGACATCTTCGGCAACATCTTCGGTGGTGGTGCCGGAGGTCCGCGCCAGTCGCGTCGCGGCGCCGACATCGGTTACGTGATGGAACTGGACCTGGAAGAAGCGGTGCGTGGCATCGAGCGCCGCATCGAGATCCCGACGTTGGCCGAATGCGGCGACTGCGACGGCAGCGGCTCGGAGGACGGCAAGGTGGAAACCTGCAACGTCTGCCATGGCCGCGGCCAGGTGCGCATCCAGCGTGGCATCTTCGCCATGCAGCAGGCCTGCCACAACTGCGGCGGCCGCGGGCAGATCATCGCCCAGCCGTGCAAGACCTGCCACGGCAATGGCCGCGTGGAAGAAGACAAGGTGCTGCAGGTGAAGGTGCCTGCCGGTGTCGATACCGGCGATCGCATCCGCCTGGCGGGCGAGGGCGAAGCTGGTCCGGCCGGTACTCCCCCCGGTGATCTGTACGTTGAAGTGCGCGTGCGTGACCACGCCATTTTCCAGCGTGATGGCGACGACCTGCACTGCGAAGTGCCGATCCGCATTTCGCAGGCATCGCTTGGCGACAGTATCCGGGTGGCGACACTGGGCGGCGAAGCGGAGATACGCATCCCGGCCGAAACCCAGACCGGAAAGCTGTTCCGCCTGCGTGGCAAGGGTGTGCGTTCGGTGCGCAGCCGCACCGAGGGCGACCTGTATTGCCGCGTGGTGGTGGAGACGCCGGTCAACCTCACGCCCGACCAGCGCAAGCTGATGGAGCAGTTCGAAGCCACCTTCGTTGGTGAGGACGCGCGCAAGCATTCGCCGAAGTCGGCGACGTTCATCGATGGCGTCAAGGGTTTCTGGGACCGGATGACGTCCTGACCGACGCGCGCTGCGCACTGTGACGGGCATGGCCCGTCACTACCGGCCGTCACTACCGGGTAGAGCGGGGCCATGCCCCGCTGGGCTTTGTGCACCGGTGCTTGGCATGGCCCGTCACAGCCGGGGTGCTGCACGGCGTAAAATGCGCCGATGAGCGAATCCCTCGATAACCATCTGGTCCACGGCCGCCGTCAGCGGCCCGATGGCCCGTCGCCGATCGATGTCATCTCGGTCCAGTCCCAACTGGTGTATGGCCACGCCGGTAACAGCGCCGCCGTGCCGCCACTGCGCGCGTTGGGCCTGCGCGTGGCGGAAATACCGACCACGCTGCTGAGCAACGCGCCGTTCTACGACACCACGCGCGGCCGAGTGCTGCCGACGGACTGGTTCGCCGACCTGCTGCGTGGCGCCAGCGAGCGCGGCCTGCCGCAGCGTGCGCGCATGCTGGTGTCCGGGTACTTCGGAAGCGTTGGCAATGGAACCGCGTTTGCCGACTGGATCGATGGGGTGCTGCCGGCCTGCCCACAGCTGCGCTATTGCCTGGATCCGGTGATCGGTGACACCCATACCGGCCCCTACGTCGAGCCAGGGTTGGAGAAGGTCTTCGCCGAGCGCCTGTTGCCACGTGCCTGGCTGGTAACTCCCAATGCATTCGAACTCGGTCGCCTGACCGGCATGCCATCGCTGGCGCAGGACGATGCCATCGCCGCAGCGCGCGTTCTGTTGCAGCGCGGACCGGAATGGGTGCTTGCACACAGCGTTTCCGGCGACAGCGGCCAACTGGTCACGCTCGCCGTCGGCAAGGAAGGCATCTGGCGCTGGACATCCCCCTTGCTTGCGGTCGACGTAGCCGGCACCGGTGACGTGCTGATGGCGCTCATCGTGGCCTTCCTGCTGCGCGGGGACGGCATGCAACAGGCGATCGGCCGTGCAGTGGCTGGCACCCATGGTGCCCTCGAGGCGACGCTGGCCAACGGCCATGAGGAATTCGACGTGCTGGCGGCGGCGCCGGCGGCACTGGTGGATGTGGTGCGCTTCAGCGCCGAGCGGCTGGCATGAGCGTGCATCCACGGGTCGTCGGTATCGTGGGCAGCGCTGGCGCCTATGGGCGCTGGCTGGCCCGCTTCTTCGCCGAGCACATGCAGCTGACCGTGATCGGGCACGATCCGGCAGACCCGCAGTCGCATACCCCGGAACAATTGCTGGCCGAAGCGGACGTGCTGGTGTTCTCGGCGCCGATCCGGCACACGCCCGGACTGATCGCCGACTACGTGCGCGCCTCTGCCGGGCGTGAACATGGGCGCTTGTGGCTGGACGTCACCTCGGTGAAAGAGGCGCCGGTGCAGGCGATGCTGGCCTCGCAGGCGGAGGTGGTGGGCCTGCACCCGATGACTGCGCCGCCGAAATCGCCGACGCTGAAAGGCCGCGTGATGGTGGTCTGCGAAGCCCGGCTGCAGCGCTGGCTGCCCTGGGTGCAGGAACTGTGCACGTCACTGCAGGCCGAGTGCGTGCGCGCAACGCCAGCCCACCACGACAAGGTCATGGCGCTGGTGCAGGCCATGGTGCACGCCAGCCACCTGGCGCAGGCCGGCGTACTGCGTGGCTATGGCCCGGAGCTGGGCGACCTTGCCGCGTTGCTGCCGTACCGTTCGGCTTCGTTCGAACTGGATACGGCGATCATCGCGCGCATCCTGTCATTGAACCCGGCCATCTATGAAGACATCCAGTTTGGCAACCCGCACGTAGCGCCGATGCTGCAACGCCTGATCGACCAGTTGCAGCAACTGCAGTCGCAGGTGTTGCAGGGCGACGATGGCGCGCGTGCGCGCTTCCGTCGGCAACTGCTGCTGGATAACCGTGATGCCTTCGGTGAGCAGATCCTGGCCGATGGCAACTACACCTTCGAGCGGGTGGGATATCTGCTGGCCGACCTCACCGAGCGGCAGGCATTGTCGGTGCACCTGCCAGAAGATCGACCGGGTTCCCTGCGTGCACTGCTGCATGTATTCGAGCAGCACGACATCAGCCTGGCGTCGATCCACTCCTCGCGTACCCCGACCGGCGAAGTGCATTTCCGCATTGGATTCGTGCCGGGAAGCAGCGACATGGCCATTGCCGCGGCGGCGGCGGAAGTAGACGACAGCGGAATCGGCAGGGTGCTAGCCCGCTGACGGTTTCATCCACAGGCGGTGTGGATGGTTTTCGCACAAACATGTGGATAACCCAGCGCATCCCTTGCGACAAAAGGTTGTCAAGCCAGGTGGCTATTAATTGGCCACATCCAGCGAATCCCGGTAGCGCCGAGCCATGCTCGGCGGCCCTGCATTCGATTACCCTCAGATGCTCAACCGCAACTCACCACCTGCCGTCGAGAACTCGCGCCCATTGCGGACCAGCACGCGGCCATCCTCCAGTTCATAACGCGGCTCTGCATGTTCGCTGGCTGACGGGGCATCGTCGGCCTTGAACTCGATGATGATGCGGCTTTCGCCATTGGTATCGGTGGCGGGAAACTGACGGAACGACATCGTCTACCTCCTTCTTCAATCAACCACGGTGCGACGCAAGCCTGCGCCGCACCGTGTTAGCCGCGCGTGGTCAATCGATGAACTGCAGCTTGGCCAGGTCCGCGTACAACCCGCCTTCAGCCAACAGCTGCTGGTGCGTGCCCTGGGCGATGATGCGCCCGTGGTCCATCACCACGATGCGGTCGGCCTTGAGGATGGTGGCCAGGCGGTGGGCGATCACCAGCGTGGTGCGGCCGGCCATCAGGCGTTCCAGTGCCTGCTGCACGGCGCGCTCGCTCTGCGCATCCAGCGCGCTGGTGGCCTCGTCCAGCAGCAGGATCGGCGCATCCTTCAGCAGCGCACGGGCAATGGCGATGCGCTGCTGCTGGCCGCCGGAAAGGCGTGCACCACGTTCGCCCAGCTCGCTGTCGTAGCCCTCGGGCAGCGCGCGCAGGAAATCATCGGCCTCGGCGGCGCGCGCGGCCTCTTCCACCTCCGCGTCGGTGGCGTCCAGGCGCCCATAGCGGATGTTGTCGCGCGCACTGGCCGCGAACAGCGTGGGCTGCTGCGGAACCAGCGCCAGCTCGGCGCGCAACGCCGCCGGATCAAGCTGGCGCAGGTCCAGGCCGTCCACCGAGATGCTGCCGTTGCGCGGGTCGTGGAAGCGCAGCAGCAACTGCAGCACCGTACTCTTGCCGGCACCGGAGGGCCCCACCAGGGCGACCGTTTCGCCATGTCGCACATGCAGGTTGAAATGATCCAGCGCCGCGGTATCAGGGCGCTGCGGGTAATGGAACACCACGTCATCGAAGCGGATCTCGCCGCGCAGTGGCGCAGGCAATGCCTGCGGTGCGGACGGAGCGCGGATCTCCACGTCTTCCTGCAACAGCTCGCTGATCCGGCCCATGCCGCCGGAGGCGCGCTGCAGTTCGTTCCACACTTCGGCCAGCGCACCGACCGAACCGCCGCCGATCAGTGCGTACAGCACGAACTGGCCGAGCGTACCGGCCGAAAGGCGGCCGGCGATGACATCATGCGCGCCGAGCCACAGCACCCCCACGATGGCACCGAACACCAGCAGGATGGCGCTGGCGGTGACCAGCGACTGGGCGCGGATGCGTCGCCGCGCTGCGCCGATCGCATCCTTGAGTGCGTGGTTGAAACGGCCCTGCTCGTAGGGTTCGCGTGCATGTGCCTGCACCGTGCGCACCGCGCCCAGCGTTTCGGCTGCCAGGCTGTTGGCATCGGCGATGCGGTCCTGGCTGTCGCGCGAGATGGCACGCAGGCGGCGCGCGCCCAGGATGATCGGCAGCACGGCCAGCGGGATGCCCAGCAGCGACCATGCCGCCAGCCGCGGGCTGGTGACGAACAGCATCACCAGGCTGCCGACCACGGTGACGCTGCTGCGCAGGGCGACCGACATCGTCGAGCCGATCACGCTGCGCAGCAGCTCGCTGTCGGCGGTCAGGCGCGATACCAGTTCGCCGCTGCGGTTCCGGTCATGGAAGCCGGCGCCGAGGGTGATCAGGTGCGCATACAACTGGCCGCGCAGGTCGGCGACGACCTTTTCACCCAGCAGCGAGACGAAGAAGAAGCGCGCGGCAGTGGCCAGCGCCATCACGATCGCGACCAGCAGCAGCAGGGCAAATGCACGGTTGATCTGGCCGCCGCCGGTGAACCCGTGGTCGATCATCTGCTTGACCGCCGGCGGCAGGCTGAGCGTTGCGGTGGAAGACACCGCCAGCGCCACCAGCCATGCGCTGAACAGGCCGCGATGGCGACGCACGAACGGCCACAGGGTGCCGAGGCTGCCAAGGCGGCGCAGGGCAGGGCGGCTGGAGGTTTCAGGTTCGGTCATGCGCGGGTCACTCGGAAAGTACGCTCAAGCGTATGCGGTTACGGGTGGCGTCGCGCAGGCGCGTTTTCAATGCATCGCACTGGTCGGCCGGCACTTCGATGGTGACGGCCACGCCGTCGGCGTCGAATGTTTCGTCGAGCTTCTGCGCCGCATGTGCCGCCAAGGCGGCGTGCAGCGCCCCCAGGTCGTCGAAACCGGCACGCACCTGCAGGGTTGCCAGTGCCACCAACGGCAGCCGGGGCGCGCTGCGCAGGCATTCGGCCGCCGTGCCTCCATAGGCGCGTACCAGCCCGCCTGCGCCGAGTTTGATGCCCCCGTACCAGCGGATCACCACCACCATCACCCGATCGAAGCCCTGGCCGTCGATGGCGGCGAGGATCGGCCGTCCGGCCGTGCCTGCCGGTTCGCCATCGTCACTGGAGCGATAGTCGTTGCCGACACGGTAAGCCCAGCAGTTGTGCGTGGCATCGGCGATGGCGACCCGCTGCAGGAAGGCCAGCGCCTCGGTGGCATCGGTGACCGGTGCGGCAAGTGCCTGGAAACGACTGTGCTTGATGTCCTGGCAGTAGTCGACGGCAGCGGCGAGGGTATCGGGCATGTCCCTGCGATTTTACCCGGTAGAGCAGGGCCATGCCCTGCTGGTCTGCCGGCCGCCTGCAGCCCGGCCCGCCTCGGGCGATAATGTCCCGTTCCCACTGCAACCAGATCCCCATGAAGTCCCTTTGTGTCTACTGCGGCTCCAATCCCGGCAGCAAGCCGATCTATACCGAACGCGCCATCGCCCTGGGCGACCGCATTGCCCGCGAAGGCATGCGACTCGTCTACGGTGGCGGCAACGTTGGCCTGATGGGTTCGGTGGCCAACGCCGTGCTGGAGGCGGGCGGTGAAGTAACCGGCGTCATTCCGCAGCAACTGGCCGACTGGGAGGTGGCGCACCGTGGCCTGACCTCGCTGGAGATCGTCGGTTCGATGCATGAGCGCAAGTCGCGCATGTTCGATCTGTCCGATGGCTTCGTCGCCTTGCCTGGCGGCTTCGGCACCATGGAAGAGATCTTCGAAATGCTCACCTGGCGCCAGCTCGGCATCGGCAACAAGCCGTGCGCGTTCCTGGACGTGGACGGATTCTATGCACCGCTGCTGGGCATGATCGACCGCATGGTCGAAGAGCGTTTCCTGCACCCGGCCCAGCGCGCCGACCTCTGGTACGGCTCGGACATCGACGAAATGCTGGAGTGGATGCAGCACTACAGCCCCGCGCAGGCCTCCAAGTGGATCGACGAGAAGGTCCGCGGCGCCCTCCGCTGAGCAAAAAAGGGGACGGAGGGGATTAAGTCGTATCCGGCACCCAAGGGGCCAGATACGACTTAATCCCCTCCGTCCCCTTTTTTGCTGGTGCAACCCCGTTGGGGGCGTTCGTGCGTTGACGCTGGATGCATGATGAGCACCGCGCCCCTGGCTGCACCCACCCCGTCGTCCATGCCCGGCTATGCGCCGTCGCAGGCAGGGCTTACCCTGTGGGCCGTGGATACTGCGGCCCTGCCAACCGACGAAGCCTTGATGCTGGCCTGGGCCGGTGGTGACCTGCCCGCGTTCCAGGCCCTGTACGAGCGCCACCGAAGGCGCCTGCATGGGTTCCTGCTGCGCCAGGTGCGCGATCCGGCGCTGGCAGAGGAGATATTCCAGGACGTCTGGCAGCGGGTGATCGCCGCACGTACCGGTTGGCAGCCGGACGCCGCCTTCAGCACCTGGCTGTTCCGCATTGCCCACAACCGCCTGAACGATCATTGGCGGGCTGCGCGCCATCGCCCCCCTGCGCCAGCCGATGCTGACGAACGCGTGTTGGCGTTGGCCGACGAGCAGACGCCGGAAAGCGAACTGAGTGCATTCGAGCAACGCCGCCGCCTGCAGTTGGCCATGGAGGAACTGCCACCGGACCAGCGCGAGGTCCTGCAGTTACGGCTGGAACAGGAATTGAGCCTGGAAGAAATCGGGCAGATCACCGGCGTCGGCCGGGAAACCGTCAAATCGCGCCTGCGCTACGCGATGGACAAGCTGCGGGCAGGGTTGAACGCATGAACCGCCACGATCCCTTGACTCCCGAAGAACGCGAGCTGGCTCGCCTGCTGGGACGCCCGCAGGACCATGGCCCGGGCGCGGCAGTAGATGCAGCGATCCTGGCCGCTGCACGCGCGGCGGTGCAGGCCAACCCGGCATCGCCAGGCGATGACGCACAGGTCCCTGCGGCGCAGGCCAGCGAGCGACGCCTGAAGGCGCGCCGCCGCGCCCGCTGGCCAACGGTGTTCGGCGTTGCTGCGTCGGTGGTATTCGCTGTCGGCCTGGCCTGGCAGATGCGGCCGGAGCCGCCGGCCGCGCCGGTGATGGAAGCACACGCTCCGACACCGACCTCCGCACCCTCGCGTGCGGCGGGCGGCGACCAGGGCGGCGACCTGGCCGAGGCGCCTGCAGCGGCGCCCCAGGCGGCTTCTGCCCCTCCCGAGCGCGCAGAGGTACACGTGCCGCCCCGTGCCGCGCGGGCTGCTGTCCAGGATGCGCCGTCGGAACCTGTGCACCCGCAGGCACCGGCCGCCACCGCCGCGCCGAAGTCCACGGGCGCGCCACCTGCGGCACCGGCACCTGCGCCAGGGCCTGCGTCAGCGCCAGCGCCGCCGGGTGCAGCTGCCGCTCCCCGAGTGGCTGCAGCCACCAGGAATGCCGACGCCAGCGTGCTGCCGGATGCCTCTGCCGCATCGGCGGCGGAGCGGGTGCAGAGGGCGCCGGAACGTCATGTTGGCGCAGCGCCGGCGATGGCGCGCAGCCTGCAACGTGCGCCCGCCGCCAGTGCCCCAGGTGTCATGGGCGGTATCGCTTCGTCCACGCTGAGCGCAGGTGACGTGCAGGACCAGGTGCTGGCAGATTCCCAGCTGTCGCGCCGCAAGTGGTTGCAGAAGATCCGCCACCGCCGTGACGCCGGAGAAGTCGACCTGGCCCGGGCCAGCCTGGAGCGGTACCTGCTGCAGTATCCGGAAACGCGTTTGCCGCGCGATCTGCAGCCGTTGTTGTCGGATTGACCACAAGCCGCCGAACAGGATTCGGCGGCATGGGTGGGTTGGCCGCCGGGCGACGGGCCGCCGGGCATGGCCCGGCGCTACGGGGTGCGTGGCGGGGTTCGTGGGCCGCGGGCGACGGGCCGCCGGGCATGGCCCGGCGCTACGGGGTGCGTGGCGGGGTTCGTGGGCCGCGGGCGACAAACCGCCGGGCATGGCCCGGCGCTACGGGGGCGTGGCCCGGGTGGGGTCAGGCGGCGGCCGCCTGCTCGCGGCGCGGACCTTCGCGCAGGGCGCGTCCGACCAGGCCGACCAGCAGTTCCAGCTCTTCGCTGTCCATGCCGAAGTGCGGGGTGAACCGAAGCGAGTTCTCGCCGCCGTGGATGACGTTGATGCCATGGCGGCGCAGCCATTCCTCGGTGGAATTGGCGCCGTAGCACTTGAACTGCGGTGCCAGTTCGCAGGAGAACAGCAACCCGGTGCCCTGCACCCTGGTGATCAGGCCACCCAGCTCATCCTTCAGTTTTTCCAGCCTGCGCACGGCTTCGGCACCGCGTTCGGCGATATTGCGGCGCACCTGCGGCGTCAGCTGCGCCAACGTGGCACAGGCCACCTCCAGCGCACGCGGGTTGCTGGTCATGGTGTTGCCGTAGATGCCCTTGCGGTACAGCTGGGCGGTACGCTCGTTGACCGCAAGCACCGACAACGGATACTGCGCGGCATTCAGCGCTTTCGAATAGGTTTCCATGTCCGGCGGGTCCAACCCTTCGAAGCCGGGGTAATCCACCACCGACAGCACGCCATGCGCGCGCAGGCCGGCCTGGATCGAATCGAGCAGCAGCAGGCTGCCATGGGCGGCGGTCAGTTCACGCGCCAGCGCATAGAAGGCCGGCGGCACGGAGCGGCCGGGATCGCCTTCGCCCATCACCGGTTCCAGGAATACCGCCTCGATGAACCATTGGTTGCGCGCGGCATCGTCGAACACCGCACGCAGCGCCGCCTCGTCGTAGGGCGCAAGGGCGATCACCGAATCTTCGTTGCGGTAGCTGGCAAGGTGCTGCTGGTAGGTGCGCCGGCTGGAATCGGAATACAGCGCAGGGCGATCGGTACGGCCATGGAAGCTGCCCTTGATGACCACCCGCTTGACGGTGGCCCCGGCGTGTCGCGCACCCGGATCGGTCTGCAGCTTGCTGTTGACGTCGGCGATGCGTGCCGCCAGGCCTACCGCTTCGGAGCCGGAATTGAGGCACATGAATCGTGCGTACGGGCAACCACCGCGACGGTGCCCGATCTCCGCGCGCAGTGCGCGCACGAAACGTTGCTGGGAAAGGCTGGGGGTCATGATGTTGGCCATCACCTGCGGCAGCGCCATGGCCTGCATCACCGCTTCCGGGGTATGCCCGAAGCCGAGCATGCCGTACCCACCGGCGTCATACAGCACGGCCCCCTTCAGCGTGACCACCCACGGGCCGCGCGCCGCCAGCGCCACATAGGGCGTGACCGCGTCGTCGGCATAGAAATTGATGAAGCCATCCTGCATCGCCGCCACCTGCGCCTGCTCGTCCAGGGCCAGCACGTCGGCCAGCCCGTCCTGTACGCGTGCGAATTCTCCAGCGGCTGCTTCCACCGCTGCGACCAGCTGCGGGTGGCGCGGTGCCAGCTGGTCCAGCGTGGCATCGTCCAGGCCGGTGGTCAGGCGGGTGCCGGGGCAGGCGCGCAAAGGGGCGAGGCGTTCGATGAAGCTCATTGCAGATCTCCTGAAACGATAGGTCGCACGGCCCTGAAATGCAGAACGCGCGTCATGGGCGCGCGCTCGGATCGGCTCGTGCATCGGACTTCCGATTCGATGCTAGCACGCGGTTTTTTGCGCGATAACCCCGCCTGTTTGCTGCTGCATGGCAGCATTTTCCCTGACGTTCCTTGCTGGATGCATTGTCTCCCGGTAGCCGGTCGTACAATGCGCGCCATTGTCGACCTGTTGCCATCCACTGCCTTGAAGAAGTCCGATTTCCACTATGACCTTCCTGCCGAGCTGATCGCCCAGGCACCGCTGGCCGAGCGCTCTGCCAGCCGCCTGCTGCTGGTGCCGCCCTCTCCCGCAGGTTTCACCGATGCACACGTGCATGATCTGCCGACGCTGCTGCGTGCAGGCGACCTGCTGGTGTTCAACGACACCCGGGTGATACCGGCGCGGTTGTTCGGGCAGAAGGCAACCGGCGGCCGGGTGGAAATCCTGATCGAGCGCCTGCTGGGCGGGCAGCAGGCACGGGCCCAGGTCGGTGCCAGCAAGACGCCGAAGGCGGGCAGCCGGATCGCGCTGGACGCCGGCGGCGAAGCCGAGGTGCTGGGCCGCGACGGCGAATTCTACGTGTTGCAGTTCCATGTGCCCGAGGCATTGGAGCAATGGCTGCTGCATGCCGGACGGCTGCCGTTGCCGCCCTACATCCAGCGCGAGCCGGGACTGGACGACCGCGAGCGCTACCAGACCGTGTTCGCCCGTGAAGTGGGGGCCGTGGCCGCGCCGACGGCTGGCCTGCATTTCGACGAGCCGCTGCTGGCTGCGCTGCGCGACAAGGGCGTGGACTTTGGCCATGTCACGTTGCACGTGGGGGCGGGTACCTTCCAGCCGGTGCGCGCCGAAGAGCTGAAGGACCATGTCATGCACCGCGAATGGCTGAACGTGGGAGCCGGGCTGGTGCAGCAGGTCCGGCGCACGCGCGAAGCCGGTGGCCGGGTGATCGGCGTCGGCACCACGGTGGTGCGGGCGCTGGAAAGCGCGATGCGCGATGGCGAACTGCTGCCGTTCGCAGGCGAGACGCAGATATTCATCACCCCGGGATACCGGATCCGCAGCGTGGACGCGATGGTGACCAATTTCCACCTGCCGGAAAGCACGCTGCTGATGATGATCTCTGCGTTCGCCGGCAAGGAGCGCGTATTCGAGGCCTACCGCCACGCCATCGAACAGCGCTACCGCTTCTTCAGCTACGGCGATGCGATGTTGTTGTTCCCGCAGGCGGGTTGAGGCGCGACGCCACCCATGCATGGCGTGGATCTGCCACGTCGCCCCGGCAGCGCCGGGCCATGCCCGGCGAGCGCACCTTGCGGCCCGATGCCCGCCTGGCATGGCCCGGCGCTACCTGTAGGTGCACTGTTTGGGGGACAATAGGCGACTATCTGTCCAAACAGCCGCACCATGTCCCGACTGCAGTTCCAGCTCCAGACCACCGATGGCCGTGCCCGTCGTGGCCGCCTCACGTTCCCGCGCGGAACCGTGGAAACCCCCGCATTCATGCCGGTCGGCACCTATGGCTCGGTCAAGGGCATCTTTCCTGACCAGGTTCGCGCGCTGGGCGCGGAAATCATCCTCGGCAACACCTTCCACCTGTACCTGCGGCCCGGCCTGGATGTCATCGCCGACCACGGCGGCCTGCATGGCTTCGCGCGGTGGGATGGCCCCATCCTGACCGATTCCGGCGGCTTCCAGGTGTTCTCCTTGGCGCACCGGCGCAAGATCACCGAACAAGGGGTCACCTTCGCCTCGCCGACCGACGGGGCGCGGGTCTTCCTCGGTCCCGAAGAAAGCATGAAGATCCAGAAAGTGCTCGATTCGGACGTCGTGATGATCTTCGACGAATGCACGCCGTACCCGGCCACCGAAGACGTCGCCCAGCGCTCGATGGAGCTCAGCCTGCGCTGGGCCCGGCGCAGCCGCGACGCCCATGACGCACTGGGCAACGATGCGGCATTGTTCGGCATCGTCCAGGGCGGCGTGCATCCCGGCCTGCGCAGCCGCTCGGCCCATGCCCTGCAGGAGATCGGTTTTGACGGTTATGCCATCGGTGGCCTGGCGGTAGGCGAGCCGGAGCATGAACGCAATGCCATGCTCGACCACCTGCATCCGGAGCTGCCGGCGGACCGCCCGCGTTACCTGATGGGCGTGGGGCGCCCGGAAGACCTGGTGGAAGGGGTCGCCCGGGGCGTGGACATGTTCGACTGCGTGATGCCGACCCGGAACGCGCGCAACGGCCACTATTTCACCGCGTTCGGCACCGTGCGCATCCGCAATGCGCGCTACGAGCGCGACATGGACCCGATCGAGCCGGGTTGCGGCTGTTTCGCCTGCAACGGCGGCTATACCCGGTCCTACCTGCGCCACCTGGACCGCTGCAACGAAATGCTGGCTCCGATGCTGGGCACCCTGCACAACCTGTTCTATTACGAGAAACTGATGGCCGACATGCGTACCGCCATCGCCGCGGGAACCTTCGATGCCTTCCGCGTGTCTTTCTACGCAGCCCGCGGGGCGTCGGTGCCGCCGTTATAAGTGGCCCGACCCTGCCGAAGGGCCCAAGGACGAACGTCCGGGCCCGTGGCATACTTCACGGCTGACCCCGATCCGCGGTCGACACGCCGCGCCCCCCGGGGCCGGAGCGCCGCCCAACCAAAGGACCCACGATGAACCTGATTGCCTTCCTGATTCCCGCCGCCCACGCCCAGGCCGCTGGCGGCCAACCGCAGGGCATGGGCCTGAGCACGCTGCTGTTCCCGGTCATCCTGATCGCCATCATGTACTTCCTGATGATCCGCCCGCAGATGAAGCGGCAGAAGGAGCACAAGGCCATGCTGGAGAAGATCAAGCGCGGCGATGAAGTGCTCACCAACGGCGGCATCGCCGGTGTGGTGATCGACATCGGCGACAGCTTCGTGACGCTCGAAGTGGCCGAGAACGTGCGCATCCGCGTGCAGAAGGGCGCCGTCGGCAACGTGCTGCCGGCCGGTACCCTGAAGTCGGCCGTCTGAGCCACTCCCTTTCCGATGCACAACCGCGGCGCCGGGGATGGCGCCGCGCGGGACCCTAGCAATGCTCGAATTTCCACGCTGGAAGTACGTCGTCATCCTGATCGTCCTGGCGATCAGTACGCTGTACGCGCTGCCCAACATCTACCAGAAGGATCCGGCCATCCAGATCACCGCCAACCGTGGCGGGCAGATCGATGATGCCCTGCGCGAGCGGGTGCTGGCCGACCTCAAGCAGGCCGGCGTGACGCCGATGGCAGCGGAAGCGGAAGGCGACAGCCTGATCGTCCGCCTGCCGGACCTGCAGGCGCAGACTGCCGCCAATGACGTGCTGAAGCAGAGCGTCGGCGAAGATTACGTGGTCGCGCTGAACCTGGCATCCACCGTGCCGGACTGGCTGTCCAACCTGGGCGCGCGTCCGATGACGCTGGGCCTGGACCTGCAGGGCGGCGTGCATTTCGTGCTGCAGGTGGACCAGAAGGCCGCGCTGGACAAGCGCCTGGATGCCTACACCGAAGACGTGCGCACCAGCCTGCGCGATGCGCGCATTCCGTACCAGTCGGTCGAACGCCGTGCCGACAACAGCATCGTCGCCAACCTGAGCCCGTCGGCGGGCGAGGGTGCCGGCCTGCGTGCCCGCGACGCGCTGTTCAAGTCGCAGCCGACGCTGCGCTACGAGGTCGGCGGCAACCGCGTGACCGTCAGCCTGCCGGATA
Organism: Stenotrophomonas tumulicola; assembly: GCF_014117215.1. GTDB lineage: Bacteria > Pseudomonadota > Gammaproteobacteria > Xanthomonadales > Xanthomonadaceae > Stenotrophomonas > Stenotrophomonas tumulicola. The sequence continues at coordinate 112,121 of NZ_JACGXS010000006.1, read as the reverse complement.
CCGAGCTGAACGAGATCGCCAACGGCGCCATCGAACAGAACGTCAACACGTTGCGCAACCGCGTCAACCAGCTCGGCGTGGCCGAGCCGATCATCCAGCGCCAGGGTGCCGACCGCGTGGTCGTGCAGCTGCCCGGCGTGCAGGACACCGCCGAAGCCAAGCGCATGATCGGCGCGACCGCGACGCTGGAATACCGCGCGGTGATCGAAGGCAATGCCCAGGACGCCATCGCCAGCGGCCGCATCCCGCCGGAAGCCAAGGTGTACCAGCTGCGCGACAACCGCGGGCCGGTGCTGCTGGCCAAGCGCGTGATCGTCACCGGTGACCAGATGGTCGCCGCGCAGGCGATGACCGACCAGAACGGGTCACCGGCGGTCAGCGTCACGCTGAACAACGTCGGCGGCCAGCGCATGTTCGACTTCACCAGCGCCAACGTGAACAAGCCGATGGCGGTGGTCTACACCGAACGCGTCCCGACCGTGGAGACGGTCGACGGCAAGGAAGTCCGCAGCTTCCGGGTCAAGGAAGAAGTCATCTCGGTGGCCAACGTCAACGGTGTGTTCGGCAAGAACTTCCAGACCACCGGCCTGGAGAAGCGTGAGTCCGAAGATCTCGCCAAGCTGCTGAAGTCCGGCTCGCTGGCTGCGCCGATGGACTTCGTCGAAGAGAAGATCGTCGGCCCCAGCCTGGGCGCGGAGAACGTGGAACGCGGTGTCACCGCGGTGGGCTTTGCGTTCCTGTTCACCCTGGTGTTCTTCACCATCTACTACCGCATGTTCGGCGTCATCACTTCGGTGGCGATGCTGTTCAACCTGCTGATCGTGGTCGCGGTGATGTCGCTGTTCGGTGCCACGATGACCCTGCCGGGCTTTGCCGGCCTGGCGTTGTCGATCGGCCTGTCGGTGGATGCCAACGTGCTGATCAACGAGCGTATCCGCGAAGAGCTGCGTGCCGGCATGCCGGTCAAGGCGGCCATCGTGGCCGGTTACGAGAAGGCCTCGGGCACCATCCTCGACGCCAACCTGACCGGCATCCTGGCCGGCGTGGCGCTGTATGCGTTCGGTACCGGCCCGCTGAAGGGCTTCGCGGTGACCATGATCGTCGGCATCATCGCCTCGATGTTCACCGCCATCACCGTTTCCCGTGCCCTTGCCGTGCTGCTGTATGGCCGTCGCAAGAAGCTCAAGACCCTGGCCATCTGACGGGAAAAGGATCAATACCATGAAATTGTTTCCGCTCCACCTGATCCCGAACGACACCAAGTTCGACTTCATGCGCACCCGCTGGATTGCCGTCGGCATTGCAGCGCTGGTGTTCATCGCCTCCCTTGGCAGCATCATCGGCAAGGGCTTCAACTACGCACTGGATTTCACCGGTGGCACCGTGGTGGAAGTACGCTTCGACCGGCCAGCCGACGTCGACGCCGTGCGCGAGCACCTGGAAACCGCCGGTTATGCCGGTGCCCAGGTGCAGAGCTTCGGCAGCGGCAGCGACCTGCTGATCCGCCTGCAGCCGCAGGAAGCGGCTGAAGGTGAAAGCGCTGGCGAGGCCAACAACCGCACTGCCGAGGCGGTGCGCACGGCGGTATCGCTGCAGGACAACGCGGCTGCCGTGTTGTCGTCGGAGTTCGTCGGCCCGCAGGTCGGCAAGGAACTGGCGCTCAATGGCCTGTACGCGGCGCTGTTCGTGCTGGTCGGGTTCCTGATCTACATCGGCTTCCGCTTCGAATGGAAGTTCGCGGTGGTGGCCATCATCACCACGCTGTTCGACGTGCTGGTGGTTGCCGCCTACTTCTCCTTCAGCGGCCGCGAGTTCGACCTCACCGTGCTGGCCGGCCTGTTGTCGGTGATGGGCTTCTCCATCAACGACACCATCGTGGTGTTCGACCGCGTGCGCGAGAACTTCCGCAGCCTGCGCGTGGAGCCGCTGGAAGTGATGAACCGTTCGATCAACCAGACCCTGTCGCGCACCATCATCACCTCGCTGGTGTTCTTCCTGTCGGTGCTGGCGCTGTACCTGTACGGCGGTGGTTCGCTGGAAGGGTTGGCGCTGAGCCAGATGATCGGCGCGGTGATCGGCACGCTGTCCTCGATCTTCATCGCCTGCCCGCTGCTGACCATGGGCATGCTGGCGGTGACCAAGCAGGACCTGCTGCCCAAGGCCAAGGACGTGGAAGCGCTCGCGCGCCGCCCGTAACGCCCCACGCAGCACCGGAGAAAGGAAAAGCCGCACACCGTGCGGCTTTTTCTTTTCTTCCAGGCAGGCATGGCCCCGCTCTACCGCGCCGCACACCGCCTCGGCCGGGGCGCCTGCATACGCCGCCGTCGGTTGTGCATATTGCCCGCGCGCACTACGATTCCAGCGTTTCGTGCACGTGCATTGCGCGCCGCACCTGTCCCGTACCGAGGTATCCATGGTCATCAAACCGCGCGTCCGCGGCTTCATCTGCGTCACCACCCACCCGACCGGCTGCGATGCCGCGGTCAAACAGCAGATCGACTTCATCAAGGGCAAGCCGAAGATCGCCAACGGCCCGAAGAAGGTACTGGTGATCGGCGCCTCCACCGGCTACGGCCTGGCTGCGCGCATCACCGCCGCCTTCGGCAGCGACGCCGCCACCCTGGGCGTGTTCTTCGAAAAGCCGGGCAGCGAAACCAAGCCCGGCAGCGCCGGCTGGTACAACTCCGCCGCGTTCCACAAGTACGCCGCAGAGGCCGGCCTGTATGCCAGGAGCATCAACGGCGACGCGTTCTCCGATGAAGTGAAGGCCAAGGTCATCGAACTGATCAAGGCCGACCTCGGCCAGGTCGACCAGGTCGTCTACAGCCTGGCCTCGCCGCGCCGCAGGCACCCCAGGACCGGTGAGGTGATCAACTCCACGCTGAAGCCGATCGGCGAGCCGATCACCCTGCGCGGACTGGATACCGACAAGGAAAAGCTGACCGAGACCCACCTCGAGCCCGCCAGCGCGGAAGAAATCACGGGCACCGTGGCGGTGATGGGCGGCGAGGACTGGCAGATGTGGATCGACGCGCTGGCCGATGCCGACGTGCTGGCCAACGGCTGCACCACCACCGCCTTCACCTATGTCGGCGAGGAGATCACCCAGGCGATCTACTGGAACGGCAGCATCGGCGCGGCGAAGAAGGACCTCGACCAGAAAGTGCTGGGCCTGCGCGAGAAACTGGCGAAGATCGGCGGCGACGCACGCGTATCGGTGCTGAAGGCAGTGGTGACCCAGGCCAGTTCGGCCATCCCGACCATGCCGTTGTACCTGTCGCTGCTGTTCAAGGTGATGAAGGAAAAGGGGACGCACGAAGGCTGCATCGAGCAGCTGGATGTGCTGTACGACATCCTGTACGGCGGCAAGGCCGAAGGCACCGCAGTTGACCGGCTGCGCCACGACCTTGTCGACGGCCAGGGCCGTCCGGTCGCGCTGATCGACGGCGAAGGCCGCCTGCGTGCGGATTACAAGGAAATGGCGCCGGAAGTGCAGGCGGAAGTGCTCGCCCTGTGGCCGCAGGTGACCAACGAGAACCTGTACGAGATCAGCGACCTGGCCGGCTACAAGGCGGATTTCCTGCGCCTGTTCGGCTTTGGCGTGGAAGGCGTGGACTACGACGCCGATGTCGACCCGGACGTGAAGATCGCCAACCTGGTCGACCTGACCTGACCGATCAGCCCCGCCGAGCATGGCTCGGCGCTACGGAGGCGCGGGCGGCATCCTGCCGGCCGCGTCAACCGAAATCGAACTCCATCCGCGGCGTGGCCACGCCGACGAATTCGCCCTGCACGTAATCCACCCCGGCACTGAACAGCAGGGTCATCGAATTGGCATCGGTGATGAACTCGGCGATGGTGGCGATGCCGGCTTCCTGCGCCCGCGCGGTGATTTCCTTGATCTTGTCGAAGTTCTCGCGGGTGCTGGCCAGGTCGCTGGTGAAGCTGCGGTCCAGCTTCAGGAACTGCGGTTGGAAGTGCGCCAGCAACTGGAACGAATCCAGCCCGGTGCCGAACTGTTCCAGGCCGATGCGGCAGCCCAGCGGGGCGACATCGCGCAGGAACTGCTGGGCATTGCGCAGGTGGGTGAACACCTTGGCTTCCGGTGCATGCAGCCACAGCCGGTTGCCTGCTATCCCCTGCGCCTGCAGTTGCTGGCCCAGGAGGGCGATCAGTTGCGGGTCGGCGAAGGATTCGGGGGTGATCTTCACCAGCATCTGCGTGGCGCGCCCGGCGCGTTGCTGCTCGCCCAGGATGGCGATGGCACGCGACACCACCCAGCGGTTGATGTCTGCCAGCAGCCCGTGCTCTTCGGCAATGCCGAGGAAAGCCGCCGGGCTGAGCAGTTCGCCATTGTGGTCCAGGCGCAGGTAGGCCTCGTACAGCTCCAGCGGCTCGCCCTGCAGGTTCAGTACCGGCTGGTAATGCAGCTGGAAGCCATCGCCGGCCAGCGCCTCGCGGATGCGCGACACCCACAGTGCGATGCGTTCTTCTTCCACGCGGTCGGCAGCGGCAGGGTCGAAGATGCGCACGGTGTTGCCCAGTTCGGCGGCCGATTGCGCGCATTCGGTGGCACGTGCCAGTACCTGTCCGATGCTGGCGATCTTCTCGCCGACCTGTACGCCACCGATGCTCACGGTCACCGTTGCAGAGCGTTCGCCGATGCTGAAGACATGCGCGGCATATGCCTGGCGGATGCGTTCGGCCAATGCAGCGGTATCGGCGTAGGAGCCGTCCAGCAGCACGGCGAAGCTATGCTCGCCAAAGCGCGCCAGCCTGGCCTGGCCGGCGACGGTGCGGTCGAGCAGCGAGGCCAGTGCGCCGATCAGCGCGTCGGCCGAATCCAGGCCGATATCCGGCAGCAGCCGCACGTAATGGTCCGGCTCGACCAGCAGCAGGCCGGAACGGCCTTCGCTGCGCCCGGCCTGGGCCACCGCGTTCTCCACGTGCACCATGAAAGTAGGGCGGTTCAACAGCCCGGTCACCTGGTCGCGCTGGCGCAGGTCCTCCACTTCCCGGGCCAGTTCCGGGTCCAGCTCCAGCCGGCGGCGGAACACCACCTGCAGGCAGGACTCGCCCTCGTACGTGGCCGGGGTGAACTCCATGGTCGCGGCGAATGCGCTGCCATCCTGGTGGCGCGCATCGATCTGGTACTGCGGTGGTGGCGCTTCGCCCTTGCTCAATGCCTTCAGCAACTGCTTGAAGCCGTCCACGTCCTGCGCCGCGACCATGTCCAGCAGCGAAATGCCTTCCACGTCGTCGAAATGCTGGAAGCCGAACATCTCCAGGTAGGCCTCGTTGGCCCGGATGTGCATGCCTTCGTGGATATAGGCGATGGGCTCGCGCGAGGAGGCGATCAAGGCATCGCAGCGCCGCTCGGTTTCGCGCATCTGCGCTTCGATGCGGCGCAGGCCACGCCGCGCCTGCAGGTCCACCCACTGGTCGCGCAGCACCGCAAGCAGGTGCGCGTTGCGTTGGCGCAGCGCCAGCGCACGCACGCCCTGTGCACTGGCTTCCACCAGCGCATCTTCTTCGATGCGATCCACCAGCAGGATCAGCGGCACGTCCTTGCCGCTTGCGGCGATCTGCTGTGCTACCTGCGCCAGGCCGATCGCCTGCACCGGTGCCGCCAGCACCAGGTCGATGGCCTGGCTGGCAAGTACCTGCCCCAGTTCGGCCGCATCCTGCGGCCGCCAGGGCCGCACGGCGATGCCACTGTTGCGCACGGCGCTGACGATGGCCTCGGCGTTGTCGCCGCTGTCATCCACGATCACCAGGCGCAGGGTGATGTCATTCGAGTTCTGCATTCATCGCTCCCCAAGCTGCGCATTACATACACGATGCACGTCCGTCGGTCCATGCGCCAGCCCCCTGCCGTGCGCGCCGATCTACTACGTGCCTACACTACACCGCGCTGCCGGCGGCATGGCCGCTGGCCCACGCCCACTGGAAGTTGTAGCCGCCCAGCCAACCACTGACATCCAGCACTTCGCCGATGAAATGCAGGCCCGGAACGCGCCTGGATTCAAACGTGGACGAAGACACCTGCGCGGTGTCCACGCCGCCCAGGGTGACCTCTGCCGTGCGATAGCCCTCGGTGCCGCTGACCACCAACGGGAATGCGCCCAGCAACTGCGCGGCCTGGCGCAACTGCGGCTCATCGATCTGTTTCACCGGGCGGTCCGGCAACCAGTGTTCGCACAGGCGCTGGGCCAACCGTTTGGGCAACACCTCGGCCAGCACCGTGCGCAGTTCGGCCGATGGCCGGTCGCGCTTCATCCGGCGCAGCCAGTCCCCGGCGTCCTGGCCCGGCAGCAGGTCCAGCTCCAGTGCATCGCCGGGTTGCCAGAACGAGGAAACCTGCAGGATCGCCGGACCACTGACGCCACGATGGGTGAGCAGCATCGAGTTGCGGAATGCCATTCCGTTGCTGCGGGCTTCCACCGGCAGGGCGACACCGGACAGGTCGGCCAGGCGCTGCTGGTGGGTGCCGCTCAGCGTCAACGGCACCAGTCCTGCGCGGGTTGGCAGCAGGTCATGGCCGAACTGGCGCGCGATGTCATGGCCAAAGCCGCTGGCGCCCAGGCTGGGAATGGACAAGCCGCCGGTAGCCACCACCAGCGAGGCGGCGAAGAACGCACCCTGCGCGGTGTCCACGTGGAAGCCATCGCTGCCACGCTCGATGCGCTGCACGGCGCAGTCGGTGCGGATCTGCGCGCCTGCGGCCTGGCACTCGTCCACCAGCATCTTCACGATCTGCTTGGAGGACACATCGCAGAACAACTGGCCCAGTTCTTTTTCGTGGTACGCGATGCGATGGCGCTCGACCATTTCGATGAAGTCGGCCGGGCTGTAACGCGCCAGCGCCGATTTGCAGAAATGCGGGTTGGCCGACAGGAAATTGGCCGGCGTGGTGCCGGTGTTGGTGAAGTTGCAGCGCCCGCCACCGGACATCAGGATCTTCTTGCCCACCTTGTTGGCGTGGTCGATGACCTGTACCACGCGGCCGCGCTGGCCGGCTGTCAACGCACACATCAGGCCGGCCGCACCCGCGCCGATCACCAGTACATCGCAACGGATCGTCGCCACCGCGCTCAGTCCTTGGCGCGTTTGCGCCAGATCGGGGTGACCTCCAGCTGCATCTGGTCGTTGATGAGCTGCACTTCGGTGTCCTGGACCAGCACGCTCCAGCGCATCGCGCGCTGGATCTGCTGGCTCCACAGGTCGACGAAGTCGGCTGGCAGGTCCAGCACGGACAGGTTGCCGAAGCGCTCCAGTGCCTTGCCCTGCTTCTGCCACCAGATGTCCGATGCATTGCCACCGTAGTTGACCACCTGGACCTGCCGGCTGCGGTTGCAGGCCTTGCGGATGCGCGATTCGTCCGGATGCCCCAGGTCTATCCACTGCAGGATGTCGCCGGTGTAGTCGTGCTGCCACAGGTCCGGCTCGTCATCGGTGCTCAGGCCGCGACCGAACTCCAGGCGCTCCTCGGCATTCAGCGCAAACGCCAGCAGCCGCACCATCAGCCGCTCGTCGGTCTCCGACGGGTGCTGGGCCAGGGTGAGGTTGTGCGTGGCGTAATAGCCGCGATCCATGTCGCTGATCTGCAGTTCGGCCTTGCGGATGGTGGCGGTGAGTGCCATGGGTGTTCCGTGGACAAAGAGGCCCATGATAATGGTTGCGCCATGCACCCGTCCGAATCGATCCCGCCTGCCGTCGCGCCCAGCCGCCTGCAGTTGCCACCCGGCGACTGGAGCTGCCTGCTGGATGGGCTGTGCGCACGGTTTCCGGGCATTGCCCGTGAGCAGTGGCTGGACCGTTTCTCCCGCGGCCTGGTGCGCGATGCGCAGGGCCGGGCCCTTGCGGCCACGCAGGCATGGCAGGTCGGGCTGGAAATCCGCTATTTCCGTGAAGTGGCCGACGAACCCGTCATTCCGTTCAGTGAGCGCATCGTGCACCACGACGCGCATCTGCTGGTGGTCGACAAACCGCACTTCCTGCCCGTGGCGCCCGCCGGGCGCTTCGTCCAGCAGACCCTGCTGGCCAGGCTGGTGGCGGCCACCGGGAACCGGCAGTTGGTGCCGCTGCACCGGCTGGACCGCCTTACCGCCGGCCTGGTGATGTTCTCCGCCCAGCCCGGAAGCCGTGACGCGTACCAGCGCCTGTTCCGCGAACGGCGCATCGAGAAGGTCTACGAAGCCCGGGCAGCGGCCTTGCCGGCGCTGCAGTTCCCGCTCCAGCGGCAGAGCCGGCTGCAGCCTGGCGAACCGTTCTTCCGCATGGCCGAGGTGCCCGGCACGGCCAACAGTGAAACCTGGATCGAGGTGATCGATGCGACAGGGCCGGCCTGGCAGTATCGGCTGCGGCCGGTAACCGGGCGAAAACACCAGTTGCGCGTGCACATGGCCGCGCTGGGCGCGCCGATCCTGGGTGATGACCTTTACCCTGGATGCCGGCCGACGGCCGCCGACGATTACGCTCGTCCGCTGCAGTTGCTGGCGCGGGGGCTGGCTTTCACCGACCCGCTGACCGGTGAAGCCCGGCAGTTCAGCAGCACGCGCCTGCTGGCTGCGGGGCAGGGGCCAGGTCCCTTTCCTGCAGCAGAAGGGACCTGACTCCTGCCTTTCAGCGTCGGGGCAGCCTGGCCAGCCACTGGTCCAGCGCATTGGCGAACGCCTGGCGATCACGGGCGTGCAGCGGAGCGGGGCCGCCGGTCTGGATGCCCGCGCCACGCAGTTCTTCCATGAAGTTGCGCATCGACAGGCGCTGGGCGATGGTGTCGGGGGTATACAGCTCGCCGCGCGGGTTCAGTGCCACCGCGTGCTTTTCCAGCACCAGCACGGCCAGTGGGATGTCCTGGGTCACCACCAGGTCGCCGGCCCGGGCCTGGGTGACGATCTCGGTATCGGCCACGTCCAGGCCGTGCGGTACCTGGATGGAGCGCAGCCAACGGGAGGGTGGGGTGCGCAGCCAGTGGTTGGCGACCAGGGTCAGCTCCAGCTGGGCACGCTCTGCGGCCCTGAACAGGATCTCGCGGATCGGCACGGGGCAGGCGTCGGCATCGACCCAGATGCGGGGAAACCGGGGAGTGGATTCAGTCATGGACTCCCAGTCTAGGGTAAGAGAAATCTGAATTGGGCTCCGGTCCACGTCACAGGGGCCCCAAGCCCCTTGCCATGTATGGGTTGCAAGCCCAAAACAATGAATAGCTTCCCTATCGCTTTTTGGGCGAAACACGCGTATCGTTCGACCCACTGTGTTTGCTAGGGTCACCGTAAATCGTGGCCTGGTGCAGTTGATCTCACGATCCGCTCCATCGATCCGCTTTGCCAACGCCTGCAACTCAGTCTCGGCCCCGATAACGGAGGCTGCGATTTATTTCACATTGTTTCAGGAGTTTCAAAGATGTCTGATCGTCAGAGCGGTACCGTCAAGTGGTTCAACGATGCCAAGGGCTTCGGCTTCATCACCCCGGAAAGCGGCCCGGACCTGTTCGTGCACTTCCGTGCCATCCAGGGCAACGGCTTCAAGTCGCTGCAGGAAGGCCAGAAGGTGACCTTCGTCGCCGTGCAGGGCCAGAAGGGCATGCAGGCTGACCAGGTGCAGGCTGACTAATCGGCCTGCTGCCGCAAGGTAGCCAGAAACGCCGGAAGCGAAAGCTTCCGGCGTTTTTTTTGCCCGCTGATTGCCATCACATGCCGGCCGACGGCCGCCCTCTACCATGTACCGGTCGATTTCCCTGCCGCGGAACCTGCGCATGATCACCGTCCACCACCTGGAAAACTCCCGTTCGCTGCGCGTGTTGTGGATGCTGGAGGAGTTGGGGCTGGAATATGCGTTGAAGCAGTACCCGCGCGATCCGAAGACGCTGCTGGCGCCACCGGCATTGCGCGAGGTGCACGCACTGGGCAAGGCGCCTGTCCTGCAGGATGGCACACGCGTGCTGGCCGAATCGGGGGCGATCCTCGATTACCTTGCCGACCGCTATGACAGTGCCCGTGTCCTGTCGCCGCCGCCGTTGCCGGCCGACGCGCAGGAACGCATGGATTACCGTTACTGGCTGCATTACGCCGAAGGTTCGGCGATGCCGCCGATGCTGTTGACCCTGGTGCTGTCGCGGATCCGCAGCGCACCGATGCCGTTCTTCGCCCGGCCGATTGCCCGGGCCATCGCCGACAAGGCGGAGAAGGGCTTCGTCGGCCCGCAGCGACGCCTGCACCTGGAATGGATGGAGCGGCGCCTGGCCGACAGTCCCTGGTTCGCCGGTGATCGTTTCACCGCCGCGGACATCCAGATGAGTTTTCCGATCCAGGCGGCCGCCGGCCGTGGCGACGGCCTGGACGACAAGCCGACCCTGCGTGATTTCCTGCGGCGCATCGAACAGCGCCCCGGTTACCAGCGTGCGGTGGCGCGTGGCGGCAGCCTGGACGCACCGCGCGGTCGCTGACGGCGCTTGCCGCCGGCCTGCGGCGCCCCCATGAAGGTGCCATGGATACCGACGTATTGCATTTCGACAACCAGCTGATCCGCGCATTGCCGGGTGACCCGGAACAAGGCCCGCGCCGCCGTGAGGTGCGCGGCGCGGCGTGGTCGTCGGTGTTGCCCACGCCGGTGACGGCCCCCACGCTGCTGGCGCACTGGCCGGAGGTGGCCGATCTGCTTGGCCTGTCTCCGGCGCTGGTCGCCAGCGCGGATTTCGCCCAGGTCTTCGCTGGCAATGCGTTGCTGGAGGGCATGCAGCCATGGGCGGCCAACTATGGTGGCCACCAGTTCGGGCACTGGGCCGGGCAACTGGGCGATGGCCGCGCCATTTCGCTGGGCGAGGTGCTGGCAGCCGATGGCAGGCGCTGGGAACTGCAACTGAAAGGCGCCGGACCGACACCTTACTCGCGCGGCGCCGACGGGCGCGCGGTGCTGCGTTCTTCGATCCGCGAATTCCTGTGCAGTGAAGCGATGCACTACCTGGGCGTACCGACCACGCGCGCGTTGTCGCTGGTCGGCACTGGCGAGGACGTGGTGCGCGACATGTTCTATGACGGTCACGCACGGCCCGAGCCGGGTGCCATCGTCTGCCGCGTCGCGCCCTCGTTCCTGCGCTTTGGCAGCTTCGAACTGCCGGCATCGCGGGGTGAGGAGGCGCTGCTGCAGCAGATGGTCGATGCCTGCATCGCGCGTGATTTCCCCGGCCTGCAGGGCAGCGGTGAATCGCTGCACGGCGACTGGTTCATGCAGGTCTGCGTGCGGACTGCCGAGATGGTGGCGCACTGGATGCGGGTCGGCTTCGTGCATGGGGTGATGAACACCGACAACATGTCCGTGCTCGGCTTGACCATCGACTATGGACCGTACGGCTGGCTGGAGGATTTTGATCCGGGCTGGACACCCAACACCACCGATGCCCAGGGGCGGCGCTACCGCTTCGGCACCCAGCCGCAGGTGGCGTACTGGAACCTCACCCGGTTCGCCCAGGCGCTGGCGCCATTGTTCGGCGACGTACAGCCGCTGCAGGCAGGGCTGGACGCGTACCAGGCCACGCTGGGCGCCTGCGTGCGACGCGATGCGGCAGCCAAGCTGGGACTGTCCGCCGCCAGCGACGATGACCTGCAACTGCACCAGCGCTGGCAGCAGCTGATGGAGCAGGGCGGCATGGACATGACGCTGGCCTACCGCGCGCTGATGACGCTGGATCCGCAGGCGCCCGATCGCGGCGTGCTGGACCACGTCTTCTATGATGATGCGCGCGCCGCGGCGGTGCATGAACCGCTGGTGGCCTGGCTGGATGATTACGCGGCCCGCGTGCGCGCCGATCCACAGCGGCCGGACACGCGGCAGGCAGGCATGGCACGGGCAAATCCGTTGTACGTGCTGCGCAACTGGCTGGCCCAGGAGGCGATCGACCGGGCCGAGCAGGGCGACCTGGGAGGCGTGCTTGCCCTGCAGCAGGTGCTGCGCGATCCGTATACCGAACGGGCCGGGTTGGCGCATTACGCCGGCAAGCGTCCCGCCTGGGCCGACCACAAGGCGGGTTGTTCGATGCTTTCCTGCAGTTCGTAACGCACGGGGCGGGCCTTGCCAAGGCAGGCAGGGCGCGAAGCGGTTACCCTATGCCGCCATCAGACTGCCGATCCTGCCATGACCGACGCTACCGTCGCCGCACCGACCTGGGCCGCGCGCCTGCGCGACATCGCTGATTTCCCCAAGCCGGGCATCCTGTTCAAGGACATCATGCCGCTGCTCGCCGATGGCGATGATTTCCGCGCGGCGATCGCCGCCATGTGCGCGCGCTGGCGTGGCCAGCGGCTGGATGCCGTGGTGGGAATCGAATCGCGTGGTTTCATCCTCGGTGCGGCAATGGCGCATGAGCTGGGCATCGGCTTCGTGCCGGTGCGCAAGCCGGGCAAGCTGCCGGGCAAGGTGCTGCGCGAGGAGTACACGCTGGAATACCGCAGCGACTGCATCGAAATGCATGCCGACGCGCTGCCGGCCGGCGCCCGCGTGGCGGTCATCGACGATGTACTGGCCACCGGCGGAACGCTGGTGGCGGCGTTGGCGCTGGTACGCCGCCTTGGCGTGGACGTGGTCGGTGCCGGCGTGCTGGTCGAGCTGGACGGCCTCGGCGGCCGCGGCCGCTGGGAAGCGGGCCTGCCGCTGCACGCCGAACTGGTTTATTGACGAAGCGACCGTCTGCGGATCCCCTACCGCCGCGGATCCGTAGCGCCGAGCCATGCTCGGCGAGCGCACTGCGCGGTACCCGACGCCGAGCATGGCTCGGCGCTACCTGTATCGTCGGTGCGCCGGCGTGCTGGTCCGCGGATCCGTAGCGCCGAGCCATGCTCGGCGAACGCACTGTACGGTACCCGACCTACATCACCCGGGTGCGGAACCGGCGGCCCTTGATCTTGCCTTCTTCCAGCCTGGCCATGGCCTTGTTGGCGTATTCGCGGGCGATGGCCACGTAGGAACGCGTCGGGTAGATCGCGATCTTGCCGATGTGCTTGCCGGCCAGCCCGGCATCGCCGGTCAGCGCGCCAAGGATGTCGCCCGGGCGCAGCTTGTCGGTCTTGCCGCCATCGATGCGCAGCGTGCGCATGGCCGCCTGTGGCAGTTCGGCCGGACGCGCGGTCGCCAGTGGTGTCTTCTGCCAGTCCAGCGGCTTGCCGCGCTGTGCTTCCAGTGCATCGGCACGGGACTTCTCACGCCCGGCCACCAGGCTGATCGCCATGCCGCTGGCGCCGGCGCGGCCGGTGCGGCCGACGCGGTGCTGGTAGGTTTCGATGTCGGTCGGCAGTTCGTAGTTGATCACCACCGCCAGGTCTTCCACGTCCAGTCCGCGCGCGGCCACGTCACTGGCCACCAGCACGTTGCAGCTGCGGTTGGCGAAGCGCACCAGTACTTCCTCGCGGTCGCGCTGTTCCATGTCGCCATGCAGCGCCAGCGCCGAGAAGCCGAACTGCTGCAGCGAGTTGGCGACCTCGTCGACATCCTTGCGGGTATTGCAGAACACCACCGCCGATTCCGGCGTGTGCTTGAGCAGCAGGCCGGCCAGCGCCTTCTGCCGGTGCGCAGGCTCCACCTCGCAGAACACATGGCGGATGTCCGGCGCATGGTCGGCGCCGTCCACCGTCACTTCCACCGCATCTCGCAGTACATCGTGGCCGATGGCGCGGATCGCATCCGGGAACGTGGCGGAGAACAGCAGCGTCTGGCGGTCCTTGTGGGTGCGCCCGGCGATTTCGCGGATGGGCTCTTCAAAGCCCATGTCCAGCATGCGATCGGCTTCGTCCAGCACCAGCGTGCGCACCGCGCCCAGGTTCAACGCGCGCTTGCGCGCCAGCTCCTGCACGCGACCGGGGGTACCCACCACCACGTGCGGGTGGTGCGCCTCCAGCGAGGCCAGCTGCGGGGCCAGCGGCGTGCCGCCGGTCAGCACCAGCAGCTTCATGTTGGGGATGCCGGTGGCCAGCTTGCGGATCTGCTTGCCGACCTGGTCGGCCAGTTCGCGCGTGGGGCACAGCACCAGTGCCTGCACCCGCTGGGTGGCCGGATCCAGCGCCTGCAGCACGCCCAGGCCGAAGGCCGCGGTCTTGCCGCTGCCGGTGGGGGCCTGTGCGATCACATCGCGGCGGTCGAGGATGGCTGGCAGGCTGCGCGCCTGCACCTCGGTGAGGGTGGTGTAGCCGAGAGCATCCAGGCCGGGCTGCAGGGCCGGGCTCAACGGCAGGGTAGAGAATTCATTCATGGCGCATTGTACCTGCGTGGATGGGTGTCGCCGCCAACCGCCAACCGCCAACCGCCAACCGCCAACCCGTAGCACCGGGCCATGCCCGGCGAGCGCAGCGGAAGGCTTCCGCTCAACCCAGCATCGTCACGCCCCGGTGGATCGCCCCGCCGCCGATCACCAGCCAGGCGAACAGGCAGGCGGCCAGCAGCAGCGGTTTCAGGCCGGCTTCGCGCAGGGCAGACACCTGCGTGGCCAACCCCAACGCGGCCATCGCCATCGCCAGCAGGATCGTGTCCAGCTGCAGCAGCGCCGCGTGCAGGCTGCCGGGCAGCAGATGCAGGGAGTTCAGTCCGGCCACCACCACGAAGCCGAACGCAAACCAGGGCACCATGATCGGCGCGCGACCGCCGCCGGCCTGCGGTGCCTGCCGTGACAGCGCGGCCGACAGCAGCACCAGGAACGGTGCCAGCAACATGACCCGTACCATCTTGGTGATGACCGCCGTATCGGCTGCGGCTTCGCCAACCGCGCGTCCGGCCGCGACCACCTGGGCGACTTCGTGCACGGTGGCCCCGGTATATACCCCGAACTGCCGCGCATCCATTGCCAGCCAGCCGTGGTCCAGGCCGAACCGGTACAGCGCCGGGTAGAGGAACATCGCCAGCGTGCCGAACACCACGACGGTGGATACGGCGACGGTGACCGCGCTGGCGCGGCCACGAACCACCGGTCCGGCCGCCATCACCGCCGCGGCGCCGCAGATGGCGCTGCCCGCGCCAATCAGCATCGCCGTGTCACGCTGCAGCTTGAACACGCGGGTGCCCAGCCAGCATGCCAGGCCGAACGTGCTGGCCACTACCAGCACGTCGATCGCCACCCCGGCCGGGCCGACCTGGCCGATGTCCTGGAAGGTCAGGCGCAGGCCGTACAGCACGATGCCGGCACGCAGCAGCCAGTGCTTGGCGAATCCAACGCCTGCTTCGCAGAGCCCGGCCATGCCCGCGTACACCGAATTGCCGACCACGATCCCGCCGAGGATGGACAGCGTCAACGCGCTCACCCCATGCGCCTGTGCCCATCGTCCCCCTGCCAGCCACAGCGAGGCCGCTGCCAGCAGCCCGACCAGCAGCAGCCCGGGCAGGCGCGGTCGCCAGTCCGCAAGCGGGGAGGGCAGGTAACGGGACAGCGTGGGCAGGTTCATGGGGGCGGAAGGTAGTGGCAACCGCACCAGCCTGCGCCCGTGCCATTTACCTGTAAAACGCATAAAATTGTTGAGACTGACCAGAAATCAGGTTGATTGCCATGCGCCTCACCCTTCGCCAACTGCAGGTGTTCGTTGCCATCGCCGACGAGGGCAGCACCCATGCGGCCGGTCTGGCCGTGGCGTTGTCGCAGTCTGCGAGCAGCGCCGCACTGCAGGAACTGGAATCGCATTTCGGCACGCCCTTGTTTGATCGCATCGGTCGCCGGCTGGTGATCAACGGCCACGGACGCGCGCTGCTGGAGCCGGCGCGGGTGCTGCTGGCCAACGCGGCAGGGCTGGAACGGCAACTGGCATCGGGGCATGAAGCGGGCCGTGGCATGCCGCAGCGCCTGCTGCTGGCGGCCAGCACCACCATCGGCAACTACCTGCTGCCGCCCCGGATCGCCGCGTTGTTGCGGCAGGTGCCGAAGGCCGAAGTGGACCTGCGCATCGACAACAGTGCCGGGGTGGTGGCGGCCGTGCAGCAGTTGCAGGTGGATGCCGGGCTGATCGAAGGGCCCTGCCACGCGCGTGGCCTGCAGGTACTGCCGTGGCAGCAGGATCCGCTGGTGGTGGTGGCGGCGGTCGATGCGCCGCCGCGCTGGACATTGGCTGCATTGCGCCGTGCGCGCTGGCTGCTGCGCGAACCGGGCTCGGGCACGCGCGAAGTGGTGGACCAACTGCTGCTGCCGCACCTGCAGGGGTTCGGGCAGAGCCTCCAGCTCGGCAATACCGAAGCGATCAAGCAGGCGGCCATTGCTGGTCTCGGCCTGGCCTGCCTGTCGCGGCATGCGGTGGAGGACGCGCTGGCGCTGGGGCACCTGCAGGTGCTTGCCACGCCACTGCCAGCGCTGCGTCGACAACTGTGGCTGGTGCGCCATCCCGGCAAGCGCTGGCTGCCGGGGCTCGATGCGTTACTCGGTCCTTTGCCGGGCCTGTTGCTGGCACGGTAAGCGCGCGGCAGGGTACAGGCCTTACAATAGGCGGATGCCTCTGATTACCTTGCAGAACGTCGACTTCAGCGTCGGCGGCCCGTTGTTGCTGGAAAAAGCCGAATTGTCGATCGAGCCGGGCGAGCGTATCGCCCTGATCGGCCGCAACGGCGCCGGCAAATCCACATTGCTCAAGCTGCTGTCCGGCGATCACAAGCCCGACGACGGCGAAGTCCGCGTACAGCAGGGCGTCCGCGTGACCCGGCTGGAGCAGGAGGTGCCGCACGGCGCCGCCGGCAGCGTGTTTGACGTGGTCGCCGATGGCCTGGGCGAGCTGGGCCAATGGCTGGCCGAGTTCCACCACCTCAGCATGGCGGAAGAATTCGACGGCGATGCGCTGGGCCGCGTGCAGGCGAAGATCGATGCCGCCAACGGCTGGGGACTGGATCAGCGGGTCAGCGAAACCCTGACCAAGCTGGACCTGGACGGCGACGCCGAGTTCGCGCGCCTGTCCGGCGGCATGAAGCGCCGCGTGCTGCTGGGCCGCGCGCTGGTGTCCTCGCCGGATCTGCTGCTGCTCGACGAACCGACCAACCACCTGGACATCGAAGCCATCGACTGGCTGGAAATGTTCCTCAAGAACTGGAACGGCAGCGTGGTGTTCGTCACCCATGACCGCCGCTTCCTGCGTGCACTGGCCACCCGCATCGTCGAGATCGACCGCGGCCAGGTCACCAGCTGGCCGGGCGACTGGGCCAACTACGAGCGCCGCCGCGAAGAGCGCATGAACGCGCAGGCGCAGGAAAACGCACGCTTCGACAAACTGCTCGCGCAGGAAGAAATCTGGATCCGCCAAGGCATCAAGGCCCGCCGCACTCGCGACGAAGGCCGTGTGCGCCGCCTCAAGGCAATGCGCAACGATCGCTCGCAGCGCCGCGAACTCGGCGGCAACGTGCGCATGGAAGCGGCGCAGGCGGAGAACTCCGGCAAGAAGGTGATCGACGTCAAGGACATCTCGTTCGCCTTCGGCGAGCGCGTGATGGTCAAGGACTTCAGCACCGTGATCCTGCGCGGCGACCGCATCGGCCTGATCGGGCCGAACGGCAGCGGCAAGACCACGCTGCTCAAGCTGCTGCTGGGCGACCTGCAGCCGCAGAGCGGCGAAGTGCGCGCTGGTACCAACCTGCAGATCGCGTATTTCGACCAGTACCGTGCGGTGCTGCGCGAAGACTGGACCGCGATCGAGAACGTGGCCGAGGGCCGCGATTTCATCGAGTTCAACGGCAAGCGCAAGCACGTGCACGCCTACCTGCAGGACTTCCTGTTCTCGCCCGAGCGCGCCCGCGCGCCGATCACCCGTTTGTCCGGTGGCGAGCGCAACCGCCTGCTGCTGGCCAAGCTGTTCGCGCAGCCGTCCAACCTGCTGGTGATGGATGAACCGACCAACGACCTGGACGTGGAAACCCTCGAGCTGCTCGAAGAGCTGCTGAGCGATTACACCGGCACGTTGCTGCTGGTCAGCCATGACCGTGACTTCCTGGACAACGTGGTGACCTCCACGATGGTGATGGAAGGTGACGGCGTGGTCGGCGAGTACGTCGGCGGCTACACCGATTGGCAGCGCCATGCTGCACGCGTGGCCGCCGCGGCTGCGTCCGCACCGGTGGTGGCGGCCAAGCCGGTTGCTGCGGCCGCTGCTGCCGCAGCGCCGGCCGAGCCCAAGCGCAAGCTCAGCTACAAGGATGCGCGCGAGCTGGAGCAGCTGCCGCTGAAGATCGAAGCGCTGGAGAAGGACGTCGAGGGCCTGACCGCAGCGATGAACGACCCGGCGTTCTACCAGCGCAGCGCCGCCGAAATGGCAGCGCACAACCAGCAGCTGGCCAAGGTCCAGGCCGAGCTGGATGGCGCCTACGCGCGCTGGGAAGAGCTGGACGCCTGAGTGAGGTAGTGACGGCCGCTGGCCGTCACTTGCGACCGCTGCGTTCGCCGACTACCGATGCGTTCGCTGACTACCGCTGCGCTCGCCGACCATGGGTCGGCGCTACGGGGGCTGGGTCGGCGTTACCGGTGGGCTGGGTCGGCGCTGCCGATGGATCGCGTCGGCGTTACCGGCGGTGCTTCATTTCACCCCGTGCAGGTCACGCAGCTGGGTCGGGCGTGAAGCGAAATACGCGGCCAAGTCGGCGATTTCCTGGTCACTCAGCCCGGTGGCCTGCGGGGCCATCAGCGCGTGCTGGCGGTCACCGGAACGATAGGCCTGCAACGAATGGGCCAGGTAATCGCTGTACTGCCCTCCCAGTTTCGGGTACGTGGGATCGATCGGCGCATTGCCGTCGGCACCGTGGCAGTCGATGCAGCTCTGCCCGGTGGCCTTGCCCTTCACCTGCGCGCGCGCCTCACCGGCGG
Organism: Stenotrophomonas tumulicola; assembly: GCF_014117215.1. Taxonomy (GTDB): domain Bacteria; phylum Pseudomonadota; class Gammaproteobacteria; order Xanthomonadales; family Xanthomonadaceae; genus Stenotrophomonas; species Stenotrophomonas tumulicola. The sequence continues at coordinate 93,319 of NZ_JACGXS010000006.1, read as the reverse complement.
CAATGCGGCCGCTGGGCAATCCAGCCGAAGAGGACGCTCCAGGCAGGTCGCCACTGGCCTGGCCGGGCTGGTCGGGCGACTGCGTGGACGGATCTTCGTGGGACGGGGAACAGGCTGCCAGCAGCATGGCAACGGACAGGGCGATGGCATGACGCGTGAACGGCGCGGCTTTCGACATGTGGACGTGCCTTACTTGACGGTGGACAGGTAAACAGCGAGATCGGCGATCTCCTGTTCGCTGAAGCTCATCGACTGCGCCTGCATGGTCGGGTGCCGACGCTTGCCATGGCGGTATTCGGTGAGTGCCTGCAGCAGGTACGCCTCGCTCTGGCCGCCGATCTTCGGCACGCGGTAGCTGGGATAGGCGTTCTTGTACCCGGTGATGCCGTGGCATCCCTGGCAGGTGTAGGCGAGCACGCGGCCGTTGTCGAAGTTGCCGGTCAGGGCAGCGGCGGGTGCCGGTGCCTGTGGGGCGGGCAAGGGCGCTTCGGCGGCGGGTGCCGGCGGCGTGGTGGCAGGGGCAGGAGCAGCCCGTACGGCGGCCCCGAGGGGCAGCAGGAGGACGGCCAGAGCAAGACAAGCGGCGAGCGGCTGCGGGCGCATGATGTCATATCCGGATTTCGGGTCTGGTCGTTCCGGCGTGGGGTACGGAACGGCCCGAGTATAGCCGCTCATTTCATCTAGCTGAAATGGGGGCCGGCCGACCGGCGGCGTGAAGTCACCATGACCAATGGGATATGGTGTATCTGTGAAGTGGTGAATTACTTTGCTACCACACCTGCCCACGCATCCCCAGGGACTCGACGATGTCACGCCATGCCTTCCTGCCCACCGGCCGCAGCGGAATCTGCGCCGCTGCGCTGCTCATCACCCTCTCGCTGCCGCTGCTGTTGTCCGGCTGTGCGGCGGGTCCCAACAACGAAGCCAATGCGGCCGAAAGCAAGGATGGCAAGGCTGGCGAGAAGAAGGTCGATGCGGTGCCGGTGGAAGTGGCCGTCGCCAGCCATCGCGGCGTGGCGGCCAGCTATACCGGCACCGCTGCATTGGAGCCGCGCGCTGAATCGCAGGTGGTCGCCAAGACCTCCGGTGTTGCCCTGGCCGTGCTGGTCGAAGAAGGCCAGCAGGTGCGTGCCGGGCAGCCGCTGGTGCGGCTGGACCCGGACCGCGCCCGCCTGGCCGTGGCACAGAGCGAAGCGGTGATGCGCAAGCTGGAAAACAACTACCAGCGTGCCTACAAGATGGTCGGCCAACAGTTGGTCAGCGCGGCCGATGTCGATCAGCTGCGCTATGACCTGGAAAACGCACGTGCGCAGTATCGCCTGGCCACGCTGGAGCTGTCCTACACCACCGTGGTCGCGCCGATTTCCGGTGTGATCGCCCTGCGTTCGATCAAGACCGGCAACTTCGTGCAGATCAACACGCCGATCTTCCGCATCGTCGACAACTCGCGGCTGGAAGCCACGCTCAACGTGCCCGAACGCGAACTGGCTACGCTGCGCGCCGGCCAGCCGGTCACCCTGGTCGCCGATGCATTGCCAGGCAAGCGCTTCACCGGCGAGGTGGACCGTATCGCGCCGGTCGTGGATTCCGGCAGCGGCACGTTCCGCGTGGTCAGCACCTTCGACGGCGGAACGCAGTCGCTGCAGCCGGGCATGTTCGGCCGCATCCGCATCGATTACGACCAGCGCGCCGATGCGCTGGTGGTGCCGCGGCTGGCCTTGCTGGACGACGGCGAGCCGGCGGTGTTCCGCGTGCAGGCTGGCAAGGTGGCCCGCGTGCCGGTGACGCTGGGTTACGCCGAAGGCGCATGGGTGGAGATCCGTGACGGCCTGTCCAAGGGCGACCAGGTGGTCACCGCCGGCAAGGTCGCGCTGCGCGATGGCACCGCCGTGCAGGTGATCGTGCCCAATGAACCGAAGAAGGTCGCCGCCGCCAAGCCGGTCGCCAAGGCCGGGAGCGCGCAATGACCTCGGCCGGCAACGATCACGGTCGCGACCCGCACGACGGCCGCGGCCCCGGTGCCATGGGCGGTGGCCTGGTGGAGTTCGCCACCCGCCGGCGCGTCACCATCGCCATGTGCACGGTCACCCTGATCCTGTTCGGGCTGATCGCGCTGGGCAGCCTGAAGGTGAACCTGCTGCCGGACCTGAGCTACCCCACGCTGACGGTGCGCAGCGAGTACACCGGTGCGGCGCCGTCGGAAATCGAAACGCTGATCACCGAACCGGTCGAAGAGGCCGTGGGCGTGGTCAAGAACCTGCGCAAGCTGAAGTCCATTTCGCGCACCGGCCAGAGCGATGTGGTGCTGGAATTTGCCTGGGGCACCGACATGGACCAGGCCAGCTTGGAGGTGCGCGACAAGATGGAAGCGCTGAACCTGCCGCTGGAGGCCAAGGCCCCGGTGCTGCTGCGCTTCAATCCGTCCACCGAACCGATCATGCGGCTGGTGATTTCCAGCAAGGACGCGCCGTCCTCGGAAGCAGGCGCGATCCGCGAGCTGACCGGGCTGCGCCGCTATGCCGACGAAGACCTGAAGAAGAAGCTGGAGCCGGTCACCGGCGTGGCGGCGGTCAAGGTCGGTGGTGGCCTGGAAGATGAAATCCAGGTGGACATCGACCAGCAGAAGCTGGCCCAGCTCAACCTGCCCATCGATACCGTCATCCAGCGGTTGAAAGAAGAGAACATCAACATTTCCGGCGGTCGCCTCGAGGAAGGATCGCAGCGCTTCCTGGTGCGCACGGTCAACCAGTTCGCCGACCTGGACGAGATCCGCAACCTGCTGGTCACCGCGCAGACCTCCAACGGCAGCGCCGCCGATTCGGCGATGGCGCAGATGTTCGCCATTGCCGCGGCGACCGGTTCGGACGCGGCCATCGCCGCGGCATCCGCGGCACAGAGTGCATCGGGTGGCGGCGGCTCCAGCGTGATCGCCAACGGCGTGCCGGTGCGGCTCAAGGACGTCGCCACCGTGCGCCAGGGCTACAAGGAACGCGAGGCGATCATCCGCCTGGGCGGCAAGGAAGCGGTGGAACTGGCGATCTACAAGGAAGGCGACGCCAATACCGTGGCTACCGCCGAAGCCCTGCGCACGCGGCTGGAGCAGATCAAGGCCACGTTCCCGTCCGATGCCGAGCTGACCACCATCGAAGACCAGTCGCGCTTCATCGAACACGCCATCAGCGACGTGAAGAAGGATGCGATGATCGGCGGCCTGCTGGCCATCCTGATCATCTTCCTGTTCCTGCGCGATGGCTGGAGCACCTTCGTGATCAGCCTGTCGCTGCCGGTCTCGATCATCGCCACGTTCTTCTTCATGGGCCAGCTTGGGCTGAGCTTGAACGTGATGTCGCTGGGTGGCCTGGCACTGGCCACCGGCCTGGTGGTGGATGATTCCATCGTGGTGCTGGAGAGCATCGCCAAGGCGCGTGAGCGCGGATTGGGCATACTGCAGGCCGCCATCGCCGGCACCCGCGAAGTGAGCATGGCGGTGGTGGCATCCACCTTGACCACCATCGCGGTGTTCCTGCCGCTGGTGTTCGTCGACGGCATCGCCGGTCAGCTGTTCCGCGACCAGGCCCTGACCGTGGCGATCGCCATCGCGATCTCGCTGCTGGTGTCGATGACCCTGATCCCGATGCTGAGCTCGTTGAAGGGACGGCCGCCGCTGGCGTTCCCGCAGGAACCCGCCGCGGAAGCCTGGCGGCCGCAGAACCGCTGGTTGAAGCCGGTCGCCGGCGGCCGCCGTGGCTTCGTTGCCATGATCCGCTGGAGCTTCTTCGGCGCGGCTTGGTTGGTGGTGCGCGCCTGGCGTGGCGTGGCGGCGGTGGTGGGTCCGGTGATGCGCAAGGCCAGCGACGTGGCGATGAAGCCATACGCCGGTGCCGAGCGCGGCTACCTGCGCCTGCTGCCCAACGCGCTTGCGCATCCGGGCAAGGTGCTGGGGCTGGCTGCGTTGGCGTTCGTCGCCACCATGGCGGTGGTGCCGATGCTGGGCGCGGACCTGATCCCGCAACTGGCACAGGACCGCTTTGAAATGACCGTGAAACTGCCCGCCGGCACCCCGTTGAAGCAGACCGATGCGCTGGTGCGCGAGCTGCAGCTTGAACATGGGAAAGGCAATGGCATCGACTCGCTGTATGGCGTCAGTGGCAGCGGCACGCGGCTGGATGCCAGCCCGACCGAGAGCGGCGAGAACATCGGCAAGTTGACCGTCGTGATGGCCGGTGGCGGTGACGCGCGCACCGAGGCGGCGATCACCGAACGCCTGCGCGGCACCATGGATGCGCATCCGGGCGTACAGGTGGATTTCGCGCGGCCGGCATTGTTCAGCTTCTCGACCCCGCTGGAAATCGAACTGCGCGGGCAGGACATGGCCGGACTGGAACAAGCCGGACAACGCCTGGCGGCGATGCTGCGCGGCAACCCGCACTACGCCGATGTCAAATCCACGGTGGAGGAAGGGTTTCCGGAAGTCCAGATCCGCTTCGACCAGGAACGTGCCGGTGCACTGGGCCTGACCACGCGCCAGATCGCCGACGTGGTGGTGAAGAAGGTGCGCGGCGACGTGGCCACGCGCTACAGCTTCCGCGACCGCAAGATCGATGTGCTGGTGCGTGCGCAGGAAACCGACCGCGCCAGCGTGGACAGCATCCGTCGCCTCATCGTCAATCCGGGCAGCGCCCGTCCTGTCACCCTGGATGCGGTGGCCGAAGTGGTCGCCACCACCGGACCCAGCGAGATCCATCGTGCCGACCAGACGCGCGTGGCGGTGGTGTCTGCGAACCTGCGCGACATCGACCTGGGCGCGGCGATGCGCGAGGTGCAGGCCATGGTTGCCGAACAGCCACTGGGCGCTGCTGTGGGCATGCACATCGGCGGGCAGGGCGAAGAACTGGCCGAGTCGGCACGTTCGCTGATCTTCGCCTTCGGCCTGGCCATCTTCCTGGTCTACCTGGTGATGGCCTCGCAGTTCGAATCGCTGCTGCATCCCTTCGTCATCCTGTTCACCATCCCGCTGGCGCTGGTAGGCGCCGTGCTGGCCCTGTTGCTGAGTGGCAAGCCGATCTCGGTGGTGGTGTTCATCGGCCTGATCCTGCTGGTGGGGCTGGTGACCAAGAACGCGATCATCCTGATCGACAAGGTCAACCAGCTGCGCGAGGCGGGCGTGGCCAAGCACGAGGCACTGGTGGAAGGTGCGCGTTCGCGCCTGCGCCCGATCATCATGACCACCTTGTGCACCCTGTTCGGCTTCCTGCCGCTGGCGGTGGCGATGGGCGAGGGCGCCGAGGTGCGTGCACCGATGGCGATCACCGTGATCGGCGGCCTGCTGGTGTCGACCCTGTTGACCCTGCTGGTGATCCCGGTGGTGTATGACCTGATGGACCGCAAGGGCGATGCGTACTATCGCGAGCGCGGACGCAAGCTGCACCACGAGGCCGTCCCCACCGCCGTGCTGGCCGGGCAGGGCCCGGAAGGCCATGCCACGGAGGGCAGGGCATGAGCATTGCCGAGTTCTCCATCCGGCGGCCGGTCACCACCATCATGTGCTTCATCTCGCTGGTGGTGGTGGGCCTGATCGCCTCGTTCCGGCTGCCGCTGGAGGCGCTGCCGGACATCACCGCGCCGTTCCTGTTCGTGCAGGTCCCGTATACCGGCTCCACCCCGGAAGAGGTGGAGCGCACGCTGATCCGGCCGGTCGAGGAAAGCCTGGCGACGATGACCGGGATCAAGCGCATGCGCTCGTCGGCCACCTCGGAAGGCGCGAGCATCTTCATCGAGTTCAGCGACTGGGACCGCGACATCGCCATCGCCGCTTCCGACGCACGCGAACGCATCGACGCCATCCGCAGCGACCTGCCCGACGACCTGCAGCGCTACAACGTGTTCAAGTGGTCCAGCAGCGACCAGCCCGTGCTGAAGGTGCGCCTGGCCAGCGATACCGACCTCACCGGCGCGTATGACATGCTGGACCGCGAGTTCAAGCGGCGCATCGAACGCATTCCCGGCGTGGCCCGGGTCAACATCTCCGGCGCACCGCCCAACGAGGTGGAGATCGCCATCGATCCGAACCGGCTCAACGCACATGGGCTGAGCATCAACGAGCTGAGCGACCGCCTGCGCACGCTGAATTTCTCGTTGTCGGCCGGCCAGATCGACGACCATGGGCAGCGTGTGCGGATACAGCCGGTAGGCGAGATCACCGACCTGCAGGAGATGCGCGACCTGGTGATCAATGCCAGGGGGCTGCGCCTGGGTGACATCGCCGAGGTGCGCCTGAAGCCGACCCGGGTGAACTTCGGGCGGCGACTGGACGGCAACCCGGCCATCGGCCTGGACGTCTTCAAGGAGCGCAGCGCCAACCTGGTCGATGTCTCGCGCGCTGCACTGGCCGAGGTGGAGGCGATCCGTGCACAGCCGAACATGCGCGACGTGCAGGTCAAGGTCATCGACAACCAGGGCAAGGCGGTCACCTCCTCGCTGCTTGAACTGGCCGAGGCCGGCGGCGTGGGGCTGATCCTGTCGGTCACCGTGCTGTTCTTCTTCCTGCGCCACTGGCCGTCGACGCTGATGGTCACCCTGGCGATCCCTATCTGCTTCATCATCACCCTGGGTTTCATGTATTTCGCCGGGGTCACCCTCAACATCCTGACCATGATGGGCCTGCTGCTGGCCGTCGGCATGCTGGTGGACAACGCGGTGGTGGTGGTGGAAAGCATCTACCAGGAACGCGAGCGCATGCCCGGCCAGCCACGGCTGGCCTCGATCGTCGGCACCCGCAACGTGGCCATCGCGCTCAGCGCCGGCACCTTGTGCCACTGCATCGTGTTCGTGCCGAACCTGTTCGGCGAAACCAACAACATCAGCATCTTCATGGCGCAGATCGCCATCACCATCTCGGTGTCCCTGCTGGCCTCCTGGCTGGTGGCGGTCAGCCTGATCCCGATGTTGTCCGCACGCATGCAGACGCCGAAGCTGGTGCATTCCGAGGCCGGCGTGATCGCGCGGTTGCAGCGCCGTTACGCCGCGCTGCTGGACTGGTCCCTGCGCCATCGTGGCTGGAGCCTGCTGGGCATCGGCATGGTGGTGTTGATCAGCCTGGTGCCGATGAAGCTGACCAAGATCGACATGTTCGGCGGCGAGGGCGGCCAGGACGTGTACATCGGCTACATGTGGAAGAGCGCCTATACCTACCGGCAGATGTCCGAAGAGGTGCAGCGCGTGGAAGCGTGGCTGGATGCGAACCGCGAACGCCTACACATCACCCAGGTGTATTCCTGGTACAGCGAGGAAGAAGGCAGTTCCACGGTGGTGACGCTGGATGCGGCCCATGCCAAGGGCATCAAGGCGATCCAGGAAAAGCTGCGCGACGGCCTGCCGAAATCCGCGCGCGCGGACTACTTCGTCGGCAACCAGGGCGGCGACTCCGGCGGCAGCCAGGGGGTGCAGGTGCAACTGGTCGGCGACTCCAGCACGCTGCTGCAGGAGATCGGCCAGGAAGTGCTGCCGTTGCTGGCACAGCGCGGGGAACTGCGCGATGTGCGCATCGACAACGGCGAAAAGGGCAGCGAACTGGCGATCAAGGTCGACCGTGAGCGTGCGGCGGCGTTTGGCTTCAACGCCGAACAGGTGGCCAGTTTCGTTGGCCTGGCGCTGCGCGGGGCACCGCTGCGCGAGTTCCGCCGCGGCGACAACGAAGTCCCGGTATGGGTACGTTTCGCCGGTGCCGAACAGAGCACGCCCGAAGACCTGGATGGCTTCAGCGTGCGCACCGGCGATGGCCGCACGGTGCCGCTGTTGAGCCTGGTGTCGGTGGACATCACGTCCTCGGCCACGCAGATCGGGCGCACCAACCGGCAGACCACGCTCACCATCAAGGCCAACCTGGCCGAGAAGGTGACTGCGCCCGACGGCCGCAAGGCGATCGAAGCAGTGCTCAAGCCGATGAACTTCCCGGCCGGTTACAGCTTCACTTTCGACGGTGGCGACTACGGCGATGATGGCGAGGCGATGCAGCAGATGCTGTTCAACCTGCTGATCGCGCTGCTGATGATCTACGTGGTGATGGCAGCGGTGTTCGAATCGCTGCTGTTCCCGGCGGCGATCATGAGCGGCGTGGTGTTCTCCATCTTCGGCGTGTTCTGGCTGTTCTGGATCACCGGCACGTCGTTCGGCATCATGTCCTTCATCGGCATCCTGGTGCTGATGGGCGTGGTGGTGAACAACGGCATCGTGATGATCGAACACATCAACAACCTGCGGCGGCGTGGCATGGCACGCACGCAGGCGTTGGTGGAAGGTTCGCGCGAGCGCCTGCGGCCGATCATGATGACCATGGGCACGGCGATCCTGGCGATGGTGCCGATCTCGCTGACCGACACGCAGATGTTCGGCGATGGCCCGCCGTATTATCCGATGGCGCGCGCCATCGCCGGCGGGCTGGCGTTCTCCACCGTGGTCAGCCTGCTGTTCCTGCCGACCATCTACGCGGTGCTGGATGATGCCCGCGACGCGGCGGCGCGACTGATCCGCAAGGCCCGTGGCCGTGGCGTGGACGCCCCGGTGGTGGAGGTTTGAGGAGGGCTCGCCGACCATGGGTCGGCGCTACCGCCACCCAATCGGCACGCGCTCGGGTAGCGCCGAGCCATGCTTGGCGGAATTCGTGCCGCCCACGTCCCGCTGCGCTCGCCGACCATGGGTCGGCGCTACCAGCACCCAACCGGCACGTGCTCGGGTAGCGCCGAGCCATGCTCGGCGGAATTCCTGCCGCCCACGGTCCGCTGCGCTCGCCGACCATGGGTCGGCGCTACCAGCACCCAACCGGCACGTGCTCGGGTAGCGCCGAGCCATGCTCGGCGGAATTCCTGCCGCCCACGGCCCGCTGCGCTCGCCGACCATGGGTCGGCGCTACCGCCACCCAACCGGCACGCGCTCGGGTAGCGCCGAGCCATGCTCGGCGGAATTCCTGCCGCCCACGGCCCGCTGCGCTCGCTGACCATGGGTCGGCGCTACCTTAGCGGGTCAGCTGGCGACCTTGCCCCACACCTGGAACCCGGTCAGCCACAAACCCAGCATGCTGCCGATGTTGGTCAGCATGAAGGTCAGCACCACGCGGGTGACGCGGTTGCGGTACCAGCCCTTCAGCGTCTGCGCGTCGTCGCGCAGCTTGAGGAAGTCCTCGTAGGCCGGCTTGCGCAGGCGTGCTTCCACCAGCGCGGCGAACGCGCCCGTCGGAATGCTCAGGCGGAACGGCTTGAACGGGGCCACCACAATCGCGGTGAGGATGCTCAGCGGATGGCTGCCTGCCAGCAGGCAGCCCAGCCCGGCCAGGCCGCCGGTGTACATCGCCCACACCGCCAGCAGTTCGGTGCCCACGCCCAGGCCGCCACGGTAGAAACCCACGCCGATGCCGGTGGCCACGATGGCCAGGATGGCCAGGGTGAACCACGGGATGTTGCGCTTCCTGCCCACCGCTTCCAGCTGCGTACGCAGCGGTACCGGCGCTTCGTTGTCCGTTTCCAGGTAGCTTGCCAGGCCGGCCAGATGGCCGGCGCCGACCACCGCCAGCACCTCGCGCTGGGCGGGCTCCACGCCCTGCAGCGCACGTTCTTCACGCAGCCGCGTGGCCATGTAGCGGTCGCGCTCGCCAATGATGGCGTCGTACAGCGCGGGGCTTTCCTTGGCGAACTCGCCGAAGCTCGATTCCAGCATGTCGCCCTGTTTCAACTTCTCGATTTCGTCGCTGCCGACTTCATCGGAAGAGAACAGGCCCGCTGCCAGGCCGGTCATCAGCTTGATCTTGCCGAAGAAGCCCAACTGCTGTGACGCGCGCTTGAAGGTCAGGCCCACCTCGCGGTCGATCAGGTGGACCGGCAGGTCCCGTTCACGGGCCAGGGTCACTGCACGCTTGAGCTCGGCGCCTGGTTCGATCCCCAACTGTTCGGCCAGGCGGCGCTGGTAGGCCGACAACGCCAGGTTGGCGGCGAACAGCGCTACGCGGCCCTTGCGGATCACCTCCACCAGGTCCAGCTTGGCCAGCGTGTCCGGTTCGGTCAGTGCCTGCAGGCGCTGCGGATCCAGCTCCACGGCGACGGCGTCGAAGCGACCACTGTCGATCGCCCGTTCGACGGCCTCCACGCTGGCATGCGAAACGTGCGCCGTGCCGAGCAAGGTGTAACGCACGCCATCGCGTTCGACGATGCGCACAGGCTGTCCGGCGAACAGTGCATCGCCGGACAGGTCGTCGCCGGAAAGGGGAGGGGTGGTTTCAGTCATGCTCTCACTCATTTGAAGGGGCGCTGTCGACGCCGTCACCCAGTGCGCGCTGCATCTGCACCGTGTCCAGCCAACGGCCATGCTTGCGGCCGAGGCCCTGGAACACGCCGACCAGATGGAAGCCGAAGCGCTCATGCAGCTTGATCGAAGCGGTATTGGTCGGTTCGCCGATGACGGCCACCATCTGCCGGTAGCCGCGTTCGGTGCAGGCATCGATCAGCGCCTGCAGCAGCGTGGTGCCGACGCCGCGGCCCTGGAAGCGCGCATCCACGTAGACCGAATTCTCCACGGTCCACTGGTAGGCCACGCGGGTGCGGTAGGTGTTGGCATAGGCATAGCCGGCCACCTCGCCCTCGATCTCGGCGACGATGTACGGAAAGCCGCGGGAGACGATGTCCTGCATCCGTCGCGACATTTCAGCTGCGTCCGGGATGTCGTATTCGTAGGTGTTGACGAAATCGGTCACTTCCACCGCGTAGATCGCGGTGATCGCGGCGATGTCGGCATCGCCGACATCACGGATAAGCATGCCCATGGGTGCGGTTCCGGCAGGAAGTCAGTCGATGTAACGCTTGAGCAGGTCGCCGTAGGCGTCGATGCGGCGATCGCGCAGGAATGGCCAGATGCGGCGCACGTGCTCGCTGCGCTGCAGGTCGACCTCGCACACCAGTACGGTTTCATCGGTGCCCGCTTCGGCGATGAACTCGCCCTGCGGGCCCAGCACGTGGCTGTTGCCCCAGAACTGGATGCCCGATGCACCCAGTGGCGAGGGCTCGTGGCCCACCCGGTTGCAGCTCAGCACCGGCACGCCATTGGCCACGGCATGGCCGCGGTGGCTCAGCACCCATGCATCGCGCTGGCGGTCCTTTTCGTCCTGCGCGTCGTCGGGGTCCCAGCCGATGGCGGTGGGGTAGAGCAGCAGCTCGGCGCCGGCCAGCGCCATCAGGCGGGCGGCTTCGGGGTACCACTGGTCCCAGCAGACCAGCACGCCGAGACGGCCGACCGAGGTGTCGATCGGGGTGAAGCCCAGGTCGCCCGGGGTGAAATAGAATTTCTCGTAGAAGCCCGGATCATCCGGGATGTGCATCTTGCGGTACTTGCCCAGCAGCGTGCCGTCTTTCTCGAAGACCACGGCGGTGTTGTGGTACAGGCCGGCGGCACGACGCTCGAACAGCGAGGCGACGATCACGACACCATGCTGCCTGGCCAGCGCACCGATGCGCTCGGTGCTGGGACCGGGGATCGGCTCGGCCAGGTCGAACTCGTCGACGTTTTCATGCTGGCAGAAGTACGCACCGTTATGCAGTTCCTGCAACAGCACCAGCCTGGCGCCCTGCGCGGCGGCTTCAGCCACGCGCGATTCGATCACGGCGAGGTTGGCGGCGGCATCACCGTGGTTGCGCTCCTGGATCAGGGCGACGGTAAGGGGCTGGCGGGGGCTCATCCGGATGCGGTCCTGCAAGGGAAAACACGCATGTTAACGCGGATGCCGGAACGTGGCGTGGCGGCGGCTGAATGGCGAGATTGGCCGGCCTGCGGTCGGCAGAAACCGAAGCGTAAAGCCGAAGCTGCAGGGCGGGGGTTGGTGGGGCGGGACACGCGCAATGCGGCAGCGGGTAGCGCCGGGCCATGCCCGGCGGAATGGGAGATGGGTAGAGCAGGGCCATGCCCCCGCTGCTCTTGTTTTCGGCATCGCGCGAACGGCAGCGGGGCATGGCCCCGCTCTACCAATTTTTCTTACGTGGCCGGCGGCCCCCGGAACCTGTCAGGGGGCCGGGTGGTGGGGCGGGGTAGGTTGGCGGGACACGCGCAATGCGGCAGCGGGTAGCGCCGGGCCATGCCCGGCGGAATGTATCCGGTCGCCCCAGCGAAGAGCCGCCGAGCATGGCTCGGCGCTACAGATCCCCCAGATCCCCGCAACGTGTCGGGTGGAGGGAGCCCCTGGGTCAGGGGCCACAAGGCCACACAGCCGCCAGCCACGAGGGGCTCAGCCGTTCGCCAGCAACCCCGCCGGCAACTGCATCGTGATGCAATGCAGGCTCCCGTTCTGCCAGATCAGCGCCCGGCACGGAACCTGCACGATCTCGCGGTCCGGGAACGCCGCGGCCAGCACGTCACGCGCCGCATCGTCGGCATCGTCCCCGTAGGCCGGCATCAGCACCGCCCCGTTGATGATCAGGAAGTTCGCATACGATGCCGCCAGGCGACGGCCCTCGTCGATCACCGGCTGCGGCCACGGCAGCGGGAACAGGCGATACGGTTGGCCATCGGCCGTACGCAGTGCGGCCAGTTCATCGCCCATCGCCTGCAGTTCGGCATGGTGGGAATCGGAAACGTCATCGCAGGCCTGGTAGACGATGCTGTCCGCCGACGCGAAACGCGCCAGCGTGTCGATGTGCGCATCGGTGTCATCGCCTTCCAGGTAACCATGGTCGAGCCACAGTACCCGGTCCTGCTGCAGCCAGCCGGCCATGTCGGAACTGAGCGAGGCGCGGTCGCGGTCCGGGTGACGTTCGTGCAGGCACTTCCACGTGGTCAGCAGGGTGCCTGCACCGTCGGTCTCGATGCCGCCACCTTCCAGCGCGAACGGAATGCTCTGCCGTTCGGCGTTGGCGAACACGCCGGCCTCGTGCAGCACGCCAACCAGCTGGTCATCCAGGCTGGCGTCGAACTTGCCGCCCCAGCCGGTGAAGCGGAAATCGAGCAGGTGGAAGCCGCCGTTGGCGCGCTTGAGCGAAATCGGGCCGGAATCGCGCAGCCAGGTGTCGTCGTACTGCGCGGTCACGAAGTGGACGCGGTCCATGTCGATGCGGTTGGAGCGCAGGCGCATCTCGGCATACGTTTCCACGTCATCGTCGGCCACGCAGATCATCACCGGCTGGAAGCGGGTGATCGCCGTGACCAGCGCGATGTACGTTTCTTCCACCTGGCCCAGGCGGTCGGCCCAGTCGGTGTCGGCGGTCGGCCAGGCAATCAGGATGCCGCTCTGGGCTTCCCATTCGGCGGGAAAACGAAGGTTCTGGTTCATGGGCTCGCTACGGATGCCCGCATGGGTGCGGGCGTGGGGTCGTCAACGGATGGCCGGCCGGGGGCCGATCTCGTTCGGGGCCGCCTTGTTGGCCACCACGTCGATCACCTTCTGCTTCTCGAAGTAGACGGTGAACTGCGGGTAGACCCAGCGGTTGATGGTTGGCCATTGGCGCTTCTGCCCGCCGCGCGGATCCAGTTGCTCCGACGGTGCGCCGAACCGGTCCTGTACCTGCTGCATGCTCTGTCCACGCACCGGCAGTGCCCCGGCCGGCTTCCCGGCGGCGCGATCGACCAGCAGCGTATCGGCCAGCGCCGGTGCGGCGGCGGCAAGGGCGGCCATCACGGCCATGGTGTAAAGGTAACGCTTCATCTCGAGCAACTCCCCAGTGGTCAAGAACGGCGATTACAGCATGAATAAAGCAGAAAGCCGCCCTGAGGCGGCTTTCGGCATCAAACCGGCCCCGCGAAGGACCCGTGGACGGCCACGAAGGCCGGCCAACTCAGCGCTGGCGCGCCTTGAAACGCGGGTTCGACTTGCAGATGACGAAGATCTTGCCACGACGACGCACGACCTTGCAGTCACGGTGACGGGCCTTCGCCGACTTCAGGGAGGACAGGACTTTCATGGCATACCTCGGCGTAAACGTAAGTGTTCAAGTGGAGCGTGGCCGCGATATGCGAAAGACAATCGGCGTTGACGCTCGTTCAAGCCCGCCATTCTACCGGGCTTTTTTCCATGGTTTCAAGTGGTTGCACAAAGCAATCGCAGCAGGCGGTCAGGCTGGGGCTAGAATGAGCCCTTCACAGCCGCTGGAAACCCCATGTCCGTACTCGCTTCCGTCCTGACCATCGACGGCCCATCCGGGGCCGGCAAGGGTACCATCAGCCGCATCGTCGCGCGCCGGCTGGGCTGGCATTACCTGGACTCCGGTGCCCTGTACCGGGCGGTGGGCGTGGCGGCCAGCTGGGCCGATATCGACACCTCCGACGCCTCGGCGCTGGTCCGCTGCACCTTCGACACCAAGGTCCAGTTCGTCGAGCAGGGCGAAGGGCTGCGGGTACTGGTGAACGGGACCGACGCGACCGACGAGCTGCGGCTGGAGACCACCGGAGCGCTGGCCTCGGCCATTGCGGCCATCCCGGAGGTGCGCAACGCATTGAAGGAGCGCCAGCGCGCATTCAGGATCGCCCCTGGCCTGGTGGCCGACGGCCGCGACATGGGCACGGTGATCTTCCCTGACGCCCAGTACAAGGTCTTCCTGACCGCCAGTGCCGAGGAACGCGCCGAGCGCCGGCATAAGCAGTTGAAAGACAAGGGGGTTTCTGTTAGCTTTGATGACCTCCTGCGCGAGATCATGGCCCGAGACGCCCGTGATGCACAGCGCACCGTGGCGCCCCTGAAGCCGGCAGACGATGCCGTCCTCATCGATACCACTGGTATCGGCATCGATGATGTCGTTGCACGAGTGATGGATCTGCTTCCGGTTCCGGCTGCCTGATCCGTTCGCGTGGGAGTGCCGCCGGCAATGCCGGTGGTCGCAGTACCAAGGCAACATGCATCGCAATGTAGTAAAAGCTCCGTCGCGCAATGATGCGTGGCGGTTTAACCACTTCACACACGGCCTGCTTTACCGGGGTCGACCAACAGGCGGGCGGCAGGCATTCCTCGAAGGAACCAGCCGACCCATGTGTTCAACAGAGTAAATCTAATGACCGAATCTTTTGCCGAACTGTTTGAAGCCAGCCAGGCCAACCTGGCCAAGCTGAAGCCGGGCTCCATCGTCAGCGGTACCGTCGTGGAAGTCCGCGGCGATGTCGTGGTGATCAACGCCGGGCTGAAGTCCGAAGGCATCGTGCCGATCGAACAGTTCCGTAACGACGCTGGCGAAATCGACGTCGCCGAAGGCGATGTCGTCAAGGTCGCCCTCGACTCCATCGAGAATGGCTTCGGCGAAACCGTCCTGTCGCGCGAGAAGGCCAAGCGCGCGATGGTGTGGGACGAGCTGGAAGAAGCGTTGGAAAAGAACGAAACCATCACCGGCCGCATCAGCGGCAAGGTCAAGGGTGGTTTCACCGTGGACATCAAGGATGTCCGCGCGTTCCTGCCGGGTTCCCTGGTGGATGTGCGCCCCGTGCGCGATCCGGCCTACCTGGAAGGCAAGGAGCTGGAATTCAAGCTCATCAAGCTGGACCGCAAGCGTAACAACGTCGTGGTGTCGCGCCGCGCTGTCGTCGAAAGCGAGCACTCGGAAGAGCGCGAGCAGCTGATGGACAAGCTGCAGGAAGGCGCGATCCTGAAGGGTGTCGTCAAGAACCTGACCGACTACGGCGCGTTCGTGGACCTGGGCGGCATCGACGGCCTGCTGCACATCACCGACATGGCATGGAAGCGCGTGCGCCATCCGTCCGAAGTCGTGAATGTCGGCGACGAGCTGGACGTGCGCGTGCTGAAGTTCGACCGCGAGCGCAACCGCGTTTCGCTGGGCCTGAAGCAGCTGGGCGAAGATCCGTGGGATAACATCTCGCGTCGTTACCCGGCCAACAGCCGCGTGTTCGGCAAGGTCTCCAACGTGACCGATTACGGCGCGTTCGTCGAGATCGAGCCGGGCGTGGAAGGCCTGGTGCACGTGTCGGAAATGGATTGGACCAACAAGAACGTCAATCCGTCCAAGGTCGTGCAGGTGGGTGACGAAGTCGAAGTGATGGTGCTGGATTGCGACGAAGAGCGCCGCCGCATCTCGCTGGGCATGAAGCAGGTTGCCGCCAATCCGTGGGAAACCTTCGCTGCCACCCACAAGAAGGGTGACAAGGTGTCCGGCCAGATCAAGTCGATCACCGACTTCGGCATCTTCATCGGCCTGGACGGCGGCATCGATGGCCTGGTGCACCTGTCCGACATCAGCTGGAACACCACCGGCGAAGACATCGTCCGCAACTTCAAGAAGGGCGACAACCTGGACGCAGTGGTCCTGGCCGTCGATCCGGAGCGCGAGCGCATCAGCCTGGGCGTCAAGCAGCTGGAGCAGGACCCGTTCGGCCAGTTCATGGCGGTCAACCCGAAGGGTTCCAAGGTTGAAGGCGTGGTCAAGGAAGTGGACGCCAAGGGCGCCATCATCGACCTGGCCGACGGCATCGAGGGCTATGTTGCTGCCCGCGATATCTCCGTCGACCGTGTCGACGATGCGACCCAGCACCTGAAGGTCGGCGACAAGATCGAAGCCAAGTTCGTGGGCATGGACCGCAAGGGCCGTACCCTGCAGCTGTCGATCAAGGCCAAGGACGATGCGGAAATGCGCGAAGTGCTGGAAGACTACCAGTCCTCCTCTTCGGCAGGCATGACCCAGCTTGGCGCGCTGCTGCGTGCACAGCTGGGCGGCAACAAGTCCGAGTAATCGGCTTCCCGCTGTCGTAGTTTCCTGGGCGGCCCGGACAGATGTCCGGGCCGTTTCAGGGTTTGAGACCCTCGAAGAGCCCGTAATGACCAAATCCGAACTGATCGAAATCCTCGCGCGCCGGCAGGCGCACCTGAAGGCCGATGATGTCGATCTGGCGGTGAAGTCATTGCTGGAAATGATGGGGGGTTCGTTGTCGGCCGGCGACCGGATCGAGATCCGTGGTTTCGGCAGTTTTTCCCTGCATTACCGTCCGCCGCGGCTGGGGCGCAACCCCAAGACCGGGCAGTCGGTGGCATTGCCGGGCAAGCATGTCCCGCATTTCAAGCCGGGCAAGGAGCTTCGCGAGCGGGTCAGCGACGTGGCTCCGCAGGACGCCGATCCGGCCTGATTCCTGCATGCCGCGTGCGGTCCGGCCATCGAGTCGGATAAGCTACAGCCTTCCGTGACTGGAGCGGTCGCATGAAAGTTTTCCGTTTGCTGGTCCTGCTGGCAGTGCTGGTCGTTGGATTGATCATCGGTGCGGTCAACATGACCGAGATGACGATCAACCTGGTTTTCACCCAATTGCACACTTCGGTCGGCGTGGCGATGATCGCCGCGTTGCTGGTCGGAGTGGTGGTGGGTGCCGGGCTGGTGCTGGTGAGCGTGGTCGTCCCGCTCTACACCCAGTTGCGGCGCGCCAACAAGACCGCCTCGGCATCGCCGGCGGTTCCCCCCGTTTCTACGTTTGATGGACGCTGATCGAAGATGGATTTCGTCACCGAATATTTCTGGTTCTTCCTGTTCGTTCCGCTGGCTGCACTGGCCGGCTGGATCATTGGCCGCCGTGGTGGCCAGCGCCATGGGGACAACCAGGTCAGCCGCCTGTCCAGTACCTATTTCCGTGGCCTGAACTACCTGCTCAACGAGCAGCCGGACAAGGCCATCGAGCTGTTCCTGCATATCGCCGAACTGGACAAGGAAACCTTCGAGACCCAGGTCGCGCTGGGGCACCTGTTCCGTCGTCGCGGCGAAGTGGATCGTGCCATCCGCCTGCACCAGGGGCTGGTCAACCGCTCCGACCTGAGTGACGCGCAGCGCGTGCAGGCATTGCTGGCGCTGGGCGAGGACTACATGAAGTCCGGCCTGCTGGACCGTGCCGAAACCGTGTTCAGCGAGCTGGCGCAGATCGACCAGCGTGCTCCGCAGGCGCTCAAGCACCTGATCGGCATCTACCAGGCCGAGCGCGACTGGGAAAAGGCCATCGACAACGCGACGCGCTTCGAGGAAGTGACCGGCGAGCCGATGGGTAAGCTGGTGGGGCAGTTCGAATGCGAACTGGCCGAGCGTTTCCGCGGTGCCGGCAAGCTGGACGAGGCGCGTGCAGCGATTGCCCGCGCATACCAGGCCGATGCGATGTCCGTGCGTGCCGGCATCATCGAGGGGCGCCTGGAGACTGACGCCGGCAACGCGGAGGCCGCGGTGCGCGCCTTTGAACGTGCCGCGCGCAACGATCCCGAATACCTGCCCGAAGTGCTGCAGCCGTTGATGCAGAACTACCGCAAGGTGGGCGATCTCGGCGGCGCGCGCAGCTTCCTGTCGGAAATGACCGAGCATTACCGCGGCATCGCGCCGGTGCTGGCGCTGACCCGGTTGATGGAAGAGCAGGAGGGTGTTTCGCCGGCGCGGGCCTACCTGGGGCGCCAGCTCAAGGACCGGCCGTCGGTGCGGGGAGAGTCGGCGCTGATCGACCTTACCCTGGCCGAGGGCGCCGACCCCACCGCCACCCTGCATGATCTCAAGCACATCACCGACCAGTTGCTGGTGCGCAATCCGGCTTACCGCTGCACCCGCTGCGGGTTCGGCGCGCGCACCCATCATTGGCAATGCCCCAGCTGCAAGGAATGGGGCACGGTCAAGCCGCTGCTGAACTACGCGGTGTTGTGATCGATGGGGCGTGCTGAAGCGGCGATTGCCCTGCTGGTGCTGGTGCTGCTCGCCGCATCGTTGACGTGGCTGGCGCGCCGTTACGCACTGCATCGGCAACTCGTGGACCAGCCCGGCGAGCGTCGCAGCCACCATGTCGCGACCCCGCGCGGTGGCGGCATCGCCATCGTACTGACCGTGCTGCTGGCCACGCTGGCAGCGGCCTTCTGCTTTCCTGCGGCGGCACCGCGGCTGATCGTGTTCGCCGTTGGCCTGCTGCTGGTGGCCGGCATCGGCTGGTGGGATGACCATCGCCCATTGCCGGCGCTATGGCGATTGCTGGTGCACATGCTGGCCGGGGCGTTGCTGGCCGGGTTGGCCTGGCAGGCCACCGGCAACCTGCTGCAGGCGGTGCTGGTGTTCCTGGTCGCCACCGCGCTGGTGAACCTGTGGAATTTCATGGATGGCATCAACGGCATCGCCAGCAGCCAGGCCGTGGTCGCCGCGCTGGGGCTGGCGGCGGTCATGCCGGCGCCCTACGCCTTCGCTCCGCTGGCGCTGGCGGCCGCCTGCCTGGGTTTCCTGCCGTTCAATTTTCCGCGTGCGCGGATCTTTATGGGCGACGTCGGCAGTGGGGCGCTGGGCTATCTGCTGGCCGCGTTCGTAGCGTTGGCCAGCGTGGCTACCGACATCAATTGGCTGGCGTTGCTGGTGCCCCTCATGGCCTTCCTCGTGGACGCGGGCTTCACACTGCTTTCCCGCATGCTCTCCGGGCAGCGTTGGATGGAGCCGCATACACAGCACGTCTACCAGCGTGCAGTTAAGGCCGGTGCCAGCCACACACGCGTGACCGGCGTGTATATTCTGCTGGGTTTCAGCGGATCGGCGGTACTGGTAGCCATTGCTTCGCTGCCTTCACTGCAGCAAGGTGGCGTGGCGGTCGCCTGGGGTGGGCTGTTGGCCTGCCTGTGGGGTGTCATGCGCGTTCGCCTGCGCAATCATTGAGGATCTGTACTGGTCATGTCATTCAGGCGTAATCGAATCACCGCGCTGTTGCCGCGGGCCGCCATCATTGCCCATGATCTGTTCATGGTCTGGGCGTGCTGGCAGTTGCTGCATGCCGGCCGCTACTCCATCCTCCCCGACGCGCCGGCGCTTCCGCTCTGGAACGTGGATACCTCGCTGGTGCTGGGCATCCAGGCGCTGGTGTTCTGGCGGGTGGGGCTGTACCGCGGGCTATGGCGCTTTGCCAGCGTGGCCGACCTGATCAACATCTTCAAGGCCAGCTTCATCGGCCTGGTCGCCATCGTGCTGACCCTGGCATGGAAGCGCTTCAATGGCGTGCCGATGTCGGTGCTGGTGATCTATCCGTTCGCACTGTCGGCACTGCTGGGCGCGCCCCGCCTGTTGTACCGGGCGTGGAAGGACTACCAGGCGTTGCAGTCCGATTCCAGCGGCAAGCGGGTGCTGATCCTGGGCGCCGGCCAGGCCGCCGAGGCGCTGGTGCGTGACCTGCGCCGATCCGGTGAGTTCGAGCCGGTCGGCCTGCTCGACGATGCGCCGCACCTGCAGGGCGCCAAGCTGCAGGACCTGCCCATCCTGGGCACGCTGGACGATGCCGCGGCCGTCGCGCGCGAAACCGCGGCGCGGCTGATCGTCATCGCCATTCCTTCGCTGGATGCAGTCGGCATGCAGCGCGTGGTCGGCCTGTGCGAAAGCACCGGTGTTCCCTTCCGTACCGTGCCCAAGCTCAGTGACATCCTGCAGGGGCAGTCGCTGCCCGGCCAGCTGAAGGAAGTGGCCATCGAAGACCTGTTGGGTCGCAAGCCGATCCAGCCGGATTGGGCATTGATCCGCAACTGGCTGGGCGGGCGTACCGTGCTGGTCACCGGCGCCGGCGGCTCCATCGGCTCGGAACTGTGTCGCCAGTGTGCCCGCCATGGGGCAGGGCGCATCGTGCTGCTGGAGATGAGCGAGCTGCTGCTGCTGACCATCGAGGCCGAACTGCGCCGCAGCTTTCCCGATATCGAAGTCGAGGCCGTGCTCGGCGACTGTGGCGATCCTGCGGTGATCCGCCATGCGCTGTCGCTGCACCGCGTCGAGGCGACCTTCCATGCTGCCGCCTACAAGCAGGTGCCGGTGCTGGAACGCCAGCTGCGCGAAGCGGTGCGCAACAACATCCTGTCCACCGAAAACGTGGCACGTGCCTGCCTGGAAGCCAAGGTGGAGCACTTCGTGTTCATCTCCACCGAC
The DNA here is from genome assembly GCF_014117215.1 of Stenotrophomonas tumulicola. Classification (GTDB taxonomy): domain Bacteria; phylum Pseudomonadota; class Gammaproteobacteria; order Xanthomonadales; family Xanthomonadaceae; genus Stenotrophomonas; species Stenotrophomonas tumulicola. The sequence continues at coordinate 72,464 of NZ_JACGXS010000006.1, read as the reverse complement.
AAGGCGGTGGATCCGGTCAATTCGCTCGGCGCCAGCAAGCGCTATGCGGAGATGATCTGCCAGAGCCTGGACCAGAAATCCACGCACACCCGCTTCGTCACGGTGCGCTTCGGCAACGTGCTGGCTTCGGCCGGCAGCGTGGTGCCGGTATTCCGCGAGCAGATCCTCAAGGGCGGCCCGGTCACGGTCACCGATCCGGAGGTGACGCGCTATTTCATGACCATTCCCGAGGCCTGCCAGCTGATCCTGCAGGCCGCGGCCTCTGCGTCCCACGGCGCCATCTATACGCTGGACATGGGGGAGCCGGTGCCGATCCGGGTGCTGGCCGAGCAGATGATCCGGCTGGCCGGCAAGCAGCCGTACAAGGACATCGCGATCATCTATACCGGGCTGCGTCCGGGCGAAAAACTGCACGAAACCCTGTTCTACTCGGACGAGGACTATCGGCCGACCTCGCATCCCAAGGTGCTGGAGGCCGACGTGCGTACTTTCTCGCGTGACCTGGTGCTGGCCAACGTGCCCCGGCTGCGCGAGGCCATTGCCTCGTATGACATCGAAGCGATCCAGGAAATCCTGTTCGCCACGATGCCCGAGTTCGATCCGCTTCAACAGGATGCTTACATTCCATCCGCTAACGTAGTGCCCTTTCCCGCGCGAGAAGCCAACAGGTAAATGATGAGCAAGCGAGTTCGTAAGGCAGTTTTTCCAGTGGCAGGGCTAGGGACACGCTTTTTGCCGGCAACCAAGACGGTTCCAAAGGAAATGCTGCCGATCATCGATCGTCCGCTGATCCAGTACGCCGTCGACGAGGCCATCCAGGCCGGCTGCGATACCCTGATCTTCATCACTAACCGCTACAAGCATGCGGTGGCTGACTACTTCGACAAGGCCTACGAACTGGAGCAGAAGCTCGAGCGTGCGGGCAAGACCGAACAGCTGGAGCTGGTCCGCCACGTGCTGCCCAACGGCGTGCGCGCGGTATTCGTGACCCAAGCCGAAGCGTTGGGGCTGGGCCATGCGGTCCTGTGCGCGAAAGAGATCGTTGGCGACGAGCCGTTCGCGGTCCTGCTGCCTGATGACCTGATCTACAACCGCGGCGATGGCGCGCTCAAGCAGATGACCGATCTGAACGCCTCGACCGGTGCCAGCGTGATCGCCGTCGAAGACGTGCCGCACGAACAGACGGCCAGCTACGGTATCGTCGCCACCGATGCGTTCGATGGCAGCCATGGCCGCATCTCGGCCATCGTCGAAAAGCCCAAGCCGGAAGACGCACCCAGTGACCTGGCGGTGGTGGGCCGTTACGTGCTCAGCCCGAAGATCTTCGAGCTGCTGGAAGCGACCGGCACCGGTGCCGGTGGCGAGATCCAGCTGACCGACGCCATTGCGCAGCTGCTCAAGAGCGAGCCGGTCGACGCGTATCGTTTCGAAGGGCGTCGTTTCGATTGCGGCACTCATCTCGGCCTGGTGGAAGCCACCATCCGCTTCGCGTTGAACAGCAAGAAGCTGGCCAAGCCGGCCCGGCAGAAGCTGCAGGAAATGCTCGCCGAAGACGATTGATCCGGCGAACGGCTGGGCCCCTCGTGGCTGGCGGCTTTTACGCAGCTGCGGGGTGGGCCGGGCGGTGGGGCTGGTCGGGGGACGGCAAAAGCCGCATCCTGCGGGCCTCGTTTCGCGCCATCCTTGGCGCTCAACGCCCCCGCGAACCCACCCCGACCCGCCAACAGCCCACAGGCTTTTGAAGTTGCCGTTGCCTTGGCTCCAACAGGTTGCCGGGGCGCAGCCCCGGCAACCAACACCACTTACAGCGCTTCGAAGATGCCCGCCGCGCCCATGCCGGTGCCGATGCACATGGTCACCATGCCGTACTTCTGCTGGCGACGGCGTAGGCCATGCAGCAGGGTGGCGGTACGGATCGCACCGGTGGCGCCCAGCGGATGGCCCAGGGCGATGGCGCCGCCCAGCGGGTTCACCTTGTCAGGGTCCAGCCCGCAATCGCGGATCACTGCCAGCGACTGCGCAGCAAACGCTTCGTTGAGCTCGATCCAGTCCAACTGGTCCTGGCTCAGGCCGGCCTGCTTCAGTGCCTTCGGAATCGCGGCGATCGGGCCGATGCCCATCACTTCCGGACGCACGCCGGCGACCGAGAAGCTGACGAAACGCGCCAGCGGCTTCAGGCCGTAATCCTTCACCGCCTGCTCGGATGCCAGCAGCACCGCACCGGCACCGTCGCTCATCTGCGACGAATTGCCCGCCGTGACGGTGCCGCCGAACTGGCCGTTGCGGAACACCGGGCGCAGCTTGGCCAGGCCTTCCGCGGACGAATCCAGGCGTGGGCCCTCGTCGGTATCGACGATCCTGTCGCGGGTGATGATGCGGCGGCCATCGGCCAGGTCGGGCTGGCGGGTACGCACGTCGTAGGGGCTGATCTCGTCCTTGAACTCGCCGTTCTGGATCGCGGCGATCGCCTTCTGGTGCGAGGCCAGCGCAAAGGCATCCTGCTCTTCGCGGGAGACCTTCCATTCCTCGGCGACCTTCTCGGCGGTGATGCCCATGCCGTAGGCAATGGCAACGTGGTCGTTGTCGAACACGCTCGGTGCCATCGCGATCTTGTTGCCCATCATCGGCACCATCGACATCGACTCGGTACCGCCGGCCAGCATCAGGTCGGCGTTGCCCAGGCGGATCTGGTCGGCGGCCATCGCCACGGCCTGCAGGCCGGAGGAGCAGAAGCGGTTGACCGTCTGCGCGGCGATGGTGTCCGGCAGGCCGGCCAGCAGCACGCCGATGCGCGCCACGTTCATGCCTTGCTCGGCTTCGGGCATGGCGCAGCCGATGATGGCATCGTCGATGCGGTTGACGTCGATGCCCGGCGCCTGCGCGACCACGGCCTTGAGCACGTGGGCGAGCATGTCATCGGGACGGGTGTTGCGGAACACGCCCTTGGGCGCCTTGCCAACCGGAGTCCGGGTGGCGGCGACGATGTAGGCGTCCTGGATTTGCTTGGTCATTGCAGTGATCTCTTGAATAGGTTTCGTAGAGTCGAGCCATGCTCGACTGCCACAGCAGGAAGTGCCGACCAGGGTCGGCACCCACCATCAATCAATTACGCAGCGGCTTGCCGGTCTTGAGCATGTGCGCGATGCGGGCCTGGGTCTTTTCCTGCTGGGCCAGTTCGACGAAGTGCTTGCGCTCCAGGGTCAGCAGCCACTCCTCGTCCACCAGCGTGCCGCGATCCACTTCGCCGCCGCACAGCACGGTGGCGATGCGCACGGCGATCTCGTAGTCGTACGGGCTGATGAAGCGGCCTTCCAGCATGTTGACCAGCATCATCTTGAAGGTGGCGATGCCGACGTCGCCGGCCACCTGGATGCGGCGGGCCGGCATCGGCGGACGGTAGCCGCCTTCGGCCAGCGCCAGCACTTCGGCCTTGGCGATATGCAGCGCTTCGAAGCTGTTGAACACCACCTTGTCGGTGGCGCGCATCAGGCCCAGTTCCTTGGCGTTGACCGCCGAGTTGGAGACCTTGGCCATCGCAACGGTTTCGAAGGTCTTCTTCAGTTCGGCGAACACATCACCGCCCGGGCCGGCGGCCTGCGAAGCGCGCACCGCCAGTTCCTTCAGGCCACCACCGGCCGGCAGCAGGCCGACGCCAGCCTCGACCAGGCCGATGTAGCTTTCCAGCGCGGCCACGCTCTTGGCGCTGTGCATCTGGAATTCGCAGCCGCCGCCCAGCGCCAGGCCGCGCACGGCGGTCACCACCGGTACCAGCGAGTACTTGATCGCCTGGCTGGTGCGCTGGAAGTTGTGCACCATCTCTTCGAACTGCTCGACCTTGCCGGCCTGCAGCAGGCCGAGCGCGCCGGCCAGGTCCGCACCGGCGGAGAAGGGTTCCTTCTGCTGCCAGATCACCAGGCCCTTGTAGTCCTGCTCGGCGCGCTTGATCGCTTCCTGCAGGCCGTTGAGCACGTGGTCGGACACGGTGTTCATCTTGGTCTTGAAGCTGACCACGGCGATGCCGTCGCCGTCGTGCCACATGCGCACGCCATCGTTCTCGAACACCGTCTCGCCGGGGCTGAAGGTCTCGCCCAGCAGCGGATCCGGGAAACGCTGGCGCTGGTATACCGGCAGCGAAGAACGCGGCAGCTTGGCGTTGCGCGACGGGCTGTAGCTGCCCTCGGCGGCGTGCACGCCGTCGCGGCCGTCGAACACCCAATCCGGCAGTGGGGCGTTGCTCATGCTCTTGCCGGCGAGGATGTCATCGGCGATCCACTGCGCAACCTGCTTCCAGCCGGCCGCCTGCCAGGTCTCGAACGGGCCCAGCGACCAGCCGTAACCCCAGCGGATGGCCAGGTCGACATCACGCGCGGTCTCGGCGATGTCGGCCAGGTGGTAGGCGCTGTAGTGGAACAGGTCGCGGAAGGTCGCCCACAGGAACTGCGCCTGCGGGTGCTGGCTTTCGCGCAGCTTGGCGAACTTTTCAGCGGGGTTCTTGATCTTCAGGATCTCGACCACTTCCGGCGCGGCGCTGCGGTCGGCGGGGCGGTAGTCCTGCTTCTCCAGGTCCAGCACCACGATGTCCTTGCCGACCTTGCGGAAGATGCCCGCACCGGTCTTCTGGCCCAGTGCGCCCTTGCCGATCAGCGCGTCCAGCCACTTCGGCGAGGTGAAGTACTCATGCCACGGATCATCCGGCAGGGTGTCGCCCATGGTCTTGATGACGTGGGCCATGGTGTCCAGCCCGACCACGTCGGAGGTGCGGTAGGTGGCCGACTTCGGGCGGCCGACCAGCGGGCCGGTCAGGCCGTCCACCTCATCGAAGCCCAGGCCGAAGGCCTGGGTGTGGTGGATGGTGGACAGGATCGAGAACACGCCGATGCGGTTGCCGATGAAGTTCGGGGTGTCCTTGGCGTACACCACGCCCTTGCCCAGGGTGGTGACCAGGAACGCTTCCAGGCCTTCCAGCACGCTGGCGTCGGTGGTGCTGGCCGGAATCAGCTCGGCCAGGTGCATGTAGCGCGGCGGGTTGAAGAAGTGCACGCCGCAGAAGCGGTGGCGCAGCTGTTCCGGCAGCACGTCGGCGAGCTTGTTGATGCCCAGGCCGGAGGTGTTGGAGGCCAGCACCGCATGATCGGCCACGAACGGGGCGATCTTCTTGTACAGGTCCTGCTTCCAGTCGATGCGTTCTGCGATGGCTTCGATGATCAGGTCGCAGTCCTTCAGGTGCTCAAGGCCAGTCTCGTAGTTCGCCGGGGTGATCGCCTCGGCGTAGGACTTGCTGGCCAGCGGGGCAGGGCTGAGCTTGCCCAGGTTGGCGATCGCCTTGAGCACGATGCCATCGGCCGGACCTTCCTTGGCGGGCAGGTCGAACAATACGGTGTCGACGCCGGCATTGGTCAGGTGGGCTGCGATCTGGGCACCCATGACGCCGGCACCCAGCACGGCAGCGCGGCGGACTAGCAGGGAATTGGACATGTCGATAAGCCTTTGTTGTCTGGAAGCCGGGCATGGCCCGGCTCTACGGGGTGGAGAGGGGTGTCGGAGCGGGGGCAGCTGCGCTGGCGCGGAAGCCGGCTTCGGCGAAATGGATCAGTTCCTGGGCGGCATGGGCACGATGCGCCGATTCGGTGACACCTGCGGGTCGCTTGATCAGGCCGAAGTCGGCCATCGCGTAGGTCAGCGACCCGGCCAGGAAGTCCAGCCGCCAGTACAGCTCTTCCTTGCTGAGCTGCGGCACGCAGGCGGCGATCGCCTTGCCGAACTCACGCAATACATGGCCATAGTGATCGGACAGGAACTTGCGCAGGCTGTCGTTCTTTTCCGCGTAGGCGCGGGCGATCACGCGCACGAAGGCACCGCCGCTCTGGCGGTCCTGGGCCATCGCCAGCGCCGGCTCGACGAAGGCGGCCAGCACCGGGCGCAGTTCGCCGGGGTGGTCGATGCGGGCCTTCTCCAGCTGGCCCATGCGTGCGGCGGTCATTTCATCCATACGCCGGCGGAACACCTCGTTGACCAGGTTTTCCTTGGAGCCGAAGTGGTAGTTGACCGCCGCGATGTTCACATCGGCCTGGCTGGTGACCTGGCGCAGCGACGTGCCGGCAAAACCATGCAGCGCGAACAGTTCCTCGGCAGCGCCGAGGATGCGGTCCTTGGTGGAGAAGTGGGCAGGCTTGGCCATGGGCAGGGCAGGGTTCAATCAAACGATTGTTTGATACTAGACCCGTCTGCCGGCTTGCGCATTGTGCGGCGCAACACGGGCCATCCGCCGGGCATGGCCCGGCGCCACGGAAGGGCGTGGCCTAGCTCGGGTAGCGCCGAGCCATGCTCGGCGAGCGCAGCGGCAGCCGTTCGGGCCATCCGCCGGGCATGGCCCGGCGCTACGGAACGGCGTGGCCCGGCTCGGGTAGCGCTGAGCCATGCCCGGCGAGCGCAGCGGCGGCCGTCCGGGCCATCCGCCGGGTATGGCCCGGCGCCACGGAAGGGCGTGGCCCGGCTCGGGTAGCGCCGAGCCATGCTCGGCGAGCGCAGCGGCGGCCGTCCGGGTCATCCGCCGGGCATGGCCCGGCGCTACGGAAGGGCATGGCCCGGCTTGGGTAGCGCCGAGCCATGCTCGGCGAGCGCAGCGGCAGCCGTCCGGGCCATCCGCCGGGCATGGCCCGGCGCCACGGAAGGGCATGGCCCAGCTCGGGTAGCGCCGAGCCATGCTCGGCGAGCGCAGCGGCGGCCGTCCGGGTCTTCCGCCGGGCATGGCCCGGCGCTACGGAAGGGCGTCGGCGCCAGCTGAACCGGTCGCTGGACGCTGTCTGGTTGCAAGCGTTACAATCCGCGCACGTTTATCAGGCTAAGCCCGCGTTTTGACGCGGGTTTTTTTAATGTTACTCTCGGGTCCTTCCGTGGCCCGATCCTCGGAGATACCACCATGGCGCTGGAGCGCACCCTTTCGATCATCAAGCCGGACGCTGTCGCCAAGAACGTCATCGGTGAAATCTACGCCCGCTTTGAAAAGGCTGGCCTGAAGATCGTTGCCGCCAAGTACAAGCAGCTGTCGCGCGCCGAAGCCGAAGGCTTCTACGCCGTGCACCGCGAGCGCCCGTTCTTCAACGCGCTGGTCGAGTTCATGATCTCCGGCCCGGTGATGATTCAGGCCCTGGAAGGCGAGAACGCCGTCCTGGCCCATCGTGACCTGCTCGGTGCCACCAATCCGAAGGAAGCCGCGCCGGGCACCATCCGCGCCGACTTCGCCGATTCGATCGATGCCAACGCCGCCCACGGTTCGGACTCGGTCGACAATGCCGCCAATGAAATCGCCTACTTCTTCGCTGCCACCGAAGTCGTTTCGCGCTGAGAGTGATGCCGTGAACGAGGTCGTACAGACACCCGCCATCCAGCCGCTGCCGAAGACGGCCGCTTCCGCTGGCAAGCAGAACCTGCTCGACCTCGATCGCGAGGGGTTGGAGCGCTTCTTCGCCGACACGCTCGGCGAAGCGCGCTACCGTGCCCACCAGGTAATGAAGTGGATCCACCATCGCTACGTTACCGATTTCGATCTGATGACCGACCTCGGCAAGCCGCTGCGCGCAAAGCTGCACCAGCATGCCGAGGTGCTGGTGCCGAACATCGTGTTCGACAAGCCTTCTGCCGACGGTACCCACAAGTGGTTGCTGGCGATGGGCACCGATGGCAAGAACGCCATCGAAGCGGTCTACATCCCGGACAAGAACCGGGGCACGTTGTGCGTGTCCTCGCAGGTCGGCTGTGCGCTGAACTGCACCTTCTGCTCCACCGCCACCCAGGGCTTCAACCGCAACCTGTCCACCGCCGAGATCATCGGCCAAGTGTGGGTCGCGGCGCGCCACCTGGGCAACGTGCCGCACCAGCAGCGCCGCCTCACCAACGTGGTGATGATGGGCATGGGCGAGCCGCTGATGAATTTCGACAACGTCGTGCGCGCCATGAGCGTGATGCGCGACGACCTGGGCTATGGCCTGGCCAACAAGCGCGTGACCCTGTCGACCTCCGGCCTGGTGCCGCAGATCGACCGGTTGTCCAGCGAGAGCGACGTATCGCTGGCGGTGTCGCTGCACGCACCGAACGACGAACTGCGCGAAACCCTGGTTCCGCTCAACAAGAAATATCCGATCGTCGAGCTGATGGCTTCCTGCGCACGCTACCTGCGCGCCAACAAGCGCCGCGAATCGGTGACCTTCGAGTACACCCTGATGAAGGGCATCAACGACCAGCCCGAGCACGCCCGCCAGCTGGCGCGGCTGATGCGCCAGTTCGACAACGCGGTGCAGGCGGCCAACTCGGGCAAGGTCAACCTGATCCCGTTCAATCCGTTCCCGGGCACCCGCTACGAGCGTTCGGACGAAACCCAGATCCGTGCGTTCCAGAAGATCCTGCTCGATTCGCAGGTGCTGACCATGGTGCGACGCACCCGCGGCGACGATATCGATGCGGCCTGTGGCCAGCTGAAGGGGCAGGTCATGGACCGTACCCGCCGCCAGGCCGAGTTCAACAAGTCCCTGCAGCAAGGGGCCGGGCGCGATGCTGCGGCCTGAGCGCCTGTGGCCGGCCGGCATCCTCTGCCTGCTGGCGCTGGCCGGCTGTGGCGGATCCGGTGGCACCAAGCTGCCCAAGGGCGGAATGGCGGTCGCGCAGACTTACACCGCCCGCGATGGTGACCAGGTGCGTCGCCAGCACCAGTACCAGACCCAGCTGACCCTGGCCGGTTCGGATTTCAGCGCGGGCAACCTGCAGTCGGCGGAAAAGCGTGCGCGCGCAGCGCAGAAACTGGTGCCCGAGCGCCCTGACGCGCTGCTCCTGCTGGCTTCCATCGCCCAGCGCCGCGGCGACACGCAGCAGGCCGGTACCTTGTTGCAGCGTGCGGCCAGCGAGGCCCCGGAGCGCGGCGACGTATTGAACAATTACGCGGCATGGCTGTGCCAGCAGGGGCGGGCAGCCGAATCACTGGGCTGGTTCGATCGTGCCCTGGCGGCTCCCGGTTACGCCACGGCGTCGGTGGCCCTGTCCAACGCGGGCGCCTGCGCCCTCCAGGCCGGGCAGCCGGAACGGGCCGAGCGGGACCTGCGTGCTGCCCTGGTTCGTGACCCCCGTAATGCGCAGGCGCTGGAAGTCATGGCGCAGCTTGCCTTCCAGAAAGACAGCTTCATGGAGGCGCGTGCATTCTCCGAACGTCGGCTTGCGGCTGCATCACCAACACGTTCCGTGTTACAACTGGCGTCGCAAATCGAAACGCGACTGGGCGATGCGGCAGCGGCCGCGCGTTACCAACAACAGATTCGACAGGAATTTCCGCAGGATGCGGACCCCAATTCCAAGGGTTGAAGCATCGTGACCGATAACCAGACCGTGAACGCTTTCGAGACGGCAGCAGGCTGTGGTGAGCGCCTGCGCCAGGCCCGGGAAGCGGCAGGACTGACCCTCGACGAGGTGGCACAGCGACTGCACATGCCTGCACAGGTGGTGCGTTCGCTGGAAGAAGAGCGCTGGCAGCGCCTGGGCGCACCGGTGTTCGTACGTGGCCAGTTGCGCAGTTATGCCCGCCTGCTGGGCGTGGACGTGGGTGAAGTGCTGGAGCAGGCGCAGGTGGGCCCGATCGTGCCGCCCACCCTGGTCAGCCACACCCACACCCCGCGCGCGCGGCGCATCGCCGAAAGCCTGGGGCGCCGCCTGTTGTATGTCGGCATCACCGCCGCGCTGGCCGTACCGGTATGGTTTGCCACCCGCAGCCACCTGGACGCCGGATTGAACACCGCCTCGCTGGATGTGATCCCGTCCACCGTCGCGGTGGCACCCGCCGCCGATGGCGAGGGCGGCCCGGCCGCCGCCCCGAACGGGATGCCACAGCCCCCGGCAGCGCGTCCGGCACCGGCGCCTTACATGGCATCGCTGACGCCGGTGCCGCGTCCGGCGGCCGAACCGGTTGCCGCCGGTCGTGCCCTGGCACTGCAGTTCAGCGGTGACAGCTGGGTGGAAATCACCGCCCCTGATGGCGGCACGGTGGAGAAGGCGCTGATCCCCGCAGGGCAGTCGCGCAGCTTCGCACCGGGCCAGGTGGGCCGGATCGTGCTGGGCAATGCATCGCAGGTGGAGGTTCAGCAGAATGGCGCCATGATTGATCTTGGGCCATATCAGCGAGCCAACGTTGCACGCTTTGCGGTATCCTCTGACGGCTCCGTGGTCCCGGTTTCACACTGAGGCCCGGGCCGGAATCCACAATCCATTGAACAGTCCTCCCCGGCGAGCTTGCCTCCGGCACGGGTAGGGCGAGAGTACGCATGGCGATCGACGACCTGCTCGACGAGCACGAACAAAGTGAACGCGTCCGCACTTGGCTGCGGAAGAATGGCCTGAGCATCATCGGCGGCGTAGTGATTGCCATCGGTGCCATCGGCGGCTGGCAGTGGTGGCAGCAGGAACACGGCAACAAGCTGGCAGCGGCCAACATCGAGTACCAGAAGGTGCTCCAGGGCATCCAGGACAACAAGCTCGACGATGCCGGCAAGGCGGTCAAGGCGCTCGACGCCGGTCCGTCCAACATCTATTCGGAACTGGCTGCGCTGCAGCTGGCCAAGGCCCAGGTGGAAGCCGGCAAGAACGACGACGCACTGGCGACGCTGCGCGCGCTGGACGTGGAAGGCGACCTGAAGCACGTGGTGGACCTGCGCATCGCGCGGCTGCTGGTGGCGACCGGCAAGGGCGCGGAAGCGATCACCCTGCTTGGCCAGGCGACCGACGCCGGCGCGCTGGAGATCCACGGCGATGCACTGGCGGCGCAGGGCAAGCGTGACCAGGCCCGCGAACAGTATGAGAAGGCGCTCAAGACGCTGGACGTGGCGGCGCCGCAGCGGCGCCTGCTGGAAACCAAGTTGATGGATGCTGGCGGCAAGGTCGCGGCAACCGAGGAGTCGGTGTAATGGGTCAGATGGTCATCCTCAAGCGGTTTGCCATGGTTGCGATGCTCGGCATGGCGCTGTCCGGCTGCAGCACGGTGAAGGGCTGGTTCGCCGGCAAGGACGCCGAAGCGAAGAAGTTGCAGGAGCCGGCCGAACTGGTGAAGTTCGACTCGACCGTCAAGGTCGACAAGATGTGGTCGGTGAACCTGGGCAAGGGTGAAGACCGCATCGGCGTCCGCCAGGGCCCGGCAGTGGCCGATGGCCGTGTCTATGCCGCGGCGATCACCGGCGGCGTGCATGCCATCGACCTGCAGACCGGCAAGAACGTCTGGACCTACAAGCCGGCCAAGGAAAAGAAGAAGCCGAAGCTACGCCTGTCCGGTGGACCGGGCGTGGGCGAGGGGCTGGTGGCCATCGGCACGCTGGACGGCCAGGTCATCGCGCTTGACGCCAATGACGGCACCGAGAAGTGGCGCGCCAAGGTCTCGGGTGAAGTGATTTCCGCCCCCTCCATCGGCCAGGGCATGGTGTACGTGCGCAGCAACGATGGCCGCATCACCGCGCTGGATGTATCCAACGGCACCCAGCGCTGGTTCAACCCGCGCGAACTGCCGGCGCTGACCGTGCGCGGCAACGCGCCGATCGTGCCGGGCCCGGGCGTGCTGTTCATCGGCAACGATGACGGCAGCATCTCCGCGCTGGCGTCTGCCGACGGCCGCACCCTGTGGGACCAGGTGGTCGGCAACCCGGAAGGGCGTACCGAGCTGGACCGCATGGCCGACATCGACGGCGCACCGGTGCTGGAAGGCTCCACGCTGTACGCCAGCAGCTTCAAGAACCAGACCATGGCCATCGAAGGCCCGACCGGTCGTCCGTTGTGGGCACGTGACCATGGTGGCGCCGGTGGCGTCGCCCTGTCCTCGTCCTACGCCATCGTCACCGACAACCAGGGCGGCGTGTTCGGCCTGGACAAGCAGAGCGGCACGGCCAGCTGGTCGCAGACCGGCCTGGCGCGTCGCGAGCTGACCGGGCCGGCGTTGCAGGGCGATTATGTGGTCGTCGGCGATCTCGATGGCTACGTGCACTGGCTGCAACAATCCGATGGCGCGATGGCCGCCCGGGCAAAGACCGGCGGGACCGTCAAGGCCCAACCGATAGTCGCCGACGGGGTCCTGCTGGTGCAGAACGTCGAAGGCAAGCTGACCGCCTACCGGTTGGCCAATTAATCACGGAGTAAACGCGATGCTGCCCCTGGTCGCCCTGGTCGGACGGCCGAATGTCGGCAAGTCCACAATCTTCAACGCGCTCACGCGCACCCGCGACGCGCTGGTCCATGACCAGCCCGGCGTGACCCGTGACCGCAACTACGGTGTCTGTCGCCTGGATGAGGACAACCCGTTCCTGATCGTGGACACCGGCGGCATCGCCGAACAGGAGGAAGGCCTGGCCGGTGCTACCGCACGCCAGGCTCGTGCCGCGGCTGCCGAAGCCGACCTGATCATCTTCGTGGTCGACGCGCGTGACGGCACCTCTTCGCTGGACGATGACATCCTGGCCTGGCTGCGCAAGCAGCAGCAGCCCAAGGTGTTGCTGATCAACAAGATCGACGGCACCGACGAAGACACCGTGCGCGCGGAGTTCTCGCGCTACGGCTTCAGCGAAATGCTGACCATCTCCGCAGCCCACCGCCAGGGCCTGGACGATCTTCTCGATGAAGTCGTGCAGCGCCTGCCGGAAGAGGGCAGCACCGAGGAGATGGACAACGATCCGAACCGGGTGCGCATTGCCTTCGTCGGCCGTCCCAACGTGGGCAAGTCGACGCTGGTCAACCGCATCCTGGGCGAAGAGCGGATGATCGCCTCGGAAGTGCCGGGCACCACCCGCGATTCCATCTCGGTGGACCTGGAACGTGACGGCCGCGAGTACCGCCTGATCGACACCGCCGGCCTGCGCCGGAAGGCGCGGGTGGATGAGGCGGTGGAGAAGTTCTCCGTGGTCAAGACACTGCAGGCGATCGAGCAGTGCCAGGTGGCCGTGTTGATGCTGGACGCGCATGAAGGCGTCACCGACCAGGACGCCAGCGTGCTGGGCGCGGTGCTGGATGCGGGTCGTGCACTGGTGATCGCCATCAACAAGTGGGATGGGCTGACCGACTACCAGCGCGAACAGGCCGAGACGCAATTGTCGCTGCGCCTGGGATTCGTTCCGTGGGCGGAGTCGGTGCGTATTTCGGCGATGCACGGTTCGGGCCTGCGCGAGCTGTTCCGCGCGGTGCATCGTGCGCATGCCTCGGCCAACCACGAGTTCAGCACCAGCGAAGTCAACAAGGCGCTGGAAGTGGCCTACGAGACCAATCCGCCGCCGGCCATCCGTGGGCATGTGTCCAAGCTGCGCTACGTGCATCCGGGCGGCGCCAACCCGCCGACCTTCATCGTGCACGGCACGCGCCTGAAGGACCTGCCGGATTCGTACAAGCGCTACCTGGAGAACTTCTTCCGCAAGCGCTTCAAACTGGTCGGCACCCCGGTGCAGTTCATCTTCCGCGAAGGTGCCAACCCGTACGAAGGCAAGAAGAACCCGCTGACCGAACGCCAAGTCAAGGCCAAGCGCCGCCTGATGAAGCACGTCAAGGGTCGCTGACCTGCTGTTGTGACGGGCATGGCCCCGGTAGAGCGGGGCCATGCCCCGCTGCATCTGGCGATGACGGGCATGGCCCGTCACTACCGGGATCCGTGCGACCCGCGCGGTTACGTCGATCGGTGCAGCCCACCCGGTAGAGCGGGGCCATGCCCCGCTGCTCCCGCCATTGCACCCGCCATGGCCGATAATGTCGCCATGAGCATCAAGGAAATCTCCCCGAAGCTGGCCCACGAACGCATCGCCCATGGCGCTGTCCTGATCGACGTGCGCGAAGCGCACGAGCGCGCTGGCGGCATGGCTGAAGGAGCGCGTGGCATCGCCAAGGGCGATCTGCAGGCGGAACCCGCGCTGCACCTGCCGCACCCAGGGCAGGAAATCCTGCTGATCTGCCAGACCGGCAGGCGCTCGCTGAACGCGGCGCAGGCACTGCATGACGCCGGCTATGCCAATGTCGCTTCGGTCGCTGGAGGCACCGTGGCCTGGCGCGTGCAGGACCTGCCGCTGGTGCAGCCGCTGGCCAGCGACGAAGACCGCGACTTCTATGATCGCTACTCCCGCCACATGTTGTTGCCACAGGTCGGCGAAGCCGGCCAGCGGATCCTGCAGCGCGCGCGCGTGCTGGTGGTGGGCGCCGGCGGCCTGGGCGCTCCCGCCAGCTTCTACCTTGCTGCGGCCGGGGTAGGGCATCTGCGCATGGTCGACGACGACCACGTGGAACGCAGCAACCTGCAGCGGCAGATCCTGCATACCGAAGCCAGCATCGGCACGCCGAAGGTGGACTCGGCGCGGCAGCGGCTGCTCGCCCTCAACCCTTCCATCACCGTCGAGGCCATCGCCGAACGGGCGACCTCGGCCAACATCGACGCGCTGCTTGAAGGCATCGACGTGGTGTTGGATGGCTCGGACAACTTTCCCCTGCGCTACCTGCTCAACGACGCGTGCATCAAGCACGCCAAACCGCTGGTCCATGCGGCGATCGAACGCTTCGACGGACAGGTGAGCGTGTTCGATGCCGGCCGGCAGCGTGGCGTGGCGCCCTGTTACCGCTGCCTGTTTCCCGAGCCACCGCCGCCGGAGTTTGCCCCCAACTGTGCCGAAGCCGGGGTGCTGGGGGTGCTGCCAGGGCTGGCTGGCGTGCTGCAGGCCACCGAAGTGGTGAAGCTGCTGCTCGGCATCGGCGAGCCGCTGACCGGACGACTGCTGCGCTTCGACGCGCTGGACATGCGTTTCCGCGAAACCCGCATCCGCCCCGACCCGCAGTGTGCCGTCTGCGCCCCCGGCACGCCGTTCCCCGGTTACATCGACTACGCCGCCTTCTGCAGCGGCGGGTGACGGCTGGCCGCCGCATGCGTTGACCCCGCTTTACCGGTAGTGACGGGCCATGCCCGTCACCGGCAGAAGCAGCGGGGCATGGCCCCGCTCTACCGGGGCGCAGGGTAGTGACGGGCCATGCCCGTCACCGCCAGAAGCAGCGGGGCATGGCCCCGCTCTACCGGGAGGCAGGGTAGTTACGGGCCATGCCCGTCACCGCCAGAAGCAGCGGGGCATGGCCCCGCTCTACCGGGATGCAGGGTAGTGACGGGCCATGCCCGTCACCGCCAAAAGCAGCGGGGCATGGCCCCGCTCTACCGGGAGGCAGGGTAGTGACGGGCCATGCCCGTCACCGCCAGAAGCAGCGGGGCATGGCCCCGCTCTACCGAGACGCAGGGTAGTGACGGGCCATGCCCGTCACCGGCAGAAGCAGCGGGGCATGGCCCCGCTCTACCGGGATGCAGGGTAGTGACGGGCCATGCCCGTCACCGCCAGAAGCAGCGGGGCATGGCCCCGCTCTACCGAGACGCAGGGTAGTGACGGGCCATGCCCGTCACAGCCAGAAGCAGCGGGGCATGGCCCCGCTCTACCGGGACGCACGTGCATGCCCTATCGTTGACGTCAATCAAGTGAATTGAAGGGAACACCGCATGGCGGTAGAAGCAGCGACCAGCGAACTGGTCAAGGTCGTCGCCCTGCTGGGGGCGGCGGTGGTGATGGTGCCCTTGTTCCGGCGTTTCGGCCTCGGATCGGTGCTGGGGTATTTCACCGCCGGCCTGGTGATCGGTCCGTTCGGGCTGGGCTGGTTCTCTGATCCGCAGGCGATCCTGCATACCGCCGAACTCGGCGTGGTGATGTTTCTTTTCGTCATCGGCCTGGAGATGCGGCCTTCGCACCTGTGGAGCCTGCGCAAGGAGATCTTCGGGCTGGGCACGCTGCAGATCACCACCTGCGCGGTGGTATTGACCCTCATCGCCAAACTGTTCGGGCTCCCCTGGCAGGTGGCCTTCATCGGTGCCACCGGTTTCGTACTCACCTCCACCGCCGTGGTGATGCAACTGCTGGCCGAGCGCGGGGACATCGCGCTGCCGCCGGGCCAGAAGATCGTCTCGATCCTGCTGTTCGAAGATCTGTTGATCGTGCCCTTGCTGGCGCTGGTCGCTTTCATGGGCCCGTCTGCCGGCAGTGCCGATGGCGAAGGGTCGCGCTGGCTGTCGATCGTGATCGGTGCCGGGGCAGTGCTCGGCCTGGTGCTGGTCGGCCGCTTCCTGCTCAATCCGTTGTTCCGCATCCTGGCCGCAGCCAAGGCGCGTGAAGTGATGACTGCCGCGGCGTTGCTGGTGGTGCTGGGCGCAGCGCTGCTGATGCAGCTCTCTGGCCTGTCGATGGCGATGGGCGCGTTCCTGGCAGGGGTGCTGCTCAGCGAGTCGACCTTCCGCCACCAGATCGAAGCCGATATCGAACCCTTCCGCGGCATCCTGCTGGGGCTGTTCTTCCTCAGCGTGGGCATGGCGCTGGACCTGGGCGTGGTGGCCGGCAACTGGCCGCTGATCGCCGGCCTGGTGGTGGCGCTGATGGCCGCCAAGGCGTTGTGCATCTATGTCGTGGCGCGGCTGCTGGGCAGCAGCCATGCGCAGGCGCTGGATCGTGGGGTGGTGATGGCGCAGGGCGGGGAGTTTGCTTTCGTACTGTTCGCCGCGGCTGCCAGCGCCGGCGTAATCGACGTGGACATCAATGCCAATTTCACCGCGGTGGTGGTGTTGTCCATGGCGCTGACGCCGCTGGTGGTGCTGGTCCATCGCCGCTTCGCACCGGCAGCGGTGGTCAGCCTGGAAGGCGTGGAGGCAGCCGATGGGCTGTCCGGCAGCGTGTTGCTGATCGGCTTCGGCCGCTTTGGGCAGGTGGCCAGCCAGTCGCTGCTGGCACGCGACGTGGACGTCACCATCATCGACAACGACGTCGAAATGATCCACAGCGCCGAACGCTTCGGTTTCAAGATCTATTACGGCGACGGCACCCGGCTGGACGTGCTGCACGCTTCGGGTGCGGGCACGGCACGCGCCATCGCGGTATGCGTCAACAGCCCCGAAGAGGCCGACCGCATCGTCGAACTGGCGGCGCACGAATTCCCGCAGGCCAAGCTGCTGGTGCGCTCGTTCGACCGCGAACATTCGCTGCGGTTGATCCATGCCGGCGTGGATTTCCAGATCCGCGAAACCTTCGAATCGGCGGTGATGTTCGGCCAGGCCGCGCTGATGGAACTGGGTGCCGAGGAAGACGATGCGCGCGATATCGCCGAGCAGATACGCGAGCGCGATGCCGAGCGTTTCCAGTTGGAGATGGCCGGCGGCAGCCTGCGTGCAGGGGCGCACATGGCGTTCGGCAGTGCGCTGCCTGGCGTGCCGACACCCACCCCGTTCACTGCACCCAAGCGGCAGTCGCGTACCTTGAATGCCGACCAGGTGCCCCCGGAGGCGTAACGTACACGGCACCGGGCAGGGCCGGCCATGACCCGCTGCGCCTGGCTCCGCCACCACGCCAACAGCAGCGGGCGAGGGGCCCGCTCTACAGTCGGCAGGCCCCCAGCACCGGCTGAATCAGGGACAATACCCTCCCGTCGCCCCCACGCCCGCCTTTCGATGACCTTGAACACCGACGCTTCCGCAACCGCCCGCATCCTTGACGGCCGCCGTATTTCCGAGGACCTGCTCGACAGCCTGAAGGTGCGTGTCGATGCCCGCATCGCAGCGGGCGGCAGCCGTCCCGGGCTGGCGGTGGTGCTGGTGGGGGGGGACCCGGCTTCGACGGTCTACGTGCGCAACAAGCGCCGCGCCGCAGAGAAGGTCGGCATCGAAGCGCACGATTTCGACCTGCCGGCCGGCACCAGCGAAGCCGAGCTGCTGGCCCTGATCGACCAGCTGAACGCGGACCCCAGGATCCACGGCATCCTGATCCAGCTGCCGCTCCCGGGCATCCCCGATGCACGCCGGCTGATCCAGCGCATCGACCCGCGCAAGGACGTGGACGGCTTCCATCCGGAGAATGTCGGCCATCTGGCCCTGCGTGAGTTCGGCCTGCGGCCGTGCACGCCGCGCGGCATCACCACCCTGCTTGGCCATACCGACCAGCCGGTGCGGGGCCGCAATGCGACCATCGTGGGGGTCAGCAACCACGTGGGCCGCCCGATGGGCCTGGAGCTGCTGATCGCCGGCTGCACCGTCACCAGCTGCCACAAGTTCACCCCACGGGACGTGCTGGAACAGGCCGTGCGCAACGCCGACATCCTGGTGGTGGCGGTGGGCCGTCCGGATATCGTGCCGGGTGAATGGGTGAAGCCGGGTGCGGTGGTGATCGACGTCGGCATCAATCGCCTGGATGACGGCCGCCTGGTGGGAGACGTCGGTTTCGAGGCAGCCGCCTCGCGCGCCAGCTGGATCACGCCGGTGCCGGGCGGGGTAGGGCCGATGACCGTGGCCACGTTGATGCAGAACACGATCGAAGCCGCGGAAGCATTCTGACGGTAGCGCCGGGCCATGCCCGGCGGATTCCCCGCAGCGCCGTTGTGCTCGCCGGGCATGGCCCGGCGCTACCGGGGTGTCGCCAGTGCGACACTGCGTCGCATCCGCCCCCTGCCATTGCGGCGCGAATCAGGGTAAAATGACGCGCTTCCCCACATCTCGGGTATGCCGATGCTGCGCATCCAGGCTGAAGCTCTTACTTACGACGACGTCTCGCTCGTCCCCGCACACTCCCTGATCCTGCCCAAGGATGTCAGCCTGGAAACCCGGCTGACCCGCGACCTGCGGCTGAAGCTTCCGATCCTCTCGGCTGCCATGGATACGGTCACCGAAGCCCGCCTGGCCATCGCCATGGCCCAGCTCGGCGGCATGGGCATCATCCACAAGAACCTCAGCGTGGAACAGCAGGCCGCCGAAGTGGCGAAGGTCAAGAAGTTCGAGGCCGGCGTCATCCGCGATCCGATCACCGTCGGCCCGGAAACCACCATCCGCGACGTGCTGGCACTGACCCGTGCGCGCAACATCTCCGGCGTGCCGGTGGTGGATGGCGGCCAGCTGGTGGGCATCGTGACCCACCGCGACATGCGCTTTGAAACCGAGCTGGACGATCCGGTCCGCCACATCATGACCAAGAAGGATCGCCTGATCACGGTCAAGGAAGGCGCCGCTTCGGAAGAAGTGCAACTGCTGCTGCATCGCAACCGCATCGAGAAGATCCTGGTGGTCAACGATGATTTTGCCCTGCGCGGCCTGATCACCGTCAAGGACATCCAGAAGAACACCGACTACCCGAACGCCGCCAAGGACACCGCCACGCGCCTGCTGGTCGGTGCTGCCGTGGGCGTCGGCGGCGATACCGACCATCGCGTCGAAGCGCTGGTCGCCGCCGGCGTGGACGTACTGGTGGTCGACACCGCGCACGGCCATTCGCAGGGCGTGCTGGACCGCGTGAGCTGGGTCAAGAAGAAGTTCCCGCACGTGCAGGTCGTCGGTGGCAACATCTGCACCGGCGAAGCGGCACTGGCGCTGCTGGACAGTGGTGCCGACGCGGTCAAGGTGGGCATCGGCCCGGGCTCCATCTGCACCACGCGCGTGGTTGCCGGCGTCGGCGTGCCGCAGATCACCGCCATCGACCTGGTGGCTGAAGCGCTGCAGGACCGCATCCCGCTGATCGCCGACGGTGGCATCCGTTACTCCGGCGACATCGGCAAGGCGCTGGCCGCCGGCGCGTCGACCATCATGATCGGCGGCCTGCTGGCCGGTACCGAGGAATCGCCCGGCGAAACCGAGTTGTTCCAGGGCCGTTCGTACAAGAGCTACCGTGGCATGGGCTCGCTGGCCGCGATGGAGAAGGGGTCCAAGGACCGTTATTTCCAGGACGCCTCCAGCGCCGACAAGCTGGTACCGGAAGGCATCGAAGGCCGCGTGCCGTACCGCGGTCCGGTCGGCGGCATCATCCACCAGCTGATGGGCGGCCTGCGCGCCACCATGGGTTACGTGGGCTGCGGCACCGTCGAAGACATGCGCAGCAAGCCGAAGTTCGTCAAGATCAGCGGTGCCGGCCAACGGGAGAGCCACGTCCACGACGTGCAGATCACCAAAGAGCCGCCGAACTACCGCGCCTGACGCGGCATGAGCAAAGAGGAACGAGGAAGCTGATTCCCGTTCCTCTTTCTCTATCCGCCGCCGGTTCCGTTTTTGTATCCACTCCTGCATTGCCCGGGCACCATGACCAACATCCATAACGACAAGATCCTGATCCTCGATTTCGGCGCGCAGTACACGCAGCTGATCGCCCGCCGCATCCGCGAGATCGGCGTGTACTGCGAAATCTGGGCCTGGGACCACGATCCGGCGGAGATCGCTGCGTTCGGTGCAAAGGGCATCATCCTGTCCGGTGGCCCGGAATCGACCACGCTGCCCGGTGCGCCGGCCGCGCCGCAGGAAGTATTCGACAGCGGCCTGCCGGTGTTCGGCATCTGCTACGGCATGCAGACCCTGGCCGCCCAGCTCGGTGGTGCCACCGAAGCGGCCGACCAGCGTGAGTTCGGCCACGCCGAGGTCAACGTCGTCGCCCCGGATTCGCTGTTCAAGGGCCTGAGCGATCACCCGGGCGAGGCCCGCCTGAACGTATGGATGAGCCACGGCGACCACGTCTCCGTCGCTCCCCCCGGCTTCACCGTCACCGCCACCACCGACCGCATCCCGGTCGCGGCGATGGCCAACGAAGAGAAGCGCTGGTACGGCGTGCAGTTCCACCCGGAAGTGACCCACACCCTGCAGGGCCAGGCGCTGCTGCGCCGTTTCGTGGTGGATGTGTGCGGCTGCGAAACCCTGTGGACGGCGGCCAACATCATCGACGACCAGATCGCCCGCGTGCGCGAACAGGTGGGCGACGATGAAGTGATCCTGGGCCTGTCCGGCGGCGTCGATTCGTCCGTCGTGGCCGCGCTGCTGCACAAGGCGATCGGTGACAAGCTGACCTGCGTGTTCGTCGACACCGGCCTGCTGCGCTGGCAGGAGGGCGACCAGGTGATGGCGATGTTCGCCGAGCACATGGGCGTCAAGGTGATCCGCGTGAATGCCGCCGACCGCTATTTCGACAAGCTCGAAGGCGTGGCCGACCCGGAAGCCAAGCGCAAGATCATCGGCAACCTGTTCGTGGACATCTTCGATGAAGAGTCCAACAAGCTCAGCAACGCCAAGTGGCTGGCACAGGGCACCATCTATCCCGACGTGATCGAGTCGGCCGGCAGCAAGACCGGCAAGGCCCACGTGATCAAGAGCCACCACAACGTCGGCGGCCTGCCGGAGCACATGAAGCTGGGCCTGGTGGAACCGCTGCGCGAACTGTTCAAGGACGAAGTGCGTCGCCTCGGCGTCGAACTCGGCCTGCCGCGCAGCATGGTCTACCGCCATCCGTTCCCGGGCCCCGGCCTGGGCGTGCGCATCCTGGGCGAAGTGAAGCGTGAGTACGCCGAGCTGCTAGCCAAGGCCGACGCGATCTTCATCGATGAACTGCGCAAGGCCGACCTGTACGACAAGACCAGCCAGGCGTTCGCGGTGTTCCTGCCGGTGAAGTCGGTGGGCGTGGTGGGTGACGCGCGTGCCTATGAGTGGGTGATCGCACTGCGTGCGGTGGAGACCATCGATTTCATGACCGCGCACTGGGCGCACCTGCCGTATGACTTCCTGGGCACGGTGAGCAACCGCATCATCAATGAACTGCGGGGCGTGTCGCGGGTGGTGTATGACATCTCCGGGAAGCCGCCGGCTACGATTGAGTGGGAGTGAGGCGGCGTTGACTGGTGTGGCGCGGTGTGATGCTGCGTCACCAGCCCGCGATTTCCGAGTTGATGGAAGCGCGCCATTGAACGCGTAGTGCATTTACTTCATGCCCGGCCAAGCATGACAGAGTGACTCGCCCCCATCCTACGAAAGAATAATCACAAGTGCTGCCGGCCATACCGTGGGCCGGCCTCGACGGCGGCCCAGCCTGCCGACCCGACGGCCGTGCAGAACAGGCAAGACCAGAAGGAGGCGTTCCAGCAAGCCGGAACCACGGAAACCCGTAATTCCGGCAGCCTGCAAATGCCCGCATCGCCGTATCAGGTGATGGCCGGAACGGTGGTCACCGGGGCTCTGGTCACAGGCATCAAGTCGGACTTGCCGGGCGATGTGATCGCCACGGTGACGGAGCCGGTCTATGACACGGCCGCCGGGCGCTTCCTGCTGATTCCGCAGGGTTCGCGCATCCTCGGCCGCTACAACAGCCAGGTCAGCTACGGGCAGAGCCGCGTTCAAGTCGTCTGGAACCGGATCATCCTGCCCGACACGTCCTCGCTCACGCTCGACAACTTGGTCGGCACTGACCCGGCCGGCTACGCCGGCCTGGAGGATGGCGTCGATTGGCATTGGGATCGCATCTTCGCCGGTGCGGTGCTGACCACGCTGCTGGGCGTCGGCGCCGAACTGGCCGCGCCGGAGAACCGCCAGGACGGTGATCGCATCATCATCGCCGGGCGCGATAGCGCACAGGACAGCATCAATCAGGTCGGCCAGATGACCCGGCGCAACCTCAACATCCAGCCCACCTTGACCGAGCGGCCGGGCCTGCCGGTTCGCATCATCGTCAACCGGGATCTGGTGCTGCGGCCGTAC
This sequence comes from Stenotrophomonas tumulicola, assembly GCF_014117215.1. Classification (GTDB taxonomy): domain Bacteria; phylum Pseudomonadota; class Gammaproteobacteria; order Xanthomonadales; family Xanthomonadaceae; genus Stenotrophomonas; species Stenotrophomonas tumulicola. Next base: position 49,915 of record NZ_JACGXS010000006.1, on the reverse strand, counting down.
CAGCCGCTGTTCTTCAATCGGGGGACTTCACGATGAGCACGACCAAGAAGCTGCGGCTGGGGCGGCTGCTCAAGACCGAGAGCGTCAAACTGACCTTCGCCTGCCCGGCCAGCCTGAAAGCCGACCTCGACCGCTACGCCGCGCTGCACGCGCAGGCGTATGGCGAGGCGGTTGATGCGGTAACGCTGATCCCGCACATGCTGGAGGCGTTCATCGCCGGCGACCGGGGATTCAAAAAGGGCGATACGAGCAAGCCCAAGGCCGCCGTTTGAAATCATCTGACAATCATGGTGCCTGTGACGGGGGCGTCGTTGGTGCCTGCAAGGACGGAAAAGAGGGCAGTACGAACTCGGCGAGTTCCTGCATGACCTCATCGGCGGGCCGCGTACTGTGCCGCAGGTTGAAGGCGACGTGATGAACGCCTGCCTTCGCGAACGCGGTGAGCTCCTCAACCAGACGATGGCGACCGAGCCGGTAGCCCAGGAAGATCGGTGAAGGTGCTGTGTCCGGATCTTCGGCGAGGTCAATGAACATCGACTCGGTAAAAGGCAGGAAGGTACCCTCGGCGATCGACTGGACGGTGCGATTCCAAGTATCGATCCGAGGCCGCTGCTGTTCCAGCGGGCGGAAGTAGGTGACCCACCCATCAAGATGGCGGGCGATCCATTGCAGGCTCTGCTGCGCGCTGCCGACTGCCAGTAGCGGCAGGTGCCCGTCGGTTGCCTTGGGCAACAGATCCAGGTTACGCAGGCTTCCGAACGTGCCTGATAGCTCTGGGTAATCCTCGGAGGTGCTGCGGCGAATGACCTCGATATATTCGCGATAGGCCTCGCCGCGCGATGCATGTGACCGGTCGAAGGCGGGGTATTCGCTTGCACGGTCACCTGATGCCGCCCCCAGCAGAAATCGTCCGCCGCTGACCGCATCAACCGAGGCGGCTGCCTTCGCGGTATGCAGCGGGTGCCGAAGCGGGAGCACGATGCCGGCGCTGCTCAGGGCAATGCGTCGAGTCACGGCTGCCAGTTGGCCGAGCCAAACCCACGGATCGTAGATTTGCCCGGCATCGTTGAACTCCGGGTCAAACAATGGGACGTCCCGCACCCATAGCGCCGCGAAGCCCAGCGCGTCAGCCCGGGCGGCCAGCGCGAGTTGACCCGCCATGTCCGGGACACCGTTGATCAACGGCGCCATGGGTTGCATCAATCCAAGCGTCAGCCGGTCGGGCTGAAACATCCGGGCAAAACCCGGATGCTGCGTGAGTGTTGAAGGGCGCATCGTCGTGCCCCTCAGCCGATCGAGCAGGCGCCGCCAGTGCAGGCGTCGTCCTGTTCCATGGCGCGCTGTAGGGCAGTGGTGAAGGTCTGTACGGATTGCGCACCACTGATGATCTCCCCGCCGATGTCGAACAGCGGAACGCTGCGAACGCCCCGGCCCTGGCCATCCCGCTCGGCGGCGCGGACCTCTTCCACTCCTTCTTCTCCAGCCAGAAAGGCCTCTGTCTGTTGACGGTCCAGACCGTTCTCCGTCGCTATGTCGACCAACGTGGCGACGTTGCCGATGTCACGACCGTGCTCGAAGTAGGCGGAAAATACGGCCCGGGCGACTTCCGTTGCCAGCCCATGGTGTTCGGCGAGCCGCATCAACCGATGCGCAAGGAAGGTGTTGGGTGTCTTCTCCATCGCGTCGTAGTTGAAGGCTATGTCGTCGCCGCGGGCGGCGACTGCGGTTTGTGCGTCCATTAGCTGGCTGCGTTCCCAACTACCGAACTTCAGCGACCGATAAGTCTTGCGGTTTAAACCCTCAGAACGCATATCGGGATTCAACTCAAATGGGCGCCATTTCAACTCGACGGCGGTGTCAGCTGGCAGGGCCTGGATCGCCTTGGCTAAACGGCGTTCGCCGATGAAGCACCAGGGGCAAATGAAGTCGGATGTGACGGTGATGTGAATGGTCATGATGGTTCTCCTGTTTGCAGTGGAGTCATCTTGCTCGCATTCACTTGAGTTGATAATTCAGTAAAATTAGACTTCTTCATTGCGTGGAGTGCAAAGGTCGCCATGGATCGTTTTGCAGCATTGAGCGCGTTTGTGGCGGTGGTCGAACAAGGCGGCTTCGCTCCGGCGGCGCGCCGACTGGGCGTCGCGCCTTCGTCGCTGACGCGGCAACTGAACGCGCTGGAGGCACACCTGGGAGCGCGACTGATGAACCGCTCGACCCGCAGCGTGACGTTGACGGAAGAGGGTCGCCAGTATTACGAGGACGCCCGGCGCATCCTGGAGGAACTGGAGGGTGCCGATCGGACGGTGAGCGAGGTATCCGGTCCCCCTGCCGGCTTGTTGCGCGTCGCTATGCCGGTCGCATTCGGACGCTTGCACGTGGGGCCCACACTGCCTGGATTCCTGCGGGAGTACCCGGGCATCCAGCTCGACATCCGCTTGTCTGACACGGTGGCCGACTTGGCGATGGAGCGCATCGATGTGGCTATCCGCCTCGGACCCATGGCATCCACGGAGCTGATTGCCCGCAAGCTGGCGCCGCATTGCCGGGTGATATGCGCGAGTCCCGACTACCTTGGCCAGCATGGTGCCCCGGCTAAGCCCTCCGACCTGGCACAGCACAACTGCCTTCAATTCGACTACCTCAATGGCAGTCCTACGTGGATTCTCGCGCGCGACGGCAAAAGCGAAAAAGTGACGGTGTCGGGCAATCTAAAGGCCAATGGCTCGGAATTGCTGCGCGAGGTCGCGATCGGGGGGGGCGGTCTGCTGTTGATGCCAACCTGGCTGGTCGGTGAGGATTTGGCGGCGGGTCGGTTGATCCGAGTGCTGGAAGATTGGACGGCTACGCCCGGCGCCACCGAAGGCGCCATCTGGGCGGCCTATCTCCCCAACCGGCGTGGATCAAAGAAGTTGGCCTGCTTCCTGGATTTCATGGAGAAGCATTTCGGCAGCCCGCCGTATTGGGACCGCTACACGCAGACGGCTTCCTTGTCGGCTGTCGGTTCGGCCTAAGGCTGGCAGGATCGATCTTTGCGCATAGCGCAAAGGAGAAGATGAAAACCTCCTGATTATCATCGTTAGTGGTTTGGAGCAAAGTGGCAACACCGAAACGGAGTTGCCCATGAACATCCCAACATCCACACCTTCCAGTAGTCCCCGAGCGCTGGTTATTGGCGGCTCGCTCGGCGGTCTTTTTGCCGCCAACCTGCTGCGTCGGATCGGCTGGGACGTCGACGTCTTCGAGCGCTCGACCAACGACTTGGACAGCCGCGGCGGCGGCATCGTCCTGCAGCCCGATGTGGTCGAAGTATTTCGGCGCAGCGGCATCGATCTTGGTTCGTTGAACCTGGGTGTCCAGTCGACCCATCGCACTGTATTTCGGCCGGACGGCTCGATACAGTCCAAGCACTATGCGCCACAGATGCAGACCTCCTGGTCTTTGATCTACACCACGCTGCGCGCGGCGTTTGGCGATGCGCACTATCACCAGAGCAAGACGCTTGAGCGAGTCGAGCAGGATAGAGATGCTGGAACCGTCACGGCCCACTTCACGGATGGCTCGGTAGAAGTCGGTGATCTGCTGATTGGGGCCGACGGCGGCAACTCGTCCGTGCGCCAGCAGTTCTGGCCCGAGATGCAGCCCGCTTACGCTGGCTACCTGGCTTGGCGCGGATTGGTGCCGGAAGACGAAATGCCGCTGCCGGCGCGCCAAGGCTTGCATGGCGATTTCGGCTTTGCCAACAATGCTGGCTCGCACATCCTGGGCTACCTCGTCCCCGGCGAAAACAATGACGTGCGCGAAGGCCACCGCCTGTACAACTGGGTGTGGTACCGCGTTGCCGACAGTGCGTTGCTCGGCGAGATCATGACCGACCGGCAGGGACGCCAGCGCGGCTATTCGGTCCCCGAAGCCCAACTGGCCGACCGATGGAAAACGCAGATCCTGCGCGACGCCGAAACACTGTTGCCGCTGCCGTTCCGTAGCATCGTCGAAGCAACCAAAGAGCCCTTCGCCCAAGCCATTCGAGATCTGGCCTCGGACCACATGGTGGCCGGGCGAGTGCTCATTCTGGGCGACGCCGCCGCGATTCCAAGGCCTCACACCGCCGCGAGCACCTCTAAGGCCGCCGCCAACGCGCTGGCGCTTGCCGATGCTTTGCAGGCAACGCCAAACGATGTGGAAGGCGCGCTGCGGCGCTGGGAACCGGCGCAGATCCGCTATGGAAAGTACCTGGAAACCCAAGGGCGTCAGAGCGGGGACTACCTGCTCTTCAAGCACCCACCGGCCGTACGGATCGGCTAGATGGCCGGCCTGTGCGACACCACACATTGATGTTCCATCCCCCACTGTTTTTCAACCGAGGAGAATCACCATGAGCTTTATCACCACCCAAGACGGTACCCGCATCTTCTACAAGGACTGGGGCCGCAAGGATGCCCAGCCGTTCGTGTTCTCGCATGGCTGGCCGCTGAGTGCCGATGCCTGGGACGGGCAGATGCTGTTCCTGGTACAGCAGGGTTACCGCGTGATCGCTCACGACCGGCGCGGCCACGGACGCTCGGATCAACCCGCAGTCGGCAACGACATGGACACGTGGGCCGATGATCTGTCCACCGTCATCGAATCGCTTGATCTGAAGGAGGCCATCCTGGTCGGGCACTCGACCGGCGGTGGCGAAGTGGCCCGCTACATCGGCCGACACGGCACCAACCGCGTGGCCAAGGTGGTACTTCTGGGGGCGGTGCCCCCGATCATGGTCTCTACAGAACAGTGGCCCGGCGGCCTGGACATTTCCGTGTTCGATGGCATTCGCAAGCAGGTGTTCGACAACCGCTCCAATTTCTACCTGGACTTGGCCATCCCATTCTTCGGGTTCAATCGCGAAGGCGTAGAGATCAACCAGGGCTTGCGCCAGGGCTTCTGGCAGCAGGGCATGAACGGCGGCATTCTTGCCCAGTACGCCAGCGTGCATGAGTTCTCCGAGGTCGATTACACCGAGGATCTCAAGAAGATCAACGTACCGACGTTGGTGATCCACGGCGATGACGATCAAATCGTACCGATCGGCCACGCCGGCAAGCTGACAGCCACGATCGTGTCCAATGCCACGCTGAAGGTCTATGCCGGCGCACCGCATGGCCTGGCGGCAACACATCAGGATCAGCTAAATGCGGATCTGCTTGCTTTTGCCAGAGCGTGAAGGATTGATCGCCGGACTTCGGCTTAAGCCGACGGTCCGGCGAATCCGCTTCTTGGCCGTCATGGCAGATCCGAGCGCCGCATGTCAACTTGCGTGCCGCATTCGAAGCTATCGCCACGCTGGAATACACGCCAGCTTCGATCAATGCGTAGCCGTGGTCGGGGACTCCTTGGGCGAGCTGTAGCCTCTTCGAACTAGGTCATTCCCCGTCGTATTGGAGCGCGCTAAAATGCATCCTGATCGACAATAAGCTCGGAAATGTCGACGCCGCGCGAATCCCTCCATAACCCGCGCCAACCTTAAACGCGCGATTTTGACGGTAGATGGCGACGGTATGGAATTTGTCGATCACAGGAAATCCCTTAAATCATAGGGACTTATGAGGCCCGTTGATGACAGAGTGGGAGTGATTTGACGTCCTTCGAGGACTATCGCCAGCTCTCGAAAAACTGCCGTAACGTGTTGACTTGTTATGTGAATACGTCACGGCATCTATCGGTCGCTATCGCCGGCTTGCGACCACTTGGGCAACGCCCGCGGATTGAGGCCAAAGCATCTCGGGCAGAGCGGCCTGATCAACGCTGGGCGACGGATTTGTGCCGTGTATGGGCCGGCGCAAGGATGGCTGGTTGAGCCTGGTGCTGGTGATCGACTGCAGCACGCGTCAGTTGCTGGGCTGGCACCTGTCGCGCACTGGCAGGGCAAGTACGGCATCAGCAGCACTGGAGCAAGCCCTTATCACGCGTTTGGGGACGCTGGGACGGGTGCAGAAGCGGTTTCTTCTGCGCTCGGACAGCGGTTTGGTCTTCACCAGCCGTGACTACACGCGTCTGGTGCGCAGCTATGGGTTGCAGGAGTTCATCACCCCGCATTGCCCGCAGCAGAATGGCATGGCGGAGCGCGTGATCAGCACACTGAAGGAGCAGTGCGTGCATCGCCATCGCTTCGAAAGCCAGACGCACGCCCTGAGGTCATCGCGGACTGGATTGCGTTCTACAACGGCCAGCGACCACACCAGGCATTGAAGATGATGGCGCCCGATGCGGCCTACGGCGCTACATTAACCGCATGACCTGAGCAGAAACCGGTGGGTCATTACATGCTCACCGACAACGGCATTCCCACGCGATCCACGGCGGACAGGACGCCTATCCGGGATGTTCTCCTCCGGAAAGTAATGCTGTATCCGTTCCCAGTGAGTGTCTGGAATCTTGAGAATGTGCCAATTTTAAAGGCGTCTTATGCCAATTCTCGATTCGGGGACAGGTGCTAGTTATATATAGCTCTTGCAAAGTATGGAGACTGCTCGCAATGCTCGATCAGCAGCTCGGTAAGGATTCGTACCTTCCGTGAAGGGCGCTGGCTTGGCGGGCGCACAACATACGCACCTGCGGGAGCGACCGGATAACGTCTCATGACTGGAACTAGCGCCCCTGAGGCCAGGTGTTCATGAATCAGGCCCTCTGGCAGACGTGCAACTCCAAGTCCTGCCGTAGCGGCCGAAATCAGGGCGATGCTGTTATCGGCCTTGAAGCGTCCTTGTGGGCGAACCATGATGATCTTCTCACCATCCATGAGTTGCCACGTTTCGGTTCCTTGCATGAGGATCTGATGCGTCAGGAGTTCTTCAACTGTCTCGGGCGACCCATGCATTTCGGCATAGCTTGGGCTTGAAACGAGCGTTCCGTAGATCGTTCCGACGCGCCTTGCAAGCAGGGTTGAGTCCGGGAGATAGCCTAGCCGTATCGCGCAATCGTAGCCTTCTGCGATGAGATCAGTGAGGTGATCGCTGTAGCAGGTATGGATGTGGAGTTGCGTGTGGCGTCGAGCCATTTCCGCAATTACGGGTGCGAAGTGGGTTGGGCCAAAAGAAAGGTTTGCTGTTATTCGCAAGCGGCCACGAAGCTCGTCGGCAGGCAGGATCGTTTCCCTAGCGACGTCGATTTCAGCACAGACCCTGGCTGCGTAGTCCCGAAATATGCTTCCTGCTTCCGTTAGGGCTGCGCCGCGTGTGGTCCGGGCAAGAAGCTGGATACCCAATTCCTGTTCAAGTCGCAGGAGGCGCCGACTGACGATCGACTTGGCTACGCCGAGTCGAAGCGCTGCAGGCGAAATCCCGCCTGCGTCGGCAACTTCCACGAATGTCCGGAGATCTTCGATGTCCAACACTGGCGTTCCTGAGTGTGCGGCACATTCTGACATGAAGATGTCCAAGTGCCCGTTCCAGATAACGCGACGCAGTTATACAGGGAATGACACTACCGGGTCATGGATTAGGGTGGCAACGTTTGTCTGGCCTGGACCAGCTGGCCGCGCTTGCACAAGTGGCTACCGCTCCCAAGAACACAACAGAGTTTCCCCATGTGTCGCATATCTGACGGAGCAGCAGTTGCTCAATACGCCGGTGCCGAATGTTGCAGGTTGATTTGAACCGGGCAGGGGAGCTCGGGCCATGCCCTTTTCTCCCATTCAGTTCAATGAGTACTGAATCCATCACCAACCACAAGTAATCCAAGAAGGAAGAGATAAGCCAAATGGCAAGTGAAGAAATACGCAATTCACAGACGGATCAGCTGCTCACTCCCGCGAATTCGGCTTTCATCATCATCGACTACCAGCCGATCCAGGTTTCGTCGATCCGGTCGATACCGCGCGATGAGCTTGTCTTCAACATCGTGAGCACGGCCAAGGCCGCGCTGAACTACGACCTCCCGATCATCCATTCAACGGTCAACGTCGCTACCGGACGCAACAAACCGCCAATCCAGGAATTGCAGGACGTGCTTGGGCATTTGCCAACGTACGACCGCACCTCGATCAACAGCTGGGAGGACATCGGGTTCAAACAGGCCGTGAAGGCGATCGGACGCCGCAAGCTGATCATGACCGCCTTGTGGACCGAGGCTTGCCTTACCTTCCCCGCGCTCGACGCGATCCAGGAAGGTTATGAGGTCTATGTCCCTGTCGATGCGGTGGGCGGCACCTCTCTCGCCGCCCACGAAGCGGCATTGCGGCGCTTGGAGCAAGCCGGCGCCAAGCTCATCAGCCGCGTGCAGATGTACTGCGAACTGCAGCGCGACTGGGCACGCGAGGCAACGGTTCCAGGCTTCATGGGTGTCTTCGACAATTTCGATGGATTCAATCCGGAAAAGGCCGCGCAAGAAAAAACAACGCCATGAACGCGATTACCCGCACAGTCTCACTTGGCCTATTGGCCATGTGCATGTCCCTGCAGCCGGATGTCCACGCCCAGACTGCCCAAACCGCTTCGAAACTCCCCATGATGCAAACGACCAGCACCATCACTACGCTCGATGGCGTACAGCTGTACTACAAGGATTGGGGTCCGAAGAACGGCCCAGTTGTGACCTTTAGCCACGGTTGGCCGCTGAGCTCGGATAGCTGGGAAGCGCAGATGCTTTTCCTTGCCGACCATGGCTATCGCGTCGTCGCGCACGACCGCCGCGGACACGGCCGATCGAGCCAGCCGTGGCACGGCAACGACATGGACCATTACGCCGACGACCTGGCAACGGTGATTGAAACCCTGGACTTGAAGGGCGTCACCCTGGTCGGTTTCTCTACCGGCGGTGGCGAAGTGGCTCGCTACATCGGCCGACATGGCACCTCGCGCGTCAAGAAGGCGGTGCTGGTCAGCGCGGTACCACCGCTGATGCTGAAGACCACTGACAACCCGGCTGGCTTGCCGATCGAGGTATTCGATGGTATCCGCAACGGTTCGCTGGAGAACCGCGCGCAGCTTTACCTGGATATCGCGTCGGGTCCGTTCTTCAACTTCAACCGCCCGGGAAACAAGCCGAATGAAGGACTGATCCAATCGTTCGTGGTGCAGGGCCTGCAGGCTGGTCACAAGAACGCCTACGACTCCATCGAGGCATTCTCGGCTACCGACTTCCGCGAGGACATGAAGAAGTTCGACGTGCCCACCCTGGTGATCCATGGCGACGACGACCAGATCGTACCGATCGACGCTGCCGGCAAGGCCTCTGCCAAGTTGATCAAGGGCGCGAAGTTGCTTGTGTATCCAGGTGCACCGCACGGCCTGGCAGACACGCACAAGGACCGCCTCAACCAGGATTTGCTGGCGTTCTTGGAGGACTAAGCTGAGCGCAATACATGGCTGAATTGCCCCGGGCATTTCATGAGTATCCTGCTTCCTTATCAGCTTTGAACGCTGAGTGGCGCAAGGCATGGAATGCTCGGGATTTTCATGTCATTACCTGTCCAATCAGACGCCAAGCCCCATCATTTTGCAAACGCGCTGTCGAAATGGAGCCATGCAGGCATGAACGGGCAGATCATCGCCGGCAGCGCTTAAGGATGGAAATGCCAGAGGCCGACAATGCGGAGCTCATCCTGTTGCCTGAGAAGCCGAGCCAACGGCATCAGAGGGGGCGCGGGTTGCGTCCCCAAATCGGCGAATTGCGATTGCAAGTCTTATTGAAGCGCTGAATTTTCCTCCTGGAGAAACACAATGGAAACACCCGAGTTCATCATCACCCCGGGGTTTGGTGAGACTTTTCGGCGAACCCTGCATTTTTCGACCGCCGTCAAGACCGGGAACCGGGTAGAGACATCCGGCCAGGGTGGCTGGAACGATGACCTGCAAATCCCAATAGCGATCGAGGACGAGATTGCCGCCGCATTCGGCAATGTCGCACTCGTTCTGGCGAGTGCCGGGGCGACGTGGGATCACGTCATTCACATCAATACCTACCATGTCGGCGGCTTTCCCCCGGTCGTCAACGACACGATCGTCAAGCTGTATCGCCAGTACATGCCCAACCACGCGCCGATCTGGACGCAGTTGGGGGTTGAGGCCTTGGGCCTGCCGACGATGCGCTTCGAGATCCGCGTCACCGCGATCATCCATTGAGTGCGTCGAAACGACCACGCCACGACGCGCAATGTTGGCTCCGCGTTGATCGCGATGGGTTTGCACGGCGCATGGCTAATCAATTAAATGGAAAGATTGAACATGACAGGCAAGAACTTCACCCGACTTCATATTTCCCAGGAACGCGGCGTCGCCAGAATAACGATAGACAATCCGCCAGTTAATGTCCTTGACGTACCCTTGATGGGCGAGATTCGTCGCTATCTTCTATCAGTCCGCGATGATCCATCCGTTCGCGTGATCGTCTTTCAAAGCGCAGATCCGGAGTTCTTCATCGCGCATGTCGACATGAAACTGATCGATGAGCCGCATGCCTTCAACGAGGTTGCCCGTGATGCACCCGAAGGTCTCAACCCGTTCCAGGCATTCGGCGAACTCCTGCGTGAACAACCGCAGGTGACGATTGTCAAGCTCGCCGGGTTCGCACGTGGTGGCGGTGCGGAGTTCGTCGCCGCCGCCGACATGGTGTTCGCAGCCGAAGGTCGGGCGTGGCTGGCCCAATGCGAGGCATTGATGGGCATCACGCCGGGAGGTGGCGCCACCCAGTATCTATCCAGCCGAATGCCACGCGGACGTGTTCTGGAAGTGGTCCTCGGCGCCGATCTTTTCGACGCTGCGACGGCGGAACGCTACGGTTGGATCAACAGGGTGTTGCCGGAGACTGAACTTAATGGCTTCGTTGACGACTTGGCGAACAACATCGCCGCATTGCCGGAAGGCGTGATTGCTGCGGCAAAGAAGGCTTTGCCCCCGGAAGACTTGAGGGACGGCTTTCTTCGCGAACATGATGCGTGGGTCGAACTCTTCCAACGTCCCGCCGCCGCAAGCCTTATTCGGGGTGGACTCGAGATCGGCGCTCAGACGAAGGACGGCGAGCGGAGACTCGAAGATCTGCTTCGTGGGCTGCAGATATGAGTTACGCCTCCGAGCTTGGAGCAAACTCCGCCTTTGCGCTCCGCGTTGGAAATGTTCCAATAAGAATCTTTAAGGGCATTAAATGTCCCTATAGGGGCGTGACGGAGGGGGGCTGTCCGGTAGGATTGAAGCGAGCAGCGGGATCTCTGCGAGCTTGTGCTTTCGGCTCACCATCATTTCAACCTCCAATGGCGCGCACGCCGTTATCACGCGCTGGCTTCGACGCGGCTCACCTGCAGATGAAGGCGCTTTGGAGAAGCTTCAGGCCAAGGCGGATTGACCCATCGGCCCGGGATCGTGGCTGAGCGTGGCGCGCAGCGTCGCAGCATCATCACTGGGTGTCAGATCGAAAAGACGGCGATAGTCGCGATTGAACTGCGATAGGCTCTCATAGCCGACTTCGTAAGCTACGGCCGAAATGGTGCTGGCACTCGACAGGCCACGACGCGCTTCCTGCAACCGCACTCGTTTCTGGAATTGGAGCGGCGACATCGACGTCACCGCCTTGAAATGCCGGTGAAAGCTGGGGACGCTCATATTCGCCAGGGAGGCGAGGTGGGGGATGTTCAGCGTCCCGGCGTAATTCTCTCTGATCCAGGTGGTTGCTCGACCGACCCTCGTTGCGTGTCCATTGGCAAACGCAAGCTGGCTGAGCAACGGTCCATGTTGGGTGTGCAACAGTTTCCAGGTAATTTCACGCCGGATCAGCGGAGCCATGACCGGGATGTCGCGTGGCTGCTCCAGCAATGACACCAACCGAATAAGAGGGTCGTAGAGGTCGGGGTCGAGAATGTATTTTCGTGCCATGGCGGTGTCGCCGGTTTTCGGGCGCAGGCCGGACTGCTCACGCAGCAGGTCGGCGACGACCGCCGGATCAATGTCTAGATGGATCGCCAGATAAGGGGCAGACCGGCTAGCTTCGGTGACCTGCGATGTGACGGGAACGTCGGCCGCGCATAAAAGGGATTCTCCGGCCGCGTACCGAAACGGAGTTTCGGCGATCATCATCTCCTTCACGCCTCTTCCGACCAGCCCGAATGAAGGCTGATAGATGGAGTGCCCGACTTCGGAGGGTTGATCCGCTCTTCCAACCTTCAATCCGTCGATCGGCGTCACATAGTCATACCTCGCATGTCGCTCCATGACATTCAGTAGGTCGGAAAATTCTGGTTTCATCATGGGATTGGTGTCCTACCTGAATTGAGTAGTCAGTCTCGAAACCGCAGCCACGCACCTTGTTCAACCGGATGGGTTGGTGCGTGGGCAGCCTCTCTGATGCCCCTTCGAGTTCACCGCTGAATAGCATTGAGTGCTATGCAGATTCTATCAGGGGCGCGCTCGATCATCTCAACCAGGCCTCGATGATGGCAATCGACCTGCAGGCGGTAAGCACCCGTTGGCGGTGCCTTGATCGCGTTGAGAGAAGTGCATCAATCGCTGATTGGAACCGCATAGCCGGCGGCTGAAGTCGGCCCTAATAATCTTGCGACGGAGCCGACCGGCGCGTGCCAGGCAGGCCCACGCAATGGATTCGCGAAATCCATCATCAACCATGCCCAACGAGGCAAATATTTCTGGAGCACAACATGCATCGCGACTACGACGATAACGAAATCCAGGCGACCAGGCGGAGCGTCATGCTTGGCGCAGTTACTGCCGGCGTAGCCGCATTCGCCGGCCCGGCTTTTTCCGCAACGGCATCCGGACCACAGCCACAAAAGCGAGGTGCCCAGGGTGACGACCTGCGTGGAAAGCGTGCCCTGGTCACCGGCGCATCTCGTGGCATTGGTGCAGCGATCGCTCTCGCGCTTGCGGATAGGGGCGCCGATGTTGCCATCACTTACTTGAATTCGACCGATCGTGCGGCTGAAGTTGTTCAAGCGATCGAAGCGAAAGGTGGGCGTGGCCTCGCTATCCAAGCCGACAGCGGAGACCCTGCAGCCGTGACACGGTCGATCGAGGAAACCGTCGGCAAGTTCGGCGGCCTCGATATTCTCGTCAACAACGTCGGAAATGCGTACTTCGGGACGTTTGCCGACATGTCGCTTGCTGACGTCGATAAGCTTCTGGCTGTGAACGTTCGTGCCGCGATGCTGGCTACCCAGGCGGCGCTGCCTCACCTGGGCCAGGGCAGCCGCATTATCACCACGGGTTCAAATGCAGCCGAGCGTGGACCGTTCCCTGGCATTACGGCATACGCAGCGACCAAGTCCGCCCTGCTTGGATTGACGCGTCATCTCGCCCGCGAATTGGGGCCTCAAGGGATCACTGTCAACTTGGTGCAGCCAGGACCTGTCAACACCGATCTGAACCCTGATGACGGCAGCGAACTGTCCCTCAAGAACCGACAGCTGACGTCGTTGGGCCGCTACGGCCAGCCGACCGACATCGCAGCAGTCGTTGCCTTTTTGGCGAGCTCCGCTTCGAGCTTCATGACCGGTTCCATTGTCACAGCGGATGGCGGCTACAACGCCTGATTCCGGGACGAGAATGTGCGGGTGGTCGTATTGGCGTCGCAGGCGGCCATTCCGTATTTCGAGCACGGGGGCGCATCATCACCATCGGCTCGTCGATGGCCGAGCGCATCCTGTTCCCGGGCTTGACGGTGTATGCGCTGAGCAAGTCGGCGCTCCTGGCCTTCATGCGCTGCCTCGCGTGCGAGGTCGGGGCTCAGGCCATCACGAACGAGGTGGCGCCAGCCATGCAAGTTCAGGACGTTCTGCTCGGGCAGGTCGCCGGCGTTCTCGGCGTTCCGCCCGACGGCCGCTCACGCCTTGGCAAGCATCTTCGCCAGCTCCGGCGCCTGTTCGAAACACTCGATCAGCAGCTCGGTGAGCGCCCATACCTTCCGTGCGGGGTGCGGGCTCGGTGGGCGAACGACATAGATGCCGGCCGGAGGCAGCGGATAACGCGTCATGAGCGGAACAAGCGCGCCAGAGGCCACATGCTCGTCGGTAACGCCGTCCGGTAGCCAGGCGATGCCGAGTCCCGCCACTGCGGCGGAGGCGAGGGCGCTGGCATCGTCCGCCTTGAAGCGCCCGTGCGGATTCACGCTGATGATCTCCTTGCCATCCATGAACTGCCAGGTTTCCGTTCCCTTCATCAGGGCCTCATGGGCAAGGATGTCCTGCGGTGTTTCAGGGGATCCATGCGCCGCGATGTAGCCCGGACTTGCGACGAGCTTGCCGTGGATCGGGCCGACGCGTCTTGCGAGCAGGTTGGGCTTCTGCAGGTAGCCGACCCGGATCGCACAATCGAAACCCTCCGCGATGAGATCGACGAAACGATCGCTGTAGCTGGCATGGATGCTGAGCCGGGGATGGCGTTGCGCCATTCTCGCCAGCACGGGGGCGAAGTGGGTCGGGCCGAAGGACAGCGGCGCGGCGATTCGTAACCGTCCGCGGAGGTCATCGGCAGGCAGGATCATTTCCCTGGCGACGTCGATCTCGGCGCAGGCCTTGGCGGCATGTTCCCGAAACGCGGCCCCGGCTTCGGTAAGGGAGGCGCCACGGGTGGTGCGCGCAAACAGTTGGACGCCAAGCTCCGCCTCGAGGCGGGCGAGCCGTCGGCTGACGATCGACTTGGACACGCCAAGCCGGTGTGCGGCAGGGGAAATGCCGCCTGCATGAACCACTTCCACGAATGTCCTCAGCTCTTCGATGTCCAAGGTCGCGCTCCCGGTTTCCCACCACAGAGTGGCACGGAAAATGTCCACGCTCCGTTCCAGTTCCCGCGACACAGTTCGACGCGAAAGGGTACTACCGCGTCCCCGACAGGAATGACAAGGTTTGCGCCGATGCAATGCACCGATGACGCATGCCTGCACACCCACCTGGACGACAGCAAAGGATGTATCCATGACGTTCCGCAATGGCCTTGATGGGCTCCTTTGTCTCGGCGGCATCGCATATCGTGGCGAGCAGCAGCTGCCCGGTATTGCCGTCGGCAGCAAGGCGGGCTGACCGGGATGGATGGCAAGGACAGGCCCAGCACGGTGATGCTCGCCATCGTTCCTGATCGGGTCGGGAGCACGTCGCGGCGTCTACCGCGCCGCGCCGGCAGTCGACGCACCGCTGCGCGGCTGGCGAACGCCAGAGGGTGGTTGATGTCCATTGCCGCGGCCACGCCCTTCGCGGCCAGCGCGCAGGTATCGACCAATCTGGAGCGCGCCCCGACGCTGACGATCGAGCGCTATTCCGAAGACTGGACCGCGTTCGCCGATCCGGAAAACCGCAAGGGGCGGTGGACGGAGCGATTCAAATACATTCCCCTCAGCGACGACGGCACGATCTATCTCACCACCGGCGTCGAGGCACGATCACGCTACGAAAGCTATGAGAACGTGAACTGGGGCGCAGCGCAGGACGACAGCTACGTCTGGAACCGGCTGATGCCCTACGCTGATCTTCATGTCGGCAAGGTCCGGGTGTTTGCCCAGCCGATCCTGTCGGCGATATCAGGGACAGACCGCACCAAGGGGCCGGCAGACTCGACGGGCATCGACATGCTGCAGGCATTTGTCGATGTCGAGCTTGCGGTGCCGGGTGACGCCTCGCTCCAGCTGTCGGCAGGACGGAAGCTGGTTTCGTTTGGATCGGGGCGCTTCATCGACAGGCGGTATGGAACCGGCGTTCCGCTGCCCTTTGACGGCGTGGAGGCGATCCTCACCGGCGAGGTACATCAGTTGACCGGCTTCTACCTCCAGCCGGTCGACACGAAAACCGGTGGGTTCAACGACCGGCGCTCGCGCAATAAAGCAGTCTGGGGGCTTTATGCCACGCAATGGTTCGATGCGAAGCATCTGAACGGCTTCGATGTCTACTACATCGGCCTGCGAGACCGAAATGCGGTCTTCGACCAGGGCGCGGGCAAGCAACTGGCGCACACCCTCGGTTCCAGGCTCTTCGGTGACGACGGCGCCTGGCACTGGAACGCCGAGGCGGCGATCCAGCTCGGTACATTTGCAGGTCATCGCTCAGCGGCGTGGGGAGCGGGAGCGGAGATGGGGTATCGCTTCCGCAACAGGCCGCTGCGACCGGAGGTCGCCCTCACCGCTGATGTCGTCTCGGGTGACCGCGATCCAGACGATCCGAAGCTGGGAACGCTGAACTCGCTTTTCCCGAACGGGAAATATTTTGGAGCGCTATCGCCGATCGGCCCGCGCAACCTCATTCACCTGCGTCCCTCGATCTCGGTGTATCCACACAAGGATGTCGCGGTGTCGCTGACCGGGGTGGCCTACTGGCGCCAGAGTACTGCCGACGGAATCTACGCCATCCCCGGATTGCTGGTGCGCAGCGGCCGGGAAAGCGACGCGCGCTTCATTGGCAAGCAGGTCGAACTGGCCACGAGCTGGCAGGTAACACCAGAGCTGAACCTGACCGCGTCGCTCAGTGCGTTTGATCCCGGCTCGTTCATTCGTGACACCGGATCCGCGCGCACCATCAGGATGGCCGGCGCCCAGGCAACCTTCAGGTTCTGACCTTCGGTAGTGACGGGCCATGCCCGTCACCGCCAGAAACAGCGGGTCATGGACCCGCTTTACCGGGGGCGACAGCCCCGTCGAGGATAGGATGATCAGGAAAATACTCATTACGCTTGTTGCGATCTCCTCGCTCTCCGGGGTCCATGCGCAACCAGCGCAGGAGGACGCCGGCGCTGACCTGGTCGTCGTCAACGCCAGGATATTCACCGGCAATCGCGCGCAACCCGAAGCATCGGCGTTGGCCGTCAAGAGTGGCCGCATCTTTTCCGTTGGCTCTGATGCGGACATTCTTTCGCTGAAGAATTCCACGACCAAGGTGATTGATGCGCGCAGCCGCAGGCTGATCCCCGGCATCATCGATGCACATACGCACGTGCTCAACGACCTGGCCTACAACTACAACGTCCGGTGGGATGGCGTGCCGACGTTGCGCCGTGCGTTGGCCATGCTCGGCGAGCAGGCCAAACGCACGCCGGAGGGGCAGTGGGTCAAGGTGATCGGCGGCTGGTCCCCCTATCAGTTCGAGGAGAACCGCTTTCCCACCCTGGCCGAACTGCGCAAGGCCGTGCCCAACCGGCCCATGATCGTGCAATACGCCTATAACCGTGCTTTCTTGAACCCGCAGGCGATGGAGGCACTTGGCGTGGGTACCGACCGGTTCCCGACGTTGCCGGACATCGAATTCGAGAAGGACGGTCGCGGCAATCCCACCGGGGTGGTCCACGGCTACACGTGGCTGTTCCTCGCATTGGAAGCCATGGTGCCGCAGCCCACCTTCGACGAACAGGTGAACTCGATTGTCTACAGCGTCCGTGGACTGAACCGGTTCGGCGTGACGTCCATCATCGACAACGGCGGCAGGTGGCCATACCCCGAGGCCCAGGCCAGGGTGGACGTGCTGGCACGGGACAACCGACTGAACGTGCGCATGCCCTTCGTGGACCTGCAACTCGGCGACGGCGGTCCGGTGAACATGGTGGATCTGGAACTTGACGCCATCACGAAAACCGCGCCGATAAGTCCAGGGCAGAACCTGCATCCCAGCTTGGCCCATGGCCATGAATATCGGGGCGCCGGGGAGGTGCTGAGCGGGGAAGTGCATGATCATGAGAACTTCGACCGTCCAGCGGTCATCATCGAGCCCGGGAAGATGCGGCGCTTCGTCGAGCAGGATGTGATGAAGCTGGTACAGCGGCGCATCCCCTTCCGCATGCACGCCAGTTATGACGAGAACATCTCGTCCTTTCTCGACGGCCTGGAAAAGGTCAACGAAACCGTCCCGCTCGATGGCCTGCGATGGAGCCTGGAACACGCCGAAACCATCAGTCCGGAAAACATCGCTCGGGTGAAAAAGCTGGGCGGCGGTATCGCCCTGGACGCCAAGATGGCGTTGCACGCCGATGGCTTCATCAAGACCCATGGCCGCGAAAAAGCCCTGGAGACACCGCGCCTGCGCGCGCTCGTGGATAGCGGCATCCCGCTGGCCATGACCACCGACGCATTCCGGGCCGCCACGTTCAACCCGTGGGTCGGCATAAGCTGGATGGTATCGGGCAAATCTGTGTCCGGATCGGAGGTCCTCGCCAAGGACAACAGGCTCTCCCGCATCGAAGCACTGGCGCTGTTCACCCGTGGGGCGACGTGGTTCATGGATGCGGAAGCCGAGCTGGGCATGATCGCACCGGGAAACCTGGCAGATTTCGCCGTGCTCGACAGGGACTACTTCGCCGTGCCGGAAGATCAGATCGAATCCATCTCTTCCGTTCTGACGGTCATGGACGGCAAGGTCGTGTTTGGCGCGCAGGACTACGGCCATCTGTCGCCGCAGCTGCCTGCGATCCTTCCGGCGTGGTCGCCGGTGAAGTACTTCGGCAGCTACTACGGGGATGAATGACGTCAGCGCGATGGCGTCGCCGATGCAATCGGCTGCGCCTGCCCGAAGCAGTCGACCAGCAGTTCGGTCAGCACGCGCACTTTCCGCGCCGGATGCAGGCTGGGCGGGCGGACGACATAGATGCCTGCCGGCGGCGGCGGGTGGTGGGGCATGACCGGCACCAGCGCACCGGATGCCACGTGCTCGTGGGTGAGGCCATCAGGTACCCGGGCGATACCAAGCCCGGCCACGGCGGCAGCGACCAGTGCTACGCCGTTGTCGGCCTTGAAGCGGCCCTGCGGCCTGATCGTGATGGTCCTGTTGCCATCCATGAAGTGCCAGCTTTCAGTCCCCTGCATGAGCGCCTCATGGGAGAGGAGCTCTTCGGGCGTCTCAGGCGTGCCATGCGCCTTGAGGTAGTCCGGGCTCGCGAAAAGATTGCCGTGGATGGGGCCGACCCGCCTGGCGAGCAGGTTGGAGTCCTGCAGGTTGCCGACCCGGATCGCGCAGTCAAAACCTTCGGCGATGAGGTCGACGAAGCGATCGCTGTAGCAGGTCTGGATATGGAGCCGGGGGTGCTGCCGTGCCATTTCAGCAAGCACGGGAGCGAAATGGACCGGGCCGAAAGATAGCGGCGCGGCAACCCGGAAGCGCCCGCGTAGTTCACCTTCAGGCAGCATGGTTTCCTTGGCCACCTCGATCTCCGCACAGGCCCTGGCAGCATGGTCACGGAACATGACGCCGGCTTCGGTCAGGCCAGCCCCGCGCGTGGAGCGTGCAAGCAGCTGCACGCCAAGCTCGGCTTCAAGCCGGGCGAGCCGACGGCTGACGATCGACTTGGATACGCCCAGCCGGATCGCGGCAGGTGAAATACCCCCGGCATCGGCAACTTCCACGAATGTCTGCAGTTCCTCGATGTCCAATCCGGCGTTCCTCATTCAGCAACACAGCGCACCCCGAAATGGTACTACCCCGCCGGATGGGGCAACAGCACACTGCTGCGAATGAGCCGACGCTCACCTCCTTCTTCGACCAACCAACAGGAACCCGAACATGGCGACGCTCACCACCCAGGACGGCACCCGCATCTTCTACAAGGATTGGGGTCCGAAAGATGCCCGGCCCATCGTGTTCCATCACGGCTGGCCATTGAGCGCGGACGACTGGGACAACCAGATGCTGTTTTTCCTCGGCAAGGGCTACCGTGTCATCGCGCACGACCGTCGCGGCCACGGTCGTTCCGATCAAAGTGATACCGGCAACGAGATGGATACCTATGCCGCCGACGTCGCCGAGCTGGTCCGCGCACTCGACCTGGAAGATGCCGTCCATGTCGGGCACTCCACCGGTGGCGGCGAAGTCATCCGCTACGTCGCTCGCAGCGAGCCCGGCCGGGTTTCCAAAGCCGTGTTGATCGGTGCGGTGCCCCCGATCATGCTGGCCACGCCACGGTACCCCGGCGGGCTGCCCATGGCGGTGTTCGACGGATTCCGCGAAGCGCTGCTCCGCAACCGCGCGCAGTTCTTCCTCGATGTTCCCACCGGTCCCTTCTATGGTTTCAACCGCGAAGGTGCCGAGGTGAGCGACGGACTGATCCGCAACTGGTGGCGACAGGCCATGATGGGCGGCGCGAAGGCCCATCATGATTGCATTGCCGCCTTCTCCGAAACGGACTTCACCGAGGATCTGCAGGCCGTTTCTTTGCCGGTGCTGTTGATGCATGGCGAAGACGACCAGGTGGTGCCGATCGATGCGTCGGCACGCAAAGCGATCGCGCTGCTGTCCAACGGCACGCTGAAGACCTATCCCGGCCTGTCGCACGGCTTGTTCGCCACCCACCCCGATGTCATCAATGCTGATCTGTTGGCATTCATCGAGTAACGGACAGGAGCCATGACATCGTGATGACCACATTGAATTCCGGGGCACCTGCCAAAGCCATGTTGGCTGCGGCGATCGCCCTGGCCACCGCAGCCTGCCTCCCGGCGTACGCAACGACAGCGGCCGATCAATCGGGACAGGATGCTTCCACGCAGCAGTCTTCGGCAGCGTCTCCATCTGGATCGGACAAACCGGTACGGATGCCATCGCAGCCGCAGGTCATTCCCTTCGAACTCAAGGACAACCTCGTCCGCATCGAGGTGGAGGTGAATGGAAGGAAGCACAGCGGCGTGCTGGACAGTGGAGCGGGGGCGATCCTCGTCGACCGCCAGGTCAGTGCAGGACTGGGGCTGCAGGAGGGCAGCCCGGCTGGTGATGCAGCGGGCGCCGGTGCCGAGGCCAAGGCGCTCATGCCGGTAACCATTGCCAGGCTGGTGGCCGGTCCGTTGGCATTTGCAGATGTCGCCGGCTACGCCATGGACCTGGGCCACCTGTCATCGTCAGCGCAGTTTCCCGTCGATGTGCTGCTCGGTGCGCCTGCCTTCAAGTATGGCGCGGTGAGCGTTGACTACGCCAACCAGCAGGTAACGTTCGGTCCGTCCGGGAGCGGCGTGGAATGCGCTGCACCGATCCCGCTGGACGTCGTGCATGATGCGCCCGTCGTGGAGCTGGAAGTCTGGCCATCCCTGGACCAGCCCCCCGTTCGCCTGAAGGTCCTGGTCGACCTGGGTACCCGGCATGGTGCGCTGGTGCTCGGTGGGCCTTTCGTTCGCAGCGAAGTGGGCAAGGCCCTGGTGCAGGGGGGAGTCTCGAAGCAGGTCGGACATGGCGTCGGCGGGGAAGTGCAGGGCACGGTCGCCCGCGTGGCGGAAGTCCGCGCCGGCACAACCCGCTTCGGCGCATTGGACGTCAGCCTGACCTCCAATGTGCCTGCCTTCGAACAGGGCGTGATCGACGGAACGCTGGGCGTGCCGCTATGGAGCGGTGGCGTGATCGCATTCGATTACCCCCGTCGACAGATCTGCATCACGCGCCGATAAACCAACATGCCGTCGGCCGGGTTGGGCCCGGCCACGGTCCAGGAAACCCGCAATGACAACCCCGCGGTGTACCCGGCACGGTTTATTACATGACGAAAGCCGCGCTCCAGGCATTCAATCGTGGCCTTACGGTGAGCCGGCATCCCGCCAGGATGTCGGCTCGGCGTTGTTGAGCATCCGATCACGGCCCGACATGGCGTCCCCCTGCACCTGTTCGGACAGGCGCTCGCCATCCCGTTGGCGGATGTCCCCGGCTGCCTCCTCTATATCGACCTCGGCATAGCCCAGCGCTCGAAGGCCTTCCGCCCCCATCAGGTAGGCCGATTCCACCGTCTCCCGTATCTGGTAATCCACTCCTGCGCGGATCAGCTCCACCGCATGGTCACGGTCAAAGCTGCGAACCAGCAGCCTGGCCTGCGGAAACTCGTGCCGTGCCAGTTCCACGATCTGCATCGCATCCTTCGGGGCGTCGATGCAGACCATGATGGCATCCGCTTCGCCTGCACCGGATTGGCGCAGGGTATCCAGCCGGGCCCCATCGCCGAAGAACACCTTGAACCCATAACGGCCCGCATCGCGGATCCGTCCGGGGTCCTTGTCGATGACCGAAAGCTTGACGCCCTTCGACAGGAGGAGCTGGGAACTGATCTGGCCGAAGCGGCCAAAGCCGATCACCAGTATCCGCCCCTTCAGGTCGCGGGCGGCGTCCACGCCGTCCATCGATGCATCGGTGCGCAGCAGCCGGTCGGCCGCGATCATCAGCAGCGGGGTCATGGCCATGGACAGGATCACCACGGTGGCGAACAGCACGTTTTCCCGTGCATCGATCACGCCGCCCGAGACGGCCGCGGCGTACAGCACGAAAGCGAATTCCCCGCCCTGCAGGAACATGGACGTGCGGTGCAGCGCCTGGTGGTTGGATCCGCCGAACAGGCGCGCCACGGCATGGACGACGATGCCCTTGGCGACGGTGAAGACGGCCAGCATGGAAAGCAGGAGCGGCCATTCGGCCACGACCACCGACAGGTCCAGCGACATGCCGACCGCCAGGAAGAACAGCCCCATCAGCAGGCCGCGGAACGGCTCGATGTCACTTTCTATCTGGTGCCTGTAGTTCGAGCTCGACAGCATCACCCCGGCCAGGAACGCGCCCATCGCCATCGACAGGCCAGCCACGTCCATCAGCAATGCCGCGCCCAGCACCACCAGCAGCGCACCGGCCGTCATCACCTCGCGTGTCCGCGTCCTTGCCAGCAGTGCGAAGAACGGATTCAGGCCCCAGCGCGACACCGCCAGCAGCACCAGCAGCGCGGCAAGCGCCAGCAGCACGTCGGTCCAGCCGGATTGTCCCTGTGACAGCGGCGACAGCACGGCGACCACGGCCAGCAGCGGCACGATCATCAGGTCTTCGAACAGCAGGATCGCGACCGACTTCTGTCCTTCCGTGCCCGACAGCTCGCTGCGGTCCTGCAGCACCGACATGATGACGGCGGTCGAGGACAGGACGAAGCCGGAACCGGCAACGAAGGCAACCGGGGCGGAAAGGCCGAAGATCGCCACGCCTGCCAGTGCAAGCACGGTGATCGCGGCGGCGACCTGCACAAGCCCCAGCCCGAAGATCTGGCCGCGCATCGCCCACAGTTTGTACGGGCGCAGTTCCAGCCCGATCACGAACAGGAACATCACCACGCCAAGCTCGGAGAAATGCAGGATGGACTGGGCATCGGTGAACACCCCGAACACCGAAGGACCCACCAGCACGCCGGCAGCAAAATAACCCAGCACCGAGCCAAGGCCCAGGCGCCGGAACAAAGGCACCGCGACCACGGCTGCTGCCATCAGCACCACTGCCGGTCCAATCGTCTGCCCCAGGCTCGCTTCGGCCATCAACCCACCTTCCTGATCATGGGGCCATCCACGCTGGCGGCCTCCGTATGGCGACACAGCTTTGCATGAAAGCTGCCGGTTCTTCGTTCCAGTTTCGGCGACACAGCGCGACGCGAAACGGTACTACCGCGTCGCGCGATGCGGATGGCAAGGTCTTTACCGAGGCAGCGCACCGAGCGTGCATGTCTGCCCGCATGTCCACTTCACCCATGACCACAGAAGGATGTATCCATGACGTTCCGCAATGGCCTTGATTCGCTGCTTCGTCCCGAAGATTCCGTGCTCGTCCTGATCGACCACCAGCCCTACCAGCTGGCGAACCTCAACAGCCACGATCCGCATGCGGTGGTCAACAACTCCACCGCGCTCGCCAAGACCGCCAAGGCATTCGGCGTACCGACCATCCTCACCAGCGTGATCGCAGAACGCGGCGGCCTGATCTTCCCGCATATCACCGACGTCTTCCCCGGCCAGGAAGTGATCGACCGGACTTTCATCAACACCTGGGAAGACAAGAAGGTGGTGGACGCGGTCAAGGCGACGGGCCGCAAGCAACTGATCATCGCCGGCCTGTGGACCGAGGTCTGTGTCGCGATGCCGACCATCCAGGCGCTCGGCGAAGGCTGGGACGTGACGGTGGTGACCGATGCGTCAGGCGGCACGTCCGTCGAAGCCCACCAGGTCGCCATCCAGCGCATGATCGCCGCGGGCGCGAACATGATGACCTGGATGGCGGTGGCCTCGGAGTGGCAGCGTGACTGGGCACGCACCGAACACGCCGCCGAGCTGACCGAGGTCCTCAAGCAGCATGCCGCCGGCAGCGGTGTTGCCTACCTGTGGGAGCAGCAACTGCTCAACACGCCGGTAGCAGGCAACGCCGGCTGAGCCGACATGTCATCCGCGCCGGCTGCCTGGGTACAGGCGGCCGGCGTCGATATCCCCGTCGCGAGCAATTCCAATGACAGAAAAAATGACCGGCAGTGCAGGCCACACCCTGTCCCGGGTGACGGCACATGTCGAAGACGTGCCTTACGCCGTGACGATGGATGTTGGTGGCCACGTGATCGTCGCTGACGAGCCAAAGGGGCAGGGCGGCAGGAACGCCGGGCCGTCGCCGTTCGGCCTGCTGCTTTCCGCGCTCGGCGCCTGCACGGCGATGACACTCCGGATGTATGCCGAGCACAAACAGTGGCCGCTTGCCTCGCTGCAGGTGGAGCTGCGCCACCTGCGCCCTCGCGGGGGTGGGCCAAACCGCATCGAACGTGTACTGGTGATATCCGGACTGGACGCACAGCAGCGTGCGAAGCTGGCCGACATCGCCGAACGGACGCCGGTAACGCTGGCCATCAAGGGCGGTGTCGCCATCGATACCCTCCTCGGCAAGGAGACCTCGGCATGACGCTGGCGCGGCCCCAAAAGCGCATCATGGGTGCTTCCCGTGCGGCGCCGCGTGCAGCCGCCACCATTCCGCCCGGAGGAGTATCGAGGTGAATCGATGAAAGCCGCCATCTACGACCATCCTGGTGCACCGGGGGTGCTGCGTTATGCCGATGTACCTGATCCGGCCTGCCAGCCGGACGGCGTCGTCATCCGCGTCGAAGCCATCGCCATCGAAGGCGGTGACCTGATCCATCGGGCCTCGTCCATCCCGCCAGGGCCGTCTTTCGTGGTTGGCTTCGCGGCCGCAGGCGTGGTCGTCGCCGTTGGCCGGGATGTGCGGGATCGTCAGGTGGGCCAGAAGGTCACCAGTTTCGATCTCTCCGGATCGCATGCCGAGCTGCGTGCGGTTGCCGCCAGTCGGACATGGCCGGTGCCGGATGGCCTGGACATGGCGGCAGCAGCAGCGCTGCCAATCGCGTTCGGGACCGCCCACCACTGCCTGTTCGCGCGTGGTGGCCTGCAACGGGCAGAAACGGTCCTCGTACAGGCAGGCGCCGGTGGCGTTGGCCTGGCCGCCATCCAGCTGGCGCATCATGCAGGTGCCACGGTGCTGTCCACGGTCTCAGGCACCGAGCGGATCAACCGACTGATCGCGTTGGGGCTGGATCACGCGATCGACCATCGCGTCGTGGATGTCGCCGAAGAGGTAGCGCGGCTCACGGCAGGGCGAGGGGTCGACCTGGTCATCGACCCGGTCGGCAGCACCTTGCAGGCATCCCTGGCGGTGCTCCGTGCGGAAGGGCGGCTGGTCTTTGTAGGCAATGCCGGTGGGGCGAAGCTCGATCTCGATCTGTGGCCGGCATTACAGGAAAACAAATCACTTTTCGGCGTCTTCATGGGCACGCAGTTCGAGAAATCGGCTGTATATGAAACGGTCATCCAGCTGCTCGATCAGGCGGCGCGCGGCGATCTCGACGTGGTCGTCGACCGGACCTTTCCGCTTGCCGAGGCGGCAGCAGCCCACGCCCATGCCGAAGGCAGTGCCCGGCTTGGGCGCGTCGTCCTCATCCCGTGATCACTGCGGCCATGCGTTCGATGGCGTGGCCGGCGCGCGGGCACCCGGTGGCCCGAAAGCTTTCCACGCAGCGCCCGCCAGGGCCCCGAGGGCGAGGAACTCGAACAGGAACTGGCTCCAACTGAGCATGCCGGGCAGCGGCGGCTGGGTCATGAAGAAGCTGTAGAGGAAGGTCATGCCGACGACTCCCTTCACCAGCGCGACCATCAGCGCGAGCACCGCCAGCCGCGCCGGCCTGGATGCCGGCAGCCGGTCCCAGGCCAGCATCAGCAACGCAGCGGTGCCCATCACCGGCTCGGCAAACGTCAGATAGGCCAGGAAGGTGACATGGAACGGATAGGGAAACGCGTATGCCTCCGGGCGCCCCAACGACGCAACCAGTTCCGTGAGCGGCGAAAGCACCAGGCCCAGCAGCAGTTGCAGGGCCACGTACGCTGCACCCACCACCAGCGCGGCGATGGCCAGGGACGCCGCGCTGCGGACCCACCGGACTGCGATCACGCTCAGCAGTGAAAGGAGCAGGGCACTGGCCACGGGCCGCACAAGGCTCAGTGCCGACGCCATCCAGGCGGTCGTCACCACGCCGGTCATGATCCGCGCCCGCAGCGTTTCCTGGATCGCCATCAGGATGCAGGCGATGATCAGCGTGCGCGCCAGCACGCCCATGTGGCCGACGCGTGGATGCGCGAGCCGGAGCAACACCAGCAGGGCGCTGGCGACCAGCGCGTTGCTGAGCCAGCGCGCCCACGTCGGCGGTTGCGCCAGCGGGAACGGGACCCCCGCGGCCAGCATCCCGACGTGGATGCTGAACGCGGCGACGCCCGCCAGTGCCAGGCTGGCTGCCAGCAGCAGGGGCTTTCGGGGAGGTGGGAATGCTGGGATCGACATGGGAATGCTCTTGTCGGCGGTGATGTTCGGCGGCAAAGCGTGGCACGAAAGCCATCGATTCTTCGTTCCAGTTCCTGCGACACAGCACGACGGGAAAAGGCACTACCGCATCGCCTCGCCGCGATGGCAAGGTCTTTCCTGCGCACCAGCAAAAGGACATCCATGGAAATCGGGGTAGACAGTTTCGCCGCCATCCTTCCGGATCCGCTCACCGGCAGGCTTCCGTCGGCAGCCGATCGCATGGCCGACCTGCTCGCGGAGGTCGAAACCGCCGATCGTGCCGGACTCGATGTATTCGGCATCGGCGAGCATCATCGCGCCGAGTTCCTCGACTCCGCGCCGGCGATCATCCTCGCGGCGGCAGCAGCACGCACCGATCGTATCCGCTTGACCAGCGCGGTGACGGTGTTGAGTGCGGCTGACCCGGTCCGGGTTTTCCAGGAGTTCGCGACCCTCGACCTGATCTCCAGGGGGCGTGCGGAACTCGTCGTCGGTCGTGGTTCGTTCGGCGAGGCATTCCCGTTGTTCGGCCTGGACACAGGCGCCTATGACGAGCTCTTCGCCGAAAAGCTGGAGCTGTTCCTGCAGTTGGGTGACACGCCCCATCCCACCTGGAAGGGGCGGTTCCGCCCAGCGCTCAGTGGCCAGGGCGTTTTCCCGCGACCGCACCAGCCACGACTGCCGTTATGGATTGGCGTTGGCGGCACGCCGCAATCCTTTGTTCGTGCCGGCACGCTTGGCCTTCCGCTGATGATCGCGATCATCGGCGGAGATTTCGCGCGTTTTCGTCCGCTCGTGGACCTCTATCGCGAAGCGGGCATGCGCGCCGGACATGCAGCGGAAAAACTGGTGGTGGGCGTGCACGCGATGGGATTCGTCGCGGAAACCGATGCGGCGGCCCGGGATGCCTTCTTCCCCGGCTGGGCGCACCTGACCGCGAGGGTCGGCCGTGAACGTGGCTGGTCCCCGCCGACACGCCAGCAGTTCGACAGCATGGCGGGGCCGGAGGGGGCATTCCTGATCGGAGATCCGGCGACCGTCGCCGCCAAGATGCTCCGTGCCGATGAAGTGCTTGGCGGTGTCTCGCGCATCACCTTCCAGATGAGTACCGCCTCCCTCGAAACGGCGGCGATGAAGCGTTCCATCGAACTTCTGGGTAATGCGGTCGCGCCGATCGTCCGCGCGGCACCCGGGCAGGGGACACGCCAGGACTGACAGGGGACTTCGCCATGTGCCTGCGGGCGCCTGGTGTCGCGGCAATGCCTGCCTAGCGAGGCCCTGGAATCGTGAAGCCGCCATCCACCAGGATCGACTGGCCAGTGATGAAACGCGCTTCGTCGGTACAGAGCCATACGGCGACGCCGGCGATATCCTCCGGTGTGCCGACCCTTCCCAGCGCCGCCCTGGCGGCGAGCGGCGGGATGATGGCTTCGCCATGCGAACGCAGCATGGGCGTGTCGATCACGCCAGGATTGATGTTGTTGACGCGGATACCGTGTGGTCCGGCCTCCAGCGCGATCGCGCGGACCATGGCATCGAGCCCCGCCTTGCTGGCGGAATAGGCAGAGGTGCCGACCGTGGCGGCCGTCGACAGGAAGGACGATGTGTTCACGATTGCGCCCGGCCGGCCGGAGGGAATCATGACGCGCAGGGCCGCGCGGGTCATCAACCATGGGCCTTTGAGGTTGATGGCGATAAGCTCGTCGAAGGCGGCCTCCGCCATTTCGATGATCGGCCCGCCCGTGCCTTGAATGCCGGCATTGTTGAAGACGTGGTCGAGCTGACCGAACTGGTCGATCGTGCGGGCGATCACGGCGTTCACGTCATCCGCATCGGAGACGTCGCTTGCCACGACCAACGCCTCGCCACCGGTGGCTTGGATCGCGTCCGCAACGGCGGCCAAGGGCGCTTCCCGCCGGCCGACCAGCACGACCCTGGCGCCGTCGCGGGCAAAGGCGCGTGCGGCTGTCTCGCCGATGCCGGAGCCTGCGCCGGTGACGATTACGACGTTGCCTGCGAGGCGTTGAAATCCTGGATTGTTCATTCTGAACCATGTTTTCATGTTGGACCGATAACCCAAGATAGGCCTGGGCACACGGCAGGACAATGCACGGGAACGCAACAGGTTGATGGGTGATACTCAGCAATGAACAGACGTCTGAAGCCGGGAGAATATGCCGAGGTACGCGCCTTCGCCGCGGTGGCGGAGGCACGCAGCTTCCGCCGGGCAGCGCTCGATCTCGGCCTGACAGCGTCCACGTTGAGCCATGCGGTCCGCGCCCTGGAGAATCGGCTGGGTCAACGCCTGCTCAACCGGACCACAAGGTCGGTGACGCTGACCGAGGCCGGCGCCCGGCTGTTGCAGGATCTGGCACCGGCGCTGGCGCTGCTGGATAACGCGGTCGCGGCGGTCGGCACCCCTGGAGATGCGCCCATGGGCACGGTACGGCTGGCTGCCCCGCGGCTCGCCATCCAGATGCTCGTCGCGCCGGTGATCGGGCGGCTTGCGCGCGACTACCCGCATGTGACGCTCGATGTCCGCACGATCGAACGTCCGGGCGACCTGGTCGAGGGCTTCGACCTCGGTATCCAGCTTGGCCATGAGGTGGCGCAGGACATGGTGGCGGTGGCGGTGACAAAGCCATTCACAACGGCCGTGGTCGGTTCGCCGGGCTATTTCGCTACCCATCCGCCTCCGGTACATCCTGCCGATCTGGCGCGCCATCAATGCATCGGCTGTCGCAGCGGACCGGGAGGCGCGCTCTTCCGCTGGTCGTTCGAGCGCGCAGGCGAGACCATCACGCTCGATGTCGACGGCACGCTGGTGGCCGACGACAGTGACCTCATGCTGTACGCCGCGCTCAGCGGAATTGGCTTATGGCACGGCGTCGACCGTATCGCGCAACCGATGATCGACGAGGGACGGCTGTTGCGGGTGCTGGCGGACTGGTCGCCGACCTATCCCGGATTCCACCTCTACTACGCGGCAGGCGCGCCGCTTTCGCCTGCCGTGCGCGCGGTGGTGGACGCACTTAAAGCAGGCGATCCGTAACCGGTCGCAGATACCTGGCCCACCATGGCAGGCGCCTGCTGTTGATGGCACCCTGCGCCGGGGGGCATTCCGGGCGATTTGGCGGTACGATGCGCGGGTCAGCCAGCGATAAGCCAGCCGGGAACTGGACACGGGGAACGCCTCCGTTGTCCAAGCGTGGATGCTGCACCGGTACCTGATGAGCCGCCCTTCCTCCAGATTGATCGACAGTTTCCTTGAACTGTACGATGACCTTGTCCGGCATCTGCGTCGCCGCACCGGCGATCGCGACCGGGCCGAAGATGTTGTCCAGGACACGTATCTGCGGCTGCTGGAAACAGCGTCCCGGCCAGGGCGCGAAGAAGACATCCGCGACGAGCGCGCCTTCATCTACCGGGTCGCCGGCAACCTGGCCATCGACGCCGCGCGCCGCGAGCAGCGCAGTTCCGGCAGTGGTGAACCGGATGTCTCGTTGCCGGACCCGGCGCCGGATCCGGAACGGCAGGCACTGGCGCACGATCACCTGCAGCAACTGGACCGCGTATTGCGCGAGCTGCCTCCCAATGCCCGCCTGGCCATGCTGTTGTTCCGTGTCGATGGCCTGCCGCATGCGGAAATCGCCCGCAGGCTCTCGGTATCCGAAAGCATGGTCGCCAAGTACCTTGCCCAGGCCCTGCGCCATTGCCGCAACCGCCTGCCGCCGCCCTGAGCGCCACACCACGATCCCGGCGTCACCCCGGTTGCTGCAATTTTGTGTCGGCCTGGTCGTCTTAAGGGTATACGTGACATTCCCAGCGTCCCTCCATCCAGCGCAGCCGACCGCCACGCCTCAATGCTCGACCACTTCCGATCCCGCAACAACACACTCAGCGACGAGGCGATCTCGTGGGTGGTCCGCATGGCCGGCCATCCGACGCCAGCGGAGCGGGCTGCGTTCGAACAATGGTGCGGACGGTCCCCGGCGCATGCCGCGAGCGTCCGCCATGCCCAGGCCCTGCTGGACGATATCGGGCGGACCGAGGTCGCCGACGAACACCGGCGCTGGGTGCAGGCGCTGTCTCCCGCGCCACGCCGCCGCATCAGCCGCCGTGCGTTCCTGGCCGGCGGGGTATCTGCCGCTGCCGTGGCAGGACTGGCCGCCAGTGGCCTGCTGCTGCCGCCTGCCAGCCTGTTTGCGGACCAGCGCACGCGCACCGGCGAACGCCGGCAGTTCGCGCTGCCCGATGGCTCGCAGGCCTGGCTCAATACCGCAAGCGCGCTCTCGGTGGCCTTTTCAGCAACCCGTCGGCACGTATCGGTTGCGTCCGGCGAGGTCCTGTTCGACGTGGTCGCCGATGCCGGCAGGCCATTCGTGGCCCAGTGCCGTGACGGCGAGATCCTGATCGGTTCCGGGCGCTGTTCGCTGCGCCGCGAATCCCGTCGCAGCACGCTCACCGTGCTGGAAGGCAGCGCCGAAGTACACAACGCGGCAGGCAAGGCCACGCTCGCCGCGAACCAGTGCATGGCCTTCAGTGCGGACGTGCTGGGCCTGGTCGAAGCGGTCGATGCTGAAGCATTGACGGCCTGGATCCGCGGCAAGCTGATCTTCAACCGGCAGCCACTGGCGACGATTGCGGCTGAACTGGAGCGCTATGTGGCCGATCGGGTGGTCGTGCTCGGCGACGGCCTTCGCCGGATGCAGCTCAGCGGCGTGTTCGACCTGGAAGATCCGGATGCCCTGCTGCGCACGGTCGCCGCGCTGGCCGATGCCCGGATCGTGCGCCTGCCGCTGATGACGCTGATCCGCTGAGCAGGCGCACGGCGTAGCCGGTGGGGCCAGATGGGACTGCAATTTTGCCCAGCCCGGTTCGTCTATAGGAATGAGAGCTATTTGCATCTGAGGCACTCCCGCTTACGGGGGCCCATTCCTACAACTGATCGGACACATGAGAGCTTCCGCGCCACTTCGTTACCGCACCTGCCTGCGCTCGCTGCTGGCAGTCAACATCCTGCTGGCCCTGTCCGCACCGGCCCTGGCCCAGGCGCCGGCGTCACCCGCTGGCGCAGAGTCGGTCATCCGCTTCGACCTGCCGCCGCAGTCGCTGGACACGGCACTTACCCGGCTGGCCGACCAGGCCGATGTCCGCATCCTGTTCGCATCCGACGATGTGGCGGGCGTGCAGGGCAAGCCGATCACCGGAAGCTTCACGGCCGGCCAGGCACTGGCGCGGCTGTTGGATGGAACCGGCCTGGCCTGGCGTTGGCGCGAGCCGGGCATCGTGGTGGTCGGCAGGGGAGCGGCGCCCAACGGCCAACAGGTGGGCGAGGGCGTAGTCACCACCGATTCGCTTACCGTGGCAGGCCAGCGCGCCGAAGCGGCGACAGGTGCGCAGCGCGATGTCAAAGGCTACGACGATGTCTACGATCTGGATATCTCCACCTCCTACATCGGGCGCATCGAAGTAGAGCGTTACAAGGGCAAGACGCCCTCCGACCTGGTCAATGGCGTGCCGGGTGTATTCAGCGGAGACGCCCGCAACAGCGGCGCGCTGGACCTGAACATCCGCGGCATCCAGGGCCGTGGCCGCGTGCCGGTCACCATCGATGGCACCGAGCAGGCGCTTACCGTGTGGCGTGGCTACAACGGCGCCACCAATCGCAACTACATCGATCCGTTCCTGATCGGCGGCATCCAGATCATCAAGGGCCCCGGGATGGTGCGCAACGTCACCACCGGTATTGGCGGTGCGATGGCGGTCAAGACCCTGGACGTGGACGACATCGTCCCGGAAGGCGAGCGTTTCGGCGGCGAGTTCAAGATCGAAGGCAGCAGCAACGCGGTCAAGCCGCGCCTGCCGAGCCTGCACACCGGCGAAGACTACCGCACGGTGGACGGCTACCCGCAGAACTCGGGCGTCACCCCCAACGACGACCTGACGCTGCGGGTAACGCCGAAGACCGGTGGAGGAGGCCACAACGTCTTCGAAGGCGAGGACTACGCCTATCGCCTCGCACTGGGCTGGAAATCCGACAAGCTGGACCTGCTTGGCGCTTACGCCTATCGCGAGCGCGGCAATTACTTTGCAGGCAGGCACAACGCGGGCTACTACTCGCACGAACAGGCCAACTGGGTCGACGATGTCATCTCCTGGTTGGCCACGCGCCTTCCGCCGGGCAACGAGATGACCAACACCTCCAGCCAGATGGAATCCTGGCTGTTCAAGGCTACGTGGCGTCCCAGCGACGACCAGGAACTGCAGTTCGGCTACCGCGACAGCCTCTCGCACTATGGCGAGATCATGCCATCGCGCCTGTTCGCATCATCGTTGCCCGGTTCGGTGCAGTGGCCGTTGAGCCGCGTGGATGGCAAGGCCTACAACCTGGAATACACCTTCACGCCCAAGGACAACCGCTGGATCGACCTGTACGCCAACCTGTGGCGCACCGATACGCTCAGCGCCACGTACAGCGCAGGCGGCTTTCCAAACTACGCCGAAGGCGCCCACCGCGACGACGTCATCCTGCGCAACACGG
This sequence comes from Stenotrophomonas tumulicola, assembly GCF_014117215.1. Lineage (GTDB taxonomy): Bacteria > Pseudomonadota > Gammaproteobacteria > Xanthomonadales > Xanthomonadaceae > Stenotrophomonas > Stenotrophomonas tumulicola. The sequence goes on along the minus strand of NZ_JACGXS010000006.1, from coordinate 16,829 downwards.
CCATTTCCAACGCCACCAACACCCGCAACGGCATCACCCTCAGCAACAAGTTCGGCATCACCGACGCGCTGGACCTGACCGTGGGGGGCGAGTTCCAGCACGAGAAACTGCGCTCCAACGACGTGATATCGCCCAACGACGGGTGGCGCAGCTATCCGCGTGCCGGACGTCGCGAGGAATGGAATGCCAGCTTCAACTTCGACTGGCGTCCGACCGACTGGCTGCAGGTCAGCGCCGGCATGCGTTATGTCGACTACTGGGCCTACGACGATTACGTGGCGGAAAATCCCGGCCGGTTCGTCAACAGTGCCACCGTCAGCCGGCAGGCCTCGTACTGGACGCAACGCACCGAATTCGACCAGGCCGAATACGATCTGATCGCAGAGGCGGTGGCCGAAGCGGAAGCCAACCGCGAAGCGTTCGAAGCCGATGGAATCGACCTGGATGCGTTGATCAAGGAAGCATGGGACGCGCTGCAGGTGCGGACGGTACGCGACGAGCACAACCTGCCCTGGGAGCCCAACGCGGACGGCAAGTACAGCGCAGCGACCAATCCATGCCTGAACGGCCAGTTCCTGCAGGATGCACAGCAGTACCTGCAGGCCGGCGGCGGACTGTCGACAAGCAACGGTGGCGACGGCAGCTACTGCAGCACCAGCCCGGTCAATGAGTACGTTACCGCAACGGCCGAGAAGAAGCGCGGCCATCGCTGGGTGCCGGCATTCTCCACCACGGTCAACTTCAGCGATTACGACCGCGCCTATTTCCGCTATACCGAGGCCGTCCGCTTCCCCAGCCTGTTCGAAAGCACCATCGGTTTCTCGGCCAACATCAATCCGTTCCGCGGCTTGAAGCCGGAGCACGCCTACAACTGGGAAGTGGCCTACGTCCACGACTTCAGCCACCTGCTGCAAGCGGAGGGCAGGGCGGACGTCAAGCTGGCGTATTACTCCAACAAGACCCGCAACGTCATCGAGCGCGACAACCGCCTGAGCTTCAGCAACATCGACAAGCAGAACATCCGCGGCGTCGAGCTGACCGGTCGTTACGACGGCGGTCGCTTCTTCACCGACCTGGGCATGAACTACATGCTGGAAAACGAGGTCTGCGATGCCAGCCACGCGCTGTTGACCAGCATCCCCAATGGGGAAAACGTCGATATCGACGGGAATGCTTCCAACATCTTCCTGCCGGATTGCGTCAAGTACGGTTTCCTGCAGGGCTACCTGCTGACACAGGCCACGCCAGAGTTCTCGGCCAACTGGTCGCTGGGTGGCCGGTTCCTGGAAAAGCGCCTGGAAATCGGTGGCCGGGTGACGTTCTACAGCCAGTACAAGAACAAGGACCTGGATTTCTACCGCGCCAACACCATCAGCAACGGCGGCGGGTTCCTCGCTACGTCGAACTTCCCGTATTCCTGGGGCGAGACGCTGCTGTTCGATGCCTACGCCAGCTACCGGCTGCGCGACAACCTGGTGCTCGAACTCGCCGGCACCAACCTGACCGACCAGTACTACATCGACCCGGCCACGCGTGGCCTGGTTGCCGCACCGGGGCGCACGTTGAAGCTCAGCCTGACGGCGGGGTTCTGAGCGCCTTGCCATGCATGCAGGAGCAGTTGCTTCCTGGACAGGACGTCCTTCCCCTTCGTTGCATCACCCATCAATGAGGTTACGCATGAAAACGCAACGCAAACTGTCCACGCTTGCCCTGGCCCTGGCGGCCATGAGTATCGCCGGGCTGGCCCAGGCACAGTCCGCCGAAGCTCCGTTCTTCGGTGGCACCAGCAATGATGTCAATGTCAAAGTGGGCAAGTCCGATGTGTCCGCCGGTACCGTGCATACGCCGGGCCTGGCCGGTATTTCCGTGAAGGCCAGTGGCATCGACCTGCAGGTCGATTTCCAGGGCCTGTCGCGTTACTCCGGCACCGGGCCGGTCTACCAGCTCAGCATGCCGGCCGACGCCGACCATCCGAACAACCTGGGGGTGTTCACCTTCGCCCGCGCAGGCACCGGCGATGTGTGGTTCGGCGAGTGGTCGAGCACCGGCAATGTCAGCACTGGCGACCACACCGTCTACTACGTCGGCGACACCACCGGCACCACCTTGCCGACCAGCGGCACCGCCACCTATGCGGTCACCGGCATCAACAATTCCGGCGGCGGCAGCGTGCTGAGCGGAAACTTCACCGCCAACTTCTCCACCAACCGGCTCAGCGGCAGCCTGACCCGCACCGGTTCCAGCACGGTCAACACGCTGGCGCTGGGCAGCAGCACGCTGGTCAACTACGTGTCCATCAATCCGACCAGTGCCAGCTTCAGTGGCGCGGCCCGGGCCGATGCGACCGCAGGCACCGTCGAAGGCCGTTTCTACGGCGCCAACGCGGCGGCCCTGGCCGGCATCGCGACCTTCGCCGACAGGTCCAAGGACGTGGCGTTCGGCGGCGCGCGGTAACACCAGCAGTGCCTTGCCGATCCATGGCAGGGATTCGTTGTAGTGACTGAAGCAGTGCAAGGACCAGCCAGCCGCCAGTCCTTGCCACCGTCCAGATGACCCCATACATGCAACCAGCCTTGCCTGCCCCCTGCCGGACATCGTGCCGGGTAGTGGTGTTGATCCTCCTCTTCCTGGGCAGCGCCGCGGCCCAGGCGCAGCAGGAAGACATCCGTCGCATCCTCGATCAGCGTACCCAACGCCAGGGCATTGAACGCGAGCGCCACCTGCTGCAGGACGAGCTGGAAGCAGACCGTCCCACCATCACCGTGGACGGGCAGACCTACACCGTCGCACATAATGCCAACGACGTAGGGCGGGCCCTGTACCTGTCCCTGCAGAGCCGCGAATGGCAGGCCGCAGCGCGGTTCCTCGACGAATACATGGACCTGCCGGACCGTGATCCGATGCTGGCGCACTATGCGCAGGGCATGCTGGCGCGCCTGCAAGGCCGCCATCGGGAGGCCGTGCACGAATTCCGCCAGGTGCTGGCCATCCAGCCGCAGTTCCTGCTCGGCCGCCTGGAACTGGCGCGGACGCTGTTCGAGGACCAGCAGGACCGCGAAGCCGCCGAACTGTTCGAGGCCATCGAAACGTCCATCGATACCACCGATCCCAAGACGGAGGGAGTGCGCAGGTCTGTTGCCACCTTCCGCAAGGCGCTGGAAAGCAGGCGCTCCTGGAACGGGACGTTCGCGCTGGGGCCGGCGTGGAGCGACAACGTCAACCGCACCTCGGCCAGCCATACCTGCCTGGTCGCCGACAGCAGCGGCTTCTGCTATGTCGACCGCAAGCTGCCCGACGCCATCGTCGCCACGGGCGTGGACTACGATGCCAGCCTCAACAGGCGCCTGCCGCTGGGCGGCCACCACGGCCTGTACCTGCGCTCGTTGCTGTTCGGCCAGGCCTACCGCAACTACAGTGCCTACAACGAGGCGACCCTGGCCACGCAGGCCGGTTACAGCTTCCGCAGTGCACGCCACGGCATGGCCCTCGCGTCCACGTTCGATTACCAGGCACTTGGAAATTCCGCGCTGTATGGCGCCTGGGGGATCCACGCGGAATGGAATTACACCCTGTCCCCGGCGTCGATGCTGAAGCTTGAAGCGGACTGGAAGGAACTGCGTTATCGCCAGGCCAGCTACGCGCCTTATTACGATGGCGCGTCACGTTCGGTCTACGCCACGTACTTCCGCAGCCTGGGGCAGCGCTGGACGCTGTTCGGCGGCGTGGACATCGTCGACAACGATACGCCGCTGGCGGTCACCGCCTATCGGCAGAAGGGCATTCGCCTGGGCGCATCGCTGCAATGGCCGGAGGGCTTCAACAGCACCCTGTTCACCTCCTACAGGCGGCGCGAGGATGGCGCCAGCAATGCACTGCTGGAGGCGCAGCGCAAGGACGACGAGCAGAGTTACATCTTCATCGTCAAGGCAGCCCGCTGGGCGATGGCAGGTTTCACGCCCTTGCTGACCCTGCGCTACAACAAGGTCGACAGCAGCGTCGACTGGCTCTACAGCTACGACAGAAGCACGGTCAACCTGAAGCTTGAACGCATGTTCTGAATGTCCGGCCCCCCACGTGGGAACTTCCCATGCAATCCAACCTCCTGCCATTTCCCGCATTTCCAAGAGCGCCCGTCATGAATGAACACGTCGCTGATTCCATTCCAACCCGCAGCCAGCGCCTGAAGGCAGCCACCCACACCGTCCACGATGCCTTGGACAAGCGCATCATGGATGCCGACATTTTTGCCAGCCGCGGCAAGTTCTCCGGCTTCCTGCGCGTGCAATACCGTTTCCATCGTGACGTGGACACGCTGTATGCCAACCCGCAGCTGGCCGAGCTGATCCCCGCGCTGGCACAACGGCGTCGGCTGCTGCTTGTTGCCAATGACCTGGGCGACCTGGGGGGGCCATTGCCCGCCGCCGTGGCTGGCAGGCTGGACATGCACGCCACGCTGCCCGCTGCGCTGGGCTGGTTGTACGTGGCCGAGGGATCGAACCTGGGCGGTGCGGTCCTGTTCAAGCTGGCGCGGGACAGGCTGGGGTTGGCCCACAATTTCGGCGCACGCCATCTGGCCGCGCATCCGGATGGAGCGGCGCGGCACTGGCGCCAGTTCACCACGGCACTGGATACGGTCGCCTTGACGCAGGCACAGGAGGATGAAGCGGTGCAGGCCGCGGAAGAGGCGTTCCGTACCGTTCGCAGGTACGTCGAAGAAGAGCTGCCGCTGGATGGCGGCGCGTTGCCGATGACGCGATCCTCGCTGCGTGCATGAAACCGGCCGCATCCGAACCGATGCCGAAACCACCGGCCAGCGGACTGCGACGCCTGTTGCTGCAGGTACTGGCCGTGGTTTTCCTGGGCCTGGCATTCGTGGGAGTGGTGACTCCCGGCTTGCCGACGACCGAGTTCGTGCTGCTGGCCGCATGGGCGGCGGCACGCAGCTCGCCGCGGTTGCATGCCTGGATCCTGCGCCACCGCCTGTTCGGTCCACTGCTCGCACACTGGCAGGCGGGCAAGCTGCCGCGCCGTGCCAAATGGGCGGCGACGTTCACCATGTGCCTGGCCGGTACTTTCTCGGCACTGACCATCCCGCACTGGCCCAGCGTGGCGATCATCATCACCTGCATGGCCTGCGTGCTGCTGTGGTTGTGGTGCAGGCCGGAGCCATGAGCGGAACCGGAGATGCCGCGCGTTGGCCACGACGTGCCCCCGTTGCCACGGTCCGCCGTGGCCTTTCCTTCCCGACCTGAGCAATGGGATCGACCCGATGCAGAATACACACGTGAACCTTCCGCCCGACCTGGGCCCATGGCAGATGTTCCAGCACGCCGATTGGGTGGTGCAGGCGGTGATGATTGGATTGGCGCTGGCGTCGTTCGCCACCTGGACGGTGCTGGTAGCCAAGAGCTGGGAGCTGCGTTCCATCCGGCGCGCATTGCGTGCCGCGCACGCGACCCTGGCGCAGTCCACCGTGCTGTCCGATGCCGACGGCCATCCCCACCTGGCTGGCGGCATCGCCCACGAGCTGGTGGCCCAGGCACATGCCGAGCTTCGGCAATCGGAGGGGCTGGCGGACAAGGCGGGAATCAAGGAACGCATCGCCTCGCGGCTGGAGCGCAGCGAACTCGCCTATATCCGCCACCTGCGCACCGGCATCGGCATCCTGGCCACGGTGGGGGCAACGGCCCCGTTCGTGGGATTGTTCGGCACGGTATGGGGAATCATGAACAGTTTCGTCGGCATCGCCAGGTCCAACACCACCAACCTGGCGGTGGTGGCGCCGGGCATTGCCGAGGCCCTGCTGGCCACAGCAATGGGGCTGGTCGCTGCCATCCCGGCGGTGGTCATCTACAACCACTTCAGCCGCAGCCTGGGTGCCATCAGGGGCAACCTGGGCGACCTGTCGGCGGGCATACAGCAAGTGGTCTCGCGCGATCTCGACCGCTACGCGGCGTCCACGGCCGGTGCGGCAGTTCTTCCACGGGACTGACGAGGGACATCCATGGCCATCACCCCACGCAACGAAGACGACGAGCTGGAAGAGAACCACGACATCAATGTCACCCCGTTCATCGACGTCATGCTGGTCCTGCTGATCATCTTCATGGTGGCCGCACCGCTGGCTACCGTTGATGTGCCCGTGGAGCTGCCGGCACTCAACGCCGCGCCACAGGCCAGGGACAGGGATCCGATCTATCTCACGGTCCAGGACGATCTGTCGCTGAGCCTGAACCAGGATGCGATCACCGGGGCGGAGCTGAAGTCGAAGCTGGATGTCCTGACCGGCGGCGACCCCGCCGAACGGATATTCCTGCGGGCGGACAGCGGCGTACCGTATGGGGACCTGATGCAGGTGATGAACGCGCTGCGCGATGCAGGCTACCTGAAGGTGGCGTTGGTGGGCCTGGAGCAGGGCAGCCCATGAACGTGCTGCGGCAGGACCGCCAGGCAGTGCGCTGGCTCGCCAGCATGGGCGTGGTGCTGCTGGTGCATGTGCTGGTGGCTGCCGCCATCCTGTGGTGGCACGTGCCGCGCGTGCAGGAACCTTTGCCGCTGCAGGCAGTGGCGGTGATGGTGGAACTGGCGCCGCTGACGCGTGCACCATCGACCCCGCCGACCGAACTGCCACCGGGGCCGCCCCGGCAGGAGCAGGAACGACGCAAGCGGCAGCCCAGCGTGGCGACGGTGCAGCCCAGCCCCGCCGTGCCACGGCAGGTGTTGCAGGATGCCGATGCAGCGCTGGCCCGGCAGGTATCGGAGCCGCAGCAACAGGACAGCGCCAGCAGCACCGAAGCCAGCGCCCCGCCCAGCGTGCCGGCACCGGACAGCAATCGCCATGCGGCCAGCCAGGCGCTGGCCGGCACCGTCAGCCAGGCACTGGCCAACTGGCAGGTGCAGGTGCTCGGTCACCTGGAGCAGTTCAAGCGCTTCCCGCGCGCGGCACAGCGCCGGCGCTACGAGGGAGTGGTGCAGGTGCTCTATGCGGTGGACCGGCGGGGCAACGTGCTTTCTGTCAGCCTGGCCCGCAGCAGCGGCCATGAGCCGCTGGATACCGAGGCACTGGCGGCGGTGCGCCGCGCCAGCCCATTGCCGCCACCGCCAGCGGACGTGCCGGGCGACCCGGTCGACGTCACCACGCCGGTGGAGTTCTTCCTGCGTTGAGCCGCCGGTGCAGGCAGGGCGGACGTTCGCGCGTGCCGGCAACGCAGGGGAACTCGGCGGGGATGCTAACCTGATTGCCAGGACGGGCATCGTGCCTGCAGGTCGTCCAGGCGCGGGTTGGGCCTGGGGAAGTAAAAGGAAGTCAAAGGAAGTCCGTGGTTCCTCTGCCTAAGTGGGTCTGGATCGGTGGCGTGTCGCTGTCTGCGGTGGCAGGCCTGGTGAACGGTGTCTGCTACCTGGGGGTATCCCACCAGGTTGTCAGCCACCTCACCGGCCCCACCAGCATGCTGGGTGTTTCGATTGCGCGTGGTGACTGGGCTGGCGTGGGTTTTCTGTGGGGCGTACTCATTGCGTTCTGCGCCGGTGCCGTGCTCAGTGGGCTGATCGTCCAGGACAGTGCGCTGCGCCTCGGCAGGCGGTATGGCCTGGTGCTCCTGATCGAGTCGGGGTTGATCATCGCCAGCATTCCATTTTTCCAGCAGTCTTCGGAATGGGGCGTGTGGTTGGCGGCGATGGCATGCGGCCTGCAGAACGCCATGGCGACCACTTACAGCGGCGCGATTCTCAGGACAACGCACCTGACCGGCATGTTCACCGACCTGGGCATTGGCCTGGGCCACCTGCTGCGGGGCCTGTCGTTGCCATTCCGGCGGCTCACACTGAGTGGCCTGGTCATAAGTGGTTTCCTGCTGGGCAGCATAAGCGGGGCCTGGCTGTTCCAGTCGCTGCGCTACGAAGCGTTGTACGTTCCCGCAGCCATCACCGGCGTGAGTGGCGCGGTGTATGTCGCGTACCTGCAATGGCTGCGACGGGACGGTAGAGCGGGTCCATGACCCGCTGCTTTTGCCGGTGACGGGCATGGCCCGTCACTACCAAGGCCATTCCAGTAGCCATCACTACCGAGGTAGAGCGGGTCCATGACCCGCTGCTTTTCGCGGGGTGACGGGCATGGCCCGTCACTACCAAGGCCATTCCAGCAGCCATCACTACCGAGGTAGAGCGGGTCCATGACCCGCTGCTTTTCGCCGGGTGACGGGCATGGCCCGTCACTACCAAGGCTATTCCAGTAGCCATCACTACCGAGGTAGAGCGGGTCCATGACCCGCTGCTTTTCGCCGGGTGACGGGCATGGCCCGTCACTACCAAAGCCGTTCCCGCAGCCATCACTACCGAGGTAGTGCGGGTCCATGACCCGCTGCTTTTCGCCGGTGACGGGCATGGCCCGTCACTACCAAGGCCGGGTCACGGACCCGCTTTGCCCACTGCGCCGAACCTGTCGCTGTACAACTCCAGTGCCCAATCAATGAAGACGCGCACCCGCGGCGAGAGCTGCCGATGGAACGGATACAACGCGCAGACGGGCAGGGTGGGACAGTCCCATTCGGGCAGCACCTGCACCAGGCGTCCTGCCTGCAGATGTTCCTCAAGGCGGAATCGGGGCACCTGGATCAATCCACATCCGGCCAGCGCCGCGCTGGTGTAGCACGCGGCATCACTCACGGAAATCCAGCCTTTCGCCTCCCATTCCGTGACGTGTCCTTCCATCATGATGGTGAAGGGATAGCGGCTTTCGTTGCCGCGTGAGAAGAACCCGATGGCCTGGTGTCCGCTCAGTTCGCGGGGGTGCATCGGCGTGCCGTGCTGTGCCAGGTAGTCCGGGCTGGCGCAGATGATTTCCGGCATGTCGGCCAATCGCCTGACTACCAGCGAAGAGTCGCGGGGCTGTCCTGCCCGTACCACGCAGTCGATGCCCTCCTTGACCAGGTCCACCAGGCGGTCGCCGCTGCTGATGACCAGGTTGATCCCCGGATAACGCGCTTTGAACTCGCCAATGCGCGGCAGGATGATCTTCGTCGCGTGCGTCCCATGCAGGTCCAGGCGCAGCGTCCCGTGGGGATTGGCCACATGGGTGCTCAGTGATGTTTCTGCATCTTCCAGTTCAGCCAGCACGCGCTTGCTGCGTTCGTAGAACGCCTGGCCGTCCAGGGTGGGCGTTACCTGGCGCGTGGTGCGATCCAGCAGGCGTGCCCCCAGGCGTTTTTCCAATGCCTTGATCGCATGCGTCGCCGTCGCGCGGGGCACGTCCAGCGTTCCGGCAGCTTCGGTGAAGCTGCCCAATTCCACGATCCGCGTGAACAACTGCAGCGCATCAAAACGGTCCATGGCGATCCAATTGTTGATGTTTATTGAATTAACAAGTCAATTTGATCTTATTTATTCATTCCGGGTCAATCGTGATCATGGCTCCCGTGTCCACAGCAGGGAAAACGCCCATGAGTTCTCATACGACCTTCAGTGAACCGCAGACCGCCATCGTCACCGGCGCTTCCCGTGGCATCGGACGGGCCATCGCGTTGCGCCTGGCCGCTGACGGCTTCCGCGTCGCCGTCAACTACGCCGGCAATGCCGCCTCGGCCGAGGAGGTGGTCCAGGCCATCCACGCCGCAGGAGGCAGCGCCATTGCAGTGCAGGCTGATGTCGCGCGTGCGGAGGATGTGCAGCGGCTGTTTGCCACCACGCTGGATGCGTTCGGCCGCGTCGATGTCGTCGTCCACAGCGCCGGTGTGATGACACTTGTTCCGATCGCCCCCGACAGCCTCGATGCATTCGATCATGTCGTCGGCACCAACCTGCGCGGCGCATTTCTCGTCCTCGGTACCGCCGCCCAGCATCTGCCGGCGGGCGGAAAGATCGTCGCCGTTTCAACCAGCGTGATCGCCAAGTCCTTCCCGCAGTACGGCCCCTACATCGCCACCAAGGCCGGGGTCGAGGGCCTGGTGCATGTACTGGCCAACGAACTGCGTGGCCGGAACATCACCGTCAATGCCGTTGCGCCCGGCCCTGTCGCCACCGAACTGTTCCTCGAAGGCAAGACCGACGAGCAGGTCGTGCAGCTCGGCAAGCTCGCACCGCTGGAACGGCTGGGGCAACCAGAGGACATCGCGCGCGTCGTGTCGTTCCTGGTTGGCGCCGATGGCGGCTGGGTCAACTCCCAGGTCGTGCGCGCAAACGGCGGATTCGCCTGATCCCGTTCCTCCACGCTGGCAGGAGATATTCCATGAACCATACGATCCTCATTACCGGCGCTTCCAGTGGTTTTGGTGCGCTGGGCGCGCGTGCCCTGGCACTGGCGGGGCATACCGTTTACGCCGGCATTCGCCAGACCCGAGGGCGCAACGCCGCGCAGGTAGATGCGTTGCACGCCTTCGCCGCCGAACACCAGGTCGCGCTGCAGGCGATTGAGCTGGACGTGCAGTCCGACGCCTCGGTGCAGGCGGCGGTCGACCAGGTCATTGCCGTACAGGGACGGCTCGACGTGCTGGTCCACAATGCCGGGCACATGGTGTTCGGTCCCGCCGAAGCGTTCACCCCGGAACAGTACGCGCAGCTGTACGACGTGAACGTGCTGGGCACGCAGCGGCTCAACCGCGCCGCGTTGCCGCATCTGCGCAGGCAGGGCAGTGGACTGCTGCTGTGGGTGGGAAGCAGCAGCCATCGGGGTGGCACGCCGCCGTACCTGGCACCTTACTTCGCGGCCAAGGCGGCGATGGATGCGGTGGCGGTGAGTTACGCCGGCGAACTGGCGCGCTGGGGCATTGAGACCAGCATCCTGGTGCCGGGCGCCTTCACCAAGGGCACCCAGCACTTCGCCCATGGCGGACGTCCTGCCGACACCGAGCGCGAGCAGGCATACGCGCAGGGAGCCTATGCGGAATTCGAACAGCAGGTGCTGGCCGGACTGGCGGCCTGTGAACCCGAAGATGCCGATGTGGCCACCGTAGCGCAGGCCATGGTGGACATCGTGGGCCAGCCGCTGGGTCGTCGTCCTTTCCGTGTGCATGTAGATCCCTCCAGCGATGGCTGCGAAGTGGTCAATGCAGTGGCCGATCGCATCCGCGCCGAGTTCCTGCGCCGTATCGGCCTGTCCGACCTGCTGGCGCCACGGCCGCTCGCCGCCGCCGTGGAGGTGGATCATGGGCGGTAATGCATTTACCACCCACGTGAAAGTGGTGGTCGGCGAATCCGTCGTGGCTTCTTCGGCGGCCATGCTCAGCGTGATGGTGTTTGAAGTGCCGGTGTGGGCCATGTTCGTCGGCTGGATTTCATACTTCACCCGTGGGTTGGACCTGAAACAGGGCGCGATCAACCTGGCCTGCGTGCTGGTCGGGGTGATGCTGGGGATCGGTGCGGCGCACGCGCTGGCGGTGCTCACGCCACACCTTGGCAGCTACGCCCTGGCGGCGGTCGTTTTCGCCATCACGGTGGTGGCGCTGTCGCTGGCCAAGGCACCGGTACTGAACAACGTACTTGGCTTTTTCCTCGGGCTGGTGGCGTATTTCGCCTCGCATCAGCCGCCTTCGCTGGATACCTTCCGGATGCTGGCGGTGGCTGCGGCGCTGGGCGCGGTTGCGGGTTTCCTCGCCCATGCGCTGCAGAAACGCCTGGCGCAACAGGGCAGCCACTGATGGTGAAGACCATTCGTGCCAGCATGCAGGGGCTTCCTGCACGCATCGAACCGATGGCCTATGCGTTGCTGCGTCTTGGGTTCGGCATCGTCCTGTTCACCCACGGCCTGCCGAAGGCGTTGGGGATTTCCCATGGCAGCATGGCCGACCCGATGGCCGGTTCCATCCGTCTGATCCAGGACGTGATGGGGCTGCCCTTTGCGCCGCAGTTGGCGTTCCTGGTGATGCTGCTGGAAACCGTGGGCGCGCTCATGCTGGCTTTCGGCCTGTGGACGCGGTGGGTTGCGATGGCTTTCTTCCTGGAGATGATCGGCATCTGTGTTGCATTGGGGCCGACGTGGCCGTGGATCGACCGCGGGATCGAGTATCCCGTGCTCATGGCCTTGCTCGCGTTTTACATCGCAGTACGCGGCGGTGACGGGCATGGCCCGTCACTACCAAGGTAGAGCGGGTCCATGACCCGCTGCTTTTGCCGGTGCCGGTATGGCCGGTCACCACCAAGGTAGAGCGGGTCCATGACCCGCTGCTTCTGCCGGTGCCGGTATGGCCGGTCATTACCAAGGTAGAGCGGGTCCATGACCCGCTGCTTCTGCCGGTGCCGGTATGGCCGGTCATTACCAAGGTAGAGCGGGTCCATGACCCGCTGCTTTTGCCGGTGACGGTATGGCCGGTCACCACCAAGGTAGAGCGGGTCCATGACCCGCTGCTTCTGCCGGTGACGGGCATGGCCGGTCATTACCGAGGTAGAGCGGGTCGATGACCCGCTGCTTTGCCGGTGACGGGCACGGCCCGTCATTACCCGTTTCCTGTCAGCCGGCAAGGACATCGGCGAGGTAGACGCCGTGCGACAGGCCCTGTTTGACCTGGCGCGATGGTTCATCAACGGCGATCTCTTCCTCGCCGGCTTCCAGTGCGTCCAGCGTGCGGCGCACGACGTCTTCGGGCGTGGCTTTGGGCGCGTCGAATTCGCGCACCAGGTCGGTGTCGATGAAACCGGCGTGGAAGCCCAAAACCTGGGTGCCCTGTGCACGCAGCTCATGGCGCAGACCGTTGGTCAACGACCACGCGGCAGCCTTGGAGACACTATAGGCCGCCAGGGCCGGAGCGTTTATCCAGCTCACCACGGACAGGATGTTCACCAGCGCACCGCCGCCATTGCGGCCCAGCGTGCCGGAAAAAGCACGGCTTGTGTTCAGTACGCCGAAGAGATTGGTGTCCAGGTGCCCGCGCAACAGCGCGTCGGCATCGTTGGCGAGCAATCCACCCAACTGGGCAATGCCCGCGTTGTTGATCAGCAGGGTGACATCTCCACATGCACGCGCCGCCTCCGCCACCTCTTCAGGCTTGGTCACGTCCAGGCGGATCGGCACCACGCCGGGCAGCGTGACCGTGGCCGGATCGCGCGCTGCGGCATAGACCTTCGCCGCACCGCGTGCCAGCAGTTGCTTGGAGAATTCGAGGCCGAGGCCGCGGTTGGCTCCGGTGACCAGGACGACAGCACCTTCGATTTTCATGGGATTTCCTTCTGCGCTGGGCGCTCTTGTTTATATGATCGACGTAATATAAAGATTCAAAAAAAAAGCCCACCTTGCCGATCACGCAGCGACGGCGCGCAGGGTGCAGTCCAAGGGCAGGGCACTGGTTCAGTCGCGTGCCGGTTTCTGTGGGCGCTCCATCACCAGCAGGGTTGAAGTCGCACTTGCGTAGATGCGGCCATTGGCGTCCTTCAGCGTCGCTTCTGCAAAGGCGGCGCGGCGGCCGACAGACAGGGTGCGTCCCTCGGCGCGGAGCGGGCCGGTATCCGTCGTGATTGGGCGGAGGTATGAGACTTTCAGCTCCAGCGTTGTGTAGGCCTGGATCGCTGACAACTTGGAATGAACCGCGCATCCACATGCGGAGTCGAGCAGCGTCGCCGCATATCCTCCGTGGATCGTGCCGATCGGGTTGTAGGCGCCGATACCGGGCGTGCCGGTGAAAACCGCCCATCCATCGCCCGCCTCGGTAAAGGTGAAGTCGAGTGAATCGCCGATGGGAGGGCGGCCTCCCGCCGCAATGAGTGCCTGCAGGGTCTCAAGCCCGGAAAGGCCAGGCGCAATTTCGTCAACGAGATTCACGGGCAGGTCTGCAATGTGAGCCGGTGCAGGATCGCCGAGCGGCTTCGAGCAAGAATGGCGTCCGAGCGCAACCGGTCTGGTTCGGCACGCGCAAGAACCATCGCGCCGATGATTTCAGCCACGCACGACGATGCTTCGTCCTCCGCGTCAGCGTAGCCGAGGGCTTCCAGATGCCGGGCGAGATATCCGCTCAGCGCGCTGGCTCCTTCAGCCACGCGCTCCCGGATGTCCTGGGGAAGCCTCGGTGCATCTGCGACAAGGAAAGGCAGGGGGCATCCCCCTTCGCGCGTGTCCCGGTGCGCGGGTGACAGGTAGAAGTCCACGAAGTTCGCCACCGATTCGGCCGGGGACTGGCTCTGGTCGCGCAGTGCGGAGAACGGGCTGTCGTCGAACATGCGCTCGACGGTCGCGCGCAGGAATGCGTCCTTGGACGGGAAGTGCGCGTAGAAGCCGCCGTGGGTCAGGCCGGCATCGGCCATGACGCGAGCAAGCGCCATGCGCGCCGGGCCACGTTCGCGCACTTGCCTCGCAGCGGTTTTCAACACCCGGTCACGGGTGACTTGCTTCTGGTCTGGGCGGTATCGCATGGGGCCTCCCTTTCATATGTCGTCCATCATATGAAGATTCCGGGCGTTGGCGCAATACCGGTGGGTGGGCCCTGTTGTTGGTGACGGGCATGGCCCGTCATTACCAAGGTAGAGCGGGTCCATGACCCGCTGCTTTTTGTCGGTGACGGGCATGGCCCGTCACTACCGGGCGGGTACGCCTTCGTGGGTCATCTTTACCGGCAGGATGTGGCCCTGCGCATCGAAGTACATGCGGTCGATGGCGGTAACCCGATGGTGGCGGCTGGTCTCGCCCAGCGGGCGGCGGTGGTAGACGATGTACCAGCTGTCGTCGTCCGCTGCGTGGATCAGCGAATGGTGGCCGGCGCTGGTGGCGATCTCCGGGTCCTGTTGCAGGATCGTGCCGATCCGCTTGAACGGTCCGGTCGGCTTGTCGGCGATGGCGTAGGCCACCGCATAGTCCGGCTCGCCCCAGCCGCCTTCGGACCACATGTAGTAATAGCGGCCGCCGCGCTTGAACATCAGCGAGCCCTCCACGTATTCCGGCGCCGGGGTGATCTCCTTGAACAGGGTGCCGTCGGCCAACGGTTGCACGCCGCTGAAATCATCCTTCAGGCGCACGATGTTGGCGTGCTTCCAGCCGCCGTAGATCATGTACCACGCGCCATCGTCGTCCTTGAACACGAACTGGTCGATCGGCTGCGCGCCGTTGTGGAACGTGCCGACCAGCGGCTTGCCCAGCAGGTCGCGGTATGGCCCCTCGGGCTTGTCGGCCACCGCCACGCCGATGCCACCGACCTCGTCGTCGTTCTTGATGTCGTTGGCGGAAAAGAAGAAGTAGTACCTGCCGTCCTTCTCGACCACCGACGGCGCCCACAACGCCTCTTTGGCCCAGGAGATCGCTTCGATCTTCAATACGTCGGGATGACGGGTCCAATGGACCAGGTCGGGGGAGGAAAACGCATCGAATCCCACCTGCTCGGCATAGGGCTTGGAGGTGGTCGGATAGATCCAATAGGTCTTGCCGAACACTGCGGCTTCCGGGTCGGCGTACCAGCCGGGCAGGATCGGATTGCCGGACATCGGCCGGTCGGGAGCGTCCTGCTTCGGCGGCGCTGCCAGTGCGCCGAACGGTATCGCAACTGCCAACGCTGCAGCCATCACCACCTTGCCCAGTGCCATGTCCCGTGCCCTCGTGCCAGATCGATGGCCGAGTTTAGATCGATTTAGGTCGGCCTGCACCGATATCGGTCACGTTTCTCCAGCCGCTCGGGCTTCCTCAGCAGCCGGCCAAAGGTGCCGGGGAAAGGCTCCGGCGATGCTGGTTGCGGTACTCGGTGGGGCTGGCCTCTGCCTGCCCGCGGAAATGTCGCCGGAACGACTCCTGCGATCCGAACCCCGCCTGCTCGGCCACCCAGTGCAGGGGACGGTCGGTGGTCTCCAGCAGTTCGCGTGCATAGGCCACGCGCTCGCGGATCAGCCAATCGATCGGGGACAGGCCGGTCGCTTCCAGGAACTGCCGCTGCAATGTGCGTTGGCTCAGCGCTGCCTGCTCGGACAGGCTTCTCAGCGAATGGGTTTCGCGCAGGTTGCGGCGCACCCATTCCATCAGCCGCGCCAGCCGCGTCGGCTCGCCGAGCGGAATCGTGCGCGCCACGCGCTGGCTGCGCTCGGCATCGCGCCAAGGGGCCAGCACCAGCCGCTCGGCGACCAGGTTCGCCACCCGTGCACCGTAATCCTTGCGCACCATGTGCAGCATCATGTCCATGCCGGTGGCCGATCCGGCCGAAGTGATCACGCTGCCCGCGTCCACGTACAGCACGTCCTCGCGCACGGTGATGTCGGGGAACGCCTGGGCGAGGGTTTCGGTCAGCCGCCAGTGGGTGGTGGCGCAGCGCCCATCCAGCAGCCCGGCCCAAGCCAGCACGAAAGCCCCGGAACAGATCGAGGCGATGCGTGCGCCGCGGTTGTGCGCGCGGGTGATGGCATCCAGCAACGCCTGCGGTGGCCGCTCGGCCGGGTCGCGCCAACCGGGTACGACCACGATGTCGGCGTGATCCAGCGCTTCCAGCCCATGCGGCAATTGCACGTGGGCATTGCCGAGCATGCGCAGTGCACCGGGTTCGGCAGCGCACAGCTGGGTGGCATACCAGGACACGCCCAGTTCGGGGCGGACCGGGGCGAACAGGCCGACCGCGCAGCCGAACTCGAACAGCCCCTGGCCGTGGCAGGCCACGATGGCGACAGTCGGTGCGGCATGCGGGTCGATGGGGGAGGGCATGGGGTGATGCTACTGAGCGGTCGCAGGCCGAGGGGTGTCGCGTGGTCCTGACGACATTCCCAACGGGCATATCGAGGGCAGGGACGGGGTGATGGGAATGGGAATGGGGATGGGGATGGGGAACGGGGGATGGGGGGAATGGGGTAGCGCCGAGCCATGCTCGGCGGATTGCGTGGCGGCCGCTGCGCTCGCCGAGCATGATGAGGCGGCCCTGAAGGACTATGGCATGACCGTGGAC
>NZ_JACGXS010000005.1 GCF_014117215.1 Stenotrophomonas tumulicola | reverse complement strand
CTTCCGATCTGCCCGGCGGATACCAGACGCCGGGCATGGCCCGGCGCTACGGTTACAGCAGCGCTTCAATCTCCCGGCGCAGCCGCTCCGGCGTGGTGGTCGGCGCGTCATACGTATTCGAACACGCCTTCGGCGAAAAACAAGGGTAGCGCCGGGCCATGCCCGGCGGATACCAGACGCCGGGCATGGCCCGGCGCTACGGTTACAGCAGCGCTTCAATCTCCCGGCGCAGCTGCCCCGGCGTGGTGGTCGGCGCGTAACGTGCCACTGCCTGGCCGTCGCGGCCTACCAGGAACTTGGTGAAGTTCCACTTGATCCGCGAGGTCCCCAGCACGCCCCGCTTCTGCGTGGCCAGCCAGCGCCAGAGCGGATCGGCGCGCGGCCCGTTGACCTCGATTTTTTCCGACAGCGGGAAGCTGACCGGGTAATCCAACGAGCAGAACGCCCGGATCCGCGCGGCATCGCCGGGCTCCTGTGCGCCGAACTGGTTGCATGGGAAGCCGATCACCACCAGGCCACGTTCGCGGTACTGCTGCCACAGCTGCTCCAGCCCCGCGTACTGCGGGGTAAAGCCACAGCGGCTTGCCACGTTGACCAGCAGCAGCGCCTGGCCCCGATACCGGGCCAACGGACAAGGCTCGCCCTCCAGCAGGCGCAAGTCGAAATCAAAGGCGGTGGCCACGAGCGTTCCATGCAAAGGGAGAGGCCTGCAGCCTGCGCGCCCATGCCTTTCGACACAAGCCCGGCCACTGAACAGCGGGTTACCCTCGGGGACTTGATATTCGTGGAGAACCTGCCTTGACCACCCGCCTTGCCCTTGCCGTGGCCATGACCCTCGGCCTTGCCCTGCCCGCCTATTCGGCCGGCGCCGCCACCCCGGCTGCCAGCACCACCGCGCAGCAGGCCAACCCGTTCTTCGCCGACAGCCCGCTGCCGCTGCACTATCCGCAGTTCGACAAGATCACCGACAGCGACTTCGCCCCGGCGTTCGACGCCGGCATGGCGCAGCAGTTGAAGGAAGTGGAGGCGATCGCCAACAACAAGGCCAAACCGACCTTCGACAACACGCTCATCGCCCTGGAAAAGAGCGGTGAAACGCTGGACCGTGCCACCACCGTGTTCTTCTCCCTGGTTGGCGCCGATACCAACGACGCACGCAAGAAGCTGCAGGCCGACTATTCGGCGCGCTTCGCCGCGCACGGCGACGCCATCGCGCTGAACGGCAAGTTGTTCGCGCGTATCCAGGCACTGTATGACAACCGCGATTCGCTGGGCCTGGATGCCGAAGGCCTGCGCCTGGTCGAGAAGTACTACGAAAACTACGTCCGCGCCGGTGCCAAGTTGTCCGAGGCCGACAAGGCCAAGCTGAAGGAAATGAACGCCGAGCTGGCCAACCTGGGCACCAAGTTCAGCCAGAACGTGCTGGCTGAAGTGAATGCCTCGGCGATCACCGTGGACGACGCCAAGGAACTCGACGGCCTGTCGCAGGAACAGGTGTCCGCCGCCGCCGAAGCCGCCAAGGCCCGTGGCCTGGACGGCAAGTACGTGATCACCCTGCTCAACACCACCGGCCAGCCGCCGCTGACCAACCTGGCCAACCGTGCCCTGCGCCAGAAGATCTTCGAGGCCTCCACCACCCGTGGCAGCCGCGGCGGCGAGTACGACAACACGGCGCTGGTATCGCGCATCATGCAGCTGCGCGCCGACAAGGCCAGGCTGATGGGCTTCGAGAACTTCGCCGCCTACAACCTGACCAACCAGACCGCCAAGACCCCCGAGGCCGTCAATGCCATGTTGGGCCAGCTGGCGCCGGCGGCGGTGGCCAACGCCAAGCGCGAGGCCGCCGACCTGCAGGCGATGATCGACCAGGAGCAGAAGGCCGCCGGCAAGCCGACCTTCAAGCTGGAAGCCTGGGACTGGGCGTTCTACAGCGAGAAGGTGCGCCAGGCCAAGTACAACTTCGACGAATCCCAGCTCAAGCCCTACTTCGAAATGAAGAACGTGCTGGAGAACGGCGTGTTCCATGCCGCGGAGCTCGAGTTCGGCCTGACCTTCAAGCAGCGCACCGACCTGCCCGTCTACCACGACGACGTCACCGTCTACGACGTGTTCGATGCCGATGGCAGCCAGCTGGCGATCTTCATCTTCGACCCCTACGCCCGTGCCTCCAAGCGTGGCGGCGCATGGATGAACTCGTATGTCTCGCAGTCGGCACTGACCGGCTTCAAGCCGGTGGTGGCCAACCACCTCAACATCCCCAAGCCGCCGGCCGGCAAGCCGACCCTGCTGACCTGGGATGAAGTGACCACCACCTTCCACGAGTTCGGCCACGCGCTGCATGGCATGTTCTCGAACGTGAAGTACCCCTACTTCTCCGGCACTTCGGTGCCGCGCGACTTCGTCGAGTTCCCCTCGCAGGTCAACGAGATGTGGGCCGACGATCCGGTCATCCTGAAGAACTACGCCAAGCACTACCAGAATGGTTCGGCGATGCCGCAGGCGCTGCTGGACAAGGTGGTCGCTGCCGCCAAGTTCAACCAGGGCTTTGCCACCACCGAGTACCTGGGCGCGGCGATGCTGGACCAGCGCTGGCACCAGATCGGTCCGGACCAGGTGCCGGCTGCGGCTGATGTGATGAAGTTCGAGGCCGACGCACTGGCCAAGGACGGGATCTTCTACGCGCCGGTGCCGCCGCGTTACAAGACCCCATATTTCAGCCACATCATGGGCGGTTATTCTGCAGGCTACTACGCTTACATCTGGTCGGAAGTGCTGGACGCCAACACCCAGAAGTGGTTCCGTGAGAATGGTGGCCTGAGCCGCAAGAACGGTGACCATTTCCGCGCCACCCTGCTGTCCCGTGGCGGCAGCATCGATGCCATGCAGTTGTTCCGCGATTTCGCAGGCCACGAGCCGCAGATCGAACCGCTGCTGGAGAAGCGTGGCCTAAGCAGCGCCGGCGGCACGGAGTAAGCTGCGGATCACATGCTGGAAAACGAAGCCGCCCGGGAAACCGGGCGGCTTTTGCATGCATGGAGCAGAACATTGGCCGAATGCAGTCTCCATCAGTCCACGAAACCGTACAGATAGACCCGCGCTGGCAAGTTACCAGCTTCCACCATGAAGTGTATTTCTTCTCCGCCTCGCTGATATTCACACGGTGGGGGACTGTCTTCGGCAAGATTCATACTGCAATCGAACTCATCGGCGGTAGGTGCAGCACCTCGACGCAGATAGAGCGTTGCCTTTTCCCCGGTTACGGTATGCCCTGTCAGCCTGACCTTTCCGCTGGCACCGGGCATGTCCGTAAGCACACCAATAATCCTGTCTCCATAGCCCAACATCCGCGTCGCCTCGAAGTAGCCAACATTCTTGGGAATCCGGTCGAGGGCATACCGGTAACAGGCCAGCGGCCCCTGCTCCCTGCAGGCAACTTCTCCCCCCCATGGATCCGGTGGACAGTGCTGGGCATGTGCGCTGCTGCCCATGATTGCGGCTACGCATGCACCTGCAAGGTGATGGATGATTCGGCTGGGCATCATCATGATTCCGTATTCGTGGGGGATTCCACGCAATACATTGAACCCGCCGCGGGTCTGCGTAGATATCGGGCTTTCCGTGAGAGCGGTCTCGGGGTTCACCGCCGAGGCATCGCCCAGGCCTGCAGGCTGTGATCGTTTCCACGGAAACTCCCCGCCATCCAAGGACGATACGGAGGTATTCAACGATTCCAGCAGCTACGATCCGCCGGACCTGGCTGCCGGCTGCTGTCCCAGGACAGGCAGTCCAGCTTGCTCAGCGCGGCGCGACGTATCCGCCCGGCACGCCGTCCGGCGACAGCACCAGCTGCCACAGCTGCGCATGCCGGCAGCGGAAGGTGGCCATCGAACCGGCCAGGTAGAAGCGCCACATGCGCTGGAAGCGCGTGTCGTAGCGCGACGCATCCAGCGAAGGCCACGCCGCCTCCACGTTGGCCCGCCATGCCTGCAGGGTCAGGTCGTAATCGTTGCCGAAGTTGTGCCAGTCCTCCAGCACGAACCGGCCTTCGAATGCCCGGGTGACCTGCGTCGCCGACGGCAGCATGGAGTTGGGAAAGATATAGCGCGCGATCCACGGATCGGTGCGATGCCGGCTTACGTTGCTGCCGATGCAGTGCAACAGCAGCAATCCCTCCGGCGACAGGCAACGCCGTGCCACGTCGAAGAAACTGCGGTAGTTCTTGTCGCCGACATGCTCGAACATGCCGATCGAAAATATCGCATCGAAGCGCTCGTCCACTTCGCGGTAGTCCTGCAGGCGGATCTCGATCGGCAGTCCGGCGCACAGTTCGCGCGCATAGGCGGCCTGTTCGACCGAAATGGTCACGCCGACGCCACTGACCCCATAGCGTTCGGCGGCGAACTTCAGCGCTTCGCCCCATCCACAGCCGATGTCCAGCACGCGCTGGCCGGCGCGCAGGCCGAGCTTGCGGCATACCAGGTCCAGTTTCGCTTCCTGGGCTGCATCCAGGTCGCTGGCCTGGCGCCAGTAGCCACAGCTATAGACCAGGCGTTGCCCCAGCATGGCCTGGTAAAGATCGTTGCCCAGGTCATAGTGGCGCCGGCCAACGTCGAAGCTGCGCTCACCCACCTGCAGGTTCAACAGCCGCGCGCGCACCCCGTCGGCCAGCTCCCTCCAACCGTGCACGCGCTCGTCCAGGTGGGCCTGCATCAGGTGCAGCAGGAACACGTCCAACTGGTTGGCATCCCACCAGCCGTCCATGTAGCTTTCGCCCAGGCCCAGCGAACCACCGGCCATCACCCGCGCGTAGAAACGCCCGTCGTGCACCTGGATGTCCTGTGGGCGGTGGCCGCCGACGGCGATCCCGGCTTCCTGCAACAAGCCGGTTACCCGTGCCTGCAGCGATGCCTGCATGCTTGCCTCCTTCGTCAGTCGTGGATGAACAACTCCGTATACTCCGGCGCCAGATGCGGTGCCAGCACGGCCGCCGGCACGTCGGCGGTCTGGGTGCCGTCCGAATAGGGCCCCACCTGGTAGGGCGGGAACACGAAGCGCAACGCGGTGACCTTGCCCGCCGCATCGGTCAACGGTTCGAACTGGCGGAAATTATCGACCTTGCCGCCGGTGCCTTCGGCAATCATCCGCGACGCGCTGCGCAGCGATTCCTGCAGCACCGCCGGCTCCATGTCTTCGCTGCTGAGGCGGGTGGCCGCGCGCTCACGCAACTGGTCGGCGACGTACTCGCTGATCGCCTTCCAGCCTTGCGGATCGGGTACCAGGTGGTCGGCGGTGAGCATCTGCTGCTGCGGCGGCAGCCAGACGAAACGCGCGACCAGCGGCTCTCCGTGGGCGCCCCCGGTGTAACGGCTGCCTTCGGCACGCACGACCACCAGTTCAGCCGTCTCCAGCTGTTTTTCGAATGCCAGCGACAGCTCGTAGGGCATGCTCGGCTTGTCGTTGCCGAGCCCGTCCAGTGCCTGCTGCAGGTCGTGCCGCGAGGCATCCGCATACTGCTGCAGCGCCTTGGCCAGGCCGGGATAGCGGTCCAGGCCGGGGGCGTAACTGATGCCGACCACGGCCTGCGGGCCGGTTTCGATGACGTCGCCCAGCACGACGGGCGCATCGGCTGCGGCATCCTCGCCCTGCGCGGGGGGTTGCGCGCTGTCCGCCGCCGGCGCTGCCACCGGTGCCTGCACCTCGCCGGCCGGGTCGCCCTGGCGTCCACAGCCGGCGAGCAGCCCCGTGCCCAGCGCCAGTCCCAGCACCGTTGCGGCCAGCGCGGGCTGGCGGACCAGCGGTTTCATCGTTTTCCCGTGTACGTCAAACACCATGTTCCTGGTTCCTCGCTCAAACGGACCTGGCCGATTCATCCGGCCAGCAGATCATGAAACTCTTCGTGGCGATCGAAGAACGCCTCGGCATAGGCGCAAGCCGGCACCACCTTGTACTTGCTTTCACGCGCCCAGCGCAGCGCCACGCGGGTCAGTTCAGCGGCGATCCCACGTCCGCCGATGGCCTCGGGCACTTCGGTGTGGGTAATGACCATGCGTCGGCGCTTGAGCTGGTACTCCAGCACCGCCACATGGCCGCGCACCCGCGCCGTGAAGCGACGGCCGGCCAGATCATGGTCGACCTCATAGGCCAATCCGGGGGGCGTGACCGAAGCCATGGACCATTCTCCTTGGGCGGCAGTGCCGATGGTGCGCAGCCCGCCGCCATGATCATGTGAAACCTGAATCCGGCACGCCTGCGCCACGCCGGGTCACCCAGGCCGGGCCTTTTCGCCCCCTCGACGGCGGATCGCCACGGATATGTGGCGGCCGCCGGCCATCATCCGCCCAAGCTGAAACGCGGGTTGGAGAGTTCGCGCAGGAAATGGTCCAGGATGCTCGGCTGCATCGCCAGCATGAACAGCACGCCAAACGCTGCACCGGCCAGGTGCGCGCTGTGGTTGATGCGGTCGCCGCCACGCTTGTCCATCCAGATGCTGTAGCCGACGTAGAACACCGCGTAGATGATCGCGGGGGCCGGGATGAAGAACACGAAGATCACGCTCCACGGGCTGAGCAGGATGAAGGCGAACAGCACTGCCGACACCGCTCCCGAGGCCCCCAGGCTGAGGTAGTTCGGGTTCTTCTGGTTCTTGATGTAGCTGGGCAGGATCGACACCAGCAACGCGCCCAGGTAGAACGCCGGATAGGTCAGGTAGCTGCCCGACAGCCGCACCATCATCGATTCGATGTAACCGCCGAAAAAGAACAGCGTGATCATGTTGAAGATCAGGTGCGGCCAGTCGGCGTGGATGAAACCGTAGGTCACCAGCCGGTCGTACTGGCGGTGGCGTGCCACGGCCGGGGGCCACAGGATCAGCCGGTCGGCCAGCTTGCGGTTGGTGAACGCCATCCAGGACAAGATGGCGGTCACGGCGATCAGGATCAGGTTGATGGGGGTCATGTCAGGCTCACGCGACGCGGTAGTTGTCGACCATGCGGTAACGACGCGCGTACCAGCCAAAGGCCAGTGCGGCGACGAACGCGAAGCCGGCGAAGAAGAACATCAGGAACGCCGCTTCGCTCAGGCCGGTACTGGCGATCCTGTGGGTCACCGCATCGTTGCGCACCGCCGCGTTGGACAGCAGCACCCACAGGTTGCCGATGGTGGTGGTCAGGTTCCAGAAACTCATCACCACGCCCTTCATCGCCTGCGGCGCCTGGCTGTAGGCGAATTCCAGGCCGGTGGCCGAGACCAGCACCTCACCGAAGGTCAGCAGCGCATACGGCAGCATCTGCCAGAAGATCGACATCGCGTTGCCACCGTCCATCACCACCTGGATGCCACCGACCACGATCCAGGCCAGGCCACTGAAGGCGATGCCGGCGGTCATGCGACGCAGCGCAGTGGGTTCGAACCCGAAGCGGCGCAGCGCCGGGTACAGCACCAGGTTGTTGAACGGAATCAGGATCATCACCAGCAGCGGATTCAGTGCCTGCATCTGCGAAGCGGTGAACCAGCTCGGCATGTCCATCTGCTGGCCCTGCAGCACCCAGGTGGAGGCCTTCTGGTCGAACAGCGAGAAGAACGGCGTGGTCAGGGCGAAGATCACCAGCACGCGCAATACCGCGCGAACGCCCTCGACGGCTTCGGCCGGGTGCACGGCGCGCGCACGATCCAGTTGCATCCACGTGCCACCACCGATACCGGCCAGGATGGCCACCAGTGCAAGGCACAGGCAGATCACGATGCCCAGCGAGCCGACCAGCCCGAACGACGCCACCGCCAGCACCACGCCGGCGACGGCCAGGGCCAGCCCGGGGCGACCGCGGCCATCCACCCGTGAGGTCAGCGCGGTGCGCACGACGTTGGCGAACGAATGCGGGTCTTTCGGCGGCAATGGGGTCAGCACATAGCGTTTGCGGCCCAGCCAGAACACGAAGGTGGCGATGAACATGAGGATGCCGGGAATGCCGAACGCCCACTGCGGCCCCCAGTTCTTCAGCACCAGCGGAATCAGCAGCGAGGCGAACAGCGAACCGAAGTTGATGATCCAGTAGAACGCGTCGAACACCAGCCTGGCCAGGTGCTTGTTGCCCTGGTCGAACTGGTCACCCATGAACGAGGCCACCAGCGGCTTGATGCCACCGGCACCCAGCGCAATCAGGCCCAGGCCCAGGAAAAAGCCCCCACGGCTGCCTTCGAACAACGCCAGGCACAGGTGGCCAACGCAGTAGACCAGGCTGAACCACAGGATGGTGTGGTACTTGCCGAAGAATTTATCGGCCAGCCAGCCACCGAGCAGCGGGAAGAAATACACGCCGATCATGAAGCTGTGCATGATGTCCTTGGCTTCACCGGCACGGCCTTCCGCAGTGATTTCCTGCAGCAGCAGCGAGGTGATCAGGAATTGCACCAGGATGTTGCGCATTCCGTAGAAACTGAAGCGCTCGCAGGCCTCGTTGCCGATGATGTACGGTATCTGGCGCGGCATGGATCCCTTGCCTGCCGGGGCGACTGCGTTATGGCTCATCCTGTAAGGCTTTCCTGCGGGCATCAAAACGCCAAGGGTACCGGAATGATGGGGGCTCGCGCACGCTGCAGGGCTGCATGACAGCAGCGGAAAAGCATGGCAGTGGCGCCGCTCCCCCATGCCGGGGTCACGGGATCTGCACGGCTGAAGCGTAAACTTATCGTTATGCGCGCACCGTCTCCTTCCCTGCTGTTGTCCCTGGGCCTGTTGCTGACGCCATTGGCTGCACGTTCCGAACCGTCCACCGCCTCGCCGTTGGTCGAACTGAGCGTAGCCACGCTGCAACTCCCTGCACAGGACGATCCGGCGTGGGTTGCCCGGCGCGAGATGATCGTCCAGGCCCTTGCCACGCTACGACCTGACGTGATTTCGGTGCAGCAGGTGATGCAGGAAGGCCAGCGCAATCCGGCGTGCTGGCTCGCTGGCCGCCTGCGTTACCACTGCGACTTCATCACCGCCGACCCGCCCAGCCAACCACAGCGCCATGGCAGTGCCCTGCTCAGCCGGCTGCCCGTGGAGCAGGATGGCGTCACCCTGCTGCACCCGCCCGGGAAGTACAGCGCCGCAGGGATGATGCGGCTGCCGCTGGGCACCGGTGAGGTCAATGTCTACGTAGCGCGACTGCGACCGGAGCCGGATTCGCCGGAAAACCGCCAGCACCAGGCCAATGACCTGATGGCCTGGATCGCGGCCACTGCCGACGGCCATCCCAGCCTGATCACCGGCGATTTCGTCGCAGGCAGCAGTGAAGTGGTGCGCGGCATGCCAGGTTTCCAACCCTCGCGCCGCAACCCATCCACGCGGGTGGACAAGAGCGGCAGCAGCGACAGCAGCCACGGCCTGGACCTGCTGTTCCAGGTGAAATCCTTCAGCGGCGTGCGGCAGCAGCGCATCGAACTTCCCGCGGAAGGCGAACTGCCCGCGCTGCGCCTGGGCGTGCTGGCGGTGATCCGGCTGCAGGAGCCCGCCGGATGAAAAAACGGCCGCGCATTGCTGCGCGGCCGTTCTCCATCACCTGGATGCTGCGATTACTTGACCGCTTCCTGGTAACGACGCTCGACTTCATTCCAGTCGATCACGTTGAAGAACGCGCCGATGTATTCCGGACGACGGTTCTGGTACTTCAGGTAGTACGCGTGTTCCCACACGTCCAGGCCGAGGATGGGCGTATTGCCTTCCATCAGCGGGCTGTCCTGGTTGCCGGTGCTTTCCACCACCACCTTGTTGTCCGGGGTGACGCTCAACCATGCCCAGCCACTGCCAAAGCGGGTCAACGCCGCCTTGGTGAACGCATCCTTGAACTTGTCGAAGCCGCCGAGGTCGGCGTCGATCGCCTTGGCGACGTCGCCCACCGGGTTGCCACCGGCATTGGGCGCCATCACGGTCCAGAACAACGAATGGTTGGCATGGCCACCGCCGTTGTTGCGCACCGGACCCTGCAGGTTTTCCGGCAGCGACTTGAGCTTCTTGACCAGCTCTTCGACGGGCAGGTCCGCGTACTCGGTACCTTCCAGCGCAGCGTTGACGTTGTTGATGTAGGTCTGGTGGTGCTTGGTGTGGTGGATTTCCATGGTCGCCGCATCGATGTGCGGTTCCAGGGCGTCGTAGGCGTAGGTCAGCTTGGGCAGGGTATAGGCCATGGTGCATCTCCTCGTGACGTGGCCACCCGGCGAACGCCGGGTGTTGCGCAGTGAATGATGGGGACAGGCGTGAAGATTACCAAGAGGGATGTAAAGGAAACTTCGTCCTGCAGGTGACCGTCATGCGACAGCCACGCCCTCATGCCGCGTGCAGCAGCCAGGCGCTACAGTGCACGCTGGCTCCCAACCGCCCTTGCGACCATGCGCAATCCCCGGCTGTTCTTCACCGCCATCGCCCTGCTCGCGCTCGGCCTGGTCGGCAACCATTACCTGCAGCGCCCGGCCAAGCCGCAGTTCGCACCCAGCCTGGCCGAGGCACCGGCTGCGGCACCCGCCGTCGGCACTGGCACCGGATCGACCCGCGCCGCCGAAGGCCTGCCTGGCTTCCTTCCCGCCGAAGCACGCCAGACCATTGCACTGATCCAGCGCGGCGGCCCGTATCCACACCGCCAGGACGGCAGCATCTTCGGCAATCGCGAGCAACGCCTGCCGCAACGCAAACACGGCTATTACCGCGAATACACCGTGGATACCCCCGGCGCCGGCAACCGCGGCGCCCGGCGGATCATCACCGGTGGCGATCCGCCGCAGGCCTGGTATTACACCAGCGACCATTACCAGAGCTTCCGCAGCTTCCGCATCCCGGCGCAAGGAGAATCCCCATGACCCATGATGCATTCGGCCTTGGCCTGCATGACCTCAACAATGCAGGCGTGTATGCGATCGGCGATGGCGACGAAAGTGCGCTGGCCGCCGCCATGCGCGATGCCGGGCTGCGCGTGAGCCGCGTCGACCTGGACGGTGTCCGCGACAAGCGCACGCTGCTGGCACGGCTGGCGGCGCAGCTGGATTTCCCGCCCGGCTTCGGCGGCAACTGGGATGCATTGTCCGACAACCTGCGCGACCTGCAATGGCTGCCCGCAGCCGCCGGGCATGCCTTGTTCTTCGACCATGTCGACGCGCTGCGCTCGCAGCCTGGCAAGGACTTCGACACCCTGCTGCAGATCCTCGACGAAGCCAGCCAGTACTGGGCTGGCCAGGACGTGCCGATGTGGGCGTTCCTGTCGACGCACGAATCCCCCCTTGCGTGATCGGCGGCCAACGCCGGGCATGGCCCGGCGCTACAGGACAACGTCAGCCCATCCCTGCATCACGCCTCAGCGGCTGCCGTTGTCTTCCTGCAGTTCCTTCTTGAACGGAACATCGGGCGGCGGCCGGGCTATCGCCGGCTGGTCCTGCATGTTCGGATCATTCAGGCCGCAACCGCCACCGAACTGCAGCACGGAAATCACGCAGGAAATCCTGGTACTGGTTCCCGGCAGCGGAATTTCGACCGACTGGATGCCTTTGCGCACCCATTCGGCCAGCAGCGATTCGTTGGGTACCCAATATTTATCGAACGACGTCGGCGTGTAGTCGTAGGGCGGGCGCTTCAGCCAGGTGCCCGATTGCGCGATGCGGTCGCGGCTCCAGCCATCATTGTCGCCACCGGGTGCACCACGCTCGCTGTTGCCGGTGCCCTCCTGGCCAGGCACGCGCACGCTGCCATCGCCCTTGAACAGTCCACTGCCCTGCCCTGCGTCACGGCTGGCCTGCGCCCCCGGGTCGGTACCCGCGTTGTCGCGACGTGCGGCACCCCAGTCGTCACCACGTGCAGGCGTGGCCCAGTTACCCGCCGCAGGGCTGGGCCGTGCGCCGGCCTGCGCTGGCGTCGGCGCCGCGCTGCTGCCGGTACGCGCCGCGTTGCTGGGCGATGCGGCAGCCGGCGCAGAGGGCGAAGCCGCAGCCGCAGTCGACGTGGCCGGTGCCGGAGCATTGGGAACGCTGCGCTCCCGCACGCTGGCTTCTGCGCTGCGCGGCGCACGCAGCGCCGGATCCGGGCTGCGCAGCGCAGGCACCGTCACCGCTGGCGCAACGACGGTGGACACCTCGCGCTCGCGCACGCTGGGTTCGCGGGGCGTGGTACGTATCGCCACCTCGGCCTGGGGCACGCGCAAGGGCGCAGGTGTTTCAACCGCGGTGGCAATCTCGCGCTCGCGCACCTGCAATGGCGGGGCCTGCGGCGTGCGGATCCGCACCTCCGTGGCCGGCCGTGGCGCGGAGGGCGTCGGCGCCACTACGGCCTGCACCTCGCGCTCGAGCACGTCCGGCGCGGGCTGACGCGGCACGACGATGACCTGGGTACGCGGCACGCTGATCGGCGGGACGATGAAATCGCTGCTGGGTTCGGCCACCTCGGTAGCCTGCAATGGCGGCGAGGGCGCCGGTGCGGACGCCACGGCGGGCGTGGGCGGCGCCGGGGGCGCTGGCGGGGTTTCCACCGGGACAGAAGGCTGCGCGGCGGCGGCCTGCGCCGCTGGAGGGGAACGGGCCGGTTCGGCTTCGACACCTGGGGCACCTGCCGCTGCCGTCGCCTGGGCATCGGCGTTGTCCTGCGCCGCAGTCGCCGGGTCACCACCGGGCTGGTCCCCGCCACCTTGCTGCGTGCCTTGGCCGATGAACTCGACCTGGACCCGCTCGCCGTCACCTCCCTGCGTCGGCGGGGACTGGGTACGTATCAGCGCCACCCACAACAGCAGGAAAGCGAACAGCAGGTGCAGCAGCAGGCTGGTCGCTGCCGAGGTCCAGCGCATCCAGCGCTGGTCGCGCGGCGCCGGCTCCCACTGCTGCCACGCCAGCCGGCGCATTGCCTGCCACATGCCAAGCTGCGGCAGGCGCCCCGGCGATGCCGGCAAGGGGCGCGGCAGCAGCACCTGCACCAGTTCGCGCGCATGCAACGGACGTGGCAATGGCGACAGCGCGCGCAGCCAGACCGCCCACCCGTAGGGCAGGCCGGTATTCTTCTCCAGGACCGGGCGATCCTGCTGGCGTGCCAGCAGGTGGTCGATCAACTGTGCAGCCCGGACCGACGGCACGCAGCGAGCGTCAGGCGACGTTGTCGCGCGGAATGTACGGTGCCTGGCCACTGTCGTGGTCGGTCGCGTCGCGCACCGCGACGATGCCCGGCACCCGGCCCATCAGCGTCTTCTCGATTCCCTGCTTCAAGGTCACATCGGCCATGCCGCAGCCCTGGCAGCCACCGCCGAAGCGCAGCAGTACCACGCCATCGGCCGACACCTCCTGCACCGCCACCTTGCCTCCGTGCGAGGCCAACTGCGGATTGATTTCGTTCTCCACCACCCAATGCACGCGTTCGACCAGCGATGCGGCATCGCCGGGTGCCTCGCCCTTGATACGGGGCGCCTTGATGGTGAGCTGCTGGCCACCTGCAGCACCGGTGACGATGTCGATCTCCGCACCGTCCAGCCAGGCGACGCTGTCGGCGGCCACGTACAAGGTGAACCCCTCGCAGTCCACGGCCCACTCGTCGCCGAGCAGGTCGGCCGGGTCGGCGAATTCCAGGCGTGCATCGGCACGCGGCGTACCGGGGTCGACTGCGGCTACGCGCACGCCCATGCCGGGCACGCCTTCGCGTTCGATCAGTTTGCGGAAATGGGTCTGGGCGCTGTCAGTGATCTGGATCATCAGGCTATTCTAACGAAGTCCCTGTTACGCGATCATTCGGTTTATACACCCGACCGCGCAATGTTCAGTCAACGATTTCGGAGTGGAGAGTTCCATGAACGACCTGGTTCCCTTGGCGCAGGCCCATTGCATCCCCCGCCGGGGCAAGGAGCACGCATTGGGCCAGGCCCGGCTGGCTGAACTGTTACCGCAGGTGCCGGGCTGGGAACTGGTGGAAAACGGCCAGGCCCTGCAGCGCACCTTCCGCTTCAAGGACTACCACCACACCCTGGCCTTCGTGAACGCGCTGGCCTTCATCGCGCACCGGGAAGACCACCACCCGGACCTTGGCGTGCATTACGATCGCGCCGTGGTGCGCTTTTCCACCCACGATGTGGGCGGCCTGAGCGAAAATGATTTCATCTGTGCCGCCAAAGCGTCGGCCCTGACGGAGTGATCGACATGTCCCTGCGCCATATTGTCCTGCCCCTGGCTACCGCCGCGCTGCTGTCAGCCTGTGGGGGCACCGGCCCCGATGCGCCGACGGCCCCGGCCACCCCACCCACGGAAGTGGCAGCGGTGAAGACCCCGCCGCCGGAATACCCGCTGGAACTGGCCTGCATGGGCGTTGGCGGTACCACCACGCTGAAGGTGGTGGTCGGCATCGAAGGCAAGCCCAGCGAAGTCACCCAGCTGTCCAGCAGCGGCAATCCGCAGCTGGATGAGCAGGCGCGCACCGCCGTGCTGGCCTGGCAGTTCAATGCCGCCACCCGCAACGGCCAGAAAGTACCGGCGACGATCCAGGTGCCGGTCAGCTTCAATCCGCCGCAGCCACGCCCGGATTCGTGTTTCGCCGTGGAAGAACGGATACGCCGCGGCGGCTGACGTTCCCATGATTCGTTGAGGCCAGCCAGCGCCACGCCTTCTTCCTTGCCCCATGCGCCCCGGACTCCCGGGGCGTTCGCCTACTTAAGGATCGCGCCGGCACATGCTGCAGATTTCACAGGAAAACGTCTGGATCGCATTGGCGGTCACCCTCGCCGCCGGCCTGGCCACGGCACTGGGCAGTTTGATGGTGTTGTTCGCCAAGCGGCCGAACCCGCGCCTGCTGGCCTTCGGCCTGGCCTTCGCAGGCGGCGCGATGGTGTATGTGTCGCTGTCGGAAATCCTCAACAAGTCCATCGATTCCTTCACCCAGGCCTACGACCCGCGCCTCGGCTTCACCTACGGCACCCTGGCCTTCCTGCTCGGCATCCTGGTCATCATGGGCATCGACCACCTGATTCCGAACCCGCACGAGAGCCTGGACAAGCAGGACCCGGCATTCCGCGACAACAACAAGGCGTACATCAAGCGGGTCGGCCTGCTGACGGCGGTGGCGATCACCGCGCATAACTTCCCCGAAGGCCTGGCCACCTTCTTCGCTACGCTGGAGAGTCCATCGGTCGGCATGCCGTTGGCCTTCGCCATCGCCATCCATAACATCCCCGAAGGCATCGCCATCGCCATCCCGGTGTACTTCGCCACCCAGAACAAGTTCTACGCCTTCACCGCCAGCCTGCTGTCCGGCCTGGCCGAACCCATCGGCGCGGCCATCGGCTACTTCCTGCTGTCCGGATCCTTGAACCATGCCACCTTCGGCTGGGTTTTCGGCTTGATCGCCGGCGTGATGGTGTTCCTGGCACTGGATGAACTGCTGCCGGCGGCCAAGCGCTACGCCAAGGGCCACGAAACGGTCTACGGCCTGGTGGCGGGCATGATGACGCTGGCGTTGAGCCTGGTGCTGTTCAAGTGGTGAGCGGATTCGCGAACGGGTGAAACCCGCTCGCGGCTGGGCGTGTAGCGCCGGGCCATGCCCGGCGGCTGTTTGCCGATGTACCCGGATGGTGCCAGCCGAGCACCCGGAGGGTGTCCGCCGAGCATGGCCCGGCGCTACCGCCTTACGCCGCTGGCAGCCACCGTGCGGGGGTTCCAGCCGCTCGACCTACTTCAGCCGATCCAGCGCCTCGACCAGTTCCTCGGCCAGCGGGGCATTGAGTACATAAGGCACCTTGCCGGCATCCAGCGCGAACTCCAGCGAAGCGGCGTGCAGGAACAGTCGCTTCAGGCCGATCTGCTCACGAAGGCGCTTGTTGACTGCAGGATCGCCGTATTTGTCATCACCTGCGACCGGATTCCCAAGATGCTGGGCGTGCACGCGGATCTGGTGCGTGCGACCGGTTTCAATCCGCACTTCGCAATAGGAATGCCCACCACGGCGCTCCAGCACCCGGAAATGACTGATCGACGGCTTGCCGATCGCATTGACCTGTACATGGCGCTCGCCGCCCTGGCGCAGGCCCACGTGCAGCGGTGCATCCACCGTCATGGTGCCGTCGGGCATGCGACCGGCCAGCAGGGTCAGGTACCGCTTGCGGATGCCGGCACCATGGTCCTCGCGCAGCAGGGCCTGCATCTCGCTCAACGCCGAACGCTTCTTGGCAATGATCAGCAGGCCGGAGGTGTCGCGATCCAACCGGTGCACCAGCTCCAGCGTGCGCCCCGGGCGCAGCGCCCGCAGCGTCTCGATGGCCCCGAAACTGATCCCGCTGCCGCCATGGCTGGCGACGCCGGAAGGCTTGTTCAGGGCCAGCAGCCGGTCGTCTTCAAACACGATGGCCTGCTCCAACCGACGCATGAACGATTCAGGTGGGCCGGCCTTGTCCCCCTCCTCGGCCAACCGCACCGGTGGCACGCGCACCTCATCGCCAGCCTCCAGTTTGCGCTCGGCCTTGGCGCGGCCGCCATTCACACGGACCTGGCCACTGCGCACCAGCTTGTAGACCAGGCTGCGGGGGGCTCCTTTCAGCTGGCCAAGCAGGAAATTGTCCAGCCGTTGGCCGGCACGGTCCTCCGGAACAGTGAGCATGCGCACGGAAGGCTTGTCAGCAATGGGGTTTGCGGGGTCTTGGGCAGTCATCAGGCAGTTTATTCTGGTACACTCGGGCGGCGAGATAAGGGATTGATTTCGTTGGAAGTTACTCAGGGCCAGAAGCCCACCTTCCGACGAATCCGGCACAGTGCGCGACCACCGCCCCCGGGGCGGCCATGTTAGCGGCTCGCTGGCGCTCCCGGCCATCGCCGATTGCCTGACAAGCAATTGCGCTGAACATGCCCCGCGTGGCGCTCCAGCATTGCTGACAGCTGCCGCCGGCCCGCAACACCCAAAAATCCAAAGAATGAGAGCGCTCCCGCGGCCTGCCGTGGTGTCGTAGCGCTGGAAACCCGGGCCACCCTCCCCGCGCCTGCGCGAATTGGGCGGCCAGCCGTGTCCAGAGGCGAAACTCCATGGCGTTCCGCGCGGTAGCCGCTTGCGAGGAACGCAACAATGAAGCGAATGCTGATCAACGCCACGCAGGCTGAAGAGCTGCGTGTTGCCATCGTGGATGGCCAGTCGTTGTATGACATCGACATCGAGCAGCCAGCCAAGGAACAGAAGAAGTCCAACATCTACAAGGGCCGGATCTTCCGCATCGAGCCCTCGCTGGAAGCCGCCTTCGTCGAATATGGCGGTGGCCGCCATGGCTTCCTGCCGCTGAAGGAAATTTCCCGCGATTACTTCCAGGCAGGCGTCGACCACAACAAGGCCGGCATCCGCGAGCTGCTGCGCGAAGGCCAGGAAATCGTCGTCCAGATCGACAAGGATGAACGCGGCAACAAGGGCGCTGCCCTGACCACGTTCATCTCGCTGGCTGGCCGCTACATGGTGCTGATGCCGAATTCGCCCAGCGCCGGCGGCGTGTCGCGCCGCATCGAGGGCGAGGACCGTGCCGCCCTGAAGGACGCGCTGGACAAGCTCGACATCCCCGATGAGATGGGCGTGATCATCCGCACCGCCGGCGTCGGCCGCGATGCCGAAGAGCTGCAGTGGGACCTGGATTACCTGCTGAACGTATGGCGCGCCATCGCCGAGGCCGCGCTGAGCAAGCCGGCCCCGTTCCTGATCTACCAGGAATCGCGGCTGATCGTCCGCGCCCTGCGCGACTACCTGCGTGCCGACATCGGCGAGATCCTGGTCGACACCGAGGAAATGTACGATCACGCCCGCGAGTTCATGCAGCAGGTGATGCCGCAGACGCTGCGCAAGCTCAAGCATTACAAGGACGACATTCCGCTGTTCAACCGCTTCCAGATCGAGTCGCAGATCGAAGGCGCCTACGAGCGCAACGTGCGCCTGCCGTCGGGCGGTTCGATCGTGGTCGACCAGACCGAAGCGTTGACCGCCATCGACGTGAACTCCTCGCGCGCCACCAAGGGCAGCGACATCGAGGACACCGCGTTCCAGACCAACCTGGAAGCGGCCGAGGAAGCGGCCCGCCAGTTGCGCCTGCGTGACCTGGGTGGCCTGGTGGTCATCGATTTCATCGACATGTCCTCCAACAAGCACCAACGCGAGGTGGAAAACCGCCTCGCGCAGGCGCTGAAGTACGACCGTGCCCGCGTGCAGGTTGGACGCATCTCGCGCTTCGGCCTGCTGGAAATGAGCCGCCAGCGCCTGCGTCCGAGCCTGGGCGAATCCAGCCAGCTGGTCTGCCCGCACTGCGAAGGCCACGGCCGCATGCGCAGCGTTGAATCGCTGTCGCTGTCGATCATCCGCGTCGCCGAAGAGCACGCGATGAAGGAGAACACCGGACAGGTGCTGGTGCAGGCCCCGGTGGAAATCGCCAATTACCTGCTCAACGAAAAGCGCGGTGCACTGGGCGAAATCGAGAAGCGCCACGAAGCACCGATCGTGATCGTTGCCGACGAGCAGCTGCAGACCCCGCACTACACCGTGACCCGCCTGCGCGAAAACGAGCTGGGCGAGGACAGTGGCAAGCCGAGCTACCAGCGTGGCACGCCGCGCAAGCTGCCGGTGCACGCCCTGACCAAGGGCCAGCTGAACATCCCGCCGCCGGCCGTCACCCAGGTCCAGCACAATTCACCGGCGCCGATCCGCGAGGAAGCAGCCGCACCTCCGGCTCCTGCTCCGGTGGCGGCGCCGGCAGCGGCTCCCGCCGCCAGCGGCGGCGTGGTCGGCTGGTTCAAGCGCGTCTTCGGTGGCGAGCCGGCCGCTGCGCCAGCCCCCGCGCCGGCCGCACGCACGCCGCAGAACGACGGCGGCCGCAAGGACCGCAACAAGGATCGCAACAAGGACCGCAAGGGCCGCGGTGACGAAAGCCGTAACGCCGGCAACGGCAATGCACAGGGCCAGGGTCGCAACAAGGAACGTGGCGAGCGTCGTGAACGCGACGAGCGCCGCCAGGGCACTGCACAGGGCGGCAACGCACAGGGCAATGCTGCGGCAGCCACGGGCGGCAATGCCAATGCGCAGCAGCCGAAGCAACGCCAGGAACCCGGCCAGCAGGCGGGCAAGCAGCGCAACGAGCGCGGCGAGCAGGGCCAGCAGCAACCGAAGGTGAAGCAACCGCGCCAGCCGCGGCAGCAGGATGCCGACAAGCCGGCAGCAGAGAAACCGCAGCGCAATGACGTCGAGCAGCTTGATGGCGCTGCAGCAGCCGGCGTGGCCGCCGCGGTGGTAGCCCGTCCTGGGCGGGAGCCCGAAGACAAGGTGGTTGCGCCAGTCGCGGCGGCAGTGGCCGAAGCGGCCACCACGCAGGAAACTGCTGCCCCGGCCAGCGCGGATGCTGCCAGCAGCACGGATGAAACCGTGGCCGTGACCACCGCCGAAACCGAAGCCACCGCAGGTGGTGACGAAAGCACCGGCGAAGGCGCTTCGCGTCGTCGCCGCGGCCGCCGTGGTGGTCGTCGTCGTCGTCGCGGCAATACCGAAGGCACGGCGTCCGATTCGCTGGGCCAGGATGAGTCCGATGAGGACGAAGGCGAAGACAACGCCACTGCCTCCGGTACCGACACGCAGGACGCAGGCGGTACGGAAAAGAACGAGGCCAAGGCATCACGCCCGCAGCCGGAGTTCGATTTCGATGACGACGGCGACGCGCCTGCTCCAGCCGCGCGCGAACGGCAGGCTGCTGCCGCGCTGACGACTGCAGCGATCGTGCCGGTTGCCGCCAGCACCGTGGTAGCCTCGCCGGCACCCGTCGTGGACGCACCGAAGGTGGAAGCACCGGTCGCTGCTGCTCCGGTGCAGGCTGTGCCGGTCGAGAAACCGGCTGTTGCGGCACCGGTTGTTTCGGCTCCGGCGGCCGCTCCGGCTCCCGCTCCCGCTGCACCCGCTGCACCCGCCGCGGTGGTCGAAGCGGCTGCCGCACCGTCCGTCGCCAGTATCCAGCAGGCGCCTGAGGCAGCGGCACCGGTACAGGCCAGCATGCTCGATGCGATCGATGCCGCCACGCCACGGCAGCCGCCGCAGCAGGTCGCCCCGAGCGTTGCCGAGACGCCTGCCGTCGTTCCGGTCGTTGAAACAACCGCCCGGGTTGAACCGGTTCCGGCAACAGAGGCTCCGGCCGTGACGGAAACCCCGGTCAAGGTGGAGGCACCGGCAGCGGTCGTGCAGGCACCCGCAGTGACCGAGGCAGCGGCTCCGGCCGAGGTGGTGGTTGCCGAGCCGGCAGTCCAGGCCGGCGGCACCGACGCCGCCGGACAGGCAGCGGTCGCCGCCCAGCCTGAAGCCGTCGAAGCCGGGACCAAGGTCACCGAAGACGAGGACGAGGACGCCAAGGCCGGCAACCCGCCGCAGGGCTGATTCCAGCGCCAGCGGAAAAAAAGACAGCGGCCTTCGGGCCGCTGTTTTTTTATTGTCCTGAAGGTCCGGTAGAGCGGGGCCATGCCCCCTGCCCTGCACGCCCCCCGCAAGGTCCGGTAGAGCGGGGCCATGCCCCGCTGCCGTGCACGCCCCCCGCAACGAAGATCAGCGGGGCATGGCCCCCGGAGCCGGAGCAAACTGCAGGCGCGTCCACACGCCGTAGTGGTCCGACGCCCAGCGTCCGCCTTCATCGGGCGTATCGAACAGCAGCCGCGCTTCACGCGCCACCATCGCATCCTGCTGGAAGAAGATGTGGTCGATGCGCGAAGGCGCCTGGTAGTAATGGCTGTTGAGCGTACTGACCGAATCCAGGTCATTGTTGACGTGCACGCTACCGTAACTGTCACCGTAGCGGCTACGCAGTTCGCTCAGGTCGCCCGCATCCACCAGCGCATTGAAATCGCCTGCGATCACCACCGGCTCCCCACCCGACGTGGCGCTGACGAAGCGCAGCAGGTCCTCGACCTGTATGCGCCGGGTGCGCTTGCCGGCGTCATCGGACCGTTCATTGAGATGCGTCGCGTATACGTTCACCGGGCGCCCATCGACATCGATGCGCAGGTGGCCGACGGTACGGTAATCCCGCAGGGGCTGCAGCAGGTGCTGGTTCCGGGCCACTACCGGACGCCGGGTCAACAGCGCGTTGCCATATCGCTTGGTGACGCCCAACGGATCGGTGGAAACGAACAGGTATGAGTAGCCGAGCTGGGTGGCCAGCCATTCGGCCTGGTTGCGCACGTTGCGCTTCTGGATCACTTCCTGCAACGCGATCGCGTCCGGCTGCAGCCGCTGGAGCTCGGCGAGGATGGTCTTGCGCCGCTCCGGCCAGTTCTCGCGGTCGTGGTGCAGGTTGAAGGTGACCATGGTCATGCCGGCCCCGGCCGCCAGCGCGTTCCCGCCATCGGCAACCTGCCCCGGCTCGGCGGCCGCCACGCTGGCCTGCAGC
Source organism: Stenotrophomonas tumulicola (assembly GCF_014117215.1). Lineage (GTDB taxonomy): Bacteria > Pseudomonadota > Gammaproteobacteria > Xanthomonadales > Xanthomonadaceae > Stenotrophomonas > Stenotrophomonas tumulicola. The sequence goes on along the minus strand of NZ_JACGXS010000005.1, from coordinate 284,366 downwards.
ATGGTGGCGGGTACCAGCAGCACCAAGCCCATCGCACAGGCAAGCCTTCGCCCGAGTGCACTCCCTGCACGCATTCCTTCCCTCACCCGCACCCTCATGGTTACTGTCCCTTGCGCTCGGCCCGGCGCACGCTGGCGGGGACTTCCATCACGACCGTTGCCGGTACCTGGTGCACATGCAGCTCGCCGCCGATCCATTCGACAGGCTCACCATCCACCGTTGCCGCGCCAGGCTCTCCGGCATAAGGCCACGGCAGCACCAGGCCACCCGCGGGCGGCACCACGCCGGCATTGACCTGCAGCATCAATTGCTTGTCGCTACGCTGCAGCCGGTAATCCAGCTGGCCCTGCGGCGTGCGCAGCCCCTGCACGGCGATGCCCTCCCCTTCGAACCAGCGCACCGGCACGCCGGCGGCCAACACCAGCGCCTGGTCCAGGTCGCGGTTGTAGGCGAACATGTCCAGCGCCGAGCGCACGAAATCCGAGGCCACCCATGCGTGCGGCAAGTCACCGACGAAGAACGGCGTGCGCGGCGTGCGCGAAACCACTTCGGCCCACTGGTTCCAGGCCTGCGGCGAGCGGTCCTTGAAGAAGAACTCCGTTGCCTGCCACGCCCGGTCGCGCCAGCCCAGGCGGACAAAGGCGGCGACGTTGCGCCACTCATAAGGCGTGTAGTCCTTCCAGTCACGCGTGCCATCCCGGCGCGCCACGAACTCGGTCCAGTAGCGCTGGAAGGTGTTGTCCAGCTGCGGTTGCGGCAGCCGGCCCTGCTCGCCGCCGGGGGCCAGCGCGATGGTGGTGGACGTCGCGTCGAAATCGCCGAGTTCGGCCGAACCGGGCAGGAAATCGATGCGGTGCTGGTCCATCGCCGAATACAGCGATGCCTGCAGGTCGCTGCGGAACTCGTCGCGCGCGCCAGTGATCGCCAGCACTTCCATCTTCTGCAGGCGCTCGGCGATGATCGCTGCGTCCTTGTAGCCGCGCAATGCCCAGAAATTGTCCCAGTACGAATGCATCGGCTTGGCCGAATAGCCTTCATGGCTGATCGAAGCCGGCATCATCCCGTAGAAAGCCGGATTGCGTGCGCGGTTCTCCTCGGTGCGCTCGCTGGCACGCAGGCGTTCCATGTAATGGAATGCACCCGCCACGTGCGGCCACATCGCCTCCAGGAAGGCATCGTCGCCGGTATAACGCCAGTACTCGGCGATGTTGTAGATCAGCTCGCCATGGCTGTCATTCTCCGGCACCGGGTCGCTGCCACGGTCGTCCACGCAGCACGGCACCTTGCCGTTGTCGAACTGGTAGGGCGCATACCACTGCACGTATTCGCGTACTGCATCGCTACGTCCCATGCGCAGCAGCCCCTCGGAAATCATCGCGCCGTCGCGGATCCAGCTGCGTCCATAGGAACGCGTGCCTGGCTGCAGGCGCGGGCCGACGCGCGAGATCAGCATGTGTGCCAATGCCGTGCGCAGCGTATCCGCCAGCGCTTGTCCTTCGCGCGGCAACTGCAGCTGCATGCCATCCAGCTTCTGCCGCCACATCGCCGCGACCTGTGCCTGCGCCTTGCCGGCATCGAATCCACGTGGATTGAAACTGCCGACCTGCGGGAACACCAGGTCGACCTCACGGCTCTGGCCAGGTTCCAGGCGCATCGTATACAGCAGTGCGCCCGATGCCATGCCGGTCGGGTCCTTCACCGCCGTGGTCGTCGGCAGCATGCCGCTGGCCAGGTGCATCACCTCCAGCTTGCCGTCGAACGGCGTGGCGAAGCGGGCATCCGGCGCCTGGACCGGATACAGCCGTGGCTCGCCGTTGACACGCACCAGCCCGTCGCCCAGGTCCAGGCTGTCGATGCGGCTGAAGCCACCGACGGTATTGAGGAACTGGGTGGGCGGGTTCACCTGCCACGGCCGGATGGCCAGGGCCAGCGTGTAATCGTGTGCCACCTTGTCCGGGTTCTTCAGCGAATAGCGCGCCACCAGCTGCGCCTTGTCCGGCGTGCCCTGCACGAAACCCGTCACCGCCAGCGACGCCTTGTCGTGCTGCCAGTCGACGCTGGCAATGGGCAGGTAGCTGTCCTGCAACGACTGGATCGGGCTGACGTCCGCCCAGCTCAGCAGCGCGCCGTCCAGCTTCACGAACGGTTCGACGCTGAAGCTGCCGCGCGCCATCTCCAGCGCGCCATCCTCGCTGATGAGCGCCTGCTGGCGCCCACCGTCCAGGCCCAGCAGGGTCCAGCTAGGCTGTTCTCCCACATAGGCGCGTGGCAGCGAACCGCGCGGCAGGTCGGCGGCCACCGACGACAGGAAGGCATTCGGCGTGGCCGCGAAGGCCAGCGGCTTCAAGGAGATATCGCGGATGCCATAGCGCCAGTTGGGGCCGCCTTCCAGGTCGAAACGCAGGTAGCGCGCATCGGTCTCCGGCAATGCAAGCCAGTCGCGGCCTCCGCTACCGGCCGTCACCTCGCGCACGGTGCGCCAATCGCGTCCATCCTGCGACGCACGCACGGTGTAGCGCGTTGCCTCCAGCCCCGGCAGCCAGTCGACCACCGCACCGCCCACTTCGCGCGGCTTGCCCAGGTCCAGGCTCACGGTCTGTTGCTTGACCCCGCCGCTTACCCAGAACGTGTCGGACTTGCCATCGACCATGCGGTCCTGCAGCGCGGTAGCCGTGTCAGCCAGCACGCTGGCCTGCAGCGGCGAATCATCCTGGGCCGGCAACCCCTGCAGGGTGAGCTTGTCGAAACATACCGTGCCGCGGCCGCCAACCTTGCTGTAGATCGTGAACTCCATCGCCGCACTGCGCTTGAGCTCCTTCTCCGGCGAGGGACCCCATGCCTTGTCGATGTGCCGCTTGCGGAACTCCACCGGTGTCCAGTTCTTCGGGAAATCGTACCCGGGCCGGTTCACCCACCACACGTTGTCGCCGCTGGCATCGAGCAGCTTGAACTGCAGGTCGTTGCCCGGCGAATCCCCGCGCAACTGGAAGCCGAAGCGATAGTTGGCCGGGTACTGGATGTCCAGCGCGCGGCGCACGCCGACATAGCCGGAGACATCATGGAAGTCGTAATCCAGGCACATCGCGCGGCCGCCGCCGGCACCGGCCACTGGCCGCAGCGAACCACTGACCTGGTCGGAGAGCACCAGCTTCCATTGCGCAAGGTCGTCGAAGTCGTCGATGACCTTCGGCGCCGGTGCGACAGGAGGCGTGGCAGCTGCTGCCATGCAGGACCACGACAACGCCAGCCCGGCGACGATTCGACGATTCACCCTTTGACACTCCCCAGCAGAAGACCCTGGATGTAATAGCGTTGCAGCACGAGGAAAAGCAACAGCACCGGGACCACGGTGACCACCGCGCCGGCCATCATCATCTCCACGTCCATGATGTGCTCGCGTGACAGCGTGGCCAGCGCTACCGGCAGGGTGTAATGCTCCTGGTCGGTCAGCACGATCAACGGCCACATGAAATCGTTCCAGGCGCCCATGAAGGTGAAGATCGACAGGGTGACCAGCACCGGCTTGAGCATCGGCAGCACGATCTGGAAGAAGATGCGCATCTCCCCCGCCCCATCGATGCGCGCGGCTTCCAGCAGTTCATCGGGAATGGAACGCGCGTACTGGCGCACCAGGAAGATGCCGAACACGGTGGCCAGCGCCGGCACGATCACCCCGCCGAAACTGTTCACCAGGCCCAGCTGCTTCATCAGCAGGAACAGCGGCAGCATCGCCACCTGCGCCGGGATCACCAGCGCGGCCATCAACACCTGGAACAGGCGCTCGCGGCCGACGAAACGCAGCTTGGCGAACGCATAGCCGGCCATCGTGTTGAGCAGCAGCGAGCCCAGCGTGATCGCCAGCGATACCAGCAGGCTGTTGGCGAAATTTCCCCCCATGCCGGTGCGCGCGAACAGCTCGTGGTAGTTGGCGAAGGTGACGTGCGAGGGGGTCAGCGGCGGCGGGAACTGCGTGGCTTCGCCGGCCGGCATCACCGATACCGACACCATCCACAGCAGCGGGGCTAGGCTGACCAGCGCCAGCACCAGCAACGCGCCGTTGATCCACCACGGGTGCCAACGCGACTGGCCGATTTCGCGACTCATACCATCTGCCTTTTGCGCCCGAAGCGCAGCATCACCGAGGTCACCGCCAGGATGATCAGGAACAACAGGAACGCCACGGCCGATGCGCGGCCCAGGTTCCACCACTTGAAGCCTTCTTCGAACATGAAGTACAGCACGCTGACGGTGCTCTGCAGCGGGTCGCCACGGGTCATGACGTAAGGTTCCGCGAACAGCTGGAAGTAGCCGGACACCGTGATCACCCCGACCACCAGCAGCACCGGGCCAAGCATCGGCAGGGTGATGTGCAGGAACTGCTTCCAGCGCGATGCGCCGTCGATGCGCGCGGCCTCGTACAGGTCATGCGGGATCGCCTGCAGGCCGGCCAGGAAGATCACCATGTTGTAGCCAAAGTTCTTCCAGACCGCGAACAGCATGATGGTCGGCATGGCCCAGTTGGGATCGCCCAGCCAGTCCACCGGGTCGATGCCGATGTGCCCCAGGCCATAGTTCACCAATCCATAGCTGGTATGGAACAGGTAGCGCCAGATCACCGCGACCGCCACCAGCGTGGTCACCACCGGCGCGAACAAGGCGGTGCGGAACACGGCCTTGAAGCGTGCGGCCGGGGCATTGAGCAGCATCGCCGCGCCCAGCGACACCGCGATCGACAGCGGCACGCCGATCACCACGAAATACGTGGTGTTCCACAGCGACTTCCAGAACATCGGCGTCTGCAGCAGGTCGATGTAGTTGCCCAGCCCGACGAAACGCAGGTTGCTGCCGTCGGCCAGCGAGTACAGATCGAAATCGGTGACGCTCAGCGCCAGCGCCGATGCCACCGGCAGGCCGAAGAACACTCCCAGCACGATGATCGCCGGCGCAGCGAAGATCCAGCCGGCCAGCGAAGAGGAGTAACGGTTCATGGCTGGCCTCCTTCGGCCATTTCGGCGCTGCCATCGGAACGTGCCGGAACCTGCCGCGATGCCTGCTGGCCAAGGGCCTGCTCATGCAACCAGCGGCGCTTGGCCAGCACCTTGTCCACGCGATGGTCCAGCTCGGCCACCGCCGCATCCTGCGACTGGCCACCGCGCACCACCTTTTCAGTGACGATGCGCATTTCCTGCACGATGCGCTCCCACTCCAGCACCTTCGGCGTTGGCTTCACGCGTTCGAGCTGGTCGCGGAAGGCGGCCGCAAGCGGATCATTGGCCAACGACGGCGCCTGCCAGGTGCTGCGGCGCGGTGGCAGGTCGCCGATGATCGAATGGAAGCGCGCCTGGATATCCGGGCGGGACAGGAACTCGATCAGCTTCCAGGACGCCTCTTTCTGCCGCGACTTGCGGAAGATCACCAGGCTGGTGCCGCCAGCGATGCCGGCACCCGGGCCATCCGGCCCTGGCAGCGGCGCGGTACCCCATTGCCCGGCCAGTTCCTTCGGCTCCAGTTTCTTGAACTCACGGATGTTCCAGGGGCCGGAGATGTAGAACACGTTGAAGCCACGGAAGAACTCATCCCAGACGTTGGAGATCTGCGTCTCGGACATTTTCGGCGCCCAGCCCTGCTCGAACATGTTGGCGTAGAACCCCAACGTGCGGCGGAAGCCGGGGCTGCGGAAATTGCCTCGGGTATCGTCGTCGCGCAGCAACGGATCGGGCTGCTGCAGGGCAAAGGACAACTGCTGCTCGAACTCGTTGATCGGCATCAGTACCGCATAGCGGTTCGGGCCCTGCATCTTCTTGATGTCGGCCATCTGCTGGTCCCACTCCGCCCAGGTCCGGGGCGGCGCCGCATGCCCGGCCTTGGCCAGCAGGTCCTTGCGGTAGTACAGCAGGCGGGTGTCGACATACCACGGCACGCCGACCACCTCGCCATGGATGACGTTGGTGTCCCATATGCCCTGGAAATAATCCTCCGGCTGCACCACCGTCGAGGCATCCACGTATGGCTGCAGCGGCGTCAAGGTATCGAGCTCGGCGAACTCCGGGATCCAGGTATTGCCGAGCTGGCAAACATCGGGCAGCCCATCGGCGGCGAACGCGGTCAGCAGCTTTTCGTGCGCGGCCGTCCAGGGGATGTTCTGCACCTCCACGCTGATGCCCGGATTCTCGGCTTCGAACTCGGTGATGAGGTCGGCCACCACTTCGGCCTCGCGGCCCATCGCCCAGAAACGCACGACGGTGCCCTCGTCCTGCCGGGCACAGCCCGCCAGCGCGAGAAGCGCCAGCAGCGGCACGGCCCAGCAGCGCAGGGCCTTGCTGGACTTCCCTGCTGTCCCCGGCTTACTTGCCGGCGTTGTTGTTGCGGCTTGCATTCTTCTGTTCCTGTGCGGCAGCGGCGCGCGATTCTGCGATACCGACCGCGCGTGCGCCGGCGGCCTTCTCGTCCTTCTCCAGCTGCAGCGGCTGCTGCTCGCCTTCGGGGGTCAGCCAGCCACCGGAGAACCCGGCGCGTTCCAGCCCCTTGCGGATGTGCGGGTTCTTCTTCATCACCTCCCACACGAAATCATTGCGGTAGTTGGCGATCATGGTGAGGATCGGCCCCTGGTCGATGCCGATGTAATCACTGGCGACCCAGCCACGGCCGGGCACGGTCCGCCCGGTCTTGATGGGAATGTCATAGTTGAAGCTGGGATTGAACGAATCCAGGAAGCCGTAGCTGGAATAGATGTAATCACCAAAACGCTTGTGCATTTCCTGGGTGGCCGGGATCACTTCCTCCGGTGCAAACACGATCGAAGAGATCGCCGCGGTCGGTGCGATGGTGCCATCGTCGAAATTCTCGCGCAGGCCGGCGCCGCGCGAAGAGTAATGGCGGAACTGGCGCTGCTCCCCCCGGTATTCCTGGGTGGTGTTCTGCGGCCCGTCGCTGGCGGTCAGGCCCCATACGTTCTGCCCGTACTCCTTCCAGTTCATCGGATTGTCGATCGCATATTCGCGCTGCGCCAACGCCGCCGAACGGCTGTTGAGGAAATAGGTGCTGCCCCGCTCGCGCATGTAGGCATCCTGGATGTCACGGAAGTCGATCCAGACATGGCTGTACTGATGGCCGAACAGCGGACCGAACGACAGGTATTCCTGGCCCTGGAAAACGCCCCAGTCGTTGTCGTAGGTGCGCGTCCATACCGTCCACGCATCCGGGCTCACCGGGTGTGTCGGCGAACCCAGCGCGAGGATGTAGACGATCATTGCTTCGTTGTAGCCCATCCAGTCGTGCTCGATGGTGCCGCTCTCCGGGAACCAACCCATCGAGATCAACGGCGAACGCTCCTGCAGCCACGGCCAGTCCACGCGCTTGTACAGGGTGTCGGCGATGCTGCGTATTTCCTTCTCGCGCGCATCGTCGCCGTCGTAGTACGACTGCGCGAACAGCACGCCCATCATCAGCAGCGCGGTATCGACCGAAGAGAGCTCCACCCAGCTGTCGTAGCGGCGGCCTTCCTGCATGTCCAGGAAGTGGTAGTAGAACCCCTTGTAACCGGCCTTGCCGGTACGCTGCGGGCCCATCGGCACGTCACGCAGGAACTTCAGCGTGGTCAGGGTGCGGTCGATCGCCTGGGTCCGGCTGACCCAGCCGTTTTCGATGCCGATCGGATAAGCGGTCAGCGCGAAACCGACCGAGGCGATGCTGGCGAACGGGCGCGAGGGATAGCGGTCCGGGGTCAGCCCGTTGATTTCATTGGACGTATCCCAGAAAAACTGGAACGTGCGGCGTTGGATGTCATCGAACAGCGGCGGCAGTTCAGGTTTCATCGGCCGCGGCGGCACATCGGCCTCGACCAGGATCACCGGCGGCTTCGGTTTGGCCGGCTCCGGCTGTGCCTGCGGTTTGCAACCGGCCATCGCCACGGACAGCAAAGCCAGCGACATCACCCAACGTGAATTCATCGACTACCACCTCTTGCGCATATGCGTACTGGAGAGCATAGCCTCAACCAGACTGAAATCGTTTACAGAAGCCCATATAAAAATCCCGCTGTCGTGTAGCGGGTATGGATGCCCTGCGTTCATCACTGCCCCGACACTTGCCATCGGCCACGCGACAAGGGGCCGTGCCGTCCACCGGCCTGCCAAGGCAAGCCGGCGTGCGGCCCCGGCACCGCCCGAGGGGACGGTGCCGGATATCACGATCAGAAGCGGAAGCCGACTTCCGCCTTGACCTGGCGCGGCGTACCGACGATATCGCCGGTCTCGTTGTAGCTGGCGAGCAGCTTGCCGTCGGGCTTGGTGTAGTTGTAGGTGGAGAAGTTGTCGAAGTTGAACACGTTGATGATGTCGATACGGGCGTACAGCTCGGTGTCGTGTGCCATCTTGAACGTCTTCGTTGCCTGCAGGTCGACCGAACGGTAGCCGAAGATCTTGCCACCGAGCAGGAACTTGCCATTGCCGTTGGGCACGGCGGCGCCCGGGGTCGGCAGGTTGTAGCCACTGGCCTGCATCACGTTGTACCAGTCGTTCGCCGCCGTCGGCGTGGCCAGGGTGACCTTGCCGCCGAAGGTGATGCCCCAGAAGCCGGCATAGGAACCGGTGACCACCAGGCGGTGGCGCGGCGCACCGTTGGAACGGATGGTCGGGTAGTCGCCGATCAGGCCACGGTCAAAGGCGTAATGCTCGTTGATGTCGCGGTTATGACGCGCGTTGGTCCAGGTGTAGGCAATCGACGTGCCCCAGCCGCTTTCCTGGGTGAACGGTTTCTGCGCAGACAGCAGCACCTGGGTTGCACGGGTCTTGATGCCCTGCTGGCCGATGATCAGGCTGCCGAAGCCCGGCACGTTGCAGCTCCAGGCCTGGCCCAGGCCCGCCTCGGTGCCACCGCACAGGCGCGGGTCATCGAAGAACTGGCCGGTCGGGTAGCGGTTGCCGAGGGTGAAGGCGAAGCCGTCGTAGCTCAGCGTGCGGGCGATGGTGGCATCGGTCAGCCAGTCACCGAACTGGTTGCTCATGCCGAGGCTGAACTGGTCGGAGTACGGCACTTTCAGGTTGTTGTTGAGCAGGTCCACTTCCAGGCCGGCATTGCTGGTGGCACCCACCAGGGCCTGCAGGTTGCCGATGCCGTTGAGCAGGTTCGGGTCCCAGTCGTAGCAGGCCGCCTGGCCATTGAGACAGCCGCCGGTGGCCGGGTTGCGGAAGTAGATGGTCGGCTGCGGCAGGGCCAGCTTGGTGGTTTCCAGCTGCAGGTTGTCGAACAGATCGCGGTCATACGAGCGGCCGGCACCACCGTGGAACACGTGCTGCTCGTCGGCGTTGATGTCATACGAGAAGCCCACGCGCGGCTGCCAGGCATCCTTGAACGCCTTGCGGTTGTGCCCGTTGCTGATGTAATCGTTGATGTCCAGGCCGCCCAGCGCCAGCGAATCGGCATAGGACTGGCCGGCGGCGGCGCGCGGATCCTGCGAGTACAGCGCGTCGACCACTTCGGTCGGGGTCACGAAGTCCAGGTAGGACGGAGTCTTTTCGTAGTCCCAGCGCAGGCCGAGGTTCAGCTGCAGGTGATCGTTCACCTGCCAGTCGTCCTGGATGAAGATGCCGATCTGCTTGGACTTCGAGCGCACTTCCGAGCTCACGCCGCCGATGCCGGTCACCGGCTTGACGAACTGCGCCTTGTACGGGATGTCGGACGGGAAGTCCGGATCACCCAGGGTATAGGTGAAAGCCGGATTGATCTGCGCCGCATCCGAGGCGTACAGGTCGATTTCCTTGTACTTCACGCCCATCTTGATGGTGTGGTCACCGGCCCACTGGATGCCATCCAGGGTCAGATTGTCTTCGATCGACCAGCCCTTCTGGCCCTTCACCTGCGAATCCAGCGCCGATGCGCCACCGACCTTCACCACGGTGCGGTCTTCGGTGCCGTCCGGAGCGGTGTAGATGATGCCGTTGGCCAAGGTGATCGGCGTCGGGTTGTTGAACGAATCTTCGTGGGTGACCATCATTTCGTTGTAGTAACGCTCACCGCTGTGGTTCCAGCGCAGTGCGTAACGACGGTCGGTATTGACCACTTCCCTGCCGGCTTCCGGCGAGGTCTGGCCACTGAACTGCTGCTGGGTTTCGTCGCGGTCCTGGAAGGTCAGCTCGATGCGATCGTTGTCGGTCGGCTCGAAGTCGATCTTGGCGAAGATCAGATCCTGCTGGAATGGCTGGCTGGCCGGGCCGAGGCCAGCGGCACCGTCGGCCGGCAGCTGGCCGGCGCTGCCGGTGACCGCGCCATCCGGGGCGATGGTGACCGGCAGGTCGAAGCGCTTGGCTTCGTAGGTCACGAAGAAATGCGCCTTGTCCTGGATGATCGGGCCGCCCAGGGCAAAGCCGTATTCCTTCTCCGCCGAGACCATCTTGGTCTGGCCGGCCTGGCGCTCGGCGGGGGTCTTGGCACGCATGTCTTCGTTGGTATAACGGTAGAAGGTCTCACCCTTGAACTCGTTGGTACCCGACTTGGTCGCCGCAGTCACCGCCGCACTGGACACCTGGCCATACTCGGCCTTGTAGTTGCCACTGATGACCTTGTATTCGCCGATCGCCAGCTGCGGGAACGGGTTGCCGGCGCTGCCGGACTGCCCCGCCACGCCGCCGCCCTTGACGTAGCTCTTCTGGCCCACGCCATCGATGTAGACGTTGGTGCCATCGGAGTTGGTTGCACCACCGCGCAGCGAGGTGTTGCCCTTGGCATCACGGGTGAAGATCATGCCCGGCACCGCGTCGGCGAACTCCAGGAAGTTGCGCGATACCTGCGGGGTGGTCTGGATCTGCTGCAGGCTGACGGTCTTGCCGACTTCGGACGTGCGTACTTCCTGCAGCAGGGTCGGCGCGACCACGGTGACCGCATCGAGTGTGGTCGCATCGCCGGCCGGTGCGGCCGCGCTGCCGCCAGCGAAGTTCAACGTCGATGTCGAGGCCACCGTCACGGTCACTTTCTGGGTCTGGCCATTGGCCACCACGTTGTAGGTGCCAGGGTCCAGGCCCATCAGCGAGTAACTGCCATCAGCGCGGACGGTGCTGCGACGCACGGTACCGGTGGCGATGTTGGTGGCGACCACTTCGCTGCCGGCTTCGGCCTGTGCGACCTGTCCACGCAGCGAAGCATTGGCCGACTGGGCCATCAGATCGGGGGCCGCGCCCAGCATCAGGCAGCTTGCCAGTGCGACGGTAAGCAACCGGCGTGCCGGCGTGCGGTAGCTGGTATTGAACTGCGTCATGAAAATCTCCGGGGGTGGTGGCGGCCGTGTTGGCGGCCCCTTTCATGTCAAACAAAAAAAAAGAATGTCTCCGGCTTCAACGGCCGGATGACGTGTCGGTGCTGGACCTGCCTGGCTTGCTCCTGCTCGAATCACGCACGATCAGTCGTGGCACCAGCGTCTGCTTGTCACCTGCTCCTTCGGTGATCTTTGAATCCATCAACTGCATCAGGCGCGTCATGGCCATGTCACCCAGTCCAGCGATACTCACCTGCATCGTCGTCAACGACGGGTGAACGAAGCGCGCAAGCGGAATGTCATCGAAACCGGCAAGCGCGATATCGTCCGGCACCCGCAGCCCTGCCTGCGCGAATGCGTACAGGCAACCCAGGGCCATCATGTCGTTGGCGGCGAATACCGCATCAGGCAGCGTCCCGGCTGCCAGTAACTCCTGTCCGGCGCGATGTCCGGAAGCCTCGTCGAAATCGCCGGGCAACTCGATGCCTTGTGCATCGCCGCCGAACGCAGCCAGTGCGTCACGGAAGCCACGCAGGCGCTCGCGCGCATCGTAGTTGGAATCCGGGCCTGAAATGAACGCGATGCGGCGATGGCCGACGTCGAGCAGGTGGCGGGTCATGGTGACCGCACCGGCGTGGTCGTCGATGCTCAGCACCGGATGGTCTTGGTCTGGCAGATAGGTGTTTATCAGCACCGTGGGCAGCGACTGCGGCAGGTTGTCGGTAAGGAAGCCGGGGCTTTCGGCATACGGCGAAAGCACCAGCAGGCCGTCCACGCGTCCACGCATGGCACGCAGGGCCGCCCCCTGCTGGACCTGGTCGCCGTGGTAGCTGGATACCAGCAGGTGCTGGCGGCGCGTGCGGGCGACCTGGTCGATGCCGCGCATCAGCTCGGAAAAGAACTCTCCGTACAGGTCGGGCAGCACCACGCCCACCGTGTTGGTGCGACGGCTGCTGAGGCTGCGCGCGGCGGCATGCGGCGTATAGCGCAGGCGTGCGGCAACCTCGAGCACCAGTTGGCGCACCGGTTCGGCGACATTTTCATGCCCGTTGAGCGCGCGCGAAACCGTGGCCACGGAGACCTTGGCTTCCCTTGCGACATCCTTGATTGTGATGGCTGCCTTGTTCACGAAGCCGCCCTCCACGACTTGAGCTTTTCAGCTTGGCGCGGAATGTAATCGTTTCCAATGCCCAATGTAAACACTCCGTTGGTCCTGAATGACACGATGAGGTCCCTCTGCTGTCCTCGGCAGGACGCCCCTTGGGCATCGCCGGACAGGAGCGGACATGGGATCAGCCAGCCTCGGCCGGGGTGCGGGCATGGATGGACAACGCGTGGATATCGGTCTCCATCATGCCGCCAAGTGCGGTGTACACGGCGCGATGCCGCGCAATCGGAGACAAGCCCTGGAAGGCCTCGCTGACCACCGATACGGTGAAGTGCCCGCGCCCGTCACGAGCCCCTGCGTGCCCCGCGTGCAGGTGGCTGTCGTCCTGGATATCCAGATGATGCGGGGCGAGGGATTGCTGCAGTGCAACGCGGATACGGTCGATGCGATCGGCGTTGCTCACGGCAACACCCTGCGGAACGGACGGACCTCGGTCCGCACATAGACGCCGGCCGCCACATAGGGATCGGCGTCGGCCCAGGCGCGCGCTGCGGCCAGCGATTCGAACTCCGCCACCACCAGGCTGCCGCTGAAACCGGCCGCACCCGGATCCTCGCTGTCGATCGCCGGACAGGGCCCGGCCAGCAACAGCCGCCCAGCTTCCCGCAGCGCCTGCAGCCGCGCCAGATGCGCCGGACGCGCCGCCTGCCTGGCGGGCAGGACATCCTGGCCGTCATACCCTTCGATCACGTACCACATGCTTGTCTCCTGGTTGTCCTGCTGGACCAGGCATCGATTCTAGCGGCTGGATCGCCGCCGGACGGTGCCGACTGGACAGCGCGCCGGCAAAGCCGTAACCTATCCCCATTGCACGTGACTGGACGCAACGTCCCGTCGGTCCAGAGGCCCCGCAGGCCGCCGACGATCGACCTGTTGCCACCGACCAGGCCACGTAGACGACCTCCCGTAGTTTCGTCGCTGCCGCCAATGCGGTGCGTCCTGCTTTTTGATGTTTGGAATCGCGCCGATGCCGGCGCGTGCTGGCTCCTTGGCCGCCTGTCCGATACCCGTCGGTGGCACCGGCGGCGCCACGACTGGTCCGTTGCAATCCTGATGTCCATTAGATGACTTCTGAACTCGCGCACGACGCGAACCCGTCAATCCGGTCGCCCGCCCCACAGCAGCAGGAAATGCCGCTGGCCGTCGTGCATGGGCAACCGGTCCTGCAGATTCCGCAGGACCTGTATATTCCGCCGGACGCACTGGAAGTCATCCTGGATGCATTCGAAGGACCGCTGGACCTGCTGTTGTACCTGATCCGCCGCCAGAACCTGGACGTACTGGACATTCCCGTCGCCGAGATCACCCGGCAGTATGTGGAATACATCACGGTGATGCGCGAACTCCGCTTCGAACTGGCGGCCGAGTATCTGGTGATGGCGGCGATCCTGGCTGAAGTGAAGTCGCGCATGCTGTTGCCGCGACCGGCCAGCGAGGAAGGCGACGAAGTCGATCCGCGCGCCGAACTGGTCCGCCGGCTGCAGGAGTACGAACGCTTCAAGCAGGCCGCCGAGGACATCGACAGCCTGCCCCGGCAGGACCGCGACACCACCGTGGTGCATGCCTTCGTGCCCGACCGCGCGGCGATCAAGCTGCCGCCACCGGTGGACCTGAAGGAAATGTTGTCGGCGCTGCATGATGTCCTCAAGCGCGCCGACCTGTTCACCGGCCACGCGATCAAGCGCGAGGCACTGAGCGTGCGCCAGCGCATGGGCGACCTGCTGGGCCGCATGGACGAAGGCGTTTTCTACCGTTTCGAATCGCTGTTCACCGCTGAGGAAGGCAAGCTGGGGGTGCTGGTCACTTTCCTGGCCATGCTGGAACTGGCCAAGGAACAACTGCTGGATATCGTGCAGGAAGCCCCGCTGGCGCCGATCTACGTCAAATCGCTGGCAGCGGGCAACACCAACGAGCCGCTGTCTTTCAGCAGCGAGTTCGATGACATCGACGCCGCCAACCAAGCCGAGTAAGCACCAATTGCCGATGGATCAACTGCTGATCAACCGAATCGTCGAAGGCGCCCTGCTGGCCTCCGCCCAACCGCTTACCCTGGTGCAGCTCAAGGAGCTGTTCCCGGAGGACGAGCCGGCACCTGCCGGCAGCATCGAACGGGCACTGGAGCACCTGCGCGAGGCCTGTGCCGGCCGCGGCGTGGAACTGCTGGAGGTGGCCTCCGGCTTCCGCTACCAGGTCACCGGCGAAGTGCATGGCTGGATCAGCCGGCTGTGGACGGAACGCAAGACCCGCTATACCCGGGCCACGCTGGAGACCCTGGCGTTGATCGCCTACCGCCAGCCGATCACCCGTGGCGAGATCGAACAGGTACGTGGCGTGGCCGTAAGCAGCAACATCATCCAGGCGCTGGAAGAGCGTGAGTGGATCCGCGTGATCGGCCACCGCGACGTGCCCGGCAAGCCGGCGCTGTTCGGCACCACCAAGGGATTCCTCGATTATTTCGGCTTGAAGCGCCTGGACGAACTGCCCCCCCTGTCGGAGTTGAAGGACCTGGGCGAGCTGGAGCCGCAGCTGCCGCTGGGCAACGATGGCCAACCTGCCGCTGCGCTGCCGGCCAGTGCCGCCAGCCCGGATGCGGCGGCAAACGATGATGCGGCCGATGACCGCAACGTCCTGGACGAAGGCAACGCGGCCGCCGATGGCGCCGATGCCGGACCCGATTCCCCTGCCGCGACCACCGCGGCGGATCCTGATGAGCAAGCACCTTCGCCCACTGAAAACGGGCACCCCGAAACCGCGCCGGGAACGCGCGCGGCGCCAGTGAACGAAAGCGAAGACAACGCCGTCGCGACGACGACCGTGGCTGTTGACCTAGCCGATTCCGAACCAGAGGCTGACGACGAAACGTCGGCCGGAGCCAAAGTTAATGAGTGACACCCCCCGTAAGCCTTCGTTGAACAAGCTCTCGCTGAAGCGTGAAGCCACCTCCGAACAGTTCAAGCTCGAAGAACGCCTGCACAAGGTACTGGCGCAGGCCGGCCTGGGCTCGCGCCGCGCGCTCGAACAGCGCATCGCCGAGGGCCTGGTCAAGGTCAATGGCGAAATCGCGCAGACCGGCATGTCCGTGCGCAGCGGCGACCGGATCGAGCTGGATGGCCGTGGCTTCGTCGCCACCGCCCTGGCCGAACCGTCGCGCGTGCTGACCTACAACAAGCCGGAAGGCGAAGTGACCACCCGCGAAGATCCCGAAGGCCGCCCGACCGTATTCGAGTCGTTGCCGGCACTGAAGGGCGCGCGCTGGATCGCGGTCGGCCGCCTGGACATCAACACCACCGGTCTGCTGCTGGCCACCACCGATGGCGAGCTGGCCAACGCCATGATGCACCCCTCCTTCGAGGTGGAACGCGAGTACGTGGTACGCGTGCGCGCCCCGGAAGGCCAGGACAAGGTCGACGACAACACCATCCTGCGCCTGCAGCGCGGCGTGGCACTGGAAGACGGCCCGGCCAAGTTCGACGAAGTCGAGCGCATTGGCGGCACCGATTCACACGACTGGTTCCGCGTGGTGGTCAAGGAAGGCCGTAACCGCGAAGTGCGCCGCCTGTGGGAATCACAGGGTTGCCAGGTCAGCCGCCTGAAGCGTACCCGCTATGGCACGGTGAGCCTGCCGCGCGAACTCAACCGCGGCCATTCGGTGGAGATGCCGACCGCCCAGGTGGAGGCCCTGCGCGCGCAGCTGAAGCTGGAAGAAGGTGCACCGTCGGCACTGACGCTGCAGCCGGTGATCGGCCAGCGCCGCGCCGCCAAGACCACCGTCCGCGTGGGCCGTGATGGCGCCCGTGGCACCGCCTACGTCAATGGACACAACACCGCCGACGAAGGCCGCGAACTGCGTCGTTTCGACAACGTGCGCGAAGATCGCGGCCGTGGCCGTGGCGGCAAGGGCGGCGGCTTCAAGGGCGGCCTGACGGTCACCGGTGAAGCGGCGGCCAAGCAGTCGCAGCGCCCGTTCAAGCAGCGCGCGCAGAAGAACGACCGCGCATTGCCCGATGGCAACCCGGCCGCGTTCCGCAGCTGGTATGTGCCGGAAGGCGTCAGCACCGGTCCGAGTGGCCACCGCAATGCCGGCCCGGGTGCCGCCCGTGGACCGGGTGCACGCGGTCCCGGTGCACGCGGGCCAGGCCAGGGCCAGGGTGGTTATGCCGGCCAGGGCCAGGGCGCGGGCGGGCGCGGCTATGCCAAACCGAAGTCTCCAGGCGCAGGCGCCGGTGCTGGCGGCAACCGCGGCGGCCAGGGCAACAAACATCCGTACGGCCATCCAGGCAACGCCCCGTCGTTCCCGTCCGACCACGCCAATCCGGGCTCCAGCCCGTATGGCAGCACGCGTCCGGCCGGCAACCGCGGTCCGGGCGGCAACCGTTCGGCAGGCGGTCCGGGTGGCAATCGCGGTCCCGGTGGTCCGGGTGGCAACCGTGGCCCGGGTGGCCCCGGCGGCAATCGCGGTCCGGGGGGTCCGGGCGGCAACCGCGGTCCCGGCGGCCCGCGCCGCAGTGGTCCGCGCGGTAGCTGATTGAAAAAAGAAACCCGGCCCAGGCCGGGTTTCTTTTTAGCGTGCTGGTGCCGCGCTGCGCGCGGTTGACGGGCATGGCCCGTCACTACCGGTCCCGTGCAGATCAGGTGGAATGCGTGGACAGCCCGGCGCGCCGGAGGCGTGCCGGGCTGTCAGCGGCGTTCGATGGTGAACGCGGTACCGTCGATGCCCAGGTCCCAGCCCTTGCCGGTGCCGGCCAGTGCCAGTGAGATATCGCCCTTGGTCATCGCCGCCGCCCCGCTGGAACGGACCGCACCGGCATGCGCGCCGACGGCGGCATAGGTACCGAACAGGTCATTGGGCGAATAAGCACCGCTGAAGCGGCCCGTGCCGCCAACGATCTTCGACTTGCCCACGGTCAGCCCCCCGCCCTTGACCTTGATCTTCACCAGCATGCGCGTGCCGTTGTCGCAGGTAATGGTGCCGTTGCCCGACGCCGTCTTGTAGAACAGCGACCAGCCGGCCATGTCATAGCGCAGGTTGCATTCGATGTTGCCGGCGGCCTGCGCTGCAGGTGCCACCATGGCCGATGCCATCAACACGGCCATCAGGGAAAGCGTCTTTTTCATATCGCAGTGCTCCGCGTTGCAGGATGCGCCGAATCTACCAGCGCCCCTGCCGACACGAACAGGGGCACAGGCGCCATGCCAGCCGTGCGTTCAGCCAGCCGATCCGTCGTCCAGCTGGAAGCGGTCGGCATCCAGCATCGCCGGGAAGCGCGCACGATGCGCAGCCAGCGCGTCACCCGACAACGTCGTGGTGACCACCTGTTCACGTTCGCGGATTTCCACCTGCGGCTGCCCGAGGAAATCGATCACCGCGCTGTCTCCGGCGTAATGCAGGCCGTTGCCATCCACGCCGACCCGGTTTACCGCCGCCACGAAGCACAGGTTCTCGATCGCCCGCGCGCGCAGCAGGGTCTTCCACGCATATGCCCTTGCCGATGGCCAGTTGGCGACGAATATCTGCAGGTCGAAATCCAGCTGGCCCGCCCGCTCCACGTCGAACCGGTTGCGGCAGAAGACCGGGAAGCGCAGGTCGTAGCAGACCTGCGGATTGATCCGCCAGCCCTTCCAGTCCACGCACAAGCGGTCGCGGCCGGCGGCATAACGCTCGTGCTCGCGCCCGTAGCGGAACAGATGGCGTTTGTCGTACTGCTGCAGTCCGCCATCCGGGGTGGCGAACAGCAGTCGGTTGTAGACCCCATCGCCATCACGCAGCTGCACGCTGCCGGTTACCGCAGCGCCCAGCGTCGCCGCCTGTTGCCGGATCCAGGCCACGCTGGGCCCGTCCATGTCCTCGGCCTGGCCAATGGCATCATTGGAGAAACCGCTGGTGAAGGTTTCCGGCAGCACCACCAGGTCGGTGGTGCCGGCCAACGGCGCCAGCAGCGCAGCGTAGTGCGCACGGTTACCGTCCGGATCGTGCCAGCGCGTGTCGCCCTGCACCAGGCTGACGCGCAGGTCCTGCGGGATCACCGCCGCGCTCGCGCCCCGCTCGCTCACAGCACGCGCAACCGTTCGATGGCCGCGTCCAGCGTGGCTTCGTTCTTGGCGAAACACAGCCGCACGATGCGCTGCCCGGCCGGGGGCGTTTCATAGAATGGCGACAGGGGAATGGCAGCGACCCCCTTCTCGACGGTGAGCCATTTCACGAACTCGTGGTCCGGCAGGTCGCTGATTTCCGAATAATCCACCAGTTGGAAATATCCGCCCGGCACCGGCAATGGCTTCAGCCGGGTCTGTGCAAGCTGCTCCCTGAAACGGTCGCGCTTGGCCTGGTAGAACGCGCCCAGTTGCAGATGGTGCTCCGGCTCGTCGCGGATCATCGCCGCGAACCCATGCTGGGCCGGGCCAAAACTGGTGAAGGTGTTGTACTGGTGCACCTTGCGGAACTCGGCGCTCAGCGCCGGCGGCGCGATCGCGTAACCGATCTTCCAGCCCGTGCAGTGGTAGGTCTTGCCGAAGCTGGAAATGACGAAGGCGCGCTCGCGCAGCTCCGGATACCGCAGCGCCGATTCATGGCGACGGCCATCGTAGATGATGTGTTCGTAGACTTCGTCGGAGACCAGGTAGATGCCGGTGCCGCGCAGCACGTCGGCCAGCGCCAGCATGTCCGCCTCGGCCAGCATGGCGCCGGAAGGGTTATGCGGGGTATTGACCATCAGCAGGCGGGTGCGCGGGGTGATCGCCGCGCGCACACGGTCCCAGTCGACCGCGAAGGTCTGCGGGTCCAGCGGCACGTGCACGGCACGCGCGCCAGCAAGGTCGATCGCCGGTTCATAGCAGTCATAGGCGGGGTCGAGCACGATGACTTCCTCGCCCGCGCGCACCACGGCGTGGATGGCGTTGAAGATCGCCTCGGTGGCACCGCTGGTCACGGTGATCTCGGTATCGGCATCGACCTGCGCGCCGTAGCAATCCAGCACCTTCTGCGCGATGGCCTGGCGCAGCGGTGCCACGCCGGTCATCGGCGGATACTGGTTCAGGCCATCGGCCATGGCACGGGTGGTGGCATCGAGCAGGCGCTGCGGTGCACTGAAGTCGGGAAAGCCCTGGCCGAGGTTGACCGCACCATGCTCGGCAGCCAGCTGGGACATCACGGTGAAGATGGTGGTGCCCACCTTGGGCAGTTTGGTCTGCAGTTGCATTGGCCTTGGGTGCGCGCGTGACGGACAAGCCAGTGTACGAGATGCCGCCGGGCGTCGGTAGCGCCGGAGGCATGGCCCGGCGCTACCGACGGTGCAGCCCAGCCGATACAATCAGGCCCCACCTCCGGCGCAGAGATAGAAGCCTCTTGAACACACCTGCGCTGCTGGCCGCTCATGGCCTTTGTTTCTCACGAGATGAAGAAACCGTCTTTGGCCCGCTCGACCTGCATGTCGATGCCGGCGAGGCACTGCTGGTACAGGGCGACAACGGTGCCGGCAAGACCACCCTGCTGCGCGTGCTGGCTGGACTGCTGCGCCCGGTTGCCGGCGAGGTGCGGATCGATGGCCGCGCCGCCAGCACCGCCGAACGTGCCCGCTTCGTGGCCTATCTCGGCCACCTGCCCGCGTTGAAAGCAGACCTGGGCACGCTGGAGAACCTGCATTTCCTGTGTGGCCTGCATGGCCGCCGTACACGGCAGATGCCTGGCAACGCGCTGGCCGTGGTCGGCCTGGCCGGCCATGAGGCCACCCTGGTGCGGCATCTGTCTGCCGGGCAGAAACGGCGACTGGCGCTGGCACGGGTCTGGCTGTCGCCGGCGCCGGTATGGCTGCTCGACGAACCCTATGCCAACCTCGACCTGGACGGGATCACCCTGGTCAACCGGATGATCTCCGCACACCTGCGTGGCGGTGGCGCTGCGCTGGTCACCACCCACGGCGCCTATGCCGCGCCACCGGTGCGCACGCGCCAGCTGCAGTTGCAGGTGGCTGCGTGATCGCCCCTGGCACCGAGCCTGGGCTGTGGCGTACCGCGCGCGCCCTGGCAGCTCGCGACCTGCGGCTGGCCTGGCGTCGGCGCGGCGACGCGCTGCAACCGGTCTTGTTCGCGGTGCTGGTGGTGGTGCTGTTCGCACTGGCGCTTGGCCGCGATCCGCAACGCCTGGCAGCCGACGCCATCGCCGTGTTGTGGCTGGCGGTGCTGCTGGCAGGACAACTGGCGCTGGATTCGCTGTTCCGGTCCGACGCGGAGGATGGATCGCTGGAGCAATGGCTGCTGGCCCCGGTTCCCCTGTCCTGGCTGGTGCTGGCAAGGGTGACGATGCATTGGCTCACCACCGCACTGCCGTTGATCGCAGTCAGCCCGTTGCTGGCGGAAATGCTGCATCTGCCACATGACCAGCTGCCGATGTTGCTGGCATCGTTGCTGCTGGGAACGCCGCTGCTGAGCCTGATCGGCGGTATCGTGGCGGCGCTTACGGTAGGCATCCGCCGCTCTGGTATCCTCGTGTCGTTGCTGTCGCTGCCGCTGTATGTACCGGTGCTGGTGTTCGGTGCAGGCAGTGTCGCCGCCGCCGCACGCGGCCAGGATCCGGCAGGTGCGCTGCTGATGCTTGCCGCCGGACTGGTGGTGGCACTGGTGGTGGCGCCGCTGGCAACCGCGGCGGCGATCCGCATCTCCTTGAGCTGAGCCACACCGACCAACCGGGATAGCCGCTACCGCATGCAACCGATCGTCCGCTGGTTCCACCAACTCGGCTCGCCGCCCACCTTCGACCGTTTCGCCCGTCGCTGGTCCCGCATCTTCCATGTCGCGGCCCTTCCGGTACTTGCACTGGGCCTGTGGCAGGCGCTGTTCGTGGTGCCTGCCGATTACCAGCAGGGCGACAGCTTCCGCATCCTGTTCGTGCACGTGCCCAGCGCGTGGATGAGCCTGTTCGTGTTCGCGCTGATGGCGCTGTATGCCGCCATCGCGCTGGTCTGGAAGATCAAGACCTGCGAAGTGCTGGCGATGGCCTGCGCACCGATCGGCGCCGGCTTCACCGTGATCACCCTGCTCACCGGCAGCATCTGGGGCCGGCCGATGTGGGGCACCTGGTGGGATTGGGACCCAAGGCTGACCACCGAACTGATCCTGCTGTTCCTGTACGTGGGCGTGATCGGCCTGTACATGGCCATCGAAGACCGGCGCAACGCCGCGCGCGCGGCGGGCCTGCTGGCCATCGTCGGCGTCGCCCTGCTGCCGGTCATCCGTTATTCGGTGGACTGGTGGGGCAGCCTGCACCAGGGCCAGACCATCCGCCTGTTCGGCCCGACCACCCTGGATGCCAGCATGCAGCTGCCGTTGTGGTTGATGGTGATCGGCACCAAGCTGTGGTTCGTCGGTTCGCTGCTGGCCAAGGCACGCGCCGACAACCTGCAGCGCGAGGCCGGCAAGGACTGGGTGCAGCGCCAACTGCAGGAGGGCGCATGAGTTACCTGGGTTACGTGGTCGCCGCCTATGCGGTGTTCGTCCTGGTGCTGGCCATCGATGCCATCGGCTCGCAGCTGCGCCTGCGCCGGGCGTTGCAGGCCGCGCGGCAACGCCTGCAGCGCCAGGCCGCACGCAAGGCCGCTGCAGCCGCCCCGTCCTTGCAGGAACTTGAACGATGAACCCGCAGCGCCGCCGTCGCCTGCTGTGGGTGCTGTTGCTGGTGGCCGCTTCCGGGCTGGCCACGGCATTGGTTGCGATGGCCCTGCAGCGCAATGTCGCCTACCTGTATACCCCTGCCGAAGTACTGCGCGGCGATGCCGGGCATGCGCAACGGTTCCGCCTTGGCGGCATGGTGGCCAAGGGATCGCTGCAACGCGAGCCGGGCTCGCTGGTGGCCTACTTCACCGTGACCGACGGTGATGCGGACATGCTGGTGCGCAGCGAGCAGATCCTGCCGGACCTGTTCCGCGAAGGGCAGGCCGTGGTGGTCACCGGGAGCCTGCAGGGCGACCGGTTCGTCGCCGAGGAAGTGCTGGCCAAGCACGATGAAACCTACATGCCACAGGAACTGGCCGACAAGATGGGCAAGGCGCACGTCAAGCATGACGTGCCCGTGCCGGCCCCCGAGGTGCGCTGAGTGCTGCCCGAACTGGGACAGATCCTGCTGTTGACCGCCCTGCTGTCCGCCCTGCTGCAGGCCAGCCTGCCGTTGATCGGCGCGCAGCGCGGCATCGGCAGCTGGATGCAGGTGGCGCGGCCAGCGGCGCTGGCACAGCTGCTGCTGGTGGCGGGCGCGTTCGGCGTCCTCACCGCCGCGTTCGTGCAACAGGATTTCTCGGTGCGTTACGTGGCCGAGAATTCCAACACGCTGCTGCCACTGGTGTACCGCTGGTCGGCGGTGTGGGGCGCGCATGAAGGCTCGCTGCTGCTGTGGGCGCTGGTACTGGCCGCCTGGACCGGCGCGGTGGCATTGGGTTCGCAGCGCCTTCCCGATACGGTGCAGGCGCGCGTGCTGGCCGTGATGGGACTGGTCAGCGTCGGCTTCCTGGCCTTCCTGATCTTCACCTCCAACCCGTTCACCCGGCTGCTGCCGGCACCGCTGGAAGGCCGCGACCTCAACCCGCTGCTGCAGGACCCGGGCCTGATCATCCACCCGCCGATGCTGTACCTGGGATATGTCGGCTTCTCGGTGCCGTTCGCCTTTGCCGTGGCCGCCCTGCTCGATGGCCGCGTCGACACGCGCTGGGTGCGCTGGACGCGGCCGTGGACCAACGTGGCATGGGCCTTCCTTACCCTGGGGATCGCGCTTGGCAGCTGGTGGGCGTACTACGAGCTTGGCTGGGGCGGCTGGTGGTTCTGGGACCCTGTGGAGAACGCCAGCTTCATGCCCTGGCTGGCCGGTGCGGCCTTGATCCACTCGCAGGCGGTCACGGAAAAGCGCGGTACGTTCGCCAGCTGGACCTTGCTGCTGGCCATCGCGGCCTTCGCCTTGTCGCTGCTCGGAACGTTCCTGGTGCGTTCGGGGGTACTGACCAGCGTGCACTCGTTCGCCGCCGACCCATCGCGCGGCATGTTCATCCTGCTGTTCCTGGCCATCCTGGTCGGTGGCGCGCTGCTGCTGTACGTGCTGCGCGCCGGCCGGCTGGGCGTGGAGAGCGCCGACCCGCGCCGCGGCTTCACCGCCACCTCGCGCGAGACGCTGTTGCTGGCCAACAACCTGCTGCTGGCCAGCGCCTGCGCGATGGTGCTGCTGGGCACCTTGTATCCGCTGCTGGCCGATGCCCTGGGGCTGGGCAAGATATCGGTCGGCCCGCCCTACTTCGGCAGCCTGTTCCTGCTGCTGATGGCACCGTTGGTCCTGCTGCTGCCGTTTGGCCCGCTGGTGAAATGGCAACGCGACCATCCCTCGCGCGCCATGGCCCTGCTGGCCCCATGGCTGCTGCTGGCGGTGCTGCTGGGTGCGCTGGCATGGTGGCGCGCGCCACAGAATGGCTGGAAGGTCGGGCTGGGCATCGCCGCTGCCGCCTGGGTCGCACTGGGCACCGGGTATTTCATCTGGCAGCGGTTGCGCGGCAATGGCCGCTTCACCGCGGAAATGTCGGGCATGCTGCTGGGCCACGCCGGTGTCGCGGTATTCCTGGTCGGCGCCCTGCTGGTGGAAGCGTTGAACGTGCAGCGCGAGGTTGCCCTCTCGCCCGGGCAGGCAGTGACCGTGGGACGCCATGAGATCCGCTTCGAAGGCGTGGACCATCGCGAAGGACCGAACTTCAGCGCTGACCGCGGGCACCTGCGCGTATTCCGCGACGGCAACGAGCTGGCGCTGCTGCATCCTGAGAAACGCGCGTACGCCAGCGGTGGCCAGGTCATGACCGAGGCCGGCATCGATGCACGCCTCTCCGGCGACGTGTACGTGGCAATGGGCGAGCCGCTGGGCAACAATGCATGGGCGGTGCGCGTGCACATCAAGCCGTTCGTGCGCTGGATCTGGCTGGGCGCGCTGCTGATGGCGCTGGGCGGCCTGGTCGCCGCCGCTGATCGTCGTTTCCGCCGTCCGTAGGAGTCCAGTCGTCCATGTCCGAGTCCCCCGCCCCCCGCCCGTCCCGCCCGCTGCCGCCGGTAGCCATCGTGATCGGCGTGCTGTTCTTCTTCGGCCTGCTGGGGCTGATGGTGTACGGGGTGATGAAGAGCGGCGACCCACAACGCGATGTATTGCCTTCGGCCTTGATCGGCAAGCCTGCCCCGGCGTTCGACCTGCCGGTGCTGCACGACCCGCAGGCCCGCGTACATAGCGAAGACCTGCGCGGTGCGCCGTACCTGCTGAATGTATGGGGCAGCTGGTGCGCTGCCTGCCGTGAAGAACACCCGGTGCTGACCCGGTTCGCCGAGAGCAAGCGCGTGCGCGTGATCGGCTACAACTGGAAGGACGAACCGGCCGATGCCCTGCACTGGCTGGAGCAGTTGGGCAACCCGTTCATGGTGGTGCTGAGCGATATCGAAGGCCGCACCGCCATCGACTGGGGCGTGACCGCCGCCCCCGAAACCTTCCTGGTCGATGGCAGTGGCGTGGTGCGCTGGAAATACAGCGGTGCGATGACCCAGGCCGTGGTCGACCAGAAGCTCATCCCCGCGCTGGAACAGATCGAGAAGGCCCATGCCGATGCCAGCAATACGCTGCGCGCCACGCCCTGACCGCATGCACCGGCGCAGCGCGGCATCGAGCGTGCTGATGGCAGTGATGCTGGTGGCTTCGCTGTTCTGCAGCGTCGCACGTGCGCAGCAGCCAGTACACGATGCGCGCCCGCTGCAGTTCACCGACGCCGCCGAGGAAGCCCGCTTCCATGCCCTGGCAGCGCAGCTGCGCTGCGTGCAGTGCCAGAACCAGTCACTGGCCGATTCCAATGCGCAGATCGCGCAGGACCTGCGACGGGAAGTGCTGGTGCTGCTGCAGCAGGGCCACGACGATGCGCAGATCAAGGGTTTCCTGGTGCAGCGCTATGGCGAGTTCGTGCTGTACCAGCCGCCGCTGCAGCCGGGAACCTGGCTGTTGTGGGGTGGTCCGCTGCTGTTCCTGCTCGCCGGGGCCCTGTTGCTGTGGCGCCTGGTCCGCCGTCGCGGGCAAGCGGTGGCCGTCGATGATGCACGTGGAGACGGCTGGTGACGCTCGGGCTTTCCCTGCTGGCCGGCCTGTGCGGGGTGTTGCTGGCACTGGGCGTGCTGTGGCCGCTGCGCACCCGCGGGCGTGCAGGCTTCACCGCCGCCTGCCTCAGCGTCGGCGTGGTGGCCGCCAGCCTGTACCTGCTGGTCGGCGATCCGCGCGCCGCGCGGGAGGCTGCCGCGACGCCGACCCTGGCCGACCTGCGCCAGGGCGTGCAGGCACTTGAACAATCGTTGCAGCGCGATCCGCAACGCGCCGACGGCTGGGTGCTGCTGGGACGTTCGCGCAGCGAACTGGGCCAGGCCGACGGTGCTGCCGATGCATTCGCGCGCGCGGCGGCGCTGGCACCGGACGATGCCGGCGTGCTGGTCGAAGCCGCCCAGGCGCGTGCGCAGGCCGATGCAGGCAAGCGTTTCGATGACACCGCCCTGCAGTGGCTGCGGCATGCGATGGCGGTGCAGCCTGATGCCGAGCGCGCCGCATGGCTGATGGGCATCGCGCTGCGGCAGCGCGGGCGCGACGCTGAAGCGGTGCAGGTGTGGTCGGCCTTGCTGCCCCGGCTGCAAGGCGGTGCGGCGACCGCGCTGCAGGAGCAGCTTTCGATCGCACGCGCGGCCGCAGGGGAACAGGCCCCCTCTCCTGCGGACAAGGACACGTCCCCGTTGAAAGTGCGCATCGTCCTGCCGGCCGGATTCGATGTTTCGCAGTGGCCCGACGGTACGGCGTTGTTCGTGCTGGCACGCGCCGTCGGTGGCACCCCGATGCCGGTCGCCGTGAAGCGTTTCCCGCTGTCCGCGTTGCCGGAGACGGTAGAGCTGGACGACGCGGACAGCCCGATGCCGACCGCGCCGTTGTCGGCACAGGCGCGCGTTGAAGTCGTCGCGCGTCTGTCGCGCACCGGCAACGCCACCCGCGGCGACGATGACCTGGAAAGCGACCCGGTGGCGGTGGACGTGCCACACCATGGCGAGGTGACAGTGCGGCTGCGCTGAGGAGCGGACGCTTCCCGGTGCGCGGAAAGCACCAGGCCCCATGGCAAAAAAAGCCCGGCCAAGGCCGGGCTTCTTCAGTGCGGTCGCCGCCGAGGCAGGTCAGTCGCCCTGCTGCTTCTGCAGGTGCTCCCAACGCTCCTGCGCGTCGATGGTGCGTTCTGCGGTGAGGCGTGCTTCCAGGCGGTCCAGGCCAATCTCTTCGCCGGTATCCACGCAGTAACCGTAGTCGCCTCCTTCCAGGCGCTTGAGCGTGCTGTCGATCTTGCCGATCAGCTTGCGGTAACGATCACGGGTACGCAGTTCCAGCGAGTTCTCGGTCTCGCGGGTCGCACGTTCGGCTTCATCGCCGATGTCACGCACTTCCTCGCGCAGGTTCTCGATGGTCTGTTTGGATTCCTCCACCAGGTCGGCCCGCCAGTTCTGCAGGCGCTGGCGGAAGTACTCCTGCTGCAGCGGGCTCATGTATTCCTCTTCCGCACCGGGCTTGTAGCCGGCGGGCAGGATCGGGCGGCCGGTGGCCTCGTCGGTCTTGTACTCGACCACCTTGTACTTGCTGCGTGGCGCCGGAGCGGACGAGCGTGCGGTCACTGCCACGGCAACCTTGCCCACCGGGCGGGTTGCGATCTTCGGGGCGGCATCGGGTTTCACAGGGGTTTTCGCGGACGATTTCGAAACGGGCACGGGATTCTTGATTTGCGGGGCCGGTTTGGCGGTCGCCGTGGCAGCCTTTTCAGGTGCCTTGGCAGCCGTTTTGCTGGCCGGGACAGACTTGGCCGGAGCCGGCGTAGCCGACTTCGGTACGGACTTCACTACGGGCGCCGCCGCCGGCCGGGTCGCCGGCCTGCTGGCGGCCTTGCCGACTGCCGGCTTGGCCGGGGCGGACTTCTTCACCGCAGGACGGGCCTGCGGCTTGCTCGCGGACACCTTGCCGGAAACCGGCTTGGCGGCCTTGGCCGCCTTCGCGACCGTGGAAACTTTCTTCGCCGGTGCCGGCTTGGCCACGGCCTTTTTGGCCGCAGCGGGCCGGGTGGCAGCGACGACCTTGCTGGCCGGCTTCTTGATGGCCTTGGCCGGCTTCGGCGCTGCCTTGGCAACCTTGGCAACCTTGGCCGGCTTGCCGGCAACCTTCACCACCTTGGCCGGTGCCTTCTTTGCCGGCGCCTTCGCCACCGGAGATTTCTTTGCCGTGGCCTTCCTGGCCGTTGATTGCTTGCTCGCTGTCTTGACCACCGGCTTGGCCGGCTTCTTCGCAACAGTCTTGGCCGCCGTCTTCTTCGCAACAGGGCTGGCGGTCTTCTTGGCGGCCTTGACGGCCTTCTTTGCAGTTTTTTTAGCAGCCACGAAACGCTCTTCCTTGGATTCCCCGGGGCCCGGGAAAGCGGGCCTTTATAGCCTACCCGACCGGCAGCAGCAACCGCGTGACAGAGCGCCCGTACAGCCCACGACGTCCGGCTGGACGGAGCACCGGACACGCGCGACCACCTGCGCGGCACGGAACCTGGCCAGCGGACATCCCGCCGGCATGGCTGCCACGCATAACGCATGCGGCAGCCAACGGCCCATCCTGCGACAAATGCGCGCCGCTGCCAACCATGCCCGGGAGGGCGGCACCGATGAATGGGCAGGGCCACGACGACCGCATGCCTGCCCTGTCGTCCTGATTCACCCCAAAGCAGGCCAGCACGCTCTACTATGAACGCGTGATCTCACAACTGCTCATCGCCCTGCTGCGCTTCTACAAGCGCTTCATCAGCCCGCTGCTTGGGCCGCGTTGCCGCTTCGTCCCCAGTTGTTCGGAATACGCCATGCAGGCCATCGCCAGCCACGGCCCGCTGCGCGGCAGCTGGCTTGCCGCACGCCGCCTCGGCCGCTGCCATCCCTTCCATCCCGGCGGATTCGATCCGGTCCCCGAGCGCACCGACGCGTCCGCCTGCCGCTGCAAAGGAAACCACTGACATGCCATCGATCCTGATCACCAACGCCCGCCTGGTCAACGAAGGCCGCGTCCTCGATGCCGACCTGCGCATCGAGAATGGCCGCATCGCACGCATCGACAGCGGCCTGGCCGCGCGCGACGGCGAACAGGTGGTGGATGCCGCCGGACGCTGGCTGCTGCCGGGCATGATCGACGACCAGGTGCACTTCCGCGAACCCGGGCTGACCCAGAAGGGCGACATCGCCACCGAGTCCGCGGCGGCGGTTGCCGGTGGCCTGACCACGTTCATGGACATGCCCAACACCAATCCACCTACGCTCAACGCCGAGGCGCTGCAGGCCAAGTACGATGCCGCCGCCGGCCGCGCGCGCGCCAACTACGGCTTCTACATGGGCGCCAGCAACGACAACCTGGAACACATCCAGCGGCTGGACCCGAAGACCGCGCCGGGCATCAAGGTGTTCATGGGCGCCTCCACCGGCAACATGCTGGTCGACAACCCGGAAACGCTGGATGCGATCTTCCGTGATGCGCCGACGCCGATCATCACCCATTGCGAAGACACACCGATGATCGACGCGCTGATGAAGCAGTACCAGGCCCAGTACGGCGACAACCTCAGCGCTGAACAGCACCCTGACATCCGCTCGCGCGAGGCCTGCCTGAAGTCCTCGCAGCTGGCGGTGTCGCTGGCGAGGAAACACGGCACCCGCCTGCACGTGCTGCACATCTCCACCGCCGATGAACTGGCGCTGTTCGAGCGTGGCCCGCTGATCCGTGCCGACGGCAGCCGCAAGCAGATCACCGCCGAAACCTGCATCCACTTCCTGCGCTTCGACCGCACCGATTACGCACGGCTGGGCAACCTGATCAAGTGCAACCCGGCGATCAAGGACGTAGCCGACCGCGAGGCACTGACGCGGGCGCTGGTGGAGGACATCATCGATGTACTGGCCACCGACCACGCCCCGCACACCTGGGAAGAAAAGCAGAAGCCCTATGCACAGGCCCCTTCCGGCCTGCCGCTGGTGCAGTACGCGCTGAACGCCGCGCTGGAACTGGTGCATGAAGGCAAGCTGGACATCACCCAGGTGGTGCAGAAATTCGCCCACGCCCCGGCACAGCTGTTCGACGTGGCCGAGCGTGGCTACCTCCGCGAAGGCTACTGGGCCGACCTGGTGCTGGTGGAAGACAAGCCGTTCACGGTCAAGCGCGAAGACGTGCTGTCCAAGTGCGGCTGGTCGCCGTTCGAAGGCACCACCTTCCACTCGCGCATCGCTTCGACCTGGATCAATGGCCAACTGGCCTGGGACGGCAGCCAGGTCGTCGGTGCCGCCAACGGCCAGCGCCTGGCGTTCGATCGCTGATGCGGCCGGCAGTCGTTGCGCTGGCCTTGGCCGGCGTCCTGCCCGCCTTGCTTGCGCTGCCGGCTGCGCCGGTGGCTGCACAGGCAACCGATGCCCGCATTGTTTTCCCATCCAGCGCCTCGCAGGGTGCGATGGTGATCGGCAAGGTGCCGGCCGGCAGCAGCGTGCAGTACGCCGGCCGCCAGTTGCGCGTGAGCGGTTACGGCAGCGTGGTGTTCGGCATCGGGCGCGATGAAAAGGGGCCGCTGCGCGTACAGGTACAACGCCCGGATGGCAGCGGCGAGACCGCAACCATCGCGGTCACCCCGCGCGACTGGCCAACCGAGCGTGTCAACGGCGTGCCGCCGAAGACGGTCAATCCACCGCCAGCCATCGCCGCGCGGATCAAGCGCGAACAGGCGCAGGTGACTGCCGCCCGAGCACGCGACGACGACCGCGCCGATTTCGCGCAGGCCTTCATCTGGCCGGTGCAGGGCCGCATCAGCGGCCGCTTCGGCAACGCACGCGTGTACAACGGCCAGCCGGGTGCCGGCCATTCCGGCATGGACATCGCGGTGCCGACCGGTACCCCGGTGAAGGCACCGGCCGCCGGCGTGGTCACCTTCGCCGGTCCGGACCTGTACCTGACCGGCGGTACCCTGCTGGTCGACCACGGCTTCGGCGTCAGCTCGAACTTCCTGCACCTGTCACGCATCGACGTGAAGGTCGGCGACCGCGTCGAGCAGGGCCAGGTGATCGCCGCCGTCGGCGCCACCGGCCGTACCACCGGCCCGCACCTGCACTGGGGCATGAACTGGTTCGATACCCGCATCGATCCGTTGCTGGTACTGGAGCGGAAGTAACGCGACCACGCGTTCGCCGGGCATGGCCCGGCGCTACCCAAGCACCGCGCACCGTAGCGCCGGGCCATGCCCGGCGGAATCCAAGCACCGCGAACGCCACCACCGGCCCATGCCCGGCGGAACCCAGGCACCGCGAACGCCAACACCGGACCATGCCCGGCGGAATCGAAGCACCGCGAACGCCAACACCGGGCCATGCCCCGCAGAACCCAGACACCGCGAACGCCAACACCGGGCCATGCCCCGCAGAATCCAGCACCGCGAACGCCACCACCGGACCATGTCCGGCGGAACCCAAGCACCGCGAACGCCAACGCCGGGCCATGCCCGGCGGAACCCAGCCACCGCGAACGCCAACACCGGCCCATGCCCGGCGAAATCCAGCACCCCGAAGGGTAGCGCCGGGCCATGCCCGGCGAGCGCAGCGGCCTACGGGCTCAGCCGCGCGCCGCCCACCACACGCGCAACAGCGTGCGCACCGGCGTCGCCTCGACCGGCTTGCCTGCGGCCTGCGCCGCCAGACGCGCACGCGCCAGGCTCGACCACACGCGACGTGCGCGCGGACCCGGCACGCGCGTGCCCCACCCTTTCAGCAACTGCCGCGCCCAATCCTGGGCGGCAGAACCAGCGTCCTCCTCCAGCAGGCTGCGCGGGATCCCCGCCACGCCGGTTTCATGCAGGCGCTGGGCCAGGGTCTGCAGCAGCACCGCGCGCGCCGCGCCTTTGCGCGGCGTGTCCTTGCCTGGCGTATCCAGGAACAACGCGGCTTCCACTGCGGCAACCGCCCCGGCGTAGTTGGCCAGCGCGCGTTCGGCGTTGGCCGCATCCAGCGCAGCCGTGCGTGCCTCGACCAGATCCGGCAACGCCTCGGCCAACTGCGCCCACGGCGCGCGGATCGGCTCCAGCACACGGCCCAGTGGATGTCGCGAGCGCTGGCCGGCCCAACTGCGCAGTTCCTCGCCCCACCAGGCCAGCTTGGCATCGGCCGGCAGCGGGTCGCCGCCGGTATTGAGCATGTCGTCGAATTCCTGCAACAGCGCGAACCACGCCACCGCGAGCTCGCGTTGCGATTCGGCCACGAACGGGGCAGCCACCGACCATTCAGGCCAACGGCTACGCCACTTGTCGAGGAAACTATCCAGCGCGGTACTGCTCACATGTTGTTCCTTACGGCTGGGCCGGGGCTGCCGGCCGGGTCGGCCAGGGATCGGCCAGTTGCAGGAGTTCGGCGTTCTCGACCAGCACGTCGGCCTGCCAGGTCAACGGATCGTCGCCATGCAGGCGATAGCCCCACAACGCGGCCACTGACGGCATGTTTGCCGCACGCGCAGCCAGGATGTCACGCTCGTCATCGCCGACGTAGACGCAGTCCTCCGCTGCCACGCCGATCCGCTGCGCGGCATGCAGCAGCGGCAACGGGTGCGGCTTGCGTTCGGCCAGGGTGTCCCCGCCGACCAGCACCGCGCAGCGTTGCTGCCACCCATGCTGCGGCACGATCAGCCGCGCCAGGTACTCGGGCTTGTTGGTGACGATGCCCCACACGGTACCTGCCGCGTCCAGCGCATCGAGCATGCCGGCGACACCGTCGAACAGCGCCGCGTGCTGGCCAATCAATGCTTCGTAACGCTGCAGGAATTCGGGAATCAGCGCATCGCGCTCGACCGCTTCCAGTTCAGCGAACGCGACCGACAGCATCGCCCGCGAGCCTTTGGATACCACGGGCCTCAGCTGCGCGGGATTGACCGGCGCACGGCCGCGCTCGACCAGCATCGCATCGAGCGTGGCAACGAAGTCCGGGGCGCTGTCCAGCAGCGTGCCATCCAGGTCGAACAGCACCGCGCGCGGAAACCGCGCCGGCGTCATGCTGGCGTGCTTTGCGACGGCTTGGTCGCGTGGGCCAGGTAGTTGATGTCGGTTCGGCTGCCCAGCCGCGCGCGGTTGCGCCACGGTTCGTAGGCCATGCCGCTGACATCTTCCAGTTGCAGGTCCGCCTCGCGCAGCCAGCGCGACAGCTCGGCCGGCTTGATGAATTCCTGATAATGATGGGTGCCCTTGGGCAGCAGCCGCGCCACGTACTCGGCACCGACGATCGCCACCGCAAAGGCCGCTGCGGTGCGGTTGATGGTGGACAGGAACAGGTGGCCGCCGGGCTTGAGCAGGCGCTTGCAGGCATCGATGATCGCTGCCGGGTCGGGCACGTGCTCCAGCATTTCCATGCAGGTCACCACGTCGAAGCTTTCCGGCTGCTCGTCAGCCAGGTCTTCGGCCGCCTGCACGCGGTAATCGACCGTCACACCACTTTCCAGCGCGTGCAGGCGAGCCACCTTGACCAGTTCCGGCGCCAGGTCGATGGCGGTCACCTCCGCACCGGCCTGGGCCAGTGCTTCGCTCAGCAGGCCCCCACCGCAACCGATGTCCAGCACGCGCAGGCCACGCAGTGGAGCGCGCGCGGCGACATACTGCAGGCGCACCGGGTTCAGGGCATGCAACGGCTTCTGCGGACCGTCGGCATCCCACCAGCGCGTCGCCAGCGCGGCGAATTTATCCAGTTCGGCCTGGTCGAAATTGGAGGAAAGGTGCGGAGCGTTCATTTCGGATTCCTTGCGACGCCCAAGGCGCACGCGGTGGGGTCAGGCACGGACGTGGCGGATGCGTTCGCGCCACTGGCGCGCGTTGGCGACGATGCCCGGCAGGTCCATGTCGACCAGCTCGCGCTGCACCAGCTTCGGTTGCCCGGCGATCCAGACATCGGTCACCTGCTGGCGGCCGGTGGCATACACCAGCTGCGACAGCACGTTGTGCAGCGGCTGGGTTTCCAGCGCGGACAGGTCCACGCAGGCCAGGTCGGCCTGCTTGCCGGGTTCGATCGAACCAATCCGCTCGCCGAAGCCCAACGCACGTGCGCCGCCGAGCGTGGCTGCACGCAGCGTGGTGGCGGCATCCAGCGCGGTGGCGTCGTTGGCCACGGCCTTGGCCAGGATGGCCGCGGTGCGGTTCTCGCTGAACATGTCCAGGTCGTTGTTGCTGGCACAGCCATCGGTGCCGATCGCCAGGTTCACCCCCGCGCGCTGCAGGGCACAGGCCGGGCAGAAGCCCGAAGCCAGCTTCAGGTTGGATTCGGGACAATGCACCACGCTGACGCCACGCTCGGCACACAGGTGGATTTCCGCTTCGGTCAACTGGGTCATGTGCACCGCGATCAGGCGGTCATTGACCAGCCCCAACCGGTCCAGCCGCGCCAGCGGGCGCTGGCCATGCAGCCGGATCGAATCGCTGATTTCCTGGGCCGTTTCGTGCGTGTGCAGGTGCACCTGCATGTCCAGCTGGTCGGACAGCATGCGCACCCGTTCGAAGTTGGCATCGTTGACCGTGTAGGGCGCGTGCGGGGCAAACGACGTACCGATCAGCGGATCGTTGCGCCACTGGTCATGCAGCTCGCCCGCCTTGGCGAAGTACTCGTCATCGCTACTGGCCCAGGCGGTGGGGAAATCGATGATCACCGCACCGACCAGCGCGCGGAAACCGTGTTTTTTGTAGACGGCGGCCTGCACGTCGGAAAAAAAGTAGTTCTCGTTGGCGCAGGTGGTTCCCCCGCGCAGCATCTCGGCGATGGCCAGGGTGGTGCCATCGGCGACGAACTCCGGCCCGATCACCGCCGCTTCCACCGGCCAGATGTGCTGCTGCAGCCACACCATCAGCGGCAGGTCGTCGGCGACGCCCCGCAGCAGGGTCATCGGGTTGTGCGTATGCGCATTGACCAGGCCGGGCATCAACGCCGCGTCCGGACGGCTGACCACCTGCGCAGCACTGAAGCGCGCACGCGCTTCGTTGCGCGGCAGGACCGCGACGATCTCCCCGTTGCGCACGGCCACGGCATGGTCTTCCAGCACCACCGCATGCGGTTCGATCGGGACGACGTAGCCGGCTTCGATCAACAGGTCACAGGTTTCGGGACTGCTTGCGGTAGGGCTCATGCGGACTCACTGGCTGGGGGCTGAAACCACGATCCATCTGGACGGACCGTGGTCATGTAGAGCCGAGCCCTGCTCGGCTGCTTTTCGTTCCGGCGCCACCGGGGCCGGAGGTAAAGCCGGGCATGGCTCGGCTCTACAACAAGGTCGGCCCGCGGCCGGAACCTTATTTGACGCGCGCGGAGTACTCGCCCGAACGCGTATCGACCTTGATGATTTCATCCTGGTTGACGAACAGCGGCACGCGCACCACCGCACCGGTTTCCAGGGTGGCCGGCTTGCCGCCACCGCCGGAGGTGTCGCCACGCACGCCCGGGTCGGTTTCGGTGATCTTCAGTTCAACGAAGTTCGGCGGCTGCACGAAGATCGGCGAGCCGTTCCACAGGGTGACGATGCAGGATTCCTCGCCCTTCAGCCACTTCTCGGCGCCGCCCATGCCGGCCTTGTCGGCCTGCACCTGCTCGAAGGATTCCGGGTCCATGAAGTGCCAGTACTCGCCATCGCTGTACATGTAATCCATGTTGGTGTCGACCACGTCGGCCACTTCCACGTCATCGGTCGCCTTCATGGTCATTTCGACCGTGCGGCCGGACTTGATGAAGCGGTACCTGACGCGGGTGAAAGCCTGGCCCTTGCCCGGCTTGATGAACTCGGTTTCCGAGATGACCGCCGGTTCATTGTTGACCAGGATCTTCATCCCGTTCTTGACATCGTTCATGCCCGCAGTGGCCATGCTCACGCTCCTGGATTGGCAAATCCGCCGCGGGTGCGGCGGGCCGGATAGAATGGAAAGCCCACCGGAGGCCGGTGGGCGCTGATTTATGCCCCCATGATAACCGCAGGCCCCCTGTCCATGCAGCTCTCCGCCCTTTCCCGGCCCGTTCCAATGCGCCCTGCAGCCTCCCGCTGGCAGCAGATCTGGCGGCAGGCGATCCGCGACCCGGGCGAGCTGTTGGCACGGCTGGGGCTGGAGCCGGCCGCGCTGGGCGTCTCCGACGCGGCGCTGCAGCAGTTTGCGCTGCGCGTACCGGAAGGTTTCGTCGCACGCATGCGCCACGGTGACCCGCTGGATCCGCTGCTGCGCCAGGTATTGCCGATCGACGAGGAGATGCGCCAGGTCGAAGGTTTCAGCTTCGATGCGGTTGGCGATGGCGCAGCGAAGAAGGCCACCGGGGTGATCCAGAAATATCGCGGTCGCGCCTTGCTGGTGGCAACCGGCAGCTGCGCGATCAACTGCCGGTACTGCTTCCGTCGCCATTTCGATTACGGCGCGGAGAATGCGGCCAAGGGTGGATGGCAGGAGGCGGTACAGGCGATCGCCGCTGACCCGGACATCGATGAGGTGATCCTGTCCGGCGGCGATCCGCTGTCGCTGGCCACGCACAAGCTGGCTGAACTGACCGATGCGCTGCGGCAGGTCCCGCACCTGCGCCGCCTGCGCATCCACAGCCGTCTGCCGATCGTGCTGCCCGAACGCGTGGACGATGAACTGGTGGCCTGGCTGGATGGCCTGCCTTGGCCGCTGGCAATCGTGGTGCATGCCAACCATGCCAACGAATTCGATGCCGATGTCGACACCGCGATGGCCCGCCTGCGTACGACGGGCGCACACCTGTTGAACCAGGCGGTGCTGCTGCGCGGGGTGAACGACAGCGTGCAGGCGCTGCAGGATCTCAGCGAGCGCAGCTTCGCTGCCGGCGTGCTGCCCTACTACCTGCACCAGTTGGACCGGGTGGAAGGGGTCGCCCACTTCGAGGTCGACGATGCCCGTGCCAAGGCGCTGGTGGCTGGCCTGACCGCCCGCCTGTCCGGCTACCTGGTACCGAAGCTGGTCCGCGAACTGCCCGGCGACCCCAGCAAGCGCCCGGTGTAAAAAGGGGACGGAGGGGATTAAGGCGCAATGGGCCTAAGGCGGCCAATTGCGCCTTAATCCCCTCCGTCCCCTTTTTCGATCATCTGCACGATCGTCGTGGCGGTGACCGGGCGGCTCAGCCAGTAGCCCTGGGCCAGGTCGCAGCCGCGCTGGCACAGCAGATCGAACTGGGCCTGCTGTTCGATGCCTTCGGCCACCACGGTGATGCCCAGCGCGTGGGCCATGGCGATGATCGCGGTGGTCAGCGCCAGGTCGTCCGGGTCGCGCTGCATGTCGGCAACAAAGCTCTTGTCGATCTTCACCCCGTCCACCGGCACCTGCCGCAAGTGGCTCAGGCCGGAAAAGCCAGTGCCGAAATCATCCAGCCATACCTTCACCCCGGTTCGATGCAGCTTGTCCAGCAGCTGTGCCGCCAGCAGCTCATCGCCGATCACCGCCGTTTCGGTCAGCTCCAGATGCAGCCGCGCCGCAGGCAGGCCCGATTCGAGCAGGCATTGTGCGACCAGGCTAGGCAGCTCTCCCCCGCGCAGCTGGCGCGGCGACACATTCACCGATACAAACAAGCCTTCACCGTCCACGCTGCGCGGCCACTGTGCCGCCTCCATGCAGGCTGCGCGCAATACCTTCGGACCGATCACTTCGATCAGCCCACTCTGCTCGGCGACGTCGATGAAGACTGACGGCGGAATCGTCCCCAAGGCGGGATGCTGCCAGCGCAACAGCGCTTCGGCACCGACCAGGCGCCGGTCGCGGGTGCGGAAGATCGGCTGGTAGGCCAACCGCAGCTCGCCACGTTCCCAGGCGCCCCGCAGTTCCTGCTCCATGTGCACGCGACGCTCCACGGCGTGGTCCATGGCACGGCTGTAGTAGCGGTAACAGTTCTTGCCCGCCATCTTGGCCTGGTACATCGCGATGTCACCGTTCTTCAACAGCGTCGTCGCGTCGGCAGCGTCGTCCGGGAACAGCGTCACGCCAATCGAGGCGCCCATGTACAGCTCCCTGCCCTGCACCATCAGCGGCTTGCCCAGTTCGCGCACCAGCACATCGGCCAACGCGCGTGCCTGCACTGCCGCATCGCCCTCGCCCAGCAGGATCACGAACTCATCGCCGCCGAAACGCGCCAGCAACGCCTCGTCGCCACCGGCCTGCGCGACGGCGTCGCTTATGCGCTGGACGAACTGGAGCAGGGCTTCGTCACCGGCCTCATGGCCCAGCGTGTCGTTGACCCGTTTGAAATCATCGATGTCGACGAACAGCAAGGCGAGGCGATGGCCGGACGCACGTGCCGCCATCAACCGATGATCCAGTGCTTCACGGAAGGCGAGCCGGTTGGTGAGGCCGGTCAGCGCGTCGGTGTATGCCATGTGCCGCACGTCGCGGTCGTGGCGGGCGATCGCATCACGCATCCGTGCAAAGGCCCGCACCAGCTCACCCACCTCGTCGTCACGATCGTTCTCGCGCAGCGGGACCTGGTAGTCGCCGGCCTCGATCTGCCGCGCCGCCATCGCCAGGCCGCGGATGGGGGTCACCAACATGCGTTGCACGTAGACGATGACGACCACGCCAATGGCCGCCAACAGGCCGAGCATCAGCAGCAACCAGCCCAGGTGGCGGGTACCGACCTGTTCCAGTCGCTGCGCCAGGCCCTGGCTGGCCTGGGCTTCCAGGGCCTGCACCTGCTCCAGTGCCATGCCGACCCGCACCCCGCCCAGCCGTTGCTTGCCGAGCATGATCGGCAGGCTGTTTTCCAGCACATCATGCGACTCCTGGACGCGCGCGCCCGTGGCCGACACCGCGCCCGCCGCCAACGGGTCGGTCATCGGCCGGCCATACCCAGGCACCTCCACCGAGCCGTCATGCAGCAGGCGGCCCTCGGTATCGAACACCAGTACATACCCCACCGCGTCCTGCCGCGCGCTGTTCCGCACCAGCGCGCCGACCTGCTCCAGGTCGTTGTAATACAGCGGATTGACCAGCGCGTCCGCCAGCTCACGCGCAATGGCTTCACCACGGCTGCGCGTGCTGCGATCGAACAGTTCGTGGATCACCGTGCCACTGAGGCGGGTGACTTCGCGCTGCGTTGCCGCCTGCCGTCCCAACAGCACGCCCAGGATGGCCACCACCACCAGGATCGCCCCGCCCATTGCCAGGACGAAACGCGCCTGCATGCCCGATCCCAGCCTCCTCATTCCACTTCCATCCGCACGCGCACCAGGCTCCGTTTCAAACCATCCAGTCGCCGCTGCATCCGCGCATCGACGCGGTGGAAGCCGGATGTACCAAAAAACCGTTCCAGCGCATCATGCGCGCGCGGGTCCCGGGCGGCATCAAGCAACACCTGCTGCAACCGGTCGCGCACGCGCGGATCCAGGTCCGAACGCACCAGTTCCACTGCGCGCGGAAATGGTTCGGTACGCAGGATGACCCGCAGGTCGCGCTTGAACGAAAGTGGCACCCGGCGCTCGTCATCCCAGTCCACGCTGCTGACCACGCCGGCATCGACTACGCCCTTGTGCACGTAGGTGGCGATGTTCAGCTCGCTGCGCGCGAAGATGTAGCCCACCGCACCGGCAGGCGGCATGTCGTCGGCGGATTGCAGTATCTGCGGTGCCAGCCCCTGCTCCAGCAGGGTAATTGCCGGGACCAGGTAGGCGCTGGTGGACGCCACGTTCTGCAGCGCCAGGGTACGTCCGCGCAGGTCCTGGAGCCGTTGCACCGGGCTGTCGCGGCGCACGAAGAAGATGCTGTGGTAATCACTGACACCGCTGCGCTCGGTCAGCAGCAGCGGGCGTGCATCAGCGCGCTGGCCCAGCGCAACCGCAGTGCCAGCGGTCTCCGTGACCCAGTCAACGCGTCCGCGCCGGAGATAGCTGGCCATCTGCTGCGCATCGCGTGCCATCAGCACGCGCCCCTCGCGTATCCCGACGTCATGCATCTGCGCTACCACGTAATCCAGCAATGGCTGCAATTGGCCATGATGGGCGCGGGGATCATCGCTGATCCGCCCCAGCACCAGCACATGGTTGCCGTCGGTACCGGCAGGCGCCGACGCCGCGCCTGCCGCACCCGCCAGCAGCAGGCACGCCAGGCCCAGCAGCCCCCACTGCATGCGTCCCAGCCAACCGTCCACGGCGTGCCCCCTGTGATGTGAAGGGAAGACTACTCGAAAAAATGAGAACTGCGTCAGGCTACTTCTTATCGTCGTGCGCTATCCGTGCCATGCGCTGCGCATCAGCCAGGATGCCGCGCAGCAGGCGCAGTTCCTGCTCGCTGGGTTCGCTGCGCAGGAACAGCCGGCGCAACTTGCGCATCGCCGATTCCGGCGCGCGCCCCTTGTGGAACTCGATTTCCTCCAGCGTCTCGCCCAACTGGCCGAAGAAGCCCTCCAACTGTTCATGGCTGGCGGGCTGCTCGCGCAATCCCGGTTCGACCGTCGGTGCGGCAGTGTCTCCAAGCAGCCGCATGCGCACTTCATAGGCCAGTACCTGCACG
This sequence comes from Stenotrophomonas tumulicola, assembly GCF_014117215.1. Lineage (GTDB taxonomy): Bacteria > Pseudomonadota > Gammaproteobacteria > Xanthomonadales > Xanthomonadaceae > Stenotrophomonas > Stenotrophomonas tumulicola. The sequence goes on along the minus strand of NZ_JACGXS010000005.1, from coordinate 244,375 downwards.
GCGGCAGCCAGGTTCAGCGAACTGAAGGCGGGATCCGAGGGAATGTGCACGGCCGCATGGCAGAGCTGCAGTTCCTCGTTGGTCAGGCCGGTGCGCTCACGCCCGAACACCACCGCGACCTCGGCCCCCTCGGCCGCCTTGTCGGCCACGCGGGCGGCGGCGGCCGTGGGCAGCAGCTCTTCCAGCTGTACCCGACGCGCGCGGGCCGTACAGCCCAGCACCAGCCGGCAATCGGCCACGGCTTCGGCCAGGGTGGCCACCACCGGCGCATCGCCCAGGACATCCTCGGCCCCGGCCGAACGACGGAACGCCTCTTCGTCCAGTGGTTTCTCCGGCGCCACCAGCACCAGGCGGGCCAGGCCCATGGTCTTCAGCGCGCGGGCGGCGGCCCCCATGTTGCCGGGGTGCTGGGTCCCGACCAGGACAAAACGGATGCGAGCGGCTAGCGATGGATCGGACATGAACGAAATAGTCGAGCTGGACGGGCTGCAATGGTAAACTGTGCAGCCGGCCACTGCGCCGGGCCTGCTCTTTTCCCCCGCCAATCCCCCCTCTGCCCTCCCGGGAGCTCACGCCATGCAGAAACCCGCCGTCACCGTCATGGTCAAGGCCGCCCGCCTCGCCGGCAACGTATTGTTGCGCAACATCAACAAGCTCGAGGCGCTCAACGTGGTGCAGAAGGGGCGCATGGATTACGCCAGCGAGGTGGATGCGGACGCGGAAAAGGTCATCGTCAAGGAACTCAAGCGCGCCTACCCGGAGTATGGGGTGATCGGCGAGGAAGGCGGCGTGCAGGGCGCGAACCGCCACATGTGGGTGATCGACCCGCTGGACGGCACCAGCAACTACCTGCGGGGTTTCCCGCACTACTGCGTGTCCATCGCACTGGTGGAGAACGGCGAGCCGACCGACGCGGTCATTTTCGATCCGCTGCGCAATGAACTGTTCACCGCCAGCCGCGGCGCCGGCGCGGTGTTCAATGACCGCCGCATCCGCGTGGCGGACCGCAAGGACCTGGAAGGCACGATGATCCACACCGGTTTCGCACCGCGCGAGCGTGCCCGTGCCAGCGCACAGCTGAAGACGGTCGATACACTGCTGGTGCAGGCCGAGGACGTGCGTCGCACCGGTTCGGCTGCGCTGGACCTGGCCTACGTGGCCTGTGGCCGTGCCGATGCCTACTTCGAAGCGGGCGTGAAATCCTGGGACATCGCGGCCGGCATCCTGCTGGTGCGCGAAGCCGGCGGCAAGGTGTGCGATTACAAGGGCGCGGCGCTGGGCCGCATGGACAGCCGCGGCCCGGAGAACCACCAGGTGGTGGCCGGCAACATCAAGGTGGCCGAGTCGCTGCAGAAGGTGCTGGTCAACACCGGCTATGCCGCCGAGTTCGACGCGAAGTTCTGATTCCCGTCGCGGGACAGGGTTGATCGAACGGCGCCTGCGGGCGCCGTTTCGCTTCATGGCAAGAGCAGAAACTTCGACAGGTCCATGGGAGCCATGGACAGAGCGACGGGTAGTGGAACGGAGATGGCCAGGGGCTTTTTGACCCGTTCGATCAACCTGCCTTACACCACCGTCGAAGCACGCAGTGCGGCGATACGCTCGTCCAGCGGCGGATGGCTCAGCATCAGCTTGCGCATGCCCTGGCCGATGCCACCGGCAATGCCGAATGCCGCCACCTGGGTCGGCAAGGTGCTCTGGCCGTGGTTGAGCTTCAGGCGCTCCAGCGCGGCGATCATCTTCTGCCGGCCAGCCAGCTGCGCACCGCCGCTGTCGGCACGGAACTCGCGGTGGCGCGAGAACCACATCGCGATCATCGTGGCGAAAATACCGAACACCATCTCCAGCACGAACACGATGATGTAGTACGCAAAGCCACGGCCACCGCCTTCGCGGTTACCCGACATCGCGCTGTCGATCACTCCGCCGACCACGCGCGCCAACACGATCACGAAGGTATTCAGCACGCCCTGCAGCAGGGCCATGGTGATCATGTCGCCGTTGGCCACGTGGGCGATCTCGTGGCCCAGCACCGCCTCGGCTTCATCCTCGCTCATGTTGTGCAGCAGGCCGGTGGACACCGCCACCAGGGCGTTGTTGCGGTTCGCACCGGTGGCGAACGCATTGATCTCCGGGCCGTCGTAGACCGCCACTTCCGGCATGCCGATGCCAGCGGCCTGGGCCTGGCGCTGGACCGTGCGCAGCAGCCAGCGTTCGGTATCGTTGCGCGGCTCGGTGATGACCACTGCACCGGTGGAACGCTTGGCCATCCATTTGGACAGCAGCAGCGAAACCAGCGAGCCACCGAAACCAAAGATTGCCGCCATGACCAGCAGGCCACTCATCTGGTTGGGGTTGACCCCCAGCACCGACATTACGATACCCGCCAGCACCAGCACCGCAAGGTTGGTCAGAAGGAACAGGGCAATGCGACTGAACATGGGGAAAGTAAGCTCTGGTATGGGTGTCGATGCTCAATCTGCGGTGACTTCAGCTTGAATTCAAGCGCCAACCTGACCGACGATTCAGCCAGCATGACTTCCCCCATTCATTGCGGCCGCTTCGCGCCCTCGCCCACCGGTCCGCTGCACGCCGGCTCGCTGCTGGCTGCCTTCGCCAGCTGGCTGTTCGTACGCCAGCGCGGCGGACGGTGGCTGGTCCGGGTCGAAGATGTCGACCCACCACGAACGGTGCCCGGCGCGGCCGAATCGCAGCTCCAGGTGCTGGAACGTTTTGGCCTGCACAGCGATGCACCGGTGCTGTGGCAGAGCCAGCGCCAGGCGGCGTACCAGCAGGCACTGGACCTGCTGCTGGCCGACGGCCTGGCCTTCGTCTGCCACTGCAGCCGCAGCGACCTGGCGGGCAGCGGCGGCATCCACCGGCATTGCGTGGCACGGCAGCCACGCCCGGACCCGGCGATACGCCTGCGCGTGGCACCCGGCAGCCGGGTCGATTTCATCGATGCGCTGCGCGGCCCCCAGCACCAGGACGTGCACGCCCAGGTCGGCGACTTCGTGCTGCGCCGTGCCGACGGTTGCTGGGCCTACCAGCTGGCGGTGGTGGTGGACGATGCCGCACAGGGCATCACCGAGGTCGTGCGTGGCGCCGACCTGCTCGATTCGAGCGCGCGCCAGATCCTGCTGCAGCGTGCGCTGCGGCTGCCTACCCCGGCCTATGCGCACCTGCCCCTGCTGCTCGACGCCGGCGGCCACAAACTGTCCAAGTCAGCGGCGGCATTGCCGGTGGACGAAGGCGACCCCACCGCCATGCTGAAGCAGGCCTGGCAGTGGCTCGGGCAGGCCCCCGGTGCGCTCGATGCCGCCACCAGCCAGGCGGAGCTGCTGCAACGTGCCGCAGACAGCTTCCAGCCACATCGCGTGCCGGCACATGACATTTCCATCGCATGAAGCGCACGCGGGGCGCCGATGTTGCAGAATCACGCCCTCCCTCCTGATTTTCGGAAGCGCAGCATGACTTCACGCGTCGCACTGGTCACCGGCGGCACCGGCGGCATCGGTACCGCCATCTGCCAACGCCTGGCCGACCAGGGCCACCAGGTCGCCACCAACTACCGCGACCACGCCAAGGCACTGGCCTGGCAGCAGGCCATGGCCGCCCGCGGGTATGCCATCACCCTGGTTCCCGGCGATGTCGCCAGCCCGGACAGCGCCGAGGCCATGATCCGTGCGGTGGAAGCCGAGCTCGGCCCGGTCGAGATCCTGGTCAACAATGCCGGCATTACCCGCGACACCACCTTCCACCGCATGCGCGCCGAACAATGGCACGAGGTGATCAACACCAACCTCAATTCAGTGTTCAACGTCACCCGCCCGGTGATCGAGGGCATGCGCCGCCGGGGCTGGGGCCGGGTCATCCAGATCAGCTCCATCAATGGACTGAAGGGCCAGTATGGCCAGGCCAACTACGCCGCGGCCAAGGCCGGCATGCACGGTTTCACCATCTCACTGGCGCGCGAGAATGCTGGTTTCGGCATCACCGTCAATACGATTTCACCCGGGTACGTGGCCACCGACATGGTCATGGCGGTTCCGGAGGAAGTGCGCGCGAAAATCATCGCCGACATCCCCACCGGACGGCTGGGCAAGCCGGAAGAAATCGCTTACGGCGTCTCCTTCCTGGTAGCCGATGAAGCCGCCTGGATCACCGGCAGCAACCTGGACATCAACGGCGGCCACCACATGGGCTGGTGAGCCATCGGCCACTGCCTGCGCGGGTTGGCACCGGCCCGGCGGCGATGGCGCCCACTGGACCGCCATGGAAAATGCTGCGCAGCATGGAAAGCCTTGCTGCGCAACATGAAATGCGGCAAAAAGCCCACCACCAGGTCCGATGGCCGTTGCAAGAGCTGCTGCGCTGCGCCATGCTGCGCGTCTACTGTGACGAGTGCTTGCTTCATGGCTGCTACACGCATCATCAAGAAGTATCCCAACCGCCGTTTGTACGACACCGAGATCTCCAGCTACATCACGATAGAGGATGTGCGCCAGCTGATCCTCGACGGCGAAGATTTCGAGGTCCGCGACGCAAAGAGCGGCAACGACCTGACCCGCTCGGTGCTGCTGCAGATCATCGCCGACCAGGAGCAGGACGGTGAGCCGATGCTCTCCACCCAGCTGCTGAGCCAGTTGATCCGGTTCTATGGCGATTCCCTGCAAGGCTTCATGGGCAACTACCTGGAGCGCAGCATGCAGGTGTTCCTGGACCAGCAGCAACAGTTCCGCCAGCAGATGGGCAACTTGCTTGGCCAGACGCCGTGGGCGATGATGAACCAGCTGACCGAGCGCAACCTCGAACTGTGGCAGGAGTTCCAGCGCAACATGGGCAGCGGCTTCGGCGCGCGCCCGGGCGGTACCGGAACCGGTGCGGGCATGGGCGGCGCTCCGCGTCCCGCTCCTGCTGCCGGCGAGCGCAAGCCCACCGAGACTGCCGGCCCGACCGGCAGCAAGGGCCGTGGCCGCTGATCCAGCGGGAACCGCCGCACGCCCGGCCGATGGCCGATGCATGCCGGGGAAAAACAGAACGGCGCGCCATCGGGCGCGCCGTTCCTGCTTCAGGCCCACGGATACTCAGCGCTTGCTGCGCACCCGCTCCACCTTGTAGCCCTTGGCGCGCAGCTTCTCCACCACGCCATCGCTACCCAGCAGGTGCAGGCTGCCCACCACCACCAGCGTGCCGCCCTGCCCGGCCTGCAGCCAGCTTTCCAGCTTCGGCAACCAGGCGTCATTGCGGTCGCTGTTGATGCGCTGGTACAGCTGCGGATACTCAGCCTTCATCTCCATTGCCATCCGGTTCCACATCACCGCATCATCGCCACGCCGCCAGGCGTCGTGCAGTGCACGGATCTCCGCATCGCCCTTGTCGGCCTGCTCCAGGGCCTCTTCGACCATCTGCTTCTGCTCGGTCTCGCCCATGCCGGACAGCACCGCTATCTGGGTGTCGATGTTCTCCAGCCCGACCACCGGCTTGCCGGCCTTGGAAGCCCGGTCCATGAAGTGCTTGTCCAGCCCGAGTTCCGGGTCCAGGCCCATCTTCTGCATCTGCGCGATGCTGATGCTGAGGCCGACGAACCAGGGCTTGAGGCCCTGCATCTGTGCCAGCGGCAAGGCATTTTTCGTCGCATAGTCCTGCAGCCGGGCCCAGGTCGCGTCGCCCAGGTCGCGGCGCAGTTCGCTGCCATCGGTGCGCATCGCCGCCTGCACCATCTTGCTGGCAAGGTCCGGAGAGGCCATGTCCTCGGCCGACAATTCGAACACCACCCGGCGCGCGGCGTCGAAGGCCTGGTCCGCTTCAGGCGCCAGCGGATAATCGTCCGCGCTCAGCAGGTGGAACGAGCCCAGCAGGTACAGCCGCGCATCGCCGGCCCCGCTTACCGTCCACAGCAGGGGTTCCGGCGCGGCCTGTCCTGCTGCCGGCGATGGGGTTGCCGGCGCCGCGTGCACGCTCGCGCACAAGCAGGTGGCGAGCAACAGCAGGGATGACAGCGTCCATCGCGAAACGACACGCATCATGGCGCGTTCTCCTTGGGTGGGTGATAAGCACGCTCACCCGCTTCCACGCGCAGGTCCAGCCGGTTTTCCGGTGGTGCCAGGGGACAGGTCGCGAACGGAGTGAAGGCGCAGGGGGGATTGTAGGCGTGGTTGAAGTCCACCATCACATGGCCATCTGCCGTGGGTGCCGCGGTATCCAGGTAGCGTCCGGCAGGATAGCTGCCGTGGCCGCTGGTACGGTCGGCGAAGATCAGGAACAGCGGCGCCCCCGGTTCGGCAATGGCTTCGATGCGATAGTGCTGGCCGCCGTGTTCGAACTCCACCGCGCCCGCGTTGGGCATGGCAGTGGTGAGGCCGGTGATGTCCACGATGGGCAGGGTGCGCCCCGGCGGATGCGGCAGGAACCGAGCGTGCACCTGCCAGGCGCTGCCGCCGGGCCAGTATTCCAGGCCGGTGAAGCCAAGGCGCGACGCCGCATCGGCATGCTTCACCCGCAGCGCGGCACGCCCGCCGCGCTGGATCAGGCTGAGCTGGCCCTTGCCATCATCGAACGTGATCCGCGTCGGCGCAGCATCGTGGTCGCCACGGAAGGCGACAGGGCCGGTCAACGCCGCGCCTTCGATGCTCGCAGCCACGCCGTGCTCGGGCGTGAACGTCCAGCCATCCCCCTGGCGGCGGACCATGCCGAGTTTGTCCGGCCCTACCGCCAGCCGGATGCCGTTGCCCGGGCCGTGGCCGATGTAGTGCGCCTTGTGCTCGAGCCAATGCAGCCCGACCAGCGCAGTCCAGCCATCAGCGGCCGTCAGCTCGGTGTAACGCTGCATGCGCCATTGCTGTTGCGCGGTCTCGAATGCCGGATCCTCCATGACGGCAGGCCCGGTTTCCGCCGGCGACCCACCGCAACCGGCCAGCAGCAGGGCCAGCAGCAGGCCGCCCCCTGTCCTCTTCCCCATCGTCATCCCCTTCAACGTCCGCGCAGGAACCAGCGGTCGATCTCCGCCAGCGAAAAGCGTGCCCATGTCGGCCGGCCATGGTTGCACTGGCCTGAGCGTTCGGTGATTTCCATGTCGCGCAGCAGCGCGTTCATCTCTGGAACCGTCAGCCGCCGGTTGGCGCGCACCGCACCGTGGCATGCCATCGTGGACAGCAGTTCATCGCGCGCGGTGGCGATGCGCCGGGACTGCCCATGCTCACGCAGGTCGGTCAGCACGTCGCGCAGCAGGCCCTCGGGCTCGGCATTGGCCAGCAGTGCCGGAATGCTGCGCACGTGCAGGGAACCTGGACCGGCGCGGGTCACGTCGAAGCCCAGCGCGACCAACGTTTCCGCTTCGCGCTCGGCGGTATCTGCATCGCGCTCGCCGACCGCCAGCGTGATCGGTACCAGCAGCGGCTGGGCGTGCAGGCCGATGCCATCGTGCGCCGTCTTCAGGCGCTCGTAACCGATGCGCTCGTGCGCGGCATGCATGTCCACCACGATGAGGCCTTCCGCATTCTCGGCCAGGATGTAGATGCCATGCAGCTGCGCGATCGCATAGCCGAGCGGCGGCACCCCGGCTTCCGCACTGGTCACCGGCAGGCCGTGCTCGCTTGGCATCGGCGGCAGCGCCGCAGCCGGCCCTGCCCCGGTTCCCCCTGCATACAACGCAGCATAGGCTGCAGGCGCGTCGGCCACCTGCAGGCCCAGTGGCGACTGTTGTCCGCGCCAGTTGCCAAAGCCGCCTCCGCCCGCAGCTGTGCCCAGGCTGGACGCACCGCCGCGGGCCAGTTCCCAGCCTGCCGCCGCGGCAGCTCCGGCGGCCGCCTCCGGTGCCACGCTGCCCGTACCGATCTCGTGCGCGCTCATGCCCGCCCGGGTATCGGCCAGCGCATCCTTCAAGGTGCGGTAGACGAAATCATGCACCAGGCGCGAATCACGGAACCGCACCTCGTGCTTGGCCGGGTGCACGTTGACGTCCACACGGGTTGGATCAAGCTCCAGGAACAGCACATAGGCCGGGTGGCGTCCGTGGAAAAGCACATCGCCGTAGGCCATTTTCACCGCGTGGGCGACGCTACGGTCGCGTACCGAACGGCCATTGACGTACAGGTACTGCTGGTCGGTGCTGGCACGCGAGTAATGCGGCTGTGCGATCCAGCCATGCAGGCGCAGGCCGGCCCCGCCGTGGTCCACGCGCAGGGCCTGGGCCGCGAAGTCCTCGCCCAGCGTCTCGCCCAGCCGCGCATCCGAATACAGATCGCCGGGCTTGTAGCGGCGCGACGCCTTGCCGTTGTGCGACACCCGCAGTTCCACGTCGGGACGCGCCAGTGCCAGCGAACGCAGCCACTCTTCGATATGCCCCAGTTCGGTGCGTTCGGCCCGCAGGAATTTACGGCGTGCCGGCACGTTGTAGAACAGTTCGCGCACTTCCACCGTGGTGCCTGGTGCATGCGCGCGCGGCAGTACGTCGCCCAGCTTGCCGCCTTCGATCTGCAACGCAGCACCATGTTCATCGTCAGCCCGCCGCGAGGCCAGGGTGAAACGGCTGACCGATGCGATGGAAGGCAGCGCTTCGCCGCGAAATCCCAGCGTGGCCACCGCCTCCAGGTCGTCCAGGCTGGCGATCTTGCTGGTGGCGTGCCGCGAGACCGCCAGAGGCAGCTGCGTGGCGGCGATGCCACTGCCATTGTCGCGGATGCGGATCAGGCGTACGCCACCTTCCTCCAGGTCGATGTCCACGCGGGTCGCGCCGGCATCGATGGCGTTCTCCACCAGTTCCTTGACCACCGATGCGGGCCGCTCTACCACCTCACCTGCAGCAATCTGGTTGATCAGGATGTCCGGCAGGGGCCGGATGGTCGCGCTCATTTCCCGCCCCGGCCGGAGCGGCGGACAGGAAGATGCGGAATCGGGAAGGTGCATGCTGGCGTCATGCACCGATGATAGCGGAGCCAGGACGCGCCCGCCGGGCGCGCCTTACTTGCTGCCGCCGGCCACGGTGCTGGCCGCTTCCATCTCCGCCTGCGCACGGGCGGCATACAACGTGCCCGGCGGTGGCTGGCGGGTAAAGAATACGTTGACGCCATCCAGCACTGCCGCGGCGATCTTGCGCTGGTAGGCCGGATCCATCAGGCGGCGTTCCTCGTCCGGATTGGAGATGAAGGCCGTTTCCACCAGCATCGCCGGCATGTCCGAGGTACGCAGCACGGCGAAGTTGGCGCGCTCGATGTTCGGCTTGTGGTTGTTGCCGATGCGCTTGAGGCCACCCAGCACATGCGTTGCGGCGTCTTCGGAAGCTTTCATGTAGCCACTCTGGGCCAGGTCCAGCAATACGTTGGCCAGGGTGCCTTCGGTCCGCTGCAGGCTGACACCACCGATCAGGTCGGCGGCGTTTTCCTTGTCCGCCAGCCAGCGCGCACGCTGCGAGGAAGCGCCCTTGGTCGACAGCACATACACCGACGAACCGCGCGCGGCACGATTCTCCGCCGCGTCGGCATGGATCGAGACGAAGATGTCGGCCTTGGCCGCGCGCGCCTTCTGGGCGCGCATCGGCAGTGGAATGAATACATCGCTGTCGCGGGTCAGGTAGGCCTTCAGGCCCGGCATGGCATTGACCTGCCGCGCCAGTTCACGGGCCACCGCCAGGGTGATGTCTTTCTCGCGCTTGCCGCTGGGCCCGACCGCACCGGGATCCTGCCCGCCGTGGCCGGCGTCGATCGCCACCACCAGCGGACGCATGCCGGTGGTCATGCGCACGCGCGAGGCATCGCTGGGCATGCTCGGCCGCGGCGGAGCGGGCGCGCTTTCCGGTGCCGGCGCCGCACTGGCGACATTGGCCGCGGCACCGGTCCGGGTCGGCATGGTGCCGGCAATGGTGGTCCCGGGTGGCTGCTGTGGCGTCGCCTGCCCGGCAAGGATCGCTGCCGGCGAGGGTGCCGACGGGCTGGCCGTGGCCGTGGCGCCTGCGGCGGCCGCGTTGGCGGCTGTCGTGGAGGCCGTCGGGGCGGAAGGAGACGCTGGAACGGCCGCGCTGGCACTGGCCTGTTGCTGCACCTGCGCGGTCAGCAGCGCGGTGGCACGGGCGGCATCGCTGCGCGGCTGCGGGGCGGTGGGCATGGGCGCTGCCGGGGCCGCGCTGGCCACGCTGGCCGGCGCATCGCCCGGCCATTCGATGACCAGCCTGGATTCGTTGCCCTGCCGCTGCATCTGCGGCTTGAACGGAGCGACGTTGTCGGCCAGGTCGAACACCACCCGGAACGTCCCGGGAACCGGCTGGCCGGTGCGCACGGCGGTCACCACACCCTGCGCGGCAGGCAGCTTCAGGCTGCGCACGGCGCTGGAATCCGGGAAATCCACCACCAGGCGGTTCGGACCGGCCAGTGAGATGGTCTTGTAGCCGCCACTGCCAGCCAGGGAAATTTCCGCACGGGTACCGGTCGCACCGACATCCAGCCGCACCTGCTGGACCTCTCCTGCCCACGCAGCAGCGCTCGCCAGAGCGAATCCGGCGGCGGCAAAAAGGGCGAGGGTTCGGGAGCCAAGGCGCATGGCTCAGGATTCAATCACTGCGCTGAACGAATTGCAAACCTTTTCCCTTAATAATCCGTAACTTTCATCGTTTTGTTCTGGTCAATCGACAGAAAGGGCTTGCAACTCGCCTTTTGACTGCATCCGTGTCACCCATTCCTGCCCTGCGTCGCTTAGGGGGATGAGACGCGCATGGCGTCCTGCGTCCTGGATGGCCAGCTCCAGCCGCAGATCGGTTGCCGGCAGGGCACCGGCGCCGCGCTCGGGCCATTCCACCAGCCACAACGATGCGCTGCCTTCGTCCAGGCCGAGGAAATCCAGTTCGCCCGCGCCGCCGATGCGATACAGGTCCAGGTGCCAGGCCTCGCTGCCATCGGCCAGCGGGTAGCGCTCCACCAGCGTATAGGTCGGGCTGCGGATCGCCCCGGCAACCCCCAGCTCGCGCAGCAGCGCACGCGCCGTGGTCGATTTGCCGGCGCCCAGGTCGCCTTGCAGCTCCAGCAGTGCCTGCCGTGGACGGGTCCGGGCCAGCACCTGGCCAAGCAGGTCGGTGTGGTCGGGATCAGGGAGATAGAGCTCAAGCATGGGGCGGTTCCGGATTGCAGAGCCGGCGCAACGGCGCCAGCAGATCGGTGGGAAGCAGGCCCCGGGCGCCGTCGAGCGCAGCGGCATCGCCTGCCAGGGCATGCAGCAGCGCCCCCGTGGCAGCGGCGTCGAAGGCCGCCAGCCCCTGCGCACGCAGGGCCGCGATGATGCCGGTCAACAGATCGCCCATGCCACCGACCGCCATGCCGGGGTTGCCGGCGGCGATCAGGGCGGTGCGGCCGCTGGGCGCGGCGACCAGGCTTCCGGCCCCTTTCAGCACGACCACCGCACCATACCGCCGGGCCAGCGCGGCAGCGGCAGCGAACCGGTCGTGCTGCACCCGGGCGGTGGTGGTTTCCAGCAGCCGGGCGGCTTCCCCGGGATGGGGGGTCAGGACGGCCTGCGGCAGCGCCTGCGGATCAAGCGCCAGCAGGTTCAATGCATCCGCATCGACTACCAGCGGCTTGCCGCAATCGCGCACGTCCCGCCAGAGCGCCTGCGCCCATGCGTCCTGGCCCAGGCCCGGCCCGACGGCCACCACGCTGGCACGCTGCAGCAATGGCTGCAGTGCTGCATCGCTGTCCACCGCATGGCACATGGCCTCCGGCAGGCGCGCCAGCGCTGCTGCGACGTGCTCGGCACGGGTGGCCAGGCTGGCCAGGCCGGCGCCGGCACGCAGCGCTGCATGGGCGCTCAGCAACAGCGCGCCACCACTGCCGTGGTTGCCGCCCACGCACAGCACGTGGCCGGATGTTCCTTTGTGGGCATTGACGGCCCGCGGCGGCAACAGCGCCCGCAGGCGGTACTGCCGCCAGCATTCGGCGGCCGGCCCCACGCCTTCCCATGCAGCGGCCGGCAACGCCAGCGGTGCAAGCCCGCGCTCGCCCGCGTGCTCCAGCCCATCCCCGGTGTACAGGCCACGGTGGGCCACGATGAACTGCAGCGTCACCGCTGCGCGCACCGCCACGCCGGGCACGCTGCCACGATCGGCATCCACGCCGCTGGGGACATCCAGCGCCAGCACCGGCGCCGCCAGCGCGTTGATGGCGTCGATCAGCAACGCCGCATCACCACGCGGCGCGTCCTGCAGCCCCAACCCAAACAACGCGTCGACCAGCACGTCGGCTTCCGGCAGGTGGCCATCGAATTCGCTGCGATGCCCCCCTGCCGCTTCAAATCCGGCCGCAGCGCGCCGCGCCAATGCCGTCGCCGGTGGTTTTCCAGGCAGGCCGACCACATGGACACGGCGGCCGGCCTGCAGTGCATGCATGGCCAGCACCAGGCCATCGCCGCCATTGTTTCCGGACCCCACCACCACGCACAGCGTCGTCGCCTGGGGCCAGTGCTGCAGCACGCACTGCCAGGCCGCCTGGCCGGCGGCAGCCATCAGCGACCAGCCCGCGTCTCCGGCCAGCGCCGAAGCGCGCGCGTCCAATGAACGTGCGGCAGCGGAATCGAACAAAGCGGAAGGGTCTGGCATCCGGGGATTCTATACTTGCGCGCATGTCCCCCGTTTCCCCCGCCATCGATCCGCTCCAGGCCGTGCAACGCATCCGTGCGCTGGCCCGTGCGCATGGCTTCCAGCGTTGCGGCATCGCCGGGGTCGACCTGCGCGAAGACGAGGCGCACCTTGCCGACTGGCTCGGCCAGGGCCTGTACGGAAGCATGGACTGGATGGCGCGCCATGGCACGCTGCGCGCGCGCCCGGCCGAACTGCTGCCGGGAACGGTGCGGGTGATCTCGCTGGGCATGGATTACAGCCACAAGGACGACACCGAGGCCTGGGCTACGCTGGCCGATCCGGGCCGGGCCTACGTGGCGCGCTATGCGCTGGGCCGCGATTACCACAAGCTGATGCGCAATCGCCTGCAAAAGCTGGCGACGCAGATCAGCGAGGAAGTGGCGCCACTGGGCTTCCGTGTCTTCGTCGATTCGGCGCCGGTGCTGGAGCGCGCGCTTGGCCGCGATGCCGGCTTGGGCTGGATCGGCAAGCACACCTGCCTGATCGACCGCAACGGCGGCTCCTGGTTCTTCCTCGGCGAGATCTACATCGACCTGCCGCTGCCGATCGATGCACCGGCCAGTGCGCATTGCGGTACCTGCACGCGCTGCATCGACGTCTGCCCAACCCAGGCGATCACCGCGCCACACCGGCTGGATGCGCGCCGCTGCGTTTCCTACCTGACGATCGAACACGACGGCGCCATCCCCGAACCCATGCGTGCGCTGATCGGCAACCGCATCTACGGCTGCGATGACTGCCAGCTGGTGTGTCCCTGGAACAAATTCGCCAAGCGCACCGACGAAGCCGATTTCCGCGCGCGCAACAACCTTGACCGCGCACGGCTGGACGAACTGTTCGCCTGGGATGAGGCGGAATTCCTGCAGCGTACCGAAGGCAGCCCGATCCGCCGCAGTGGACACCAGCGCTGGCTGCGCAACATCGCCGTGGCACTGGGCAACGCACCCACCTCCGAAGCGTCCGTGCAGGCACTGCGGTCACGACGCGATGACGACTCGGCACTGGTGCGCGAGCACGTGCAATGGGCACTGGGCCAGCACGGCGCGGGGTGATCGTCCCGGGCGGACGTGCGACCATGGCCACCTGCTCCAATGCCAGCCCCTGGTCCGTCCATGCAACAGCGCAGCATAGAAGTCCTCACTCCCAGCCAGCTCAATACCCTGGCGCGCGACCTGCTGGAAGGCAGCTTCCCGGCGATCTGGGTAGAGGCCGAACTGGGCAGCGTGGCGCGACCGTCGTCCGGGCACATGTACTTCACCCTGAAGGACCCGCGCGCCCAGCTGCGCGCGGCGATGTTCCGGATGAAGGCGGCCACGCTGCGCTTCGTGCCTCGCGAGGGCATGCGCGTGCTGGTACGCGGCCGGGTGACCCTGTATGACGCGCGTGGCGAATACCAGATGGTGCTCGACCACATGGAAGAAGCCGGCGAAGGCGCACTGCGCCGCGCATTCGAGGACTTGAAGGCAAGGCTGGAAGCAGAAGGCCTGTTCGCCACCGAGCGCAAGCAGGCGCTGCCTGCGCACGTGCAGCGCCTGGCGGTGATCACCTCGCCCACCGGGGCTGCCGTACGCGACGTGTTGAGCGTGCTGTCGCGGCGTTTCCCACTGCTGGAAGTCGACCTGCTGCCGAGCCTGGTGCAGGGCGACTCGGCTGCACCGCAGATCACGCGCCTGTTGCAGGCGGCCGATGCCAGCGGACGCTATGACGTGATCCTGCTGACCCGTGGTGGTGGTTCGCTGGAAGACCTGTGGGCATTCAACGACGAAACCCTGGCCCGGGCCATCGCTGCCAGCCGCACGCCGGTGGTATCGGCAGTGGGCCACGAGACCGACTTCAGCCTGTCCGATTTCGCCGCCGACCTGCGCGCGCCCACGCCCTCGGTGGCGGCTGAACTCCTGGTGCCCGACCAGCAGGACCTGGCACGCCGCCTGCGCCGTGATGCGGCCCGGCTGCAGCAACTGCACCGGCATGCACTGGCCCAGGCCATGCAGCGCGCCGACCGCCTGCTGCTGCGGCTCAATGCCTGCAGCCCGCAGGCCCGGCTGCAGTTGCTGCTGCGCCGCCATGCGGATGTCGGCCGACGCCTGCAGGCAAGCTGGCAACAACAGCAACAGCAGCGCACGGCGCGGCTGCGACATGCCGCAGCCATGCTGCGCGGCGGCCACCCGCAGCGCCAGCTGGAGGCGCTGCAACGCCGGCTGCTGGGCCTGCGTGGCCGGCCGCAGGCCGCCATGCAACGCCAGTTGCAGCGTGATGCCCTGCGCCTGCGCGGATTGGCGCGCTCCATGGAAGCCGTCAGTCCGCTGGCAACGGTGGCACGCGGTTACAGCATCCTCACCCGCGCCGACGATGGCCAGCTGGTGCGCAGCGTGGCGCAGGCACGGCCGGGCGATGCGCTGCAGGCCCGCCTCGGCGATGGCGTGCTGGACGTACAGGTGACCAAGGCCACGCGGTAACGGCGGCGTGGTAGCGCCGGACCATGTCCGGCGACATCATTGCAGCTCGCCGGGCATGGCCCGGCGCTACCTGCAGAACGTCTGCCGGTATTGCATGGCTTTGGGCATCAAGGCCTGCAGGTTCTGGATGCGCGTGCCCGGGTTGGGGTGCGTGGACGAGAATTCCGGCTGCGCGCGCCCACCGCTGGCCTGCCCCATCCGTTCCCACAACGGTACCGCTTCACGCGGGTCGAAACATGCCGCCGCGGCAAGCATCAAGCCCACTTCATCGGCCTGGGTTTCGTGGCCGCGTGCATACGGCAGCAGGTAGCCGTATCCCATCGCCGCCATCACCATCTGCTGTTGCTGCGGGTCCATGCCACTGGCCGCCCCGGCCATCTGCCCGATCTGGGTCAGCTTCTGCTGCGCCATCCGCTGCGCACCATGACGCAGCAGCGCATGGGCGATCTCATGCCCCATCACCACCGCCATCGCATCACGCGTGCGCGCCACCGGCACCAGCCCGGTGTAGACGGCCATCTTGCCGCCCGGCAGGCAGAAGGCATTCGCCTGGTCGGACTCGATGACGTTGACTTCCCAATCGAAACCACGGGAAAAATGCGCGGGCTGCAAGCCGTGCTCCTTGGCCAGCGCGGCCTCCACCACGTCCACCTTGGCAATCAGCCGCTGGGCGATATCGCGTACGTCGCGCGATACCTGTGCGTTGGGATCCAGCGGCCGCTCCTGCGCCAGTATCTGCTGGTAAGCCTGCAGGCCCAGCGCTTTTTCCTGCGCTGCATCCAGCGAGCTGTCGATCAGCACCGATTCGCCGGTATACGGATCCACCGCACGGTTGGAGAACCAGTAGTAGGCGGCATAGCCGGCGAATGCCAGCAGCACCCACCAGCGGATGTTGCCGAACAGGCCGCGACGCGGACGCTGCTGCGGGGAACGGGAGAATGGGTCGTTGCGCATCGGCATGCGTCCTGGCCAGGCCCGCCGGGGCAGGCAGGCACGCCGCCATCCTAGCTCAGATACCACGCACCAGGCGGAAGCCGATGCGCCCGCTGGTGGTATCCGAATCCTGCGATTGCCGCCATGCCGCACGGGTCTGTTCCGGGGCGTTGGCCCAGTTGCCGCCACGGATCACCCGTCCCCGGCAGCCGGGGTTGAACCATGCCACGCCGTCGCTCGGCGCCCGCCGGTAACTGGCATGCCAGCAATCGGCCACCCATTCGCTCAGGTTGCCGCTCATGTCGTGCAACCCCCAGGCATTGGGCCTGAAGCTGCCGACCGGCGCAGCTCCCCAATACCCATCGCCATAACCGATGAAGGCATTCGCCCAGTGCCGGCCGGACGGCGATACATCCTGGCTGCCGGTGAAATTGCCCGAGTCTTCCGGCGGCAGGCCGGCATCGCCCCACGGAAACCGCCCTGAAGATCCGGCCCGCAGCGCATACTCGAATTCGGCTTCACTGGGCAGCCGATACGAGCGCCCTGTCTGCTCGGACAACCAGTTGGCATACGCCTCGGCATCGCGCACGCTGACATGCATCACGGGATGGTTGGCCAGTGCACGCCCACCGTCGTAATCCGATTGCCAATCCACGCCGCTGCGGCGGATGAAGTTGCCGCTGCGCTCGTCATACACGATGGAATGGCCACGCCGGGTCGCACGCGGTCGCGCGTTGGCGGATTTCACGAAGCGGGCGAAGTCCGCCACTGTCACCTCGGTGATCGCCATCGCAAAGCCGCGCTCGAAGCGGACATAGTGCGATGGCCGCTCAGCGTCGCTGGCACCCGGCTCGGAGGGACCTGCGCCCATCTGGAAACCACCGTGGGGTACCACGGTCATCTGCGGGCCACGGCCCCCATCGCGCAGTGCATCGCTGAATACCTGGCCGGGCCGGAAGCTGCCGTAATGGGTAGCCAGTTCGATGCGCCCACGCAGCAGTGCGACCGCCGCATCGCCCGGCAAGGCGATGCGCATGGCCGCTTCCAGCTTCTCGCGAGCAGCCTTCAAGCCCTGTGGCGTGGCCAGGTCGCGCAGTCCCTGGTCGCGCAGGCGTGCCAGCGTCGCGGTGCGGACCGCCTCGATCCGCTCGAAGGCATCGGCAATGGTGGGCGATGCATCGCGTACCTTGCTGGCTTCGGCCAGCCAGGTGCCGGCGGTGGCGAAATCACCCGCGCGCGCGGCATTCTCCGCGCGCGCGATCAACCCGCTTTCGGCCGCCGCCAGGCCTTGCCGCGCACGTGCATTGTCCGGGTCCAGCGCCAGTGCCTCACGGAAATTATCAAGCGCGCCATCGCCCTCCTCGCCGATACGCCCGGCGCGCAGGTCGTCCTCGCCTGCACGGTTGAATGCCACGGCGCGCTGCGCGGTTTCCACCTGGCGTTGCAGGCGGCGCACCTGCTCGTCTTCCGGCGCGATCGTCAACAGCACCAGCGCGATCCCGGCGGCCTCGGCCAGTGCCTGGCGCTGCTGCAACTGCTGCTGCAGCAATGCATCGGCCTGCGCAAGCAACGCCGTGCGTGCCTGCCGCAATCCAGCGCGCGCGCGCTGGTCCCTTGGATCCTGCTCCAGCAACGCCAGCCAGATCGGGATGGCATCATCGCCGGTGGCATACAGCCGGCCTTCGCGCAGCGCCGCCTGCGCAGCACGCCGGGCCTGCGCACGCTGGTCGGGATCGATCTGCACCGAAGGTGGCGTCCAGCGCTGGACCGTCTCGGCCTCGTCCTGGCCCTCGATGGTCACCGTTCCCTCCCCGGGCTCTCCAGCCGGTTGCCGCGGCGTGGCGGAGGGACTGGACGGTACCGGTGCCGGCGGCTCGGCGGGCGCACCGCAGCCGGTCACCCCCAGCAACCACAGGGCGGGCAACAGCAGGTACAGGCGCGGCAGACGCAAAACCGACTCCTTCAGGCCGGGGGGTGCCGGCCGACGTTAGGCTATTCTCCCCTTCCTGAGCAAACGCGA
Organism: Stenotrophomonas tumulicola; assembly: GCF_014117215.1. GTDB lineage: Bacteria > Pseudomonadota > Gammaproteobacteria > Xanthomonadales > Xanthomonadaceae > Stenotrophomonas > Stenotrophomonas tumulicola. The sequence goes on along the minus strand of NZ_JACGXS010000005.1, from coordinate 226,347 downwards.
GAAGTCAGACGCCCCGTGGCAACCTGGATCAACACCCCCGCAGAACTGCAGGCGTACCATCAGCTGCGCCCCACCCGCATCGGCCTGGACACCGAGTTCATCCGCGAGCGCACCTTCTGGCCGCAACTGGCCCTGGTGCAGATGGCCGTCGGCGAAGACGTCCTGCTGATCGATCCACTGGCACCGGGCATGGCGCAGGCACTGGCACCGTGGCTGGCCGATACCTCCATCATCAAGGTCATGCACAGCGCCAGCGAGGACCTGGTGGCGTTCAAGCACACCTGCGGCGAGCTGCCGCGCCCCTTGTTCGATACCCAGATCGGCGCCTCGCTGGCCGGCATCGGCGGCGGCATGGGATACCAGAAGCTGGTGCAGGAAATCACCGGCGTGGCGTTGGCCAAGGGCGAAACACGCTCGGACTGGATGCGGCGCCCGTTGTCCGACTCCCAGCTGCAGTATGCCGCCGATGACGTGGAGCACCTGTTCGCCCTGCACGATGCCATCGACATGCGGCTGCGGGAACAGGGACGCCAGCAGTGGCTGGCCGACGATGCCGGGCGCCTGCTGGCCAGCGTTGCCAATGATGAAGATCGCTGGCCGCACCTGGGCATGCGATCGGCACAGTTCCTCGACAGCAGCGCACAGCTGCGCCTGTTGCGCCTGTTGCGCTGGCGCGACCAGCAGGCGCGGGCCAGCGACCGGCCACGCAGCTGGATCCTCGACAACGAACTTGCCGTTACCCTGGCGCGCACGCCGCCCGCTGACGCGGCGGCGCTGGGAAAGCTGCTCGAACGCTTCCCCAAGGCACCGCGCAAGCTGGCCGACGCTCTCTGGCAGGCGCTGGACACGCCACTGGAAGACGAGGACCAGGCACCGCAGATGCTGCCAGCCACCGATGCGAACAAGCAGGCGCTGAAGAAGCTGCAGGATGCGGTGGCGCAGTGCAGCCGCGACCTGGCGCTGCCCGATGGCGTGCTGGCCTCGCGCAAGCACCTGGAGAACTACCTGGAAAGCCGGCGCTGGCCGGCAGCATTGGCCGGTTGGCGGCAGCCGCTGCTGGAACCGAAGCTGCAGCCGCTGCTGCCCTAGGCCGCCGATGGTGCCAGGGCCTTGCCCCGCAGTGACGGACCAGGTCCGTCACTGCCGGCCATCACCAGTTCATGTCCAGGGAAATGCCAATGGTGCGCGGCTCGTTGTAGACCGCTGCCATATAGTTCTCGATCACGCCCTTGAGGTTTTTCTCGTTGGTGATGTTGCGTGCGAACAACGCCACTTCGTAGGCGCCATAGTTGCCTGAGTAACCCACCTTCAGGCCACCTTCGAAATCGCCCTTGGCGTTGAACTCGGCCGAATCGTAAAGCACGAAGCTGGTGTAGCCCTGCTTGTTCCAGTCGGTGGAAATGAACATCGTGCCTGCATCGTTGATCGGGAAATCGTAACGGGCAGCCAGGTTGATGTTGTACTTCGGCGCGTTCGGCAACGGGTTGCCGTCGATCTGTGCGAAGGTGTTCGCGCCGACCATGATGGTCGGATCGGTCACCGTGCAGACCACGGCGCCATTCAACGCACAGACCTGCGCATACACGCGGTCATCCTGCACTTCGCTGTGCAACAGGCTGAGGCCCGCGCTCAGGCTCAGGTTCGGGACCGGGCGCAGTTCCATGTCCGCTTCCAGGCCGTAGGCGCGTGCCTTGTCGGCGTTGAACAGCACGCCATTGCCATCGGAATCGTTACCGTTGAGCTGGATGTCACTCACCGCATAGGTGAATGCCGTCGCGTTCAAGCGCAGGCGATTGTCCCACAGCGTGCTTTTCACGCCCGCTTCCCAGGACAGGATGGTTTCCGAATCGGCCGTGGTGAAGTCCGAATTGAACACTGCAGAACGGCCCTGGATGGTCGGGCCACGGAAACCGCGCGCGACCTTGGCATACACCCCGACCTGGTCGTTGACCTGGTACATCGCGCTGAGGTCCCAGCTCGGCGTGGTGTCGCTCATCTCCACGTCGGTGCGGCCGCGGTAGGTCACCGCGCCGGCAGCGGTATCGGCGGTCTTCAGCAGGCGGGTACGCTTCTCATCGCGGGTCTGGCGCAGGCCTGCGGTGACGGTCAGCTTGTCCGTCACCGCATAGCTGAGCTGGCCGAACCCGGCCCACGACGTATTGGTGTTGCGCAGGCGTACCCAGTTGTTCGGGTTGCGCCCAGCGCCCTGCAGGAACCACGCGCGCTGGTAGAAATCGGTGGTATCGCGGCCATCGAAGTAGAACGCGCCAAGCTGCCACTTCAGGCGGTCCTCGCCGGTGCTGGCCAGCCGGAACTCCTGCGTCCACTGGTCCAGGTCGCGTACCTGGCCCATCGATTGGCCGTAGCCATTCGGTACGCCATTGACCGGAAAGTCGAGCGCCGCGCCGCCGTCGGTATCCCCGCGGCTGTAGCCTGAGGTGGTCTCGTAGGCGGTGATCGAGGTCAGTTCGGTAGCGCCGAAATCGTAGGTCGCCTTCACCGAACCGCCATAGGTCTTGTAGGCCTGCGGATTGTTGGCGGCCTCGTCGTAGGACACCCGGTCGCGCGGTGCATTGGGCCGGTTGGATCCCTTGGTGATGGCGTTGCGCAGGAACAGCGTGGAAGTCCCCTCATAGTCGCGCGCATGCGCCGACGCCAGCACCGAGAACGCATCGGTGGGCGTCAGCAGCAGTTGTGCGCGCACGTTGCGGTCGTCGAAACCGCCCATCGCATTGCTGCGCGGGGCGACCGTGCCGTCGGCGCTGGGACCGTCGTAGGTGTTGTCGACGTAATCGTCGCGATGCTGGTACAGGGCCGAAACACGGAACGCGGCGATATCGTTGATCGGCGCGCCAAAGCCTGCATCCACTGCGACGCTGCCATGGGTGCCATAGCTGGCGCTGACCCGGCCGCCCGGATCCTGGCTCGGCTTGATGCTGTCGAACTTGACGATGCCCGCCGTGGTGTTGCGGCCGAACAGCGTGCCCTGCGGGCCGCGCAGCACTTCGATCTGGTCGACGTCATAGACCGGATTGGACTTCAGCACCACGTGCTCCAGCACCACGTCGTCCTGGATGATCGACACCGGCTGCGAGGCCCCCAGGTAGAAGTCGATGTTGCCCAGGCCACGGATATAGAAGCGCGGGAAGATGCGCCCGGTGGTGGTCTCGGCGTAGAAGCTGGGCACCTTGCCGGACAGCGCCAGCAAGGTGTCGTCGCCACCGGCGGTGTAGTCGCGGATCTTCCCACCCTGCACCACGCCGACCGAAACCGGCACCTCCTGCAGGTTCTGCTCGCGTCGTTCGGCGGTCACGGTGATGGCATCCAGCGCAACGGCGTCGGGTGTTCCAGCCGTTTGCTGGGCAAGGCCAGGGCCAGCCAGGCAGAGCGACATCGCGGCACAGGCCAGCGCCAGCGGATGGCGACGGAGAACTGGGGATCGAGGGGGCATAGGGTCGACTCGGGAAGCGTCCGTGCGGCCTGCGCGAGCCGGGCGGAGAGGAAACAAAAGCGCGCAGCGGCACAGTATGGATGCAGCGTTTCAGTTTGGTGGCAGCCACCCGGCCCTCTCCCGGCGAGGGTTGGCAATGCATTTCCGGTTGGATAGACTATTCCCCTGCCGTGGGGCCATAGCTCAGCTGGGAGAGCGCGTCGTTCGCAATGACGAGGTCGGGAGTTCGATCCTCCCTGGCTCCACCACGACATGAATGAAAAGGCCCCGGGAGCGATCCCGGGGCCTTTTCATTCCAGCATTCGCCGGCTCAGGCCGGCTCGCCGCTACCGTCCTTGCGCGGCGGCTTCCTGGTATGCGCATCGTGCACCTCCTGGTCCCGCTGGTCCTGGCGCTGCCTGGCCACGTCGTCCTGGTGTTTGTCCTGCCGGCTTTCCTGCACGCCGGCGGTCTCGTCCTGGTTCTTGCGCTCGTCCACCATGATGGCTGCCTGTCGTCCGCTGCGGCGGCACCGCGCCACCACCCACGACCCACGCTAGCGGCAGGGCCGTGATGTACGGATCACGAAAGCGCCATCGCGGCGGCCAGTACGGTTGGCACTGCAACACTGCGCAGGCCAGAATGGGAGGCCGCCATCGAACAAGGATGTCCCATGCGCATTGCCCTGCTGTTCCCTGCCCTGCTGCTGTGCGCCGGTTGCGTGCATCGTGCGGCCGTTGTCCCGCCGATGGTTCCCGGCTGGATTTCCCCGCCCGAAGCAGTCCACGCCGCCAACGACGATCCCCACCGTGGCATCCGTGGCAGCTTCGTGGTCACCGTACAGGCGGTGGGCGAGGATGAGCGTCGCATCTACCTCAATACCGAACGCGACTATCGCCACCAGTTGAACCTGACCATTGCCCTGGACCGCAGCCTGCGCGATGCCCTGCAGGCGCAGCTGGGCTTGCCGCTGGAACAACTGCACAACCATCGCCTGCTGGTACAGGGCACCGCGCGCCGGGTCAGGATCGACTTCACTCCCGATGGCAGGCCGTCCGGCAAGTACTATTTCCAGACGCACGTGGACGTGACCGACCCACGGCAGGTGCGCCTGGCGCCCTGACCGCGCGGCACGGCATCGTTCAGCCCAGGTCGACCACCAGCTTGCCGAAGTTGCGGCCCTGCAACAGGCCGAAGAATGCGTCAGGCGCAGCATCCAGCCCCTGCACGATGTCTTCGCGGTACTGCACGCTGCCGTCGGCCATCCACTGTGCCATCTGCTGTTCGAAACGCGGGAACAAGGCAATGAAATCCGACTGGATGAAGCCACGCACGTCCAGGCGCTGGCGCAACACCTGGCTGAAGAAGGCCGGCAGCCGATCAGGCCCGGGCAACTGCGCACCGCGCGCGTTGTAGGTGGCGATGGTGCCGCAGACAGGGATGCGCGCAAAATCATTGAGCAACGGCAACACGGCATCGAACACCTTGCCGCCTACGTTCTCGAAATAGACATCGATGCCGTCGGGGACGGCCGCCTGCAACTGCCCGGCGAAGTCCTCGGCACGATGGTCCAGCGCCACATCCGCGCCAAGAGACCGCACGTAGGCACGCTTGGCCTCACCACCGGCGATGCCGACCACGCGCGCGCCCTGCATCTTCGCGATCTGCACCACCGTGGCGCCGACCGGCCCGCTGGCTGCGGCTACCACCAGGGTTTCACCACGCTGCACGCGGCCAATCTCATGCAGGCCGGCATAGGCGGTGAAACCGGGCATGCCATGCACCCCCAGCGCCGTGCTCAGCGGCGGACCATCGGGATCCAGCGTGCGGGTAATTGCCACCGCATCCACTACCGCATGGGTCTGCCAGCCGCCTGGAGCCACCACCAGCGTGCCGGGCGGCAGCGCGTCATGGCGCGATGCCACCACTTCACTCACCGTGCGCCCTTCCATCACTGCGCCGATCGCCACGGCAGGCGCATACGAAGGGCCCTCATCCATGCGGCCGCGCATATACGGATCGAGCGACAGATAGCGGTTCCGCAGCATTACCTGGCCTGGCTGGAGCGCGGGCAGATCCACCTGCTCGCGGCGGAAGTTGCCTGCAACCGGTGCACCCTGCGGGCGCGAAGCCAGCACGATGCGATCAGTGGTGACGGGGGTGTCGCTCATGGGGCGGTTTCCAGAAAGAGACGGAGAAGACCATCGACGGTACGCGCTTCACCCTCGCAACGGGGCGCATGAAAACAGTGTTCCGCGGATAGGCGGATGCACTGATCCCTCCCTCGCCCCGCAGTGCGCGAGGCGTTCGCGGACGGAAGATCAAGCACTTGCACAGACCCTTCCACCGCGGAGACACAAATGTGAAGTTTTTTTAGCGAAATGCTTGCCGAACCGGGATGACCTCCGTAATATGCGCGTCCTTGGCAGCGACATCGCTGCAACGAAACAAGTGGCCGAGTAGCTCAGTTGGTAGAGCAGGGGATTGAAAATCCCCGTGTCGGCGGTTCGATTCCGTCCTCGGCCACCATTTCAGAAGGGTCTGCATGCTTGCAGGCCCTTTCTTTTTTAAAGTTGCACGGATTCTGCACGGCCTGGCCTCATCCGCCCTGCGCGATCCCGCCACGCGGCATCCTCGGCACCGGGCAGGGCGCAAGCCGACGCGCCACCGCCTGGCATCCCGCCGCGACGCCTCTCCTAGAGAAGCACCTGCCGGGTGCTGCGAAGGAAACGATGGATTTCCTCCTCGGCATCAGTGTCGATCATGTAGACCGGTCGCTGGCCGTTGGGGCACAGCATCCTTGGCGTGGTGCCAAAAAGACGGCAGATCAACGGGCGCTCCTGATACACCTCACAACCGTCCTTCCCCAGGTACGGGCAACTGAGCTCGGCCAGGGCCGCAGCGTGCTCAGCTTCCGTCTTGACCGGCAGTCGGGCCATTTCCTCTGTCGCCACGGTGACCGGGCCACAACAATCATGGCAACCGACGATGCAGCGGAAGGAAGGAATGCGCCTGCGCAACGCCTCCATCGTGTCGATATTCGTATAAGGCATTGCGATAGCTGTACTTGGCAAGGAATCCTGCGGTGGCCGTCATTTTACGGCCCATCGCCCCTCAAGGGGTCCAATCCCACGGGCCGGGTGATGCCCCGGACGTTCGATTCCTGCGATACCTGCGTGGCGGGGGAGTCCACGGCCGCAGCTGTCGCCTTGCACACCGGCCTGCGCACCGCAGGTGCGCATTCGTGCGCCAGCGCCTAAGCTCGACGCCTGCCCACTGCTGGAGGCACATGCCATGCCTGCCTTCCCCACCCTGCTTCGCCCGCTCGCGTTCGGCCTGCTGCTGGGCGCATCGGCTGCCGGACATGCCGCCGGACCGGTGCGTGCAGTGGATGCCCTGGACATGGACCGCTACGCCGGCCAATGGCATGAAATCGCCCATCTCCCCGTGTCGTTCCAGAAGAAGTGCGTGGGCGACATCACCGCCACCTACAGCCTGCGCAGCGATGGACGGATCAGCGTGCTCAACCGTTGCCGCATCCAGGACGGCAGCCGCCTCCAGGCCGAAGGTGTCGCACGGCCGGTAAGCGGCCAGCCAGGCCAGTTGCAGGTGCGTTTCGCACCGGACTGGTTGTCATGGGTTCCGCTGGTCTGGGCCGACTACTGGGTGATCGCACTGGATCCGGAATACCAGTGGGCGATGGTCGGCGAACCTGACCGCAGGTACCTGTGGATCCTGTCGCGCTCACCGAGCATGCCGCGCGCGCAGCTGGAAACGCTGAAGACACAGGCCGAAGCCATGGGGTACGACCTGGCCCCGCTGCGGGTGATGGCGCCGGTCGACTGATCGGCACCTGCAACAGGGCATGGCCCTGCCCTGCCGGTCGTTTCCCGCCCCCCCCCCCTGACGGCACCCCACGGCCAGCCAGCGGTCATCTCGCCACGTTAATCTTGGCGTTCAGGCAACCCGCCTGTTCACGACACCATACGCCGTAGTATCTTTCATCCCACGCACTCTCTTCCGCGAGGAACTGCGCCCATGCTCCGCCGCTTCCGCTCTGCCCTGATCGTCCTGTCCGTCCTCGCCCTGGCTGCCTGCGGCGAAGGCGTGGTCAAGCGCGTTTCCGAACCCGCCACCAGCCTGCAACAGCTCACCGTCAACGCCGACGGCAGCTGGAAGGTGGCACTGCGGCTGCAGAACTTCAGCTCGATGCCGATGCGTTTCGACGACCTGGCGCTGACCCTGACCATCGGCGATGCCGCCGCCGGCACCCTGGCCGCCAAGCCGGGCGTGTCCATCAGCGGCGTATCGGCCGATGTGATCGAACTGCAACTGCAGCCCAGCGCCGAGGCCCGCCTGGTGGTTGCCGGCGCACTGGCTGACAACCACACCCTGGCCTATACGCTGGAAGGCTCGGTGTCGGCAACGCCGGAAGACAAGAAGCAACGCACCTTCCAGGTCAAGAACCGCAGCAACCTCAACCATGCCCCGGGCCTGCCCGGCGTGCTGCGCTGAGGCGCACCCACCGCCGGCCTTGCCCGTCGCCCTCCCCGCCCCTGATCGAGACGCTTCACGATGAGCAGCTATTCCGCCCCGCTTTCCGACCTGCGCTTCGCCCTGCATGACGTGCTGAAGGTCGAACCGTTGTTCGCCCGCCTGGGCTTCACCGATGCCACGGCCGACGTGGTCGATGCCGTGCTGGAAGAAGCTGGCCGCTTCAGCGCATCGGTGCTGGCGCCACTGAACAGTGTCGGCGACGAAGTCGGCTGCGTGCTGGACCAGGCCAGCGGCGAGGTCACCACCCCGCCCGGCTTCAAACAGGCCTACGAGCAGTTCGTCGAAGGCGGCTGGACCGGCCTGACCGCTGCGCCGGAGGTCGGCGGACAGGGGCTGCCGCACACCCTCGGCGTGCCGCTCAATGAAATGATCAATGCCGCCAACCTGGCCTGGGGCAACTTTCCGCTGCTGTCGCACGGCGCCATCGAGGCCCTGAAGCAGCACGGCGAGGCCTGGCAGCACGAAGCGTTCCTCAAGCCGCTGATCGACGGCCGCTGGACCGGGACCATGTGCCTGACCGAACCGCACTGCGGCACCGACCTGGGGCTGCTGAAGACCAAGGCCGAGCCAAATCCCGACGGCAGCCATTCCATCACCGGCACCAAGATCTTCATCACCGCTGGCGAGCATGACCTCACCGACAACATCGTCCACCTGGTGCTGGCCAAACTGCCCGATGCGCCGCCGGGAGCGAAGGGCATCTCGCTGTTCGTGACCCCGAAGTTCAAGGTCGACCGCGAAGGCAAGGTAGGCGAGCGCAATGCGCTGCGCTGCGGATCCATCGAGCACAAGATGGGCATCAAGGGCTCGGTCACCTGCGTGATGAACTTCGATGGCGCCGAAGGCTACCTGGTTGGCCAGCCACACAAGGGCCTGCAGGCCATGTTCACCATGATGAATACCGCGCGCCTGGGTGTCGGCCTGCAGGGCATCGGCCTGTCCGAACGCGCTTACCAGAACGCGCTGGCGTATTCCCGAGAGCGGCTGCAGTCGCGCTCGCTCAGCGGCGCGAAGTTCCCCGACAAGCCGGCCGACCCGATCCTGGTGCATCCGGACGTACGTCGCATGCTGCTGACCATCAAGTCGCTGGTCGAAGGCAGCCGCCTGCTTGCCCTGCATGCGGCCACGCTGATCGATATCGCGCACGCCTCCACCGACGCGGCCGAGCGTGAGCGCGCCGACACCCTGGTGAGCTTCCTGACCCCGATCTCCAAGGCCTGCCAGACCGAGTGGGGTATCGAGAACACCTACAACGCCCTCCAGTGCTTTGGCGGCCACGGCTACATCCGCGAACACGGCATGGAGCAGCTGGCGCGCGATGCCCGCATCACCACCCTGTATGAAGGCACCACGGGCATCCAGGCGCTGGACCTGATAGGCCGCAAGACCGCCTCCAGCCAGGGCGCCGGGCTGAAGCTGCTGCTGGCCGAGATCGAGGCGTTCGCCAAGGCCCACGAAGGCGAAGAAGGGCTGTCCGAATTCATCGTCCCGCTGCGCGCCAAGGCCGCCGAGTGGGGCAAGCTGACCCTGGACGTGCTGCAACGCGCAGCCGGCAACCCGGACGAACTGGGCGCGGCCAGCCATGACTACCTGTTCTATTCCGGCTACGTGGTCCTGGCGTACTGGTGGGCACGCAGCGTGGCCGCGGCCGATGCCAGCGCGCAGACGGCTGCATTCAAGCAGGCCAAGCGGGAGACGGCGCGCTTCTACTTCGCCCGCGTGCTGCCGCGCACGCTGGCCCATGCGGCCGCCATCCAGGCCGGCGCCGGATCGCTGATGGCGATGGACGACGCCCGCTTCGGCGCCTAAGCCGGGCTGCGCCCGGCACCCGCAGGGGCAACAGCTGGAGCAATAGCAACAGCTGGCTTCCTGCGGGATGGCGGGGGATTAGGAAGAATGTGCGGACCTGAATCATTGCGATTCGGGTGTCGCCGCCTTTGGCGATACCCACCCAGATCCCTCTGGAGAAAAGCCCCCTTGTTGTTCAAGGGGGCGCGCCGAAGGCGCGGGGATAAGGAAGAATGCGCGGACCTGAATCATTGCGATTCGGGTGTCGCCGCCTTTGGCGATACCCACCCAGATCCTTCTGGAGAAAAGCCCCCTTGTTGTTCAAGGGGGCGCGCCGAAGGCGCGGGGATAAGGTGGAATGCGCGGACCTGAATCATTGTGATTTGGGTGTCGCCGCCTTTGGCGATACCCACCCAGATCCCTCTGGAGAAAAGCCCCCTTGTTGTTCAAGGGGGCGCGCCGAAGGCGCGGGGATAAGGTGGAATGCGCGGACCTGAATCATTGCGATTCGGGTGTCGCCGCCTTTGGCGATACCCAAATCGCAATGATTCAGGTATAAGCTGTTTTCCCGATGGAGACAGACACTACACGCTTGGGTCTGATCGATACCGGAGCTGCGCCATCTGCTCTGGACGCCATATCGTCGCCCTTTGCCAGCCCGCTGCATCGTCCCGGCACTGTCCGGCTGCTGTCACTGGACGCCCACGGTCGCGTCCTGGACTGGATCAACTGGCAGGACGCTTCCTGCCTGTATGCACGCGGTGCGGTGGCCTGGACCCTCGGCGACCCTTGCCTGCATATCCACGGTGGAACCAACCGCGCCAGCGGCCTGCGCAGCGGCCTGGACCTGCACCCGATCATCGCCACGCGTGGCCACGCCCGTTCACGGGCCCCGGACCCTACCCCGAACCTGACCAACGCCGCGCTGTTCGCGCGCGATGCGCACCTGTGCCTGTACTGCGGGCAACAGTTTTCCCGCCCGGTCCTGACCCGGGATCATGTCAAACCGCTGTCCAAAGGCGGGCTGGACTGCTGGGAAAACGTGGTCACCGCCTGCTTCCACTGCAACTCGCGCAAGAGCAACCGCACCCCGCAGCAGGCCGGCATGCCCTTGCTGGCCGTGCCTTTCCGCCCAAGCTGGATCGAACACCTGATCCTGTCCAACCGCAACATCCTGGCCGACCAGATGGCCTTCCTGAAGGCGCAATTGCCGAAACGTTCCAAGCTTTCGGCCTGATCCCGCTGCCGCGCACGATCACCGCGCGATCACGCGTGTCGGGGTCTGCTTGCTCCACCCCGCATTGGGCGCGAAAATAGACGGTCAGCACAAGTACGAACATGATGATCGATCCTGCCCGCTATCCTCGCCTCTCGCGCATCCAGACACCGGATGAACTGCGCACGTTCGACGAATCCGAACTGGGGGCGGTCGCCGATGAACTGCGCGCCTACCTGATTGAATCGGTCGGCCGCAGCGGTGGTCACTTTGCCGCAGGCCTGGGCGTGATCGAACTCACCGTCGCGCTGCACTATCTTTACCAGACCCCGCACGACCAGCTGGTGTGGGACGTGGGCCACCAGACCTACCCGCACAAGATCCTGACCGGCCGTCGCGACGAAATCCATTCGGTCAAGCAGAAGGACGGCGTGGCGCCCTTCCCCAAGCGCGAGGAAAGCGCGTACGACACCTTCGGCGTAGGCCATTCGTCCACGTCCATTTCCGCCGCGCTGGGCATGGCCATGGCCCGCCAGCGCGAGGGCGACGACCGCCGCATCGTCGCGGTGATCGGCGACGGAGCGATGACTGCCGGCATGGCGTTCGAGGCATTGATGCACGCCGGCGGCATGGAACCGGAACCGAACCTGCTGGTGATCCTCAACGACAACAACATGTCGATCTCCGAGGCCGTCGGCGGACTGACCAAGGTGCTGGGCCGCGCTACCGGCAGTCGCACCCTGAACGCACTGCGCGAGGGCGGGAAGAAGATCCTCGGTGACAAGAAGAACAATCCCGCACGCTTCGTCAAACGGTGGGAAGAACATTGGAAAGGCATGTTCGTGCCCTCCACCATGTTCGAAGAAATGGGGTTCCATTACACCGGCCCCATCGATGGCCACGACATGCCCGCACTGCTGTCCACGCTGAAGACCCTGCGCACGCTGAAGGGCCCCAAGCTGCTGCATGTACTGACCACCAAGGGCAAGGGCTACGAGCCAGCCGAGGATGACCAGATCGGCTACCACGCCGTTGGCCCGTTCGACCCTGTGAAGGGACTGGTGGCCAAGGGAGGCGCGAAAAAACCGACCTACACCGATGTCTTCGGTGACTGGTTGTGCGATGCCGCTGCGGCCGAGCCACGCCTGCATGGCATCACCCCGGCAATGCGCGAAGGCTCCGGCCTGGTGCGCTTCAGCCGTGAATATCCCGAACGTTATTCCGACGTGGCCATCGCCGAGCAGCACGCGGTGACCCTGGCCGCAGGCATGGCCACGCAGGGGGCCAAACCGGTGGTGGCGATCTATTCCACCTTCCTGCAGCGCGCCTACGACCAGTTGGTGCACGACGTGGCGATCCAGGGCCTGGATGTCCTGTTCGCCATCGACCGTGCCGGCGTGGTCGGGCCGGACGGGGCGACCCATGCCGGCAACCTGGACCTGAGCTACCTGCGCTGCGTCCCCAACATGCTGGTGATGGCACCGTCCAACGAGGCCGAGTGCCGACAGATGCTCAGCACCGGCCTGCAGCATCCGGGTCCGGCAGCGGTGCGCTATCCACGTGGCAGCGGCACCGGCATGGCGGCCGGCACCGACCTGTCCACCTTGCCGATCGGCAAGGCCGAAGTTCGCGTGCAAGGTACCCGCGTGGCACTGCTGGCCTTCGGCAGCACCGTTCCAGCCGCCGAAGAGGTGGGGCGCGCACTGGGCCTGACCGTGGTCAACATGCGCTTCATCAAGCCGCTGGACCGCACGCTGGTACTGGAGCTGGCGGCGCGCCACGATGCCCTGGTGACCATCGAAGACAACGTGGTGGCCGGTGGCGCCGGTTCGGGCGTGGCAGAGCTGTTGAGTGCAGAGGACGTGCTGAAGCCATTCCTGCACCTGGGCCTGCCCGATGCCTTCCAGCACCATGCCAGCCGCGAGGACCTGCTCAGTGAAGCCGGCATCGATGCCGCCGGCATCCGCGCGGCAGTGCTGAAGCGGTGGCCGAAACTGCTGCCGGGTGACACCGCGCTCAGCGCCACGGGCTGATCGTCCGGGTAGTGACGGGCCATGCCCGTCACCGCCGCCCGCGCACTGCAAGGCACGAAGTGGCACGAAACAGCCACCCATGCCTCCCGGCGGAATGGATCAACGCACCTGAAACTGCCCACGGCAGCCGTTGCTGACCCATAGCCCGTTGCGGTCCCAACCCCAGCTCTGGCCTTCGATGCAGGGCGAACCGGACTTCTGCCGGACCAGGCGCGCATCGCGGCGAATGGTGACGTTGCAGCGACGCTGGCGGCGGTCGTTGGAGTCACAGTCCACCACCTGGCCCGTTGACCCCCAGCCATTACCGCCGCCGTGGACGGGGCGCGACGGACGGCCACGCTGTTCCCCGACGAACTCCGCGCGGCAACCATGGTTGACCCATACGCCATCACGCGACTGCCCCCAACTGCGTCCTTCCACGCACGCCGCACCGGAAAGCTGCCGCACCAATCGCGCGCGCCCATCAAGGCGGCATTCCTTGCTGCGGTTGCGGATGGATTCGCAGCGCACGGTGTGGATGCCGCCGCTGTAACCATTGTCATGGTGGCGGCCATCGCCACGCGACTGGGCCTGGGCGGATCCGGCCAGGCCAGCGCCAAGCAGCAGTGGAAGGCACAGCGCGGACAGCCAGAGCGGGCGGTGCGACAAGAGGGAGTCCATGGTCATCGTCAGTCTTCCTGAGGGTGCGGGATGCGCCGAGCATCGCCTATCCAGGCACGTTCGCCCAGCAGGGAAACCCTCTGGCAGTCGTCCGGGATTCAACTACCCTTGCCGTTGCTGAATGGGCACTACCCTCCCGCCGTGGGATCAGCCATAGCTGACCGTATCGACGAAGGCGTCACTGACCTCGACCCGCACGCCACAGGGTTCACCGGTACGGGCATGGAATTCGCGCGCCAGCGCGTCGGCAAAATCGAACGCCGCGTTACCGTCATGGAAGGCGATGCTCTCGGCCTGGTCGGGATGCAGCACGCGCCAATGGCGCTCTTCGCTCTGCACGCGGATAAACATAGCAACTCTCTCCATGAGATGGCGGAATGCCACGAAGATGGTCACGCCGGACAGCAACCCTGCCGCCCGCGCTTTGCCCACCCTCTGGCTTCAATGGCCCCCGCCCTCGCTGAAAGTAGAGGAAGTTGCGTCAACGCTCCATCAGGGTTTTCTGATTTTTCACGCGCCGGCACAGCCTGGGCGGCATCGACTTCATCACATCGCTGAGTCGATTTACCCCCCACATTCCGTGACGCTTGTCACGAAGCCACTTCCATTTCACACTATGTACACCTAAGGGGGCCCCTTCCACATGCGCACCTTCCTGTACCGGCGACCTTCGCTGATCAAATTTTACTTCGTCGCCAGTTACGTGATCCTCGTTGAGGAAGTGATCCGCGCTGCAATGTTCTGACAATACGCCCCACGTACCGGACAATGGCTGCTGCCCAGTCCCTTTGCCCGCCGCGTGATGCCCATGTCCGACCTGCCCGCCCTGCCCGTCCTGCCACCTGGCCGTTACCGCCACTTCAAGGGCGGCCTGTATGAAGTGCTCGACGTGGTGCGCAGCAGCGAGACCCTGCAGCCGATGGTCCTGTACCGGGCGCTGTATGGCGAAGGAGGGCTGTGGGTTCGTCCATATGCCATGTTCGTCGAACCGATCGCCGCCACCGATGGCGTGCGCCCACGCTTTGCCCCCGTCGAAGACTGACATGACCGGCACTCGATGAGCCCTGGCGGCACGCCATTCACTAACGGGCATGGCCCGTCACCACATTCAATGATGGGCGGATCCGGATGAACCCTTATGTCTACCTCGCTGCCGCGATCATGCTGGAGGTCATCGGCACCTCGCTGCTGAAGGCGTCCGATGGCATGACCCGCTGGCTGCCGGCAACCGGCTCGCTGCTCAGCTATGCCGTGTGCTTCTACCTGCTGTCGATCACCATGAAGTCGATACCGACCGGCATCGCCTACGCCATCTGGTCGGGGGTCGGCATCGTGCTGATCTCACTGATAGGCCTGTTCGTCTTCAAGCAGCGCCTGGACGCACCCGCATTGATTGGCATCGCGCTGATCTGTGCTGGCGTGCTGGTCATCAACCTGTTCTCCAAGGCGAGCACGCACTAAGCCCGGCATGCAGCTGCCTGGCCAGCGTCACCACGGCGCGAACAGGGTGATCAGTACGATCGCCAGCACCACGGCCAGCGCGATCAGCAGGTAATGGCGCTGGCGCCAGCTCGGTTTCGGCTTGCCGGGTGTGTTCATGCGTGCTCCAGTCGGTTCGAATCGGCCGCATGGGGCTGCGGGCCCTGACAGAATGCGCGGTTACCAGCATCGGCAAGGTGCAGGCCGCGTGGAAGGCGCGTCAGCATCATGGGCAAACATGCGCCGGAAACGACAAGGCCCGCGCATCGCTGCGCGGGCCCTGCGTCCAAACCGATCGCGGATGGATCAGCTGCGCGTGCCATCGAGCCAGTTCGGCCCCTTGTTCTTCAGGAAGAAGATGTACACGAACAGCGATACGGCGATGACTGCCGTGATGTAGATGACGAACTGATCGACCCGGCCGGTTGCCAGCGCCCCCTGGTACAGCAGCGGTGCGGTGCCGCCGAACAACGAGTTCGCCAGCGCGTAGCCCAGGCCCACGCCGAGCGCGCGTACATGCGCGGGGAACAGTTCGGCCTTGACCACGGCATTGATGGACGTATAGCCGGTCAGGAAGACGAAGCCGATGGCGAGGATCAGGAACGCCGACCAGGCGCTGGTCGCCTTGGGCAGGGCGTCGATCAGGTACCAGGTATAGAGCACTCCGCCCACGCCGAAGAACACCAGCAGGCTCTTGCGTCCGATACGATCAGAGATCAGCCCTCCCAAAGGCTGCAGCAGCACCAGGAAGGTCAGCACGCCCAGGTTGATCAGCGTGCCGGTGATCACGTCATCGCCCGCAAAGGCGGTCTGGATCATCTTCGGTCCGTTGATGGTGTAGGTGTAGAACGCCACCGTACCGCCGGCAGTGATCAGGAAGCACAACAGCAGCGGACGCCACTGGTTGACGAACAGCTCGCGCAGCGAGCCGCTGGCCTTGGCCTTGCCTTCCTTCGCCGCTTCGATCGAATCTTCGCTCAGTGATTCGTCCATCGTGCGTCGCAGCCAGAACACCACCAGCGCGCCGACACCGCCGATGCCGAAGGCGACACGCCAGCCCCATTCGGCCACGTGCGTGGCATCCCAGGACAGCAGCATCACCAGCAGCACCGCCTGCGCCAGCACATGGCCGCCGACCAGCGTGACGTAATGGAACGACGACAGGAAACCGCGCCACCCCGGCACGGCCGCCTCGGACATGTAGGTGGCGCTGGCTCCATACTCGCCGCCGGTCGCAAACCCCTGCACCAGGCGTGCGATCAGCAGGACCACGGCGGCCCAGATGCCGATGGACGCCGCAGTCGGCGTGATGGCAACCATGAACGAACAGGCGGCCATCACGCTGACCGACACCGTCAGTGCCAGTCGTCGACCGTAACGGTCGGCGAAGCGGCCGAAATACCAGGCGCCGATGGGGCGCATCAGGAAAGTCGCGGCGAAGATGCCCCAGATATACATCGTGGAGTTCTTGTCATCGGCCGAAAAGAACTGCGATTCAAAATATTTCGCAAACACCGAATAGACGTAGACGTCATACCACTCGACAAGGTTGCCGGCGGATCCTTTCAGGGTGTTGGACACCGAACGCCGCAGATCGGCGGGGACCGTGGCGCGCGGCGCCGCGGAGGTGTGAGGATTGCTCATGGGGGACCGTGCTCTCAGGTTGTGACGCTGGTGGTACGTTTCAGCCGGTGCGTCGCCGCGTCCAGGGACGGCAGCGCGCAACCTGCTCTGACGGCGTACCTTACCGCACGGACGTGACTGCTGTCCGATGAAGAATGAGACTTGCGCTGCGCCGCCGCATGCTGCAAAGAGGCAAGTGCAATCCAGCCCGGCACCCTGAGTCGCATCCGGCACTCTTCTCCGCGCTGGTTACGGCCGTATTCTTCGCCGGAGCATGCCCGGATGCAGGCCGCACCGAAAGCTGGAACGAAAAAGGCCCGCGCATTGCTGCACGAGCCTTGATCGTTGATCACAGTGGTCGGGACGGCCGGATTCGAACCGACGACCCTCTGCCCCCCAGGCAGATGCGCTACCAGGCTGCGCTACGCCCCGAATGACTGCGATATTGCCCCGCCGTTGAAGCGGGCCGTGAAGTATAGCGGATCAACGCGAAAAAAGGATCAGCGACGAAGCAGTTGCAGCACTTCTTCCAGTTCCATGCGCACCTGCTTGACGATCTGCTGGCTCAGCGCGGCTTCCTCGCGCGCATCCGGCCCATCCAACCGCAGCCGTGCCCCGCCGATGGTGTAACCCTGTTCGTACAGCAGGCTGCGGATCTGCCGGATCATCAGCACGTCGTGGCGTTGGTAGTAGCGTCGGTTGCCACGGCGCTTGGCCGGCTCAAGGCTGGGGAATTCGGTTTCCCAGTAGCGCAGCACGTGCGGCTTGACGTCGCACAGCTCGCTTACCTCACCGATGGTGAAGTATCGCTTGGCCGGAATCGGCGGTAGTTCTCGGTTACTGCCCGGATCCAGCATATGCCTCCACCCTTTCCTTGAGCTTCTGGCCCGGGCGGAAAGTGACCACCGTACGGGCCGAAATCGGGATTTCCTCACCGGTCTTCGGATTGCGTCCCGGGCGCTGGTTCTTGCGCCGCAGGTCGAAATTACCAAAGCCGGACAGCTTCACCTGGCGTCCCTGCTCCAGGGCATCCCGCAGCACATCGAAGAACGCATCGACGAATTCCTTGGCTTCACGCTTGTTCAGCCCTACTTCGTCGAACAGTTTTTCGGCCATCTCGGCCTTGGTCAGTGCCATCGCCTGCTTATCCCTGGGTGCTGCCTGCTCAACCGCGGATTCGGGCGTGGTGTTCACGCCCGATGGCGGCAACCACCTCGGTCACCACCGCATCCACGTCGCGGTCCGTCAGAGTGCGCGACTTGTCCTGCAAAATCAAGCCCATAGCGAGACTCTTGAAGCCAGGCTCGACCCCTTGGCCGACATAACGGTCAAACAGGTTCAGCTCGCGCAGCAGCGGCCCGGCGGCCAGGCGCACGCTCGCAGCCAGGTCGGCCCAGGCCACCGCGTCCGGGGCCAGCACGGCCAGATCGCGACGTACCGCCGGGTAACGCGACAGTTCGGTGGCGCGCGGCAGCTCGCGGGCAGCCAGCGGTGCCAGGTCCAGCTCCAGGCCGTACACGTCCACGTCGATCTCCATGGCCTTGGCCAGGCGCGGATGGATCTGGCCGATCCAGCCCAAGCGGACCTCGCCGCGATAGACATCGGCCGAACGGGCCGGGTGGCCGAAGGGCTGGCTGGAGGGACGGAACGCTAGTATCGCGCCACTGGCGGCCGCCAGCGCCTCAAGATCACCCTTGAGGTCATGGAAGTCGACCTTGCGCGCACCCACGCCCCACTGTTCGGCATCTGCATCGCCACACACCACCGCCGCCACGCGCTGGGTTTCCAGCGGCGCCGGCGCACCCTCACCGGCCTGCGCGGAGAAGGCGCGGCCGATCTCGAACAGCCGCACGCGGCCGGCCTGCCGGGCCACGTTGCGGCCCAGCGTGGCGACCAGGCCCGGCAGCAGCGCCGGGCGCATCACCGCCAGTTCGGCCGACAGCGGATTGGCCAGCGGCACCAGGTTGTCGTTGAGCTGCCACTGCTGCAGCAACTGCGCATCGACGAAGGCGAAATTGAGGGTTTCCTGCAGTTCGCGCGCCAGCAACTGGCGACGCACGCTCAGCTCTTCCAGGCGGGTTTCGCTGGGCATCGCCACGCGCGCGGCCCCGCCCGGCAGCGTCGTCGGGATCCGGTCATAACCGTGGATGCGCGCCAGCTCCTCGATCAGGTCCTCCTCGATGGCGATGTCGAAGCGGCGGCTCGGCGCGGTGACCTGCCAGCCCGCGTCAGCGGACGCCACCTGCATGCCCAGCGCGCCCAGGATGCGCTCGATTTCAGCATCGTCGATCTGGATGCCAAGCACGCGGCTGATGCGCGCACGGCGCAGGCCGATGACGGCCGGCTGCGGCAGGTCGCCGGCACGCACCGCCTCGGTCACCGGCGCAGGCGTACCGCCGGCCAGCTCCAGTACCAGGGCCGTTGCATGTTCGATGGCCGCCCGCGGCAGCGCCGGGTCCACGCCACGTTCGAAGCGGTGGCCGGCATCGGTATGCAGGCCCAGCTTGCGGCCCCGGCCCATGATCGCCGCAGGCGCGAAGTGCGCGGCCTCCAGGAACACGTCGGTGGTGGCATCGGTGACACGGGTGTCGAAGCCCCCCATCAGGCCAGCCAGCCCGATCGGACGATCGGCATCGGTGACCATCAGGAAACTGTCGTCCAGCACGGCATCGCGACCATCCAGCAGCTTCAGTGCCTCATCGCCGCGCGAACGGCGCACGCCGACCGGGCCCTGCAGCGTGCCCAGGTCATAGGCATGCATGGGCTGGCCCAGCTCCAGCATCACGTACTGGGTGATGTCCACCAGCAACGACACCGGGCGCACGCCACTGCGGCGCAGGCGCTCGGCCATCCACAGCGGGGTCTTCGCGGCAGCATCGACGCCTTCGATGACACGCCCGAGGTAACGCGGTGCCTCGGCCCCGGCATTGAGTTCAATGGCCAGTTCCCGCGTGCCCACGGCAGCCACGGCTTCGGCGGCGAATGGCACCACATCGCTGCGGGTGGCGGCAGCCACGTCGAAGGCGATGCCGCGCACGCTGAAACAGTCGGCGCGGTTGGGGGTCAGCTTGATCTCGATGCTGGCGTCGGGCAGGCCCAGGTAGTCGACCAGCGACTGACCGACCGGTGCATCGTCCGGCAGCTCGAACAGGCCGGAAGCATCACTGTCCAGGCCCAGCTCCTTGGCCGAGCACAGCATGCCGTTGGAGTCCACGCCGCGCAGCTTGGCCGGCGCGATCTTCAGCGTGCCGATCTGCGCGCCCACCAGGGCGAGCGGTGCGACCAGGCCCGGGCGGGCGTTCGGCGCACCGCAGACGATCTGCAGGTGTCCGCCCTGCCCTGCGTCGACCTGGCAGATCTGCAGGCGGTCGGCTTCGGGATGGCGCTGCGCCGAAACGATCCGCGCCACCACCACCTGTTCCAGGCCCGCGCCAAGCGCGTCGACCTCTTCCACTTCCAGGCCGATCGCGGTCAGCACCGCGCTGAGTTCATCGCGCGAAGCGGTGGTTGGGACGTGGCTGCGCAGCCAGTTTTCGGAGAATTTCATTTTGGGTCACCCTGGTGAGGCCGGCGCATGCGCCTGGGCCTTGATGATCGAAGCCGCCGGGCAGGGCCCGACGCTACAGCCGGTACTTATGCGAACTGGCGCAGGAAGCGCACGTCGTTTTCAAAGAATGCGCGCAGGTCGTTGACGCCGTAACGCAGCATCGCAAAACGCTCCACGCCCAGCCCGAAGGCAAAGCCGGTGTAACGCTCCGGATCGATGCCAACGCTGCGCAGCACGTTCGGATGCACCATGCCGCAGCCCAGCACTTCCAGCCAGCGAGTGCTGCCATCGGGCTGCTGCCAGGCGATGTCCACTTCCGCGCCGGGTTCGACGAACGGGAAGTAGCTGGGACGGAAACGCATTTCGAAATCGCGCTCGAAGAATGCACGCACGAACTCGGACAGCGTGCCCTTGAGATCGGCGAAATTGGAATGCTCGTCCACCAGCAGGCCTTCGACCTGGTGGAACATCGGTGAATGGGTCTGGTCGCTGTCGCTGCGATAGACCTTGCCGGCGGCGATCATGCGCAGCGGCGGCGCGTGTTCGCCCATGTAGCGCACCTGCACGCCAGAGGTATGCGTGCGCAGCAAGCGGCCGTCACCGAAATAGAAGGTGTCATGCATCGCGCGCGCAGGGTGGTGCGGCGGGAAGTTCAACGCCTCGAAGTTGTGCCAGTCGTCTTCGATCTCCGGGCCTTCGGACAATTCGTAACCGAGGCGGCCGAAGATCTCGGTGATGCGCTCCAGGGTACGGGTCACCGGGTGCAGGCCGCCGCGTCCACCACGACGCCCCGGCAGGGTGATGTCGATGGCTTCGGCAGCCAGGCGCGCGTCCAGGGCCGCATCTTCCAGCACCGCCTTGCGTTCGGCCAGCGCGCTGGTCAGCGCGTCACGGGCACGGTTGATCGCTTCACCGGCTGCCTTGCGCTGGTCAGCCGGCAAGGCGCCGAGCTGCTTCAGCTGCGAGGTGATGCTGCCACTTTTGCCCAGCAGAGCCACGCGCAGCTGCTCCAGCACGTCGGGACTCTGCGCGGCGGCCACGTCGGCCAGTGCCTGGGCGGTCAGGGATTGGATGTCACTCATCGGTCGACGAAACCTCAGGTCGGGTTTGCCATCGCGATGCGCGAAGGGCCGACCCCCGTCGCCACCGCTGTCCGGCCGCCGCGCCTCGCGCTGGCCACCGCACAAAAAAGAATGGGGAAGGACTTGCGCCCTTCCCCATGCATGCCTTACCCACAGCCGTTGCGCGTGAACGGCAACGGCAGGGGATTGGACTTATGCCGCCAGTGCGCCCTTGGCCTTCTCGGCCAGCGCGGCAAAACCGGCCGCGTCGTGCACGGCAATGTCTGCCAGCACCTTGCGGTCCAGGGTGATGCCAGCCTTCAGCAGGCCGTTCATGAAACGGCTGTAGCTCAGGCCGTTGATGCGGGCGGCCGCATTGATGCGGACGATCCACAGCGAACGGAAATTACGCTTCTTCTGCTTACGACCGATATAGGCGTACTGCTGTGCCTTGATGACGGCCTGCTTGGCAACGCGGAAGACCTTGCGACGGGCATTGTAGTAGCCCTTCGCCAGAGTCAGGATTTTCTTGTGGCGGCGACGCGCCTGTACGCCACGCTTTACTCGTGCCATGGTTCAGTCCTCAGAGGTAAGGGAGCATGCGGTCCAGACGGCCGGCGTCTTCTGCACGGACGTGATTCGTCTGGCGCAGGTTACGCTTCCGCTTGGTCGCTTTCTTCGTGAGGATGTGGCTACGGTTGGCGTGGCCGCACTTATACTTGCCCGAGGCGGTCTTGCGGAAACGCTTGGCCGCCGCCCGGTTGGTCTTGATCTTGGGCATTGCAATGTCCTTGATGGGATTTGACCCTGGTTTCTGACTGATCTGGCGGTGGCCTGGGCCACGCTTTCCGTCCTGCCATGATCGGCTTACGACCCGTCCTGGGTGGGTCGAGCCGGAAATCATACAGGGGAAACCGCCGCCAGGCAACGCTCCCTGGCCCATCGTCCCCTCTGCGGCGCCGGGCCATGCCGTGTAGCGCCGGGCCATGCCCGGCGGCTTCTACCGCTACAGGGCGCACGCCGGACATGGCCCGATCCTGCACCGGATGCCGGAAAAGCAGAAAGGCGCCCTGGGCGCCCCTCTACCGTGACAGGTTCAGCCGCCAGGCGCCCACGAAGGGCAGCCCGTCAGGCCTTATGTCTTCTTCTTCGGTGCAATCATCATCACCATCTGGCGGCCTTCCAGGCGCGGACGGGATTCGATCACGATGTCTTCGCCCAGATCGGCTTCGATCCGGCCGGCCATTTCGCGGCCCAGCTCCTGATGGCTCATTTCACGGCCACGGAAGCGGATGTTGACCTTGATCTTGTCGCCCTCTTCGAGGAAACCGCGCATCTTGCGCAGCTTGATCTGGTAGTCGCCCTCGTCCGTGACCGGACGGAACTTCACTTCCTTGATCTCGACCTGCTTGCTCTTCTTCTTGGCCTCGCTGGCCTTCTTCTGCGCTTCGAACTTGAACTTGCCGAAGTCCATGATCTTGCACACCGGCGGATCGGCCTGCGGCTGGATCTCTACCAGGTCCAGGCCCTCGTCTTCGGCCATGGACAACGCTTCGTCTCGCGTCAACACGCCAATCATTTCACCATCGCTGCCGATCACGCGGACGCGCGGCACACGGATTTCCTGATTCTTGCGGTTCTGTTTGTTGTCAGGGGTACTGATATTGCAATCTCCCAAGGGTGTCGAACCGGCCCGGGCGCCTTTGCGCACGGGCCGGACCTTTGATTACGCGCCCTCGGCCTGCAGCCGTTCAATGAAGGCCTGGAGACTCATGCTGCCCAGGTCTTCGCCGGAACGCGTACGCACCGCCACGGCGCCGTTTTCCTTTTCGCGGTCACCGATGACCAACAGGTACGGCACGCGTTGAAGCGTGTGCTCGCGAATCTTATAACCGATCTTCTCGTTACGCAAATCGGCGCTGACCCGGAAGCCTTGATCCGCAAGGGATTTCCGGACTTCGCTGACATATTCAGCCTGGGCGTCGGTGATATTGGCCACCACCACCTGGGTTGGCGCCAGCCACGTCGGGAACTGGCCGGCGTGGTGTTCGATCAGGATGCCGATGAAACGCTCCATCGAGCCGACGATGGCCCGGTGCAGCATGACCGGATGCTTCTTCTGGCTGTTCTCGTCCACGTACTCGGCACCGAGGCGACCGGGCATCATGAAGTCCACCTGCATGGTGCCCAGCTGCCAGGTACGGCCGATGGCATCCTTCAGGTGGTATTCGATTTTCGGGCCATAGAACGCACCTTCACCCGGCAGTTCCTGCCATTCCACGCCGCAGCTGGACAGCGCCGAACGCAGCGCCGCTTCGGCCTTGTCCCAGGTCGCATCGTCACCCAGGCGCGATTCCGGGCGCAGCGCGATCTTGATCTGGATGTCTTCGAAACCAAAGTGCTGGTACACCGCCAGCGCCTGCTGGTGGAACGCGGTCACTTCCGCTTCGATCTGGCCTTCGGTACAGAACACGTGGCCGTCGTCCTGGGTGAACCCGCGCACGCGCAGGATGCCGTGCAGCGCGCCGGACGGCTCATTGCGGTGGCACGAGCCGAATTCGCCGTAACGGATGGGCAGGTCGCGGTAGCTGTGCAGGCCCTGGTTGAACACCTGGACGTGGCCCGGGCAGTTCATCGGCTTGACCGCGTAGGTGCGCTTCTCCGACTCGGTGAAGAACATGTTTTCCTTGTAGTTGTCCCAGTGACCGGACTTCTGCCACAGCGACACGTCCAGGATCTGCGGGCAGCGCACTTCGCCGTAGCCGCTGTCGCGGTACACGCGGCGCATGTACTGCTCCACCACCTGCCACAACGCCCAGCCCTTGGGGTGCCAGAACACCAGGCCCGGCGCTTCTTCCTGCAGGTGGAACAGGTCCTGCTGCCTGCCGATGCGGCGGTGGTCGCGCATTTCAGCTTCTTCGATACGCTTGATGTACGCATCGAGCTGCTTCTTGTCGGCCCAGGCGGTGCCGTAGATACGCTGCAGCTGTTCGTTCTGTGCATCGCCACGCCAGTAGGCGCCGGAGATGCGGGTCAGCTTGAATGCCTTGAGGAAGCGCGTGTTCGGCACGTGCGGGCCACGGCACATGTCCACGTATTCCTGGTGGTAATACATGCCCATTGCCTGGATGTCGTCGGACATGTCATCGATCAGGCGCAGCTTGTAGTCCTCGCCACGCGCCTTGAATATCTCGATGACCTCCGCGCGCGGGGTCACCTTCTTGACCACGTCGTAGTCCTGGGCGATCAGCTCGCCCATGCGCTTTTCAATCGCCACCATGTCCTCGGGCGTAAACGGGCGCTCGGAGTAGATGTCGTAGTAGAAGCCTTCGGCGATGACCGGGCCGATCACCATCTTGACGTCCGGGTACAACTGCTTGACCGCGTGGCCGACCAGGTGGGCGGCGGAGTGGCGGATGATCTCCACGCCCTCCTCGTCCTTGGCGGTGATGATGCGCAGGCTCGCGTCATGGTCGATGACATCGCTGGCATCGACCAGCACGCCATCGACGGAACCCGCGATGGTGGCCTTGGCCAGGCCGGCGCCGATCGACTGGGCGACGTCCATGACACTGACGGGATTTTCGAACTCACGGCGGCTGCCGTCGGGGAGGGTGATCGTGATCATCGCTGTGGGCTTTGTGCAGAGGCCTGCGCGGGCAGGCTGGGAAGCGGATCCGGGGCGGCGCCCGGGCAATAAAAAAGCGCCGCGAGGCGCCTTGGTCAAGGGCCTTCGGGGACGGTCAGCAGTGGGCGGTGGTAGTGCTCATGTCACACGCTCGGCCGGCGCACGGCGCGGGCCACCTTGTTCCGTACAGATAAGGCTTCCGATAGTAAACCAACCTCAGGCAAAGCCCAAGGTTCCTCCGGCACGGGGCATCGGGCGGCCGGGAGGGCCCCTCTCTTACGGCCACCGGCCGCAGGTGAATGGCCGGCGCTGGCGGCCACAAATGGCAATGATTACCATACTCAGATGAAACCGTGCCGTGGTGCGCGGAAGTGCCCTCCTTCCAGGATGACGTGATGACCGCCCTCCCTTCCCCGGCCCCGTCCGACCGCGTGAACACAGCGCGCTCGCTGCTGGCCCTCGCGCTGGCTGTCGCCCTGCCTGCCGTCGCCCATGCGCAGGATGCCCGCACACTGGACGCCGTACAGGTAACCGCTCCCATCGCCACCGACAGTGGCAGTGCGACCAAGACCGCGACGGCGCTGCGCGAGATCCCGCAGTCGATCTCGGTCATCACCGACCGCCAGATGCGCGACCGCGGCATCCATGGCGTGGAGGAAGCGGTGTGGTACACCGCCGGTGCCCAGGGCGGCCAGTATGGCGACGACACGCGCAGCGACTGGCTGCTGGTACGCGGCTTCAAACCAGCGCGCTACCTGGACGGCCTGGCCTCCGTGGAAGGCACCTGGACCGGCGAGTCGCGGATCGAACCGTATGGTCTTGAACGCATCGACGTGCTGAAGGGCCCAGCCTCGGTGAACTACGGTGCGATGCCACCGGGTGGGCTGGTCAACTTCGTCAGCAAGCGCCCACGCGCCGACCAGGCACAGGAAGTGGAACTGCAGGTCGGCAGCGATGCCCTGCGACAGGCCGCGTTCGACCTCGGCGGCAGGCTCAACGACAGCGGTACCGTGCTGTACCGCCTGACTGGCCTGGCCCGCAACAGCGACAACGTCATCGACCATGTCCACGATGACCGCTACTACTTCGCCCCGGCCATCACCTGGACGCCGGACGAAGCCAATACGCTGACCGTGCTGGCCCGCTATCAGAAGAACGATACCGTGGAAGCCGGCGGCTTCCTGCCTTACGAGGGCACCGTGGTACCGGGTGCCAACGGCCGCTACATCTCCCGCCACTTCTTTGGTGGCGAGCCGGGTGTGAACGACTACACCAAGGAAACCTCGTCGCTGGGCTATGAGTTCGGCCATGACTTCGGCGATGGCACCGTGTTCCGCCAGAACGTGCGCTATACCTGGGCCGAGGTGGACGCCAGCGCCGGCACCCTGGGCCTGTTCGGCCTGGCCGCCGCGGACAGTACGGAACTGGTGCGTTACTACTACCCACGCATGAACAAGTCCGAAAGCTTCGCCATCGACAACAACCTGACGTTCCAGTTCAACACCGGCATCGCCCAGCACACCCTGCTGGCCGGGCTGGACTACCGCCGTTCCCGCGACGATTACGCTTCGGCGTTCCTGTTCGGCGCACCGCCTATCGATGCGTACGACCCGGTCTACGGC
The DNA here is from genome assembly GCF_014117215.1 of Stenotrophomonas tumulicola. GTDB lineage: Bacteria > Pseudomonadota > Gammaproteobacteria > Xanthomonadales > Xanthomonadaceae > Stenotrophomonas > Stenotrophomonas tumulicola. The sequence continues at coordinate 199,703 of NZ_JACGXS010000005.1, read as the reverse complement.
GCCCCGGTGGAGATCCCGGATTACACCTCGCGCCAGTTGCAGACCCAGGGCACGTTGGGCGTATACCTGCAGGACCAGATCCGCCTGGACCGCTGGCTGGTCACCCTGGCTGGCCGCCAGGACTGGGTAGGCACCGATACCCGAGAACGGTATTCCGGTTCATTCCAGCATCAGAGCGATGACAGGTTCTCCGGCCGCGTCGGCGTGAACTATCTGTTCGACAACGGCGTGACCCCATATGTGAGCTGGTCGCAATCGTTCCAGACCACCATCGGCACCGACTTCAACGGCAGTGCCTTCAAGCCGACCACCGGCGAGCAGCTGGAGGCAGGGGTGAAGTACCAGCCCGCCAACGGTAATGTGCTGTTGACTGCGGCGGTTTACCAGATCGACCAGGAAAACAACCTGACCGTCGATCCCGAACACGCCCTGTATTCGATCCAGCAGGGACAGACCCGCGTGCGTGGCGGCGAACTGGAAGGCCGCTGGAACATCGGCCAGGGCCTGAGCGTGTATGGCTCCTACACATACCTGGATGCCAAGGTGCGGCAGAGCACCGACCTGGCGTCACTGGGCAAGCGCGTGGCGCTGGTGCCGGAGCAGATCGCATCGCTGGGCGCGGACTACACCATCACCCGGGGCCTGCTGGCCGGCCTGGGTTTCGGCGCTGGCGTGCGCTACAACGGCGGCATCTACGGTGACATCTATAACGAGTGGTACACGCCCTCGTTCACCCTGGTCGACGCCGTGGTGCATTACGACCATGGCCCGTGGCGCCTGCAGCTCAACGCCAGCAACCTTGCCGGCAAGGAATACATCTCCGCGTGCAACAGCGCCACCTGGTGCTATTACGGCTATCCGCGCACGGTGACCGCCAGCGCACGGTACCAGTGGTGAGCCCGGTGCGGGTGCCTGTGCGATGACCGTTCCCACCATCGGCCTGTCCTCATTGGGCTTCTGCACGCTGGCCCTGCTGGCCACGCTGCTGTCGGCCATTGCCTTCTATGCGGCCTCGCCGCATTGCCGCTGGCCACGCCTGCGCCGCGCTGGCCGGCTGGGGCGTGAGGTCGGCACCGTTGCCGCAGCCGCCTCGCTGTGGCTTTGGATGGCCAATCTCGGCGTGGGTGCGGGGCTGGTGGTGATGCTGTGCAGTTGGATGGCCGCAGCGATGCTGCTGCCGTGCCTGGCCGCATGGCATCGGCCGCTCACCGCGCCGGCGCGGGAGCGACGCTGATGTGGTCGCGCGCGCTTGCCGGCCTGGTGGCAGGCTTCCTGCTGGCTGCCGCGGCCACCGGCCTGGTGGCCTGGTTGCCGCCCGGCCCATGGCCTACCGCCCTGGTGCCGAGCCTGATCGCTTTCATCCCGTTCTGGATGCTGGCCGCGGTGTGGGCTTTCAGCTTCCGCAACGGCCTGCGTGCCTGGGCCGGCATGGGCGCCAGTGCACTGGGGGGCTTCCTGTTGTTATGGCTGCTGCGCCTGTCCGGCGCAGTGCAATGAGATCGCCCGCATGAAATTTTCCTCGCAGACCCTGCGCACCTTCACCACGCTGCATACGTGGGTCGGCCTGGTGGCCGGCTTCGCGCTGTTCGTCGCCTTCTATGCCGGCGCCCTGACCGTGTTCCATCACGATGTGCCGCTGTGGCAGACGCCGCAGGCCGTGGACGCGGCACCGGCCACGCTGGCCGATGCGCAGCGCCTGCTGGACGGTGTCCTGGAACGCCATCCCGCCGCGCGCAACCACCTCGGCATGACCTTCCCCGGTGGCGACCATCCACAGCCCATCGCGTACTGGCAGGACGCCGCCAGCATCTGGCAGTACGCCTGGCTGGACCACTACGATGGCAGCGTGACGCCTCCGCAGGCGGGCCTGGCCGAACTGGTCAACGAACTGCATTACACGCTTGGGCTGCCGGTGGCCGGCATCTACCTGATGGGCATCGTCAGCCTGCTGTATGGCGTGGCGCTGCTGAGCGGGCTGGTGATCCACCTGCCGAAGCTGGCCGGCGATCTGTTCGCGCTGCGCCCGGGACGCAACCTCAAGCAGTTCTGGCAGGACGCACACAACGTGGTCGGCGTGCTCAGCCTGCCGTTCCACCTGATGTTCGCCGTCACCGGTGCGCTGCTGTGCCTGGTATTCATCCAGATGGCGCTGCTCAATCCACTGGTATACGACGGCAAGCTGATGCAGGCGGTGCCAGCGGCGATGGACACCGCGCCGGTGCGCGCGGCCACCGGTGTCGCGGGCAATCCGGTGAACCTGGCCGAACTGCACGCCCGCTCGCTGCAGGTAGCCCGCGACCAAGGCATACAAGGCTTCGAACCGGCGTACCTGAAACTGGCCAATGCCGGCGACGCCAACGCCACCATCGAGATTACCGGCGAATCGGAAGGCACCCTCGGACCGGCTGGCGCGGTGGCGTTCGACGTGGGCAGCGGCGCGCTGCTGGCCAGCCAGTTGCCGGGCCAGCGCGACGCCAACCATGCCACGCTCAGCGCCGCCTATGCGTTGCATTTCGGCGAGTTCGGCAACGGCGTGGTGGCCTGGCTGTATTTCCTGCTGGGCCTGGGCGGTGCCTTCCTGTTCTATTCCGGCAACCTGCTGTGGATCGAATCACGCCGCAAGCGGCGACAGGTGCAGCAGGGGCGCGCGCAGGTGAACATGGCGCGGGCCACGGTCGGCGTATGCATCGGCCTGGTGGTGGCGATCTCGGCGGCATTCGTCGCCGCCCAGGTGCTGGAACGGTTCGCTCCCCAGGCGGTCGATGCCGGCATCCGCTGGGTGTGTTTCCTCGCCTGGGGCGGGTGCGCCCTGTGGGCCGCCCTTCGACGCCCCGCACAGGCGGCGCGCGAGCTGCTGTGGGCTGCGGCAATGGTCACCGCACTGGTGCCGGTGGCGCATGGCGCACTCACCGGCTACTGGTGGTGGACCAGCGCTGGCCACGGTTACTGGCCACTGTTCTGGGTGGATGCGGTAGCGCTGGCGATGGCATTCGGCTTTGCGGTACTGGCGCGCGCCACCGCGCGGCGCGCGCGCGACGGTGACCCCCACAGCGTCTGGGCCGACCCAAAAGGGGACGGAGGGGATTAAGTCGCTTTCCCCCTGCCCTGCCCGCCCGTACCCACACACATCTGGCCTGCGATCCAGGCCGGAAACGACTTAATCCCCTCCGTCCCCTTTTGGGTCGTAGGGGGACAGCATGGCGTCCAGCAGGCTGGCCTGTTCGTCATCTCCGGTCAGTTCCCACATGAACACACCGCGCAGGCCTTCGCTGTGGGCGTAGTGCGAGCGGATGGCGATCGAACGCGGGTCTTCGTAGCTGATGAAGACCTTCTCGCCGGCGTTGTACAGCCACGGGCTCTGCGCCTGCGGCTGCCAATGGCTGGCCCAACCCGGCTGGCCCAGGTAACGCGCCTTGATCAACCGCCAGTCGCCGGCGTCGGCCGGTGCGCTGTACGCCTGGAACAGGCCGTCGGGCGCATCACCGGCCACCTTGAAACCACGCCCATAGAACGGCACGCCCAGCACCAGCTTGTCGGTCGGGACACCATGCCCGCGGTAATACTGCACGGCACCGGCGACGTTGTTCCAGCGCCGCAAGGATGGCTCCAGTGGATCACCGTCGACCGCGTTGAGCGGCGCGTTGAAGGTGGACACGGAGGAGAAGCCGGTGCCCATGTCGTAGCTCATCAGGTTGATGAAATCGAACACCTTGGCCAGTGCCGGCAGGTCATAGCTTGCCGCCGGGTCATACGGGCCACCCGTCTGCAGGCGACCGGCAGCCAACGCTGCTGTCAGCAGCATTGGCTGCCCGACCTTGCGGCCACGTGCATCCAGCGCAGCACGGAAGTCCTGCGCCAGACGGGTCAGGTTGTCGCGGTCCTGCGGGCGATGGACGATCTCCTCCGGCCCACCGCTGACGGGGAATTCCCAGTCGATGTCCACGCCGTCGAACGTGCCGGCATGGTGGTCGAAAAACAGCGCCATGCACGAATCGACGAAACGCTTGCGGCTGGCCTCGGTCAGTGCAGCATCGGAAAAGCCGCCGGCACCCCAGCCCCCTATGGAGATCAGCGTACGCAGGTGTGGGTGCGCATGCTTCAGCTCGGCCAGCGCGGTGAAGTTCGCCGGCGCTTCGTCACCGACGATGCAGCGCCCGTCCTTGATGGTGGAAAAGGCATAGAACAGATGGGTCAACCGGTCGGCTGGAATTGCCGAGACGGGGTAGCGCGGGGCAGAACCGCCCGGATAGTAGGCGCCCAGCACGGTAGGCGCCCTTTCCGCAGCCGTCGCGGCAAGGGGCACGACGCTGGCAAGCAGCACGACGAGTACAGCCGCAGTCTGACGGAACATGGGAGCTTCCCGGTTGAAGGCCCGGCCACGTTAGCAAAAGTCGCCGGACATGGCCCGGCGCTGCCAGCGCATTGCAACGAGGCAAAGAAAAAGCGGGCACAAGGCCCGCTTCTTCATTCCAGCATGGGCAGCAGCCGATTACTCGGCAACCACGCCCTCGCCTTCTTCGACGGCCTTCATCGACAGGCGGATACGGCCCTGCTTGTCGACTTCCAGCACCTTGACCTTGACTACATCGCCTTCCTTCAGCTTGTCGCCGACCTTTTCCACGCGCTCGCTGGAAATCTGCGAGACGTGCACCAGGCCGTCCTTGCCCGGCAGGATGGTCACGAACGCACCGAAGTCCATGATCTTGGCGACCTTGCCTTCGTAGATGCGGCCCGGCTCGACGTCCGAGGTGATCTGCTCGATGCGGGCCTTGGCAGCCTGCGCAGCGATGGCATTGACCGAAGCGATGACGATGGTGCCGTCATCCTGGATGTCGATCTGGGTGCCGGTTTCCTTGGTGATGGCCTGGATGGTCGAGCCGCCCTTGCCGATCACTTCGCGGATCTTGTCCGGGTGGATCTTGATGGTCAGCAGGCGCGGGGCATAATCCGAGAGTTCCTGGCGCGGCGCGGACAGGCCGTTGGCCATTTCGCCCAGGATGTGCAGACGGCCAGCCTTGGCCTGCTGCAGTGCCTGCTTCATGATCTCTTCGGTGATGCCTTCGATCTTGATGTCCATCTGCAGGGCGGAGATGCCCTCGGCAGTACCGGCCACCTTGAAGTCCATGTCGCCCAGGTGGTCTTCGTCACCCAGGATGTCGGACAGGACGACGAAACGCTCGCCTTCCTTGACCAGGCCCATGGCGATACCGGCCACCGGCGACTTGACCGGCACGCCGGCGTCCATCAGGGCCAGCGAGGAACCGCAGACCGAGGCCATCGACGAGGAGCCGTTCGACTCGGTGATTTCCGACACGACGCGGATGGTGTACGGGAAGGCTTCCAGCGACGGCATCACGGCCAGCACGCCGCGCTTGGCCAGGCGGCCGTGGCCGATTTCGCGGCGCTTCGGTCCCATCATGCGGCCACACTCACCCACCGAATAGGGGGGGAAGTTGTAATGGAACAGGAAATTTTCCTTGTACTCACCGGACACGGCATCGATCACCTGGCCGTCGCGGGCGGTACCCAGCGTGATGGTCACGATGGCCTGCGTTTCACCGCGGGTGAACAGCGAAGAACCGTGGGTACGCGGCAGGATGCCGGTCTTCACGGAGATCGGGCGGACGGTGTCCAGCGCACGGCCATCGATGCGGACCTTGGTGTCCAGCACCGAGTTGCGCATGGTGCTGTACTCCAGCTCGCCGAACTCCTTCGACAGCTCGGCCGGGTTCCAGCCTTCGGCGGCAACACGGCCCGCCAGGGACTCGACCACGTCCTTCTTGATCGCCGAAATGGCGTCGCGACGCTGCAGCTTGTCACGCACCTGGAAAGCCTCGCCCAGGCGCGGGCCGACGGCTTCCTGCAGGGCGCTGATCAGCACATCGTTCTTCGCCGGGGCCACCCAGGTCGACGGCTTGGTGCCGGCTTCGGTGACCAGCTCGTTGATGATGTGGATGACCTTCTGCATCTCGCGGTGACCGAAGGTCACGGCGCCCAGCATCACGTCTTCGGACAGCAGCGCGGCTTCGGATTCAACCATCAGCACGGCATTGGAGGTACCGGCGACAACCAGTTCCAGCTCCGAATCCTTCAGTTCGGTCACGGTCGGGTTGAGGAGGTACTCACCGTTCTTGTAACCCACCTTGGCGGCGGCGATCGGACCCTTGAACGGGGTGCCGGCCAGGGCCAGCGCGGCGGAGGCACCGATCAGTGCCGGGATGTCGCCGTCGATGTCCGGGTTCAACGACATGACGGTGGCGATGATCTGCACTTCGTTCTTGTAGTCTTCCGGGAACAGCGGACGGATCGGACGATCGATCAGGCGCGAGATCAGCGTTTCCTTCTCGGTCGCGCGGCCTTCACGCTTGAAGAAGCCACCCGGGATACGGCCACCGGCGTAGAACTTCTCCTGATAATCGACGGTCAGCGGGAAGAAGTCCTGGCCCTCACGCGCGCTCCTTGCGGCAACGGCGGAGACCAGCAGCACGGTGTCGTCGAACTTGACGATCACGGCACCGCCGGCCTGGCGGGCGATTTCGCCGGTCTCAAGCGTGACGGTGTGTTTGCCGTACTGGAAGGTTTTGGTGATTTTTGCCACGGAGGGTGTCCTTGGAGATGCTGTTCGCGAATGGACCAACGTCGACCCGTGCCGCCGTTGGGTGACCGGTCGTTCCGGTCCGGATGCGTATTACGGTGCTACAAAACAAAACCGCGGCGCATCGCTGCGCCGCGGGGGATTCGTTGCTTAGCGACGCAGGCCAAGCTTTTCGATCAAGCCTTTGTAACGCACGACGTCCTTCTTCTTCAGGTAGTCGAGCAGGCTGCGGCGACGGTTGACCATCTGCAGCAGGCCACGGCGGCTGTGGTGATCCTTCTTGTGGGTCTTGAAGTGGCCGGTCAGCAGTTCGATGCGGGCGGTCAGCAGGGCGACCTGGACTTCCGGGGAACCGGTGTCGGCGGCGCTGCGCTTGTTATCTTCAATGACCTTCTGGGTGTCGATCGACATATCTTTTCTCTTGAGATGCGGGGCCAGCAGGAACGCATGCACGCACCGCTTGGCTCGCCGTAGGCTGATGATGGACCTGCAGGGCGCAGGTTACCCCTGAAAGGGCCGCAAAATTGTAACGGGAGCAGCCTCCAGGAACAAGGACCGGGACTGAACAGTCCCGGGGGACGTCACAGGTTGAACCGCCGCTGGGACGCCAGCAGGCCGCTTTCGTCGACCCGGCCCAGGCCGCGCACGCCACCGGCCGCGTCGTATACCGCCACCACCCCGGCCGGCCAGGACGAATCGCGCAGCCGTTGGCCCATGCAGAAGCGCTCGGCCTGCCCGGCATCCAGATCTACCCGCGGGTAGCCGACCAGGCCAGCGGCCAGCGGCAGCAGCAGCCGGTCCATGCCATTTTCGTCACCTGCTTCGGCCAGGGCACGCAGCTGGTCCAGGCTGACCATCGCCGGTTCAGCAAATGGCTCCACCCACAGCCTGCGCAGGGCGCTGATATGCGCGCCACACCCAAGTGCCTCGCCAAGATCCCGGGCGATGCTGCGGATATAGGTTCCCGAGCCACAGGTAACCCGCAGCCGCAGGCGTTCGGGCTGCTGCTCCAGGACCTCGATGGCCTGCACGTGGACCTCACGTTCGGGGGCCTCGATGGCATCGCCGCGGCGCGCCTTCACGTAGAGCGGCTCGCCGCCCTGCTTGAGTGCCGAATAGATCGGCGCACGCTGGCGGATGCGGCCGGTCAGGGCGGCCAGCGCAGCCTGCAACGCATCGGCAGCGATGGCCGGCACCGGACGCTGCATCAGCACCTGGCCTTCGGCATCATCGGTGTCGGTGGTCTGGCCCAGCACGATGTCCGCGTCATAGGCCTTGGCCGATCCCAGCAACAGGCCGGCGATCTTGGTCGCTTCGCCAAAGCACAGCGGCAACAGGCCGGTGGCCAGCGGGTCCAGGCTGCCGGTATGTCCCCCCTTCTCGGCGCGGAACAGGCGTCGTGCCACCTGCAGGGCAGCGTTGGAACTCATGCCGGTCGGCTTGTCGAGCAGCAGGATGCCGTCCAGGCGACGGAATTGGATACGGGTCATGGTAATAAGTATCGGCGGATACCGCCGGTAGCGCCGGGCCATGCCCGGCGAGCGCGCAGCGCGGCCTGCATCAGGCATCGCGTTGCCGGAATGGAAAGACGCCGGGCATGGCCCGGCGCTACCTTATTCTTCGTCGCTCTCGCGACGCTTCTCGGCGGCCACGGTATCGGGCAGCTCGCGCAGCAGGTTGTCGATGCGCTCGCCGCGGTCCACCGAATCGTCGTAATGGAAATGCAGCTCCGGTACGTGGCGCAGCTTCATCGCCCGCGCCAGTTCCATGCGCAGGTTCCAGGCCAGTTCCTTCAGGCCCTTCATCGCCTCGTCGGAACGTTCTGGCATCAGCGCGGTGACGAAGATCTTGGCATGGGCCATGTCGCGGGTGATTTCCACATCGGACACGCTCACCGAGGGCAACCCGTGTTCACGCACGGCGTTGTGCACCAGGGTGCCGAGTTCGCGGCGGATCTGGGCGGATACACGGTCGGTTCGATGGAAAGTCTTGGGCACGCGGTCTGGCTCTTTTATTTGGGGTGGCGACAGCAGTCTGGCGGGGAAGCCTGAAAGCAGGACCGGGCCTTTCGGCCCGGTCCCTTGCAGCGTTACAGGGTGCGCGGCACTTCGATACGCTCGAAGCACTCGATCTGGTCACCCGGCTTGACGTCGTTGTAGGCCTTCACGCCGATACCGCATTCGGTACCGTTGCGGACTTCCTCGACGTTCTCCTTGAAGCGGCGCAGCGATTCCAGCTCGCCCTCGAACACCACGACGCTGTCGCGGAGCACGCGGATCGGCTTGTTACGCTTGACGACGCCTTCCACGATCATGCAGCCGGCAACGGCACCGAACTTCGAGCTGCGGAAGACATCGCGGACATCGGCGATACCGATGATCTCTTCGCGGATCTCCACGCCCAGCAGGCCGGACGCCACCTGCTTCACCTGATCGATCACGTCATAGATGATCGAGAAGTAACGCAGGTCCACGCCGTTGGATTCAATGATGCGACGGGCCGAAGCATCCGCACGTACGTTGAAACCGATGACGGTGGCCTTCGAAGCGACCGCCGAATTGGCGTCCGATTCGGTGATGCCGCCCACGCCGGAGTGGATCACGTTGATGCGGATGTCATCGTTGGACAGGCCGACCAGCGCCTGGCTGAGCGCCTGCACCGAACCCTGCACGTCAGCCTTGATGACCAGGTTGAGCACCTGCTGGCCCTCGCCCTTGCCCAGCTGGGCCATGATGTCTTCCATGCGGCTGCCAGCGGACTGCACCAGGCGCGATTCACGGCGCTTGGTTTCGCGCTGCTGCGCAACGTCCTTGGCCAGGCGCTCGTCTTCGACCACGACGAAGTCATCGCCTGCTTCCGGCACGCCGGAAAGACCCAGCACCTGCACCGGGATGGACGGACCCGCCTGGTCAGGCTGCTTGCCGGTTTCATCGAACAGTGCGCGCACGCGACCGTACTGGATACCGCAGACCAGGTAGTCGCCCTTCTTCAGCGAGCCCTGCTGCACCAGTACCGTTGCGACCGGGCCACGGCCCTTGTCCAGCGACGATTCGATCACCACGCCGCTGGCGCGGCCATCGGCCACCGCCTTCAGCTCCAGCAGCTCGGCCTGGATGGAAATGGCGTCCAGCAGGTTGTCGATGCCGGTACCGGCCTTGGCCGAGATCTCCACCATCTGGATGTCGCCACCGAAGTCTTCGGAGACGACCTGCTCACCGAGCAGCTCGTTCTTGACCCGCATCGGATCGGCGCCGGACTTGTCGATCTTGTTGATCGCCACGATCAGCGGCACGTTCGCCGAACGCGCGTGCTGGATCGCTTCCTTGGTCTGCGGCATGACGCCGTCATCGGCGGCCACGACCAGCACCACGATGTCGGTCAGCTTGGCGCCACGGGCACGCATCGAGGTGAAGGCAGCATGGCCCGGGGTATCCAGGAAGCTGATCACGCCCTTCGGCGTCTCGACGTGGTACGCGCCGATGTGCTGGGTGATGCCGCCGGCTTCGCCGGTGGCGACCTTGGTGCGGCGGATGTAATCCAGCAGCGAGGTCTTGCCGTGGTCGACGTGACCCATGATGGTGACCACCGGCGGGCGCGCCACAGCCTCGCTGCGCTCTTCGCCAGTGGCGGCCAGCAGCGCTTCTTCGACGTCGTCATTGCCGGCACGGACCACGACATGGCCGAGCTCTTCGGTGACCAGCGCCGCTGTGTCGTGGTCGATGGTCTGGGTGATGGTGGCCATCACGCCCATCTTGAACAGCGCCTTCACCACCTCGCCGCCCTTCAGCGCGAGTTTCTGCGCCAGGTCCGCGACGGTGATGGTTTCGCCGATCGCCACTTCACGCACGACCGGTGCGGTCGGCCGCTCGAAGGCATGCGGACCACTGTTGTTGCTGCCGCGCATGTCACGGCGGCCGGACTGCGGACGGCTGCCCGGACGGCCACGGTTGTTGCTGTTGCTGTTGCCACGACGCGCACGGTCGGCTGCCGACAGGTGCATCTGACCGGCGAAACGATCGCCACCGGGGCGATCGGTGCGCGCGGCACCGCGGTTGTTGCGGTCGTCGGAACGCGGCGGCGCAGCGCCCCGCGGCGGTGCAGCGGGACCACCGGCCGGCGGCCGTGCGGCGCGCGGCGCGGCCGGTGCAGCAGCGTCGGCGGGGCGTGCGGCCGGACGGCTTGCAGCAGCGGCTTCGGCTGCCTTGGCAGCCACGGCAGCTTCTTCTGCAGCCTTCTTCTCGGCTTCAGCGCGTTCCTTGGCAGCGATTTCCTCTTCGCGCTTGCGCACGATGGCTTCGTCGCGCAGGCGATCCTTCTCCGCCAATGCCGCCTGCTCGTCAAGATTGCGCTGGCGGGATTCCTCCAGCTTGCGCAGGATGTCGGCACGCTCCTCATCCGGGGTCATGCGCGAAGCCGCCTTGTCGTAGGTGCGCTTCTGGCGCACTTCCACGTTCACGGTGGTCTTGCTGCGACCCGCGTTCACCGTCACTTCCTGGTGCTTGCGACGGTTCAGGGTGATCTTCTTGGCAGCCGATTCGGCTTCCTCGACGACCTGCTCGGACTTGCCATGGGCACGGCGAAGGAAGCCAAGCAGCTTCACTTTCTCGGTGCTGGTCACGACCTGGTCGGGACCGCTGAACTTCATGCCGGCACCTGCCAGCTGTTCAAGCAGTTTTTCAACCGGTGTATTGACCAGTTCGGCAAGCTTGCGGATGGTGGTTTGCTGCGACATTCGGATCCTATGATCTTGAGGGCGCCCCCCCGCATATGGAGGTGGCGCGGATTCTACGCCCTGATCGGCTCAGGGCCCTGTTCATTGCCGGCTCATTCGCCGCGTTCCAGTCGGGCGATTTCCTCGGCGCGCGCGGCCAGGATCAGCGCTGCGGCGCGCTCCTGGTCCAGCCCTTCGATGCCGAGCTCCACCACCTCGTCGGCGGCCAGGTCCGACAGGTCCTCACCGGTGCGCACACCATGGCTGGCCAGGGCGTAGGCAGTGACCTCGTCCATGCCTTCCAGGGCCAGCAGGTCGTCGGCGGGGACGCCGTCTTCCAGGCCTTCCTCGACGGCCAGCGCCTCGTTGAGCAGCGCGTCGCGGGCACGAGCGCGCAGTTCTTCGACGATGTCCTCGTCGAAGCCTTCGACGGCCAGCAGTTCGCCAACCGGTACATATGCGATTTCCTCGACCGTGCCGAAGCCTTCGCTGACCAGGATGCCGGCGATCTCCTCGTCCACTTCCAGCTTGTCCATGAACAGCTGGCGTGCGGAGCTCTGCTCGGCCTCGGACTTGGCGGTCACCTGGTCCTGGGTCATCACGTTGAGCTGCCAGCCGGTCAGGCGACTGGCCAGGCGCACGTTCTGGCCCCCCTTGCCGATCGCCTGGGCCAGGCGGTCTTCCGCCACGGCCAGGTCCATCGAGTGCTTGTCTTCATCGACGATGATCGACTGCACTTCCGCCGGCGCCATCGCGTTGATGACGAAGTTTGCCGGGTTGTCGTTCCACAGCACGATGTCCACGCGCTCGCCATTGAGCTCGTTGGACACGGCCTGCACGCGCGAACCGCGCATGCCGATGCAGGCACCGATCGGATCGGTGCGGGTATCGTGGGCCAGCACGGCGATCTTGGCGCGGTCGCCCGGGTCACGGGCGCAGGCCTTGATTTCCACCAGGCCCTGGCCGACTTCCGGCACTTCCAGCTTGAACAGCTCGATCATGAACTCCGGCGCGGCGCGGCTGATGAACAGCTGCGGACCACGCGGCTCGGAGCGCACTTCGGCCAGGTAGCCGCGCACACGGTCGCCGGCACGCAGCACGTCGCGCGGAATGCCCTTGTCCTTCGGGATGAAGCCTTCGGCATTGCCACCGAGGTCCACGTAGATGTTGCCGCGCTCGGCACGCTTGACCACGCCGGTGATCAGCTCGCCCACGCGATCCTTCCAGGCATCGACCACCTGCTGGCGCTCGGCTTCGCGCACGCGCTGCACGATGACCTGCTTCGCCGCCTGGGCGGCGATGCGGCCAAAATCAGGGTTTTCGATCTGCTCTTCGACGAAATCGCCGACTTCGACACCTTCGGCCTCGTCGATGGCATCCATCAGGCGGATCTGGCGGTCCGGGGACTCCATGACCACGTCGTCAGCCACCACTTCCCAGCGGCGGAACGTTTCGTAGGTGCCGTCCTTGTGGTCGATGGCCACCCGCGCCAGCACTTCCTCATCGGGATAACGCTTCTTCGCGGCCGAAGCCAGCGCGGCCTCGATCGCGTCGAAAATAACTTCGCGGGGCACGCCTTTTTCGTTGGCGACCGCGTCAACTACCAGCAGAAGTTCCTTGCTCATTGGCTCACTCCGCGCGCGGCTTCTTGGCCGCAGGCTCGTTGGATGGATTCTTGTTCGGCTTCGGACGCTTGGCCGGACCGGTGGGCTTGCTCGGGGCCAGCCCCAGCGCCACCCAGTCGGGCATGATGCGTGCCTTGTCGATGTTGTCGGCCGACACCACCAGCGTGGCGTTGTCGACCGTGAAGCTGATCGTGCCCTGTTCCGCATCGACCGCGTCGATACGACCCTGCAGGCGGCGACGGTTTTCCTGCGGAAGCTTCAACTGCACCTTGGCGTTCTGCCCCAGGTGCTGGCCGAACTGCTGCAGGTTGAACAGCGGGCGATCCACGCCGGGCGAAGAGACCTCCAGCGTGTAATTGCCGCTGATCGGATCTTCCACGTCCATCTGCGCGGACACTTCGCGGCTCACGCGCTCACAGTCTTCGACGTTGATGATGCGCTCGTCCTGCTCGGCGATCAGTACGTCGATGTACAGACGCAGCGTAGCGCCGCCGGGTGCAGGCAGATACTCGACGCCCAGCAGCTCCAGGCCCAGCGCATCGACGGTGGGGCCGAGCAGATTCGCGATTTCAGTTGCCTTGTCGCTCACAGCCTGCCTTGTTTCTGTAGAGCCGGGCCATGCCCGGCTGGGTTTCTGTAGAGCCGGGCCAAGCCCGGCTGGAAAACAAAGTGATCGAGCCAGTACGCCGACCCCTTTCCGGAAACGAAAAAGGGCCCGCTGGGCCCCTTGTCCGGTAGAAATCCGGTCATTGGATTCCGGCCGCAGGGCGCGCTGACGCGATCCCCTGCGAAGCCCAGCTTCTGGTCGAAGCCGGTGGCGGGATGATCGCACTCGATACAGAGCCAACCATCAGATATACCGCCAGCCCGCTGATGATAGACCTTGCACCGGGTTGGTGCAAGGTGCGCGGCACCCGCCCGGGCAGCAACGAAAAAAGCGACCCCGTTTCCGGAATCGCCTTTCGTCTGATGCCTAGTTGGTAGCGGGGGCAGGATTTGAACCTGCGACCTTCGGGTTATGAGCCCGACGAGCTGCCAGACTGCTCCACCCCGCATCAGAAGTGGTTGAATTGCTGCCTCCGCCAGGGAGGCCTCTTGCAACGATGTTCTGGCAGAACCGCTGCAGTCACAACTCAGGAAACGAATATTACACGAATTGCGCAGGTTTGTATCGTTTTTTACGAAATATGTGCAAACGCCTGCTGGCACCACACCATGATCGGGTTCCAGGCCACGCCCAGCGCCAGCAGCGCCAGCGCATTCACGCCCAGCACCACGCCCAGTACACGATCGTCGTTGCGCGGCAGTGGCTCCCCGACCGGCTCATCGAAGTACATGACCTTGATCACGCGCAGGTAGTAGAACGCACCCACCACGGCACACAGCACGCCCAGGATCGCCAGCCACAGCATGCCGCCATTGACCGCAGCACCCAGCACCGCCAGTTTGGTCCAGAAGCCCAGGAACGGCGGGATGCCGGCCATCGACGCCATGATGCACAGGATCAGCGCAGCCATCCACGGGTTACGGGCGTTCAGGCCCTTGTAGTCGTCGATGTTCTCCGCCTCGAAGCCATGGCGGGACATGGCGATGATCGCACCGAAGGCCGCGGTGGACATGATCGCGTAGCTGAGCGCGTAGAACAGCGCGGCCGCATAACCCTGCTCGCCGCCGCCGGCGATGCCCATCAGCAGGAAGCCGATGTGCGATACGGTGGAGAACGCCAGCATGCGCTTGAGGTTGTGCTGGGCAATGGCCATCAGGTTGCCGATCACCAGTGACAGCGCGGCAAGCGCGCCAACCAGCAGCTTCCACTCATCCGACAGCGGACCCACGCCGACTTCCAGCAGGCGGTAGGCCATGCCGAATGCCGCCAGCTTCGGTGCCGAACTGATGAACAGGGCGATCGGTGCCGGGGCGCCCTGGTACACGTCGGGCAGCCACATATGGAACGGGGCAGCGCCAAGCTTGAAGGCCACGCCGGCGATCATGAACACCGCGCCGGTCAGCAGCAGCATGCGCTCTTCCGAATGCGGAATGGCGGCATTGATGACGTCCAGGTGCAGCGAACCGGTAGCGCCATAGATCAACGACATGCCGTACAGCAGCAGGCCGGAAGCTAGCGAGCCCAGCACGATGTACTTCATCGCCGCTTCCGACGCCAGGCCATTCTCACGGTTGCTGGCCACCAGGGCGTAGGAGCACAGGGCCAGCAGTTCCAGCCCCAGGTAGACCATCAGCAGGCTGCCGGCGGATACCAGGATCATCATGCCGGCGGTGGCGAACAGCACCAGTACCGGAATCTCGCCCTGGAACAGATCGCGCTCGCGCAGGTAGCTCCAGCCATAGACCAGGCTGAGCCCGCTGCACAGTACGATCACCACCTTCATCACATCGGCGGCGGTGTCACGCACGAACATGCCGTGGAAGACCTCGCCCTGCCCGCCCGTGCCGGTCGCCAGCATGACCAGCACTACGGCCAGCGCAGCCAGCGAGAACAGGTGGGTGATGAGTTTGTTCTGCTTGCTGACAAACAGATCGAGGATCATCAGGGCGAAGGCGCTCGCAACCAGCACCAGCTCGGGGGCGAGCGGCGGCAGGTCGGCAGCGGTCAGTGGCAGCAACGGCGAGGTGGTCATTATCAAATCCTGGAATCAGTTCGCTCGGCGGGCCGATCAGAGCAGCTTGCTGGAGGCGATCTGCATCGCCAGCTTGGCGATCGACGGCTCCATCAGGTCGGTCAGCGGCTTGGGGTAGATGCCCAGGGCCAGTACGCCAATGGCGAACACGCCCAGCACCAGCCATTCGCGGCCGTTGATGTCCTTCAGTTCGGCGACGTGTGCATTGGCCACTTCGCCGAAGAAGATACGCTTGTACAGCCACAGGGTGTACGCAGCGCCGATGATCAGCGTGGTGGCGGCGCCCAGGGCGATCCACGGATTACGCTGGAACGCGGCCATGATGATCATGAACTCGCCGGCGAAACCCGAGGTGCCCGGCAGGCCCGCATTGGCCATGAAGAACAGCATGGCGAAGGTGGCGAACCAAGGCATCACATTGACCACGCCGCCGTAATCGGCGATGCGGCGGCTGTGCATGCGGTCGTACAGCACACCCACGCAGGAGAACATCGCACCGGACACGAAACCGTGCGAAATCATCTGCACCATCGCACCCTGCAGGCCCAGGCGGGCCGCATCGACGTTGCCGGCTTCACGCACCAGCCACAGGGCGATGAAGGTGCCCAGGGTGACAAAGCCCATGTGCGCGATCGACGAATAAGCAATCAGCTTCTTCATGTCGTCCTGCACCAGGGCGACCAGGCCGACGTAGATCACCGCGATCAGCGACAGCGCGATCACCAGCCACGCCCACTCCTGCGACGCGTCAGGGACGATCGGCAGGTTGAAGCGCAGGAAACCGTAGCCACCGATCTTCAGCGCGATGGCAGCCAGGATCACCGAACCGGCGGTCGGCGCTTCCACGTGCGCGTCCGGCAGCCAGGTATGCACCGGGAACATCGGTACCTTGACCGCGAAGGCGATCAGGAAGGCGAAGAAGATCCAGGTCTGCTCGGTGGCGCTCAGCTGCAGCGCGTACAGATCGGCCAGCTGGAAGCTGCCGCCCTTCAGGTACAGGTACACCAGCGCCACCAGCATCAGCACCGAGCCGAGGAAGGTGTAGAGGAAGAACTTCAGCGCGGCATAGATGCGGCGCGGGCCGCCCCATACACCGATGATCAGGAACATCGGGATCAGCATCGCTTCGAAGAACACGTAGAACAGCATCGCGTCGGTCGCGGCGAAGATGCCGACGGTGACGCCTTCCAGGATCAGGAAGGCCGCCACGTACTGGTTCACCCGCTTGTCGATGGCACTCCAGGCACCGATCAGGGCAAGCACGCTGACCAGCGTGGTCAACGCGATCAACGCGATGGCGATGCCGTCCACGCCCAGGTTGTAGCCGATGTCGTACGCCGGGATCCAGGCGCGGGTTTCGACGAACTGCAATGCGTCGATGCCCGGGTCGTAACCGGTGAGCAGCGGGATGCTCAGGGCGAAGGTCAGCAGCGCAACGCCCAGCGACGCCCAACGGGCGGTCTGCGCATCACGGATGGCAAGGACCAGGGCACCACCGATGATCGGCAGCCAGATGAGGACACTAAGTAGGGGCCAGTTCGACACGTTTTCTTATTCCGTACAGGTCATCAACGCAGGTAATGCATCAGCAGGCCCAGAAGGGCAATCAGGCCGATGATCATCGCGAAGGCGTAGTGATAGAGGAAACCGGATTGGGTACGACGCAGCAGGTTGGCTGCCACATCGGCCCCACGTGCGACCAGGTTGACCGTACCGTCGACGATGTTGCTGTCGATCCAGCGCGATACCTTGCCCAGCTTGACGCCGCCGCCGGCGAAACCGTCGATCCACAGCGTATCGAAGCCGTACTTGTTCTCCAGCACCGACACCAGCGGCGCCAGCGCCTTGCGTGCCTTGCCGGACAGGTCCGGCTTCCACAGGTAGAACAGCGCCGCCAGCAGGAAGCCTGCCAGGGTCAGCCAGAAAGGCGGCAGGGTCATGCCATGCAGCGCGAACGCCACGGGACCATGGAAGTGCTCGCTCAGGAAGCCGACGGTGTTCTTTGCCGGGTCGTAGAAATCCACGATGCCGGTGAAGAAGTTGGTCGCCTGGCCCTTGATGGCCTCATGTACGTGGTGGCCGGCCCAGTCGGTACCGTGCAGCATCGGACCGATGCTGAAGAAACCGATGGCGATCGACGGGATGGCCAGCAGGATCAACGGCAGGGTCACCACCCACGGCGACTCGCGCGGCTCGACCGGGCCGTGGCCATGGCCATGGTCGTCATGTGCATCGGCCGCATGTGCGCCATGCTGCGCCTCGACAGCGTGGCCATCATGTCCGTGGCTGTCATGGCCGTCGCCGTGCGCGTCATGGGCCACCTCACGGAAGCGCTCCTTGCCATGGAAGGTCAGGAACAGCAGGCGGAAGCTGTAGAAGCTGGTGATCAGCACGCCACCCAGCACGGCCCAGTAGCCATACGTGGCCACCCAGCTGTGCGACATGTGGGCATGGATCTCGGCCGCCTCGATGATGGTGTCCTTCGAGTAGAAGCCGGAGAAGAACGGAGTACCGACCAGCGCCAGCGTACCGATCCACATGGTGACGAAGGTGATCGGCATGTACTTGCGCAGGCCACCCATCTTCCGCATGTCCTGCTCGTGGTGCATGGCGATGATCACCGAGCCCGCGCCGAGGAACAGCAACGCCTTGAAGAAGGCATGGGTCATCAGGTGGAACACCGCGCCCGAATAGGCCGACACACCGAGCGCCACGGTCATGTAACCGAGCTGGGACAGCGTGGAATAGGCCACCACGCGCTTGATGTCGTTCTGCACGATACCGATCAGGCCGGTGAAGAACGCCGTGGTGGCACCGATGAACAGCACGAAGTTCAATGCGGTCTGCGACAGCTCGAACAACGGCGACATGCGGGTCACCATGAAGATGCCGGCGGTGACCATGGTCGCGGCGTGGATCAGTGCCGAGATCGGGGTCGGGCCTTCCATCGAGTCCGGCAGCCAGACGTGCAGCGGCACCTGCGCCGACTTGCCCATCGCGCCGATGAACAGGCAGATGCAGATCACCGTGGCGCTGGCCCAGATGACCGGCTGGTCCAGCACCTGCAGGTGCATGCCGAACAGGCCGAGCGAACCGGACCACACCTGGATGGCACCGTTGGCCAGCGACGGATCCATGATCTTGGCGAACACGGTGGCGTAATCCAGGGTGCCGAACACCCACATCACGCCGCCGATGCCGAGCAGGAAGCCGAAGTCACCGACACGGTTGACCAGGAACGCCTTCATGTTGGCGAAGATCGCCGTCGGCTTCTTGAAATAGAAACCGATCAGCAGGTACGACACCAGGCCCACCGCTTCCCAGCCGAAGAACAGCTGCAGGAAGTTGTTGCTCATCACCAGGGTGAGCATCGAGAAGGTGAACAGCGAGATGTAGCTGAAGAAGCGCTGGTAACCCGAATCATCGGACATGTAGCCGATGGAGTAGATGTGCACCAGCAGCGACACGAAGGTCACCACGACCATCATCATCGCGGTCAGCTTGTCGATCATGAAACCGACGTGGGCGGTGTACTGGCCGACCTCGAAGAAGGTGTACAGGTTCTGGTTGAACGGCTGCGCCCCGCCCCACAACAACTGGTACAGCGTGTGGACCGACAGCGCGCAGCTGAGCGCCACGCCGGCGATGGTGATGGTCTGGGCACCGCGGCGCCCGACCTGGCGACCGAACAGGCCGGCGATGATGCTGCCGAACAGCGGTGCAAGCACCACTGCGATCAACAGACTCTTGGAGAGTGTGATTTCCATCTGTGGATCAGCCCTTCAACGAATCGACTTCGCCGACATTGATCGTGCGGCGTGTGCGGAACAGGGTCACCAGGATCGCCAGGCCGATAGCGGCCTCGGCGGCTGCCACGGTCAGGATGAAGAACACGAACAGCTGTCCGGCCGTGTCACCCAGTTCGCGCGAAAACCCGACGAAATTGATGTTCACCGAGAGCAGCATGAGCTCCACGGACATCAACAGGACGATGACGTTCTTCCGGTTGAGGAAGATGCCTGCCAGGCTGATGCAGAACAGCACCGCGCCCAGCCCCAGAATATGGCCCAACGTAATCATGGCTTGGCCTCCTCGCCGTCGGCAGGCGTGCCATCGGCCGCCTTGGTGTTGCTGTGCACGAACGGCTGGTCGACGTCCATCTTGACCACGCGCAGGCGGTCGCCCGACTTGACCATGGTCTGCAGCCCCGGGCTCTGCGTCTTGATGCCGGTGCGACGGCGCAGCGTCAGCATGACCGCAGCCACCACGGCCACGGTCAGGATCACCGCCGCGAACTCGAACGGCAGCAGGTATTCGGTGAACAGGCTGCGGGCCAGCCAGGTGATGTTGGAGGTATCGGCGGCCAATGCAGCCGCGTTGTCGGCCGGGAACGGATTGACCGCCCTGCCCTTCACCCCGATCAGCGTGACGATCTGCACCAGCATCACCACCGCCACGACCAGGCCGACCGGCAGGTAACGCACCCAGCCTTCGCGCAGGTTGTCCGGATGGATGTCCAGCATCATCACCACGAACAGGAACAGCACCATCACCGCGCCCACGTAGACCAGCACCAGCGCCACGCCGAGGAACTCAGCACCGATCAGCAGCCAGATGCAGGCGACCGAAAAGAAGGTCAGCACCAGCCAAAGCACGGCGTTGACCGGGTTGCGCACGCTGATCACCGCCGCCGCCGAAACACCGGCTGCGATGGCGAAAATCCAGAAAACGATATTTACCCAATCCATTTCTCGACCTCAGCGGTATGCGGCGTCGGCGGCACGGCGCTCGGCGATCTCGGCTTCAAGCCGATCCCCCAGGGCCAGCAGCTGCGGCTTGGTTACGATGTTCTCGCCACGATTCTCGAAGTGGTACTCGAGGATATGGGTCTCGACGATCGAGTCCACCGGGCAGCTTTCCTCGCAGAAGCCACAGAAGATGCACTTGAACAGATCGATGTCGTAGCGGGTGGTACGGCGGGTGCCGTCCTCCCGCTTGGCCGAATCGATGGTGATGGCCAGCGCCGGGCAGACCGCCTCGCACAGCTTGCAGGCGATGCAGCGCTCTTCGCCGTTGGGATAGCGGCGCAGCGCATGCAGGCCGCGGAAGCGCGGGGACTGCGGGAACTTCTCCATCGGGTACATCATCGTGTACTTCGGCTTGAAGCTGTACTTCAGCGTCAGCCACAGCCCGGCCAACAGCTCGAGCAGCAGCAGGCTCTTGAAGTAATGGGTAATCCTGTTCATCACTTTAGACGCCCTTTTGAATCACGCCGAAGAACACCATCACGGCGGTGACCGCGATCCACAGAATGGTCAGCGGAATGAAGACCTTCCAGCCCAGCCGCATGATCTGGTCATAACGGAAGCGCGGGAAGCTGGCACGGAACCAGATGTAGGCACTGGCGAAGAAGAACACCTTGAGGAACAGCCACGGCCAGCCGCCCTTCCAGATCCAGTCGATGAACGGCGAGATCTCGCCCGGGTCCACCCAGCCCTGGATCGGGCTCAGCCAGCCACCGAGGAAGAAGATCGAGATCAGGAAGCTGATCAGGATCATGTTCGCGTACTCGGCCAGGAAGAACAGTGCGAATGCACCGCCGGAATACTCGACCATGTGGCCGGCGACGATTTCCGATTCACCTTCCACCACGTCGAACGGCGCGCGGTTGGTTTCGGCCACGCCGGACACCCAGTACACGACGAACAGCGGGAACAGCGGCAGCAGGAACCAGTCGAACAGGCCCGAGTTGCCGGCCTGCGCCATCACGATGCCGGTCAGGTTGAGGCTTCCCGAAGCGATCATCACGCCGACCAGGGCGAAACCCATCGCGATTTCGTAGCTGATCATCTGCGCCGAAGCGCGCATGGCACCGAGAAAGGCGTACTTGGAGTTGGAGGCCCAACCAGCAAGGATCACGCCATATATGCCCAGCGAGGTCATCGCCAGCAGGTACAGCAGGCCGGCATTGGCGTTGGACAACACCAGCTGCGCATCGAACGGCACCACCGACCAGGCGGCGAATGCCGGTGCCAGGGTGATCAGCGGTGCCAGCAGGAACATCACCTTGTGCGCGTTGGCCGGCTGCAGGACTTCCTTGAACAGCAGCTTGAAGACGTCGGCGAAGGCCTGGAAGATGCCCATGCCCACGTACATCGGGCCATGGCGGACATGCATCCAGCCAATCAGCTTGCGCTCCCAGACCACGTAGAAGGCCACCGAGATGATCACCGGCACGGTGATCACCAGGATCTTCAGGATGATCCAGGCCAGCGCACCGATCTCACCGAGGCCAAGCAGCCACTGGTGCAGCGGATCGACCGCGTTCAACAGCAATTCGTTCATGCAGCCACCACCGATACGCGAGCGGCACCCAGCGGTGCGGTTGCACCGTGGCCCGATTCAATCCAGACCGCACCCGCGGCGACGCGGGCATCGACCACCACCGGCAGCGTGGCGCGACCGGCATCGGTGCCGACCTTGGCCATCTGCCCTTCCTGCAGCTGCAGGCGGGCCGCGTCATCGGCATTGAGCACGATGCGTGGAGCCGTGTTCAGCGGATGCGACTGCAGCGCCGGCGCACGGCGGACCACCGCATCGGTACGGTAGATCGCCGCGGTCGAGGCGACTTCCCAGCCATCGCTGGCACTGGCCGCCGCAGCCGAAGCGGCGATGGCCACGTCCACGGGCGCCAGGCTGGCGCGCAGGCCGGCCAGGTCGGTGAAAGCAAAACCCGCCAGCGCCATCTCGCCACCGAGCGCGCGCAGCACGCGCCAGCCTTCACGGGCCTCGCCCGGCAGCTTGCCGCCGGCACGCGCCGACTGTTCGCGGCCATCGAGGTTGGTCAGGGTGGCGTCGATCTCCGGCAGTGCGCCGATCGGCAGGATCACGTCGGCGACATCGCGGGTCGAGGCGCAGGCGAATTGGCTGAACGCCACTACCTGCGCGCCGGCCAGCGCCTTGCGGGCGGCTGGGGCGTCGGCGAAATCCAGGCCTGGCTCCAGGCCGTAGACCACGTAGGCCTGGCGCGGCTGCGCCAGCATGCTGGCCACGTCCTTGCCGGCCGGCAGCACGCCGGCACGGGCCAAGCCGATGGCATTGGCGCCCTGCGGGATGCGGCACAGCTTTGCACCGGTGGCGGCGGCGAACTCACGCGCCGCGGCACGGATGGCGGCCGCCTGCGGGTGGTTCTCGGCGATGCCACCGACGATCAGCACGGTGTTGTTGCCACCCTGCACGGCCGAGCGCAGCTCGGCGCTGGCCAGCGCATCGGCGAACTTCGACGGCGCGACGATCTGCTTGCCGGCGATGCTGAAGGCAAAGTCGAAGTCGACCGGGTTGACCACGTGGATCTTCGCGCCATTGCTGGTCTGCGCCTTGCGCAGGCGGGCATGCAGCAGCGGCAGCTCGTGGCGGATGTTGCTGCCCAGAACGACGATGCGATCGGCGCCTTCGATTTCAGCCAGCGGCAGGCCGAACACTTCGGCAGTGGCGGCGTCGGAGAAGTCGCGGTTGTTGATCCGGTGGTCGATGTTGGTGCTGCCCAGGCCCGATGCCAGGCGGGCCAGCAGTGCGCCCTCCTCGTTCGAGGTGGACGGGTGCACCAGCACGCCCAGGTTGTCGCCCTGGTTCGCCTTGAGGATCCCGGCGGCCGCGGCCAGGCCTTCGGCCCAGCTCACTTCCTTCCATTCGCCATCGACCTTGCGCAGCGGCTTGACCGCACGGTCTTCGCTGTACAGGCCCTGGTGCGAATAGCGGTCACGGTCGGACAGCCAGCATTCGTTGACCAGCTCGTTGTCGCGCGGCACCGTGCGCAGCACTTCGCCGCGACGCACGTGCAGGAACAGGTTCGATCCCATCGCGTCGTGGTAACCCAGCGATTCGCGTGCGTTCAGTTCCCACGGACGGGCGCGGAACTGGAATACCTTGTTGGTCAGCGCGCCCACCGGGCACACGTCGACCACGTTGCCCGACAGCTCGGTGGTCAACGGCTTGCCGTCGTAGGTACCGATCTGCAGGTTCTCGCCGCGGTACATGCCACCCAGTTCGTAAGTACCGGCGACATCGGCGGTGAAGCGGACGCAACGGGTGCACTGGATGCAACGGGTCATCTCGGTGGCGACCAGTGGCCCCATGTCCTCGTCGACCACCACGCGCTTGCGCTCGTTGAAGCGGCTGACCGAACGGCCATAGCCCAGCGATACGTCCTGCAGCTCGCACTCGCCGCCCTGGTCGCAGACCGGGCAATCCAGCGGGTGGTTGATGAGCAGGAACTCCATCACCGAACGCTGGAACTTGAGCGCCTTCTCACTGCGGGTGGCGACCTTCATGCCATCCATGACCGGCGTGGCGCAGGCAGGTGCCGGCTTCGGCGACTTCTCCACGTCCACCAGGCACATGCGGCAGTTGGCGGCGATCGGCAGCTTCTCGTGGTAGCAGAAGCGCGGAATCGGGATGCCGGCCTTGTCGGCGGCCTGGATGATCATCGAACCCTTGGGCACCACCAGGGACTGGCCGTCGATTTCGACGGTCACGTGGTCCGGTGGCACGTTGGGATTTACCGGTTGCGCGCTCATGCGGCAGCAGCCTCCACCTTCTTGCCGTCAACCATCGAATGACCGTTGACGATGTAGTACTCGAATTCGTCCCAGAACTGGCGCAGGAAGCCCTGGATGGGCCATGCCGCCGCTTCACCGAACGCGCAGATGGTGTGGCCTTCGATCTGGCCGGCCACCGCCTTCAACTGGTGCAGGTCTTCCATCGTCGCCTTGCCGGCGACGATGCGCTCCAGCACCCGGTGCATCCAGCCGGTACCTTCGCGGCACGGGGTGCACTGGCCACAGGATTCCTTGTGGAAGAACTGGCTGATGCGGCAGGCGAACTTGACGCAGCACACGCTGTCATCCAGCACCACGATGGCACCCGACCCCAGTCCGGTGCCGAGGGCACGCAGGGTGTCGTAGTCCATCTGCAGGCCCTTGAGCTCTTCGGCCTTCAGCACCGGCATCGAGACGCCGCCCGGGACCGCGCCCTTGAGCTTGCGGCCCGGCTTCAGGCCACCGGCCATTTCCAGCAGCTCGTCGAAGGTGGTGCCCAGCGGCACTTCGAAATTGCCGCCCTTCTGCACGCAACCGGAGACCGAAAAGATCTTCGGGCCGCCGTTCTTGGTCAGCGACAGGCTCTGGAACCATTCCGGGCCGTTGCGGATGATCGCCGGCACCGAGGCATAGGTTTCAGTGTTGTTGATCGTGCTGGGCTTGCCGTACAGGCCGAAATTGGCGGGGAACGGCGGCTTGTAGCGCGGCTGGCCCTTCTTGCCCTCCAGCGACTCCATCAGCGCGGTTTCTTCGCCGCAGATGTAGGCGCCGGCGCCCAGCGCACCGTAGATATCGATGTCCACGCCGCTGCCGAGGATGTCCTTGCCCAGCCATCCATTCGCATAGGCGTCCGCCAGGGCCTGCTCGAAGTTCTCGAACGGCTCATGGTGGAATTCGCCGCGCAGGTAGTTGTAGCCCACGGTGGAACCGGTGGCATAGCAGGCGATCGCCATGCCCTCCACCACCGAATGCGGGTTGTAGCGCAGGATGTCGCGGTCCTTGCAGGTACCCGGCTCGGATTCATCCGAATTGCACAGGATGTATTTCTGCATGGCGCCCTTGGGCATGAAGGACCACTTCAGGCCGGTCGGGAAGCCCGCGCCGCCACGGCCGCGCAGGTTCGACTGCTTGACCATCTCGATGACCTGCTCCGGCGGGATCTTCTCTTCGAGGATCCTGCGCAGGGCGGCATAACCACCGGTCTTGAGGTAGCTCTCGTACGACCACGGGGTGTCGTAATGCAGGGTGGTGTAGACCACCTGGTGCGGCAACGGTGCGGGGCCGACCGGTCCACTGGATGCGTGATGATGTGCCATGGCTTACTCCAACCCGTCCAGCAGCTCGTCGACTTTCTCGACAGTCAGGCGCTCGTGGTAATGGCCGTTGATGACCATCATCGGTGCACCGGCACAACCGGCCAGGCACTCTTCTTCGCGCTTGAGGTAGATGCGGCCGTCAGCGGTGGACTGGCCGGTCCTGCAGCCGAGCTTCTTCTCGGCGTGCGCGACCAGGTCCTCGGCACCGTTCAACCAGCAGCTGATGTTGGTGCAGAACGCCACGTTGTGGCGGCCAACCTTCTCCAGCTCGAACATGGAGTAGAAGCTGGCGACCTCGTAGGCCCACACCGGCGGCAGGTCCAGGTACCTGGCCACGCCGGCGATCAGTTCGTCGGTCAGCCAGCCACCGTTCTGCTCCTGCGCGGCGTGCAGGCCCTGCAGCACCGCCGAACGCTTGCGGTCCGGCGGGAACTTGGACAGCCAGTGATCGATGTGAGCACGGGTCTTGTCGCTCAGCACCACCATCGGGTCGACGTCGCGCGCCGCCTCGAAATTACCTGTCGCCTTCATCGGCCGACCTCAGCGAAATGCATGACTTGAAATTCCAGGTGCTGCGGCGCCGGCTTGCGCCGGCTGCCTGCAGGAAAGGTGGGAAGGTCGATCCGCATTACCGGTCGACCTCGCCGAATACCAGGTCGTAGGTGCCGATCATCGCCACCACGTCGGCCAGCATGTGGCCGCGCACGATCGAATCGATCGAGGACAGGTGCGCGAAGCCCGGTGCACGCAGGTGCACGCGGAACGGCTTGTTCGCACCATCGGACATCAGGTAGCAGCCGAACTCGCCCTTCGGCGCCTCTACGGCGGCGTAGGTCTCGCCGGCCGGCACGCAGTAGCCTTCACTGAACAGCTTGAAGTGGTGGATCAGCGCTTCCATGTCGTCCTTCATGGCCTCGCGGCTGGGCGGCGCGACCTTGAAGTTGTTGACGATCACCGGGCCCGGGTTGGCCTTCAGCCATGCCACGCACTGCTTGATGATCCGGTTGGACTCGCGCATCTCGGCGACACGGACCAGGTAACGGTCGTAGCAGTCGCCTTCCTTGCCCAGCGGGATATCGAAATCGACGGCATCGTACTTGGCATACGGACGCTTCTTGCGCAGGTCCCAGGCGATGCCCGAGCCGCGCAGCATCACGCCGGTCATGCCCCACGCATGGGCCTGTTCCGGGGTAACCACGCCGATGCCGACGGTACGCTGCTTCCAGATACGGTTGTCGGTGAGCAGGGTTTCATACTCGTCGACACGTCCCGGGAACTCATTGGTGAAGTTCTCCAGGAAGTCCAGCAGCGAACCTTCGCGCGCGGCATTGAGCTGCTTGAGCGCCTTGCCCTTGTGCCAGCGCGACTCCCTGTACTTCGGCATGTGGTCCGGCAGGTCGCGGTAGACGCCACCCGGACGGTAGTACGCCGCGTGCATGCGCGCGCCGGAAACCGCCTCATAGCAGTCCATCAGCTCTTCGCGTTCGCGGAAGGCGTACAGCATCACGGCCATCGCCCCCAGGTCCAGGCCGTTGGAACCCAGCCACATCAGGTGGTTCAGGATGCGGGTGATCTCGTCGAACATGGTGCGGATGTACTGCGCACGCTCCGGCGCCTCGATCCCCATCAGGGTCTCGATCGCGCGCACGTAGGCGTGTTCATTGCACATCATCGACACGTAGTCGAGGCGGTCCATGTAACCGATGGACTGGTTGAACGGCTTGGATTCGGCCAGCTTCTCGGTACCACGGTGCAGCAGGCCCACGTGCGGATCGGCACGCATGATGGTTTCGCCGTCCATTTCCAGGATCAGGCGCAGCACACCGTGCGCGGCCGGATGCTGCGGGCCGAAATTCATCGTGTAATTGCGGATTTCCTGCCGGCTTTCGGCAGCATTGCTCGCGAAGGCTTCGCGCGCTTGATGGAACTGGCTCACTTCACTGCCTCCTGCGAACGCTCACCGGCTGCGGTCTGCAGGCGGGCGTCGTCACGGATCACGCGCGGCACGCCGACACGCGGCTCCACCGAGGTGACCGGCTCATACACCACGCGCTTCTTCTCTTCGTCGTAGCGCACTTCGACGTTGCCGATCAGCGGGAAATCCTTGCGGAACGGATGGCCGACGAATCCATAGTCGGTCAGGATGCGACGCAGGTCCGGATGGCCCTCGAAGATCACGCCGTACAGGTCGAATGCTTCGCGCTCGAACCAGTTCAGGCCCGGCCAGACGTCGGTAAGCGATGCGACCACCGGCAACCCTTCATTGGGCGCGAAGCAGCGCAGGTGCAGCATCAGGTTGTGCTGGTAGGAGCGCAGCTGCGCGACCACGGCAAAACGCTGGGCCGGCACGTGCTGGGGCTGGGCGCCCGCGGCACTTTCCTCGCTGGGGAACTCACCCCAGGCGAAGCGGCCCTGGGCCTTGCCTTCCACGCCACGGCTGAAGCCCTGCGAGGAGACATCAGCGGTGTCCCATTCGTCGGAGCCATAACCGAGGTAATCGACGCCGCACAGGTCGACGGACTGCTCGAAACCAAACTCGTCACGCAGTGCGAGCGCGGTGGCGTGCCAATCGGCGGCAGGCACTTCCAGCGTCACTTCGCCGCGGGGTTCGACCACGATGACCTTCGCGCCAGCGAAACGCGTGGAAAGTCGGTCGATGAAGGATGCTTGCTCTGCCATGGGGGCTTGGCGCGCTCTTGTAAGGTGGAAGGGTCAGCGGGCGATGGTCTGCGTACGCCAGATCTTCTTCTGCAACTGCAGGATCCCGTACACCAGCGCTTCGGCGGTCGGCGGGCAACCCGGGACATAGATGTCCACCGGCACCACGCGGTCGCACCCGCGGACCACTGAATAGGAATAATGGTAATAGCCGCCGCCATTGGCGCAGCTACCCATCGAGATGACCCACTTGGGGTCCGGCATCTGGTCGTAGACCTTGCGCAGCGCCGGGGCCATCTTGTTGACCAGCGTTCCGGCCACGATCATCACGTCGGACTGGCGCGGCGACGGACGGAACACCACGCCGTAGCGGTCCAGGTCCAGGCGCGCCGCACCGGCATGCATCATTTCAACGGCGCAGCAGGCCAGGCCGAAGGTCATCGGCCACATCGAACCGGTACGTGCCCAGTTGAGCAGCGCGTCGACGCTGGTGGTGACATAGCCTTTTTCCAGCAGCGGATTATCGCCGGCCGGTCGCAGGATGTCGTCAACCCGCCCTTCCGGGCTGGGGTTGTTCATCAGGCCGTCGAGAGTCTGAATCACTCCCATTCCAGCGCTCCCTTCTTCCAGACATAAATGAAACCGAGGAACAACATGCCGACGAACAGGCCCATGGTGACCAGCGAACGCGCGCCGAGCTCCATGAAGACCTGGGTCCAGGGCACGATGAAGATGATTTCCAGATCGAAGACGATGAACTGGATCGCGATCAGGTAGTAGCGCACGTCGAACTTCATGCGTGCGTCTTCGAAAGCCTCGAAGCCGCACTCGTACGGCGAGAGTTTTTCCAGATCGGGTCGGCGTGGGCCGAGGAATCGTCCGACGAGCATCAGCGTGATGCCGATACCGGTGGCTACGATCAGAAACAGAAGAGACGGCAAATATTCGGCCAGCACAGCGATTCTCTCTTGCCTCTGCCGCCGCGCCTGCAGGCGCTTTGGCATGGGGGAGTGGACGGATCCCGCTACCTGGCGCCGAGCGCGCCAGACGTACCCGCTTTACTTACTAAATGGTGCCCAAGAGGGGACTCGAACCCCTACGACCTAAGTCGCTACCACCTCAAGGTAGTGCGTCTACCAATTCCGCCACCTGGGCTTACGAACGCGCCGACCGATCATGGATCACCCGGCGCGCTGCGTATTGTAACCGTCTTCAGTCTTTCTGGGAGCCTTCCGGCTGCTTTTCTTCACCAGCAACCGGAGATTCCGCCTGAGCCGGCACAGTCGCGGCCGGGACCGGCTGCGAGGGAACCGGATCGGCGGCCGGCACGGTGGCCGGACGCTCGCCTGCGGGTGCCGCCGGAACGGTCACGGCCGGCGCGGCCATCAGGCCGAGGTCCTGCTGCGCGGCAGGGCGGCTGCCGTGGCCGGCGTACCAGGCCATGAACAGACTGATGCCGAAGAACAGCACCGCCAGCCACTTGGTCGACTTGGACAGGAAATTGGACGCGCCGCGCGCACCGAACACCGTGCCCGAGGCGCCGGCACCAAAGCCCGAACCGGCCGCTGCGCCCGAGCCACGCTGCATCAGGATCAGCGCGACCATGGCCACCGCGACCAGCACGTAAACGATATTGAGGATCAACATCAGCATCTGGAATCCGTCCTCGGACTACTTTCTATCAGGTTGCAGCCGCCGCCCGGGCGATGGCCAGAAAATCGGCGGCGACCAGCGAGGCACCACCTACCAGCCCACCGTCGACGTCGGGCTGTGCGAACAGCTCGGCCGCATTGTCGGGCTTCACACTGCCACCGTAAAGGATGGACAGCGAATCAGCGATTCTAGCATCCACCTTGGCCACTTCGCCACGGATGAAGGCATGTACCTGCTGGGCCTGCTCCTTGCTGGCGGTGCGGCCGGTGCCGATGGCCCAGACCGGCTCATAGGCCACCACGGCGTTGGCGAAGCCCTGCCCGCCCACCTTCTGCAGCACCGGGGCCAGCTGGCTGGCGATCACCGCTTCGGTCTGGCCGGCTTCACGCTGCTCCAGGGTCTCCCCCACGCACAGCACCGGAACCAGGCCCGCATGCAGGGCGGCGGCGAACTTGCGCGCGACCAGTTCGCTGCTCTCGTGATGGTACTGGCGACGCTCGGAGTGACCGACCAGGCCATAGCGCGCACCGACTTCGTGCAGCATCACGGCGGAAACCTCGCCGGTGTAGGCGCCCTTCTCGTTGCAGCTGACGTCCTGGGCGCCGAACTGCAGCCCGGTGTCGGAAAAGTCATCAACCAGCTCGCCCAGGTAGGGCAGTGGCGGCAGGATCACCAGTTCAACCCCCTGCTCCGGCGCCCCGTTGGCGATGTCCGTGACCAGCGAAGTGGCGAATTCGCGGCTGCCGTGCAGCTTCCAGTTTCCGGCGACGATCTTGCGGCGCATGGGCGATGGCTCCGTTTCGTATCAGCCGCCCATGATAACGAATGAAATTATTCCTCGTTGGACCGTAACCGGTTACAGCAGCGAGATGATCGAACGGGTGGAACCCCCTCGCGGCGGGTGGGCCTTCGAGCTGCATCGGGGGGGGCAGACTGGTAGAGCGGGGCCATGCCCCGCTGCCGTTGGCACGATGCCGGAAACAAGGGCAGCGGGGCATGGCCCCGCTCTACCCATCCCCATCACCCCGTTCCGCCGGGCATGGCCCGGCGCTACGCGACGCCGCACGGCCTGTCGAAGCAGCCCGGCGCCCCTTACTTCAGCTTGATCTCGCGCAGGCGCTCTTCAAGGAAACCGTGCGCGGTGATCGCTTCCGGATAGCGGCTCGGATTCTCTTCGGAAATGCACGAAGGCAGCACGTCGATCAGGAAATCCGGGTTCGGGTGCAGGAAGAACGGCACCGAATAGCGCGGCTGGCGCGCCAGGTCACCCGGAGGATTGACCACGCGGTGGATGGTCG
Source organism: Stenotrophomonas tumulicola (assembly GCF_014117215.1). Lineage (GTDB taxonomy): Bacteria > Pseudomonadota > Gammaproteobacteria > Xanthomonadales > Xanthomonadaceae > Stenotrophomonas > Stenotrophomonas tumulicola. Next base: position 168,611 of record NZ_JACGXS010000005.1, on the reverse strand, counting down.
ACGGATATACGTGGTTGGTCAGGCGCTGCAGCATGTCACCGATATTCACCACGATGGTGTCCGCATCGGATGTGAACGGAACCCAGTCACCCTCATGCGACTGCACTTCCAGGCCGGCCGCGCTTGCACCGACCAGCAGCGTGATGAAGTTGATGTCACCGTGGGCGCCGGCACGCACGTTCGGCACGGCCTCGGTTGTGATCGGCGGGTAATGGATGGGACGCAGGATCGAGTTGCCGTTGTTGGTCTTGTCGGCGAAGAAATCCTGCGCCAGCCCGATGTGCAGCGCCAACGCCGACAGCACCCGCGAACCCAGGTCGTCCAATGCCCGGTACAACGCATAACCACGTTCGCGGAATCCCGGCACTTCGCTCGGCCACAGGTTCGGCGGCATCACCTCGCGGTACTTCGAATCATCCGGAATCTCCCGGCCGATATGCCAGAACTCCTTCAGGTCGAAATGCTTCGAGCCTTTCGCGGTTTCGACGCCGAACGGGGTATAGCCACGCGCACCGCCGCCGCCAGCGACGTGGTACGTGCGCTTGACCTCGTCAGGAAGGGCAAAGAAGGCCTTGAACACATCGTAGGCCGCGTCGATGTCCGCCTGCGGAATGCCATGGTTGCGGATGCCGGCGAACCCCCACTGGCGGTACGCGGCGCCCAGCTCCGCCACGAAGGCGTCGCGGTCGCTGTCAAAGCGGGTGATGTCGAGGGTGGGAATCTGGCTCACAACATGTCCTGGCTGGTCAAATGAACGGTCCGGAGCGCTCGGCGGTCCGGCTGGACATTGTGACAGATCAGGCAGGGTGCGCCAGCAGCCCGCCGGGCATCGCCCGGCACCACCCCGCTCCGCTACCGCCTACGCGGCGGCGGCGGCTTTTACTGCAGTCGACAGCCGGTCCAGCGTGTCCTGCATCAGTCCGGCCTCGTCGGCCTCTACCGTCACCCGCACCACAGGCTCGGTACCCGATGGACGCAGGAACGCGCGTCCGCGCCCGGCCACGGCCTGCTGCGCCTGGCGCAACGCATCCTGCACGCTGCCCGCCTGCACGGTGGCTTTCGCCGACGCCGTGCCCAGGCGCACGTTGACCGTCTTCTGCGGCACCTTGGCCAGCGGCTGCAGTGCCTGGCGCAGGCTGTGGCCGGCATTGCGCAGCGCCACCAGTACCTGCAGGGCGCTGACGATGGCATCACCGGTGGTCGCACGGTCCAGGCACAGCAGGTGGCCGGAGGTTTCCCCACCGAGCACGCCACCGCCTTCGATCAACGCCTGGTGTACATAGCGGTCACCGACGTTGCTGCGCACGAACGGAATCTGCAGGCCAGCCAGGGCCTGTTCCAGGCCGAAATTGGTCATCAGGGTACCCACCACCGGACCGTGCAGCCGCCCTTCCGCCTGCCAGGACCTGGCCAGGATGTAGAGCAGGTCGTCGCCGTCGACCGGGTTCCCCTGGTCATCGGCCATCAGCACGCGGTCGCCGTCGCCATCGAAGGCGATGCCCAGGTCAGCGCCGGTTTCACGCACCTTGGCCGCCAGGTTGTCGATGTGGGTCGAACCGACGCCATCGTTGATGTTGAGCCCGTTCGGGCTGGTGCCGATGTCGATCACCTCCGCGCCCAGCTCGCGGAACAGCAGGGGCGCGATGTGGTAGGTGGCACCGTGCGCGCAGTCCAGCACCAGGCGCATGCCTCGCAGGTCGAAGCTGCGTGGCACGCTGGCCTTGCAGAATTCGATATAGCGGCCGATCGCCTCGCGCGCGCGCATGGCCTTGCCAAGCTTCTCCGATTCAGCGGTGGCGAACGGCGCATCGATCTCCGCTTCCAGCGCCAGTTCGGTGCGGTCATCGAGCTTCTCACCCTGCGCGGAGAAGAACTTGATGCCGTTGTCGTGGTGCGGGTTGTGCGAGGCACTGATGACGATGCCGGCATCCGCGCCCAGCGTGCGGCTCAGGAAAGCGACTGCTGGCGTGGGCATCGGCCCCAGCAACTGCACGTCCACGCCTGCCGCGACCAGGCCGGCCTCCAGCGCCGCCTCGAACATGTAGCCGGAAATACGGGTGTCCTTGCCGATCACCACCACCGGACGCCGGGCATCGCTGCGGCGCTGGGCCACCAGCACGCGGCCGAAGGCATTGCCCAGGCGCAGCACGAAATCGGCCGAGATCACGCCTTCGCCGACGCGGCCACGGATGCCATCGGTACCAAAGTACTTGCGCGTCCCCATCAGGACGCCGCGGACGCAGGTTCGCGACGCAGCATGGCCAGCAGTTCGGACAGGCGGTCGCGCAGTTCGCGGCGGTCACAGATCTGGTCGATGGCGCCGTGTTCGAGCAGGAATTCGGAGCGCTGGAAGCCTTCGGGCAGCTTCTCGCGCACGGTCTGCTCGATCACGCGTGGGCCGGCAAAGCCGATCAGCGCCTGCGGCTCGGCAATGTTGATGTCGCCCAGCATCGCAAAGGACGCCGATACGCCACCGGTAGTCGGATGGGTCAGCACGGAGATGTACGGCAGGCCGGCTTCACGCAGCTTGCCCAGCGCCGCCGAGGTCTTGGCCATCTGCATCAACGAGAACAGGCCTTCCTGCATGCGCGCGCCGCCGCTGGCTGAGAAGCACACATAAGGTGCACCGATCTCCAGCGCGGTTTCTGCCGCCAGCGCGAAACGCTCGCCGACCACCGACCCCATCGAACCGCCCATGAAGGCGAAATCAAACGAGGAGGCGACCAATGGACGGCCCTTGAGCAGGCCGCGCATGGCAATCAGCGCGTCATATTCGCCAGTGTTCTTCTGCGCGATCTTGATCCGCTCGGCGTACTTCTTCTGGTCCTTGAACTTGAGCAGGTCGTTCGGTCCCAGGCGCGCGGCGATCTCCGTGGTGCTGCCGTCATCGAACAGGGCCGCCAGGCGCGCACGTGCGCGGATCGCCATGTGGTGGCCGCACTTGGGGCAGACTTCCAGGTTCGCTTCCAGCTCCGGGCGGTAAAGCGCGCTGCCACAGCTGCTGCACTTCTCCCACAGGCCCTCGGGGACGCTGCGCTTCTTGCTGGGGACATTGTCGGTGCGGATGCCAGACGGCATCAACTTGCTGAGCCAACTCATGCGGGTTGCTACTTCCGTTCAGGGCGGCCCGACGGCCGCAAAGGCGGACAGTCTAGCTCAGGCTTTCCCCGCCCGTGCACCCCCCGCTGCAGCGTACAGGCACGGTGAAAAACCATGCTGGTACGTACGTTCGGGACATCGGGTAGAGCGGGTCCATGAGCCGCTGCCTTCCGTGTGACGGGCATGGCCGGCCGCTACCATCGGTCACCGGACCCAGGGCAACGGGGCCCGGCAACGCGATGTCGTCCAGCCGGCTCAGCGGTCCAGGGCCTGCCGCAGCGGCGCCAGGAATGCCGTTGCAGCCCGTGTGGCCGCTTCCACCGACTCCGCCTCGGCCAGCACCGATACCAGCGCGCTGCCAACCACCACGCCGTCGGCCTGGCGCGCCATCGCCGCCGCGCTGGCGGCATCCTTGATCCCGAACCCCGCCACCACCGGAACCTTGGCGCGTGCACGCAACGCCTGCAGCCGCGCGCTTGCCGCATCACTGTCCAGGCGTTCGGAGGCACCGGTCACGCCAGCAAAGCTGACGTAGTACAGGTAACCGCGGGCCAGCCCGAGCAACGCATCGGCACGCGTGTCACTGGTGGTCGGCGACGCCAGCAGCACCAGCGCCAACCCGGCGGCGTCGAATGCCAGCTTGGCCTCATCGGCTTCTTCCGGCGGCAGGTCCACCAGCAGGATGCCGTCCACGCCGGCGGCCACCGCCTCGCTGGCGAAACGTTCGTAACCGTGGATCTCCACCGGGTTCAGGTATCCCATCAGCACCACCGGCGTGGTGGCATCACGCTCGCGGAACGTCGCTACCGCCTGCAGTACGTAACGCAGGCCTGCGCCACGCGCCAGCGCGCGCTCGGAACTGCGCTGGATGGTGGGCCCATCGGCCATCGGATCAGAGAACGGCACGCCCAGCTCGATCACGTCGGCACCCGCCTCCACCAGTGCCTGCATCACTGGCACGGTAGCTTCCAGCGACGGGTCACCAGCGGTGATGAACGGAATGAGCGCCTTGCGCCCCTGTTCGCGCAGGGCATGGAAACAGGCATCAAGTCGGGACACAGGCATCTCAGGCACTTCCTTCGATCATTTTTACAGGGACAAGCCGGACACGCTGGGCATGGCTCACAGGATCAGGCCTTCGCGTGCGGCAATCGTATGCACGTCCTTGTCACCGCGGCCGGACAGGTTGCACAGCACCAGTTGGTCGCGCGGCCGCTCGCGGGCCAGCTTGATGGCCTGCGCGAGCGCATGGCTGGATTCCAGCGCGGCCAGGATGCCCTCGGTGCGGGCCAGCAGGTGGAATGCCTGCAGTGCTTCATCGTCGGTGATGCCCAGGTAGGTCGCACGACCGCTGTCGGCGAGAAACGCATGTTCCGGACCGACCCCCGGATAATCCAGCCCGGCCGACACCGAATGGGTTTCGATGATCTGGCCATCGTCGTCGCACAGCACATAGGTGCGATTGCCATGCAGCACGCCGGGACGGCCAGCCGCGATGGAGGCGGCATGACGTCCGCTGTCGATGCCGTCGCCCGCCGCTTCGGCGCCGAAAATCTGCACCTGGCGGTCGTTGAGGAATGCATGGAACAGGCCGATGGCGTTGCTGCCGCCACCGACGCATGCGGTCAGCGCGTCAGGCAGGCGCCCGTATTCCTGCAGCATCTGTTCGCGTGCTTCGCGGCCGACGATGGCATTGAAGTCACGCACCATGCGCGGATACGGATCCGGACCGGCGACCGTGCCGATGATGTAGAACGTGTCCTGCACGTTGGTCACCCAGTCACGCATCGCCTCGTTGAGCGCATCCTTCAGCGTGGCCGATCCAGAGGTCACCGGCACCACGGTCGCACCCAGCAGCTTCATCCGGTAGACATTGATCTTCTGCCGTTCGATATCGGTGGCGCCCATGTACACCACGCATTCCAGGCCCAGCCGCGCGGCCACCGTGGCACTGGCCACGCCATGCTGCCCGGCGCCGGTCTCGGCGATAATGCGCTTCTTGCCCATCCGCGCGGCCAGAAGGGCCTGGCCGATGGTGTTGTTGATCTTGTGCGCGCCGGTGTGGTTCAGGTCCTCGCGCTTGAGCAGGATCTGCGCGCCGCCGACATGGTCGCTGAGCCGCCGGGCGTGGTAGATCGGGCTCGGCCGGCCGACATAATGCGCAAGATCGTGGTCGTACTCGGCGATGAAGGCGGGATCCTGGCGGGCCTGGTCGTAGGCGGCGGCCAGTTCCTGCAGCGGCCCGACCAGGGTTTCAGCAACGAAGCTGCCGCCATAGCGGCCGAAATGACCGCGGGCATCGGGATAGGCGTGGAAATCGGCGATGGGGGGCAACGACATGGCAGCAACCGGATCAAGCAGGTGGATGGATACTCTAGCGCACGCTTCCGGTGGCGAATATCGATATTTCCGGCATGACATGTCAGTATTTCTCACATGAAAACGCCTTTTCTTCCGCCCTTGAATGCGCTCCGGGCCTTCGAAGCCACCGCCCGGCTCGGTGGCGTCGGACGCGCTGCACGGGAACTGCATGTCACCCATGGCGCCGTCAGCCGCCAGGTCAAGCAGCTGGAAGCCAGCCTGGAGGTGGTGCTGTTCGAACGCGAGGGGCGCGGGTTGCGACTGAGCACGGCCGGCCAGACCCTGCATGCCGCCTGCAGCGAAGCATTCAGGCGACTCCGCGAAGCGGTGGCGGAGCTGCAACGGCCGCTGCGCCACGACGCGCTGGTGCTTGGCTGCAGCAGCAGCGTGCTGGCGCGCTGGATGATCCCCCGGCTGCCCTTGCTGCAACAGGCGCTGCCGGCACTGACCGTGCACTGGTCCGCATTGGACGGCAGCTTCAGCGCCGAACAGGCACAACTGGACGCGGTGTTGCTGCTGGCCGAGCCGCCGTGGCCGGCTGGCTGGCAGGTGATCGAACTGGCCCCGGAGCGGGTCGGCGCCGTGGTGGCACCACGCCATCCCGGCGCCGCGCTGCTGCAGGACCAGCCGCCACGCGCCCTGCAGCAACAGCCCTTGCTGCACACCACCTCACGGCCACAGGCCTGGCCAGCATGGGCCGCCGCGCATCACCTGGAACCGGATTCACTGCACCCCGGACAGGGCTTCGAGCACCTGTACTACCTGCTCGAGGCAGCGGTGGCCGGGCTGGGCGTGGCGATCGCGCCAGAGCCACTGGTCGCCGAAGACCTGGCCGACGGGCGCCTGCTGGCGCCGTGGGGCTTCGCCGCCACCGGCGGCCAATGGGTGCTGGCGCGGCCCGCAGGGCGTACCGATCCGCGCGTGGACGCTTTGGCCGACTGGTTGACGGCACAGTTGAGGTAACGCCGGGCCATTGGGGCAACGCCGGGCCATGCCCAGCCATTGAGGTACCGCCGGGCCATGCGCCCGGCCATTCGGGTACCGCCGGGCCATACCCGACCATTGGGGTAGCGCCGGGCCATGCCCGGCGAGCGCAGCGGCCGCCCGGATCCAACCGGGCACCCCACCAGCGCCGCCTGGACGTCAGTCCAGCACGGCGCAGTCGGCGCGACGCACTTCCTCGACGAACGTGCGCATCAGGTATCCGTCCTTGATGCCCGGCTCGCTCTCTATGCCACTGGACACATCCACGCCCCACGGCAACGTCGCCAACGCGGCGTCATACACGTTTTCCGGCGTCAGCCCGCCGGCCAGCAGGAAAGGGCGATGCAGCCCCGTAGGTATGCGCGTCCAGTCGAATGCCACGCCGGTGCCGCCGCCACCGCCGGGGGCGTGGCTGTCGAACAGGAAACCTGCGGCACTGGGATAGCGCAGTTGCAGCGTGCGCGCCGTGGCCTCTTCGCGCCCGCCCATGGCAATGGCCTTCAGGTAGGGCATGTTGAAGCTGCGGCAGAACCCTTCGTCTTCATCACCATGGAACTGCAGCAGCGTCGGTCGCACCGTGCGCAGCACCTCACGTACTTCCTCACGGGTGTTGTCACGGAACAGGGCGACCACATCCACCATCGGCGCAATGGCCTGGCGCATCGCGCGCGCTTCAGCCGGTGCCACGCGACGCTTGCTTTCGCGGGCGAAGATGAAACCCACCGCGTCCACGCCCAGTTCGCCGGCCAGGCGCACATCGCCGGCACGGGTCATGCCACAGAACTTGATCCGGGTGCGGTAGTACGAGCGGCTCATAGGGTGACCTCAGCAGGCAGTTGCCAGTTGTCGGGATACAGCGGTCCCAGGAACACCAGGCCCTGCGGCGGTGCGGTAGGGCCGGCGACGGTGCGATCGCGGCCTGCCAGCAGCTCGCCCATCCAGTCGACCGGGCGCTCTCCACTGCCAACCAGGATCAGCGAGCCCACGATATTGCGAACCATGTGATGAAGGAATGCATTGGCCTGCACCGACACCTCGACCACCTCGCCACTGCGGCTGACCTGCAGCGACTGCAGCTCGCGCCGCGCGTGCAACGCCTGGCACTGGATGCTGCGAAAGGCACTGAAGTCGTTCTCTCCCAACAGGGCCTGCCCGGCTGAGTGCATGCGTACCGCATCCAGCTCGCGACGCTCCCAGCTCAATGTCTGCCGGTACAGCGCCGGACGCACCTGGCGGTTGAGCAACCGATAGCGATAGCGCCGGGCCCGCGCCGAAAACCGCGCATGGAAATCATCTGCCACCGGCGTGCACCAGCGCACGGCCACCGATCGTGGCAGGCGTGCAGTGACGCCCAGCGTCCAGCCGCGCGGATCGCGCTCGGCCTCGCTGTCGAAATGCACGACCTGGCATTCGCCATGCACACCGGCATCGGTACGTCCGGCACAGACCACCTTCACCGGCGAATCGGCCACCGATGAAAGCGCTTTTTCCAGGGCGGCCTGCACGCTCGGCCCACCCTCTCCCAGGTGCTGCCAGCCCCTGAAATCGCTACCGTCGTACTCGACGCCCAGCGCATAACGCATGTACTACCTCGATATCTGCAATGAAGGAGGCGCAGCGCACCGCCCAGGGGGGCGGTCGCCATGCCGCCCCGGCTTCAGCCGGCCAGGTCGCGCTCGGACCAGACAGCCAGCTCGTTGCCGCCGGGCTCACGAAACTGGAAGCGACTGCCGCCGGGGAACGGAAATACCGGCTTGAGGATCGCCCCGCCGGCGGCGAGTACGGCCTCCAGCACCGGCTGCAGCCTGTCGGCATACAGCACCAGCAGGGGCGCGCCATCGTCGGCACCGCGTGGTTTGCCACGGAAGAAGCCACCCTGCAGGCGCCCGTCGTCGAACGCGGTGTAGTCCGGGCCATAGTCCTGGAACGTCCAAGCAAACACCGTCTCGAAAAAGGCACGGCTGGCGGCTGGATCCTGCGAAGCGAACTCAACGTAATCGATGCGGTTGTCGTGGTGCATGTGCGCTCCGTGTCAGTCGGCTCGAATCGAGCAGGTCAGCCCAGCCTGGCCAGTAGTTCACGCGCCTGTGCCTGCAGGTGCGGATCGTCGGCACTAACCACTTCCTGCAGCAGGGCACGTGCAGTCTGCGCATCGCCCAGGTCGAGATAGGCGATCGCCAGCTCCAGGCGGTCATGCCCGGCCGGGTTGGACGTGCGTTCGGATACGTCGTCGGCCGACGTCGAGGTCGCCCGGTCCGGGATGCCTCCATCCTCTTCGGCAGGCAGCTCGAACACGCCGCGATAGGCATCCTGCTGTTCGGCCTCACGCGCATAGGACGGCACCGGATCCAGTCCGTGCAGGCCCTCGTCGGCGGCAACCCACGGCGTTTCGATCACCGGCTCCGCCGGAGCCGAGGCCTGCATGGACTCGCCCGCGCGCGAAGTGGGTGGCAACGCCTGCGGCGACGACACGTCCGCGCCTGTGCCTGGACTTCCAATCTCCTGCGGAGCCTCTTCCGGCAGGGCATCGGGGACGACATCATCATTCCAGGGGGCTCGTTCGGCCAGTACGTCCAGCCCCGCGCCCGCAGGCAGGCTGGTCGACAGTGCGCTGTCATCATGGTCGTCGCGTCGCAGCGGGGGCAGCGGCGACGGCCGGCGACGGCGCGACAGCCACCAGCCCAGCGCGGCCAGCAGGATCAGTGGCAGGCCAAGCCAGTACCAGGGCCCGGATGCATCGCGTTCCGCAGGCACCTGGCCCAGCCGCGACTGCACCGCAGCCAGTTCCGTATCTTTCAGCTCCACCAGGGCCTGCTGGCGGGTCTGCAGCGTTTCCAGTTCCGCCACCCGTTGCTTCAATTCGTCGATTTCAGCATCGCGCGTGGCGACGTCTTCCCTTGCCTGACGCAGTTGTTCATTGCCCAGCATGTCACCCTCGCTTCCCTCACCGGTACCGGTGGTTGTGCCGGCCGTTGTGGCCATTGCCGCCACCGCCGGAGCGATCTCCAGGCGTGCGCCATCGGCCGCCTGTGCCTTCGCCGTGGCGGTCGCCGCCATCGGTGCCGCTGGTGCCTGCGCGTTCGCCGGCTGCGGGATGGTGCGTGATTGACGCCATTGCGCCGTGTGTTCGCGCACCATGGCCGCCGCTTCACTGGCCTCCACTGCAGCCAGTTCGGACGCATCCGGCATGCGCAGCACGGCGCCCTCCTTGAGCAGGTTGATGTTGCCGCGGATGAACGCTTCCGGGTTGGCACGCAGCAGCGCGATCATCGCGCGGTCGCGGCCGACCTGCTGGCTGCGCGCCAGGGTCTGTGCAATCTCCGACAAGGTCTGGCCCCTGCGCACGACGGCAGCGCCATCGCCGGCAGGTACCACGGGCGACGCCGCTGCGGCAGGTTGCGCGGCTGCGGCGTCGGTGCGCCCGGCCGGCGGTGCCGTGGCGGTGTCCTGCACAGGCGCTGCATCCGTTGCCTGCGCTTCGCGCACGATGGCGTTGGACATTGCCCCGGCCGGTGCAACTATCTCCGGCTCGTTCACCGCCAGCGCCCGGTTCGGCGCATCGACCAGCGCCGAATACTCGCGCACCAGCCGCCCCTTGCCCCAATCGGCTTCGATCAGGAAGGCCAGTGACGGTGTATCCACCGGCGTCTGCGAGGTCACCCGCACCACGGCCCTGCCCTGCGCATTGCGGGTCAGTTCGAACTGCAGTTCGCTGACCAGGCCGACCGGACGCTGCAGGCCCACGCGTTCGAAGGTAACCGGAGAAGCCAAACCGACACGCAGGTTCTGCAGTTCCGAAGGATCAGCGGAAATGACCGGGATCTCGGCCAGCAACGGCTGCCCAGGCTTGGAAAACACGCGGATGTCGCCCAGGCCCAGTGCCATGGCCGAACTGCTGGCCAGGGCCAGCAGTGCGGTGGACAGATACCTGAGCGGACGCATCACGCCACGGAGCCCTTTATTCATGGCAGCCAATATAACGGTTGGCCGCCACTTGCAGGTAGAGCGGGTCCATGACCCGCTGCTTTTCCCTGGCAACCGTGCGAACGGCAGCGGCCCATGGCCATGGGTCCGCTCCGCCAGTGAATGACACCCGCTGCGTCCAGACAGGTCAGCGCGTTTCAGCAGCGACCAGTTCGGCCAGCTGCACCGCGTTCAGCGCTGCGCCCTTGCGGATGTTGTCCGATACGATCCACAGGTTCAGTCCACGTGGATGCGACAGGTCCTCGCGGATGCGGCCGACGTACACCGCATCGGTGCCCGAGGCATGGGTCACCGGCGTCGGGTACCCGCCCGCTTCGCGCCTGTCCACCACTTCCACGCCCGGCGACTGCGCCAGCAGCTCACGCGCCGCCTCCACCGTGACCTTTTCGCGGGTTTCGATGGTGACCGCTTCGGAATGCCCATAGAACACCGGCACGCGCACGGCGGTGGGATTCACCAGGATGCTGTCGTCGCCAAGGATCTTCTGCGTTTCCCAGACCAGCTTCATTTCTTCCTTGGTGAAACCGTTGTCGAGGAAGTCATCGATATGCGGGATCAGGTTGAAGGCGATCTGCACCGGGAAGCGCTGCGGCTCGATCTCCTGGAAACCGAGCAGCTGGCCGGTCTGCCTGCCCAGTTCCTCCAGTGCCGAACGACCGCCGCCGGATACCGATTGATAGGTCGCAACGTTGATGCGCTCGATGCCATACCGGCGATGCAGCGGGGCCAGCGCCACCAGCATCTGCATGGTCGAGCAGTTCGGGTTGGCGATGATGCCTCGCGGGCGCTTGGCAACCTGTTCCGGGTTGACCTCCGACACCACCAGCGGCACGTCGTCGTCGTAACGGAATGCCGAAGAGTTGTCGATCACCACCGCGCCGGCAGCGGCGAACTTCGGGGCGTATTCCCTGGACACGCCGCCACCGGCCGAAAACAGGGCGATGTCCACCCCGGCCGGGTCGAAGCTGGCCAGGTCCTGCACGATGACCTTCTGGCCGTTGAATTCGATCTCGCCACCCGCGGAACGCTCCGACGCCAGCAGGGTCAGCGTGCCGACCGGGAAATCGCGTTCGGCCAGGATGGCCAGCATGGTCTCGCCGACCGCGCCGGTGGCGCCGACGACGGCGACATGGAAGGAACGTTGTTCGTTACTCATGGGGAAACTCTCGAAAAAGATGGGGGATTCACGCAATGCGGCCGGGTTCGGGGAACCTCCTCGTGCAGGCGCGGAGGTTCCCTATCGTTTTTTATCTTTATCGCCCGCGGTTGCACGCGCAGCGAGCGCGGCATCGGCGTTGACGGCACTGGGCATGCGCGAGGCTTCGCCGACCACGCCCAGCGCGGCCAGCAGATTGTCCGCCGCCAGCTGCACCATCGCCTTGCGGGTGGCCAGCGACGCGCTGCCGATGTGCGGGGTCAGCACCACGTTGCCCAGCGCCAGCAGTTCCTGGCGCACGCGCGGCTCGCCTTCGAATACATCCAGGCCCGCCGCAGCGAGACCGCCGCTGGACAATGCATCAGCCAGCGCCAGCTCGTCGACGATACCGCCACGGGCGATGTTCACCAGCGTGGCGGACGGCCGCATCTTCGCCAGCGCGGCGGCATCGATGATGTGGTGCGAGTCCGGGGTATAGGGGAGCACCAGTACCAGGTGGTCGCTCTGCGCCAGCAGCGCATCGAAATCCACGTAGCTTGCACCGACCTCGGACTCGGTCGCCGCAGGTAGCCGCGACCGGTTGTGGTACAGCACGCGCATGCCGAAACCGTGGGCACCGCGGCGGGCGATGCCCTGGCCGATCCGGCCCATGCCGAGGATGCCCAGGGTACTGCCATGGATGTCTGCGCCGAGCATGGTCTGGAACGACCACTGCCCCCACTGCCCGTCGCGCAGCCAGCGCTCGGATTCGGTGATGCGCCGGGCGGTGGCCATCAACAGCGCAAAACCCAGGTCCGCGGTTGTTTCGGTCAGTACGTCCGGCGTGTTGCTGGCCAGGATGCCGGCGGCGCTGAGCGCCTCGACATCCAGGTTGTTGTAGCCGACGCCAACGTTGGCGATGGCCTGCAGGCGTCCGGCACCTGCCACCTGGGCCGCACCGATGCGCTCGTTGAGGGTGATGATCGCGCCATCCACGTCGGCCAGGCGCTCGGCCAGCTGCTCCGGCGTCCACGCGGTCACCTCATCGGTGGTGACCAGGTCGACCTGCGCGCGCAATGGCTCGATCACCGCATCGATGAGCGGTTGGCTTACCCAGACGACCGGACGCGACTCAACCATCGATCTTCCCCGGGATGCGTGGGGTGACGTGGCCGACGTCGCCGCACTGCGCACGATGGCGCAGCGCCTGGTCCATCAGCACCAGCGCCATCATCGCCTCGGCGATGGGGGTGGCCCGGATGCCGACACAGGGATCATGGCGACCGGTGGTGACCACCTCGATGACCTGGCCTTCGGTATCCAGCGAGGCTCCCGGCAGGCGCAGGCTGGAGGTCGGCTTGAGCACGATGGAAGCCGTGACCGGCTGGCCGGTGGAAATACCGCCGAGGATGCCGCCGGCGTGGTTGCTGGCGAAGCCTCCCGGGGTGAGCAGGTCACGGTGTTCGGTGCCCTTCTGCGCGGCGCTGGCAAAGCCATCGCCGATTTCCACGCCCTTGACCGCATTGATGCTCATCAGCGCCGACGCCAGCTCGCCGTCCAGCTTGCCGTAGATCGGTTCGCCCCAGCCCGGCGGCACGTTGTCGGCCACCACGTGCACGCGCGCGCCGACCGAATCGCCGGACTTGCGCAACGCGTCCATGTAGCTTTCCAGCTCCGGCACCTGGGCCGCATCGGGCCAGAAGAAGGGATTGTCTTCCACCACCGACCAGTCGAAACCGTTCGGGGTGATCCCGCCCAGCTGCGACAGGCAGCCACGCACCGTCACGCCAAAGCGTTCGCGCAACCACTTCTTGGCGACCACGCCAGCAGCCACGCGCATGGTGGTTTCGCGTGCGGACGAACGACCACCACCACGCGGATCACGGATACCGTACTTGTGCCAGTAGCTGTAGTCGGCATGGCCGGGCCGGAACTGCTGGCCGATGCTGGCGTAGTCCTTGCTGCGCTGGTCGGTGTTGCGGATCAGCAGGGCGATCGGCGTGCCGGTGCTGAGTCCTTCGTACACGCCGGACAGGATCTCGACCTCGTCGGCTTCCCGCCGTGCGGAGGTGTGGCGGCTCTTGCCGGTGGCGCGGCGCTGCAGGTCGTGCGCGAATTCGGCTGCGTCCAGGGCCAGCCCCGGCGGGCAGCCATCGATCACGCAGCCGATCGCCGGCCCGTGCGACTCGCCGAAGGTGGTGACGGTGAACAGCTTGCCGAATGCATTGGAACTCACGGCCGCTGGGCCGCCAGTTCGGTGATGCGCGCGCTGTGCGCGATCAGTTCACGGCACTCCACCGCGAAGATGCCCATCTGGCCGACCTTGAACTCGATCCAGGCGAAGTCCACTTCCGGCAGCAGCTTGACCAGGTGCTGTTCGGATTCGCCGACTTCGCAGATCAGCAGGCCGTCTTCGCTGAGGTGCAGCGGCGCGTCGCGCAGGATCTTCAACACCAGGTCCAGGCCGTCGTCGCCAGCACGCAGGCCCATCTCGGGCTCGTACGAATATTCCTGCGGCAGCGCGTCGGTCTCGTCATTGGTGACATAGGGCGGATTGGTGACGATCAGGTCGTAGTGCCGCCCGGTCAGGCCATTGAACAGGTCCGACTTCAGCAGGGCCACGTTGTGTGCCTGCAACCGCTCCTTGTTCTCCCCGGCCAGCGACAGCGCCTCGTCGCTCAGGTCCACGCCATCCACTTCCCAGTTCGGGTAGTAGTGGCCCATCGCGATGGCGATGCAGCCGGAACCGGTGCACAGGTCCAGCGCGCGCTGCACATGGCGGCCAGCCAGCCAGGGCTCGAATCCGGTTTCGATCAGTTCGGCGATCGGCGAGCGGGGCACCAGCGCCCGGTTGTCGCTCTTGAAGCTCAGCCCGGCGAACCAGGCCTCGCCGGTCAGGTAGGCGGCCGGGATGCGCTCGTCGATGCGACGCTGGAACAGGTCCAGCACCTGCAGCTTTTCCGCCTGCAGCAGGCGCGCCTGGCCATAGGCCGGGCCGAGGTCGTGCGGCAGGTGCAGGCTGTGCAGCACCAGTTGGGTCGCCTCGTCCAGCGCATTGTCGTAGCTGTGCCCGAAGGTCAGCCCTGCAGCATTGAAACGGCTGGTGCCGTAGCGGATCAGGTCGATGATCGTGTGGAGTTCGGCGGCCGTTTCGGCGGTCATGGCGGTACGACGGGTAGATTGGTCCCCGATTATAGGCGCTGCAGGCTGCCTCGGCATCCGTTGCAGGGGAAACGACCACCGCGCAGCCGTTATGATGGTGTCCGACCCATCGGCACCGCAGGCTCTCATGTTCAATCGCAATGTCGGCATCATCCTGCTCATCGCCCTGGCAGCCGGCCTGGGCCTGCTGGCCGCGCAGAAGGTATTCACGCCCAAGCCCCCGGCCGGCATGCCCGCCACCGAAACCATCACGTTCTATCCGCAGCCACGGCCGCTGCCGGAGTTCAACCTGGCCCAGGCCGACGGTACCCGGCTGATCCCCGGCGAGCTCAATGGGCATTGGACCCTGGTGTTCCTGGGCTTCACCTTCTGCCCGGACGTCTGCCCGACCACCCTGGCCGAGCTGGCCGGCGCGCAGAAGCAGTGGGAGACGCTGCCCGACAGCCTGCGCCCGCGCGTGCTGTTCGTTTCGGTCGACCCCGAGCGCGACAGTGCGACGCGGCTCGGCGAATACGTCCATGCGTTCCACAAGGACACCCTGGCCGCCACCGGCGATGTGCCGTCGCTGGAGAAGTTCGCCACCTCGCTGGGCTTCGTGTTCCAGAAGGTGCCGGGCGCGCATTTCGACGAAAACCCTGAAGATTATTCGGTGGAGCATTCGGCCAACCTGGCCGTGCTCGACGCCGAAGGCCGCCTGGCCGGCCTGGTCCGCCCCCCTTTCAACGCGCCGGCGATCGCCCGCGACCTGCAGCTGCTGACCGAGAAGTCCACCCCATGAGCCTGATGACCACCCTCAGCTACGCCCTGCCGCATCGCCTGCTTTCTTCGATGGCGCGTGCGCTGGCGTACTCGGACAATCCGCGCGTGTCGCAGTGGCTGATCGATACCGTCACGACGAAATTCGGCGTGGACCTGGATGAGGCAGCGAACCCGGATCGGCGCAGCTACCCGACCTTCAACCAGTTTTTCACCCGTGCGCTGAAGCCCGGTGCACGGGTGGCCGACGCCGATCCCCGCAGCCTGGTGATGCCCGCCGATGGTCGCATCAGCCAGCTCGGCCGGATCGAAAGCGGTCGCATCTTCCAGGCCAAGGGCCAATCGTTCACCGCTGCCGAACTGCTGGGCGGAGTCGAGGATGCCAAGCCGTTCAACGAGGGGCTGTTCGCCACCGTCTACCTGTCACCGAAGGATTATCACCGCGTGCACATGCCGTGGACCGGCACGCTGCGCGAGACGGTGCACGTGCCGGGCCGCTTGTTCAGTGTCGGCCCCGCAGCGGTGAACAAGGTGCCCGGCCTGTTCGCCCGCAACGAACGGCTGGTCTGCCACTTCGACACCAGCTTCGGCCCGATGGTCAGCGTGATGGTCGGTGCGCTGCTGGTGTCCGGCGTGGAAACGGTGTGGAGCGGCGAAGAGATTCCCCATTACGGCGACCGCATCACCCGCAAGGATTACCGTGGCAAGGGCATCGTGCTGGAGCGCTTCGCTGAAATGGCGCGCTTCAACTATGGTTCGACGGTGATCGTGCTGTTGCCGCCGGGTGTTGCCGAGTTTGCACCGCACCTGGATGCAGAGCACCCGGTACAGCTGGGCCAGGCGCTGGCGACCCTGCGCTGACGATGGTGACGGCCGCTTGCCGTCGCGGTGGCGGTAGCGGTAGCGCCGAGCCATGCTCGGCGAGCATGTCCGCCGGGCATGGCCCGGCGCTACGTCGACGTGTGCATGGCCTGTCGACGGCATCTGCCGACGCTAGAATGTCGGCATGACCGAATTCATTCCACCTGGCAGCCGCTTCCACGCCCTCTCTTCGCCTTTCGCGTTCAAGCGCGGCGGCACGTTGCTGGGTGCCCACGTTGCCTATGAAACCTGGGGAACGCTGGATGCCACCGCCAGCAACGCCATCCTGATCGTCACCGGGCTGTCGCCGGATGCGCACGCCGCCAGCAACGCCACCAATCCCGCTGCCGGCTGGTGGGAAGCCATGCTGGGCCCCGGCAAGCCGATCGACAGCGATCGCTGGTACGTCATCTGCGTCAATTCGCTGGGCAGCTGCAAGGGCTCTACCGGTCCGGCAAGCATCAACGCGGCGACCGGCGAGCCCTATCGCCTTACCTTCCCCGAGCTTTCAGTGGAAGACGGCGCGCGCGCGTCTGTCGAGGTCGTGCGTGCGCTTGGCATCACCCAACTCGCCTGCGTGATCGGCAATTCGATGGGGGGCATGACCGCGCTGGCCCTGTTGCTGCTGCATCCCGGCATCGCGCGCAGCCACATCAACATCTCCGGCAGTGCGCAGGCCCTGCCCTTCTCCATTGCCATCCGCTCGCTGCAGCGCGAAGCCATCCGGCTCGACCCGCAGTGGAACGGTGGTCGCTACGATGATGCGCAGTATCCGGAATCGGGCATGCGCATGGCACGCAAGCTGGGCGTGATCACCTACCGTTCGGCACTGGAATGGGACGGCCGTTTCGGACGCGTGCGGCTGGATTCGGACCAGGCCGACGATGATCCGTTCGGACTGGAGTTCCAGGTGGAAAGTTACCTGGAGGGGCATGCACGGCGCTTCGTGCGGTACTTCGACCCCAACTGCTATCTGTACCTCAGCCGATCGATGGACTGGTTCGACTTGGCCGAATATGGCGGCGGTGATGTCATGGCCGGACTGCGCAGGATCCAGGTGGAGAAGGCATTGGCCGTCGGCGCCAACACCGACATCCTGTTCCCGGTGCAGCAACAGCAGCAGATAGCCGATGGCCTGCGCGCCGGCGGTGCGCAGGCCGGATTCATCGGCCTGGATTCACCACAGGGCCACGACGCCTTCCTGGTCGATTTCGAGCGCTTCGGTCCAGCCATACGCGGCTTCCTCGACGCGCTGTGAGCAGACGACCTGCGCCTCGCAGGCGGCATGCACCGCGGCCCCGCGAGCCGCGGCTGCCACCCCGCGCCATGCTGGCGCTGGCCGCTTCGGGCATGCTGCTTGCCTGCGCTGTGGTGGGCTGGATTCCTGCCTGGCTGGCCTGCTGGATACTCGTGGCCAGCGCATGCAGCTTCGCCCTGTACTGGCGTGACAAACGCGCCGCCCAGCACGCAGGCCGGCGCACACCGGAACGTACGCTGCAGTTGCTGTCCTTTGCCGGCGGCTGGCCGGGCGCGCTGCTTGCCCAGGCCCTGCTGCGGCACAAGAACCGGAAGGCCAGCTTCCAGCAGGCCTTCTGGTTATGCGTGGTGGCCAACATCGGCGCGCTGCTGGTGTTGCTGCGGGCTCCGTAACGCCCGGGCCAGCAGGGGGCGCCGAACCCGGCACTCACGGCATCGCATCCAGCTTGGCGATCGCCGCGCGCAGGTTCGGCAGTGGACCGATGTGGCCATTGTTGCCGACCTGTGGCGTACCCGTGCTGGTAAGCAGGTCTCGCAGCTGCAGTGGGCTCAGCGTGAGGCCGCGCGCCTTGGCCACGCCGGATACCGCCGCCACCGCCGAAGCGACGATCGGTCCTGCACTGGACGTTCCCGAGAACGTCTGCGTATACAGCGCATTGCGCCCGCCGTTGTACAACTGCCCGTAACCCGTACTGGCAACACAGTTTCCCCAGCCCTGCAGATTCACCCGACGACCATAGGTGGAGAAGCCTTGCCGGGAGCGTGCCGGTACCCGGTCCCGGCACCACTGTTGCACCGAGGATCCGCCCGCGCCGGCGAGGATGGCTCCGGAGTCGGGACGACCGTACGGAAACCCGCGTCCAAAGCATGGGGCGTCCAGGTTGACGTTGCCATTGCCGGCGGTCTCCACCACATGGATGCCGCGCCTGACCACCGACACGACCGCATCGTAAATCGACGGGATCCATTCAGGTGCGACGAAACCCGTGCAGGGGGATGGACCAGGGAACTGCTGCTCGATGAGGATCACGTCACCAGCGCTCAGTTTCGCACCCGCCAGCAGCACCGCATTGCCGACGTTGTAGCCCGTCTGCGGGCTGGTGACATTGACATAGTGCGGCGTAGCGCCGTTGACCAGACCTCTTACCCCATGTCCATTGTCATCGGCGACCATCTCGCCCAGCACTGCTGTCCCATGCGCGTTGTCATTGAACGGATCTGAAATCACGCCACCCTGTTTGATCCAGGTTCCCGGAACGCGCAGTTTGGTCAGGTCTTCATGCTGCCAGTTCCAGCTGTACTCGATATCCACCACGCGTATGCCCGTGCCATCCCCGCCGGGGACCGTCCGTGCATATACGGCATCGATTCCGTTTGTGGCAGCAGCCGATGCGTAGCCCTGGCGCGCCACGAACAACGGCGACGCAGCAGGCCCGGGCAGCGCCGATGATGACGGCGGCGGCGACGGCAACGGCGCGGGATAGGCGATATCCACCGCGTCCATCGCATTGAGACGTTCGACCACCTGCACGATGTCCTCCCCACTGCGCAGATGCATGCGATACCACTGATGCAGGGCAGGCAGCCCTGCCCGTGCGCGTGCTGCCACCTTGGCGTCAGCTGGCAGCACGTCCGCGCTGAACAAGGGCTCGACGCGGTCGACCGGACCTGCCGTGGCAGTCAGCGCATCCAGCCCGGCCAGTGCACCCCGTTGCCGTGATACCCACCGGCCATCGCGAAGCCGGGTATCGTCATCGTTCCGGAACTTGACTTCGATGATGGTTCGCGAGTCGTTCCACCCAAGCACGGTCATCGCCGGCTTGTCGAACCCTCCCTCCGCAGCGGATGCCGGGGCGGCGTCAAGTAGTGCCAGGGCCAGGCCGACAAGCAGGGGGGTGCATCTACAGGATTTCATCGTGGCAGCTCCTTTACAGAAGGAAGCGCAGCCGGGCGGCCGTGCACGCCAACGCATTGGCGCCACACCAGTCTGTCGAGGACGGCAGACACGCCCCATCAGCGCAGGTCACGACAAAAGGAAGGAAATATCTGCCCGCTGCTGTCAGAACCACACAACGGTGGCCGTCGCCATCGCACGCCGGCCGACCCATCTGCGTCCCCCGGTCAGTCGACGAACAGCTTGCCGTCCTGCAACCGGTACACCACATCCACCACGCCTTCGGGCAGCGCGTCATGGGTGATCATCAACAGGCTGCGGCCCTCCAGCAGCACGGGCAGGTCGCGCAGCAGCGCGTGTGCGGTGTCCACGTCCAGCCCTTCGGTGGGCTCGTCCAGCACCAGGATCGGCGAGCCGCGCAACAATGCGCGCGCCAGCGCCAGGCGACGCGCCTGCCCGGCCGAAAGGGTTGCTCCGTTCTCGCCAACCCAGCCCTGCAAGCCGCCCACGGCTCGCGCCCAATCGCCCAACCGCACGCGTTCAAGCATTGCCCACAGGACCTCGTCGCTTGCACCGGGATCGCCCAGGCGCAGGTTCCCGGCAACGCTGCCGGCAAACACCGGTGCATGCTGCGGCAGCCACGCAATCTGCCGGTGCCAGTCTTCCTGCGCATACGCCCGCAGGTCGACGCCACCATGGGTGATCCGCCCGGAACCCGGGTCATGCAACCGCAACAGCAGGCTCGACAACGTGGTCTTGCCGCTGCCGCTGTCACCACGGATGGCGATGCGCTGGCCCGGCGCCAGGGTCAGGTCGATGCCATCGAGGACGTTGCGGGCATCCGCTGGCCAGGCGAACCGGACCTGCTCCCACTGCAGCGTCGCCGCGACCGTGGGCACGGGTTGCGGCTGCACGGGCTCATCCACCATCGGCGGCTGGTCGACGATCCCATGCAGGCGCGCCACCGCGACGCGCCCGGACTGCAGTGACTGCCACGCCAGGCCAAGGCCCGCCCATAGTTCGATCAGCGCCACGGTGAGGAACACCAACCCCGCAGCCAGCGGCGCATCGATGCGCCCCTGGCCATGCGCCGACAGCGCCAGCAGCAGCATGGACAACAAGGTAGCGCCGGTCAGCAGGCCATGCAGCGCGGTACTGGAAACCAGCCGCCAGCGCCGACGCCGGTCACGGGCACGCAACTGGCGTGCGGCCACGTCGACCCGCCCCTGCCAATGATCCAACGCATCCAGCGCGGCCAGGTCAGCGGCCCCTTCGATGCCTTCAAACGACAGGTTGCGCAGGCGGGTGCGATGCTCGGCACGGTCCCGCTCTTCGGCACCGCGTCCGTGCACACCCAGCCACGGTACCCCCACCCCGACCAGCAGGGCGGCGGCCGCAAGCAGTGCCGCCGCTTCGGGCAGGATCAACCACGCCGACGCGATCGCGACCACGCCCATCGCCCCCAGTGCCATCAAGGGTGCCAGCGCGCGCACCCACAGCCCGTCCACTTCGGCGATATCGCCCAGCAGGCGCGCCAGCAGTTCACCGGTGCGCGTCCCCCCCAGACGGCCAGGCGCCAGCGGCAGCGCGCGGCGGAAGAACCACACGCGCGCATCGCGCGCGATGCGCAACGTCACGTCATGGCCGACCAGCTTCTCGAAATAGCGCGATGCGATGCGGGCCATGGTCAGGCCACGGATGCCGGCCGACGGGGTGAAGAAATTGAAGCCGCTGCCCAGGCCTGCCGCACCCGCCAGCGCGGAGGCAGTGAGGAAGCCGCCGGACAAGCCCAGCAACGCCGTGCCGGCCAGCATGGTGGTCCACAGCAGCAGCACGGTGAGCAGCAGCCCTGCGCGGTGGCGCAGGAATACGGTGCGCAGCCGGTCGGAATGGGGCGCGCTCATGCACGGCCCTCCTGCAGTCCGTGGTGCAGGCGTCCTTCGGGCAACACCAGGGTGCTGTCGGCCCACGCCATCGCTGCCGCGGCATGGGTGGCGATGACCACGCTGCGGCCGCGCGCGAACACCGCCAGCGCATGCAGCAGCGCCGCTTCGGTACCCGGATCGAGGAACGCGGTGGGTTCGTCCAGCAGCATGATGCCCGGGTTGCGCAACAGCAACCGGGCCAGCCCGATACGGCGCGCCTCGCCCCCGGACAGGCCGAAGCCGCGCTCGCCGATGACCGTGTCCAGCCCTGCCGGCAAGCGGTCGGCGAACTGCAGCACCTGGGCAGCCTGCGCCGCCGCACGCAGCGTGGCCAGGCTGGCGGTGGGATCGGCCAGGCGCAGGTTCTCCGCGATCGAGCCATGGAACAGATAGGGCCGCTGTCCCGCATAACCGATCTCCAGCCCGGGACGCACCAGCACGCTGCCCTCGCGGGGCGGCAACCAGCCCGCCAACGCCTCCAGCAACGTGCTCTTGCCGCTGCCGCTGGGACCGACCAGGGCCAGGCGCTGGTTGGGTTCCAGCTCGAAGGTGATGTCGCGCAGCACATCGTGCGCCGCACCCAGCGGGCGCAGCGCCAGGGCGTGCGCCTGCAACGGCGGGGCATGTCGACGCATCGGTTCGGCAGGCGATGCCGGGACATGCGCGGCAACGGGCGGCACCGGGCCGGGCAGCACGCCCAGCAGGCGCTCGATTTCCGCAGCCGCAGCCAGTGCATTGGCACGGTCGTGATAGTGCGCAGCCAGCCGTCGCAGCGGCGCGTAGAACTCCGGCGCCAACAGCAGGCAGAACAATCCTGCTCCCAAGCTCGGCACCTGCGCATGCAGCGACATCATGCCGAGGTAGCTGAGGCCCAGGTACAACGCCACCATGGCCACGCTGACCGAGGCGAAGAATTCCAGCACGGTCGATGACAGGAAGGCGATCCGCAGTACTTTCATCGTACGTTCGCGCACCCCTTCTGCTGCCGTCGCCACGCCTTCCAGCTCGGCCGGCCCGCGTCCATACAGGCGCAGCAGCCCCAGGCCCTTGATGCGGTCGGCGAAGTGCCCGCTCATGCGCGCCAGTTCGCCAAGCTGCGCGCGCCCGGCCGCCTCCGCGCCCCAGCCCACCAGCATCATGAAGAAGGGCACCAGTGGTGCGGTGGCGATGAAGATGATCGCCACCACCCAGTCCACCCATGCCACCGCAACGGCGATGACCAGCGGCACCACCACCACCTCGATGCGTACCGGCTGGAAGCCGCTGTAATAGTTCTCGATGGCATCGGCATGCGCCAGCATCATCTCGCCCAGTTCGCCACTGCGCTGCTGGCGCAGCCACAACGGTCCCTTGCGCAGCAGGCAGGCATAGGCGCGCTCGCGCAGGGCCAACCGCGCCGCGTCGGCCACCTCGCCCGCCGCCAGCTGGGTAACGCTGCCCAGCACGGTTCGCAGCAGCAACGCCGCCCCCAGCGCCACCAGCACGGCGATGCCGTCGGCCAGCGGTGCGCGTTCCACCAGCACGTGCTGCACCAGCCAGGCGATGGCTGCCGCCTGGCCGACCAGCAGGATGCCGGACACGCTGATGGACAGCGCAGCCAGGCGCCGGCGGCCCGTTGCCACCACGGCCAGCCCATCAAGCCAGCGCTGGCGGACTTTCCGCTGCTGCGCTTCGAGACTGTGTCGGTCGATGTCCTGGCTCACGATATCTCGGCTGGGAAGGGAGTGGGGCCCCGGCATTGTAGAGGTTGCCCATCGGCCTCCTGCGGCAGGCGGTCGCACCCGCGCAACAGTTGGCATAGGATTGCCCCGGGGATCCCTTCATACATTGATCTGAATCAAGGCTGTTAGAAGTAGTCGGTCGCATCATCACGCCACGTAGACCTACCCTTCCCGCAACCCAGACGGCACTATCCCACGAGGTAGCCAAGCCATGATCGATTCGACAGTCGTAGAACTGTCGCGGCTGCAGTTCGCCCTGACCGCGATGTATCACTTCCTCTTCGTACCCCTGACCCTTGGCCTGTCCTTCCTGGTGGCCATCATGGAAAGCGTGTACGTGATGACCCGCAAGCAGGTCTGGCGTCAGATGACCCTGTTCTGGGGTGCCCTGTTCGGCATCAACTTCGCCATCGGCGTGGCCACCGGCCTGGTGATGGAATTCCAGTTCGGCATGAACTGGTCCTACTACAGCCATTACGTGGGCGACATCTTCGGCGCGCCACTGGCCATCGAAGGGTTGATGGCCTTCTTCCTGGAGGCGACCTTCATCGGCCTGTTCTTCTTTGGCTGGAAGCGCCTGACCCCGGTCAAGCACCTCACCGTGACCTGGCTGATGGCGCTGGGCACCAACCTGTCGGCGGTATGGATCCTGATCGCCAATGGCTGGATGCAGTATCCGGTGGGTGCCGTCTTCAATCCTGACACCATGCGCATGGAGGTGGTCGACTTCGCCGCGGTGCTGCTCAATCCGGTGGCGCAGGCCAAGTTCGTGCATACCGTCAGTGCCGGCTACGTGACCGGTGCGGTCTTCGTCATGTCGATCAGCGCACTGTACCTGCTGCGCGACAAGCACAAGGACATGGCGCGCCGCTCGTTCGCGGTGGCCGCGGCATTCGGGCTGCTGTCCTCGCTGTCGGTGGTGGTGCTGGGCGATGAGAGCGGCTATGCCGCCAGCGAACACCAGAAGATGAAGCTGGCCGCGATCGAAGCGATGTGGGAAACCGAGCGTGCCCCGGCTGACTTCACCGCCTTCGGCATCCCCAACCAGCAGACCCACCAGAACGACTATGCCATCAAGATCCCGTACCTGATGGGCCTGATCGCCACCCGTTCGCTGGACCAGCCGGTCCCGGGCATCCTGGAACTGGTGGAGCGCGCCGAACATCGCATCCGCGGCGGACAGATCGCCTATGGCGCGCTGCAGCGCGTGCGCGCCGACAAGGACGACATGCAGGCGCGCGAAATGTTCGACCGGCACTGGCAGGACCTGGGCCATGGCCTGCTGTTGAAGCGCTATCGCGAAGACATCGGCAACGCCACGCCGGAAGAGATTTCCAAGGCGGCCATGGATACCGTGCCGCGGGTCGCACCGCTGTTCTGGACCTTCCGCATCATGGCCGGGCTGGGCTTCTACCTGATCGCCTTCTTCCTGCTCGCCTTCTATTTTTCCTGTCGCAACAACTTCCAGCACAAGCGCTGGTTCCTCAAGCTGGCGGTGTGGTCGCTGCCTGCACCGTGGATCGCCATCGAATGCGGCTGGTTCGTCGCCGAGTATGGTCGCCAACCCTGGGCCGTGGATGGGGTGCTGCCCACGTTCTACGCGGCCTCCGGCCTGGCACTGCACCAGATACTGACCACGTTGGCCGTGTTCACCGTGCTGTACACGGTGCTGCTGGTCATCGAAGTCAAGTTGATGCTCAAGGCGATCAGGAAGGGCCCGGAAGAGATCCTGCCCACGCTGCAGCCTTCGACGCCGCTTGTTTCCCACAAAGCCGCCCCGGCCCCCGGCCAGGCATAAGGCAGGAGAACCCAGATGGAATTCATTGGACTCGATTACACGACACTGCGCGTGATCTGGTGGCTGCTGCTCGGCATCCTGCTGATCGGCTGGGCGGTGATGGATGGTTTCGACCTTGGAGTAGGCACCCTGCTGCCCTTCGTGGCCCGCACCGATGACGAGCGACGGCTGGTGATCAACACCGTCGGCCCGGTATGGGAAGGCAACCAGGTCTGGCTGGTGCTGGGGGGCGGCGCGATCTTCGCCGCCTGGCCGCCGCTTTACGCGGTGAGCTTCTCCGGCTTCTACCTGGCCATCTTCGCCATGCTGTTCGCCCTCATCCTGCGCCCGGTGGGCTTCAAGTACCGCAGCAAGATGCCCAGCAAGCGCTGGCGCGACAGCTGGGACTGGGCCCTGTTCGTCGGCGGCCTGGTCCCCGGCCTGATCGCCGGCGTGGCAGTGGGCAACGTACTGCTGGGGGTGCCGTTCCACTTCGACGACAGCATGCGCATCTTCTACACCGGCTCCTTCTTCGGCCTGCTCACCCCGTTCGCACTGCTGGCCGGCCTGGTCAGCGTGGCGATGCTGGTGGCGCATGGCGCGGCCATGCTGGTGATCAAGACCGACGGCCCGGTGGCAGAACGTTCGGCCCGCTATGGCAGCATCGCGGCGCTGGCCAGCTTCGTGCTGTTCGCCGTTGGCGGCGCATGGGTGGCGTTCGGCCTGCCCGGTTACCAGATCACCTCGCAGGTGGTCACCGACGGTCCGACCAATCCGCTGTTGAAGAGCGCTGAAATCGGCAGCATCGCCGGTGGCTGGTTGCGCAACTACAGCAGCATGCCGGCCACCGCACTGGCGCCGGTCGTCGGCCTGCTCGGTGCACTGGCCAGTGCGGTGTTGCTGCGGGCCCGCCGCGGTGGCCTGGCCTTCCTTGCCTCGGGCGCGTCCATCGCGGCCATCATCCTCACGGTCGGCTTCGCGATCTTCCCGTTCCTGCTGCCCTCGTCCAGCCAGCCGGTTTCCAGCCTGACGGTATGGGACAGCTCGTCCAGCCACCTGACCCTGTGGATCATGCTGCTGGCCACGGTGATCTTCCTGCCGATCATCCTCGCCTACACCACGTGGGTCTACCGCGTACTGAAGGGCAAGACCACCGCTGAAGAAATGGGCGACAACCCCAACGCATATTGACCAACAGGCGCATCGGCAGCACGCCGATGCCCTCCTTCCAGCGTGCTGGCCAAGGGCCAGCACCTCCCGATCAGCCCCAACAAGGAGCACACCATGTGGTATTTCGCCTGGATCCTCGGCACCGGCCTGGCCTCGGTCGTGGCCATTCTCAACGGGATGTGGTTCGAAGCCCGCGAGTCGGGCCGGATCGACGGCCGCGAGGGCGGTTGATGCAACAAAAGTGTTGCCGCCTCGGCCTTCACGGGGTATCTTAGGCGGCTCCTTCGGGGTGTAGCTCAGTCTGGTAGAGCGCTACGTTCGGGACGTAGAGGTCGCAGGTTCGAATCCTGTCTCCCCGACCACTCAAGTGGCCGGAATTACCGAAGGTGAAAGGCGATTCCCCTTGCCGCCATATGCGGGAATCGATATGATAGGCGGCTACCCTTCGGGGTGTAGCTCAGTCTGGTAGAGCGCTACGTTCGGGACGTAGAGGTCGCAGGTTCGAATCCTGTCTCCCCGACCACCCAGGTGGTCACAAGCAAGCCTGGAAGACGAGAAGTCCTCCGGGCTTTTTTGTGCCTGCGCGCTTGCAGCGCAAGGCTACGCGGCCCGATGCAACAAGGTCGGGCGCGATGCGCGAGGCGGCGTACAATGGCGCCCTTCCCCCACCTGCCGCACCGGCCCATGCCCGGTGCCGCTGCTGCATCCAGGCGCCGCCACCCAGCGCCTGCAAGGATCCATCATCATGACGCCCGCTGCCTCCCCCGCCACGCCCTCGCTGCTGCACGGCCGCGCACTGGTGTTTGCCGCCATCCTGCTGGCGGCGGTCAACCTGCGCACCGCAGTCACCTCGGTCACCCCACTGCTGGACGTGCTCGGGCAGGACTTTGGCTTCGGCACCACCATGACCGGTGTGCTGGGCATGCTGCCTACTGCTTCGTTCGCCCTGTTTGGCGTATGCACCCCGATGCTGGCGCGCCGGCTGGGACTGGAGCGCACCACCCTGCTGGCCATGGCGCTGGCAACGATCGGGCTGCTGCTGCGTTCCAGCGCCGTCGGCGTGGGCAGCCTGCTGGCGGGCTCGATCATCGCCCTGGCCGGCATGGGCATCGGCAACGTAGTCGTGCCGCCGCTGGTGAAACGCTACTTCGCCAACAAGGTCGGCACCATGAGCACGCTGTACATCAGCGTGCTGCAACTGGGCACCATGCTGCCCGCCCTGCTGGCCGTGCCGGTCGCCAACGCGGCAGGCTGGCGGGTCTCCCTGGGCATGTGGGCGCTGCTGGCGCTGGCCGCCACGCTGCCATGGCTGATGCTGGTGCGCCGTGCGCCGCACCCCGACACCCTGGCCGCCACCCCGGATCCGGCCGCACAGCCGCACGGCAAGGTGTCGCGCACTTCGCTGGGCTGGGGCATGACGCTGATGTTCGGCATGACATCGCTGATGACCTACTCGATGTTCACCTGGCTGCCGCGGATCGTGGTCGAAGCCGGCGCATCGCCCGCGTTCGGCGGCATCATGGTGGCGGTTTTCTCCGCGCTGGGGCTGCTGCCCTCGCTGCTGATCCCGTCGCTGGCCGTGCGCATGCCCAACCCATTCCCGCTGGCACTGGTCGGCTTCGGCTGCTTCACCGTCGCCTTCGCCGGGTTGCTGCTGGCACCGATGAAGGCGCCGCTGCTATGGGCCTGCCTGCTTGGCCTGGGGCCCTCCACGTTCCCGCTGGCACTGACCCTGATCAACCTGCGCACGCGCACCGCCACCGGTTCGGCTGCCTTGTCCGGCTTCATGCAGGGCCTGGGCTACAGCTTCAGCTGCCTGGGACCGTTCCTGGTCGGCTGGCTGCACGCACTCAGCGGCAACTGGGTGCTGCCATTCGGCTTCCTGTTCGTCTGTGCGCTGGTGATGCTGTCCGCGGCGTGGTTCGCCTGCAAGCCGCGCAAGCTGGAAGACCTGTGGTGATGGTTCGCCACGCCTGAATGCAAGCCGCCGCCCCAGGGGGCGGCGGACAAGGTCATTTGACCACGCGCAGCTGTGGGCGCCCGCTGGGCCTGGGCGGAGTGTCATCGGGAGGATTGCCGTCCGGTGGCGTGTCCTCCGGCGGCGTACCGTCGGCAGGTGCATCATCCACGGCCGCAAGGGTGGGACCACTCGGGGCCTCATCCTCGGCCGGCTCCGAGCCGATCACGTCATCCGGTAGCGCCATGCCCTGCCCGGTCTCACGTGCATAGACGGCCAGCACCGCGCTGATCGGCACCTGCACGGCATAGCTCACGCCGGAAAAGCGGGCGGAGAAGGCCACCGATTCATTGTCGATCAACAGGCGGACCACGGCGCGTTCGGCGATGTTCAGCACGACGCGCCCGTCCTTGATCGACGATGGCGGCACCTGCACGCCGGGTACGCCGGCATCCACCAGGATGTGCGGCGTCAGCTGGTTATCGTTGATCCACTCCACCAATGCGCGCAACAGGTACGGGCGGTGGCTGGTCATCCGGAAGAATTCTTCAGTCATGCGTGAAGTGTACGCGTCCGCCCCCACGCTTGGCACGGGGACGGACGCTACGTTCGGCTGCGAGTAGAAAAACGCGGCCTGCCACTCAGACCGGCAGGTCGCGCAGCTTCCTTTCCTGGTCGGTGAGGCTGCGGATGAAACCGGGGTGGCGGAAGATACGGTTGCCGTAATCTTCGATCGCCTTGCCATCCTTGGGAAGCGGAACATCCAGCGCCTTCAGGCGCCAGATGATCGGAGCCACGGCACAATCGGCCAGGCTCATTTCCGGATTGAGGAAGAACTTGCTGGCCTTGAACAAGGGCACCGACGCCGTCAGCAGCTCCTTCAGGCGCTTGCGTCCGGCTTCGGCCTGGCTCTTGTTGCCCAGCTGGATGGCCTGCACCTGCGGCACCCAGTCGTGTTCGATGCGCAGCATCGCCAGCCGGATCCGTGCCCGCGACAACGGGTCGACCGGCATCAATGGCGGATGCGGATAGCGCTCGTCCAGGTACTCGCTCACCACCGAGGCGGCGTACAGCACCAGCTCGCGCTCCACCAGCGTGGGGACCGAGTGGTAGGGATTGAGATCGATCAGGTCTTCGGGCGGATTCTGCGGATCCACCGCTACAAAGTCATAGGTGACGCCCTTGGCCGCGAGGACCAGGCGCACCCGATGACAGAGCACATCGTCGTTCGAGGAAAACAGCGTCAGGGTATTACGCATGCGTACGCTCGCCGCCATCAAAGGCTCTCCAACGACAGGAGTCCGCCTGCCGCATCGGTGCTGCCGGACCACTTCCGACAGTCGACTCGTTCCTGAGTGTGCAACCGGCGATCACAAAAGCCAATAGGCCATGGGTATCATCCAGCCACCTGTCGACGCAATCAGAGCAGGCAGTGGCCCGAACCGTCAATGCACGTCCTTCCAGTACTCTTTCTTCACCAGGTACAACAGGAAGGTCAGGAAGGCCAGGAACAGCACCACCCATACGCCCAGCTTCTGGCGCTTCAGCGCCGCCGGCTCGCCGGCATAGGCCAGGAAGTTGGTGATGTCCCGTACCGACTGGTCGTACTGGGCCGCGTCCACGTTGCCCGGCGCGCGCAGTTCAAGCGCAAGCACCGGCGGATCCAGGCCGGGCGCCTCGGGCTTGCCGAGCACCGCATGCTGCATGCCCTGCATCTGCCATAGCGGGTTGGGCATGGATGCATTCGGGAACACGGTGTTGTTCCAGCCCAGCGGACGGTTGCTGTCCAGGTAGAACGACTTGAGGTAGGTGTAGACCCAGTCCGGGCCGCGCACGCGCGAAATCAGGCTCAGGTCCGGCGGCATCTTGCCGAACCACTTCTCGGCCTCTTCCTTCGGCATCGCCACCGGTACCGGATCGCCCACGGCCGACCCGGTGAAGTTGAGGTTGTTCATCACCTCCTCTTCGGTCAGCCCCAGGTCGGCGGCCATCCGCGAGTAGCGCAGGTATTTCAGCGCGTGGCAGCTGGAGCAGTAGTTCATGTAGAGCTGCGCACCGCGCTGCAGCGAGGCGCGGTCACCCAGGTCGTTGCCTGCCTGCAGCAGCTTGGCGGTGCCTTCTGCAGCCAGTGCGGCGGCACTGCCCAGCAGCATCGTGGCCACCAGGGCCAACCGGATCATCCAGCGCTCAGTCATGCGTGGTCACCCTTTCCGGTACCGGCTTGGTCTTGTCCAGCTGCGTCCACAGCGGCATGGTGATGAAGAAGGCGAAGTACAGGAAGGTCAATGCACGCCCGACCCAGGTTTCCCACACGGCCGTGCCGGGGCCGGAGCCGATCACCCCCAGCCAGACGAAGCACACCACCAGCACGCCCAGCATCACTTTCGAGATCCAGCCGCGGTAGCGCACCGACTT
This sequence comes from Stenotrophomonas tumulicola, assembly GCF_014117215.1. GTDB lineage: Bacteria > Pseudomonadota > Gammaproteobacteria > Xanthomonadales > Xanthomonadaceae > Stenotrophomonas > Stenotrophomonas tumulicola. Next base: position 138,153 of record NZ_JACGXS010000005.1, on the reverse strand, counting down.
TACCTTCGCGCGGTCCAGCCAGGGCACCAGGAACAGGATGGCGATGGCCGAGAACATCACGATCACGCCGCCCAGCTTGTTCGGGATGACCCGCAGCATTGCGTAGTACGGCGTGTAGTACCAGACCGGCTTGATGTGTTCCGGGGTAACCAGCCGGTTGGCCTCGGTGAAGTTGTCGTGTTCCAGGAACTGCCCACCGAAGGCCGGCGCGAAGAAGATGATGAAGGCCGCGATGATCAGCAGAAAGCCGGCGCCCACCCCATCCTTGAGCGTGTAGTAAGGATGGAACGGGATGCCATCGGTGGGCGCGTTGGGCGACCAGCGGTTGCCCTTCGGCCCCTTCTTGATCTCCACGCCGTCGGGGTTGTTCGAACCCACCTCGTGCAGCGCGCCCAGGTGCAGCACCACCAGCAGCAGCAGCACCAGCGGCAGGGCGATCACGTGCAGCGCGAAGAAGCGGTTGAGGGTGGCATCGCTGGGCAGGTAATCGCCCATGATCCATTCGGTGAGCCCGTTGCCGATCACCGGTATGGCGCCGAACAGCGAGATGATCACCTTAGCGCCCCAGAACGACATCTGGCCCCATGGCAGCACATACCCCATGAAGGCTTCGGCCATCAGCACCAGGTAGATCAGCATGCCCAGTATCCACACCAGCTCGCGCGGCTTCTGGTAGCTGCCGTACAGCAGCCCGCGGAACATGTGCAGGTAGACCACGATGAAGAACAGCGACGCGCCGGTGGAATGCATGTACCGGATCAACCAGCCCCATTCGACGTCGCGCATGATGTATTCGACCGACGCGAAGGCTTCGGCCGCGCTGGTCTTGTAGTGCATCGTCAGGAAGATGCCGGTGACGATCTGGTTGACCAGGATCAGCAGCGCCAGCGAGCCGAAGTAGTACCAGATGTTGAAATTCTTCGGCGCGTAGTACTCGCTGACATGCTTGCGGTAGACCGGCATCAGGCCGGGGGCCCGTGCATTGATCCAGCCGGCGACGCCGTTGGCGGTACGCACAAGGATGTTGGCCATCAGGCAGTCCCCTCCGGATCCACGCCGATGATGATGGTGTTGTCATCCTGGTAATGGTGCGGCGGCACCAGCAGGTTGATCGGTGCCGGGACGTCGTTGAACACACGGCCGGACATGTCGAAACGCGATTTGTGGCAGGGACAGAAGTATCCCCCCTTCCACTGCGGGTCGTAGGGTTCCGGGCGGATCTCGGCGACCATTTCCGGGGAGCAGCCCAGGTGGGTGCACAGGCCCACCAGCACCGATACATCGGGCTTGATCGATCGCAGTTCCGGATTCTGCTGCAGCACATACTCCGGTTGCTGGTCCTTGACCTCCGACTCGGGGTCCTTCAGCCGCCCATCCAGCCCCGGCAGTGCGTCAAGCATCGCCTTGGAGCGTTTGACGATCCAGATCGGCTGGCCGCGCCATTCCAGGATCAGCCGCTGGCCTTCCTGCAACGCACTGATGTCGGCCGTCACCGGTGCACCGGCGAGCTTGGCCCGCGCACTGGGATTCCAGGACTTGATGAAAGGAACAGCGGTGAAACCGACGCCTACCGCACCGACCACCGCAGTGGTGGCGGAAAGAAAACGGCGACGTCCCTGGTTGACTGGATCGTATACCCCATCGTTGGCCATCCGGCACTCCGATATTGATTAGGTAGCTTTAAGGCTGCCAGCAGTCTGGTGGGGGCCAGACCACTATGAATCTGAAGCGAGTGTAGCCGAACGTTGGCGTTGGTCAATGCGTTGGGTCGCAAGTCCGGGACAGGCAGGCCACTGGCCGGCATGGATCTGCCGGTGCCGGCGACGGTCAATGCGTGGTAGCGGTGGCCAGCGCTCCGCGGTAGCGCTCGGCCAACTGCCCTACCCGTTGCACGTAGTAGCGGGTCTCACTGTAAGGCGGCACGCCGCCATGGCGGTCCACCGCGCCCTCGCCGGCGTTGTAACCGGCAGCGGCAAGGGTCAGGTCGCCGTTGAAGCGCTTCAGCAGCCAGGCCAGGTACTGCACCCCGCCGCTGATGTTCTGCGCTGCATCATAGGAGTCCATGACGCCGAACCGCGCCGCCGTGGGCGGCATCAACTGCATCAGGCCCTGCGCTCCAGCGCGGCTGAGCGCGGTCGGGTTGTACGCCGATTCGGCGTGGATGATCGCCCGCACGACAGCTTCTTCCACACCGTACCGGCGCGCGGCGGCGGCGATCTCGCTCTGGAACGCGGTGGTATTGAGGCGGACCGAACCGAAGTTGACGCCCGGACGGGCGCCACAGGCAAAACAGCGCTCGATGAAGCTGTAGCGGATGGTGCGTACCTGGCCCAGGCTGGCCACCTGCGATGGACGTGCACTGGTGTAATGACGCACGCCGTCCTTCATGAAAGAGTAGACCTGTCCACTGACGACACGCCCGTCCTTGTTTGCCGGCGGCGGCGTGGTCGCGGCAACACGGGCGGGCGCCGGCGTGCTGGGCAGGCTGCTGCGCGGCGCCGCCTCGCGGCCGGGCATGGCGGTGGCCTTGGCTGGTGCTGGTGCTGGTGTCGATGCCGGTTGCGCGGGCGCGGTGCGCGCCACCGGACGCGGACGCGCCTGTTCACGCGCATAGCTGATGACGCTGCATGAAGCCCCCGCCACGCGCTTGCTGACATAGCTGGTCGCGCCGTCACCGCCAACGCACTTGTACAGGGTGCCCGCACTGGCCGGCACAGCCGACAGCGCAGCGATGATGACCGCCGTGGTCCCCAGAATCCCCTTCATGGGCGCGAGTTTCCCAGCTTCCCGCTGCCTTGCCAAGCGGGCGAGGCATGCCATGCCCTACCCCGCCGCCAGCAGCGCGCCAAGGCCGGCCACCTCGGCGGAAAGATCGGCATGCAGCCCGGGGGGATCGGTACGTATGGCCAACGCGCGCTGGCCGACGCTCAGTATCTGCGCGGCCAGCATGGCCGGCGTCTCCGCCCCCATCCGCAGCCAGCAGTGCGCGCCCCCGTCTTCCTCCAGCACGCCGCACCATGCTGGAATGGCATGCTCCAGCGTCGCCAGGCTTCCGGCCAGGTACAGCTCGGCACGCAGGGGAAATGGCGAGCGGCTCACCGCCTGGCGGACCATCGCGTCGGCCGGCGCCGGCAACCGCCGCGGCAGGCCCGGGCCCGGCATCCTCTGCACCGTGCCGATGCGGTCCACGCGCAGGGTACGCCAGTCGTTGCGGCCAAGATCCCACGCCAGCAGGTACCACCGCCGGCCATGGTTGACCAGATGCAGGGCCTGCACTTCCCGCTGCGATGCCTGCCCGTGGTGGCTGCAGTAGTCGAAAGCAAGCAGGGCGTTTTCGCGGCAGGCCAGCGCGAGTTGGCCAAGCACGCGCGCATCGGTGGCAGGCGGGTCGGAAAGCGTGGTGGTGATGGCGTGCACCTGCCCTGCCTGGCGTTGCCGCCGCGCCGGCACCAGCGGATCCAGCTTGCCGAGCACGGTGCGTGCGGCGTCCTCCATCCCGGCGATGCTGCTGGCGGCAGCACGCAGGGCGATGGCCACCAGGATGGCTTCATCTTCGTCCAGCAGCAGGGGCAGCACCTGCGCCCCCGCCCCCAGGCGATAGCCACCGCCGACGCCGGACGAGGCCTGCACGGGGTAGCCAAGCGCGCGCAGACGTTCGATATCACGGCGCACGCTACGCCGGTCCACGCCCAGCCGCTCGGCCAGCTCGGCACCGGACCAATGGCGACGGGCCTGCAGCAGGCCGATCAGGGTCAGCAGGCGGTGGGCAGTCGGGTGCATGGTTGATCGAGGACAGAATCTGTCCGCAATACTGCGCCACCATGGCCGCACTTGCCAGACAGGAACCACGCCATGAACACCCGCCACATCACGCTGTACCACGCCTCCCCGTCCCGCTCCAGCGGCGTGCTCACCCTGCTTGAAGCGCTGGGTGCCGATTACGAGCTGAAGCGGATCGACCTCAAGGCAGGCGACAACCTGCGCGCGGACTTCCTTGCCCTGAACCCCATGGGCAAGGTACCGACCATTGTCCACGACGGCGTGCTGGTGACCGAGCAGGTGGCCGTTTACCAGTACCTGGCCGAGCTGTATCCCGAAGCCGGCCTGGCGCCCGCGCCCGGTGACGCGTTGCGCGGGCCGTTCCTGCGCTGGCTGGCCTTCTATGGATCGTGCTTCGAGCCGGCGATGGTCGACAAGGCGATGAAGCGCGACGCCGTGCCGCGTGGCATGTCGCCGTATGTGGATGCCGATACCGTGCTGGACGTGCTGGAGCAGCAGTTGGCACCGGGCCCGTGGCTGCTGGGCGAGCGCCAGAGTGCCGCCGACTTCCTGTGGGGAAGTGCGTTGGGTTGGATGAACCAGTTCGGCCTGTTGCAGCCCGGCCCGGCGACCGCCGCCTACATTGCACGGATGGCGGCGCACCCGGCCGTCCTGCGCGGCCAGCAGGTCGATGCCGGGCTGGCGACCGCCTGACAGCCTGGCGATCCGTGGTAACGCCGGGCCATGGCGAACGATGCGATGCCCCCCCACGGGTAGCGCCGGGCCATGCCCGGCGAACGACGCGATGCCCCCCCACAGGTAGCGCCGGGCCATGCCCGGCGAACGATGCTGGCGCGAACGGGTAGACTAATACGCTTTCCCGCCACCCGCCTGGACTAACCACCATGACCGGGACGCCAGACGTCTTCCCCCCCGTCGCCTTGGGCGACACGCCACTGATTGCCCTGCCCACCACCAGCCCGCGCAAGCCGGACCAGGTTCGCGGCAAGCTGTACATCAAGACCCACGGTTGCCAGATGAACGAGTACGACTCGGCCAAGATGGCCGACGTGCTCGCCGCCAGTGATGGGCTGGAGCTGACCGACAATCCCGAAGATGCCGACGTGGTGCTGGTCAATACCTGTTCCATCCGCGAAAAAGCGCAGGACAAGGTGTTCAGCCAGCTCGGCCGCTGGAAGGCGCTGAAGAACAATGGCCGCGACGTGATCATCGGCGTCGGCGGCTGCGTCGCTTCCCAGGAAGGCGAAGCGATCGTCAAGCGCGCCCCTTACGTGGACCTGGTCTTCGGCCCGCAGACGCTGCATCGGCTGCCGGAACTGATCCGCGCGCGCCGCGAACAGAACCGTCCGCAGGTGGACATCAGCTTCCCGGAGATCGAGAAGTTCGACCGCATGCCGGAACCGCGCGCGGAAGGTGCATCGGCCTTCGTATCGATCATGGAAGGCTGCTCCAAGTACTGTTCTTTCTGCGTGGTGCCGTATACGCGCGGCACCGAAGTCAGCCGTCCGTTCGAGGACGTGCTGGTGGAAGTGGCGCAGCTCGCCGCACAGGGCGTGCGTGAGATCAACCTGCTCGGGCAGAACGTCAACGCCTACCGCGGGCCGTATGGCGACGGTGAAGTCGCCGACCTCGGCCTGCTGATCCGCACCATCGCCGAGATCGAAGGCATCGGCCGGATCCGCTTCACCACCTCGCACCCGCTGGAGTTCAGCGACTCGCTGGTGGATGCCTACCGTGACGTCCCGCAGTTGGCCGACTTCCTGCACCTTCCGGTGCAGGCCGGCAGCGACCGCGTGCTGTCGGCGATGAAGCGCGGCTATACCGCGCTGGAGTTCAAGTCCAAGATCCGCAAGCTGCGCGCGGTGCGCCCAGGCATCTCGATCAGCTCGGATTTCATCGTCGGCTTCCCCGGCGAAACCGACGCCGATTTCGAGAAGACCATGAAGCTGATCGAGGACGTGGGCTTCGACCAGAGTTTCTCCTTCATCTATTCGCGCCGGCCCGGCACGCCCGCTGCAGACCTGGAAGACACGATCAGCGATGCGGAAAAGCACGCACGGCTTTCGCGCCTGCAGGCACGGATCAACCAGCATGCCGCAGGGATTTCGGCGGCGATGGTAGGAACGGTGCAGACCGTGCTGGTCGAAGGACCTTCGCGCAAGGATCCGAACGAGCTGACCGGCAAGACCGAGAACATGCGCTCGGTGAACTTCGCCGCGCACCCACGCCTGGTCGGCCAGTTCGTCGACGTGCTGATCACCGAGGCATTGGCCAACTCGCTGCGCGGACGGGTGCTGACCGACGCCTGACGGCGACACGGCGCGCCCCGGGCCAACCGGGCCTGGGGCCTTTCGCCACCTGGCTGGCCTTTCACCACGCCGTCATCGCCCTTGTGGCACAAGCGCCATGCGGGACCCACCACCGCTTTTTCCTGCTGCGGTCCATGCCCGTGGTGGGAAAGCGCATATCGGCGCGCATGCTGGCTGCCAGCCGGGCACGCGCGCTACCCTTGCCATCCCTGAGTCCATCGCGGTGGCCGGCGTCCCCGCCCCACCCTACGCAATGAAAAGCATCGAGCACCGAGATTTCACCCTGTCGCCGGAAGACAACCGGCGGCTGGCCAACCTGAGTGGGCCGTTCGACGGCCACCTGCGCCAGATCGAGCTCAAGCTCGGTGTGGAGATCGCCAATCGCGGCCACGTGTTCCGCATCAGCGGACCCGCCGAGGCCGCACTGGAAGCCCAGAAACTGGTTGAAGCGCTATATGCCGAAGCCGCCGAGACCACCTTCGACAACCACGCCATCCACCTGCGCCTGACCCAGGCCAACGTGGAGCAGATCGCAGACCGTTCCTACGAAGCGCAGGAAGTGGCGATCCGGGTGAAGCGTGGCACGGTACGCGGCCGTGGTGCCAACCAGGCCCGCTACCTGCACCAGATCGCCCGCCACGACATCAATTTCGGCATCGGTCCTGCCGGCACCGGCAAGACCTTCCTGGCGGTGGCCAGCGCGGTGGAAGCCTTGAATGAATCACGCGTGCAGCGGCTGGTCCTGGTGCGCCCGGCGGTGGAAGCTGGCGAAAAACTCGGCTTCCTGCCGGGTGACCTGAGCCAGAAGGTAGACCCCTACCTGCGCCCGCTGTATGACGCGCTGTATGAAATGCTCGGCGTTGAAAAAGTGGTCAAGCTGCTGGAAAAGAATGTCATCGAGATCGCGCCGCTGGCCTACATGCGCGGGCGAACGCTGAACGATGCGTTCGTGATCCTGGACGAGGCACAGAACACCACCATCGAGCAGATGAAGATGTTCCTGACCCGCCTGGGTTATGGCTCCACCGCAGTGGTGACCGGCGACCTGACCCAGACCGACCTGCCCAAGCACCTGAAGTCCGGCCTGCGCGATGCCATCGACGTGCTGCGCGACGTGGACGGCGTCAGTTTCACCTTCCTCGAGGCACGCGACGTGGTCCGCCATCCGCTGGTGGCGCGTATCGTCACCGCTTACGATCGCCGCGACCTGCATGAGATCCAACCCGGAGCCACGCCATGACCCGCGGTCCTGTACGACTGGACGTTGCTGTCAGCTATGCCCTGCCCCGCACCGGCCTGCCCTCGGCGGTCAGCTTCCGCAAATGGGTGGCCGCCGCATTGAAGAGCCGCATCCGCGAAGCCGACCTGGCCATCCGCGTGGTGGACGCCAAGGAAGGCCAGTCGTTGAACCGGCACTATCGCGGCAAGGACTACGCCACCAACGTGCTGAGCTTCCCGGCCGACATGCCCGAGGGCCTGCCAAAGGGGGTCAAATTCCCGCTGCTCGGCGATCTGGTCATCTGTGCCCCGGTGGTCGCCCGCGAGGCCGACGAACAGGGCAAGGCACTCAATGCCCATTATGCGCACCTGACCGTGCATGGCGTGCTGCACCTGCTGGGCTGGGACCACGAAGACGACAAGGAAGCCGACGCCATGGAGCAGTTGGAACGCGACATCCTGGCCGAACTGGGAATCGCCGATCCATATGCCGGCGAGCGCTGAGCCACGCGTGACGGCTGTCCACGCGTCGTGATTCAATGCACGGATGACTCTCTGGCCAGGATGCCGGTAATGATCGAACAACGCCCCACATGGGTAGCTCCGCTGCTCTTCGCGCTCTGCCTGGGTTTCGCGCTGTGCGCGCATTGGCTGCCCTGGCGTGCCGATTACCGGCTCAGCCTCGCAGGCGTGGGCATGGTCGGCATGCTGTTGGCCGCAGGCCCTGCATGGCGCTGGTTGTCGGCGTGGAGCCAGCGCTCGCCTGCCCGCGTCCGGTTGCTCTATCTCACCGCGCGTTGGATCACCGGCCTTGGCGTCGCGAGCCTGCTGGTATCGGGGGCAGTGGGCTGGCTGTGGCCAGTGATGGCCGCAAATGGCGGACAGCCGCACCTCACCACAACGCAGTTCATGGTCAGCGTGGCCAGCGGCTTGTTGGCTGCCCTGTGCGCGCCGGTCGCGTGGCGGGTGATGGCTACCGAACGTTGGCGCATCACCGGCGCAATGCGCAATCCGGGCTGGCTGTACGCACGCCCATGGCAATTGCTGGTGTTGCTGGCCTGCTCGATGACATACCTGGGCCTGCTGCGTGGCCTGGACGAGGCAACGCGACAACAACTGCTGTTGCACGTGACCGGAACATTGCTGCTGCTGGTTTCCAGTCTGCTGGCCGGCACCTGCGTGTTCGGCTGTGTGTTCCTGCTGCTGCGCTGGCGGCTGCAGGGCTTGTCCAGGCGCGTCGCCATGCGCCCTGCGCCATGATCGCCCCTTCCGTCCGCCGCCGGGTCCCTTGTCCGTGAATCCAAATCTTCTGCTGTCACTCATCCTGCTGGGCAGTGGTGCCTCCGCCGCAACACTGGACGTGGCGGCGTTGGTCGAATGCCGCCAGGACGTGGCCGCCCATGCCGCGCTGACTGCCGCCGTGGCCGATCCGCTCAAGGCCGTCGCCAATGGGCTGCAACCCTTGCCACGGCAGAACCAGTTCATGGACGAATTCCGCCTGGCCACGCCCATCACCGTGTTCGGCCACCGCACCGAACGGGTCGCGCTGGCCGGCGCAAGCATCATGGCGGTGCTGGACGAGCCCGATCCGCGACCGCTGGCGAGTACGCTGGAGCTGGAAACCGGCTACGACGCAGACGGCAAGTTCATGGCCGGGCGGGAACTGGTCAGCCGCGACATGCGCGATCCGGGAACCGGGGAGGCACAGATCGAATCGATCATCCTCAGCATTTCCACCGTCCAGAGCCACCCGGGCAAGACCCTGGCCGGCTGTACCTACAGCCTCGACCTGCCGGCCGAAGACGACGCGCCAGCGTCCCCCGCCACTGCCGCGGACGGCTGAAACCGGCCGCCGGATGGGCGCCGCCAGCACCTTCAGGGGCCCCCTGGCAGGATGCACGACATGCCCTGACATCCTGCTAGACTGCAGCCAACGCCCGGCACGCCGGGTGCCTTTTTTCCCGAGATGTCAGAAGACGACAGTACAAGCTCCGCACAGGAGCACAGTGAAAAGAAACGCAGCTGGCTTGAACGCCTGAGCGCTGCGTTTTCCGGTGAACCCCATACCCGCGACGAGTTGGTCGCCTTGCTGCGTACCGCGCAGGAAGACGGACTGATCGCCGCCGATACCCTGAAGATGATGGAAGGTGCCATTTCGGTCGCCGAACTGACCGTGGGCGACGTGATGATTTCGCGTTCACAGATGGTGTCGCTGCCGGTCGAGGCGCCCTTCCTGGACCTGATGAAGCAGGTGGTCGAATCAGGCCATTCCCGTTTCCCGGTGCACGGCGACAACAAGGACGACATCCTTGGCGTGCTGCTGGCCAAGGACCTGCTGCGTGGCGTGGTGGCCGACCAGGGACCGGGCACCATCCGCGAACTGCTGCGGCCGGCCGTGCTGATTCCCGAAGCAAAGAAGCTCAATGTACTGCTGAAGGAATTCCGCCTGTCGCGCAACCACATGGCCATCGTGGTGGACGAGTACGGCGGTGTCGCCGGCCTGGTCACCATCGAGGATGTGCTGGAGCAGATCGTCGGCGAGATCGATGACGAACACGACGAGGCCGAGGATCCCGCCGCCGGCATCGCCATCCAGGCCGATGGTCGCTACGTGGTGGATGCGCTGACCGCCATCGGTGACTTCAACGAACGTTTCGGTGCTGGTTTCCCCGATGACGATTACGACACCATCGGCGGCCTGGTCACCGAAGCCATCGGTCATCTGCCGGAAATCGGCGACGAACTGGCGCTGGACCGTTTCATGTTCCGTGTCGCCCGGGCTGATGCCCGCCGTGTGCAGGCGTTCCACGTGACCGTGCTGCCACCGGACGACCAGGACGCGGCTTGAACCGTTTCATCTGCACGCTGCTGACCGGCTGGCTGGCCGTGGCCCTGCTGGCCGGGCTGTTGTCCTGCCTGCCGATGCCCGTGCGGGCCCAGCAGGCCGTGCCGACGTCAGCAGGTGCCCAGGCTGCGTCCAGCGTGGCCAATCCGGATGCCGATGTCCCGCGTATCGGCGTGGTCACGATGCAGCCTGGCACGATCTTCTTCGAACGCTTCGGCCACGATGCCATCGTGGTGGTCGATCCGCTGTCCGGCGCGGCCACCTCCTATAACTTCGGCTTCTTCGACCCGGGCGAACCGGACTTCATCAGCCGCTTCGTACGCGGCGAGATGATGTATTACCTGGTGGCGCTGCCGCTGCAGCAGGATCTGTCCTATTACGATGAAACCGGCCGCGGCGCCAGCGTGCAGTGGCTGGACCTTGCCCCGCAGCAGGCGCGTGCGCTGGCCGCCGACCTGGCCGAACGGGCGCAGCCGGAGAACGCGCGCTACCGCTACGACTATTACACCGCCAATTGCGCCACGATGGTCCGCGACACGCTGGACAAGGCGATGGACGGTGGCCTGCACGCCCAGCTCTCCGGCCGTTCGCGCGGCAACACCTACCGCAGCGAATCGGTGCGGCTGGCCTCGCCGGCACCGTGGATGTGGCTGGGTTTCGACCTTGGCCTCGGTCCCTTCGCCGACCAGCCGCTGTCGCGCTGGCAGGAAGCCTTCGTGCCGATGCGGCTGGCCGATGCACTGCGCGAAGCGCGCAACAGCGAGGGGCGCCCGCTGGTGCAGGCCGAACAACAGCTGCTGGCGCACCGGATCGCCGCCGAACCGGCCGAACGGGCACGCGTGTGGTGGCCCTGGTTGCTGGTGGGGCTGGTGCTGGGCGGCGGGGTGATCGCGCTGCGCCAGCGTCCGCGCCTGCTGGCTGCGTTGGCCCTGCCGTTCTGGCTGCTGTCCGCGGTGGCCGGTGGCCTGCTGGTGTTCCTGTGGGGCTTCAGCGACCACCATGCAGCGTGGGCCAACCGCAACCTGCTGCAGCTATCGCCGCTGTGCCTGCTGTTGCTGCCCGGTGCGGTGGCGCTGCTGCGCCGGCGCCGCCCCGGCACGCTGTTCCGCATCGTGCTGTGGGCCGTTGCCGGCCTGTCGCTGGCTGGGCTGGTACTGCACTGGCTGAGCCTGCAGGCACAGTACAACGTGCAGTGGATCGTGCTGCTGCTGCCCCTGCACATGGCCCTGGCGTGGGTGCTGGGGCGCAGGCGGGGCTTGTCCCACCGCCTGCGCTGACGCACGATGGCAGGCATGTCACTGCCTGCTTCAGACCCTTCATCCCCGACACAGCCTGCCTCCACGGAAGCCGTGCCCGGCAATCCCGGCTGCGTGATCAACTGCGTCCATTACGATGACCAGGGCAAGCGCCATGACATCAGCCTGGATGCGATCAGCGAGGTCATCGCCAGCGACGACGGTTTTGTCTGGGTCGGCCTGTACGACCCCGACGAAGCGGTATTGCTGAAGCTGCAGGAGGAATTCTGCCTGCATGACCTGGCCGTCGAGGATGCGCGCAATGCGCACCAGCGGCCGAAGGCGGAAACCTACGGCAACTCGCTGTTCGTGGTGGTGAACACGGCCCAGATGGTCGACCAGCGCATCCAGTACGGCGAGACCCATGCCTTCGTCGGCCCGCGCTTCCTGGTCACCGTGCGGCATGGCGCATCGCTGTCCTATGCGCCGGTGCGCGCTCGTGTCGAACGCGAGCCGGACCTGCTGAAGATGGGCCCGTCGTACTGCCTGTATGCCGTGCTGGATTTCGTGGTCGACAACTACCTGCCCATCACCCTCAGCTTCCGCGACACGCTGGACCTGCTGGAAAAGGACATCTTCGCCGACAGTTACAAGCGGTCCACGGTGGTACACCTGTACGAGCTGAAGCGCGAACTCAACAAGATGCGGATGGCGGTGGCGCCACTGCAGGACGTGCTGTCACAGCTGCGGCGTTATCCGCCGGAAAGTGGACTGGTACCCGACGAAGTGAAGCTGTACATCCGCGACGTGCACGACCACGCGGTGCGCATCAGCGACGTGATCGATACCCTGCGCGAGATGCTGGGCACCGCGCTCAGCGTCAACCTTTCGCTGGTGACGCTGGCTCAGGGCGAAACCGTCAAACGACTGGGTGCATGGGCTGCGCTGCTGGCTGCCCCTACCCTGATCACCAGCTGGTATGGAATGAACTTCACCCACATGCCGGAGCTGGACAAGCCCTGGGCGTATCCGCTGGTGATCATCGGCGTGGGCGCGGTATGCGTGGGGCTGTATCGGCTGTTCAAGCGCGCGAAATGGCTGTGACCCTGCGCACGGGAGCGCCGGGCACGGCGCGGCGCTCCCCGTGCAGCAGGTCAGGCCACGTAGACCGTCTTGATGTTCATGAACTCATGGATGCCATGCTCGGCCAGTTCACGGCCAAAGCCTGACTGCTTGCTGCCACCGAACGGCAGCCGCGCATCGCTCTTGACCACGGAATTGACGAACGCGGCACCGCACTCCATGTGCTGCGCGAAAGATTCCCCACGTGCGGCATCAGCCGTCCAGACACTGCCGCCCAGCCCAAAGCGGGTGTCGTTGGCAACGCGCAGCGCGTCGGCCTCGTCCCTTACCCGGATCACCGCCGCTACCGGCCCGAACAGTTCCTCGTCATAGGCCGGCATGCCCGGCCCGACCCGGTCCAGCACGGTGGCCGGGTAGCCGGCGTAGGTGCCTGCAATGGGCTCTCCGCCCAACAGCACCCGTGCGCCCTTCGCCACGCTGGCCTGCACCTGCCTGTGCAGCTCATCGCGCAGGTCCGCACGGGCCATCGGTGCCAGCGTGGTGCTGGCGTCGGCCGGATCACCATGGCGCCGCTGGCCGGCAGCCTCGACGAAGCGCCGGGTGAATTCCTCGGCGACCGCTTCGACCACGATGAAGCGCTTGGCCGCGATGCAGGTCTGGCCACTGTTGTCGAAGCGCGACTTCACTGCCGCTTCCACGGTCTTGTCCATGTCGGCGTCATCCAGGACCACGAAGGCATCGCTGCCCCCCAGCTCCATCACGCACTTCTTCAGCTGCTCGCCCGCGTTGGCCGCGATGGAACGGCCAGCGCGCTCGCTGCCGGTCAACGTCACCGCCTTCACCCGGCGGTCGCGCAACACCTCGGCCGCCTGGTCGTTGTCGATATGCAGCACATCGAATACGCCGGCCGGCGCGCCGCCGGCACGCACCACCTCCAGGATCAGGTCGGCACACCGGGGCACGTTGCTGGCGTGCTTGAGCAGGGCCACGTTGCCCGCCATGAATGCCGGCGCCAGGAAGCGGAATACCTGCCAGATCGGGAAGTTCCACGGCATCACCGCGAACACGCAACCAATCGGTTCATAGCGGACATAGCTGCGGTGTGCCTCGGTGTCGACCTGCTGCGGCTGCAGGTAATCGGCGGCATGCCCGGCGTAGTACTCGCAGGCCTGTGCGCACTTTTCAATCTCGGCCAGCGCCTCGGCCTTCAGCTTGCCCATTTCCGCAGTCATCGCCTGCTGGATGTCCTGGCGTCGACCGCGCAGTTGCATGGCAATCGCCTCCAGCACGCCGGCGCGGCCCTGCAGGGAGCGGGCCGACCATGCCGGGAATGCATCGGCCGCAGCCTGCAGCCGCACTTCGATGCCACTGCCGTCCAGCAGTTCGTGGCGGTATTCCACCTTGCCGGTGGCCGGATTGACGATTTCAACGGTCATGAGGGGGCTCCTGAAGACAGGCCTCCATTCTGCGCCGCCCCCCGTGAGCCGCATGTTGCCGGGGCGGTCCACACCGGCCGCCCGCATGCGACACAGCACTGCGCCCTCAGCCGTTGTCCTGGCGCGCCAGCTGCAGGTCGGCCTGCCGGCGTTTTTCAGCGCGCGCATTGAAAAACCAGCCGATTACCGCCGCGACCGCCACGGCCGACACCATCAGCGTGGCGAGTGCGTTGATCTTCGGGCTGATGCCCATCCGCACCGAGGCGAACACCTTCATCGGCAACGTGGTCGAGCTGGGGCCGGCCACGAAGCTGGCGATCACCACATCGTCCAGCGACAGGGTGAATGCCAGCAGCCAGCCGGCCAGCAGCGCCGGCGCGATGATCGGCAGGGTGATCTTCAGGAACACGGTAAGGCGGCTTGCCCCCAGGTCCATCGCCGCCTCTTCCAGCGATATGTCCAGCTCCTGCAGCCGCGAAGACACCACCACCGCCACGAAGGACAGGGTGAAGGTAACGTGGGCGATCCAGATGGTCATCGCCCCGCGCGCCGGGAAGCCGGGGATGCTGCCCATCGACACCAGCAGGGTCATCAGCGAGAAACCCAGGATGACATCCGGCATCACCAACGGCGCGGTGATCAGCGCGCTGAACGCGGATTTTCCGCGGAAGTTGCGGAACCGGGTCATCACCATCGCCGCCATGGTGCCCAGTACCGTGGCGGCACAGGCCGTCCAGAAGGCCACCTTCAGGCTCATCCACAGCGCATCCATCAACGCGCGATCATTGAACAGTTCGCCATACCAGCGGGTGGAAAACCCGGCCCAGACCGAGGCCAGTCGCGAGCTGTTGAAGGAAAACAGCATCAGCAACAGGATAGGCAGGTACAGGAAGGCGAAACCCAGCGCCAGCGCACCCCAGCCCAGCCAGCGGTAACCGCGCAGGGTGCTCATGCCTGCTTCCCTTCCAGCAGGCGCTGCTGGGAGCGGTTGAACAGGAAGATCGGCACCAGCAGCAGCAACAGCATCACCACCGCCACCGCCGAGGCCACCGGCCAGTTGCGGTTGTTGAAGAACTCTCCCCACAGCACGCGCCCGATCATCAGCGTATCCGGCCCGCCCAGCATTTCCGGGATCACGAATTCGCCCACGGCCGGGATCATCACCAGCATGCAGCCAGCGATGATGCCCGCCTTCGACAGCGGCAGGGTGATGCGCAGGAACGCTTGCCACGGCCTGGCACCGAGGTCGTAGGCAGCTTCCAGCAGGCGCTGGTCGTGCTTGACCAGGTTGGCGTACAGCGGCAATACCATGAACGGCAGGTAGCAGTACACGATGCCGATGTAGGCGGCGGTGGGCGTGTACAGGATATGCAGCGGCTGGTCGACCAGGCCGATCTTCAGCAGCAACTGGTTCAACAGGCCATTGCGGTCGAGGATGCCGATCCACGCATACACGCGGATCAGGAACGATGTCCACGACGGCAGCACCACCAGCATCATCATGACGTTGCGCGAAGAGGGAGTCATGCGCGCGATGGCATAAGCCATCGGATACCCGATCAGCAGCGTCAGCAGGGTAGAGACCGCGGCAATCTTGAACGAGCTCAGGTAGGCCAGCACATATTGCTGGTCACGCACCAGTTGCAGGTAGTTTTCCAGGTTGAGCTTCAGCGACAGCGCACCATCCATGTACTGCAGCAGCCACGTATACGGCGGCGAGCCGACCCGGGTATGGGTGAACGAGATCATCAGGATGATCGCAAACGGCACCGCGAAGAACAGCAGCAGCCACAGGTACGGCACGCCGATCACCGCATCGCGCAATCCCGGCAGCCGGCGCTTGGGCGCGGCCGCGGTCATGAGGTAAGCACCACGCCGTCGTTGTCGCGCCAATGCATCCAGACCGGGTCGCCCCAGGTCAGCCCATCACTGGCCCAGCGCTGCGAATTGGCGAAATTGGCCAGCACCTTGGCACCACTGGGCAGGCGCACGTGGTAGACCGAATGGCTGCCGAAATAGGCGATGTCCTCGATTACCCCCTGGGCTTTGTTGGTGTCACCTTCCGGCTCGTCCTTGCCGATCATCACCTTCTCCGGGCGCAGCGCGAACGCAACCGGCTGCCCCTCGTAGCAGGTGATGCCGTGGGCGATGTAGATGGGGGCCGGGAACATGGGGGTACGCACCGTGACGTATTCCGGCAGGTCCTCGTCGATCACGCCTTCAAACGTGTTCACCGAGCCGATGAAGCCGGCCACGAAACGGTTGGCTGGCTGTTCGTATACCTCGTCCGGCTTGCCTACCTGCTGGATCCAGCCGGCATCCATCACCGCGATGCGCGTGGCCATGGTCATGGCCTCCTCCTGGTCGTGGGTCACCATCACGCAGGTCACCCCGGAGGTTTCGATGATGTTGACCAGCTCCAGCTGCATCTGTGAGCGCAGTTTCTTGTCCAGCGCGCCCATCGGTTCGTCCAGCAGCAACAGCTTCGGGCCCTTGGCCAGCGAACGTGCCAGTGCCACGCGCTGCTGTTGGCCGCCGGAAAGCTGGTGCGGCCGGCGCTTGGCCAGCTGGCCCATCTGCACCAGTTCCAGCATCTCACCCACGCGGCGCCGGATCGCATCGCCGGCCATGCCGTCCTGCTTCAGGCCAAAGGCGATGTTCTGCTCCACGCTCATATGCGGGAACAGCGCGTAGGACTGGAACATCATGTTGACCGGGCGCTGGTAAGGCGGCAGCGCATCCAGCCGCTGGCCATCGAGCACGATCCGGCCCGTGGTGGGCGTTTCAAAGCCGCCCAGGCAACGCAGCAGGGTCGACTTGCCACTTCCCGAACCGCCCAGCAGCGCGAAGATCTCGCCCTTGCGCACATCCAGGTTGACGTCGTCGACGGCGACGAAACCATCGAACTCCTTGCGCAGGTCGCGGATGGACAGATAGCCGGGCTCACCGTTCGCATCGACGAGGGTGGCTTCCGGCAGGGCTTCAACGGGCATGGGGGGCTCCGGGAGCAGGCGGTGGACAGCGGGCGCCATTCTACCGGCCAGGGGCCGACGGGGATATGACGGCAGGTGGCGATCGCGAATCCGGGCCAGCCGCCGCAGTAGCGCCGAGCCATGCTCGGCGGAACCCGCCCCGCCCAATCGACACAAGCCGCCGAGCATGGCTCGGCGCTACCAGCGTCCCGCACAGGACCACCCGCCGCCGTGCAATCAACGACCGGTTTTGATCTCGGTCCACAGCCGGGTGTAGAGCTTGTCGGTCTCCGGGCTGTTGATCGCATAGGTGAACATCTTCTCGGCCACGTCGGCCGGCGGATAGATGGTCGGGTCGTTGCGGATCGCTTCGTCCACCAGCGGGGTCGCTTCACTTACCGGGTTGGCGTAGTGGATGAAATCGGTATTGGCCGCCGCCACCTTCGGTTCCAGCAGGTAGTTGATGAACTGGTAGGCCGCTTCCGGATGCTGGGCATCCTTCGGAATGGCCAGCATGTCGAACCACTGCGGCGCGCCCTCGCGCGGGATCGAGTACGCCACGTGTACGCCGTTGCCGGCTTCTTCGGCGCGGTCACGGGCCTGGATGATGTCGCCCGACCAGCCGACCACCAGGCAGGTACCGCCGTTGGCCAGCGACCCGACGTACTGCGACGAGTGGAAATTCTGCACATACGGGCGGATCGACTTCAGCAGCTCGGCCGCCTTCTGGATGTCGGCCGGATTGCTGCTGTGCGGATCCAGGCCGAGGTAATGCATCGCCGTGGGGATCATGTCCGATGGCGTGTCCAGGATGGTCACGCCGCAATCCTTCATCCTGGCGATGTTCTCCGGCTTGAACACCAGGTCCCAGCTGTTGGCGATGTCGGCGCTGCCACCGAAACGCTCCTTCAACATGTCCACGTTGTAGCCGATGCCGGTCGTGCCGATCATGTACGGCACGCCGTACTTGTTGTCCGGGTCCTGGGTGGCGATGCGCTGCATCACCTTGGGGTCCAGCTTGGCCAGGTTCGGGATCTTCGACTTGTCCAGCGGCAGGAACACGCCGGCCTGGATCTGCCTGCCGAAGAAATTCAGCGTGGGCACCACCACGTCGTAGCCGCTGTTGCCGGCCAGCAGCTTGGTCTCGACCATCTCATCGCTGTCGAACACATCGTAGGTGACCTTGATCCCGCTCTCCTTCTCGAAGTCCGGGATGGTGGCCTCGGCGATGTAATCGCTGTAGTTGTAGACGTTCAGGACCTTGCTGTCCTGTGCCTGTCCAGCACCATCACCGCCGCCACAGGCAGCAAGCAAGGCAGTGGCAAGGCCGAGCGAAAGGGTGCGCAGCTTCATCGGGGGGCTCCAGTTCCAGGTGGGGCCGGCCTGCAGGGGCCGGCGACGGCTGCCAGCCTAACGCCGGGGCGCCGGATCATCCAGTCACGCTGCGTGTGACGGGTCGGCGATGGGGGCGTGGCCGGAAGAATCGGTAGCGCCGAGCCATGCTCGGCGGCGCGTATCCGAGGCGCAGGACAACGAGCCGCCGGGCATGGCTCGGCGCTACAGAACAATGTCTAGACATTGAGCAGCAGGAACTCGCGTTCCCACGAGCTGATCACCCGGAAGAAGGTCTCGTACTCCTTGCGCTTCACTGAAATATAGGCGCGGCAGAAACGCTCGCCCAGCAGCGCCTGCAGTTCCCTGCACTGCTCCAGCCCGTCCAGCGCCTCACCCAGCGAACGCGGCAGGTTGTAACCCAGTTCCTTGGCACTGCCACTGACCGGCGCGTCGGGGGCCAGCTGGCCGCGCATGCCCAGCAGGCCGCAGGCCAGCGTCGCGGCCATCGCCAGGTACGGGTTGGCATCGGAACCGGCGAAGCGGCTTTCCACCCGCATGTTGTCCGGGGTATCCATCGGTACCCGCAGCCCACAGGTGCGGTTGTCGAACCCCCAATGCACGTTGCTCGGCGACACCTCGCCAAACACCAGCCGGCGGTAGGAATTGACGTTCGGCGCGAAGAAGGCCATCGCCTGCGGCGCGTACTTCTGCAGCCCGCCCAGGTAATGGGCGAACACCGGGCTGAGTTCCCCTTCGCCCTGCCCTTCGCCAGCGAACACGTTGCTGCCGTCGCTGTGCCTCACCAGGCTCTGGTGGATATGCATGGCGCTGCCGGGCTCGTTCTCCATCGGCTTGGCCAGGAAGGTGGCATACACCCCATGGCGCATCGCCGCCTCGCGCATGGTGCGCTTGAACAGGAACACCTGGTCGGCCAGGTCCATCGCACTGGAATGGGAAAAGTTGACCTCCAGCTGCGCCGCACCGGATTCGTGGATCAGCGTGTCCACGTCCAGCTTCATCGCATCGGCGTAGTCATACATCAGGTCCAGGATCGGATCGAACTCGTTCACCGCATCGATGGAGTAGGACTGCCGTGCCGTCTCCGGGCGTCCGGAACGACCGGCCGGCGGCAGCAGGGGAAAGTCCGGGTCGGTGTTCTTCTGCACCAGGAAGAACTCCAGCTCCGGTGCCACCACCGGGCGCAGGCCCAGCTCTTCGTAGGCATCCAGCACGCGGCGCAGCACGTTGCGCGGTGCCAGCTCGTGCGGCTTCCCATCCTTGGTATAGCAGTCGTGGATGATCTGCGCGGTGGGATCGGTGGCCCATGGCACCATGCGCACCGTTTCCGGGTCCGGCCGCAGCACCATGTCCGAATCCGACGGCGACGTCAGTTCGTAATAGTCGTCCGGGTAATCACCGGTGACGGTGGTGGCGAAGATACCCTCGGGTAGCCGGGTGCCATAGTCGTGGGAGAACTTGTCGGCCGGAATGATCTTGCCGCGCGCGATGCCGGTGATGTCCGGTACCAGGCACTCCACTTCGGTGATGCGCCGCTCCTTCAGCCAGTGCAACAGGCTGCTTTCCTGCGCCTCTTCCACCGTTGGTGACTTTCGCGGGCGGGCTTGCGAACTCATGAGCGTTCCTGTCCAGGTGTTGTAGCTGCCGGCAAGCATGACCGAAAGCGCGGAACACAGCGTGACAACAGGGTTCATGACCGAGGCGCCACGCCATGCGCCGGACCATAACGCACATCGAAGGCGGCAACCACCGGGAAGTCACACCCTTGCCGCCCTGTCTGGTCCAGACTATGCCGATGGACCCATCGCATCGCCTGCGCGAAGACCCTGCCCTGCCGCCCAGCTGGTATGCCGCCAGCACGGCACCGCGTGCACCGCTGCCGCCGCTGGACGGCGACACGCAGGTGGACGTGGCCATACTCGGGGCCGGCTATACCGGTCTGTCGGCGGCACTGGAACTGGCTGCGCGCGGCCTGCGCGTGGTGGTGCTGGAGGCATGCCGCATCGGCTGGGGCGCATCCGGCCGCAATGGCGGACAGGTGCTGTCCGGCTATGGCTGCGAAGTGGAGACACTGGAGGCGCTGGTCGGCACGGACGACGCCCGCACCTTGTTCGACTTCTCCCGCCAGGGCGTGCAGCTGGTGCGCGAGCGCATCGACCGCCACCGGATCGACTGCCATTGGGTGCCCGGACACGCCAGCGTTCCGATCCGTCCGCGCCAGGCCCGCACGTTGCGCCAAAGCATGGACGCGCTGGTCGACCGCTATGACTACCCGGTGCAATGGTGGGACCAGCCGACCCTGCGCGCGCAACTGGACAGCCCGCGCTACCTCGGCGCGATGTTCGACCCGCTCGGCGGCCACCTGCATCCACTGGCCTATGCCCACGGGCTGGCCGATGCCGCCCTGCAGGCCGGCGTCGTCATCCATGAGCAGACACCGGTGCTGGAACTGCTGCGGCACCCCCGTCCGTCGCTGCGCACCGCCACTGGCACGGTGCACGCCGCGCACGTCCTGCTGGCCGGCAACGCATGGCTGGACGATATCGCGCCGGAGCTGGAACGCCATGTCATGCCGGTAGGCACCTACATCGGTGCCACCCCGGTGCTGGGTGCCGAGCGCGCGCGGGCATTGATCCGCAACGACATGGCGGTGTCCGATACCGGCCTGGTGCTGGACTACTTCCGCCTCAGCCACGACCATCGCGTGCTGTTCGGCGGCGGCGCCAGCTATTCCTCGTTGCCGCCGCCGGGCCTGGCCAGGGTGATGCAGCGCCGGCTGTGGACGGTGTTTCCGCAGCTGCAGGGCGTGCCGCTGGACTACCTGTGGGGCGGCTACGTGGACATCACCACCCACCGCGCCCCGCACTGGGGCCGGCTCACCCCGGACATCTACTTCGCGCAGGGTTTCTCCGGCCATGGCGTGGCTGCGGCCAACCTGGCCGGCCAGGTCATCGCTGAGGCCATCGCCGGCCAGGCCGGGCGGCTGGATGTGTTCGAGCGCATCCCGCGGCGGCCCTTCCCCGGCGGCCGCCTGATGCGCATGCCGTTGCTGGTGGCCACCATGGCGCTGGTGAGGCTGCGCGATCTGGTTGCATGATGGGGGGCGGCTTGACGGGCATGGCCCGTCACTACCCGGTGCTACCTGTTTGACGGGCGTGGCCCGTCACTACCCGGGTGCTATCTGTTTGACGGGCATGGCCCGTCACTACCGGCGCGCTATCTGCTTGACGGGCATGGCCCGTCACTACCCGGTGCTACCTGTTTGACGGGCATGGCCCGTCACTACCGGGTAGAGCGGGGCCATGCCCCGCTGCTTTTCGTTCCGACGCCCATACCCCGTCCACCGGCATCATTGCGCCCGCCGCTGCAGTGCCAGCAGCGCGCAGATGGTCACCAGCGCGGCCGCGCACAGGTAATACCCCACCGCCACCAGGCCAAAGCGTTCGGCCAGCCACGTGGCCAGGTACGGCGCCGGTGCAGCGCCCAGGATGCCGGCCAGGTTGAACGATAACGACGCGCCGGTATAGCGCACCTGCACCGGGTAGATCTCGGCCAGGAAGGTCCCGCACGGGCCGTACGTAAGCCCCATCAGGAACAGCCCCAGCGACAGGAACGCCAGCACCATCCACGGACTGCCCGCCTGGAACATCGGTGCCAGCAGCACGCCGAACACCACGATCAACCCACTGGCGATGATCATCGTGCGCCGCGTACCCCAACGATCGCCGTAGCGCGCGGAGATGGGAATGCCGGCAGCGAAGAACAGGATGCCGACCATCTGCAGCAGCAGGAACTGTTCGCGGCTGTAACCCAGCGCGGCCGTGCCATGGCCCAGCGCGAACACCGTCATCAGGTAGAACAGCACGAAGGTGGCGAACGCGCCCAGCGTACCCAGCAGCATCGGCGCGGCATGGTCGCGCAGCACGCTCAGCATCGGCAGCTTGACCCGCGCATGCGCGTCCAGTGCCTTCTGGAAATCCGGGGTCTCGTGGATGTTCAGGCGCACCCACAGCCCCAGCCCGACCAGCAGCGCGCTGGCCACGAATGGAATGCGCCAGCCCCACTGCAGGAAGTCGTCGGCCGACAGCAGCCGCCCAAGCAGCAGGAAGATGCCCGCCGACAGCAGGAACCCCAGCGGCGCCCCCAACTGCGGGAACATGCCGTACCACGCACGCTTGCCCGGCGGTGCGTTCTCCGTTGCCAGCAACACCGCCCCGCCCCATTCGCCGCCCAGCCCCAGGCCCTGGCCGAAACGACACAGCGCCAGCAGCGCCGGCGCCCACAGGCCGATCTGCGCATGCGTGGGCAACAGCCCGATCATCACCGTGGACAGGCCCATGGTGAGCAGCGCGGCCACCAGCGTGGCCTTGCGGCCGATGCGGTCACCGAAGTGGCCGAACACCGCCGACCCCACCGGGCGCGCGATGAACGCGACGGCGAAGGTGGCAAGCGACTGCAACAGCGCCGCCTTGTCGCTGCTTTCCGGGAAGAACAGGTGCGGAAACACCAGCACCGCCGCGGTAGCGTAAATGTAGAAATCGAAGAATTCGATGGTGGTGCCGACCAAACTGGCCAGCAGCACGCGCTGTGGTGAATTGGCCGGCGTGGACGAGGTGGAGACAGGTGCAGCGGTGGACGACATGGGCAGATGGGTGGCCAAAGAGCGTTCCGGATTCTGCCATGCGGCTCCCTGCCCCGGGCGCATTGGTTTCATCGGACACCGCCAGCCGACAGCAGGAGGCCGGCAACGAAACTTTTCCAGCACATCGGTAGTCTCAGCGCCCAGGTACCTGCACGGATGCACCGCCGATGCCGACACTGGCCCTGTCCCGCCCCCCATTTTCTCCGCCTGCTGTCCAGCGCCTGCTGGCCTGGCTGGTAGTTATTGCCGTGCATGCGTTGATCGGCTGGTGGCTGATGTCGACCACGCGCGCCGGCAGCCAGCGCACCGACGAATACCGCACCAGCCTGCGCTGGCTGGCGCCTGCGCCTGTACCGGTTTCCATGGCCGCGGCCACATCCCGGCAGCAGCGTGCAATGCCGCCCCCTGCCCGGCAGGGTGCTCCGGTGACGCAGATGCCCGCCGCCACCGGTCCCACCGCTGATGCCATCGTGGAGACGCCGCCAGCACCGCTGGACCTGGGACTGCGCGCCGGTGCGGTGCGCGGCGGCGACGGTATCGATGCGACCACCCTGGCCCCGAAGCTGATCGGCCGCCGCGACCTACATCCCGCGTTCCAGGCCAAACCGCGCTACTTCCGCATGCGGCCGCAGATGAGCCCACAGCAGGTGTTGCAGGGCGTGGCGCAGTTCCTTGGCCTGTGGCCGCCCGGTTATGCGGTGGACCCGTGCGCGCTGGGCCGGCAGGACATGCAGTATTTCCAGGGTGCCGTGGACGACATGGACCGGCAGGCGCTGCACGACGCCATCCACCAGGCCAGCGCGCATTGTCGCTGACGCCGGCGCTGCGCTACCGAACGCGCATGACGACGCATTGATCGCGCAAACCACACATTTCCTCATGGACAGGGGCGGTACTTCCTACGCACGATGATGACGCTGGAGCCACAGGGCGCCAGCCGGGATTGGCATCCTGATTCGCAGTGTTCCTTGCACTCTGTTGCTGCCCTCACGGGCCCGGCGGAGAATGCATCGCCTTGCCGGTCATACGGCGGGCGATGTGTGGGGATTTCCTGATATCCGCCGGTTTTTGGGAACACTGCGACCGGTATGCCAACCCGCATCGTCCGCCACCTCGCGCCCTGCCGCAGGTGGCCTTCCTGCCATGTGAGGTTGACCGATGTCCCAGCATCCCCTGAGCGGCGCGCGCCTGTATTCCCTGATCGGCGACGCCATGCACGATTTACCGGCTGCTTTCATCGACGAACTGGAGCGGGTGCTGATTTCCAGCGGCATGCCGCATCCAGATTCACCGACCGCACGCCATCTGCGGCTGGTCCACCCGGCGGGCGGCGGCACTGACGCGGCCCTGGCGGACCTGGCGGACCAGCAGGGGTCCGGCGGGCCAGACCGGGACGCCCGCGAATTGGCGTGCGGCAGGCAACAGGCACTGGGTGCGATCCTGGAGATCCTGCACGCCGTCCATCAAAACCAGCATGGCGGATCTGGCGAAGTGCTGCTGGATGAGCGGCTGCTTGAGGGATTGATCGTGGCGGGACGGGAGTTGGCGAAAGACTCTGCAGGTACGCCTCGAGGTAACCCACGGGCGGGTTGACGTCGCTTCTACATAGAGCTGGGTCTGATTCTGGCTTTGAGGGTAATCACCTCGCTCACCGCAGTCCAAGTGAAAAAATTGCCAACCTCCGGCCGCAGGCTCAGATGCTAGACCTTGTACAGGAAAAACTAGCAACTCCATTGAGTTCTGCACACGTCTAGGACAGAAATTTGACGCCTCCATCATTTGGTACGCACATAACAGAATTAACTTCCGACACAAGGTGGCCGGCAGGCGCCTCCATCTCCACCTTCCAAACGTAATCTTCCTGCTCTTTGTCCTCTTTTTCTAGTTGCATAGCAATAACTGAGTCCCCGACGGAGATCGATAAAGAACCGTCAAAACTTAAATTTACTTTTGTCACCTCCTTGCCGATGCATGAATATACGCCGGACAAAAATTTTGCCCTTTTTGTGAAGAACCCTCCTACTGAATTCTCCATCACCAAATTATCCCCGCCCCGCATCACAGCGCCGCATGAGAAGTCATTGTCGACATATAAAGAAATTCCAGGAAATGCCCCATCATTAATAAACCTTAAGGAGACCGTGATACTGCTTACGCTAAAGCAATCAAGATGCGCGCCAACCAACATTCTATTTAAAGACTCACCAGCCATTGTCAGGCTTAGTTCGGTTTTTTCTCCAATCGCGATACCCACTATTTCCTCCCTCTATAGTAAATATGACTGCCTGTTCGCTGCTCGCCCTTTGGTATATTTCCAAAATTTTTACCATTCTGGGGATTCACGGGCTGATTCGGATTGCCCTGTCGCGTAGCCACCACCCTCGAAGCATGCTTTGGCCCTCCATCCATCACCCTGACGTCCATCTTCATTTCTGAAACACTGTGAAGTGTTCCAGATTATGTACCAGAATCATTAGATATTCTTACCCCCTTTGTAACCGGCGCCCTCCAGAGCTGCTCTCGTGTCGGACGGTCTATTCCCAACTTTTACTCCTGCCAAGGTAGGACCTTGCGCTTCCCCCACCGCCGTTCTTAGGAAAGGCGCCGCGATTGCTCGCAATAGTCTAGGCACCGTAGCGCCACCATAGGCCGTAAACGCAGTCTTTGCTTCTGCCTTTGCCAAATTCCAAGCAACTTCCTGCTCACAAGAATTGCTGCCACCACATGCCTGTTGTACAGCAGGCCAAGAATTGGCAGTACCCGTATTCGACCAGCTTTGCCTACCATCAGGGTCAGTAAAGCGATACGGATTGCTCTTGGCATACCGATACCGGTTGAGCTGTCCCACCGGGTTCCCATACGCGGTCACCTGATCCACAGACAAGAACAGTCCCACGCCCGGATCGTAGTACCGCTGCTGCATGTAGCTCAGCCTAGTCGTCGCATCGCTCACGTGTCCCGTATACCCCGGGCCATCCCCTACCTCATCGCCCACCACTGCCCCATACGGCTCGAACGTCGTGCGCTCCACCACGTTGCCATTGGCGTCGGTCTTGGCCACCACCGACCCCAGCGCATCAGTGTGCAGGTAGCGCACCGTCGTCTGTGCCTGGGCTGGCAGTGTGTAATGACCCACCGGTTTCTGCTCAGGTCATGCGGTTAATGTAGCGGCATAGGCCGCATCTGGGGTCATCATCTTCAGCGCCTGATGAGGGCGCTGTTGGTTGTAGAAGGTGATCCAGTCAGCAATCACCCGCAATGCATGTGTTTGGCTCTCGAAGCGATGCCGGTGCACGCACCGCTCTTTCAGCGTCCGAATCAGCCGTTCCACCACCGTAGAGCCACAACACAGCGTTGCCATGACACCAGACGAGAAAGCCTTCTTCCGCAAGCTAGGGGCGCGCATGGCCGACCTGCGCCGCGACCAGGGACTGACACAGGTGCAGTTGGGCGAACTGATCGGCGTGAGCCAGCAGCAGATCGCCTCGTTCGAGATCGGGCGCAGGCGCGTTCCAGTGTCGCTGCTGGCGGCGCTGGCGACCGGGCTGGCGGTGACGGTGGAGGAACTGATTGGCGTGCCGGAGCGACGGCCTGCCGGCAAGCGCGGGCCGGCACCGAAACTGCAACAGCAGTTAGAACGGATCAGCCAGCTACCGAAGGCCAAGCAAAAGATGGTGAGCGAGCTGTTGGATTCGCTACTGGCGCAGCCGGGACGATAAGCCTCAACCCCATGAAGCACAAGGCCCGCGATGCGGGCCTTGTGCTTCATGGGCGATCGGGAAGTGAACCTGACACCGTTACTCCGGCATGCCGGCCACGCGGAGCGCCACCAAGCGCGGGCCGCAGCCGAAGATCGCGCAACAGCTCCAACAGATTGAAGCGCTACCCAAGGCCAAGCAGCGCGCCATCGCACAGGTGCTCGACTCAGTGCTCGCCGCGCATTAGTAGAAGCAGCGATCACAAGAGCCAACAACGACAAGGCCCGCGATGCGGGCCTTGTACGTCATGGGCGAGGATTAATTCCCTCCGTCCCGTTTAGCTCGCGGCGGTCGAGAGTGAACCTGGAACCGTTCCTCGCTAAAAGTCAGTCCGCTGAACTACCTCTTCTAGCTTGTTCTGCTCATCTGCCAGCAGCTCAAGTGCGTACTTGATCCCGGTTGGAGATTGGATACTGAAGTCAGAACTGTAAACAATCCTGCCATCAACCTCTCCGCGATCAAATCTGACCCGAAAGTGACTCGATGCCTTCTCCTTGGACGCTTCAATGTCCTCACCAAACAGCATTCCTGCCGGCAATGTCGCTCCGAGCTTGGCATCATGCTTATTCACCGAGATACATGACAACGCACCATCGAAGAACACGTATTGCCTGCCCTGAGAGTCCTTAGCCGTGCAATCCACAAGCTCAGATTTCTCGCAGTCAGAGCTTGCGAACACAGACATGTTCTTCGGGGTATCACCAATAGAAGCAACCGCTCCTTGACCTTGCGCTCCCGCGGAAGCTTGAGTATCGCCATTCTCAGCTGCGTGGCATGAAGTGGTGGCAATAACAGCTGCTAGTAGCACCGTTCTCATGGAAGACCTCATGGCTCTGGCAAGTATGGGAGAGGATCAACAACAGTCCCGCCTGCTGCTCTTGGCGCCGGGCCATTCAATCGGATTTCAAAGTGCAAGTGCGAGTCACCAAGAGAAGGAGTATTGCCTGTCCTCCCCACCTTACCGATATCTTGACCGCCGTTCACGAGCGCACCAGGCTTGACAGCCACCGTGTCCAAATGAGCGGACTGTGAAAAGACACCATTGTCATGATCAAGTACCACTTGATTGCCGTAGGTGCCGCTAGGATTTTGTCTGATATCAACAACAGCCCCGTCTTGCGGAGCAACTACCCGCGCACCCTTCGGTGCTTCGATATCAATTCCCGTATGGGTAGACCTGCCCCGTGATGTGTTCCTCGGCGAACCGAACTCGCCTCTGCCCTCTCTAGGCTTGTCAGCTGCATTGAGCTTTGTATGCCCAGGTACCGGCCAAGATCTTTGTGTTTTGGCCATATCCGTCTTTCCTTGAGCCGGCAGCATAAAACGGGTCACCGTTCCTGTGAGGCTACGCTGGCAGATATTTGACCCGGTAATCTTCTCGCATCGTCCATCGGGGTCGGTGAACTTGTAGGGATTGTTCGCGGCGTACGCGTAGCGATTGAAACCTGCGCCCGTGCTCGCGTTTGCCGCAATCGGATCGACGCTGAGGAACCTTCCGATGAGGGGGTCGTAGTAGCGCTGCTGCATGTAACTCAATCCAGTAGCCGCATCGCTCACATGTCCGGCATAACCAGGGCCATCGGTGACTTCCTCGCCCACGACCGCGCCATACGGTTCGTAGGTGTAACGCTTGATGACATTGCCGGCCTCGTCGGTCTCGGCCACTACCGAGCCCAAGGCATCGGTATGGATATAGGTGACCGTCTGCGCGCTTGCCGATGGCAACAAGGCGAGACCGACCCACAGCACACAGCAGAGCCAGGCGCCCACGGCGCGCAGCTTTCGAAAACCACCCTCGAATCCACTTAAGCGGGTCGACACACCGCCCGCAGTTCCCCCGAATCCGCTCATCCTTCCAATCCCTGAAAGAGCCTTGAAGCAAGGCTCGATATTGATAGCACAGGAATGGACTCCCCGGAATCGGACTTCAGGATTGCGCGTAAAGGTGCGATCCCGGGTTGAAACGAGCGCAACGTCCGTGGTTGCCGGCCGGCGGCGGACTCCCTTCGACCATCCCGCCAATCCGCCAATCCGCCGGCCATGGCCGGCGCTACCAAGCCGCAAACAAAAAGCCCCGACCAAGGCTGGGGCTTTCTGCTGTATCTGGTGCCGGAAATAGGAATCGAACCTACGACCTACGCATTACGAACCCAGCCTAGTGAACCTTGCTAGCGACACAAGCGACTAACAACTGACCGAACGGCCCAACTCCGGCCGAGCGGACCGGCATGGACCGTTACCACCGGCACGCTGTCTGTCGCTTGTCGGGTGAGCGTCCTAGCGCGAACACCCGGAGCCTGGTCCGAGCTGACACGACCGAAGGTAAGTGCCATCTAAGCCTACGGTTGCGGACGGTTGCACCCAACCACTCCTAGGTGCGAACGAGGATCAGGACACACCTCATCTACACAGACAGCGATGGTCGTGCGGCCCCAGCCGATCCAGGTGTCACCGCCGGGCAGCTGATAGTTGGCTGCGACCTTGCCGACCGCCTCACGCTTCTTGGCCTTGGCAGCCTTACGGGGTGCAGCAGGTTGGTCCACGCTGCCACCTATGATGCGGGCCACCTGTCGGCGCTGGGCCGGGGTCAACATCTGGGCGTAAATGTGAAAAATGGTCGGAGCTTTGCGCTCGTCGGTTTACAAATGGCAACCTCTTACTCGTCCCGCCGGTAGCGATTAAAACATGCTTCGCGTTCGTCGTCCGCCCTCTTCTGCTCCACACGCTCGGCGGTATCCATACCGACTCCAACCATGAACGCACCAGCCGAGCCTGCGCCGAACAACATGGGTATGCCGATAGCGAGGTATCGGGCCGCTTTACCACTGCCACATGGGCCGGGTGTCTTTCAGCAGTGTTCCGAAGCCCACCATGAATGCGATGGCAAATATGAGGAATACGATAACGCAAACCGCTTTACGCACGAATGGTCGCTTCTTGGACAGCAAGTCTGCAATAACCTTCGGTTCCTTGAAGATTGCCATCATGTAGAGGAAGGCACAACTTGACTGCTGGGATGTAGTTGAACGCCAAGCGGACGTAGTAGGCCGTCATGGGATGGCCAACCCGTACTTCACTAGCATGACGTCAATGCACTTCTTCACCAAAGCACTGCACTCGCTCGCATCTTCCCGCGACCAAGAAATCCAAGCACCCTCAACCGTGGCGGGAAAATTCCGACAAAGGCAAATCCTTCGAACGCTGCCCCACTCTTGCTGGCTCTATCCGGCCCGAATCAGTACATCGCAGTTCCCACATCTAGGCGCTCCGGTGCGGGAAAAATACACTCCGCGGCCGGAACAGCCTAAGCAGCACGCGCCGGAACGCAAGATACATGCACTCAACCTTGCCTATCCTGAAAAAAGTAAAGCCCAGGTCACGCCCTTCGAATTCAAACATCCTCTCTTCAGCAACTTCCCAAACGTCACGTATGGAGAAATATGTCCTGAAGACCCCCGTCTCAACAGTCGCTACGAAATGTGCGCTCATACGATCCGAAAGCACCCTCCGCATGCGATCAACCGCAGTCGCAACATTCGATGACTTGATGAAGAACGTCGCTTGAAATCCGCCGACATCAGCCCCGAGCCCAGACGCTCGAATAAAGACCCCTTCAACCATGAATTCATAGAATCTCACGAGCCTATCTCCCCTTGCTCAACTCTTGATCCAGCCTTTTTGAATCAAGCCTTCCGTCAACTCGAAAATAGCCCTGAAATCCTCCATCCTGTCCCATCTTTACACCAGGCATAGGCAGGCCAGTCTTCTCGCTGATCGCCCCCATCGTGCCATTCCATCTTGCGATATCAGACTGCTCAGCGGGTCTAGGAACCGGATCAGGGATGTACTCTGCCGCATCAGCAACTTGCTCAAGCGTACCGGCCACAGCTAGTGCGCCGACGCTGTCCTTACCCCAGAAGGAGTGCCCCCTTACGCTATCTGTCTGGTAATGCGGAAGCCCTTTGCCGCCCCCCTCCAGTTCATGGCCCACATGTTTGAGCTGCCCCTCAGCCCCGTGTGCGGATGTCTCAATCTGCCTCGCTACTTGTCTTCTGTCCGCTATCACGTTCTGCTGGGCCCGGCGCGCACTGACGGCCTGCTCCTGAGTCAGTCGTGCAACCTTATGGGCCTGGTTTGCGGTGAGTCTGACGAGCCATGCAACTTTACCGGCTTCTCCATCAGGATCTACGTAGGTGTACGGATTTCCGTTCGCATACCGATACCGATTGAACTGCCCAACCGGCTGGTCATACGCAGTCACCGGATCCACAGACAGAAACATGCCCAACTGCGGATCCATATACCGCTGCTGCATATACGTCAGCCCGGTCCCGGCATCCATCATATGCCCGGTGTACCCCACCCCATCCGTCGCAGCCCCCACCGAAGCACCATACGGCTCGAACTGCTTGCGCTCCACCACCGCACCGCTGCCGTTGGTGCTTGCCACCGGACTCCCCAGCGCATCGGTGTGCTGCCACGTCACCACGCCGTTGTTGCGCGTGGCCAGCAGGCGCGTGCCCAAGTGGACGTAGTCGGTGTTGCCCCGGTCACGGCGCTGCTCGTACAGCAGTGCGCCGTCGTTTCCATATAGCGAGAACAGCCGCTGGCCGCTGCCATCGACGGCACTGACACGCCGCCCATGGGCGTCATAGCGGTACCGCTCGATACCCACCACCTCGCGCAGTCGGTTGCCATAGTCGAACGCGTGCTGTTGGCCGTTGCGGTTGGCCAGGTTGCCCTGCACCTCGTAGGTCAGGCCCATCGTGGTGGCGCCACTTTTGTGTATCCCGTGGTGCTCCCTGCGCCATCAACGGGTGACGGTGGAGGAGTTGATCGGAGCGCCGGGACGGCGACCTGCCAGCAAGCGCGGACCGGCACCGAAGCTGCAACAACAGTTGGAGCGGATCAACCAGCTGCCTAAGGCCAAGCAGAAGATGGTGAGCGAGGTGCTGGACTCGCTGTTGGCACAGGCCGGACGCTGACCGCAGGGAACCCCAACCACAAGGCCCGCAATGCGGGCCTTGTGGTTGGGGTTGGTCATCGGTAATTGAACCCGACCCCTTTATAGTTAGTGCCTTCCGATGACATCGACGCGCTTCGCACCCACACCCGACAGCAGAAAGCCTAGGGCAGCGACCATTTCCGGAAACAGATCGAGGCGCTCACCCAACGCGCCGCAGGACTCAGGCCTCGTGGCCACCCTCGATCTTCAACGGATAAATGAACCTGCCCCCTTTTCGCCCCCCCTTAGTCGTTCTCTCAAATTCGCTATGCCGTCAATTCACCCAAGTATGAAGAAGCTCTTTAATCTGCAGAATTTGCGCTTCTGCATAACGCTGATCTTTTATACGAATATCCGCATCATCCAAGTAATGCCAAAGAGCATGCGGCACTTGAAGGTCTCCCTTGTCAAGCTCCATCAAGGATCTAACTTTCTTTGCTCTGTCATACCAATCCATCATCTCGCCTTTCTACGTTGACTCCATCTCGATTAGATCGGAAATAGACGCAAATATTTTTCTCTTTGTATCTTCGGTATTCATCCCCCCCCTCCTGATCCAACGCGGGTCGAACAAGATCAAATGCGCCGCCTCTCCACGTGCTGCAGGGCCGTAATTGATATGCAGAATTGGTGTCGATCCACTATTGATTGGATGAAGATCAAGTCGAACACCCCATTTCCCACCTTTCCAGCGAACGCCAAGTAACATGGCGTGGACTCTACCGTGCAGTGGGTCGTGGAAGCAGCGCAGGCCCTGCAACGCATGACTTGGGATAAGGATTACCGGCGCGAGGTCGGGCGGAGGATTTCGTAGCCTTCAACAACAAGCTCCGCTTTAGCGGGGCTTGTATGTCATGCGGTCGGATTAATTTCCTCCGTCCCCTATAGGTCACAAGGCCCGCAGTTGCGGGCCTTGTCTTATACGTTCAACTCTCTTCACACGGCGAGAGGCGGCAAGCTTCCTTGCTCGATCTTCGACCATCTGGCTCGCAAATCGATTCCGACCTTGCCTCGCTCTTCATGCGCATCTTTCAGCATTACCAGACTTTCTCGTTGGGTTCGCAACTCGGATTGCATGAGAGGGTGTTCAATGATCCTGCGCTCCAGGTCCGGAGCATTTGGATCAAGCTCTTCTACCTCTTGAACGAATAGATCAATCGTATCCCTAGCGTAAGTAGCCACTTCGATCAGGTTCTTTGCCGCCGCACCTACAAGAGCTTCAAGTGTCGCCGCTGTTGCTGTAGCCGCATCTAATGCAGCTGATGTGTAGATAGACGAGAACTCCGCAGTATCTGGTGCCTGTTGCTCGCATGCGGACGCTAACGCGACCAACTCCAACGGCAAATTATTTGATGCGATCCACTCCCACACAGCATCAAGAGCATTTCTCATCGGAGCCAGATCGCCATAGCCACTATCGATTTGGAAGCTTCGGTAATTTGGCAACATGCGTTCACAGCAATACGCCATGAATGCCACTCTCTTCCAGTCCGGCATCCCTTCCGTCGCCAGCAATAGTCTTGTCTCGTCGAAGCTTTCCATTGATTTCTATCTGTCCTTGATCGGTATATCAACTTTCTTCATAGCTTCCTGGCAATTTGTACACGCAGGACGGCTCGGAGAAACACTCGTAGGCGTAAGCCCTTGTGCCTTTGCTCCGTTCACTGCATTGACTTCGGCATGCGTGCCTCGAACACCCTTAGCCGCAACTTCGCCCTCTTGCAGTACTGCACGCTGCGCAGGCCGCAATGCACCCTCGCTTGAACCAACCACACGAACTCCTTCTTTCGTTTCTGCAACAGCGGTCGTCACTCTGCCCTGAGTAGCTGGTTTGAGCGCACCTTGAATTTCTTTCGCTCGCGTAAGGGCGCTTGCCGTTTGCTTAGTCGCGGCTCCAGCCACGGCAGCTTTCCCGCCGCCACCAGGCCCGCCAGAATTAAGCTGAAGGAACGCAGCAGCGGCTCCCTTTAACCCGCCAACCAGACCAGAGGTTAATCCCTGTCTCTCCCCTTGATTCATTGACGCATACGAATCACCGAAGTTATCGCAGGACGGACAACGGCCATCCGGATCAGTGAAGCTGTACGGATTGTTGAAGGCATAGGCATACACGTTGAAGTGCCGCATGTCGCCGCTGCCGTAGGCGGTGACCGGATCGACGCTGAGCATCTTTCCCAGCAACGGATCGTAATACCGCTGCTGCATATACGCCAGCCCGGTCCCGGCATCCATCATATGCCCGGTGTACCCCACCCCATCCGTCGCAGCTCCCACCGAAGCACCATACGGCTCGAACTGCTTGCGCTCCACCACCGCACCGCTGCCGTTGGTGCTTGCCACCGGACTCCCCAGCGCATCGGTGTGCTGCCACGTCACCACGCCGTTGTTGCGCGTGGCCAGCAGGCGCGCGCCCAAGTGGACGTAGTCGGTGTTGCCCCGGTCACGGCGCTGCTCGTACAGCAGTGCGCCGTCGTTTCCATATAGCGAGAACAGCCGCTGGCCGCTGCCATCGACGGCACTGACACGCCGCCCATGGGCGTCATAGCGGTACCGCTCGATACCCACCACCTCGCGCAGCCGGTTGCCATAGTCGAACGCGTGCTGCTGGCCGTTGCGGTTGGCCAGGTTGCCCTGCACGTCGTAGGTCAGGCCCATCGTGGTGGCGCCACTGTCGTCACGCACGTTGGTCAGCCGGTTCTTCGCGTCATACCAGTAGTTGTGCGCCTTGACTCCACCCAGGTGGCTGCTGGTGAGGTTGTCCAGTACGTCATAGCGGTAGCGGAACTGCCCGTTGCCACCGAAGGCCGTCGATGTCGCCTGGCCCAGCCGGTTGTGCGCGTCGTACTGCATGCGCACGTCCTTGCTGGCGCCCTGCTGCTGGTCCAGGATCGCGGTGACATTGCCGTTGGCGTCGTATTCGTAGTTGAGCGCCAACGCACCGCTGTCGCGCAGCTGGGCCGGCAGTTGCCGTGCGTTGAGCACCGTCTGGTGCTGCACGCCGTTGCCGTACTGCAGGTGCGCCAGCGCGCCATTTGGATGCCAGGTGACGCCCTGCGCATAGACCTGGCCGGCCGCATCGCGCACCTGCGTGGGCTGGCCCAGGGCATTGGGCAGGTACTGCAGGGCCAGCCCGCCGGGCCGCGTCTGTCCGGACAGGTGGCCATTGGCATCGTAGGTATAGCCCACCGCCACCGGCGCGGCGCCGTTGACGCTCACCGTCTCGCCAGTCAGCAAGCGTCGCTTGTTGTAGGCGTACGTATTGACCACCGTACTGGCGCCACCGTCGTTCCAGGTGGTCACCTTGGCCGGCAAGCCATCCGGGGTGTACTCCCAACGCTGGTTGCCGTTGCCATCGGGGAAGGTCAGTTCGAGCAGACGGTTTCGTGCATCGTAGCTGCGGTCGACCCGACGCCCGGACGTCCGTGCGCTCTCGCGGTCGCAGGTGCTGCCGCTGGGCAGGTCCAAGCCCGCTGCCGACCACGCCAGGTTGCCGGCCGCATCGTAATCCATCACCGTCGATCCGGTTTCCGGTTCGATGACCTTGCACAACTGCTGTTGTGCGTCGTACACGTACTGCCGCGTTACCGAGCTCGGCGTCTGGGCTTGCTCTACCTTGATGGTGATTTCGTGGCTGCCGGTGGCCCCCCGCGAATCCTTGGCCACCGCGCGCAGCTTGTGCGTACCGATGGGGAGATCACTCAGCTGGGTCTGGTAGGGCGCCGTGGTGGGCGTAGCCACCACCGCGCCATTGAGCAGCAGCTGCACCTGGGTGACCACGCCATCGGCATCGCTGGCCGTTGCGGTGAAGCGCGCGGCGCCGGGGTGGCCCAGGACGGCGCCATTGGCCGGGGAGGTGATGGTGACCTTGGGCGCTACGTTCGCCGTCAAGACGAAACTTCCCGAGCCCGCCAACAGTTTATTTGCCACCCCAAAGTTGGATATGCCATGGACGTGGACGGACTTGCCAACGTGTGCTGTCAGCACTGCCGCTGACGGCGTGATGCTGAAGTTGTGTGCCGTACCGGCCCCGCAGTTCGCGTTGACGTCGGCGGGGCTGGTGGCATTTGCAGTAAATGCCCCGGCATAGGTGCCTACGCCGGATTGCCCGCCCAGGTACAAATGCACGCCGATGGCACCGGCCACCTTGGTATTGCAGGCCCAGCCCTGGATCATGCCGTCGCGCATGCCAGTGACGGCGCCAATGACACGTGATACATGGACCGTACGCGTATCGCTGAAAGCCTCTGCGCCACGGGTATCAAGGACGTAGGCACGCACGCGGTGGTCGCCTGGCGTGGTGGACCAGCTGTAAGTGTGGTTCGGCGGCGAAGTGGATCCCAGCGGATACCCATCCCCGAGGAAAATCACCGAGGCCACTCCGTCATCCGGATCGGACGCCGAAGCGGTCAGCACGATCGGCTGGCCCTCCCCCACCACGCCACCATTGGCAGGTGAAGTCAGGCTCACCGTAGGGAACTTGTTGTACGGAATACGGTGGACACCGGACCCGGCAAGCAGCTCGTTCGCGCCACCGGTAGCCGAGATCCCATGCATGTAGACCAGGCTGTTCGAATACCCGTTCACAACGTGGGGCGGCACCGCGATCCGGAACCGGCGTGCACTGCTTTGGGTGGCGCATTGGGCACCGAGTCCTGCTTCGCCGGCCTGGTCGGCGCGCCCGGTAATGACATGGGTACCGGCACCTGCGGCGCCGCCGACATACACATGCACATCGATGGGCGATTCAATATAGGTCGAGCAGGCCCAGCCGGTGATATGCGTGCCTGATACGCCATCGATGTTGCCCTTGATGGTGGAGCGCACCACGTTGATGCGCTTCAAGGTCGATGGCTGCCCCAGCCATTGCACCCCATCGAGCACCATCTTCCACTGGAAGTCATGGGTGCCGGCCTGGTCCGGCGCGCGGACAATGAAGTTGAACGTGACGTCCTGTCCGGTACCGGTATTATGTGGAAGACCCACCCGGGTCAGGCCCCAGCGTGCGTTGCCAGCAGGTTGCGACCCCAGGTTGAACGAGCGATGGGTTTCCCAGGTCATCGCCCCGGCGTTGCGGAAGGTCATGCTGACGTTGTAGCTCTGACCAGCCACCATCTGGTCCGGGACAGATTGACCTTGGAAGACGGAATACAGTTGCGTCGGCGTTCCAGCATCGCCAGGATCAGGGCAAGGTTCCGGCGCGACCATCGGAACGAATACCCCATCGGCCACACGCCGTGGATCTTCCTTCTCGCAGGCTGATGCAGTCCACGCCATCGGCAGCAGCATGGCCAACATGCACAACAGCCGCGTCACGCGCGGCATATCAAAGATCTTTCGCTTCATGGACGTCCCTGCCCTCAAAAGGATTCGCGCACGATGCGCGTCGGCTTGCCCAGTACGTCGCGCACCACGCGTGTTCGGATCCCGGGCTCGCCGGTAGCCGGCTGTTCGATGGAAACCGGGCTCTGGTAGCTGGGCGTGTCGAAGACCTGGTGATGGGTGATCGACCGGTCGCCGCGTGGACTGGTGACGCGTACGTCCATGCCCGGCAGATACTCGGTTACCGTGGTCAGCAGGCCCAGTTCGCTGTCGCCCGATGTAGACGTCAGCCGGCCCAGCGCGTCGTATTCGCTCCATTGCCCCGTCGTCAGCGTGGCGCTTGATCCGGGATGGGACTGGAACGTGGTACGACCGGCGTGGTCGTAGCTGAAACGCTGGTACCGGTCGGTGCCTGTGGCATTGGCCGTGTCGTGCTCACGGGTGATGACGGGCCGCCACATGGCGTCGAAGTACACATACTTGCGCCGATTTCCGGAGCTCGTGGTCAGTCTCCAGTGCCCGGCTGCAATTCCATGTTCAACCGCGTTCACGCGCTCGAACTTCTGTGTCGTTGCATTCCAGCCCACCGCATCGCCGCTGGCATAGGTGGTGGAACTCATCCGCCCCATGGCGTCGTAGCCATGGCTGGTTGTGTAACCAATCTCGTTGGTCACCGCAGTGATCCAGCCGTTGTCGTCCACCGTGGCGCTGATCGCATTGCCATCCGGGTAGCCGATCGACTGTGGCGTGCCGCGCTTCCAGTTGTTCAACGTGGTGGTATTGCCACGACCATCAGCAAAGCTGGCCACGCTGCCATCGGGGTGGTAGCTGAGCGTCTGCACCAACTTGCCGAACTGGCGCTGCTGCAGCGGCATGGCCAGGGCGTTGAATGTCGTCTGCGATTCAACCAGACCGGTGTCGGCATTGGTGGTGCTGGCAGTCTGCCCCAGCAGCCAGCGCGTGGTGTCATCGAAGTAGACGGTCGCGTCGGTGCGGCTGTCGCCGAGCGAGCTGCTGCGTTCGATCCGCAATGGACGGCCCTTGGCATCGAATGCGGCGACATTCCAGGTCATCGTGGTGCCGTCGCGGGTGATCACCTTCCTTGCCAGTGGCCGCACCAGCACCGAGGACTCGTCATTGCCGCCCCAGCGCGAACCATAACGGTCCGGGAACGGCATGGACGCCGCCTGCGCGGTGGTCACGTAGAACAGGTCTTCGTCCTCCAGCACCGTTCCGTCGGCCGCCACCACGTTGCGGCCCAGCAACTTGCCTTCATCGCGGGAATACACCGTGCCGTAGGATTCGTGCAGGGTGCTGCCATCGGGTTGCACCACCGTCACCACTTTGGTGCCGTTGCAGGCCACGCACGGCGGGACGTTGCCTGACCATAGCGACGATTGGCCGTTGACCCCCTCGTAGGTCCAGACCAGTGCATTGGGCAGACCGGGGCCTTCAATGGTCTTGCGGGTCAGCCCCAGCACGTCGAAGTGGATCGGCACGGCCAGGTGGTGGACGATGGACGATTCATTTTCCGCCGACCCGCTCACCGCCTCGCCCTGGCACAGCACGCTGGGCACACCTACCCGGTAATGCCGCTGATGGTCGAAACGGAACGTGCCCACCGCGCCAGAAGGATGCTTCATCTGCAGGCTGTAGGTCTTGGGACTGATCGGTGCCACGTTGCCGCACCCCTTGCCCGGGTCCTCGTTCCAGATCATGTAGGACACGCGCGTGTCCGCGAGGTGGTTGATCTCCCACGCGGCCTGGTCCGGCTGGGTGACCCGTTGCAGGGTGCTGCCGGTGTACGCATAGGCCCAGCTGCGGCCATGGGCGCTGGCGCTCACCAACCGGTCGTTGGCGTACTGCAGCGAGATGTTGCGCCCGTCGCTGCCGGTGATGGCGGTGGGATGGCCCTTGCCGTTATAGCTGATGCTG
Organism: Stenotrophomonas tumulicola; assembly: GCF_014117215.1. GTDB lineage: Bacteria > Pseudomonadota > Gammaproteobacteria > Xanthomonadales > Xanthomonadaceae > Stenotrophomonas > Stenotrophomonas tumulicola. The sequence continues at coordinate 99,263 of NZ_JACGXS010000005.1, read as the reverse complement.
ACCGCATTGCCGAAGCGGTCTTCGATGCGGCTGGCCAGCAGGAACACTTCCACGCGCGGACGCGAGCGGCCACTGGCTGAATCCTGCCCCATTGTGCCGGCGGTACGCGTGGTGCCGATGTTGAAGGTGTACGTGATTCCATCGGTGGTCTGCAGCACGAACCCTTCACCCTCGTACCCGGCCACCATCGGCGTGCAGGTGATGGCATCCAGCGCACTGGTGGTCCACTTGCTGGCCTGGCGATTGTCCGGCTTGAACTGCGCCGGTGGCAACGCGATCAGCGAGCGCGCGCCTTGCCCGGGCAGGTTCACCGAATAGCCGGACCAGATATCGTCCACACGATGTGGTGGAAGGGTATGCGGGTAGAAAATGTCGCTGCAGCGTGCCGTGCGCAGCCCGGCGCTGCCGACGTTCCATCCATACGCCCCGTCGAACACCCCCGAGATATACGGCACATCGATGTTCCAGTCGCCGGCACCACCGAATATCTGCGGCGCCATGCCTGCGAAGGGAACCGGCCGCACCACCAGCTTGCGGGTCAACTTCACCGGCAAGGCGTTGGTGCCAGGAATGTCGATGTCGGTCTGTTCGAAGGCAACGCTCTGGTCGAACATGTTGACCGCATCACCAAACAGGTCTGACGTCAGCGCACCCACCTGTTCGGCCGTGCGCAGGCGCTTGTCATATTCCTGGTAAGGCTGCATCGCCTGGCCGCTGGCCACCCCGATGCCGCTGCCAGCCAGCAACGTGACTAATGCCACGCGCCCAAACCCCCTGGCCGCGACATGGCGGCCCGACATCCTGTCCAGCATCCTTGCTATCCCCTGTTGATGGCTGGCTGAATATTCACCATATGTTCATCCCAGTCAAGTGGCGCTTCCCGCTGTTGGTCGCGGACCCCAGCAGGTCGGGAGAACCCGCCATCGCCCGTACAATGGTCGGTTCCGTTCCACTGCCGCCCGTTGCCCATGAACATCGTCGTCAAAGAAGAACTCAAGGCCTACATCGACCCGCTCACCGCGGACGAACATGAGGCGCTGGAGCGCAGCATCCTGGCTGAAGGTTGCCGTGATGCGCTGGTGCTGTGGGGCGATGTACTGGTGGATGGGCACAACCGTTACGGCATCTGCCAGAAGCACGACCTGCCGTTCAACACCGTGCAGCACACGCGCTTCCAGAGCATGGACGACGTGCACCTGTGGATGATCGAACAGCACCTGGGCCGCCGCAGCGTGTCCGACTTCCAGCGTGGCGTGCTGGCCCTGCGCAAGCGCGAGATCCTGGCCGAGCGCAAGCGCATCGAGCAGGACCAGCTGCAGCGCGAAAGCGACGGTACCGCCGAAAGCCCGCAGGACGAGCAGGACAGCCCGCCGTGGGACCCGGCACCGAAACTCAGCCGCGCCGAACTGGCACGCGAAGCAAAGCTGAGCAGCAACCAGATCGGCATGATCGAGCGCATCCGTGCCCAGGCAGCTCCCGAAGTGGTGGAAGCGGTGAAGAACGGGCAACTGTCGATCAGTGCCGCCGCCGCCGTGGCCTCGCTGCCGGAGGAAGAACAGCGCGCCGCAGCCAGCGGCGGCAAGGACGAGCTGAAGCAGGCCGCCAAGCGGGCGCGCGAGGCCAACCGCAAGCCGCGTCCGGCCAAGCCCGAGCCCGAGCCGATGCTGGACGCCGCGCAGGAAGCCGATGAGGACGAACTGGCCGCACGCGATACCGAGGTGCTGGCGGCGCTGGAGCAACTGGGCGAAGGCGCGCCGGCCCTGCGCGCACGGGTGGTTGCCCTGACCCGCGAGAACGATGCCCTGCGCCAGCAGCTTGCCGCGCTGCGCAGGCAACTGGAAGCGCTGTAGCGCCGGACCACGCCCGGCGAGCGAAGCGGCATATGGAAATCCGCCGGGCATGGCCCGGCGCTACCATCGCGTCACCGGCCTGCGGGTAGACTGCCGGCATGGATTCCCCCATCGACCCGCGCCGCGCCCAGCTGCGGCGCATGAAAGTCATCGCACTGGGCCTGTTGCTGCTGATGCTGGCCGGTTTCGCGGTCAGTCATTGGCAGGGGGAACGGGGTGCCTGGGCCTGGGTATCGGCGTTCTGCGAGGCCGCCGCCGTCGGCGCGCTGGCCGACTGGTTCGCGGTGGTGGCACTGTTCCGGCGCCCGCTGGGCCTGCCGATCCCGCACACGGCCATCATCCCGCGCAGCAAGGAGCGCATCGCCGACAGCCTGGCGCTGTTCGTGCGCGACCAGTTCCTGGAACCGCAGGTGCTGCTGGCCAAGTTGAAGGTATTCGATCCCGCCGCGCGCCTGGGCAGCTGGCTGTCCGATCCGGAACGGGTGCGCATGCTGTCGGACATGGCGCGTGCCTGGGCGCTGCAGGCACTGGACTTCTTCGACGAAAGCGCCGTGCGCCGGCAACTGCACGCCTTCGTGGTGCAGCAGCTGCGGAAGTGGAATGCCGCCTCCACGGCCGGCGAACTGCTTACCCTGCTCACCGCGGACGGGCGCCACCAACGTGTGCTGGACGAGGGCCTGCAGCGGCTGGCGCGCTGGCTGGAACAACCGGAGGTGAAGGGACGTGCTTCCGAACTGATCGTGCGCTACATACAGCGCGAATGGCCCACGCTGTCCAGCACCGTGAACTGGATCAAGCCGATCGATGAGATCGGCGACAGCCTGGCCGAGCGCCTGGCCGGCGCGGTGCTGGATGAAATGCAACAGGTACTGGCCGATCCCGCCCATCCACTGCGGCAGGATTACGAACAGTGGCTGGGCAACTACGTGCAGCGCCTGCGCGAAGACCCTGCACTGGCGGAGCGCATCGAACAGCTGAAGCAGGAGATGATCGACCATCCGGCACTGCAGGATTATGTGCAGGGGCTGTGGTCGCGCATCCACGCCAGCCTGCGCGCCGACCTGCAGCGCGAAGACTCCGCGCTGGCCGGCCACCTGCAACGCAGCATGGCCGGGCTGGGCCGCAGCCTGTCGTCCGACCCGGCGCTGCGCGATGCCTTGAACCAGCACCTGCTGGAAGGCGCGCAGCGCTTGACTGCGCGCCTGCGCGAAGGCGTCACCTCGCACATCGCACAGACGGTGAAGGGCTGGGACGAGCGCCATCTGGTGGAGCAGCTGGAACTGAGCGTGGGCCGCGACCTGCAGTTCATCCGTTTCAACGGCACCCTGGTGGGCGGCTTGATCGGGCTGCTGCTGCACGCGGCCACCGCGTGGCTGCACTTCTGAATTGACAGCGCGACTGGCAATGCCACTTGCGATGACTTGTGCCAACACAACGCGCAGTGTGATTTGCGACTCAGCCCCGGCGACTGACCGCACCTAGCATCGCATCATTCGTCCGCCACCAGCGGCAGCGACGATGCGGCCACACATACTTCCCAACGGTCCTCCATGGCCGACGGACAGCTGCGGCCGGAAGTAAATGATGCCGCGCATCCTCGGAGTCCAAGCCATGACCATCGCGAAGAATCTGTTCCTGACACCCACCCTGATCGCCATGCTGTGCGCCACCGGCGTCGCTACCGACGCACATGCCGACCAGCCCCCTCTCCGCTCCCAGGACCTGGTGTACGGCTACGATGAAATGTTTGATTTCGACATCGCCGGGTGGCTTGCCACGCACGCCCCACACCTGTCCGCACAGGCGGAGACGATTTCGCACTGGGCCGGCTTCAGTGGCATCAGCCCAAAGGCACTGATTGCCTTGATGGAACTGCACTCCGGCGTGGTCGGCAATGTGCAGGCCACTGCCGGGGTGATGCAGCGTCCCTTCGGCACGCTGGTGGCCAGGACCGGCTTTGGCCCGCAGCTGCGCGAAGTCGCTGAAACACTGCGCGACGCGATGTATGACCATGACGACACACGCACGTCCGGACCTGTCGCGCTATCGAAGGGCAATCCCCTGCGCACGCTGTATGCCGTGTCCGGCCTCGCCGCCGCCCGTGGCGACACGTTGGCCGATACCGGTTTCACCGATGTCTATCGCCGACTGTTCAACACCTCGCCGCAGGCGCGGCCAGCCTCGCGCTTCATCGCCGCCCAGCCCATGGCTGACACGCCGCCGACGAACCTGCTGCAGTTCCCCTATCCACTGGGCGAAAAATGGCATGTCGGCGGCGCGCACACGAATTCCGGCTGGGGGCGCTTTCCGATGTCCTCGCTGGACATGTTCAAGGGAGGCGGCTGGGGCAGCAACCTCAGCAATCACTGGGTCTCGGCCTCTGCAGCAGGCACCTTCAAGCGCCATTCCTCGTGCATGGCCGAGATCGTGCATGCCGGAGGATGGTCCACCACCTACTACCACCTGATGAACATCAGGCATGCCACCGGTGCAGAGGTAGGCGCCAACGCGCCCATCGCCAACCCGGCCAATACCCGCTCGCAGGCGTTGTGCAACGGCGGCAGGTCCACCGGACCGCATGAACACTGGTCGCTGAAGTCCAACGGCAGGCAGCACCACCTGAACGGCGTCACCCTTTCCAGCTACCTGATCAAGGCAACCGGCAGCAGTTATGACACCAACTGCACCCGCTTCAACCTGAGCCGCAACGGCAGGACCTACTGCGCGGACTGGTACACCAACATCGGCGTGGACGCCCCCTGAGCGGCACATCGTTCCGCGCATCACCTGCAAGCAGGGTGGTGCGCGGAGGGGCCGAACGCATCCGTGCGATCGCATCGGTGAGCGTACTGGAAACGCTTGCTTAACCAAATGCGAATACTTATCATTACCTGATCGACGTACGCCCAGCCAGCCTGTCGCGGATTCCCTTCCGCCGCCGCCGCCCCGTGTACCGCCACGAATGTCCGCGCCCGCAGCGACCTCCTGCGGCACGGCGACGATGGGAGCGGATGCGCCGTAACGGCGCCCCGCAGGCATACGCACGCGCTTGAGGGTGCCGCTTCCATCGCCGGCCTTTATTACCTGCATGGAACCGCATCCCCCTATGTCCCGCCTTCAACATGTCCCCGCTCCATCGCTGCTGGCAGCCGTCGTCACCCTGCTCCTGGCAAGCGCCAATGCGCATGCCGACGTCCCGGCTGATTCCTCGGCCCGCACCCTCGACGCCGTCCAGGTCACCGCAGATGGAGAGATCAAGAACGGGTACACGGTGAAGCAGGCCAACACGGCGACCAGGTTGAATCTGTCGCTGCGCGAAACACCGCAGTCGGTAACCGTGGTGACCCGCCAGCGACTGGATGACATGGGCCTGTTCGCGCTGTCCGATGTGATGGGCCAGGTGACCGGCGTGCATGTGTCGGTCACCGACAGCGAGCGCATCAACTATGTGTCGCGCGGTTACAACATCACCAACTTCCAGGTCGATGGCATGCTCAACACGTTCGGCGGGTCGATCAAGACCAACACCGACAGCGTGATCTATGAGCGCATCGAAGTGATCCGCGGCGCCACCGGGCTGACCACCGGCGCCGGCGATCCATCGGGCACCATCAGCTTCGTGCGCAAGCGCCCCACCGATACCTTCCAGATGGGCGCCAACCTGACCGTGGGGCGTTGGGGCAACCAGCGCCTGGAAGCCGACCTCGGCGGCCCGGTCGCATTGGATGGCCGCGTGCGTGCACGCGTGGTGGCGGCCAAGCAACAGAGCGACTCGTTCCGCGATGTCTACCAGCTGGACAAGGACGTGTTCTACGGCATCGTGCAGGCCGATGTCACCGACAGCACGCTGTTGGAAGTGGGCCATGAATATCAGTCCCCGCACACCTCCGGCGTCACCTGGGGCGTGGTGCCGTACTGGGGTGCCGATGGCAGACCGGCCAACCTGCCGCGTTCGACCAACCTGTCGGCATCGTGGAGCGCATGGCCGATCGTGGAAAAGACCAGCTTCGTGCGCCTGGAGCAGCAGCTCGGCAATGGCTGGTCGGCCAAGGCGAACTTCACCCATGCCGACCGCGATACCGATGGCAGTGTCTGGTACGGCGCATCCGGTTACCCGCGCGCCGATGGCACCGGCGTGAACGCCTACATCTCGCACTTCAACGAGAAGAGCACGATGGATGTGTTCGACCTCAATGTCAGCGGACCGTTCACGTTGTTCGGGAGCGACCATGAGCTGGTGTTCGGGCTGGGGCAATCAGTGCGCGAAGGTGAGTCCGAAGCCATCGATTTCGATGACAGCGCGCCCGGGTACGCGCAGGTACCGGACTGGCGTCACTGGACCGGCGATGTACCACGGCTTCCGGTCACCCGCATGGGCTACCTGGCTTCGGAGAACGAACTGCGCCAGCGCGCCGCCTACGTCGCCGCACGCCTGCAGCTGGCCGATCCACTGCTGGCCGTGGTCGGCGCACGCTACGGCAGCTGGGAGACCAGGAGCTGGCGCTACACGCATGACGATGCCGGCAACCTGACCGGCACCACGCGCACCGGCTACAAACCCGACGATTCACTGACTCCGTACCTGGGCCTGGTCTACGACTTCAACAGCACCTTCAGCGGCTATGCCAGCTACACCGATATCTTCCAGCCGCAGGATTACCGCGACCGCAACGGCGACTACCTGGAGCCGGTGGTCGGCAACATGTGGGAGGCGGGCCTGAAGGCAGAGTTCTTCGATGGCCTGTTGAATGCCTCCGCCGCCGTGTTCGAAGGCGAGCAGGACAACGTGGCGGAGATCGACGATTCGGTGCCACCGTCGTCGCTGCCCGATGGCAGCCAGGCCTATCGTTCCACCGGCAAGGGCAACAAGGTGAAGGGCTGGGAAGTGGAAACCCAGGGCAGCATCGGCGAACACTGGAACGTGTCGGCCGGCTTCGCCCACACCACCATCCGCAACCGCGCCGGGGTTCTGCAGAAGACCACGACCCCGCAGGATACCTTCCGCCTCAACGCCAGCTGGCGCCCCAGTGGCATCGATGGCCGTTTCTGGTTGGGCGGCGGCGCGACGTGGCAGAGCGGCATCTGGAACAACAGCACCCGGCCAGGTGCGGATTACCTGGCCACCGGCGCGACCGAAAGTGCAAGGATCGAGCAGGATGCGTTCTTCCTGCTGAACCTGTCGGCGGGGTACCGCTTCAACCCGAACTTCAGTGCCCAGCTCAACATCAACAACCTGCTGGACAAGGAGTACTACAACAACGTGGGCTTCTACCAGGGCGTGTACTGGGGCGAGCCCCGCAACGTCACCATGACGCTGCGCTGGAAGCTTTGACGCCATGGACCGCTCGCCGCCTACTGCCAGCCCGTCCACCAACGCACGCCTGCTTGCGTTCTTCGCCCGTCCCGGCTGGGGCGTGCTCTCACGCAGCCTGGCTGCCATCCTTGGTGGCTACACGCTGGCGGCGGTCACCAGTGTGTTCTGCGCGGTGGTATTGCCCGGCGCGCGTGGGCAGACCGTGCTGACCGGCATGCTGGTGGCCATCGTCGTGGCCGCCTGCGCGGCCCTGTGGGCCTTCGCCACCCGCACCGCATTGCGCGCCTGGGTGGGCATCGCGCTGCCGACGCTGCTGCTGGCCGCCGTGGCGCGCCTGATGGGAGCCTGGGCATGAAGAACGGATTCCGCCAATCGATGGCCTGGCTGCACACCTGGACCGGCCTGCTGGTCGGCTGGTTGCTGCTGCTGATCTTCATGGCCGGCACGGCCAGCTACTATCGCGAAGAGATCAGCCGCTGGATGCGGCCGGAGCTGCCGTCCAGCATGGTCAGCACCGACGTCGCCGCACAGCGCGCGGTGCACTACCTGCAGGAGCATGCGGGCCAGGCTGAAACCTGGTTCGTCACCCTGCCCGACCCCCGCAATCCGGCCATGCGCATGTTCTGGCGCAATCCCGAATCGATGGTCAAGCCCCCCGTGGAGGGTGAACGCCGTCGTCGTGGTGGTGGCCGTTTCGGCGACGCCACCGTGGACCCCAATACCGGCGACACGCTGCAGGCACGCGAGACCCGCGGCGGCGATTTCTTCTATCGCCTGCACTTCGACCTGCACTACATCCCGGTGTTGTGGGCACGCTACCTGGTCGGGTTCTGCGCGATGTTCATGCTGGTGGCGATCATCACCGGCGTCATCACCCACAAGAAGATCTTCAAGGATTTCTTCACCTTCCGGAAGGACAAGGGCCTGCGTTCGTGGCTTGATTTCCACAACGTCAGCGCCGTGATGGCACTGCCCTACCACGCGATGATCACCTACACCGGCATCGTCACGCTGATGGTGATGTACCTGCCATGGGGGATCAAGGCGGCATACCCGCAGGACGAAGCCGCTTTCTTCAGCGAGGCCTTCGGCGGCATGCCGGAAGTAACCGCGCCGGCCGAAGGACGCGCTGCCCCCCTGCCCATCCAGCAACTGCTGGACAGTGCACGTGCGCACTGGAAAGGCGTTGACGTATCCGGCTTCAGCGTGGCCAACCCGGGCGCGGCCAATGCGGTGATCGACATCCGACAGCGCGATGGCAAGCGGTTGTCCATCGATACCCCGGCACTGCGCTATGACATGGTCAGCGGCACGCTGCTGCAGGAAAGCCCGGCATCCGGTGCGGCCACGGCCACGCGCGGGGTGATGTATGGCCTGCACCTGGCGCGCTTCGCCGACTGGGGCCTGCGTGCCCTGTTCTTCCTGTCCGGGCTGACCGGCTGCCTGATGGTCGCCAGCGGCGTGGTGCTGTGGGCCGTGAAGGAACGCCCCAAGCATGCGAAAAGCGGGAAGACCGGCTTCGGCCTGCGCCTGGTGGATGCGTTGAACATCGGTGCGGTGGCCGGCCTGCCGATCGCCTTCGCCGCGTACTTCCTCGGCAACCGGCTGCTGCCGCTGCAGCTGGCCGGACGCGCCGACGCGGAAGTCACGGTGTTCTTCTACGCCTGGGGCGCGGCGCTGCTGGCCGCCTTCATCTGGCCCAAGCGGGTGATGTGGACGTGGCAGCTCTACCTGGGTGCGCTGTTGTTCGCACTCATTCCGCTGGTCAATGCACTGACCACGCATGCCCACCTGGGCGTGACGATAGCGGCCGGTGACTGGGTGCTGGCAGGTTTCGACCTGGTGATGCTGGCCTTCGGCGCGATGCTGGCGATGTGCGGCTGGCGCATGCAACGCTGGACGCCACCGTTGAGCGCTGCGGAGAAGAAGAAACGGGCAGCTGCCGTGGCAGCGGTGGAGGCATCGGCATGATGCTGCTGGCGATCGGGCTATCGTTCACCGCGTTCACCGCGCTGTCGCTGGCAATGGAAAAACACCAGTTGGAGCTGCATGCGAAGCAGGCAGCGCCGGCATCGCGCCGGCGACAGTGGTCGGTGCTGGGCTGGGTGCTGCTGGCGCTGGCCTTCGGCCTGAGCGTTGCCGACCATGGCTGGGCGATGGGCCCGGTATTGTGGCTGGGCGCCATGACGATCACCGGCCTGCTGCTGGCGTTCGGGCTATACCCGTGGAAGCCACGCTGGATCGTGCCGCTGGCATGGGCGCTGCCGGTGCTGGGGCTGGTGGCCGCGCTGGTTTGATGCGGGGCGGTGACGTCGCTGCGCTCGCCGAGCATGGCTCGGCGCTACCCCACATGACCTCGGTGCGGTTACAGCGCGCGCAGTTCCCATGCCCGGTGGATGCGCGCATTGCGCTCGAAGTCCGGGCCGATGGTACGCGGGCTGATCTCGCGGCAGGTGGCGAACGCGGCGATTGCGTTCTCTTCCAGCTTGAAGCGACGGAAGTTGTTGGAGAAGTACACCACTCCACCAGGGGCCAACCGGGCTACCGCCGCCCGTAGCAGCCGTACCTGCTCACGTTGCACGTCGAAGTCCTCGGCGCGGGCGGAGTTGGAGAACGTCGGTGGATCGCAGAAGATCACCTCGTACTGGCCGCCGTCGGCTTCCAGCCAGGACACCGCATCGGCCTGCACCAGCAGATGCTGGTTGCCGCCCTGCCCGTTCAGCGCCAGGTTGTCATAGCACCACTGCAGGTAGGTCGCCGACAGGTCCACGCTGGTGGTGCTGGATGCGCCAGCCACTGCGGCCTGCACGCTGGCCACGCCGGTGTAGCAGAACAGGTTGAGGAAGCGCTTGCCGCGCACTTGTTCGGCCATGGTCCGGCGCAACGGCCGGTGGTCCAGGAACAGGCCGGTATCCAGGTAATCAAACAGGTTCACCCGCAGCAGCGCATCGTTCTCGCGCACCACCAGGAACTCATCGCGACGTTCGAAGCGACCGTACTTGCTGCCGCCCTTGCCGCGCTCGCGCGATTTCAGCGCTACCTGCTCCGGCGGCACCTGGAACACCTCGCGGGCGGCGGAAAGCAGTTCGTTGCGGCGGCGACGCACGTCGTTTTCCGGAATGGTCGCCGGCGCCGCGTATTCCTGCACATGCAGGAAGGTACGACGCTGGCCACCATCTTCCTCGTACACATCGATGGCGGCGGCGTACTCGGGAAGATCGGCATCGTAGGCACGGAAGCAGGTGACCTGTTCGCGCGCGCGCCAGCTCTTGAACTTCTTCAGGTTCTTGCGGATGCGGTTGGCCACCATCTGCGCGCCTTCGCTGAGTTCGCGCGGGACAGCCGGATCGCGCTGCGGCACGGCCACCGGATCGCAGGTGATCAATACGCATTCCAGGGCGCCATTGAACATCTGGTATTTCTTGCCGGCGCGCAGGCCGGTGGCGAAGGCCAGTTCGGCGTCGCCACACAACAGGCTGGCGCGCCACTGCGGCACGGCCTTCTGCAGCGCATCGCCCAACCGCCGATACAGCGCCGGGTCGGCTGCCAGGCGCTCATCGTAAGGCGGATTGCTGACCACGCAGCCGATCTCCAGCGGCGGCGCCGGCAGGTCCACGATATCGGCACGAGTGAAGGTGATGGCATGGGACACCCCAGCCACTTCGGCATTCTCGCGTGCAGCCTGGATCGCCAGCGGATCGATGTCGCTGCCGAACACCACCGGCTTCAGTGCCGCCAGGCCCACCTTTTCGCGCTCGCGCGCCTCGGCCAGCAGGGCTTTCCAGCTGGCATTGTCGAAGCCCAGCCAGCGGCTGGGCAGCAGGCTGCCGTGGCGCATCAGGCCAGGCGCTACATCGGCCGCCATCAACGCCCCTTCGATCAGCAGCGTGCCGCTGCCGCACATGGGGTCCAGCAGGCCCCCACCGGCTGCATGCAGGCGTGGCCACTGGCCGCGCATCAGTACCGCAGCGGCCAGGTTTTCCCTCAGCGGCGCTTCGTGTGCGGCACCCCGCCAACCACGGCGGTGCAGTGGGCCACCGCCCAGGTCGATGGAAATGGTGGCCCGACCCTTGCGCAGCGACAGGTTGATGCGTACGTCCGGCAGGTCGGTGTTGACCGAAGGACGTTCCAGCCCCTCTGCACGCATGCGATCCACGACGGCGTCCTTGATCCGCTGCGCAGCGAAGCGGGCGTGGGTGATCTTGTCACCGGACACATGCGCATCCACGGCCAGGGTCATCTCCGGCTTCAGGTGGTCCTGCCACGGCAAGGCATGCACACCGTCATACAGGGCCTGCTCATCGGCGCACTCGAACTCGGCCAGCGGCCACAGCACGCGGCTGGCCAGCCGTGACCACAGCACGATCCGTTGCGCCTGGGCCAGTTCGCCTTCGGCGTTGACGCCGGCGATGGTGGCAGTGGCCTTGGGCAAGCCGAGGGCCGACAGCTCGTCGGCAAGCAGGTATTCCAGGCCTTTGGCGCAGGAGACGAAAAAATTCACGGGATCGGTTTCGCAGGTGGGGCAACCGTTTGCACGGCGGGGCGCCCATTGTAGTCGTTGACGGCCGGCTGGGCTCCGGTAGAGCGGGTCCATGACCCGCTGACGCGCCGGTGGCGTCGGACCGAAGGGCAGCGGGTCATGGACCCGCTCTACCGGGGGCGTGGAAGGGCAGCAGGTCAGGCGCCTGGCCAGTGGCCGTCAGAGCCGACGCAGCAGTGCGTCGAACGCAGCGGCAGACTCGGCCACGTGGTCGTTCAGGCGGTGGCCGTCATTCACCAGCAGCAGCGATGCCGAGCGCGCGCTGGCCCAGGCGATGACCTCGCTGGCCGGGATCAGCTCATCATGCCAGGCATGCACCACGCTGGTCGGCACGGCCGCCGCATCCAGCGCCGGCATCGGCCCCATGGTGGTGGGTGGCACCATCAGGAACAGGCCGCGGACATCCACCCTCAACGAAGCGATCGCCGAGATATAGGCACCCAGGCTGGACCCGGCAAGCACCACCGGACCGCGCGCGGCAGCGTCGCTGGCCAGCGCGACCAGCCGCTGCAGCCGCGCCGGTACATCGCCGACCCGGCTGACCGCATGCAGGGCATCCAGGTCGGTGTAATCAGGACGCTCGTGGCTCCAGCCCAGGCGCTCGGCGACGTCGGCCAGCGCGGTCACCTTGGTGGCTTCGGGGCCACTTTCGAAGCCGTGCGAAAGGATGCAGTGGCCACGGCTCATGCCGGCACCTGCGCGATGGAAACAGGAATGCGGTTCATCGCGCAATGCTAGCATCGGCCGATGCCGATCCCACTCCTTCCCGACCTGCTGGTGCAACCGCTGCCCTACCATGACCTGCTGGCCGAACGCCGGCCCGGCATGCTGGAACAGGTGGTGATCCACTGCACCGAGCTGCCGGACATCACCCTTGCACGCGCCTATGGCGAGCGCGTGCTGTATGCCGCCGGCACCGGCAACAGCGGCCATTTCTACATCGACCGCGATGGCAGCGTGCTGCAGTACGTGGCGCCGGAACGGGTCGCCCACCACGTGCGGGGGCTCAACGAACACTCCATCGGCATCGAACTGGTCAACACCGGGCGTTACCCCGACTGGTTCGACAGCCGCCGGCAGGCAATGCAGGAACCCTACCCTGCCGTGCAGGTGGACGCGCTGGTAAGGCTGCTGGTCGCGCTGTGCGCGCGCTATCCGACATTGCACAGCATCGCCGGCCATGACCAGCTCGACCTGGAACAGGTACCGGCCAGCGACGATCCATCGCGCATGGTGGCGCGCAAGCGCGATCCCGGCCCGCTGTTCCCGTGGGACAAGGTGCTGCCGGCAGTACCCCTGGCCCGGAACCTGTAATGCGTGGCCCTGCCGGGCAGATGCAGGCACGGCTCACCGGGCCCATCAGTCCCCGGCAGCTACCGGGCGGCTGCGGTCGCTGACCCAGCCGCTCCAGGAACCGGCATAGACGCGGGCACCGCCCAGCCCCGCCACTTCCATCGCCAACAGCAGGTGGCAGGCCGTGACGCCTGAACCACACATCAGCACCACCTGCGCAGGATCATGCGCTCCGATCACCTGCTGCAGCTCCGCGCGCAGCACCTCGGCCGGGCGCAGGCGACCATCGGCAACGTTCAAGGCGAACGGCCGGTTGACCGCTCCAGGCACATGCCCGGCCACCGGATCCAGCGGCTCCACCTCGCCACGGAAACGCTCCGCGGCACGCGCATCGACCAACCAGCCGGGTGCATGTTTCAGGCGTGCGGCGATCTCTTCGGCGCCAGCCACCCTGCCGTGGTCGAAATGACCGGGATAGGGCGGCAACGGCGGCACCGGATCCCCGGCCGTGGCCAAGGGCAGGCCAGCCTGCTGCCATGCCGCGATGCCGCCATCGAGCACCGCCACGCGCGCGTGCCCGATCAGGCGCAGCAGCCACCACAGGCGCGCAGCGGCCATGCTGCCATCGCCTGCGTCGTACACCACCACCTGGGTGTGCACGCCGATACCCCACCGTCCCAGCGTGGCGGCGAAGGTATCGCTGTCGGGCAACGGGTGGCGACCTTGACCGGTCCTGGACAGATCGGACAGGTCATCGTTGAGGTCCGCATACACCGCACCGGGTACATGGCCGGCTGCATGCTGGGCCCTGCCTGCCTGCGCATCGGCCAGCGAAAAGCGGGCATCGATGACGCGCAGCGGGGAACTGGCGGTGGCGCGCGCATCGACCACGCGCAGCGTGTCCGCGCCAAGCGCGGCAGCCAATGCAGGGACATCGACCAGGACGGTCCATGCAGGATCGGAGGTATTCATTGCACCAGCTCCAGGCGGCGGCGCAGGTTGTACAGGATGGCCGCCGTCGCCCCCCAGATGCGCTGGCCCGGCCAGCCATACTCCAGCACGTGGCGAACCCGGCCGCGATGGGTGATCTCCACGTGATGCAGGTTGTCCGGTGCCAGCAGGTAATCCAGCGGCACCTCGAACACATCGGCAACTTCGTCAGGCGACGGCACCGGCTTGAACGCAGGATCGACCACGGCCACCACGGGCGTCACCCTGTAACCGGTGATGGTGACGAACGGATCGAGGTAACCAAGCACCTGCACCTGCCCAGCAGCCAGCGCAATCTCTTCGCGACTTTCGCGCAGCGCGGCCGCCACCGCATCCTGGTCGTCCGCTTCGGTGCGGCCGCCCGGGAAACCCACCTGCCCACCGTGTTGGCGCAGGGTTTCGGTACGGCGGGTAAGAATGACCTGCGCACCGGTGGCACGCGGCACGATGCCTGCCAGTACCGCCGCTTCCACCAATGGCCCCGGTGGCAGCAGATCCTCCAGTTCGCTGCGGTTCCAACCGTCCCCTGCCAGCGGCAGGTCCACGGGGTGCAGCGCGCGCATCAGGTGCTCATGGTCGGCAAGCGAGCCTTTCAACGATTGGCGCAATTGCTCGCGCAGGGGCAGGCGGTGAAGCAGGATGTGTTCGCGCTCGTGTTCGCTCATCGACGACCACCGCGCGATCTCATCGATATGGCGCAGGCAACCGATACAGGACCGGTGGCGATCCAGCTGGCAGGTTCCGACGCAGGGACTGGGCACGGCACGCGCTGTTTCTTCCATCTTTTGCACATGGCTACATTAACGTGAATGCCGGGCCGCTGCGCAGGCAAAAAAAAACGCGCCGGTGGAGGCCACCGGCGCGTTGGTCGGAACGATTCTGCTTTACTTGACGCTGACCAGCTTGATTTCGAACTGCACGGCCACGTTCGGCGGGAACGGGGTGCGCGGATCGGCACCATAGGCCTGTTCCGGCGGCAGGGTGACTTCCCACTTCGAACCACCCGGCATCTGCAGCAGGGTCTCGCGCATGGCCTTCATCTCGACTTCGCTGACCTTGATCGACGGAATCTGCTGGGCCGGACGGGCCTCGGTCGGACGCTCGCCATACGGGAACGGACCGGCCACTTCCAGCTGCACGGTGCTGGCCTGGGTCGGCTTGGCACCATTGCCGGCTTCGATGACGCGGTACTGCACGCCGCTGGCCAGGGTCTGCACGCCCGACTTGGCCTTGTTCGCCGTGATGAACTGGGTGCTCTTGGTCTTGTTCTCGGCAGCGGCCTTGTCGTACTCGGCCTTGGCAGCCTGCGCACGGCCCTGCTCGCGCTTCTGGAACGCTTCAACGGCCGGCTTCAGCTGGTCGGCGGTGATCGCCGGCTGCTTCTTGGCGTAGGCGTCCTGCAGGCCCTTCACCACCGAGTTGATGTCCAGCTGCTCGCCACGACCGGTCAGCTCGGCCAGGTTGTTGCCGTAGTCGTAACCGAAGTAATAGCTCAGCTTGCCCTTCTCGGACGTGACGTCCTGGGCGATGACATTGCCCGTCAGGGCCAGGGCCGCGACGGCGACCGCGATAGAACGCAACTTCATCAAACAATTCTCCAGGGGTGGTGACTCAGGGAGCATATTCGCCGCCCTGAGGCGACGGGTTAGGATAGCCGTCGCAAGGTGGATTCGCTACTGACGACGCAGGCTTGGACCTGACTGCGTTTCAAGAGTTCAACATCACTTTTTTTTAACGTTCCTGGAAGTCCGCGTGACCGATGCCCTGATCTCCGCCCCCCTCCGCGAAACCGTCCGATGGCCCACGATACGCCGCCATGGCGGGCTTGGCACGCATGGGCCGGCCTGCTCGGTGGATGCCCGGAAGGCCAGCGGCAACAGATGGGGAGGGCCGGCTGCCGCGAAATCCCGGCTCCCGGCGCTCCGGGCCGGCAACGGATCCTGCGCGATCGCCGGGAAAAATGGCCGCCACGGCTACGTTTCCAGCCCGCCAGGCCAGGGCCTCATGCGTCAGATCCAAGGCACTGCCGGGCCTTCCCCCGGTTTGCCGCCCGCTTCCGTGTACAGGCAGGGCTGACCAATGGCACGTTCCCCCGACCCCGCCGTGCTGTGGGCACGGTTGCAGGCAGGAGATGTCGACGGCGCGTTGCAGGCTGGACTGATGGATTACACGCCAACGCCCGCTGACGGCCTGGCCGGACCCGACCAGCACGCCATGCTGCAGGCGCAGGCCCGGTTGCGGCGCGCATGGGAGGCACGTGAGCGGTATCGCGCACGGGCGGTACGGTTGGCGCGCCGCGATGCCGAACGCGATGCCCGCCGCGCGCCCGCG
This sequence comes from Stenotrophomonas tumulicola, assembly GCF_014117215.1. Taxonomy (GTDB): domain Bacteria; phylum Pseudomonadota; class Gammaproteobacteria; order Xanthomonadales; family Xanthomonadaceae; genus Stenotrophomonas; species Stenotrophomonas tumulicola. Next base: position 82,945 of record NZ_JACGXS010000005.1, on the reverse strand, counting down.
CCCGCCCCGGACCAGAAGCCCGCCCTGCCCTCGGCCGCCGCGGCCATCCTGGCCCGCGCCAAGGCCCGCGCCGCCGCAACGAAAGGATCATGATGGCTGCCGCCCACAAGACCGCCCGCGCGCCCACCCGACGCGCCTCGAAGATACCGCGCGCCGACGTGGTGGAAATGTTTACCCGCCTGCGCGAACTCAATCCGCACCCGAAGACCGAGCTGGAATACAGCAGCCCCTTCGAACTGCTGGTGGCGGTCACCCTTTCGGCGCAGGCCACCGATGTGGGCGTCAACAAGGCAACCCGGCGACTGTTCCCGGTAGCCAACACGCCGCAGGCGATCCTCGATCTCGGCGAGGAAGGGCTGAAGCCGTATATCTCCACCATCGGCCTGTTCAATGCCAAGGCGAAGAACGTGGTTGCCGCCTGCCGGATCCTGGTGGAACAGCATGGCAGCGTGGTCCCGCAGGATCGCGCCGCGCTGGAAGCGCTGCCCGGCGTCGGCCGCAAGACTGCCAATGTGGTGCTCAACACGGCCTTCGGCGAACCCACCATGGCGGTGGACACGCACATCTTCCGCGTCGCCAACCGGACCGGCCTTGCCCCGGGCAAGGACGTGCGCGCGGTCGAGGATGCACTGCTCAAGGCGATCCCGGACGAATTCCTGCAGGACGCACACCACTGGCTGATCCTGCACGGTCGGTATGTCTGCAAAGCGCGCAAACCGGATTGCCCGCAATGCGTCATCCACGATCTGTGCCGCTTCAAGGACAAGACACTGGCCGCCTGAACGCTGTCGGCGGCTGCCATCGTCAAGCAATCTGAGCGTCATATCCGGCTGCCATGAATAGCCGCCATCCACTGCGGCATTGACCCCGTAGCGTCGAACGCTGCCGGAATTGTCACAATTACGCAATCTTCACGAACTAGCCTGCGCGCATCTTCCCACCTGCCTGCAAGGCCAACTTCCGATGAAACTGCATCGCCAACTCCTTACTGCGGCCGTTGCGGCCGCGCTGTTCGCACCGGCTGCCCACGCAGAGGTCGCCATCGATGTGATCGGCGGATCGGAGATCACCTTCGAAGGCCTGGTCCAGGCCGACGGCAACTGGTTCGACAATGACCTGACCGACCTCAATGGCGGTGACGCCGGCAACGGCAAGAACAGCGAATTCGAACTGCGCCGCGCCGAGCTGGTGCTGAAGGGCAAGGGCCCGGGCAACGTGGAATGGGTGCTGGGCTATGACGCCAAGGCCGACAAGTTCCTGGACACCAACCTGAAGTACAAGTTGGGCGGCAACAGCAACCACTTCCTGCAGCTGGGCCAGTTCAAGCAGCCCAACAGCCTGGAAGAGCTGTCCAGCACCAAGAACAACGACTTCATTTCCAAGGCCGCGGTGACCAACACCTACGCCGTGGCCCGCCGTCTCGGCGGTGCATGGGGTTACGGCCAGGACAACTGGTCGGTCACCGCCAGCGCGTTCGGCCGCGAGCTGACCCGCAACCTGGCCCATGGCAGCGGCTACGGCGCACGCGGCACCTTCGCCCCGATCAACGCGGGCGGCCAGGTGCTGCATTTCGGCCTGAGCTACGTGGACTACGACGCCGACGCCGATACCCTGCGCGTGCGTGCGCGGCCGAACGCCGACCTGGCCACCGCGCGCCTGGTCGACAGCGGCGACCTGAAAGACACCGACCGGGTCAGCACCCTGGGCGCCGAAGCGATGTACATCACCGGGCCGTTCAAGGCGCAGGGCGAGTACTACAGCAGCAAGGCCAAGCGCTACGACCACGACAACTACACCAGCGACGGCTACTACATCAGCGGCCTGTGGAACGTCACCGGCGAGACCTGGGGCTACAAGGGCGGCGTGCCGTCGACCGGCCTGCCGGACAACCCCGGCAGCGGCATGTGGCAGCTCGGCGTGCGCTTCGACCACATGGACCTCAACGACGGCAACCTGGCCAATGTCGCCGGTGGCGCACCGGTGGTGGACGGCGTGCTGGGCGGCAAGATGGACATCTGGACCGTCGGCGCCAACTGGTACTGGCGTTCGAACGTGAAGTTCGCGCTGAACTACGTGATGGTGGACAGCCAGAAGTACAGCTCCAGCGCACGCGGCTTCGTCAACGACGACCCGAACATCCTGGAAGCGCGCGCGCAGTTCTTCTGGTAAGCGCCGCGTCATCGCAATGAAACAGCGGGGGCACGACGCCAGCGTCGTGCCCTTCCACCGCACACGGCACGCCAGCTGGGCGTATGCCAGCACCACCTGCGCCATGCCCCGCCGTCACCAATGCGTCATGTAACGGACGCAGCCATGTCACCCGGCCGTTATGCAATGTGCGCCAGCACGGCAGGCAATCGCCTGCCGCTCTTACCCAGGAGTCTCCCCGTGATCCACGTCATCAAGTCGCGCGCTGCCGTCGCCATCCTGGCCGCGTCGTCCGTCTTCGCCGCCAACGCCGCCGATGTAACCGGCGCCGGCGCGTCCTTCATCTTCCCGGTGATGTCCAAGTGGTCGGCCGACTACACCGCCGCCACCGGCAAGAAAGTCAATTACCAGTCCATCGGTTCCGGTGGTGGCATCGCGCAGATCAAGGCCGCCACGGTCGATTTCGGCTCCTCCGATGCCCCGCTGAAGCCGGAAGAGCTGGCCTCCGCGGGCCTGGCCCAGTTCCCGTCGGTGATCGGCGGCGTGGTGCCGGTGGTCAACGTCGCCGGCGTCGCGCCGGGCGCCCTGAAGCTGGACGGCCCCACCCTGGCCAACATCTTCCTCGGCAAGATCAAGACCTGGAATGACCCGGCCATCGCGGCACTGAATCCCGGCCTGACCCTGCCCTCGGCCAAGGTCACCATCGTGCACCGCTCGGACGGTTCGGGCACCACCTTCAACTTCGTCAATTACCTGTCCAAAGTCAGCCCGGAGTGGAAGACCAAGGTCGGCGAAGGCACCTCGGTGCAGTGGCCGGCGGGCATCGGCGGCAAGGGCAATGAAGGCGTGGCTGCCTACGTGAAGCAGATCAAGGGCGGCATCGGCTATGTCGAGCTGTCCTACGCGCTGCAGAACAAGATGTCGCATGCTTCGATGAAGAATGCATCCGGCCAGTTCGTGCAGCCTTCGGATGAATCGTTCGCCGCGGCCGCCGCCAGCGCCGACTGGGCCAGCGCCAAGGATTTCTACCTGGTGATGACCAATGCGCCGGGCGCGCAATCCTGGCCGATCACCGCCACCAACTTCATCCTGGTGCGCAAGCAGCCCAAGGACGTGGCCAACGCCAAGGCAACCCAGGAGTTCTTCCGCTGGATCTACAAGAACGGCGATGCACAGGCCAAGCAGCTGGACTACGTGCCGCTGCCGGACGCGCTGGTCCAGCAGATCGAGACCTACTGGTCGCAGAACCTGAAGTACTGAACCCCGCAGGCACGGAGCCGGCGGGGACTCTCTCCCCCTGCCGGCTCCACCGGGCGCGTGACCCCCAGGGGTTCCGCGCCTTTTTTTGTTTCGTCCCCCAGTTGGGCGAAGCCGCGCAGTTCGGGCCGGCAGGATGCCCACCCGGCCTGGCCGGGAACCGCGAAAGCCCCGCCTGGCGGGGCACGACGCGCCGCTGTCACCTGCGTCATCAGGCTGTAACAAAAACATCATTTCATAGCTGCAACCGCCGGACGTGCCGGCACCAACCCGCTATGGAGTGACGCATGAAACTGCAGAAGGCCGGCCTGGCCACCCTTTCCCTGGCCATCGTCCTCGGCCTGGCCGCCTGCGGCGGCAGCGAAGCGCCGACCGCCCAGCAGCCGGCGGCCGATGCATCCGCCCCCGCCGCTGGCGACAAGGTCAGCGCTGAAGTCTCCGGCGCCGGCGCCTCCTTCATCTTCCCGCTGGTTTCCAAGTGGTCGGCCGATTACAACGCCGCTACCGGCGCGAAGATCAATTATCAGTCCATCGGTTCCGGCGGCGGCATCGCCCAGATCAAGGCCGGCACCGTCGATTTCGGTTCATCGGACAAGCCACTGAGCAGTGAAGAACTGGCGCAGGCCGGCCTGGCCCAGTTTCCCTCGGCCATCGGCGGCGTGGTGCCGGTAGTCAACATCGAAGGCCTGGAGCCGGGCAAGCTGCGCCTCACCGGCACCCTGTTGGCGGACATCTTCCTGGGCAAGATCAAGACCTGGAACGATCCGGCCATCGTCGCCGCCAACCCCGGTGTCACCCTGCCCGACGGCAAGATCACCCTGGTGCACCGTTCGGATGGTTCGGGCACCACCTTCAATTTCACCAACTACCTGTCCAAGGTCAGCGCTGACTGGAAGGGCAAGGTCGGCGAAGGCACCTCGGTGCAGTGGCCCGACGGCGTGGGCGGCAAGGGCAACGAAGGCGTGGCGTCGTACGTCAAGCAGATCAAGGGCGCCGTAGGCTACGTCGAACTGGCCTACGCGCTGCAGAACAACATGCCGTACAGCTCGCTGCAGAACGCCGCCGGCAGCTGGGTGCAGCCGAACGCCGAAACCTTCGCCGCAGCCGCGGCCAGCGCCGACTGGGCCAGCGCCAAGGATTTCGACCTGGTCATCACCAATGCACCGGGCGAGCAGGCATGGCCGATCACCGCCACCAACTTCATGCTGATGCAGAAGCAGCCCAAGGATGCCAAGCGCAACCAGGACGCCCTGGCGTTCTTCAAGTGGGCCCTGGAAAGCGGCCAGGAACAGGCCAACGAGCTGCACTACGTGCCGCTGCCGGCCGAGCTGGTCACGCAGATCGAAGCCTACTGGGGCACCGAGCTGAAGTAATGCAGATGCGGTGCCCGCCCCGTGCGGGCACCGTGCTTGTCCAGCGCTGCACGCACGACACCGCACCACCCTGCCCCCCAATGGCCGCCCTGCGTACCCATGAATGCCATCGCCCAGCCTGTAGCCGCACCCTCCACGCGCGATACGCGTGACGCACGCAACGACCGCATCTTCCGATGGGTGCTGGTCGGCACGGTCATCTTCGTTCTTGTCGCGCTGGCCAGCGCCGCGCTGTCGATGCTGTGGGGTGGTCGCCATGCCCTGGAATCGCAGGGCCTGAGCTTCTTCTATTCCTCCGAATGGAATCCGGTGGAAAACAAGTTCGGCGCATTGGCGCCGATCTACGGCACCCTGGTCACCGCACTGATCGCGATGCTCATCGCGGTGCCGGTGAGTTTCGGCATCGCCTTCTTCCTCACCGAAGTGGCCCCGCGCTGGCTGCGTGGCCCGATCGGCACCGCCATCGAGCTGCTTGCCGGCATTCCCTCGATCATCTATGGCATGTGGGGCCTGTTCGTGCTGGTGCCGGTGATGACCGAATACGTCACCCCGTTCCTCAACGAAACCCTGGGCGAATGGCCGATCATCGGCCCGATGTTCCAGGGCCCACCATTGGGCATCGGCATGCTGACCGCCGGCTTCGTGCTGGCCATCATGGTCATCCCCTTCATCTCCTCGGTGATGCGCGAAGTATTCCTCACCGTGCCCACCCGCCTGAAGGAATCGGCCTATGCGCTGGGTTCGACCAAGTGGGAAGTGAGCTGGGACATCGTGTTGCCCTACACCCGTTCCGCGGTGATCGGCGGCATCTTCCTCGGCCTGGGCCGCGCGCTGGGCGAGACCATGGCGGTGGCCTTCGTGATCGGCAACAGCGTGCGCCTGTCGCCATCGCTGCTGGAGCCGGGCACCACCATCGCCGCACTGATCGCCAATGACTTCGGCGAAGCCACCGAGACCTACCGTTCGGCGCTGCTGCTGCTCGGCTTCGTGCTGTTCATCGTCACCTTCGTGGTGCTCGCCATTGCCCGCCTGATGCTGATGCGCCTGTCCCGCAAGGAGGGCAACTGATGTCCACCGCCACTGAATCGCTGTACCTGCGCCGTCGCATCGGCAACGTCATTGCGATCCTGCTTTCCGTCGTCACCGCCGGGTTCGGCCTGTTCTTCCTCGGCTGGATCCTGTGGACGCTGTTCTCCAAGGGCATCCCGGGCATCAACTGGGCACTGTTCACCCAGATGACCCCACCGCCGATGCAGGAAGGCGGCCTGGCCAATGCGTTCTACGGCAGCGCGGTGATGTGCGCGATGGCGATCGGCATCGGTACGCCGCTGGGCGTGCTGGCCGGCACCTGGCTGGCCGAGTACGGCAACGCCCGCAAGGCCGGCACCGTGGTCCGCTTCGTCAATGACATCCTGCTGTCCGCACCGTCCATCGTGCTTGGCCTGTTCATCTATACCCTGTACGTGATGCAGACCGGTGGCAGCTTCTCTGCCTTCGCCGGTGCGTTGGCGCTGGCCTTCATCGTGCTGCCGGTGGTGGTACGCACCACCGACGAGATGCTGCGCCTGGTGCCTTCGCAGATGCGCGAAGCCGCGCTTTCGCTGGGCATCCCGCAATGGAAGGTAACCGTGCAGGTGCTGTACCGCAGTGCATCGGCGGGCATCGTCACCGGCATCCTGCTGGCGCTGGCACGCATCTCCGGCGAAACCGCACCGCTGCTGTTCACCGCGTTCGGCAACCAGTACTGGAGCAACAACGTGTTCCAGCCGATGGCCTCGGTGCCGGTAGTGATGAACCAGTTCGCCGGCAGCCCGTACGAATCCTGGCAGGTGCTGGCCTGGGCCGGCGCGCTGGTGCTGACCGTGTTCGTGCTGCTGGTCAGCCTCTCCGCCCGTGGCATCCTGCTGCGCAACCGCATCTCCCATGACTGACCTTTCCACGGACATCGCCATGAACGATCTTTCCAACGCCGTGCCGATGCAGCGCATCGTGGTGCCGGCCTCGCATGAATCGCTGGCCACCCCGGCGCCGGTCAAGCTGGCCGCGCGCGGGCTGGACTTCTACTACGACAAGTTCCATGCCCTGAAGAGCATCGACATTGAAATACCGGAAAAGCGCGTGACTGCGCTGATCGGTCCCTCCGGTTGCGGCAAGTCCACCCTGCTGCGCATCTTCAACCGCATCTATGCGCTGTATCCGAAGCTGGAGGCACGTGGCGAAGTGCTGCTGGACGGCGAGAATATCCTGTCGCCGAAGTATCCGATGAACCGCCTGCGCAGCAAGGTGGGCATGGTGTTCCAGAAGCCGGTACCGTTCCCGATGACCATCTTCGAGAACGTGGCCTACGGCATCCGCCACCATGAGAGCCTGTCCAAGGCGGACATGGCTGACCGCGTCGAGCACGCACTGCGCCAGGGCGCGCTGTGGGACGAGGTGAAGGACAAGCTGGGCCAGAGCGCACTGGGCCTGTCCGGTGGCCAGCAGCAGCGCCTGTGCATCGCACGCGCCGTTGCCCTGCGCCCGGACGTACTGCTGCTGGATGAGCCCACCTCGGCGCTGGATCCGATCTCCACCAGCCGCATCGAACAACTGGTGGAAGAGCTCAAGCACGATTACACCATCGTCATCGTGACCCACAACATGCAGCAGGCCGCCCGCGTTTCCGACTACACCGCCTTCATGTACCTGGGCGACCTGATCGAACATGATCGTACCGAAGTGATCTTCTCGCAGCCGTCCAAGCAGCAGACTGAAGACTACATCACCGGTCGGTTCGGCTGATCGGTCCACGGCTTCTTCACAGACAACGCCAGCCGGGCATGGCTCGGCTCTACATGATGGAACAACCATGAATCTTCCCAACGACCACATCGTCAAGAGCTACGATGAAGAGCAGCAGCGGCTGGTAGCCGAGATCGTGCGCATGGGCGACATGGCCGTCGCCCAGTTGGAGGCGTCACTGGACGTCATCGAGAAGCGGGACGAGAACGCAGCCCAGCGCATCATCGCCAACGACGAGGCCATCGATGCACTGGAGCAGCAGATCAGCCACGATGTCATGCGCCTGTCGCTGCGCGGGCCAATGGCACGCGACCTGCGTGAGATCCTCGCCGGGCTGCGCATTCCGGCCGACATCGAGCGCATCGGCGACTATGCCGCCAACGTGGCCAAGCGCTCCATCGCACTGAGCCAGGTGCCGCCGCTGCCGCAGATCCAGGGCTTGCGCGCGCTTGGGCGGCTGGCCGCGCAGCAGGTGCGTCGTGCCATCGAAGCCTACCGTGACAACAACGTCGAAGCAGCACTTGCCCTGCGCGCGGACGACGCACGCCTGGACGCGCAGTACACCGCGCTGTTCCGCGAGCTGCTCACCTACATGATGGAAGACCCGCGCAACATCACCCCCTGCACGCACCTGCTGTTCATGGCCAAGAACCTGGAACGGGTCGGTGACCACGCCACCAACATCGCCGAGAACGTGTGGTTCCTGGTACATGGCGAAGAGCCGTTGCCGCCGCGCGAGAAGCGCGACGAGACCTCGAGCACCAGCAACGTCTGAGGCGCAGGCCCGGCGTCATGCCGGCATCTGCGTTGCCGTCGGAACGGGGCGAGCGGGTGCTGCTCTGCTAGAATTCCCGCATGAATGATGCCCCCATGCCCCCGCAAGCCCTTCCAGACGCTCCCCCCGCTGCGGCGTTCAGGGTCATGTCGCAGCGATTCCGGGGCTTCCTGCCGGTGGTGGTGGACGTGGAAACCGGGGGCTTCGACAGCCGCCGCAATGCCCTGCTGGAAATCGCGGCGGTGCCCATCGAAATGGACGAGGACGGCCTGCTGTTCCCGGGCCAGACCGCCAGTGCACACGTCATACCGGCCGAAGGGCTGGAGATCGACCCCAAGTCGCTGGAAGTGACCGGCATCGTCCTGGACCACCCGTTCCGGCTGGCGAAGGAAGAAAGGCAGGCGCTCGACCACGTCTTTGCGCCTATTCGCGCGGCAATGAAGAAATATGGCTGCCAGCGCGCGATCCTGGTCGGCCATAACGCGCATTTCGATCTCGGCTTCGTCAACGCGGCGGTCGAGCGCGTGGGGCACAAGCGCAATCCGTTCCACCCGTTCAGCGTCTTCGACACCGTCACCCTGGCTGGCGTTGCTTACGGACAGACCGTGCTGGCGCGCGCGGCCAATGCCGCGGGCCTGGGCTGGGATGCCAGCGAAGCGCATAGCGCGGTATATGACACCGAACAGACAGCACGCCTGTTCTGCACCATTGCCAATGCCTGGCCACGCTGAGCCGGGCCATTCCTATCCGATGCTGGTGCGGTCGCGGCCGTCGCTCTTGGCACGGTACAGCGCGCGATCGGCGCGCTGGTAAAGCAACTTCGGGGTACGGTCGGCCGCTTCCAGTTCGACCAGCCCCGCACTGAACGTCACCCGCAATCCCGGCACTCCCGCCCAATCGGGATGATCGTGGAACAGCCCGTGCAGGCGCGCGCATACCTGCGCCGCCTCCTCCAGCCGTGTGTCGTTGAGCAGCAACGCGAACTCTTCCCCCCCGGTACGGGCCGGCATGTCCGAATCGCGGCAGGCCGATGCCAGCAACTGCGCCACCTCGCCCAGCACCATGTCTCCCACGCTGTGCGAATGGCGGTCATTGACCGACTTGAAGTGGTCCACGTCCAGCACCACCAGGCACAGTGGATGCCTGCTGCGCTGCGAACGCGCGAAATCGCGCGCAAGCGCCTCGTCGAATGCACGCCGGTTCGCCAGTCCTGTCAGTGCGTCCTCGCGTGCCTGCCGTTCGAATGCTTCCGACTGCAGTGCCAGGCGCTCCACCAGGTCGGTCTTCTCCGAGTTCAGCGCCTGCAGGTGTACCGTCTGCGCCTGCAGGTCGCGCGTGGCCTCTCCTACCCTCTGTTCCAGGCGCACGTTGGATGCCTTGTACCGGTTGATCAGGAAGCGGTACAGCGCCACCAGCACCGCCAGCAGCAGCAGCGCTGCCACCGCACGCACGCTGTGCCGCTGCCACCAGAACGGTTGCACGCTGAATGTCCATATCGCCTCGCTGTCGCTCCACGCACCACCCGGGTGCGCCGCCGACACATGCAACGTGTAGTCGCCCGGCGGCAGCCCGATGAACTCCACGCTGCGCTGCTGTCCGCGTTCCACCCAGGTGTTGTCCAACCCCTCCAGGCGGGTGCGGTAACGGATGCGCTCGGACATCAGGTAACTCAGCCCGACAAAGCTCACCGCCAGTCGACGTCCACCCTCGATACGGCTGGGCCGGGGACCTTCCCAGTGGATGGGGGTGCCATCGACCTGCACGTCCTCGATCGCGGCCGGCGGCGCCAGGCGCTCGCGGAAGCGTTGCAGGCGCAATGGATCGACGGTGCTGAGGCCACCGGCGGTGGCGACCCATATGCTGCCATCCTGGCGCAGCAGCGCTGCCGGGCCGGAGCTGCCGTTGGCCTGTGAATTGGCCATGCCATCGATCTCGTTGTAACGCTCCACCTCCACCCGTGGCGCACGCCCATCAGCCACTTCGTTGAGCATGCCCATGTCGGTGCGCAACACGCCACGGTTGCTGCTGATCCATACATTGCCGACCCGGTCGGGTACGAGCTGGAACACGGTATCCACCGGCATGCCCTGCTCCAGCCCGACCCGGGACAGCGTGTCATCCTGGTACCGGTACAGGCCACGGTCGCTGCTGATCCACATCGCCTGGCCGACCTGCTGGAACCCGAACACGCTTCGCCCACCGCCCAGCGCCGCCAGGTCGATGGATTGCACCCGGTCGCCGCGCAGCACCCTGACGCCCTCGACGGTGCCGATCCACAGGTTGCCCTGCGCATCATGCGCCATGGCAGTGACCAGGCCCTGCGGCATGCCGTCGACGCGCGGCACGCTCATGCCCTTCGCATCGATGCGTACCACCCCTTTCTGCGTACCTGCCCATACCACGCCCTGCGCATCGACGCTGATCGCACGCACGTTGCCACCCGGCATGCCATCGCCGGTGCCGTAGGTCCGCTTCGGATGGCCTTGCGGATCAAGCCGGAACACGCCATCGCCGAACGTTCCAACCCACAGGTCGCCGTCCAGCCCCTGCGCCAGGCTCAGCACCGAAGGCGCCTTGCCACCGCGGTCGTTCAGCTGCACCCGGATGAACCGACCATCGGCGCCGCGACGATCCAGGCCACTGGCGCTGCCGACCCACAGCCCGCGTGTACGGTCCTCCAGCACGGTGCGCACATAGTCACCGCTCAAGCCGTCCTGTTCGGTATAGCTGGTGAACAGGGTTTCGCGCAGCCGGTACAGGCCACCATTGGCCCCGACCCAGATACTGCCCTCGGCATCTTCGCGCAGGCTGACCACGCGCCCGCCCGGAAGTGCCAGGCCCGCCGGCAGGCGCTCCAGCCCATGGCGGGAAATACGCAGCAATCCCTGGCTTTCGGTACCCAGCCACAGATCGCCGTGGCGGTCCTGCAGCATCGCCGTCAGGTAGATCTGTCCCGGCAGGCGCTGCACCAGTTCCGGCCCGTCATCCTGCAGCCGGTAGATGCGTTCACCGGCAATGATCCACATCACCCCATCCGGTGACCGGTGGGGCCAGACGAAGCCACTGCCGAACCCCCAGCCAGCCGGCGCGCGCTTGAGCACGCCATCGGTGTCACGCAGCACCAGTCCATCCAGCGTGCCGATCCAGACCCGGTCCTGTGCGTCCACCACCATCCTGTTGAAGCTCAGCGCGAACGGCAGCTCCGGCGGCGGGGCCTGGTAGACCACGTTTCCGTCAGGCCCGAGGTAACCGATTCCTTTGCCCTCATACAGCAGCCACAGGCGCCCATGGCTGTCCATCTGCATGGCCTGGATGAGCACCTGGGGCGTGTGTGGCTGGCGCTCCCACACCTGCCATTGGCCATCAGGGGATCTGCGGATGATGTTGCCGCGCGAGTCGCTGATCCACAGCCCGCCCTGGCGATCGACCAGCAAGGCGCCAACGCCGTTGTCGAGCAGGCCGGGCCGGGTACTGCGGTCGAACACGGTGAAATCCAGTCCGTTGTAACGCACCAGCCCTTCCCAGGTGGCGAACCACAGGTGGCCTTCGGGCGTCTGCGCGATGTCGCGCAGCGAGTTGTGTGGGAGGCCGTTGCGGGAGGTCCAGACATCGATGGCATAGTCGCGCAGCGGCGGCGAACCCGCCTCCTGCGCGCCGGCGCATGCGGGCAAGGCCAGCAGGGCAAGCATCCAGCACAGGGCAACGCGCAGGAAACCGGCTGCACGTCCATCGTGCCACCGGGCGATGGCTGGAGCGATCAGGAACATCATCGCGCCGGGCCATCTCCTGGCCGGCGCTTGATTTTCCTTGCACACGCGTTCGACGTCATACCGGGCTCCATGCAGGTAGGGACGGAAACAGACAGGATCATGGGGCCGGCGCGGGAAGGACATGCGCATGATAGGCAAATCCGCGCGCAGGTGTGTTCAGCCGCTGCCGCGCAGCCCCGCCAGCACGGGCGACGGCCAATGCACCACCGCCTCCAGCCCGCCGCCCTCCCGATTGTGCAGCGTCACCCGCGCGCCATCCTTTTCCGCCAGTGCACGGGCGATGGTCAGCCCCAGCCCGGCACCGCCGGTCTGCCGCGAACGTGAGGTCTCCAGGCGCACGAACGGATCGAACACGCTGAGCAGTTCATGCTCGGCCAGTCCCGGGCCATCGTCGCTGATCCGCACCCGGACACCGCTTCCATCCCGTTCGGCACGCACCCGCGCACGCTGGCCATACATCAGCGCGTTGTCCAGCAGGTTCGCGAACAGTCGACGCATGGCCAGCGGACGCAGCATCAACACCGCGCCGCAGCCGCCCTCGAACGCCGCGTCGGCGCCGGCTTCAGCGGCATCTTCGACCAGGCTTTCCAGCAGCGAATCCAGGTCCAGCGGTGCGCGCTGTTCAGCGCTTTCGGCGCTGCGCGCCAGCTCCAGCCCTTCGCGTATCAACGCCTGCATCGCCGCCAGGTCAGCCACCAGGCGCTCGCGCAGGGTCTCGTCGGCCACGTTCTCCAGCCGCAGGCGCAGCCGGGTCACCGGCGTCTGCAGGTCGTGGGTGATCGCCGCCAGCATGTGGGTACGTTCGGACAGGTGCCGCTGCAGTTGTTGCTGCATGGCATTGAAGGCTTCGGCAGCGCGCTGTACCTCCAGCGGTCCAGTCACCGGCATGGGCTCCCGGTGCAGGTCCACGCCCAGTTGCTGCGCCGCCGAGGCCAGGCGCTGCAGCGGTGCGCTGGCCATGCGCGCGACCACATAGGCGAGCACGGCGATGGCCAGCACCAGCAGGGTCAGGAACAACGGATCCACCGCCAGCACCCCGTTATGTGCGACGGCGGGCGATTCCAGCGCCAGCGCCAACGGCGAACCATCGGACAGGGTCAGGTGCACGGCACGGCAGCGCGGCGGGATGAATGCCGGATCGCGCTCACGCCGCGTCTTGCCGCGGTGGCCATCGGCTGGTGGCGGCAGCAGGTCTTCCATCCGAGGCAGGCAGGCGCGGAACGACGTGAAGTGCACCTGCGCGCTGGCCATTGCGCCAGGCCGGGCCGCCAGCAGGCCCATCAGCGCAGCGTCGGCACGTCCCTGGCGTGCATCGGCCACCAGCGGGCGTACGCTGGGTCCACCAGCGGCCAACAGCCGTTCGCGCAGCTCCGGATTGCTGTCCAGCAGGTTCACGTAGCCCTGCAGGCGATCGGCGATGCGGGTGAGGTTCTGCCTTTCGAACTCCTGCTGGCGCTTGGCACTGGCCAGCAGTGTCGCGCCTATCGCCGCAACGCCCATGCCCAGCAGCAGGATCACGAACAGGCGCCCCACCATCGACGACAGGAAGCGGCGCAACCGGTTCATTCCAGCGCTACCGACGACGCCAGCACGTAGCCTTCGTTGCGCACGGTCTTGATCAGGCCATCCGGGCCGCCATCATCGGCCAGCTTGTTGCGCAGCCGGCTGACCTGCAGGTCGATGGCGCGGTCCTGCGATTCGTAGTTGCGACCGCTGCTCAACGCCACCAGCTGCTCGCGCGAGAGCACCTTGTTGGCGTGGCCGACGAACACCCGCAGCAGGCGGAACTCGGCACCGGACAGCACCACCACCCGGCCATCGGGATCGACCAGGTGGCGATGCTCCAGGTCGAAGATCCAGCGCTTGAAACGCGCGCGACGGATCGCCAGCGGCTCCAGGTTGGCCGGCAACGCCTCGGTGCGGCGCAGCACGTTGCGGATGCGGGCCAGCAGTTCGCGGGGTTCGAATGGCTTGGCCAGGTAATCGTCGGCGCCCATTTCCAGGCCCAGCACGCGGTCGATCGGCTCGGCGCGTGCGGTCAACATGATCACCGGCGTGGTGGAGCGTGCACGCAGGTCGCGGCACAGCGTCAGGCCGTCTTCGCGCGGCAGGTTCAGGTCGAGCACGATCAGGTCCACATGCTCGCGTTCGAGCACCTGGCGCATGGCGGTGCCGTCAGCAGCGGTACTGACCTGGTAGCCGGCGCGGCCGAGCTGTTCGGCCAACAGGCTGCGGATGTCGTTGTCGTCATCGACGATGAGCAGGCGATGCATCGGGTTCACGGTCTCCATGACGGCATCATCCCCTGTCGGCAGCTGAACCGCACGCACGCCAATGCGTAGCAATGTATCCAGGGCCATCGGGGATACAGATTGAAACACGCCGGGCGCCACAATGTTACATACGGACACGTGCCGAGGATTGAGCAAGCCGGCAGAGCCTTCGCACAATGGCCATGACGCCGCTGGTGCGGCCTGCCGAGTTGCCCTGACCGTGAACTTCCGCCTGCTGCCCAAGACCCGCCGTGGTCGCCTGCTGTTCTCCGTTGCCGTGATCGTGCTGCTGGCGCTGGTGCTGTGGTTCGCCCTGCGCAAGCCGTCCACGCCTGCCCTGGCCACCTCGCCGGTCACCCGCGGCGACGTGGAACAGACCGTGGACGCCACCGGTGTGATCGACGCCTTCAAGCTGGTCAGCGTGGGTGCGCAGGCATCCGGCCAGGTCAAGTCGCTGAAGGTGCAACTGGGCGATACGGTGAAGGAAGGCGACCTGATCGCCGAGATCGACGCCACTACCCAGCAGAACACGGTGCTCAATGCGCAGGCGTCGCTGGACCAGGTCAAGGCACAACGCGCGGTGCAGCAGGCCAGCCTGCGCGAGGCCGAGCTGAACTTCGCACGCCAGCGGCAGATGCTGGATGCCGAAGCGACTTCGCGGCAGGAATACGATTCAGCCGAAGCAGCGCTGAAGACCGCGCGGGCGCAGATCCAATCGTCCGATGCACAGATCAAGGGCCGCCAGACCGAGCTGGATACCGCCCGCGCCAACCTGGCGTATACGCGCATCACCGCGCCGATGGACGGCACGGTGGTCGCGGTGGTCACCGAAGAGGGCCGCACGGTCAACGCCAACCAGACCGCACCGACCATCGTCATGCTGGCGCGGCTGGACGTGGTGACGGTCAACGCCGAGGTTTCCGAAGCGGACGTGGTCAAGATCAAGGCCGGCATGCCGGTCTACTTCACCACCCTGGGTGACCCGGACCGCAAGTACCACGCCACGCTCCGGCAGATCAATCCGGCACCTGCGTCGATCGCCAGCGACAGCTCGTCGAGTTCCAGCAGTTCGTCCAGCTCCAGCTCCAGCACGGCGGTGTACTACAACGCCCTGTTCGACGTGGAGAACCCCGATGGTACGTTGCGCATCGACATGACCGCCCAGGTGTCGGTGCTGCTGAAGCAGGCCAAGGGCGTGTTGATGGTGCCCACCGTTGCGCTGGGTCCGAAGACCCGCGATGGCCAGCAGGTGGTGCGCGTGGTCGGTGCCGATGGGCAGCCGCAACCGCGCCGGGTCAAGGTCGGCATCAACAACGGCGCCAATGCGGAGATCCTCTCCGGCCTGGCCGAAGGCGAGCGCGTGATAGTCGGTGAAGGCAGCACCGTCGCGCCATCGTCCGCATCGGGTCGCAATGCCGGCATGCGCATGGGCCCGGGCATGGGCGGGCCGCGTCGATGACAGCGACAGCCTCCTCCCACGTGCTGCTGCGGCTGCGCGACCTGCGCCGCGAATTCCCTGCAGGCGACGAGACCATCGCGGTGCTGCGCGATGTCAACCTGGACATCCAGGCCGGCGAAATGGTCGCCATCGTCGGCCAGTCCGGGTCGGGCAAGTCCACCCTGATGAACATCCTGGGCTGCCTGGACCGGCCCACGCGCGGCAGCTACCAGGTGGCGGGGCGTGAAACAGGCAGCATGGACCCGGATGAGCTGGCCGAGCTGCGCCGTGAACATTTCGGCTTCATCTTCCAGCGCTACCACCTGCTGGGCGACCTGGACGCACGCGGCAACGTGGAAGTACCGGCCATCTATGCCGGAAACCCCGGCCAGCAGCGCAGCGCACGCGCCATCCAGTTGCTGCAGCGGCTCGGACTGGGCGACCGGATGCAGCACAAGCCGGGGCAGCTTTCCGGCGGCCAGCAGCAGCGCGTGTCGATCGCGCGTGCACTGATGAACGGTGGCGAGGTGATCCTTGCCGACGAGCCCACCGGTGCACTGGATACCCATTCCGGCGAAGAGGTGATGGGCATCCTCGGCGAGCTGCATGCCGAAGGCCACACCATCATCATCGTC
Source organism: Stenotrophomonas tumulicola (assembly GCF_014117215.1). Lineage (GTDB taxonomy): Bacteria > Pseudomonadota > Gammaproteobacteria > Xanthomonadales > Xanthomonadaceae > Stenotrophomonas > Stenotrophomonas tumulicola. The sequence goes on along the minus strand of NZ_JACGXS010000005.1, from coordinate 66,495 downwards.
ACCCACGACATGAGCGTGGCCGAGCACGCCCAGCGCATCATCGAGATCCGCGACGGCGAGATCATCGCCGACCGGGTCAACGACAAGGCACCCAGCTATCGCGCGCAGCGTGCGCCCAGCATCGACGCCGGCAAGGGCAGCAGCTGGCGTGCCAGCCGCGACCGCTTCATTGAAGCCTTCCGGATGGCGCTGCTGGCAATGAACGCCCATCGCCTGCGCACCTTCCTGACCATGCTCGGCATCATCATCGGTATCGCCTCGGTGGTATCGGTGGTGGCACTGGGCAATGGTTCGCAGCAGCAGATCCTGCAGAACATCAGTTCGCTGGGCACCAACACCATCGATGTCTATCCCGGCCGCGGCTTCGGCGACATGCGCTCGGCGCGCGTGCAGACGCTGAAGGCCAGCGATGCCGATGCGCTGGCACGGCAGAGTTACGTTGACAGCGCCACGCCCAATGTCTCCACCTCGGTGACCGCCCGCTACCGCAACCTGTCGGCCACCGCATCGGTCAGCGGCGTCGGCGAGCAGTTCTTCCGGGTCAAGGGGGTCACCCTGGTATCCGGCAGCTTCTTCGACGCCGACGCAGTGAAGACCCTGGCACAGGTGGCGGTGATCGACGAGAACACCCGGACCCAGTTCTTCCCGGACAGCGAGCCGGTCGGCCAGGTGATCCTGCTCGGCAACGTGCCGGTGCGGGTGGTCGGCGTGGCCAAGCGGCAGAGCTTCGGCTTCGGAGGCAGCACCAGCCTGAGTGTATGGGTACCGCATACCACGGCGATGTCGCGCATGCTGGGGCAGAACTACGTCTCCGGCATCACCGTGCGGGTCAAGGACGACACCCCGATGGACGCCGCCCAGGCAGCGATCACCAACCTGCTGACGCTGCGCCACGGCACCGAGGACTTCTTCCTGAGCAACAGCGCCGAGATCCGCGAGACCATCGAACAGACCACGCGCACCATGACGCTGCTGATCGGTGCGATCGCCGCCATCGCGCTGCTGGTGGGCGGCATCGGCGTGATGAACATCATGCTGGTGTCGGTGACCGAGCGTACCCGCGAGATCGGCGTGCGGATGGCCGTTGGCGCACGCCAGAGCGACATCCGCCAGCAGTTCCTGATCGAGGCGGTACTGGTCTGCCTGCTGGGCGGATTGATCGGCGTCAGCCTGGCACTTGGCCTGGGCTGGGCGTTCGCCCGCCTGTCCAGCGAATTCCAGATGGTGTTCTCCACCGCTTCGATCGTTGCCGCGTTCGCTTGTTCCACCTTGATCGGCGTGGCGTTCGGCTTCCTGCCGGCACGCAGCGCCGCGCAACTGGATCCGGTGGAAGCCCTGGCCCGCGAATGAGAATGAACATGACCCCTGCACGCATGATTCCCACCCGGCTGCTGCTGGCCAGCGCCCTGCTCACCTCGCTTGCCGGCTGCGCCAGCGTCGGCCGTTACCCGGTGCAGGCCGCCTCGGTGCCGGCCAGCTATGGCACCGGCAGCTCCAGTCTCGGCAGCGCCGATACCGCACCTGCAAGCGGGCTGGACCAGCCACGTGCCGACGTACGCGCCGATGCCTGGTGGACCGGGTTCGGCGATGCCGGCCTGAACCGCCTGGTAAGCCGCGTGCTGGAAGCCAACAACGATCTTGCCGTGGCCGGCCTGAACGTGCAGCAGGCGCGCCTGCAGGCCGGGCTGGCAGGCAATGCCCTGTGGCCGGATCCGTCCCTGTCCACCCTCGGCAACAGCACCTCGAGGCCGATCGATCGCAGCGCCGACTGGCAGCGCACGGGCGACTATTCCACCGGCATTTCCCTGCAGTGGGAAGTGGACCTGTGGGGCAAGCTGCGCACCCAGCGTGACATCGCCGTGTGGTCGGCGCAGGCAACCGAGGAGGACCGCCAGAACACCGCGCTGATCGCCATCGGCGATGCGGTCAACTACTACTGGAACCTCGCCTACCTCAACCAGTCCATCGCTGCCGGCGCGGCGGACCTGGCGCGCCAGCAGCGTACGCTGGAGCTGGTGCAGGCCCGCCTGGATGCCGGCGCTGCCTCGGGCATGGAGGTGCGCCAGGCGCGGCAGAACCTGGAAGCACAGCGTGCTGCGCAGTCCGCGCTGGAGCAGCAGCGGGTGGAAGCCCGCAATGCGTTGACGGTGCTGCTGGACGGGCAGCCATGGCCACAGACGGAGGAACCGCAGAGCCTGGTCGGTGCCCGCAGCCCGACGCTGCAGCCCGGGCTGCCTGCCGAACTGCTGGCGCGGCGTCCCGACCTGCGCGCCGCCGAATTGCGCCTGCGCAACAGCCTCAGGCAGATCCACGTCACTGCCACCAGCTACTACCCCACCCTCAGCTTGAACGGTGGCATCGGCACCAGCGGACCCAGCCTGGGCGAGGTGCTGCGCAATCCCGTTGCCACCCTGGGGGCAGGCCTGGCCCTGCCCTTCCTCAACCTGCAGCGTGCGCAGTTGAACACCGACCTGGCGGGCACCGATTACCAGATCGCCGCCATCCAGTTCCGCAAAACGCTTTACACCGCGTTGTCGGAAGTGGACAACGCGCTGTCGGCGCGCGACCAGCTGGCGATCCAGGTGGCCGCGTCGCAGGCCTCATTTGACGAGGCAGTGGCCGTGGAGCACGCCGAAGAGGTGCGTTATCGGGTCGGCGCCACCGATCTGCGTGACTGGCTGCTGGCGCAGCAGACCCGGCGCCAGGCCGAGCTGTCGCTGGCACGCGTGCGGCAGAGCCAGCTGGCCAATGACGTAACCCTGTTCAAGGCGCTGGGGGGCAGTGCGGGCTGACAGGCATGCTTCGCCGCTGCGCTCGCCGGACATGGTCCGGCGCTACCGTCGAGCGGCGGCGGATCAACCGCGCTGCCGGACCACTTCGAACAGGCTGACGCCGGCGGCGACGGAAACGTTCAGGCTCTCGATCTCACCCGGCATCGGAATCTTGACCAGGCCATCGCAGTTCTCACGGGTGAGCCGGCGCAGGCCATCAGCCTCGCCGCCCAGTACCAGCGCGATGTTGCCCTTCAGGTCCAGCTGGTACAGCGACGCGGTGGCCTCGCCAGCCAGGCCGTAGATCCATACACCCTGCTTCTGCAGGTCCTTCAGGCAACGCGACAGGTTGGTCACCGCCACCACCGGAATGCGGTCGGCCGCGCCTGCCGAGGTCTTGCGTACGGTGGCGTTCACCGTGGCGGACTTGTCCTTGGGGATGATCACCGCCGTGGCGCCGGCCGCAGCAGCGCTGCGCAGGCAGGCGCCGAGGTTATGTGGATCCTGCACCTCGTCCAGCACCAGCAGCAGCGCCTTGCCGTCGGCAGCTTCGACCAGCGCCTCCAGCTCGTTCTCGCCATAGGTGCGTGCCGCCGCATAACGCGCGGCCACGCCCTGGTGGCGTACCGAACCGCCCACGCCGTCCAGCGCCTGGCTGTTCACCTTGCGCACGTCGATACCCTTGCGGCGGGCATTCTCCTCGATCTCGACCAGGCGCGGATTCTTCGCCCCGGCTTCCACCAGGACTTCGCGCACGTTCTCGGCGTCATTCTCGATGGAGGACGCGACGGCGTTGACGCCGACGATCCACTGGCTGTTCTTGCTCATGCGCGGCGTGACCGGAAAGGGGGTGGCTATGGTAGAGCATCGGCGCACCCGGTGCTGCCAGCGCCGGGCCATGCCCGGCAGCCGTTGATCCCGCGAGCCCGCCCCGGGCACGGCCCGGCGCTACCCGCGCGTGCGCGGGGGCCAGTGCGGCGTGTCATGGTCCGGGTGCTGGTGGGACACGATGCGGGCGAGGAATTCCAGCGACTCCACGTCCTCGTCGGTCCGGGTGGAAGGCAGCGAATCCAGCCCTCCCATGAACGACAACCGGGCTTCCATGCCGTACTGGCGGCTCGGGGGCAGCCGGCCAGGCTGGTCGAATGCACCGGCGGCAACCGCCACGCCATCCGGTGCCTCGTAGGTCAGCGGGGTACCGCACTGCGCGCAGAAGCCGCGGCGAACCAGGTTGGACGACTGGAAGTGGCTGGGCTGGCCGCGGGTCCAGGCAAACTGCACGCCGCGCACCGAAACCAGCGGCGCGTAGTACGCACCGAACGCCTTCTGGCACATCCGGCAATGGCAGATGGAGCTGTCCCGCAGCTCACCGCGGACCTGGAAGCGGACGGCGCCGCACTGGCAACCACCGCTGTACTCGGATTGGGCTTGCATCGGGGCCTCCGGTGTCTGGTGTCGCCGGGCATGGCCCGGCGCTGCAGGTCGGTTGGCGCGCTGGCGCGCCGTCAATATTTCTTCTTGGTGCGCTTGGCCGGCTTGCCGCGTTCGGGCAACGGTGCCGCGCCAGCGCCCTCTTCTTCCTCGCCCTTGTGCTCGACCAGGCGGAAATCGATCTTTCGCTCTTCCATGCTCGCCTTCAGCACCAGGATGCGCACGCTGTCGCCCAGCCGGTAGCTGGTGCCACGGCGTTCGCCACCGAGCGTCTTGCGGACCGCATCGAACTTGTAATAGTCATGCGGAAGCTGGGTCACGTGCACCAGCCCCTGCACCTTCGAATCGGTCAGCTCGACGAACAGTCCGAAGCTGGTGACGCCACTTATGACGCCATCGAACTGGCCGCCAACGTGCTTTTCCATCCATGCCGCACGATAGCGCTCGTCGACCTCGCGTTCGGCTTCATCGGCACGCCGCTCCCGTTCGGAGCACTGCAGCGACAACGCGGCCATTTCACGTGGGGTATAGGTGAATTTGTCCGCCTTTGCACCGGTCAGTGCGTGCTTTATCGCACGATGCACCAGCAGATCCGGATAACGCCGGATCGGCGAGGTGAAATGCGCGTAGGCATCCAGCGCCAGGCCGAAGTGTCCTGCGTTGTCGGGGCTGTACACGGCCATGCTCTGGCTGCGCAGCAGCACCGATTCCAGCAACGCTGCATCGGGACGGTCGCGGATCTTCTTCAACAGCTTGGTGTAATCACCCGGCTGCACCTTGGACCACGGCGGCAGGCTCAGCTTGAATTCCTTGAGGAACTCCAGCAGGTCGGCGTACTTGGATTCCGGTGGCTTCTCGTGGACGCGATAGGGCGCCGGCACATGGTTGGCCAGCAGGTAGCGTGCCGCCTCCACGTTGGCGGCGATCATGCACTCCTCGATCAACTTGTGTGCATCGTTGCGCACCAGCATGCCGGCCTGGGTGACCTCCCCGGTGTTGTCCAGCACGAAGCGCACTTCACTGGATTCGAACTCGATCGCACCACGCTTCGCCCGGGCCTTGCCCAGCACCTGGTACAGCTGGTGCAGGCGTTGCACCTGCGGCAGCAATGGCCCGATGGCGGCCTTCGCCGCGGCATCGTCCTCGCCCACCGCCTGCCACACCTGGGTATAGGTGAGCCGCGCATGCGAGTTCATCACCGCTTCGTAGAAGCGCGAGGCAGTGACCAGGCCTTCGCGGTCCACCTGCATATCGCAGACGAAGCACATGCGGTCGACCTTCGGCATCAGCGAACAGATGCCGTTGGACAGCGTCTCCGGCAGCATCGGCACCACGAAGCCGGGGAAGTACACCGACGTTGCGCGTTTCTGCGCTTCGTCGTCCAGCGGTGCGCCGGGACGGACGTAGTTGGAGACATCGGCGATGGCCACCACCAGGCGGAATCCGCCGGCATTCGGCTCGCAGTACACCGCATCGTCGAAGTCCTTCGCATCTTCGCCATCGATGGTAACCAGCGGCGTGCTGCGCAGGTCCACGCGATTGCCGATCATCTGCGGCTCCACCACCAGGGGGACCGCGGCAGCTTCGTCCAGCACTTCCTGCGGGAACTCGAACGGCAGCTCGTGGCCATGGATGGCCGTTTCCACCACCAGCGACGCCGTCAGTTTGTCGCCCAGCACCGCGATGATGCGGCCGATCGGCGGACGCCGGCTATCCGGCGCCTGGGTCAGCTCGCATACCACCAGCTGGCCGTCACGCGCGCCACCGGTATGGTCCGGCGGCACCTGCACGTTGCGCTGGATGCGCTTGTCATCCGGCACTACGTAGTTGATGCCCATCTCGACGCTGAAGCGGCCGATCAAACGGGTCATCCCACGTTCGAGCACGCGGGCGATGCTGCCCTCGCGACGGCCACGATGGTCGATGCCGGTCACGTTGGCCAGCACCTTGTCGCCATGCATGACCTTGCGCATTTCGTACGGCGGCAGGAACAGGTCGTCGCCGCCCTCGACCGGCCGCAGGAAACCGAAGCCTTCCGGATTGGCGATGACCACGCCGGTGACCAGGTTCAGGGCCTGGATCGGCGCGAAGCCACCGCGGCGGTTCTGCACCAGTTGGCCATCACGGACCATGGCGCCGAGCCGGCGCGACAGCGCTTCGGCGCGATCCGGTGCGGTCAGGCCCAGGCGCGCGCCCACCTCTTCGGCAGTCTGCGGGCCCTCGCAACGTTCCAGCAGGGCCAGGATGGCCTCGCGACTGGCGATGGGCTGTTCGTACTTTTCAGCCTCGCGGGCCGCAAACGGGTCATCCACCGGGCCGCCGGGCGGCGGCAGCGGGCGGCGCCCGCGCGGTGCGGAAGGAGCGGACGGTGCGGGGCCACGGCGGCTACCGCCACGCGGCGCCTTGCCTGCATCGGTTGCCAGGCTTTCCGGCATCCAGGGCGGCAGGCTCTTCTTCTTCGGCCCCTTCGACGGACCGGAAGCGGCGCTCTTGGGCGGCGACGTGCGGGAGGTGCTCCCGCGCTTGCTGGGTTTTTTTGTATTCATCGGCGTCCATGGTAGCTGCTGCGGGCGTGCAGAACGGGTCAGCGGGCTGCGGAAGCGGCCACGGCGACCATCCGCATGAAAATCGTTGACAAGCCCACCCCGGATGCCCAGAATTGCCGGCTCTGGAAGCCCAGGTGGCGGAATTGGTAGACGCACTAGTTTCAGGTACTAGCGGGTAAAACCGTGGAGGTTCGAGTCCTCTCCTGGGCACCAAGACAGAAACCCTCGCGAAAGCGGGGGTTTTTTGTTGGGCGGAATACGGGTACGCGCTCTACCGGCTGATCGAAGCTGCTGTTGACAGCCCCTTCACGCCACCGCATAATTCCGCCCCTCGATGCCCAGGTGGCGGAATTGGTAGACGCACTAGCTTCAGGTGCTAGCGGGGGCAACTTCGTGGAGGTTCGAGTCCTCTCCTGGGCACCATCGATAAAAAAAAACCCGCTGATGCGGGTTTTTTTTTGCCCGCTTCATGCGGCCAACGGGCGCACCACCAGTTCGATTCCCAACAGCAGCAGGAATCCCAGGAAACACAACCGGAACGTGCGCGCGCTGATGCGGCCACGGATCTTCTGCCCCAGCCACATGCCGGCCAACGCAGGCACGATGGCCAGGGCGCTGAGCCCCAACTGCTGCACGCCGAAGGCACCATGCAGCAGCAGGCCGGTGGTCAATGAGATCGTGGAGACGGTGAAGGACAGCCCCAGCGCCTGCACCAGCTCATCCCGGTCCAGCCCCAGCGATTGCAGGTAAGGCACGGCCGGCATCACGAATACACCGGTCGCACCGGTGACCACTCCCGATATCGCCCCGACCAGCGGCGACAGCCAGCGCTCCTTGTCGACGGGCACGCGAAAAGCCGGCGCGACGAACGAATACACGGCATACACGATCAACGCCATGCCAAGCGCCAGGCCGGACCAGCGTGCATCGGCGCGCACCAGCAGCGCTGCGCCGGCCATCGTTGCGACCACCACGCCCAGCATCATCGGCCACAACCGGCGGATGATGCGCCCTACCGATGGCCCGGCGAAGATCTGCCACACATTGGTGACCAGGGTCGGCACGAACAACATGGAGGCGGCGGCTACCGGGGACAGCGCACTGCCCAGCAGGCCCATCGCCACGGTAGGCAGCCCCATGCCGGTCACGCCCTTGACCACGCCCGCCAGCATGAACACCGCCACCAGCAGAAAATAGAAATACAGGGATTCATTCATCCCACCATTGGATGCCGCGCGCCGCTGCAGCACAATGCGGCATTCCCCCTCTCCCCTTCGGCTGGGCCGAAGGCAGCCAGGAGAACGCCCGCATGCGGATGGACCTTGCAGACCTGCGCCTGTTCCTCGCGGTGGTCGAAGCCGGCAGCATCACCGCCGGTGCCGTGCGCGCCAACCTGGCGCTGGCCTCGACCAGCGAGCGCCTGCGCACGATGGAAACCGACGCCGGGGTAGCCCTGCTGGCACGACACCCGCGCGGCGTCACCACCACCGAGGCTGGTGAAGCGCTGGCCCACCATGCACGACTCATGCTCCGGCAGCAGTCGCTGCTGCGCGAGGAACTGCAGGAGTTCGCCAGCGGCGCACGCGGCACCCTGCACCTGTATGCCAACACCGGCGCACTGACCACCTTCCTGCCCGGCCGGCTGGCACCCTGGATGGCCGCACGCCCGCGCCTGCACGTGGACCTGAAGGAACGCACCAGCGTGGAGATCGTACGTGCGGTGCGCGGCGGACAGGCCGAAGCCGGCATCGTGTCCAACGCGGTGGATGCCGGCGCGCTGCACCTGCAACCGGTCGCCGATGATCCACTGCTGTTGATCGTGCCACCCGCGCACCACCTGACAGGACGCGGATCGGCTTCCTTTACCGATGTACTGGGCGATACCTTCGTCGCCCTCGCCGATGGCAATGCGCTGCAGGAACATATAGAAGACAACGCGCGTGCACTGGGGCGCGTACTCACCCCGCGCATCCGCATGAAGACGTTCGAAGGCGTCTGCGAGATGGTCGGACATGGCATCGGCGTCGGCATCGTGCCGCGCTCGATCACCCGCCAGCAGCGTCGTCGCCATGGCTTCCATGCCATCGTGCTGGACGAGGACTGGGCGCGCCGCCGGCTGAGCCTGTGTTTTGCCCGCTGGCCCGATCTATCGCGCTCGATGCAGAGCCTGCTGCTGCATCTGGGCGGCCATGCGCCGGACGACTGACCCCACCGCGAAATAGTGTTGACACAATCCATCTCGTCCCGCACAATTCTCCTCCTGAGTCGCCCAGGTGGCGGAATTGGTAGACGCACTAGCTTCAGGTGCTAGCGGGGGCAACTTCGTGGAGGTTCGAGTCCTCTCCTGGGCACCACGATTCAGAACTGATCAAACCCGCGAAAGCGGGTTTTTTCATTTCCGGCAACTGCGCCGGTCTCGCCGAGCATGGCTCGGCGCTACATCGAAGGCTCCGCGCTACCCGCTCGCGTGGCCCGGCGCTACCCGGATGTCGGGGCGCGTCCTTACTAGTGTCCGCCAGCGGAAGCGGCGCTGCCCGCACCGGCACCGAACGGTGGCTTGGCCAGCCACAGGAAGGTGATGATGGCCAGGAAGATCCAGCCCAGCAGGAAGAAGATGTCGTTGAAGCCCATCTGCGATGCCTGGTGGTTGATCATCGTGTTCAACGACGCCGCGCCCTGCTGCAGGTTGCCCTGCCCCATCGCGGCCACCTGTTCCTGCATGCCCGGCTGGTAGACCGAGATATGTTCGGTCAGGTCGGCATGGTGCACCTGCGTGCGGCGTGCCCACAACCACGTGGTCAACGATGCAGCGAAGCTGCCGCCGAGCGTACGCAGGAAAGTCGCCAGGCCCGAGCCCGCCGCGATCTCACGCCCATCCAGGTCCGACAACAGGATCTGCAGCACCGGCATGAAGAACAACGCCACGCCGATGCCCATGATCAGCTGCACCCCGGCCACGTGCTGGAAGTCCACCTGCAGGTTGAACCCGGAACGCAGGAAGCTGGTGAAGGACAGGAACACGAACGCGATGGTAGCCAGCATGCGCATGTCGAAGCGCGCTGCGTACTTGCCCACGAAGGGGGTCAGGATCACCGGCAGCACGCCGATCGGTGCGGTCGCCAGGCCCGCCCATATCGCGGTGTAGCCCATGTCACGCTGCAGCCACTGCGGGATCAGCAGGGCCACGCTGAAGAACGCCGCGTAGGCCACCACCATCGCCAGCGTACCGGCACGGAAGTTGCGGTGCCGGAACAACCGCAGGTCCACGATCGGATCCTTGTCGGTCAGTTCCCATATCAGGAACACCGTCAGCGCCACCACGGAAACGCAGGCCAGCACCACGATCTTCATCGATGAGAACCAGTCCTCGTCGTTGCCCAGGTCCAGCACCAGCTGCAACGCGCCCACGCCGATCACCAGGGTGACCAGGCCGACGTAGTCCATCTTCGGTTTTTCAACGTGTTCCGGCCGGCCCTTCAACTGGTTGCCGACCACCAGGGCGGCGAAGATGCCCAACGGGACGTTGATCAGGAAGATCCATTCCCAACTGTAGTTGTCGGTGATCCAGCCACCCAGAATGGGACCGCAGATCGGCGCGACCACGGTGATCATCGCCAGCAGCGCCAACGCCTGCCCGCGTTTCTCGCGCGGGTAGATCGACACCAGCAGCGACTGGGTGATCGGATACATCGGGCCGGCGACGAATCCCTGCAGCGCACGCGACAGCACCAGCATGCCCATGCTCTGGGCCAGGCCGCACAACAGCGAGGTGATCACGAAGGCCAGGGTGGCCCAGACGAACAGCTTCCGTTCGCCGAAGCGGCGGCTGAGCCAGCCGGTCAATGGCAGGGCGATGGCGGTGCTGACCGCGAACGAGGTGATGACCCACGTCGCCTGCTGCGAACTGGCACCGAGATTGCCGGCGATGGTAGGCAGGGACACGTTGGCAATGGTGGTGTCGAGCACCTGCATGAACGACGCCATCGCCAGGCCAGCGGTGCACAGGGCCACGCTGGGTGGCAGGAAACCGGCGGCAGGTGCCGCCGGTGCGCCCGGGATACCGGGTGCGGCAGGGGCTTGGGAAGACATGGGGCTTCAGCCTGCGTTGGACGCGCGGGGCGGCGTGGTCGGCTGCTGGCGGGCCGCGGCAGTAGCCACCGGGCCCGTTGCAGCCGATGCCGCGGCGCTCTGCGGCAGGTTGCCCTGGATGATCGTGTGGATCATGTCGTCGGCGTCGTGCAGCTGCTTGGCATAGACGTCGGTATCGAACACGTTGCCCTTGGCGGCTTCGACCGGCAGCACCGTCCCCTCCTGGTCACGCAGGCTTACTTCAGCCTTCATCGACAGGCCTATGCGCAGCGGATGCTCGGCCAGCTGCTTTGCATCGATGGCGATGCGCACCGGAACGCGCTGCACGATCTTGATCCAGTTGCCGCTGGCATTCTGCGCCGGCAGCAGCGAGAACGCCGAACCGGTGCCCATGCCCAGGCTGGTGACGCGCCCCTTGTAGCCAACGTCGCCACCGTACAGGTCGGCGCGCAGCTCCACTTCCTGGCCCAGGCGCATGTGGCGCAGCTGTGTTTCCTTGAAGTTGGCTTCCACCCACATCTGTTCGCCCGGCACCACCGCCATCAAGGCGTTGCCCGGCTGCACGCGCTGGCCAACCTGCACCGAGCGGCGCGCCACGTAGCCGGAGACCGGCGACACGATGCCGGCCCGGGCGTTGTTGAGCCAGGCCTGGCGCAGTTGCGCGGCGGCGGCCTGCACGTCCGGCTGGGTGGCGATCACGGTGTCGTCCACCAGCGCGCGGCTGCGCTCGACGGTTTCGCGCGAACCGGCCACGGCCGCTTCGGCGGAGGCCAGCTCGTCACGGGCGTGCGCCAGCTCTTCGCTGGAGATCGCGCCGGTGTCGGCCAGGTCCTTGCGCCGGGCGTAATCGGCGCGCATGCGCTTCAAGGTCACCTGGCGCGCATTGAGGTCGGCCTGCGCACCTTCCACGCTGCGGTACAGGCCGCGTACCTGGCGCACGGTTCCGGCCAGGTTCGCTTCGGCCTGCTGCAGCGCCACTTCGGTATCGGCCGGATCCAGCTGCACCAGCAGTTGGCCGCGCTCCACGCGCATGCCGTCGTCGGCGGCGATGGCCACCACGGTGCCGGAGACCAGCGGGGTGATCTGCACCTGGTTGCCCTGCACGTAGGCATCGTCGGTTTCTTCGAACCAACGGCCGAACATGAAGTACCACAGGACCAGTGCCGCGAGCAGCAGCACGACGATGGCGAACAGTCCGCGCAGCAGCTTGCCGCGACGGCTGGGGGCGGCCGGGGCCGCAGTGTTGGGGGTCTGGCTCATGTGAGGGTTCTTCAGGAATGCGAGGAATCGGAAAGGGAGGCAGCGCGGGCACTTTCGTCGGCGGCGGGCTCGAAACCTCCGCCCAGTGCCTGGCTCAGATGCACCGAGGCCAGCACCTGTTGCGACTGCAGGCCAGCCAGCTGCTGCTGGGACTGCAGCAGGGTGGACTGTGCGGTCAGCACGTCCAGGTAACTGCCGATGCCGGCGCGGTAGCGCTGCTCGGCCAGGTCGAAGGCCGCCCGCGCGATATCCACCGCCAGCTGCTGCGACTGCGACTGCTGCTGCAACGAACGCACTGCATTGACCTGGTCGGCGACCTCGCGCAGGGCATCGAGTACCGCCTGGTTGTAGCTGGCCACGGCGAGGTCGTAGTCGGCGTCCTTGCTGTCCAGGCCAGCGCGCAGGCGGCCGCCATCGAAGATCGGCAGGCTCAGTGCCGGGCCGATGTAGGCAAAGGTAGAGCTTTTCTGCAGCAGGTCACCCACGTCCGGAGCGACCACGCCAGCCAGCGCGGTGAGGTTGAGGCTGGGATAGAACTTCGCCTTGGCCGCATCGATCTGCTTGCCGGCTGCCTCCACGCGCCAGCGCGCGGCGACGATGTCGGGGCGGCGGCCAAGCAGTGCGCTGGGCAACACGCCCGGCAGTTGCAGCTGCATCGGATCCAGCACGCGCGGACGTTCGATCTGCAGGCCACGGTCAGGGCCCTGGCCGACCAGTGCCGCCAGCGCCGTGCGGCCTTCGTCGATCTGCTGCTGTGCCGCCTGTTGCTGCTGCTGCGCGGCCGGTACACGGCCCTCGGCCTGGCGCACCTGCAGGTCACTGTCGATGCCTGCGGCACGCCGCTGGCGGGTCAGCTGCAGGGCTTTCTGCGAACGCGCAAGCTCTTCGTCTGCAACATCATGCAACTGCCATGCGTAAGCCAGCCCGGCGTAGGCCTGGACGATGCCGGCGGAGAGGTCCAGCCGCGCGGCCTGTGCATCGACGGCCGCCGCATGCGTGCTGTCCACCGCCGCTTCCCAGGCGGCACGCTTGCCACCCCACAGGTCGACGCCATAGCTGAAATTGAAGGCCAGCTGGCTGCTGCCCGCGTAATGGCCGCCGTTTTCATCGCCGAGCATCGACTCGGGCAGCCGCAGGCCGGTGTAACCGCCGGATACCGACAGGCTGGGCAGGCGATCAGCGCGCGCGCCCCCCACCTGCGAACGTGCCTGGCGCAGGCGTGCATCGGCCGCCGCCAGGCTGGGGTGGCCAGCCAGACCCTCGGCGATCAGCGCGTCCAGCTGCGCATCGCCCAGCGCCGTCCACCAGTCCCGTGCAGGAAAACCGGCCGCGCCGAGATCGGCCCCTGCCAGCGTGTGCTCGCTGTGCAGCGTGTCGGCGTCCAGCAGTTGGCCCTGCGGATGCAGGCCACGGCTGCTGGCACAGGCAGCCAGGGCCAACGCCAGTGCTGCCAGCAGCAAGGGCCGGCCGTGCCGCCAGGAAGAAGAAGAGATATTGGGAGTCATGGGGTCGTCAGGGAATCGCGGATTCGGGTCAACAGGGAAAGCAGTTGGGCGCGCTCGTCGGCGCTCAGGTCACGCGAGGCGAAATCGATCACGTCTTCGCCCCGCTTCTGCAGGCGCGCCCACAGGACACGGCCCTGGTCGGTCAGCACGATCTGCAGTGCACGGCGGTCCTGCGCATGCTGTTCGCGCCGTATGCAGCCCAGCGCTTCCAGCCGGTCCAGCAGGCGGGTCACCGCACTGGGGACCTGGTCAATGGCCTTGGCCAGTTCGTTGGCGGTGCACGGCGCCCGGTGCGAGAGCACTTTCAACCCGATGTAATGGGTGAAGTTGAGGCCGAGGCCCTCTTCAGCCATGGAAGCATCCAGTTGCCGGACCAGGCCATCGCGCACCTGGCGCAGCAGCAGCCCAAAACTGGGCGGGGCGGTAGAGGAACAGATCATGGGTGTACATTCTCTTCCAAAAAATATATTTCTCAATGGAAATATTTGATCTGGCATCGAATGCTGTGTTGCAACAGCGGGCTGGATCGAAGGAAACCCACCTTAATAGCGTTCACGAATGGCCGGGTAGTACAATCAAGCCAATGGATGACATTTTCAAGCCAAGCCCGATCCTGCGCCCTGCGCTGCTGCCCCCGGAAAGCGTCCGCCAGGGGGCGGACCCGGAGGCAGCGCGCCCATTGCTCAAACAGCGTGCGCTGGAATGGCTGGAACGCGAGGATGGCCTGCCGGCGATAGGCTTCCGCATCGACAGTCCCATCGGGCTGGCGCACGAAGTCGACTGGCACATGCATCGACGTGCCCAGCTGATCTGCGTGGAAAGCGGCCTGCTGACCACCCGCACACGGCACGGAAGGTGGTCGCTGGCACCAGGTTCGGCCGGCTGGATGCCGCCCGCCGAACCCCATACGGTGACCATCGATGGTCCGCTGCGCGGCTGGGGCATGGTGCTGGTGCCGTCCGCATGCGCCGGCCTGCCGACCGAGCCGTGCGTATTGGGCATCTCAACCCTGCTGCAGGCCGTGACGTTGCGCATCTGCGACTGGATGCCGACCGACACTGCCAGCGACCGCCAGCAGCACCTGGTAGAGGTACTGCTGGACGAGATCCGCGCCGCACCGCGCCAGCGCATGCACCTGCCGATGCCGCGCGACCGGCGGCTGCTGAAGATCGCCTCGCAGTTGCTGGCCGACCCGGCCGATGATCGCAGCCTGGCGCAGTGGGCGCAGTTCGCCGGCCTGTCCACCCGTTCACTGACCCGGCACTTCCGCGAGGAAACCACGCTCAGCTTCGCCCACTGGCGACAGCAGGCACGGCTGGCCGAAGCCCTGCGGCAACTCAGCGAGGGCCACGCCGTGGCCGACATTGCCCACGGGTTGGGGTTCAGCAGTTCCAGTGCCTTCGTCACGGTGTTCCGGCGCCACTTCGGGGTGCCACCGGGACGCTATCTTGCCCGGTCCGGGCAAGGCCTGGATCCACCACGCGGCTTGGCTTCTCCGCCCGCATCCGGATAATCAGCAGATTGCGAGGGCGACGGCCGTCGCCGCCTCCGAACACAGGTAACAACCCCGCATGACCGATCTTGCCCGCCCCGTCTTCCACGGCTTCGAACAATTGCCGCTGCGCGAGTATGCCGAGCGCGCCTACCTCGACTACTCGATGTACGTGGTCCTGGACCGTGCGCTGCCGTTCCTCGGCGACGGTCTCAAGCCGGTGCAGCGCCGCATCATCTATGCGATGAGCGAGCTGGGACTGAACGCGGCATCCAAGCCGAAGAAGTCTGCGCGCACCGTCGGCGACGTCATCGGCAAGTACCACCCGCACGGCGACAGCGCATGCTACGAAGCGCTGGTGCTGATGGCGCAGCCGTTCTCCTACCGCTACCCGCTGATCGAGGGCCAGGGCAACTTCGGCTCCAGCGACGACCCGAAGTCGTTCGCGGCGATGCGTTACACCGAATCCAAGCTGACCCCGATCGCTGAAGTGCTGCTGGGCGAGCTGGCCCAGGGCACCACCGACTGGACCCCGAACTTCGACGGCACCCTGCAGGAACCGACCTGGATGCCGGCGCGCCTGCCGCACCTGCTGTTGAACGGCACCACCGGCATCGCCGTGGGCATGGCCACCGACGTGCCACCGCACAACCTCAACGAGATCGTCGGCGCGTTGCTGCACCTGCTGGAAGATCCCGATGCCAGCGTGCGCGAGTTGTGCGAGCACGTGAAGGGACCGGATTATCCGTCCAACGCGGAAATCATCACCCCGGCCGCCGACCTGCTGCACATGTACGAAACGGGCCATGGCAGCGTGCGTGCGCGCGCCACGTTCCTGAAAGAGAACGGCAACGTGGTGGTCAACGCCCTGCCCTTCCAGGTATCGCCGTCGAAGGTGATCGAGCAGATCGCCGCGCAGATGCGCGCCAAGAAGCTGCCCTGGATCGAGGACGTGCGCGATGAATCCGACCATGCGAACCCGGTGCGGGTAGTGCTGGTGCCGCGTTCCAACCGTGTCGACGCCGACCAGTTGATGGGCCACCTGTTCGCCACCACCGACATGGAACGCAGCTACCGGGTGAACCTCAATGTGATCGGGCTGGATGGCCGGCCACAGGTGAAGAACCTCAAGACGCTGCTCAGCGAATGGCTGGCGTTCCGCAGCAGCACCGTGACGCGCCGCCTGCAGCATCGCCTGCAGAAGGTCGAACGCCGCCTGCACCTGTTGGAAGGCCTGTTGGTTGCCTTCCTCAACCTGGACGAGGTGATCCACATCATCCGTACCGAGGACGAACCGAAGGCGGCGCTGATCGCGCGCTTCGGCCTGTCCGACGACCAGGCCGAATACATCCTGGAAACCAAGCTGAAGCAGCTGGCCCGCCTGGAGGAAATGAAGATCCGCGGCGAGCAGGACGAGCTGGCCAAGGAACGCGACAAGATCCTCGGCATCCTCGACAGCAAGGCCAAGCTGAAAAAGCTGATCCGTGACGAGCTGCAGGCTGATGCGAAGAAGTTCGGCGATGCGCGCCGTTCGCCGCTGGTGCAGCGCCAGGCGGCGCAGGCCATCGACGAGACCGAACTGGTGCCGAGCGAGCCGATGACCGTGGTGCTGTCGGCGAAAGGCTGGATCCGCGCGGCCAAGGGCCATGACGTGGATGCTTCGACGCTGAGCTATCGCGATGGCGACAGCCTGCTGGCCTCGGTGCGCGCGCGCAGCACCCAGCAGGTCGCCTTCCTGGACACCGAAGGACGCGCCTATTCCACGCTGGTGCATACGCTGCCCTCCGCACGTGGCAATGGCGAGCCGTTGACCGGCCGCTTTTCCCCGGCGGCGGGTACCAGCTTCGTCACCCTGGCCAGTGCAGAGCCCAGCGGCCGCTTCGTGCTGGCATCCACGCATGGCTATGGCTTCGTCACCCGCTTCGAAAACCTGATCGGCCGCAACAAGGCCGGCAAGGCCATGCTCAACCTGTCAGCCGGTTCGTCGGTGCTGCAGCCCGCGGTGGTGGCCAACCTGGACACCGACCGCATCGTGGCGGTGACCAGCTCGGGCAACCTGCTGGCGATCGCAGCCAGCGACCTGCCGGAACTGGACAAGGGCAAGGGCAACAAGATCATCGAGATCCCGAAGGCCAAGCTTTCCACCGAACGCGTGGTGGCCGTGGTGGCGGTCGGCCCGGGCCAGACCCTGCAGGTGCGCAGTGGCCAGCGCACGATGGGGCTGAAGTTCAATGAACTCGATAGCTACCTGGGCGCGCGCGCGACCCGCGGCCATCTGTTGCCGCGGGGCTGGCAGAAGGTGGAAGGACTGTCGGTGGAATGATCGGGTTCCGCCGGGCGCGGCCCGGCGCTGCAACGGCAGATGGCACACAGGAAAAAGCCGGGGAAATCCCCGGCTTTTTCGTTGCTGGCTGGCGCGAGGCTGGCTGGCTACGCGGTCAGTGCGCCGGGGCGCCGCTGCCGTCGATCTTGCTCAGCTGGTACAACTCCAGGCCGATGCGCTGGATCATGCCCAACTGCTGCTCCAGCCACCAGGCGTGGTCTTCCTCGGTGTCCTTCAGCTGCACCAGCAGCATGTCGCGGCTGACATAGTCACCGTTGGCTTCGCACAGCTTCATGCCGGCGGCCAGGTTGTCGCGCACCGCATACTCGGTGTCCAGGTCCTTGCGCAGCATCTCTTCCACGGTCTTGCCCGGTTCGAACGCATGCGCGCGCATGTCCGGGTCGCCGCCCAGGAACAGGATGCGACGCAGCAGTGCATCGGCGTGCTGGGTTTCTTCTTCCATCTCGTGGTTCAGGCGTTCGTACAGCGCGAACAGGCCCTGGTCCTCGTAACGGCGGGAATGGATGAAGTACTGGTCGCGGGCAGCAAGCTCGCCGCGCAGCAGTTCCTTCAGGCAGGCGATGACGTCCGGGTTGCCTTTCATGGGGGACTCTCCTGTGAACGATGGCGCACATCGTGCCCTATCCGGAAACGTCGTGATCTAATCGGAATCAATCGCAGTCGCGTCATGCCTGCGATCTGCAACGTGCGCTGGCTACAATCGGCCCCACCCTGGACCTGCAAGGAACCGCCCGATGCGTCGATGGTTGATGCGCCTGTTCTGGCTGCTGTTGCTTTCAACGTTGCTGCTGGTGGTGGTGGCATGGTGGCTGCTGCGCGGCAGCCTGGCGCCGCTGGACGGCGAACAGGCGCTGGCCGGGCTGCAGGCGCCGGCGACCGTCAGCCGTGATGCACGGGGGGTGGTCACCATCGAAGGCGCCAGCCAGGCCGACGTGATGCGTGTACTGGGCCAGGTGCATGCGCAGGAACGCGGCTTCGAGATGGACCTGATGCGGCGCAGCGCGGCTGGCGAGCTGTCTGCCCTGTTCGGCCCCGCGGCGCTGGACGTGGACAAGCGCATGCGCGTGCACCGCCTGCGCCATCGTGCCGGGCTGGAACCGGTCAGCGCAGAGCTGCGCGCCTACGTTGAAGGCGTGAACGAAGGCATTTCCGGCCTGCGCGTGCGGCCATGGCCTTACCTGCTGCTGCGCCAGCGACCGCTCCCCTGGCAGGCCAGCGACAGCCTGCTGACCGGCTATGCGATGTATGCCGACCTGCAGGATCCATCGAACCAGAACGAACTGGCCTTCAGCCGCCTGCGGGAGGTGATGCCACCTGCCCTGTACGCACTGCTCAGCCATGGCGGCAGCAGCTGGGACGCGCCCTTGATCGGCGACGCGCGTGGCGATGCCGTGCTGCCGGACGCCAGTGAACTGGACCTGCGCGGCATGCCCCCTGCTCCCTTGGCCGGCAAGGAAGAAGCCGACGTCAAGGGCAGCAACAATTTCGCGGTGGACGGCGCGTTGACCGCCGACGGGCGCGCCATCCTGGCCGACGACATGCACCTGGGACTGCGCGCACCGAACATCTGGTTCCGCGTGCGCCTGCGCTATCCGGACCCGCAGGCCCCCGGCGGCAGGGTCGATGTAAGTGGCTTCTCGCTGCCGGGGCTGCCGGCGATCATCGTCGGCAGCAACGGGCACGTGGCCTGGGGATTCACCAACAGCTACATCGACACCGCCGATTTCCAGCCCGTTGCGGCAGGCGCCAACCTGGCCGAACATCATGAGCGCATCGAGGTGGCCGGTGCCGAACCGGTGGATTTCATCGTGCGCGAGAATGCATGGGGCCCGGTCCTGCACCAGCGGCCCGATGGCAGCGGCGACGCGCTGCGCTGGGTCGCACACCAGCCCGGTGCGATCAGCCTGGCACTGGCCGACCTGGCCCGCGCAGGCAACCTGGAACAGGCATTGCAGGTCGCCGACCGCACGCGCATTCCTGCGCAGAACCTGCTGCTGGCCGACAGCAGCGGACGCATCGCGTGGCGGCTGCTGGGGGCACGTCCTGATCGCGCCAGCGACTGCCCACCCGTGGACATGCACGTCACGGCGGGCAGGGACTGCGCTGCATGGACCATCCGCAGCGATGTGGCGCCTTCATTGATCGCCCCACCGACCCACCGCCTGTGGACCGCCAATGGCCGCGTGCTGGATGGCCAGGCCCTTGCCGTTGCCGGTGATGGCGGCTACGACCTTGGCGCGCGCGGAGCCCAGATCCGCGACGCGCTGCAGGCACGGGAGCGCTTCGACGAAAAAGACCTGCTGGCGATCCAGTTGGATGACCGTGCGTTGTTCCTGCAGCGTTGGTGGCAGTTGCTGCGCGAGGTGGTGAAGGACTCGACGGATCCAGCCTTGCAGCGACTGGAGGCGGTGACACGCACCTGGGATGGCCATGCATCGGTGGATTCGGTGAGCTACCGGGTGGTGCGCGGGTTCCGCGGCATGCTGTTGGACGAAGTGTCCGGCGCGATGCTGGCACCGGCGAAGCAGGTGTTGGGCGAAGACTGGCTGGAACCCCGCCTTGCGCAGTTCGAAGGTGTCTTATGGCCGCTGGTCAGCCAGCGCCCACCCCACCTCCTGCCTCCCGGCCATGACAGCTGGGAGGCGCTGCTGGCCGATACCGCCAGGCGCCTGGAAGCGGACCTTTCAGCGCAGGGTCCACTGTCCGGGCGGACGTGGGGCGAACGCAACACAGCGGCGATCTGCCATCCACTCAGCCGCGCGCTGCCTGCCGTCGCCAGGCGTTGGTTGTGCATGCCGGCCGATCCCCTGCCCGGCGACAACAACATGCCGCGGGTGCAGGGCCCGGCGTTCGGGGCATCGCAACGGATGGTGGTGTCGCCGGGGCATGAGGCCGACGGCATCATCCACATGCCGGGTGGGCAGAGCGGCCATCCGATGTCGCCATTCTGGGCAGCAGGGCACGAGGACTACGTACACGGCCAGCCGACACCGTTCCTGCCCGGGCCGGCGCAGCACACCCTGGTGCTGCGACCTGCCCGGTGACGCCGGTGTCCGCCGCCGTAGCGCCGGGCCATCCCCGGCGGCTGTTGCCTTCCTGCCGCTGCGCTCGCCGAGCGTGGCTCGGCGCTACCGTGTGTCACGCCAACGCGGCTTCGTGCACGCCGGCAATCGCGCGACCGGACGGATCGGCAGCGTTGGCGAAGCTGGCATCCCATGCGATCGCCGCAGGCGAGGAGCAGGCGATCGACTTGCCACCGGGCACCGTCTCCGCTGCAGCATGGCTGGGGAAGAACTGCTCGAATACGTGGCGATAGTAGTACGCCTCCTTGGTCTGCGGCGGGTTGTGCGGGAAGCGCTTGTCCGCCGCCGCCAGCACGCGGTCGCTGACCTGCGATTCAGCGTGGGCCTTCAACCCATCGATCCATCCGTAGCCCACGCCATCACTGAACTGCTCCTTCTGGCGCCACAGGATGCTGTCCGGCAGGTAACCCTCGAAGGCCGCCCGCAGCACGCCCTTCTCCACCCGCCTCCCGCCTGAGGCCGCGCTGCCGACCATCTTGTGCGCGGCGTCGAAGCGCATGGCCACGTCGAGGAACTCGCGATCCAGGAACGGCACGCGCGGCTCCACGCCCCACGCCATCATCGACTTGTTGGCGCGCAGGCAATCGTAGTTGTGCAACGCATCCAGCTTGCGTACCAGCTCGTCATGGAACTCGCGTGCATCCGGCGCCTTGTGGAAGTAAAGGTAGCCACCGAAGATCTCGTCGCTGCCCTCGCCGGACAGGACCATCTTCACCCCCATCGCCTTGATCCGCCGCGCCAGCAGGAACATCGGCGTGGAGGCACGGATGGTGGTGACGTCGTAGGTCTCGATGTGGCGGATGACCTCCGGCAGCACGTCCAGGCCTTCCTCGAAGGTGTACTCAAAGCCATGGTGCACCGTGCCCAGTGCCTCGGCTGCAACGGCTGCAGCCGCCAGGTCCGGCGAGCCCTGCAGGCCGATGGCGAATGAGTGCAGCCGCGGCCACCATGCCTCGCTCTCGCCACCGTCTTCGATGCGCCGACGTGCATAGCGCGCGGCAACGGCAGCAACCAACGAGGAATCCAGCCCACCGGACAGCAGTACGCCGTAGGGCACGTCGCTCATCAGCTGGCGTTCCACGGCACGCTCGAACGCGTGGCGCAGTTCGGCCAGGTCCACGTCCCTGCCCTGCACGGCGTCATAGTGGCGCCAGGACTGCTGGTAGTAGCGGACCAGCTCGCCGCTGGCGCTGTCGTAGTAGTGGCCAGGCGGGAACTGCGCGGCATCGGCACAGGTATCCACCAGCGCCTTCAGTTCCGACGCCACGCGCAGGCGCCCCTGTGCATCATGGCCCCAGTACAGAGGCACCACGCCGATCGGATCGCGCGCCAGCAGCACGCGCCCAACCGCCTTGTCCCACAGTGCGAAGGCGAAGATGCCATTGAGTCGTTCCAGCCACTGCGCCGGCGTGCCTTCGCGGTACAGCGCGTTGATCACCTCGCAATCCGAGCCGGTCTGGAAGGCATAGCCCTGCGTCAGTTCGCCCTTCAGCTGCTGATGGTTGTAGATCTCGCCGTTCACTGCCAATGCCAGCTGCGCGTCTTCGGACAACAGCGGCTGCGAGCCGCCAGCCGGATCCACGATGGCCAGCCGCTCATGCACCAGCAGCGCGCCGTCGTCGAGGTACACGCCGCTCCAGTCCGGGCCACGATGGCGCTGGCGCTGCGATGATTCCAGTGCATGGCGTCGCAGTGCGGGGAGGTCGTCACCGGCCTGCAAGCCGAAGATTCCGAAGATCGAACACATGGGGTGGAGCTCCTGTCGGTGGGGTATGCATAGGGGGATGTCCGACCGGCCAACCTGGCCCGGAGATGCTTTCCGGGCACAAAAAAACCCGCATCGGCCGATGCGGGTTTCTGGTGTCCGGGTGTCGTGTTGCTCTATCTACCCTGGGCGCAGTCCCGCATCGGCCGCGCACGATTGTTCGCGCGCAGGTTATTGCGGTTGGTGTTATTGACGGCGGGGGCCAGGTGGCGGTGCATGGGATTGAACGTACCGCGCCAGCACGGCGCGCGCAACTGTTGCGTTGGCAACGGATCGGCGGCGGGCGGCATGTCAAGACGAAATGGGTAGAGCGGGGCCATGCCCCCGTTCCGCCGGGCATGGCCCGGCGCTACCCGACGCCGCATGGACCTGTCGAAGGTGGGGCGGATGGGTATGCGCAAGAACGAATCGGTAGAGCGGGGCCATGCCCCGCTGCCGTTGGCGCGATGCCGGAAACAAGGGCAGCGGGTCATGGACCCGCTCTACCCACCCCCATCATCCCGTTCCACCGGGCATGGCCCGGCGCTACCTGATGCCGCATGGACCTGTCGAAGGTGGGGCGGATGGGTATGCGCAAGAACGAATCGGTAGAGCGGGGCCATGCCCCGCTGCCGTTGGCGCGATGCCGAAAACAAGGGCAGCGGGTCATGGACCCGCTCTACCCATCCCCATCACCCCATTCCGCCGGGCATGGCCCGGCGCTACGCCGCATGCACCTGTCGAAGGTGCAGGGCCCAGCCCTGCCAAGCCGCTACCCCAGCAGTCGTTCGATCAAGCGCTGGTACAGGCCGGGCAGCGCCTCCAGTTCGTCTACGCGCACGTTCTCGTCCACCTGGTGGATGGAAGCGTTGACCGGCCCGATCTCGATGCACTGCGCCCCCAGCGGGGCGATGAAACGTGCGTCGGAGGTACCGCCACCGGTACTTTCCTCCGGGGCACGGCCAATGTGTGCCGCCAGCACGTCGCGCGCCGCCGCGCGCAGCACGCCTTCCGGGGTATGGAACGGCTCGCCGCTGCGGTGCCACTTCAACGTGTACTGCAGGCCATGGCGGTCCAGCAACGCCGTGATCTCCGCCTCAAGGCGCTCCGCGTTCCAGTGCGGGTTGTAGCGCAGGTTGAAATCCACCTGCAGCTGGCCGGGAATCACGTTGTTGGCCCCGGTGCCTGCATGGATGTTGGACACCTGCAGGCTGGTCGGCGGGAAGCTCTCGAAACCATCATCCCAATGGCGCGCGGTCAGTTCGGCAAGCGCCGGCGCCGCCTGGTGGATCGGATTGCGCGCCTTGTCCGGATAGGCCACGTGGCCCTGCACGCCCTGTACGGCCAGCCGCGCGGACAGGCTGCCGCGCCGGCCCACGCGCAACAGGTCGCCCAGCGTGGAGGTGGAAGAAGGCTCACCGGTGATGCACCAGTCGATGCGCTGGCCACGCTCGGCGAACAACCGGGCGACATGCCGCACACCATCGATCGCATCGCCTTCCTCGTCGCTGGTCAGCAACACCGCCAGCGTACCGGCATGATCGGGATGTGCGGCAACGAACTGCTCGGCAGCCAGCACGAACGCGGCCACGCTGCCTTTCATGTCCGCCGCACCACGCCCATACAGCACGCCGTCGCGCACCTCGGGCACGAACGGATCGCTCTGCCATCCTTCGCGGGGCCCCGGCGGCACTACATCGGTATGTCCCAGCAGCACCAGCACCGGCTCCCCGCTGCCATGCGTGGCCCACAGGTTGTCGACCTCGCCAAGCCGCAGGTGCTCGCAGGCGAATCCGGCGGCCAGCAGCCGCGCCGCCAGCAGTGGCTGGCAGCCGGCGTCGTCGGGCGTTACCGAAGGACGCGCGATCAGCGCGCAGGCCAGGTCAAGCACACCACTCACTCGGCGCCCCCGGCCAGTACCGTCGCGAAACGCGCCTTGAAGCCGTTGTCGCTGAAACCCTGGCTGATCTTGCCGTCGTCCGTGACCACCAATGGCCGTCGGATCAACTGCGGGTGCTCGCGCAGCAGCAGTTTCCACTCGGCATCGGTACCGGCCGCCTTGCGGTTTTCCGGAAGCTGGCGCCAGGTGGTGGACGACTTGTTGACCATCGCCTCCAGGCCGCCCAGCTGCGCGGCCCATGCCAGCAGGGTTTCCGGACCCGGCGTGTTGTCGCGGTAATCGACGAAGGTGTACGGCACCCCGAAGCGGTCCAGCCAGCGGGTCGCCTTCCGGCAGGTATCGCAGTTCTTCAAGCCATGAAGGGTGGTGGCCATGGCGGTCAGTCGGCCAGGCCGCGCAACAGGTCGTTGACGCTGGTCTTGCTGCGGGTCCGGGCGTCCACCTGCTTGACGATGACCGCGCAGTACAGCGAGTGGGTGCCATCTGCCGACGGCAGCGAGCCGGACACCACCACGCTGTACGGCGGGATGTAGCCGTAGCTGATCTCGCCAGTGGCGCGGTTGTAGATGCGCGTGCTCTGGCTGAGGAACACGCCCATGCCGATCACGCTGTGATGGCCCACCACCACGCCTTCCACCACTTCCGAGCGCGCGCCGATGAAGCAATGGTCTTCGATGATGGTCGGGCTGGCCTGCAGCGGCTCCAGCACGCCGCCGATGCCGGCACCACCGGACAGGTGGCAATGCTGGCCGATCTGCGCGCATGAACCCACCGTGGCCCAGGTATCGACCATGGTGCCTTCGCCGACGTAGGCGCCGATGTTGGTGAAGCTCGGCATCAGCACCACGTCCTTGCCGAAGAACGTGCCACGCCGGGCGATGGCACCGGGCACCACGCGTACGCCACCACGACGGAACTTCGCCTCATCGTAGCCGCTGAAGCGCGATTCCACCTTGTCCCAGAACGGCGCCGGACGCGCATCGACCACGGCCATGTCGTTGACGCGGAAATACAGCAGCACGGCCTTCTTCAACCATTCGTTGACCTTCCAGCCACCGTGGCCGTCCGGCTCGGCTACGCGGAACTCGCCGCTTTCCAGCCCATCGATGACCCGGTTCACCAACGGCCGGGTGGAACCGTCCAGCTCATGCAGGGTCAGCGTGGCGCGACGCTCGAATGCACTCTCGATGCCGAACTTCAGCTCTTCCACGCCCGGCCCGGCCGGCCTGCGCAGCGACTTGCGCGCGATGTTTTCCGCGCGCGCCTTGTCGGCGGGAATCTTCTTCGCGACCGGCGCCTTCTTCGCCGCCGCGACCTTCTTTGCAGCAGGTGCCGCCTTCGCCGCAGGCGTTTTCTTCGCAGCGGGCCTGCGCGCGGTCGGCGCCTTGGTGGCCACGGTCTTGGCGGCGGTGGTCTTCTTGCTCGGCTTGGTGGCCATCAGGGGGTATCTCCGGCGTTTCGGTCTGGGTCCAGGCAGCACAGCATCGCTTCGCGAAGCTGCTGCCTGGCGGTTTCATCAAGGGGGAGGTCGTGTTCGTCGCTGATCACGAAGGTATCTTCCGCGCGCTCGCCAAAGGTAGCGATACGCGCATCGTGCACGCGCAGCCCCTGGTTGCGCAGCACCGAGGCCACGTCGGCCAGCAGGCCAGGGCGGTCCGGCGCGACCAGGCTGAATCGGGTACCGACGCCCTCGCCCGCTTCGTCGCGGAACTCGATGCGTGGAGCAAAGCGGAAATGGCGCAGTTGCCGGGGGATGGCGCGACGCGACGGACGCAGGCGCGCCAGGTCGCCGGACAGCGCCTCGCGCAGCGCTGCCTCCAACCGCAACGGGTCGCCATCGGCAAAGCTGTCGGCCGGGTTGACCTCGAACGTATCGAAGATCGTATCCGATGGCCCATCCAGCACGCGCGCGCGGTGGATGCCATACCCCTTGCGGTCGAGGGTCATCACGATGGCAGCGAACAGGCCATCGCGGTCCGGGGAATGCACGAACACCTCCAGCGCCGGGTCATCGGCGCTGATCGGCCGTACCTTCACCAGGGTATGCCCCTGCCTGACCGGCACCAGCGCCCCGGCCTGCCACGCCAACTGCTCCGGGCGCAGGCGGATGAAGCTTTCATCGGGCATCACCGCGAACTGGCGATCGATCGTGGCATCGTCATAGCCCATCTCGCGCACCAGCTGGCGCACGTTCTCGCGCGCCTCGGCCACCCGCTCGGCCGCTGGCAGCGGCGGCTCCAGGCCTTCGCGCAGCGCACGGCGGGTAGCAAAATACAGATCCGCCAGCAGGCGGTCCTTCCAGGCATTCCACAGCTTTGGGCTGGTACCGGCGATATCGGCGCAGGTGAGCAGGTACAGATAGTCCAGCCGGTCGCGGCTGCCGACCAGCGTGGCAAAGCGATGGATCACCGCAGGATCGGAGATGTCCTGCTTCTGTGCGGTCACCGACATGCGCAGGTGCTGCTCGACCAGCCAGGCCACCAGTTCGGTGTCGGCAGCGCTCAGTTCCAGCGCCAGGCAGAACTGCCGCGCATCCACGGCCCCCAGTTCGGAATGATCGCCACCACGGCCCTTGGCGATGTCATGGAACAACCCCGCCAGCAGCAGCAACTCGGGCTTGCGCAGGCGCGGCCAGACCTCATGGGCGATCGAAAAGCGCTCGGCGGCCCGGCTGCTGGAAAACTCACCGATGTTCCGCAACACCATCATCGTATGCTGGTCCACGGTATAGACGTGGAACAGGTCGAACTGCATGCGTCCGCTGACCTGGGCGAATGCCGGTATCCATTGCCCCAGCACGCCAAGCCGGGCCATCCGCGTCAACGTATCGACCGGACGCTGGCTGCGCAGCAACGCAAGGAACTGCTGCCGCGCGTGCGGCGATGCACGCTCGAAATCGGGCAGCTGCGGCAGCGCTTCGGCCAACGCACGCGCGGTCAGCGAATGCAGGCCACGCACCTGTGGGTTGTTGGCCCAGCTGGCGAACAGGGCGAATACTTCGCCGATGTCTTCGCCGGGCCAGCGGGTGTCATTGGCGGCCAGGTAGCCGCGACGCAGCGAGAAGCCCACGGTCAATGGTTGTGGCACGGCCTCGCCGTCGAACTGTTCTTCGAATCGCTGCAGCAGGCGGTCGCTGATCCGCCGCACCACCGAGGCCGCGCGGTAGAACCCCTGCATCATCTTCTCGACGCCGAGGCTTTCTGCATCGTCCTCGAACCCCAGCCGGGCCGCCAGGGTCTTCTGGTAATCGAAACGCAGGCGCTCTTCCGGGCGTCCCGCCACCAGGTGCAGCCCGTATCGCAGGCCGGCCAACACGGCACGCTCGCGCTGCAGGGCGACGGCTTCGTCCGCACCCAGGTGGCCCAGCCCGACCAGCGCCTCCAGGTCGCGTACGCCGAACGCGCGCAGCGCCATCCAACCCAGCGTATTGAGGTCGCGCAGGCCGCCAGGGCCGTCCTTCAGGTCAGGCTCCAGGTTGTCGGCGGTGTCGCCGAAACGCTCGTGGCGCGCACGCAGCTCCTCCAGCTTGGCCAGGAAGAACGCACGCGGCGGCCACAGCGCGCCATCGTCCATCGCCTGGCGGAGCCCGCGCCGGATGTCGTCGGCAGCCACCAGTGCGCGCGCCTCGATCAATGCCGTCAGCACCGTCTGGTCAGCGGCCGCCTGGCGGCACTGCTCCATTGAACGCACCGCATGGCTGACTGGCAGCCCGCAGTCCCACAGCAAGGCGAACAAACGCGCCAGCACACCTTCGCCGGCGTGCTGCGCTTCCGGCTCGCCCAGCACCAGCACGTCGATATCCGAACAGGGAAACAGCTCGCCACGCCCATAGCCACCGACTGCGAACAGCGACAAGCCACTGCCAGGCGGCACGCAACGCTGCCAGGCAAGGCGGATCAGGTGGTCGGCAGCACGCGCACGCAGCGCCAGCAGGCGCTCGATGTTGTCGCCCTGGTCGAATCGCCGGTGCAGCCGCGCATCGGCCTGCTGCAGCGCCTGGCGTGCCGAGGCCGCCCATTCGACATCGGTGGCCGACGACGCCGGCGTGTCCAGCAACGAACCCGCCGGCAACATGCTCAGGCGACCTGCGATTCGCCCGGCGACAGCGTCAGCACGTCCACGCCGGTCTCGGTGACCGCGATCATGTGCTCCCACTGTGCCGACAGCTTGCGGTCCTTGGTGACCACGGTCCAGCCATCAGGCAGCACCTTGTTGTAACGGGTACCCTCGTTGATCATCGGTTCGATGGTGAAGGTCATGCCCGGCTGCAGCACCAGTCCCTGGCCAGGACGCCCGTAATGCACCACCTGCGGCTCGTCGTGGTAGACCTTGCCGATGCCGTGACCACAGTACTCACGCACCACGCTGAAGCGCTCGCTCTCGGCGAAGCTCTGGATGGCATGGCCGATGTCGCCCAGCGTCGCGCCCGGCTTCACCGCACGGATGCCGCGCCACATCGCCTCATAGGTCGCTTCGACCAGGCGCTTGGCCATCACCGACGGCGTGCCGACGTAATACATGCGGCTGGTATCGCCGTGCCAGCCATCCTTGATCACGGTGACATCGATGTTGACGATGTCGCCGTCCTTGAGGACCTTGGCTTCGCTGGGAATGCCATGGCAGATGACGTTGTTGACCGAGGTGCACACGCTCTTGGGGAAGCCGCGGTAACCCACGTTGGCCGGCACCGTCTTCTGCACGTTGACGATATGGTCATGGCAGATGCGGTCCAGCTCTTCGGTGGTCACACCGGGCTTGACGAAGGGGGTGACGATGTCCAGCACTTCGCTGGCCAGTCGCCCGGCCTCACGCATCATCTCGATTTCCTGGGGGGTTTTCAGATTCACGCTCATGCCACCTATTATCGCCGATCCGGCGGCATAGCTGAACGGGTCCAGTGCCCGGCCGACAGCCCCGGTTCGGCCGGGGGGCCCGCCCCGGCCCGGCCGAGGACGGGGCCCGGCATGCCCGGGATCCGGGGCGAATTGCAGCCGGGGCGCCCTGCGGTCTATAATCGCCGGATTCCCCGCCGCAACCCTGCGCAGGGAACCGCCCACACCGGGCGTCACCGGTGAATCCACACCCATCGTCCCGATCCGTGCCGGGGTGCCCCGCAAGGGGTTCGGCCACGGAGACGATGGGGAAGCCCAACCCCGGAACCATTGAAGCGCGCCCCGCGCAGTCCCGCACACTTTCCCGCGGGCGTCCCTGACGGACAACGGTGCACGCCGGTTCCACCACAGGAGTAGTGCAATGCCCCAGATCACCATGCGCCAGATGCTGGAAGCCGGCGTCCATTTCGGACACCAGACCCGCTATTGGAACCCCAAGATGGCTCCGTACATCTTCGGCGCCCGCGGCAAGATCCACATCATCAACCTGGAAAAGACCGTCCCGCTGTTCAACGATGCGATGAACTTCATCTCTTCGGTTGCCCAGAAGCGCGGCACCATCCTGTTCCTCGGCACCAAGCGCAGCGCCCGCGAGTCGATCCGCGAAGAAGCCGAGCGTTGCGGCATGCCGTTCATGAACCAGCGCTGGCTGGGCGGCACCCTGACCAACTTCCGTACCGTGAAGCAGTCGGTTGCCCGCCTGAAGGAACTGGAAGCCGGCGAAACCGACGGCACCTTCGAGAAGCTGGTGAAGCACGAAGTGCTGGGCCTGCGTCGTGAGCGCGACAAGCTGGAAGCCTCGCTGGGCGGCATCAAGGACATGAACCGCCTGCCGGACGCCATCTTCGTCATCGACATCGGCCACGAAGACATCGCCATCAAGGAAGCCAAGAAGCTCGGCATCCCGGTGATCGCCGTGGTCGACACCAACTACAACCCGGAGCTGGTGGATTACGCCATCCCGGGCAACGACGACGCCATCCGTGCCGTGCAGCTGTATGCCCGCGCCGCCGCCGACTCCGTGCTGGAAGGCAAGGCTGCCGCTCCGCACGCCGCCACCGTGCGTGAAGAAGAGTTTGCCGACGCCGTGGCTGAAGGCGAAGAGGCCAAGCCGGCCCGTCGCGCTCCGGCCAAGAAGGCCGCTGCGCCGAAGAAGTCCGACGAAGCCCAGGCCTGATCCAGGCCCCCAGGTGGGTGCACTGCACCCACCTGCCCTGCAGCCGCCACCGGCAGCTGACAGTGCCCTGTCATACGGGCCGGCCACCATGCCGGCCCAACCCCTTTCTTTTGTGAGGTAATCCCATGGAAATCACTGCTTCCCTGGTCAAGGAACTGCGCGAGCGCACCGGCGCCGGCATGATGGAATGCAAGAAGGCGCTCGTTGAAAACAACGGCGACATCGACGCATCCATCGAAGCCCTGCGCAAGTCCGGCCTGGCCAAGGCCGACAAGAAGGCCGACCGTGTTGCCGCCGAAGGCGTCATCGTGGCCGCCCAGGAAGCCGGCAAGGCCGTGCTGGTCGAAATCAACTCCGAAACCGACTTCGTCGCCAAGGATGAGAATTTCACCAACTTCGCTTCGTCCGTCGCCGCCGTTGCGCTGTCGTCCGGCGCCGCCGACATCGACGCCCTGAAGGCCGCCAAGCTGGCTTCGGGCGATACCGTCGAAGAAACCCGTGCCGCCGTCATCGCCAAGGTCGGCGAGAAGGTCGACGTGCGCCGCATCGCGCGCCTGGACACCACCAACAACGTGGCCGCCTACGTCCACGGCGGCCGCATCGGCGTGCTGGTGGAGCTGGCTGGCGGTAACGCCGAGCTGGCCCGTGGCCTTGCCATGCACGTGGCGGCGATGAACCCGCCGCACAACAAGGCCGCCGATGTGCCGGCCGAGTTCGTTGCCAAGGAAAAGGAAATCGAGCTGGCCAAGATGACCGACAAGGACAAGTCCAAGCCGGCCGACATCCTGGAAAAGATCATCAGCGGCAAGATCGCCAAGATCGTCAACGAAGTCACGCTGTACGGCCAGCCTTACGTGCTGGACACCAACCAGACGGTCGAGCAGGTACTGAAGGCCGCTGGTGCCGACGTGGTCGGCTTCAAGCGCCTGGCCGTTGGCGAAGGCATCGAGAAGGTGGTGGAAGACTACGCTGCCGAAGTGATGAAGCAGGCCGGCCTGGCCTGATCGCCACGCCATCCTGGTCCACGAAGAAAGCCGCGCCCTGCGCGGCTTTTTTCGTTGTCGGCGGCTCACTTTGCGTTATCCCGTGTTCAAGGCAATACTTGCCCGCCTGCGGAGAGGGATCTTCATGCAAGTGCCTGTGCCCAGATCTGTGACGCGTCCCGGTCTTCCCGTCCAAAACCAATGAACGACCCGATATGCCTCCTGAGCTGACTGCTGCCCTGGCACTCTGCCGCCACCTTCCCTCGCCCCCCGGCATCGCCCTGCGCATCATCGAGCTGGCCCAGGACCCCGAGGCGGAACTCAGCACCGTCGCGGACATCATCGGGATCGACATGGCGCTCAGCGCGCGCATGCTGCGGATCGCCAATTCGCCGCTGTACGCCAGTCGCCGGCGGATCGAAAACCTCGGCCAGGCACTGACCATGCTCGGCCTCAACGCCACCCTCTGCCTGGCCCTGGGCTTCACCGTCACCCAGGGCCTGGTGGCGTGCGGCGAAAGCGGCCACGACCTGCGCGAACGCGCCTGGCGACGCAGCATCCTCAGCGCACTCGCCGCCAGCCAGCTCGGCCAGGCACGCGGGCTGCGCCGGCTGGAAGAACTGATGCTGGCCGGCCTGATGCAGGACATCGGCATCCTGGCCCTGGCCCAGTCGCATCCCGATGCCTACCTGCCGCTGCTGCGCGAAGCAGCCGACAACCCGATGCTGCTGGCACGCGAACGTGAACACCTGCAGTGCAGCCACGCCGATGTCGGCGCCCTGGTCGCCAGCGGTTGGGACCTGCCGCGCTACCTGGTCGATGCCATCGCACGCAGCGAAGACGACACGCTGTCCGACGACGATTTCCAGGCCTGCGTGCAGCTGTCCGGCAGCGTGGCCGACATCTGGCTGGACGCTGATTCCGACGCTGCGCGCGGACGCGCCCTGGAACAGGTCCACGACCGCCTGCACCTGGACAGTGCGCAGTTCGACCGGATGCTGGCGAGGATCGGCAAGGCACTGCCCACCATCGCCAGCCTGTTCGATGCCCCGCTTGCCACGCCGGCCCGCGTACAGCTGCTGATCGACCATGCACAGGAGTTGGCGACGCTGCGCAGCCTGAGGCAGGCACAGGACGTCGAACAGGCGCACCGCCGTGCCGACGAGTTCGAAGCGCGTGCCAGGCGGCTCGCCGAGCAGGCACACCGGGACGCCCTGACCGGCGTCCTCAACCGGCGCCAGCTGGACACCGTGCTGGAACAGGAGTTCCTGCGCGCCACCCGCCATGGCCGGCCGTTGTCGGTGGTCTTCATCGACCTGGACGACTTCAAGAAGATCAACGATGCCCACGGCCACCTGACCGGCGACGAGGTGCTGCGCGCGTTTGCCAGCATGCTGCAGGAGCAGTTGCGGGCCAGCGACACCGTGGCCCGCTACGGTGGCGAAGAGTTCGTCGCCCTGCTGCCCAACACCAGCGAGACGGCCGCACTGGAGGTGATCCGCCGGATACTGGCAAACGTCGTGTCCACGCCGATGGTGATGCTGCAGGAAGGGCCGCTGTTCGTCACCTTCTCGGCAGGAGTGGCCACCCAGGGGGGCAATGAGCGCTTTGCCGATGTGCAGGACCTGCTGCGCGCCGCCGACGATGTGCTGTACCGCTCCAAGAACCTCGGCCGTAACCGGGTCATTGCCCGCGCACGCACCGATACCGCTGCCACGGCACCTCCCCTGGTGACCGGCAGCGCAGCCTGAACGTGCACGTCGGGCGGGAAACGTTTCGCCGCAACGCACAAAAAGACTACAGCCGCGCCCCGCTTTGGCAGTAGAATCCCCGGGGATTCCACGCACCCAGAGGTCCACATGTCCAAGCTCGCCTATCGCCGCATCCTGCTGAAACTGTCCGGGGAGGCGCTGATGGGAGACGAGGACTATGGCATCGACCCCAAGATCATCAACCGCCTTGCCCGTGAAGTCGTCGAAGCGCAGCAAGCCGGCGCCGAAGTCGCCCTGGTGATCGGGGGCGGCAATATCTTCCGCGGCGCAGGCCTTGCCGCAGGCGGCATGGACCGCGTCACCGGCGACCAGATGGGCATGCTGGCCACGGTGATCAACGCACTGGCCATGCAGGACGCGCTGGAAAAAGTCGGCGCCAAGGCGCGGGTGATGAGCGCGATCAAGATCAATGACGTGTGCGAGGACTACATCCGCCGCCGTGCGATCCGCCACCTTGAAAAAGGCCGCCTGGTCATCTTCGCCGCCGGTGTCGGCAGCCCGTTCTTCACCACCGATTCGGGCGCCGCGCTGCGTGCGATCGAGATCGGCGCGGACCTGCTGCTGAAGGCCACCAAGGTCGATGGCGTGTACGACAAGGATCCGAACAAGCACAGCGATGCGGTACGTTTCGACAGCCTGACCTATGACGACGTCATCACCCGCGGGCTGGAAGTGATGGATACCGCGGCATTTGCGCTGGCGCGCGACAGCGACCTGCCACTGCGCGTGTTCGACATGGGCCAGCCGGGCGAACTGCTGAAGATCCTGCATGGCGAGAACATCGGCACCCTGGTGCGTGGCCGCAACACCCCTGCCTCCTGAGCGCCGGATGCACGACCGGGGCCCTGCGGTCCCGGCAGAGGCCCTATTCGCCTATAATCGCCCGATTCCAGTACTACCCAGGATCGGGCGATGCTCAACGAAATCAAAGATAACGCGCAGACGCGCATGAACAAGAGCATCGACGCTCTGCGCCAGTCGCTGACCGCCATCCGCACCGGCCGCGCCTCGCCGGCCCTGCTGGATCGCATCACGGTCAAGGCCTACGGCGCCGACACTCCCTTGAACCAGGTGGCCTCGGTCAGCGTTTCCGAAGGTCATTCGCTGGTGATCAACCTGTTCGACAAGGGCATGATCAAGGACGTGGAAAAGGCCATCTATGCCTCCGACCTCGGCCTGACGCCGAATGTCGCCGGCACCGTCATCCGCCTGAACCTGCCGCCGCCGACCGAAGAACGTCGCAAGGAACTGGCCAAGCAGGTCCAGAAGGAAGGCGAAGGCGCCAAGATCGCCATCCGCAACATCCGCCAGGATGCCAACAAGGCCATCGCTGCCCTGCTCAAGGACAAGTCGATCAGCGAAGACGACAAAAAGCGTGGCGAAGACGACATCCAGAAGCAGACCGACAAGTCGATCAAGGACGTCGACAGTGTCGTGGCCGAGAAAGAAAAGGAACTGATGGCACTCTGAAGCCGATGCCTTCAGCTCCTCCACCATTGCCCAGCACACTGCCGCGCCACGTTGCCATCATCATGGATGGCAACGGGCGTTGGGCGCAGCAGCGCCGCCGCCCACGCATGATCGGCCACCGTGCCGGTGCACGTGCGGTCAACCGCACTGTCGACCGCTGCCTTGAACTGGGCATCCAGGCGCTGACCCTGTTCGCGTTCTCCAGCGAGAACTGGGGCCGGCCGGAAGACGAAGTGCAGGCCTTGATGAAGCTGTTCCTGCACGCGCTGGACCGCGAAGTCGACGAACTGCATCGCCGCGGCGTGCGCATACGCTTCATCGGCGAACGCGAGCGCTTCGGCGCATCGCTGGTCGGGCGCATGCAGCAGGCCGAACACCGCACTGCCGACAATACCGCGATGACCCTGTCCATCGCCGCCAGTTATGGTGGCCGCCAGGACATCGTGCGCGCCGCACGCACGCTGGCCCAGGAAGTAGCCGCCGGCAGGCTGCTGCCC
The DNA here is from genome assembly GCF_014117215.1 of Stenotrophomonas tumulicola. GTDB lineage: Bacteria > Pseudomonadota > Gammaproteobacteria > Xanthomonadales > Xanthomonadaceae > Stenotrophomonas > Stenotrophomonas tumulicola. Next base: position 31,539 of record NZ_JACGXS010000005.1, on the reverse strand, counting down.
GAACAGATCGACGAAAGCCTGCTCGGCAGCTACATGGCGCTGGCCGACATGCCGCCACCGGACCTGTTCATCCGTACTGGCGGCGATACGCGCGTGAGCAATTTCCTGCTCTGGCAGCTGGCCTACACCGAGCTGTGGTTCACCGACGTGCTGTGGCCGGATTTCGATGCCGACCAGATGCAGCGCGCGCTGGACACCTATGCGGGGCGCGAACGCCGCTTCGGCCTGACCAGCGCCCAGATCGCCACCCTGGCCAACGAGACGTCCGGCCCATGACCATGACCATGATCCGGGTTTTCGCAGCCGGGACGCCCAGGACCTTCCAATGACCAGAATCCGAGTCCTCGCCGCCCTGATCATGGCGCCGGCGGCCATTGCCGCCATCCTGCTGCTGCCCAGCCAATGGCTGGCCGCCGCCGCCGCCGCCGTGCTGCTGATAGGCCTGTGGGAATGGCTGAAGCTGGCCGGGGTGGAAGACACCCTCGCCCGCACCACCCTGCTGCTGCTCAACCTGGTCCTGATGGTGCTGGTGGTGTGGGACCGCGATGCCTCGCTATTCCTGTTCCGCGTGGCTGCGCTGGTCGGCGTCGGCTGGTGGCTGCTGGCATTGCTATGGCTGCGCTGGTTCGATTTCGGCGCACGACCGGACAGCCCGGCACGTACCTTCAAACTGCTGGCAGGCACGCTGGCGGTGCTGCCGGCATGGGCCTCGCTGGTTCTCATCCATGCCTCCAGCGAGCAGGGCCACCTGTGGCTGCTGACCGCGCTGGCCGTGGTGTGGGCCGCCGATTCGGGCGCCTATTTCGCCGGCCGTGCCTTCGGCCGCCACAAGCTGGCGCCGCGGGTCAGCCCCAACAAGACCTGGGAAGGCCTGTTCGGTGGCCTTGTCGCCGGGGTGCTGGTGGCCATTGCCTTCGGGCTGGGTTTTGGCGTGCCGGAGTGGCAACTGGTCAGCACCGCCCAATTGCCCTGGCTGCTGCTGGTCACCGTGGTAGCGGTGTTTGCTTCGGTACTGGGCGATCTGTTCGAAAGCCTGCTCAAGCGCCACGCCGGCGCCAAGGACTCCGGGCACATCATTCCGGGTCACGGCGGCGTGCTGGACCGCGTCGATGGCGTCCTTGCCGCGCTGCCGGTGTTTGCCATCGGCAAGGAAATCTTCGGGCTCTGACCATGAAAGCCGTCCCCGCCCTTCGCCGGGTCGCCGTTCTCGGCGCCACCGGCTCCATCGGCGCATCGGCGCTGGATGTCATCGCCCGCCACCCGCAGCGCTTCCAGCCCACGGTGCTGGCCGCGGGTTCACAGGTCGATGCGCTGTTGGCACTGTGCCGCGTGCACCAGCCGCTGCACGCGGTGATCGCCGACGCGTCGCTCTATACGCGCCTGCGCGATGGCCTGCGCGATGCCGGCCTGGCCACCACCGCCCACGCCGGCGATATCGCGCTGGACGCCCTCGCCGCTGGCGAGGCCTGCGATACGGTGGTCGCCGCCATCGTCGGTGCCGCCGGACTCTCCTCGACCCTGGCCGCGGCCTCCGCCGGCAAGCGCATCCTGCTGGCCAACAAGGAATCGCTGGTGCTGGCCGGCGAACTGCTGACCCGTACCGCCACCCTGGCCGGTGCGGAGATCATTCCGATCGACAGCGAGCACAGCGCCATCTTCCAGTGCCTGCGTTCGCGCGATGCCAGCCGGGAAGGGGCCGGTGTGCGCCGGATCCTGTTGACCGCCTCCGGCGGCCCGTTCCGCGGCCGTTCGCGCGCCGAGCTGGAACAGGTGACGCCCGCCCAAGCCGTCGCCCACCCGAAATGGTCGATGGGACCGAAGATTTCGGTCGATTCGGCCACGCTGATGAACAAGGGCCTTGAAGTCATCGAAGCCCACCACCTGTTTGGCCTGCCACCAGCCCACATCGAGGTGCTGGTGCACCCGCAGAGCCTGGTGCATTCATTGGTCGAATTCATGGACGGTTCCACGCTGGCGCAGATGGGGCTGCCGGACATGCGCACCACCCTGGCGGTCGGGCTGGGCTGGCCCGAGCGCATCGAATCGGGGGTCGAAGGGCTGGACCTGCTCCGCCAGGGACGGCTGGATTTCGAAGCCCCCGATACCGATGCCTTCCCCTGCCTGGCGCTGGCCTGGCAGGCAATGCGCGCCGGCGGCACCGCCCCGGCGATCCTCAATGCGGCCAACGAAGAAGCCGTTTCAGCGTTTCTTCAGGGGAAGATAGGCTTTCTGGCCATTCCCGCACTGGTGGATAACGCTCTGTCAACACTGCCATCCGGGCCTGCCGATACACTGGACGGCCTGCTGGCGGCCGACAAGCACGCCCGCCAGCTGACCCGGACCGCCATCGAGACCGCCTGAGACTTGCCTGCCTGCATGCCTTTCCCCTCCCCTGCCACCGTGAGTTGCCATGACTGAGTTCCTCGGATCGGTGTGGTGGATGATCGTCAGCCTGGGCCTGCTCGTGACCATCCACGAGTACGGGCACTACTGGGTGGCGCGCCGCTGCGGGGTGAAGGTGCTGCGCTTCTCGGTCGGCTTCGGCAAACCGCTGTGGTCACGCCGCGACCGCCATGGCACCGAGTTCGCCATCGCCGCGATCCCCCTTGGCGGTTACGTGAAGATGCTCGACGAACGTGAGGTCGAGGTCCACCCGCACGAGCGCGGCCAGGCCTTCAACCACAAGACCGTCTGGCAGCGCATTGCCGTAGTGGCCGCCGGCCCGTTGGCCAACCTGCTGCTGTGCATGCTGCTGCTGTGGGCGATGTTCGTGATCGGCAAACAGGACTATTCGGCCACCATCGGGCGCACCAGTGGCATGGCCCAGGCCGCCGGGCTGCAGGGCGGCGAACGTATCCTGGCAGTGGATGGACGCACCGTAGCCACCGTGGGCGAGGCCAGCATGGCGCTGACCGCCGCCGCCATGGACCGTCACGACGTGACCCTGCAGGTGCTGGACGTACAGGACCAGAAGCGCGAACGCAGGCTGCCGCTGTCGCAGTTGCCGGCCGGCTTCGACGAACGCCGCGTGCCGCTGCTGGCCGGGCTCAACTGGCAGTTCTGGCTGCAGCCGGCACTGGTGGACCGGCTGGTGGACGATTCAGCCGTACGCGGCGTGCTGCAGCCGGGCGACCTGATCGTGGCGGTTGACGGTGAACGCATCGACAGCGCCGAGCAGGTCTATCCGGCCATACAGACGCTGGGCAAGCGCGGCGGTGGTGGCATGGTCGACGTGCTGCGCGGCGGCGAGCGCCTGGCCCTGGAAGTCACGCCGCGCCAGGGCACTGACGGAACCGGCCAGCCGATATGGCAGCTGGGCATCGCCTTTTCCGAGTCCCACAGCCCTGCCTACGATACCGTGCTCAAGTATGGTCCACTGGCGGCGGTGCCGGTGGCGATCAGCGAAACCGGTCGCATGGCGACCGATTCGCTGGGCATGATGCGTCGGATCGTGACCGGAAACGCCTCGCTGCAGAATGTCTCCGGGCCTGTCACCATTGCCCGGGTCGCCAATATTTCCGCGCAGCGGGGGCTGGACTGGTTCCTGCAGTTCCTGGCCCTGCTGTCGCTGAGCCTGTGCATCATCAACCTGTTACCCATTCCTGTCTTGGACGGCGGGCACCTGCTGTATTACCTTATAGAGTTGGTCAAGGGCAGTCCGCTGAGCGAGCGTGCCATGGCTGCCGGCCAGTTCATCGGTCTGGCGCTGTTGGCCGGGCTGATGGGGCTGGCGTTCTATAACGACATCCTCGGCCTGGTCCCGCGGTGAACCTCGACCCATGATGAACTTTTTCCTGCTGTCGCCGTCTACAACGTCGGCATTCCGCAACAAGCAATCGACCTCAACCGGACGTGACATGACGCGACTCCCGAACCGCCGCCTGCTGGCCCTCGCCCTCGCTGTTGGCATCGGCGCCCCCGCACTGGCGCAGGCTGCCGCCCCCTTCACGGTCAGCGACATCCGCGTGGACGGCCTGCAGCGCATCAGCTCCGGCACCGTGTTCACCTACCTCCCGGTGGAACGCGGCCAGGCATTGACCGACGCAAAGGCCAGCGAAACCATCCGCGCCCTGTACAAGACCGGCTTCTTCGAGGACGTGCAGCTGGATCGCCAGGGCGACATCCTGGTGGTCACGGTCAAGGAGCGCCCGGCGATCAACAAGCTGACCGTCACCGGCAACAAGGACATCAAGTCCGACCAGCTGCTAAAGGGCCTGAGCGACATCGGCCTGAGCGAAGGCGGCACGTTTGATCGCCTCAGCCTGGACCGCGTGACCCAGGAACTGCGCCGCCAGTACAACGACCGCGGCAAGTACACCGTGGAGATCACCCCGACGGTGAGTCCGCTGGACCGCAACCGCGTTGACATCGCGATCACCATCAAGGAAGGCAAGGCAGCCAAGATCCGCCATGTCAACCTGATCGGCACCGAGAAGTTCCCGGCCGAGGACATCCTGGATACCTGGGAATCCAAGGAGCACAACTGGGCCTCGTGGTATCGCCGCGATGACCAGTACTCCAAGGAGAAAATGTCCGGTGACCTGGAGAAGCTCAACTCCTGGTACCTGGATCGCGGCTACGTGGACTTCAGCATCGACTCCACCCAGGTGTCGATCAGCCCCGACAAGCGCGACATGTTCATCAGCGCCGGCGTGACCGAAGGCGAGCAGTACACCATCTCCGATATCAGCGTCAGCGGCGATACCGTGCTGCCGCAGGAAGATGTCGAGCGCATGGTCATCCAGAAGTCGGGGGATACCTTCTCGCGCGCGTTGCTGGAGTTCAGTTCCAACTCCATCACCAACTCGTTGTCCAACATCGGCTATGCGTTCGCCAAGGTGAACCCGATCCCGACCACCAACCGTGCCGACCGCACGGTGGCGATCAACATGCAGGTCGTCCCCGGCCCGCGCGTATCGGTGCGCCAGATCGTGTTCCGCGGCAATACCCGTACTTCCGATGAAGTCATGCGCCGTGAAATGCGCCAGTTCGAGAACAGCTGGTACTCGCAGGCAGCGATCGACCGTTCCAAGATCCGCCTGCAGCGCCTGGGTTACTTCGAGGCGGTGGAAGTGGAGACCCCGGCGGTCACCGGCAGCAACGACCAGGTGGACGTTGTCTACAACGTCAAGGAAACCACTTCGGGCAGCTTCGTGTTCGGCCTGGGCTACTCGCAGTCCTACGGCATGACCACCTCGGTGCAGCTGTCGCAGAACAACTTCCTCGGCGGCGGCAACCGCGTGTCGGTGGAGGCCTCGCGCAGCAGCTACCTGCAGCGCTATGGCTTCTCCTACACCAACCCGTACTTCACCGACGACGGCGTATCGCTGGGCTACAACCTGTCCTGGCGCGAACTGGATTACTCCGACTTCAACACCGCGCAGTACAACAGCACCAACGGTGCCGCGCAGATGGTGTTCGGCGTGCCGATCACCGAGACCGACACCGTCTCGCTGATGCTGGGCATCGACAGCAACCAGATCACCACCTACCAGGGGTCGACGCCGGAAGCGATCATCGACTACATCCATGCCGTCGGTCGCCGCACCTTCCACGCGTGGCGCACTGAACTGGGCTGGGCACGCGACTCGCGCAACGATTACTTCATGCCTACCCGCGGTACCTACCAGCGTGTCGGCCTGGAAACCACGTTGCCGGGCTCGACCATCGAGTACTACAAGCTGAACTACCAGATCAGCAAGTACTGGCCAATCATCCCGTCGCTGGTGATCAACACCCGTGCCGAAGTCGGCTACGGCGACAGCTACGGCAGCGACACGAGCCGCGTGCTGACCGATGCAGAAGGCAACACCCGCGTGGTGACTGCCTCCGGCCTGCCGTTCTTCGAGAATTTCTACGCCGGCGGCACCAACTCGGTACGCGGCTTCGAAGACAACACCCTGGGTCCACGTTCGGAAGCCACCGCTTACTACAACCGCGGCCAGCCGCTGGGCGGTTCGCTGAAGACCGTCGGTTCGGTCGAAGCCTATTTCCCCCGCCTTTTCGACAGCCCGTCGGCACGCGTTTCGGCGTTCCTCGATTTCGGCAACGTCTACAACGGCGTCGACAACTTCAAGGCCAACGAACTGCGCGTGTCCACCGGCGTGGCCCTGTTGTGGCGTGCCCCGGTCGGTCCGATCTCGATCAGCTATGCGTTCCCGCTGAAGAAGGAAGACGGCGACGAAGTGGAACGGCTGCAATTTACCTTCGGCGGTCAGTTCTGACCGGCGAAGGTAAATACCCAAAGTCTGCTTCGCAGACTTTGGGTCCCAACACTGCCGCCTATCCCCGCGCCTGTCGGCGCGCCCCCTTAACAAAAGGGGGCTGTTCCACCAGACGTGTTACGAGACGCCAGGCATTGCCTGGCGTTTTGCTTTTGCGTTCCTGTAGCCACCGATGCCTGTCGGGGCGGGTCGGGGTGGGCTGGAGGGGGCGTGAGCCGCATGGATGCGGCGACCGAGCTTACATGGACGTACTTGCAGCGTCCCCCGGAACGCCCATCCCGACCCGCCAAGCCTCGGAACGCGTGAACGCCGGCTGTTCGCACGAATCCAACAGCAGCCGGGCAACGCCCGGCGTCACGGAAACCGGGGAAATTGCATTGACCTGGGGGGCAACATGACCGAAGTCACGGCACACGGTAAACTCCCCGCGTGAATACTCCTACCTATACCGCCCAGCAACTCGCCGACCAGTTCGGCCTGCAGGTCCACGGCGATGCCAGCACCTCCATCGGTGGCGTGGCAACGCTGGCCCATGCAGGGCCCGGCCAGCTCACCTTCCTGGCAAACCCACGCTACCGCACGCAACTGGCCGACAGCCAGGCCGGCATCGTGGTGCTGCGCGGGGACGATGCCGACGCCGCCCCCGGCACCGCGCTGGTGGCCAAGGATCCCTACAATACCTTTGCGCGCATCGCGGCCCTGTTCGACATCGCGCCGCTGCGCGCGCCCGGCATCCACCCCAGCGCGGTCATCCACCCCAGCGCACAGGTAGCCGCCAGCGCCCACGTCGGGCCGTTCGTCAGCATCGGCGAGCGCAGCGTCATCGGCGAGAACTGCATCATCGGCACCGGCAGCGTGATCGGCGAAGACTGCAGTCTGGATACCGGCTGCGAACTGATCGCCCGCGTCACCCTGGTTACCCGGGTGAAGCTGGGCAAGCGCGTGCGCATCCATCCCGGCGCCGTACTCGGCGCCGATGGCTTCGGCCTGGCAATGGACGCCGGCAAGTGGATCAAGGTCCCGCAGTTGGGGGGGGTACGCATTGGCGACGACTGCGAGATCGGCGCCAACACCTGCGTCGACCGCGGCGCGCTGGAAGATACCGTGCTGGCCGAAGACGTCCGCCTGGACAACCTGGTGCAGATCGCGCACAACGTGCAGATCGGCGCACACTCGGCCATCGCCGGTTGCACCGGTATCGCCGGCAGCGCGAAGATCGGCCGATACTGCCTGCTGGGCGGCGCCGTCGGCGTGGTCGGCCACCTGGAAATCTGCGACAAGGTGGTGATTACCGGCAAATCGGTGGTCCGCAACTCCATTACCGAGCCGGGCGAGTATTCGTCGGGTACCCCGTTGACCGACAACCGCACGTGGCGCAAGAATGCCGCGCGCTTCAAACAGCTCGATGCGCTGGCCCGTCGCATCCTGTCTGTGAGCAAGGAGAAGGAATGAGCCACGAACAGACCCTGCCGGACATCGCCCAGATCCGGGCGTTGATTCCGCACCGCTACCCTTTCCTGCTTGTGGACAAGGTGGTTTCGATCGACTTCGAATGCCGCAAGATCGTGGCGAACAAGAACGTCAGCATCAACGAGCCATTCTTCCAGGGCCATTTCCCCGGCCAGCCGATCATGCCCGGCGTGCTGATCATCGAAGCCATGGCGCAGGCCGGCGGCGTGCTGACCCAGCTGACCCTCGGCCGCGATGCCCAGTCCAAGCTGTTCTACATGGTGAAGGTGGACAACGTCCGCTTCAGCGACAAGGTCGTGCCCGGCGACGTGCTGGAGATGCACGTGGAGATCAGGCGCGTGATCCGCAACATGGCGGTGTACGACTGCAAGGCCTTCGTCGACGGCAAGCAGGTTGCCTGCGCCGAAGTCATGTGCGCCGGCACCCGCGAATAACCCAGAAGAAGGACCACCGATGAGCGCACACGCTCCGTTGATCCACCCCACTGCAGTGATCGATCCGTCGGCCATCCTGGCCGACGACGTCCGCGTGGGCGCGTTCACCCTGATCGGCGCCGATGTACAGATCGGCCCAGGCACCGAGATCGGGCCGCATTGCAGCATCCACGGTCCGACCCGGATCGGCCGCGACAACCGCTTCATCGGCCACGTGGCCGTCGGTGGCGAGCCCCAGGACAAGAAATACGCGGGCGAACGCACCGAACTGGTGATCGGCGACCGCAATGTCATCCGCGAGTTCGTCACCATCAACCGCGGCACCCAAGGCGGCGGCGGCGTCACCACCGTCGGCGACGACAACTGGATGCTGGCCTATACCCACGTGGCGCATGACTGCCATGTCGGCAGCCATTGCGTGTTCTCCAACAACACCACCCTCGCTGGCCACGTGACCGTGGGCGACCACGTGATCATCAGCGGCTTCGCCGGTGCGCACCAGTTCTGCCGCATCGGCGCCCATGCCTTCCTCGGCATGGGCGCGCTGACCAACGGCGACGTACCGCCGTTCACCATGGTCGGCAGTGATTCGCTGGGACGTCCGCGCGGCATCAACAGCGAAGGGCTCAAGCGCCGTGGCTTCGACGCCGAACGCATCGCCAGCATCAAGCGCGCCTACCGCACGCTGTACGTTGCCGGCCTGCCGTTGGCCGAGGCCAAGGTGCAGTTGGCCGAACAGGCGCGCGCCAGCACCGATGTCAAGGAACTGCTGGAGTTCATCGAACAGGCCGAGCGGCCGCTGCTGCGATGAACCAGACCCAGCGACCGCCGGTTGCCACTGTCATCCCACTGCCCGGCGCGCTGGGTGCCGGCGTCCCGGCCAGGGTGGATGGCCGCCCGGTGCGCATCGCGCTGGTGGCAGGCGAGGCCTCCGGCGATCAGTTGGGGGCAGGCCTGGTGTCCCAGCTCAAGGCGCGCTTCCCGAACGCCGAGTTCGCCGGCATCGGCGGCGATGGCATGCGCAATGCAGGCTGCCAGACCTGGTTCGATGCCAGCGAACTGGCGGTCATGGGGCTGACCGAAGTACTCCGCCACCTGCCGCGCCTGCTCAAGCTGCGCGCGGCCTTCCGTAAACGCGTGCTGGAATGGCAACCGGACGTGTTCATCGGAATCGATGCCCCCGATTTCAACCTGGGCGTGGAGCGCTGGCTGAAGCAGCGTGGCATCCGTACTGTCCACTACGTCAGTCCTTCGGTCTGGGCGTGGCGCGAGAAGCGCGCCGAGAAAATCGGTGCCAGCGCGGACCTGGTGTTGTGCCTGTTCCCGATGGAACCGCCGATCTACGCGCGCCATGGTATCGAGGCGCAGTTCGTCGGGCACCCGATGGCCGACGACATCCCCCTGCGCGTGGACCGTGCGCAGGCACGTGCGGCATTGGGCCTGCCGGCAAACGCCAAGGTGCTGGCCGTCCTGCCGGGCAGCCGGCTGGGCGAGATCAGCCGGCTGGGCGAGCCCTTCTTCGAGGCCGCATGGCAGGTCTCCGAGCGCATCCCCGGGCTGCATGTGGTGGTGCCGGCGGCCAATGCCGCGTGCCGCCAGTTGATCGACGCCCAGCTTTCACGCTCGGCCCTGCCGGTTGCGCATTCGCACGTGCTGGACGGACAGGCACGCACCGCGATGATCGCCGCCGACGTGGTGGTGCTCGCCTCGGGCACCGCGACGCTGGAGGCGATGCTGGTGAAGCGGCCGATGGTGGTCGCCTACCGCGTGGCCGAACTGACCTATCGCCTGGTCAAGGCACTGGGCCTGCTGAAGGTGGACCGTTACGCGCTGCCGAACATCCTTGCCGGCAAGGACCTCGCACCGGAGCTGATGCAGCATGACTGCACGCCGGAAAAGCTGGCCGCCGCGATCCAGCAATGGTTCGACCACCCGCAGAAGGTCATCGACCTGCAGGCCAGCTACGACCAGTTGCATGGCATCCTGCGCCGCGATGCCTCGGCGCGCGCGGCCGACGCCGTGGCCGCCTTGATCGTGCGCGAGGCGGTGGCCTGATGGGCCGCCGCTCCGCTGCGGCAGCGACCCTGGCACTGTTCGGGGCCACCGCTCCGGCGGCAGCCAGGACGCAGCGCATCGCCGGCGTGGATGAAGCCGGGCGGGGGCCGCTGGCCGGTCCGGTGGCAGTGGCTGCCGTGGTGTTCGATCCGGCGCGACCGCGCATCAATGGCCTGGATGATTCCAAGCAACTCACCGCCGCGCGGCGCGAGCAACTGCATGACCGTATCGTCGAACGCGCGCTGGCCTGGCATGTCGTGCTGGTGGATGCCCCCACCGTGGACCGGTTGAACATCTACCAGGCCACGCTGCAAGGCATGCGCGAGGTCGTGGCGGCGGTGGCGCATGCCGCCGACCTGGCACGCATCGACGGCAACGTGGTGCCCAAGGGCCTGGTGCTGCCGGGCGAAGCGCTGATCGGCGGCGATGCCATCGACCGCGCGATCATGGCCGCTTCCATCCTGGCCAAGGTCAGCCGCGACCGGTACATGCAGCAGGTGCATGAACAGTTCCCGCACTTCGGTTTCGACCAGCACAAGGGATATGGCACGCCGGCGCACCTGGCGGCGTTGCGCGCGCACGGCCCGTGCGTGGAGCATCGGCGCAGTTTCGCCCCGGTGCGGGAGTGTCTGACGGTGCCGGTTTCTGCTCCGGTGGAGATGGCGCTGGCGCTGTAAGGCAGGCGAACGGGTGAAACCCCCTCGCGGCTGGCTGCTTACAGCAGGTTACGGGTTTGGCGCCGGGCGGTGGGGCTGGGCGGGGGACGGCAAAAGCCGCATCCTGCGGGCCTCGTTTCGCGCCATCCATGGCGCTCAACGCCCCCGTCCAGCCCCACCGCCCGGCACCCTGACGGTTTCCCGTCCGCCAGCCGCGTTGAAAAAAGAAAGAAGAGCTGAAAAGCGGTAGAGCGTGACGACCAACGGTCGTCACCCACCAGATCACCTACCAGATCAACCCCAGACCATCCTCTATTTCCCTCAGTTCCCATTACCCCAATGCCCTGTCCATGGCCGCCGTGGACCTGTCGAAGGTGGGGCGGGGTGGGTTGGCGGGGGCGTCGAGCGCCATGGATGGCGCGAGACGAGGCACGCAGGATGCAGTCCTTGCCGTCCCCCGCAAACCCACCCCGCCCCGCCAACCCACAGCAATGCAGTTGTAGACGTTGACGTTGCTTCGGCTTCGAAGCCCACGCGCAGCGTGACAGTCAAGCCTTGTCCGCACCGCCCCCCGCCGCTACCCTGAGCGGGCATTCCTGCGCACCCGTGACCCCGGCGGCCGTTCCTACGTCCGCGCCCGGGGCCGACGCGCTCCAACCTGGTCCGGCATGTCCAACTCCCGCTTCGTCCATCTCCACGTCCACACCGAATTCTCGCTGGCGGATTCCACCATCCGTGTGCCGGCGAAGCCGGACCAGGCCGACCCGAAAAAAGCCAAACAGGCCAACCTGCTCTCGCGTTCGGTGGAACTGGGCCTGCCCGCGCTGGCCGTGACCGACCTCAACAACCTGTTCGCGCTGGTCAAGTTCTACAAGGCCGCCGAAGGCGTGGGGATCAAGCCGATCGCCGGCGCTGACGTGATGATCGCCGAGGAAGGCCAGGATCCCTGGCGGATGACCCTGTTGTGCCGCGACCGCGAAGGCTACCTCAGCCTGTCGCGACTGCTGACCCGGGCGTGGATGGAAGGCCATCGGCCCGAAGGCGGCGTGGCCGTGCATCCGGAATGGCTGAAGGCCAGTTGCCACAACCTGTTCGCACTGAGTGGGCGGGAAAGCCTGGCCGGACGGCTGGCCGCCGCAGGCAAGCACGACCTGGCCGAACAGCAATTGGCGGACTGGCAACGCGTGTTTGGCGATGGCCTGCACCTGGAGCTCACCCGTACCGGGCGCGACGGCGAGGAAGCCTTCAACCAGTTCGCCCTGATGGCTGCAGGCCAGCGCGGCCTGCCGGTGATCGCCAGCAACGACGTGCGGTTCCTGTCGCCGACCGATTTCAGCGCGCACGAGGCGCGCGTCTGCATTGCCTCCGGCCGCGTGCTGGACGACCCAAAGCGTCCGCGCGATTACAGCGACCAGCAATACCTGAAATCGGCCGAGGAGATGTGCGCGTTGTTCGCCGACATCCCCGACGCCATCGACAACACGCGGGCGCTGGCCGAACGCTGCAACATCGAGATGCGGCTGGGCACCTATTTCCTGCCCAACTATCCAGTACCCGACGACGAGACGCTGGACAGCTGGATCCGCAGCGAATCGCGCAAGGGCCTGGCTGCCCGCCTGGAAAAGAACCCGCTGGCCGCGGGCATGACCGCGCAGGACTACAGCGATCGGCTGGAATTCGAACTGGACACCATCATCAAGATGGGCTTCCCCGGTTACTTCCTGATCGTGGCCGACTTCATCCAGTGGGGCAAGAACCAGGGCATCCCGATCGGCCCCGGCCGCGGTTCCGGTGCCGGTTCGCTGGTGGCCTGGGCGTTGCAGATCACCGACCTCGATCCCCTGCCGTACAACCTGCTGTTCGAGCGCTTCCTCAACCCGGAACGCGTGTCGATGCCCGACTTCGACATCGACTTCTGCATGGACCGTCGCGACGAAGTCATCGACTACGTGGCGCGCAAGTACGGCCGCGAGCGGGTCAGCCAGATCATCACCTACGGCACCATGGCGGCCAAGGCAGTGGTGCGCGACTGTGGCCGCGTGCTCGGCTTCCCGTACGGACTGGTCGATGGCGTGGCCAAGCTGATCCCGAACATCCTCGGCATTTCGCTGAAGGACGCGATGGGCGAAGGCAAGGACAGCGAGATGGCCTCGCCCGAGCTGATCCAGCGCTACCAGAGCGAGGACGATGTCCGCGACCTGATCGACCTGGCGCGGCAGCTGGAAGACCTGACCCGCAACGCCGGCAAGCACGCCGGTGGCGTGGTCATCGCCCCCGAGCCTTTGGCGGAGTTCTGCCCGCTGTTCGCCGAACACGATGAAAACGGCATCGGCCGCAACCCGGTCACCCAGTTCGACAAGAACGACGTGGAAGAAGTCGGCCTGGTGAAGTTCGACTTCCTCGGCCTGCGCACGCTGACCATCATCGACTGGGCGGTGAAGGCGATCAACCAGCGCCACGAGCGTGCCGGCATCCCACCGGTGGATATCGCGGCGCTGCCGCTGGATGATGCGCCAACCTACAAGGACATCTTCGCTTCGGGCAACACCGGCGCGGTGTTCCAGTTCGAATCCTCCGGCATGCGCCGGTTGCTGAAGGACGCCAAGCCCGATCGCTTCGAAGACCTCATCGCGCTGGTATCGCTGTACCGTCCCGGCCCGATGGACCTGATCCCCTCCTTCGTCGACCGCAAGCACGGGCGCGAGGACGTGGAGTATCCCGATCCGCGTACCGAACGCATCCTGCGCGACACCTACGGCATCATGGTGTACCAGGAGCAGGTCATGCAGATGGCGCAGATCGTCGGCGGTTACTCGCTGGGCGGCGCCGACCTGCTGCGCCGTGCGATGGGCAAGAAAGTGCCGGCCGAAATGGCCAAGCATCGTGAAATATTCCGCGAAGGCGCCGCCAAGGACGGCGTCGGGGAAGCGAAGGCCGATGCGATCTTCGACCTGATGGAGAAGTTCGCCGGCTACGGCTTCAACAAATCGCACGCCGCCGCCTACGCGCTGGTCAGTTACCAGACCGCCTGGCTCAAGCGCCATTATCCGGCCGAGTTCATGGCGGCCACGCTGTCCTCGGACATGGACAACACCGAAAAGGTGGTCGGCTTCCTCGACGAAGTACGCAACCTTGGCCTGACCGTGCTGCCGCCGAAGGTGAACCAGTCGGCGTACATGTTCGAAGCCGCCAGCCCGGACACCATCCAGTATGGCCTTGGCGCGATCAAGGGCGTTGGCCAAGGCGCATGCGAAGCGGTGGTCGACGAGCGCCTGCAGAAGGGGCATTACACCGACCTGCTGGATTTCTGCACCCGCATCGGCTCGGCCAAGCTCAACCGGCGCACGCTGGAGGCGATGATCAACTGCGGCGCACTGGATGAACTGGGACGCAACCGTGCTTCGCTGATGCTGCAACTGCCGGAAGTGGTCAAGGCCACCGAGCAGATGGCGCGCGAACGGGCATCCGGACAGAACTCGCTGTTCGGCGGCCCGGACCCGGACGCACCGGCCATCCACCTGGAACTGCAGGAAACCGATGAGTGGCCATTGCTGCAACGGCTCACCGGCGAGCGTGACACGCTGGGCTTCTACCTCAGCGGGCATCCCTTCGATCCGCATCGCGAAGACGTGCATGACCTGGTCGGCAACGACCTGGGCGCGGTGGAGCGCATCTGGGCGGCCAACAGCAACGGCGGCGGCGGCGAGAAGCGTTGGCGTCCCGAGGTACAGGCCGTGCTGGCCGGGCAGGTGGTCGGCGTGCGCCGCAAGGGCGAGAGCCAGATCTTCATCCAGCTGGAAGACGGGCGTGGACGCGTCGAGTGCAGTGCGTTCTCCGACACCATGGCCGAGTTCGGCCACCTGATGACCAAGGACCGCATCCTCGTGGTCAAGGGCGGGCTGCGCGAAGACGAGTTCAACGGCGGCTTCGCGCTGCGCATCCGCCAATGCTGGGACTTCGACGAAGTCTGCGCGAACTACGCTACGCGGCTGTCGCTGCGCCTGGACCTGCGGCGTGACCGTCCGGTGTGGGAGCGCGTCAATGCCCTGCTCGATCGCCACCGACCCGGCCGCACGCCGCTGCGCCTGGACCTGTTGCTGAAGGGCGAGGACGGTGCCGTGGCCGGCATGCTCGACGTCGCTGGCGAGAGCGCGGTGCGCATCGATTCCAAGCTGATTGAAGCCCTGCGCGCCGACCCCGCCATCCGCACCTTGAAGGTGCGCTACAGCCCCCCCTGGGCCAGCTGAGCCGAAAAGCGTTGGCAGCCCACGGGCCCGGCGCTACCGTAACCAGTACCAGACCCGGGCGTACGGGGCATCCATGCGCCTTGGGATAAACTTCCCCTCTTCTTTACACGACGGTTTCCGATGAATCCGAACTACCTCGACTTCGAGCAACCCATCGCCGACCTGGAAGCCAAGATCCAGGAATTGCGCAGCGCCAGTGCCGGACCGGCGGTCAACGTCGAAGCCGAAGTTCACGCCCTGCAGGACAAGCTGCGCCTGCGCACCGCGCAGATCTTCCGCAACCTGACGTCGTGGCAGGTGCTGCAGCTGGCGCGCCACCCCTCGCGTCCCTACACCCAGGATTACCTGCGGCTGATCTGCGACGAATTCCAGGAACTGGCCGGCGACCGCGCGTTCGCCGACGACAAGGCGATCATCGGCGGCCTGGCCCGTATCGACGGTCGCCCGATGATGGTGATCGGCCATCAGAAGGGCCGGGATACCAAGGAAAAGATCAAGCGCAACTTCGGCATGCCCAAGCCCGAGGGCTACCGCAAGGCGCTGCGCCTGATGAAGATGGCCGAGCGCTTCGGCCTGCCCGTGCTGACCCTGATCGATACCGCCGGCGCATGGCCGGGCATCGATGCCGAATCACGCGGCCAGTCCGAGGCCATCGCACGCAACCTGATGGAGATGGCCGAGCTGAAGGTGCCGGTGATCTGCACGGTGATCGGCGAAGGCGGCTCCGGCGGCGCGCTGGCGCTGGGCGTGGGTGATCGCACCATCATGCTGGAATACAGCGTGTATTCGACCATCAGCCCGGAAGGCTGCGCCTCCATCCTGTGGAAGGATGCCGGCAAGGCAAAGGATGCCGCCGAGCAGTTGGGCCTCACCGCCCCACGCCTGAAGGGCCTGGGACTGGTGGACAAGGTGGTGCGCGAGCCGACCGGTGGCGCGCACCGCAATCCCACGCAGATGGCCAAGCGCCTGAAGGCGGTGCTGCTGAATGAACTGGATGCGCTGCAGGCGCTGCCCAGCAACGAACTGCTGGACCGGCGTTACGCGCGCCTACGCAGCTACGGCACCTACGAGGCCGCGTAACGCGCGGCCCCGGTAGCGCCGAAGGGTGCTGGTCATGACGACCGGCATAGCCATGCTCGGCGGCTGTTCCATCAGGCACCGCGATGCGCCTTGGTAGCGCCGAGCCATGTTCGGCGGCACTTCGATCCGGCGCCGTTACACCCGACGCAGGCCGCGCTGCGCGCTCGCCGGGCATGGCCCGGCGCTACCTGTCGAACGGATCCCTGCCCTGATTGCCGTGTTGACGGGCATGGCCCGTCACTACCGGTAGAGCGGGTCCATGACCCGCTGCCTTGACGTGCTGACGGGCACGGCCCGTCACTACCTTCAGAACGGCTTGGCCAGCACCAGCCAGACGATCGGGATGAAAGCCAGCAGCGGAATCTCGTTGATCCAGCGCAGCGCACGCGAAGAAGGCAGCGCGCGGCCCTTGGCCACGCCCTTCAACATCCGTCCGATCCAGATGAAATACGCCAGCAGCACCACAACCAGGCCCAGCTTGGCGTGCAGCCACCCGGCCGCGCCCGGAGCGACCATGGTGGGGAAATCAGGGATCACCTTGTAACCCAGCCACAGCACCAGCCCGAGCGCGAACGCCAGGCCGAACATCGAGTGGCCGAAGCGGTACAGGCGCAGCCCCATCAGCTGCAGGCGTTCACTGACCGCCGGCTGCCCCGCCGTCTCGGCGATGTTGACCAGGATGCGCGGCAGGTAGAAAACCGTCGCCATCCAGGCCACCACGAACACCAGGTGGAAGGTCTTGACCCAGAAGTAAGACTGCATGTGCTCGCTCCAGCGGCTGGCGTAGGATGGGCACCATTTTCACCGATGCACAGAGCCACGTACATGGACAAGACCTACGACGCCGCTTATTTCCAGCACTGGTACCGCCGAGCCGATATCGGCGGCAGCGCACGCCTGGCGCGGAAGGTCGCCCTGGCCGTGGCCACCGCCGAGCATTATCTGGAACGACCGATCCGCAGCGTGCTGGACATCGGTTGCGGCGAGGGCGCCTGGCGTGCACCACTGCTCAAGCTGCGTCCGAAAGTCCAATACCTTGGCTTCGACAGCAGCGAGTACGCTGTGCGCCGTTACGGACGCACGCGCAACCTGCATCCGGCCTCCTTCGGCGATTTCGCATGGCTGCGCCCCTGCGCGCCGGTCGACCTGCTGGTGTGTTCGGACGTGATGCATTACGTACCGGACCGTGAGCTGCGCGCAGGACTGGCCGGCGTCGCCGAGCTCACCGGCGGCACGGCGTTCCTGGAGACCTTCACCGCCGAAGATGCCTTCGACGGCGACCACGAAGGTTTCCAGGCACGGCCGGCGCGCTGGTACCGGCGCGAGCTGGGCAAGCACGGCCTGCTGCCGATAGGGTCGCACTGCTGGCTTGGCGGCGAGTTGGCAGGCGAGGCTTCGGCACTGGAGAAGAGCTGAACCGGGCCCGAGTCTTTCTCGAAGCTGAACAGGGCAATTGTGACAAATTGGAACCTGCCGGGTTCCGAATGGGTTATGCTGCGCGGCAACATATGACCATACATATTGGTTCGTCATGCTCTATCAACTGCACGAACTGACCCGCAACCTGCTCGCCCCCTGGGTGCATCAGGCGCAGGCCAACGCTCACTTCTTCACCAATTCCAGCCACTGGTGGTCGCAGATGCCCGGCGCTGATCGCCTTGCAGCGGTCAACGAGCTGTTCCACCGCCTCGGCAAGGACTACGAGAAACCCGAGTGGGGCATCAACGAAATCGACGTGGACGGCGAGCGCGTGCCGATCGTGGTGCACGAAGAGGTCAGCAAGCCATTCTGCAAGCTGCTGCGCTTCAAGCGCCACAGCAATGAAGCGGACCAGTTGCATACCATGCTCAACCAGCCGTTCGTGCTGGTGGTGGCGCCGTTGTCCGGGCACCACGCCACCCTGCTGCGTGACACGGTGCGTACGCTGCTGCGCGACCACCGGGTGTATGTCACCGACTGGGTGGACGCGCGCATGGTCCCGGCCAGCGAAGGCGATTTCGGGCTGGATGATTACGTCCAGTACATCCAGGAGTTCATCCGCCACCTCGGCGTAGAGCGGCTGCACGTGGTGAGCGTGTGCCAGCCTACGGTGCCGGTGCTGGCCGCCGTCTCGCTGATGGCCAGCCGCGGCGAGCCGACGCCGCGCTCGCTGGTGATGATGGGTGGACCGATCGATGCCCGCTGCAGCCCGACCGCAGTGAACAACCTGGCCACCCAGAACCCGTTGTCATGGTTCGAGAACAATGTCATCCACACGGTGCCGCCGGGCTACCCGGGCGCCGGGCGCCGGGTCTATCCGGGCTTCCTGCAGCACGCGGGTTTCCTGTCGATGAATCCCAGCCGGCACTTCAGTTCGCACTGGGATTTCTACGCCGACCTGGTCAAGGGCGACCTGGAAGACGCCGATGCGCATCGTCGCTTCTACGACGAGTACAACGCCGTACTGGACATGCCCGCCAGGTACTACCTGGATACCATCGGCGTGGTGTTCCAGGATTTCCTGCTGCCCCGCGGTGAGTGGTCGATCAACGGCGAGAAGGTCGATCCGTCGGCCATCCGCGATACCGCGCTGCTGAGCATCGAAGGCGAACTGGACGATATCGCCGGCCTCGGCCAGACCGAAGCGGCGCAATCGCTGTGCAGTGGCATCCCGGCCGCGCGCCGCGAGCACTTCATCGTGGAAGGCGCCGGCCATTACGGCATCTTCAGTGGTCGCCGCTGGCGCGAAGTGGTGTACCCGAAAGTGCGCGATTTCTTCGCCGCCAACGCCGAGGCACCGGCGGCGAAGACCAGGAAGAAGAGCAACGTCACGCCGCTGCGGCGCAAGGCCGGCTGACAACCGGCCCCGGTAGCGCCGAAGGCCGCGGCAGGAGCCGCTGCCAACGTCGCTTGCGGCGGCCCGAAGGATGCTGCTCAGGAGGTCCGGCATAGCCATGCTCGGCGGCTTGTCGATCCGGCGTCATCGCGGCTGACACAGGCCGCGCTGCGCGCTCGCCGAGCATGGCTCGGCGCTACCGCGCTACCGGCACTGCCGTGGAGCCTACAGCCGCACCAGCAGGTGCTTGGCCATCCTGCCGTGCAGGCGACCGATGCCACGCGCCAGGTGCAACGTGCCGAACAGCAGCAGCACGCCCAGCACCGCCAGCAGCGGGGTGACCCAGGCTCCCAGGTCCATCCCCGGGAACTGGATGGTCAACCCCGGGTTGATGCCGGAAAACAGCGCGGCTACCGGCGACCAGATGAATCCCAGCGACAACATCAACAGTGTCGTGGCGATGGTGAAATACACGATCCCCAGCGGCAGCATCAGCACGAAATACAGCAGGGTCAGCCAGGTACGGCCATCGGTGAACATGTCACCGATGCGCTGCAGCCAACTGCGGCTGCGATCGGCATAGCGGGGACGGCGCGGCATGCGTTCGCCCAGCAATGCTTCCACCAGCCGCCCTTCCAGCAACGACAGCCCACGTACCGAACCGAAGAACAGCACCGCCAGCGGAATGCCGATGATCAGGATCATCAGGCTCAGCGACAGCGACAGGCCGGTGACCACCCAGGTAAAGAAGAACGTGCCGGTGGCCAGCGACAGCAGCATGTAGAACAACGCACCATAGGTATGCGGATCCACCGCCACGCCGAAGAAGCGCGATGCCAACGAACGCGGTGCGACGGGCGGCACGGTCGGTGGCGGCGCGGTGGCGCTGCTGCTGGCCGGATCGACGGCTGCAGCGGCCGCCACGGTGCCGGCAGGAACCTGCGCCCGTGGTCCCACCGATGTGGTCGGCGTGCGCAGCGCGCGGCTGACCGTCACCTCGGTTTCGCGGTAGATATCGGCCACTTCTTCCGGCGCGCCGTAGCTGCCGGCCACGTCGGCGATCACCGCGGCTTCGCTGCGGCCCGGCTGTGCGGCCAGCTCCGAACGCAGGTATTCCTCGGCGTCATACAGGGCATCCTGCACCATGGCCGGATCAGCGTCGTGCAACGCGCTGCGCAGCTGTGCCAGATACTGCGCGATGGTGGTCGGCAGGCCGGCGCCTGCCGTGTGCTCGGTATTCATTGCAGTACCCCTTCCAGGACGGAATCGACGGAATCGCGGGTGGCGCGCCAGGCCTGGGTCCATTGCCCCAGCACGACACGCCCGTGGTCATTGATGCGGTAATAGCGTCGTGGTGGGCCGCTGGTCGAAGGCTCCACATGGCTTTCCAGCAGGCCGGCAGCTTCCAGGTTGCGCAGCACCGGATACAGCGCGCTCTGCTTGCCACTCAGCACCCCCTCGCCTACCCGCTCCAGTTCCTTGGCGATCAGGTAGCCATACAGCGGGTCGGCGGCCCGCGCCAGCACCGCCAGCAGGGCCAGCGAAACCGTGCCGGCGCTGAGCTCCTTCTGGAACTTCTTCAGCTGGATCGATTCGTCGGCCATGGCGGCATCTCCACTACGTTGAAGTGAACACTAGTACGAACCTCACCCTAGTGGATGTGTCATTGGTCACTGTGCCCGCTGGCGGCCTCGCGCCTGTTCGCACAGAATCGGATTCCACTCATACGAAGGCTTTCCATGGACCGTCGCCTCGCCCTGCCCGCCCTCGCCCTGGCCTGCCTGCTGCCCGGCCTTGCCCTGGCGGCCACGCCTTACCGCAGCCCCCAGCAGATCCTCGACGCGGCGCCGGACAACGACTGGCGCACGCCGGATCCAGCCAACCTGCTGTACATGGACCTGCCGGCGGGCCGGGTGATCATCGAACTGGCCCCCCGCTTCGCGCCGCGCCATGTCGCCAACATCCAGACCTTCGCGCACGAACATTTCTGGGATGGCACCAGCATCTACCGGGCGCAGGACAACTTCGTGGTGCAGTTCGGCGACGCGGACGCCGATGATGCCGCCAAGGCCAGGCCACTGGGTTCTGCCGATCGCAGGCTGCCGGCAGAATTCGAGCGTGCCAGCAGCGGCCTGCCAGTGAGCCTGCTGCCCGATCCGGATGGCTGGGCAGCGCGCACCGGATTCAGCGATGGCTTCGCCGTCGGCCAGGATGACAAGGCAGGCCGGACCTGGCTGGCACATTGCTACGGCGCCGTGGGCGCGGGGCGCAACAACGAGGAAGACAGCAGCGTGGGTGCCGAGCTGTACGTGGTGACCGGGCAGTCGCCACGCCAGCTGGATCGCAACATCACCCTGGTGGGACGCGTGCTGAAGGGCATGGAACTGCTCAGTGCACTGCCGCGTGGCCCGGCACCGATGGGCTTCTATGCAGACCCGGGCCAGCGTACGCCGATCACCGCCATCCGCCGTGCCAGCGACGTGGCCGAAACCGAACGCACGCCGATCCAGGTGCTGCGCACCGATTCGAAGACCTTCGCGGCGACGGTGGAAGCGCGACGCAACCGCGTCGATGACTTCTACAAGCGACCAGCCGGGCACATCGACCTGTGCAACATCCCGGTGCCGGTGCGATGAGCCCGGCATGACGGGGGTGCCGGCCAGTGGCTGGCACCCTGCCGCTCAACTGCGCTGGCTGACCGCCACGCTGCCCAGGATCAGCGCCCCGGCCAGCAGCATCTGCAGCGTCACCGGCTCACCGATGAACAACCACGCGAACGCCGCACCGAACAAGGGCACCAGATAGGTCACCGTGGATGCCCGCGATGGCCCGATGCGTCCGATCAGCCGGTAGAACATCAGGAACGCCAGGCCGGTACAGACCACGCCCAGTGCCACCGCGCAGGCCCATGCGGCACCAGGCACCGATGCCTGTGGCCAATGCGTCAGCGCCATCGGCAACATCCACAATGATGCGCAGCCCAGCGTCGCGGCGGCGGCCGCCGCTGGCGGCAGGCCGGTCATGTGGCGCTTGACCAGGTTCACGCCAAGCCCATACAACAGCGACGCCAGCGCGCCGGCAACCACCGCCGCGCCGATGCTCAGTCCCGCCACCTTGGCCGTCGCCAGCACCACCACGCCGCTGAATCCGACCAGCAGGGCCAGCGCGCGCCGTACGCCGATCTTTTCGCCGAAGAACAGGAACGCGATGAGCGCGGCGAACAGTACCGTCATGGCATTGCAGATCGCCCCGATCGCCGCGGGGGCACGCTCGGCCGCCCAAGCGAACAATACGAACGGCAGCGCCGAGTTGATCAGGCCGATCGGCGCCAGCCACAGCCACCGGCGCGCCGGGAACTGACTGCGCGACTGCCACAGGAACGGCAGCAGCACCAACGCTCCCAGCACCAGCCGCACCTCCACCAGCGCATACGGGCCGAACGAAGGCACCGCCACGCGCATGAACAGGAACGAACAGCCCCAGATCGCCCCCAGCAGGGTCAGTTCCAGCGGCGTGCGCCAATCACGCGCGACCGCCTGTGGTACCGCGCTCATGCCACTGTCCTTGCTTGCTGCCAGGCCACCATCATCACCACGCTCCTGCTGTTTCCGGGCACCCAGCATCTTCCCGCCACGCGGGACGCACAAGCGCGTAGTATCGCTGCCAGCCACAAATCTGCTTTGAGGCTTACCATGCTGCTCCGCCCTTCCCTGCTGCCGGCACTGGGTGTCTTCGCGGTGGCCGCACGCCACCAGAATTTCACCGCTGCCGCACAGGAACTTCACGTGACCGCCAGCGCGGTCAGCCACCATGTCCGTCGCCTGGAAGAACAACTGGGGACGCAGTTGTTCCTGCGCCACGCCCGCGGCGTGCGACTCACCGCCGAAGGCCGCCAACTGGCCGACGCGGCCAGCGCCGCACTGGCGGACGTGGCAACGGTGGCCGCCCACCTGCAGCCTCGCGCCGACAGCGTACAGTTGCGGGTCACCACCCTGCGTTCGCTGTCGTACTGCTGGCTGGTGCCACGCCTGCCGCGCTTCACCCGTGCGCATCCGCATGTGCATATCCAGCTGCACACAGGCCATGGCCTGGACCGCTTCGATGACAACGGTCCGGAGCTGGGCATCCGTTATGGCCTGGGCCAGTGGCCGGGCCTGCACGCGCGGCACCTGATGGACGACGACCTGTTCCCGGTCGCATCGCCCGCGTTGCCTGGCGTGCACGGACTGGCCGACGCGGCCGGCATCGTCGATCTGCCACTGCTCAGCGATCTTTCGCCACAAGGCTGGCGCGACTGGTTCCGGCATGCAGGGGTCCGCGTGCCTGCCGCGCTGCCACCCATGCATACCTTCGCCGACAGTACCGATGCCATGCGCGCGGCGGTGTATGGCATGGGAGCGGTGCTTGCGCGCACCCATATCGCCCAGCCATACCTGCAGCGTCACGAAGTCGTGCGCCTGCCGGGGCCACGGTTGAAGGCACGCTATGCCTACTACGTGGTCTACAGCGAGTCGCAGGCACCCGGGCATGCCGCACATGCGTTCATGGACTGGCTGCTGCACGAGGCGCGGGACGAAGCCACGCCGATACCGGCGCTGCCGGGCAATCCGCCGGGCACCGGCTGATCGTACCGCCCCGTGCTGCCGTCACCCGCCCTTTGCCCGCCGCTGGCTAGGCTGCAGTCCTGCCCCTACCTGGATGCCGCCATGCCCATGCTGCGACTGCGAATCACCGGAACCGAGGACGACGCCCGTGCGATCAGCGACCTGCTGCAAGGCGTGGAAGGCATCGAGCACATCGAGGAAACAGACGATCTGATGCCGCATATGGACGATGAAGATTCCAGTTCCGCGGGGCTGTCCGATGACATCGGCCCGGGCATCCATGAGCTGGAAGTGGAAGTCGGCAATGAAAACACTGCGCAGAAGATCCGCGACGCGGTGCAGGAACTCGCATTGGAGCTGGACGTATTCGTCGAATTCGAGACCGACGAAGGCTGATGCTGCCGTGGTAGCGCGGCCATGCCGCGCTGCCTTGCCTTGATGGCGGAACGGGCCAGGCTGCAGCACCCGCTTCCCGGGTAATCCTTTGGCACGCAGACAGGGTATCGGCTGCGCCCTATGCTTGGGGATCGTTCCTCTGACAGGATTGCCGATGCGCCAGCATCTTCTCGCCCTCGCCCTGATCGCCGCCCTGGGTGGCTGCCAACAGGCCGACACCCCCTCCGCCAATGGGACCGCAGGGACCCCAGCCAGCACCCAGGCCGGTGATGCAACTGCAGATGCGGCCTTCGCCGATCTTTCCAGGCGCGCGCTGGACACCTGGATGCAACTGTCCCCGGTCGGCGCCACCCAGATCGGCGACCACCGTTTCGACAGCGACATCGACGACCTCAGCGCAGCGGGACAGCAGAAGACGTTGGCCGCCTACAAGGGCCTGCTCGCCGACCTGGACAAGGTCGAGGTCGCCAGCCTTGGCCGCGAGAACCAGGTGGATGCGGCGATCCTGCGTAACCAGTTGCAGTCGGACATCTGGAACGCCGAGGTCCTGCAGTCGGCGAAGTGGGATCCGCAGTTGTACAACGGCCTGGCCGGCAGTGCGCTCTATGGCCTGATGGCCCGCGAGTTCGCCCCGCTGCCCGACCGCCTGAAGTCGGCTACCGCGCGCATGGAGAAGATCCCCACGATCTTCGCCCAGGCCCGCGAAAACCTGGACCCGGCACGCGTGCCGAAGATCCATGCAGAGACGGTGGCCAAGCAGAACCGCGGCATCCTGAGCATCGTCGATACGTTCATCACCCCGCATGTTGGCGAGCTTCCGCAGGCCGACCAGCAACGCCTGCAGGCTGCCATCGACGGCCTGCGCAAGGCCGTGGACGACCAGCAGCAGTGGCTGGACAAGACCCTGGTGCCGAACGCCAAGGGCGAGTTCCGCATCGGCGCGGACCTGTACGACCAGAAGCTGAAGTTCGCGCTGAACTCCTCGCTGTCGCGGCAGGAGATCGGCGAGCGCGCCCGGGCTGAACTCAAGCGCGTGCGCCAGGACATGTACGGCATCGCGCAGGTCGTGCTGAAGGACAAGCCAGGCGCGCCCGCGATGCCGGCCAGCCCCAGCGACGAACAGCAGCAGAAGGCGATCGAGGCGGCACTTGAACTGGCCTATGCAGAGAAGCCGGCGCGCGACAAAGTGGTGGACGATGCCAAGGCAGCGTTGGACCAGTCCACCGCGTTCGTGCGCGAGCACGACCTGATGACCCTGCCGGACGCCCCGGTGGACATCATCCTGATGCCGGAGTTCCAGCGCGGCGTGGCCGTGGCCTACTGCGACTCTCCCGGCCCCTTGGACAAGAACCTGAAGACCTTCTACGCCGTCTCGCCGATCCCGGAAGACTGGAGCGACAAGCAGGTCGACTCGTTCCTGCGCGAATACAACTCGCGCATGATCCACCTGCTGAGCATCCATGAAGGCACTCCTGGCCACTACCTGGAAGGCTGGCACTCGGGCAAGTTCCCCTCCACCCTGCGCGCCGTGCTGCGTTCGGGACTGTTCGCCGAAGGCTGGGCGGTCTATACCGAGCGGATGATGCAGGAGCAGGGTTACCTGGACAACGATCCACTGTTCCACCTCGTGCAGCTGAAGTTCTACCTGCGCACCATTTCCAATGCGATCCTGGACCAGGGCGTGCACGTGGACAACTGGACGCGTGAGCAGGCCATGCAGCTGATGACCCACGATGCGTTCCAGCAGGAAAGCGAAGCATCGGGCAAGTGGGTGCGTGCGCAGCTGACGTCCGCCCAGCTGCCCACCTACTTCGTCGGGGCGCAGGAACACTTCGACACCCGCAAGGCGGCCGAGGAAAAGCTGGGCGACACCTTCAACCTGAAGACCTACCACGACCAGATGCTGTCCTACGGCGCGCCACCGGTGCGCTTCGCACGCCAGCTGATGCTGGACCAGCCGATCGAATAACGGGCCGCCGGCTGCTGTAGCGCCGGGCCACGCCCGGCGGCTACTGCACCGACCCGCGCGGGATGCGGGACGCCGGGCGTGGCCCGGCGCTACAGGACCTCACCCCTCCGCGGCGACGAACCCACCTGTCTGCCGCGCCCACAGCCGCGCATACAGGCCCCCGGCAGCGACCAGCTCGGCGTGCGTACCCGTTTCCACGATGCGTCCCTGGTCCATCACCACCAGCCTGTCCATGCGCGCGATGGTCGACAACCGGTGCGCGATGGCAATCACCGTCTTGCCGCCCATCAGTTCGTCCAGGTTGTCCTGGATGGCAGCTTCCACTTCGGAATCCAGCGCCGAGGTCGCTTCGTCCAGCACCAGGATCGGCGCATCCTTCAACAGCACCCGCGCGATGGCGATGCGCTGGCGTTGTCCACCTGACAGCTTCACCCCGCGTTCGCCGACCAGCGCGTCGTAGCCCTGCCGCCCCTGGGCGTCCACCAGGCTGCCGATGAAGCCATCGGCCCGCGCCTTGGCCACTGCCGCGCGTACTTCTTCTTCGCTGGCCCCGGGGCGCCCGTACAGCAGGTTGTCGCGGATCGAACGATGCAGCAGCGAGGTGTCCTGGGTCACCACGCCGATCTGGCCGCGCAGGCTCTCCTGGGTGACCGCTGCGATGTCCTGCCCGTCGACGAGGATGCGCCCGCTTTCCAGGTCGTACAGGCGCAGCAGCACGTTGACCAAGGTCGACTTGCCCGCGCCGGACGGCCCGACCAGGCCGATCTTCTCGCCCGGCCGCACCTGCAGGTCCAACCCGGAAATCACGCCACCGCGCTTGCCGTAGTGGAAATGGATGTCCTGGAAGTGCACGCCGCCGGCGGTCACGCGCAACGGCACGGCATCGTCGCGATCCTGCACGGTCAACGGCTGGGAGATGGTCGTCATGCCATCCTGCACCGTGCCGATGTCCTCGAAGATGCCGTTGATGGTCCACATGATCCAACCGGACATGTTGTGGATGCGGATCACCAGGCCGGTGGCCAACGTGATGGCGCCGACGGTGATATGTCCACCGTTCCACAGCCACAGCGCCAGCCCGCAGGTTCCGGCGATCAGGAAACCGTTGACGATGGCGATGGTCAGGTCCATGCCGCTGGTGACCCGGGTCTGCCGCCGATGCTTGACCGCCAGTTCCTCGATCGCCTCGGCCACGTAGGCCTGTTCGTGCCCGCCATGGGCGAACAGCTTCAGCGTCGGGATGTTGGTGTAGCCGTCGACGATGCGCCCCATGGCCTTGGACCGGGCTTCGGAAGCGATCCACGCCCGCTGCTTCGCGCGCGGCACGAAATACACCATGATCACCGCATAGGCCAGCAGCCACAGCACCAGCGGCACCATCAGCCGCCAATCGGCCTGCGCGAACAGGAACAGCGCGGTTCCGGTGTAGACCACGATGTACCAGAGCGAATCCACCATCTGCACCGCGGATTCACGCAGCGAGGTGCCGGTCTGCATGACCCGGTTGGCGACGCTGCCAGCGAAATCGTTCTGGAAGAAGGTCAGGCTCTGCCGAACCACGTAGTTGTGCATCAGCCAGCGCGAGCGGTTGCTCAGGCCCGGCACGATGGCCTGGTTGACCAACAGGTTGTGCAGGCCGACCAGCACCGGCCTTGCCACCACGCAGATGACCAGCATCCATGCCAGGTCACGGGCATGGCGCTGGAAGAAGCCCGCGCCGGGCTGCTCGGCGACCATGTCCACGATGCGGCCGAGGAAGTCGAACATCGCTACTTCCACCAGCGCCAGAAGCAACCCGGCGACCAGCGTGGCCAGCAGTACCGGCCATACCGGCCGCAGGTAGAACAGATAGAACGCCGCCACGCTGCGGGGCGGCGTGCGCTTGTCCACCGGCGGGAACACCGGGATAAGGGCTTCGAACCAGCGGAACATTGCAGTCGCTCACAGCGGGATAACCGGGGGATTATCCCACTGCGCGCGTGCACGCGTGGACATGCTGTCCACGCCTCGCGTGCACCGGCATGGCCCAGCCCTGCGGCAGCAACAGCACGAAGTGCCGGCCCCGGTAGCGCCGAGCCATGCTCGGCGGAAGCGATCAGCCTTGCGGCACGAACAGCAGGTCCTGGAAGTCGAAGCTGAAGTCGGTGAGATCCGAAATCGGCTGCATGCGTACGTCGCGTACCTTGCCATCAGGATCCAGGCTGAAGTTCACGAAGGCATCCGCATTGAGCGAACGATCATCCCAGCGCACGATGAAGGTGTCGTGCTGCCAATGCTCCAGCGTGCCCACCAGTTGCGCGGTCCTGTCGAACTGCAGGCGCAGGGCCTTGCCGCTACCTGTGATGCGCATGTCGCCATACCAGCGATCGCGATAGCTTCCAGCGTAACCCTGCAACGGCAACGACGGTGTCGAACGCGCGGCCCGCGCCTGCTGGTGCTTCGCCCATGCGGCATCGGCCTTGCTGCGCCCCTTGTCCATGGCCTTGCCATAGGCGTCCACCCAATCATGTGCGTCGCCTCCCAGGTAGGCATCCAGCACGCTCATGGTGATCGCATTGAAGGCTCCGCCTGCCTCCTGGTTGGTCAACACCACCACACCCAGGTTCTCGCCCGGCACCAGCGTCACCCGGGACACCATGCCGGGCCAGCCGCCGGTGTGCCAGACCAGCCGATGCCCACGGTAATCGCTCAGGCTCCAGCCTTCGCCATAGCCGGCAAAGTTGGGACGCGCCGGCGCCAGTTCCGGCACCGAGGGTTCGGGCACCACCTGCGGCGTGAGCATCTGCCACATCTGCTGCTGGCTCTTCGCGCTGAACAACGTACCGCCATCGGCCAGCTTGCCCTGCTCCAGCTGCACCTGCATCCAGCGCGCCATGTCATGCACGCTGGAGTAGATTCCGCCGGCACCGGCATTGTTCGACCAGGTCAATGGTGCCACCGTGCGCAGGTCCTTGAAATCGAACTTCGCATGGCCGACCGCCGCATGGTCGCCAGCGCGAAGGTGGTCGGCGTTGTAGCGCGTGCCGCCCATGCCCACTTTGTCGAAGATGCGCTGCTGCAGGAATTCCTGGTAGGAGAGCCCGGAGACGTTCTCGATCACCTGCTGGGCGACGGCATACAGGATGTTGTCGTAGGCATAACGTTCGCGGAAGCCCCCCTTCAATGGCACCCTGCCCAGCCGCTGCACGACCTCGGCATTGCTGTAGCTGGTGGTGGGCCAGAACAGCAGGTCGCCGGCTCCCAGGCTGAGGCCACTGCGATGCGACAGCAGGTCGCGCAGGGTCATCTGTCCGGTTACGAACGGATCGGACATGCGGAACGACGGCAGGTGGTTGACCACCTTGTCGTCCATGTCCAGCTTGCCATCCTCGGCGAGCAGGTTCAGTGCCGTGGCGGTGAAGGCCTTGGTATTGGACGCGATCGCAAACAGCGTGTCAGCCTGTACAGGGTCGGCCCGACCCAGCTCGCGCACGCCCCAGCCGCGTTCCAGCACGACTTCGCCATCCTTGACGATGGCCACGGCAATGCCCGGCACGTCGAAGCGCTCACGCACCCGCTCCACTGTTGCATCCATATCCTGCAATGGCGGCGGCGACGCCGCGCTCGCCATCGTTGCGCTGGCCAACAGCATGGCGCCCCCAATCCAGTTCTTCATCGATATATGCTCCGGGCTAACGTGGCGGAACCCTGCAGACGGCCGCCGGGATTTCTCATGATGGTAACGGCGCTGGCGGCAGCCTGACCCGTGCCATAGGAGAGGGTGCGATGGGAAACAAGACCATGCCCGGGCCGATCCGCTGTGGAATCGGCGGCTGGGTGTTCCCGCAGTGGCGTGGCGGCGCGTTCTATCCCCAGGGAATGCCGCAGCGCGAAGAGCTGGCATATGCCAGCAGCAGGCTGCGCTGCATCGAGATCAACGGAACCTTCTACCGCACGCCCACGGCCGTCCAGTGCGCACGTTGGGCGGCGCAGACGCCGGACGGCTTCGTCTTCTCGATGAAGGCGCCGCGCTACCTGGTGCAGCGCCGCGACCTGTCCGGCATGGCGAAGGAAGCACGGACGTTCCTGCAGGCCGCACTCGGGCTGGGCAACCGGCTGGGCCCGCTGTTGTGGCAGTTCGATCCCCGCCACCCCGCCGATGCCATCGCGTTCTCGGCCTTCCTCGAAGAGCTTCCGACGACGCTGGAGGGCATCCCATTGCAGCACGCGCTGGAGGTGCGCAACCCTGCCGCCTGGAGCGAAGCAATGGTCGAGGTCGCGCGCAGGCACAATGTCGCGCTGGTCATCGAAGACAGCAGCGAGGCGCTGCTGCATGGCGATGTCACCGCTGATTTCGTCTACGCGCGGATCAAGCGCAGCCAGGCTCATCTGGCCGCTGGCCTGCCCGTCCCCCTCCAACAGCGCTGGGCGGCGCGCGCGCGGGCATGGTCGCAAGGGAAACCGGTCGACGACCTGCCATTGCTTGCGCCGCCAGCACCCGCCTGCCCACGTGCGGTGTACCTGCTGTGCATTGGCGCAGCGAAGGTGCGCAATCCCGAGGCGGCGATGGCCCTGCAGCAACGCTGCGACCCGGCCTGACCCATCGCCGTCGGTGCACGCTTGCCTCACAATAGGTCGATGAGCCGCCCCGAAACCCGCACCGCACTCTTCCAGATCCACTTCTGCGTGCTGCTATGGGGCATCACCGCCATCCTCGGCAAACTGATCACCCTGCCTGCGCTGCCACTGGTGTGGTGGCGCATGCTGCTGGTGGTGGTGATGCTGGCGCTGCTGCCACGGGTGTGGCGCGGCCTTCGCACCTTGCCACTGCGCCGCGTCGTCGGCTATTCCGGCATCGGCGCACTGGTAGCCCTGCACTGGCTGACATTCTACGGGGCAGTCAAGCTGGCCAACGCATCGGTGGCGGCGACCTGCATCGCGCTGGCACCGGTATTCACTTCGATCATCGAACCGTGGGTGGCCAAGCGTCCCTTCCAGCTGCGCGAGCTGCTGTTCGGCATCGCCGTGCTGCCCGGCGTTGCGCTGGTGGTCGGCGGGGTTCCCGAAGGCATGCGGCTGGGCGTGCTGATCGGCGCGTTGTCGGCCTTGCTGGTGGCCCTGTTCGGCTCGCTCAACAAGCGCATGGTCAGCCACGCCGACCCGCTGACGGTGACCGCGCTGGAACTCGGTGCCGGCACGATGACCCTGACCCTGCTGGCGCCCGTGATGCCCTACGTGCTGCCTGCCCTGGCCAGCCCGTTGTGGGTCGTCCCGGACCTGCATGACGGCGTGCTGCTGCTGGTCCTGGCCGGTGCGTGCACGTTGCTGCCGTTCGCCCTGGCACTGGTCGCGCTGCGCCACCTCAGCGCCTACACCGTACAGTTGGTGACCAACCTGGAACCGGTTTACGCGGTGGTGCTGGCGGTGGTACTGCTGCGCGAGCAGCACGAAGTGGCCGGATGGTTCTATCTGGGCGTTGCACTGATCGTCGGTGCCGTATTCCTGCACCCCCTGCTCCAGCAACGCAGAAAAGGGGACGGAGGGGATTAAGTCGTTTTTGGCCGCTGGTGGCCAAAAACGACTTAATCCCCTCCGTCCCCTTTTTTACCA
>NZ_JACGXS010000004.1 GCF_014117215.1 Stenotrophomonas tumulicola | reverse complement strand
AGCGGGGCCATGCCCCGCTGCCGTTCGCGCAATGCCGGAAACAAGAGCAGCGGGGCATGGCCCCGCTCTACCCTTCACCCATCACCCCATTCCGCCGGGCATGGCCCGGTGCTACCTGACGCCGCATGGACCTGTCGAAGGTGGGGCGGGGCGGGTTGGCGGGGGCGTTGAGCGCCATGGATGGCGCGAAACGAGGCCCGCAGGATGCGGATGTTGCCGTCCCCCGCCAACCCACCCCGCCCCACCAACACACAGCCCTGCAGCTTTTGACGTTGCTGTTGCTGTTGCTGTTGCTGTTGCTTCGAGCCCGCCGCAGGCGACCACCCTGTCACCCGCGGATGCTAGGCTTCGCCGGTCCGAAGGAGTTTCCATGCCAGGCCACAGCCAGTTCGCCCTGCTCCGCCAGCGCCGCTTCCTGCCGTTCTTCATCGTGCAGTCGCTCGGCGCATTCAACGACAACGTGTACCGCCAGGCGATCATCGGCCTGCTGTTCTACCTCGGCGTGTCGGCCGAAGAGCGCTCGCTGTACACCACGTTGGCACCGGCGATCTTCATCCTGCCGTACTTCCTGTTCTCGGCACTGGCCGGACAGATCGCCGACAAGCTGGAGAAATCCCGGCTGATCGTGATCACCACCAGCATGGAGATCGTGATCATGACGCTGGCCGCCGCCGGCTTCCTCACCCAAAGCATGCCCGTGCTGCTGATAGCACTGTTCTGCACCGGCCTGCAGTCCACCTTGTTCGGCCCGGTGAAGTATTCGGTACTGCCCTCGGTGCTCAAGCCCGAGGAACTGACCGGCGGCAACGGATTGGTGGAGATGGGCACGTCGATGTCCATCCTGACCGGCATGATCGTCGGCGGGCTCATTTTCACCCTTGCTGGCAGCCACGGGCCCGTGGTGGCGGCCACGGCGGTGATTGCGCTGGCGGTATGCGGCAACGTCTGTGCGCGGATGATTCCGAAGGTGGACGCCGGCGCGCCGGAACTGAAGATCAACTGGAATCCGCTGCCGGAATCGTTGGCGGTGCTGCGCATGGCGAAGAAGCAGAAGGCCGTGCGCAACGCCATCCTCGGCGTGTCCTGGTTCTGGTTCGTCGGTACCGTGCTCACCTCGCAATTGCCAACCTACGCCATCACCAACCTGGGCGGCGAGCCCACGCTGTATATCTTCGCTCTGGCCCTGTTCTCGGTCGGCACCGGCGTCGGCTCGCTGCTGTGCGAGAAGCTCTCCGGCCGCACCGTGGAAATCGGCCTGGTGCCGCTGGGTGCGTTCGGCATGACCGCTTTCATGCTCGACCTGTACTTCGCCCGCGCCGGCGAAGCCACCGCGCAGGGCCTGTCGGTCCTCCAGTTCGCGCAGCAACCCGGCAGCACGCGCATCATCATCGACCTGCTCGGTATCGGCCTGTTCACCGGATTCTTCGTGGTGCCGCTGTTCGCGCTGATCCAGAGCCGCACGCCAAAGTCGGAGATGTCGCGCGTGTTCGCCGCACTGAATATCCAGAACTCCGGCTTCATCGTTGCCGCAGCCGGTGTCGGCCTCGCTGCCCATGCGGCAGGAATGACCATCCCGCAGCTGTTCCTGGCACTGGCTATCGCCAATGCGCTGGTAGCCATCTACATCTTCACCATCGTGCCCGAATTCCTGATGCGCTTCCTCAGCTGGCTGATGGTGCGCACCCTGTACCGGCTGCGCCCGCACGGCATCGAGGCCAATGTTCCCGATGAGGGCGCCGCGCTGATCGTATGCAACCACGTCAGCTACATGGATGCCCTGATCCTGGCCGCCAGCATTCCGCGGCCGGTGCGCTTCGTCATGTATTACCGCATCTTCAACATCCCGGTGATGAGCTGGATCTTCCGCACCGCCAAAGCCATCCCGATTTCCGGTGCCAAGGAAGACCCGGCATTGATGCAGCGCGCGTTCGAGGAGATCGATGCAGCACTGGCCGAAGGCGAGCTGGTGTGCATATTCCCGGAGGGCGCACTGACTCGCGACGGCGACATCTCGGCGTTCAAGGGCGGGGTGGAGAAGATCCTGCAACGGCGCCCCGTCCCCGTGGTGCCGATGGCATTGCGCGGCATGTGGAGCAGCATGTGGAGCCGGCGCGACAGCCGACTGGGCCGCATGCGCGTACCGCGCCGGTTCCGCGCCACAATCGAAGTGGTGGCGGCACCTGCCATCGACGGCGCCACCACGACCGCCGCCGCACTGGAAACGCAGGTTCGTGCGCTGCGCGGCAGCAACGCATGAAGCCACAGCAGTGCCGGTAGCAGGGGAGGCGGTGAGGACGCACGATCCTACCCTCGCCCTTCGCTGGCCGTCGATGCAGGATGGAATCGATTACATGATCGTGCCGCAAACGCATACACATGACGTTCATTGCTGTAGATTACGCAACCACAAGGGGCGCTCCGGCATGCCGTGAAATCGCCGGCCACCAAGGAATGGAGTTTCGCAGTTGAACCATCCACCACCGCTTGGCACCTCGTCGGTCTTCGTTCCCAACCACCTGGTCTGGGCGATCCTGTCGACGCTTTTCTGCTGCCTGCCGCTGGGCGTGGTCTCGATCGTCTATGCCGCCCAGGTCGATGGCCGCCGCGCTGCCGGTGACCTCGCGGGCGCGCACGATGCATCGCGCAAGGCAGGTTGGTGGGCCGTGGCATCGGCCGCTGCGCTGCCGATCCTGTTGCTGATGTGGTTCGGGCTGTTCGGCGGCCTGGCCGCGCTGGGCGCGCTTTCCGGTAACTGAGTCACCACCACCCGCAAGGAGCTCATGCAATGAATGCCACCACCCCGCAGATCCCCAACCACCTGGTCTGGTCGATCCTGACCACCCTGTTCTGCTGCCTGCCGCTTGGCATCGTGTCGATCGTGTTCGCCGCCCAGGTCAATGGCAAGGTCGCCGCGGGCGATATCGCCGGTGCGCGCGAGGCCTCGGACAAGGCGAAGAAGTTCGCTATGTGGTCGGCGATCGTGACCATAAGCATCATCGTGCTGTATGCGATCTTCGTGTTTGCCATCGGTGGCCCAAGCATGCTTGGCAACAGCAACTACTGAGCCGACCGGCAGGGTCCGCCCACTGGCGGGATCCCGCTACTGCACGATGTCGATTTCCACCGCCACTTCGCCATTGCGACGCTGGCTGCCGTTGGGCGCGGCCGCCGCCCTGGCTGCCGGTGCCACCTTGGTGCTGCGCAACGTCAGCCCCTATGCAAGCGGCAGCCCGTTGCCGTCCTGCCCGCTGTATGCGCTCACCGGCCTCTACTGCCCTGGCTGTGGCAGCACGCGCTGCCTGCACTCACTGGTGCATTTCGACCTGGCCGGCGCGATGGCGATGAACCCGTTGCTGGTCATCAGCCTGCCATTCCTGCTGTTGATGCTGCTGTATGGCGCAGGCGTGCGCTTGCGCGCACTGGATCCCCTGATGCGCGTGCTGGCCAATCCAATGTTCTGGCTGGTGCTGCTGGTCGGCTATGCGCTCCTGCGCAACCTGCCGTGGGCACCATTCACCGCGTTGGCCCCGGGATGATCCAGCGCGATCGTCATCGGTAGCGCCGAGCCATGCTCGGCGAGCGCAGCGGGTGCCTGATGATTCCGCCGGGCATGGCCCGGCGCTACAGAAGACACAGCGGGTGCCTGATGATTCCGCCGGGCATGGCCCGGCGCTACAGAAGACACAGCGGGTGCCGATGATTCCGCCGGGCATGGCCCGGCGCATCAGGCGCATCAGAAGCTGTTCTTCACGTCACCCAGCCTGCAATCACCAGCAGGGCCAGCGCCGCCAGCCACAGCAGCAGCATCCGCCACACCAGGCTCATCGCATCGCGCAGTTCGGGCAGCCGCTGCCAGACCGGCAACAATCCGGCATCGGTGTAGTCATGCGCTTCTTCACGCAGTTCGGCGCTGACACTGGCACGGGCCACGGCCCCCAGGAAGCCGACATCGTGCATCCAGCGCTCGCCATGCGCCTGCCGCCACGCCTTCCATGCGGTATCGAAATTGCCCGCCAGCGCCATCGACAGGGCCATCAGCTGCGCCACCGGCCACTCCAGCCATCCCAGCACGCGCTGTGCGGGCCGCAGCGTCTCCGGCTGTACCAGCGCGCGCATCGGGCTGATCGCCATCAACGCCATCAGCCGATAACCCAGCGCACCTGCCGGGCCCAACAGCAGGAACCAGAACAGCACCGCGAACCAACGACGCAGCGCGTTGTATACCGTCGCTTCCACCAACGAGGGAATGTCCTCGCTCAGGCTGCCGCCAGCCGCCTGCAGGTTGTTGACGGCGACATGGCGCACGGCCGGCTCGTCGGCGTCGATGATCGCCTCGACGTCGCGGTCCAGGTCACGCGGCCCCCAGCACCAGGCCAGCACGGCCACCCCGAGCAGCAGCGACGGCAGGCCAAACAACACCCCACGCAACAACCAGGCCAACACAGCCATCAGCAGCAATGGCGGCAACACCGCCATCGCCACGCCGGCCGCCCCACGCCAGCCCTGGCCCGCATGTGCGGCAAGCCACGCCAGCCAGCGGCGGAAGGTCTCGAAGCGACGCAGCGTTGCCGCAGCGTCGGGCGCAACGTGTCCCAAGGCCAGCGCAACCAGTACGGCGACCAGGGTGGTGAACATCAGGCGCTCCCGAGCTGCTGCTGGTACCAGTGCTCGATCAGGCTGCGTGATATCGAGATCGGCGGCGACAGGCGGATTCCCTCGCCATCGTCCTGCACATCGCGGGCAAGTGCGGCGCCCACTTCCGCAGCGGTGAACCAGCGCGCGTCTTCCAGCTCACCATCCACCTCCGGCTCGCCATCGGCAGCCTGCGCACGGAAGCCGACCATCAGCCCGCCAGGGAAAGGCCACGGCTGGGTACCCAGGTACTGGCACGCGGCCACCGTCACCTTGCTTTCTTCATGCACTTCGCGGATGACGGTCTGCTCCAGCGATTCGCCCGGCTCGACGAAACCGGCCAGCACCGAGTAACGGCGCGGTGCCCAGCTCGCCTGCCGTCCCAGCAGCAGGCGCCCGCGGTTTTCCACCGCCACGATCACCGCCGGATCCACGCGCGGATAGTGCTCGGTGGCGCATTGCTGGCAGCGGCCGACGAAGCCGCCGCGTTCGAAACGCACGCCACCACCACAGACACCGCAAAAGCGGGTGCGCGAATGCCAGTAGGACATGCCGCGCGCATAGCTGAAGGCCGTGGCATCGGCCATCGACCACAGCAGGGCCGCCTGGCGCAGGTCCATGCGGCCGGGCGCAGACACATCGACCACCGATGCCTCCACCGAAAACCAGGCCTGGCGGCCACGCAGGCCGAGGAACACGGCAGTACCCGGGCCTGCGCCAAGCGCGGCGCCCGTCAAAGGCAGTGGCTGGTCGTCCGGTCCGGTAAAAGCGGTACCGTCCTGGTCCAGCACGAGGATGCGCGCATCCGGCCACAGCTGCGCCAATGCCTCGGCATCAGCGCGCAGGGTATCGGCGCGCTCGAGCGGTTCACCGACGAAGGCGAATCCGGAAAGCAGCGTTGGGATCATGGACATCCGGCAAGCCTGAACGCATGCGCCGCCGCTGGCAAGTCGCTGCTGCGACCGCCTCGCGCGGCCAGGGGTTACATGCTGAAACTGCTGCCACACCCGCAGGTGGTCTTGGCGTTCGGATTGCGGATCACGAACTGCGCGCCGGTCAGGCTTTCGGTGTAATCCACTTCGGCGCCCATCAGGTATTGCAGGCTGAGCGGATCCACCAGCAGGGTCATGCCGCTGGTCTGCACGGCCAGGTCATCCTCTGCACGGTTCTCGTCGAACTCGAAACCATACTGGAAGCCGGAGCAGCCGCCACCCTCGATGTAAACGCGCAAGGCCAGGTCGGCATTGCCTTCATCCTGGATCAGCTCGCGCACCTTCGCCGCAGCGGACTCGGTGAAATTCAGCGGGCGGTCAAGGGACTGGTAGCCCGGCGCCGCTTCTGCGGTGCCGGGTAGGGAGATCAGCGTGCTCATGCCTCCAGCATGGGGCTGCCGACGACGGGTTTCAAGCCATCGCCTCGGCCAGCTTGCGCCGTGCAGCGGTGTCGCCCTTGCCACTGGCCGCCTCGTCCTCGGCGGTTTCCGGTGGCGGCAACGCGGCAACCGGCGTGCTGGCATGGATCAGGCGTCCGTTCAGCTGTGCACCGGCGCTCATTTCCACCACCTGGTAATGGACATTGCCATTCACCCGCGCGCTCGGAGTCAGTTCGACCCGCTCGGTGGCATGCACGTCGCCATCCATCCGCCCACTGATCACCACGACCTGGGCACGGATCTCGCCTTCGACCACGCCGTTCTCGGCCAGGGTCAGGTTGGCGGCACTGGCCGCGTCCTGGGCGATGACCTTGCCATGGATGCGACCTTCCACGTACAGGCCGCCACTGAACTCCACATCGCCGCGGATCACCACCTGGCTGCCGATCAACGCATCGACCACCAGTTGCCCATCACGGCTGGACTTGCTGCTTCCAAACATTTTCCTACTCCCCGTTCGCGGCCGTCGCACCGGCCAGTTTCCAATCGAATACCTGCGTGGCACTCCCCGTACCACTTCCCAGTGTGACCTTCACCCGTTGCGGGGTGAAGTCTGCCGGCAGCATCACACTGCCGCCGAGCTGTTGGAAGTACCGGAACGAATATTCCTGTCCCGGCACGCTGGTGCGCTGGTGCAGCTCGTCCCAGCTGACGGTGGCCAGGCGCCCATTCTTGACGCCTTCCACGGTAAAACGCATCTGACCCTGGCTGATTGCGCCCCGATTGAGGTTCTGGGTCAATACCACGGTGTACTGGTAGGTTCCCGCCGTTTCCTGGCGGAATTCCACCGAATGCGTGTTCAGGCCCTTGCGCTGGCTGGTGGCGCCGACCAGGCGTTCATAGAATGCGACATCCGCGCGCAGCCCGGCGATTTCCTCATCGCGCTCGGCCAGGGATACCTGCACTTCGTTGTTGGCTGCCCGGCTGATGCGGTCCGAGGCCTCCAGCGTGGCCTGCTTCTGCTGCAGTTCCACCAGTTGCTGCTGCAGGGTCTCCGCGCGCTGGCTGGCGGCTTTCAACTGGCTGCCGACATCACCGCCCGGCCGGCCAAGCCAGAAGCCCAACAACACGGCCAACAGCAGCACGAACAGCGCAGCGCCCCCGGCCAGCAGCAGGCGACGACGGTCATGGCCTGGCGCGGGCTGGCCCGGCATGCGGATCTGGACGCGCGAAGGCGGACGGCTGTTCATGGCGAATCTCCATTGGCATCGAAGCGGGCGATACGGCCCGGCCTCGAATCGATCTGTGCCGTTCATTGTAGTTCAGGACGCAGCGCCCCCTGGCCCTGGCCCCGCCTGTGGCATTCAGTCGCGGCATCCCCGATAGTGCACCCTCGACAGCATTCTTTCCTGCACTGGTATCCGGCTGGAGCAACCGCCATGACCGACGCCCACCTGTTCGTGATCGGCATCCTGCTGGCCTGGCTGGCCGGCATCCGGGTCTACCTGACCGTGTTCGGCGTGGGCCTGGCCGGCCTGCTGGGCTGGGTGGACCTTCCGCCGGCATTGCAGGCCACCGAGTCCTGGTGGGTGCTTGGCACGTCAGCCGTGCTGGCGGTGGCGGAGTTCTTCGCCGACAAGATTCCAGGCGTGGACTCGGCCTGGGACCTGCTGCAGACCCTGGCACGGGTTCCCGCCGGGGCCTTCCTGGCGGCCGCCACGTTGTCGCCCGACGGCGACCTGGGCACCGGCACACTGTTGGCTGGAGCGGGCGTCGCACTGGCCAGCCATGGCCTGAAGGCCGGCACGCGGGCGCTGCTCAACACGTCCCCGGAACCGGCCAGCAACTGGATCGCATCAACCGCCGAGGACACCGTGGTGGTCGGCGGGCTGGCACTGGCGCTGGCCCACCCGTGGATCGCCCTGGTGGTGGTGCTGGCCTGCAGCCTCGCCGGCGCGCTGGCTGTCTGGCTGGTGTGGCGCACCCTCTGGAAGGGCGTGCGCTGGCTGGTCGGTGGCGGACCGGACGCGCCGCGTGCCGACCCTGTCGCATAATCCCACTACTCTCCACGCGGCTGCCCTTGTGAACGAAACACATCCTTCGCGCCACGCCGGTGCCGAAACCCCACCCGCCAACCACTGGCAGCGCTGGGCGGCCGCGCCCGTGGCGGCGGCCATCGCCGAGGCTACAGTTCCGGCTGCGGCTGTGGTTGCGGACAACCTCATGGCGCTGTCGGTCGCACCGGCACAGGGCGACGACACTGCCGTATCGCCCGATGCCCCTCTGCTGCCCGAACCCGCTTCCGGCGATGCGCCTTATCGGATCCTGGTAGTCGAAGACGACCGCGCACAGGCCCTGTTCGCGCAGAGCGTACTGCACGGAGCCGGCATGCAGGCGGAGGTCGTCGGTAATACCGAAAGCGTGCTGTCGGCCATCCAATCGCATGCGCCCGACCTCATCCTGATGGACCTGCACCCGCCGGGTCTGGATGGCATGCACCTGACCGCGATGATCCGCCAGCGGCCCGGCATGCAGATGCTGCCCATCCTGCTGCTCAGCAGCGATCCGGACCCGGAGCGGCGGTTCGAGGTGCTGGACAGCGGCGCCGACGACTACCTGAACAAACCAATCCGCCCGCGCCACCTCGTCGCGGCAGTGTCCAATCGCATCCGCCGCGCGCGCGCGCAGGCCGCCAGCCTGTCCGACAGCCACGGCGGCCCGCTGTTGAACAACCCGGAAACCGGCCTGCCGACGCGCCGCCACCTGCAGCAGCAGTTGGTTGACGCGCTGTTCCGGCGCGAGCACGGCGGCCTGTACTTCATCGAGATCGGCAACGCGCTGGGCCTGCGCGAACGTTACGGCCATGCCACCTTCGAGCGCCTGATGGTGCAGGCCGGACAACGCTTGGCCGACGCCATGCAGCCCTTCCTGCTCGCGCGCTTGAACGACAACAGCTTCCTGGCACTGGCGCGTGGCAGCGACGAGGAGCAGTTGGGCAGCACCGCGCAGGCGTTGCGCGAACAGCTGTCAGCACGCCCCTTCATCATCCGTGACGATGAGTCTGCACACCTGCGCGGGATAGTCGGATTCGCTGCGCTGTCGCAGGGCCTCGGCGATGCCGGCAGCGCGCTGGAGGCGATCGAGCGTACCGCACTGCAGGCGCGCCTGCTCCCTTCCGGGATCGCCGGCTTCGATCCGCGCCTGACGCCCCGCAACGACGAACGCCTGGCCCTGCTCGATGGCCAACTGGAGCTGGCCTACCAGCCCATCGTCGCCGTGGCCGCTGGCGACAACGCGCAGTATCAGGTGCAACTGCGGCTGCGGCGGCCCGACGGCCGCCTGCTCACGGCGGCGCAGGCCATTCCGGTCGCCGAATCGGCCGGCCGCATCGCCGACCTCGACCAGCAGGTGATGGAGCACGCGCTGGGCCTGCTGGACCAGCGTCGCCATGCCACGCCGCCGCTGCACCTGTTCGTTCCGCAGTCGCTGCACACACTGGCGCACGATGCCTTCGTCGACTGGCTGGCTGCATCGCTGCAACAACGCCGACTGGACGGCAATGCGCTGGTGATCGACGTGCGCCTGCCGGACGCACTGCTCCACACCGTTACCCTGCAGCAGTTCTGTGCACGGGCCGCGACATCGGGCGTGCGCTTCTGCCTGAGCGATTTCGAGCCCGGCCCGGAAGCCAACGCATTGCTGGCCCAGCTGCCGTTCGCATTCGTGCGCATGGCCGCGCGCTATTCCAGCCGCAACGCCACTGCACAGGCCCACGACGCGCTGCGCGGCGCCCTCGAGGCTGCGCGCCAGGCCAAGGTGCAGATCATCGGGCAGCCGAGCGAAGATACACAGGCAACTGCCCCGACGTGGCTGGACGGCGTGGACTTCATCCAGCGCAACCGGGTGCAGTCGGCTGGCAGCAACCTGGATTTCGACTTCCCCAACGCGGTGCCGTGACGTGGCAGCCCGGGGACGGGGCACACCGATCCCCCCTGCCGGCGCTTGGCACTGGCCGTCTGGCCGTCTGACGTGCCGGGTGACCCTCTTCTCCGGCACGTCTTTGCTTAGGTAGGTGCCGGTCGCTGGCCGGCACGCAGCTTCAGTCTTCCAGCTTGCTCAGCAGGTACTTCGGCTCACCGATCCGCTCGATCAGGTCCAGCTGGGTTTCCAGCCAATCGATATGCTCTTCTTCCGAATCAAGGATCTTGGTGAACAACTGCCGGCTGACATAGTCGCCGACCGAGTCGGCGTAGGCGACCGCTTCACGCAGCACCACGACACCTTCGCTTTCCAGCGCCAGGTCGCAGCGCAGGATCTCGGTAGGGTTCTCGCCGATACGCAGCTTGCCCAGCGCCTGGAAGTTCGGCAGGCCCTCGAGGAACAGGATGCGATCAGACAGCATGTCGGCATGCTTCATCTCATCGATCGATTCCTTGTACTCGTGTTCCGCAAGCTCCTTGATGCCCCAGTTCTTCAGCATCTTGGCATGCAGGAAATACTGGTTGATCGCGGTCAGCTCGTTGTACAGCACCTTGTTGAGGTACTGGATGACTTTGGCGTCGCCTTTCATGGGGAGTGCTCCTGCACGCTGGAAACGCCGGCACTGTAGCGGCTTTGCACTGGCGATGAAGGAACGCGAATCGTGATCATTGGCGAGTCCTGCCACTGCGGCGGAGGTGGGAATGCCGATGCCTGACGCGCAGCAGGCAAACTCAACGCCCCTGACCTTCGCCCGCCTCCACGGGCGCCCAGCCCAGCGCTACGACCATCCACCCGAGCAACCGGCGGACGACGATCAACCAGACAATGGCAAGCAACGGTCCTAGCTCCCTCACATAGGGGATGGACCAGCACAGTATCCCGACACCGCCATACAGCACGGCAAAGAGCAATGCGACGACGAATTTTCGCTGGGGATGAGTCATCGTTGCTTCCTGCTTCCTGCCTCCGTTTACCGCATTGCCCCACGCGCCAGGGCCAAGCGACCGTCACGCCTGCGCCTGTGCACAGGGCGAATCACCATGAGGAAGTGTAGACGACGCCCGCCAGGACGTGAGGGGCAATCAGGGAAAACCTTCAGGCAGCCTGGAGACCCAGTACCGGCAGTGGCAGATCGTGGGTGGCCAAGGCCTTGGCCAGCAGGTCGCCTGCCATGTCCAGGCAGGAACCACAGGTGGCACCGCAGCCGGTCCGCATGGTCAGCTCGGCCACCGACGTGCAGCCATTGCTGGCGGCCTCGCGGATCTGGTGGTCGGTGATTCCGTTGCAGATGCAGACGTACACGGTGGCGTCAGGGCTGGCAGGCCGGAGCTGGCCTGTCCCTATTCCACTTCAAACGCGAATGGTTGTCAATTAACAGCCTGAATCATTCTCGACATGATTCAGGCTGTTTCGATTGGCTGCATGGACTACGGCCGTCCCCGGCAACATCAGGGCACGCTCGGATCGCTGCTACCCGCCTTCTTCGGCCAATAGCCGCGCTTCTGCGTGCGCTTGCGCGGGCGGTCGTGCCCGGCCACATGGCCTGGCATCCACGCCTCCTGTGCACCCGCAGGCATGGGCGACACCCCGGGTCCGGCAACACCGCGTGCCATCGGCGCCAGATGCCGCAGCGCACGCGCATACACGCCGCGCTTGAAGATCACGACGTGCTCCACCGGATACCAGAAGTCCACCCAGCGCCAGTTGTCGAACTCCGGGCTGTCGGTATGGTCCAACTGCACATGGCTTTCATCGCCGGTGAGGCGCAACAGGAACCAGACCTGCTTCTGGCCGATGCAGACCTGGCGCTCATTGCGCCTGATCGCACGCGCCGGAAGCTTGTAGCGCAACCAACCGGGGGTAGCACCAAGCACTTCAACGTGCTCGGGCAGCAGGCCGGTCTCTTCCTGCAGTTCACGATACATGGCCTCGACGGGCGTCTCATCGGTGTTCATGCCGCCCTGTGGAAACTGCCAGCCATCCCGGCGCACACGACGTGCCCAGAACACCTGACCGTCCTGGCGCATCAACACGATGCCGACGTTCGGTCGATAGCCGTCCGGATCGATCACGATGCGGACTCCTAGAAATCTACTGACGAGGACTATCCCATGCCGTCTGTCGGCCCACAAGCTCAATACAAAAGTATTGACATGCCTGATACACATGAGCAGAATAGCCGGCTCACCGAGGCTATGTAGCTCAGCCGGTTAGAGCACAGCACTCATAATGCTGGGGTCGGTGGTTCGAGTCCACCCATAGCCACCATGCCGAAGTTGGTTTTTTGGCCTGGAAAGTGAGATAATTGCTTCACCTATTTTGCCCCGTCGCCAAGCGGTAAGGCACCTGACTCTGACTCAGGCATTCGGTGGTTCGAATCCATCCGGGGCAGCCAAATTAAAAGAAAAGGCCTGATCGAAAGATCA
This sequence comes from Stenotrophomonas tumulicola, assembly GCF_014117215.1. GTDB lineage: Bacteria > Pseudomonadota > Gammaproteobacteria > Xanthomonadales > Xanthomonadaceae > Stenotrophomonas > Stenotrophomonas tumulicola. Next base: position 301,390 of record NZ_JACGXS010000004.1, on the reverse strand, counting down.
GGCCTTTTCTTTTAATTTGGCCACGCATTCATCCTTACCCCCGCCCCTGTCGGCGCCCCCTTGAACATCCAGGGGACCCCTCTCCAGGAAAAACGCCAGCCCACTGCGCCCAGAACGACAAAAGCCCGGCCAAGGCCGGGCTTCTGCTGTTCCTTGGCGCAGTGGATCAGCGCTTGGAGAACTGGGTGGCGCGACGTGCCTTGTGCAGGCCGACCTTCTTACGCTCGACTTCACGCGCATCGCGGGTGATGAAACCAGCCTTGCGCAGTTCAGTCTTCAGGGTTTCGTCGTACTCGACCAGCGCACGGGCGATGCCCAGGCGGATCGCACCGGCCTGGCCGGTGGTGCCGCCGCCAGCGGCGGTGACCAGGATGTCGAAGCTTTCGGTGTTCTGGGTCAGCTCGAGCGGCTGGCGCACGATCATGCGCGCAGTCTCGCGACCAAAGAACTCGTCCAGCGGACGGCCATTGACGGTGATCTTGCCCGAACCCTTACGCAGGAACACGCGGGCGGTGGAGGACTTGCGGCGGCCAGTGCCGTAGTTTTGAGTGATAGCCATGATTAGATATCCAGAACCTGCGGCTGCTGTGCGGCGTGCGGATGCTCAGTGCCTGCATAGACCTTGAGCTTGCGGTACATCTGGCGACCCAGCGGACCCTTCGGCAGCATGCCCTTCACGGCGATCTCGATCACGCGCTCGGGGTGGCGCTCAAGCGCCTGGGCCAGGGATTCGGTCTTCAGGTTGCCGATGTAGCCGGTGAAACGGTGATACTTCTTGTCCTGCAGCTTGTTGCCGGTGACGGCAATCTTTTCTGCATTGATGACAACGAGGTAATCGCCGGTATCGACGTGCGGGGTGTAGACCGGCTTGTGCTTGCCACGCAGACGGCGGGCCAGCTCGGTGCAGAGACGGCCCAGGGTCTTGCCCGAGGCGTCAACGAGGTACCAGTCGCGCTGGACGGTCTCGTTCTTGGCGGTGAAAGTGCTCATGAAGAACTCTATGTAGGTCGGGCTCATTGCGGCGATGGACGGCCGGAACTCTGCCACGCGTTGTGAAGGTGAAACGCAAGAGGCGGGATTTTAGCCATCTTTTCCGCACGACGCAAGCCGCCCCTGCCCAACGGCTTGGCAGGGGCGGCCGGGGCAGCGAGAATCAGGGGCCCCCGACATGATTGATTGGCCCACGATGACCGCGCTCCGCCAGACCTCCCCGCTGGACCACCTGCTGACCGAGGCCCAGCGTGCCCTGGATACGGTGTTCGGCAACCCACCGGCAGCTCGCCCCTACCCTGCTGCTGCAGGGGAACCCGGGATGACGTCCACCGAACGCCGCCACGCGGCCGGCCTGATGCGCATCAACCATGTGGGCGAAGTGTGCGCACAGGGCCTGTATTTCGGCCAGGCGGCGGTCGCCCACGATCCAGCCACCCGCGAGCACCTGCTGGAGGCCGCGCAGGAAGAAACCGACCACCTTGCCTGGTGCGCCGCCCGGCTGACCGAACTGGACAGCCGACCCAGCCTGTTCAACCCGGTGTGGTACGCAGGCAGTTATGCCATCGGCACCCTCGCCGGACTGCGCGGCGACGGCTGGAACCTGGGCTTCGTGGTTGAAACCGAGCGCCAGGTGGAAGCCCATCTGGATGAACACCTGGAAACGCTGCCGCCGAATGACCTGCGCAGCCGCGAAGTGATCCAGGTGATGAAGGAAGACGAAGCGCGGCATGCCGAGCATGCCGAGCAGGCCGGTGCGCGCCGCCTGCCATTCCCGATTCCCGGCGCGATGGCGCTGGCATCGAAGGTGATGAAGACCATCGCATACCGGTTTTGACAGCCACGCCGAGCCATGCTCGGCGGCTCGCTCAGGGGCTGGACACCAGCTTCAGCCCGATCACCCCGGTAACGATCAACGCCACGCAGGCCAGCCGCGCCGGCGATGCGCTGTCGTTGAACAGGAAGATGCCCAGCAGCGTGACGCCGAGCGCCCCGATACCTGTCCAGATGGCGTAAGCCGTACCCACCGGAATGCTCTTCATCGCCTGCCCCATCAGGTACAGGCTGATCAATGCCGCGACGATGGTGGCGATGGTCGGCAACGGCTTGCTGAAGCCATTTGAATACTTCATGCCGATTGCGAAACCGATCTCAAACAGGCCGGCCAGCAACAGATAGATCCAAGGCATGGCAATGCTCCTCAAATTTTTGAACGAAAACAGAACGGCCCGGTGTCTTCACACCGGGCCGCAGGCAGGTCTCGCCGTGGAACAGAAAATCCGCGCAGATTCAGGTTCCACGCGACAGCGCATCCCACCGATATCCGCGGTGGCGATTCACGCCACGCGCAGCATTACTCGGACAGGTTGCGCCCGTGGAACAGCTCTTCGATCTCACGACGCAGCAGCGCTTCGATCTTCATGCGTTCCTTGAAGGACAGGTTCTTGGCCTTCTCTTCGAACAGGTACTGGTCCAGGTCGAAGTCCTTCAGGTGCATCTTCGTGTGGAAGATGTTTTCCTGGTAGACATTGACGTCGAACATCTCGTACCGCGACCTCACGTTCTTGTGCAGGAAGTTCTGGATCGAGTTGATCTTGTGGTCGATGTAGTGCTTCTTGCCCTTCACATCACGGGTGAAGCCACGCACGCGGTAGTCCATGATCACGATGTCCGATTCCAGACTCTCGATCAGGTAGTTCAGCGCTTTCAGCGGCGAAATGACGCCACAGGTGGCCACGTCGATATCGGCGCGGAAGGTCGCGATGCCTTCCTGCGGATGGGTCTCGGGATAGGTATGGACAGTGATGTGACTCTTGTCCATATGCGCGACCACCGCGTCGGAGATCAACTCCTTCCCGGCCTGCTTCTTGTCGATCACCGGTTCTTCGGAGATCAGGATCGTCACCGACGCACCCTGCGGATCGTAGTCCTGGCGCGCGATGTTGAGGATGTTCGCGCCGATGATCTCGGCCACGTCCGTGAGAATCTGAGTCAGCCTGTCGGCGTTGTACTCTTCATCGATGTAATCAATGTAACGCTGGCGCTCCTCTTCGGTGCGGGCGTAGCACACATCATAGATGTTGAAGCTCAGCGCCTTGGTGAGGTTGTTGAAACCTTGCAACCTCAGGCGAGGCAACGGCTTGACCACGGCGGTCGATCCTGTAAGAGAGGGGAAAGGAACAATTATGAGGCAAACATGGCCCGAGGGGGAATGTGAACGGCATGCCGGTTCTGGCACGCCGTTTGCTCTTAACATTTGCGCTCCGCTAAGCTGCTCCTACACCCCGTGAATCCGTTCATGCGCAGAGGGAGCGCCCCCATCGTGTCAACCGTGCGCCTTGCTACCAGTCCGTTGGCTTTGGACATTGCTACCATCGACCGCTTCCTGGCTCACAGCCATAGGCGCCGCTACCCTGCCCGCACCGATGTGTTCCGCCCTGGAGATCCGGCTGGAACGCTCTACTACGTGATCAGTGGTTCCGTTTCGATAATCGCCGAGGAAGACGAGGAGCGCGAGCTGGTGCTCGGCTACTTCGGCACCGGTGAGTTCGTCGGTGAAATGGGCCTGTTCGTCGAATCCGACCGCCGCGAGGTGATCCTGCGTACGCGCACGGCCTGCGAGCTGGCCGAGATCAGCTATGAACGGCTGCACCAGCTGTTCCTGGGGCCACTGTCCGGGGATGCGCCGCGCCTGCTCTATGCACTGGGCCAGCAGATATCCAAGCGCCTGCTGGATACCAGCCGCAAGGCGAGCCGGCTCGCGTTCCTGGACGTCACCGACCGCATCGTGCGGACCTTGCACGACCTGGCCGAGGAACCCGAGGCGATGACCCATCCGCAGGGCAGCCAACTGCGTGTGTCGCGCCAGGAGTTGGCCCGCCTGGTCGGCTGCTCCCGCGAAATGGCCGGACGCGTGCTGAAGAAGTTGCAGGTAGACGGGCTGCTGCATGCCCGCGGCAAGACCGTGGTGCTGTACGGCACGCGTTGATGCATCCGGGTATGCGTGACGGGCGTGGCCCGTCACTGCCCCGCAGCGCCGGGCCATGCCCGGCGGCTGTTCGCCCACGCAGCATGATGATCCCCTGCGCCACCCGCGCGGCGTGCCCGCAGGGCATGGCTCGGCGCTACCGTTGGGATGCCTTGACCGGGATGCGGCCACCACGCAGGCTGCCGGCATGGAGTTGAGCAACGAATTCTGGTGGTTCATCCTCATCGGCCTCGGCGCACAACTGGTCGATGGTGCGCTGGGCATGGCCTTTGGCCTGGTGTCGTCATCGGTGATGCTCAGCATGGGCATCCCGCCGGCGCATGTGAGTGCCAGCGTGCACACGGCGGAGGTTTTCACCACCGGCGCTTCCGGCGTATCCCACCTGGTGGCCGGCAATGTCGATCGCAGGCTGTTCGTGCGCCTGGCGGTACCCGGCGCTATCGGCGGTGCCATCGGCGCATACGGGCTCACCCAGCTGCCCGGAGACGTCATCCGGCCATTGATCTATTTGTACCTGCTGGCCCTTGCCATCGTCATCCTGCTACGTGCTGCGGGACGCCTGGTGCCCAAGGGCGACATCAAGCGCGTGCCGCTGCTGGGCGCCGTTGCGGGCTTCCTGGATGCCACCGGTGGCGGTGGCTGGGGGCCAGTGGCCACTTCGACGCTGCTGGCGCGCGGCGGACAGGCCCGTACCACCATCGGTACCGTCAATGCGGCAGAATTCGTTGTGACGCTTACGGTATCGGCGACCTTCCTGTTGTCGATGGGCCTGCATCACCTGCAGATCGTTGCAGGCCTGCTGATCGGCGGCATGATGGCCGCGCCGCTGGCCGCGGTGCTGGTGAAACGGGTCAAGGAACGCTGGGTGCTGGTCGCAGTCGGCCTGCTGGTCCTGTCAATCAGCTTGTACCAGATCGGCCATACCGTGATCGGGCTGGTCAACCGGTAACGCCCCACTGGACCGGTAGCGCCGGGCCATGCCCGGCGGCTGTTGCATTGCTGGGTGACGGCGGCTGGCCGTCATGCCGCTGTACTCGCCGGGCATGGCCCGGCGCTACCGGATCATGGGCGGGAAGCGCCGGGCCATGCCCGGCGGACGCCATCCGTCACGCCTTGTCGCCGCCGCGGTCTTCGCAGCCCCAGTTGAGGATGCGGGTACCGGCGGGCAGCACGCGGCGGAAGTGCTCCACGCTGCCCTGTTTCGGATTGACCACCACCGGTGCCTTGGCCGCCAGCAGCAGTGGAAGATCAGCAGTGCTGTCGGAATACGCGATATCGATGTCACCGTAACCGCGCTCGCGCAGCATGCGCATCTTCTCCTCGTTGTGGCAGTGCCGCGTGGCCCCGACGGCGCCCAGCCGCGGGCCGACCTCGCTGCCAATCACCGGCACGCCCTGGTGGGCGACGAAGGCCAGGATCGCACGTGCCAGTTCCGGCGGAGCGCCGGTGGCCACGACCACCCGGTCGCCCCTGGCACGGTGCGCGGCAAATACTTCCAGTGCCTGTGGCAACAGCCGGGCCCGCAGTCCCGGCTCGTTCTTCAGCACATAGGCATCGATGACGCGGTTGAACTCGCGTGCCCGATGCATGCCGAAGGTAGCGATCCACACATAGAGGGAGATGCCGGTACGACGCGTCGGCAGCATCGCCACCAGTGGCCCGGCGATCGGCGTAACCAACAGCGCAGCCAGCAGGCGTAACGGATTACGCTTGATCAGCGTGGCGAACAGATGGCTGCCGGAATCGCCGTCATACAGCGTATGGTCGAAGTCGAAAACCACCAGCGGCGCGTCGTCGCGCGGAGTCGGGTAAGTCGTGCTCATGCGGCAAAGAATAGCTGACGCAGGCCTTCACCGGGCTCTTCCACGCGCATGAAGGCTTCGCCGACCAGGAACGCGTTGACGCCCGCGTCGCGCATCAGTCCGACGTCCTGCGGCCCCAGGATGCCACTTTCGGTAACCAGCAGGCGATCGCGCGGCACGGCACTGCGCATGTCCAGCGTGGTCTGCAGCGAAACCTCGAAGGTGCGCAGGTTGCGGTTGTTGATGCCGATCAACGGCACCGGCACCTGGATGGCACGCTCCAGCTCGTCGATATCGTGTACTTCCACCAGCACGTCCATGCCCAGCTGCATGGCCAGGTCGGACAGTCCGGCAAGCTGCTGGTCATCCAGCGCCGCGACGATCAACAGGATGCAATCCGCCCCCAGCACGCGCGCCTCGTAGACCTGGTAGGCATCAATCACGAAGTCCTTGCGCAGCACCGGCAACGTGCAGGCTTCGCGCGCCTGTTGCAGATAGGCATCGCTGCCCTGGAAGAAGTCCACGTCGGTCAGCACCGACAGGCAGCTGGCGCCGCCGAACTCGTAGCTGACCGCAATGTCGCCCGGATGGAAATCGGCACGGATCACCCCCTTGGACGGGCTGGCCTTCTTCACTTCGGCAATCACCGCCGGGTCGCCATTGGCAATGGCGGCGCGTAGCGCGCGGGCGAAACCGCGTACCGGTGGCGCACTGGCCAGGCGCGCCTGCAACTGCTCAAGCGGCAGCTGCGCGCGGCGCTGCGCCACTTCTTCGGCCTTGCGGGCCAGGATGGTCTGCAGAATGTCGCTCATGTCGTCGGTCAGCACTCAAAAAAGGGGACGGAGGGGATTAAGTCGCATCTGGCCCATCACCCTGCCAGCTCACGCGTGGCCTCGACATAGGCCTGCAGGCGCTGGCGGGCACTACCGTCGGCGATGACCGCACGCGCGCGCGCCAGTCCGTCGGCAATGTCGTCGGCGACACCGGCCACGTACAAGGCCGCACCGGCGTTGAGCGCCACGATGTCCAGCGCCGGCCCCGGCGTGCCGTCCAGCACCGCGCGCAGCATGGCGATGGACTGTTCCGGCCCGTCCACGCGCAGGTTGCGGCTGGCCGACATGGCGATGCCGAAGTCTTCCGGATGGATCTCATACTCGCGCACCTTGCCGTCGCGCAGCTCGCCGACCAGCGTGCCAGCGCCCAGCGAGATCTCATCCATGTTGTCGCGCCCCCACACCACCATGGCGCGTTCGGTACCCAGCTCGCGCAGCACGCGCGCCTGGATACCCACCAGGTCCGGATGGAACACACCCATCAACACCGACGGCGCGTTGGCCGGGTTGGTCAGCGGCCCCAGGATGTTGAAGATGGTGCGCACGCCCATCTCGCGTCGTACCGGCGCGACCACCTTCATCGACGGATGGTGGATCGGCGCGAACATGAAACCAACGCCGGTCTTCTCGATGGCGCGTGCCACCTGCTCCGGCTGCAGTTCGATTACCGCGCCGAGCGCTTCCACCGCATCGGCGCTGCCGGACTTCGACGACACACTGCGATTGCCGTGCTTGGCCACGCGCGCGCCGGCCGCAGCGGCGACGAACATCGAGCAGGTGGAAATGTTGAACGTGTGCGATCCATCGCCACCGGTACCGACGATGTCGACCATATGCGAGGTATCGGCCACCGCTACAGGCAGCGCAAACTCGCGCATCACCGTGGCGGCGGCGGCGATCTCGTCGATGGTCTCCTTCTTGACCCGCAGGCCGGTCAGGATCGAGGCGGTCATCATCGGCGACACCTCGCCGCGCATGATCTGCCGCATCAGGTCGACCATCTCGTCGAAGAAGATCTCGCGGTGCTCGATGGTGCGTTGCAGGGCTTCCTGGGGGGAGAAGCTCATCGAAGGGACTCCTTGGGTCGTCGCGCAGCTCAACGCTGCAGGAAGTTGCGCAGCAGCGCGTGGCCGTGTTCGGTCAGGATGGATTCGGGGTGGAACTGCACGCCTTCGACCGGATGCTCGCGGTGGCGCAGGCCCATTATCTCCTCCATCGAACCGTCTTCATTTTCGGTCCACGCGGTCACTTCCAGGCAATCCGGCAAGCGGGTCTTGTCCACCACCAGAGAGTGGTAGCGGGTGGCCAGGTAACGATCGGGAAGGCCAGCGAACACGCCCCTGCCCTCATGCCGGATCGGCGATGTCTTGCCGTGCATGATGTTGCCGGCGCGGATCACCGTACCGCCGTATACCTGGCCGATGCCCTGGTGGCCCAGGCATACGCCGAGGATCGGCGTGGTCGGGCCAAGGCGCTGGATCAGCTCCAGCGACACGCCCGCTTCGTTGGGCGTGCACGGGCCGGGCGAGATGACGATGCGCTCGGGGTTCTGCGCGGCGATCTCGTCGACCGTCATCGCGTCATTGCGCACCACCTTCACCTCGGCACCCAGCGTCTGCAGGTACTGCACGAGGTTGTAGGTGAAGCTGTCGTAGTTGTCGATCATCCACAACATGGATCAGGTTCCAGTCTTTGTAGGGATACAGGCAGGCACGTGCAGTGCACACCGTCGGATTCGCCGCTGGCTCACAAGCCCTTCGCCGCCTGGGCAACCGCACGGAACAGCGCGCGTCCCTTGTTCATCGTCTCGTCCCATTCCTTCTGCGGATCAGAGTCGTAAACGATGCCGGCGCCAGCCTGCACGTGCAGACGACCGTCCTTGATCACCGCGGTCCGGATGGCGATGGCCGTGTCCGCATCACCGTGCCAACCGATGTAGCCGATGCTGCCGGCATATACGTTGCGCTTGATCGGCTCCAGCTCACGGATCACTTCCAGCGCGCGGACCTTCGGTGCACCGCTGACGGTTCCGGCCGGGAAGGTGGCGCGCAGCACATCGGCATAACTCAGGCCCGGCTGCAGCTGGCCGGTGACCTCGCTGACGATGTGCATCACATGGCTGTAGCGTTCGATCACGAACTGCTCGCCCACTTCCACCGTGCCGGCCTTCGACACGCGGCCTGCATCGTTGCGGCCCAGGTCGATCAGCATCAGGTGCTCGGCGCGCTCCTTCGGATCGGCCAGCAGCTCGGCTTCCAGCGCATTGTCTTCTTCCACGGTAGCGCCGCGTGGACGGGTGCCGGCAATCGGACGCACGGTCACTTCACCCACGCCGTCACTGGTGTGCTGCAGGCGCACCAGTATTTCCGGCGACGAGCCGACCACCTGCATGTCACCGACATCCAGGAAGTACATATATGGCGAAGGATTCAATGCACGCAATGCACGGTACACGTCCACCGGACGCGCCTTGAACGGCACGCTCAGGCGCTGGCTCAGCACCACCTGGAAGATGTCGCCGGAACGGATGTATTCCTTGCTGCGCTGGACGGCGTCGATGAAGCCCTCGCGGGTGAAGCCGGAAATGAAGTCACTCTCGTCCAGCACGTCGCGCTGCAGTGGTGCCGGGTACCCCGCGCCAGGTGCGCGCAGCTTGGCCACCAGTCCATCCAGGCGCGCCTGCGCATCGTCCCAGGCATCGGGCTGGCGCGGATCGGCATGCACGATCAGGTACAGCCGGCCCTTGAGGTTGTCGAACACCGCCAGCTCTTCCGAATGCATCAACAGGATATCCGGCGTGCCCAGCTCGTCGCGGCCAGCCGGCGGTGCCAGGCGCGGCTCGATGTAACCGATGCACTCGAAACCGAACCAGCCGACCAGGCCACCGGTAAACCCCGGCAGGCCTTCCAGCTTCGGCACCGAATGCGCGCTGCGCAGCGCTTCAACCTCGGCGAACGGATCGGCGACTTCGCGCGTTTCGACCACCGTGCCCTGCTCTGCGATGGCCAGCGTATGTCCATGGAAGGTATATACGCGGCGCGCGGGCAGCCCGATGATTGAATAGCGTCCGAAGCGTTCACCGCCTTCGACCGATTCGAACAGGTAGGTATGGGGGCCGTCGGCGAGCTTCAGGTAGACCGAAAGCGGCGTGTCCAGGTCGGACAGCACTTCACGGACAACGGGGATGCGGGTGTGGCCTTCAGCGGCCTGCTGCTGGAACTGAGCGGGGGTGATCAAGACGACTTTCCTTCCGGGACACGGCATTTTCTGGGCGGACGACGGCAACGGGCCACCATCGCCAGCTACGGCGCGCGGAAGAAACGGAACGTGGGGTCGTCAGGATGGACACAGGCAGACTTTAGCGCAGCTTCCCGCCGGGCGGAACCCCGGCCGTGCGTTCCTTGCCCAGCAGCGGACAATCGGCAGGCAGGTGCATGCGTACCCGGCGCGACACGCATTCGATGCGGAAATGCCGCGCCTGCACCGGCTCGCCATCCAGGTTCAAGGTCAGTGGCTGCTCGGTGCGGACATCCACGCGGGTCAGCCGCGCGCGGGTCGCCACCTGTTCCAGCGCAGCCTGTTTGCCGCCGGTGACCAACTGCTGCAATGTCGCCACCACCTCCCCCGCCAGCTCGGGGATGACGGTCACGTCCAGTTGGCCGTCGTCGATCACCGCCTGTGGGCACAGCACCTGCCCACCGCCCGCCTGGCGGCCGTTGCCGATACCCAGCGCAATGAAGCCCCCCTCCCACTCGAATCCAGGGCCCTGCAGCCGCGCCTGGATCGGATCGATGCGGCCGAGCCTGGAAATGCCGGTAAGTACGTAAGCCAGGCCACCGAGAACCTTCTTCAGTCCCTCGTCGGTTTCCACGGTGACCTGCGTGCCGAAGCCACCACTGGCCACATTGGCGCACCACCAGGTGCGGCCGTCTGCCTCGATGCGCAGCAGGTCGATGGGCAGGGCCTGCCGTGCGGCGATCAAGCCCAGCGCATCGGACGGTTCTTCGGGGAATCCGCCGGCGCTGGCAAAATCGTTGGCCGTGCCCAGCGGCAGCAGCGCCAGCGACGGCAATGCGTCGGCCGGTTCATCGCGATGCGCCAGGGTCTCGGCGACCGCGCTCAAGGTTCCGTCACCGCCGCCGGCGATGATGACATCCACGCCATGGTCGATGGCTTCGGCGACGTAACGTTCAGCGTCACCCTCTTCCCAGGTCACCCGCACGTCCAGTTCGACACCACGCCCGCGCCACGTCGCCACCGCATCGCGCACGGCGTCGTCACCGCCGGATTTTCCATTGAGGATCAAGCGCCAGCGGGGAGTGCTCATGCGGAAGGCAACCGTGGGTCGGGGGTGGCACAGGCTAGCAGCGCCCCGTTCCGCCGCGGTGAATGTCATGCACCTGTCACCATCCCCCCGGAACATGGAAGGCCATAGCAGGGAAGACGGATGGAGGCAGGATCAGCCTCCCACTATTTCAGCAGGGCCACGCCGGCAACGGCGTGGTCTTTTTTTTGAAAAAGGGGACGGTGAAAAAGGGGACGGAGGGGATTAAGTCGCAATCGGCCCCCGGGGCTGATTGCGACTTAATCCCCTCCGTCCCCTTTTTCGGCGAATGCGCGCAGGGCGTCGCCTTGCAGGCGGTATACGGTCCATTCGTCCTGCGGCCTGGCACCTGCAGCTTCATAGAAGGCGATCGCCGGGGCATTCCAGTCCAGCACCGACCATTCGAACCGGCCGCAGCCTTCTGCCACGGCGATGCGCGCGATGTGCCGCAGCAACGCCTTTCCGGCGCCGAGCCCGCGTTTTTCCGGACTCACGTACAGATCTTCCAGATAGATGCCGTTGCGACCCAGCCAGGTGGAGTAGTTGTAGAAATACACCGCGTAACCGATCGCTTCCCCGTCGGCTTCGCAGACCAGCGCACGTGCCGTTGCACCCGGCCCGAACAGGCTTGCGCGGATGCCGGCCTCATCGGTCTGTACCGACGATTCGGCCTTTTCGTAGATCGCCAGTTCGCGGATGAAGCGCAGGATCAGCGCCGCATCCGCCGCGGTGGCGACACGGATGCTCGGTGCAGCCACCGTATCCATGGCTCAGCCCCTCGCCGCGGCGACGTTGGCACGCATCGCAGCGATCACATGCCGGTAATCCGGCGCGTTGAAGATCGCCGAGCCGGCCACGAACGCATCGGCACCGGCCGCAGCGATGGCACCGATATTGTCCGCCTTCACCCCACCGTCGATCTCCAGGCGGATGTCCTTGCCGCTGGCATCGATTTTCTGCCGCACCACCTTCAGCTTGTCCAGCGTCGAGGGAATGAATGCCTGCCCGCCGAAGCCCGGATTGACCGACATCAACAGCACCAGGTCCAGGTCATCCAGCACCCAGTCCAGCAGGTCCACCGGGGTGCCGGGGTTGAGCACCAGGCCCGGCTTGCAGCCCAGCGAACGGATCAGCTGGATGGTGCGGTGCGGGTGGCGGCTCGCTTCAGGATGGAAGCTGATGTAGGTCGCCCCGGCCTGCGCGAAGTCCGGAATGATGCGATCCACCGGCTCCACCATCAGGTGCACGTCGATCGGCGCAGTGACCCCATGCTTGCGCAGCGCCTGGCAGACCATCGGGCCGATGGTCAGGTTGGGTACGTAGTGGTTGTCCATCACGTCGAAATGGACCCAGTCCGCACCGGCGGCGAGAACGTTGTCCACTTCCTCGCCAAGGCGGGCGAAATCAGCGGAAAGGATGGACGGGGCGATGATGCAGTTGGACATGGCCGGGGCCTTCGGAACAGGAAAAGGAGGCAGGACTCAGCGCTTGCGCAGGGTCTTGATGCGGTCGTAGGCGGCATTGACGCGGCGGCTCTTGGCCTCGGCCTGCCTGAGCAGTTCCGGCGCGGCGCCGACCAGCTTGTCGGGGTGGTACTGCGACATCAGGCGGCGGTAGGCCAGATCGATGTCCGCATCGGTCGCCGAGGAGGTCAACCCCAGCTCCCGGTAGGGGTTCTCCTTGTTCAGGCGGAACCAGTCGGCGTCGAAGGCATGCCCGATCAGCAGCCCCAGCACGGCGCCAAAAAGAGGATTGGGCCGGAACAGCAGGGCCCCGGCGATGAAACCCAGCAGTTTTCCGTACCAGCGCATGGTGCTCCGGGCAGATTTGACCAATTGGCTTTCCATTTTACGTCACACACGCCCCGGACGGCTTTACACTAGGCCGCCCGCTGGCCAGCGGGCCCCGCCGGGTCCTCTGGGCAGCCGTTTCGACGAAGCCCCCAGGAGTGCCCGTGCCGACCACGTTGTTGCAATCCGATCTCCCCGGCCTGCCCTTGCGCCATCGTGGCAAGGTGCGTGACGTATTCGATATCCCGCGCGAGCGCCTGCCCGCAGGTACGCCGCCCGGCGACTACCTGCTGATGGTAGCCACCGATCGCCTCTCGGCATTCGATGTGGTGCTTCCCGACCCGATCCCGGGCAAGGGCGAAATGCTGTGCCAGGTCTCGAACTTCTGGTTCGCCAAGACCGCGCACCTGATGCCCAACCACCTGACCGGCATCGACGTGGCCAGCGTGCTGCCGGAAGGCGTGGACGCCGCGCTGTACGCCAAGCGCGCCGTGGTCACCCGTCGGCTCAAGCCGGTGCCGGTTGAAGCCATCGCCCGCGGTTACCTGATCGGTAGCGGCTGGAAGGATTACCAGCGCACCGGCAAGGTCAGCGGCATCGACCTGCCCGACGGCCTGCGCCAGGCCGAGCAGCTCCCCGAGCCGATCTTCACCCCCTCGACCAAGGCCGCCGTCGGCGACCATGACGAGAACATCGATTTCGATGCGATGGTGAAGGCGGTCGGCGCGGACCTGGCCGAGCGCGTGCGCGATGCCACCCTGCGCATCTATGCGTTCGCTGCCGAATACGCCCGCGAGCGCGGCATCCTGCTGGCCGACACCAAGTTCGAGTTCGGCACCGACGAGGATGGCCGCCTGTACATCATGGACGAGATGCTCACGCCGGATTCTTCGCGCTACTGGCCTGCCGACGAGTATGAGGTGGGCACCAGCCCGCCGAGCTACGACAAGCAGTTCGTGCGCGATTACCTGGAGACGCTGGACTGGGGCAAGACCGCTCCCGGTCCAAGCATCCCGGCCGAGGTGATCGAGCGCACCCGTGCCAAGTATGCCGAAGCGCTGCAGCGCCTGGCCGGCATCAGCATCGACTGAGGGCCGTGCCGGCCAACGGCCAGCACTTACCGGGTGGCGGCCAGGCCGTCACCCCACCGGAGGGAAGCATGTCCAGCACCCAACTCGCACGCCCCGTGGACCGTTACTTCGCCAGCTATTCCGACGATCACCGCAATGCGCTGAACCAGCGTATCCATGTGGTCGCCGTGCCCGCCATCCTGTGGTCGGTGATCGCCCTGCTGTGGTGCCTGCCACCACTGATCACCTGGTTCCAGAACGGCATCTGGGCCGGCCTGGCGATGTTCGCTGCCTGGTGTTTCTACAATCGCCTGTCGCGGCCGCTGGGCCTTGGCATGCTGGCGGTACTGTTCGTCTGCGGCTGCCTCTGCCGGCTGCTGGAAGCCCGCGTCGGCCTGGGCAACCTGGCCGTGCTGGCAGCCGTGGTATTCGTGCTGGCCTGGATCGCACAGTTCGTCGGACACCAGTTCGAAGGACGCAAGCCCAGCTTCCTCACCGACCTGACCTACCTGCTGATCGGTCCGGCCTGGGTGCTGGCCAAGGTCTATCGCAAGTTCGATTGGCGCTATTGACCCGGACTTCCTGAACGAGTGGGAGGAGCAGCCGGCCCTCGGCCGCAACCTTCAATGGCGCCGCCGATCTCACACGCCATTCCCGCCACTCGCCCCTCGGCACCTGCACCATGCCGTTACAGCCCCTGCCGTACGGGCACTTTGGCCAAACAGGCGACATTGGCAACGGATACGGCAAAGTCATCCTGCGCTTGTCGTCAAAGCCCACTCGCCTGCCAGCCCACCAAAGAAAAAATGAATCAGCACACGATCCGTGCAGATGCGGGCCTGATCGTGGGTATCGGCGGCAGATCACGCACTGTTAGACTGCATGACCTGCTCGTGAATCGCGTATTCCCTGCATGATCCCCAGCCTGATCCTGCTGCTCGCCCTGCCATTCATCTTGGCCGTGCTGGTCGCCGCCCTGCCCCGAAGTTCCCGAACCACCGCTGCCTGGTTGGCTGCGGCGGCGCCATTGGCCGGCCTCGCCATCCTCGCCACGCTTACCCCCGCCGTGCTGGATGGGCAGGTGCTGCGCAGCAGTGGCCAATGGCTGCCCCAGATCGGCCTGGATTTCACCCTGCGCGTGGACGGGCTGGCCTGGATGTTTGCCGGCATGGTGCTGGGGATCGGCGCGCTGGTGGTGCTGTATGCCCGCTATTACCTGAGCAGCCAGGACAACGCCCACCGCTTCTACTGCTACCTGCTGCTGTTCATGGGCGCCATGCTGGGCATGGTGCTGTCGGGCAACCTGTTGCTGCTGATGATTTTCTGGGAGCTGACCAGCATCAGCTCGTTCCTGCTGATCGGCTTCTGGTCACACCGCCAGGATGCGCGCGAAGGCGCCCGCATGGCGCTGGTGATCACCGGTGGCGGCGGTCTGGCACTGCTGGGCGGCGTGCTGCTGATCGGCCGCATCGTCGGAAGTTACGACCTGGACGCGGTGCTGGCCGCCGGCGAGCAGATCCGCGCCAGCGCGTTGTATCCGTACGCCCTGTTGCTGGTCCTGGCCGGCATCTTCACCAAGAGCGCGCAGTTCCCGTTCCACTTCTGGCTGCCGCACGCGATGGCCGCGCCCACCCCGGTTTCGGCTTACCTGCATTCGGCCACGATGGTGAAGGCCGGCGTGTTCCTGCTGGCCCGGCTGCACCCCGTGCTGGCCGGCAGCGACCTGTTTTTCTACACCGTCAGCGGCATCGGCGCGCTGACCCTGCTGATCGGCGCCTGGAATGCGATCTTCCAGCACGACCTGAAGGGGCTGCTGGCGTATTCCACGATCTCCCACCTGGGCCTGATCACCATGCTGTTCGGGCTGTCCACGCCGATGGCGGTGGTGGCCGGCGTGTTCCACATCCTCAACCACGCTACGTTCAAGGCATCGTTGTTCATGGCGGCGGGAATCATCGACCACGAGACCGGCACCCGCGACATGCGCAGGCTGGGTGGGCTGCGGAAACTGATGCCGTTCACCAGTCTGCTGGCGATCATTGCCTCGCTGGCGATGGCCGGCATCCCGCTGCTCAATGGGTTCCTGTCCAAGGAAATGCTGTTTGCCGAGGCGCTGGTCACCGAGGGCCCGCAACCCATGCGCGTGGCGATGAGCATTGCCGCGTTGCTGGCCGGTGTGTTCGGCGTTGCCTACAGCCTGCGTTTCGTGCACGACACCTTCTTCGGCAAGGGGCCGCACGATCTGGACCGGGTGCCGCACGAGCCGCCGCGCTGGATGAAAGTGCCGGTGGAGATCCTGGTGGTGGCCTGCGTGGCCGTCGGCATCGCACCGGCGATCACCATCGCCCCGGTACTGCATGCCAGCGCCGCATCCATCCTGGGCGCGCAGATGCCCGAGTACAGCCTGTCGATCTGGCACGGTTTCAACCTGCCGCTGGCGATGAGCGCAGCCGGCGTGCTGGGCGGCATCGCACTGTATTTCGGCCTGCGCCGGCTGATCGACCTGTATGCGGTGCAGAACATCGCCACCGGCCGCAACGTCTTCCACCGCCAGCTGGACCTGCTGTCCGCGCTGGCCCAGCGGCTGACGGCCGCGATCGCCAACGGCAGCCTGCAGCGCATGCTGCTGGGGCTGGTGGTAGTGGCGGTGATCGTCGGTGCCGCGCCCTGGCTGGCCGCGCCTGCCTGGCCGAACTGGCCGTCGCCGCAACCGATCCCGCTGCTGGGCTGGGCGTTGTGGGCGGTGATGATGGCCTGTGCGATGGCCACCCTGCGCATGTACAAGCAGCGCCTGCTGGCAGTGCTGCTGGTCGGCGGCGTGGGCCTGATGGTGGCACTGACCTTCGTGTTCCTGTCCGCCCCGGACCTGGCCCTGACCCAGCTGCTGGTGGAGATGGTCACGCTGGTGCTGATGCTGCTCGGCATGAACTACCTGCCGGCACAGTCGGTCACCGAACGTTCCAGGGCGCGTAAATACCGCGATGCAGCGATCGCACTGGTCGCAGGCGTGGGCATCGCGGCACTGGCCTACACCGCGATGACGCTGCCTCCCAACACCATGGCCGGCGAGCTGCTCGCGCGTGCGCTGCCCGAGGCGTATGGCAGCAACGTGGTCAACGTGATCCTGGTCGATTTCCGCGGTTTCGATACCTTCGGCGAGATCACCGTGTTCGGCATTGCCGCATTGGTGGTACACGCCATGCTGCGGCGTTCGCGGATGGCACCGGAGCAGGTGATGCCTGGCCCGCCGATCAAGCTGCCGGTACCGGCCGACCTGGCCCAGATCATGTTCCCGCTGACCCTGACCGTGTCGATCTTCCTGTTCCTGCGCGGCCACAACGCGCCCGGCGGCGGATTCATCGCCGGCCTGATGCTGGCCGTGCCGCTGCTCATCCAGTACGTCATCCAGGGCACCGCATCGGTGGAATCACGCTTCGGCTTCGACTACATCCGCTGCATCGGCATCGGCCTGCTGGTGGCCGTGGCCAGTGGCGGCGCCTCGATGCTGTTCGGCGTACCGTTCCTGACCAGTGGCCACCTGGACCTGCAGCTGCCGCTGATCGGCCACGTGCCGCTGGCCAGCGCGATCGGCTTCGACATCGGTGTATACCTGGTGGTGTTCGGCGGCGCGATGCTGATGTTGTCGATGATGGGAACGATCAAGCCGTCGCGCACCCGCGGCTCGCGCCGTGGCGAGATCGATCCGCGGCAACGTTCCGCCCTGACCGGGGAGATGCGCTGATGGAACTGGCCCTGGCAAGCGCCATCGGCGTGCTGACCATGCTCGCGGTATACCTGCTGCTGCGGGCGCGCAGCTTCGACGTCATCCTCGGCATGACCTTCCTGTCCTACGCCACCAACCTGCTGATCTTCGCCGGTGGCCGCTTGGTACAGGGCAAGGCGCCGGTGCTGAAGGAAGGCCTGGACAGCAACCTGGGCAATTACACCGACCCGTTGCCGCAGGCGCTGGTGCTGACCGCCATCGTGATCGCCTTTGCGATGACCGCCGTCACCATCGTGCTGGCCATCCGCAGCCGCAGCGACAACCATAGCGACCACGTCGACGCGCATGAGCCTGATGCGGATGCACCGCCGCGCCGTGACGAGGACCACGCATGAACCATCTGGTGATCCTGCCGATCCTGATCCCGCTGCTCGGCGCATCGTTGTCGCTGTTCGTCGAACATCGCCGTTACGGCCCGCGGGTGCAGCGCGCGGTGTCCTGGACGACGATGGCCGCCCTGTTCGCCGCGGTGCTGCTGCTGTTCGCGCGCACCGCCGATGGTGCGGCCATGGTTTACCTGCTGGGCGACTGGCCGTCGCGACTGGGCATCGCGCTGGTCGCCGACCGCCTGTCGGCGTGGATGCTGCTGACCACGGTGCTGCTGGCCATCGGCTGCCTGCTGCATGCCTGCTCTGGCTGGGACCGCCGTGCACCGCATTTCCATGCGCTGTTCCAGTTCCAGCTGGTCGGCCTCAACGGCGCCTTCCTTACCGGCGACATCTTCAACCTGTTCGTGTTCTTCGAAGTGATGCTGATCGCTTCATACGGCCTGCTGCTCAGTGGCGGGCGCGGCCTGCGCATGCGCATCGGCCTGCATTACGTGGTGTTCAACGTCACCGCCTCCACCCTGTTCCTGATCGCGCTGGGCCTGCTGTACGCCTCGCTGGGCTCGCTCAACATGGCCGAGCTGTCGCAGCGCATCGCCGAAGTCCCGCCCTCGCACCTGCTGTTGGTGAAAGCAACCATGGGCCTGTTGCTGCTGGTGTTCTGCGCGAAGGCGGCGCTGATGCCGCTGTACCTGTGGCTGCCCGAATCCTATGCACGCGCACCGGCGGCGGTGGCCGCACTGTTCGCGATCATGACCAAGGTCGGCCTGTATGCGGTGCTGCGGGTGCAGTCGCTGTGGTTCGGCGACGACGCCGGTGCCATGGCCGGCTATGGCCGCGACTGGCTGCTGTGGGCGGGCGTGGCCACCCTGGTGCTGGGCGGTCTGGGCGTGTTGGCGGCAGTGCGCCTGCGCGTGCTCATTTCCTACCTGGTGGTGGTATCGGCGGCAACGCTGTTCATCGCGTTCTCGGTGGGCAACCAGCAGGTGCTGGGTGCAGGCCTGTATTACCTGCCGCACAGCACCTTCGTGGCCGCCGCGCTGTTCCTGATCGCCGATCTCATCCGCCGCCGTCGCGGCGGTGCCAGCGACCGCAAGGAAGTGATCGCGCCAATGCCGGGCAAGGAAACGCCTGCCGTACTGTTCCTGATCGGCGCCATTTCGGTGGCCGGCCTGCCGCCATTGTCCGGCTTCCTGGCCAAGGCCGCCCTGCTTGCCGGCATGCCGCCGCAGCTGACGGCCCCGGTATGGGCTGCTGTGCTGGGCAGCAGCCTGCTGGTCATCATGGGCCTGGCACGCGGTGGCATCCGGCTGTTCTGGCGCGTGCCGAACATCGAGCCCGATGCACCGAAACCGCGCAAGGCGCCGACCCGCACCGTCGAACTGTTCGCGGCCAGCCTGCTGCTGCTGTATGGCATCGGCATGACCCTGTTCGCGGCGCCACTGATGCGCCACACCGACGCCATCGCCAGCGACCTGCTGCAGCCGTCCCGCTACGTGGAGCAGGTGCGCGCGACCACGCCGGAGATCCGCCAGCCATGAGCCCGAAGCGCCCCCTGTTCCGTCGCCTGTTTCCCTCGCTGCCACTGACTGTCATGGTCGTGGTGTTCTGGCTGCTGATGTCCGACAGCTTCACCCTGGGCCAGTTCGTGCTTGGCCTGGTGCTGGGCATGGTCATACCGCTGTTCGCCGCCCGGCTGGACCGCGAGTTCGCGCGCATCGGCACCCTGCGGCCGGTACCCAAGCTGGTGGCGGTCACGCTGTGGGACATCCTGCTGTCCAACATCAAGGTGGCGCGACAGGTGCTCGGCAAGGAAAGCACCCTCCACCCGGGCTTCGTGTGGGTCCCGCTGGACATCGCCAACATCCACGGCATCGCCGCGCTGACCAGCATGATCACGCTGACCCCGGGAACGGTGTCGGCCGCGCTCAGCGACGACCGCAGCTTCCTGCTGGTCCATGTGCTGCACCTCGAAGACGAGGCGCAGCTGGTGGCCGACATAAAACGCCGTTACGAGGCACCGCTGATGGAGATATTCCCATGACCGGATTCGACGTCATCCAGACCACGCTGGTGGTATGCATGCACGTGGTGGGGGTGGCCATGCTGCTCGCCACCTGGCGCCTGCTGCGTGGACCCACCGTCCCGGACCGCATCCTTGCGCTGGACACGCTGTCGGTGACCGCCATCGCCGAACTCATGCTGTTCGGCATGTACCTCAATTCGGCGATCTATTTCGAAGCTGCGCTGGTCATCGCCATGCTCGGCTTCGGCAGCACCGTGGTGCTGAGCAAGTTCGTGCTGCGGCGGGACATCGTCGAATGATCACCTTCATCCAGATCGTCCTGTCCGTCCTGCTGCTGTTCGGCTGCTTCTTCATCCTGATGGGCGCACTGGGGCTGGTGAAACTGTCCACCTTCTTCAAGCGCCTGCATGCACCGACCAAGGCCAGTACGCTGGGCGTGGGCTGCGTGCTGGTGGCGTCGGTGTGCTACCACATCTTCCTCGGCCAGGATCCACAGCCGCGCGAACTGCTGATCACCGTATTCCTGTTCATCACCGCGCCGATCAGCGCGCACATGATGGCCAAGGCCGCACTGTCGCTGTTGATGGAAACCCGCCCCAGCCTGCCCGGCAACCAGCGTGCTGCCGAAGAACAGCTGCCGCCGCCGGAGCCGGAACGCGAGGACGAAGACGCCGCAACCCGGTAGAAGCGGGCCACGCCCATCGACACGGGCCGGTGCGGCGCGGATCGTCGCTAGCCATTCACCAGTGCCAGCTCCAGCCCCACCCACGCCACGAATGCGGCCAGCAGGACCCCGCCTTCGCCGCGGCTGATGCGCAGGTCCCCACGCAGCATCGGATACAACACCAGCGCGAACGCCAGCACGGCCGGCAACTCCAGCCGCACGAACGATGCCGGCAATGCCAACGGCTGGACCAGCGCCATCGTCCCGATGACCAACAACAGGTTGACCACGCTGGAACCGAGCACGTGCCCGACGACCATGTCGCCGTGGCCACGCCGCGCCGCCATCACCGCTGCGGCCACTTCGGGCAACGTGGTACCGATCGCCACCGGCAACAGGCCCACCATCAACGGCGTCCAGCCCAGCGCCACGCCGATGTCCGATGCCGCGCCCACTATCAGTCGCGCACCCCAGTACAGGGTGATCGCGGCAACGACCAGCCGCAACACGTTCAATGCCATGCCGGTGCGCGATGCCGCCGATGCCGCGATCACCGCCTGCACCCCTGGCGCTTCATCACGCCCTTTGCGCAGCAGCAGCACGAACCCCACCACGAACGCCAACAACAGCACGCCGCCTTCCCAGCGCTGCAGATTGCCATCGCGGCCGAAGCCGATCAGCAGCAATGCCGCGATGAGCAACGCCCACCATGACCTGCCGAGCACGCGTGCGCGAAGCACCAACGGCAGGGCCAACGCGGCCAGCGCGAGGGTCAGGCCGAGGTTGGCCAGGGTACTGCCCACCGCGTTGCCCAACGCCAGTTCCGGCTGCCCCACGACCAGCGCGCGCGCATTGACCGCCAGTTCCGGCACCGACGTGGCGAGGCCCAGCAGCACCAGGCCGGCCATGAAGGGCGACGCACCGAAGCGCTGGGCCAGGCCGGAGGTCGCCTTGACGATGGAATCACCGCCGAGGGCCAGCAACAGCAGGCCAAGCAGGAACCAGGCGACGGCGAGAGCGATCATCAGGCAGTCCTCAGGCGGGTGGTGAGCGGGATTCTACGTCGCGGTTGCCCCCGTGGGGACGACGATGCCCTGCCGGTGAAAGGCATGCCCACCAGGGCCGCCCCCGGAAGACGCGGCCCCCCTGCTCAACCGCAGCCTTCCACGTAATCCACCTGCGGCGGCAGGCCTACCCGCCAGGCGCCCACTTTGCCGTCGGCATCCAGGGCGAAATCGATGATGCCCTGGCCTTCCTGTGCCGGTCGCACCCGCAGATGCCGCGCCTGCGGGTCGTACTTGTCCGGGGTGACATCGCCACGCTCCGGATACAGCTGCTGCAGCTCGCCCAGGGTCATGCCGACCTTGCCGCCCCCCGGCGCGACGATGGCCGGGCCACGTACGTCGTAGCGCACCAGCTTGCGGCCCTCGATCATCAGCCAGGGGTCCTCGGGCGAGGCCTTCTGCGGATGCAGGTAGTAGCAGTCTTCATTGCCATCATCTGCCGCCAGCGGCTTGCCAGCCGCGTCCGTCGCCAGGCCCTGCAGCGGCTCGCCGAAGCGGCTGCGGACATCGTCGATGCTGGCTCCCAGCGCGACCGCACCGAACCCATCCAGGCGCGCGGGACTGTCATTACGCGGATCCATCGGGGTCGACGTTGCGAGGTCCGGATCGGCCGCAGCGTCGGTCGCCCCCGCAGTCGGCGCGGAGACCTCGGAGGCAGCATCGGGAACCTGCGCCCCTTGGCCACATGCGGCCAGCGACAGGGCCAACAGGCCGGCAACGGGAAAGGCTTTCATCGGGACATCTCCTGCAAGGCGGTGCCGCAACGCTAGCGCGGATGCCGTGCACGCGCCGCATTGTCATCGGGGTTTAACGGCAGGCATTCAGGCTCGGCCTGCACCGCCTCGACCCTGCCGCCATGCTGCCGCGCAAGACCGACCAAGCCCGAATTGCATTGCAGGCGCATCGCGCGCCGCTGGACATGCGCCAGCGCCGCCTGCTGATCCTGTGCGATGGGCAGCGCGACATCGCCGCCCTGACCGCGATGGTCGGGCCGGAAACGCCAGCGATGGTGATCCAACTGGTGCATTCCGGCTACCTGGTCACTTCTCCAGAACAACCACCGGCCTCGGCGACCGCGGAAAGCCCTGCGGCGGCGGTTCTGTCCCGGCCGGCCAGCCCCGAACGCCGGCGTTCGATGGCCGCCGCACGCATTTACCTGCTGGGCATCCTCGAGATGCAGCGCCATCCGCAGGCGGCCGCCCTGTTCCATGCCCTGCAGCAGGCCCGCCACGACAGCGACGTGCTCGAGGCCATGCACGCCGCATTGGGCGCCCTGCCCGTGCTGACATCGGTCGGCTACACCGAGCGGGTGCGCGAACGCCTGCTGGAGGTCCTGCCAGAAAAGGGGACGGAGGGGATTAAGTCGCTCAAGACAGAGCCGGAAACGACTTAATCCCCTCCGTCCCCTTTTTTCAACGGAAATTGTTGCGCAGGCCGTTCCAGCACTGCTGGTAGTCGCCCTGGCGGTGCGCGGCGGCCAGTGCCTGCGCCGTCGGGCGGATCACCGCGCGGGTTTCGAACATGAAGGCCATCGTGTCCCTGATCACGTCCGGCTTGGACAGGTCGGCGTTGGACGCCTTGTCGAACGTCGGCGCATCCGGACCGTGCCCACTCATGCAGTTATGCAGCGACGCTCCGCCGGGCACGAAGCCTTCCGCCTTCGCATCGTACGCACCGTGCACCAGGCCCATGAACTCGCTGGCGATGTTGCGGTGGAACCACGGCGGCCGGAACGTATGCTGCGCCACGAGCCAGCGCGGCGGGAAGATCGCGAAATCCATGTTGCTGGTACCCGGCGTATCGCTGGGCGAATGCAGCACCAGGAAAATCGACGGATCCGGGTGGTCGAAGCTGATCGAACCGATGGCATTGAAGCGGCGCAGGTCGTAGCGATACGGCGCATAGTTGCCATGCCATGCCACCACGTCCAGCGGTGAGTGGTCGATCGGTGCGCGCCACAGTTGGCCATCGAACTTGGCCACCAGTTCGAAGTCACCGTCGAGGTCCTCGAACGCCGCATGCGGGGTTTCGAAGTCGCGTGGATTGGCCAGTCCATTGGAGCCGATCGGGCCCAGGTCGGGCAGCTTCAGCAGCGCGCCGAAATTCTCGCAGACATACCCTCGCGCCTCCCCGTCCGGCAGCTCCACCCGGAAGCGCACCCCACGAGGGACCACCGCGACCTGCTGCGGCTCGATCTCGATCACGCCCATCTCGGTAAGCAATCGCAGGCGTCCCTGCTGCGGCACGATCAGCAGTTCGCCGTCGGCGTTGTAGAAATAGCGGCCCACCATGTCCCGGTTCGCCGCATACAGATGGATGGCCACGCCCGCATGCGCTTCGGGCGACCCATTGCCGCCCATCGTATACAGGCCTTCGACGAAATCCGTCGGCACCTCCGGCAGCGGCAGCGGGCTCCAGCGCAACTGGTCCGGCGATGCCGGCTGGGCATGGAAATCCATCCGCAGGCGCGGCTGCTGCAACGGCACGAACGCACCATGGGCGACCGCCGGGCGGATGCGATACAGCCAGCTGCGGCGGTTGCTGCCGCGGGGTGCGGTGAACGCCGTGCCTGACAGCTGCTCGGCATACAGGCCGTGGGGCACCTGCTGCGGCGAATTCTGCCCGACCGGCAATGTGCCTTGCAGCGCTTCGGTGGCGAATTCGTTGCCGAAACCGGACTGGTAGCCGCGGGCGGTGATGGAGGTGGACATGGGAGCTCCAGGAACGGCAAGGCCGGAACGGAAAGCAGCCGAGCAGGGCCCGGCGCTACCGATGAACGTTACAGTACGCCGCGGCGCATCTGGTCGCGCTCGATGCTTTCGAACAGCGCGGTGAAGTTGCCTTCGCCGAAGCCCTCATTGCCCTTGCGCTGGATGATCTCGAAGAAGATCGGACCAATGCAGTTGGTGGTGAATATCTGCAGCAGCTTGCGCTGGTGCGTTTCCGGATCCGCGTCGATCAGGATCTTGTTCTTCGCAAGTCGCGCAACGTCTTCACCGTGGTTCGGAACACGCTGGTCGATGACGTCGAAGTAGGTGTCCGGGGTATCCAGGAATTCCACGCCCTGCGCGCGCATCGCTTCGACGGTTTCGTAGATGTTCTCGGTGAAACAGGCGATGTGCTGGATGCCCTCGCCCTTGTAGGCGTCCAGGTATTCGTTGATCTGGCTCTTCGGATCCGACGATTCGTTGAGCGGGATGCGCACGATGCCGTCCGGCGCCGTCATCGCCTTGGACACCAGCCCGGTCTTCAGGCCCTTGATGTCGAAATAGCGGATCTCGCGGAAGTTGAACAGCCGCTCGTAGTAATCCGACCACTGCTGCATGTTGCCGAAATACAGGTTGTGGGTCAGGTGGTCGATGAAGGTCAGCCCGAAGCCGGTCGGGCGCGGGTTGGCGCCCTCGATCGGCGCGTAATCGGTGTCGTACATGCTGCCAGCGGCGCCATAACGGTCCACCAGGTACAGCATGCAATCGCCGATGCCCTTGATCACCGGGGCCGGGACGGCTTTGGTCTCCGGCTTGAAGTCGATCGCTTCGGCACCATTGCCCAGTGCGGTCTGGAGCACCTCCTCGCCTGGCTTCTTGAAGCGGATCGCGAAACCGCAGGCGCAGGGGCCATGCTTTTCAGCGAAATCCGAAGCAAACGAACCAGGCTCCTCATTGACCAGGAAGTTGACGTCGCCCTGGCGGTAGACCGTGATCGCGCGCTGCTTGTGCTTGAGCACCGCAGTGAAACCCATGCTGCGGAAGTAGGCGTGCAGTTCCTTGCCGCGCCCGGCCGGTGCCGCGAATTCGACGAACTCGAAGCCGTCGATGCCCATCGGGTTCTCGAAGGTGGTGACCTGCATGCCAGGATTGGGGTGCGAGGCGGTCTGGACGGTGGTATTCATGGCGATGGCTCCGATTCGTTTCCGCAACGTGACAAACCACGTGCAGGCAGCGGACAGACCCGCGAGAATGCGGAGTCCGGAAACTCCCCTTATAGTTACACCTGAAACCACCAGCAAGGTGCACTGCAGCATGAATCCAGCCGATCCCGCCTCCACCAGCGTACGCGCCTCGCACGTCCTGCTCGACCTGGAACAGTTCCTGCCTTATCGGCTGAGCGTGCTGTCCAACCGGGTCAGCGGCAACATCGCCAAACTCTACGGCGACCGCTACGGCCTGGCCATTCCGGAATGGCGGGTGATCACTATCCTCGCGCTGTACCCGGGTTCCTCGGCCAGCGAGGTCTCCGAACGCACCGCAATGGACAAGGTGGCCGTCAGCCGCGCCGTCGCCCGCCTGCTGGAGCGAGGCTTCATCAAGCGCGAGACCCACGGCGATGACCGCCGCCGTTCGGTACTGGCGCTGTCAGCGGCCGGTTTCGAGGTGTACGAAACCATCGCGCCACTGGTCATCGAGATCACCCGCAAGCTGATGTCGGTGCTCAACGAAGAAGAAGAGCAGATGCTGGAAACACTGATCCTGCGCCTGGCCGGCGAAGGCCTGCAGCGCATGGGCGACTGACAAAAAAGGGGACGGAGGGGATTAAATCGTTTCGACCCGCGTTGCGGCGCCAAAACGATTTAATCCCCTCCGTCCCCTTTTTTCAGCTCAGGTGCTTGCGCCGGGCGTAGATCCAGGGCGCGGCGAGGGCGCCGATCGCTCCGCCGGCAAAGCCCAGTGATGCGGCAACCGTGGCCGCTTCGATCGCGCCCGGCAATGCCAACGCGGCGGTGACCAGCAGCAGCGACGGCAGGCCGACGAAGGTAGCCAGGAAGAAGCGCCAGCGCGGCACCCAGGTACCCAGTTGCAGCAGGCTCACCGGTTGCCAGGCTTCGCCACTGGCGTCCTCGGCGACTTTCTTCGCCACCCGGGCCAGGTCGACTTCCGGCAGCATCCTGCCCGGCCGCGCCACGGCCAGCGCCAGTGCGACCTCTTCCACCGCCGGAAGACCCGTCGGCCAGGCCTGCGGTGCCGCCACGCCATGGGCGACCAGCAGTGGCACGCTCAGCCACGGCGCAGCCAGCGGACGCAGGCGACGACGCCCGTGCACGCACCACACCTCAGCCCGGCCATGGGCCACCACTTCATACAGCGCCAGCTCCGCCGCGGCAGGATAGGCCAGCATCGTGGTCCGCGCCGCCAGCGTCTCCATGCCCATCGCGCGCAGGAAACCCGGGCGGCTGCGTCCTTCCTGCATCCACGCCAGCCCCAGCGCCCCGACCAGGAACGCCTCGGCGCGGTCCTTGCTGCCCGCCGAGGCACGTTCGTCACTGGCCAGGAACCAGGCCAGCGAGTTCGGCTCGGCCACATCGTCGCGGTTCCAACGACCGTCCTCGCCCAACACATGCCGCAATGGCAGTCGCACCGGCGCCGTTTCGCCACGGTCGGCCGGCTGCAGGAAGGGCAACACGCTCTGCATGAAAGCCCCCGGGTCCAGCGCGCGGCCGCCTTGCCCCAGCCATTCGCCCGGCAGCAGGCCGGCCAGCCGGCCATCACGTGCCAGCCGGTCGAACAACGCCTTCTGTTCCACCAGCTTCTGCACCACGCCGTTGAGCGCCGGGTTGTCCGGCAGCGAAATCGTCGGCAGGCGATGCAGCGGCGGCAGGTCGCCGACCGGCGGTTCGCCAGCCGCCGCATCATCCAGCAGGCTGCCCACCGATGGCAGGGCCACGGCATCGGCTGGCGGAAGGTCGTCGGTGAGGTCGCTGTGCATCGGGCGCTCCGGTCGTGCGCCACGATCAGCGTGGCGTCGCTACCTTGGCGTTAGCGGCGGCGCTGCCTTGAAATTGAGGGAAAGGCGGCCGCCCCTTCAACCGAGCCGCGGTCAGCGCGGTGCCCATTCCTTCATGAACGCCAGGAACTTGGCCCGGTCGTAGCCCTTGCCTTTTTCCAGCTCGCCGGTGAACTGCGAATGCAGCAGCCCGCCCTCCGCATCCAGCACGAACAGGTGCGGGTACCCCTTCACTTCCGGGTACTGCGACAGGAACGCCGCGTTCTCGTTGTCATCGCTGTAATTGACCTTCATCCACACATAGTTCGCGTCGCGCAGGCGGCGTACTTCGGCATCGCCTTCGACGAACTTGTCCAGGATGTGGCACCACGGGCACCACTCCCCGCCCACGTCCAGGATGATGCGCTTGTTGCCACGCTGCGCCTCCACCTTGGCCGTTTCCAGATCATCGGCCGGGTTGCGGGCCGGGTCGAAGCTCGCATTCAACGCGGCGATGGCGGCGATATCCGCCGCCGCTGGCGTATTGCCCGAGGCCACCGGCACGCTGGGATCAGCGGCCGGTGCCGTGGTGGGGCGCGTATCGAGCGGCTGCGCAGGCGCCTGGCTGGTTTCGGGACCGGGCTGCGAACACGCCGCCAACGCAACGGCCAGCACCCCCATGGACATCCAACCTGCAGACTTGCGCATACGCTTACCTCTTACTTGACGCCGTGCATCAGCTTGTTGATCTGCGGTGCCAGCAGGAACAGGATCACGCCCGAACCAATCAACGCCCAGAAGCCAAAGGTATACCCTTTCAGCGCCGATTCCACGGTCATGCCGCCTTCGCCGCTCACCGCGCCGGCGAAGATGCCCGACAGGTTGTTGCCGATGCCGGTGGACAGGAACCAGCCACCCATGCCGAAGCCGACCAAGCGGACCGGGGCCAGCTTGGTCACCATCGACAGGCCGATCGGCGACAGGCACAGCTCACCAATGG
The DNA here is from genome assembly GCF_014117215.1 of Stenotrophomonas tumulicola. Classification (GTDB taxonomy): domain Bacteria; phylum Pseudomonadota; class Gammaproteobacteria; order Xanthomonadales; family Xanthomonadaceae; genus Stenotrophomonas; species Stenotrophomonas tumulicola. Next base: position 273,028 of record NZ_JACGXS010000004.1, on the reverse strand, counting down.
ACTGGACCACGTAGACCATGAACAGGGTCCAGAAGGGGATCTTGCCGTCCACCACCAGCTGGGACAGGGCGAACATCAGCAGCGCGAACGCGGCGCCGTTGAACAGCAGGCCCAGGCCGAACTTGCGTGGAATGGACGGGTTGGTGCTGCCCATCGCCACCCAGATCCAGGCGATGACCGGCGCCAGGGTGATGATCGCCACCGAGTTCACCGACTGGAACCACGCGGTCGGGAACGTCCAGCCACCGAAATCGCGGTTGACGATGTTCTCGGCAAGGAAGGTGAACGAGCTGCCGGCCTGTTCGAAGAACATCCAGAACATCACGTTGAAGGCGAAGATGATCAGCATGGCGATGACGCGGTCGCGTGCCACCTTGCCATTGCGGATGCCCTCCACCATCAGCAGCACCGCCAGGGCGATGAACAGCACCAGCAGGATCCAGGCCAGCGCGGTGGCGCCGGTGGACAGCAGGAAGAAGGCCACCGGGATGGCGACCAGCGAGCCGACCGCCACCATCACGATGCGGCCATAGCCCTCTGCACCGGCCGGCGGTGCGCCCACGCCCTTCAGGCCCTTGCGGCCGAAGTAGAACCACACCAGGCTGACCAGCATGCCGATGCCCGAGGCGATGAACACCACCTTGTAGGACGGCATGTCGCTGGTGCCAAAGACCTTGCGGGCCAGGTATTCGGTCAGCACCGGGGCGATCATCGCGCCGATGTTGATGCCCATGTAGAAGATGGTGAAGCCCGAATCGCGGCGCTCATCCGACAGGCCATACAGCTTGCCGACCATGGTCGAGATGTTCGGTTTGAACAGCCCGTTGCCGACGATGATGGTGGCCAGGCCCAGTTCGAATATCTGGTGGTTGGGCAGCGAGATCATGAACAGGCCAGCGGCCATGATCACCGCGCCGGTCAGGATCGAACGCTGGTAGCCCAGCACCCGGTCGGCGACGTAGCCGCCGAAGATGGCCGCGGCATAGACCAGCGCCAGGTAGGCACCATAGGTGCGGCTGGCAGCGGCTTCACCGCCCGCATCGCCATTGAAGAACTGCGCCACGATGTACAGCACCAGCGCCCAGCGGATGCCGTAGAACGCGAACCGTTCCCAGAACTCGGTCATGAACAGCATCCACAGCGGGCGTGGATGGCCCAGCGTGGTCTTGTAGTCCGGCACGGCCGGTTCGGGGGTGTTCGCAGTGGCGTTCAGGCTCATGCGGGATTCCTGGTTCGGTGGATGACAGGCACGTCCGCTGTGCCGAAGTAACGCGCGAGCATCACCGACTTCTGGCGTTCACGTCAAATACACACCGTTCGCGGCAGGAGGCTGCCTGCTCGCTGAACTTGCATCTGCAACGAATTCCACAGAACTGAATGCGCGTCACGTCGCGACAGCCACGGCAAGACCGGGCCATGCCCGGCAAGGCCTTGCAGATTCCGCTCATGCTGGGCCACGCCTCAGCCTTCCAGCGTCGTCCGCACCTGGAACAGTTCAGGGAAGAAGGTCAGGTCCAGCGCCTTGGCCAGGAAACCGACCCCGGACGAGCCGCCGGTACCGCGCTTGAAACCGATCACCCGCATCACCGTGCGCATGTGGCGGAAGCGCCACAACTGGAAGGCGGTCTCCAGGTCCACCAGGTCCTCGCATAGCGCGTACTCGCGCCAATAGCGGTCGGCGTCCTGGTAAATACGCTCGAACACCGGGTGCAGCGCATCATCGGCGACGTGCGGCAACGACCAGTCCCGCTGCAGGTACTGTGCCGGGATGGCGTGCCCGAACCGGGACAGGTACTGCAGGAATTCCTCGTACAGGCTGGGCGATTCAAGCGCCTGGCGCAGGCCCTGCTGTCCGGCTGCATCGTGTTCGAACACCTTCAGCATCTGCGCGTTCTTGTTGCCCAGCAGGAACTCGATGCAGCGGTACTGCAGCGACTGGAATCCAGACGACGGGCCCAGCACGTCGCGAAAGCCCATGTATTCGGTGGGGGTCAGCGTTTCCAGCACCGACCATTGCTCGGTCAGCTGGCGCAGTACCAGCTTGCTGCGCGCCAATACCTTCTGGCATTGCCAGACCTGGTCGCGCTGCAGGAAGCCGATCGCAGCGCGCAGTTCATGGGCCAGCAGCTTCAGCCACAGCTCGGAGGTCTGGTGCTGGATGATGAACAGCATCTCGTCGTGGTGCGGCGGACTGGACAACGGCTGCTGCGCACTGAGCAGCTGGTCCAGCCGCAGGTAGCCGCCATAGGTCAGCCGGTCCTGCAGATCGGTGTGGATGCCGGCTTCGAGATCGCGTTGGTTGTTGTCGGCGGACATGGGGCGGTAAGAGCCAAAGACCACGAAGAGTAACGCGTCACGCCGGTCGCCAGCGGAATTCTGCCTTCAGCGCAGGCGCCGCCGTGGAACCCAGCTTCCTGCGTGCGGCGCGTGGAACCCTCCACGGAACCTCCCCAGGCCGCCACACGAGGCGTATTGTGGTGCTTTGCAGCAACGCCTGAATACGTTGCTGTCATGGGCGCGTCGCCGGCCCGTGGGAGTCTGGCCGGGAATTCCGTTGTTGCGCCGCAGGACGGCTTTTCCGCGCGCCTTCCTTAACATGGCGATTCATATCATTTGTAACTTCCTGTCGAGGGTGCAGTACGCAATGACAGTTGCCGCCGAGTTCAAGATCGAATATCTCCAGTACCTGGACGCGGACGGCAATCTCGTCCGCGATGACCTGCCCGCGTCCCTGCGCGACCCCAAGGTGCTGCTCCCGCTGTTCAAGCAGATGCTGTACGTACGCGTGTTCGACAGCAAGTCCATCGCGCTGCAGCGCACCGGCAAGCTGGGCACCTACGCGGCCTGCCTCGGCCATGAAGCAGCCCATGTGGGCATCGGCGCGGCGATGCATGCCGGCGACGTGTTCGCGCCGAGCTATCGCGAATACGGCGCGATGTTCATGCGCGGCGTGCGCCCTTACGACGTGCTGATGTACTGGGGCGGCGACGAGCGCGGCAACGACTACGGCGGCAATGCAGCCAAGGACTTCCCGTTCTGCGTGCCGATCTCCACCCAGTGCCTGCATGCAGCCGGTGCGGCACTGAAATTCAAGCTCAACGACGAGCAGCACGTGGCCGTGGCCGTGTGTGGCGACGGCGGCAGTTCCAAGACCGATTTCTATGCCGCACTGAACTCGGCCGGCGCCTACAAGCTCCCGCTGATCCTGTGCATCGTCAACAACGGCTGGGCGATCTCGGTGCCGCGCTCGGCGCAGACCGGCGCTGAAACACTGGCCCAGAAGGGCCTGGCCGGTGGCCTGCATTGCCTCCAGGTGGACGGCAACGATTTGATCGCCGTACTGGCGGCGATGGAGCAGGCACGCGAACGCGGCCTGGCCGGCGAAGGCGGCACCGTGCTGGAACTGATGACCTATCGGCTGTCGGACCACACCACCGCCGACGATGCGCGCCGCTACCGCGACGATGCCGAGGTGAAGGATGCCTGGAAGCTCGAACCCATGCTGCGCCTGCGCAAGTACCTGACCGCGCAGGGGCTGTGGAGCGAAGACGAAGAAAAAGCGTGGACCGAACAATGCGCCGCCCGCGTGGACGAGGACGTGAACCAGTACCTCAACACGCCGGTGCAGCCGGTCGAGGCCATGTTCGATTATCTCTACGCCGATCCGCCGCCGGACCTGCTGGCCCAGCGCGCTGCCGCCATTGCCCTGGAGCAGCGCCATGGATGACATCAAGCAAGGCGCTCCTGCTTCCCGCACCAATGCCGCCGACAGTGCCGCTGTCGCCGGTGGAGACACGGTCATGACCACCACCCCCATCACCCTGATCGAAGCCATCACCCAGGCACTGGCCTGGGAGCTGGAACACGACAAATCGGTGCTGGTGCTGGGCGAGGACGTGGGCGTCAACGGCGGCGTGTTCCGCGCCACCGCCGGCCTGCAGCAGCGCTTCGGTTCCAGGCGCATCCTCGACACCCCGCTGGACGAAACCACCATCGCCGGGCTGACGATCGGGCTGGCCGCGCAGGGCATGAAACCGGTCGCCGAGGCACAGTTCGACGGCTTCATGTACCCGATGGTGGACCACATCATCTGCCATGCCGCGCGCCTGCGCACCCGCACCCGTGGCCGCCTGCACTGCCCGATGGTGCTGCGCGTGCCGTGGGGCGGCGGCATCCGTGCGCCGGAACACCACAGCGAAGCCAACGAATCGATCTTCACCAACGTGCCAGGCCTGCGCGTGGTGCTGCCGTCTTCGCCGCAGCGTGCCTATGGCCTGCTGCTGGCCGCGATCCGCGAACCGGATCCGGTGATCTACATGGAGCCCAAGCGCATCTATCGCCAGTACAAGGAAGTGGTCGCCAACGATGGCGAGGCACTGCCGCTGGACGTGTGCTTCGTGCTGCGCGACGGTACCGATGTCACCCTGGTGACCTGGGGTGCGCAGGTCAAGGAAGCGCTGGAAGCGGCCGACAAGCTGGCCGGCGAAGGCATCAGCGCCGAAGTGATCGACGTGGCCACCCTGCGCCCGCTGGACTTCGCCACCATCGCCGAATCGGTGGCCAAGACCGGCCGCTGCGTGATCGTGCAGGAGGCGCCGAAGACGGCGGGCTTCGGCGCGGAGATCGCCGCACGCCTGGCCGAGGAATCGATCTACGACCTGCTGGCTCCGGTGGAGCGCGTCACCGGGTACGACACCCACATTCCGCTGTTCCGCCTGGAGATGAAATACCTGCCGAGCGTGGACCGGATCGTCAGCGCGGCCAAGCGCGCCATTGCGGCAGGCTGACATGCGGGCCCGCCTTCTAGGCCCGTACCGCAGCCAGTATCCCAACCCGCTCCGGTTCCGCGCCGGCCAGATCGTCGAACTGGGAGTCCGCGACGAGGAATGGCCGGCGTTCGCCTGGGTACGCACCGATGACGGGCGTGCCGGCTGGGCTCCGGTGGCATGGTTGCAACGGCTGGATGATGGTCGTGCAGAAGCCCTGCGCGACTATGACGCCCGCGAACTGGACGTGGAAAACGGCGAACTGGTGCGGTTGCACCATGAACATGGGGGTTGGTGGTGGTCCGAACGCGCGAATGGCGCGACGGGTTGGCTGCCGGCCCGCGAACTGGAACTGCTGGAAGAGAACTGCACATGAGCCAGACCAAGAATTTCAACCTGCCCGACCTGGGCGAAGGCTTGCCGGACGCGACCATCGTGGAATGGTTCGTCAAGGAGGGCGATACCATCCGGCTGGACGAACCGCTGGTCTCGATGGAGACCGCCAAGGCGGTGGTGGAAGTGCCCTCGCCGGTATCCGGCAAGGTGCTGAAGCTGGCCGGCGCGGTCGGCGACATCATTCCCACCGGCGCGGTACTGGCCAGCTTCGAGATCGACCCGAACCTGCCACAGCGCGCGGACGGGCAGGACACGGGCCACAGCCATGGCCACGCCGCCCCGGCGAGCACGGGCGAGCCCGCCCCGGCGCAGCCGGCCAAGGTGGTCGCCTCCGACGAAGGCGGCGAGATCAAGGCCGGCAGCGAGCGTGACGACGCCGGTACGGTGGTCGGTGCGATGCAGAGCTCCAACACCGTGCATGCCGAGCAGGCGGTTGCGGTGGGCGGGGTCAAGGCGGTTCCTGCCGTGCGCGCCACCGCACGCAAGCTGGGCGTCGATCTGTCGCGCGTACGTGCCACCGGCACCGACGGCGCGGTCACCATGGCCGACGTCAAGCAGGCTGCCGCTGATGGCAGTGCCAGGCTCGGTGCCGCACCCGTTGTGGCTGCCGCTGCCGCACCGGTGGCTGCACAGGCCGCCGCCCCGGTCCGGGTCGAAAGCCAGCGCACGCCGATGTCGGCCACCGGCAAGCCGATGCGCACCCAGCCACCGGGCGTGGTCGCCAAGGGCCAGCCGGAGCCGCTGAAGGGCGTGCGCCGCAACATGGCGCGGGTCATGGCCGATGCGCACAGCAAGGTCGTGCCGACCACGCTGAACGATGATGCCGACGTCCACGCCTGGCAGCCGGGCAACGATGTCACCGCGCGCCTGGTGCGTGCGATCGTCACCGCCAGCCAGAAGGTACCGGCGATGAATGCGTGGTTCGACGGTGAAGCGCTCACCCGTACGCTGCACGCCCACGTGGACGTGGGTATCGCGGTGGACACCGACGATGGCCTGTTCGTCCCCGCGCTGCGCAATGCCGACATGCTTGATGCACGCGGCGTCCGCGAGGGCGTGAACCGCCTGCGCGAACAGGTGGAGGGCCGTTCGATCGCCGCATCGGAACTGAGCGGCTACACGATCTCGCTGTCCAACTTCGGCATGTTCGCCGGCCGCTATGCGACGCCGGTCGTGGTGCCGCCGTGCGTGGCCATCGTGGGGGCCGGCCGTGCCCGCCACCAGATGACCCCGGTGATGGGTGGCGTGGAAGCGCACAAGGTGATCCCGCTGTCGGTCACCTTCGACCACCGTGCCGCCACGGGTGGTGAAGCGGCACGCTTCCTGCGCGCGATGATGGACGACCTGGCCCTGGCCAGCTGAGATCATCCATGGCGGATGGCGGGCGTGGCCCGTCAGGTCAATAGAGCGGGGCCATGCCCCGCTGGACCCTTGGCGCGGTACCGGATGATGGGCCGCGCGAAGCACGGTGTGACGGGCATGGCCCGTCATGACCCAGGGCGGATCTGCCCTCTTCCTAGCCCACCAGTTCGCCAGCCGCGACCACGCTGACCCCCGGCTGCGGTTCCAGTGCCGCCTCGACCAGTGCAGCAGCGATGTTTCCAGCCGGATTGATCCGCCAGCCGCGCGGCAGCACCGGCCCCAGCGCCCCCAGCACCTGCAGCGCCAGATGCTCGCCCAAGCGCTTTTGTGTGCGCTGCCCTCCAATCAGACCGGGCCGCACCAGTGTCAGTGAATGGAACTCCAGCCCGCGCAGGTCCTCTTCCAGCGTCCCCTTGACCCGGTTGTAGAAAAACCGCGACCGGGCATTGGCCCCTGCGGCGGAATTCAGCACGAACACCCCCGCGCCCTGGCCACGGGCCCGTCGGGCAAACGCCAACGGGTAATCATGGTCGATCCGCTGGAAGGCAGCCTGGCTGCCGGCCTGGGCCATGGTGCTGCCCAACGCACAGATCACCGCGTCCACGGCCCACCAGGGCACGTCATCCGGAATCTGCTCGAAATCCAGCACCGGATTGTCGAGCTTGGATGCCCCGTGTGCCAGTGCACGTCGGGTCGGTGCGACAAGGGCGGTGCAGCGGCGGTCGCGCAACAGCAGTTGCAGCGCCTGTCCGCCCACCAGCCCCGTCGCCCCCAGCAGCATTACCCGCATCGCCGTTTCCTTGCATCGCCCTCACCCATGGTGGACGCAACGCGGGTATAAAGCCAAGGACGACGCCGCCGATATGCTGGCACCCACCCGCCACATGGATGCCCGCATGACGGATCGCAGCGACTCCCACCCCGCCTCCAGCACCCGGATCGGGCCGCCGGCGCAGGTGCGTGCGGCTGCGACGGGACAGCCACCGGCCGCTCCCATGCGGCGAAGCGCGGATGGCGCAGCGCTGCAGCAGATGTTCGCCGCCGCCGGGCAGCCCGATACGTTGCTGGCGGCATTCGCCGATGGCATGGCCTCCCTGCCCGGCGAGCTGGGTGACATGGGCGATCGCCTGCGCTCGGCCCAGGCCAGTGCGGACTGGCCACGCTATGGCCGCGCAATGCGCCAGTTGATCGATAAATACATCCGCACCATCGAACTGCAAGCACCAACCGGCCCCCCGGACAGCGAGCGCCTGCGCGACCAGTTGCGCCACGTCCTCGGCATCGCCCTGGCCAGCCTGCTGCAGCACGACCCGCAACTGCGCGACCAGGCCATCCAGCAGGCGGCCGCCTGGCGGCAGTGGCAACCCGGCCAGCCGCTGGATGCCCTGGAACATGGGCTGCGTGAGCTGGGCCACCAGATCGGCGTGCGCAGCGAGGCGTGGCAGGAGCGCGACGCCCTGCTGCTCAGCCTGTTCGACCTGCTGCTGGAAAACATCAGCGAACTGCTGGACGACGGCGCCTGGCTGCATGGCCAGATCGACGCCGTACGCCAGCTGCTGGCCGGTCCGCTGGATACCGCAGCGGTGGAACGAACGCGTGCCGGGCTGCGCCAGGTGATCTATCGCCAGGGGCTGCTGAAGCAAGGCATCAGCGATTCCAAGGCGGCCATGCGCGGCTTGATGGGCGACTTCGTGAAGCAGCTCGATGGCATGGCCAGCAGCACCGGTGAGTACCACGACCGCATCAGCAGCTATGCGCTGGCATTGCGCGAAGCACGCAGCCTCGCCGACCTGAACCAACTGCTGCAGGGCGTGCTGCAGGACACCGGGCGCGTGCAGCAGCAGGCGGCACAGGCCCGCGATCACCTGGCCAGTGCGCGCCAGCAGGTGGCGGTGGCCGAACAGCGCATCACCCAGCTGGAGCAGGAGCTGCGCGAGGTTACCGACCTTGTCCGTACCGATCCGCTTACCGGCGCGCTCAACCGACGCGGGCTGGATGACCTGCTGCGGTCCGAGCTGGCGCGGGCCATGCGGGCAGGAAGCCCATTGGCGGTGGCAGTGATCGACCTGGATGAGTTCAGCCAGACCAACGCGTTGCATGGCCATGCCGGCGGCGACGCCCTGCTCCGCCATTTCGTTGCGGTCTGCCAGTTGCTGCTGCGGGCCGGCGACTGCGTGGCACGATTGGGCGGCGACGAGTTCGTGCTGGTGATGCCGGAAACACCTGGCGCCGATGGCATGTCGACCCTGCAACGCCTGCAGCGTTCATTGGCACAGCGCACCTTGACCGTGCAGGAACAACGGGTCCCGGTGCATTTCAGCGCGGGGCTGGCGCAATGGCGGAAGGGCGACACGCCCGAGTCGCTGCTGCAACGTGCCGACGAGGCGCTGTATGCCGCCAAGGGCCTGGGCCGAAACCGCGTGCAGGCGGCAGAAGCGCCATGACGCCGTCCGGGCCTTACTGCCTGCGCAGCTTCTGCGCCAGCATCACCGCGCCCAGCACCAGCGCGCCGATGACCACCCCTACGGCCACGTTCGCCAATGCGTTGACCAGCCACGCCCATTGCCCTTCACCGCCGTGCCCAAGCACCCAGTGATGCAGCACCGGCACGTTGTGCACCAGGATGCCGCCCCCGACCAGGAACATCGCAGCGGTACCCGCCACGGACAGGAACTTCATCAGCCATGGCGCGCCCGCCAGCAGGCCACGTCCCAGCGCGGCCCGTGCACCGCCCTTGCGTGACAGGTACAGGCCCGCATCGTCCAGCTTGACGATGCCACCCACCAACCCGTAGACGAACACCGTCATCGCCAGCGCCACCACCGACAGCGTCGCAAGCTGCTGCACGAAGCCGGAGTCCGCACCGACGACAACGCCCAGCGTCAGCACGATGATCTCGGCCGACAGGATGAAATCGGTGCGGATCGCGCCTTTGATCTTGTCCTTTTCCCACGCCACCATGTCGACCTGTTCGTCGGCCAGTGCCTGCAGTCGTCGTGCCTGCTTCTGCTCGTCCTCTTCGGCCCGGTGCAGGAAACGATGTGCCAGCTTTTCCACGCCTTCGTAGCAGAGGAATGCACCGCCGAGCATCATCAGCGGCACGATCAGCGGTACGTCGTAGCCTCGTGACTCCAGCCATGCTTCCAGCGCGCTGATCGCCAGCGCCGCCGGCACCAGGATCACCTTGTTCACCAGCGAGCCCTTGGCCACCGCCCACACCACCGGCAGTTCCCGGTTGGCACTGACCCCGGACACCTGCTGCGCATTGAGCGCAAGGTCGTCGCCGAGCACGCCGGCGGTCTTCTTCGCCGCCACCTTGGTCAGGACAGCGACATCGTCCAGCAGCGCGGCGATGTCGTCGAGGAGGGTGAACAGGCTGGCACCGGCCATGGAGTATCCAGGATCAGGAAGGGGGCACGGGCTGGATTCTGACTGATCCGGCGTGAATCCTGGAAGGCAGGCCCGGATTCACCGGCCCACCACCTGGTCCCGGCCACACTGCGCGTTCCCGTACCGTCGCGGAGTCCTGCTTGAACAATCCGCCTGTCGCGCCTGCCAACCCGCCACTGGTGACCGGCATGAACCGTCGCAGCCAGATCCTGCGGTTGCTGATGCGCTACCGCAATTCCGGCGTGTTCTCCGGCATGAACCTCGATGCGGCGGGGGCGCCGGACGTGCCGCCAGACGGGAATCCGGAACAGTTCGTCACCGACCTGGAATCGCTGGGGCCTACCTTCGTCAAACTCGGGCAGATGCTGTCGACCCGGCCGGACATGGTGCCGGTGGAGTTCGCCACGGCGCTGGAACGGATGCAGGAAAGCGTCGCGCCGATCCCGGTCGAACGCATCCACGCCATCATCGAGAAGGAACTCGGCGTGGCGGTGGGCAAGCTGTTCGCCAGCTTCGACCCGGTCCCGCTGGGCTGTGCCTCGATCGCCCAGGTCCACCGCGCCACCCTGCACGATGGCCGCGAAGTAGCCGTCAAGGTGCAGAAGCCGGAAGTGGCCGCACAGCTGCGTTCGGACCTGGAAGCGCTGCGCAGCTTCGCCCTGGCCGCCGACCACCTGACCCAGGTTGGCCGCCGCGTGCGCCTGCGCGACTGGCTCAACGAGTTTGCCAAGACGCTCATGCAGGAACTGGACTACCAGGCCGAAGCGGAGAACCTGCAACGCTTCGGCCAGCACCTGCGGCCGTTCAAGCCGCTATGGGTACCGCAGCCGATCTGGGACTACTGCAGCCACCGGGTGCTGACCATGCAGCTGGCCGACGGCGTGCGCGTGGACATGATTCCGGACGTGCGCCGCACCGAACAGGCGATGGATCCGCTGGCCGCCGCCCTGATCCGTGGCTATCTCGACCAGATATTCGTGCATGGCGAGATCCACGCCGATCCGCACCCGGGCAACCTGCGCGTGACCGGTGACGGGCGCCTGGCCATCTTCGACCTGGGCATGGTCGCGCACATGCCGCCACGCCTGCGCGAGCGGCTGTTGAAAGTACTGTTCGCCGCCGTCGATGGCCGCGGCGAGGAAGTCGCCGACGAGATCATCGCGATCAGTACACGGCTGGAATCATTCGAGGAAGAACGCTACCTGCGCGAAACCGGGCAGATGATCGCCCGTTATGCGGCCAGCAGCCATTACTCCGAAGGCCGCGTGGTGCTGGACATGGTGCGCATCGCCACCGCCTCCGGGTTGCGCACCCCGCCGGAGCTGAGCCTGATCGGCAAGGCACTGCTGAACCTGGAAACGGTGTGCCGCCTGCTCTCGCCCACGCTGGACACGCGTCGCATCGTGGAAAAACAGCTGCAGCACGTGATGCGCGCACGGCTGAAGAAATCGCTGTCTGCCGCCAACCTGGCCAGCGAGGCCATGGAGGTGCAGGAGCTGTTGCGGGTCGGGCCGCGCAAGATGACCGACATCCTGGCCCTGCTGGCAGAGAACCGCCTGCAGATGAAGGTGACCGGGCTGGAGGAATCGCGGTTGATGGAGAACCTGCAGAAGATCGCCAACCGGGTGTCGGCCGGCATCGTCACCGCGGCGCTGATCCTGGCTTCGGCACTGATGATGAAGATCGACAATGGCGTGCACCTGTTCGGCTACCCGGCCATCGCCATGGTGCTGATGCTGATCGGCGTGTTCCTCGGGCTCGGCATCATTGCCAGCGCGCTGCTGTTCGACCGTCGCGCACGCGCACGCGAGGAACGCGGGCACCGTTGAGCGGGCCCTGCAACGCTTAACGTTCACTTTACAGGGGGCGTGGTAGAAACCGCGCCGTCGCTTCCAACAAACATTTCAGTCAGGTTCGTGCAGGCATGATCCGGTCATCGGGGTGTCATGTCGCTGTGGTTGGCAGTCCGGTCGGATGGACACGCGTCGGTACGACGTCCATCACCACTCCCGTCACTGCCGAATCTGCCCATGCTCTGGATTCTCCTGTTTACACTGTTCGTGCTCGCCTGGCTGTTGCTGGTATCCAGCAAGTGGTTGTGGTGGAAGGCTGGCCTGCTGTCGTTGCTGATGGTGGCGTTGAGCCTCTGGTGGACGATCGACCAGTTGTCCGGCGACGGATTGAATGCCGCCACGCTGTACCACCTTGGCGCGGACATGGAAGGTGCGGGCGTTTCCGACTTCAAGCGTGTCATCGCAGGCTCCATCGCACTGCTGCTGGTTTCCCTGCTGCCGCTGGCGCTGGCGCGGGTCAAGCGTTGGCAGCGTCCTGCACATGGCAAGTCCTGGTTCACCGGCTTCGCCGGCGTCTGGTTGCTGGCGGTGTTCATCAGCCCGCTGTTCTCCGATGGCCAGCGCCTGTACTACCAGCTGCGCCCGGTCGACTTCGCGCAGATAGCACCGGAATACCAGGTACCGGTGCAGCCACTGCAGCGTCCGCGCAACATCGTCTGGATCTACGGTGAAAGCCTGGAACGCACCTATCTGGACGAGAAAGCGTTCCCCGGCCTGATGCCGAACCTGAGCCGCCTGGCGGCCCGCTCGCTGGACGTGCGCGGGCTGGATTCCCCCGAAGGCAGCGGCTGGACCATCGCCGGCCTGGTCGCCTCGATGTGCGGCGTTCCGTTGACCACCGCCCATGGCGATGAGAACAGCATGGGACGGATGGGCAATTTCCTGCCCAGGGCCGTCTGCCTGGGCGATTACCTGAAACAGCAGGGCTACACCAACCATTACCTGGGCGGTGCCGACGGGCAGTTCGCCGGCAAGGGCCAGTTCCTGGCCAGCCACGGGTTCGATGAAGTGCACGACCTGGACTGGTTCAAGCAGCAGAAGAAGATCGGCCGCATCCACTATTCGGCATGGGGCGTGCACGATGACGTGCTGCTGGACACCGCCTACCGTCGCTTCGAACAGCTGTCACGCGCCGGCACGCCGTTCATGCTGACCACGCTGACCATGGACACCCACCATCCGGCCGGCCATCTGCCGGTGGCCTGCAAGAACGAACGCTACGAAAGCAAGCTCGGCAACATCGGCCTGTTGAACGCACTGAAGTGCAGCGACCGCCTGATCTCCCAGCTGGTGGCACGCATCCAGGCCAGTCCGCATGGCAAGGACACCCTGATCGTGGTGTCCTCCGACCACCTGGCCATGCCCAACGACCTCAGCCACGTGCTGGCCAGCCAGGAGCGCGAGAACCTGCTGCTGTTCGTCGGCGATGGCATCGAGCCGCGCCAGTTGCAGGTGGAGGACGCCACCACGCTGGACAGCGGCGCAACCCTGCTCAGCCTGCTCGATCCAGGCATCCAGCGCATCGGCTTCGGCCGCTCGCTGCTGGACCCGCAGCGTCCGGCCAGTGCCAGCGTGGCCGCACGTCGCGACAATGGCCGCGACTACCCGAAGTACCTCTCCTTCGCACGCTCGCTGTGGCTGGGCGAACCTACCCGCGAGCTGCGCATCGACGACGGCAACCAGGTGGTCGTCGGCGTGCAGCACGTGCAACCGCCGGTGCTGCTGGAATATGACAAGGACTGGGCGCTGAAGTCGGTATATCTGGAAAACACCTCGCGCCAGTTCGAGCAGGCCGACAAGGACAGCACCCTGGCCTATGTCGATCGTTGCACTGCGTTCGAGGACGGTTCGGCCGACGGCGACTGGTGCGCCCTGCTGGTCAACCGCGAGGACGGCATCAAGCTGTACCGCGACGACCAGCTGCGTGGTGGCATCCAGGTGGATGCACCGCTGGATGCGTTCGCAGGGCCGCGCCCCAGCGTGCGCCAGGCGCACATGATCACCGCCAAGGGACGTCGCACGCGCGCCGGGCAGTACATGCTGCAGCTCGTGGCCAGCACGCAGCCGCAGCGCGGCTTCTGGATCGAAGCGGTGTCGTCGCAGCGGCAGGTAGTGCTGGCCCAGCAGTGGGTGCAGCCCGATGCCAGCGGCCGCATCAATGTCAGCTTCGGGCTGGACCACGAGGTCGATGACCTGGAGGTCCGCGCATGGCTGAACCATGCCGAGAAACTGGCCGTGGATACCTTCGCGCTGGTGCCGTCGCGGCGTCAGCCGCGCGGCTGAGGTAGAGCGGGTCCATGACCCGCTGCCGTTCGCGTGGTTGGCAGGAGACCCTGAAACAAGCGGGTCATGGACCCGCTCTACCGCTGCCCCTCACCGACCAGATGGATATCGGTCGGTGCCGACAACGCGATGCCCTTGCCTGCCAGCTCCTGCAGCACGCTGAAGAACAGATCGCTGCGGGTGCCGTAGGTGGAACGCGGGCTGGAGGTGTAGGCGAAACTGTTGATCGCCACCTGCCCCCCGCTGATGGAATCGATGTACACCGACGGGGCGGGATCCTGCAGCACGGAGGCATGCCCGGCATACGCATCCAGCAGTACCTGCTTCACCGCCGCCACGTCGGTGTTCAACGGCACCGAGAACTGGATCTGGATCCGGCCCTGCGCATTGCCCATCGTCATGTTGCGCACGGTCTTGGTGATCAGCTCGGAGTTCGGCACGATCAGCGTTGATTTGTCACCCACGGTGATCTCCGTGGAGCGCACGTTGATCCGGCGGATGTCGCCTTCCTGGTCACCGATCTTCACCCAGTCGCCGATCTTCACCGGGCGTTCGGCCAGCAGGATCAGCCCGGAGACGAAGTTCTGCGTGATTGCCTGCAGGCCGAAGCCAATACCTACCGACAACGCGCTGACCACCAGCGCCAGCCGCTCGAAGCCGATCCCCAGCGCAGCCAGCGCCCACAGCACCGCCAGGATGATGCCCACGTAACGGGCCACCGTGCTGATCGAATTCTGCGCACCCAGGTCCAGTTCGGTCTTTGGCAGGTAGGTCTCCACCAGCCAGCGCTGCAGCGCCTGCATCAGCGCCAGGCCCACCAGCAGTACCACCACCGCCAGCACCACCTTGCCCGGCTCCAAGGTGATGCTGCCTATGCTGATGCCATGCGACAGCGACTCGATGCTGCCCAGTACCGAACCCAGGTTGCCGAACGGAGCCGCGAACACCAGCATCGCCAGGATCACCACGCCGATGCGGCTGACCGCCGAAAGCAGCACGCCGGCCTGCTCCACCTGCGCCGCGCTCAGGCCGGTGGTCAACACCACGGTGCGCCCGAAGCGGCTGTCCGGATGCAGGATCGCGGTGCACAGGTCATCGGCGAACTTCAGCAGCAGGGTCATCGTCAGCACCACGATGCCGCCCCACACCAGTTGCTGGGTGACGAATTTGGCGAAATTGAGATAACCCAGCAGCGAGGCGATGATCGCTGCCACCACTACCAGGTTGCCGGCCACGCGGGTCAACACCATCCAGCCGCTGCGCTGCGCCGGGCCCCGGGCACGGGCATCGGCGGCTTGTGCCTCAGCGCGCTCGGCGGCTTCGGCAGTCTGTCGCCGATGCAGCCGCGACAGCGTCACCAGCATGGCCATGATCAGGCCCAGGTAGGTCAGCGCGATCACCCCATCCAGCGCGATCGTATTGACCTCGCTGGTACGCGCCGCATGGTCCACCGCCACCAGCATGATGCTTATCCAGCTGACTGCGGCCGCACTCCATGCGTACTTGCGCAGGTTGCGCGCGGCGGTGTCATCAAGGTCCAGCAGGCGCCATGATGGCCGCTTGGGCACCAGCAGGCTGGCGCTGAGCGCAACGATGAAAGCAGCAAAGCAGGTAGCCAGGAGGAAATGCCCCGACACCGTCTGCAGGCGCGGCGGAATGGCGCCCACCGAATCCAGCGCCGACAACAGCGTCCATGCTGCGAGGCCCGGCAGCAGCGTGCCGACCGCCAGCAACCAGACCGCCAGGCCGGACCGGCGAAGGCGCCCCTTCGGCGCGCGCTCGGATGCGGCGTAGCGCCGTCCTGCGCTCCGCAGCCACAGCCGCAGCGGGAAGAACAGGACCAGGGCCACGCCCAGCCCCAGCAATGGAACGCCCCAGCCTTCGCGCTTGAACGCGGTTCGCACCGCACTGGCACCCTGCCGGTAAAGCCCCACTACCCGGGTGGTGTCGGACGGCGCAACCTCGGCAACCTGGTGCCACAATGCAGGCGACAACGGCGACGCCACCTTGCGGCCCAGTTCCTCGCTGAACTGGCTGACCCGCATTTTGTCGATGTCAGCCAACAGCTGCGATGCGTTGACCGCCGCCAGTTCGGCGCGCTTGATCGTGCCGTCCAGCGCGTTGCGCTGCCGGCCCAGGGCGGCACGCTGCACCGCCACTTCGCGTGACTCCGTGATGCCGTCGGCCACCTCGCCCAGCGGCGCCAACTGCTCGTTGACCTGCGCCAGCTGTGGTGCCAGCGCCTTGGCGGCAGCGTCCGCGTCATCCTTGGCCGACTGCGCACGTTCGCTCAGGGCATCAAGCGTGAGCGGCGTATCGGCATCATCCAGGGAAGCACGCGCTGCCTTCAGCGTGGCCTCGGCGCGCGCTACCCGTGCTTCCGGATCCGGCTCGGCCTTGTCCTGCGCGTACACGGGGCCCACGAGCAGGGACAGGGACATCAACAGGCCCATCAGGGCGCCACGCTTGGAGATCAGGCTGAAGGAGGACAATGCACGAGTACCGGGATGCGCGGACCACCACGCCTGCGCGGACTATACGACGCCCGGCGTCGTGATCGAATCAGTATTTCAGCCGCAGTTCTTCCACCTGTGGCTGCTGCCGCGCATACCACTCCTGGAATTCCTCCTCGGTGATGTCCTCCGGCGCGTAGACCGCCACCGGATCCCACGCGTGGTCGGTCGGCAGGGGTTGGCGCGGGCCAGCACGCAGCGTGTAGGCAACGCCGCCGCGCTCTACCACCGGTTCGGCATCTTCCCAACGGTCGCGTTCAAAAGTGGATTCGGATTTGAGCAGGATGACCTGGTACATCGCTTTCACTCCTTGATACGTCGCTCCAGCATGGACGCAATGGCCTGCTCCATAAAGCCGCAGGCCGATACGCAATGTTTCGATCACGCCACCTGCAGGCGGTTTCACCTCACCCTATCGCCGGTGGCGGCAAGGTGTCCTACCGCTTCCGGGCCGAGCCCACCATGACTGCCCATCCAGACCTGAAAACCGTGCCCGACCTCAAGCTGCCCCGTTACCTGGGCACGTGGTACGAAATCGCCCGGCTGCCCATGCGCCACGAACCCGAGGGCTGCACCGATGTGTCGGCCCACTACAGCCTGCAGGAAGACGGCAACGTGCGCGTGCACAACCGCTGCCGCATGGATGGCGTACTGGAAGAGGCCATCGGTGAAGCCTGCGTCGTCGACAATGACAGCGCGCGCCTGGCGGTCAGCTTCCTGCCCAAGGGGCTGCGCTGGCTGCCTTTCACCAAGGGCGACTACTGGGTGATCCAGGTGGCGCCGGATTACAGCGTCTCCCTGGTCGGCAGCCCGGACCGCGAGTATCTCTGGCTGCTGGCACGCACGCCGCAGCTGGACAAGACCGTACGCGACCATTACCTGGCCACGGCACGCCAGCAGGGCTTCGACCTGTCCAAGCTGATCGACACCCCGCACACGGGCAACAAGACCGCCTAGGCGTGGGGACCTGTGGCGCACGCCATGGCGCATGCGCGCCACGACAGGCATCATTCAACCAGCAGCTGCTAGCGTCGCCATGAGGGCCCGCGTGCCCTGCCCCGTCCGATGCTGGAGCGTCCCGCGATGATCCGCCCCCTTATCCTGCTGTGCCTGGCCTGCGCCCCTTCGGTGGCGCTGGCCCAGAGTGCGGCTGGCGCCACCGGCCCGCAGTCGGTCACCGGCCTGAACCTGGCCGTTCCGAACGAGCCGCTGCGCTACCTCAACGACCCCAGCTTCCAGCAGGATGCGCCCGGGACGTACTACGGCGACAAGACCGGGCCACGCCCGCGTGCGGACGGCAGCCCTGGCACGCTGGACGACGACAAGATGAAGGTATCCGGCAGCTTCAGCACCGGCATCGGCTACTCCAAGGGCTACGGCAACAGCCACTACAACGCCGCCACGCTGAATCTCAGCAAGAACTACACCACCGACGAAGGCAAGACCCGAGGGGTGAACGTCAACATCCACGTCAGCGAAGGCAACGGTCCAGGCTTCTACGGCCCATGGGATGGTCCCTACGGCGGCGGCTTTGGTCCGGGCCCCGGCTACTGGGGCCGTCCGCCACCGTTCGGCTGGTAATTCCCCGGACGGGGCATGGCCCCCGGCGTTGTTGCCCGGCACCGGCCATCAGTCCAGCCAACCCTCACGCTCGCTGGCCAGGATCCGGCCATCATGGCCGCTCATGCGCACGTCCACCTTCTGGTTGCGCGCGTTGCGGGCCTCCAGCTTCCAGATGGCGCCATCGCGTTCCACCGAATGGATCTCCTGCAGCCCCTGTGCCCTGGCCCTGGCCAACAGCTGGTCGATCGACAGCTGGCTGCGGCCGTCGAGTTCATCGAAAATCTCACCGGTCTTCGGGTCCACATGGACCTCGCGGAAGCGTCCGTCGTCGCGGGTTACGTCGGCCTCCCACAGGCCATCGTCCTTCTCGATCTCATGGATGCGGCTGTATCCGGCGGCGCGCAGCGCCTGTTCCACCTGCGCCAAGCCCAGCGGAGCGGCGTGTGCGGTGGCGGTTGCCAGCAATGCCGCGGCAGCAGCGGCAAGAGCAAGTGGCTTGAACATGGGACATCTCCTGTCTGGGAATGGACCGCATCGGTCCGGCCAACACAGTCTGCCCGGCGTTCCTAACAGACCCCTAGGCTGTGCTGTTACCCGACTGTTAGGCAAGCGCGGTATTCCTGTACACATGTATCCGTGCAGATCCCTTGCCCTGCTCATCCTCATGCTGCTGCCGGCCCTGCCGGCGGCGGCAGGCGACGACCATGCCCAGCAGACCGCGCGCCGCGCCGTTGAACAAGGCCGCTACGTGCCACTGGAAGACGTGGTGCGCGACGCACTGCGACGCCATCCGGGTAAATTCCTGGAGGTGGAACTGGACGACGGCGTCTATGAAGTCGAGATCCTGCGCGATGACGGCGTTGTCGTGGAGCTGGACTATGATGCGCGCAACGGCAAGCTGTTGAAAACGGAGCTGGACGACTGATGCGGATCCTGTTGGCCGAGGATGACAGCGAGCTGGCGCAGCGCCTGCAGCCGTTGCTGGAACAGGCCGGTTACGTGGTGGACATGTTCGCCGATGGTCGCCAGGCCGAAGAGCACGGCCAGCTGGAAGACGTGCAGGCCGCCATCGTCGATCTCGGCCTGCCGGGCCTGGATGGACTGAGCATCATCGAACGCTGGCGTGCCAACGGCCGTGCGTTCCCGGTACTGGTACTGACCGCACGCGCCCGCTGGCACGACAAACTGGCCGGCTTCGATGCCGGCGCCGACGACTACCTGACCAAACCGTTCCAGCCTGACGAGCTGGTGCTGCGGCTGCGTGCGCTGATCCGCCGCAGTACCGGCCACGCCAGCCCACGCCTGCAGTGCGGCCCGCTGCAGCTGGACGTCAACGCCGGCCGCTTCCGCCTGGACGGCCAGGAACTTGCACTTGGCCCGCAGGAGTTCCGCCTGCTCGGTTACTTCATCCACCACGTGGACAACGTGATCAGCCGCGAGCGCCTCGGCGAGCACGTCTTCGATGCCGGCTTCGATCCCGACTCCAACGCACTGGACGTCCTGCTGGGACGGGTGCGGCGCAAGCTGGGCGTCGACCTCATCCACACCGTGCGCGGCCAGGGCTGGCGTTTGTCGGCACCCAGATGAAGCCGGGATCGCTGCGCAACCGCCTGCTGCTGGCTGGCGGACTGGGATTGCTGCTGGTCACCGTGCTGGCCAGCGCGCTGCTCGGCCATCTGTTCGAACGCGCCACGCGCGACAGCCTGGACGCCATGCTGGAGCAGGACCTGCTGACCCTGCTCGCGCAGGCGGAAGTGGACGCCGACGGTCGCGTGGTGCTGCGCCAGGAACCCAACGACGCGCGCTTCCAGCGCGTTTTTTCCGGTGCCTACTGGCAGGTCAGCGCAGCCGACGGCAGCGTGCTGCTGCAGTCACGCTCGCTGTGGGACCAGACCCTGCCCATGCCCATCGTCGGTGGCGAAAGCATGGCCGGCGACATCCAGGGCCCGTTGCAGCAGCCACTTCGCGTGCTGGCCCGGCAGGTGCGCCTGCCACGCGCACAGGCTCCGCTGCAGGTGCTGGTGGCATTGGACCGCAGCGACCTGCAGGCACAGGTGGCCCAGTTCCGGCAGCGTAGTGCGCTGGCACTGGCGGTGCTGGTCGCTGCCTGGCTGGCGGTACTGGCCACCCAGATCCATTTTGGCCTGCGTCCCCTGCGTCGCCTGGGCCGGCAGGTGGAGACGGTCCGGCGCGGCGAGGCACACCACATCGATACCGCCGGGCTGAGCGCGGAGATCGCCCCGCTCGGTGATGAACTCAACGCGCTGCTCGACCATCACCAGCGCATGGTGGCGCGTGCCCGCACCAGCGCGCAGGATCTGGCGCATGCGCTGAAGACGCCCTTGAGCGTGCTGGCAGCCGAGGCCGACGGCGCAGGGGGGAGCTGGCGTGCCACGCTGCGTGAACAGGGAAAGCGCATGCAGGGCAGCATCGACCGTTACCTCGCGGCCGGGCTTGCGGTGGACCATCGCAAACGCGCGTCGGTGGCACCCGTGGTGCAGACCTTGTGCCAGCTGATGGAACGGGTGCATGGGGATGGCGATGTCCATTTCCATGCCGACATGATCGACCCCGCGCTGCAGTTCGCGGGCGATGCCGCGGACCTGGAAGAGATGCTGGGCAACCTGATCGACAATGCCGCGAAGTGGGCGGGACGGGACGTGCATGTCAGTGCACGGCGCGACGCCGGGCAGCTGTGCATCACCGTCAGCGACGATGGCCCGGGACTGGACGCCGCACAACTGCAGCGCGTGCTGCAGCGTGGCGTACGGCTTGACCAGCGCGAAGGGAGCAGCGGACTGGGGCTGGCCATCGTCGGCGACATCGCAGCCAGCCATGGCGGCCGGCTGGCGCTCGAGAACACCCAGCCAGGAATGCGCGCCACGTTATGGTTGCCGGTGGGGTGAAGCACGCAGGGCCGGGCATGGCCCGGCCCTGCGTGGGTTGGTTACACCAACGGTTCGTCGGACAGGTAGGTATAACCGGTCAAGCCTGCTTCCAGCGCAGCGGACAGTTCCTGCGCGCGCTCGGCCGACAGCCCGGCGGCGGCCACGCGTTCTGCATACGTCGCACGCAGCTCCGCCAGGCTGTAGCCCACGTAATCCAGCATCACATCGGTGGTATCGCCCCGGCGCTGCTGGGTGATCGCATAACCATCGGCATCGGCCAGCACTTCCACCGCGTCGGTATCGCCGAACAGGTTGTGGATGTCGCCCAGGATCTCCTGGTACGCCCCGACCATGAAGAAGCCGATGCGGTAGCTTTCGCCGGCGTTCAACGCATGCAGTGGCAACGAGCTGTCCAAGCTCTCGTTCTCGACATAGGTCTTGACCATGCCGTCGGAATCGCAGGTCATGTCGGCGATGATGCCGCGGCGGTCCGGCTGCTCGTCCAGGCGCTCGATCGGCACGATCGGGAACACCTGGTCGATGGCCCATACGTCCGGGATCGATTCGAACACGCTGAAGTTGACGAAATACTTGTCTACCAGCCGCTCGTTCAACTCATCCAGCACCGGGCGATGGCTCTTCTCGTCGTAGCTCAGGCGCATGCGCACCGCATGGGCGATGGCGTAGAACAAGTCATCGATGCGCGCGCGCTGGGGCAGGTCGATCTGGCCCAGCGCATAGCTGGACAGTCCCTCGGCATGGAAATGCTGGGCCTCCTGGAACAGCTCCACCGCCGGGCGCTCGTCCAGCTCGGCATGGATCTCGCGCAGGTGGCGGATCGCCGCCGGCTCGTCGTCATGCTGGTCCGGCACGCGGCCTTCCTGCGCCTGCTCCACCTCGGACACGTTGGCGATCAACACCGCGTGGTGTGCTGTCATCGCACGACCGCACTCGGTGACGATGCGCGGCGGGGTCAGGCCATGCTCTTCGCAGGCATTGGCCAGCGGCTGCACGATGTTGCTGGCATATGAGTTCAACCCATAGTTGATCGAACAGAAGCTGCGCGAACGGGTGCCTTCGTAATCCACGCCCAATCCACCCCCCACGTCCACATGGGTGATCTTCGCGCCCAGCCGCGACATCTCGACGAAGTAGCGGGTGGCCTCGCGCATGCCATTGGCGATGTCGCGCACGTTGGAAATCTGCGAACCCATGTGGAAATGCAGCAGGCCCAGGCAGTCGGCGTACTCGGTATCGCGCAGCGACTTCCACAGGTCCAGCAGCTGGCGCGGCGACAGGCCGAACTTGGCCTTGTCGCCTCCGCTGTTCTGCCATTTGCCAGCGCCCAGCGAGGCCAAACGCATGCGCACGCCCAGGCCCGGCTTCACGTCCAGTGCCTTGGATTCTTCCAGCACCAGCTTCAGTTCGGACGGCTTCTCGATGACGATGTAGGTCTGCAGGCCCAGCTTGCGGCCGATCAGCGCCAGGCGGATGTACTCACGGTCCTTGTAGCCATTGCAGACGATCAACCCGCCCGGCCGCGACAGCGCCAGCACGGCCATCAACTCCGGCTTGCTGCCCGCTTCCAGGCCGAAGCCCTCGCCATGGTGGCTGGCCAGGGTGCCGGCCACGCCACGGTGCTGGTTGACCTTGATCGGGTACACCGCGGTATAGCCGCCCGGATACTCCCAGTCGGCCTGCGCCTGCCTGAAGGCGGCCTGCAGCTTGCCCAGTCGCTGGCCCAGGATGTCCGGAAAACGTACCAGCAGCGGCAGCTTGGCACCATTGGCGCGCGCCGCGTCGACCACGGCCGGCAGCGATACCACCGGGCCATCGGCCCCGGTAGGCCTCACCACCATGTGCCCCGCCTGGTCCACGTCGAAGTACCCATCCGCCCAATGCGGGATCGAGTAGGTCTTGCGGGCTTGGTCGAGGGACCAATCGGTCATTGCAGTCGGCCTGGTTGGTAAAAAAGGGGGTGCATGATAACCCCTGATCGACGACGGGTTCGTTATCATGCGCGCCCGCGCCCGTGACCGGTCCCCTGGACCTGAACGGACCTGCCCTGCGGTCTGCCACCGCCAGCCCAACTCCATCTCCTCCGAACAGGACTGCTCCCTCATGACTGACAACAACAACTGGTACATCGAGCATTTCGAGCGCACCGGCTCGGCCATCGGCTACCGCATCACCGGCAAGCTGGACGAGGTGCAGTCGGCGTTCCAGAAGATCGAGATCTTCCAGACCACCGATTGGGGCAACCTGATGACGATCGACGGGGCCATCATGCTGACCAGCAAGGACAACTTCTTCTACCACGAGATGATCAGCCACCCGGTGCTGTTCACCCACGCCGCGCCCAAGCGCGTGGTGATCATCGGTGGCGGCGACTGCGGCACGCTGCGCGAAGTACTCAAGCACAAGGGCGTGCAGAGCGTGACCCAGTGCGACATCGACGAGCAGGTCACCCGCATGGCCGAGAAGCACTTCCCGGAGCTGTGCGATTCCAACGGCGATGCACGCGCCGAGCTGATGTTCGACGACGGCGTGGCCTACATGGCCAACTGCCCGGCCGGCAGCGTGGACGTGGTGATCGTCGACTCGACCGATCCGGTCGGCCCTGGCGAAGGCCTGTTCAACAAGGCCTTCTACGAAAGCTGCTTCAAGGCCCTGAAGGACGACGGCATCCTGGTGCAGCAGTCCGAATCGCCGCTGATGCAGCTGGACCTGATCAATGAAATGCGCACGGAAATGGGCAAGGCCGGCTTCGGCTCGTTCAAGACCCTGCCGTTCCCGCAGCCGTGCTACCCCACCGGCTGGTGGAGCGTGACCCTGGCGCGCAAGGGCGAAAGCGGCTTCGACTTCCGCCAGGCCGATGCAGCCGCCAAGGGCTTCGACACCCTGTACTACACTGCCGCGCTGCACACCGGCGTGCTGGTGACCCCGCCGTTCGTACAGGCAGCGCTGAAAGCCTGATCCGGACCTGCGCGGGTTTCCTCCGTAGCGCCGGGCCATGCCCGGCGTTACGCAGCTGCATACACCCCCGCCGCCGGGCATGGCCCGGCGCTACAGGTTCCGCGCTTACAGCGCCCAGATACCAGCGATCACCGCCAGCACCAGGCCCCACTTGATCACGTGGTACGCCAGCGCGCTTCGCGCACGCAATGCCTTGGCCTTCAGCCGCACCTTGTACACGCCGCCAAACGCCTTGTTGACGCCACCGGTAGGATCGCCCGGCAGGTTCGGCGATGCACCGCCCGCCAGCAGCGTCGCCGCCACGGCGCGGTTGAACAGGGCCGGCAGTCCGAAGCGCAAGGGACGGGCGATGTCACAGAACAGGATCACCCGGTCCTGGTCGGTTTCATTGTGCGCATGGTGGATGTAGGTCTCGTCGAACATCATCCACTCGCCGTCGCGCCAGCTCTTCTTCACCCCGTCCACCACGATGTAGCAGCCGTCATCGTTGGGCGTGCTCAGGCCCAGGTGCAGGCGCAGCGAACCGGCGAACGGATCGCGGTGGGGGCGCAGTTCGCTGCCCGGTGGCAACTGCGCGAACATCGCCGCGCGCACGTCCGGAATGGACTCGATCAACGCCACGGTCTGCGGGCACAGCTGCTTGGCCGACGGATGCGATGGGCCATACCAGCGCAGGTAGAAGCGCTTCCAGCCACGGCGGAAGAACGAATTGAAGCCCGCATCGTTGAAGCTGCTGGAGGCAGCGATCTTCTGCGCATCACGCAGTGCCAGCGCCTCGTCGCGGATCACCTGCCAGTTCTGCCGCAGCGGCTCCAGCTGTGGAAAGTCCTTGCCCGGATCCAGGAACGCCGTGGTGGGCACCTTGGAGAACAGGTACATGACCACGTTGATCGGCGCCATGAAACTGGAATGATCCAGCAACTGCCGCGACCAGCGCGCGCGGACCTTGCCGCGGTAATGGATGTACAGCACGCAGGCGACGAACAGCACTGCCAGCACGATCTTGATCATTGGGATTCCTCCGGCATGGACCGGACGCAGGTTGCAGGGGCGGCGCCGCCATACCGCTACGCAGCGGGCGGACCGTGGGCGCACAAGGATGGGAGCAGGCCGAAAGCGGCCCCCGGCCACGGCGCGAGGGGAACAGTGAATGGTCGGCAGCCAGGGCGTCCGGGTCAAGCGCCGCAGCGTGGACGGACCCTTGCTGGGCGGCGTTGACCGCCTTCATTCATATGCTGTTTGGCTTCGCGTGGATGACTGCAGGCCCTGCAAATGCCTGATGCGTAATGATTTTTCAACAAATGAGACGGTTTTGTCCGAAATGACGTAATGCACTGTTTCAAATGCGACATGGTCATTAGCGAACTTGCCGGTACTAAAATTAACGGCAGTTCAGCCCGTCACCTTCTTCCACCGGTCCGCTTGACGCTTTGCGCCGCCCACCGGGTTGCCCGAGAACGTCATGAAAACGCCAACACTGCCTACCCTCGCCTGCGGCGACGAAGCCGCGATGCCGCTGCTGCTCAAGCGCGGTGAACGATTCCTGGAGCCGGATGTCTACCGTACCTGCCTAGATGGGCAGCCGGCCGTGGTCAAGGACTACACCCGTTATCGCGGCACCCCGCTATCGCTGCTTGCGCGCGTGCTGGTGCGGCGCGAAGCACGCATGCTGAACCGCCTGAGTGGCTGGAAGCATGCCCCGGCGCTGTTGGGCACCATCGGCGGGCTGGCGCTGGGCATGGAATTCATTCCCGGGCAGACCCTGAGCAGCGCGCAGATGGTCGGCAACGAAGTGTTCGAGCAATTGCAGCAGGCGTTGGACCGCCTGCATTCGGCTGGCATCACCCACAACGACCTGCATGGCACCAACGTGGTGGTCAGCGCTGGCGTGCCGGTGCTGCTCGATTTCACCTCGGCATGGCGCACCCCGCGCTGGCTGCGTCGTAATCCGATCAGCCGCCAGCTCAGTCGCAGTGACCTGAAGAACCTGGTGAAGATGCGCCAACGCCTGACCGGGCAGCGCCCCAGCGATGCGCTGGCAGCGCGCGTAGCCGACCCCGGCTGGGTCGCCGCCGTGCGCCAGGGCTGGAAGCGGTTCTACCGCTGGGCCAAGCAGCGGTAAGGCGCGACGCGTCGGTTACAGCGCGTCCGCGTCCAGTTCACCGGTACGGATCCGCACCACGCCGCCCAGGTCATACACGAACACCTTGCCATCGCCGATCTTGCCGGTGCCGGCCGCCTTGACGATGGATTCGACCACCGCATCGGCCTGGTCATCGGTGACGGCCACTTCCAGTTTCACCTTGGGCAGGAAGTCGACCACGTATTCGGCACCACGGTACAGCTCGGTGTGGCCCTTCTGCCGTCCGAAACCCTTCACTTCGGTGACGGTGATGCCGGTAACGCCGCGCTCGGCCAGCGCTTCGCGCACGTCATCGAGCTTGAACGGCTTTATCACCGCCATGATCATCTTCATCGTGAATCCTCCTGTGCTCCGGTCGCGAGGATAGCGCCTGCAGCCATCCGACGCGATGCGCCCATGCCTGTCCGTGCCCGCGACGGGGCAGTATTCTTGTCATCCATCCCCACACCGCCGCGCGTGGCCCGCTTGATGCGGATGCCCGCAGACAGGCCACGGAGCCCCATGATCGACCTCAACCACCTCGATGATCTTGCACGCCGTCTCAGCGACCTGGTACCGCCAGGCCTGCGCGAATCACGCGAAGAGCTGCAGGCCACCTTCAAGGGAGCGTTGCAGGCCGGCCTGGGCAAGCTGGACCTGGTGACCCGCGAAGAGTTCGACGTGCAGCGCGCGGTGCTGCTGCGTACGCGCGAAAAGCTGGACGCGCTTGAGCAGGCGGTGGCCGCGATGGAAAAACGCGACACCCCTTGATGCCACGCGGCACCCGCCATGCCAAGCGGTCCGTGCGCGGGCGGGGAGGCCAGGTACTGCAGCATCAACGCGGCAGGCCATCGCCATGCGAACAGTAACGACCCACGACTGGCTGCCTGCTCAAGGCTGGCCAGCCGTTCCCGGTGGATGACGGCCAACCGCCGTCATCCCGTTGCCTTGGCAAGCGGGCCAGCCCGCCTCACCCAGGCGTGTCAGCGCCAACCGCGATTGTGGCGATCATTGCCACGGCGGCCATTGTTCCAATGGCGCTGGTCATGACGGCTGGTGCGCTCGTAACGATAGTCACGGTCATAGCGACGATCACGGTCGTAGCGATAGTTGCGGTTGTCGCGACGGTCCTTGGTGGTCACGTTACCGATCGCGCCACCGGCGACAGCACCACCGGCGGTCATCAGCGGATCGCCATTGGACAGGACATGCCCGGCCACGCCACCGACCACCGCGCCAACGAGGGTGTTCTTGTCCTTGCGTGACATGGCGTCGGCATCGCCTGCGGCAACTACGCCAGCGGTGAGTGCCAATGCCAGGGCCAGGCCACGGAAGGTGAAAGCGGTTGAGGTGAGCATCATCGGATCCTCCGATAGGAAAGGTGATCAGCTGCAAGGAGCAGGCGGGGCATCGCCGCCCCCGCACCATCGAATCTGGTCGCCGAAGATTGCCGGAACATTGCGTACCCAGACATGAACCGGCGCCTGTTCAGGTTCGCGCAAGGCGACGGCAATGCGGTGCCGGAGCGGCCATGGCGCGGCGCAACGCCTGGCGAGTGGAGCGGTGGTCCAGCCGCATGGAACCCTTACAGCACAACGGGCTCCTCGCCGAACGCCTCCCTGCCCCGCGCCGCGCACACTCAGCTCATCCTCCCAACCCGGTGGTCACCGCATGAGCCTCGCGTTGGTCCATAGCCGCGCCCGCGCGGGTGCCGATGCTCCCCTGGTGCGCGTGGAGGTCCACCTCTCCGGCGGCCTGCCCGCCACCCAGATCGTCGGCCTGCCGGAAACCACGGTCCGCGAATCGCGCGAACGGGTCCGGGCCGCGCTGCTCTGCGCGCATTTCGAGTACCCGCAACGACGCGTAACCATCAACCTGGCCCCGGCCGATCTCCCGAAGGAAGGCGGCCGCTTCGACCTTGCCATCGCGCTGGGCATCCTCGCGGCCAGCGGCCAGCTCGATCCACGGCAGGTGGTGCGCCACGAATACATCGGCGAACTGGCACTGACCGGCGAGCTGCGTCCGGTGGATGGCGTGCTGCCCGCTGCGATCGCCGCAGCGGAAGCCGGCCGCACGCTGTTCGTGCCGCCGGCCAATGCCGCCGAAGCCGCGCTGGCCGAACATGCCGACATACGTATTGCACGCACCTTGCTGGAAGCCTGCGCATCGGTGGAAAACCCCGCTCGCCTGCCCCGCGCCGAGCGGGCTGCCGACGAACTGGATCCGCCGCTGGACCTGGCCGACGTGCGCGGCCAGCTCCATGCGCGGCGCGCGCTGGAAGTCGCCGCGGCTGGCGGCCACCATCTGCTGCTGATCGGCAGTCCCGGCTGCGGCAAGACCCTGCTCGCCTCACGGCTGCCCGGCATCCTGCCCGAAGCCAGCCAGGCTGAAGCGCTGCAGAGCGCGGCCATCGCATCCATCAGCGGCAGCGGGCTGGATCCGCGACGCTGGCGCCAGCGTCCCTTCCGCGCGCCGCATCACAGCGCCAGCCCGGCCGCCTTGGCCGGCGGCGGCAATCCACCCCACCCCGGCGAGATATCGCTGGCCCACCACGGTGTGCTGTTCCTGGACGAGTTGCCGGAATGGTCGCGCAACGCGCTGGAGATCCTGCGCGAGCCCCTTGAATCCGGGCACATCCGCATCAGCCGTGCTGCGCGCAGCGCGGTCTTCCCCGCACGCTTCCAACTGGTCACCGCGATGAACCCCTGCCCCTGTGGTTGGGCCGGCGACCGCAGCAATCGCTGCCTGTGCACCAGCGAACGCATCCAGCGTTATCGCGGCCGTGTCTCCGGCCCCCTGCTGGACCGCATCGACCTGCATGTCACCGTATCGCGCCTGTCACCGGAAGAACTGCGCGAAGGCGCGCCAGCGGGCGAATGCAGCACGGACGTACGGCAGCGGGTGATTGTCGCCCGCGAACGCCAGCACGCGCGCGGCGCGCTCAATGCGCACCTGGACAGCAAGGCGCTGCGGCGCTGTGCGCGCCTCGACGAGGCCGACCAGGCGCTGCTGGAACAGGCCATCGAACGCCTGCAGCTGTCCGCACGGGCAATGCACCGCATCCTGCGCGTGGCGCGCACGATTGCCGATCTGGCTGGAAGCGATGGCATCGGGACGGCGCATCTGGCCGAAGCGATCGGCTACCGCCAGCTGGATCGGGGCCAGCTGCCCGTAGGGACCTGAGCCGGCTACCAGTTCACGTACACCGGGTTTCCCAGCATGGCCAGGCTGCCATCCATTGCACGCACGTCCACCCGCAGCCAATGGCGCTTGCCGTCCGAGCGCCAACGCAGGCGCGCCTGCTGGCTGCCGTCGTCGCCGGGTTCCAGCGCGGCGAGTTCACGCCGGCCATCAACCACGAACTCCATCCGCACCGGGGTCGGGTAGTCCAGTTCGGCGCGAAGGATCGCCGCTTGTCCATCTTCCAGCGCCAATGCCTCACCCATGTCGGCGCGGCGTCCGTCGTCGCTTTCCAGCCACAGGTCCAGGCGGCTGCCGGCAATGTTGTGCACGTCCACCACCACCCGGCCACGCTTGATGGCGGCAAGGATGGCGTCGCGGGACAAGGCTTCGGCATGTACCAGCGTGGCCGGTACCCCGACAGGCGACGCACCGTCGACATCATCAGGATTGTGGCTGTCGC
Organism: Stenotrophomonas tumulicola; assembly: GCF_014117215.1. GTDB lineage: Bacteria > Pseudomonadota > Gammaproteobacteria > Xanthomonadales > Xanthomonadaceae > Stenotrophomonas > Stenotrophomonas tumulicola. The sequence goes on along the minus strand of NZ_JACGXS010000004.1, from coordinate 243,273 downwards.
TGCCGCCGACGGCGGTCATGCGATGGCCCTGCTGCAGTTGCTGTTCCCAGAAGCCGACACCGGCGCGCGGGCCATCGGCCTGGCTGGCGTTGACCACTTCCACCGCGTTCACACGGTCCATGTCCACCGCGCGTGCCGGGGTCCAGCCACACCCCATGCAGTCTTCGCCGGACGGCAACGCCGGATGATTGATGGAGAACACGGCATCGCTGCCGGCCAGTTGCCGCAGCAGCGCATTCCAGTCCGGCAAGGTGTCGCCCAGGCGGAATGGCAGTGGCCCGTTGATGCCGAACACGTTGGCGTGGCCCTGGAAGGTGGTGACCTCCATGCCGGGAATCAGCAGCAGGCGGTCGAACCAGGGTTGATGGCGCACCAGCTCCTGCAGGTGCGAAACGGTGTTGTGCTCGGTGACCGCGACGAAATCCAGCCGCTGCCGCACCGCAGCCTGGAGGCTGAGGAACAGCGGACAGGACACCTTGCGGCCCTGCTGGCTGCTGCAACTGCCGTCACTGTGGGTGCTGTGCATGTGCAGGTCACCGCGGTACCAGCCTGGCGCGGCGCGCAGGACCAGATCGGTCCGGTCCTTGCCCGCCTGCACTTCCGCCTCGCTCCACAGGGTCACCTCCACGTGGTAAGGCGTGCGCACGCCGGCACGGATATTGGGCACGCCCAGCAGCACTTTCCACTCGCCCCGTGGCACGGCACCGGGCAGGTAGCCACCGGTGGCGTCATAGCGCGACACCGAGATGGCCGAACGCGACCCACCGCTCCAGCCGCGGAACCCATCGGCGTCCAGAAGCCCAAGGTCGATCACGGTCCGATCCTTTGCGCCATCCTGCCGCAGCTGGACACCGACCCGGCCGGTACCGGCCGGCACCTGGAACGGCAGCTCCAGATAGCGCTGGTGGTCCTTGCCGTCCAGCGTGCCCTGCAGTTGCAGCACCTCGGCTGCCTGGGCGGCGCCGGCAGCGACCAGTGATGCCAGCAGGAGCAAAAGCAGGCGCCGCATCAGAAGCGGTACATCAGGGCCAGGCGGTAGTTGCGGCCAAGCAACGGCCGGGCGATGAAGGTGTTGGCGCCGGCGTCGTCGCTGGCCAGTTCGCCTGCACGCGGGTTGCCTTCGGTCAGGCCGAGTGAATTGGTGACGTTGTCGACGTAGCCATAGACCGACATGCGATCGGTCAGCTCGTAGCGCGCACTGAAGTTGAGCAGTTCGTAGGACGGCAGGCGCACCGAGTTGGCGGTATCGACGAAGCGCTCTCCCTGGTGCTCGGCGGCTACCTGCAGGCGCAGGCGCTGGTCCAGCAGGTTCAGGCCGGCCACTGCGCGCAGGCTCAGTTCCGGTATGCGGATCAGCTGGTTGCCGATGAAGTCGCGCAGCACCGGTGCGCCATCGACCAGTTCGCTGTAACGCAGGTCGCGGTACTGGGCGTCCTGCCAGGTGGCATTGACGCGCAGGTCGAACCAGTCGATGGGGTACCACGCCGTTTCCAGTTCAAGGCCGAACGTGCGGGTGCTGGCATAACCCGTCTCGCTGGTGGACACGCCGGTGTCCGGATCGAAGTGGTAATTGCTGAAGCCGACGTTGTCGTACTTGGTGTAGAACGCGGTGGCGTAGGCACTGAACAGCGGATTGGCGAACTTGAAGCCAACTTCGGCCAGGTCCATGGTCTGGGTATCGGCGCGCCGGTCATTGCCGGCCACGCAGGCCGCGACGGTCTCGGCCGACGCCGCGTTGCAGTTGTCGTTACGGGTTAGGTAGTTGCCCAGGCTCGGCAGGCGGAATGCCGAGGTCCAGCGCCCGAACATGCCCATGCTGTCGCTGAACTGCCAGTTGGCACCGAGCGACCAGCCCAGGTCGTCTGAAGACAGATCGTGGTTCACGTACAGGCCCGATCCGGACAGCATCTGCGAGGTGGCCAGCGTGCCGCCATCAACACTGCGGCGCACTTCGTTCCAGCCACTGCTGCTGGCTTTTTCCCAGCGCAGGCCGCCATCGATGCGCAGCTTGTCGTTCACCTGCCATTCGTCGCTGACATAGAAGGCGTGGCTCTTCTGCTCGCCGGATGCGTTGTTCCACTCGTAACCGTAGCGCCACACGCCGTTGTCGCTGAGCGTCTGCAGCACTTGGCCATTGGCATCCAGCGCCACCAGGTCGAGCAGGCTGGCATTGTCCTTTGCATCCAGCAACACGCTGGATGAGTATCGGCTGTAGTCCTCCTTGGTGGAGGCCATGTAGTAGCCGAGGGTCAGGTTGTGCTGTTGCCCGCCGAAGTCGAAGCTGCGCATCAGGCGGGTGTCATTGATGAACTCGCGGACCGGGATATCCAGCCCGCGCAGGCCGCCCATCACCAGCAGGCCATTGCCATTCTGGGCGGCCGTATCGAATGCGCCGCTTCCGTTGACATAACGCAGGCCCAGCGCGCTTGCACCGGGCACCGTGCCCAGCAGGCGCGCCTGGCCATCGAGGAAGTTGGCCGCCGTGTCCAGCGAATTGGGAAACACGCCATTACGGATGGTATCGGTCTTGCTGAAGCGCGCCGACTGCGCCAGTTCCCAGCCCGCGCCCAGCTCGGTCTCCAGCTTGAGCGTGACCTGGTCGCGTTTGACGTGGGTGCCTTCGCTGTTGTCGAAATCCCAGCCGCGACCATCGGCGGTCTTCATCGACAGGTACCGGGTTTCCGGGCCGGCCAGCGTGCCATGGTTGCCATCGATTCCCGGCACCGCGCGGATGTCGCCGTTGCGGTTGGTGTACATCGGGATGCCCAGGTAAAGCGCGACCCGGTCGTCCAGGTGCTTGGCGTCGATGCTGAAGCGGCCGCCTTCGAATTCCTTGGCCAGGTTGAGGCGGAACTGGCCACCGTCGTTGCCGTTGAAACCGGGATCGCGCACGCCGTCTTCCACGCGGTAGAAGCCGCCCAGCAGCAGTTTCCAGCCATTGGCCAACGGGCTGCCGTAGGCGAAATCCAGCCGGTTCAGGCCACTGTCGCCAACGGTGTATTTGAATACCCCGCTGGCTTCCTCGCCCACCTGGCGCGGAATGAAGTTGATGGCGCCTGCCGGGGCATTGGAATACATCACCGAGGCCGGACCACCGCGCACCACTTCCACCCGCTCGATGGTTTCGTCCAGGCGGAATGCCTGGTCGCCGTTGAGATAGCCCAGCGCCGGATCATGCACGACCGGAATGCCGTCCTCCAGCAGCGTGACCGAACCGAAGCCGTCCACCGGAATGCCGCGCGCGCGGATATTGCCGCTGGCCTCGCCACCGGAAGCCTCCACCCAGAAACCCGGTACCGATTTGAGCGCCTCGGTGACGCTGGTCGGCGCCTGCATGCGCAGCTGTTCTTCCTCGATGTTGGTGATCGAGTAGCTGGTCTCGGCCTTGGTGCGGGCACCGACGCCGCTGCGCCCGGTGACGATCACCGTATCCAGGTCCCTGGCAGATGCGCCGTGGGAGGTGGCCGCTGCATCCTGGGCGAAGGCCGAGGCAGGAACCAGGAAAGAAGCAAGAAGAATGCTGCTGACAGCAGCGGCAAGGCGATTGCTGGGCACGGCGTGATCGACCATGGCTTGACAGAGCCGCCGATGCTGTCATTGCCGGATGACCGATCCATTGCGGTTTGTTGAATATCTCATAGCGCCTCGCCCCGCTCGGCGGGCGACACGGCGCCATCGCAAGAACCACGCCGGAACCGCGTGGCCGGCGCTACACCTTCGGTTCCGACGCCTGCTGCAGCCGCTGCAGGAAGGGCACGGTCCTGCAGTGCTGTTCCATCGACCACAGCATCTTCCAGGCATCGGTTTCGCCATTGGCGCTGGCCAGTCCAAGCAGTTCGGCAGAGGCCTGCTCCATGGCGACCAGCGCCTTGCGCACATGCACCAGCTCGCGGCGCCCCTTGGCCGTCAGGCTCACCAGGGTACGGCGTCGATCAGCCGGATCGCCCTTGGACTTCACCAGCGACAGCCGGGTCAGTTCCTTGATCCAGGAGATCACCAGCGGATGGGACTGCCGCAGCAGGCCAGCAAGTTCAGTCACGCCCAGCGCTCCATGTGCGTCCAGGGCCAGAAGCGTTGACATGGTACGCGGCGGCGCGGTCACTCCAACCGTGGGATACCAGTCGGCCGCCCCCTGCACCAGTTCGTCGGCCAGGCGCCGAAGCAGGTGTGCGAGGAAAGCCGGGCCTTGCTGCTGGATGAAATCGCTCATTGCGTCCTTCCGGGGGGTGGGATTGACGCGCCCAAGCATAAACGTCAACATTTACGTAAATCATAACGCATATCGGGATGGCCATGCGAACGCCTGCCTTTGCCGTGATCCTCGTCCTTGCGGCATTCCAATCCGCTGCCAGCACAGCCCAGCCACCTGCAATCGAATCCGGGGCCGGCTCCTGCCTGGTCGGCAGCTATGACATGGCTGATGGCAGCACGCTCGATATCGGCCCAGGGGCAGGGGATGCCTTTCGATGGCGTCGTCCCGATGGCCAGACCAGCGCGCTGGCCAGGCAACGCGATGGAAGCTGGCGCAGCACGCTGGGATGGACCGACCGCCCCGATGGCCATGAGCTGTCGGTGGAAAACTGCGAAAGCGGTGCAATCCGCTTCGATGGTGTTGCCGGCCAGCGGCAACCCCTCGTGCAGGTCGATACGCGCTTCCAGGGCAGTGGGGTCATGCTGCGCGGGCGGCTGACGCTGCCACCAGGCCAGGCGCGGGTGCCCCTCGTCGTGCTGGTCCACGGCGCGGAACGCTCATCGGCGCTGGAAAGTTATTCGCTGCAGCGCGAGCTGGCCAGCCAGGGCATCGGAGTCTTCGCCTACGACAAACGCGGCACGGGTAAGTCGGAGGGCCGCTATACACAGGACTACCTGACCCTGGCTACCGATGCGATCCATGCATTGCACGAAGCCCGGCGCCTGGCCGGCAAGCGGGCGGGGCGCATCGGCTACCAGGGTGGCAGCCAGGGCGGCTGGGTGGCGCCGCTGGCGGCGCGGATCGAACCGGTGGACTTCGTGATCGTCAGTTTCGGCTTGGCCGTCTCACCCATCGAAGAGGATCGCGAAGCCATCGCCTTCGACATCAGCCGCGCCGGCTTCGGCCCGGATGTCCAACGCAAGGCGCGAACCGTGGCGGATGCCAGCGCAGCCATCATCTCCAGCAACTTCACCGAAGGATTCGACAGGCTGGACGCGCTCAAGCAGGAGCATGGGCAGGCGCCATGGTTCCGGTTCGTGCGCGGCAACTTCACCTCCTACCTGCTCACCACGCCGGAGGCGGATGCACGCAGGGATTTCCCTGCGCTGCTGGAGGGCATACCGGCCCACTACGATCCGATGCCGGTGCTGGCCAATCTTGACGTGCCGCAACTGTGGATCCTGGGCGGGCAGGATCGCGATGCGCCGCCCTTCGAGACCCTGCATCGGCTGCAGGAACTGCAGCACGCCGGCCGCCCCGTTGTCACCGCGGTGTTTCCACTGGCCGACCACGGCATGTACGAGTTCGAGACGCGTCCGGATGGTGAACGCATCTCCACCCGCCAGCCGCAGGGCTACCTGGAGATGATGGCCGACTTCATCAAGAACGGACGTATCGCCACCCGATACGGCAATGCAACGCTGTCACCCGGGCCGCGATGACCACGCCAAAGTCATATCCCTCCCTCAGTCCCCGCCCCCTCCTCCCTCGCGCCTGAGCCCGATCATGCTGCCGAAGTTGAGCTGCACGCTGAGTCCGAACGCGAACAGGTTGTCTGGCAGCACCGGCGTATTGGGCAGGCCGGAGTTATCGGGGTGGACGATGTATTGCACGTTGGGAATCACCACCACGCCGCGGCTGGGATGCCAGCCGTAATTGAGTTCGAACGCGAACTGATGAGGATTGTTGCTACCCTCACCGCCGGCACGGATACGTGCATCGCGCAGGTAAGCCTGCTCCTTGTCGGTGAGGTTGAAGTAGGAAACCGAGAAGCCGAGCGTATCCTGCGGACGTGCTGCGGACGGACCGGTCATCACCAAGCCGGCATGGATCTGCTGGCGCATGATCTCCTCCACCTCCAGCTGTTGCGAGATGCCGCCGAACAGGTTCAGGCCGCGCATGGAGCCAGGTCCCGGCCGCCACACCACGCGCTCGCCCATTGCATAGACACCGGTGCGGTTCGCATTCACGCGGCGGGCGGAACCACCGTACAAGCCGCGCGAACGTCCGTCGGTGTTGTAGAACCGATCGCTGTATGGCGCAGTGCTGACGTAGCCGCCCAGCTTCAGCGCGAAGGGGGGAAGATCGGCTTTCGCATCGGCGCGGTTCCAGCCCCACTCCACCGGCACCGTGACCCCGGTGGCATCGGCCACTGAAAAATCCGTTCCGTTGCTGGCCGCCGATGTTGGGTTGACCTCGAACACGCCGGTTTCGACATAGGTGTGCGGAGTGGGCTTGAACTGCACGTTCACGCCCCACGTCGCCGAGGGCAACAGGCTGAAACCGGATTGGGCGTTGATCAGCCGCGGCAGGCCGCAGTGCGTGGCGGACTGGAACTGGCAGTTCGCGCTCAGCTTGCCGTAATAGCTCGTGGTGCCCAGCCGCCCCACCACCAGGTCCAGCCGGTTGTCCATCAGCTTCTGCTCGTAAGCGAACAGGCCCAGGTGCAGGTGGGTGTACTCGTTCTTGTAGATGTGCTGCTGCTTGGTGAACGTTCCGGTCGTATCGTGGTTCAGGCCATGGCCGTAATCACGGTAGACCGTGACGTGGAAACTGCCGCCGCGCACGCCGAACAGCGTGTCCAGGTCCAGGTCGGCACCTGCATTGAACTGGCCGACGTTGCTGCTGCCCTGGTCCACGCCGCCCGTGGAGTTCCCGGCATACTGGTTGATCAGGTTGGCACGCAGGAAGACCCCCTGCTGCGCCCAGCGACGGAGCACGGCGGCCAGCGACGGATCGTAGCCACCCTCGGCGGCCGTGGCACCAGCAACTGCCTCCGCTATTGCGGGTGCAGGCGTGTCGTTGGCGGGCGCTGCCAGCGCGCCGCCGCTGGCAGCCAGGCACAGGCTGCCTATACCCATCAGGGTAGTGGATTTCATCGTTCTGCCCTCCCAGGCACATGGCGCGCGGTCAGGCCGCGCGATAGCCACTCTGCAGTTCGTGGTCCAGCTGCTTGCGGTCGATGGCGTTCTCCCACTTGCCCACCACCAGGGTTGCCACGCAGTTGCCGGCGATGTTGGTGAACACGAAGGCCGATGCCAGGATGCGGTGGACGCCCAGTACCAGCGCGATGCTGTTGACCGGTATGGACTTGGTCGCGGCCAGGGTCATGGCCAGCACCGCGATGGCCGAACCTGCCACGCCCGCCCCGCCCTTGGACGTGACCAGCAGCACCGCCAACAGGCCCAGCTGCTGCTCCCACCCCATCGCCGTGCCGGTGGCCTGGGCCAGGAACACACTGACTGCGGCAAAGTACAGGCAGGTGCCGTCATGGTTGAAGCTGTAGGCGGTGGGCAGCACCAGGCCCACCACCGATTCCTCCACCCCCAGCTTCTTCAGCTTGTGGGTCAACTGCGGGAACACGCTTTCAGAGGAATTGGTGCCGATCACCAGCACCAGCTCCTCGCGCACGTAGCGCATCAGCTTGAGCAGGCTGAACCCGGCGTACCAGGCAATCGGCGCCAGGACCACCACGAAGAAGATCACGCAGGTCAGGTAGAACTCGCCGATCAACGCAGCCAACGGTACCAGCGACTGCAGGCCGAACTTGGCAACCGTGAAGGCAATGGCACCGAAGGCGGCGATCGGGGCGATCTTCATCGCCACGCGGATCACCCAGAACAGTGCCTGCGACACCGTGTTGATGCCATCCAGCACCGGCTGTGCGCGGTTGCCCAGCGATGCCAGCCCGCACGCGAACAACACCGAGAACACCAGTACCTGCAGGATCTCGCCCTTGGCGAAGGCATCCACTGCCGATTTTGGCACCAGGTTCAACAGGAACTCGCCGAAGCTCATGCTCGCGGCCGGATGTATCGCCTCGCCCGGGTTGTGCAGCGCCGCCGGGTCGATGTGCATGCCCGCGCCGGGCTGCATGATGTTGATGGTCACCAGGCCGATCACCAGCGCGATGGTGGTCACCACCTCGAAGTAGATGATTGCCTTGATCGCGATGCGTCCCACCTTGCCCAGGTCGCGCACGCTGGCGATGCCATGGGTAACGGTGCAGAAGATGATCAGCCCCACCACCATCTGGATCAGCCTGACGAACACATCGCCCAGTGGCTTGAGCTGCTGGCCGATGTCCGGCGCCAGCGCGCCCACGGCCACGCCCAGTGCCATGCCGGTCAGCACCTGGAAGGTCAGGTCTTCGTAGAAGCGCTTGCGACGTGCGGGCCTGGGCAGGGGAACGGAAGAAACGGGAGTGGCCATGAGGCGGGATTCCGGGTTCGGTGGTACAGGCGGAAAGAAAGGTGCCGTCCGTGGCGGGAGGGATCAGTTGCCGTCCGCGCCCAGCAGCGCGCGTGCCGGGGCGAAGACTTCATCGCTGGTGAGCCGGCGCGGCAGCAGGTCCTGCTGCAGGCAGGCATCGATGGTGAACTGCACCGGTGCGTGCAGGCGCTCGAAGCCGAACAGGGTCTGGCGCGGTCCTTCCAGTTGGCCGTTGGCTTCGGCATCGGCCTGCCGCAACAGGGCGTAGGCGGCCCTCACGGCACCGGGCCGCTGTTCCACCGCATCGCGGCCGGCAACCACCATGTGGTTGATCGGCATGAAGCCATGCTGCCGCCACCAGGCGTGGTCGCGCGCCGCCGCATTGGCGATCAACGGCAGGTAATCATCGCCGGCAGGCAGGTCGTTACCCAGGATGGCCGCGTCCACTTCACCCCCATGCAGCATGTCCAACGTCCTGCGATCGCCTTCGACGGTCTGTACGTAGGGAGGATTGTGGTACTCGGCCACATGCGCCGGGTCATGGGTCACCCATGTCACCTGACGCGCGTCCACGCCGAAGTCTTCTGCCAGGTGCGCGCGTACCCACATGCCGGTGGTCTGGGTATAGGCGCGCACGCCGACACGCCGGCCCGCCAACGCCTGTGCCGCCGGCACCCCATTGGGGCGATAGCCGATCAGGCAGCTGCGCTGGAAGCGCGACGCCACCACGGCCGGCAGCAGCACCACCGGACGTCCATGGGCAATGGCCTGCAGCGCGGTCACGATTGCCAGTTCGCACAGGTCGAACGCCTGTTCCCGCACCATCGGCGCGAACGCCTTGTGCACCGGCTCGACCTGCTGGAACCGCAGGTCCACGTCCGGATGGGCCATGCTTCCCTCGCGCAGGGCGCGGGTATGCGGGTAATCCGCCAGCACGGTCTTCAGCACCGATGTGCTCATGCGGCGTCCGCCTGCGCCTGGAACGGATACAGGCCACGCGCGGTGCCGTTGAAGATCGCCGCACGCTGCCCGTCGGGCAGCGCCGCCAATACCTGGCGTGCCAGCGTCGCCAGTCCGGGCAGCGTGCCGGCTGCGGCCGGGAAGTTGGATCCCCATGCGATGCGGCTGGCACCGAAGGCGGCCACGATCACCTGCAGGAAATCGGCGGCGGTGGACGCGCCCTCAGCGGCGGCGGCAAGCGTGCGATTGGTCAACTTCAGGTGCACGCCCGGGAAGGCGGCCATGTCCAGCAACCCCTGCGCGGCGGCATAGGGCGCACCATCGGCCAGCGGCGGGCGCGCGCAATGGTCCAGCAGCACGTTGACCCTGGGGAAGCGCGTGAGCAGGTCGCGCAGTACCGGCAGACCCTCCATCGTCATCTGCAGGCAGACCGGGATGCCATGCGCTTCTGCTTGCGCCCAGGCCGGATAGGAATCCGGGTGCCCCAGCCAATCGCCTTGGCCGGGCATGGTGCTGCCCGTGGTGAACAGACGGAAGCCGTGCAGTCCCTGCTCTTGCCAGTACGCGATGCGTTCGACGGCGTCGGCTGCCATTGCATCGAGCGAGTACACGCCCACCAGGCGGTCACGATGGGCGCGCACCGTATCGGCGACGTAGCGGTTGTCGTGCCCATACACCGTCGAAGCCTGCACCACCACGGCCTGTTCGATGCCTGCCGCGTCCATCGCGCGCAGAAGGCCATCGGCATCGACGGGACGGGCGCGCGACCATTCGGACTGGCGGCCGCCGATGGGATCGACGGGATAGCGCGCGGCGTCGGGGGAAATCACATGGGTATGGGTGTCGAACAGCTTCACGAACGCCTCGGATCGGTGGGGGAGGAAATGGAGGTGCCATTGATTTTGTGCAGCGCATCATTCCGCCTGCCTGCTACGGGGAAGAACTATCCGCAACTTTCCCGCTGCTTCCAAATTGGTTTTATGATCCGGGCATTGAATAATGCTAACGATCTGCCATGCATGAGCCCCATACACTGAACCTGCGCCACCTGGATGCGCTGCGGGAAATCGACCATCGCGGCAACATCAGCATGGCCGCTGCACAGGTTGGCTTGTCCCAGCCCGCACTGGCCCAGGCGGTGGCCAAGATCGAACGCCTGCTGGGCGCCCCGCTATATGCACGGCATGCGGCCGGCGTGTCACCCACCGAAGCCGGTCGACGCTTTGCACTGCGCGTGCAGCGGGCGTTGCGTTACCTGGCCAGCGGCGTGCGCGAGATCCGCCGGCCGGCACAACTGCCCGGCATCGCGAATGTGGAACGGCGCGTGACCATGGCCCAGTTGCGGGCGCTGGTGGCCGTGGCCGGGGTGAACAGTTACGCAGCCGCCGCCGAACAGGTCGGCCTGTCGCAGCCTTCGCTGCACCGGGCCATGCGCGAACTGCAGCAGGTACTGGAAGTACCGCTGCTGACGCGCAGTGGACGTGCGGTGCGAGCCACCGACGCGGCCAACCGGCTGGTGCATTTCACGCGATTGATGCTGGCCGAACTGCGTGCCGGCATGGACGAGGTGTCCGCGCTGGGCGCCACCCCGTCGGGGCACCTGCGCGTCGGCGTGCTGCCGGTAGCGCGTGCGCGCTTCCTGCCGGCGATGCTGGCGGACTTCTGTGCATTGCATCCGGCCGCGTCGGTCGAGGTCATCGAGGGCCCTTACGCGGAACTTCTGGCGCGCCTGCGCCAGGGCGACATGGACCTGCTGATCGGCTCCTACCGCGAGTCGGTGCCTGCGCGCGACGTGGTGCAGGAAACGCTGTTCGACGATGCGCTATCAGTGGTGGGGCGGGCCGGGCACCCCCTGCAGGGAAAGCGCCGCCTGTCCACGCAGGACCTGCTGGACCACCCGTGGGTGGTGCCCGCACGTGGCGTGCCGATGCGGCTGCACTGGGAACGCATGTTCGCTGCGCGTGGGGTGGAACCACCGCGGCTGCGCGTGCAGTGCGGTTCGGTGATGCTGATGCGCGGGCTGATGCTGGAAGGCGACTGGCTCACCCTGATGTCCGGCGACCAGTTCCTGCTGGAAAGCCAGGCCGGCAAGCTGGCGCGGATCGGCATGCTGGGCCCGGAATTCCGCCGCTGCATCGCCATGACCCGGCGCAAGGACTGGCGCCCGGCGCCACTGGCAGCCCACTTCGCGCAGATGCTGCGCGACGCCGCAGCCAACCGGTAGCGCCGTGCCACGCCGGAGGCGTCGGATCCCATTTCACGGAAAGGGTTCCGACCCCGAATCGAACGCATCCCGTGCCGCCCTGAACTGGTCGGCATTGTCGATCACCCACGACCACAACGGCATCATGCCGACCAGCAATCCCTTGCCCAGCCCGGTCAACGTGTAGTCCACGCGCGGCGGGACTTCCTGGTGATCCCTGCGCGCCACCAGGCCATCACGCTCAAGCTGCCGCAATGAACGGGTGAGCATGCGCTGGGTGATGCCTTCCAACTGCCGGGCCAGCTCGGCATGGCGCAATGTACCGTGGACGCCCAGCGCATACACGATGCCCAACGTCCATCGGCTGCCGGCATGCGCCAGGATGTCCCGCTTCAGGTTGTCGTGGTCCTGGCTCAGTGCTTCGCAGGCTGCGCGGGAACGCTCCATCACCACACTGAACTCATCAGGGGCTGCCTCGTTTTCCGGTATCACCGGTGTGCCTTCTTCTGGATGGGATGCGATGGCCGCATGCTACATGCCCCGTCTACGTCGTGATTCACATGCATTCCAACACTCCTGTCCCAGAAGCAATCCTCGTCATCGGTGCCGGCGAACTTGGCATGTCGGTGCTGGCCGCATTGTCATCGTCCGCCGAAGGCAACGGCACCACGTTGTCGGTGCTGCTGCGCCCGTTGCAAGGCCCTGCCACGCAACGAGACCCGGACGCCACGACAGACTTGATGCACCGCCTGGGCGTGGACATCGTCCGTGCCGACCTTGCAACCCAGACCGTCGAAGAACTCGCCGTCCTCTTCGCACCGTTCACCACCATCGTCTGCTGCAGCGGCTTCGTGGGCGGGCCCGGCACCCAGGCCAGGATCACCCGCGCCGTGCTGGAGGCTGGAGTCCGGCGCTTCATCCCATGGCAATTCGGCGTTGACTACGACATCGTCGGGCATGGCAGCGGACAGGAGGTGTTCGACGAACAGGCCGATGTGCGTGCCCTGCTGAGGGCGCAGTCGAATACGCACTGGATCATCGTCTCCACGGGCATGTTCACCAGCTTCCTGTTCGAGCCCGCATTTGGCCTGGTCGATCTGCAGGCTGGCCGCGTCCACGCGCTTGGCAGCTGGGACAACCAGCTGACCGTGACCACGCCCGAAGACATCGGCCGCCTGACTACGGCGATCCTGGCCCAGCAACCACCGATACACGATGAGGTGGTATTCGTGGCGGGCGACACCTTCACCTATGCGCAGCTTGCGGACAAGGTGGACCACCATCTCCGCCGCAGGAGCGAGCGCGTCCTCTGGGACGTGGACGGACTGCGTGAGGTCGTGGCCGGCAATCCAGCGGATGGCATGGCGAAATACCGGCTCGCATTCGCCCGGGACACCGGCGTGGCCTGGCCCATGGAGAGGACGTTCAACGCCTGCAACGGCATCCCGGTAACCGATGTTGCCGGCTGGCTGGCCAGGTCGGGCCCCTTTTCCTGAAAAGGGACGTGACCCCCGCCTGACCCCTTGTCCACGCCTCGGGTGGCATCATCGGCCCATGCGCATCGTCGAACTCACCTTGCCCGTCTCCGACACCCACGCCGTTTCAGCGTACTTCCGCGACGTGCTGCAGCTGCACGTGGAGGACCACAAGATAAAAACAGGATGGAGCACGCTGATCCTGCGGGCGGCAGGCAAGCATCCGGTGGGCGGCGTGCACCTGGCCTTCAACGTGCCGGACAACCGCTTCGCCGACGCGATGGCTTGGCTGCGCGCACGTACGCCACTGCAGCACGATCGCGATGGCAAGGATCACTTCGCTCTGGAAAGCAGCTGGCAGTCGCAGTCGGTGTACTTCACCGGCCCTGACGGGTTGATCCTGGAGCTGATCGGTCGCCGCCGCCTGCCCGCCTCATCAAGAACGGGCGTATTCCATGGCAACGAACTCACCTGCCTGAGCGAAGTCGGCCTGCCCACCGCCGATGTCCCGGCAACACGGCAAGCGATAGGCACGCGCTTCGGTCTGCAGCCCTTGTCCACGCCATCGGCGGAGTTCGCTCCGATGGGCGACGACGAGGGATTGTTGATCCTGTCCGATACAAGGCGCCGGTGGTTCCCCGAACAGAAGGACCTGCCCAACGCACAGGGGATCGAGGTGGTCATCGAGACCCGTGCAGGCACGTCCGAGTGCCACGATGCGGCACAGGGCTGGCGCGTGCGTGCCCGCTGATCAGGGCCCGATCCCTTTTTACGAAAAGGAATCCGGCCCAGCCGGCTAGAAGACGTAACTCGCCCACACCGCAGTGTAGAAGCTGTCCCGGTAACCCGCCCTGCGCAGCACGTCGCCGGCCTCGACGTAGTTGATGAACGTGGACAGGGACAGATGATCGTCCAATGACCAGTTACCGCTCAGCCGCGCGATCCTGCCTACGTCCTTGCCCGGTACGTTTTCCGTCCCGGCATACGCAATCCCCGCTCCGTTATAGACGGCATCCTGTTCGTCTCGACGCCGTACATGTGCCCATTCGAGAGTGATCCGCACGTTGGATGCCGGCTGGACAGAAAGGTTCGGCGCGATGCTGAGCATATTCACCGGGGCCAGGTAGTTGTTGTCTGCAAAGTAGGGACTATGGCCAACACCGTAATTGAATGCGCGCAGCGTGCCTCCGGTGTAGCTTCCACCACCTGATGCAGAATCGGCGCGCACGCCCAGGCGCGGCTTCCAGCGGAAGTCTCCGATGGCCCTGTCGGTGCGGGTAAAGATGGCGTCCGCATCGACGTCCCGGCCAGCGAACGTTCCGGACTGGTGGGCAAGCGTCCAATCGTACTGCCACGCTCCCGCACTTCCCCAGAGCCGAATGCCGCTCGTATCCCTCCGGTCCATGCCCACCTGGCCTCCCCAACGCTTGGCGCTGTTCTCATAGCGATAGAAGAACGGATCAACGAATCTCCCTCCCGCTGCATCCAACGCTACGCTGCCATTGATGCCGCGCAGCTTCTCAGTGTCGCTGCGGTGATCGTCGAAAGTGCCTTCACGGGGAGAAGTCGGCGTCAGTTCAAACAATCCCAACCGGAATCTCGGCCACACGGCATAGAGGCGTATGCCGTTATGCGTCAACGGCACGTTGAGTGACTCCCGGCGCGAGAACAGCACCGGAGACACGTCGACGAAATCCTGCCGCCCCACGCGCGCACCGACATGCGCCCCACCCGCATTGCCATCGACCTCTACGAATCCCTGCAACAGGTCGAGGTCATTCTGCGCAGTCGCCGTGCGCGCCAGGTTGTGGCCATCCATCTGGGCAGACAGCAATTCGCCGTACAGGCGAAGATGTCGGCCCAGGTGCAGGTCCGCACCCAGGTGCGCACGCAGCAGGAACTGATCAGTCTGTGCTGCGTCGGTCAGTCCGGGTCCGTTGACGCTGTTCTCGCGCAGGCGAAGCTGCCCGTTGAGCGTGAGATAGCGGCCAGGCGCGCCCAGCCCGATGTGTTTGAGCGACGCAAAGGGATCATCACTGGACGTCGGCGCTGACCAGTCTTCGGCCCAGCGTGCCAGATAGTAGCGTTTCCCCATGCGCGGCCCGTTGCCCATCGCGATCACGGGGAACTCGGATTCGTGCACTTCTGTCGGCTCCGCCTTGGCAGCGGCAGGCACAGCGCCATGGGGCACGCCGGCTGCCTCCTGCGCACGGGCCTGTGTTGCACACATGCTCAGGCCTGCCAGCGCCAACAGGCGGGGTAGCATCGAGGTCATGAAAAATTCCTTTGGGGATGAATGTCCCTATCGACCGGCAGATGCCCACCGGTACGGAAACAATGGGTAAGGGCCAGCATGCTGCATCACGGCGTGGCGGCCAGGTCGGGCGTTGGGCCACCGCGTCCCAGGGCGATCGCACTGCCCAGCGCGAGTGCTCCCAGGCACGCGGCCGGCACCAGCATCGCGTAGACCGGCGCACCGCCCACTTTGGCGACCCATGGCATCAGGTTCTGCGCAACGAAGCCGCCGATACTGCCGATCGTGGAAATCATCGCAATCCCGGCCGCGGCCTGCGCACCACTCAGGGTGCGCGATGGTAGTGGCCAGAAGCACGGCAGCAGCAGCGATATGCACGGCGTGCCAATGACGATGGCCAGGAAGCGGAGCGTGTTGTCGCCAGCAAGCGTGCTGCCAACGAACGCGGCCAGGCCGATGACGGACAGGGTCGTCATCGCGATCAAGGAGCGCCGCGCACCTTCCATCCGCTTTGGCAGCCACAGCAACAGCACCGTGGTCACCAGCCACGGCGTCGCACTCAGCAGGCCATTGGTGCTTCCGCTGACGCCGAAGGCGCGTACCACGGTCGGCGTCCAATAGATCACGCCGTACAGCGAGATCATGATCAGCGTGTAGACCAGCGACAGGAACAGTACCCGTGGGCTGACCAGCGCCGCGGCGAACGAGCCATGGCCTTTGACGCGCCCTCCCGCCTCCTCATCCAGGGTCTTCTCCAGCCATTGGCGCTCTTTTTCTTTCAGGAAGTCCGCGCGGGCCGGACTGTCCGGCAACCATTTCAGCACGATGAACATCATCGCCACGGCCGGAACACCTGTGGCGATGAACACCCACTGCCAGCCATGCAGGCCCAATACTCCGTCAAGCTCAAGCAGCGGACCGCCCATCAGTGCCCCGATCGCATTGCCCAGCGAGCTACCCAGGGTAAGCACGGCGATCGCCCGGACCCGGTACGCCTTGGGAAACCAGAGGGTCAGGTAGAAGATCAGGCCGGGATAGGCACCAGCTTCGGCAACCCCCAGCAGGAACCGCAGGGCACCGAAGGCCGTTCCCGTGTGCGCAAAGCCAAGCGCGATCGTCACTGCTCCCCAGGTGCCCAGGATGCGCGCCAGCCAGAGCTTGGCACCAAACTTGTTCTGCATCATGACGCTGGGCACTTCCAGCAACAGGTAGCCGATGAAGAACAGCGAGGATGCCAGGCCGTATGCCGTCTCCGTCATGCCCAGATGGCCCACCATCTGCAGCTTGGCGAAACCGACGTTCTGCCTGTCGATGATGGCGATGAGATAGATGGCCGTAACGAACGGCATGAGCCGCCAGAACAGTCGCTTGATCAAGGCGGTCTGTTCATCGACCGTCAAATTGGCTTGCATAGGAAGTCCCTCCCGGGGCCAGCTGTGTTGCGTTGTCGTGTGAGTGAGAGTGATGGTCAGCGGGTATCGCTGAAGTGCGTCGTCTTACGTTTGAGCTCGGCCATCTCGACCCCTGGTGCCACCTCCACCAGTGCCAGGCCGTCGGGCGTGACATCGAACACGCCGAGGTCGGTGATGATGCGGTCGACCACGCCCAACCCGGTCAAAGGCAGGTCGCAGGCGGGCAGGATCTTGCGGCTGCCATCCCTGGCCACGTGTTCCATGAGGACCACCACGCGCCTGACCCCAGCCACCAGATCCATTGCGCCGCCCATTCCCTTGACCATCCTGCCCGGCACCATCCAGTTGGCCAGGTCGCCTTTTTCGCTCACCTGCATCGCGCCCAGGATCGCCAGGTCGATGTGGCCGCCGCGGATCATCGCGAACGAATCATGGCTTCCGAAAAAGCTGGCACCCTTGCGTGCGGTGACCGTCTGCTTGCCTGCGTTGATCAGATCGGCGTCCACTTCGTCCTCGGTGGGAAACGGGCCGATGCCCAGCAGGCCGTTCTCCGACTGCAGCCAGACATCCATCCCTTCGGGGATGTGGTTGGCCACCAGGGTCGGCAAACCGATGCCAAGGTTCACGTATGCCCCATCAGTGACTTCCTGCGCCGCACGCGCAGCCATCTGTTCACGGGTCCAGGCCATTACGCCACCCCTCCGCGGACGGTGCGCTGTTCGATGCGCCTTTGCGGGTTGGCGTTGAGCACGATGCGATCAACATGTATGCCCGGCAGGTGCACCTGGTCCGGGTCGATGGCACCGGCTTCAACGATCTCCTCCACTTCTGCCACGCAGACGCTGCCTGCCATCGCACAGACCGGATTGAAGTTGCGCGCCGTCTTGCGGAACACCAGGTTGCCGGCGGTATCGCCCTTCCAGGCCTTGACCAGGGCGACGTCGGCACGCAGTGCGGTCTCCATCACGTAGTGCCTGCCGTTGAATTCGCGGGTTTCCTTGCCGTCGGCCACTACCGTGCCGTATCCGGTTGCGGTGAAGAACGCGGGGATGCCAGCGCCACCGGCACGCAGGCGTTCGGCAAGCGTGCCCTGTGGGTTGAATTCCAGCTCCAGCTCGCCAGCCAGGTACTGGCGCTCGAATTCCTTGTTCTCGCCCACGTAGGACGAAATCATCTTCCTGATCTGGCCGGTGGCCAGCAGCTGGCCAAGGCCAAATCCATCCACGCCCGCATTGTTGGAGATCACCGTCAGGTCCTTCACCCCGGTGTCGCGCAGCGCATCGATGAGTTGTTCGGGTATGCCGCACAGGCCGAAGCCACCAACGGCCAAGGTCTGGCCATCCGAGGTGATATCGGCAAGCGCCATCGCGGCGCTCTGGAAGCATTTATTGCGTGATCCCATGATGCTCTCTTGTTGAGGACAGAACGACGATCAGTTCTTTTCAACGAAACAATGTTCTTTCAACGAACACATCGTATTTCCAGTTTTCCTTTGATGTCAATGATTTGTGCATCGCACAAATGCGCAGGAGGTCTTTGACAAATCCGGAATGGCGGGCGTAGCCTTTGGATCATTGAGAAGAACGACGTGTCGCTCAATGACACATTTATGCGCAAAAGCCTGAGGAGGCGTCCGATGAGCATTGAATCCCTGCTGCACAACTGGAACGACCTGCCGCGCGAGGTCGTGCGTCGCGGGGTCGAGCGCGTCGGCTTTCGTGGCCAGGACACGATCTGCGTGATGAACTTCCTGACCCCGGGCATGCAGGTGAACCCCCACCAGCATCCATTCGAGCAGCTCGTGCTCATCGTGCAGGGCCGCGTCCGTTTCCATATCGGCGATGAAGCTGTCGAGGGTGGGCCGGGCTCGATGATCCGCATCCCTCCGGATGTCATCCATTACGCCGAGCCGATCGGCGAGGAAGTCGTGTTGAACCTGGACGTGTTCTCACCCCTGCGCCGCGATTACCAGCACCTGGTGGACTACCAGCGGGGCGAATTCACCGAAGACGCGTCGACCGGCGCATGAGCACGCAGGTGACACTGCGCCGGCGCCTGGCAGACGGGCAACGCATGGCGGCTACGTTCGTGAAGACCGCGCACCACGCCATGGTGGAAATCGCCGGGATTGCAGGACTGGATGCCGTGGTGCTGGATATGGAACACGCACCCTTCTCGGCCAGGGACATCGACCTGGCGCTGCTGGCGGCGCGTGCTGCCGGCGTATCGGCCGTGGTGCGTGTACCCGATAGCCAACCTTCCACCTTGCTGCGCGTGCTGGATCTCGGCGCCAACGGCGTGCTGGTACCGCACGTCACCAGTGCCACGCAGGCCGCCCGGATCGTGGCGGCAACGCGCTATCGCGACGGGGTCCGCGGGTTCTCCAATTCAGCACGTGCTGGACGCTACGGTGCGCTTGGCATGGACGAACACATCCAACAAGGCGATGCGCAGGCTGCCGTCATCTGCCAGATCGAGGACGCCGCTGCGATCGAGCAACTGGAAGCGATCGCCGCGACGGATGGCGTGGACGCATTGTTCGTCGGCCGCGCCGACCTGGCGGTGTCCTACCGCGTCTTCGACATCGACCACCCCCAGGTGGAAGCGGCCACCCAGGCCACGCTCCGTGCTGCACAAGCCGCCGGAAAAGCCGCCGGAATCTTCGTAGCCACCCCAGCCCAGGCCTTGCCCTACCTGGAACAGGGCTTTCGTTTCTTCGTCGTTGGTTCCGACCAGGCCGCCGTGCGCGCGGGCTGGCTGGCGACCGCCCAGGCGCTGCACGCCTGACCCTGCCTACACTCCAAGAGAACACTGCACATGAATTCCGTCGTCGAACGCCCCACCCCCCCTGTCAGCAACGAGCAGGTCGAAGACATCCTCAAGGGCTGCATCGACCTGCACTGCCACAGTGGCCCTTCGGTGATGCCGCGCTACTGCGACCATATCGAGGTCATGCACGAAGCCTCCGAAGCGGGGATGAAAGCGCTGTTGCTGAAGGACCATTACTACTCCTGCACGCCCATCGCGCAACTGCTCAACAAGCACTATGACGGCCTGGGCGTACGGATCCTGTCCGGCGTGCCGCTCAACAACGCATCCGGCGGGCTGAACATCCATGCTGTCGAGCACGGCCTGAAACTGGGTGCGAACCTGGTATGGATGCCGACGTTCTCCTCGGCAAACCACATCGCGCACCACAAGAAGGATGCCAGCTTCACCGACAAGTTCCCCCAGACCACGCAGAAGATGCTGCAGCCTATCCCGCTGACCGTGCTTGATGACGATGGCAAGCTCAAGGAAGAGGTCAAGGGAATCCTGGACGTGATCGCTGAAGCCGGTGTCGTGCTGTCGGCAGGCCACCTGCATATCAGCGAGATCTGGCCACTGTTCGAGGAAGCGCGCAAGCGTGGGGTCAAGCGCCTGCTGGTCAACCATCCCACCTATGTCATCGATGCCACCCTTGACGACATGCGGCAACTGGCCCGCGAAGGCGTCTTCATGGAGCACTCCATGTGCATGTGGACGCCCGGATCGAAGTTCAAATTCTGGGATGCCGATGAGATGCGCGACGTCATCGAAGCCGGCACCACCGATCTCACCATCCTCGGCTCGGACCTGGGACAGGTCGGCAACCCCAACGTCACCGATGGCTTCCGCTACGTGATCCGGATGGTGCTCGAGCTTGGCTATAGTGAAGCCGATGTCCGTAAAATGACCTCCCACAATGCCGCACGGCTGATGGGCATCTGACCTCAGGCCACGCCCGGAGCACGCCATGAACAGCACCACGCCGATTGCTTCCCTCGAACCCCAGGGTGACGCCCGCAGCCCCGTGCTGCTGGAGTCGGTGGCCATGGTGTTCCGATTGCTCGATGAGATGGCCAACGCACGGCGTCCCCTGGGGGTGACCGAGTTGGCCACCTTGATCGAGGAGCCCAAGCCACGCGTCTACCGCCACCTGGCATCGATGCGCCAGCTGGGCATCGTCGAGCAGGACCCGACGAACGACAAGTATCGGCTGGGTGCCAAGCTGGTGGTCTACGGCGCGGCGTCAAGCGAGCAGTTCGATCTACGCGCGTTGGCCGACCCCTATCTCACCCGCATCCGCGATGCCACCGGACAGACAGCCCTGCTATCGGTCGCCACCTATGACACGGCGTTGGTTGTTTCCAGCGTGGAATCACGTGCCAACGTCTGTATCTCGGTGAAGCCCGGCAATCGCGTGCAGCCGCATTGCTCGGCGCAGGGCCGCACCGTACTGGCCTTTGCCGATGAAGCGAGCCAGCAGCGGGTATTCCGCCGCAAGCTGCAGCGGTTGACTGATCGCACGCTGGTGGACCCGGCCGACCTTGCGGCACGCCTGGCGCTCATCCGCGCCCGCCTCTGGGACGATGCCGATGGGGAAGTCACGCCCGGCGTCAATGCGCTGTGCTGTCCCATCCTGCGCGATGACAACGTCATCCTCGGCACCATCGGCATCGTTGGGCCCAGCGCCGAGATCCTGTCGCCGCCGACGGCCGGAATACTCGAACCCATCCGACAGGCCGCAGCCGAACTGAGCGCCCGCCTGAACTGCAGCGCATACGAAGCGGTGCCCAGCGCCGAAGCTGCTCTCTCAGCATTACCAGGAACCCAATGACCCGACTCTCCATCCAGGTGGGCTCGATCCCACTGAAGAACCCGGTGATCTGCGGTGCCGGCGAGCACACGATGACCGGCGCGGCGATTGCACGCGCCCTGCGCAGTGGTGCTTCTGCCGTGGTAGCCAAATCAACGAACGAGTCCGAAGCCGCAAAGCAGCAACTGGATCGAACCGACTACGCCCTCTTCGATAGCCGATGGAATCGGCTGGAGTGGAACTTCGCGCCCCCGCCGGATGCGATGTTGTTCGGCCGCTCCGGCCTGGTACAGCGCGACTTCGCTCCATGGATCGACGAGCTTGCAACGCTGGACCAGCATGCCGCCACGCAGGATGCCTATGTCATTCCAAGCCTGATCCTGGCCGATCTGGAGCACTGTGCTGAACAGGCCAAGCAGATCGAACAGGCCGGGCTGCGCGTGATCGAGCTGAATATCGGCGCACCGCATGGCGAGGAGGCTGCACGTGGCGCCATCGCCCTGGAGCGCAACAGCGAACGCATCGTCCAGATCGTTTCACGCATTCGCAAAGCGACGTCGCTGCCGCTGTGGATCAAGCTGACCGGCCAGAGCGAGGACGTCACCGGCATGGCCGATGCAGCCCGGCAGGCCGGCGCTGACGCGGTGGTGCTGATGGGGCGGTTCATGGGCTTCCTGCCAGACTTGGACACCGAAGCCCCGACGCTGGGCACCTCGGCCGCAATCGGAGGCAGCTGGGCACTTCCGCTCACGGCACGCTGGCTGATGATGAGCCGGCGGCGGCTGGGTCCCGATTTCCCCTTGCTCGCCACCAATGGAGCACGCAGCGGCCTGGACGTTGCACGCTTCCTGTTGGCGGGCGCCAGTGCCACCGAGATGACCTCCGCCGTCTTTGCCGGCGGCTACGGTGTGCTGGAGGACGCCATCACCGAACTGGATAGCTACCTGGGCCGACGTGGCCGCACGGCAGCAGGCTTGTTGGGAATCGCGGCAGACCGTGCACAGGGCTACCATGAGCAGGCGAGCCGACCCGGGCACTGGGAGCAGTTCGCTCCGCCGACCGACACCATTCCCCGGACGACACGCTGACAGACGTCGGATCCTTTGCAGGGATCCGGCAGCTGGACGCAACCCTCCCACAATGTTGGGTCATTACGCTGCAGGGCCCTTTCATGGCCAAAGCCGCCCCATGCCCAACCAGCATCCTGCCCTTGCGTTGATCGCCCATCGGGGCACCCCTGGCCGCCGAATCCTCGTGGCCAGCACCGTCGCGTGCCTGTTCGCGACCCATGCCGCCTCGGCGCAACAGACCACCACGGTCGGCCTGGGCGTCAGCCATACCGCATCGGCCTATCGCGGCTACGACTCCGACACCCTGCCCTTCCCCTTCTTCACTTGGGAAGGCAAGAAGTTCTATGCACACGGTCTGGACCTCGGCTACAAGCTCACCCAGAGCGACACGGGATCATTGTCGATTTCAGTCAGCCCCTTGCCGTTCCGCTTCCGCAGCAAGGATTCATCCGACTGGCGCATGAAACAGCTCGACGACCGCGACTTCCTTGCTGCCGCCGGACTGGAGTGGAACCATGGCGGCAGCTGGGGGCAGGTAGGCGCCAAGGCGCAGGCCGAAATCACCGGCGTGGGCGGCTTCATCGCCGACGTCCACTACAACTACCCGCTGTCCCAAGGCAAGGTGGCAATCATCCCGGAAGTCGGCGTGAGCTACCAGAGCGAGGAGATCACCCAGCACTACTACCGCGTGTCCGGTGCCGAGGCGGCGCGCTCAGGGCTTGCCCGCTATACGCCGGGTGACTCGATTTCCCCTTATGCCAGCGTCACCGTCGCGGTACCGCTGGGGGCACGCTGGACCGGAACGGCCACCTTGCGGCGTGCCCTGCTGGACGACAGCATCACCGATAGCCCGATGGTAGAGGCAGACCATCAGGATGTTGCCGTGCTGACCCTCAGCCGGTCTTTCTGAGGCCACCATGCAGAGCCCGGCCCGCTACGCCGACGTGATCATCGACCTGGAGGCCGAATACGAATTCTGGGAGATCTACGAAACCCAGTTCCAACGGTTGCCGGGCGGAGGCCTCACCCTTGCGTGGCTGGCCTGCCTGAAGATCTACAGCGCGAAGCTGAACTATCCGCGCGACACCCCGGAGCAGACACTGGCCAGGGTGCTGTTCGGCAAGAACATGTCCAGCAGCCGGAAGGACGAGCTGGGCCAGCTGCACCGGTTGATCTCGCGACGCATGGACCTGCTTGCCAGGCGGGCAGCACGGGCCAAGGCATGACGCAGAAGAAGGGCCCCGCCGGAGCGGAGCCCTGTTTGTCCAAGCCAACACGGAACCTCATTCTTCTTCGTCGTTGTCCTGCGGGTTCTGCCCGCCCTGCTGGCCCTGGTTGCGCTGTTTTTCCTGTTGCTGCTGTTGCTGCTGTTGTTTCTGGTGATCCTGTTGGTTCTGTTGGTTCTGTTGCGGGTTCTTCTGGTTCTGCTGATTCTGCTGGTTAGCCATGTCAGTGCTCCACAAGCCGCATGCGGAATGCCGCGGTCGTGGCCATCGTCTGCAGCCCCGGGTTAACCGCGCGTGCGAATTCCAGCACACCGGCGTCAACGCCTCCCCGGTACCTGCCCGGAAGGCTTGCACCACAAGCACCTTAAGAATTCATGCGGCATCCGCATATGCTCATGCCCTGCTCGCCTGAGGCCCATTCACCCTCCCTGGGGATGTGACGGTGCGATGACCTCGCTGCATTACGGCATCACCGGCGGCACGTATTCCAGTGTCATGCCGAGCAGCCACAGCAGGCCCAGCACCAGCGGAATGTGCACCAGCAACTGGATGAAGGTGAAGCCGACTATGTCGCGCGCTTTCAATCCCAGCACGCCCAGCAGTGGCAGCATCCAGAACGGATTGATCAGGTTCGGCAGCGCCTCGGCGGCGTTGTATACCTGCACCGCCCAGCCCAGGTGCGCCTGCAGTTCGTTGGCCGCCTGCATCACATAGGGCGCCTCGATGATCCACTTGCCGCCACCAGAGGGCACGAAAAAGCCCAGCACCGCCGAGTAGATGCCCATCACCAGTGCGAACGTATCAGTGTTGGCGATATGCACGAACACCGTCGACAACCGGTGCGCCAGTGTCTCGCCATCGCCACCGGCCGCATGGGTGAGGATCATCGCGATGCCACCGTACAGCGGAAACTGGATCAGCACGCCGGTGGTGCTGGGCACCGCCTTGGCCACCGCGTTGAGGAAGCTGCGCGGACGCCAGTGCAGCAGCAGGCCCAATGAAATGAACAGGAAATTGTAGGTGTTGAGGTTGGCGATGGCGGTAACCACCGGCTTGCTGGCGAACTCCCCGGCCAGCCAGCCGAACGCCAGCAATGACAGCAGCACGGTCAGCAGCGGGCTGTATTCCAGCCACTCACCGGGGCGCATGCGCGGCTGCAACGGCTCCGCCTCTGCCTGCGCCGCGCCGTCGAAATCGGCCGCCACGCGTGCGCTGCGTTCGGTGGGCGCGGTGAACCAGGCAATCAGCAGCGACACCCCGATCAGCGCGGTCGTCAGCACGATGGACTGCCACAGGAAGATGGTTTCAGTGAACGGCAGCACGCCGGTGATCTCCACCAGCCCCGGCGGCATGCTGGCCGGGTTGGCCTGCAGCTGCGCAGCCGACGAACTCAGCCCCATCGCCCACACCGCACCCAGGCCCAGGTAAGCCGACGCGCCGGCCGCGCGGTAATCCATGCGCAGGTCCTCGCGGCGCGCCAGCGCCCGCACCAGCAAGCCGCCGAACACCAGCGAAAAACCCCAGCTGAGCAGCGACGCCAGCATGCTGACCAGGCCGACATAGACCACCGCACCGCGACCGGTCTTCGGCGCGCGGGCGAGGAAATCGATGAAGCGCGCAACCACCGGCGCAGTGGCCAGCGCATAGCCACCAATGACCACGAAAGCCATCTGCATGGTGAACGGAATCAGGCTCCAGAAGCCGTTGCCGAAACTCTGTGCGGTGGCCTGCGGCGTGGCACCGAAGGCCATCGCCGTGACGGCCACGATGACCACGCCCAGCACCGCGAATACATAGGCATCCGGGAACCATTTTTCCGCCCAGGCCGCCGAACGCAACGCCGCGCGTGCCATCCAGCCGTCCTGTACCGCCGTGGTCGAAGCCATCGCCTACCCTCCCAGGTGTGATTGCGGGATTCTGCGCGGACCGCCCGGCCCTGTCATTCGCCTATTGGTCGTACAGCCGCCTGGATCACGCCGCTGGCCATCAGCGCACCGCCAGCTCCACCGCCATCCCCACGAACAATACGGCGCCTACCCAGTTGTTGTGCAGGAACGCCTTGAAGCACGGATCACGCTCACGGTTGCGGCACAGCCAGAACTCATACACCACCAGCGCCACCGCCACGCCGACCGACGCGAAGTAGTACGCGCCCAGCTCCGCACGCAGCCCCACCAACGACATCGCCGCGAAGAACAGTGCATACAGGATCCCCTGGATCACCAGGTCCAGGTCACCAAACAGGATGGCGGTGGAATGCGAGCCCACCTTCAGGTCATCGTCCCGATCCACCATGGCATACCAGGTGTCATATGCGGTGGACCACAGGATGTTGCCCACGTACAGCAGCCACGCCAGCGCCGGCACTTCGCCCTGCACCGCAGCGAATGCCATCGGGATGCCCCAGCCGAATGCCATCCCCAGGTAGACCTGCGGCAGGTGCGTGTAGCGCTTCAGATAGGGGTAACTGGCCGCAAGGAAGATGCCGATGAAGCTCAACCCCACGGTGAGCAGGTTCATCGTCAGCACCAGCGCGAAAGCCATCAGCATCAGCACCGCGAACAGCAGCAGAGCGTGGCGCCCACGCACCGCGCCACTGGCCAGTGGCCGGTCCTTGGTGCGCTTCACATGGGGGTCCAGCCAGCGATCTGCGTAATCGTTGATGACGCAACCCGCCGAACGCGTAAGCCACACACCGGCAGTGAACACGAACAGTGTCCACAGCGGCGGCACGCCCCCGGACGCCAACCACAGCGCCCACCATGTCGGCCAGAGCAGCAGCAAGGTGCCGATCGGGCGGTCGGCGCGCATCAGTTTCCAGTAATGCCGCCAGCGCGGCGTGGCCTGCGCGGCAGGCGCTTCAGAACGTTCGTATGACATGCGGGAATGATACCTCCGCAGGGTGCTGGGCTTGGCGGCAGGTGGACATGAACCGCTTCCGGAGAGCCATGCCGGCACGCTGACCTGGCGAGCGCCTGCCGGGCACAGGAGGGGGGAGATTTCTGCTCCGAAAGCCGATAGAATGCCGGTCCCGCAGCGCCTCCCTGGGCGTTGCCGCACCCGCCTCGGTACCCACCCCGGCGTGGTGGTTCCAAAATGCGCTCGTAGCTCAGCCGGATAGAGTAGTGGCTTCCGAAGCCATTGGTCGGGGGTTCGAATCCCTCCGGGCGCACCATCTCCAGCCCCTCGCGGGCACCGCCTGCATCAGGCACCGCACTCGTCACGCAACTCTCCCGGCCCGCGCGGTCCAGCCGGCGCTGCGTGGATTCACGTCGCCATCTACCTGCCTGCGCCAGCATCGGCTGCTCCTGGGCACCGTCGCCCGTCTTCCCGGACAGGAGTGGCAACCATGGCCATCAAACCCACCCGTATCCTCCCGCCTCTCGCACTGGGCGTGGTCCTCGGCCTGACGGCCTCGGCCGCCATTGCCGAGCCCTCCAACAAATGGCGTATCGATTTCGAAAATCGCTCACAGGTCGCTGGCGAGATCGAGCTTTCGCTTACGCCGAAGGGTGGCCAGGCCACCAATGTCACCGTCCCGATTCCCGCCGCGACCAACGACGAGGCCGCCGCGGTGCTGGTAAGCAACGCGCTGAGCAGCACGTTCGGGGCCGAGGTCTATGAAGTGGAGATCGATGACGGCGATGACGTGCTTGTCCGCGCCAACGACGGCATACGCAACTTCGACCTGGACATCGTGCGCAACACCGCCGATGGCCTGCGCGTGGAACTGGACAAGGAGTGACGGGCAACAAGGCAGCGCGGGGCAGCCTCATCGCTTCCCCGCGCTGCTGCAGGATTCACGCAGGCCCCATGACACTGGCTCGTCCACGCGCTTCGCGTTACTGCTGCGTTGGGCCACATGACGAGTCCATCAATACCTCCTCACCCGCAGTAGAAGCAGGCTCCCCCAAGGTGGTCTTCAACGGCACCGCGAACCTCGCAGTGCCTGCCGGCCACACCAATGGGAGCACTACGCATGAGTACCGAATCCAAGATCGAACATACCCTCAACGACCTCATCGAGATCGCCCGCGACGGCCAGGAGTTCTATACCGAAGCCGCGAAGAAGGTGCAGAACCCGGAATTGTCGGCGTTGTTCGTCCGCATCGCCGGCGTCAAGGGCAACCTCGTCGCGTCGTTGAGCGGCGCGGTTTCCGCCAGTGGCGGCGAGCCCGCCAAGCACGGCACCGTGGTGGGCAGCGTGCAACAGTTCTATGGCAAGGTCCGCGCCGCCTTCGGCGATACCCAATATGGCTACGTGGCCGAGCTGGAAGAATCCGAAGACCGTCTGTTGGGCGCGTTCAAGGATGTGCTGACCGACAAGGATGCGCCGGCCGCCGCAGTTGCCAAAGCCCGCGAACTGCTGCCGGAAGTGCAGCAGTGCCACAATGAAATGCGTCGCATCAAGCTGTCGATGAAAAACGCTTGATGGAGCACGGTGACGGGTTTCAGCCCGTCACCGGCAGGAAGCAGCGGGACACGATGATCTCCTTGCCACAAACCGCAGTTTTCCTCATGGACGCAAGCGCCACTGCCTGCGCACGATGATCCCGCTGGCGCCAGTCGCGTCAGCCGGGATTGGCGTCCCGATCCAGTTTGTAGGTGATTGGCTCTGTTGTCGCCCCATGGGCACGGCGGAGAATGCATTGCCCTGCCGGTTACATGGCGGGCGGCGCGCGGGGATCGATCTCCCGATCCGCCGGTTTTACGCCTACAAACTGTCCGGTACGCCAACCCGCACCGTCCGCCACCTTGCGCCCCGGCGCAGGTGGCCTCCACGTGATGCGAGGTCCGTGATGTCCAAACGCCCCCTGAGTGGTGCACGTCTGTATTCCCTGATCGGCGACACCCTGCACGATCTCCCTGCGGAATTCGTAGAAAAGCTGGAGCGCATGCTGGAAAGCAATGGCATGGCCGATCCCGATTCGGGGCGCGTGGTGTATCTGTCGCAGACGGGTCGAGCCCGGGAGGGGCACGTGATGCTGGCCAGTGGCAAGGTGCGCGGGCTGGAAGCCATCCTGGAACTGCTGCATGCCGCGCACCTGGAGCGCCAGGACGTGGCGGATGGACCGGTGTTGCCGGCGCACCTGGTGGAGGGGCTGCTGGCGGGGGCGCGGGAGTTGCTGGGGTGATGCGGGACCCACGCCGCTCGGCGCTGCCCGGTGGGTGACGACCGTTGGTCGTCACCAGGAACGCGACAGCGCGACGTTACCAGCGCATGCCTTCAAACGGGTTCCAACTGACGTTGCCCTTCACCTTGTCCAGGTAATAGGAATAGTTGGTGGTGAGCGCGATCAGCAGCGACCAGCCCATGCCAAGGCCGCGGGCGACGATATCGGGCATGAACGAGGCGAGGATGATCAGTACGATGGTAAGGCCAAGCACGGACAGTGCCTTGCGCCACATGCCCAGGATGAACAGGTAAATCCAGCTGAAGAACAGGGCGAAGAAGTTGAAGTTGACCTTCAGCTTCTGGCCGAACGGCAGTGCCTTGTACGCTTCCTTGAAAGCGGGCGTGTTGGGCGCACCATGTTGTTCAAAAAAATTGAAGCGGAACTGCCATTTGGGGCTGTACTGCGATTGGGTTGTGGAATCCATTTCCGTATTCATTTATATGTAAACGATTTCATAATAGCTTTTGTCTATGCCAGAAAGCCAGCGTTCGACGTCGCAGAATGACACTTTATTGACGCTGCAAGGCACAAGCAGCGGCCCATGGACCCGCCCTACCGGGACGGCGTTGGGGCATGCCCGGTTATGTGCTGCACCATGTCCGCCGCTTCCTGCAGCGAGTCCAGCCCCGTCACCTGCATGCTCTCGCCGAGCGGTGCCATCACCGTGGCCACGGTCAATACGCGGTCATCCACGCTGAAAGCCAGTTGCTGCCCAACCAGTTGCGCGGTCGCGGCGGACAGCCGTTCGCCAGCTGCCTTGTCCAGCCGCAACTGGATGCCCGGCGACGGCGAAACGTCATTCATCGCGCTGCGCACATCCACTACGTCGGCGCTCGAAATCAAGGAAGGCTCACGCACCTGGATCCGTTTGCCTTGCCACTCCAGGGCGGTGCCCTGCCCTTGCCCATCCACCACGCGCAGTTCCAGGCGTATGCCTTCTCGCGGCGGGTTGGCAGGTTCATCAGGCTGCTCAGGCTGGCCGCAGCCCACCAGTCCCACCAGCAGGGCCAACGCGGCCAGGCCACGACCCACGCCGCCGACCAGGCAGCGCATCAGCGCAGCTTCCGCAGCTTGAACGCCACCACCAGTTGCAGCGCGCCATACAACACGCTGCCCACGCCGACCCACAACGTGGTGACGGCCACGCCGGCCAACGGCCGCGCCAGGAACAACGCACCCAGCAACAATGCCAGTACGCCACTAAGCACCAGTATCCATTCGCCCTGTACATGGCGGCGGATGCGGATGGCCAGCACGATGCGGTATACGCCAGCCATCAGCAGCCATGCACCCAACAGCAGGATCACCACGCTGGCGATGGCCAGCGGGTTTATCACCGCGATGATGCCGAAGGCCAGCGATGCCAGCGCGTACAGCAGCAGCCAACCCCGTGATATCCCGGTTTCGCGACCGAACAGGCCCAACAGGCTGGTCACGCCCTCGACGATGGCCATCACGCCCAACGCCCAAGCCAGGCCCTGCGCGGCAGCCAGGGGCCAGCCGATGGCGACGACACCGAAGCCCAGTGCCACCAGACCGTACACCAGCAGGATCCACCAGCTGCGCCCGAGGGCGGACAGCATCGGGGAATACGAAGGGCTGTTCATCGGCGACTCCATTGGCCTGTTTGTGGCCCATGGTACCTGTTGGCGTGGCGAAGGCCGTCACCTGTGCCTGGGCAGACGCGCACCGTTTGGCGGATAGTGGCTCGTGATCGCTCCGGGCCGCGTCGAGGAAGTTTCCTATTCCTCCATACCCGGTCCACGACACTTGGTTAGACTGCGCACATGGGATCCATGCCGCCACCTTCAGACACGTTGGGACGAGGCCTTTATTCGTTCGCGGACGCATCCCGGTTCATCGGCGGGAAGCCCGCCGAACTCAGACGCTGGCTGAAGGGATATACCGTTCGACGTCAGGGCCAGAATGTAGTGCACCCCCCGCTGTGGACGCCCCAGTGGGAAGGTTCGGGCGTTGACGGCATTGGCTTTAGAGATCTGGTGGAACTCCGCTTCGTGCGCACGTTCATCAGTTGTGGTGTCCCACTGAATCTAATCCGTCAGACCATCAGTGAACTTGGCGAACGTCTGGGGCGGGATTATCCCTTCACCAGCACGTCGTTCAAGACCGATGGGCGCAGGATATTCATGGAACTGGTGGATGCCAGTGGTGATCCCGCGCTGGTCGATGTAGTCAGGCGGCAAGACGTCATCCGCAAAGTCATTGCACCCTCTTTGCGTGAGGGCATCGAGCTGACCGTTGATGATGCTGCAGCGCGTTGGTACCCATTGAAGGGAAGCCATGCGGTGGTCTTTGATCCGGAACGACAGTTCGGCCAGCCGATCCTTGCCAGGTCCGGGGTGCCCACTGCGGCGATCACCGCAGCGCTGATCGGCGAGGGTGGCGATGAGGCGCGCGTTGCCAGGCTGTTCGAGGTCCCCCTTGCCGCTGTCCGCAAGGCCATTTTGTTCGAGCGGCAGATCGCACATTGAAAGCGCAGATCGACGAGAATCTTCCTCCATCGTTGGCGCGCGCCGTGCATGCCATCGCCACGTTGGACGACCACGAGGTGGTTCATGTCCGCGACCTGGTCGAAGCCGGCACCAGGGATGTCGATCTTTTCGAGGCTGCCTCCAGAGCCAATGTTGAAGTACACGTCACGCAAGACCACCACCAGCGCCGCCCCGCCGAGCGCGAGGCAGTGGCACGTCTTGGCCTGACGGTATTCGTGCTGGCCAAGGGCTGGGGCCAGCTGAATCAGTATGAGAAAGCTGCACGGCTGTTGGAATGGTGGCCCAAGATGATGCAACTTGTCGGACTGACAAGCCGCGGTTCCATTTTTACCATTCCGCATAAACGTGCCTCCTCTGGAAGAATCCTGCCGGTGAAGCGACGAGGGTGAGAGGAAGATGGCCGGGCTGATGTCTTCCGGCATGATCGGTAAAGCGGGGCCATGTCCTGCTTGGTCGCATGACACTGGAGCCCGGAGCAGCGGTGCATCGGCCCGCTTCGCCAAGGCTGCCGGCCACCATCACGGCACCCGCGCACACACCCAGGCACTGACGTCCCTGCAGCCGGCCGCGCGCAATGCCTCCGCGCAGGCATGCAGCGTGCTGCCAGTGGTCATCACGTCATCCACCAGCACCACCGCGTCCGGCACCGGCCCACGCACCGCGAAGGCGCCATCCAGGTTGTGCCGGCGTGCGTCCGCACCGCGTTCGGATTGCGGCAGCGTGGCACGGATGCGACGCAGGCCATGCCAGCGCGGCGCACCGATCAGCCGCGCCAGTTCACCAGCCTGGTCGTAACCGCGCCGACGCAGGCGGCTTCCATGCAAGGGCACGGCCACCAATGGCGGCAAAGGCCATGGCGGCGGCGACAGCGCCATCAACTGCGCCAGCAGGCGGCCTGCAGCCAGGTCCTGATGGAACTTGTAGCGCAGCAGCAGCGCGCTGACCGGATCTTCGTAGCGCAGGCTGGCCCAGCAATGGTCCAGCAACGGCGGCATTTCCTCGCAGCGGAAGCAGATGTCGCTGGCGTCTTCGGGCAACGGTGCGGCGCAGCGCGCGCAGCCGTCGGTATGCCAAGGAAGCGCAAGGCAGCAGGGACCGCAGAGTTCGCGGTCGTGTTCGCCAGGCTCGCCGCAGACCTGGCAAACGGGTGGTAGCAGGATGCCGAGGAGCCTGCTGCCTGGCGCGCGCAGGAGTGGGAGCCGCATGTGCTGCAGGGTGGTGCATGGCGTGCGCCGGGGGTATCGGGGTTCCGGCCGGATGGCAGTGGGGCATCGCTCGCCCCATAATGTAAACTTACATTGTTATTTTATGGTTTACAGGATATCCATGGTTTCCCGCGATGATCTGGGGCAGTTGTTCGAGCTGCCCTTTCCTGTGCTGTTGCACCGTGCAGCCAGCGTGCACCACGCGCATTTCGATCCCACCCAGGTACAGGTTTCCACGCTGCTGTCGGTGAAGACCGGCGGCTGCCCGGAAGACTGCGCTTACTGTCCGCAGGCGCAGCGCTATGACACCGGCGTGTCGGCACAGAAGCTGATGGACGTGGAAGCGGTGCTGGTGCGCGCACGCGCGGCACGCGATGCCGGTGCCTCGCGCTTCTGCATGGGCGCGGCATGGCGCTCGCCGAAGGACCGCGACATCCCCAAGGTGGCCGCGATGATCGCCGGGGTGAAGGCGCTGGGCCTGGAAACCTGCGCCACGCTGGGCATGCTCGATGCCGGGCAGGCAGGGGCGCTGAAGGACGCCGGGCTGGACTATTACAACCACAACCTGGATACGTCGCCGGACTACTACGATTCCATCATCCACACGCGCAATTACCAGGATCGGCTGGACACGCTGGGCCATGTCCGCGATGCCGGGCTGAAGACCTGCTGCGGCGGCATCGTCGGCATGGGCGAAACCCGCGCGCAACGCATCGGCCTGCTGCACGCGCTGGCCAACCTGCCGGCACAGCCGGAATCGGTGCCGATCAATCGGCTGGTGCAGGTAGCCGGTACGCCGCTGCATGGCAGTACCGAGCTGGATCCTTTCGAGTTCGTGCGGATGATCGCGGTGGCGCGCATCGTGATGCCACGTTCGATGCTGCGACTATCGGCAGGAAGGGAGACCATGAGCGATGAGCTGCAGGCGCTGTGTTTCCTGGCCGGCGCCAATTCCATCTTCCATGGCGAAAAACTGCTGACCACGGGGAATCCGGACACGGCGCAGGATGAGGCGCTGTTCGCGCGGCTGGGCCTGGTTCCGATGACCAGGTAGCGACAGGCCATGCCCGTCACCGGCAACCTGACGTGCATTACCCGCCATTAGCCGATCGCAGCGGCAGCCATTCGCCCGGGTTTGCTACGCTACCCGCCCGTACCTCCCTGTTGCCGCCCCCATGGCCCGTCCTGATCTGTTCGACCGTGTCCAGACCCTGCGTGCCCAGCGGGATGCACAGGGCATCGCCCCACCACCGCGCGCGGTCAGCCGCCGCGATGGGGTGCGCGTGGAAGTGGACGGCCACTGGCTGGCCCAGTTCTGCAGCAGCGATTACCTGGGGCTTGCCCAGCAGTTCGGCGTGGTCAACGCCCTGCAGGAAGCAGCCGCGCGCGATGGCTTCGGTGCCGGTGCCACGCCCGCCGCCGGTGGCCGCCATGTCCTGCACGAGGCGCTGGAAAACGACGTCGCGCAGTGGCTCGGGTACCCGCGCGGCCTGCTGTTCGGCAGCAGCTTCCTCGCCAACCTGGCCGTACAGCAGGCACTGCTGGGCGAAGACGGCGATGTCTGCGTGCAGGACCATGGCAACGCGGCCAGCCTGCTCGATGCCAGCGCGCTGTCAGGCGCGCGCCTGCGCCGCTATCCGCACCTGGACAGCGAAGGTGCGATGCGCCAGTTGAAGCATGCCGCCGATGGCGCTGCGATGCTGGTCACCGAGGCGTTGTTCGCCGCGGAGGGCGATGCGGCGCCCCTGCGTTCCCTGTCGCTGGTGGCGCGCATGCAGCAGGCGCTGTTCTGCGTGGATGATGCGCACGGCATCGGCATCCTGGGCGAACAGGGACGTGGCAGCGTGGCCGCCGCCGGCCTGGGCATTGCCGAAGTACCGCTGCAGGTGTTGTCGCTGGAAAACGCGCTGGGTGGTGCAGGCGCGGTGGTGGTCGGCGATGCCGCCTTGATCGGCCACCTGGCCGCGACGGCACGTCCGTACCTGCACGCCACGGCCCTGCCGCCGGCGCTGGCAGCAGCCTCGCTTGACGCGCTGCGGCTGGTGCGTCGCGATGATTGGCGCCGCGAACGGTTGTCCGAACTTATCGATGTGTTCCGCGGCAGCGCGCGCGGACACGGGCTGGCACTGATGCCAACGGAGACGCCCATCCAACCGTTGCCATGCGCCAGCGACGCCGAGGCACGTGCACTGTCGCAGGCGTTGCAACAGGCCGGTTGGTGGGTGGAAGCGGTGCACGTTGCGGGTGCCACCGATGGCAGCGCGCGGCTGCGCGTGCGCCTGTCGGCACTGCACACGGCAGCCCAGGTGCAGGCACTGGTAGAGGCTATCGCCCAGGCACGCGACGGGTTGGCGTCAGGCCCGGCATGGCCGGCTGCCGCGCTGGCCTGAGGCGCCGGCATGCATATCGACGTCGTTGGCCAAGGCCCCGCCCTTGTCCTCCTCCATGGCTGGGCACTACAGGGCGCGGTGTTCGCGCCACTGATACAGCGGCTGTCTGCTGACTTCACCCTGCACGTGGTAGACCTGCCCGGCCATGGCCGCAGCCGCGCCGATGACACACCGCTGCGGCTTCCCGGTGTCGTCCATGCCATCGTCGCGGCAACGCCGCCTGCGGTGTGGTGTGGCTGGTCGCTCGGTGGCCTGTTCGCACTGCATGCGGCCGCCACCCAACCGCAGGTGCGCGGGCTGGCTATGATCGCCTCCTCGCCACGCTTCGTGCGCGACGCAGGCTGGCCGGATGCAGTACCACCGGCGCTGTTCGAACAGTTCGCACAGGACCTGGCCACGGACTACGCCGGCACCGTGGACCGCTTCCTGGCGCTGGACCTGATGCATGCCGCAGCCGGCCGCGACGATCTGCGCGGGCTGCACCAGCGCCTGGTGGATGATGGCCCGCCTGCACCGCGCGTGCTGGCCGAAGGCCGGCAACTCCTGGAGGCCACCGACCTGCGCGGCGCGCTGCCGACGCTGGGCAAGCCCAACCTGTGGCTGGCTGGCAGGCGCGACCGGCTGGCGCCACCGGCGGCCATGCACGCCGCTGCCGCGCTGACCCCTGCAGGGACCGCGGCCACCATCGAACATGGTGGGCATGCGCCTTTCCTTGGCCAGGCCGATGAAATAGCCGCGCGGCTGCAACAGTTCGTCGTCACCGTGGCATGAACAGATAGGCGAAAATGCAGGTCTTGTCGCACGAGGTGGACTGAACATGGATCTTGGAATTTCCGGCCGCTGGGCCTTGGTCTGCGGTGCCAGCAAGGGGCTGGGACTGGGCTGCGCCCGTGCGTTGGCCGCCGAGGGCGTGAACGTGGCCATCGTGGCGCGCGGCGAAGCGGCGCTGCAGCAGGCCGCTGCGGAACTGCGCGCCCTGCCCGGCGCGGCCGAGGTGCGCACGGTCGCCGCCGATGTCACCACCGAAGCCGGCCGGGCACTGGCGTTGGCCGCCTGCCCGCAGGTGGACATCCTGGTCACCAATGCCGGCGGGCCACCTGCAGGCGACTTCCGTACCTTCGAACGCGACGACTGGATCGCCGCGCTGGACGCCAACATGCTGGCCCCGATCGCACTGATCCGCGCCACCGTGGATGGCATGATCGAACGCGGCTTCGGCCGCATCGTCAACATCACCTCGTCGTCGGTGAAGGCGCCCATCGACATCCTGGCGCTGTCCAACGGCGCGCGTTCCGGACTGACCGGTTTCGTCGCCGGGCTGGCGCGGCGCACCGTCGCCCATGGCGTCACCATCAACAACCTGCTGCCCGGCCAGTTCGACACCGACCGCCTGCGCGGCAACTTCGCCTTCATGGCCAGCCAGCAGGGGGGCGACGCCGAGGCCATCGCCGAACAGAAGCGCAGCCATATCCCCGCCGGCCGCTTTGGCCAGCCCGATGAGTTCGGTGCGGCCTGTGCGTTCCTGTGCAGTGCGCAGGCGGGTTACCTTACCGGGCAGAACCTGCTGATCGACGGCGGCGCCTACCCCGGAACGTTCTGACGCCGCATCGCGGCCGCATCGAGACCTGCATGAACCACCGTTCCGATCCCCGCCACGTCCGCCGCGCCTTCGCGCGTGCCGCCACCACCTATGATGCCGCCGCCGCGCTGCAGCGCGAAGTGCAGCAGCGCCTGATGGAGTCGCTGGACTACCTGGAAGCACGCAGTCCCGAGGTCGTGCTGGACGTGGGGGCCGGTACCGGCCACGCCAGCGCATTGATGAAGAAGCGCTGGCCGAAGGCACAGGTGATCGCCCTGGACGTGGCCGAACCGATGTTGCAGCAGGCCAAGCGCCAGGCGGGCTGGTGGAAGCCGTTCCATCGCGTGTGTGCCAATGCCACCGCGTTGCCGCTGGCCGACGACAGCGTGGACGTCATCTTCAGCAACCTGTGCCTGCAGTGGGTGGACGACCTCCCGGCGGTGTTCGCCGGGTTCCGTCGCGTACTCAAGCCAGGCGGCCTGTTGCTATGTTCCACCTTCGGGCCGGAGACACTGGTCGAACTGGGCGAAGCCTTCCATGCCGTCGACGACCATCCGCATGTCAGCCGCTTCGCACCCATCGCGCAGCTCGGCGATGCGCTGATGATGGCCGGTTTCCGCGACCCGGTGCTGGACCGCGACCTGTTCACCCTGACCTACGACGACCTGCCGGCGTTGATGCGCGAACTGCGCGCGCTGGGTGCCACCAACGCACGCAGCGATCGCCGCCGTACGTTGACCGGACGCGGCCGTTTCACCGCGGCGGCGGCGGCTTACGAGCCATTGCGGCGCACCGATGGCAAGCTGCCCAGCAGTTGGGACGTGATCTATGCGCACGCCTGGGCACCGCAGGCCGGTGCGCCGATCCGCGAACAGGGGCAGGACATTGCCGCAGTGCCGGTATCGGCGATCCCGATCCGGCGGCGACCGGGCTGATGCGCTGCAACCCGGGGCCGCCATGCTCGCCGGGCATGGCCCGGCGCTAGCGGACCACGAACAGGTCGCGATGGAAGAAGTAGATTTCCTGGGCCAGAAACCGCCAACTGGTGTGGAAGCTGCGGAAACGCGTGCTCGGCGTGGATGATCCCAGCGCATCGATGCCCATCCCGCGGCTCAAGCGCAGTGCACGTGCCATGTGCAATGGGTCGCTGACGATGATCACCCGATGGATGCCGCGCTGGTCCATCAGGCGCTTGGCCTGCACCAGGTTCTGCACGGTATTGCGCGAAGCAGTCTCGATCAGGATGGCTTCGTCCGGCACGCCCTGCTTCAACGCATAGCGTCGCGCCACCTGCGATTCGGAAAACCGCGCACCACTGCCACCATAGCCACCGGTGAAGATCAGCAGCGGTGCGTAACCGGCATCGTAGAGGTCCAGTCCGTGGCGGATGCGTTCCTGGAACACCGGCGACGGCTTGGCGTCATACGCGGCGGCACCGAGCACGATGATCGCATCGGCATGCGCCGCCTGGTCGCGCTCACCGACCCAGACGATCCATGCCGTGACGCCCAGCAGCCACAGCATCACCAGCAGGAACAGTCGCCAGATCCAGCCGAGCAGGCCGGTACGCTGCCGGCCGGCGTGGTGCCGACTCATGCCGCACCCCACGGCAGCGCGTCGATATCCACGTTGCCGCCGGACAGGACCAGCCCCACCCGCAGCCCGGCAAAGCGCTGCGGCTGGGCCAGCACCGCGGCCAGGGCGATCGCCGAGGACGGTTCCACCACCTGCTTGAGCACCTGCCACAGCAGGCGCATGGCCTGCACGGTGGCTGCATCGTCAACCACGATCACCTCTGCGGCAGCGGCCTGGAGCACGGCGAAGTTCGGCGCACCCAAGGTTCCACGCAGGCCATCGCAGACGGTGTCGGGCACGAAATCGATGCGCCGTTCGCCCGCCTGCAACGAGCGCGCGGTGTCGGCTGCACCGGCCGGCTCGGCCAGCACCAGCCGGGTCCGTGGCGCCAGTTGCTGCAGTGCCAGTGCGGTGCCAGCGGCCAGCCCACCGCCGCCGACCGGCACCACCACCACGTCGAACGGGCCTTCGGCCTGCACCAGCTCCAGCGCGGCCGTGCCCTGCCCGGCAATCACCTGGGCATCAGCGTACGGATGCACCAGGGTCGCGCCGGTGTCAGCCTGCACCTGCGCACACATGCGTTCGCGCGCCTGGATGCTGGCCGCACAACGCCACAGCGTGGCGCCGTGGCGGCTGATATTGGCCAGCTTGGCCGCGACGGCACCTTCGGGCACCACCACATGGCAGGCAATGCCGCGGGTGCGCGCAGCCAGCGCCAGCGCGGCCCCGTGGTTCCCGGACGAATGCGTAACGACACCGGCCGCCGCCTGTCCGGGCGCCAGCGCCCATACCGCATTGCAGGCGCCACGGAACTTGAAAGCCCCGCTGCGTTGCAGGTGCTCGGCCTTGAATGCCAGCCGCGCGCCCGCCAGCGCATCCAGCGCGCGCGAACGCAGCACCGGCGTCAGCACCGCATGCGGCGCGATCCGGGCAGCAGCAGCCAGGACGCTCTGAGCTGGAAGCGACAACACTTCGTTCATCGGTAAAGATTAACGTATGGGTGATCACCACCGCCTGCCATCCTGAGTGCGTTTTCGCCGGCATTGGCCTTCATTCATGCTGGACTGGCTGGATTAAGGGCCGATTCAATGCCCACAGTCGATGCTGAAGTCCTGAACCCTGGGGGGTACCGCACCATGAAGATGCGCCTGATCATTGCCGGAGGCCTGTTGTTGGCGCTGTCCGGCTGCGCCACGTACGACTATGTCGGCGGTGGCAGCGACGGCTACTACCACGGTGCGCCGTCTACCCAGTACCGCTACCCGGCGGGATATCCCGGCGGCTATCCGTATGGTTATGGCAGTGGCTACTACGGCTACGGCAACTACGGCTATGGCTACCCGATATATCGCTCATATCCGAACTATCGCCCACCGCATCATGGCCATCGTCCGCCAGGCAATGGCAATCATCGGCCGCCGGATCGTCCGCGCCCGCCTACCCGTCCACCGGGCAACAACGGTGGCTCGCCGTGGCGGAACATGGATTCCAATACGCGGCCACGCCAGCCCAACGTGAGTCGTCCTGCACCGCAACGCCAGCAGCAAGCACGTCCCGCGCAGCCGCCGCGTCAGTCAACACCGCGTTCCAATGGCGGTTCGCCATGGCGAAACATGAACCGTGGCACAGAACGAAAGGTTGAGCGTTGAAAGACGCTTGATCCTTCCTCGCGGAAAGTTCAAGCTAGGCCTGCAGTGACCCGCCACGTCCAAAAGTGACAAAGACGACGCAGCCGGTCACATCGACCATGTCGATATCCGATAGGAACATCTGGATCCCCCCTGTTCCGGCCCTGTCGGATGTCGGCACCTAAAAAGACAAGGCCCCGCGCAAGCGGGGCCTTGTTGTTCAAGAGCCTTGGGGCCAGAAAAACAGGGCCGGACAGTCCCCCGACTGGCCGGCCCCTCGCTTCCCCCTCGTGCATCTGGACCAGCCCCTGTTCCAATTCCGGTCCATAGCGCCATCGGCGCCGATCACGCTGGGTGCTATTGGGTTATCTGCACATAACGTGCCAACTTTAGGTTTTTTTTGATCGGATGCCTTTTCGCAGCAAAGGGATCCGGCCCCAGCCAGTCCCCCGGCACCCGATTGGCGCTAAAATCGCCAGCCTGCCGCTTCGAGCCCCTCATGACCGACTCCTTCCATCGTTACGACGTCATCGTCATCGGCGGCGGCCACGCCGGCACCGAAGCCGCGCTGGCGTCGGCGCGCAGCGGTGCGCGGACCCTGCTGCTGACCCACAACATCGAAACCGTGGGCGCGATGAGCTGCAACCCGGCCATCGGTGGCATCGGCAAGGGTCACCTGGTCAAGGAGATCGACGCCCTGGGCGGCGCGATGGCCCATGCCGCCGACCGCGCCGGCATCCAGTGGCGCACCTTGAACGCGTCCAAGGGACCGGCCGTGCGCGCCACCCGCTGCCAGGCCGACCGCAATCTCTACCGCATGGCCATCCGCGCCATCGTCGAGGCGCAGCCGAACCTGACCGTGTTCCAGGCGGCAGTGGACGATCTGGTGATCGACAACGGCACCGTCGAAGGCGACCGCGTGCGCGGCGTGATCACCCAGACCGGCCTGCGCTTCGATGCCGAAGCGGTGGTGCTGACCGCCGGTACCTTCCTGGCCGGGAAGATCCACGTCGGCCCCACCCAATACGCCGCCGGCCGCATGGGCGATCCGCCAGCGACCACGTTGGCCGCGCGCCTGCGTGAACGTCCATTCCAGGTAGACCGCCTGAAGACGGGCACCCCGCCACGCATCGATGGCCGCTCGCTGGACTACAGCGTGATGGTCGAGCAGCCCGGTGATTCGCCTCGTCCGGTGATGTCGTTCCTCGGTTCGGTGGACGAGCATCCCGAACAGGTCAGCTGCTGGATCACCCACACCAGCGAACATACCCACCAGATCATCCGCGATGCCCTGCACCGCTCGCCCCTGTACAGCGGGCAGATCGAAGGCATCGGCCCGCGCTACTGCCCTTCCATCGAGGACAAGGTGGTGCGCTTCGCCGAGAAGGACAGCCACCAGATCTTCGTGGAACCCGAAGGCCTGGGCATCGTGGAGATCTACCCCAACGGCATTTCCACCTCCTTGCCGTTCGATGTGCAGCTGACGATGGTGCGCAGCATCCGCGGCTTCGGCAACGCCCACATCACCCGCCCGGGCTACGCCATCGAATACGACTACTTCGACCCGCGCGGGCTGAAGGCATCGCTGGAAACCAAGACGGTGCAGGGGCTGTTCTTCGCCGGCCAGATCAACGGTACCACCGGCTATGAAGAAGCCGCCGCGCAGGGCCTGCTGGCCGGGCTCAACGCCGCCCGCCAGGTCCGCGGTGAAGCCGGCTGGTGCCCGCGCCGCGACGAGGCATACCTGGGCGTGCTGGTGGACGACCTGATCACCCACGGCACCACCGAGCCGTACCGCATGTTCACCAGCCGTGCCGAATACCGGCTGCAGCTGCGCGAGGACAACGCCGACCAGCGCTTGACGCCGGCCGGTCGCGCGATGGGCCTGGTGGATGACCGTCGCTGGGCCGCGTTCGAAGCCAAGCAGGCGGCGGTGGCGGCCGAAAC
The DNA here is from genome assembly GCF_014117215.1 of Stenotrophomonas tumulicola. GTDB lineage: Bacteria > Pseudomonadota > Gammaproteobacteria > Xanthomonadales > Xanthomonadaceae > Stenotrophomonas > Stenotrophomonas tumulicola. The sequence continues at coordinate 201,637 of NZ_JACGXS010000004.1, read as the reverse complement.
CACGCGCCTGCGCGCGCTGTGGGCGACGCCGGGCAACGCCCTGGGCCGCGAGGTGGAGCAGGTACTGGGCGTGGCGGTAAGCCGCGAAACCAACGTGCTGGACCTGATCAAGCGACCGGAACTGGATTACGCCCAGTTGATGCAGGTGCCGTCGCTGGGCCCGGCCGTGGACGACGCGAAGGTCGCCGAGCAGGTCGAGATCGGCGTCAAGTACGCCGGTTACCTGGACCGCCAGCGCGAAGAGATCGAGCGCCAGCAGCGGCATGAAGCCACGCCGATCAGCGATGGTTTCGAGTACGCCAGCGTGCGCGGGCTGTCGGCCGAAGTGCTGCAGAAGCTGGAACGCGTGCGCCCGCAGACCATCGGCCAGGCACAGCGCATCCCGGGCATGACGCCGGCCGCGATTTCGCTGCTGCTGGTGCACCTGGAACGCGCGCGCCGCAGCCGCGTCGCGTGACCCAACGAACACGGCAGCGCCTGGCCATGCCCGGCGGATGCCACCGTCCCACTTCGTTCGCCGGGCATGGCTCGGCGCTACCCCGGAGATTGATATGTCCCCCCTGCGCCCTTTCCGCGACAAGATGCCGGTGCTCGGCGCGCGCGCCTACGTGGATCCCGCCTGCACGATCATCGGTGACGTTGAACTCGGCGACGATGTATCGGTGTGGCCGGGCACGATCATCCGCGGTGACGTCAACTTCATCCGCATCGGTGCGCGCAGCAACGTGCAGGACGGCACCATCATCCACGTCAGCCACCACAGCCCCTTCAACAAGGCCGGCTACCCGACCCTGGTCGGCGAGGGCGTGACTGTCGGCCATGGCTGCATCCTGCATGCCTGCACCATCGGCGATTACAGCCTGATCGGCATGGGCGCCTGCATCCTGGACGGCGCACGGGTGGAGAAGCACGGCTTCGTCGGTGCCGGTGCGGTGGTGGGCCCGGGCAAGGTGGTGGGCGAGGGCGAACTGTGGCTGGGCAACCCGGCCCGGCCGGCCCGGCTGTTGAAAGAGGCGGAAATCGAGGCGCTGCATTACTCGGCCGACCATTACGTGCGCCTGAAGGACGAATACCTGGGCGCATGACGCCCAGCCGGGCACGCCGTCCCGACGGTATCGCCGGGCCATGCCCGGCAGCGTGCTCTGCTAAAGTCGGGTCCCGACCAGGATGACGTCGAGACCCTTATGCACGTGGCCACCTGCCGGCGAGGAACCCGGCGCCGATGACCGCAACGCCGATGCTGGATACCTACCGCGAAGTGATCACGCCGGAGGGCGTGCCACTGCAGCTGCGTGCCGCCGGGCCGATCCCGCGCGCGCTGGCCTGGTTGATCGATTTCGGCCTGCGCTTCATGCTGCTGGCATTGCTGTCCATTCCGCTGGCCCTGCTGGATGAGTTCGGCCGCGGCATCTACCTAGCGGTGATGTTCCTGCTCAACTGGGCCTACACCATCGTGCTGGAAGCCGTGTGGGGACAGACGCCGGGAAAGCGCGCGATGGCGCTGCGGGTCATCGCGCGCGATGGGTCGCCGATCGGATGGAGTGCTTCGGTTACCCGCAACCTGCTGCGCACCGTGGACATGCTGCCGTTCGGCTATGCGCTGGGGCTGCTGAGCAGCCTGTTCGATCCGCATGGACGGCGCCTGGGCGACCTGGTCGCCGGCACCCTGGTGGTGCACGCCGAAGCCCGCACCGAGATTCCGGCAACCACCATGGACAGCGTGCTGCCGCCACCGGTGCCGCTGACGCCGCTGGAACAATCCGCAGTGATCGCCTTCGCCGAGCGCGGCCCACGCCTGTCGCCCGGGCGCCAGCAGGAACTGGCCGGCATTGCCGCACCGTTGACCGAAGCCAGCGGACAGGTCGGCGTGCTGCGTCTGTACGCGATGGCCAACTGGCTGCTGGGGCGGCGATGAAGCAGGAACAGTTCGTCGCCCGGTACCAGCAGGAATGGCAGGCGCTGGAAGGCTGGCTGGAACAGCGCGCGCACCTGGGGCGACGCCGACGTGCGCGCCTGGCACCAGATCCTGCGCTGCCGGCCGATGCCGAGTTCCCGCAACGTTACCGGCGCCTGTGCCAACAGCTGGCCCTGGCCCGCCAGCGCGGTTACAGCCCGCAACTGGTGGCGCGCCTGCAGCACCTGATGCAACGCGGCCACACCCTGCTGTACCGCACGCCGGCGTTCCGCTGGCGCCGCGTGTTGGAATTCCTGCTCGCCGATTTCCCGCAGCAGGTGCGTGACCAGGCCGGCGTGATGTGGGTGTCGCTGGCCTTGTTCGCGCTGCCGCTGGTCGCCAGCTTCGTGCTGGTGCAGCTGCATCCTGGGCTGATCCACCTGCTGATGGACAACGCACGCCTGGCGCAGATGGAACGCATGTACGATCCGTCGGCTCCGAACCTGGGCCGCGACAGCGGCAGCGACTGGATGATGTTCGGCTACTACATCATGAACAACATCAGCATCGGCCTGCGCACCTTTGCCAGTGGATTGCTGGCCGGCGTCGGGACGGTACTGGTGCTGCTGTTCAACGGCATCACCATCGGCGCGGCGGCCGGCCACCTGCAGCATGTGGGCCATGGTGATCCGTTCTGGCGCTTCGTGGTCGGCCACGGTGCCTTCGAGCTGACGGCGATCGTGATCGCCGGCGGCGCCGGACTGCAGCTGGGCATGCGCCTGGTAGCGCCGGGGCGCCAGCGGCGCGTAGACGCACTGAGGGAAGGCGGGCGCATCGGCGCGCAGCTGTGCCTGGGCATCGCCGCGATGCTGCTGGTAGCGGCGTTCATCGAAGCCTTCTGGTCGTCCATCGCCTCGGTCCCGGCCTGGGGCAAGTACAGCGTGGCGGCCGTGCTGTGGACACTGGTGCTGGCGTGGCTGTGGCGTGGTGGGCGCGGAGGCACGCGTGCGCATTGACCAGTTGAACGTGGTGCTGCGCAGCCGCAGCAGCTGGGAGGCGATGGAGCTGGGCACCGCGTTGGCGCGCCACCAGGCACGTGCAGCATGGGGCGCGTGGCTGCTGGCCAGCGCGCCGTTGTTCCTGCTGGCCAACGCACTGGCGTGGTGGCATGGCGATGCGTTCGGATGGGCATGGCTGTTGCTATGGTGGTGCAAGCCGCTGTTCGAACGCGTGGTGCTGTACGTGCTGTCGCGCGACGTGTTCGGCGAACCGGTGGGGGCGTGGCAGGCACTGCGTGCACAGCGACACTGGGGCGTGGCCGGCTTCTGGGGCTACCTGGGATGGCGGCGCTTCAGCCTGCTGCGCAATGTATGCCTGCCGGTGAACCTGCTGGAAGGCGCCGATGCGGCACAGCGCGCGCAGCGACGGCGCGCGGTGCTGGCCGCGACGGCGGGCCCGTCGATGCTGCTCACGCTGGTCTGCCTGGGCTTCGAAATCGTACTGGTGGCCGGTAGCGTGGCAGCCGTATTCCTGTTCGTGCCAGTGGAACTGATGTCCGACTCCTGGCGTGCGGCATGGGAGCTGATCGACCAGGACACCCCCGCCTGGGCCAAGCTGGGCTGGAACCTGCTGTGGTGGTTGGCTGCCTGCGTCATCGGTCCGTTCCACATCGGTGCCGGCTTCGGGCTGTATGTGAACCGGCGCACGCAGATGGAGGCCTGGGACGTGGAGATCAGCTTCCGGCGCCTGCGCGAGCGGTTGCAGCGTGCGGCACCGATGGTGGTGCTGCTGCTGGCGGTCGCGCTGCCGGCATGGCCGCCGACGGCGCATGCACAGGAGGCAGCGCAGGACGCTGTTGAAGCGGCGGCCCAGGACGATGTCCCCGCTGCGGGTGATACTGCCGATGGCGACGCCGGCGAAGACGAAGACGACCGGATCGATCCCGATGACACGCCGGCGGGCATCTTCGGCGACGAGGAGGTGGACACCGCAGGCTTCCGCCAGGCAGTGCAGCGTGCCTACGAAGATCCGTTGCAGCGTCCCACCCGCGAGGTCACCACATGGCAACCGCGCGATGCGGAAGAAGCCAGGCGCAAGGAGCGCGAGCGGCTGCAGCGTGAAAGGGAGAAGCAGCCCCCGACGGAGCTGGCCAAGCGCGTCGCCAGCCTGTTGGCGCTGGTGGCCGAATGGGGCCTGTGGTTGTTGCTGGGTGGGCTGCTGCTGGTGCTGCTGGTCACTGCCAGGCGCTGGCTGCCCTGGTTGCGCGGCTCCGGACGCCGTGCCGCCGCTACCCAGCGCGAGGCCAGCGAAGACGCCATTGTCCTGCCCGAGGTGGTGCCGCCCGACGTCGCCACCCGTGCGCGCGACCTGTGGGCGCGCGGCATGCCGCGCCAGGCGCTTGCCCTGCTCTACCGTGCCAGCGTGCAGACCGTGGTGGAACGCAGTGGCGTGGTGCTGCCACCGGGTGCGACCGAAGCACAGGTGCTGCGCGTATCGCGCCGCATGCCCGACGCGCGCGACCGCAGCTTGTTCGCCGACGTCGTGCGCATGTGGCAGTACGCCGCTTATGCAAACCGGTTGCCGCACCGCGAGGCATTCGAACAGCTGGCCGATGCCCTGCAGGCCCAGTACCGGTGGCCGGCATGAAGCCGCGCGTGCTGTGGTCGTTGCTGGCCGGGCTGGCGCTGCTGGTTGCGGTGCCGCTGGTGGTGGTGTTCCTTCGCACGCATGAGCGGGTCACCCAGCGCGAGGTGCTGCCGCCACAAGGCGAGGCCAGCTACAACCCACTGTACGTGCTGGGCCTGGCGCTGCATGCCGATGGCCTGCAGGCACGATCGCGCGCACGCCTGGACATGGCCGCGATGGCACCCGCACCGGGCGATACGCTGGTGCTGCTGCAGGACAGCGGCGAGTTGCCGCCTGCACAGGTGGACGCGCTGCTGGCGTGGACCGCGCGCGGAGGCCACCTGCTGCTGCGTACGCCACCGCCAGTGAAAGGCGAGGATGATGATGAGCCCGAACCGCTGCTGCTGCAGCGGCTGGGCGTTGACAGCCGCGGATTCCCCACTGCGTGCCAACGGTTCCACGTCGAGGACGATCCCAGCCACGTGGAGTTCTGCGGTGGCCGCCGTTTCGACCTGGACGACGCCGCCTACGAACAGGTGCAGCGTGAGTGGGGCGGCGAGGAGGGGCTGGTGTTCGCACGCCTGCATCATGGCCAGGGCGTGGTGGACGTGCTGGCCGACATGGAGTTCATGAAGGGCCAGCCGGAATCCCATACCTTCCTGCCGCGCGCGCTGCGCCCGAAACGGGACGTGGCCGAACCACGCGATGGCCTGCATGACCGCGCGCATCGCGACCTGACCCGCTACCTGCTGCAACCGAATTACGGCAAGGGCACGGTGTGGCTGGTGTATGCCAGCCGACCGCCTTCACTGTGGGCACGCATCATCTTCGAAGGCTGGCCGCTGTGGGTGCCGCTGCTGTTGGCGCTGCTGGGAGGGTTGTGGGCGCGTTCGCAGCGCTTCGGCAGCGTACTGCCCTCTTCGCCGGCCGAGCGCCGTTCATTGCTGGAGCACGTGCGCGCCAGCGGTGAATTGCTGCTGCGCCAACGCCAGGGTCCACGCCTGCACGCTGCCATGCGCGCCTTGTTCCTGCGCCGGCTGCAGGCACGTGCACCCACCGCTGCTGCGCTGGAAGGCGCCGCGCAGGAACAGGCCATCGCCGACCTGCTGCAGTGGCCGCCCGGACGCGTGCAAACCGCACTGGCCACCCCGCCCGCCAATGATTCCGCCGCCCTGAAGGAGCGGATCGCCCTGTTGCTCCAGATGAGAAGCCTGCTATGACTGAACTGGAAACCCCGACCCCGCCGCCACTGGGCGGTGCCTCACCGGACACCGCCAGCCTGGTCCAGCGCGTGGATACCATCCGCGAAGCCGTCGGCCAGGCCTTCATCGGCCAGGCCGAGGTGCTCGACCAGATCCTGGTGGCACTGCTTGCTGGTGGGCATGTGCTGATCGAAGGCGTGCCCGGACTGGGCAAGACGCTGCTGGTACGCGCGCTGGCGCAGGCGCTGGAACTGGACCATGGGAGGGTGCAGTTCACCCCGGACCTGATGCCCAGCGATGTCAGCGGCCACGCTGTGTACGACCCGAAGAGCGAGAGCTTCAAGATCCGCCGTGGGCCGGTGTTCACCCACCTGCTGCTGGCGGACGAGATCAACCGCGCGCCGGCCAAGACCCAGTCGGCCCTGCTGGAAGTAATGCAGGAAGGCCAGGTGACCATCGAAGGCAAGTCGTTCGCGCTGGCACCACCGTTCATGGCCCTGGCCACGCAGAACCCGGTGGAGCAGGAAGGCACCTATCCACTGCCGGAAGCACAGCTGGACCGCTTCCTGCTGAAGATCATCATCGACTATCCCGCATTGGACGATGAAAGGCGCATGGTCGATGCGGTGACCACCGGCCGCAGCGCCAGCGACTTCGACCTGCAACGGGTGCCGCGCGTGCTCAATGCCGGCGAGGTGGTCGCGCTGCAGCAGGCCACCGCCGCGATCACCGTGGATGCCGAAGTCATCGATTACGCGGTACGTATCGTCGCCGCCACGCGCACCTGGCCCGGCATCGCGCTGGGTGCGGGGCCACGCGGCAGCATCGCGCTGGTGCGCGCAGCCCGTGCGCAGGCGTTGCTGGCCGGCCGCGATTTCGTCACTCCGGATGACGTGCGTGACATCGCCCGACCTGCATTGCGCCACCGGATCGCACTGGCGCCAGAGCTGCAGATCGAAGGCCAGGGACCGGATGACGTGCTCGGTGCGCTGCTGGCCAAGGTGGAAGCGCCGCGCCGATGAGGCCTGCCCTGCCGCTGCTGTGGCTGTTGCTGGCATGGGCCGTGATCGGTGGCGCGGTGCTGGCCGGCTGGCTGCCGCGCTGGAGCTGGCAGCTCGCCCTCGGGTTGATCGTGCTGGTGGCGTTGCTGGACCTGTTCCGCCTGCGGCGCTTGCCATCGCCCACGGCGCAGCGGCGCATGCCCGAAGCACTGGCGCTGGATGTGCGTCGCGACGTGCAGCTGAGCCTGCAATCCAAGCGCGCACTGCGGCTGGAAGTGTTCGACCTGGTGCCCGGCGCATGGCATGTCGACGGCCTGCCGCGCCGCGTGCGCCTGCGCGCGGGCTACGCCACCACGCTGGAGTACGCCGTGCAGCCGCCGCAACGCGGGCGCTTCCGCCTGGACGGTGTGCAGCTTCGGCTGTTCTCGCCCTGGCGGCTGTGGCGCCAGCAACGCAGCGTGCCGCCCGCGCTGGACGTACGCGTGTTCCCCAACTTCGTGCCGCTGACGCGCTTTGCATTGTTCAGTGCCGAACAGGCCTCGCGGATGGTCGGTGCGCACCTGAAGCGCCGGCGCGGCGAGGGTACCGACTTCCACCAGATGCGCGAGTACCGCATCGGTGACAGCCTGCGCCAGATCGACTGGAAGGCGACCTCGCGTGCACGACGTCTGGTATCGCGCGAATACCAGGACGAGAAGAACCAGCAGATGCTGCTGATGCTCGACACCGGCCGGCGGATGATGGCCAGCGATGGCGGCCTTTCCCATTTCGACCAGGTGTTGAACGCTGCGTTGGTGGTGTCCTACCTGGCGCTGCGCCAGGGTGATGGCGTCGGCCTGCACGCCACCGGAGGCGACCACCGCTGGGTAGCACCCGGGCGCGGCATGGCCACCATCGACGAGCTGCTGCGTGCCAGCTACGACCTGCAGCCACAGGCCGTGGCCACCGACTACCTGGCCGCGGCCACCGAACTGGCGGCCCTGCAGCGTCGCCGCGCACTGGTGATGCTGGTGACCAACGTGCGCGACGAGGATATCGAAGACCTGCTGGCGGCGGTGAAGCTGCTGCAACGCCGGCACCTGGTGTGCGTGGCCAGCCTGCGCGAGCAGGTATTGGACCAGGCGCTGGAGCGCCCGGTGCAGGACGACACCGATGCGGCACAGGCCGGCGCCGCGGCACTGTACCTGCAGCAGCGCGCGCAGGCACACGATGCGCTGCGCAGCCATCGCGTGATGGTGCTGGACGTCACCGCCGATGCACTGCCCGGCGCCCTGGTGGAGCGTTACCTGTCGGTGAAGCGCGACGGATTGTTGTAACCGGGTTGACGGGCATGGCCCGTCACTACCGGGTAGAGCGGGGCCATGCCCCGCTGCCGTTGGATGCCTCCCCGTGCAGGCGACATGCGCGACGGCGCCTGGCGCCGTTGACGGGCACGGCCCGTCATTACCGGGTAGAGCGGGGCCATGCCCCGCTGCCGTTGGATGCCCTCCCGTGCAGGCGACATGCGCGCGGCACCTTGCATCCTTGACGGGCACGGCCCGTCATTACCGGGTAGAGCGGGGCCATGCCCCGCTGCCGTTGGATGCCTCACCGTGCAGGCGACATGCGCGACGGCGCCTGGCGCCGTTGACGGGCATGGCCTGTCACTACCGGAGTCAGGCCTGCTGCACGCCTACACGTAGATCTGCGTCGGTGCTTCGTCGATGATCGCGTGCGGCACGAAACGTGCGCTGTCACGGGTGATCGCGCTGTCATCCTCGCGGATGCCGATGCCACAGGCGTGATCGCCAACCACCCAACTGCCGATCAGCGGATAGCCGCCTTCGAAGCGCGTCAACGGATGTGCCTGCTGGATGATCGACGGGCCATCGTACGGTCCTTCGCTGCGCTGCGTGCTGCCATCGGCCAGGTGCATTTCGATGTTGGCGCCTTCGCGCGAAAACAGCGGCTTGCGTACCCAGCCGGCGCCCAGCGCGCCGCCCTCGTCGAAGTGCGATTCCAGCAGGTTCGGATGGCCACGATGACGCTCCCACAACAACGGCAGGATGCCCTTGTTGCTCAACACCGCCTTCCATGCCGGCTCCAGCAGCTGCACGCCCGAAGCCGGCAGCGCGCGACCGAATTCCTCGGCCATCAGGTCTTCCAGCGGATACAGCTTGAACAGCGTGCCGATCACCGTATCGTCCAGCGCGGTGAAGCGACCGTCTTCGGACAGGCCGATGTCTTCGATGGCAATGCCCTGCCCATGCAGGTTGGCCTGTGCCGCACAGTCGCGCAGGTATTCGACCGTTCCCACGTCTTCCTGCGAACTGCCCACCGCACTGAAGTACAGCGGCGGCGGCAGGCGCGAGGCAAGCTCGCCAAAACGGTCGACCAACGCCTCATGGATGGCGTTGAACTGGTCGGCATGCGCCGGCAGCCTGCCTGCGTTGCGCTGCTCTTCCAGCCACTGCCACTGGAAAAAACTGGCCTCGAACAACGACGTCGGGGTGTCGTAGTTCAATTCATACAGTTTGGCCGGACCACTGCCGTCGTAGGCCAGGTCGAGGCGACCGTACAGGTGCGGCTGGCGCTGCCGCCAGCTCTCGGCGATCCAGTCGCGGTAATGCGACGGAATGGCCAGGCGCTGCATCAGCGCCTCCGAGTCCACTACCTCATCCATCAGCGCCAGCGCCATCTGGTGAAGCTCGGCGCTGGGGTCTTCGATGTCCTGTTCGATCTGCCGCAGGGTGAAAGCGTAGTACGCCGTCTCATCCCAATACGGCTGCCCGTCGATGGTATGGAAGCGGAAACCGGCTTCCTCCGCCCGCGCCCGCCACCGGGCGCGTTCGGTGATGCGTACTCGCTGCATCGGTCAGCCGCCGAAACTGTTGCTGCTGCGGCGCGCAGAAGTGCTGCCGAAGCCGGCGCGGCTGGCAGTCGTGGCGCGGTTCGGCTCGCTGGTGACCGGGGCCAGGCCGGCCTTGCCGGCACCGATGCCGCTGGCGGTGTTCATGCCGCCGCTGCCACCCGGGGCCGAACGCGCCCAACCGGCGTTCTTGTCCTGGTAGGCAGGGCTGGCAGCCGGCGGCCGCTGGGCCAGGCCAGCGCGTCCGCTGTTCATCATCTGCGACATGAAGAAGCCCATCATCATCGGGCCCACGAACGAAGTGCCGGCCGAAGTGCGCTGCTCCACGCATTGTTCGGGCTTGTAGTCAGCCTCGCAGGCTGCCTTGTCGGCGTACTTCGGCGCAGCGTCGGCGGCCTGCTGCTGGGCGGCGGCAAACGCGTTGCGGCATGACGACGGATCGCCCGTGGCTTCTGTACAGGCCTGCACCGAGGTGTACAGCCCTTCCTGCACCTGCACCTGTTCCTCCTTCTGGCAGGCGGTGAACAGCAGCGGTGCAGCGCTCATCAACAGCAGCGCGGTGGTGCGGGAACGTTTCATGGCCTCATGCCTCATGCGGATCAACCACCCAATGATGCCGCATTGGCGGCTGCAACCAAAGTCGGCAAAGCGGCGAACATGAACGAAACTTTCATTTGCGTCGCCGCCGGCCTCGGCGGGTCATGGATCAGCTACCGGAGCGAGGCGGCGGATACCGATCGCGATGGGTAGAGCGGGGCCATGCCCCGCTGCCGTTCGCGCGACGCTGGCAACAAGAGCAGCGGGTCATGGACCCGCTCTACCGTGGCAGCGCGATCCGCCATCCGGTGGGGAGCCCCCTTGGTGGAATGCGCAGACATCTCGGTTGCTGCTGCGCCCCCGCCCCAAAGCGCGGGTGGTTCGCGATGGGTAGAGCGGGGCCATGCCCCGCTGCCATTCGCGCGACGCTGGCAACAAGAGCAGCGGGTCATGGACCCGCTCTACCGTGGTGGCGCGGGGACAGGGTGGTTGCAGCAGCAACCGAGATGTTGCGGCATCATCGCCTGACACCCACGTCGTACGGCCCGCCCGTTCCTGCCAGCCCATGCCTGAGTATCGTTCCCGCACCTCCACCGCCGGTCGCAACATGGCCGGTGCCCGCGCCCTGTGGCGTGCCACCGGCATGACCGATGGCGATTTCCACAAGCCGATCATCGCCATCGCCAACTCGTTCACCCAGTTCGTACCCGGCCACGTGCACCTGAAGGACCTGGGGCAGCTGGTCGCGCGCGAGATCGAGCAGGCCGGAGGCGTGGCCAAGGAGTTCAATACCATCGCCGTGGACGATGGCATCGCCATGGGCCACGACGGCATGCTGTATTCGCTGCCCAGCCGCGAGATCATCGCCGACTCGGTGGAGTACATGGTCAACGCGCACTGCGCCGATGCGCTGGTGTGCATTTCCAACTGCGACAAGATCACCCCGGGCATGCTGATGGCCGCGCTGCGCCTGGACATCCCGGTGATATTCGTTTCCGGCGGGCCGATGGAAGCGGGCAAGACGCGCCTGGCCGAACACAAGCTGGACCTGGTCGATGCGATGGTGATCGCGGCCGACGACACTGCATCGGACGAGAAGGTCGCCGAGTTCGAACGCAGCGCATGCCCGACGTGCGGCTCGTGCTCGGGGATGTTCACCGCCAATTCGATGAACTGCCTGACCGAAGCGCTGGGGCTTTCGCTGCCGGGCAATGGCACCACGCTGGCCACCCATGCCGACCGCGAACAGCTGTTCCGCCGTGCCGGTCGCCTGATCGTCGAACTGTGCCATCGCTGGTATGGCGGCGAGGACCCGCGTGCACTGCCGCGTGGCATCGCCACGGCCGCCGCGTTCTCCAATGCGATGACGCTGGACATCGCCATGGGCGGTTCGACCAATACCATCCTGCACCTGCTTGCCGCAGCGCAGGAGGGGGGCGTGGACTTCGACCTTACCCACATCGATGCGTTGTCGCGGCGCGTGCCGCAGCTGTGCAAGGTGGCGCCGAATACGCCGAAGTACCACGTCGAGGACGTGCACCGCGCCGGTGGAGTGTTCGGCATCCTGGGCGAGCTGGACCGCGCCGGGCTGTTGGATGTTTCGGTGCCCACGGTACACAGCACGACCCTTGCCGACGCGCTGCAGCGTTGGGACGCGACGGTGAACGCCGACCCGAAGGTGCATGAGTTCTTCGCTGCGGGCCCGGCCGGCATCCCCACCCAGGTCGCTTTCAGCCAGGCGACGCGCTGGCCAACGCTGGACCTGGACCGCGCCGAAGGCTGTATCCGTTCGCTGCAGCATGCGTATTCACAGGACGGTGGGCTGGCGGTGCTGCGCGGCAACCTGGCGGTAGACGGCTGCGTGGTCAAGACAGCTGGCGTGGACGAGTCCATCCATGTGTTCGAGGGCCCTGCGCGCGTGTATGAAAGCCAAGACGCGGCGGTGGCTGGCATCCTGGCCGATGAAGTACAGGCCGGCGAAGTGGTGGTGATCCGCTACGAAGGCCCGAAGGGTGGGCCGGGCATGCAGGAGATGCTGTACCCGACCAGCTACCTGAAATCGAAAGGCCTGGGCAAGCAATGCGCGCTGCTCACCGATGGCCGCTTCTCTGGCGGCACCTCCGGCCTGTCGATCGGCCATGTATCGCCGGAAGCGGCCAGCGGCGGTGCGATCGGGCTGGTGGAAGACGGCGACCGGATCCGTATCGACATCCCCACCCGTCGCATCGACCTGCTGGTGGACGACGCCACGCTGGCAGCGCGTCGTGCCAACGCCGACGCACGTGGCTGGATCCCGCGCGCACCCCGCCCCCGCAAGGTCACCAGCGCGCTGAAGGCCTACGCCCTGCTCGCCACCAGCGCCGACAAGGGCGCCGTCCGCAGCATCTGAGAAAAAGGGGACGGAGGGGATTAAGCCGCAATCGGCATGTGCCGCGGCCAATGCATCGGTTGCGCCGGCGATGTGACGGGCATGGCCCGTCACTACCGGATTCAGCCGATGGTGCGCTTGAGAAAAAGGGGACGGAGGGGATTAAGTCGTTTTCGGTTCACCTCAATGGAGCGAGCCGAAAACGACTTAATCCCCTCCGTCCCCTTTTTGTTGTTGTACGCTCCAACGGTACTCAACGACATGGAGGTTGCAGATGTTCATCACGCTCGTGTTTGCCGCGGTACTGAGCGCCACGCATCCCGTTCCAGATGCGGCACCGGACTGCAGCGTGGACCGCGAGGCGCTCCTCGCACTGCCGGTTGAAGCCTTCGACCAGGACATGCAGGGAGGCTGGCGTCCCTTGGGCGAACAAGAGGGTTGCCACCTGGCCGCTGCCGAATTGATCGCTGATTATCGGCGGGTCAACCAGCCCGCAGGGCGCAACCTGCTCACCTGGCACGAGGCCCAGATGCGCGCGAATGTCGGTCAATCGACCGCAGCCATTGCATTGATGCGACAGTCCCTGCAGGAAGAAGGCGACGCAACCGGCTGGAACGCTTATGTGGAAGGAAGCATCGCATTCCTGCAGGGAGATCGCGCAGGCTTGGACGAGGCACACGCTGTGCTCGCGGCCACGCCACCACCATCGGGCATCGAGGTGAAAGATGGAAAATTCAACATCACCGGTCCAGACGGCAACGAGATCGCGATCAGCTGGCCAGCGAACCTGGACATCCTGGAAGCCTTCGCCCGCTGCTTCGACAAGGACTACCTGCATGCCTATGGCAGCCAGGCTTGCCGCTATCCCGGAAAAGGAGACGGAGGGGATTAAGCCGCAACCGGCATGTGCCGCGGCCAATGCATCGGTTGCGCCGGCGATGTGACGGGCATGGCCCGTCACTACCGGATTCAGCCGATGGTGCGCTTGAAGGGGGGCAATGCATCGATGATGCGTTTGCCATAGCGGCGGGTGAGCAGGCGCGAGTCGAGGATGATCACGCGGCCGGTGTCGGTGGAGGTGCGGATCAATCGGCCAGCAAACTGGGTCAGCGTGCGCAGCGCGTGCGGCACGGCGATCAGGTTGAATGCGTTCAAGCCACGCGCCTCGAACCATTCGCTCAGCGTGGCCGTCTGCGGATCGGTCGGCACCGCGAACGGTACCTGGGTGATCACCACCGTGGTGCACGCTTCACCGGGCAGGTCCAGGCCCTCGCCGAACGAGTTCAGGCCGAACAGCACCGACCCTTCACCGGCGGCTACACGACGCAGGTGTTCGTCGATCAGCCGGGTCTTGGACATCTCGCCCTGCACCAGCACCTGCTTGCGCTTGGCGGCCGGCATCAGTCCGGCCACTTTCTCCATCTTCCAGCGCGAGGTGAACAGCACCATCGAGCCCTTCTTCCAGTCCAGTTCCTTGCCCAGGTAACGCGCCACCTCGCGTGGATGGCCCTCGCGATCATCCGGTGTCACCGGGAAGGGCGGCACGATCAGTTCGGCCTGGTTGGGCAAGTCGAACGGCGAGGACAGCGAAACCATCTCCGCCTCCTCGGGAATTCCGTTGTCGATCGCCAGCGACTGGAAATCACCGCCGCCGGTCAGCGTCGCCGAGGTCATCACCACCGAATCCACTTCATCCCACAGCAGCTTGCGCAGCACGTGCGCAGCCGATACCGGCGATCCGTGCAGCACCAGGTCGCCATCGCGGGTGGCGGTGACCCAGCGCGCCATCGGCGGTGCGCCGTCCTTGTCCTCGCGGCGCCATGCCTGCCACAGGTTGTACTGCGCTTCGATCATCTCCAGCGCCATGCCGAGGTTGCGCTGCAGGCGCTCGCGTGCGGGATCGTCCGGCTTGCCCTTGGCGACCTGGGTGTTGGCCGCGTGCGCCCAGTTGTACAGGCTGCGGGTGTCGTCGGCCAATGCTTCGATCGGCTCGCGCCATGCCTCGGGCAGGCGCCCGTTGGCTGCACGCCACATCGGCTCTTCGTCGGCCGGCGCCGGCATCCACACCGCCTCCACGTGGTCGCGGAACGCGCGCAGTTGCTTGGCCACGTTGCTGGCCACGTCGATGGCTTCGTTCGGCAGCAGGTTGCCCAGCCGGTCCTTGTCCACCGCGCGGTAGGCCGCAGCGACCAGGATCTGCAGCCGCCCGACGCGCTTGGCCATGTCGTCCAACGCCAGGCTGGCCGCACCCTGGTCGATCGCTACGTTGCCGACATGATGGCCTTCGTCCAGCACCAGCAGCATCTCCGACGGCGCGGCGATCAGCGGCTGGCCGTTGTCACTCTCGCCGATCGACAGTGCCGACAACAGCAGCGCGTGGTTGGTGACCACGATCTGCGCGTCGCGCACGGTGTTGCGGGAACGCAGCACGGCGCACTGTGCCGAGTAGGCACAACGTCGGCCAGCACAGCCCGACGCGGGCGTGGTGATGCGGCCGCGCAACCCCGGGCTGATGGTTTCCGGCGCATTGTCGATGTCGCCGTCCCAACTGCCGCTGGTGAATGCCACGGTCAGGCGTGCGGCGATATCCATTTCGATCGGCGCCAGTGGCCGGTCGTAGAGTGGCTGCTCGTCTTCGAACATGCCGCCCTGCGCGACCTCGCCCTGGGCTTCGGCGGCGTTGCGCGTGCACAGGTAGCGGGTGCGGCCCTTGGCCAGCGCCACGGTGGCTTCCAGGCCGGTGGCCTTGAGGAAGTTGGGAATGTCGCGCTCCACCAGCTGCGACTGCAACGCCACGGTGCCGGTGCTGATCACCAGCTTCTTCTTGCTGGCGATGGCGATCGGTACCCCGGCGGTGAGATACCCAAGGCTCTTGCCAACGCCGGTCGGTGCCTCCACCACGCCCACGCCACCACTGTGCGCCAATGCACGCGATACCACGCCGATCATCTGGCTCTGCGAACGGCGGGTGGCGAAGCCGGGGGTATTGGCCTGCAGCGCGGTGTAGGCCTTGCGGATCGCATCCTTCAAGGCGTCATCGAGCTTGCGCGGGGCGGCGACGGGTTCGGTCACACCGGGTTCTTCATCACGGGATCAGGCTGCGTATTGTCGCACGCCGTGCCCGCCCGACCTGGCTCCGATCGGGCAAGGCACGCTGAACCTGTCAGCAGGCACCGGGCCGGTCCCTGCATTGGCGCAACAGCGCGTGACGGCCCAAGGCAGTCGCGGCGGTCGCCCGCATGACGCACCGGCCACTTCTGGCCGCCGCCAGGACAAGGGCGTCTAGCGTCCCTGGCGCAGCGCGCGCGTCAACGCCCACACCACCAGCACCAGGCCAAACGCTTCCAGCAGCGCCAGCGCGAAGTGGACGATGCCGAACAGGGCAGTCATACGCGAAATGGAATCGTACTGGCCAGCACTGACCAGCCACAACGGCAGCAGGGACATCAACAAACCGACGATGCTGGTCGCGGCCAGCAGCAGCAGGCCAGCCAGCGCGCCGGTGCGCACCGCGCCGCGTGGCACGCCCAATACCCATACCACGCCGATGGTCAACGCGATCAGCACCGGCAGGCGGACCCCCAACAGGCCAAGCATCGTCATCAGCAGGTCACTGGCCTGCATGCTCAGTCCTCGCCGCTCAGCGTGCCGACCTGGCTGCGCAGGCGCGCATACACGTCGCCAGTCTGCGGGCGCACCTCATGCCACTGCAGGAAGCTCTCGGCGGCCTGCTCCACCAGCATGCCCAGTCCGTCCACCGTGTTGCGGCACTCCGCGGCACGTGCCCATGCCAGGAATGCGATGGCGGCGTCGCCGTAGTTGAGGTCCACCGCCGTGGTCATGCTGTTGACCAGCGACATCGGCAGCTTGAACGTCGCATCGCGATCGCGACCGGCGGAGGTGGCGTTGATGATCAGTTCGAAATCGCCGAGGTCACGCAGGTCTTCCCAGTAACGGCTGAGCGCGCGGCCCGGTTCGCCCATCGCATCGATGAGGGCGTCGGCACGTTCCGGCGTACGGTTGACCACCACCAGTTCCATGATGCCTGCATCCAGCAGCGACGGCGCCACGCTGCGCGCCGAACCGCCGGCACCCAGCAGCAGCACGCGACGGCCGCGCAGGTCCAGCCCATGGCGGTCGGTCAGGTCGCGTACCAGGCCGGCACCGTCGGTGGTGTCGCCGTGCCAGCGGTCGCCCTTGCGCAACAGCGTGTTGACCGAGCCGGCACGCGTGGCACGCGCGGTGCGCGTGGTGCATAGCGCATACGCCGCTTCCTTGTGCGGCAGGGTGATGTTGGCGCCCACGCCACCTTCGGCCACGAAGGCTTCCAATGCCGCCAGGAAGGTGTCCGGCGTGGCATCGATGGCCCGGTAGTCCACCGGGATGTTTTCCTGGCGACCGAACGCGGCGTGGATATCCGGCGACTTGGAATGGACGACGGGGTGGCCAAAGACAGCGTAGCGATCGGTCATGGAATCCTCGGAATATTCAAAGGAGGCGGCCTACACTGGACGCCTCCGTACTGCATGGACCCGGACGATGCGATCTGCCCTGCCCCTGCTGGTGCTTGCCGCCAGTTTACTCTGCGTCCCCGTCGCGGGGGCGTTGAACGAATATGGCATCGAAGGCATGGGCGTGGTGTCCAGCAAGGCCGGCGAGGGCCGCGCCAGCATCAGTCCGGATGGACAGCGCATCGTCTTCGCCAGCGACCGGCCAGGTGGCGCAGGTGGCTGGGACCTGTGGCAGGCCACGCTGCACGATGGACGCTGGCAGCAGCCCGAGCCCCTGCAACCGCCGTTCAACAGCGCTGGCGATGAGCTGGATCCGTATATGAGCCGCGACGGGCACTGGCTGCTGTTCGCGTCTGATCGCGAAGGGCGGCTGGCCCTGTTCCGGGCGGCCATCGCCGCCGACGGGAGTTTCGGCCAGCCCGAGCCATGGCGTGCGGACGGACCCGGTGCGGTGGAACGTGGGCCGGCGCTGAGCGCTGATGGCAGGCAGTTGCTGTTCGCGCGCAAGGACGGCAGCAGCCGTGGATTCGACCTGTATGTCGCACCGCTGGACAACGGTCGCCGAGGTCCGGCGGTCGCCTTGCAGGCACTCAACAGCGCTGCCGACGAGACCGACGCGGACTGGTTGGGCAATGACGGCGCCGTGGTATTCAGCCGTGCCACCGGGGACCAGGCGCAGGTGTGGGTCAGCGACTGCGCGTGGACCGGCACGTCGCTGCAGCCGCTTACGTTGTCGTTCAACGTGGCCGAAGGCAACACATCGGCGCCGGTGGTCGACAACGCCAAGCCCGGCGAACTGCTGGTGGCCAGCAGCAGCGCGCGTGCGCCACGGGCAGGCGGAAGCGATGTCTACCGGTTGCGTGCACCGCGCCTGGCGGCAGCGCCGGGGTGCAGGCCAGGGACTGTGGCCAGGCAGGAGCCAGCGGGCCCCGTCAACGCGCCAGCAGCTTCGCGCGCTCCTGCTCGTATTCCACCTCGCTGATCCGACCCTGTTCCTTGCGCCGGCTCAGCGCGGCCAGTTCCGCCTGCACGGTCTCAGGCAGCTGCAGCTCGCGGGCAACCCGCGCCGCAGCCGAGGGTTGCTCCGGCGGACGCCGGCTGGCGCGGAACGCAGCCAGCGCCAACCACACGATCAGCGCGCCGAACACCACCACGCCGGTGACCCAGATCATCCAGTGGCCGAAGCCCAGGATCTCCATCGTCCCTTCTCCCGATATCGAAGCCGCTATTGTCAGCGGTCACGCAGCCAGCGCGCCACCTGCGGCGCGAAATAGGTCAGCACGCCGTCGGCGCCAGCCCGCTTGAAGCACATCAGCGATTCCAGCACGCAGGCCCGTTCGTCCAGCCAGCCATTGGCCACCGCAGCCTTCAGCATCGCGTACTCGCCGCTGACCTGGTAGGCAAAGGTCGGCACGCCGAAGGTCTCCTTCACCCTCCGTACCACGTCCAGGTACGGCATGCCCGGCTTGACCATCACCATGTCGGCGCCCTCTTCCAGGTCCAGTGCGATCTCCCGCAGGGCCTCGTCGCCGTTGGCCGGATCCATCTGGTAGGTCTTCTTGTCGGCCTTGCCAAGGCTGGCGGCGCTGCCGACGGCATCGCGGAACGGGCCGTAGAACGCCGAAGCGTACTTCGCCGAGTACGCCATGATGCGGGTATTGATGAAGCCCGCCTCGTCCAGGCCACGACGGATCGCGCCGATGCGTCCATCCATCATGTCCGATGGCGATACCACGTCCACACCGGCATGCGCGTGCGACACCGACTGCTTGACCAGTGCTTCCACGGTGATGTCGTTGAGCACGTAGCCGCTGTCGTCGATGATGCCGTCCTGGCCATGGGTGGTGTACGGATCCAATGCCACGTCGGTCATCACCCCCAGCTCTGGGAAACGCTGCTTCAGCGCACGCACCGCGCGTTGCGCCAGGCCCTCGTCGTCCCACGCTGCGGCCGCATCGAGCGATTTCTGCGACGGGTCGATCACCGGGAAGATGTCGATGACCGGAATACCCAGTTCCATCGCCTCCTCGCCAACCTTCAGCAGTTCTTCGATGGACAGCCGGTGCACGCCCGGCATCGAGGGGACTGCCGTGCGTCCGGCCTGTTCGTGCACGAACACCGGGTAGATCAGGTCGTCGGCGGTGAGCGTGTTCTCGCGCATCAAGCGGCGCGAAAAATCGTCGCGGCGCATGCGGCGGGGACGGTACAGGGGATGGGTCATCGAAAGGGCTCCGTCGGGATATCGGGTCACTGCAGGCGGTAGTCGCGCGGCAGCAGGGGTTCGGGCAACGGCTGCAGGCCCAGCGCGTCCAGCTGGTCGATCTCGATGGTGCGCACCATCGCGTCCAGCGGCAGGTCGTTGGGCTCGGTACCGAAAGGTTCTTCCATCTCTTCACCCAGCTCGTCCAGGCCGAAGAAGGCATAGGCCAGCACCGCCGACAGCACCGGTGTCGCCCAGCCCATCGTGCTGGCCAGGCCGAACGGCAGCAATACGCAGAACATCCAGGCACAGCGGTGCAGCAGCAGGGTGTAGGCAAATGGCAGCGGCGTGGTCAGGATGCGCTCGCAGCCGGCCTGGATCGATGACAGCGCATGCAGGCGCTGTTCGAACTGGGCGTAGAGGATCGGCGACAGGCGGCCTTCGTGCAGGGGAACCGCCAGTTCGGTGGCAATCATCGACAGCAGCGCATCAAGCGTGTTGCGGCGTTCGGCCAGCGACGCGCTTTGCGTTTCATCCAGCCATGCCACGGCGGCCATTGCCTCCTCGCGCCCACGCAGGCGTGCGCCCAGCGCATGGGCGTAGGCGATGCAGAGGTGGGCGATACGGTGGCGACGCGGTACATCGTCGGCCAGCAGCGGCTGCAGCTGGCGCGCGAGCGAACGCAGTTCGAAGATCAACTGGCCCCACAGCTTGCGGCCTTCCCACCAGCGGTCATAGCAGGCGTTGTTGCGGAAGCTGAGGAAGATCGACAGCACCAGGCCAAGCAGTGCGAAGGGGGCCGATGAAAGGCGTTCAATGCCCGGCGGCCGGCCCAGTTCGACCATGGCGGCGACCGCGATCGCCAGCAGCAGGATCGCCAGTACCTTGGGTGCCACCGCCGGGACGATGGAACCGCGCAGGATGTACAGGAGCTGCCAGCCGTGGGGACGTGGGCGGATGATCATGGCGAGGGTCGGGAGCAACAGGCGCCGTCATGCCGGCGCGAACAGGCGGAAAAGTCCGTCCAATACGCCATTGTACGCCTGCCAACGGCTGCTACCGCCCCGCATGCGACCGACGGTCGCAGCGGCCGGGCTAGACCACGCCGCCGCCCAGGCCAAGGCGGAAGATGCCGACCACGATCACGATGCCGTTCAGGATAAGTCCGGTCCAGGCACGCCCGCGCTTGCTGGGATGCGTGAACAGGATGCCGACGGCGGCAACTATCGCCCCTATCGCCGCGAACGGGATCAGGAACCAGTTGCCCCAGCCGAGCAGCGGCACCAGCGCGACGACCATCCACGCCAGTGCAACGATGCCCCACAACAGACTGATCAGACCCATGCGCCCTCCTCGCCGATGGTTTCGGCCACCATAGCCGTTCGTACTTGTCCCGCATAGGGCCTTGCGGGCTTGCCACCGCACTCACTGCAAGGATGCTAGCGTGGCCATCGCAGGGCTCCGGCGTTGGGGCCGATTCAGATCGATGGACCGATGATCTGCGTCATCCACACAGGGGTTGAAGCCATGAAGATGCATGCGATGAAACTGCGCTGGGTCGCTTTGGCGACGGCCATGCTGATGGCCGCCGGCTGTGCGAGCACGTCCAAGGTGATGCTGGGCCAGGCGCGGGCTCCGATCAATCCGGCACTGGTCCAGATCTATTCGACCCCACCGGCCGGTTCGGTGGAAATCGCCCAGCTGGAATCCTCCAGTGCAGTGGGCTTCGGCACCCAGGGCCAGACCGATGCCGCCGTGGCACGACTCAAGCGCGACGCCGCTGCACTGGGCGCCAACGGCGTGATCCTGATGGGCGTCGGCTCCAGCGGATCGCCGGTGGGCATGTCGGTGGGCGCAGGCAGCTACGGTTCGCATGTGGGCGGCGGCCTGGGCATCGGCATCCCCACCACCCAGCGCCGCGCCGCCGGCGTCGCGATCTGGGTCCCCAACCCGACCCCCCCGGCACGTTGAGAAAAGGGGACGGAGGGGATCAGGTCGCTTTTGGCCTCACGTGGCAAAAAGCGAGTTGATCCCCTCCGTCCCCTTTTCTGGTTACCTGTACTTCGGGATGAAGGATTCGTTGACGGCCTTGGCCAGCTGGTCCGGCGGCAGCAGGCCCTGGTCGAGCAGGAAATTGTTGAACGCCAGGCGGTCGAACTTCGCGCCCAGCGCCAGTTCGGTCTGCATGCGCAGTTCCAGGATGCGGGTATATCCGTAGAAGTAGCTGCCAGCCTGGCCAGGCATGCGCACCATGTAGCGGTCCAGTTCCTGGGTAGCCATCGCCTTGGACAGGCCGACTTCGTCGATCAGTACGCGCTCGGCGTTGGCACGGTCGATCTGGCCCAGGTTGAGCATCGGGTCCAGCATCGCGCGCGCGGCACGCAGCAGGCGGAACTGCAGCGCGACCAACTGCCCGTCCAACGGCTCATACGGCACCATTTCAGCTTCTGCATACAGCGCCCAGCCTTCCACGTTGACCGAGTTGAACGCAAACATGGTGCGCGCCAGCGAGATGCCACGCTCGACCATGGCGGTGAACTGCAGCTCATGCCCTGGGCGGCCTTCGTGCGCGCTGAGCGTCCACGCTGCCGAACCAAAGTTGAAGTCGTCGTACTGCGCGCCTTCGCCGGCGGCCGGGTTGCCCAGCGGCAGCACGAAGGTGCCCTGCTGTCCGGTGTTGTTGACCAGCGGCGCAGGCAGGAAATGCGGGGCCGGGCTTGCAGCGCTTTCCGCCGCTGATCCCAGCCGCATCTGCATCGGCCGTTGCGGCACATCGACGATGCGATGTTCGTGGATCAGCGGATCGATGGCATCGATCACCTTGCGGTAGTGCCCTTCCAGCTGATCGTTGGGGATGGTCTCCTGCTTCAACGCACGGATCACCGCCACCACATCGCTCGGATCGCTGACCTTCAGGCCCTTGGCCTGCACCACCAGCGGCGCCAGCTGGCGCATCGCCGAACGGGTTTCCATGAATTCCAGCTGCGCACGCTGCATCAGCAACGCCGGCGCGACATCGATGCCGACCTGCTTCAGCTGGTACGCGTACACCGGCGCCGGCAGGCGCGCATCTTCGCGCGCCTTCGGCAGCACCTCGGCACGGGTCCATGCCGCGTAGTCCTTCAGCTGCCCGGCCAGGGTCTTCATCGCCTCGTCGGCGTCGGTCAACTTGTACTTCTGCAGCAATGATTCAATGCCACTGATGTAGGTATCCACGTTGTCCAGCGACTGCTGCACTTCGATCGTGGTCGGCTGCAGCAGCGTGGTATCGGACAGGCGTTCTTCGTAGCGCTGGCGGGCCAGCGTGGTCAGCGGCGTGCCGCCGGGCTGCAGGCCGGCATAGGCCTTCAGGCGGTCCACTGCCTTGGCCCGGCGTTCGGCCGGCACCTGGTCGGACAGCAGCAGGTTGAGGCCGCTGAACACCGTCTGCGGTGCGTCGCTCCATGGCAGGAAATACTTGTCGCCCAGTTCGCTGCCTTCGATGCTCTCGCTGGCAGCGGCGATCATGATCTCCAGGTCCTGGCGGACGTTGGGGTCCTTCTCACTGGCCAGCCTGGTCTGCAGTTCGCCGCGCGCCTTGGCCACCGCCGCGCGATAGCGCTTGCCCTTGTCCGGACCGAGGTCGGCTACCTTGTCGTCATAACCGGGTACGCCGAAGAATCCGGTTTCCTCGGGCTGGAAGGGACCCTGCGCGTCCAGCAGGATCTGCGCCAGCTGGTTGCTGCGGGCAACCCAGGCCGGGGCGGCCGCCGGCTTCTTGGCCGCAGCCTGGGTGGCCGGAGCGGCAAGCACATGCGAAGGGGCCAGCAACGGGGCGGCCCCGAGGGCCAAGGCGATGGCGAGGACAAGCGGCTTCATCACGCACTCCGGGATTCAGGGAATGCCTGCACCCTACGCACTCAGCCGCGGGCCGGCAATCTGCCGGAGGTCACGCTGGGCCAGCAAGGCTGGTCCATGCCTGCGCGCGGCGGGAGCATCAGGACGGATCGGGATAGAAGGCGGCGACCATTGCCTTGTTTTCCCGGAGTACGCGGACATTGTCATGTACCTCCACACTTCCGGTTGGCAGGCCGTGACCATGCGGAAATTTCGGTGGGGTTACCGTCTTGATGGCAACCCTGTAGTCGGGTCAGGCGGCATGAAGCCACCACGATCACACTATCAACGCAATCATTCGAAGCGATTCTTAGCTCGTCAACGAATCGATGACGCAGTCACCAACCGCGCGACACTGCGCCAGCGCACACTCCTGCGCCGCCTCGGCATCATCCAGCGCACTGAGGTCGAAGGTATGTTCTTCCTCGCCCAGCACGTACATCACCGGGTAATCCCATGCCCCATCCACGCGCGTACCCTGCACGAACAGGGTGCCGGCACCATGCGGGCCTTCCAGGCCCACGATCAGGCCAACGTCATGCCGGCCGTTCAACTGCGTCTGCATGTTGCCGATCGGCATCCGGTCGGCATGCAACGGCTCGCCGAATGCCGCCACCAGCTCGACGCTGCAGTTGGCACGACGCATCGCTTCACGCAACGGTGCACTGGCGTGCGCAGCGTCGCTCCAGCGCAGCAGGGACCACGCCACGCCACCGCCCAACAGCACCACGCCCGCCACGATGCCCAACGGCATCGCCCAGCGCCAATGGCGCGCCCACCAGCCACGGCCAGCAGGCGATTCGAAGGGAAGTGGAGGTGGCTGGCGCATGCACGGAGCTCCTTGGCTTCGGTTGAAGACGAGCAGCGGGGTTGGGATGCCGGCGGCAGGGCATGGCCCCGCCCTGCCCAGCGCAGGCGAAAATCAGGGCTTCAGGCAGCGACCCAGGAAGTCCTCGGCAGTCCGGTAGCGGTGCAGCGCATCCGCACCGGACAAGCCGTGCTTGGCACCGGGATAGGTCATCAGCTCGAATGGCTGCCCCCGCTTCTGCAATGCACTCATCAGCACGGTGGAATTACTGAAAAGCACGTTGTCGTCCGCCATGCCGTGGATCAGCAGCAGCCGCGAGCGCAGGCCATCGATATGGGTCAACACGCGCGCTTCGGTGTAGCCGGCCTCGTTGCGCTCCGGCAGGTCCATGTAACGTTCGGTGTAGTGGCTGTCGTACAGTCCCCAATCCGTCACCGGCGCCCCGGCAACGCCACAGGCATAACGGTTGGATGCCTTGGCCAGCAGCATCAGGGTCATGTAGCCGCCGTTGGACCAGCCCTGCACGCCGATGCGCGCCGGATCCACCCACGGTTGCTTCTCCAGCCATTCCACGCCGCGCAGCTGGTCAGCCACTTCCACCGTGCCCTGCTTTCCGTACAGCGCACCGCCGAAGTCGCGGCCACGGCGTGGCGTACCGCGGTTGTCCAGCGAAAACACCACGTAACCCTGTTGTGCAAGGTACTGGTTGAACAGATGGTCACCACGTCCAGGCCAGGCGTTGGTGACGGTCTGCGATGCCGGCCCGCCATACACATACACGGCTACGGGATACCGCTTGGTGGCGTCGAAGCGGGCTGGCTTGATCACGCTGTAATGCAGCGGCGTGCGTCCGTCGGCGGCCGTCAACGTGCCGAACTCCACCGGCAGCTGTGCATCCCTGTAACGCGCGTACGGATGTGACGGATCATCGAGGTTGTTCTCCACCAGGGTGGCGATCTTCTCTCCGCTGGCACGGAACAGTTCAATCTGTGGCGGCGTGCTGCTGTTGGACCAGCTGTCGACGTATACGCTGGCGTTGCGGGCAAAGCTGGCGCTGTGCATCCCCGGTGCCTGCGACAACCTGCTCGGCGTGCCGCCCTGCAGGGACACGCTGTAGACCTGGCTTTCGCGCGACGATTCGATGCCCGCACGGAAATATACGATGCCCGCCGCCTGGTCCACCGCCAGCAGTTCGTCCACTGGCCACTGGCCTGCGGTCAGTGCATGCGCCTTGCCCGCCTTGTCGATGCGGTAGAGATGCTCGAAACCACTGCGTTCGGACGACCAGAGGAAGCCGCCGTCATCGAGGAAGCGCAGGCTGTTGTGCAGCGGTACCCACGTCGGGCTGGTTTCATGGACCAGCACGCGCTGGCGGTCGGTCTCCAGTGCCGTTTCGACCAGGTCCAGTTGCCGTTGGTCGCGCGATTGCCGCTGGAAGCTGAGGTGCTGCGGGTCGCGCCAGTCCACGCGCGCCAGGTAGATGTCCTGTTCCCTGCCGAGGTCGATCCAGCGCGGTTGCGCGCCAGCTGCAGGCGCGATGACACCCAGCTGCACGCGCACGTTGGCGTCGCCGGCAGCGGGGTAGCGCTGTTCGATCACATCGGTGCGGTCCGGATAGACCTCGTAGCGCTTCTGTACCGGTACCGGGCTTTCATCGATGCGCGCGAACGCGATGGCCGAATCATCCGGCGCCCACCAGTAACCGGTGTGGCGATCCATCTCTTCGTCAGCGACGAACTCCGCCACGCCATTGCCGATGGTGTCGCTGCCATCATGGGTGAGCTGGCGCGGCTCGCCGCTGGCCAGGTCGATCACCCACAGGTTGCGCGCACGCACGAAACTGACGAAACCGCCCAGCGGGGACAGCTTGGCATCGGTGGCAAAGCCTTCGCCATGGGTCAGCTGGCGCACGGCCGCGCTGCCCTGCTTCTGCAGGTCGTACAGGTACAGTTCGCCGCCAAGCGGAAACAGCAGCGTCTTCGCATCCGGCGACCACTGGTAGTCGACGATGCCGGTCATCGCGGCGATACGCTGGCGTTCGCGGCGTGCCTTTTCGACGTCGCTGAGGGTTTCGGTGCCAGGCAGCACGACCTTGGAATCGACCAGCAGCCGCGTCTGTCCGCTGGCGATGTCGTACGTCCACAGATCCAGCTGGTTGCGGTCGCTGTCCTTGCCGCGCAGGAAGCTGACCTGCGATCCATCCGGGGCGACCTTGGGCTTCATCAAGGTGGGGCCGGACAACGGCAGGGAACCGGTGATGGCTTCCAGGGTCAGTTTTTCGGCGTGGGCGGCAGTGGTGGTGGCGAACATCAGGGCAAGGGCAGCGAACAGGTGGCGCATGGACGGTTCCGGTCTACGGCAGGCCCAATCCTAACCCGAAAGAATGCGGCCAGACCCCTCGGGGGGATCTGGCCCGGGGATGCCAGGGACAGATCAGCGCTGGCCGAACAGGTGCTTGCGTTCTTCGTCGCTGATCGGCTTGCCCGCATCGGGATTCACCTGCTGCCGCAGCGCATAGGCGCGCTGGGTGGCCGGCCGCGCGGCGATGGCCTGGTGCCAGCGCTGCAGGTTCGGGAACGCTGCAAAATCCGCCGGAAGCTTGTCGTAGGCACCAATCCATGGATAGCTGGCCATGTCGGCGATGCTGTAATCGCTGCCAGCCAGCCATTCGTGCTCGGCCAGGCGCTTGTCCATCACCCCGTGCAGGCGGCGCACTTCGTTGCCGTAGCGTTCGATGGCATAGGGAATCTGTTCCGGGGCGTAGACGTTGAAATGCCCCATCTGCCCGCTCATCGGGCCCAGCCCGGCCATCTGCCAGAACAGCCATTCCAGCGTGGCGATGCGATCGCGTGGATTGCTGGACAGGAACTTGCCGGTCTTCTCGGCCAGGTACAGCAGGATCGCGCCGGACTCGAACACACTCTGCGCTGCGCCGCCATCGGCGGGTGCATGGTCGACGATGGCCGGCATCTTGTTGTTCGGCGAAATGGCCAGGAATTCCGGCTTGAACTGGTCCCCTGCGCCGATGTTGACCGGATGGATGCGGTATTCCAGCCCGGACTCTTCCAGCAGCAGGGTGACCTTGTGGCCGTTGGGGGTGGGCCAGTAATACAGATCGATCATGGCAAGGCACTCGGCAAGGATGTCCACCGAGTGTAGTGGGTCCTGCCACTTGGCACTGTCATCGCACACCCGTAATCTGCGCGCTTTCCTGCAACGCAGCATGCCGTCCATGACCACCCCGTTCCGCCCCTCCCCGTTGTCCTCGCTGATCTTCGCTTCGCGCTGGCTGCAGCTTCCCCTTTACCTGGGCCTGATCCTGGCCCAGTGCGTCTACGTATTCCTGTTCGGCAAGGAGTTGTGGCACCTGATCTCGCACTCGGCGTCGATGGGGGAACAGCAGATCATGCTGATCGTGCTGGGGCTGATCGACGTGGTGATGATCTCCAACCTGCTGGTGATGGTCATCGTCGGCGGTTACGAGACATTCGTTTCGCGCCTGCGCCTGGAAGGCCACCCGGACCAGCCGGAATGGCTGAGCCACGTCAATGCGAGCGTACTGAAAGTGAAGCTGGCGCTGTCGATCATCGGCATCTCCTCCATCCACCTGCTGAAGACCTTCATCGCCTCCGGCGCGCTCAATGGCCTGCCACTGTGCCCGCCCGAGCGCATGGCAGCGGCCGCATCCAACCTTGGCGCCGATACCTGCTCTACCCTCACCGCCGACGGCGTGCTGTGGCAGACCATCATCCATTGCGTATTCATCCTGTCGGCGATCGGCATCGCCTGGACCGACAAACTGATGAGCAATGGCAGCGCGCATCCCAAGGACACGCACTGATCCGGGCCCGGCCGACGGCCCTGCCCCTTGCCCCAGCGCGGGCGAGGGATGCTAGATTGCATCCCTGACCGATCTGCCGACGGTGTCGGGAAACGCCGCCGGCTCTCGCCTGGGAACGCTGCCAGGCCTTTCGTATCGTCGTATTCAAGGGGGAGTTGGATGTCATACGCCAAGAAGTCCGTCGTTGCCCGTGCGCGCCTGCTCGCGCCCATGGTCCTGTTGCTGGGGCTGGCCGCCTGTTCGGGCAAGGAAGATGCGGCAGCCCCCGCCGGTGGTGATGCCAAGCCCGCTTCGCCCGCTGCGGTGACCGCCCCGGCCGCTGCCGCGCCGGCGGTATCGAGTACGGTGCAGGCAATGGGCAGCGAGCAACTGCGCGAATCGGCCAGCCGCGCATTGGGCGAGAACCGCATGTATGCGCCCGCTGGCGACAATGCCATCGAGTATTACCTGGCGCTGCGTGACAAGACCCCGGACGACGCTTCGGTGAAGAGCGCACTGACCGACCTGCTGCCCTACACCCTGATCGCCGCCGAACAGAACCTGGCCCGCGAGGACTTCGAGGAAGGCCAACGCCTGATCGCACTGATCGAGAAGGTGGACCCGGCGGCACCAGCGCTGCCACGCCTGAAGCAGGGCATCACCCGCGGGGTGGAAGTGGCCGCGCGGCGCACGACCGAAGAAACCGACCGGGTCAAGAAGGAAGCCGAAGCGAAGACCCGCCAGCTGGCCGAGCAACAGCGCCTGGCCGAACAGCGCGCACGCGAAGCCGAAGCGGCGCAGCAGATCGCTGCGCAACAGGCGGCTGCGCAACCGGCTCCGGCACAGGCGAACGCCGAACAGGAAGCCGAGCGCCAGGCCGCCGCACGTCGCGAAGCCGAGCAGCGCCAACAGCAGGCTGCCGCCCAACAGGCCGCCGCCGCACGCCAGGCCGCTGCGCCCAGCCTGCGTCCGATCAGCACGCCGGCGCCGCGCTATCCCACCGAGGCCCTGCGTTCGAACACCTCCGGCGAAGTGTTGGTGGAACTCACCGTCGGCACCGACGGCTCGGTGACCAATGCCCGTGTGCTGCGTGCCACCCCGGCCCGCACCTTCGACCGCGAAGCCCTGAACGCCGTCAAGCGCTGGCGCTTCGAACCCGTCTCGGCCCCGGTCACCACCCGCCGCACGCTGGCCTTCACCCCCGGCAACTAAAAAAGGGGACGGAGGGGATTAAGTCGTGATCCCCCCCGTCCTGGTCATGGCGGCATGCAGCCACCCGCCGACGGGGGCTGCCCCGATGCCGAGGCATATGCCGGCATTCCATGCTGGACCATCGTCCAGCGTGGAGACCTTCGCCCATGCCTCGCCATGCCCGCCTGCTGTTTCCCGGCCTGCCCTTCCATGTCGTCCAGCGTGGCGTCAACAAATGCGCCATCTTCGTCGACGACGTGGACCGCGAGCACTTCCTGCGCGTCCTGCACAAGGCCTTCGTCAAGCATGATGTCGCGCTGCATGCCTACGTGCTGATGGGCAACCACGTCCATTTCCTGGCCAGCCCGCGGAATGCCAGCGCGTTGGCCCATGCGATGCGGTCGCTCGGCAATGGGTACGTCCAGGCCTTCAACCTGCGCCACGGACGTTCGGGGCCCCTGTGGCAGGGACGGTTCCATTCCAGCATGGTGGACAGCGATCGCTATCTGTTGGCGGTCTATCGCTACATCGAGCTCAATCCCGTACGTGCGGCCCTGGTGGAGCGTGCCGAACACCACCGCTGGTCCAGCGTGCACGGCAACCTGGGGAATCGACGCGATCCGCTGCTGGTGCCACATCCCGGCTTCCTTGCACTCGGCGTAACGGCCGAAGAACGCAGCTTGCGCTATCAGGCGTTCCTTCGGGACCACGATGCGCACGCCGACGCCGCCAGAATCGGCGAACATGGAAGAAAACAATGCCCGCTGGGCGATGCGCGTTTCCTGGAAATGCTGCAGGAGACGCTCGGGCGGCCGGTGACGCTGCGCCGTCCGGGACGCCCGCGAAAATCCGAAGCCGGCAACGAATGAACTGCAGGGGACGGAGGGGTGGCGAAAATGACTTAATCCCCTCCGTCCCCTTTTTCAGCTGGAAATGGCCAGGCGTTCCTGCTGGTAACGGCGGACGGCGGCGTACCACAGCAGGACCGCCAGGCCCACGTTTGCGCTGAGGTAGATCGCCCAGACGACCGGGCTGATGGGCTCGTGCCGGATCACTTTCAGCAGCATCTGGTTCTGCGACAGGAACGGCACCGCGTACTGCCACAACACGCTTTTCAGCGGGTATACCAGCAGCGCATAGCTGGGCAGCATCGGCAACAGCATCAGCCAGGTCATGTGGCTCTGCGCTTCCTTCATGCTCTTGGAGGCGGCCGACAGGAAGGTCAGCAGCGAAGTGCCGATCAGCAGCATCGGCAGCATCACCAGCAACATCTGCAGCATCGATCCCAGGCCCATGTTGAGCTGGCGGCCTACGCTGCTGTCGGAAAGCTGTGCACTGAGCTTGAACGCCACCAGGGTCAACAGCAGGGACGCAAGGCCGACCGCGCAGGCAGCCGCGATCTTGCCGCTGACGATCGCGCTGCGGGGTGCCGGGGTGGCCAACAGCGGTTCCAGCGACTGCCGCTCGCGTTCGCCGGCAGTGGTGTCCATGACCAGATAGGCACCGCCCAGGAACGAGGTGATGGTCAGCAGCAACGGCAGCAGCATCGACAGCATCATGCCCTGCTTGGCCTCGGCCGAGGCCATGTCCTGGGTTGCGACGTCCAGCGGCCGAGCCACCTGCGCATCGATGCCGCGTGCCATCAGGCGCAGCGCGCCGACCTGGCCGTTGTAGGCCTGCAGCGCGGCCTTCAGGCGCGAGGTCGGCACGTCCGAAGCGCGCCGCGTGCTGTCCTGCAGGATCTCCACCAGGGCTGGACGCCCATCGCGCCAGTGCGCCTCGAAATCGTCGCTGATGCGCAATGCCACGTCGATGCGCTGCTCGGCGATGGCCTGGCCCAGGTCTTTCGGTGCATCGGTGGCGTTCAAGCCCTGGGCGGCGAGGAAGCGCACCAGGTTCGGTGCGTTCTGCGCGCCGATCATGGGGATTTCCAGCGGCTGTTCGATCTGGGACTTGACCCGGCTTTCGGCCAGCTTGCCCATGCCCAGGATCAGGATCGGATACAACAGCGGGCCCAGCAGCAGGGTCAGCGCCAGCGTGCGGCGGTCACGCGACAGGTCGCGCAGTTCCTTGCGCATCACGGTGAACAAGGTGGACATCATGCTCATGCGTGCAGCCCCTCTTCGGTGCCGATCAGTTTGACGAAGGCGTCTTCCAGGTTCTCCTCGCCTGCCTGCGAGCGCAGCTCATCGGCACTGCCCGCGGCCATCACCGTGCCCTTGGCGATGATCACGATGTGGTCGCACAGGGCGGCCACCTCCTGCATGATGTGGCTGGAGAAGATCACGCAGCGTCCTTCGTCGCGTAGGCCATGCAGGAAACGGCGCATGGCGCGGGTGGTCATCACGTCCAGCCCGTTGGTCGGTTCGTCCAGGATGACATTGCGCGGGTCGTGCACCAGCGCGCGGGCAATGGCCGTCTTGGTGCGCTGGCCCTGTGAAAACCCATCGGTCTGGCGGTCCAGGATGTCGGCCATGTCCAGCGCACGCGACAGTGCGTCGGTACGGCGGGCGATGGCGGCGCTGTCCATGCCATGCAACTGGCCGAAGTAGGCAATGTTCTCGCGTGCGGTCAGCCGCTTGTAGACGCCACGCGCGTCCGGCAGCACGCCAAGCCGGCGACGCACCTCGGCCGAATCGACATTGGCGTCGATGCCGTCCACCGTGACCCTGCCCTGGTCCGGGGTCATCAACGTATACAGCATGCGCATGGTGGTGGTCTTGCCAGCACCGTTGGGCCCCAGCAGGCCGGTGATGCGGCCGTCCTCAGCCCGGAAGCTGACGTCCTGCACCGCCTGGATGCGGCCGGTCCTGGTGTTGAATGCCTTGTGCAGGCTCTCGGCGACGATCATGGTTCCCATCCGTTGAACGAGGTGAACGCTGGCACGTGGCTCAGCGTGTCCAGGCAGCCGGCATCCACTGCCTTGGCGTCGGCGCTGTCGATGTACTGGCCCAGCAGGCGCGGCATGCAGCCGGCGTTGATGGTGCCGTGGCCCTGCCCGCGGGCGACGATGTGGCGGCCGTTGGGCAGGCCTTTCAGCACCTGGTCGGCGTAACGTGGCGGCGTCACCGGATCCAGTTCACCGGACAGCAGCAGAGTCGGCAGCTCGCTCTTGAAGGGCACGGCGCTGTCGGCGGCCGCGATGTCATGCGGCCAGGCCTGGCACGCGGCGAAGAACATCTGCGCGACATGCGGGCCCAGCAGGCGGTCGCTCTGCGCAGGCGGCTGGTAGCGGCCGGCGTCTTCGCTGCAGAGCACCGACCACTGCATGCCACGGCTGATCTGCAGGTCCATCGTGCGCGACGCATTGCGGCTGAGCGCGGCCAGCGGCGCATAGCGGCCGTGTGCGGCTTCGTCCAGCACCACCGGCAGCAGCGAGGACAGTTCCGGCATGTACGAGAAGGCGAATGCCAGCCCGATCACGCTGTCTGGCGTCAGTACATCCCGGCGCGCCTCGGCCGTGGCGGGATCGCGGAATTCCACGCTCACCGGCGCCGCCGCCAGCGCGTCCATCACCGTGCGCAGCTGGGTGCGCGTGTTGACCGGGAAACGCTTGGCGCAGGCCGCATCCTTGATGCACTGAGCCGACTGCAGGATGATCGCGTCTTCGAAGGTGTTGGCGAAATCGCCGCCGACCACCAGGTCATTGGGCACCACGCCATCGATGACCACGCTGCGCACCTGCCGTGGATAGCGTGCCGCATACCGTTGCGCCACGCGGGTGCCGTAGGAACCACCGACCAGGTTGAGCTGCTCCGCACCCAGCGCCTTGCGCACCGCCTCCAGGTCGTCGATGGCCTGCGAGGTGGTGTAGAAGCGTGGATCCGCGCGCCCTTCCAGCGATGCCGCGCAGCGGGCCGCATAATCGCGCACGTAGGCTTCGGTGGGCTCGGCGTTCTCGTCCATCGGCAGTTCCTTGCCGTCCGGCCCGAGGCAGGTCAGCGGGTTGGAACCGCCCGTGCCACGCTGGTCGACCAGGAAAATGTCGCGCTGCTTGCGTACCTCGCGCAGCGCGGTGCTGACCGGCAACGCCACGTCACTGGCGGCCTGGCCGGGGCCACCGGCGAGGAAGAACACCGGGTCGGGCAGGCCGACGGCACTGTTGTCCGGAGCCAGCCAGGCGATGCGCAGGTCGATCCTGCGGCCGTCCGGCCTGGCGGGGTCTTCGGGCACGCTCAAGCTGCCGCACAGCGCCTCGACGTTGGCCGCAGCGACCGATCCGGTCAGCGTGCAGGGTTTGAATCCGATCTGGCCGTACTGGCGCCCGGCGCCTTCGCCGTCGGCCGTGGGCGGCACGCTACAGGCCGCACATAGGACACTGGCCAATACACCGGCCAGCTTCAGGTGGTTTCTGGACATCTTCCTTGCTTCCCCCTTGCTGATGGTCATGCGACAACGACGCGCGCGCGCCGCGGATGTGACCACGTTACACGGTGGAGCGGGCATGGCCCACCGCGCCGGGCCCGATGTGGGGCCCCGGGCAGAACCGGCTGCTGATGGTGTGCGACATGCCGTTGTGGAAGTCCCTGTTTCCGGCATTCCGCGAACGGCAGCGGGCCAGGGACCCGCCCTACCGCTTTTCCCAGGGCGAGGGGCCTCGGTCGTTCAACCCGTCATTTGCTGGAAACGTACTTCTCGCGGCGGATCTGCGGGTTGCCCAGGCCGGCTTCCTTCAGCGCTTCCACGCAGGCGTCGACCATGTCCGGGTTGCCGCACAGGTAGGCGATGTCAGTGGCGGCATCCGGTGCCAGCCCAGCCAGTTGCTGCTGCACGTAGCCATGGCGCACGTCCGGGCCGGGGCTGGCCGGCAGCTCGCGCGACAGGCAGGGGATGTAGCGGAAGCCCGGATGCTGGGCCGCAAAAGCGTCGAAATCCTCGCTGTACAGCAGTTCGCCCGGGCTGCGTGCACCCTGCAGCAACACTACCTGCACGTCGCGCTCGGCCATGGCCGATGCCAGCAGCGGCAGCATGGAGCGGTACGGCGTGACGCCGGTGCCGGTGGCGATCAGCAGGTAGCGCCGGTTCTGGTCGCCCGGCTGCAGGCAGAAGCGGCCGTAGGGGCCGCTGGCGCTGAGCTGGCCGCCGATGTCCAGGCCCTCGAACAGCGCGGTGGCTGCTCCGCCGGGGACGAAGCTGACCGCGATGTCCACCGCCTCGCCCGGTCCCAGGGCGTGGTCGTGGACAGTCGCCAGCGAGTAGCTGCGCTTGGTCTGGGTGCCGTCGGCATACTGGAAATGCACCTGGATGAACTGGCCCGGCTGGAAGTCCAGCGGCTGGCCATCATCACGAAGGAACTGGTAATGGCCGACGGTCGGGGCCAGCATGTGGCGGTCGACCAGCTTTATGGGGAAGTGGACTGGCACGGCAGTGGGAACAGTGTGTAGCCGGGGCGAGCCCGTGGGGGGATCTATAATAGCTCCCCCTGCACCCCTCCATGCGCCACCCGCAGGCGCAAAGGCTTCGAGCTTGGCTTCCCTGAACGACAATGCGCCCGCCCTGCGCGTGCGCGATCTGCGCAAGACCTATGACAACGGCACCCAGGCACTGAAGGGTGTTTCGCTGGAAGTGGCCCCGGGCGACTTCTTCGCCCTGCTGGGCCCGAATGGCGCCGGAAAATCCACCCTGATCGGCATCGTCAGCTCGCTGGTGAACCTCAGCGAGGGCCAGGTGGACGTGTTCGGCACCGACCTGGTGCGCGAGCGCAGCGCCGCCATGCGCCTGATCGGCCTGGTGCCGCAGGAAATCAACTTCAACCTGTTCGAGAAGCCCTTCGACATCCTGGTGAACTACGCCGGCTTCTACGGCGTGGACCGCGCCGAGGCGGAAAAGCGCGCGGAGGAAGAACTCAAGCGCGCCTACCTGTGGGACAAGGCGCAGGTGATGAGCCGCACGCTGTCCGGTGGCATGAAGCGCCGGCTGATGATCGCCCGGGCGATGATGACCCGCCCGCGCCTGCTGATCCTGGATGAGCCCACCGCCGGTGTGGACATCGAGATCCGCCGCGACATGTGGCGGGTGCTGAAGGAAATCAACGCCGCAGGCACCACCATCATCCTCACCACGCATTACCTGGAAGAGGCCGAACACCTGTGCCGGAACCTGGCCATCATCAACCATGGGCAGATCGTCACCCAGGGCCCGATGCGCCAGTTGCTGGCCAAGCTGGACGTGGAAGGCTTCCTGCTGGATATCGACGGTGAGCTGCCCGCGCAGCTGCCACTGATCGAGGGCACCACGATGACCGCTACCGACGTCCACACGCTGGACATCGACATGCCGCGTGCGATGGACCTCAACCGCGTGTTCGCCGCACTCAACGCTTCGGGCATCCGCGTGCGTTCCATGCGGACCAAGAGCAACCGCCTGGAGGAGCTGTTCGTGCGCCTCACCGGCAACCAGGAGACGTCCGCATGAGCACCCCGATCCTGACCGACGGCCAGCGCAACCGCATCGCGCTGGCCACCGTGGTACGCCGCGAAGTGGCGCGCATCCTGCGCATCTGGGGACAGACGCTGGTGCCGCCGGCCATCACCATGACGCTGTACTTCCTGATCTTCGGCGGCCTGATCGGTTCGCGCGTGGGCGAGATGGGCGGCTACAGCTACATGCAGTTCATCGTACCGGGCCTGGTGATGATGAGCGTGATCCAGAACAGCTACGGCAACATCAGTTCGTCGTTCTTCGGCGCCAAGTTCGGCCGCCACGTGGAAGAGCTGCTGGTCAGCCCGATGCCGAACTGGGTGATCCTGTGGGGCTACGTGGCCGGCGCGGTGCTGCGCGGGCTGATGGTCGGCGTGATCGTGCTGATCATCGCCATGTTCTTCACCCCGGTGCGCATCCCGCATCCACTGGTGACGCTGACCACGGTGCTGCTGGGCGCGACGATCTTCTCGCTGGCCGGCTTCATCAATGCGGTGTACGCGAAGAAATTCGATGACGTGGCGATCGTGCCGACCTTCATCCTGACCCCGCTGACCTACCTGGGCGGCGTGTTCTATTCGGTGAAGCTGCTGCCGGGCTGGGCTGAAGCGGCCACCCATGCCAATCCGATCTTCTACATGGTCAACGCGTTCCGTTACGGCCTGCTGGGTACCAGCGACGTGCCATTGTGGGTGGCGTATGCGCTGATGCTCGGCTTCGTGGCGGCGCTCACCGCGCTGGCGCTGTGGCTGCTGCGTCGCGGCGTGGGCATGCGGAGCTGAGCTGGGCAGGGCGGGTCATGGACCCGTCCAAAGAGCGTGGCGACCAACCGCCTTCATCCCACCGTGGGCGGCAGGTCAGCGGGCACAATCGACACCATATCGATTTTCTACAAGGGTGGAATTTCCAATGCGCATCCTGATCCTCGGCGCCGGCGGAACCGGCGGCTATTTCGGCGGCCGCCTGGCACAGGCCGGCGTGGACGTGACCTTCCTGGTGCGGCCGACGCGCGCGGCACAGCTGCAGCGCGACGGGCTGGTCATCCGCAGCCCGCTGGGCGACGCTACCTTCCCGGTCGCCCACGTCACCGCCGATGCGCTGCCTGCCCTGGCTGCCGCCCAGCCGTTCGACCTGGTGGTGCTGAGCTGCAAGGCCTATGACCTGGACAGTTCGATCGAGGCCATCGCACCGGCCGTCGGCCCACGCACCAGCGTGCTGCCGATCCTCAACGGGCTGCGCCATTACGCCGCGCTGGACGCGCGCTTCGGCCGCGATGCGGTGCTGGGTGGGCTGTGCTTCATCAGCGCGGCCAAGGCCGAAGATGGCGCCGTGCTGCACCTGGGCAAGCCAGCCAAGCTGACCTTTGGCGAGCGCGACGGCGACAACGGCAGCGCCCGCGTGCTGGCCTTCGCCGCTGCCTGCGTGCAGGCCGGGCTGGACCATCTGGCCAGCGACCGCATCGGCCAGGAACAATGGGTGAAGTACACCTTCCTGACCGCGCTGGCGGCAGCGACCTGCCTGCTGCGCGCGGACATCGGCACCATCGTCGCCACTGACGATGGCGAAGCCATCGTGCGCGGCCTGTACGCGGAGTGCGTGGCAGTGGCTGAAGCATCGGCTGAACCGATCCCGTCCATCGCCCGGGAAACCGCATCGGGCGCATTGACCCAGGCAGGATCCGTACTGAAGGCCTCGATGCTGCGCGACCTGGAAGCCGGCCAGCAGGTGGAAGCCGGGCATATCGTCGGCGACATGCTGGCGCGCGCACGCGGCTTCGGCCAGGCGGCACCGCTGCTGCAGGTCGCGTACAGCCACCTGCAGGCCTACCAGGCCCTGCGCACGAGCTGACGGCCATGCTGGCGCCGGGCGAACTGCCGCGCCGCGTGCTGGTGCTGGGCATGGGTTACAGCGGTCGGGTCATTGCCTCGCGCTTGCAGGCGCATGGCGTGGAAGCCAGCGGAACCGTACGCGATCCCGCGTCGGCGGCGTCGGATGGGCTGCCACGGCACGCTTTGGCAGCGGGTCGCGCGCTCGAACCTGATCTTCTGTCGGCAGTGGCCCAGGCCGATGCTGTTCTCTGCAGCGTGCCGCCCGACGCCGACGGCGATCCTGCACTGCGACGGCTGTGGCCGGCGCTGCGTGCCAGCCCGGCATTGCGCTGGATCGGATACCTGTCGTCCACCGGGGTCTATGCAGGCCGTGACGGGGGATGGATATATGAGCAGTCCCTGGCCGACGGCGTCGGTATCGCTGCCACGCAGCGGCGGTTGGCCGAATCGCAATGGCGGGCGCTGGCGACCGAACGCGGCGCCGCGTCAGCGATATTCCGCCTGCCGGGACTGTATGGACGCGGCAGGAACGCGCTGGTGCAGCTGGCCGAGGGCCGCGCACGGCATGTGGTACGGCCGGGACTGGTGTTCAGCCGGCTGCACGTCGAGGATCTGGCCGCCGTGGTCATGGCCGCCATGATGCGCCGTGAACACGAAGCGTTGTATCTACCCACCGACGATGAAGCGGCCCCGCCGCAGGACGTGCTGGCGCATGCCGCGCGGCTCAGCGGGCGTCCGTTGCCCCCGGCACGGGCGTGGGACGACCCGGCGTTGAGTCCTGCGCTGCGGCGTTTCTACCAGGGCAGCAAACGCATCGACAGCCGTGACACGCGCGAGCGGCTGCAGTGGAAGCCACGCTTCAGCAGCTATCGCGAAGGGCTGCAGGACGCATGGGAAAACGGCGACGGGCGACCACCGCGGTAGCGCCGGGCCATGCCCGGCGAGCACGAAGCGCGGTATGTGGCATGCCACTCGCCGGGCATGGCCCGGCGCTACGCTGCTTCAACGTGCGGGGCAGATCGACAGCCGTGGCACGCGCGAGCGGCTGCAGTGGAAGCCACGCTTCGGCAGCTATCGCGAAGGGCTGCAGGACGCATGGGAAAACGGCGACGGGCGACCACCGCGGTAGCGCCGGGCCATGCCCGGCGAGCGCGAAGCGCGGTATGTGGCATGCCACTCGCCGGGCATGGCCCGGCGCTACGCTGCCACAAGCCTCATGGGATAGGCGGCAGGCGGAAAAAGCCGCGCGTGGCGGCGGTGGCATTGGCTGCGGCAACCGGAACCTCCTCGCCACGATCGCGCGCGAGTTCCTCGACGATGTGCGACAGGAACATCGGTTCGTTGCGGCGGTCCTTCGGCATCGGCTTCAACGTGCGTGGCAGCAGGTATGGCGCATCCGTCTCGATCATCAGGCGGTTGGCGGGGATGTGCTTCACCAGCTCGCGCAGGTGCGCGCCACGGCGTTCATCGCACAGCCAACCGGTGATGCCGATGTACCAGTCCTGATCCAGGTAATCGAACAGTTCCTGGCGCTCGCCGGTAAAGCAGTGCACCACCGTCGCGCCGAGGCGGCCTTCGAAGTTCTTCATCTGTGCCATGAAATCCGCATGTGCATCGCGCTGGTGCAGGAACAACGGCTTGCTTGCGCCATCGGCAGCCAGCACATCGGTCGCCAACTGCAGCTGGCGTTCGAACGCGCGATGCTGGGCGGGACGCGGCGCGAAATCGCGGAAATAATCCAGCCCGCACTCGCCAACGGCCACCACTTCCGGATGCGCATGCAGCGCGCGCATTTCGGCATCGCACTCGTCGGTGTATTCCACGGCATGGTGCGGGTGCACGCCTGCGGTGGCGAACAGGAAGCCGCGGTGCTGTTGGGCCAGTTGCAGCGCCAGCGGCGAGTGCTCGCGGCTGGCACCGGTGACCACCATCTGCACCACGCCCGCTTCGCGTGCACGTGCCAGCACCGCATCGCGGTCACGGTCGAAGGAGTCGTGGGTGAGGTTGGCGCCGATATCGATCAGTTGCATGGTCATCGCAGGGGGAAAAACGCCCGCGTAGTGTACCTGCCCTGCCCAGCCGCCCTTATCCTATGCACATGGACACGCCGACCTTTCCCATTTCCACGTTGCTGCCGCAGCTCCTGGCCGAACTGGAAATGCATTCGCGGCTGGTGCTCGAGGCGCCGCCTGGCGCCGGCAAGACCACCCAGGTACCGCTGGCCCTGCTGGATGCGTCCTGGCTGCAAGGCCGGAAGATCATGGTGCTGGAACCACGCCGGGTGGCCGCTCGCAGCGCGGCACAGTTCATGGCGCGGCAGCTTGGCGACGAGGTGGGCGGCACCGTGGGTTACCGCATCCGTTTCGAAAGCAGGGTATCGGCGCGCACGCGCATCGAGGTCGTCACCGAAGGCATCCTGACCCGCATGCTGCAGGACGACCCGATGCTGGAAGGTATCGGCGCGATCCTGTTCGACGAATTCCACGAACGCCACCTCCATGGCGATCTCGGCCTGGCACTGGCGCTGGACGTGCAGGCACAGCTGCGCGACGACCTGCGGCTGGTGGTGATGTCGGCGACCCTCGATGGCGAACGGCTGGCACGGCTGCTGGATGCGCCGCGGTTGAGCAGCGAGGGTCGCGGCTTTCCGGTCGACGTAAGCCACTTCCCGGCGCGCCGCGATGAGGCGATGGAACTGCAGGTGCGGCGCGCGGTGCAGCAGGCGCTGGCGACCCATCCCGGCGACATCCTGGTCTTCCTGCCCGGCCTGCGCGAGATACAGCGCGTGCAGGCCGGCCTGCGGGAAATGCTGGACGCCGGCGTGGAGGTGCTGGCGCTGCACGGCGAACTGCCGGTGGAACAACAAGGCCGCGTGCTGCAACCGGCCAGTGACGGGCGGCGTCGGGTGGTGCTGTCGACCAACGTGGCCGAATCATCCGTGACGCTGCCTGGTGTCCGCATGGTGATCGACAGCGGACTGGCACGCGAACCACAGTACGACCCCAACAGTGGCTTCACCCGGCTGGACCTGGTCAACATCGCGCAGGCATCGGCCGACCAGCGCGCCGGCCGTGCGGGTCGCGTTGCCGAAGGCTGGGCATGGCGGTTGTGGCCACAATCACAGCGACTGGAACCACAACGACGCGCCGAGATCGAACAGGTGGAGCTGGCCGGCCTGGCGCTGGAGCTGGCCGCCTGGGGAAGCAGTGAACTGTGCTTCGTCGATCCGCCACCCGCCGGTCCCTTGGCCGCAGCGCGGGAACTGCTGCAGCGACTGGGTGCGTTGTCCGACAGCGGCGCCATCACCGCCATCGGGCGCCGTATCCTCGCGCTGGGCACGCACCCGCGGCTGGCGGCGATGCTGCTGGCAGCGGGCAACGACAGCAAGTTGGCATTGGCGGCAGACCTGGCCGCGCTGCTGGAGGCGCGCGATCCGCTGCGCCAGGGCGGCGACGCGCTGGCCACGCGATGGCGGGCGCTGGCCGCGTTCCGCACCGGTCGCGCACCAGCCGATGCCAACCGCAGCGGGCTGGCCGCCATCGACGCGGCGGCCAGGCAGTGGCGACGTCGCCTGCACTGTGACGCCTCGCCACCGGCCAGCATCGAAGCGCACCAGCTGGGCGATCTGCTGGCACATGCATTCCCGGACCGGATCGCCTTCCAGCACCCCAACGACCCCCTGCGCTACCTGCTGGCCAATGGCCGCAGCGCGCGCCTGCACGAGCTGAGCGACCTGCGCGGCGAACCCTGGCTGGTAGCCAGCGAGCTGCGCTTCGAGGCACGTGACGCGCTGCTGCTGCGCGCCGCACCGGTGGACGAGAACTGGCTGCGCCGCGCGTTCCCACAGCGCTTCACCCGCCATGATGAAGTGCGCTGGGATGCCGAGCGGCGCGCCCTGGTGGCGGTACGGGAGACCCGCTTCGACCGCATCGTGATCGACAGCCGCTCGGCAGGCCGGGTGGATCCGGCGCTGGCCGCGCACGCACTGACCGAGGCGGTGGCCGAACTCGGCCTGCAGGCCCTGCCATGGACCGACGGACTGCGCCAATGGCAGGCGCGGGTGGAGTCGCTGCGCCGGTGGATGCCGGAACTGGACTTGCCCGACTGCGGCGATGCGGCATTGCTGGCCAGCCGCGGCCGTTGGCTGCAGCCGGCCTTCGCCGGGCGCACGCGGCTGGATGCGCTGGATGAAGCAGCCTTCGGCGACGCCCTCAAGTCGCTGCTGGACTGGTCGCAACGACAGGCCGTGGACCGGCTTGCCCCCGTCCGTATCAGCGTGCCGTCCGGGCTGGAGCGCGCGATCTGCTATGCCCTGGACAGCGAAACCGGCGCGCCGCTGCCCCCGGTGCTGGCGGTCAAGCTGCAGGAGCTGTTCGGACTGGCCGACACCCCGCGCATCGCCGAGGGGCGCGTACCGCTCATCCTGCACCTGCTGTCTCCCGGTGGCCGCCCGCTGCAGGTCACCGGCGACCTGCGCAGTTTCTGGGCCAGCACCTATGCCGAAGTCAGGAAAGAAATGAAGGGACGCTACCCGCGACACCCTTGGCCGGACGACCCGTGGACCGCCACCGCTACCCACCGCGCCAAACCACGTGGTACGTGAGGGGAGTAACGTCGGCGTTTTCGCGCCCGATCCTGAACGGCCGCTCCAGAGTCACGCCACGCATCACCCTGCCTGACATACCGTTTACAGCATCCGCGCGACACTGCGCTTCGACCCGAGGCTAAGGACCCCCCCACATGAGCAGACTCACCGTGATCACCGACCGCGCGCTGGAGCGTGCGCT
Organism: Stenotrophomonas tumulicola; assembly: GCF_014117215.1. Lineage (GTDB taxonomy): Bacteria > Pseudomonadota > Gammaproteobacteria > Xanthomonadales > Xanthomonadaceae > Stenotrophomonas > Stenotrophomonas tumulicola. The sequence continues at coordinate 159,720 of NZ_JACGXS010000004.1, read as the reverse complement.
GGACCTGGCCCACAGCGCGGGCGATGGCATCAAGCAGGCTGGCGGCAACATCGGCGGCAGCCTGCGCCACCTGGGGCCCACCGCCACCGACTGGATCAAGACCGGCGCCGCGATCGGCGCGGTCAGGACCGGCGGCAAGGCGGCGACCAAGCTGGCCCGACGCAACCCGGCGGTGACGATTGCCGCTGCCGCCGTCGGTGTCGGCCTGCTGGGTTATGCGCTGTACCGCAAGCAACAGAAGAAGAAGCTCGCCAACGGCCAGGTGGTCGACGGGCAGGCGCAGCGGGTCACCGCCCGCGACCGCCGCGCCGATACCGTAGTGGACGAAAGCAGCGATATCGGCAGCGATACCTGACGGCGGATGGCGGCCTGCGCCGTCTGTCATGCAATATACGAAGGACGCGGCCCAGGCTGCGTCCTTCGTCGTTTCAGGCCATTGCTACATGACGGAATTGACGCTGGCCGCAAACATACGGCACCGGCACAGTCAGGATCACCCCCTTCTGGATGTCGACCACGATGCTTGATGCCCCTGCACCCACCACATCAGCGCAGCCATTCAGAGGCCATGCAAATGCTGTGCGGGCTTTCCCTGCGATCAATCCACCTGCCGCCATTGGCCCGGCTGCAGTTCGTCCAGGCGATACGACCCGATGGACGCACGTACCAGCCGCAAGGTAGGCAAACCCACCGCCGCCGTCATGCGCCGGACCTGGCGATTTCGTCCTTCGCGCAAGGTCACGGCAAGCCAGGCATCGGGCACGGTCTTGCGGAAGCGGACAGGCGGGTCGCGCGGCCATAAAGCCGGCGCGTCCATGCGTTCCACCCTGGCAGGCAAGGTCGGGCCATCGTTGAGCACCACGCCGCGGCGCAGTCGCTCCATCTGCTCTTCGCGTGGCTCGCCTTCCACCTGGACCCAGTAGGTCTTGTCTGCTTTATGTCGTGGGTCGGTCAACCGGTGCGCCAGGCCACCGTCATCGGTGAGCAGCAGCAGGCCTTCGCTGTCGTGATCCAACCGCCCAGCGGCATAAACATCCCTGGGCAACCCATAGCCGGCCAGCGTGGGCCGCGGCGGCACGCTGCGGTCGGTGAACTGGCACAGGACGTTGAAAGGCTTGTTGAAGAGGATGAGGGCCATGGGGTCTGGTGTTTTTCGGGCAGCTGGGACGTCGTGTCGCGAACGCACATTGCCTCCATCGCGACAAGGCAGGCACGCTCGGCTGAAGGACGCCTCCAAGTCTGACGCATCACTCCCGATCCGTCACAGCGTGTTCCGTGGCCACGCCCGCTGTACGTTGCCTGCAGCCCGGCCACATCCACCCGTGAGCCACGACATGCATGCTGGATTTCCGCCAACATCGCCCGCGTGGCCGCGGGACGCCGTGCCCGGCCAGGGGCTCCGCCCGGCCGGCGATACAAACCCAACGCTGGCCCCGCCTGTCACGGTATCGAATGCGCCGGTCGTTGCAGCGCCTGCCACGGATCCGGCCGCGCCAGGACTCCCCTCCTTCGTCGCGATGGCATCGGCAATCGAACGCGACCGGGCCTTTCTTGCCCGCCGCAGCGCGGACATGCCCGATCTGGTGAGACCGGTGGACGAGCGTTTCCCCGGCGCGACAATACGGCTGATCGAGGCAGGCCGCTGGACCTTGGACAACGCCACCCTGCTGCCGCTTCGATTGAGCCCCGGGACCGGCGCACTCGAAGCAGGTATCGCGCTGCTGCATTCCCTGTCTTCATCGCGCATGGGCAATGCACCTGAACTGCTCGACATGGCGGCCACCGGCTACGTGTCCATCCTGCATGACATCGCCAGAGGGACACCCAGCGAAACAATGCGTCCGCTTGCCGAATTCATTGCACCGCTGGTGAACCGGATCGAACGCGTCGAGGCGGATCTGATCCAACGCTTCCAGCGCCTGTCCGATGCCTACGCATGTCAGTTGCAACAGGACGCACGGCACCTGGTGGCACGCGTGCTGCATTGGCTGTCGCACGCTCCCTGTGCGCCGGACGAGCGCATGGCCAGCTTCGGCGCCTGGGCGGTGGCGCAGACGCGGACACCAGACTGTCCGGCCGCGCTGCGCAACGCCGTCATTGCCAGCGGCCACCCCGACGACGCCCGCTGCGTCGGCGCGGCCATCGTGTCACAGCTCGGTCTCCATCGGCATCAGGACGCCGCCGCCACGCATTACGCAACGGCCCTGGCGTTGTGCCATGGAATCAACCACGAACACACCCCGTACGCCCGCGACGCCCTGTCCTGGCTGCTTGGCGAATCCATCAATCCTTCGGCTTGATGAAGCGCAACGTCATCCGGTCGCTTTCGCCGATGGCCTGGTACTTCGCCGCATCTGCAGGGTCGTGGTTGTTGGACGGTGGCAGGGTCCAGACGCCGTTCGGATGATCCTTGCCGTCGCGCGGATTGGCGTTGACCTCGCTGCTGCCGGCCAGGGTGAAACCCGCCGCTTCAGCCATCGCGATCACCTGCTGCTGGCCAACGTAGCCCGTGTCGTCATCGTCGGCCACGTCGGCCCTGGCGCGATGTTCCACCACGCCCAATACGCCGCCGGGCTTGAGGACGTCATGGAAGCCCTTGAACATACCCTGCGCCTGGCCGGCCTTGCGCCAGTTGTGCACATTGCGGAAGGTAAGCACCACGTCGGCCGAACCCGCCGTGCCGAACACGGGCCTGGCCGGGTCGTACGCCACTATTTCACTTTTATCGAACTGTGCCGGCGCCGCCGCGAACTTCTTTTCCAGCCCGTCACGGCTGCGCTGCTGGAAATCGCGGCCGCGCCCTTCGGGTACTGCCTCCGGGTCCACGACGGCGGCGACATACTGCCCCTCGGAGCGCAGAAGCGGTGCGAGGATCTCCGAATACCAACCGTTGCCCGGGGTGATCTCCACCACGGTCTGCCCAGGCTCCAGCCCGAAGAAGGCCAGTGTCTGCGCGGGATGGCGGAAACCATCGCGCTTCACGTTGGCTGGATCGCGGTGGCTGGATGCGACCGCGGCCTGCAACGCCGGCGACACCGCCGTAGCGGGCGTTGCCGGACCGGCAGCCAGGGCAAGCGGCGGCGCGGCGACCAGCAGCGACGCCAGCACCACATGACAGGCACGTTGCAGCAGGACAGGTTTCATCGGCAGGGTTCCACGTTCGAGGATGTCGCGAGCCTAGCAGCCGGCACGCTCCAGGTGTTCACAAAACGTTAGCGGGTTTCCATGTGCCGGAACACAGTTTTGTGTCCATCAACGCAGCGCGGCAATGGCATGGCAATTATGCTGGTGTCTTCGTTCCCCAAGGAGATGCCTCCCATGACGGCAACCCGCGAACTCGGCCGCTCCGGCCTGCATGTGCGCCCCATCGCCTTCGGTGGCAATGTCTTTGGCTGGAGTGCCGATGAGAAGGCAAGCTTCGCCCTGCTGGATGCGTTCGTCGATGCAGGCTTCAACCTGGTCGATACCGCAGATGCGTATTCGGCCTGGGTGCCCGGCAACCAGGGCGGTGAATCGGAGACGCTGATCGGCAAGTGGTTCGCCCGCAGCGGCAAGCGCGACAAGATCGTGCTGGCGACCAAGGTCGCGAAATGGTCCGAGCGTCCCGGCCTGTCCACGGACAACATCAATGCGGCAGTGGAAGATTCACTGCGGCGCCTGCAGACCGATTACATCGACCTGTACCAGGCGCACGAGGACGATGAGTCGACCCCGCTGGAATCCACCCTGGGCGCCTTCGCACGGCTGATCGAGCAGGGCAAGGTCCGCGCCATCGGCGCCTCCAACTACAGTGCCGAGCGTCTGGCCGATGCGCTGAAGGTGTCGGCCGACTACAAACTGCCACGCTATGAAACCCTGCAGCCGGAGTACAACCTGTACGACCGCGCTGGTTACGAAGCCGGGCTGGAAGCCGTGGTACAGCGCGAACAACTCGGCGTGATCAGCTATTACTCGCTGGCCAGCGGCTTCCTCAGCGGCAAGTACCGCCGCAGCGAGGATGCGGCCAAGAGCCCCGCCCGTGGCCAGGCCGTGGTGGAGAAGTACCTCAATCCCCGCGGCAAACGCATCCTGGCCGCGCTGGATGACATCGCCGGCAAGCACGCCGCGACGGCGTCGCAGGTCGCGCTGGCCTGGCTGATCGCGCGGCCGTCGGTCACCGCACCGATCGTCAGCGCCACCAGCGTGGAACAGCTGCATGATGTGCTGGCGGCGACCAGCCTGGCCCTGTCGGCGCAGGATGTACGCGAGCTGGATGAGGCCAGCGCCTGGGAAACCGCGCCTGCGCCCTGACTGGAACCGGGAGTGTTTCACTTCGGGATCTGGACGAAACCGTTGCCGACCAGTGCCCAGATGATCTCGTCCTGCACAAGGACGCTGCCTGCGTCGATGCCGTTGGTCCGGGCGAAGCGCAGCGCATGGTCGCCATTGTCTCCGGCCAGCATGAAATGCCGGCCGTGGCTGCCGTTGCTGATGAACTTCAATACCCCCTGCTTGCCATCGTGATCGACGTACAGGACCTCGTTGTCGTCGAAGCGGAAGGTCGACCGCGGCAGGGCCCGGGAATCCATTTCCGGCGGCGGCAGCAAGTGGCCATTGCCGGCCGTGTCCACTGCCACCGATTCGTTGATGGCGACCGCGCGCAGCGCGACGTGGAAACCATCCAGCCGGGGCTTGGGTGCCGGCGGCGGGATATCCTCCGGCGACAATCCGATCAGATCGTAGTTTTCGAGGATCTCTGCGACCTCCTCCATGCCATAGGTCTCGCCCTCCTGCAGCCCGTGCTCGCGGATGAACTGGCGTTCGAATCCGCCGTGGCGCTCCAGCGTGTAGCAACGGTCCTCCGGACCACCCGACGAGAACTGCAGCGTGCCCAGCTGGCCCAGGTCATCGACGAATACCACGCTGCCGCCGATGATGGTGAAGGAATTGCGGAACAGCATGCCGCTGACAAGACCATCGAGGAACTGGAACGGGACGGGCGCAAAGAAGTTCAGGTCGGTGTTGTATGGCAGCCGCTCGTACGGCGCGATGCTGCCCGACAGCGCCTCTTCCCTGACGAACAGGTGGAGCCCGTCGATGACAGGCAAGTGGCCCCGTAGCGGCCTGTTCACCCATGGAATCGCATCAGCGTCCGGTCGGTAGCGGCATCCCGAAATCTTCTCGATGCCGGCGACCAGATCGTCCAGGGTGTCGCTCGAGAACTGGGTGCCCAGGTCCGGGTCTACCAGGGTGAAGTTGTGGTCGCCCATCGCCACTTCGAGCAGCCCGGCCTTTACCCCGGTTTCAGCACCAGTGGGACGGTTGATGAAGTAGGCGATCAACATCCGTGGCGCGCTTCCCGGCGGGGCATGCCGTATCAGCTTGAAACTGTTCTGCGGCAGGATGCGCATGCCCTCGACATGGTGGGCACGCAACTTGCGCTCCGGAAGCACGGAGATGGTGGACACGGCATAGACTTCGTCGCTCCCGAGGGCTGTCGGCCCACGCGCCTGGTGGCGCAGGATCTGGCCCAGTCCGCTGTATTTGCGGATCTGCTGCCCCGGCGCTGGCGGCAAGTGCTCGCGCACGGCCGTGGTAACGATCCAGCGCCGCTGGTCCTCGTCAAGGGAGTTCAACCGGAGAACCTGCCTGAACAACGGCACCGCCTTTTCATGCACGCAGAACCGCAGGTGGGCCGGTTCGAACCGGGACTTGAGTACCTGCCGCCACGCTTCGCTGGTGTGATGGAAACGCAGGCAGGAGGGAATGCCCTGCACGTCTCCATCGCTTCCAGGCGCTACCGTGCTTCCAGCACCGGGGCCGTGCTCGGGCCGGTCGGTCGCATCGCCTTCCTGCTGTGGTATCCGTTCCAGTGGGAGCTCTGCCGCGCCGGTGCCATTGCCCGACGCTGCATCGCCGTCGAGTCCCCCTCCGGACGCATCGGCGTCCCTGGGCCGGCCGCCCGCATTGCGGCCATTGTTGGTACGCGGAGGTAGTTTCGGTTTCCGGTCCTTGCCCGGGTTTCCGCTTGGGGACATCATCGATTCCTTGTGTTCCGCCGCGATACGCGCCGGTGCACCCACGCGTATCGCGGGCACGTCCAGGGTCGATGGGCGCTGGGGCCCCGCGGCATCCATCGAATCCCTGCGGACAGCCGGGCGATCGCCGCGCGCCGGATCTCGCCGCACCTGGAATTTCCGCCGTTGCTTGCTTGGCCGGAAGGACCCGGCGGGTGGCTTGGGGCGCAGCCGCGGCGGCTTGGGTGGGCGCGCTTTCTGCGCTTCGGCACTGGGAAGCGGCCAGGCACTGGAAAGCGGCGCCATGGGTTCGGCGGCTTCACTGGCTGCGGCCGCATGCAATCGACCTGCGGTGACCGGGAATGCCTGCGACAACACCTGCATGGCAGTGATTGGTCGGGTGGCGTTGCGCGTGGGGGGGATCGACGGCGCATTATCATGCGCTGGGCTCGCGTGGCAGCCTCGCGGCGCAGGGAGCGCCCGGGCGACCCGTTGCCGGCGCGATACATCGCGGTTCACGATGCCCTGCATTCCATCGAGCAGGTTCAGACCGCTACGCAGCTGGCTGAGCAGTTGCAACAGCAGGCGCCCGCCCGTGGTCTGCGGCGTCGCCGGTACCCGCTGTCGCGTCAATGCGTGCAGCAACGCGCACAGTGCAACGCCGATCACGACATCCTGGTAGTGCAGTGGGTGGCGCATGTCCGCAGGCAAGAGGCTTCCCAGGCAGCGTCCCAGATGATCCAGCAACATGGCGGGGGCCAGCGCCGTGAATGGCAGGCGCTGCATCGCACGGGTGATATTGCCGCGGGAGGCCTCCGACAACGAGGAGAACAATTGCCAGGCGACATAAGGAAGGGCCACGCCAGGGACCAGCCGGTCGGCATGGCTCACCGCGCGCGCGAAACCGAGGGATGTCCCCCAGTCGATGGCCTCCCTGCCCATGCCATCCAGGACCGCCCGTGCTTCACTGCCCATGGCATGCGGGCCTGGAACGGGCAGGGCAGCCTCGCGGTTGACGATTGCCGTGACCGCACCGGGCAGCATCGGCGATGCGGCCCGACGAAGCTGGCGGAGGATGTCCGGGGCAGCGGGCGTGCCACAGGAGGAGGCGGTTCGGGACAGGAAAATGGGACTGCCACCATCAGGAACGGGAGCTCGCGCATGGTGACGGTGTCACCGCTCGGCCACTACCGGATATCGCGCAGGTCAGCCCATGCGGACCGCCCCCTGGCTGTCCTCCGCAACCAGCGCCTGGTGCATGCCAATGCCCGCGCGCACGCCTTCGGCGCTGGCCAGCGTGATGTTGCCGACCACCGTCGCATCGCCAGCAGCGTAGATGCCAGGAACGCTGGTCTGCCTGGCCGCATCCACGTCTACCAGCATGCCCAACGGGCTTTCCACCAGGGCGCAGCCCAGTTCCCGGACCAGCGGCGTGGCCATCGCCTGCAGGGCAGGCACGAACAGCGCACGTTGCGCACTGCGGCGGCCATCTTCCAGCACCACTTCCAGCCACTGCGGCTGCTCACCTTCAACGGCGACCACCGGCACGGCGTCGACCTGCACCTTGCGTTGTTGCAGCCGGGCGAGGTCTTCATCGCTGATGTCCATGCCCTGGCTGAAGAAAGTGATGCTTCCCCAGTCCGCCAGCAGGGCGGCCTTCGCTGCCGACCACGCCGGCCCCCCCAGCACACCAATCGCCCCACCGCCCACTTCATAGCCATGGCAGTAGGGGCAATGCAGCACCGTACGGCCCCAGCGTTCAACCAATCCGGGGATACCGGGCAGGGTGTCGAGGATGCCCGTGGCCAACAGCAGCTTGCGTGCGGCATGCACCTGGCCGTCATCCGTGCGCACCTGCACGCCCTTCGGCCCGGCCTGTGCCTGCACCGCCTCGCCGTTGATCCAATGCACGCCGGGATATGCCAGCAACTGCTGGCGAGCGGTCTTCAGCAGCTCGCTGCCGGCGATGCCGTCCAACCCGAGTACGCCGTGCGAATGGCTGGATGCACGATTGCGCGGTTGGCCGGCATCGATGACCAGCACCTGGCGGCGCGCACGCGCGAGGATGAGCGCGGCGGACAGCCCGGCGAAGCTGCCTCCGATGATGATGACGTCAGCCTGCATGGGATCCTCCGTGGGGGGTGTGCTGTTGCAGGTGGTCTGCGAACTCGGCGCCGAGTCGATCCAGGGTGATGCCCTGCAGGCGTTGCTCGAGCAGGCGCTGGGCCTGGCGCGCGCCATCGTCCAGTGCCTGGTCGACCAGCTGTTTGATCGGACAACCGCGCGTTGCGTCGCGTGCGCCGGCCTGCACCAGCGCTGGCGCCCCGATGGCGATGTAGATGTCGTGCAGGGTGATGTCGGCGGCATTGCGTGCCAGTTGGCTGCCGCCACCATGTCCACGCACGCTGTGCACCAGCCCGCCCTTCTGCAACTGGCCGAGCAGGCGGCGGATCACCACCGGATGGGTTGGCAGGCACTGCGCCAGCTGCTCGGAGGTGCGTGGTTCGGCCTGGCCCACCAGGTGGGCCATGACATGCAGCGCGTCGGACAATGGGTTTGCGGCTTTCATGTAACAAATATAGTTACATTATGATCCGCCGTCCATGCCGATGCGTCTTTCAGCGCATCCAGGCCCTGGCCTGCAAGGCATCGGCCAGGAAGTCGACGAACGAACGCACCCGTGCGGACACGGCGGTGTTGCGGTAATACACCGCGTGGATGGGTTGATGGACGTCCAGGGTCCGGGCGCTCAGTACCGGTACCAGCGCGCCGGATGCGCGGTCCGCCTCGGTGAGGAAATCGGACAGGCAGGTGATGCCGACGCCTTCCACCGCCAGCCGGCGCAGCGTTTCACCGCTGGACACGGCGATGGCCGGACGCACCCGCAACTGCCCGTCATCGTCCCCGACCAGCGGCCAGCGATTGAGCGATTCCGGTTCGTTGAAGCCCAGCAGGGCGTGCCCGGCCAGATCGGCGACGGCGCCCGGCTGCCCATGGGCGTGCAGGTAGGCGGGGCTGGCCACCAGTTGCAGCCGGCTGCGTCCGAGCAGTCGCGCATGCAGGGTGGAATCGGCCAGCGGGCCGATGCGGATGGCCAGGTCGGTGCGCCGCTCCAGCAGGTCGATGTAGCGTTCGGAACTGTTGAGCTCCAGCGCGACCTCGGGGAACTGCGCGCGGTACGCGGCCACCTGCGGCGCGATGACATGCAGCACGAACGGCATCGCCGCATCCACCCGCAACCGGCCCGCCGGCCGCTGGCGCCGCAGGGCCATGTCCTCTTCCGCCGATTCCACCGCTTCCACGATGCGTCGAGCCTGGTGTACGAATGCCTCGCCTTCAGCGGTCAGGTGCAGGCGGCGCGTGGTGCGGGTCAACAGGGTCGTGCCCAGCTTCTCTTCCAGCCGCCCCAGTGCCCGGCTGATGCCCGACGGGGTCTGCCCCAGCTGCTCGGCAGCCGCGCTGAGCGTGCCGCTGTCGATGACGGCAAGCAGCGCCTGCATTTCGTCCAGAGTGGTCTTCATGGCCGCATTATTGACCATCAGGCAATAGTCATTGGCGTGAAGGCGGGTTTTTCGCCACCGGGGGCCGGCGCAGACTGCGCCCCTTCCTTCCCTGCCGGACCCTGTCATGACCCGTGGCATTCCCCTCGCCCTGCTGGCGTTGACCCTCGGTGCCTTCGCCATCGGCACCACCGAGTTCGTCATCGTCGGGCTCATCCCCACCATCGCCGCCGACCTGCAGGTCAGCCTGCCTTCGGCCGGACTGCTGGTGTCCCTTTATGCACTGGGCGTGGCCATCGGCGCGCCGGTGCTGACCGCGCTCACCGGCCGTGTCCCGCGCAAGACCCTGCTGGTCGCCTTGATGCTGGTATTCACGCTCGGCAACCTGGTGGCCTGGATGGCCCCGGGCTACGGTTCGCTGATCGTCGCGCGCATCCTCACCGGCCTGGCGCACGGCGTGTTCTTCTCCATCGGTTCGATCATCGCCACCTCGGTGGTGCCGAAGGAGAAGGCCGCCAGTGCCATCGCGATCATGTTCACCGGGCTTACCGTCGCGCTGGTCACCGGCGTGCCACTGGGTACCTTCATCGGCCAGCACCTGGGCTGGCGCGCGACCTTCCTGGCCGTTTCCGGGCTGGGCGTGGTGGCCTTGCTGGGCAGCCTGCTGTTCGTGCCGCGCAACATACCGCGGAGTGCCCCGGCGAGCTTCCGCCAGCAGCTGTCCGTGCTGGCGCAGCCGCGCCTGCTGATGGTGTATGCGATGACCGCGCTCGGTTATGGCGGCACCTTCCTGTCGTTCACCTACCTGGCACCGATCCTGCAGCAGGTGACCGGCTTTTCCGCCAATGCGGTCAGCGGCGTGCTGCTGGTGTATGGCGTGTCGGTGGCGTTCGGCAATATCTGGGGCGGCCGCCTGGCCGATCGCCTCGGCCCGGTCCCGGCGCTGAAGCGCATCTTCGCGCTGCTGGCACTGGTGCTGCTGGTGCTCACCTTCACCGCTTACAACACCTGGCTGGTACTGCTGACGGTGCTGGCGCTGGGCGCGGTGGCGTTCGGCAACGTGCCGGGGCTGCAGGTATACGTGGTGAAGCAGGCACAGCGCCATGCGCCACAGGCCACCGACGTGGCGTCCGGGCTGAACATCGCCGCCTTCAACATCGGCATCGCGCTGGGCGCCTCGCTGGGCGGGCTGGTGGTGGAACATATCGGCCTGATGCACACGCCATGGATGGGCGCGGTGGTCGTGGTGGGCGCTTTCGCGCTGACCGTGCTGAGCGGCCGCCTGGATCGTCGCGATGGCATCGATGACCGTGCCGACGGGATTGCCATCGCCGCGCATTGACCCATCCTGCGCAACGCGCCGTTGCCCGCATGCACACGGCGCCTGCCCTACCCTCTCCCTATCCCCTGCTGGAGTTTCCCGCAATGACCGTTCCCGCTTTTGGCCTTGGCACGTTCCGCCTGAAGGACCAGGCCGTCATCGATTCGGTGCGCGACGCGCTGGACGTCGGCTACCGCGCCATCGACACCGCGCAGATCTACGGCAACGAGGCCGAAGTCGGCCTGGCCATCGCCGAATCCAGCGTGCCGCGCGATGATATCTACCTGACCAGCAAGATCTGGATCAGCGAGTTCAAGCACGACGCGCTGCTGGCCAGCCTGCGCACCAGCCTGGACAAGCTGCGCACCGACCGCCTCGACCTCACCCTGATCCACTGGCCATCGCCGGACGATGCCGTGCCGATGGAGGAATACCTGGGCGCGCTGGCCGAAGCCAAGGTACAGGGGCTGACCAAGGAGATCGGCATCTCCAACTTCACCATCGCGCAGACTCGCCGCGCCATCGGCATCCTGGGGGCCGGCGAAATCGCCACCAACCAGGTCGAGATCCATCCCTACCTGCAGAACCGCCTGCTGGTGCCGTTCCTGCAGGAACAGGGCATCCACATCACCGCGTACATGAGCCTGGCCTATGGTGAAGTGATCAAGGACCCGGTGATCCAGGCCATCGCCGGCCGTCACCAGGCCAGCGCCGCGCAGGTTGCGTTGGCATGGGCGCTGCAGCAGGATTTCGCGGTGATTCCTTCGTCGACCAAACGCGCGAACCTGGCTAGCAACCTGGAAGCGGCCAGCCTGCGTCTGACTGAAGAAGACCTGGCGCAGATCGCGAAACTGGACCGCGGCCATCGCCTGGCCAACCCGGAAGGCATCGCACCCGCCTGGGATTGAAGCAGGCCGACAGCCCCGGGCCATGCCCATTTCCCCGTAACGCCGGGCCATGCCTATATTTCTGTGGCCCCGGGCCATGCCTGTTTTCCCGTAGCGCCGGGCCATGCCCGGCGAGCACAGCGCTTACAGCGAACCGTTCTCCTCCTGCAGCCATGCACGCAGCGCATGGCTGACCTCGTCCGGCTTTTCCATCGGGGCCAGGTGGCCGCACTCTGGAATGACCACCAGCGTGGAATGCGGAGCCAGCGCATGCATCTCCTCACTGATCACCAGCGGGGTGATGCGGTCGTTGGCACCGCAGACGATCAGCAGTGGATCGCGGTAGGCCGCCAGCAGCTCATGGCCATCGGTGCGCTCCAGCGCACTCTGTCGCAGGAAAACCTCCGCGCCCAGGCGCGCGGTCATGTCACGTACGCGCTGCACCAGTCGGTGGTCATCCAGCCGCGACGCATCGATGTAGCTGCGCATCAGCTTGTCGCCGAAACCATGGAACGCGCGCCGCGGATTCCCCGCCGACAGGCGCACGCTCGCCGCCTGCGCGGCGCGCTGGCGTGCACGCTCGGGCGAATCGGCGTGTAGGGAGGTATCGACCAGCGCCAGCCGCAGCACGCGCTGCGGTGCGATACGCAGGATCTGCTGGGCAACGAATCCACCAAGCGAGAACCCGGCCAGGGCGAAGCGTTCGGGGGCCTGTGACAGCACCGCTTCAGCCACCGCCTGCAGGGTCTCGCCACGGGTGAGGTCACCGACCGAGCAATCGGCGATGTCAGCCAGATCAGTCAGCTGGGCGCGCCACAGCTCGGCGTCATTGAGCAGGCCGGGCAGCAGCAGCAGGGGGATACGTTCACTCATGCGCCCATTGTCGCCGATGACGGCAGAATGGGATGGCCGCCCTCAGCTGCGCGCGGCTTCGATGGCGGTTCCGTCGCGTGCGTCTGCCTCGCCCAGCGCCTTGCCAACGAAATAGCCAGCCACGAACAGGGCCGCGGCGACCACCACGACGACGAGAAAGCGGGTTGCGCCATTACGTTTCGGCATCACTGCAGCTCCAGTCCAGGATGGGACGTTGCAAGAGGCTGGCTACGACTCTACAGGCCCCTCCTGCGCGGCGGCAACCGGCAGCGTCACCTGCTGCACCGGCAGCGTCACCATCATCACCGTGGAATCGTCCGGGTCCAGCCGGGCGTTGAAACCGAGACTCTGGCACATCGCGATCATGGTGCTGTTCTCGCGCAGCACCTGGCCTTCCACCACGTCCAGCCCCAGCCATTGCGCGTATTCGATCATGATGGTCATCAAACGCCAGCCGATGCCGTGGCCCTTCAGGTCCGAGCGGATCAGGATGCCGTATTCGCCGCGATGGTAATCGGCGTCGGCGTGCAGGCGCACCGCACCCAGCATGTCGCCGTTGCGCGGATCGATCGCCACCAGTGCGATGGAACGCGCGTAGTCGAGCTGGGTCAGGCGCGCGATGAACTCATGGCTGAAATGCTTGACCGACTGGAAGAAGCGCAGGCGCAGGTCTTCGTCGGTGACGCGGGCGAAGAAGGCGCGGAACAGCGCGTCGTCTTCCGGCCGCACCGGCCGCACGAAGGCACGGCTGCCATCGGACAGCAGCAGGTCGCGCTCCCATTCCTTCGGATACGGGAAGATGGAAAAGCGTGGATGGCCGCGGCCCTTGTGCAGGATGCGCGAGGGCGCCACCGCCACGCGTGCATCCAGTGCGAGGATGCCGTCGCGGTCGGCCAGCAGCGGGTTGATGTCCAGGGTCCGGATCTCGGGGATGTCGGCCGCCAGCTGGGCCAGCTTCACCAGCGCCAGTGCGACCGCCCGTTCGTCGGCAGCGGGGACATCGCCATACGGTTTGAGGATGCGCGACACCCGGGTGCGGCCTATCAGTTCGTGTGCAAGCCGCAGGTCGAGTGGCGGCAGCGCCAGGGCCTTGTCGTTGATTACTTCCACGGCAGTACCACCGCGGCCAAACACGATCACCGGACCGAAGGTGGGATCGTCGGCGATGCCGGCGATCAGCTCCCGTGCCTTTGGCCGCACGATGGTCGGCTGTACCAGCAGCCCGTCGATGCGGGCGTCGGGCCGCAGCTCGCGCGCACGGCCGAGGATGCGGGTGGCCGCCGCCTGCACCGCAGCCAGCGTGGACAGGTTCAGGCGCACCCCATCCACTTCGGATTTATGCGGGATGTCCGGCGAGAGGATCTTCAACGCCACGCTGGCGCCCTGCTCGAGCAGTGGCTGTGCCAGGTCCATCGCTTCATGCGCATCGCGTGCCTGCATCACCGGTGCGGACGGGATGCCATAGGCCTTGAGCAGTTCATGGGTGGCCAGCGGGTCCAGCCAGCGTTGGCCGGCGTCCAGTGCGGCCTCGACGATGGCACGCCCGGCAGCGGTGTCGACAACGAAATCCTGGGGCAGGCTGGGCGGCGTCTCCATCAGGGCGTTCTGCGCCTCGCGGTAGCGCACCAGATGCTGGAAGCCACGCACGGCCTCGGCTTCGGTCGGATAGGTCGGCACGCGGGCGGCATTCAGCGTGGCGGTGGCACGTTCGTCATTGCCCAGCCATACCGCGAACACCGGCTTGTCGCGCTGGTGGCGCGGACGCAGGCCCAGGGTGCGGGTCAGCGCCTGTGCGGCGTCGGCTGACGAAGTAAATGCGGTGGGCACGTTGACCACCAGCAGCGCATCGTTCTCGTTGTCGGCCAGCAATGCCTCGATGGCCGCGGCATAGCGTTCACCGTCCGCGTCGACCACGATGTCCACCGGGTTGGAGCGCGACCAGCCCTGCGGCAGCACCGCATCCAGCTGCTGCACGGTGGCATCCGACAACGTCGCCAGGGTGCCGCGCAACGCGGCCAGCTGGTCCACGGCCAGCCGGCCGACACCGCCACCGTTGCTGAGGATGGCCAGGCGCCGGCCCGGGAAAGATCCCAGCCGGCCCAGCGTTTCGGCAGCAGTGAACAACTCGTCCAATGCACTCACGCGCAGCAGGCCAGCACGATTGAATGCCGCGCCGTAGACATCATCGGCGCGCGCCAGGGCCTGCACGTGGGTGTCATTGCCCGGCATGATCCGCTCAGCACGGCCGGATTTGACCACCATCACCGGCTTGGACCGGGCGGCGGCGCGCGCAGCCGACATGAACTTGCGCGCGTCCTTGATCTGTTCCACGTACAGCAGGATGGCGCGGGTCCGGTAGTCGGTGGCGAAGTAATCCAGCAGGTCGCCGAAGTCCACGTCCAGGGTGTCGCCCAACGACACCACGGCGGAGAATCCCACCGAGCGTGCCACGCCCCATTCCACCAGCGCGGCGGCGATCGCGCTGGATTCGGAAACCAGGGCCAGGTCGCCGGCCTGCGGCACGTGCGCGGCGATGCTGGCGTTGAGCCGGGCATGCGGCGCGATCACGCCCAGGCAGTGCGGGCCGAGGATGCGCAGGCCCTTGGCGCGCGCGCTGGCTTCGACCTGGGCACCGAGCGAACCCGACCCCTCGCCAAGGTTGGCGGTGAGGATGATCGCAGCGGCCACGCCCAGCGCGGCGGCATCGGCGATCACCTGCGGCACGATGCTGGCCGGGGCGGTGACCACGATCAGCTCCGGCACCCAGTCCAGGTCCTTCAACCGTTTGACGGTACGGGTGCCGTCGATCTCCGCATGGCGCGGATTGATCCAGGCGACCTTGCCGGCGAACCCCGCCCCACGCAGGTTGCGCATCACCGCGCGCCCCGCCGAACGATCGCGCGGACTGCCGCCGACCACGGCGACCGATTGCGGGCGGAACACGGACTGCAGGTTGTAGGTGCTCATGCCGCTAGTAAAACAAAAAAGGGGACGGAGGGGATTAAGTCGCAAACGATGCAGGTCCGCGTCGTTTGCGACTTAATCCCCTCCGTCCCCTTTTTTACAGGAGGGTGCCGCGCAGGATCATGGCGGCGATGCTGAAGTAGATGACCAGCCCGGTGACGTCCACCAGCGTGGCCACGAACGGGGCGGAGGCGCTGGCCGGATCGAAGCCCAGGCGCTTCAGGGCGAACGGCAACATCGAGCCGGACAACGAGCCGAAGGTGACGATGCCGACCAGCGCTGCAGCCACGGTCAGTGCGAGCAGCAGCCAATGCTCGCCATAGTCATGCAGGCCGCCGAGCTGCCAGACGATGATGCGGGTCATCGCCAGCATGCCCAGGATCGTGCCCAGCACCAGGCCGGTAGGGACTTCGCGCAGGGCCACCTTCCACCAGTCGCGCAACCGCAGTTCGCGCAGCGCCAGGCTGCGGATCAGCAGCGAGGTGGCCTGTGAGCCGGAGTTGCCACCGGAGCTCATGATCAACGGAATGAACAGCGTCAGCACCACCGCGCGTGCCAGTTCATCCTCGTAGTGCTGCATTGCGCTGGCGGTCAGCATCTCACCGAGGAACAGCACGCTGAGCCAGCCGCCGCGCTTGCGCAGCATCTCGAAGAAACCGATCTGCATGTACGGCTTCTCCAACGCTTCCATGCCACCGAACTTGTGCGCGTCCTCGGTGGATTCTTCGATCAGCGCGTCGAGGATATCGTCCACGGTCACGATGCCCAGCATGTGCTGCTGCGCATCCACCACGGGAATGGCCAGCAGATCGTGGCGGCGGATCAGCTGGGCCACTTCTTCCTGGTCCATGTGCACATCGACGGTGACCGGTGCATTGACCTGTGCCACGGAGAGGATGGATTGCTCGGCCAGGCCGGTGATCAGCCTGCGCATCGTCACCACCTGTTGCAGTTGCTGGCTGGCCGGGTCGAGCACGTAGATCGCGTACACGGTCTCGCGGGTACGTTCGACTTCCCGGATGTGCTGCAGGGTCTGCCCGATCGTCCAGGTGGACGGCACGCTGACGAACTCGGTGGTCATCAAGGCACCGGCGGTATCCGGCGGGTAGCTCAGCAGCCGCTGGATCACCTGGCGGGCTTCGACGCCGATCAGCGGCACCAGCCGTGCGCGCTCGTCCGCATCCAGTTCGAGCACGATGTCGGTGGCGCGGTCATCGGCCATGAGCCCCAGCAACGCCGCTGCGCGTGCCGCTGGCAAGGCAGCCACCAGCTTGCCGGCATGCTGCAGCTCGGGCGCTTCCAGCATTTTCACCGCACGCGGCAACGGCAGCGCCGCCAGCAATTCGGCAGCGCGGTGCTGGCCCAGGGTGTTCAGGTGTTCCACCGCATCGGCGGTGTTGAAGTTGGCCAATGGCGAGGCCAAGGTGGCCGCGTCTGCAGCCGGACGCAGCATCTGCTTCTGGTTCATCGTGGTTCGCCTTCGAGGTTGCAAGCGCAACGCCAGTGCAGGCGAACCCTCCCTGTCAGGTGGTCGCCGTGGCTGGCGTCGAACGAGGTCGACTTCTACTGTCGCTTGACATGGGGTTGGACTCCGGAAAGGTGTTGAAGACAACGAGAGGGGCGAACGCTGCCTCGCCGCTGTCTTCGGCCAACGGACGTACCGGTGGCGCGGGCAGGATGGACCTCCCGGCAGCGGGGGTCAACCCCATGGGCGGCGACGTTGTGCAAGCGGTAAGCCGCACCTGCACCCGTGCGCGACGACAAGCGGCGCATAATGACGGCATTGGCAATCGCACTTCGTGCATGCCCCTCCCCTCCTCCCATCGCGACCCGGCATCCCCATGCATAGCGGCGTGCTTGAACTGGCCCTTGTCCTGCTGCTTGCCGCAGTGATCGCCGTCCCGGTCTTCCGCAGGCTGGGTTTCGGCGCCGTACTGGGCTACCTCGCTGCGGGCGTGGTGCTGGGCCCGGACGGACTGGGCTTCGTGCAGGATACCGACCGGATCCTGGGGGCCGCTGAAATCGGCGTGGTGATGTTGCTGTTCGTCATCGGCCTGGAGCTGTCACCGTCGCGGCTGAAAGTGATGCGGCGTTCGGTGTTCGGTGCCGGCGCGCTGCAGGTGGCATGCTGCGGGCTGGTGCTTGGCGGCCTGCTGATGCTGGACCATTTCCAGTGGAAGAGTGCGTTGGTGGTGGGCGTGGCGCTGGCGCTTTCGTCCACCGCCGTCGGCCTGCAGCTGTTGTCCGAACACAAGGCGCTCAACAGCGATCACGGCCGGCTGGCGTTCGCGATCCTGCTGTTCCAGGACCTGATCGCCATTCCGTTGCTGGCGGCGATACCGCTGCTGGGCGGTGCACGCAACCAGACCCTGCAGTGGCATGACGTGGCGGTGGCGCTGGGCGCGTTGGCGGTGGTGATCCTGTTCGGCCGGCCGGTGCTGCGCCGGTTGTTCGGCATCGTGGCGCGGACGCGCAGCCCGGAGATGTTCACCGCCACCGCGCTGCTGGTGGTGCTGGGCACCGCATGGTTCATGCAGGAGGCGGGCCTGAGCCCCAGCCTGGGTGCATTCGTTGCCGGTGTGCTGCTGTCCGATTCCGAGTTCCGGCATGAACTGGAAGCCCAGATCGAACCCTTCAAGGGGCTCTTCCTGGGCCTGTTCTTCATCGCCGTCGGAATGGGCATCGACCTGGATCGCATCGCCGCCGAGCCTGGCATGATCGCGGCAGGCGTGGGCATGCTGCTGCTGGTGAAGTTCGGCGTGCTGTATGGCATCGGCCGCTTGGCGAAGCTTCCTGCGCGCGGGGCGCTGGTACTGGGCAGCGTGCTGTGGCTGGGGGGCGAGTTCGCGTTCGTGGTGTTCAATGAAGCGCAACGGGTGCGCCTGCTCGGCAACGCCAACCACGACCGGCTGGTGGCCATCGTGGGCCTGTCGATGGCGATCACGCCGCTGCTGATGATCGCCCTGCTGAAGGTGTTGGGGCGCCAGCCCGCACCCCGTACCGATGCCCCGCCGCCGGACGAGGTATCGCCGGGCAACCGGCCCAAGGTACTGATCGCCGGCATGGGGCGCTTCGGCCAGGTGGTGGCACGGTTGCTGACCGCGCAGAAAGTGCCGTTCGTGGCGCTGGAAGTGAACCCGGACACCGTGGCCGACCTGCGTCGTTTCGGCAACCAACTGTACTACGGCGATCCCACGCGCCCGGAAATGCTGCGTGCCGCCGGTGGCGCGGAGATCGCGGTGTTCGTGGTGACCATGGATGATCCGGACACCAACCTGCGCGCGACGCGATTGATCCGGCGCCTGTACCCGGATGCGGTGGTACTGGCGCGGGCCCGCAACCGGCAGCATGCCTGGCGGCTGATGGACATGTCGGCCGAACCTTTCCGCGAGGTGTTCGGTACCAGCCTGGAGCTGAGCGAGCGCGTGCTGGTGGCGCTGGGCATACCAGGCGAAACCGCCCGGCGCCATGTGCAGCGCTTCCGCGAGCACGATGAAAAGCTGCTGCGTGACCAGTACCTGGTGTACGACGATGACGCGGCGGTGGTGCAGACATCGCGCGATGCACGCAATGACCTGATGCACCTGTTCGAAGCCGATGCGGGCAGCGACGGTGACAGCAAGCGGTAATCCCGGATGGGCCCCATTCGCCGGGCATGGCCCCGGCGCTACGCAGGGACTAGGGGCCAGGCTATTCGCGCAGGAAACGCGCCATCGAAGAAACCCCGGGAACGCGTGGTTCGAACTCCCCGGCGACGTCGATGAAACCGCGCATCACCGCGATCTCGCGCGGGCTGCGGTTGAGCGTATCGCGCACTTCCGGATCGGCGCCGGCACGCAGCAGGCGCTGCACCAGCAGCGGCAGGCCGTGCAGCGCCGCCAGGTGCAGGGGGCCGAAGCCGCGCGGATCGCGTACCTCCAGCGAGACTTCTTCATCCAGCAGGCGCTCGACGCCGGCCAACACCACCTGCTCGTCGCAGGCGGTACCGGGTTCAGCGCGGGCGCCCAGCAGCAGCAGCAGCGGGGTGACATCGCCGGCGGCGGCCTTGTCAGGCTCCGCGCCGGCCAGCAGCAGGGTATCCAGCAGCGCCATCAGGCGCGAAAGGTCGCGGGCCGCGAATCCGTACAGTGCAGCGCAGTGCAGCGGTGCCAGTTGCTGTGCATCGCAGGCGTGGACATCGGCATTGGCGCTCAACAGCCGCGCGGCGATGTCCGGCAGGCCCAGCGCGCAGGCCAGCATCAGTACGGTCACGCCACCCGGCAGGCGGTGTTCCAGCTGTGCGCCGGCATCAAGCAACGCCGACACGATATCCATCTGGCGCATGCTGACCGCCGCCGACAATGGCGTGGCGCCACTGGCCGAGGCATGCTGCGGATCGGCCTGGCGTGCCAGCAGCAGGTGCACGACCGCAAGGTGGCCGCCCCCGGCGGCGCGCAGCAGTGCGGTACATCCCTGTGCGTCCACCGCGTCGACCGCGAAACCGAGATCGATCAGGCGACGGACGGCGTCGACGTCGCCTGCCGTGGCCGCAGCGGGAAGGTCGGACGCGCGAAGGGTGCGCCGTGGCAGTGACCAGACGCGCCAGTCCAGCCAATCGGCCAGGTCGCGGCGCCCACTGGCCAGCGCCACGCCAAGCGGGGTCTGGCCATCGGCCGCGCGCGCTTCGGGCGATGCGCCATTGCGCACCAGCAGCTTGAGTGCCGCCTCGCGTCCCAGCGCAGTGGCCAGGTGCAGCGCGGTCATGCCATGGCTGTCGCGTGCCTCACGGTCCACGCCCAATCCGAGCAATGCCTGCTGCAGGCGCAGCCATCCCAGGCGGACCGCCAGCGCCAGCGGCGGGTCGCCGGCCGGCGACGGCGCGAACGGATCGGCTCCACGTTCCAGCAGTTCCAGCGCCAGCTGTTCCAGGCCACGGCTGGCCTGGTCGTGCTGGACACAGGCGGCCAGCAACCGGGCCAGGCCGCCGCTGCCTGCCGGCGACACGCCCTGGTCCAGCATCGCCTGCAGCGCGGGCACGGCATCGACCCCGCGCGCCAGCAAGGCGAACATCGGAGTGTCGTCGCAGGCATCGCGCATGTCCGGCGTGGCGCCGTGCTGAAGCAGCCAGGCCACGGCGCGCGGGTCCAGCGCCAGGCCCGGATCGTGCAGCAGGCTGCCGAGTTCATCGGGCTGGCACAAGCGTGCCATCGGCTCCATGCCTTCCAGGTTGCCGAACCCAAGCGATTCGCGCAGCAGCACCAGCGGCGGACGATCCGGCAGCAGCGCGGCGCCTCCGTTGCGGGCATCCTCACCGGCCGCTTCCAGGCCGTCGCTGACCGCAGCGGGAAGGGTATAGGACGGATCCAGCATCGACACGATGGCCCAGCGCCCGGCCTCGGCCGCACTGTCCACCGCACGCCTGCCCAGCGGGTCATCCAGGTTGATCGGCAGGCCCAGGTCCAGCAGGCGCCGCACCAGCATCGGCGGCACGTTATCGGCCATCGCCGCCAACAGCAGCGCATTGCGGCCCTCGACGTCCACTGCGGCCAGGTCGGGGGTGTGTGCAAGCAGGTGTTCGATCACCGCTGCGCGGCCGCCGGCGGCGGCTTCCAGCAACGGCGTACGGCCCAGCGCGTCACGCGCCTCCAGGTTGGCGCCTGCGGCCAGCAATGCATCGATGATGGCCACGTGGCCGGCCAGGGCGGCCTCGTGCAGGGCGCTGCGACGCAGGCGGTCGCGGGCGTCGGCGCGTGCCTTGCTCTTCAGCAGCAGCTGCACGCCGGCAGGATCGTCGTCTTCGGTGGCGGCGGCAGCCAACAACACCGGGATGCCTTCGGCCGGTTCGCTGCGCGCGCCGCGCTCCAGCAGGAAACGCGCCAACCGCCAGTTGCCGACCTGGCAGGCGATCGCCAACGGCGACCAGCCCTCATTGTTCAGCGCATCGATCTCGGCGGCGGCATCGCGCAACAACGCTGCCACGCCCGGATCCGAACTGCGCGCGGCGTGATGCAACGGCGTATTGCCATCGGCATCGGTAGCACGCGAATCGGCGCCGTTGGCGAGCAGGGTCATCACCGCTTCCGGCCGGCCATGCCAGCTGTCACGGGTCGCGGCCAGCAGCGGGGTCATGCCACGATGCGGCGCATTGACGTCCACGCCGCGGGCGATGAGTTCGCGCAGCAGCCGCAGGTCGGGCAGCACCGCCGCAAGCACCGGCAGGTTGCGCTGGTCCCGCCATTGTGGATCCGGTGCTGCATGGGGATCGGCGCCGGCCTGCAACAATTGCAGCGCGCGGTCGATGCGACCGTGCCGTGCCGCCTCATACAATGCCGGGCCCAACGCATCGGCCTCGATCGGCTCCAGCCCGGCCGCGCCGGCATCCTCGGCGGTTGCCTCCGGCATCGCCCAGCCGCTGCCAGCCACGTCGCCAGCGGCCGGCAGTGCACGCGAATTGCCGGCGGGTGCCACGCGTTGCAACAGAAAGTGCAGCACCGGCGAGAGCACCACCGTGGCAGCCACCGCAGGCCAGTGCAGCGCCGCAGGCAACAATGCGGGCCAGACCGGCAGCACCACCAGTGCGCACAACGCCAATACCAGCGTCGCTACCCACAAGCCACGCCATGCGCCCAGGTCGCGCCCGGGCAATCCTGCGGCATGCCGCTGCAGACCTCCGGCCAGGCGTTCCACGTCGCTCCACAACGGCCACGTACGCCACACGGCCAACAGCCCCACGCTGAGCAGCACGGCCAATCCGAGTGCGGCGGCCAGGCTGCCGCTTTCACGCAGCGCGGCCAGCGGCCAGGCCATCAACAGCGCCAGCGCCAGCGGGCCGGCCAGCCACAAGGCCAGCAATGCCGGCAGATCTTCGCGCGCCAACTGTGGCAACGGGCGCGCAGCACGGCTGCGTCGTGCCGACGAAACGCCCAGTGCAAACGCCGGCTGCGCCAGGGCAGCGAGCAGGGCACCGGGAATTCCCCCGAGACCGGCGCCAAGCGCCAGCAAGGCGCCCAGGCCCAGTACGCCGTACACCATGCGGGGCTGCGGATCAGTCATTGTGACGCGGCATCATGCTGGTCACGCTTGGCGGCACCTGCAGGTAGAAGCCGCGGCTGGACAGCTCGTCGCGCACCTGCGCGGCATCGGCACGTGCCAGCCGGCGCTGGTCGGTCAAGGCGACTTCCAGCACCAGCGTCAGCGCGCCCAGCGAGGCAGCCAATGGCGCAGGCAGCACGTCGAAGGCATCACGCTGGGCGAGATACACGTACGTGTCGTCTTTTCGTTGGCTCTTGTAGACGTAGGCTTGCATGCTTCCAGGTTTTACCCTTGAAAGCATGATTGTGTCGGAAACCCGTCACGGGCGGAAGGCGTCAAGCCACTGCCAGGGGCCGATGGGCACGTTTTCCCGCGTGGGATTCATCAATGTGGTGGGCCGGTTCAGGCAGCTGGCGTGTCGAAACGGCCGAATACCAGTGACGTGTTGATGCCACCGAATGCGAAGTTGTTGCTCATCACATGGTCGACATGCAGCGCGCGCCCTTCTCCGGTGATGTAGTCGAGGTCGCCGCAGCGCGGATCCACCTCGGCGAGGTTCAACGTGGGCGCGAACCAGCCTTCGCGCATCATCTCGATGCTCAGCCAGGCTTCGAAGGCGCCGCAGGCACCCAGCATGTGGCCGACGTAGCTCTTGAGCGTACTGACCGGCACCGAACGGCCGAACACCTGCGCGGTGGCTTGGCTTTCGGCGATATCGCCCTGTTCGGTGGCCGTGCCATGGGCGTTGACGTAGCCGATCCGTGCAGCGTCCAGCCCGGCATCGTCCAGTGCCAGTTGCATGGCGCGCGCCATGGTCGGGCTGCTGGGCTGGGTGACATGCTGGCCATCGCTGTTGCTGCCATAGCCCAGCACTTCGGCCAGGACAGGGGCGCCACGCGCCAGCGCATGGTCCAGCTCTTCCAGCACCAGGGTGCAGGCGCCTTCGCCCAGCACCAGGCCGTCACGGGCGACATCGAACGGACGCGGCGTGGCATGTGGCGCATCGTTGCGCACGCTGGTGGCGAACAGGGTGTCGAACACAGCCGCCGCAGTGGCATCCAGCTGCTCCGAGCCCCCGGCGAGCATGACCGTCTGGCGGCCGGCGCGGATGGTTTCGTAGGCTTCGCCGATGCCTTGGCTGCCCGAGGTACAGGCACTGGAGGTGGTGTGGATGCGGCCACTCAGCCCGAAGAACACGCCGATGTTGACCGGTGCGGTGTGGCTCATCATCTTCAGGTAGGTGGTGGCGGTGATGCCTTCGGTGGTGAAACTGTTGAGCATGCGACCGAACTCGCTGATCGCTTCGTGGCTGCCGGCGGACGACCCGTAGGCCACGCCGGTGCGCCCGCTGCGCAGGACGGGATGGTCCAGCAGCCGGGCCTGCTGCAGCGCCAGTTCGCTGGCGCGCACGGCCATCAGCGCGACCCGGCCCATCGACCGGGTGGTCTTGCGGTTGTAATGCGGTGGCAGGTCGAACGGTTCGGCCGGCGCGGCCAGGCGCGTGTTCAATCCTTCGTAGGCCGCCCATTCGGGCAGGCTGCGCACCGCATTGCGCAACGCGCGCAGGCGCGCATGGATGCCCGGCCAATCCTGCCCCAGCGGACTGATCGCAGCGGCGCCGGTGACCACGACGCGACGGCCTTCGCGGGCCATCAGGCCATGCCTCCGTTGACCGAGATCACCTGGCGGGTGATGTAGCCGGCATCCGGCGACAGCAGGAACGCCACCGTGGCCGCCACTTCGTCCGGGGTGCCCACGCGCCCGGCCGGCACCAGCTTGAGTGCATGCTCCACCACTTCGTCCTGCAACATCTCGGTGTCGACCAGGCCCGGGGCCACGCAGTTGACCGTGATGCGGCGGCTGGCCAGTTCCAGCGCCAGCGCCTTGGTCGCGCCGATGATGCCGGCCTTGGCCGCGCTGTAATTGACCTGGCCGCGATTGCCGACCAGCCCCGAGACGGAGGCCAGGGTGACGATGCGCCCCGGCTGGCGGCGGCGGACCATCGGCATCACCAGCGGATGCAGCACGTTGTAGAACCCATCCAGGTTGGTATGCAGCACCTGGTCCCAGTCCTCCGCGCTGAGCGCCGGGAAGGCACCATCACGGGCGATGCCGGCATTGCAGACCACGCCGTAATAGGCGCCATGTGCCTGCACATCGTCTTCCAGCACGGTACGCGCCGCCGCACGGTCGGCGACGTCGAAGCTCAGCACGCGCGCCTGTCGTCCCATCGCGATGATCTCGGCCACCACGGCCTGCGCCTCGCCAACGCGGCTGCGACAGTGCACCGCCACGTCGAAGCCATCGCGCGCCGCGCGCAGGGCAATCGCGCGACCGATGCCACGGCTGGCGCCGGTGACCAGCACGCCCAGGTTCGCTGTCATGCTTTTCCCTTCTCCAGATATGCCTGCGCGTCCACCGGCTCGAATACCGATACGTTCGCCTCCACCCATGTTTCGCCGCCGGCATCGATGCGGCAGGCGAACAGGCCCAGGCCATTGTCGCCCATCAGTTCGCGGCGTGCGTGCACCACCAGCCGTGTCCCACAGGGGAACCGTGGGCGGATGCTGCTGTAGCGGCGGCTGCCCAGCAGGAAACCAAGCCGTGGCGGATGCCCGTCGCGGCGGGCCCTGCAGCCGGCCCAGGCGGCGATGGCCTGGGCCATGTACTCGATGCCGATCCACGCCGGCATGCCATCCGGTTCAATGAACATTCCCTCGCCAGGCACCACCAGCGCCACTTCGATGCTGTCGTCATCCCAGCGCAGCAGCTGGTCGAGCAGCAGCAGGCTGCCGCGATGCGGAACGATGTCCTCGATCCGGTATAGGGTCATGGCAGCGGCCCGCGCGACAAGGCCAGCACGGCGTTGCTGCCGCCAAAGGCGAATGAACTGCTGAGCACCCGCTGCAACGGCTGCGCTGCGCGTGTACCGGGCACCACCAGTGCCAGCGCAGGCAGCCCGGAATCGACCTGTCCATCCCACCAGTGTGGCGGCAGCTGCTGTTGCGGATTCTCCGCCAGCGCGATCCAGCACAACGCCGTTTCGATCGCCCCGGATGCCCCCAGCGTGTGCCCGGTGAGCGGCTTGGTGGAACTGGCGGCAACCTGCGCACCAAGCACTTCTGACACCGCCCGCGCCTCCATGGCGTCGTTATGGCGGGTGGCCGTGCCGTGCAGGTTGATGTAATCCACCTCGCCTGGTGCCCAGCCGGCGCGCTGCAGCGCATCGCGCAGCGCCATCATCGCACCGGCGCCGGTAGGCTCGGGTGCGGACATATGGTGTGCATCGGAACTTTCACCCCATCCGGCCAGGCACACCGGGCCCGGCTCGCGGGTGAGCAGGAACAATGCCGCGCCTTCGCCGATGTTGATGCCAGCGCGGTGGCGCGAGAACGGCAGGCAACGCTGCACGGAAATCGATTCGAGTGCATGGAAACCGGCCACGGTGAAGCGGCACAGCGAATCGGCGCCACCGGCGATGACCGCATCGACGATGCCCGCACGCAGCAGGCGCGCGGCCGATGCCAGTGCCTTGGCGCTGGACGAACAGGCGGTTGACAGCGTCCAGCCCGGTCCCTGGGCACCGCTGCGCTGGCGCACGAATGACGCCGCACTGCCCATCTCCTGCTGGCCATAGGCAAAGCTGGCCGGCCACTGCCCATCCTGTTGCAACGCGCGCAGCGCCGGTTCGGCTTCACCGATTCCCGACGTACTGGTTCCCACGATCACCGCCACGCGCCCGGCGCCATGGCGTTCGATCGCGGCCCGCACCGCGGGCATGATCGGATCGAGCGCGGCGGCCAGCAAGGCGTTGTTGCGCCCACGCCAGGCAACGGGGCAGTGCGACAGATCGGGCAGGTCGGCGGTCACCCGGCCCAGTTCCAACGTGTATCCCGCCAGCACATCGTCGCAGGCCGACAAGCCACCGGGGTGCGCAGCGAACAGGCCGCGCGCCACCGCAGCGCGATCCGCGCCCAGCGCACAGATGACGCCCAGGTCGTTCAGGTAGACCGGCGCGCTCATGGCTGGGGTGCCTCGACCTGCACTGAACGGATCTGCAGCGAATAACCTTCCGCCAGGTTGTCCAGCTGCAGGCTGCCGTCCATTTCGCGCTGCAGGCGCAACCCATCCTGGCCGGCGTGCCGCAGGCGGCGCAACCGGCCATCATCTTCGACGGTCCAGCCCGGCGGCAGCACCGCCGCAATGGCAGCGGTCGGCCACAGCGCGAACTGCAGGTCGTCCAGCACGCGCCCGGCCTGTACCTGGCGCGGCAGCCAAGGGGCGCGCTGTTCGTCCAGGTGCTGGCCATCCCAGTGCACGCGGAAGCCGGTCTGGCCCATGGCCTGCACCAGCAGCTGGACCTGCCCGGCATCGGCTTCCAGCAGCGCATCCAGGTCACGCTCCACGCGGCCGAAGCGGAAGTGCAGCTGCTGTTGCAGTGCCAGCGTTCCCTGCAGGCTGGCAGGCGCAAGCCGCAACGGTGGCAGCTCCATCCGGGGGTGCTGCGCAGGCAGGCCGGTGCAGGCCGCCAGCAGGACGGCGATGACGCCGATCTGCAGCAGCCGGGCCATGCGGCGTTTTCCGGTTTCCATCAGCCCAAGCGTACGCTTCATGGTTCATGCTCCATGCCGGTGGCCTCGACCGACGGCCGGAACAAGGGCGACAACATCCAGACCAGCCCGATGCCGAGCAGCAGGGTCAGCCCGAACGCCCGAAGCGCCGGGGTGGCCGAAAGGCCCAGCAATCCGAACGACAACCAGGTGCTGGCCGCGCCCACGCAGACCGCGACCCAGGCACTGGGATCGCCACGGTGCTCCAGCAGGAAGATGCCGTAGTCCACGCCCATGCCCAACAGCAGCATCAGTGCCAGCACGTTGAACAGTTGCAGTGGCTGGCCGGACAGGCCGAGCAATGCCAGGGTGAGCGCGCCCGCCAGCAGGGTCGGCAGGAGCACCCGCCAGGCATCCCGGCGGTATCGCCACCACAGTGCGGCGAACACCAGCGCGATTCCGGCAAGCAGCATCACGCTCATCAATTTGCGGTAGTGGCCCAGCAGGCGCGAGAAATCCTCGGTGCGATCGACCCAGCGCACGCCGGACAGGCCGGTCGCCGCCGCGCCCAGGTCCGCCAGCGCGCGCGGCTGCGACAGATCATCGACCAGCACCACGCTGGCCACCCCTTCGCCCAACCGTCCCAGCCACAGGGGCCGGAACGGCGTCGAAGCCGGCGACGCAAGGAAATCCTGCAGGGTGATCGGCGTGCTGGAGAACATGGGACGCTGCAACGCCTCGCCGCTGACCTGGGAAACACGGGCCAGCACCTGGGCCTCGACCTGCCCAGACAGCGCGGCATCGGCCTGCTGCTGCCGTGGCGATGGCAGCCAGTCACTGATGGCCCGGTGGCTGCCAATCCGGCCCTCCCCTTCAAGCGTGCGCAGGCGAGCGGTCAGCGCCTCCTCGTGCTGCAGCAGTTGCGCCGCGTCACGGCCCTGCACCAGGAAGAACTGCGCTGGGCTGGGCATGCCCAGCAGGTGGGAGATACGCACCTGGTCCTGCATCAGCGCGGCAGGCGAAGACTGCAGGCTGCGCAGGTCGTCATCGATGTGCAGGCGGGTGATGCCGGCGGCCGAAAGAACGACCGCCGCGCCCAGCACCAGCAGCAACGGACGTCGCCCCTGCATGCGTGGCCAGCGCTGCAGGGTATTGCCCAGCCAATGCGAGAAGCGGGTCTGGCGAACCTGGCCGCCGTCCAGCCAAGGGAACCACAGGATCACGGTAACGAATGCAGCCGCCAGCCCCACCACCGAAAACACCGCCATCTGGCGCAGGCCGGGGAAGGGGGCGATCGCCAGCGCCAGGTAGGCCAGTGCGCTGGTCAGCAGCGCCAGGCACAGGCCGGGCAACAGCCCGCGCAGCAGCGTCCAGCGGCTTTGCCGTGGCGCGGCCTGGCGCGAGGCGAACCAGTGGATGCCATAGTCTTCGGCCACGCCAACCAGCGAGGCTCCGAACACCAGCGTCAACAGATGGATCTTGCCGAACACCAGCACGGTGGCCGCCAACGCCACCCCACAGCCCACCAGCAGCGATATCGCCACCAGCAGGATCGGCCGCAGCGACCGGAAAGCCAGCCAGACCAGCAGCAGGACGGCGACCAGCGAGCCCCAGCCGATCGTATTGATCTCGCGGTTGGCCTGCACCGCCGCCGCTTCGGCATGCAGCGGAACACCCGCCTGCACGATCTCAAGCCCTGGCGCCGCTTCGCTGGCGGCGTTGCCGGCACGCTGCAGCAGGGCGCCGATGTGCGGCTCGCCATCCAACTGGAACGCCGACCCACGCGTATCGAAACGCAACACCGCCCACTGCTGGCCATCGGCCTGCAGCAGGCCATCCTCGCCCAAGCGCAACCCTGCCGCCTTCGCCTGCTGCTGCCACCAACCGGGCCACAAGGAAAGTGGATCCTGCAGCCACGCGGTCAGGCGTGGCCCGCCCATCGGGCCGTACAGCGATGCCAATGCCTGTCCGGCCCAGGCATCCGGCGCCGTCTGCTGCAGCGCCTCGCGCTGCGTCGCCGTCAGCAACCGGTCGCGGTAAGGCGCATAGAACGCGCGTGCCTGTTCGAACCAGCCGTCCAGTGCGCCGGCCGGCCGCAGCAGGCCGCTTTCGGGATCCTTCGCCAGCGCGTCGGCAAACGCGGCCCGGGCACGCAGCACGGCAGCGCCGTCGGTGCTGCCGAGCAGCACCACCACGTCACGCGAGTTGGCATCCGCGATCCGGCGGGTGACGTCGGACAGCAGGCGATCATGCGCATCCTGGGGCAACAGCGCGAGGATGTCGGTGTCGATGGGCGGCTGCTGGCGCCACTGCCGTGCCTGCTGCGCGCCTATCGCGACCAGCAGCACCAGCCAGGCCAGCGCCAGCCAGCGCCACGCCCGGGGCGGGCCATTGCCCGGCGCGGCATTGCCGGTCACATCACTCAAGGCGTGCGGCCTCGTCGGCGCTCAGCACGGCGGGGGTTTCGCGCAGGCCGGAGAACGTGATCAGCGTGCGGTCGTTGCTGGCTTCGACAATGGTGACCTGGCGGACGTAGCGGTCGCCACGCAATTCCAGCGACGTGAACGCCTTGGCCAGCATCGGCGACTTCGGGGCCAGCGCCAGGATCCACGTGTTGCCGTCGCGCCGTGCCTGCACGGTGAACTGGCTGGACAAGGCCTGCACGTCACCGCTCATCAATGCGAACAGGATCGCATTGACCGAGCGCATGGCCGGCTGCTCGCGGGCATCCAGTTCGACCCGGGTGCTGCCATCGCGCTGGCGGCTGAGGATACGTTCGGCGGTGATCACCAGCTCCGACGGAAACGGCTCCAGCGTCGACCAGATGACACCCCGCTCGCGCGCCACCACGAAGGTCCCCTGCGAACGCAACGGATTGCGGAAGCCGGCGACCTGCTTCTCCTGGTTGAACGCGCCACGCAGCACGGCCGGCCGGGCCACGTCGCGGGTGATGGCTTCGACATCCGGATCGGCTGCCAGGGCGGTGTTGGCTACCGCCAGCAGCATCGTCAGCGCCAGCAGGCGCAGGGGACGGAAAAGGTTCATGGTGCGGCAACTCCCAGTTTCTGCCACAGGATCGGGGGACACAGGTACTGCATTTCACCGCTGTCGGCGGCCACCGCCACCTGGATGGTATGGGCGCGGGTCAGCTGCTCGCCGCTGCCGGCATCGAAGATCCCATAGGCGATCTTCAGGCGGTTTTCCCATTCCACGATGCGCGCCTGCACGCGCAGCGGCTGCTGGTAACGCAGCGGCCGGATGTATTTCACCCGTGCGTCGACCACCGGCCACAGGTATCCGGACTGCTGCATCTGCGGGTAGTCGTAGTCATGCCGTTGCAGCAGGGCGCAGCGTGCGAGCTCGAAGTACTTGAAGTAATTTCCATGCCAGACCACCTGCATCGGATCGCAGTCGTGGAAAGCCGGTGCCAGGGCGATTTCGGCAGCCAGGTCATGCATCGCGATAGATCTCCCAGCGCTTGCCGCGGATGTCCTGCAGCAGCTGGCGCAGGTCGCCATCCAGGGCACGGTCTTCTTCCACCAGCACGATGCGCTGGGCGAGATCGGCGTGCATCGCCGCCAGCGCGTCGTGCAGCGGCAGTGGGCCATCCATGCGCTGGCGCAGCGACAGGGCCTGCCGCGCCGCCAACAACATCGCCGCCACCACCTGTTCGGTCAGTTCGATCACGCGCAGGCAGTCGCGGGCAGCGATCGTGCCCATGCTTACCTTGTCCTGGTTGTGGCACTCGGTGGAACGCGAGAACACCGACGCCGGCATGGTGCCCTTCAATGCTTCGGCGGTCCATGCCGATACGCTGATCTGCAGCGCCTTCAGGCCATGGTTGATCGCCGCTCGCGGGCCAGTGGCTGCCGACAGGTTCGCCGGCAGGCCGTGGCTGTACCGTGCATCCACCAGCAGTGCGAGCTGGCGGTCGAGCAGGTCGGCGACATTGGCCACGACGTTCTTCAGCGTGTCCATGGCCAAGGCGATATGTCCACCGTAGAAATGTCCGCCGTGCAGCACGCGTTCGCCATCAGGGTCGATCAGTGGATTGTCGTTGGCACTGTTGAGTTCCGTCTCGATCAGCTGGCGCAGGAACGGCAGGGTGTCTTCCAGCACGCCGATCACGTGCGGGGCGCAACGCAACGAATAGCGATCCTGCAGCCGTTGTGCATTGCGCGGCGGTTGCTCGCTGTGCAGGTCCGTGCGCAGCCGCGCGGCGATCCGGGCCTGGCCGGGATGCGGCTTGGCGGCGAACAGGGACTGGTCGAAATGATGCGCGTTGCCATCGCTGGCCAGTACGTTGAAGGCGGTCAGGCGGGTGGCCAGCCGGCACAGGTAGTCGGCCCGGCTCCAGGCCAGGCAGGCCAGTCCGGTCATCACCGCGGTGCCGTTCATCAGTGCCAGCCCCTCCTTCGGCCGCAGGCGCAACGGCGCCAGGCCGATGCGTGGCAGCACCTCGGCGGCGAGCTGCACCTCGCCCTGGTACAGGACCTCGCGCTCGCCACACAGCACCGCGGCGACATAGGACAGCGGGGTGAGGTCACCGCTGGCGCCAACCGAACCTTCGGCAGGAATGCGCGGCAGCACGTCGTGGTGCAACAGGCTGGCCAGCCCTTCCAGCAACGCCACGCTGGTACCGGACATGCCCTGCGACAGCGACGCCAGGCGCGCGGCCAGCACCGCGCGGGTTTCCTGCGCGTCGAGGAACCGGCCCAGGCCGCAGCCGTGGTATGCATACAGGTGATGCGGCAACTCGGCGACCAAGTCGGGCGGAATCACCACGGTGCACGAATCGCCGTAACCGGTGGTGACCCCGTAGACCACGCCATCTTCGGCCAGCAACCGGTCGAGGAAATCCGCGCCGCGCTGGATGCGCGCACGGAATGCGGGTGTGTCGTCCAGTTCGGTACGCGCCCGGCGCCCGGCCAGCGCGACCACGTCCTCGATGGACAGCGGGCCTGCGCCGAAACGGCAGGATGGAAGAAGGTCAGTGGACATCAGGTGCCTGGTCCCAGAACGGAAAGAAGTTGAACCAATCCAGCGGCGACAGCGCGACCTGCCGTTCCAGCCACTGGGCGTAACGCTGTGCCTGGGCCTGCAGCGCTGCTTCGCGCGTATCCCGCGGCAACACGATGCGCTCTGCGAAGAGATCGAAGCCGATCCGGTAGCCGTCACCCTGGTGCAGGCAGGAAAGCGTATACACCGGGCAGCCCAGTGCGGCAGCCAGCACATAGGCGCCCACCGGGAACGGCGCGCGGTGGCCCAGGAAGTCGGCATGCACCACGCGCGCGCTGCGCACCGGCACGCGGTCGCCGACGATGGCCACGAAACCGCCTTCGGCCACCCGGCGACCGAGCGTCATCGCCATCGCCGGGCCTACATCGGTGACCTGCACCAGTTCCACCGAAGCCAGCGGATCCAGCCGCGCCAACAGGCTGTTGAAGCGCTGCGCATGCTGGGTATGCACCAGCACGGTGAGGTGCAGGCCCGGCACTTTCTCCGCCAGTACCTGGCACAGTTCCAGGCAGCCGATGTGCGCGGTCAGGAACACGCCGCCCTGGCGGCGCGCGATACGCTGCAATGCCGCGTTGTCATGCAGGTGCAGGCGATCGGCAGGATAGCGGCGCCCGAGCGCCAGCAGTTTGTCCAGCATGGTGTCGCCGAACAGGGCGAAGTGGCGCAGGCTGTCGCGCCATCCCGGCGGATGGCCGATGGCACCGGCATGTGCCTGCAGGCGCCGCAGGTACTGCAGCGACGACCGTCGCGCCAGGCCGTTGCCCAGCCAATGGCAGGCAACCGCCGGCCACGCGCACAGCCGGTACGGCCAGCGCCCGAACCAGCGGTGTATCCAGCACAGCAGCAGCACGCCACGCACCGAGGTGCGCTCGCCGATGTCGGCCCAATGGGGTGCCGGACGCGCCGCCATCAGGGCCACCCCTGCAGGCGCCGGCGCAGCAGCCGCGGCGCACGCCGCAGCATGCCCACGAACAGCCGTGCATGCATGCCGGTGATGCGCAGGTTGTCGCGCCAGACATCGAAATGCGAAACACCGTCACGGGGGTAGGTGACCGGGGTGGCCAGGTGCTGCACGTCGATGTCCCGCCAGTACAGCCGGACCAGGATTTCGGTATCGAAGTCCATGCGCCTGCCGATCGGCTCGGCGGCCATCACCTGCAGCACCGGCGGCAACGGATACACGCGGAAGCCGCACATGGAATCACGCAGGTGCAGCGACAGGGTATTGATCCAGACCCAGACGTGGGTGCCATAGCGGCCGTACAGGCGGATCTTCGGCACCGTTGCGTCGTACGCCGGGATGCCACACACCACGGCTTCCGGACGCGCCTTGGACAACGCGACGAAACGCTCCAGCTCATCGGTGTCGTGCTGGCCGTCGGCATCGATCTGCAACACGTGGCTGTACCCGCGACGGGCGGCTTCGGCAAAGCCCGCCAGCATCGCGCCGCCCTTGCCCTGGTTGCAGGCAAGGCGCAGCAGGTCCACGCCGGACTGGCCTGCCAGCCGGCGCAGCACCGCAGCGCAGCCCTCGTGCGATCCATCATCCACCAACAGGCACGGCAGGCCCGCGGCACGAATTCCGGCCACGACCGTGCCGATGGCGTGTTCATGGTCATATACGGGAACCACCACCAGCAGGGAATGCTCAGCAGGAGCGCTCATGGCTTCAATCGGCATCGGCGAACAGTACTTTGCCGCTGGCATGCACGCCGTGATCCGAGCTGAACCGGAAACCAAGCACGGCCCGCGCCGCATCCCAGTCCAGCTGCAGCAGCAGGACATCGCCGGGGCGCGCAAGTTGCTGGAACTTCACCGCATCCATGCGCACGAAGCGTGGCGGCATGGCAAACAGCTGGCGGCCCAGCCGGATCGCCCAGTCCACCTGCGCTACGCCCGGCAGCACCGCCACCTGCGGGAAATGGCCATCGAACACACGCAGGGACGGATCCAGCGCCAACTGGACCGTGGCCGTGGAATCGGAGCGGTCCAGCCAGTGCAAGGACGGCATGGACGGCTGGAAGAGGGCCTGCAGCAACGCCTGGGTCGATTTCCCCTGTGCATTGACCGGCAGCGCGGGCACCAATCGCCAGCGCCGCGGCCGGCTCACTGCATCGTGGCCAGCGGCCAGCAGGGTGGTCAACCGTTGGGTGAAGCTGCGCCGGCCTTCGGCACCTGCGTCCAGCAGCCCGCCATCGCGTGGCACCACCACCGCGGCCAGCTGCTCGCGCTGGCCTGGCAGTACCAGCACGCGCGCATCAGCCACTGCGGGATCGGCGCGCAGCGCGCGCTCCAGCGCATCCAGCGAGACGCGGCGTTCTTCGATCTTGACGATGCGGTCGGCCCGGCCCAGCAGGCGGAATCCCCCGTCGTCGGCAATCTCCGCCCGGTCTTCGCTGCGCCACCAGGCCGTCGTCGCCAGGTGCGGCGATGCGACAGCCAGCTGTCCTTCCTCGATACGCCAACGCACGCCCGGCAGTGGCTGCCATGCCGAAGGCGGCGCCTCGCAGCGGCGCCAGGCAATGCCGCCCGTCTCGCTGCTGCCGAATACTTCGATCGGTGCCTGGCCCAGCAGCACACGGACCTGCGCTGCGGCGTGATCGGGCAACGGGCCGCCGGAGGAGAACACAGCCCGCAGCTGCCCGCGCACGGCACGCCATTCCAACTGTTCCGGCAGGCGTTTCAGGTGCGCCGGCGTAGCCACCAGCACGCACGGCGCGGCCGACAGCGCGGCCACCAGGTCTTCGTGGAAGAAGCGCCGCGGCAGGATCGCGCGGCCTGCGGCCAACGGCCACAGCACGCGGAACAACAAGCCATAGATGTGCTGGTGCGAAACCGTTCCATGCACCTGCACGCCATCCAGCAGGCCGCCGAAGACCTGCTCCAGCGCCTCTACTTCCCGCGCCAGCTGGTCCAGGCGTTTTTCGATCGCCTCCGGCTCGCCGGTGCTGCCGGAGGTGAACACCACCAGCCGGCATGACAGCTCGTCGAGGTCGCTGAACTCCTCATGGATTCCGGCGGCGGCCTCGGGCAACGGCATGGCCAACGGCGCCCAGTGCGGCTCCAGGTCGCCGGCAAAGCCATCCACGTGCGGCTGCAGGGCCTGCAGCGTCGCCGGCAGCCTGTCCGCCGCCAGGTACACCCGCTTGCCCGCCGACCAGGCGCCCAGCAGTGCGGCGGCGAACGCCACGCTGTCGTCGAAATGAAGTGCCCAGTCGCGTCCAGCCGCGGCG
The DNA here is from genome assembly GCF_014117215.1 of Stenotrophomonas tumulicola. GTDB lineage: Bacteria > Pseudomonadota > Gammaproteobacteria > Xanthomonadales > Xanthomonadaceae > Stenotrophomonas > Stenotrophomonas tumulicola. Next base: position 124,366 of record NZ_JACGXS010000004.1, on the reverse strand, counting down.
GCAAACGCCGTCCGCCATGCGCGGACCCGTGCCAGCAGCCCGGCATGGTCCAGCGGTTGGCCATCGGCGTCGCCGACAAGGCGATGCGCAGGCGCGGTACGCAGCAGCTGGTGCAGCGCAATCCAGTCAGCCATGGCCGTGCGCCGCCTTGACCCGTCGCCGCACCAGCCACTCCGCGCCATGCAGCAGGCCCATCAGGCCATAGGCCAGCAGGCCGTTGTACAGCGCCCAGGTGGCGTCGGTGGCCCATAACGCCGTGACCACGGCGATCCCGCCATTCAACACGAAAAACCCGCACCAGACCTGGGTCACCCGCCGCGTATACGCCACCGCGAACAGTGGCAGCTCCGGCTCCTGCAGGCGTGCAAAGCGTTCGGCCACGGTCGGCGGCCAACGCAGGCTGGCGAGGAAGAACACCAGCAGCATGGCGTTGACCAGCGCAGGATAGAGTTTCAGCGGCAGCGCCGCATTGCCCAGCAGCGCAGCCACGGCCAGCATGCCGGTGCCGGCCGCCGCCCATATCCACAATGGCTCGCGGGTACCCAGCGCGCGCAGCAGGGCAAGCATGAACAGCAGCAATGACAGCCAGCGCGGTTCGAAGTGCCCCATTGCCAGGTACACCAGCAGCGGGTAGGCCAGCGATACCGCCACCAGCGCCCCCCTGCGCAGACGCGCCCCGGCCAGTATCCGCCGCATGGCGTCAGGCAGCGGCCTGGTCGGGCAGCAGGCGGTGCACGACATCGACCACGTCCTGCACGGTGCGGACGGCCTTGAACGCATCCGGTTGCAGGTTGCGGCCCAGCAACGGTTTGAGCTGCACGATCAGGTCGACCGCGTCGATGCTGTCGATGTCCAGCTCCTCGCGCAGGCGCGCGGCCGGAACGATCAACGCCGGATCGATCTCGAAACTGCCTGTCAGCAGTTCGGCGATATGGTTGAAGAGTGCGTCCTTGGTCATGGCGATGCGGGGCGTGTTCATGCGCGGCTGGTGGCGACGAAGGCGGCCAGCGCCCGTACGCTGCCGAAATGGCGGCGGGTTTCCTCGGAATCGGCGGAAAGGCTCACGCCATACTGCTTCTGCAGGGCCAGGCCCAGTTCCAGTGCGTCGATCGAATCCAGCCCGAGGCCTTCGCCGAACAACGGCGCAGCGGCATCGATGTCGTCGGCGGAGATATCCTCCAGCGACAAGGCGGAAATGATCAATTCCTTGATCTCGTGCTCAAGTACCTGCACGGGGCGGCTCTCCACAGGGTTGGAAGTAACGGGTGAGGTGTTCGGTGACACGACGCGCGGCCAGGGCTTCCCCTCCTGCTGCATCGACGTTGTCGAAAAACGTGCTGATCGGAATGTCCTCACCGACCTCCAGCGAGACATGGAAGCGTCGCGGGGGCACACGATACCATTTCTGCCCCTTTTCCAGCGTCGGCGGGGTACAGCGGATCCGCACCGGGGTGATGTCGCGGCGACCGCGCACGGCAATGTTGGCGGCCCCGCGGCGCAGGCGTAGCGGCTGTCCCGAGGTGCTGCGGGTGCCCTCGGGGAAAACCACCAGCGCACCGCCCGCCTGCAATGCCTCGATGCCCGCCTCGACAAGCGCCGGCCCGTCATCGTTGACGATGTAGCCGGCGGCCCGCACCGTTCCCTGCATGAACGGGTTGCGCGCCACCGCGCGCTTGATCACGCAATCGGCGTGTGGCAGCAGCGACACCAGGAACACCACGTCGATCAAGGTGGGATGGTTGGCCAGCACCAGCAGGCCATCGCGCTGCAGCCGTTCGCCATGGCGGACGTCGAACGTGAGCACGCCCAGGCCACGCATCATGCGGACATGCAGGGCGAAGCTGCGCTGCACCAGCCCACGCGCCAACCGGCGACGACGTGCCGGATCACGCACGCCAAGCAGCAGCGATGGCGCCACGATCGCACCGAACAGCAGGCCGCCGACGCCGAACACCGCAAAGCTGAGCCCGGTGGCCAGCACCCGCCAGGCGGCATCCAGGCGCCCGGCCACGGCTTCAGTCGCCACGGTGCCAGCTCCAGCGCTGGCCATCGACCACCCGCGTGCAACGGTCGTCGCCGGCCAACAGGAAGCGTTGCAGCTCCAGCGCATGGGGCAGCAGGCCAGGGGCATCATCGGGCGCGGCGTCGGCCCGCCACTGCAGGCGCAGCCGGTCGCGCCCCGGCACGGCCGCCGCCAGGCGCCAGCACCACGCGTAGTACGTCGAGGGTTCGTCGCTGAAGGCCGAATACAGTGCCGGCAGCGGGGGGTCATAGACCACGACGCGGACTTCGCGCGCGCCATCGGCGAGCAGGCCCGCCGCCTCCAGGCAGGCCGCTTCCACGGTGGCTTTGCCTGCGGACAGCGCAAGCAGGTTGCCGCGGTGGCCACGCGTGATCGAATACAGGGCCCCGATCGCGTTGTGCACCGACAGCCCGAAGGTGGTCGGGGACAGGGCCTCCTCTGCCACCAGCGCGCGCAGCAGTTCCATGGAACGCTCCACGTCACCATGGCGGCTGGCGAACACCAGCGGCACCGTGCTGTCGGCGCCCTGCCCGTCTTCGCACCAGCATGCCGCCTGGATCGCCATGCGGCCCAGCCGCTCGATACGGCGCCGCTGCATGGCAGGCACGTCGGACAGCCCGGGCGTGCCGTCTCCCTGCGGCAGCCACGGTGCCGTGGCCCATTGCTGCCATTCGCTGCGCGTGGCCAGGCCGGGTGCCCACGCTGCCCAGTCGAGGACGGAAAATTCGATCATGGCGGAACAACACTGTCACACGGAGCCGCGCACGCTAGCACGCCCGGCGTCGGCGGCAGGTGCCGGCCACTGGCCGGCACGCCCCTCAGTGATACCCCGCGCCCGCCTCCACCTTGCCGCGGAAGACCCGGTACGACCAGGCCGTATAGCCCAGGATGACCGGCAGCAGCAGCACCAGCCCGACCAGGCTGAAGCCCAATGACGACGCGGGTGCGGCGGCATCCCACAGCGTCATCGTCGGTGGCAGCAGGTACGGCCACATGCCCAGTACCAGCCCGATGAAGCCGAGCGCGAACAGGCCCAGGGTGAGCAGGAATGGCGGCAGGTCGCGCCGTGGATGCAGGGCACTGCGCCACAGCGCCGCCGCAACGGCCAGGGTCAGCAGTGGCACCGGCGACAGCCACCAGAAGTTGCCATCGCTGAACCAGCGCTCCATCAGGCGCGAGTGCAGGAACGGCAGCCAACTGCTGACCAGCCCCATCGCCACGATCACCGCGACCACCAGCGGGCGGGTCAGCTGGCGCGCAAGCACCTGCACCGGGCCGGTGGTCTTGAGGATCAGCCAGGTGCTGCCCAGCAAGGCGTAGCCGGCCACCAGCGCCGCACCGGTCAGCATCGCGAACGGGCTGAACCAGCCGAACGGGCCACCCTGGTACACGCCCTCCACGATCGGCAGGCCCTGCACCAGCGCACCGAGGATGATGCCCTGGGCGAACGTGGCCAGCAGCGATCCCAGCCCGAACGCCACGCTCCACAGCCGCCGCGAGCGGTGCGCCTTGAAGCGGAACTCGAAGGCGACACCGCGGAACACCAGTGCCATCACCAGCAGCAGCACCGGCAGGTACAGCGCCGACAGCAGCGCGGCATAGGCCTTGGGGAAGGCCGCCAGCAGGCCGGCACCCCCCAGCACCAGCCAGGTCTCGTTGCCGTCCCAGATCGGCGCGGCGGTGTTCATCATCTGGTCCAGCTCATCTTCGCCGTGCGAGAACGGGGCAAGGATGCCGATGCCAAGCACGAAGCCGTCCAGCACCACGTACATCAGCACGCCAAAGCCGATCACCGCGAACCATGCCACGGGAAGCCAGGTCACCAGGTCCATGTCAGCGCTCCTCCAGCGGTTCGTCGGCGGCCGACAACGGGCGCGCCGGGGTGTGGCTGCCACCGTCCAGCGATGGCCCGTCTTCGTGCGGTTTCGGCCCCTGGCGCAGGATCTTCACCAGGTACCAGATGCCCCAACCGAACACGAAGGCGTAGCCGACCACATAGACCGCCAGCGAAAGCACGTTCATCCAGACGCTCTGCGGACCCACCGCATCGGCGGTGCGCAGCAGGCCATACACCACCCACGGCTGCCGCCCCATTTCAGTGACGAACCAGCCGGACACCAGCGCGATGAAGCCACTGGGCAGCATCCAGTTCCAACCACGCAGCAGCCAGCGCGAATGCAGCAGCTTCCGTCGCCACAAGGCAATGGCTGAAACCCAGGCCAGCAACAGCATCAGCGTACCCAGCCCGACCATGATGCGGAAGGCGAAGAACACCGGCGTCACCGGTGGGCGATCGCTGGCCGGCACCGAGGTCAGTGGATCGAAGCTACCATCCATCGAATGGGTCAGGACCAGGCTGCCCAGCCGGGGAATGGCCACTTCGAAATCATTGCGCTCTTCCTTCTCGTTGGGCAGCGCGAACACCACCAGCGGGACGCCTTCGCCTTCCTTGCCCTGATGCCAGTGCGCCTCCACCGCCGCGATCTTCATCGGCTGGTGCTCGAGGGTGTTCAAGCCGTGCATGTCGCCGACGAAAATCTGTGCGGGCACGGTGATGGCCGCGAAGATGACTGCCGCAACGAGCATGCGTCGGCCAGCCTCCACGTGCTGCCCACGGCGCAGGTACCACGCGCCGATGCCGCCGATGACGAAGCAGGTGGTGATGAACGAGCCGAGCGCCATGTGCGCAAGCCGGTAGGGAAAGGAGGGGTTGAACACCACCTGCCACCAATCCACCGGATGCACGATGCCGTTGACGATCTCGTGCCCGGCCGGCGTATGCAGCCAGCTGTTGGATGCCAGGATCCAGAACGTGGAAAACAACGTGCCCAGCGCCACCATGCAGGTGGAAAAGAAATGCAGGCGGGGCGATACCTTGCCCCAGCCGAACATCATCACGCCCAGGAAGCTGGCTTCCAGGAAGAATGCGGTCAGTACTTCATAGGTGAGCAACGGACCGATCACGGTACCGGCCACTTCGACCAGCCGTGGCCAGTTGGTGCCGAACTGGAAGGCCATGACGATGCCGCTGACCACGCCCATGCCGAAGGACACCGCGAAGATCTTCTGCCAGAAGAAATACAGCTCGCGCCAGGCCGGGTTGCGCGTGCGCAGCCAGCGCCATTCCACGAAGGCCAGCCAACTGGCGGTGCCGATGGTGAAGGCGGGGAACAACACATGGAAACTGACGACGAACCCGAACTGGATCCGGGACAACAACAATGCGTCCAAGGACGCCTCCTGCCTGCCGCGGGTGGGGAAATCCGCACCAGTCTGGGCTGATTTCCGTTAAGCGGGGATGCGACCCGGTGACGCTGTGCTTCACTTTGTCGCAGGGCGAGGTCCCTGCCGCGCTGTGCACGCTGACGGGCATGGCCGGTCACTACCCTGCGAGGTGGTCCTATCCCGCCAGGTACCAGATGCCGGCGACCAGCAATGCCAGCAGCAACAGCGCCTGCAGCAGCACGTAGCCGGGGGTTCCATCGCGCTGTTCGGCCCGCAGGCGACGGCTGATGCTGGCACGGACATCCGGCATCGGTGCCGCGTCCTCGGCGTGGCCCAGTGCTTCGCGCAGCGCACGGGCGGCCTGGTCGTCATGGGGGTCCGGTGCGGTCACAACAGTTCTCCAACGGTGGCCCGCGACAGCAGATCGGTCTTCATGGACTGGCGCGCGCGGTACAGGTGGCTCTTGATGGTACCGCCCGGCATGCCGGTGATCTGCGTGATCTCCGCGATATCGAACTCTTCCAGATAGTGCAGTCCCACCACCAGCCGTTGCGGCGGGCTCAGCCGCTCCAGCGCGGCCGCCAGCCACGGCCCGGCCTGGCGCGCATGGCTGAGCTCCACCGGGCCAGGCTCCTGGTCGCCGATTTCCGCCGCGCCATCATCCTCCATGGCCACGAACCACTGCGCTTCCAGCCGGCGCCGCCGCAGGTGCTGCAGCGCCGTGGCATAGGCCACGCGGGAAATCCAGGTGCGCAGCGACGCCTCGAAGCGGAAGCGGTGCAACTGCCGGTATACGGCCAGGAAGGTCTCCTGCAGCAGGTCGGCGACCTGCTCGCGATCATTGACCATGCGCCCGATGACGTGGGCACACAGGCGCTGGTGCTCGCCGACCAGCGTGTCGAATGCTGCCTGCGAGCCATCGATGATCGCGATGACCTGCAGGCGCTCGGCCATGCGCGAAGCATCGGGGTCGCCAGGCACGCTCATCGATCATGCGCCCTGCATCCAGGCACCATGAGGGCGTCAGCCCTGGCGCACGGCAGGACGGGTAAAGCGCCACGCCAGCAATTGCCCCAACCCGGCACTGCCTGCCAGCACCGCCACCGCGCCGAAGTCCAGCTCGCGGGCACCGGTCAGCTCCAGCAGGCCGAACGCCAGCGCCACGCTGCACAGGGTGATGCCCCAGCGCAGTGCACTCATGCGCCGGCGCTCGTCCTCCAGCGCAGCCAGCGAGATCAGCACCTCTTCGGCCACATGCGGGGCGACCAGCTTGCCGCGTGCACGGGCATCGGCCAGCGCCTGGATGGCGTAGGCAATGCAGATGAACAACGTGATCGGGATGAGTTCCTGCATGGTGGTGCTCCTGTCCGGGGTGAGTTGAACATGCAGATGCGCGATGTGGGAATCCGGTTGCACCACGCTCCCCCATGACCTGTGGCCCAGCCCCCGCCGCTGGCGGGCTGCTACCCTTGGCCGGTTTTCTCCAATCTGGTGCCGTCCGCCCATGTCCCGAGTGCTGCCCCTGTCCCTGTTGTTGTCCGCGGTACTGGCCGCCCCGGCCGCGCATGCCGCGCCGACCCCGATCACCATCGAACAGGCCATGGCCGACCCGGACTGGATCGGGCCGCCAGTCGAGCGTGCCTGGTGGTCCTGGAACAGCCAGCAGGTGGAATACCAGCTCAAGCGCACGGGCAGCCCGGTCCGCGACACCTTCCGCCAGCCAGTGGCGGGGGGCGTCGCCAGCCAGGTGGCCGATGACCAACGCGGCAGCCTGGACGTGGCCAATCCGGTATACGACGGCAGCCGCAGCCGCATGGCCTTCGTACGCAATGGCGATGTGTTCCTGCGCGATCTGCGCAGCGGCACGCTGACCCAGCTCACCCGCGGCAACGAGCGTTCGGGCGGGGTGGACTTCGCCGTCGACGGCGGCGTGATCTGGCGTACCGGCCAGAACTGGTTCCATTGGAATGCCCGCAATGGCGTGGCCCAGGTGGCCAGCCTGAAGGCCGAGAAGAACCCTGCCGATGCGCCGAAGGCCGACGTGCTGCGCGACCAGCAGCTGCGTACGCTGGAAACCCTGCGCCGCGACCGTGAACAACGCGAGGCGCTGAAGGACCAGGACCAGCGCTGGCGCGAAGCGGACCCTACCCGCGCGCCCGGCCCGGTGTTCCTGGGCGCCGACGTGGAAATCGTCGACAGCGTGCTGTCACCGGACCTGCAGCATCTGGTGGTGGTGACCAAGCCCAAGGACTTCGATGAAGGACGCACCGGCAAGATGCCGCTGTACGTGACCGAATCCGGTTACGAGGAAAACGAGGAAACCCGCACCCGCGTCGGCCGCAACGATCCGGAGCCGCACACCTTCTGGCTGGTCGACGCACGCAGCGGCAAGGCCAGCAAAGTGTCGCTGGATGCGCTGCCGGGGATCGGCACCGACCCGCTGGCCGCCCTGCGCAGGAAGGCCGGCAAGGAGGCACTGAAGGGCAACCGTCCGCTGGAAGTGATGAGCGAATTCATGGGCGGTGGCATCCGCTGGAGCAGCGACGGCCAACAGGCTGCGATCATGCTGCGTGCCAACGACAACAAGGACCGTTGGATCGTCAGCCTGGGCGCCGCCGATGGCCGCCTGCAGAGCCGCCATCGCCTGACCGACAATGCCTGGATCAACTGGGGCTTCAACGATTTCGGCTGGATGGCCGACGGCCGCACGTTGTGGCTGCTGTCGGAGGAGTCCGGCTTCTCGCACCTGTATACCCAGGCCGGCAGCAGCAAGCCGCAGGCGCTGACCAGTGGCAAGTGGGAAACCTCGATGCCGGCGCTGTCGGCCGATGGCAAGGGTTTCTACTTCCTGTGCAACCAGCAGGCGCCGCACGATTACGAGGTGTGCAGCGTGGACGTGGCCAGCCGCCAGGTGCGTGAACTGACCGACCTCAACGGTGTCGAGGACTTCACCCTGTCGCCCGACGGCCAGCAGTTGCTGGTGCGTTACTCCGGCGCCTACCTGCCGCCGCAGCTGGCGGTGGTGCCGGCCAGCGGTGGCCAGGCGCGCGTGCTGACCGACACCCGCAGCGCTGAGTTCAAGGCACGCCAGTGGATCCAGCCAAAACTGGTACAGGTGCCGTCCAGGCACGGTGCCGGCGTGGTCTGGGCCAAGTATTACGAGCCGGAGAACAAGGAACCGGGCAAGACCTATCCGATCGTGATGTTCGTGCACGGAGCGGGCTACCTGCAGAACGTGCACCAGCGCTATCCGGCCTACTTCCGCGAACAGATGTTCCATAACCTGCTGGTGCAGCAGGGTTACATCGTGCTCGACATGGATTACCGCGGCAGCGAGGGCTACGGCCGCGACTGGCGCACCGCGATCTACCGCAACATGGGCCACCCGGAGCTGGAAGACTACAAGGACGGCCTGGACTGGCTGGCCGAAACCCAGCAGGGCGACCGTGACCGTGCGGGCATCTACGGCGGCTCGTACGGCGGTTTCATGACCTTCATGGCGCTGTTCCGTTCGCCGGGCACCTTCAAGGCCGGCGCTGCGCTGCGCCCGGTTGTGGACTGGCACAATTACAACCACGCCTACACCGCCAACATCCTCAACACGCCGGACATCGACCCGGAGGCATACCGCGTTTCCTCGCCGATCGAGTATGCGCAGAACCTGCAGGACCACCTGATGATCGGCCACGGCATGATGGACGACAACGTGTTCTTCCAGGACTCGGTCAACCTCAGCCAACGCCTGATCGAACTGCACAAGGACAACTGGTCCATCGCGCCCTATCCGCTCGAGCGCCATGGCTATACGCGCGCCGATTCGTGGCTGGACCAGTACAAGCGCATCCTCAAGCTGTTCAACGAGAACGTGAAGTGACCCCGGCCGCGGCGACGATCCAGATCGTGGCCGCGGTCATCGACGACGGCCGTGGCAACGTGCTGGTGGTACGCAAGCATGGCGCCACGGTCTTCATCCAGCCCGGGGGCAAGCCGGAGCCGGGCGAGGCCCCGCTGCAGGCGCTGGCGCGTGAACTGCATGAAGAACTGGGCGTCCGGCTGCTGCCCGGGTCAGCGTCGGCGCTGGGCTCCTTCAGTGACCGGGCGGCAAACGAGCCCGGCATGCGCGTGCAGGCGCAGGTGTGGTGGGTGCGCGTACAAGGCATCCCGCAGGCCCGGGCGGAGATAGCGGAGCTGGCATGGGTGCCCCTGCAGCCTCCGCATGGCCGTCCCTTGGCGCCGCTGAGCGAAGGCCATATCCTGCCGGCCGCCAGCCTGCTGCTGGCGGCCCGCTGACCACGGCGGTCACCGTCCCGAGGAATACCCATGCCCCTGACCCCGCCGGCTACTGCAACACGGCCACGGCACGCGGATTTCGTCGGTCCGCTGGCGCTGGCCACGCTGCTGGCCTGCATCGCGATGGTCGCCTGGTTCCTGCTGCAGGCCCTGGTGGCGTGGCCACTGGCCGCGAGCACCCCTTGGCAACTGCTGCTGGCGCTGGCTGCCGAACAGCATTGGCCAGCCAGCCTGCGCTGGCTGCTGGCCCATCCGGTGGCCGGCAGCCTGTCGATGGCCGCGGTGTGCGTGCCATCGCTGGTATCCAGCTGGGGCCTTTACCGGGGCCGGCGCTGGGGGCTGTTGAGCTTCACCTGGCTGCTGGTGATCACGGCGGTGGGCAACCTGGGCGTGGTGTGGTGGCTGGACCATGTGGGCGCTGTCCTGCTCACCCGGCTGGGCGATCCCGAGGCCATGCAGGCCCTGCAGATACAACGACGCATCGTCAGTGCCACCCTGCTGGGCAGCTGCCTGCTGTTCGCCGCGCTGCAGGGCTGGCTGGCCTGGCGGCTGATGCGTCCGGATATCCGCGCTCGATTCCCGGCAGCGGGGCATCGCCCCGCTCTACCCGGCTGACACCAGGCCATGCCCGTCAACCGCGCACAGTGCGGCACGGTGCGCGCCCGTGGCTCGAATACAGCGGGTAAAATGCCGGCATGAACGAGTTCGACCACGTCCGCGCTTACCTCACCGACCTGCAGGACCGCATCTGTGCCGCCATCGAAGGCGTCGACGGCCAGGCCCGTTTCCAGGAAGACGCTTGGCAGCGTGCGGAGGGCGGTGGTGGCCGTACCCGCGTGCTCCGCGACGGCGCCGTGTTTGAACAGGCCGGCATCGGCTTCTCGGACGTTTCCGGCAGCCGCCTGCCGCCCTCCGCGTCCGCCAACCGTCCGGAACTGGCCGGCGCCTCCTGGCGCGCCACCGGGGTGTCGCTGGTATTCCATCCCATCAACCCGCTGGTGCCCACCACCCATGCCAATGTGCGCTTCTTCCAGGCCCAGCGCGATGGACAGACGGTGGCCAGCTGGTTCGGCGGCGGCTTCGACCTGACGCCGTTCTATCCTTTCGACGAAGACGTGCGCCACTGGCATGAGGTGGCGCGCGACCTGTGCGCGCCCTTTGGCCCCGAACGTTATCCCGCGCACAAGCGTTGGTGCGACGAATACTTCTTCCTGCGCCATCGCAACGAAACGCGCGGCGTGGGCGGGCTTTTCTTCGATGACCTGCACGGCGACTTCGACTCCGATTTCGCGTACATGCGGGCCGTCGGCGACGGGTTCCTGCAGGCCTACCTGCCGATCGTGGCACGGCGCAAGGAGGCCCCGCATGGCGAACGCGAACGCGAATTCCAGCTGTATCGCCGCGGCCGCTACGTGGAGTTCAACCTGGTATACGACCGCGGCACGCTGTTCGGCCTGCAGAGCGGTGGCCGCAGCGAAAGCATCCTGATGAGCCTGCCCCCGCGGGCGCGGTGGGAGTATGGCTTCCAGCCCGAACCCGGGAGCGCCGAGGCGCGGCTGGCTGATTATCTGGTGCCGCGCGACTGGGCCTGATGCGACGGTACCGGCCATTGGCTGGCAACCCGTGCCGCAGGGCGAACGGCGCCCCAAATAAAAAGCCCCGCTGACCAGGGGAGGGTCAACGGGGCCGGGGAACGGGCGCTTGGGGAGGAGCCCCCGTTCCGAGATCTGCTCCAGGGGATGGGAGAGATCCATAACAGGCGTTGCGCCTGTTGAGGCTATGGAAGCACTTTCAACATTGATGAATCGTGAAGGTAGCCAATTAATCCCGCTGCCCTCAGTGAAATATTCATCATTTAGTCAGGCAAATGACTCTGCTCAGCTCTTCGTCTCAAAAAAATGAGGTGAATGCGTCTCAATGGGCTTCGTCCCAGTTGATGCCATGCCCGGTATCGACCACCAGCGGAACCCGCAGTTCGGCTGCCTGCGACATGCGCCGCACCACCTCGACCCGAAGTTCATCGATGAAACCGGCCGCGCATTCAAACACCAGTTCATCATGCACCTGCAGGATCATCTTGGCCGGCGCGGCCGAACCACGCAGCCACTGGTCCACGTCCACCATCGCCCGCTTGATGATGTCCGCGGCCGTGCCCTGCATCGGCGCGTTGATCGCCGCGCGCTCCGCACCGGCGCGCAGGCCCTGGTTCCGCGCGTTGATGTCGTTCAGGTACAGGCGACGGCCAAACAGGGTTTCCACGTACCCCTGCTCACGGGCCTGCTGGCGCATCCGCTCCATGAAATCACGCACGCCGGGATAGCGGCTGAAATACAGCGCCACGTAATCCTGCGCCTGGCCACGGTCGATGCCCAGGTTGCGGGCCAGGCCGAACGCGCTCATGCCGTACATCAGGCCGAAGTTGATCGCCTTGGCGGCACGGCGTTCGTTGCTGGTTACTTCTTCCAGCGTCCGCCCGAATACCTCGGCGGCGGTGGCGCGGTGCACGTCGACGCCCTGCTCGAAGGCCCGCACCAGGCCCGGATCTTCGGACAGGTGGGCCATGATGCGCAGTTCGATCTGTGAATAGTCGGCCGCCAGCAGCAGTTGGCCCTCCGGGGCGATGAACGCCCGGCGGATGCGGCGGCCGTCCTCGGTGCGGATCGGGATGTTCTGCAGGTTCGGATCCGAGGAGGACAGGCGGCCGGTGGCCGCGCCGGACTGGTGGTAGCTGGTGTGCACCCGGCCGGTGTCCGGGTTGACCATTTCCGGCAGCTTGTCGGTGTAGGTGCTGCGCAGCTTGGCCAGGCCCCGGTATTCCAGGATCACCCGCGGCAGCTCGTGCTGGTCGGCGATCGCCTCCAGCGCTTCCTCGTTCGTGCTCGGCTGGCCCTTGGGGGTCTTCACCACCGCCGGCAGCTTCAGCTCGTCGAACAGCACCGCCTGCAGTTGCTTGGGCGAATCCAGGTTGAAACTGCGGCCGGCCAGCTCGGTGGCCTTCTGCTGTGCGGCCAGCATCCGCGATGACAGGTCCTGGCTCTGGCGGCGCAGTTCTTCGCTGTCCACCTTTACGCCATTGGCTTCGATGCTGGCCAGCACCGGCACCAGCGGCATCTCGATATCGCGATACACGCTGTCCAGGGTTGGCTCGGCCAGCAGCTGCGGCTGCAGCGCGCGGTGCAGGCGCAGGGTGATGTCGGCGTCCTCGGCGGCATAGCGGCTGGCTTCGTCGATGCCCACCTGCGAGAACGAAATCTGCTTGGCCCCCTTTCCGGCGACATCCTCGAACTTGATGGTGCTGTAGCCCAGGTAACGCAGGGCCAGCGAATCCATGTCGTGGCGGGTGGCGGTGGAATTGAGCACGAAGCTCTCGAGCATGGTGTCGTCGTGGTAGCCCTGCACGTCCACGCCGTGGCGGCGCAACACGTGCAGGTCGTACTTGCCGTGCTGGCCCAGCTTCTTCTTCGCCGGGTCCTGCAGCACCGGGCGCAGCGCGTCCAGCACCTGCTCCAACGGCAGCTGTGCCGGCGCTCCCGGGTAATCGTGGCCGACCGGGACGTAGGCGGCCTTGCCCGGCTCGACCGCCAGGCTGACGCCAACCAGGCGCGCGCGCATCGCGTCCAGCGCGTCGGTTTCGGTATCGAAGCTGACCAGCTCGGCCTGCTGCAGGCGATCCACCCAGGCCTGCAGCTGTTCGATGGTGGACACGGTCTCGTAATCACCCGGTGCGGCCAGCGCCGGGTCCAGCGTGCCGGCGGCCGGCGCCTCGGCACTGCCGCGGGCGAAGCCTGCGGCAGTACCGCGCAGGCTCGGCGTGGCTTCGCTGGCGGTGGCCGGGGCCGGCAACGGGCCACCCAGTTCCTTCAGCGCCTGGGTGAAGCCGTAACGGGTATACAGCTCGGTCAGTACCGGCACGTCCTGCTCGCGCAGGGCCAGGGTGGTCGGTGCGGATTCCAGCGCCACATCGGTGCGGATGGTCACCAGTTCGCGGTTCAGCGGCAGGCGTTCCAGCGCCGCGCGCAGGTTCTCGCCGATCTTGCCCTTCATGGTGGGTGCGGCGGCCATCACCCCGTCCAGGTGCTGGTACTCGGCCAGCCACTTGGCAGCGGTTTTCGGCCCACACTTCTCCACCCCGGGGACGTTGTCCACGGTGTCGCCCATCAGCGCCAGCAGGTCGATGATCTGGTCGGCGCGCACACCGAACTTGTCCATCACCGCCGAATCTGAATCCATGCGGCTGCCGGTCATGGTGTTGACCAGTTCGATGCCCGGGCGCACCAGCTGGGCAAAGTCCTTGTCGCCGGTGGAAATGGTCACCTTCAGGTCCTGCGCCACGCCCTGCAGGGCCAGCGTGCCGATCACATCATCGGCCTCCACTCCAGGGATGCGCAGGATGCTGATGCCCAGCGCTTCGACGATGCGGCACATCGGCTCGACCTGGCTGCGCAGTTCATCGGGCATCGGCGGGCGGTTGGCCTTGTACTGGTCGTACAGGTCGTCGCGGAAGGTCTTGCCCGGCGCATCGACGACGAAGGCAACGAAGGCCGGGCGCTCCTTGAGGGTGGAGCGCAGCATGTTGACCACGCCGAACAGGGCACCGGTGGGTTCGCCCTGCGCATTGGACAAGGGCGGCAGCGCGTGGAACGCGCGATACAGGTAACTGGACCCGTCGATAAGGACTAATCTGCTCATGCGACGATTCTACGCGCCCCTGCCTTCGCGGAGGCTGCACCGTGTTGAGGCATAATCAAGCCTCCCACCCGGCAAAGGACCCCCGTCCATGAAGACCCTGATGCTCGCTCCCACGGCGTTGCTGGCGCTGCTGCTGGGCGGTTGCGCGACGTCTGGCGGTGCCGGCATGCCGCCGGTGGACGTGACCGGTGCCGAGGTCGCCCAACGCACGCTGGACAACGGCGACGTGGTGGAGGAATACCGCGTGTCCGGCCAGCTGCGCATGGTCAAGGTAACGCCGCTGCGCGGCGCCCCGTACTACATGTACGACCAGAATGGCGACGGCCGGATGGACAATGATCGCGACGGCGTGTCGCCGGTGTATTGGAAACTCTACAGCTGGTGAGGAAGAAACGGCGCCGGACGCTTCCTGCGCCCGACGCCGCGTCCCCTCCCCAGGGAACAGGGTGGCGTCAGCGGATGACCAGCACCGGGATCTGGCTGCGCGCCAGTACTTCGGTGGTCTGGCTGCCCAGCAACACCCGGCTGACGCCGCGACGACCATGCGATGTCATCACGATCAGGTCGGATCGATGCTCCTCGGCGCTGTCGATGATGCCGTCCGCTGCATAGCGGTCCAGTACATGCACGCCATTGGCCCGGATGCCTTGTGCCTGCGCCTTGGCCAAGGCCGGTTGCAGGACCTTCTGGGCATTCTCATCGCGGTCGGCCTTGTATTCGGGGCTGTTCATGTAGCCCACGCTCCAGCCCATGGCGTCATACATGCCAACGGCCCAGGGTTCGGACACGGTCACGATGTCGACCTCGGCATCAAGGTCCTTGGCCAGCTCCAGGCCCTTCAGCAGGCCCTTGTCGGCCAGCTCGGAACCGTCGGTAGCGATCAGGATGCGCTTGTACATGGCGGGGCTCCTTCGTGGGGTGCCGGATGGGAACGCCACCATTGCACACTGGATGTGCACGCCGCGCCTTGACCTGGATCAATGCAGTGCAGCATGGGCGTGGCGACCGTCCGTGGCATGATCCGCCCCATGCGCCTGCCCTTGCTGTGCTGCCTCTGCCTTGTCCTGCTGCCGTGGCCGGCCGTTGCCGACGACGCCATCCTGGTCTTTACCCGCACCGCCAGGTTCCGCCATGAATCGATCCCGGTGGCGGTGGACACGCTGCGCACGCTGGCGGCCGGGCAAGGGCTGCGAATCGATCACAGCGAGGACGGGGCGGCATTCACCCCGGCGAACCTCGCGCGGTACCAGGCGGTGGTCTTCGCCAACACCACCGGTGACGTGCTCGACGGTGCCCAGCAGGCTGCCCTGCAGGCGTATGTCGAAGGCGGCGGCGGCTTCCTTGGCCTGCATTCGGCGGCCGATACCGAATACGACTGGCCCTGGTATGGGGAACTGGTAGGTGCCTGGTTCCACAAGCATCCACCGGGGCTGCAGACAGCGCAGGTGATGGTGGCCAATGACGGCCACGACGGCCACGACGGCCAGCGATGGTCCGTCACCGACGAGATCTACAACTACCGCCGCAATCCGCGGCCATTCGTGCAGGTGCTGGCCACGGTGGACGAGTCCAGCTACGAGGGGGGCACCATGGGCGCCGACCATCCCATCGCCTGGTGCCGTCCGATGGGACGTGGCCGCAGCTGGTATACCGGTTTCGGCCACGACGCGGCGGTGTATGCCGATGCCAACGTGCTGGCCCTGCTGCGGCGTGGGCTTGCCTATGCCACCGGCGCAACGGCGGCCTGTTGACCCCCGATCACGCACAGGTCAACGCGTGGTGGTACGTGGTGTGCCGGTGCGTGGGTCGATGTATTCCCGGGTGCGCGAACGGATCCTGCTGGTCGCACCGGATGGCCAGTCCATCGGTTCTGCCGTCGGACTGTTTTCCCTGAGGGAGCGCAACCGCTGCTCCATCTGTGCAACCGACTGCCGGGGCATCGACGATGAACTTCCAGATACATCCGGCGCGCGCAGCATGGCCAGGCGCGTTTCCACTTCGTTCTTGAATTGCCGGCCTTGGATGATCGCGTCGCGTGCAGCGCGCGCCGATGCCTCCTTGGCGGCCTTGTCTGCAGCCTGTCGCTCTGCTGCCTTGCGCGCCTCGGTTTGTGCATGGGCTGCCACGGCCAACGCTGCCGTTGAAGCAACTGATCGCGCGACCCTCTCCGACTCGGTAGCCGCACCTTTCTCCGTAGCGTTCCTGGCCTCGCCACGGGCCTGCTCTGCGGCCCGCGCCTGTGCCTCTGCCATCGCCTGTGCCGTGATGTCGGCTGCCGCAACGGCGGCTTGCTGCTGCACGCGTTGCTCGATGGGTGCCGTATCGATGCGCGCACCGTCCTTGCCACCCGCACCACGCACCATGTTGCGGATATCGACGCTGACCTCCTCCGCATGGTGTCCAAGCAAGCGGCGCCGTTCCGCCTTCGGCATGCCGGCGTCTGCGAGGACCGCATCCCGGTAGCGTTGTTCGCCGGCACGGATCAGTGCTTCGACATCATCGCCCCTCAGTGCCTTCATGCGTTTATGGTAGTCACGCAGCGTGCGTTCCTGCAATTCCGCGACCATCCTGGGGGGTACCGGAGTCGTCTGCGGCAGGCGATGTTTTGCCATGGCCTTCCGCCACGCTTCATCGACGCCCCGCGCCACCAGTTCATGCATGGCATCATTTTCTTCGCTGCTGGTCAGCGACATGACCGAATACACCTTCTCACGCAGCTTCGGAAGCTCAAGTTCGACCACGCGCCGGGGGCCATACGCATCGTCCACGTGTCGTACCAGTTCCTCCAGCGACAACCTGGCCAGCTGCTGGGCCCGCTCCGGAACGACGATGGGCTCGTTGCCGCGGCCTGGTTCGTGGAGCTGTTTCCCGAACCAGCTCCACAGGGACCGCAAGTGGATGTATTCCGCGCTGTCTGGCCACAGGTCCGCCTGTTGCAGTTGCTGGTCCCAGGCCTTGGACGCACCAGAGGCCGCCAGGGCCGCGTAATAGTTCGGGAAGCCTTCGATCTTGGCAGTCAGCAAGCCCTCCCGCACCCGTTCCGGGGTCAGCTCCATCGAGGCAGCCATCAAGGTTTCCAACAACTGGATGAACGCCATGCCGAGCGCCGGATCACCATGGGCACGCGCGCCGACGTTGGGCGGGTACGCGGTGTCTTCGAAAGGTTTCAGCAGGCAATGCGCCACGCGATCGGCAGGGATCTTGCCCGCCTGTACGAGGCGGTCCACCAACAGGAGCCAAGCGTGGTTTGCCTCGGAAGATGCCCTGCCCGCCGGTGAGTCCGCAGCCAGCTCAAGGTCCACCAGCAACTGGCCAAACAGGTCGGGCGACAACAGCTCGTCGCCGAGCGCACTGACGTCCGCCTCCCTGTTGTCCTCCAATGCAGCCGCCAGCCGGCGATTGCAGTCGTGCAGACGCTGCAACGTGCTGAGCCTGGCGGTCACGGCATGGGATTCTGTATCCGGCATGCCTGCCAATGACGCTGTCGCGGTATCGCAGGCCAGGCGGTCATGCGCTGCTTCAAGCGCCTTTTCGTGTTCCTCGCTCACGTCGGTCGCCAACGCGGCGCGCATACCATCGGCCACCTGTTGCCGGACCCGGACGGCACGCTGCGGATCGGCCCTGATCCATCCGGCGATCTGTGCCGCGTCGTATTGCTGCAGCATCGCGTCCCTGCGCTGGATGAGCGTGGACACCATCTGGGTGGCGTCCGGCCACCTGCCTGCGGGCGCATTGGCTGGAACCTGCCAGGATGCGGCGACCACCGCTTCGATCGCCGAGGCGGGAAGCAGCGCAAGCCGGTAGCCCATTTCCGCCATGGCCTCAGCCACGGCGGGTTCCGCAACGGCCGGCGGCCGCAGCATGGCCGCCACGCTGTCCGACTGGAACCCGTAGGGCCAGCGCAGCGTGTCATGCAGCCGGCCTGGGGCGGTACCCATTGCGTCGAAATCCGCAGCATTTTCACTGTAGGCGTCGGGGATGGGAAACAACGACGGCGGTCGCTGCAGCATGGCGATATCAGCGCTGGCCTGCTTGGGCAGCATCGTGCCATCAACCAGGTTGCGGAAACCAAGGGGGCCGCAGGAGCCGAAGTCCACCGTCATGCCGATCGGTTTCCCCTCGCGCTCGACATAGCCGAAGTTTTCCATCCGGAAGTTCAGCTGGTCCCAGTTGTCCAGCCAACGCGAGGCAATGAAATGGCGCACCTGGTCGCAGCGCATATCCGTCGGCAGCATCCGGTTCATCCCCTCCAGCGCCTCGAAACGCTGCTTGTCGGCCTGCGCATGTTCGGCCAGCAGATCCTTGCCCTGTAACTGCCAGAAATGTTCCACCCCGGCACGCCTGAGGACGGCGTCACAGGCGGATACGGCCGCCGCGTGGTCGTCGCGCAGTTGGCCGTAGTGTGCCCTTGCGGTTTCGTCGCCGCCCGCGGCCAGCGCTTCGCAACGGGGCGTCGTCAGGAAATCGCCAAGATCCATGAACGTTGGCTCATATCGGGACGCGAAATGCTGGCTGTTGCCGGGAAGTACGTCGCAGGCATCCATGAGCTGGGCATCCGGCGCCACCAGCCCGGTCAGCTGGAACAGCCTGGACATGGATGCTTCCATCGCGCTGAGTCCGCTGTCGCCGGTGTTCTTCATCCGCCAGGTGGCACCGTCGATATCGACCAGTGCAGCCGGCAGGCTGCCAGGACCGGTCCACGGCCGGGCTGGCCCTGTACGGGTTTCTTCGCCATCGTGCGGTTGATCGAACAGATGCACGACCTCTTGGATTCCCGCCCTGGCTTCGCCAGAAAGCTGTCGCAGCAATGCACTGCGCTGCACGCTGGACATGCCCGGATCCCTTGCTACGACGTCCTCGTACTCATGCTGGATGGCAGATACCAACTGGTCCGCCTCCCGCAATCGCAGGCCGCCGATCTCACGGGTATAAGTATTGCGGGCATCCTGCATCTGTCCTTCCAATGAACGTGCCCGGCATGGCGTGGCCTGGAAGTACGGATTACCGCACAGGCCGTCTGGGCCGCCGCGCTGATACTCATTCAGCACCATGCGGTCCACTGCCGCGGCTTCGGCGTCGGTGATCACCGCTGGCATGTTGGCGTCAACGCTTCTACGCAACAGGGATGACTCCAGCCTGGCCAGTCGCAAGGATGTCGTCGCCTCGCAGGCCTGCTGGACCACGTCACCCAACGCGCAGGGCGGTAGGGTCGCCGTGCCATTGGATGCGGTGACGAATCCTGTCGCGGCCAGGCGGCTACGAGCCAGTTCGCGCATGGCCGCCAGATCGTCCCTGTCGCCCACGTCCACCGCATCCAGAAGGTTGACAAATGCGTTGCCCAGCGCCGGGTGCCGGAAATACCGGGTCGTAGCGGCTGCGTCGTGGGCAGCCGACGCCGGACGGCGTAGATGGTCAGCTACCTCGCTGGCGGCGATGTGATGCTCCCGGACCAGGCCGGTCACCACGTCAAGCCAGCCTTGGTTGGCTTCGATTCCCGCCTGTCGGAGTTCCGCTGTAGCCGTAGGCAGTTGCAGATCAAGCACCAGCCGCGCATGCACGCCTGACGCAAGCAGCGCCGCCGCCGAGCGATGGGTGGCGCCCGTATCGCCCGCCTGCAGTGCCTGCCGTAGGCCATCCATCGCCGCATGGAAGATCCCCAACGTCTTCGTCTGTCGCATGGCATCGGGCGAGCCGGCAATCGGTGGGCAGTCTTCCGCCGATACACGGCGCATGCCTGTGGGTGCCGATGAATGACGAATGCGATCTGCTGCCGCATTGGCCACGCGCAGCCCCCTGGCACCCTCCCCCGCCGCACCGGCAGGAGAAGGTGCTGGCCTGGGATTTCCGTCGGCGAACGGGCCAGGTGATGTCGGCGACAGGTGGCTGACCGGCTGCATGCAGACTCCCTAATTCATATAAGAAGGAAATTCTGCACGCAACCATAGGCATATGCTTTCAGAAATAGGCAAACGCGCCTGTCAGATCACCGTCAGGTTGGCATAGGCCATCACCAGCCACTTGCTGCCGGCCTCGGCGAACTCCACCTGCACGCGTGCATGCGCACCGCTGCCTTCGTAATCGGTGACCATGCCTTCGCCGAACCTGGGATGGGTGACCAGCACGCCCAGCTTCAGCGGCGGTGCTTCCAGTGCTGCATGGCCGCCGCCACGGCTGGCACCCAGCGAAGCCGGCCGCGATACCTGCACCTTCGGCCGCACCTCATTGAGCAGCTCACGCGGGATCTCGCGCAGGAAGCGCGACGGTACGCCATAGTTGTCCTGGCCGTGGATACGCCGCGACTCGGCATAGCAGAGCACCAGCTTCTGACGCGCACGGGTGATGCCCACATAGGCAAGCCGACGCTCCTCTTCCAGCCGTCCACTCTCCTCCAGCGACCGTGCGCTGGGGAACAGGCCGTCTTCCATGCCGGCCAGGAACACCATCGGGAACTCCAGGCCCTTGGCCGAATGCAAGGTCATCAACTGCACCCCTTCCTCGCCCGCCTGTGCCTGGCCCTCGCCCGCCTCCAGTGCCGCATAGGCCAGGAAGGCGACCAGTTCGTCCATGTCTTCGACTTCCTCGATGTCATCGGCACGGCGCACGAAGCGCGAGGCCACCGAGACCAGTTCGTCGAGGTTGTCGGTGCGCGATTCGGAATCCAGCGCGTTGCGGCTTTCCTTGCTCCAGTGCTCACGCAGCAGCGAACGCGCCAGCACATGGTCGATGCGTTCGGCCAGGGTCATGTGCTGGGTCTGTGCATGCAGCTCATTGACCAGCACCAGGAAGCCGGCCAGGGCATTGCGTGCCCGCGCGGCCAAGGCATTGCCCTGGGTCACCAGCATGGTCGCTTCCCACAGCGAAATGCCCTGCGCGCGCGCTTCGCGGCGCACTTCGTCCAGGGTGCGGTCGCCGATGCCACGGGTCGGCGTGTTCACCGCGCGCTCGAAGGCGGCATCGTCATTGCGGTTGGACAACAGCCGCAGGTAAGCCAGCGCATCCTTGATTTCCGCCCGCTCGAAGAAGCGCATGCCACCGTACACGCGGTACGGTACCTGTTCGCTGAGCAGTACTTCTTCCAGCGCGCGCGACTGCGCGTTGCTGCGGTAAAGCACCGCAACCTCGCCATGGCTGCCGCCATCACGCACCCATTGCCGGGCGCGTTCGACGATGTAGCGCGCTTCGTCCATCTCGTTGTAGGCCGCGTACAGATCGATCGGTTCACCATCGCCGCTGTCGGTCCACAGCTCCTTGCCGATACGGTCCGGGTTGTGCGCGATCACCGCGTTGGCGGCACCGAGGATGTTGGCGGTGGAGCGGTAGTTCTGCTCCAGGCGGATGGTCTGTGCGCCCGGGAAGTCACGCAGGAAGCCCTGCACGTTCTCCACCTTCGCACCACGCCAACCGTAGATGGCCTGGTCATCGTCACCGACCACGAATACATGGCCCGAGTCGCCGGCCAACACCCGCACGAAGGCATACTGGATGGCATTGGTATCCTGGAATTCGTCGACTAGGATCTCGCGGAAACGCGCGCGGTAATGCGCCAGCAAGGCCGGGTTGTCGCGCAGCAGTTCATGCGCGCGCAGCAGCAGTTCGGCGAAGTCGACCAGGCCGGCGCGGTCACAGCGCGCCTGGTACTCGATGTAGGCCTGACGCATGGTCTCCAGCCACGCGTCATGCGGCTCCGGCTGGATGTGCTGCGGGCGGCGGCCTTCGTCCTTCTGTTCGTTGATCCACCATGCGACCTGCTTCGGCGGGTACTTGCCGTCGTCCAGCTCCAGCGCCTGCACCACGCGCTTGACCAGCCGCAGCTGGTCGTCCGAATCCATCACCTGGAAGGATTCGGGCAGCTTCGCGTCGGCCCAGTGCAGGCGCAGCAGGCGATTGGCCAGTCCATGGAAGGTACCGATCCATGCGCCACGGCTGCCATGCGGCAGCTGCGCGTCGATGCGGTGGCGCATCTCGCCGGCGGCCTTGTTGGTGAAGGTCACCGCGAAGATGCCGTGGGTGGGCACGCCGAACACTTCGTGCAGCCAGGCGATGCGGTGGGTCAGTACGCGGGTCTTGCCGGAGCCCGCGCCCGCCAGCACCAGGTGGTGGCCAGGAGGGGCGGACACGGCATCGCGCTGGGCCGGGTTCAGGCCATCGAGCAGGTGGGAAACATCCATCCCCCCATTTTACGGCATCGCTGCTTGCCGCTCCCGCACTGCGTGGCACGCGGCGTATTCGGCCTGCTGGCGAAGTTCAGGCACCGCGATGGTTTCCCACAGGCTGCCGATGCGCAGGCTGCCCAGCACGGCGATATCGGCGTGGGGGTTGCCCTCTGCATCGCACAGGCGCGCATCGTGCACCGCCACGTCCAAGCCCAGGCCATGCGGGCCCGGGCGCGCCATTCCCTGGGCAAGCAGCTGGCGCAGCAGGGGATTGCGCAGGCCGGTGCTACCGGTTTCCAGCCCGGTGGCGTTGACCAGGGCGCCCAACGGCCAGTGCCCGGCTTTTCCGCGCACCATGCCCGAAAGCTGCAGCGCGCCATCGGCTTCGACCACGCCGT
Source organism: Stenotrophomonas tumulicola (assembly GCF_014117215.1). Taxonomy (GTDB): domain Bacteria; phylum Pseudomonadota; class Gammaproteobacteria; order Xanthomonadales; family Xanthomonadaceae; genus Stenotrophomonas; species Stenotrophomonas tumulicola. Next base: position 101,588 of record NZ_JACGXS010000004.1, on the reverse strand, counting down.
GCAGGCGTGCACGGTGCACCTGCAGCTGGCCGCTTTGCAGGGCCGCCTGCAGGCGCGCATGCACGCCTGCATCGATGCGGTGGCGATGGGTGTCCCACTGGCGCACCACATGGCGCAGGAAGCGCCGCTGGTCGGCGGCGCCCAGGGACTGCCACAGCGCCTGGCCCAGTGGCCGGATACGTTCCATGACACTCTGCCAGGGAATGCCGGCGGCGGCGGCCTCGCGGGCATGCCGGCGCAGCGCACGCAGGCGTTGCCGAAGGGTCATCGCCAGCAACGGCTGCGGATCGTAGCTGGCCGCTTGCCCATGCGCATGCGGCAAGGGCATCAGCCCATGCCGCGAATAGACATGGATGGCACCGGTCTGTCCGGCGTGCAGCAGGCCCAGCACGCTGTCGACCATGCTCAGCCCGGAGCCGACGATGCCCACTGCGCGCTCACCGGCCAACAGGCGCACGCCTTCGTAATCCCAGGCTTCGGCCACCCGGTCCAATGCCAGCACGTCGGCCCCCGGAACCGGCATCGAACGCACGTTGTTGCCCGTGGCCAGCACCACCTGGCGCGCGCGCCTGCGGCCGCCGTCGGCCAACCGCAGGCACAGCGCATCGTCGTCGCGCTGCATCGCCAGCACCGCTTGCGGCACCACCTGCAGGGTCGCCGGGCCCGCGTCCATGGCCTCGGCCAACCGTTGCTGCAGGTAGGTCGCGAAGTAGTGGCGCGGGACGAAGCGTGCGCCCACCGCAGCGCGGTCTTCCACCGCGAAGGCGCCGGCCTGCATCAGGTAATCGACGAAATCGCCCGGCTCCGCGGGCAACGCGCTCATCCGCGCGGCCGGGACATTGAGCAGGTGCTCCGGCCACGGCGTGGCGTAGGCGATGCCCTGCCCCAATGCGGAAGCCGGCTCGAACAGCAGCACCCGCAGCGGTTGCGTGGCATGGCGCAGTGCCTGCAGTGCCGTCATCACGCCGGCGGCGCCGCCGCCAATGATCGCCAGGTCGGCATCCTGCTGGATCGCTGTATCGGTCATGCGCCGATTGTAGGGGATCGACGTGCGCGGGCGGTGGCGGTGTGATCGCGACCTACATCAACGCGTCCGCCAGCCGCGCGATGCCTTCGCGGCTGCGCCGCCAGGTCGGCCGCTGCCGCCACTGCACCAGGTCCAGCTGGCGCGCGTCACGCAGGTACCCCGCCTCAATCTCCAGCAGCTGCCGTACCAGTCCGGTGTCATAGCAGAGCAGGCCGATCTCGGCATTCAGCGCGAACGAGCGGATATCCAGGTTGATCGAGCCCAGCAGGGCGATGCCATCATCCACGCTGAGGTGCTTGGCATGCAGGAACCGGGGTTCGTACAGGGCGATGCGTACGCCACAGCGCAGCAGCTCATCGTAGTAAGCCTCCTGCGCCCAGGCGGTAAGCCTCTGGTTGTTGCTGGCCGACAGGATCAGCTGTACGTCCACGCCGGACAGCGCGGCGATGCGCAGCGCGCTGAGCGTGGCCTCATCGGGCACGAAGTACGGGGTGACCATCACCAGCCGGCGGCGCGCCAGGTGGATCAAGGCGTTCACCGCGTCGCGCGCATTGCTGTAGGGATAGGCCGGCCCACTGGGCAGCAGCTGGGTGGCGATATCGTCGCCGCATACCGGCACATCGGAAAGCACATCCAGCCGCTGCCCGGTTTCGATGTACCAGTCACTGGCGAATACCGCCTCCAGATGGGCGACCGCGGGACCGCGCACGCGTGCCACCAGTTCGCGGTTGGGATGGCCCGGGACAAAGCCGGCGGCGGCCAGGTTCTGCGAACCGATGTAACCCACTTCGTTGTCGATCACCGCGATCTTGCGGTGGTTGCGCAGGTCCATGCGCCCGCTGCGGCGCCAGCGCAGGCCACCGGGAAGCATCGCGCGGACCTCGATATCGCGCGCAAGCATGCGCTTGCGGTAGGCGCGCAGGCCGCGCTTGGCACCCACTGCATCCAGCAGCACGCGGCAGTGCACGCCCCGCGCGGTGGCGCGCTGCAGTGCCTCCACGATCGCCTCGCCGACCGCATCGTCGAACATGAGGTAGTACAGCAGGTGGACCCGCTCCCGGGCCTGGTCGATGTCGGCGACCAGGGTGTCCAGCGAATCGTCATAGTCGGTCAGCAGGTCCACGGCATTGCCATGCACCGGCATGAAGTCGCCCTGCCGCTCGATCAGCGGTATGACTTCGGCGGTGGCGGTGTCCGCGGGTGCCTGCCAGCGCAACGCGTGCTGCAGCGCCTGTTCTTCACGGATGACCTGGGAGGCCTCTGCCTGTCGGCGCAGCCGTTCGCGCGACAGCCACGGATGGCCGAATGCCAGGTACAGCGGCAGGCCCAGCAGCGGCACGAAGCCGACCAGCAGCAACCAACTGCGCGCGGCACCGGGGGTGGTGCGGGTGGGAATCCACAACAGCGCAGCCAGCCGGATCAGCCAGTCCAGCAGCAGCAACCAGGAGCCCAGCAGCCACTCGAACAGCATCGCGTCGCCCGTCGGGAAGGAGCTTCATTCTGCCACGGGGTGGCCCATGCCCACGGCAGTGCCGTGCCATGCCCGGCAAGCGCACGAAAAAAAACCCGCCTCGCGGCGGGTCTTTTCATCGGGACGATCAGCAATCCGGGCGGATTACTTGATCTTGCCTTCCTTGTACGGGACGTGCTTGCGCACGACCGGATCGTACTTCAGGAATTCCATCTTCCCGGGGGTGTTCTTCTTGTTCTTGTCCGTCGTGTAGAAGTGGCCGGTGCCGGCCGTGGAAATCAGACGGATCTTGTCGCGCTTGCCTGCCATGATCGTTTACTCCTCAGACCTTTTCGCCGCGCGAACGCAGCTCAGCCAGAACGGAGTCGATACCGTTCTTGTCGATGGTGCGCAGTGCATGCGCGGAAACACGAAGCTTCACCCAGCGGTTTTCGCTGGCGACCCAGAAACGGCGTTCGTGCAGGTTGGGCAGGAAACGACGACGGGTTTTGTTGTTGGCGTGCGAGACGTTGTTACCCGTCTGCACTCGCTTGCCGGAAACCTGGCATACGCGGGACATAGCGCACCTCGATAGTAGTTGGTGTCTCCCCGTAGCCCGGGGGACGGCGGCCTCGGCGGTTTCCCACCACACGTCAAGAGAATCAAAGGGTTACGCTGACCTGGGCCGGCCGGAGGACGTGTTCCCGGCACGCGCCGCCCGGCATTGGCCGGACACAGCGAGCCGCGAATTATGCATGGGTTCGGCGATGCATGCAATCCCAAGGGCGCGCCAGGCACGCTTGGTCGTGCTGGCCTGGAACAGCCTCCGCCCCCAGCCGGGGGATTTCCTGCTAAACAAGGCGCCATGAAGCTGCTCGTACTCACCTACGGCACCGAAGGCGACACACGCCCATTGGCCATGTTGTGCCGCGGCCTGATGGATGCCGGCCATGAAGTGCTGCTGCTGGCCGAGGCCGGCACCCTGGTCAGCGCACGGGAGCGGCAGGTGCCGCATGCCGCGCTGGAAGGCGACATCCACCAGAACGTGGTGGCCCTGCTGTCGCGTGGCAACAGCGCGCGGGCCGCCGCCACGGGCCTGGCCCGGATGGCCACCCGCCATGTGGCCGCCTGGATGCGCCAGGCGAACGAGGCCGCCGAGGGCTGCGACGCGATCCTGGCCGGCGGGCTTGCCGCCTTCGTCGGCATGAGCGTAGGCGAACGGCGCAGCCTGCCACTGATCGGCACCGGGATGATCCCGATCACCCCGACCCGCGCCTTTCCCTCGCCATTCCTGCCGCCCCGCTGGACACCCGGCCTGTTCAGCCGTTTCAGCTACCAGGCGGTCAACCAGCTGATCTGGCGCCAGTTCCGTGGTCCGGTCAACCAGGCCCGCGCCGATGTGCTGGGCATGCCCCCTCGCCGCGCGCTGTGGAAGGACGTGCCAATGCTGTACGGCATCTCCCCCAGCCTGGTGCCGCCGCCCGCGGACTGGCCTGCCGACCACCACCTGTGCGGACAATGGCGTGCGGCCGATGCGGCGGCCTGGCAGCCTCCACCGGCGCTGCGCGCCTTCCTCGATGCCGGGGACAAACCGGTCTACGTGGGGTTTGGCAGCATGACCGGCTTCGATCGCGAGCAGGTACTGGGCGCGCTGCTGCGGATGCTCGAGGGGCGCCGGATCCTGCTGTCTCCCGGCTGGTCCGGGCTGCCGGAGCAGCCGTTGCCCGGCAACGTGCATGTGATCGAGCCGGCCCCGCACGAAGCGCTGTTTCCGCTTGCGTCGCTGGTCATCCACCATGGCGGCAGCGGCACGACGCACTCCGCCTGCCGCGCCGGCGTCCCCTCGATGGTGATGCCGTTCGCGGCCGACCAGTTTTTCTGGGCGGACCGACTGCGGCGGCTGCAGGTCGCCCCGCCCGCGTTGTCACCCGGGCATCTGGATCAACAGACGCTGGCGCGCGCCCTGGCCTTCGCTGACCTGCCCGGCACGCGCGCGCATGCCGTCGCGCTGGGCCAACGGATGGCCGCCGAAGACGGCGTCGCCACCGCAGTCGCCGCGCTCGGCACACTGCTTCGGTAACCGGAGGGGCTACCGCCGGTCGGTGGCCATCAGGCTCGCCACCCAGTCCATGAACACCCGCAGCCGCTGGCTGACATGGCGGCTGGGCGGGAACATCACGTGCATCGGCATCGCCTGCAGTTGCCAATCGTCGAACAGCCGCACCAGTTCGCCACGTGCTGCATGCGGGGCGGCCATGTAATCCGGCACGCAGATGATGCCCAGGCCTGCCAGGCCCGCCGCGAGATAGGCGTCGCCGTCGTCGATGGCAATGGCATGGCGCCCCTGCACTTCCAGTTTCTCTTCGCCGCGCTGCAGGGCGAAGCGGCGCGTCCGCCCGGTGCGCGGGCGCAGGAAACCAACGGTCAGGTGATGCGTGCCTTCCAGCTCCTGCGGATGTGTCGGCGTGCCATGTCGCTGCAGGTAGGCAGGCGCGGCATGGACGCCGAAATGCAGCTCGCCGATCGGACGCGCCACCAGCGACAGCACGTCCGGCGTGCCGCCGCGGATCACGCAGTCCACGTTGTCGCCAATCAGATCGACCTCACGGTCGCTCACCCCGATCTGCAGTTCGATGTCCGGATAGCGGGCATGGAATTCCGGCAGCGCCGGAACCAGCAGCAAGCGTGCGAAGGGGCTGGGAACATCGATGCGCAATCGACCACGCGGTACGGACGTGGCCGTGGACAGGCTGCCTTCGGTTTCCTCCAGGTCGGCCAGCAACCGCATGACACGCGGGTAATACGCCTCGCCCTCTGCGGTCAGGTTCACCCGGCGCGTGGTGCGGTTGAGCAGGCGCACGCGCAGGTGGGCCTCCAGTTGCTGGACCAGTTCGGTGACGCGCGTGCGTCCCAACTGCAGGGTATGCGCGGCCTTGGTGAAGCTGCCGGTTTCAACAACGCGGGCGAAGGCCCGCATCGCCTCGAAACGATCCATGCGACTTCCTGCGACGTATTGGTTGGATATGGCGAACAATCTAGGCGTGATCGGCCGCTTTATCCAGCATGGAGTCCGGTCCAGCATGGGCCATCGCTGATGCAGCCCGCATCGGCCCCGATGGAGCCATCCCCATGACCCGTGATGTCGTGTTTCCCACCGGCCGCCAGGCCTTGTATGAGCGCAACCGTTATTCCCCCGCCGTACGTGCCAATGGCCTGCTGTTCGTCTCCGGCCAAGTCGGCAGCCGGGAGGACGGCACGCCCGAACCGGAGCTGGATGCCCAGGTCCGCCGTGCCTTCGAAAACCTCAACGCGGTGCTGGCGGCGGCGGGCTGCACGTTCGATGACGTAGTGGATGTGACGATCTTCATGGTCGACCCGGAGAAGAACTTCGAGAAGGCCTGGGCGATCGTGCCGGAGTATTGGGGCGACGCGCCGCATCCCACCCTGACCGGCGTTGGCGTGACCTGGCTGTACGGGTTCCAGTTCGAGATCAAGGTAGTCGCCAAGCTGCCTGGATGAGCGGCCGTGCCGGCGACGGGCCATGCCCGTCGCCAACCAGGGCAGCAGCGATGGAACAGCGGGTCATGGACCCGCTCTGCGCGCATGCAGCCAGCGGTACAGCACCGGCAGCACCAGCAACGTCAACAGCGTGGACGACACGATGCCGCCGATCACCACGGTGGCCAGTGGCCGCTGCACCTCGGACCCCGCGCCGACATTGAACGCCATCGGCACGAACCCCAGCGATGCCACCAGTGCCGTCATCAGCACCGGACGCAGCCGGCCCAGCGCGCCCTGGCGTATGGCATCCCGCAGCGGCATGCCCTGCCCGCGCAGTTGGCGCACGAAACTGATCATCACCAGTCCATTCAGTACCGCAACGCCCGACAACGCGATGAAGCCGACGCCGGCCGAGATGGAAAGCGGAAGGCCGCGCGCTGCCAGCGCCAGCACGCCACCGGTCAGCGCCAGCGGCACCCCGCTGAACACCACCAGTGCGTCGCGTACCGATCCGAACGCCCAGAACAACAGCGCGAAGATCAGCAGCAGGGTCATCGGCACCACCACCGCCAGCCGCTGGCTGGCCGAGATCAGCTGTTCGAAGCTGCCGCCATAGTCGATCCAGTATCCCACCGGCACCTGCACCTGCGTGCCGATGGCGGCCTGCAGGTCGGCGACGAAGCTTCCCAGGTCGCGGTCGCGGACGTTGGCGGTGACCACGATGCGGCGCTTACCATTGTCGCGGTTGATCTGGTTCGGCCCTTCGCTGGTCTCGATGCGCGCCAGCTCCCGCAGCGGCACCGTGCGCGGCCCGGCACCACTGGCACCCACCGCGCGGCTCAGTTCATCGTCGTTGCCGCTGGACAGGGCCGGCTCCAGCGAGACAGGAAGATCGGCGAGCGCGGCGGGATCCTGTCGCAACGCTTCAGGCAGGCGCACCACGATGTCGAATCGACGGTCGCCCTCGAACAGTTGCCCGGCAACTTCTCCCCCCACGGCCATCGCCACGGTCGACTGCACCTGCCCCGGGTTCAGCCCATAGCCGGCCAATGCCTGGCGGTCCGGCAACACCGTCAGCAGCGGCAAGCCGCTGGTTTCCTCCAGGCGCACGTCGGCTGCGCCGGGTATCGCCGATGCCACCTGCTCGATCCGGCGCCCAACCTGCTGCAACACCTGCAGGTCATCGCCGAAGACCATCACCGCCACGTCCGCGCGCACGCCGGAGATCAGCTCGTTCATGCGCATCTGGATCGGCTGGGTGAACTCGTGGTTGCTGCCGGGTAGTTGTTCCACCGCCGCCTGCAGCTCGCCCAGCAGGGCGGTCCGCGACTTGCGTGGATCGGGCCAGTCACGGCGGTCCTTCATCATCACGAACGTGTCGGCCACCGACGGCGGCATCGGATCGGAGGCGACTTCCGGCGTACCGATCTTGGAGAACACCTTGGTCACCTCAGGAAACTGCAGCAGCCGCCGTTCGATCTGTACCTGCATCCGCACCGACTGGGTCAGGCTGGTGCCGGGGATGCGCATGGCATGCATCGCCACGTCACCCTCGTCCAGGCTGGGAACGAACTCACTGCCCAGGCGGGTCGCCAACAGCCCGCACCCCACCACCAGCACCAGTGCGGCGGCCACCATGACACGGCCACGCGCCAGCACCCGGTCCAGCAGCGCCTGGTAGCGCTTCTGCAACCAGGCCATCAGGCGGTTGTCTTTTTCCTGCACGCGGCCGCCCAGCAGCAGCGCGATCGCCGCCGGCACGAAGGTCAGGCACAGCAGCATCGCACCGGTCAGGGCCAGCACGACGGTGATGGCCATGGGATGGAACATCTTTCCTTCGACACCGGTCAGCGCGAAGATCGGCAGGTAGACGGCGGTGATGATGCCCAGCCCGAACAGGCTGGGCCGGATCACTTCGGCGGTGGCGCTGGCGGTTTCCTTGAAGCGTTCGGCTGCGGTCATGTCGCGACCCAGCGCGTTCTGTCGTTCGCCGAAGCGACGCAGGCAGTTCTCGATGATGATCACCGCACCGTCGACGATCAGGCCGAAATCCAGCGCGCCCAGGCTCATCAGGTTGGCCGAGACGCCGCCGCGCGCCATGCCGGCCAGGGTGAACAGCATCGACAGCGGGATCACCGCGGCCGTGATCAGCGCGGCACGGATGTTGCCCAGCAGCAGGAACAACACCACGATCACCAGCAGCGCGCCTTCCAGCAGGTTCCGCGCAACCGTCTGGATGGTGCGGTCCACCAGTGCGGTACGGTCGTAGCTGGCGGTGACGGTGACGCCGTCAGGCAGGCTGCGCTGTGCCTGCTGCAGTTTTTCCGCCGTCGCGCGGGCAACGTCCCGGCTGTTGGCGCCGACCAGCATCACCACCGTTCCCATCACTACTTCATGCCCATCCTGGGTAGCCGCACCGCTGCGCAGCTCCGCACCCTCGGCCACGGTGGCCACGTCATGCACATGGATCGGCACGCCCTCGCGCCGGTCCAGCACGATGTTTCCGATCTCCTCCAGGTTCGCCACCTGGCCTGGAACGCGTACCAGGAACTGCTGTCCATTGCGCTCGATGTAGCCTGCGCCGACGTTCTGGTTGTTGGCCTGCACCGCGGCCGCGACGTCCTCCAGGGTGAAGCCCAGCGCGCGCAGCCGGGCCGGGTCCGGCGTGATGTGCACCTGGCGCTGGAAACCGCCGATGGTGTTGACCTCGGTGACGCCCGGCACGTTGCGCAGCTGTGGCCGGATGACCCAGTCCTGCAGCGTGCGCAGGTCGGTGGCGGTGTAGGCCGTTCCGTCAGGCTTGCGCGCCTGCGGATCGGCGTCGACGGTGTACATGAAGATTTCGCCCAGGCCGGTGGCGATCGGCCCGAGCTGCGGATCCAGGCCGGCCGGCAGCTGGGACTTCACCTGCTGCAGCCGCTCGGCCACCTGCTGGCGGGCGAAGTAGATATCGGTGCCGTCCTTGAATGCCACGGTGACCTGGGAAAGGCCATAGCGCGACAACGAGCGCACGTGGTCCAGCGCCGGCAACCCGGCCATCGCCGTCTCCACCGCATAGGTGATGCGCTGCTCGCTTTCCAGCGGCGAATAACCCGGCGCGGCGGTGTTGACCTGCACCTGCACGTTGGTGATGTCCGGCGTGGCATCGATCGGCAGCTGCCTGAAACTCCATGCGCCCACCAGCACCAGCAGCAAGGCCAGCGCCAGCATCAGCCAGCGATGTGCGATGGCGCCGTGGACGAACCGCTCCAGCATTCCGGGCGCGGCGAATGGGGAGTTGCGGTCAGTGTTCATGCGCCGCTCCTGCCTTGCCGATGTCGGCCTTCACCGTGTAGCTCTGTTCCACCACCACCTGCTCGCCCGCACGCAGCCCCTCGACGACCGCTGCCTGGCGCGCATCACGTGCCCCCAGGCGTACCGGTCGTGCCTGGTAGGCGTCGCCCTGGCGGACGAACACCACGTCCTTCCCTTCCATGGACTGCACCGCAGCCAGGGGCACCACGATGGCCGCGGGCGTACTGGCCACCACGATGCGTGCGCGCACTGCCGCGCCCGGGCGCCACAGCCCGTCGTGGTTGTCGATGGTGGCGCGCGCCACCGTGCTCTGGCTGGCAGTGGCCGTACCCGGCAATACGCGCTCCAGCGTGGCAGCCTGGCTGGCACCGTCGGTCATGCGGGTGATGGTGACCGGCACGCCTGCGGTGATGTGCTGGGTGTCCGCGCCGAAGATGTGCAGGTCCACCCACAGCTGCGAAAGATCACCGATGTCGAACAGGACCTGGCCTTCGGCGGCCACCGCGCCCAGCTGCACCTGTCGCGACAGCACCACGCCGGAAATGGGAGTGGCAACGCCGTAGGTGGTCAGGCTGAGGTTGCTTTCGATGCTGGCCAGCACCTGGCCGGCACGCACCCGGTCGCCGACGTTCGCGCGCAGCGCACGTACCGGGCCCGGAAAGCGTGCGGTGACCTGCGCGCTGCGGCCATCGACCGGCGCCAGCAGGCCCTGCACGTCATGTTCGTCGGCGATGGTGCCGGGGCCGGCAGGCGCGCTGACGATGCCGGCCAGCCGTGCCTGCGCCTCGGCGATGCGGGTCTGCGCCGGGCCCTGCCGGTCATCGTGCGTATCGCCATCATCGTGCTGGTGTTCGGTTCCTGCTCCTTCGGCGCGAGGGTCCTGGCGGTCGCCGCAGGCAGCGAGGATCGATACCAGCAGCACGGGCAGTGCACTGCGGGCGAGCAAGAAAACAGTGCGCTTCATCATGGTGTTCCTTCGTTCGCGTTGGCGACCAGCGCCTGGCCAGTCAGGCGCTGGATCTCGATCAGGGCGGTCTGCGCGGAGAGCGCAGCGTCCAGCTGTCGCTGTCGTGCCTCGATGCGCATGGCCTGCAGTTGTGCCCACTCCAGGTAGCTGATGGCACCGGCACGCCATGCGGTCGCAGCGGATTCCTCCGCACGTTGCAGTTGCGGCAGCACGTCGCTGCCCATCCGCGTCACTTCCAGCCGCGCCACCTCATAGCGGCCATGCGCCTCGGCCAGGGTGGCGAACAACTGCAGCGCGCGACCTTCGCGTTCCACCGCGCCCATCGCCAGGTCTGCCTGCGCGGCACGTATCTCCGGTTCGGCACGACGGGCGCTGCCCAGCGGCATGCTGATACCGGCGACAATGGCCGCGTCGCTGCCACTGCGGTTGTTGCGCAGGCCCAGCTGCCACGACACATCGGCGCGTTGCTGGCTGCGCGCCAATTGCAGCTGTGCCTCGCGCACGCGTTGTCCACCGGCGATCGCCACCAGCTCCGGCGTACGATCCAGCAGGTCGGCCAGCTGGCCGAGATCCTGCAACGACGGCAGCCGTAGCGGATCACCGCTGACCGCATCGAAATCCACCTCGCGCTCGTTCCACAACGCAGCCAATGACAGGCGCGCCGCACGCGCCACCTGCGTGGCACGGTCCCGGTCCAGCTCGGCCTGCGCCAATGCCGCCTGTGCGGTCATCAGCGTCGATGCGGGCGATGCGCCTGCGTTCAAACGCAGCCGCGCCGCGTCCACCGCGCGCCGGCGTTGCTCGATGTCCTCCTGTGCGATGCGCCACTGCGCCGCGGCAGCAGTGATCGCCAGGTAGCGCCGCGCGACCTCGGCCATCATGTCCAGCCGCAGGATCTCGCGCTGCGGGGCCAATGCATCGATGTTGGCCTGCGCTACCGCGCGGCGCGCATCAAGCTTGCCACCGCGTTCCAGCACGCCTGCCAGCGAAACCGTGGTTTCGGCCGTGTCGAAACCACGGCTTTCATCCGTGCCGAGCAGGTTCTCCATTTCCACGCCGAATACCAGTGGCGGCGCGAAGCCGGCGCTGTCGAAACGGGCCTGTGCAGCCTGGCGCTGCAGTTGCGGCAGGCGCAGGCCGGGATGGATACGGGCGACGCGGTCGATGGCCGCGTCGAGGGTCAAGCGGGCAGGTGGCGACGCGACCTGTGCAAGGGCGCACGGCGCGATCACCAGGGCCGCAAGTGCGGCCAGGTGTTTCCACATGGGAATTCTCCGATGTACTCAGGAAAGATCGGGACAGCCGCGCCGTGCGCGGGAGGGATCAGGCCTGGATCGGAGGACGCAGCGGATTTTCCTGCGGAACGGGGCGCCATCCCGCATCCTGCCCGCTACGCATGGCGGCTGCCGTAGGAACCATCAGCTCCCAGCCCGCCGTCGCAAAGGGCAGCATGCCACCCTGGCCGTGGCAATGGCCGCAATGCACCAGCGCGTGCAGCAGGCGTGCGCTGGCATCTTCATCATCATGGCCGGTCGGCTCGCCGATACCGCCATGCGGTGTCGCGGGATGATCGGCATGCGACAGCTCGTGCAGCTCGCCCAGTGCCGAAGCCAGCGCGCCACCGGCGGTGCCAAGCGCCACCACCACCAGCATCAGCAGGCGGAGCAGCAACGAAGGACGGCGGCGCACGAAGCGGATCATGCCGGCAGGGTAGAGGGTGCGGCGCGCGTTACACAATCGCAGTGCGCGGCTGCCGTCCACCAGGGTGCGTGATGTCGAGCCGGGTGTCGTGAACCGGTGCGCCGCGCAGCAGGGCCTGGCCCCGCTGCGCCAGGAGCCGGGTCAGGCCTTCTTGCGTTCGGCAATGAACGCATGGATCTGCTGTTCCAGCACCGGCAACGGCACCGATCCCTGCTGCAGCACGGCGTCATGGAAAGCCTTGACGTCGAACTTGTCGCCGAGCTCCTGCTCGGCCTGCGCACGCAGGCGCACGATGGCGATCTCACCCAGCTTGTAGCTCAGCGCCTGCCCGGGCCAGGAGATGTAGCGGTCCACCTCGGTGGTCACTTCATGCTCGCTCAGCGCGGTGTGGTCGCGCAGGTAGGCGATCGCCCGGTCACGCGTCCAGCCCTTGCTGTGCACACCGGTATCGATCACCAGCCGCGCCGCACGCCACATCTCGTAGGTGAGGCGACCAAAATCTTCGTAAGGTGTTTCATAGATTCCCATCTCCACGCCCAGCTTCTCGCAATAGAGTCCCCAGCCCTCGCCGTAGGCGGAGATGTAGCTGTTGCGGCGGAACTCCGGCAGCTCGCCCTGCTCGGCCGCCAGTGCCCCCTGCAGCGCGTGGCCCGGATCGGACTCATGCAGCGTGAGCGCCGGCAGGTTGTACAGCGGGCGGGCCGGCAGGTTGTAGGTATTGACCCAATACGTGCCCATGCCACCGCGCCCGGCGGTCCAGAACGGGGCAATGTCCGGCGGTACCGGCACGATGGTGAAGCGCGCACGCGGCAACGTCATGTATTTGCCGATCACCGCATCGACGCGCTTGGATATCCAGGCCGCGCGGTGCAGCAGTTCGTCCGGGGTCTTGGCGTAGAACCGGGGATCGGTACGCAGGAATGTCAGGAACTCGTCGAAGCTGCCCTTGAACCCGACCTGCTGGATGATCGCGTCCATCTCCTTCTGGATGCGCGCCACTTCGCCCAGGCCGATGCGATGGATCTCGTCCGGGGACAGGTCCAGCGTGGTGTATTCGTGGATCTGCTGCTTGTAGAAGGCCTTGCCGCCGGGCATCGCCTCGGCGGCAAGGGTGGTGCGTGCCTGCGGCACGTATTCCTGCACGAAGAAGGTGCGCAACTGCTGGAAGGCCGGGATCACCTTGCCGGCGATGGCCTCGCGTGCCTGGGCCTGCAGTTGTTCCCGCTCAGCCGCCGGGATGCTGGCCGGCAGCTTCCTGAAAGGCGCATACAGCGGTGATTCGGTGGGATCCTTCAGCTCGGCGACGTTGGCGATGGACACCTCGCGTCCATCCAGCACGGCACGCGGCACGCTGAAACCGCGCTTGAGGCCGGCCCGCATGTTGTCGGTCTGCTGGTCGAAGTAGCGCGGCACATCATCCAGGCGCGCGATGTAGTTGCGATGGTCCTGCGCGGTCTTCATGTCGCGCCGGGCCATGAAGGACAGGTTGGACCAGAACGAGGAGTCCGAATTGAACGGCATCTCATAGGTACGCAGGCGCACATCCTGGGCCAGGTTGAACACCTGGTCGCGGTACACCGCGAAGTTGACCTGGTTGACCGGCGCCAGGGCCTTGGCATCGATGCGGTCCAGCTGTGCCAGCACATCGTCCCATACCTTCAAGCGGGCCTGCTGCGCGGCGGGACCGACGTCGGGCATGCGCGCGGCACTTTCCGGCGCATCGCCGTCTTCGCTCGCCTCGCCGCCGCCGGCCTGGCGCCAGGCCCACTCTTTCTCGTAGATCCCCCGGAAGGCGGCATCGGCAGCGCTCTCATTGGCGAGCCCGGCAGGAGCAGCGGCCGCTGCCGGAGGAGCGGCATGGGTGGCGAGAGGCGAGGCAAGGGCGAGCAGCAGGGCAACGGCAAGACGGGTTTTCACGAGTGGCAGGTTCCCGGGATGGCAGGCCACCGATGATGGCACCGTTGGCCAGCGGCGACATGGGTCGAACGTCACCGGACCCGGCCTTTCCCTGCACACCGATCCTTCGGTGGCGCCGGGCCGTGCCCGGCGAGCGCAGTGGCCTTCGCCAAGGCACGGAACCGCCCATGCCACGTGCGATCCGCCGGGCATGGCTCGGCGCTACGGCCTTTGCGTTGCCGCGGCGTCAATGCGTGGCTTTGTCGCGCTTCCAGCCCCGGTGCTTGACGTCCAGGTACAGGCTGTACAGCGCGGTGAACGCCGGAAACAGGTTCTGCAGCACGCCTACCGAATCCTGCTTGGCCGAGAACAGGAAGTAGCTCAGGGTCATCAGGCTGCCGACGACGCTCATGTACCAGAACAGGCGCGGTATGACCGGCTTGCCGGCACGCCGCGAGGCGATGAACTGCACCAGCCAGCGGCCGCCGAACATCACCGCACCGGTATAGCCGATCAGCTTCCAGCCGGTCACATGCAGTCCGGTCCAGTACAGCCAGGCCAGCGGTTGGTCGAGCCAATGCAGCTCCATCAGCACTCTTCCACGGCAGTGCGCTTGCTGCGCACGATCAGCCACGCCACCCCGCGCAGGTCACGGATACCGACCAGTGCACGGCCCAGGTTGTTGTACTTGGAAACACCGGCGGTACGCTGGCGGTGGTTGACCGGCACGCATGCGGTCTTCCATCCGGCGCGCTGCATCAAGGCGGGCAGGTAGCGATGCATGTGGTCGAAGTACGGCAGGTCCAGGAACGCGGCGCGTTCGAACAGCTTGATGCCGCAACCGGTGTCGGGCGTATCGTCGTGCAGGATCCGTGCCCGGATCGCATTGGCCCACCGGCTTGCCCAGCGCTTGCTGCCACTGTCCTGGCGGTGGGTCCGCCAGCCGGCGAACAGGCGCACCTGCGGGTCCGCGGCGGCACGCGCTGCCAGCAGCCTGGGAATGTCGGCCGGGTCGTTCTGGCCGTCGCCGTCGAGCGTTGCGATCCACTCGGCGCGTGCATGCTTGACGCCGGTGCGCACCGCCGTGCTCTGGCCACTCTGGCTGGCGTGGTGCAGCACGCGCAGCTCCGGGGTGGTGGCCTTCAGTTCCTGCAGTACCGACAGCGTGCCATCGCGGGAATGGTCGTCGACGTAGACGATCTCGAATGGAAGGTGGCCGCGCAGCGCGGTGGTGATCTCCGCCACCAGCGGGGCGACGTTGTCGCGTTCGTTGAACACCGGGACGACGACGGACAGTTCGGGATGGCTCATGGGGGACTCAGCCAGGAAAGGGCAGGACAACGAGCGCGCATTTTCCGTAGCCGAGGTTATCCGAAGATGAACCAGGCCGTCCCAGCGTCGGTGTTTTCAGGCTTGCTGGCCAAAATAGTCGCGGCACCACGCTACGACCGGCGGCATCCCCTGTTCGATGGGCATGACCGGTTCGTAGCCGAATGCGTCGCGTGCGCGACGGGTATCGGCCATGGTGCGGACCATGTCCCCCGGTTGCATCGGCTTGTAGACCTTCTGCGCGGGGCGGCCAGCAGCTTGTTCAATCACGGCGATGAACCGCTCCAGTTCCACCGGGGTATGGTTGCCCAGGTTGAACACGCGGTGCGGCACCGTCTCGTCGCTGGGATGCGCGAGGGCCCCAAGGATACCGGCGACGATGTCAGAAACATGTGTGAAGTCGCGCTGCATGCGGCCTTCGTTGAACACGTCGATGGGCCGTCCCGCCAGCACCGCGCGCGCGAACAGCAGCGGCGCCATGTCCGGCCGCCCCCAGGGGCCGTACACGGTGAAGAAGCGCAGGCCGGTCGCATGCAGGCCATACAGCTGCGCGTAGGCATGGGCCATCAGCTCGTTGGCGGCCTTGGTCGCGGCGTACAGCGAACGCGGCTGGTCCACGCGCTGGTCCTCGGAGAACGGCGGTACTGCCGAATCGCCATAGACCGAACTGCTGGAGGCATACAGCAGATGCGCCACGCCGCGGTGCCGGCACAGTTCGAGGATGTTGACGAAGCCGCTGAGGTTGCTGTCGACGTACGCCTGCGGGTTCTGCAGCGAATAGCGCACGCCGGCCTGGGCGGCCAGGTGGATCACCGCCGTCGGCTGGACCTCGTCGAACAATGCGGCCATGCCGCCACGATCGGTCAGGTCAAGGTGGCGCAGGTCCAGCTGCGGGCACAATGCCGCCACGCGGTCCCGCTTGATCTGCGGATCGTAGTAATCGTTGAAGTTGTCCAGGCCAACCACGGCGTGGCCGGCCTGCAACAGTGCCTGCGCCGTGTAGGCACCAATGAACCCCGCTGCACCGGTCAGCACGATCGTCATGCCGGGTCCTTCAGTCGCGGCGCGCGCGCAGCTTTTCCAGCACACCGTCCAGCGTATCCAGGTCGGTGTAATGGATGACCAGCTTGCCCTTGCCGCCACGACCGTGGCTGATCGCCACCTTGGTGCCGAGCGATTCGCTCAGTTCGGTTTCCAGCGAGGCGATGTCGGCCTGCGGCGCCGACCGGGGCGCGGCCTGCGGGCGGTTGCTCGGCACCTTCCCGGCGGCGAAGGCCTGCGCGCGGCGTTCAACTTCGCGCACCGACCAACCTTCATCGGCGGCTTCCTGGGCCAGCTTGCCAGCCAGTTCCGGTGCCAGCGTCAACAACGCACGGGCATGTCCCATCTCCAGCCGGCGCGATTCCAGCAGCACGCGGATCGCCACCGGCAGCTCCAGCAGGCGCAGCAGGTTGGACACCGCCGCGCGCGAGCGGCCGACCGCTTCGGCGGCTTCGGCATGGGTCAGGGTGAATTCACTGATCAGCCGTTGCAGGGCCTCGGCTTCTTCCAGCGGGTTGAGGTCTTCGCGCTGGATGTTCTCGATCAGCGCCATCGCGATGACGGTGCGATCGTCAAGCTCGCGCACCACCACCGGCACTTCGTCCAGCCCGGCCAGCTGCGAAGCGCGCCAGCGACGTTCACCGGCAACGATCTCGTAGCTGCCGCCCGGCAACTGGCGCGCCAGGATCGGCTGGATCACGCCTTGCGACTTGATCGAGTCGGCCAGCTCGGACAGCTTGGCCTGGTCCATCTCGCGCCGCGGCTGGTACTTGCCGGGCTGCAGCTGGCCCACCGCCAGCTTGCGCAATACTTCACCGGGCAGCGGTTCGATCACTGCAGTGGCCTGCACCTGCCTTACCGATGCCTTCGGTCCCAGCAGGGCGTCCAGGCCGCGGCCGAGGCCACGCTTCTTCCCTGCAGCGGGCTTGGTGGTCATCAGGCAGTCTCCACGGCCTTGGCGGCCTTGTTGCGTTCGTTGTTGCGTCGGATGATCTCGCTGGCCAGGCCCAGGTAGGCCACCCCACCGCGCGAACTGCGGTCGTAGCCGACGATGCTCTGCCCATGGCTGGGCGCTTCGGCCAGGCGTACGTTGCGCGGCACGATGGTACGGAACACCAGGTCGCCGAAGTGATCGGTCAACTCCCCGGACACCGCGTTGGCCAGGTTGTTGCGCACATCGAACATGGTGCGCAGCACGCCTTCGATCTCCAACACCGGATTGAGGTCGCCGCGCAGCGCTTCGATGGTTTCCACCAGCGCGCTCAGGCCCTCCAGTGCGTAGTACTCGCACTGCATCGGCACCAGCACCGAATCGGCCGCGGCCAATGCATTCAAGGTCAGCAGCGAAAGCGCCGGTGGACAATCGATGAGGATGTAGTCGTAGTCGTCGCGGACCGGCGCCAATGCGCGTTTCAGGCGCTGCTCACGCTCGCCCTGCCCCATCAGCTGGATCTCGGCGGCGGTCAGGTCGATGTTGCCGGGCAGCAGGTCGTAGCCTTCCGCGGACTTCACCCGGATATCGGCTGCGGTGCTTTCGCCCAGCAACAGGTCGCAGGTCGATGCCTCCAGCTCGCGCTTGTCCACGCCGCTGCCCATGGTCGCGTTGCCCTGCGAATCCAGGTCGACCAGCAGGACCCGCTTGGAAGCCTGGGTCAGGGCGGCAGCCAGGTTGACGGCAGTCGTGGTCTTGCCGACGCCGCCCTTCTGGTTGGCGATGGCGATGATGCGGGCCATGCGGATGAGCCTCGTCGACGGTTGCTGGGGCTGGTCATTATGCGTACAACCGGCCCCGGGCGGAAATCCCGCGTCGCCCCCCGCTTTATCGACAAGGGCAGGCGGGGCGGTTCAAGGACCCGTAACGGTCACCAGATGGCGCTCTCCGGCCAGTCCGGGCACCTGCAGCGGCACGACGTCGCGCACGCTCCAGCCGACCGGCAGCGCGGCGATCTCTTCGTGCGGGTATACGCCTTTCATCGCCAGCAGCACGCCACCGGGGCGCAGCAGGTGGCCACCGACGCGCACGATGCCTTCCAGCGTATCCATCGCGCGCGCGGTCAGCTGGTCGTACTGGCCCGGCTCAGCCAGCGCCTCGGCGCGCGATTCGGCCACCCGGGCGTTGGCCAGCCCCAGCTGGCGCACGGCTTCGCGCATGAAGCGCGCCTTCTTGCCATTGCTTTCCACCAGCGTGACGCGCAATCCCGGGCAGGCGATCGCCAGTGGGATGCCCGGCAGCCCGGGTCCGGTCCCCAGGTCGGCCAGGCTGCCATCGGCCACATGCGGCTGCATGGCCAGCGAATCCAGCAGATGGCGGGTGACCATCTCCTGCGGATCGCGGATCGCGGTGAGGTTGTAGGTCTGGTTCCAACGGTGCAGCAGCGCCAGGTAGCGCAGCAGCGGCGGTGCCAGCCCTGCGGCAAGACCCAGCCCTGCCAGGCCACGCTGCAGCGTGTCGTCGACGCCTGGCGGAAGGTTGTGTTCGCTCATGGAGGCATTATCGCCGGTTTCGCCCGGGCTGGATCGCCTCAACAGGCATGCCAGGCCAGCGCGGCACGGAACAGGTCGGTGGCCTGCCATTCGCGCAGTTGCCAGCGTGCGGCATCGCCCAGGGCCGCATCGCACCATTGCAGGTGCAGGGCGCCATCGGCCGCAGGGGCCAGCTGCAGGCGATGCAGCCCGAACGAGATGCCCTGTCCATGCGCCTTCAACAGCGCCTCCTTGGCGCACCACACACGGAAGAACCAGTGTTCGCGCTCCGGGCCGGACAGGTTCTCCAGCCATGCGATCTCGGCCGGGTGGAAAAAGCGCTGGATGATTTCCAGCATCCGCGGCCGCGGCCGCAGCAGCTCCAGGTCCACCCCCAGCCGCACGCCTTCACCCAGTGCCACCAACAGCACGTTGCCACTGTGGCTCCATCCGGTGCCCAGATGGGATAGCGGACCGGCGAACTCCGGGCGGCCACGGGGATCGCGCACCAGCGGCAACGCCTGCGGCTCCGCGCCCAGCGCTTCGGCCAGCACCTGCCGGGCCTGCGGCTCGCCGCGGTCGCCGGGCGCATGCACGCGCCGCCAGACCGTGACCGGGCCGAAATGCCAGGGGCCGTCGAGGGTGGCTGGCAGGCTCATGGCCCTGCCCGGCCGGAGCGACTGCACGGCGGTTTCACGGGTGAACGCGTCAACTGAAGGCCCTTGAGGAGAGGAGACGCAGCAATGGGCATCATCATCTGGTTGATCGTAGGCGGCATCGTAGGGTGGCTGGCCAGCATCATCATGAAGCGCGATGCCCAGCAGGGCATCATCCTCAACATCGTGGTCGGCATCGTCGGCGCGCTGCTTGCCGGGTTCCTGTTCGGCGGTGGCATCAACGATGCCATCACCCTGCGCACGTTCCTGTTCTCGCTGATCGGCGCGGTGATCCTGCTGGCAATCGTCAACCTGTTCACCCGCAAGAGCATACGCTGAGGCGTCCCTGTAGCGCCGAGCCATGCTCGGCGCTACCCGGGGCTCAGCGCAGCTGCACCCACGCCGGCGCGTGGTCGCTGGGGCGTTCCCAGGTACGCGGCTCGCGATCGATGCCCGAAGCCAGCGACACATCCTTCAGCGCGTCGGAAACCAGGGTCAGGTCGATGCGCAGGCCCAGGTTGCGCCGGAAACCGGCGGCGCGGTAATCCCACCAGCTGAACACCCCCGCCTCGTCATTGTGCAGGCGAAAGCCATCGTGCAGGCCCAGCTGCAGCAGCTTGCCCAACGCACCCCGTTCGGCGGTGGACGTCAGGATGTGGTTTTCATTCCAGACCAGCGGATCATGCACGTCGCGCTCGTCCGGGGCGATGTTGAAGTCACCCAGCACGATGAGCCTGGGGTACTTCTGCAGTTCCGATGCAATCCATGCATGCACCGCTTCCAGCCAGCGCAGCTTGTAGGCGTACTTGTCGGTGCCCACGTCCTGGCCATTGACCACGTACAGGTTGATCACCCGCAGGTCGCCGAAAGTAGCGGCGATGACGCGCTTCTGTTCATCCTCGAAGCCGGGAATACCGATCTGCACGTCCTGCGCCGGCTCGCGCGACAGCAACGCCACGCCGTTGTAGGTCTTCTGTCCGGCAAACACGCTGCGATAACCGGCACCGGCCAGGGCCGCGTCCGGGAACCGGTGGTCCTCCAGCTTGGTTTCCTGGATGCCGACGATGTCCGGACCGAAGTCCTTGAGCCATTGCTCCAGGTGCGGCAGGCGGACATTGAGCGAATTGACGTTCCACGAGGCGATGCGCATATTCGGCTTATCTGGCAGTTTTCATTGATATTTAAAGAATACTCTTCGGAGAGCATCCGCTCCTGGCGCCCAATGCGACCTCCGCCAGCGTCACTGGGCTGTGCGGGCACCCGCCCATGATAAGCCGTCAATACTGCATGGAGCCGCTTCCCGGATGTCCGCGCCGCCCCCCTTCTGTCACCAGCGATGTTTCCAATCATGACAACCCCTGCACCACGCCAGCCAACGACGACGTGGCGCCAGTTGTGGCGCAGCCTGTACACGTTGCATCCCGCTCCATGGCGGTGGCGCATGGGGCTGGTGGCGGCCTTGAGCACGGGCCTGCCACTTGCGGTGTTCACCTTGGCCGGCCACCAGGAGCTCGGATTGATCGCCCTGCTCGGCGGCTTCACCGTTCTGTATGGCGATCGGCTGCGCCTGGGCGAGCGCCTGAAGCTGCTGCCGCTGATTGGCCTGGGCTTCGTGTTGGCATCCATGCTGGGCGTGCTGGGTTCGGTCAATGGATGGCTGCTGGCCATCTGCCTCGTATTCGTCGCGACGCTGGCGTGCACCATCACTTTCAGCATACGGCTTGGGCCGCCCGGCCCGATGTTCTTCGTGTTGGTAGCGGGCCTCAGCGGCCACATGGCGGCATCATCCGCCAACCCCATCGAGCAGCTGATGATCCCGGCGATGGTGGCCGTGGGCGCAGCCGCCGCCGTGCTGGTGGCGGTCTCTCCCTTGCTCCTGCCCTGCGTGCGGCGCACGGAAGGGCCGGCCACGAGACTGGGCAGGCTGTATCCGCGGACGTCATTTGACCGCGAATCGACGCTCATCATGATCCGGGTAATCGCTGCGGTCACCCTTGCCGGCATGATCAGCCTGCCGCTCGGCGTGCATCGCTCCTACTGGGTGGCGCTGGTGGCCGGGGTCGTCCTGCAGGCCAGCCCTGTCATGCACGTAACCATCACCCGTTCCCTCCATCGGGTCCTCGGTACCCTGCTTGGCGTGGGCATCTTCTGGCTGATCCTGCAGGTCCAGCCCATCGGACTGTGGCTGGTGCTCACCATTGCCCTGCTGCAGTTCGCCATCGAAGTCGTGATCACCCGCAACTACGCTTTCGGCCTGCTCTTCATCACTCCCTTGGCATTGGTCATCGCGGCAACGGGACAGGAGGCAGAACCGCTCATCGTGGTCGGCGATCGAGTGATCGACACGCTGCTGGGCACGGCCATTGCCATGGGGTTGCTGCTGGTCGAACACTGGGTGCGCAGCCGCCCGGCCAGTCTCCCCTGAACCGCATCATTCGACGGGAACACAGCGCGCACTACCTGTCATCGCTATTTGATCTATCAATTTGTAACCAGGGATACCGAAGAGCAGACTGATGAATACATAGCCACATTGCCCCCACATCCAACTCCGCGGAGCAGAGCCATGAGTCAAGCCAAGGACAATCCATCGCCATCCGGATCAACCACCGGTTCCGGTGCACCTGCAGCCAGTGACCGCAACTCCCTCACCATCGGGGCCGACGGCCCGATCGTGCTGCACGATGTGCACTTCCTCGAGCAGATGGCGCACTTCAACCGCGAAAAAGTTCCCGAACGCCAGCCGCATGCCAAGGGCGCAGGCGCGTTCGGCGTGTTCGAGACCAGCGAGGACGTTTCCGCATATACCAAGGCGGCCCTGTTCCAGAAGGGCGCTCGCACTGACATGCTGGCGCGTTTCTCCACCGTTGCCGGCGAGTCGGGCAGCCCGGACACCTGGCGTGACGTACGCGGATTTTCATTGAAGTTCTACACCGACGAAGGCAATTACGACCTGGTCGGCAACAATACGCCGGTGTTCTTCGTGCGCGATCCGATGAAATTCCCGCACTTCATCCGCAGCCAGAAGCGTCTTCCCGATTCCGGCCTGCGCGACAACCACATGCAATGGGATTTCTGGACCAGCAATCCGGAGACGGCGCACCAGGTCACCTACCTGATGGGCGAGCGTGGCCTGCCGCGTACCTGGCGGCACATGAATGGCTATGGTTCACATACCTACATGTGGATCAACAGCGCTGGCGAGAAGTTCTGGGTCAAGTACCACTTCCACACCGAGCAGGGAATGGCGTTCTTCAGCAATGCCGAGGCAGCGGAGAAAGCCGGCAACGATGCTGATTTCCATCGCCGGGATCTGTTCGATGCGATCGCCCGCGGCGAGCATCCACGCTGGATCCTGTCGGTGCAGGTGATGCCCTATGCAGAGGCCAGGGATTACCACTTCAATCCGTTCGACCTGACCAAGACGTGGTCACACAAGGATTACCCGTTGATCCGGGTCGGCACCATGACGCTCGACCGCAATCCGGAGAATTTCTTCGCCCAGATCGAACAGGCCGCGTTCTCGCCGGGCAACACGGTGCCGGGGATCGGCCTGTCGCCGGACAAGATGCTGCTGGGCCGTGCGTTTGCCTACAACGATGCGCAACGCAATCGCATCGGCACCAACTTCCACCAGTTGCCGGTCAACCAGCCCAAGGTTCCCGTCAACAGCTACCTGTTCGATGGACAGATGGCCTACCACCATAGCGGCAACGCGCCGGTGTACGCGGCAAACAGCGGCGGCCGCCCGTGGGCCGACCAGACCGGACCGGTGGAGGATGGCTGGGAAGCCGACGGCGAACTGGTCCGCAGCGCCTATACCCTGCATGCACAGGATGATGACTTCACGCAGCCGGGTACCTTGGTCCGCGACGTCTTCAACGACGCCCAGCGCCAAGCGCTGGTCGACCAGGTTGCAGGCAGCCTGCTGGGCGGCGTGCGCAGCCCCGTGCTGGAACGTGCTTTCGACTACTGGAAGAGCATCGATCCTGGCGTGGGCCAACGCATCGAAGACCAGGTGCGTGCTGGCAGTGCACCACGACCGGCCGAGGGCATGGGCGAAGGTTGAGGGCCAGGCACCACGATGCATGGCAGGCGTCCACCCGCACCCGGTGCGGGTGGACCGGCGGTTGCGGGCGGGCCCATCAGTCCGTCCGCTCCACGCCCAGTTGGCTGTCCAGCCAGTCCAGCACGCGCTGCTGCACATCGCGCCCGTGCGCGGTCTCGAAGAACCAGTGCGGACCGCGCGGATAGGTGACCATCTCCACCGGCGTGCCGTTGAACTTCAATGCGCGATGGAACATGTCGCCCTGTGACAGCGGCACCCGCTTGTCCTGCTCGCCATGCAGGATCAGCACCGGCACCTTGACCCGGTCTGCGTAACGGATCGGCGAACGTGCATCGTAGGCGGCACGCTGGGTCACCGGGTCACCGAAGTAGCCGGGCAGATAGTCCGGCGTGTCGGTGGTGAGCGCCATCGCGCCGATGTCGATCACGCCGGCACCGACGATCGCGGTCCTGAAGCGATCGCTGTGCGTTACCGCCCATGCCGACATGTAGCCACCGTAGCTCCAGCCACCCATCGCCAACCGCTGCGGGTCGACCACCCCCTCTTTCTCCAGCATGTCCAGGCCATCGAGGATGTCCTGGAAATCGGCACCGCCCCAGTCGTTGCGGGCCACTTCGGCAAACGCGTGGCCACCGCCTTCGGAACCGCGCGGGTTTGGCAGGAACACCGCATAGCCATGCGTGGCCAGCAACTGTGCCCAGTCGTGCCAGGAACCCAACCACCCCGACCACCACGCCCATGCCGGGCCGCCATGGCCCTGCACCAGGGTCGGCAACGGCGTGCCGGGCGTCCAGCCGGGCGGCGTTACCAGCAGTCCGGTGATGTGCAGCCCATCGCGCGACGACGTCCACTCCAGCTCGCGCACCCGGCCATGCGCCCAGCCGGCTACTTCCGGATGGTGGTCGGTGCGGGCGGCTAGCTTGCCGCCGTCCAGCGTCCATACTTCGGCGGGCTGGTCGTCGCGGATGCCGAGGTAGGCGCTGCGGCCGCCGGGCGACGTGGTGAACGATGCGAACGGGACCTGCGGCCGCGCGACTTCCTTCCAGCCGCCGGTGGCGGCGTCCAGGCGCAGGAACGTGCCACGCACGCCACGCTGGCCAAGGCCGACCACGCTGCGGTCGTCCTGCCAGCGGGCCCTCCACAGCGTGCCATTCCAGTCCGCGCCCAGTACCACGCGATGGCCGCTGTCGATGGCATGCACGGTGATGTCGGCAACCATGCCATGTTCACCCAGATGTCCGTAGAGCAGCCGGGTGCCATCTGGCGACCACTGCAATGCGTGCGCCGAGGCGCGCGGCTCCAGCACCGGGCCGGGCGCGCCATTGTCGGCATCGAAGAGCATCACCCGTGATCGATACCAGTAGTCATTGAGCGTGGTGCCGTCGGAGACCCGCAGCGCCAGCGTGCGACCGTCGGGCGACCAGGCCAGGTCATGCACCTGCATGCCGGGCGGGGTCAGCACGCGGGTATCGCCACCGCGCAGGTCACGCAACCACACGCGCGAGAACTGCACCGTATGCTCGACCTGCACCGCATCGTCCCTCGCCTCCCGCGCCGCGGTGGTGGCCGCGTCGGTTCTGTCGGTCATCAGGTAGGCGATCCGCGTGCCGTCAGGCGACAGCTCGAAGGCACTGACATCCCCGCTGGCGCGCGTCAGCAACGTGGCGGCATGGCCATGCGCGTCCACGCGCCACACCTGCCCGGCGGCCAGGCCGGACGTTGCCTCCGTCGTGGGCAGCGGCCGGTTGGAGATGAAATCCAGGTAGCGGCCATCGGCAGACCAGCGCGGATGCTCATCGCTTGCCGCGTCCGGTGCCTGCAGTTCGTACGGGGTGCCTTTGCCGGTCGCGGGAACACGCCAGACCCGGCTGCGCGGCGGCTTGCCCTGTGCCTGCGGCGTACCGACGGTATAGGCGATCCACTGCCCCGCGCGATCGATCTGTGGATCACCGACCACCCGCAGTGCCATGATCTGCTCCGGTGTCGGCACCACCGGCACCCTCGACGCCGCTCCTGCGGCAGCGAACGCCGGCAGCGTGGTGGTCAGCAACAGGCAGGCGAGGATCCGGTGCAGCGTCGGCATCATGCGGGATGTCCTTGCAGGGTAGGCAACCGTAGATGATGGCGCATCCATTCGGCGCCACGGCGGATCGCGTCGCGCGCCTGGTCGGAAACCGCCATCGCCTCGATGAAGCTGTGCGGCGCACCGGGATACACCTGCGTGCGGGTGTGCACGCCGGCCTCGGCCAGCCGTTGCGCCATATCGGCGTTCTGCTCGGCGAGCACGTCGCGGTCGCCCCACAGCAGCAGGGCGGGTGGCAACGCATGCAACGCGGCCTGCAACGGGGCCGCCAACGGACCGGCCACGCTGTCGGCGTCCGGTCCAAGGTAGGCAGCCCAGAACTCGTCCATCTCCGCGCCGCTGAGCATGTCTTCGGGGGTGCCCAGCGCCTGCCGCGCGATGTCCGACAGTAC
Organism: Stenotrophomonas tumulicola; assembly: GCF_014117215.1. Taxonomy (GTDB): domain Bacteria; phylum Pseudomonadota; class Gammaproteobacteria; order Xanthomonadales; family Xanthomonadaceae; genus Stenotrophomonas; species Stenotrophomonas tumulicola. Next base: position 75,719 of record NZ_JACGXS010000004.1, on the reverse strand, counting down.
CGGTGTCCAGGCGCCGTAGTTCAGCACCAGCGCGCGAATGCAGTCATGCCGGCCCGCCTCGCGCAGGCGCAACGTGGTGGCCACGGCAAGATTGGCACCAGCTGAATCGCCAGCCAGCACAAGCCGTCCGGCATCGATGCCGAGGCCTGCGGCCTGCGCACGCAGCCAGTCCAGCGCGATCACCGCCTGGTCCAGCGCGGCAGGGTACGGATGCTCGGGGGCCAGGCTGTAATCGATCGCCACCACCGGCAGGCAGGCGGCATCGGCGTACTCGCGCAGCAGCCGATCATGCGTATCCAGCCCGAACATGCACCAGCCGCCGCCATGCAGGTACACCAGTGCAGGCGATGGCGTGCTGGCGACCGTCTGCGGATGCAGCACGCGCAGACCGAACTCACCGTGCGGCGAGGGAATGCGGACATCCTTGACCTCCCGCATGCGCGGCCCGCCGTCACGCCACGGCCCCCGCGCCTGCGCGGCGATGATCCTGCGCTCGGGCCAGCCCAGCTCGCGCCCGCCACGCAGTCGCGCACCTTCGCGGCAGACGTCTTCGATGAATCGACGGATCTGCGGGTCCAGCGCCTCCAGGCTGCGGCTCATGGGCGGTCCCCTGCATCACCGGCGAAATCGCGCATCCACTCCACCAACGCCTGCTCGCCCCCGGCCTGCAGGCCGGCCAGCAGCTGTGCCAGATCATGCGGTGCTTCGTCCTGGCCGAGCTTGAAGGTGGCGCGGACTTCGCGGACGACGCCACGCAGCGAGCTGACGCCAGCAGCCAGGCGTGCATAGCGCTCGCCCATCTCGGCCAGCGCCCAGGCACGCGGGCGCCCGCCTTCCATCTGGGTGACCAGGGCATCCAGCTCGGCGCGGATATCGTCCTCCTCCTCGCTCACCACCATGTCCAGGTCGAACATGGCACCGGCGTAGTTCCAGCTGGGTGCCTGGGTGCGGTCGTCGAGCCAGCTCGGCGACACATAGGCATGCGGCCCCATCACCAGCGCCTGCGCGCGACCATCACGGCGCAGGCGCGCCACGTGCGGATTGCGCCGCGCCAGATGGCCGCGCAATGCCACGAGCCGGCCCTGCGCATCGCATTCGGCGCGTAGCGGCAGCGGCGTGAAAGCGGCATCCTCGCCGCCGGCGGAGACCAGCCAGGCGAAAGGTTGGGTAGCGAGCAGGCGCAGCACGTCGTGCTGGCTGCGCGCGGCGTAACGGCTGTCACGGACATGCCCCATCAGTGTGCTTCCTCCAATGCAGTGGCCACGGAAACCGCAGGCCAGCGGTCGCGCCATGGCGCGGCGCGTTCAAGTTCGGCGGCCAGTTGCAGCAACAGCGGCTCCTGTCCGCGATCGGCGGCAAACTGCACGCCGATCGGTAAGCTGCCCGCCTGCCCCAGCGGCAACGAGATTGCCGGCGTGCCGGCGAGATTCTGCAACGGGGTGTAGCTGATCCAGTGGAACATCGCCGGCATGAGTTCGTCGAAATCGCGGTCCGGTGCCAGTTCGCCCAGCAGCGGTGGTGGCGTGCGCAGCGTCGGTGTCAGCAGCACATCGAAGCGCTGGTGGAAGGCTTCGAACGCCACCGGCAGCGCCGCCAGCGTGGCATAGGCCTGCTCCAGCTCAGCCACGCCACAGCGTGCGCGATGGTACTGCGCCAGCCCGTGCGTCCACGGTTCCAGTGCCTGCGCGGCGAAGCCATCGCCGCCCTGCGCCGCGGCCAGCTCCACCGCGTCCAGGCCGAGACGCGACCACAGCGTGTACAGCGCCTGCCAGACCCCGCCACCCGGCAGCGGCAGGGATGTCGCCTCGACGTGGTGGCCAAGCGAGGCACACACGCGGCTGGCGTCGTCGAGCACCGCGGCAACCGCGGGATCCGGTGCCAGGCCGGGCAGTGAACCGCCCACCACGCCGATGCGCAGGCGCCCTGGCGACCGACGCAATGCATCGAGGTCCAGCCTTGCGCCCGGATGCGCGACGGCGAATGCCCATGCGGTATCGCGTACGCTGCGCGACATCAGGCTGTCGGCCACGATCAGGTCTTCGATCGCATGCCGCCCGCGCACCGCCACGGTCGCGCCTCGCCCGGGCTTGAGTCCGACCACGCCGCAGGCCGAGGCGGGAATCCGGATCGAGCCTGCGCCGTCGCTGCCATGGGCCAACGGCACGATGCCAGCGGCAAGTGCGGCACCGGCACCGCCACTGGAGCCACCCGGCGAATGCGCCGCGTTCCAGGGATTGTGCGTGACCGGCCCGAGCAGCGGCTCGGTCGATCCCATCAAGCCGAACTCCGGCATCGCGCTCTTGCCGATCGCCACCAGTCCGGCGGCATCGAAGCGCCGGACGAAGGGCGAGGCATCGGTTGCCGGCACGCCGCTGCGCGAGCGCGATCCGCCCCGCGTGGGCATGCCGGGATAACGCAGCGAATCCTTCGGCAGCCACGGCACGCCCGCCATCGGGGCGTTGCGGTCCACGCGCGCGGCACGTTCCAGCGCGCCGTCGAAGTCGGCATGGCTGAGCGCACCCAGCGCAGGGTCGAGATGGGCGGCGCGCACGATGGCCGCTGCAGCAAGCTCGCGCGGCGAGAGCTCGCCACGGCGCACCAGCGCGTGCTGGTCATGCGCGTCCAGGTGGCCCAGCTGCAACGCCTGGGCCAGGGGGAAGGCATCGAGGGTCATGCGTCGGGATCCTGCTGTTGCCGGCGCACGCGCCGTTGGCCATAACCGAGATAAAGGAAGGTACCCACCAGCACGTAGGCCAGCAGGATGGTGGCCGGCAACGTGTCGCCCCGGCGCACCTGCGCGAACATGTCGCCCAGCACCGGCGCCATCATCGCCAGGCACATCACGATGCCCAGCATCGGCACCACGCCGATCCACGTGCGGCCGATCCACACCCCGCCCAACGGTACGCGGAAGCCACCGCGCAGTTCCGGCCGGGTCGAACGCAGCCACATCACCGCGATGCACACCACGATGAAGGCCGAGGCGATGCCCAGGCAGATCAGGTCGCCCAGGATGCTGATCGGCAGCAGCGCGGCCAGCAACGCACTTGCGCTGCCGAACACCGCGCTGGCCAGCCACGGCGTACCCAGTTTTGGATGCACGCGGCTGAAAAAGGCCGGCAGCAGGCCATCGCGCGCGATGCTCAGGCTGATCCGCGAGGCACCATACGCATTGGCCAGCAGCACCGAGCCGAGCCCGGTCAGCGCACCGATCTTGATCAGCGCCGCGAAACCCGGCCAGCCGATGCGGTCCACCGCCAACGCCACCGGATCGGGCACGCCGAGTTCACGGAACGGCACCAGGCCGGTCAGCACCGCGCCGGCAGCGATATAGAGCACGGTGCAGACCACCAGCGAACCCAGGATGCCCACCGGCACGTCGCGGCGGGGCTGGCGCGCCTCGGCGGCGGCCATTGATACCGTCTCGAAGCCGAGATAGGCGAAGAACAGCATCGCCGCCGCGCGCAGCACGCCGGGCCAGCCGTAGGCGAACCCACCTTCGTTGGCCGGCAGGAAGGGCTGCCAGTTCGAAGCGTCGATGAACTGCGACCCGACCGCGATGAAGGCCAGCAGCACCGCGATCTTGATCAGCACCAGCACCAGGTTGGCCAGCGCCGAGCGGCCCACGCCGGCGATCTGTACCGCCGCAGCGGCCAGCACCGCCAGCGCGGCGACGACATTGACGCCGCCACTGAAGGCCAGCTCGGTATGCCCGCCCTGCTGGCTCGCCGTAATGCTGGATATCGCCAACCCCATCGGCACATCCACGTGCAGGTCGCCGAGCAGGCTGGTCAGGTAACCGGAAAATCCGGCCGCCACCGCCGCTGCGGCCAGCAGGTACTCCAGGATCACCATCCACGCCAGCGCCCATGCGGCGCCCTCGCCCAGCGTCACCTGGCAGTACGAGTACGCCGAGCCGGAAACCGGAATCACCGACGACAACTCGGCATAGCACAGGCCAGTGAAGCCGCAGGCCAGCGCGGCCAGCACGAATGCCAGCAGCACCGCCGGCCCGGCGAAACTGGCAGCGGCGGTGCCGGTGACCACGTAGATGCCGGCGCCCAGGATGTTGGCTACCCCCAGCACCAGCAGGCTGCCGGCACCAAGGCGCCGCTGCAGGCCGGCGCGCTCGCCATCGGCCACGACCGCCTCCAGCGACTTGCGGCGGGTAGCGAGTTGCCAACGTCCGATGGCGCGCACTTTCACCACGACCCTGTCGTCCATCGGATCAGTAGCGCCAATGCACGGTCACGCCGTAGGTGCGCGGCCGCACCAACCCTTCACCGGTACCGTTGGTTTCGGTCACGCTGCGGGTGATGCCACGTTTGTCGGTGAGGTTGCTGCCGAACAGGGTGACATCGGTGGTGCCGAAGGTCATCCGGTAGCGCAGGTCGAACAGGTTGTAGTTGCCCTGGCGGTTCGGCTGGATGCCCGGCACGGCGGAGTTGAGGTCACTGATGCCGCCGCCCACGTACTGATGCGAGAGTGACAGCGTCGGCTGGAAGCGGGCATCGAAGCGATAGGTCAACAGATTGCTCACGGTCCAGTCTGCCGATCCCGGCAATTGCGAGCCTGCCGGCGCAATGCCGTAGTAGAGGATGAACAGGTCTTCGTCCAGGCGCGCGTGCTGCCAGGTCGCGGCGGCTTGCCATTCAAAGGAATCCACCGGGCGCCAGGTCGCGGCGAATTCGATGCCACGGCTGTAGGCCTTGCCACCGTTGCTGGCGTAATTGAACAGGTCCGGCGTCTGCAGCCGCAGCTGGATGTCCTTCCAGTCCACGTAGAACAGCGTGGCATCCAGCAGCAGGCGACCATCGGCCCAGCGCGTACGCGTACCAATTTCGTAGTTGACCAGGCTGTCGCTCTTCGAGCCCGAAGGGACCGGATAGGCGCTGAGCCCGGCGGTATTCGGCTCGCCGAAGCGGAAGCCTTCGGAGACCAGGCCGTAGACCATCACGTCCTCATTGGGCTGCCAGCTCAGCGAAACCTTCGGGTTGAAGCCATCCTCTTCGGTCTGCTGCGTGGAAACGATGGGATCGCCTGGATATGTCGAGAAGCCGACCTGGGTCGTGGTGGTGCGTACCTTGTTGCGGAACAGGCGACCACCGATCGTGGCTTTCCATTGCGCGTTGAAGTGGAAGCTGGCTTCACCGAACAGGGCCGCCTCGGAACCGTCGAGGTGGGTGAAGAAGCCGTTGAAGACCTGCCCATCCGGCGCGATCAACGCACCGCTGCCCGGGCCATACAACGCTGAGCGGTCGAAGGCCGCCGCAGCCCCCTCGGCACCGAGCTGCTCGTACACGTCCTTGTCGGAATCGAAGTACATGCCACCGACCAGCCAGTCGACGCGGCCACCCGGCTTGGATGCCATGCGCAGCTCAATGCTCTTGCCACGGCTCTCGCCACCGGAGTCGATGTACAGCGGCGAGGCCAGGTCAAGGCCGAGGTCGGCGTTGTAGGCACCGCGGACGGGGGTGTAGTCGAAGCGCCAGTCCTGCTCCTTCTTCTGGTATGCCAGCAGCGCAGTGAGGTCGGCGAAGCCCAGGTCCTGGTCCAGCCGCAGGCTGTGCACGGCAACCTTGGTGGTGGTGAACTCCGGCAGTGCGGTGTTGCGCTCCAGCTCGCCGAGGCCCGCTATCCTGTAGCTGTTGTCGTCGTTGTCGATGTCCTGCAGCAGGCTCAACCAGGTCAGCGTGGTGCCTTCGTCGGGGGTGAGCACGATCGACAGGCGACCGCCGTCCAGCGTGCTGTCGTTGGATCCTTTCCTGCCGGTTCCGATGTTGTCCAGGAAGCCGGGATCATCGCGATACTGCGCCACCGCGCGCACGGCCAGCAGGTCTTCCCTGATCGGCAGGTTCACCATCGCCTTGGCAGCGAAGCCGACGTCTGCATTCCTGGTCTGGCTCACCGTGGCCTCGGCTGCCGCGTCGAAACCGCTGGCGTCGGCCACGTTGGCGATGTAATTGACCGCACCGCCCATCGAAGCCGAGCCGAACAATGTGCCCTGCGGGCCACGCAACACCTCGACCCGATTGAGATCGAATGCATCGATGTCTGGAATGGCAATGGTCCAACCCGGCTCGGTCAGCGGTATTTCGTTGAGGAAATAGCCGGTGGTCGGCTGGCCCTGCACGTTGCCCGAACTGGTGGCGATGCCACGCATGACCACGTTCGAGACGCCAGGCTGGTAATTGTTGAACACCACGCCCGGCGTACGCTGGATGTAATCCGCCAGCGACTGCGCCCCGATGTCCTGCAACTGCTGGTCGGTGACCGCAGACACCGAGCCGGCGATCTCACGGACGGATTCCTTCAGCTTGCCCGCGGTGACGACGATGGTGTCCAGGGTCCTGGCGGGGTCCCCGTCGGGCGAGGGGGCCGCATCCTGCGCCCAGGCAGGCGCGGTGGCGAACAGGCCAAGGCAACAACAACCGGAGCGGATGGCGCGGGTCAGCTTGCGGACATGGAGCTGCGAAGACATGGGCACGGACCCCTGGTGGCGATGGGCGGAGCCGCCGGCAAATCCCCTGCACGGCGGCAAACATGGCTGGGATGGAGTGAAAGTGAAAACAGCCACCGCTGTCCAGCAGAATCAACGGAGCCGACACTGGCGCCAAGTTGTTGATCGAATTATGGTTATCCTGCTTCAGCCCGAATATGTGGCCGGTATTCCAGATGAATTACGCAGAATCTGCGGGATCGGCCATCAAATAGCGAACAACCTGCGGCGCCGTGCCGCCCCCGGAGTTGCATGATTGCCAAGGCCCTCGACCGCATCGACCTGAAGATCCTCGACGTACTGCAGCAGGACGCACGCATCACCAACCAGGCGCTCGCCGAACGTGTCTCGCTTTCGCCCAGCGCCTGCCTGGCCCGGGTGCGTGCGCTGGAGGCAAGGGAGCTGATCCGCGGCTATCGCGCGCACGTGGCGGTGGACCGTATCCGCTCGGCGACCGTCGTCCTGGCGCTGGTTGCCTTCAAGCAGCACGCGCTGGAAGAGTTCACCGAGTTCGACCGCCGCATCCTCGGCATGCCCGAGGTGGTCGAGGCCAGCCGCATTTCCGGTGCCTACGACTACCTGCTGCGGGTAATCGTCAACGATGTGCACCATTGGAAGGACATCGCCCGCCTGCTGCTCGGTGGCGACTACGGCGTGGAGAAGATCGTGTCGCAGTTCCTGATGGACGAGGTCAAACCCTTCAGCGGCTATCCGCTGGTGGAGGCATCGTCATCGAAGCGGGCCACGGCAGGCCACCAGTAGCGCCGGGCCATGCCCGGCGGGCACCGACATCCCGGCCAGCGGTGCTACCTCCCGTCGGCAGGCACGTCCCATCCGAACAGGTCCAGCGCCTTCTGGAATTCGCGGTCCAGCGGTGCGCGCGCATCCACCCTCCCGCCATCCGGATGTGGAAAACGCAGCCGCTCGGCGTGCAGCAGCATGCGATGCACGCCCTGCATGCGGAAGATGCGGTTATGCCGTCCGTCGCCGTGGCTGGTATCGCCGATCATATGGTGCGACAGATGTTTCAGATGGCGGCGGATCTGCCGGAAGCGACCGGTCTGCGGCTGGCAGCGCAGCAGCGCATAACGCGAAGTAGTGAATCCACCACTGGGAACGGCCAGTTCGCCGGTCGCCAGGCGCTGGAAATCGGTGATCGCCGGCTTCTTCACCGGCTTGCCCGGCCCGCCGTCCAGGTCATGCTCTACCCGCCACGCCTCCTCGGCCGGCCAGCCGCGGCAGACCGTCAGGTAGTCCTTCATCACCTCGCCGCCCATCAACGACTTCCCCAGCGTACTGGCGGTATCGCGGTCGAAGGCCAGCAGCAGGCAACCACTGGTTGCCCGGTCGAGCCGGTGGACCAGGAAGATCGGCCTGCCAAGTTGTTCGCGCAGCCGGTCGGCGAGGAAGTCATCCTCGCCACGGGCCAGCTTGCTGTCGTGGACCATCAGGCCGGCGGGTTTGTCGACCACGGCAAGACGGTCGTCCTGGTGCAGCAGCTGCAGCGGTTCCACCACAGCGGCAACCACCCCCTCGTCGCGGGCCTGTCCATCGGCCACCGATTCGCCCGCCATCACCGCCACCATGCCCGTGCCAACGCGAACGCACCGAGCACTCCGGACAGCCAGCTCCAGGCCGGCGCATCGCCGAGGTACCAGCCCGGCGGTTGCAGCACGTACATCAGCGCGGCAATCGCCAGCAGGCCGACGCCGGTGATTGCGCCGACCGCACGCTTCTGCAGCCGCTGCATGCTCGCATCCAGGGCGGCCAGGTCACGCGAACGCATCGACAGCTCATGGCGTCCTTCCACCTGCTGGCTCAGCCAGGCATGTACCAGCCGCGGCATGTCCGGTGCATGGGTCATGATCTCCGGCACCCGCTTGCCGAGTTCGCGCAGCACCCGGCGCGGGCTGTAGCGCGCGCGCAGGATCTTTGCCAATACCGGCTTGGCCACCGCCCAGATATCGATCTGCGGATCCAGCTGGCGGCCCACGCCCTCGATGTTGAGCAGCGTCTTCTGCAGCAGGATCAGCTGTGGCTGCAGGGTCAGCTGGTAGCGCTGGGCCACGCGGAACAGCTTCAGCAGCACCTCGGCCAACGAAATCTGCGACAACGGGCGGGTGAAGTAGGGTTCGCACACCGAGCGCACGGCAGCTTCCAGCTCGTCGATGCGCACGTGGTCGGGCATCCAGCGTGCCTGCACGTGCAATTCGGCGATGCGCCGGTAATCCCGGTTGAAGATGGCCATGAAATTCTCGGCGAGGTAGTACTGGTCCTCCTGCGAGAGCTGGCCCATGATGCCGAAATCCAGTGCGATGAAGCGCGGATTGGCACGGCGCGCGGGATCCACATCGACCCAGATGTTGCCGGCATGTGCATCGGCATGGAAGAAGTTGTCGCGGAATACCTGGGTGTAGAACACCCGCACGCCCTTGGCAGCCAGTGCGACGCGGTCGATCCCGGCACGATCCAGGGCCTCGATGTCATCCGATGGGATGCCCCATACGCGCTCCAGCGTCAACGCGCGTTCGGCCGTGTGGCTCCAGATGACTTCGGGGACGTACAGGTCATCGGAGTCTTCCCAGAAGCGCCGCAGCACGCTGGCGTTGGCACCTTCGCGCTGCAGGTCCAGTTCCGCCGACAACGTGTTCTCGATTTCGGCGACCACTTCGCGCGGACGGATCTTGTCAGCGCGCGGATGGGTACGCTCGACCAAGGTGGCCAGCGAGTTGAGCAGGGCGATATCGGCAACGATCTGTTTCTCGATGCCCGGGCGCAGTACTTTCACCACCACCTGGCGGCCATCGGCCAGCGTGGCGGCATGCACCTGGGCGATCGAAGCCGAGGCCAGGGGCTCGGTATCGAAGCTGGCGAACGCCTCGCTGACCGGCAGGCCCAGCGCCTGTTCGACAATGCGGCGCGCGGCATCGCCGTCGAAGGGCTGGACCCGGTCCTGCAGCAGGGTCAGCTCGGCGGCCACGTCCGGCGGCACCAGGTCACGGCGGGTAGACAGGATCTGCCCGAACTTGACGAAGATCGGCCCCAGGTCCTGCAAGGCCAGCCGAAGGCGTGCGCCACGCGACTGCACCGCGATATCGGCCGAAGCACGCGGCACGAAAGGCTTGGCCAAGCGCAGCCAGCGCTCCGCCGGGGTGTCCTGCAGCAGGTCGTCCAGGCGGTAGCGCAGGATGATGCGGCCGATGCGGGTGGCCCGCAGCAGCGCCTTCATGCGGCACCCCGCAGACGCTGCAGGCGCGCGGACAGCCGTTCGACATCGTCGCGCAGCACGTCCACGTCGTCATGGAAGGCATCCAGTTCGCCACGCGGCACGACATCGCGCGATTCCTCGGTGACGAACTCAGCCGCGGTGTGGGCCAGGTCCGAAGCGCCACGGCGGGCATGCTGCAGGGCCGCGCGCAGGGTATTGGCCACCTGCACGCCCAGCACTTCGCCGAACACCCGCACGAAGGGCAGCTGCCAGTCCGGGTCGTAACCGGTGGCCAGCTGCTGCAGCCTGCGCGCCAGCTCGGCATCGCCAGCCACGCGGACCCGTCCGGCCTGGCTTCCCTGGCTGCCGCCGCGCGCCTGCGACAGCAACGGCAGTTGCGCCAGCACGCCCGCCAGGCTGCTGTGCACCGCCAGATCGGCTTCACGATGATCCACCGGCCCGACTTCCAGCTGTTCGCCCACGACGCTGATGCGCATGGCCAGGGCAGGCGCCTCCAGGGTGAGGTCGATATGGCGGCCATCCAGCGCAGTCATTGCCTGGCGGGTGTCAGGGTCCAGTGCCAGCGCACGGTTGAGCGCGGCTTGCAGGGCGCGGCCGGCAAGCGGCTTGAGCGATTTGAGCAGGGAGGGAGGCATGCAGCGCATTCTACCGTGGCGGTCCCCGGTTCGAACGTGGCGGTCCCCTGTACCGTGGCAACCCCTTGCATCGTGGCAACCTCTTGTAGCGCCGAGCCATGCTCGGCGAGCGCCAGTGCAACCTGCGCCTGGGTTCCCAACGCCGGGAAAAGCGACGCCGGGCATGGCCCGGCGCTACCGATATCCTGCCCGCGCACGATTCATCCACGCCTCATCCGTCTGGGCGCGCAAGGTCCATGCTATCCAGCGCAACCATCCACCACACAGGACACGACATCCCATGGTCAGGACCCGGGTCGGCATCATCTTCGGCGGCAAATCCTCTGAGCACGAAGTCTCGCTGCAATCAGCGAAGAACATCCTCGATGCGCTGGACCGCAAGCGCTTCGAGCCGGTTCTGGTCGGCATCGACAAACAGGGCCAGTGGCACCTGAGCCAACCGGAGACGTTCCTCGTGCACGCAGACGACCCGAAGCGGATCGCCCTCCACTGTTCCGGCACAGCGCTGTCGGTGCGGCCGGGCGCGGAGGACGCCCAGTTGCAAGCGGTCGACGCAGGTACGGCACTGGGACAGATCGACGTGGTGCTGCCCATCGTGCACGGTCCGCTCGGCGAAGACGGTTCATTGCAGGGTCTGTTGCGCATGGCCAACCTTCCGTTCGTAGGCTCCGGCGTACTCGGCTCCGCCGCCGCGATGGACAAGGATGTGGCCAAGCGGCTGCTGCGTGATGCTGGCCTGCAGGTGGCGCCGTCCATATGCATCCGCCGCCACGAATCCGCAGGCGTCGACTTCGATGCGCTCGTGGCCACGCTGGGCCTGCCACTCTTCGTCAAACCGGCCAACCAAGGTTCGTCGGTGGGCGTCAGCAAGGCCAGCGATGCAGCGCAGTTCGCGGACGCGTTGGCCTTGGCGCTGGAGTATGACCACAAGGTGTTGGTGGAATCGGCCATTGAGGGCCGGGAAATCGAGTGCGCGGTTCTCGGCAACGAGATACCGCAGGCCAGCGTGTGCGGCGAGGTGGTGGTACATGATGAATTCTATGCCTACGACACCAAGTACATCGACAGCGAGGGCGCTGACGTGGTGGTCCCCGCTGCAATTGATGGCGATGTGCAAGCGCGTATCCAGCAGGTCGCTCTGCGTGCCTATCAAGCCTTGGAATGCTCGGGGATGGCACGAGTGGATGTGTTTCTCACCCCGGCAGGCGGCATCGTGGTCAATGAGGTCAATACGCTTCCGGGGTTCACCCGGATCAGCATGTATCCCAAGCTCTGGAACGCCAGTGGAGTCACCTATCCGGCGCTGATCTCAAGGTTGATCGAACTGGCGCTGGAACGCCATCAACAGGACCGCGCGTTGCGCACGGCGGTGGAGTAGCGCAGGCCTGGCGGAGATGCCAGACGGCAGGGCCGGACCTCGGCCGACCCTGCTCAAGCGACGCCGGGCATGGCCCGGCGCTACCCTTCATCGGCGTGGACGTCAGCCGCGCTTGCGGAACATCGAGATCACCGCCAGCACCAGGAACACCACGAACAGGATCCAGGCGATGTTGGTGGCAGCACCGGCGATGCCTGAGAAGCCGAGTACTGCGGCGATGATGGCGATGACGAAAAAGACGATGGCGTAATGCAGCATGGGCGGTCCTCGCGGTTGCGTGCCGGTTTGGCGTTGGGATCATCCTCCCGCGCCACCGGTGTTCATCCGGTGATGGAAAACTCGCCGCGTGATGAAGCCTTCAGCCGGATGAGCCCTTCGTCAATGCCCACCTGCGATACGTAACCGAAATCACGGCGCGCCGGTTCCATGCTGTACCAGTGCGGGGTGCACAGCTGCTCGGCAAGGAAACGGGTCAATGGCGGTTCGCCCGGCAGGCGCAACAGCGGCCACATGCGTTCACAGATCGCCCCGATGCGGTACGCCGTGCGGAAGCTCAACGTCTTCTGCACCGGGGGGGCGCCCACCGCCTCCAGCAGCTTGTTGAGCAGCTCGCGCATTGGCAGCGGCTCGCCGTTGGAAATGAAGTACGCCTTGCCGGCGCAGGCCGCGCCCGGCGCCAGTGCATCCAGCGCGAGGAAGTGCGCCAGCGCGGCATTGTCGATGTAGGTGGTGTCCACCTTGTTGCTGCCGTCGCCGACCAGGCGCAGGCGTCCGCTACGGGCCCGCTGGGCCAGCCGTGGCACCAGTTGCTGATCACCCGGGCCCCAGATCAACCGCGGCCGCAGCGCGACGGTCGCCAGTGTCGCGTCGTTGGCGGCCAGCACGCGCTGTTCGGCGATGGCCTTGGTGGCGGCATACGGTGCCTGCAGGTCGTCGCCGTAAGGCACCTGGTCGGCAGCGAGCCCCTCCACGGGGTGGGTGGCGCGATGGGTCACGCTGGGCGTGGAGGTATAGACCAGTTTCGGTACGCGCTGCGCCCGGCATGCGGCGATGACATTGTCGGTGCCCACCACATTGGCCTGGTGGTAACTCTCGTAACTGCCCCATGCGCCGGCCTTGGCTGCGTTGTGCAGCACCGCGTCCATGCCGGCAACCGCATGCAGCACGGCCTGCGCATCGGCCAGGTCACCCTGGATCTGGCCCACGCCCATCGCCTGCAGTTCCGGATAAAGGCCACGGTTGAAGCTGAGCACCTGATGGCCACGCTCGGCCAGTCCCGCACACAGTGCCTGGCCGAGGAAGCCGCCACCGCCGGTAACGAGGATTTTCATGGGCTCTTCTCCAGCATCGCGCCTGCCCAGGCGGCAAGTTTCTCGCGTCCGATCTTGGCATTGTGGCGGATATCCACCGGGAAGCGCGGGTGCACCAGGAAATGTTCCAGGCCTGCGTCCGGCAGGCGGGCCGCGGCCTTGGCTCGCAGTGCCTGCTGCAGCGCCACCGAGGCGGAATGGCCGGCCGCCAGCTCGATGCACAGCACAGGGACCTGCGCGCCGGCGGGACCGACACCGACCAGCGCGCTGCGCGCCACCCCGGGCACCGTGTTGAACACCGGTTCGAGCTGCTCGGTGTATAGCGGTCCCTGCGCGGTTTCCACGCGCTGGGTCTTGCGCCCGCAGAACCAAAGGCGGCCCTCTGCATCGAAATAGCCAACGTCGCCCATGCGGTGCACGACGCGCTGGCTGCCATCGGCCAGTACCTCGCCGATCTTGGCCGCGGCAGTGGCCTGCGGGCGATTGAAGTAGCTGTCGGTGGCGGTCGGCCCGGCCACGGTGATCTCGCCGACCTCGCCCACCGGCAGTTCGCGCACCTGCGACCAGTCCGGCAGCGGGGCATCGTCGATGGCGATGATGCGTACCTGGTTGGGTGCCACCACCTGGCCGACACAGGTGCCTGCACCGGTTTCGGTGGCGGCACGGGTGGCCTCCAGTTCACGGCCCTCGATGACCGCTACCGGCAGGCACTCGGTGGCACCGTAGGGGGTCCAGAACTGGGCATCCCCGGGCAACAGGCGGCGGATCCTGGCCACCACGTCCGGCGGCACCGGCGCGCCGGCGGAGGTCACCCGCTTCACCCCTGGCAATGGCTGGCCATGATCGGCGAGTACGCGCATCAGGGCCGGCGAACCGAACAACTGGGTCACGCCGTGGCGTTTGATGGCGTCGTGCAGGCGGCGTGGATCGGCGCTGGCCGGGCGCGTCGGGTCCATGTCGGGGATGACCGAGGTCAGCCCCAGCGCCGGGTCGAACAGCGCAAACGGCGGGAAGGTGGGCAGGTCCACGCCGCCGGGCTGCATGCCGAACGCTTCGCGCAGCAGATCCACCTGGCCGATGAAGTGGCGATGGCGGTAGACCACGCCCTTGGGCACGCCGGTGGAGCCGCTGGTGAACAGGATCGCCGCCACGTCTTCGCCATCGGTATCGGCCAGCATCGGGGGCGAGCCGGCGCCTGCACGCTCCAGCGCAGCCAGCGTGGTGCCGCCCCAGCCCAGCTTCCGCCCCACGGTGACCAGGATCTTCGCCGATGGTGACCAGCGCAGCGCCAACCGTGCCACATGGGCCAGCGTGATGCCGATGAAGGCTGCCGGCTGCGCCTCGTCCAGGCACTGCTTCAGTGCACGCTTGTCGATGCCCGGGTCGACCAGCACCGGCACCGCGCCGAGCTTGAACAGCGCGAACATCAGCAGGAAGAACTCCGGCGACGGCCGCACCATCACCACCGTACGTACCCCGCGGCCGATGCCGTAGGCGGCCAGGCCCGCCGCCATCGCATCGCTGCGGGCGTCCAGTTCCCGGTAATCCAGTGTCACGTCATAGGCCGCCATGCCATTGCCGGGTCCGCGGCGGCCAGGACAGCGGATCGCGATCTGGTCCGGGCGTTCACGTGCCAATTCAGGCAGCCGGAAGGCGATATTGCAGGATCGGTTCATCCGTTCATTGTCGCCGCTTCGGAAATTTCTTGCGCGCCGGCCCACATCGTGGAAAATCCGCACTCTCTTTCGATGACGCGATGGCCGCCCGGGGCGGCTTGCCCATGCAACATCCCTGCATGACCTGCGGCGCCTGCTGCACCCAGTACCGCGTTGCCTTCCACTGGATGGAATCGGACGAGGTCACCCCCGGCGGCGTGCCGCACCAGCTGACCGAGGTGCTGGACCCACACCGCCTGTGCATGCGCGGCACCCATTCCAAGCCGGTGCGCTGCGTCGCGCTGGATGCACAGATCGGCGTCTATTCGCGCTGCACCATCCACCCCAACCGGCCCAGCGTGTGCCGCGAGGTGGATGCTTCGTGGGAGTACGGCAAGGCCAGCGCGCAGTGCGACAAAGCGCGTATCGCCTATGGGCTGGACCCGCTGACGCTGGCCGACTGGCGCTGGCGCGACGCGGCCGGCAACGACGACGACCACCCCGACGACAACGGCAACAGCCCATCGCCACAGGCGCCGATCGCCGCCTGAGCGAACCCGTTGTACGGCGAACGCCACAGGCCCCGATCCCCGCCTGGGCAGTGGACCGACCACGGGCCGGTACCCGCCGCAATGCATCGACTGGAGAGCCCCCTTGTTGTTCAAGGGGGCGCGCCAACGGCGCGGGGATAAGGTGGAATGCGTGGGCGAACCCGTTGTACGGCGAACGCCACAGGCTCCGATCCGCGCCTGGGCAGTGGACCGGCCACGGGCCGGTACCCGCCGCAATGCATCGACTGGAGAGCCCCCTTGTTGTTCAAGGGGGCGCGCCAACGGCGCGGGGATAAGGTGGAATGCGTGGGCGAACCCGTTGTACGGCGAACGCCACACGCTCCGATCCCCGCCTGGGCAGTGGACCGACCACGGGCCGGCACCGGCCGCAATGCGTCGACTGGAGAGCCCGCTTGTTGTTCAAGGGGGCGTGCCAACGGCGCGGGGATAAGGTGGAATGCGTGGGCGAACCCGTTGTACGGCGAACGCCACACGCTCCGATCCCCATCTGGGCAGTGGACCGACCACCGCCGGTACCCGCCGCAATGCATCGACTGGAGAGCCCCCTTGTTGTTCAAGGGGGCGCGCCAACGGCGCGGGGATAAGGTGGAATGCGTGGGCGAACCCGTTGTACGGCGAACGCCTTACAACGGGTTCGCATCCAGGAACGCGCGGATCTCCGGCACCAGCACTTCATGCTTGTCTTCCAGCACGTAATGGCCGGCATCCTCGAACGCGTGCACTTCGGCCTGCGGCAACGCCGCCTGGAACCCCGCCAGGAAGTGATGGTCGAACACGAAATCGCGCAGGCCCCAGCCGATGAAGGCGGGCCGGTCCGCATAGGACGGCAGCACCTGGCCCGAGCGTTCCAGCAACGGCCAGGCCTTGTCGGCGGGCGACAGCGGGATGTCCTGCATGAAACGGATGGTGCTGATGCGGTTGGCCCAGTTGTCATACGGGGCGACATAGGCACGGCGCACATCGGCGGGCATCTTCCGCTCCACGCCCAGCCGGGAGGCGCCGCCGGAGAACGCGTTGAAGGTGCGGATGATCCACTCGCCGATCTTCCAGTGCCGGCCCAGCGCGATCTGCCACGGCATCTTCTTCGCTGCCGGCATCGGGAACGCGGCCGTGTTCAACACCACCAGCCGCTTGACCTGTTCGTGGTGGGACAGCGCCCAGCCGAAGCCGATCATGCCGCCCCAATCGTGCACGGCCAGGGTAACCGGGCCGGTGATGCCCAGGTGGCGCAGCAATGCATCCAGATCGTCCACGCGCGATTGCAGGGTGTAGTCGTACTGCGCGTCATCGGGCTTGTCGGACAGACCCATGCCGATATGGTCCGGCACGATGCAGCGGTAGCGATCGGACAGCCCGGCCACCAGCGTGCGCCAGTAATAGCTCCACGACGGATTGCCGTGGACCATCACCACGACCTCGCCATCGCGCGGACCCTCGTCGATGTAGTTCATCGACAGGCCGGGACGCACGTCGAAACGGTGGGTTGTATCCGGATAGCCGGGAAGGTCGCGCATGCGTGGCACCTGTAGAAAGGGCCGGTACTACCGGCCCCTGGGGATCCTTGTGAAGAATCGCTGCTGTCCGTTGCAGGCCAGCAGGGATTTTTACCAGACCACCTCGGCCATCGAGCAGTTCAGGCCCGAGCCGATGCCGAGCAGCGCGATGCGGTCGCCCTTCTTCAGCTTGCCCAGCTGCTTCAGCTTGCTCAGTACGATCGGCACCGAGGCTGGACCGATGTTGCCGTGTTCGCCAAAGATGGTCATCACCTTCTTCGGGTCGATGCCGAAGTTCTTGATGAAGGCGGCAGTGTGCGGCTGGCTGACCTGGTGGATGACGAACTGGTCCAGTTCTTCCACCGCCCAGCCCAGCGCGATCTTGGCGGCCGCGAAGGTCTTCTGTGCCAGCTTGATGCCTTCGATCAGCAACTGCCGGGTGTCGGTGACCATGCGGTCCAGGTTGCCCAGGCACAGCTGGTTCCACTCGGTGGCCGAACGGGTGACGCCGCCCTTGTAGCGCGGGGCATCCGGCACCAGCTCCGAACGGGCCATCACCATCGCCGCGGCACCGGAACCGGTGGTCAGCGCCGCCAGCTCGTTGCGGAAGTCATCGGCGGTCACGTCCGGGGCCGTCATGCGCTCCAGGGTCTTTTCGTAGACCAGGTTCGCGGTCTCGCCATCGACCACCAGGGCATATTCCAGCTCACCCCGCTCGATCATCCTGGCGGCGATGTCCATGCCGTTGATGAAAGCCAGGCAGGCGTTGGCCACGTCGAAGGTCACGCACTCTTCGCCAACGCCCAGGTTGCCCGACACGATGCTGGCCGTGGACGGTTCCAGGTAATCGCGGCTGACCGAGGTATTGATCACCAGGCCCACGCGGTCGGGGCCGATACCGGCGTCCTCCAGGGCCTTGCGGGCCGCCATGGTGGCCGCATCCGATGCCAGCGTGCCCGCATCCCACAGGCGGCGTGCATGGATACCGGCAATGTCGCCCAGCACATCGGTACGGATACCGAGGCGATCCAGGGTCGGCTGCAGGCGTTCGTTGATTTCCTTGGTCGTTAGCGTGTGGGGCGCGTCGACATGCGCCAGGCCGGCGATCGAGACATTCTTGAAGAGCATCGAAGTAGCGCCAGACTCAGGCAAAAGGGGGCGTCATTCTATAACCCCCGCGTCTTCACCGCACCTTTACGGATTCAGCTTCCGCCGTATGGTGGGTTTCAGCGTGGTGGGCACTGGAAGGCAGCGAAGCGCTGGCTGCCATCGGCGGGCGGCGCAGAGGCCTGCACGGCGTTGGCACTGGCGCTGGGCGCCTCGTTGCGGGCCAGGGTTTCCAGCTCTTCCTGCACCCGCAGCGGGTTGCGGTTGTAGAAGCCCACCTTGTTCTTCACCGTCACCACGATCTCGCCCTTGGACTGGCAGCCGGCCGGCACGGCCCCGGCAGCCAGCACCCGCACGGTCTTGCCCGCAGGCTCGATCGGCACCCAGGTGCAGGCGGTGGTGGCGAGCAGCAGGGTGGAAAGCATCAACAGGCGCATGGACAGGTACCGGAAGGGTTTGCAGGGATTGTGCCTGAACAGGCTGAACCGCAGATAGTGGCGCACGCCATGGTAGCGCCGAGCCATGCTCGGCGAGCGCAGTGGCATGCCGCCGAGCATGGTTCAGGGCGACCAGAGCATTCCGCCGAGCATGGCTCGGCGCTACCAGAGCGGGCGACAGCCGGCCCGCGCAAAAACGGAAGGGCCGCGGATTTCGCCGCGGCCCTCCGCCCTGCGCGATGCCGGTCACCCTTACTTGGTGATGTCCACGCCGCGGGTTTCCTTCAGGAACAGGCCACCCACCACCACCGTCATCAACGCGATGATGATCGGGTACCACAGCCCGTAGTAGAGGTTGCCGGTACCGGCCACCAAGGCGAACGAGATCGCCGGCAGGAAGCCACCGAACCAGCCGTTGCCGATGTGGTACGGCAGCGACATCGAGGTGTAGCGGATGCGGGTCGGGAACAGCTCGACCAGGTAGGCCGCGATCGGGCCGTACACCATGGTCACGTACAGCACCAGGATCCACAGCATGAAGATCGTGCCGGGGATGTTGATGCGTGCATTGTCCGCCTTGGCCGGGTAACCCGCCGTGGTCAGCGCGCCCTTCAGATCGGCACCAAAGGCGTCGCCCTTGGCCTTCAGGTCTTCGTTGGTCAACCCGGCAGCTTCATACGAGGCCACCTGGACATCGCCCACGCTCACCAGCGCCACGGAACCGGCGGCGGCAGGCTGCACGTCATACGGAACACCAGCCTTGGTCAGTGCCGCGGTAGCCACGTCGCAGGAACTGGTGAACTTGCGCAGGCCTACCGGATCGAACTGGAACGAACAGGTGCTCGGATCGGCGATGACCAGTGCCGGCGAATTGCTGCGCGCCTCTTCGATGGCCGGGTTGGCGAAGTGGGTCAGGCCCTTGAACACTGGGATGTAGGTCACCGCGGCCAGCAGGCAGCCGGCCAGGATGATCCCCTTGCGGCCGATACGGTCGGACAGCCAGCCGAAGAAGATGAAGAACGGCGTGCCCAAGGCCAGCGCAGCGGCAATCAGCAGGTAGGAGGTAGTGGCATCGACCTTCAACATGCTGCTCAGGAAGAACAGCGCGTAGAACTGGCCGCCGTACCACACCACGGCCTGGCCGGCCGCCGCACCCAGCAGCACCAGCAGCATCAGCTTCAGGTTGCCGTCCTTGAGGCTGTCGCGGAACGGCGTCTTGGAGCCCTTGCCTTCGGCCTTCATCTGCTGGAACAGTGGCGACTCGCTCAGCTGCAGGCGGATCCACACCGAAATGCCCAGCAGAACGATCGAGACCAGGAATGGAATACGCCAGCCCCAGGCTTCAAAGGCTTCGTTGCCCAGGAAGTAGCGGCAGGCGAGGATGATCAGCAGCGACATGAACAAGCCCAGCGTCGCGGTGCACTGGATGAAGCTGGTGTACAGGCCACGCTTGTTGACCGGCGCATGCTCGGCCACGTACGTTGCCGCGCCGCCATACTCGCCTCCCATCGCCAGGCCCTGTGCCAGGCGCAGGATGATCAGGATCACCGGAGCGGCGAAACCGATCGATGCATAGTTGGGCAACACGCCGACCAGGAAGGTCGAGATGCCCATGATCAGGATCGTGACCAGGAAGGTGTACTTGCGGCCGATGCGGTCGCCAAGGCTGCCGAAGAACGCCGCGCCGAACGGGCGCACGAAGAAGCCGGCGGCAAAGGCCAGCAGGGCGAAGATCATGCCCGTGGTTTCATTGACCCCGCTGAAGAACTGCTTGGCGATGATGGCGGCGAGCGAGCCATACAGGAAAAAGTCGTACCACTCGAAGACAGTACCCAGGCTGGACGCGAAGATGACCTTCTTGTGTCCCTGGGTAAGTTCGGCTTTTGCAGGTGCGGGTATTGTGGACATGGGACGCTTCCCCTCCGAAGCATGTATTTGGTTGCCGGGGCATGCCCGGCGATCGAAACCGCAAAGGCGACGACGGCCGCAGTGGCCGTCGCCGTCAAATCATCAGAAGCTGTACTTGGTGGTGAACTGCAGGCGGCTGATGTCGCCCTTGCGGCCATCCTCGATCTCGCGCACGCCGTACATCAGCTCGGCGCCGACATCGACCTTCGGCATCGGGGTGTAGAACACGTTGCCACGGATGCTCTGCACGCTCTTGGTGACCAGCGGGCCCAGGCTGCCGTCGTTGTCATAGTCACTGCGTGCGTAGATCAGGTTGGTACGCAGTTTCGGGGTGAAGGCGTGGCGCCAGCCCACGTATCCGGCCAGCACGCCGGTGGTCGACAGTTCGTCGCGGGCCGCATCGTAGGCAGTATCGGCAGTGATGCCCAGACCGATATAGCGGGCGATGCCCTCACCTCCGGTCAGCTGGTAATGCAGGCTGTCGTTTTCGGCCATCACCCATTTGCCGCCCAAGGTCAGGCCGCCGGCGATCTTGTCGGCGTCGGCACCGGTGGCCTGGTTGTCCACCTTCAGCTGGCGCAGCAGGCCACCGACCCCGAAGGTACCCCAGTCGCCTTTCCAGCCGTAACGCAGGGTCAGGTCAGGCAGGCTGCCGCGGTCGGAGTTGGCACTGGCATTGGTCCAGGCACCGGTGACCGGATCGCGTACGCCGCTCAGCGTGGTGGTCTCTGGATTTTCCAGCGCGACGCTGAAGCCGCCGTTGGTGTAGCGGATCTGCGCCTGGCGTACGAAGATCACGCCGTCGGTCGGGCCGACGAAGTCCACGGCCTCCGGCAGCGAGCCGGCGTCCATGAAGTTCGACCAGGTCTGACCGGCCATCCAGTTGTTCCAGTACATGTACGCATGGCGCAGGGTCACGCCGTAGGTATTGGTCGCGGTCTGGTTGCCGAGTGAATTACCGAAGAAATCCATCTCGAAGAACGCGCCGGCCTTGTCGCCGGATTCGCTCACGTTGTCGATGCCCAGGTTGAAGCGCGAGAACTTGGCATGGGCGTTGTAATCCACGTCCGAGCGCTCGCCGCTGCCGCCGGCACCGGCTACCGGAGTCTGGCCCGGCAGGTACAGCGCGCGACCGGTGGCGTCGTCGGCCAACTGGCCATCGCCGGTCTGGGTGGCCAGGAAGTCGGCCTTGATGAAGCCACCGATCTTCACCGTGGTGCCCGGCGTAGCGCCCGGGGTAAGGGTGGTGACCTGGATCGGCTGCTTGCCTGCCGGCACCGCCGGCTTCTGCTCGGCCTGCACCGTCCTCACCTCGGTGACGGCCTGCTCGGTCTGGCTGAGCTGGACCTGTTGCTGTTGCTGTGACGACAGCAACAGCTGGACCTGTCGTTCAAGCTCGACGACCCGTGCTTCCAGGGCCTTTTCTTTCGCGGTCTGCGCGAACGCCATGCCTGGCGCGACCAGCGCGATCAACATGCAGGCCGCCAAGGGCTTGCGCAGCGTCTTCAACGTACGTTGGCTCATGTTGCCCTCTCTCCCAAGTGGCAAATCGAAAGCCGCGCGTGGGGCACGGTCGAGGCCGAGCGTGCGTCGGACTGTCCGGTCCCGCTATTGGCCATTAGTCGATAGCCACCCCGGTTTCGACCATGGTCTAACTGCCGTGGTGTCGCGGCCGGGGGCGGATGGGGCAAACTGGGTGGCAACGGTCGGTCTGCATGCTGCGACCGCACATACAAGTCAACGTGCAAGTGAGGGTGCCATGGCTGATCTTTATCCCGTCGATCCGCAGTTCGCCGACAAGGCGCTGATCAACAAGACCACGTACCAGCAGCAGTACCAGGCGTCGATAGACGATCCGGATGCGTTCTGGGCCAACGCCGCGCAACGCCTGGACTGGTTCAGGCCGCCGACGAAAATCAAGAACGTCAACTTCGACCTGGCCGACTTCCATATCAAATGGTTCGAAGATGGCGAGCTCAATGCCAGCGTGAACTGCCTGGATCGGCAGTTGGCCACGCGGGGTGGAAAGACCGCGCTGCTGTTCGAGGCAGACAGCCCGGACGCGCCGGCCCAGCACGTGACCTATCGCGAGCTGTACGAACGCACCTGCCGCCTGGGCAATGCGCTGCGCAACCTGGGCGTCAAGAAGGGCGACCGGGTCACCATCTACCTGCCGATGATCGTCGACGCAGCCGTGGCCATGCTGGCCTGCGCGCGCATCGGCGCCATCCACTCGGTGGTGTTCGGTGGTTTCGCCCCGAACTCGATCGCCGACCGGGTCAGCGACTGCGCCAGCAAGCTGATCATCACCGCCGACGAAGGCCTGCGCGGTGGCAAGAAGATCCCGCTCAAGGCCAATGTCGATGCGGCGCTGAAGCTGCCCGGCACGAACACCGTGGAAACCGTGCTGGTGGTGCGCCATACCGGTGGCGCGGTGGACATGCAGGCTCCGCGTGACCGCTGGTTCCACGATGTGGTGGACAGCCAGCCGACGCAGTGCGAGCCCGAGCGCATGAATGCCGAGGACCCGTTGTTCATCCTCTATACCTCCGGTTCCACCGGCAAGCCGAAGGGCGTGCTGCATACCACCGGCGGCTACCTGCTGTACGCGGCCTATACCCATGAGGCCGTGTTCGACCTGCGCGAGGACGACATCTACTGGTGCACCGCCGACGTGGGCTGGGTCACCGGCCACAGCTACATCGTCTACGGCCCGCTGGCCAACGGCGCCACCTCGCTGATGTTCGAAGGCGTACCGAATTTCCCCAGCACCTCGCGTTTCTGGGAAGTCATCGACAAGCACAAGGTCAGCATCTTCTACACCGCACCGACCGCCATCCGCGCGCTGATGCGCGAAGGCGAGGAGCCGGTAAAGAAGACCTCGCGTGCCTCGCTGCGCCTGCTTGGCAGCGTCGGCGAGCCGATCAATCCCGAGGCCTGGCGCTGGTATTACGAAGTGGTCGGCGACAGCCGCTGCCCGATCGTGGATACCTGGTGGCAGACCGAGACCGGCGGCATCCTTATTTCACCCCTGCCTGGTGCGGTCGACCTGAAACCAGGGTCGGCCACCCTGCCCTTCTTCGGCGTGCAGCCGGCGCTGGTCAACCCGGATGGCGAAATCAAGGACGGCGCCACCGAAGGCAACCTGATCATCCGCGACTCGTGGCCGGGCCAGATGCGCACCGTCTACGGCGACCACCAACGCTTCATCGATACCTACTTCCGCACCTATCCGGGCAGCTATTTCACCGGGGACGGCTGCCGCCGTGACGAGGATGGCTATTACTGGATCACTGGCCGCGTCGACGACGTGATCAATGTGTCCGGGCATCGCATCGGCACCGCAGAAGTGGAAAGCGCGCTGGTATCCCATCCCAAGGTGGCCGAAGCCGCCGTGGTCGGATTCCCGCACGACGTGAAGGGCCAAGGCATCTATGCCTATGTCACGCTGATCGCCGGCGAAGTGTCCAGCGACGAACTGCACAAGGAGCTGGTGGCATGGGTGCGCAAGGAGATCGGGCCGATCGCCACGCCCGACCACCTGCAGTGGGCACCGGGACTGCCGAAGACCCGCTCGGGCAAGATCATGCGCCGTATCCTGCGCAAGATCGCCGAGAACGCTCCAGACCAGCTGGGCGATACGTCCACCCTGGCCGATCCTTCCGTGGTGGCTTCGCTGGTCGACGAGCGAAAGGTCAAGTGATCGGATGATGCCGACCGGGAGGAGGGCCCGGTCGGCGCACATTGACGTCATGCGGTCGGATCCTTTTCATCAGAATGGGTCCCTGGCCCCATCTTCTCCAACATCGATTCCGTAAGCTGACCCCATGCCCACCCTCCTGATTGCCGATGACCATCCTCTGTTCCGCGAAGCCCTCCGCGGTGCAGTGCAGCGGGTCATTCCCGGCGTGCAGCTGTTCGAGGCCGACAGCGTGGAAGCGCTGTACCAGCTGGCCGACCAGCACACCGACGCCGACCTGGTCCTGATGGATCTCAACATGCCCGGTGCGCAGGGTTTCAACGCGCTGGTGCACATGCGTGCGCTGCACCCGCAGCTGCCCGTGGTGGTGGTGTCCGCGCGCGAGGAACCCACGGTGATGCGCCGCGCGCTCGACCATGGCGCGTTCGGTTTCATCCCCAAGTCAGCCGATTCGGACACCATCGGCCACGCCCTGGAAACCATCCTGGACGGCGAGACCTGGGCACCACCGGAGGCACACAACGTGCCGCCGACCGGACGCGAGGAACGCGAGGTTGGACAGCGCCTGCGTGAACTCACTCCGCAGCAGTTCCGGGTATTGCAGATGCTCGGCGCCGGCCGTCTCAACAAGCAGATCGCCTACGATCTCAACGTCTCCGAAGCGACGATCAAGGCACATGTGACAGCGATCCTGCGCAAGCTGGGTGTCACCAACCGCACGCAGGCCGTGCTGATGGCCGGCAAGCTGGCCATCGACGACGAACAGATCGTGTTGCCGCCGGAAGAAGACTGACCACGGCGAGCGGGCGACCGTGGGTCCTGATGGGTGACGACCATCGGACGTCACGCTCCTCGCAGATCCGCCGGGCCTGGTCCGGCGCTACCCGCGAAGGCTATATCGCTGTTGGCGATATAGCCTTCGCTATACAAACCAGCCTTGCCTGCGCAATTGCCTGCTGACGCCCCCCACGGCGAACGCGGTGCTAAGCTTCGCGTCCCCTTGGGGAGTAGCCTGTTTCCTGCTGAAAGGAAACGCCCGTATCAACATGCTCGGCCAGTGCGCCGTGGTGCGGGCAACCATGATGGTTGGCGAGACCAGCGGTCCGCGTGCGCAACGACAGGTTGGGCGCGAACGTGGGCCGTGTGTCCGTCCTCGCCCGACCTGCACTGCCTGCAATGTCCCCTGTTTCCATACTCCTGATCGGCTTTGCCATGTCCACCGATGCCTTCGCCGCAGCGATCGGCAAAGGCGCTGCGATGCGCAAGCCCCTGTTCCGCGATGCGCTTCGCGCAGGCCTGATCTTCGGTGCCATCGAGGCGATCACGCCGATCATCGGCTGGCTGCTGGGTCGTGCCGCCCTGCAATACGTGGAAGCCTACGATCACTGGATCGCCTTCGGCCTGCTGCTTGCGCTCGGCATCCACATGATGGTCAACGGCCTGCGCACCGATGACCCGCAGGAGGACGAAGATCCCTCGCGCCACCATGGTTTCTGGCGGCTGGCCATCACCGGATTCGCCACCAGCATCGATGCGATGGCCGTTGGCATCGGCCTGGCGTTCCTGGACGTGCACATCGGCGTAGTCGCCGTGGTGATCGGCCTGTGCACGCTGACCATGGTGACGGCGGGCATCATGCTCGGTCGCGCACTGGGCAACCTGGTCGGCAAGCGCGCGGAGATCATCGGTGGCGTGATCCTGATGGCCATCGGCGCGACGATCCTGTACGAGCACCTCAGCGGCGCGGCCTGAAGAAACACTCAGCCCTTCCACCAGCGGATGGTGCCGTTGCCGGTATGGTAATTGCCGATTCCTGCCAGCCTGATGCCGGCGGCCCGGGGACGGTACAGCAGGCGCCACACGTTGCGTCCCCTGCGGCCCGCGATGCGGATGTCGATGGCACGGTAATCCAGCCACTGCAGGTCATGGCCCTTGTCGCGTCCCTGCTGCAGGTCGCTTTCGATCCGCGCTACATCCCTGGACGTCGGGCTGTCCGCACCCAGCAGCTCCAGTTGTTGGCGCAGCAGCAGGCTGCGCTCCACTTGCCGCGACGTGGCGGGCCTGGTGCGCCGCTGCGCCACCACCATGGGGACGCCATCGGCAGCCGGCGCTGCGGACGGGCGACGGCGCGTGACCGGGACCAATGGTTCGGCGGATGTCATGTAATCCGGCTGGATCTCCGGGCCGGCCGCCGGGGGAAAGGATCGCCTGCGTACCGCGGGCGCGCGGAGTGCCTTCAGCCGTCCCCACATGAAGGGTCGGCCTTGCCTGCGTATCGCGGTTCCCGGTGTCTGGCCGTCCTCCAGGTCTGCCGCGATCTCCATGCGTTGCCCCGGCGTTGCCGCTGTCAGGTAGTAGCATCCGCCAACTACGGGTCGACCGCCATCACAGGACGAGCTGCCATCGTGCGTCTCACTGGTGTCCAGGTCATCGACACGGAAGTCCCGACGCAGGATCAGCAACGGGTCGCCCTCAAGGCAGTGCTGCTGCATGAACGCCCGGATACGGTCTACTGCATTGTCCGTGCAGCGCAGGCCATGGCGGGCGCAGAAATCACGGAAATCATCTCCGACCTGGTCCATGGCCTGCAGGATGTCCAGGTACAACGACTCCACCATGTCGCAATCCTCATACGCCACCTGCATACGGCGAAGCGTGCCGATATTGTCCGGATACCGCGCAAAAAAGGCCCAGCGTTGTTCGTGGAGGATAGCCTCGCGGCGCAGTTCGGCCACCATGCGCGATGCCAACAGGCCGGCCGTGGCTCCCCATAGCGCGCCGACGTCGAGGTGCTCGTCCCATCCCATGAGGTGCATGGCCCCTGCACCGGTGAGTGCGCCTGACAGCAGCGAAGCCGGAACCGTGGATGCCTCGCAGGACGCGTTGGCGACTTGGCGCAATGCGCGACCGGCGGCACGGGAGAGCGTGCGCGCGGCCCACGCGCATGCCCCTGCAGGCACCCGCATGTCGGGGCAGCGCGTCCACCAGGCCATCGGAGAATGCGTGGCTGGAAAATTCTGCATGCGACGATATCCATGAGGTCAGGGACGCACTGGATAACCGGCGCATGTAGTTCCCGCTACCAGGAACCCTGCGTTTCACCCTGGCCCACCGGACTCATCACCCCTTCAACGTCGAATATGCCGCAAGGAACGCACGCAGCGATGCCGGCTTGATCGGCTTGGTCAGCAACCGGTAGCCACGATCGCGTGCCATCTGCTTCAGCTCGTCACGACCATCGGCAGTCAGCAATGCCCCCGGCAGGTCCTGGCCGGCGGCCTCGCGCAGGGCTACCAGCGTATCCAGCCCATCCAGGCGATCATGCAGGTGGTAATCCACCAGCATCACATGCGGACGCTCGGCCAGCTTCTCCAGCGCCTGGTCCACCGTGCTGGCGGTTATCACCTGTACCTGCCAGCGCCCCAGCAACGCGCGCATGCCATCCAGGATCTCTTCGTCATTGTCCACGCACAGCACGCGCAGCCCGTCCAGGGAATCAGTGCGCGCCGGCGTGCCCTGGGCGGCCTCCGCATAGCCGGGTGTCGCCGGGACCCGCGGCAGGATGATCGAGAACATCGAACCGCTTCCCACCCGGCTGCGTGCGCTGAGGCGATGATCAAGCAGCCGGGAGATGCGCTGGCAGATCGACAAGCCCAGGCCCAGGCCCTGCTCGCCCCAGTCGAACGGCTGCTGGTAGCGGTGGAACTCGTCGAAGATCTGCTGCATATGGTGTTCGGGGATGCCCGGGCCGGTATCCCATACCTGCAGTTCCACTTCCCCCCCGCGCAGCCGCACCGCCAGCACGATGCGTCCCTGGCGGGTGTAGCGCAGCGCATTGGCAAGGAAGTTCTGCAGCACGCGGCGCAACAGGCGGCGATCACTGCGCACCCAGGCCGGCCGCGCGAACAGGTCCAGGCGCAGGCCGCGACCGGCGGCGACCGGTGAGTACTGTGCAGCCAGTTCGCGCATCAGCGCGCTGGCATCGAATTCACCGATGACCGGGTGCAGGCCACCCGCCTCCAGCCGCGACACATCCAGCAGGCCGTCCAGCAGTTCTTCGGCCGCACGCAACGACGCATCCACGCGTTCGGCCAGGTAGCGCTGCTCTTCGTTGTTGTGCTGGCTGTCACGCAGCGCCGAGGCGAACAGGCGCGCGGCGTTCAGCGGTTGCAGCACGTCGTGGCTGATCGCCGCCAGGAACCGGGTCTTGGACTGCTGCGCCGCCTCGGCCACGTTGGAGCGCTCGGCCACCCGCTGTTCCAGCGTTTCGTTGGCCTCCAGCAGTGCATTTTCGGCGCGCTTGTAGTCGGTGATGTCGTTGTAGCTGGTCACGTAGCCGCCGCCGGGCAATGCCTGGCCGCGCATCTCGATCACCTTGCCATCACTGCGGGTACGTTCGAATACATGCGGCGAGCCAGCGCGCATGTAGCCGATGCGCCGGTTGATCTGCAGCTCGATGTCGCCCTCGCCGAGCTCCCCGCGTTCGGCGTTGTAGCGGATCAGGTCGGCCACCGGCCGACCCACGTACAGCATGCCATCGGGATAGCCGAACATGTCCTGGTAGCGTCGGTTCCACGCGGTCAACCGCATCTCGGGGTCGACCACGCTGACACCGGCGCTGATGTTCTCCAGCGTCGTGGACAGTATCTCGCGGTTGAAGCGCAGCTCCTGCCCTGCCTCGTCCAGTACCGCCACCACTTCGCCCAGGTCCATGCCCGAACCGCGCAGCAGGCTGGTCAGCAGCAGGCGGGCCGATGCCGCGCCGATCGATGCAGCCAGCAGGCGTTCGGTGAACTGCACCCATGGCCGGTCGGCCGCAGCCGAGGGCTGCAGTTCGCGGCCCAACGACTGCGCCTGTTCGAAGAACGACCGACGGGCATGCCGCTCGCCAACAACGCGCGAGGCCAGCGCCAGCAGGTCGCCCACGTGCACGTGGCCTGGCCAACCGCCGGCTACCGAAGGCCGCTGCGCATACGGATCCAGGAACGGAGCGGCGCGCAGGCGCTCGTCCACGCTGGGACGCCAGCGCGCGGAAACCAGCATCATCGCCGCCGTATTGACCAGCAACGACCAGAACGTGCCATGGGTCAGCGGGTCCCAGCCACTCATGCCGAACAGCTGCTGTGGCCGCAGCCATGCAACGCCGAAGGGACCATCGACCACCCACCCGGCGTCCAGCCATCCGGCCATGGTCAGCGCCGGCAGCAGCAGGGTATAGATCCACGTGGCGAAGCCGAGCACGATGCCGGCCTCCACGCCGCGCCGGCTGGCACCCCGCCAGTACA
Source organism: Stenotrophomonas tumulicola (assembly GCF_014117215.1). GTDB lineage: Bacteria > Pseudomonadota > Gammaproteobacteria > Xanthomonadales > Xanthomonadaceae > Stenotrophomonas > Stenotrophomonas tumulicola. Next base: position 46,511 of record NZ_JACGXS010000004.1, on the reverse strand, counting down.
GGCCTCCGATCAGGCCGGGGGCGAACTGCGCCACCGCGGCGAAAGCCATCAGGCCATAGGATGCCAGCGTGCTGTCGTCGCCACTGCTGCGGTAATAACTGTAGGCCATCAAGGCCAGCAGCAGGATCGCCAGGCGGCGGATCCACAGCACCCGCGAGGCCACGTCGGCCGCTTCCTGGTGGTCGCCGCTGCGCCTCAGCAGCACTGGCATCACCAGGTCGTTGCTGACCATGGTGGCCAACGCGATGGACGACACGATGACCATGCCGGTGGCTGCCGAGAACCCACCGACATAGGCGATCAGGGCCAATGCGTTGCGGCCCTCGTGCAGCGGCAGTGCCAGCACCATGGCATCGTCGGCCACCGCACCGCCGGTGCCGAACAGGGTGACCCCGGCAGTGGCGATGGGAATCACCATCGCCGATATCACCACCAGATAACCACCGAACATCCAGCGCGCGCGGCGCACATCACGCACGTCGCCGCACTCCACCACCGCCACATGGAACTGGCGAGGCAGGCAGACGATCGCCAGGAAGCTCAGCAGCGTCTGCGAAATGAAGCCCACCGGTGGCAGCGTGGTGAACAGGGTGTGCGCCGACTGCACCACCGCATCGGTGCGGTCGCTCAACCAGGCGTAGGCGAAAACGCCCACCGCCACCATGGCGACCAGCTTGATCACCGACTCCAACGCGATGGCCAGCATCATGCCGTGGTGATGCTCGGTGGCGTCCACCTGGCGCGTACCGAACAGCGTGGCGAACAAAGCCATCAGCAAGGCGACGTACAACGCCGGATCGCTGAAATAGCCGGTTGGTCCATTGTTGCCGGTCAGCACCTGCAGGCTCATCGCCACGGCTTTGTACTGCAATGCCAGGTAGGGCACGATGCCGACCAGGGCGATGAAGGCGACCAGGGCAGCCAGTCGCCGCGAGCGACCGAAGCGCGAAGAGATGAAGTCGGCGATGGACACCACGTTCTGGCTTCGCGCGATCAGCGCCAGGCGCTCGATGATGCGCCAGCCGAACACCATCATCAGCAGCGGGCCGATATAGATCGGCAGGTAGCCCACGCCACTGCGCACGGCCGTGCCCACCGCACCGTAGAACGTCCATGACGAGCAGTACACCGCCAGCGCCAGGCTGTAGACCACCGGCCGCAGCCAGGGACGATCCGGATACATCGGCCGGCGGTCGCCCCACCAGGCCACGCCGAACAGCAGCGCGGCGTAGGCAACCGATACCAGCAGCAGGATCCAGCTTGAGACCACGAGGCCGTTTTCCTAGGGCAGGAGTGCCGACAGTGTAGAGGGTTCCATCGCCATCGATCCGCTTCCGCCGTGGCGGGCGACCACCCTCGGTCGCCACCGGCCAGGGCGGCATGGCGCCCAGGCTACTCGGCCGGAACGCCCATTTCCTCCAGCAGCGCCGGCGCCGGATACACCTTCGCCAGCAGCCAGCGCAGGTAGCGCATGTCCACGTGCACGGCACGCTTGTAGCGCGGGTCGAACCACCAGCTGGCACTGACGGACTCCCAGTTGCTGTCGAAGTTCAGGCCGATCAGTTCGCCCTTGGCGTTGAGCACTGGCGAGCCCGAGTTGCCGCCGGTGGTGTCCAGGTTGGTCAGGAAGTTGACGGTCTGGGTCTTCAACACGGGGTCGGCGGTGGTGCCGAAGTCGCCCTTGGCAATCGCTTCCAGCAGCGGCTTGGGCGCATCGAACGGATAGGCATTGGTGTTCTTCTCGACGATGCCCGCCACCGTGGTCACCGGGTCGAAGTTCACTGCATCACGCGGATGCAGTGCTTCGACCTTGCCGTAGCTGATGCGCAGGGTGCGGTTGGCATCCGGGTACACGGCACGGCCCTGCTTGGCGCGCCATGCAAACAGTGCCTGCATGTAGGCCGGGCGCAGGCGCAGCTGTTCGCCTTCACGGGCCTTGCTTTCACCTTCCATGCGCAACTGGGCGGCAACCAGCGGTCCGGCCAGTGCGATCAGCGGGTCGGCAGCCAGCGCCTTTCCAGTGCGTGCGGCGTTGAAACGGGACAGGCGTTCACTCTCATCGCCCAGCCGGGTGCCGGCGTAGAGCGTGTCCAGCGCGTTGGCCAGGGCCTGGCCGGTGCGCCCGAAGGCGGCGTCGAACTCGGGCACGCGCTGCGCATCCGGCAGCTGCTGGTATCGGGTCAGCAGCCGGGTCAGCAGTGCCTTCTCCACTTGCGGCGCGTAACGGCGCTGGACCTGCTTCAGCACGCCTTCGATCAGCTGCTGGTCGCGCTGCTGGTAGCCGGTTTCGCGCTGCGCATCCGGCTTGGCCGATTCGATGCGCAGGCGCTCCAGCAGCAGCGCCGAGCGCAGCAGCTGGCTCTGGCCGGCCAACTGGTCCAGCAGCAGGGTACGTTCGCCGACCGCTGCGCCCTGCGACAGGTTGCCCAGCAGCGCTTCGATATCAGCCTGGTACTTCGCATCGGCCTGGGCCAGCATCGCCTGTTCGTCGGCGGCACGCTGGACCTTGGCATCGCTGCGCAGCAGGCCTTCCAGTTCACCGGCGGCGCGCTTGCGGTTGTTCTTCAGCGACTGCAGCTGCGAGGCATAGCGGGTATGCGCCTGGGCATCGTTGGCCGTCGCCGCTTCGATGGTGTCGATCATCTGCTGGAACAGCTCGACACGTCGCGGCAGTACGCTGTCGATCTGGCTGGCGAACTCCGCCGCCGTACGGTGGCGGTAGGTGATGCCCGGGTAGCCGGCCAGCATGGCGTAGTCACCGGCCTTCGGTCCGTCGATCGACATGTTCAGATGGGCCGGCGGCTGGTACGGCACGTTGTCGGTGCTGTAGGGGGCCGGCTTGCCGTCCTTGCCGACGTAGGCGCGCAGCAGGGTGAAATCGCCGGTATGACGCGGCCACATGAAGTTGTCGATCTCGTCGCCGTAGTTGCCGATCGCACGCGGCGGCGCATACACCAGGCGCACGTCACTGAGTTCCAACTGTGAAATCCGGTAGAAATCGGTGCCGTAGTACATGTCGGCCACCGAGCAGCGCACGCTGCCGTCGCGCTCGCAGTCCGCGACGATCTGCTTGCTGGCCGCATCCACCGCATCGAAGTACGCGCGGCCGGTCTTGCCCTTGGCCTGCGCCAGCACCTGGTCGGTGACCTTGTCGAATCCCACGGTGACCAGCACGCGGAAATCCGGATTGGATGGACGCTCGTCGGTGCGTCCGTTGGCGATGAAGCCTTCGTTGATCAGGTTGTGCTCGGCCGTGGTGTTGTACTGGATCACACCCATCGCCACGTGGTGGTTGGTCAGCAGCAGGCCGTCGCCGGACACGAACGATGCGGTGCCACCACCGGCACGCACCACCGCACTCAGCGGCGGCGCGGTGACGTTGGCCAGGTCCGTGGGATCGCCCTTGAAGCCAGCCGCCTTGAGCGGCTTGGCCAGCTCCGGCAGCTGGGTCGGCATCCACATGCCTTCATCGGCATGCGCGCCGGCGGCCAGGGTCAGGCCAAGGGCCAGCGCGGTGGGAAGGGATTTACGGACAGGCATGGGCGGTTCCGGTGATACAGGACAGCCCGGGACCATAGCCGCTGCAGCCTGGGTGGGCAACGGCCGATGGTTGGGGTGACCGCACCGGTAGAGCCGGGCATGGCCCGGTGGCTCTACGTTGGGTTGTTCCGCCTGCTGGGGGAGGCCGCGCTTCGCGCTCGCCGGGCATGGCCCGGCCTACCGATCCCCTATTTTTCCCGGCGCCAATTCAACGAGCCGCGGTTTTCCACCGTGCTCGATTCCACTTCCACGTCGAAACCACGGCTGAGCAGGTATTTCAGCGTCAGCACCGAGCCGCTGCCGATCAGCGAAACGCCATAGCCAACGTACAGCTTGGGCGAAATGTACTTGCCCACGCCGATCACCGAACCGCCCAGCGCGCGCGATTGGCTGACCCCGGCATCATCCAGGCCCAGCTTGGCGCCCAACTGCGAAGCGATCAGGCCACTGCCAGCCGACAATGCCGCCGAGGCCGCCGTGACCTGCTGGGTCTGGTCGCTGGTAGCGCCGGTCAGGCTGCGGCCCAGCACCAGGTAGCCCAGTGCCTCGGACTGCGACATCGAAGGATCCGACCATACATCGGCGCGTGGCTGCTGCGCGCGGCCTGTCACGTCGATGCCGGCGGTGACATCGCCAATCTTGCGCTCGGCGCGGATGTTGATGCGCGGGTCGGATACCGGATTGTAGTTCCAGGTCAGCTGGCCACGGCTGATGGTCAGGTCCTGGCCGTACGCCTTGTAGCGGCCACTCACTTCCAGCCCGCCATTGGCGGTCATCTCGCGGCCAGGCTTCGCCCAGATCTGCATCTTGCCCGTGAGCGCGCCCTTCAGGCCGAAGCCGGCCATCTTGACCTTGTCGCCCAGGCTGACGGTCAGGTCCATGTCCAGTGGCGAGGTGGGTTCCTCCTCCGGATCCACCGGGTCCAGCACCACCACGTCCTCGGACACCGAGGTGCCGCGATCCAGCCGCTCCAGGTCGATATCCGCTTCCGGTACATGCACGCTGCCGCGCAGCTGCATCGCCGTGCCGGCGAGGGTGAAATCCAGGTTCGGGTTGGCAACCACGCGCAGTTCGCTGGTATTGGCCAGCAGCACGTTTTCACCGTGGATGTTCAACTGCAACGGCTGCGCGTCACCGAACCACGACAACCCCCCATCCACATACAGCGTGCCCTGCCCCGAATTCGCCTGTGCGGCGATCTTCGCCGAGCCATCGGGCTGGGCCACGAAGCTGCCCTTGCCCTGTTCGAAGTTGAGGCCAAGCGCGGGGAATTCACCCGTGAAATCGCTCAGCCTCGCCTCGCCACCCAGCGACGGCTGTCCACGTGTCCCGCGCAGGCTGACATGGCCCTCGATCAGGCCGGTGGGGCGCACGATATCCGGGGAAAACAGCTCCAGCCAATACAACCGCGCCATGTTGAGGTACAGCTCGCCGTTCAACGGTGCGTTGGCATCCCAGCCGGTCTGCACCCGGGCGTTGACGAATCCGTTGCCCTGGAAGCCCATGCCGAGGAATCCATCGATCTGGGCAGGCGTCATGTCCAGCTTGGCCGAGAACTGGTCGTAACGGAGCAGCTCTCCGCGCGCGTTGTCGCCCAGGCGGATGCCGCCCTCCGCCGAACGTACCTCGGCATGCCCTTCCCAGGCGTTGCCGCGAGGACGGACCTGCGCATCCAGCGTCAACTCTCCGCGCAGGTACATGCGCCGCCCGGAGTTTGGCGGCAGCCACGGCTGCACCAGTGCCAGCGGCAGCGCATCGCCACGCAGCGTCACCCCTTCGCGTGGCCAGTCCGCGCTGGCGCACAGGCCACCGCCGGTGGCGGCGCCCAGGCAGGTGTCGGTCAGGCTGAAGTTGGCGCCATTGATGTTGAAGGTAGACGGTGCGCGCAGGCTCCAGGGATCGCCCTTGACCGGCGCTATGCGCAAGGCTGACAGCTCGCCGCGCCACTGCTCCCCCTGTTGGCGCACGCTGCCCTGCAGGTCGACGGCACCCATCTCGTTATGCGTCTGTGCCGCCAGCCGCAGGTCGCTGATGCTGCCTTGGGCATCCACGTTCAAACGCTCCAGCAGCATGCCGACATTGACCTGGCTGCCCTGCAGCGCCAGCGTGCCATTGTCGCCGCGCCACGGCAGGCGGCCCTTGAGGCTGATCGACCCGGCACTCCAGTCATCCCAGTGCAGGGTGCTGCCGCTGAGGTCGGCGCTGATGTCCGGCGCATCGCGCGTGCCCTTCACCTGTACCTGTCCGCGCAGGCCGCCTTCGGCTCCCGGCAACAGGTCACTCAGTTGCAGCGGCTCAAACCGTGCATCGATGTCCAGGCGGTCGCCGACCTTGCCAGAGGCCGTGACCCGGCTGGCACCCAGGGCCAGTTCCAGCTGCCCTTCGCCCTGCTCGCCCTGCAACGCGAACCGGCCCTGCGCGGAAAGCACGCGCTGGCGCAGCGTGCCCTTCAGCGACGGCAGGTCCAGGGTGGCTTCGAGGGGACCGCTGCTTCCTGCCGGCGCACTGGCCGGCGCGTCCAGTTGGCGGCCGGCCGAAGCGAAATTGCCGGTCAGCTTGCCATCCCAGCCCGGCACGAAGTAACCCGGATCGAAGCCAGCCAATGTCGCCTTCGCGTCCCATTGCAACTGCGGCGCCCAGGCAACCTGCCCTTCGACGCCCAGCGTGCCGCCCGGCGTACGTGCCTGCAGCTGGCGGATCTGCGCGGCGTTTTCATTGCCGCGGACGTCGAACTGCAGCGCGGCCTGCTGGCCTTCGCGCTCGATGTCCGCACGGCCGATCGCGGCCCACGCCTGCAGCGTACCGGCCAGGCCCATCCGCGCTTCCTTCAGGGTAACCGGCACCGGCGCGCTGCCGGCCGTGCCCGGGTCTTCGGCCGGCGTCCAGGCCAGGTCTTGGGCGAAGATGGAGAAATTGAGCTTCTGGTTGTCCTGTTCGCGGAAATCGGCAGTGCCGGTCAACCGCGCTTCACCGCCGAAGGCCTTGACCACCAGCGGGGAAACCGTGAGCACCTGGTCTTCCAGCTTCACCTTGGAAGGCGCCAGTTCCACCACCTGTTCGCCCGTCTGCAGGTGGCCCTGCAGGTCGGCGCTGCCGCCCTTGCCGCGCGCGGTGAAGTCCAGGGTCAGGGGCTCGATCGTGGAATCGGCAAGCGCCGGGCCCAGCAGCGCCAGTTCCAGCGCATCGCTGCGCACGCTGGCATTCCAGGTGGGATCAGTGCGGCCATCGAACACCAGCGTGGCGCGCAATGGCTTGGGCGCGCGGCCCGCTACCGCCACTTCCATATGGCCCAGGTCGCCACGAGCCACCAGTCCCAGGCTGGCAGGGGTGCGCCCGCGCGGGGCCGGCAGGATCGCGGTGAGCGTCACATCGGTCGTGTAATCATTGGCCGGCACGTACTGGCCATCGACATGGAAATTACCCATGTCGCTGTTCACCGCCAGTTGATGGGCCTTGAACTCGCCATTGGCGATCTCGACGCCACCACGGATGCGTGCGATGTCGATCATCGGTTCGCCGCCGCTGGTGATGCGCAGGCCATCGACCGTGATGGTATCGGCCTGGATGGCCAGCGGCATTTCAATCTGTGGCAGCGAGTCGGGCCATGACGGCAACTCGAACGGTTCATCGCTCTTGGCCAGGTTCAGGCTGGCATTGCTCAGCTCCAGCGCATCCAGCCGCAGCTTGCGTCCCAGCAGCGGACGCAGGTCCGGGTCCAGGTAGGCGCGTTCGGCGGTGAAGTGAATATCGTCGTATCGGAAATCGACGTTGCGCAGGGTCAGCGGGCCGGCCAGCGGGCCGTCAACTTCGCTCCAGGTCAGGCTGGCACCCACCGGCAGCCGGGCCACCACCTGGGCCAGCAATACGTCGCGTCCGGCCACCGTCTGCAGCAGCCAGTACACCAGCAACAGGCCCAGCAACACCAGGCCCAGCATGCCCGCGCCGGACCAGGCCCAGAAGCGGCGCCGGCGATAGAAGCGCACGCGCGGTGGCGGATTGTTCGGCGGCGGCGTCGGCGTACTCACAGGTCGGCTCCGATGTTCAGGTAGATCTCGAACTGCGAGTCGGGATCATTGAGGCCATGCGCGATGTCGATCCGCACCGGGCCGACCGGCGACTTCCAGCGCACGCCAAAGCCGACGCCGGTATGCAGGTCGATGGTGTTGTCGAACGCACTGCCGGTGTCGACGAATACCGCAGCGCCCCACGGACCGCCGCCAAAATAATGCTCGTACTCGGCCGAGCCGACCACGAGATTCTTCGCGCCAAGCGCGAACTTGTCCGGCGCCGGCGTGCGCGGTCCCACTTCGCGATAGGCATAACCACGGATGCTGCGATCACCACCAGCGAAATAGCGCAGGCTGGGCGGCATCGCCACCAGGTCGCTGGTCCACGTCGTGCCCCCTTCGCCACGCAGGATCAGGCGGTTGCTTTCGCCGACGGGCACATACCAGCGCAGCGCCAGATTGGCCTGCACGAAGCTGGTATCCGAGCCGGCGCCCTCGATGCCGCCGCGCAGCGTCGCGCTGCCACTGACACCGCTGCGCGGGAACAGCCGATCATCCACGTTCACGTAGTCGCCGACGATCTGCGGATAGACCAGCGTGGAATACTGGTACACCGCATTGGTGAACTCGTTTCCGGACGCATAGCCCCAGCGCTCGCGCAAGGCGTTGATCGAGGCGATGGCGGTCCAGTGCTCGTTGATCTGGCCACTGCGGCTGGCGATCAGCTTCAGGTTGCGCAGATCGATGTAGTCGGTCTGCTCGTCATAGGCGCTTGCCGCGAACGTATACCAGCCATCAAGCCAACGGAAGGCGGGAATACGGTAACTGGTGATAAGGCTTTTTCGCTTCTGGGCGTAGTCCAGCTGCGTGTTCATCTTGTGGCCGCGGTTGTTGAGCCAGCGCCGCTCCAGGCCACCGCGTACACCGGCACCGCTCTCACTGCCGTAACTCAAGCCGTAGGTATAGATGCTGCGCTTGGACCGCGTCAGGTTCACCTCGACCGGCACGTCACCGTTGTCGTCAGCCTGGTCGGGCCGGGGCTGGATGTCGATGACGCTGAAATAGTCCAGCTTGGTCAACGATTCCCGCAACCGGTCCAACTTGCCTTCGTGGTAGTAGCTGCCTTCGTCCCAATACACCAAGGGATCGAACAGCTTGTCGACGAAGTAGTCCTGGTTGAAGGTGATCGGCCCCATGTTGTAGCGGCGGCCGCTATCCCAGGTGAGGTCGATGTCGGCGGCATTCTCCGCGCGGGTCACCTGCACCTGGTGCTGGGTGTAGTCGGCATCGAAGTAGCCGCGCTCGGACAGGCGCCGGGTCACCCTGATCTTGCTGGCTTCGTAGGTGGTGTGGTCGAACGGCTGGCCCGTGCCCGGCCTGAACGCTTTCAGGTCTTCCTGCAGGTAGCGGTCATATATCGCCGGACCGGTGATGTCGACGTGCTCCTTGCGGACACGAACCGGCTCTCCTTTCACGACATTGATGACCACGCGCAGGGTTTCGCCTTCGCGTGGGGCCTCCACGTCGATGGTGGGGTTGTAGAACCCGAATGGTTCCAGTGCCTCGCGGGCCTGCCGTTCCGCCTGCGACAGCAGGTACTCCAGGCGCGACTCGCCCTGGACCTTCCCGATCGCGTCATACAAGGTCAGCGAGGACTCGATGTTCTCGATGATTTCGGCGTCATCGTCCTTGTCGAGCCCTTTGATATCAACCTTTTCGATGGTGCCACGCGCATGTGCGGCGAAGCTCGCGAGCAGGGTCAGGCCCAGCAGGGCGATGGCGGAAGTCTTTGGCAGCATGCGCGCAGCATAGCCGGACTGGTTCTGATGCGGAATGAAGAAGCGCGCCGTGCATGCCATCGAACATGCACAAACCATCGCCGGATACACCGCTGGAGGCCATGCCAACCTTCCGGTCAGGGATCCATCGTCAGCGGCGGGATGCCATTGGTTTCCTCGTCACCGAAGAAGATCATCTCCTTGAACAACTGCTGCGCCCAGGCCGACGCGGGAGTGAGGACGACGTCCTCCTCCTCGCCGTCCCCGGTTTCCGGCACCCATCCGGCGGACTGCATCCGCTCCTGCAGGCTGACCCGCCCATCCGGGCGCTCAGGTATGGGGGCTGGCTTCAGGGCCATGGCGCCAGTGATGCTGTTCATGGGTTCTCCTTGGTTCGCTGGAGACCGGCCACCTGTGCGGCACGGTCGAAGTCACGCTGGAATTGCTCGCGGTAGGTGTCGGCCAGCCTGCTGATGGTCCGTTGCAGGCGGTTCATTTCTTCCGTCAATGTGGCCTGCAGGCCATCACCCAGCGCGCTGGAAACGTCCAGCTCGAAGGCCAGGTCGCCCACTTCCAGCAACAGGTGCTGGCGGTCGGCTTGTCGGATGTCCAGCCCTTGAAGGCCAGCCTGCGCCTGCAGCGCCTGCAGCAACGCGTGCCCGGTGCGCGGCACGTGCAGCACGACCGACTCGCCCCCCTGCAGGCGCTCCGCGCAGGCGGCCTGCACCTGCGGGACAGCCACCGACGGCAAGTTGCCCATGGCGGACAGCGCCTGTTCCATGCGCGCGGCAAGGGTCTGGCGCAAGCCGGCCTGTTCCCCGACGATGGCGGTGAAGAGCGGCAACAGCGAGGCCAGCGCCTGCCGCATGCCATCGCAATAGCCATCGGCGGCAGCCGCCGCGCGCAGCGCGTTCGACTCCTGTCGGGCCCACTCACGCTCGGCCTGGCCCTGTTTGCGGGCGAAGGACACCACCCGCTCCGCATCACAGGCGCGGGACAGGCAGGAGGCCTGGACGATGCCGCCGACGGCGAAATCAAGCAGCGTTTCGGGATAGCTGTGCAGCATGGTGCCAGGCACTCCAGAAGCAGGTCAGGTCGAATGTGGCGGCGGGTTGCGAGGGGGCCGCGTGGCCGGGAAGGCCATCGAACCACAGGGCCGCGCGCACTGCCATCCAGTCCGGTACGCGGCCCTGCAGGCCGCCGCACAGGTAGCTGCCGCCCCAGGCCAGCAGGTCCTCATGCCGGGAGATATCGATGCCATCGCGACTTTCGGCGAAGCCCAGGCGAAGGAAGCCGTGCACCTGCGGCGCTTGCGCCAGGAACAGCCGCGAGCCCATCAGGCGCCGCCGCTGCTTGGCACAGGCCAGCAGGTAGGCGACCCGCGGCAGGCGCGACCAGTCAGCGAGCAAGCGTTCCACCATGCCGTGTTGTGGGGGCGTGGGGGCCGTGTAGGCAGGCAGGCCATGGCGCTCCGCCAGCCATCGGTTCAATGCCCCGCGCTGCGTCGGTGCGAGGCGATCCACCCTCCCCTGCCATGGCCGATAGTAGGCCACCGGATCGTGCAGCACACGCAGCACGTCAATCCGTGGTGGCATGGCGATCACCGTGCGAAGCGCGTCGGAAGCGGTGGCCGATGAAGGCTCTCGCGGCACCGGCCCGGCGGAGGAGCGCCCAGCCCAGTCCTCCCAGCAGGACCAGCAGGAGCACCGGTCCCAACCAGCGCCGCCCCGTTGCGCCGGCGGTGCCGGCATCGGTAACGGACAGTGAGCGCGCCGCTGCGGCGGGCGTCAGCACCACCGAGACATTGTCGTAGGACACGTCCACGAATGCGTTGCGGAGCAGGCGCTTCACCCGCTGCAGCAGCACTTCCTCATCAACACCCTGGCCATGTGCCAGCACCGCGGCCACATGCATGGCCGGCGGTCGTCGTTGTTGCAGGCTGCCGGCGACCGGGCCGGCATCGTAGCTGACGTGGACGCGCGCGGACTGCACGCCGTCCAGCGTGGCCAGGGTTTCTTCCAGACGCTGTTCGATGGCCGACAGCAGGCGCGCGCGTTCACCCAGGGGCGTACTGACCATCGCATCGGACGGGAACTGCGTTGAGATCTGCGTACGTGGCTGCGATGGCAGCTGTTGCTGGGCGATCAGATCGATGGCATCGGCCAGGTCATCCGACGCTACGCGGACAACGAAGCCGTCCTTGCCCTGCAGCCGTTTCTGCGCGTCGATGTTATGCCGCAACAGCACGGATACCACTTCGTTGGCCTGGCGCTCGTCCAGCGCCTGCAGCAGTTCGGTGCGGGTACAGCCGGCCAGCACCAGCAGGGCCAGCAGCCCCAATGCCCTTGTCGATCGATCGAATGCACGCATCACTCAGCTCTTCACCAGTGTTTCGATGCCCTTGGTGGCATGGCTGACCAGGGCGGAGCTGAGCGCGATCTGCTTGGTGTACGCCTCCTGGCGTTGCTGCAGCTCGAACAGGCGCTGCGGATCGGCAGCGACGCCAGGATCATTGGCGGTGGCGAGGATGTCGTCACGCTCGCGGCCGGCCCAGAGATAACCTTCGGCCAAGGCCGCATTGAAGCGGTCCGACATGGAAACCAGGCCGTCGCTGCCGACGACAGCCTGCGTCATTGAAGACGTAATGGATGTGATGTTGTTCACTGCAGGGCTCCAGATGGGGAAAGTGCCCCTGCATTGCAGGGGCGGACAACTGGACTCATGCCAGGTTGCGGATGACCGTCTTGCTCTGGTCAGCAAGGCTCTTGGTGGAGTTGGACTGCAACATCCGGTACATGTTGTATTCGGACAGCGCGCTCTGGTAATGACCCAGCTTTTCCGGGTCGCTCGGATTCTGCCGCAACGCTTCGAAGGCATCGGCCATCTTCTGCTTGAGGTCGTTCACGCCCTGGTCGAAACCTCGGCTGTGTTCGGACATCCAGCCTTTCCATGACCCGGCACTACCACCTGCGCCAGGGTCGCCCCAGCCAGGCCCCGGACCGGGGAGGGGGATAGGTAGAATCGTGGCTTGTGTCATGTGGATTTCCTCTATGTGTCGGGGAGGCATCGCCTCAGGGGGAGGCGCCGGCGTCGGTTCCCGCAGCGCGCGAGTATTGCCAGCGCCCATTGCCCACCGAGAGCAGTTGTCCCGGCGAGTATTGATAGGACCTGCCCTGCAGCAGGTCGTCCCACAGCTGCAGCTGGATGCTGATGCGGTGCCGGCCCCAGTGCCGGTGGAATTCACTGGCCGTGCGTGCCATCGCGTTCAAACCGGCATCGTCGAGGAATACATCGTTGACGATGCTCACGCGCTGGCCGCGTGGCTCGGCGCGGCTGCTGATACCCAGCCGGCGCAACTGTGCCTGTGCCAGGGCCGTCAGGGCCTGGTCGCTGATGGCCGATATTTCCAGCTGCGGCGCGTAAGGGGTCTGGCCGGACAGTATCTGTTGCACCCGTTTGCGGCGTTCGCTGGTTGCGACCCCGGCCAGCACGATCTGCGGCTGGCGCGGCGGCTGCAGGCGCACCACGACCACGTTCTGGCCGGCATCGATGAGCAGGCGTTCCAGCCGCGTGGCTTCGACATAGCGCACCAGATAGATATCGTCACCCCGCTGCAGGCGCCGGCTGGCCCGTTCGCCCCACGCCTTGCCGGCCGCATCGTCGACAAAGACATACAGACGATTGTCTTCACCAGCCACTACCTGGTACTCGCCAGGTGCGTCGCGCAACACGGCGGCCAGTCCACGCACACGGGCATCGGGCTGGAAGTTCCAATACATCCACCCCGCCGCCAACGCGATGCAGGCCAGTACCGCCAGGCCCAGCAGAAGGCGGGGGCGCTGCACGGGCAGGCCGGGCACTGCCGCCACGCGGATGGGACCGGACGTCTCTCCATGTTCCGGCGAGGCAGGTGGCAGGATGAAGCTGACCACCTCGGCACTCCACGCATCATCGCGCTGGCGCACGGCAAAATGCACCCCGGCGGACTGCATCACCTGCTGCAGCTCCAGCGCACGGTAATGCCACGCCGTGTCCGCACCAGTGCGTTCACCGAGACGCAGTCCTGCCGTGGTGGCATCGGCGTCCACCCTCACCAGGAAGGCGGCCGGTGGCAGCTCTTCGGGCAGGTAGTAGACGTTCTCGGTAGCGCCGAATACCTGCGACGCAACGCCGTCGATCAGCTCGCGGTGCGGACCGACATGGAAGACGGTATCGCCATCGCCCAGCGCGTATTCAACGCCCGCCAGGGTTCCGGAAAGAATTTTCAGCAGATACGACATGGAAAGAGATCAGGCGACCGGAGGGACCGGCAACATTGCCGCTGCCAAGGATGATGTAGTCACTCCACTCAACCGCCCATAAGCAAAATTGCAATGTCACTGTCGGATTTCATCTGCGACCGCAATAAGCCGCTCAGCGCCCGTACCCCTGGCGCACGCGCGCCACGTAGTCCTGCGTCTCCGGGTAAGGTGGAATGCGGTTGCCGTGCCGCCGCACCGCACCTTCCCCCGCGTTGTAGGCGGCCAGGACCAGGTCAAGATCGTTGTTGAAGCTATGCATCAGCCAGGCGATATAGGCGGCGCCGGCACGCAGGTTCTGCAACGGATCACGACGGTCACGTACACCGAAGCGGCGGGCGGTGGCCGGCATCAGCTGCATCAGCCCTACCGCGCCGGCAGATGAGATCGCCGTCGGATCGTAGCCGGATTCCTGCTGGATGATGGCGTCCAGCAGCGCCATTTCGATACCGGATTCGGAACTGACCTGCCGTACCAGGTGCCGGAGCTCCATGGCCCGCGACACGTTGCCGGCGTTCCGCTGTGGAGGGGCTGCTGCAGGTAGCGCGCGGAGGGGATCGAAGGGGGCAGAACCAGCCAGCGCATGCTCGGCCACGACCAGTCTCCCTTCGCTGGACAGGGCTGCATGGAAGCGGGCATGGGCGGGCGGACACAGCAACAGCGCCGCCAACAACAGCGGCGGCTTGGCAAGGTTGAACATGGTCAGGAAACCTCTGTGGCCAGGAAGCCACTAGCAAATGGTCGCCGGCGATCGCCGATGGTCCGCGTTGGCCACCGGCATGCAGGTCAGCGATATTGCAGGTTCAGCGATCGCCGGCAGCGACCGGCGGAATGTCAGGGAGGACGCGGCCAGGCTGGCACTGCGTCACCGCCGCCTCCAGCTCGGCGACCGTCTGCACCGTCGCCAGCTCAGCGGCATCCAGGGTCACGCCGTGGCTGTCTTCGATATCGATCAGCAGTTCCGCCATTTCCATCGAATCCAGGTGCAGGTCCTCGCGCAGACGACTCTGCGCGAGGACATCATCGATGAAGCGGTCACAACGGATGGCGATCAACCAGCGCAGGGGCAGTGCAACAGGGGACTTCGGCGTACTCATGAAGGCACGAGGGCATGGTCGATCATGCGCCTGCCCTGCTGCTGCCCGTAAACGTCCCGGCGTTGCGCAACGAACGCATCTTCGCCACCTTGACAGCCTCTTGGGCGAGCACCCCCAGTAGGGCGATGGGGTCCAGGGCTGGCGTGGACGACGACGATGCACCCGGGCCGACATCGTCATCGCGCGACGGATCATTACTGGACGATCGCCGTAGCGTGGTCGAGAGGACTGGCGACGAGAGCTGGCCCGGCGTGACGCGCGGATGGCTCAGATCAGGGGGCGGCGGTACGCTGGACACCAGCGGATCCCTGGCGCCATTCCACGTACCATTCGACGCCCGGATTTCCGGCCTGGCAGCGCCGCTCCTTGGGGCCTGGAGCGTCTGCCGGCCACCTGCCATGAGCGTTGTCAGGGGCGAGGGCATGCGCCGCATGGGCGACGATGACGAGGTCGCCGATCTGATCAGTGTCTGCCCGGGGGCATAGGGCAACCCACGATGATTCAGATTCCTGATCGATGTCAGCTGGGGCCCAACGCGCACGAAAGGCGCGTGCTGGGGGTTATATCCTTCGCGCAGCGTGCCTGCGACGATCTGGATACGGCTGTCGTTGATCACGTCGGCGCCGTGCGCGATCCGCACGTCCTGACGCGGCACGCCTTGCTCGCTGCTCCCGTTTATCGTGAAACGATCACGACTCCCCGGTCGCAGCACCGTCATCATGCCGGCGTTCGGCGGGATGTTGACCGCGTGCCTGAAATGTCGGGTCGTCCGCACCGTGCCATTCGACGATTCTTCGGTGTTGACATGATCGCGCTGCTGCGTCCTGTCCTGACGCAGAGCAAGGTCAGGGGTGGACATCCGACTCTCGGAGTTGCTGTCGCTAATCATGGTCGCCCTTAAGTTTCCCTGCAATGCGTCCGGTTCCATGGGATCAGTGCCAATCTCGCCAGTCTCGCGCCTATGGGTGCCAACACTCCTGTCGCGCACGTCATCCTGGCCGCTACGCGTCTCGAAGACCTGCGTGCTCTGGTCCACCGTCGTTCGGGCCCTGGCCACCGATGGCGTCCCCGTTTCCGCAGCAGTGCTGATGACCGGACTGACGGTGTTGACCGGACTGAAGGTGTTGGTCGGACTGAAGACCAGCGGAGGGTAAGGCGATCCCGTGAAGACAGGGAACGGCGGCAGCGCCGAAGTGCCCTTCGGCGTATCGGCCGACGGGGTACTCGCTGCCGGTTCGTCCAGCAGGTAGGGAAGCTTCTCCGCCTCGCGCAACAGAGCCGCCAAGCCATTGCCGTAACGACGCATGTTGCCCTGCTGGATCGCGAACGCCTCCGGGTTCAGGCAGCGGGTCAACTTCGGCAACAGGGTAGTGGCGCACTCGCCCGGGTACTTGCGCGACAGCACTTCAAGCAGCCCCGGGGCCAGGTCGGCCTGCAACTGGCGAGTCAGTTCCTGCGGGCCGATTTTCGCCAGCAGGGCTTCCAGTGCCCGTTCCAGCTTCTGCAGCAGCCTGAACGCAGCGCTGTCCCAGTTCGGGCAGGTGCCCTCGAAAGTGTCCTTCGCTGCATCGAGGTAATCCGTCAGTCGCTGCCGCAGCGTGGCGACTTCATCGGGATGGTCCTGCGCACCCGGCAGGGCCAGGGCCCGGCAGCTATCCATCACCGCCTGCCCATCCCGGCCACGTTCGTGGCGCAGGACCGCGGCGACCGCGTCTTGCCTGCCCAGCTCGCCCAGCTTGAGCTGCGTGGAATGCGCACGGGCATGCAGGGACGCGTCAATCTCGTTCCTGCTGAAGATATCGGTCGGCACAAGCGGTCGACCATTGGATCCGCGGGCCACGGCCTGCGCCTGGATGCCGTCCTGACGCTGCAGGATGGGCGCCAGCAGCGGATCGGTGGGATCAGCCTGCCAGTGCACTGCGGTGGGTGAGCCTTGGGTGGCAGCTGGCGACCCGCTGCCGTCCCCACCGGGCGGCCAGGCAACGGCGCCAGGCCATTGTCCATTGGTCAGGCCTTTCAGTCCGTCGGCGAACGGGGTCGCCATGAACGGAAAGGCCGGTGGACTGAACTGCATGAAAGAAGAGGGAACGGGTTGGGTGGTGCCTATGGTCATCATTGCCTCATGGAGTGTCGGGGTGGCGGTCTGCGCACGGCGCTCAGGTCATGTTCTGCACGATCTGGCGATCGGCCTGGCTGAGCTCATCGATGGTGGCGCTGAGCGCCTTCAGCACGGTGTTCCACCACTGGATCTGGTGCTGGTGCTTGTCGGGAAGCACGCGATTGAGGTGGTTGAAACGCTCCATCAGGCTGTCCTTGGCGGCGATGATCGCGTTGTACCTGGCGGGGTTCATCTTGATGTCTGCTTCTACCCACTCAAAATACGGTGGATCCGGGATTGGACGAAGAATTGGTGCCCCCGCAGGAAACACGTCAACGAGATCGCGGATCAGTTGTGGATCAAGAGCGAGCTCCCATTTGCCGTTGCCGTCCTGCTTGACCAGCAGGCCATCGACGCCCAGCTCCTTCAGGAACTCCTTTGCCTCTTCTTCGCTGTCGAACGCCCCGCCCAGGCCTGGCCCGGTCGCTATCTCGTCGGCGAGCTCACGTAGCGCCTTGCGCAACTCGAAGAAGTTGACGGTCAGGTTGCCGTCCTTGTCGTGCCCTTTGATGGCGTCTTTCAGCTTGGTCATGACCTCAGTGAGTTTGTCGAAGACGCTCACATAATTGGACAGCACTTCGTTGAAGCGCTGCAGCCAGACGCTGTTGAGCCGGGCCAGCAAGGCCAGCACCTCCTCGAAGAACTCATGATGGCTGTCCCAGTCCGACGGGGCCTGTGCTGCATCGCGCTGCTCCTCCAGCGCGCCGGTCGCGACCTGGCCAAGCAGCGGGCCCTCCAGCAGATCCTCGCAGGCATCTGCTTCAGGTCCTCCAGCAGCGGCACCCTGTGCAAGCGCCCGGTGCAGCGAAGCCAGGGCCCCGGCACGATGCGGCGGAGTGTCCGAGGCGGCAGCGCCCCGCAACCCGGACAGCGCGACGTCCAGGGCCTTCCTGCGTCCGAAGGCCTCGTCGGCCAGCAACAGTTGCAGTTCGCTGCCCGCCCCGCTTTTGACGGGGATGGCTGGATCACGCTGCAGGCGCTGGCGGATATGCCGGATGGCCTCGCTTTCGCGTTCGTATGTGATCGCGGGACCTGCCAGTGAAACGTGACGCGGCTCGTCGGCGGTATCGCTCGACATGGGCCTGCCAGGTGCAAAGGAAGCGGCAGGCAACAGCTGGACACTGGAGCGTTCGATGATGGTCATATGAGTTCCCGGTTGCTGTGCATGGATCAGATCTTTCGGATCATCTCGGCCAGGGTGTCGACGTTCTCCTGCACCATCGCTTCGAACTTGCGCAGCGAATCCTTGCGCACTTCATCGTCGGCCACCTGCTGTTCGTTGTTCGCGCGCGAGGTCGACTTGAAGGTGTCGGAATTGTTGCGTTCGATCTCCTGCTGGCGGGTCTGGTCGGCTGCCTTGACGTCGTACTCGGCATTGGCAATCTGTGCCGTGCTCTGCGACATCTGGCTGATGGCATAGCCGCCCTGCTGCATGACACCGTTCTGGGTCATGTTGATCGTGTGCTCGGTATGGGCCTTCATCGCCTGGTTGTGAAGGCTGCTGTCGCCAGCGGCAGCCCGCTGTGCGTCCGTAGCCGACCGACCTGCAGGCGCAGCCGCCGCATCCCGTGCGTTCGCCACCCGCACCTGCTCTGCCTGGCTTTGCGCCGCGTTCGCGGTTTTTTCGTTGGTGCGGATGCTCTTCACGTTCTTGGCGGCGGCGTACGCGCCCAGGCCCACGCCTGCGGCCCCCACCGTTGCCGCCACGGCCAGGCCGACGATGGCGCCGGTGCGCCGCTCTTCGGCAGCACCGATCATGCGCTGGCCCATCTCCTGGACGGACTTGTCGGCGAAGGTGACCATGGCCGCGCCCTGCTCGCGCTGGCTGGCAGCAAGCTTCAGCAACATGGTGACCATCAACAGGATGTAGGCGAAGCGCGGATCGGACTTGAAGCCCTGCAGCAACGCTGCATCGCTCATCTTCGACATGCCGTCCACTTCGTTCTCCAGCGCCGGTGCCTGCCGAAGCAGCCCCTTGGCCGCCAGGAGCTCATCGCGGGTCGGCAGCGCAAGACGTTCACCGCCGGGCAGCGTGGCCGACAGAGCGTGCTCGCCGTCCCAGCCCTGCAAGGAAGGATGGTGGCTGGCCGCATAGGCCTGTGCACGAAGATCGGCCAGGGCACGTACCTCGGCACCATCGGGATTGTCGTGCTGCATCTGGTGGATGGCCGGCAGCAGCGGCATCACCACGGCAGACAGCGCACCCGCTGCCGGGGCGGCCAGATCAGGGCGCGCCTTTGCACCGGTTGCGGTTCGGCGCCCGCCGTCTTCGCGCACCAGATGGTCGGCAGCGCGGGCGGCCTGTGCGGCATCCTGG
Organism: Stenotrophomonas tumulicola; assembly: GCF_014117215.1. Classification (GTDB taxonomy): domain Bacteria; phylum Pseudomonadota; class Gammaproteobacteria; order Xanthomonadales; family Xanthomonadaceae; genus Stenotrophomonas; species Stenotrophomonas tumulicola. The sequence continues at coordinate 27,316 of NZ_JACGXS010000004.1, read as the reverse complement.
CGTTCGAGCGAGCCGCCCGCCAGGGCGGGTAGTTCCTTGCGGAGGTATTGAATGTTGGCTTGCGAGGTGGTGTTGATCTGCAGCATGGGGAATTCCTTTTAACGGTTCGTGGAAGGGGTCAGGCGATATCTCAGGCGGTGCGCATGTGCGAAATCACCTGGCGCGTGGTGGCAGCGTCTTCGGCGAGCACCTGGCCCATCTGCTTCATCAGGTCCAGCGCGCCCCTGTCCAGGCTGGCCACTGCTTCACGCAGCTTGTCCAGCATCTCGCGCAGCACCTCGCTGCCGAATACGCTTTCCTCGATGGCGGCCAGGAGTTTCTGCATGTCGATCTGGATGTTCGCCACGATCAACTGGCCAACGCCCAAGGTGACCATCCCGGCCATGCCCGCGACCTGGGCGGCAACCTGCATGACCTCGCTGGCCTGCCTGGCCAGCAGGGCGACGCTACCCAGGCCGTTCGTCGCAGCGGAGATATTGCCGGCAGCGATCGAGGCAGCAATGATCGCTACCATGATCACGATGGTGGCGGCGATGTTGCCGATCATGCGCGCCGTCGACTCGTCCACGCCGAACGCCACCAGGGCCTTGGAGATCAGGCCACCGATCACTTCGGTCAGCTTGCCCATTACCGAGAAGCCAGTGGCCAGCTGCACCATGTAATCGACGCTGAGGGCAAGCCCCAGCACACCGCCGGCGATGAGTATCGGATTGACCGTGAGTACGCCTATCGCCAGCACCACCGCGCTGGCGACGGTGGCCACCGCGGCCTTGATCCAGCCGAGTATCTTGCCGGCGCAGCCGGTCTTTTTTTCGGCATCGCGTGCCCGCTGCTGCTCTTCCTCGAACTTGCGTGCACGTTCCAGGTTGTCGGCCTGGCGCGCGCGCAGCTGCTCCATCAGTGCTTCGCTTTCGTTCTTCAGCTTGTCCAGCGAGAAGTCCGACATGATCCTGCTGAGCACGGCAATCAGGGTCTGCAACCGGGCGCTGGCGCTGATGTCCTCACGCGTGTCCACACGCAGTTGCGGCTGACTGCCGTTGAAGACATCCGCCTCGCGGCGCTGCTGGTCCACGCGTTGCAGCGCTGCATCCAGCTGATGGGCAGCATCGACCAGCTTGGCAGCCGCCTGTTCAAGCCGGCCTTCGGCCGCCCTGACCTGCTGGCGGGCCGCAGCCAGTTCGACCAGCTTGGCTGCCCGCGCCGGGTCGTCCGGGTCCATGGCGTCCAGTTCCGCCTGCACACGGGCCGCTTCATCGCGCGCCGCCTCGGCCGACGCCTGCGCGCTTTCCGCTTCACCGGTGGCGCCGCGCAAGGCCGCTTCGGCGGCGTCCGCATCGGCCAGGGCCGCCTGCAGGGCCGCCGCCAGGCGCTCGCCCTGGCTGGCGCGCATGGCCTGCTGGGCACGGAAGCCGGCCAGCCGCTGCAGCATTTTTTCCAACCCCCCTTCACTGGCCGTCCGCATCAGTTGACCGGCCGAGATGATCAACATCGCTTCAGGCGTCAACTGGCGCGCGGAACCCTCCAGGCCCGGCCTCAAGGCAGCCGGATCGGGCTGGCGAAGCGCAACCCGTTCTCCACCACGTTGGGCTTCGGCAGTGCTACCAGGCGCTGCGGCATGGGAAGCCAGCGCCGCGGCGACCTTGGCCTCCAGTCTGGCAATCGCGTCCATCGACAGAACCTGGCCAAAGCCGGCCGCCTGATGGACGGTGGACTCGCGGCCGTTGCTTCTCAGGGCCAGGGGAATGGAGGCGGACGGAATACTGACACTGGGCATGGCTGAACTTCCTAGCTGGAACGTGGGTTGATGCGATGGCCGCAGTATCCCCATGCACCCCCTGGCCGGCTTTCAGTTTCAGGGCAAGCCGCCACCGTCCTGTCGCGGACCGCAATCGTCCGCCACGCCAGCGCCTGTATCGCTGCGTTGGTCGGCAGCCAACGCCTGCAGGTACGCCTCGGCACGATCACCCAGTTCGCTTCCTGCGGCGCGCGCGGCCACGCCTTCGAAGCATTCGCGGGCCTGCCGCAGCTTGCCCAGCGCCAGATGGCACTGCCCGACATGGAACATCGGCCGGTCGTCCTGCAGGTCCAGCGTCTGCGCCACTGCATACATGCTGATCGCCTTGTCATAGTCCCGCTTGATATGCAGCACCGCGCCCAGTCCCAGCGCATATTCGGCGTTGTAGAAGTCGTACAGGCACAGGAAGCGGAAGAAGGTTTCCGCATCGTCGAGCTGGCCGTTCTGGTAGAAGCGATGGGCCAGTGCATAGACGCTTTCCAGCATCTCGCTGCTGACGCCCTTCAGGTCCTTCAGCGTGGCGCCGGCCTGCAGGCCTTCAAGGATCAGGCGAGTAGCCTGTGCCTCGTCGCCGTCATCCGATGGCAGGGTCGAATCGTGTTCGTTCATGCGGTATTTCCTCGTGGGGGGAACGGTGGGTCAGTGCGCTGCGGGAGGCGAACCGGCGACGTCGCTGGATGGAGGCGGCTGGGCCGCGCGTTCAACGTCGCGCAGCCAGCGCACCACATGCATCACGCCATCGATGTCATGGCCGTGCACGAACTGATACCGGCGGGTGCTGGCATGGATCGCCCGGGCCAGGCGGATATCGCGCACCACGGGAATGCCTGCGCCTTCGGCCAGCGCGATGACCTTGCGCGCGCGGCGACCTTTTTCGTGGACGGAAACGAAGGGCAGCGGCACCTCGTCATCCGGCAGGAAGATGCCGATGGCGATATGGGTCGGGTTGGCCAGGATCAGGCTGGAACCCAGGGTGTCTGCCTGCACCTGCGCGGACAGCTCTTCGGCGATCTCGGCGCGCCGCTTCTTCAGTTCCGGTGGGCTCTCGTTTTCCTTGTGCTCGCGTTTGACTTCGCGCTTTTCCATTTTCATCTCGCGGATGAAGAGGCGATGGTCCAGCCAGCCGGACAACAGGTAGACCGGGGCCAGCGCCAACAACAGGCCGGCTCCGACATAGCCTCCAAGGCGTAGCCAGATGGCCACGAGCTGTCCGTCCGGTGCGTGTACCTGCCGGAACACCAGGTGCGCCCACGCATTCCACGCCCCCCATGCGAAGAGCGCCGCCGCCAGCACGTAGAGCACGCTGCGCGCCAGGTCCTTGACCACTTTCAGCGAGAACAGGTTCTTGAACCCGGTGACCGGGTTGAGGCGGTTGAAATCCAGCTTCACCGCTTCGTTGGCCATGATCGCCCTGCTCATCGCCAGGCTGACCAGCGCGACGCAGGCGATGCTCGCCAGCAGCACCGGTGCGATCGCCCACAGCAGCGCTTTCAACGCCAGCCAGGCAGCGGTCTCCGGTGGCATGAGGAAGCCTCCGCGTACCGTATCGACGTAGAGGTCCATGACCGGCTGCAGGCGGGTGCTGGACACCAGCATCAACATCCCGATCCACAACACGGCAGCGGCCAGCAGGTCGCGGCTGCTGAAGCTCTTGCCCTTGCGTGCCTCCTTGCGCAACCGCTGCGGCGTCGGCTTCTCGGTTTTTTCCGCGCTGCTCATGCCGCGTCCCCACCAAGCAGGCCGCGCAACGGCGGGTACATCTGCCACAACGCCGGAACCTGGCTGGTCAGCGCCAGTGGCAGGTACAGCAGCAGGGCAAGGAAGGCCAGGAAGGACTTGATCGCCAACGAAACCGAGAACGCGTTGAGCTGCTGGGCAAAGCGCGACAATACGCCCAACAGCACTTCCATCAGGAACAGCAGCAACAGAACCGGCGCGGCCATCCGCAGTGCCGCCGACAGCACCACGCCAACGAACGCATGGATACCGGGAAGGTCAGGTACGAACGGCGCGCCCATCGGCACCAGCGCATAGCTGCCCTGTACCGCCTCCATCAGCGGCACCAGCCCACCAGCGACCAGGAACACCACGGCGGCGAACATCTGCATCAGGTTGGCCAGCTCGGTCGCTTCCACGCCGGTGAGCGGGTCCAGCATTGCACCGACGCCGGCGCCGCGTTGGCTGTCGACGAACGCGCCGACGGCATGGAACACGTGGTATGGCAACGCCAGCATGAGGCCCAGCACGGTGCCGACCATGGCCTCGACCAACGCCGCCAATGCCAGTCCCATCAGCCCTTGCGGGCGCTGCAGGCCTTCGGTGACCGGCCACAGGCCGGTCACCACCACCAGCGCCAGAATCACCCGCAGCATGCGCGACGGCAGCGCACCGGCAGACAGGTAAGGCAGCCAGGCAAAGCAGGCCAGCAGCCGGGCGATGCCGAGCGTCGCCGGCACCGCGTGCGCGCCCAGCGCATCGATGATCTGGTTGTCCAACGGAGCCAGGTGCATGACAGGCTCAGACCGACAGCGCGCGGCCCATCGCCAGGCTGCCGAAGTCCATCAGCATCCGCGCGATCCAGCCCATCAGTACGACCAGGATAACGACCACCGCGAGCATCTTCGCGCCGAAGGGCAGCGTCTGTTCCTGCAACTGGGTGACGGTCTGGAACAGGCCGATGACCAGCCCGACCAGGGTGGCGACCGCCACCGGGGCAGCAGACAGCAGCAGCACCAGCATCAGGGTGCGGTGCCCCATGTTGATCAGTTCTTCCACGAGAAAGCTCCAGCAGCGACAGGATGATGGATGGCAGCGCGGCTCAACCGGAGGGAACCTGCATGTATTGCTGCACCAGGCCCTGGGAAAGCAGGCTCCAACCATCCAGCACCACGAACAGGATCAGTTTGATCGGTGCCGACAGGGTGACCGGACTCATCATCATCATGCCCAGCGCCAGCAGGATGCTGGAGACGATCAGGTCCACCACCACGAACGGCAGGTACAGGTAGAAGCCCATCAGGAACGCATCCTTGAGTTCGCTCAGCGCATATGCCGGCAACAACGCGAACAACGAGCGGTCTTCGGCAGCCACATCCGCAGCGGGAATGCCACCCGCGTCGGCTACCTGCGCACGCTCGAAGAAGCGCAGCAGGTCCGCGTCTGCATGGCGGGCGAGGTAAGCACGGTAGGCACCCAGGCTGTCATCAAGGAACGCGACGACTTCGGCTACCGTGGCCGGTGGGGTCTCCAGCTGGCTGTACGCTGCCTGCAGCCCACTGACGATGGGATGCATGACGTAGAACGCCAGGATCAACGACAGCGCGTTGATCACCATGTTGGAGGGCACCTGCTGCAACCCCAGTGCGTTGCGGATCAGGGTGAAGACCACGCTGAACTTGATGTAGCAGGTGCCCACGGCGACCAGGAACGGCAGCACCGATGCCACCGCCAGCATGGCGATGAGCGAGACATCGTTGTTGATGCCGGCGATGCTCATGCCAGCCTCGGCGTCCGGGTCAGCTGCACGCCCAGCACGTGGCCCACCTGGACCAGTTCGCCGGCGGCGACGCAGCGGCCGTTGTGCATCACCTGCACGTTGCGATGGGCCTGTTCGGGCAGGGGCAGCGTGCTGCCTGCCTGCAGGTTCGCCAGTTCGGCAAGGGTGATGTCGAGCCTGCACAACGTCATGTCCAGGCTGAGCGGAAGCTGGGCAAGGTCGTGGACCAGTTCGATGTCGGTTGCGTATGCGCCTTCGTCGATGGCAGGGGGATGGGCGGAAGAAGAATGCAGTGCAGTCACGGTGAGGTGCTCCGGATCAAGGACGAAATCGAATAGATGGCGTGGGCCGCAACAACCTTGCAGCCGGGGCGAAGGCAGCAGCAGGATGTCCCGTGGACGCAGCCGGCGAAGCCCTCGTACGGAAAGATGCACCGTGCCCAGTCGCAGCTGTATCGGCAAGGCAAACGTTGGCGAAGCGCGGACAGGACACGTCAGGGAAGCCGGATCCAGCATCCAGTCGAGTCGCTCTATCCATACATCGCCTTCCTCACTGGCGATGACCGGATGCGGGTGGCCCACCTCGCCCGTGTGCAGCGACAGGAAGCGCGCCGTCCGGTAATCCATGCCGTGCGGAAGCAACTGCAGGGGATGCTCGATGGCGGTCAGCGCCGCCAGCTGGCCGGCATCCACATGCAGCCAGTCCAGGCCGCTGATGCCTGGCAGATGATGGGCTGCCCAGGCGTCAGCAGCGACCCGGCCGACCAGATCACCCTCGTCGCGCGACAGCACGAAACGGAAACTGATGGTGGCAGGGGGAAGCGCCATGCGCGCGTCGGTGCCTTGCAGGCGCAGCCGTTCATGGATCTTCTGCAACTGCAGGCGTGCTGGCTCATGTTGCTGCAGGAGCGTGAACGTCGGCGTCATTCATCATCCTCCCGGTCACCGCCCTGGCCGTTGTGCTGCTGCGACCCGTTGTCCGTCTCCCGGGTCGCCTCGATCTGCCAGTGCCCGCCTTGCGGGGTGAGTCCCGCTGCAATGGCCATGCCTACCGCGCGGTGGCCCATCTCGCTGCTGCTGCGGATCAGCAATGGCTGCGATGCCATGCCCGGGAAGGCCGCCGGCGTCCAGATCGCCGTTACCTGATGACCCGGGCCATACGCGGTGAATGGGACGGTGATCGTGGTGGACTTGCTGATTGTCGCCACCGGGGCGCGCTGGACCATCGCCGCGCCGGGTGCCACAGGCGGCTTCGACGGTGACGCGGATGACGGCCCGCCAGGGGCAGCAGGGGAACGGGCGACTCCCGGCAGGCCCGATGCCTGGGGAGGAACATCCGTGGCGCCAGGAGGGTGGAGTGCCGTGGGCAACCGGCCTGGCACGACGTCCGGCTGTCCACCCTGCCCGGCGTTCCCTGCCGCATCGGCGGTTGCCAACGGTGGCAACGGCTGCGACTGCGACTGCGGCGACGGCGACGGCGACGGCAGGTTCGCATCACCCTTCATTGCAGGCGTCGCCACCTGTATCCCACCGGTCACCCGAATGGCGGGCGTGGGCCCGCGTAGGCGGGATTCGAGCGCAGCAGCCACTACCCGCGTTCCCTCCGCCTGCACGACATGCAGTCCGGCCAAAGGCGGTTGCAATGCCGCCGAAACCCACCCTGCCTGCGCGCGGACGATAGCGGAGAGACCTGCCGCAGGAGGGTTCTCCAACCGGAAAAAACCGACGCCCGGTGGCATGGCCTGCCCCGTTCCGTCTGCGGCGGCTGCCTCTTCCAGCGTCTCGCCATCCTCATGCAACGGCGGCTGCAGCTTGTCGAGCAGCACGTCCACGCGCTCACGCAGCCCCTGCGCTGGTTGCTGCGGCAAGGGCGTCGACGAGGACACCGGCAATGGATTCAGCGTGGAAACCGACGACATGGAAAATCCTCCTGTTGTTGCAACTCTTGACGACGCAGGCGGCAACGCGACTGCAGGCGACCGCGGACCTGCTGCCAATGTTCGAACCTTGCCTGTTTGCGCTGGTGCTTCGCCGCAACGGCCCGCAGCGCCTGCTCATGCGCATCACAGGCGACCGCCTCGGCTTCCAGTTCAGCAGCAGCCAGGCCGACTTCGACGGCATGCGCCCTGGCAACTGCCAGCGAACGCAGGCGGGTGTACAACGCGGCCAGGGTCAGGCCCTGCTCCGGCTGCGGCAACGCAAGCTGCACGGTCTGCACGGCCTGCAGGCGGAGCTGGTTGGCTTCGTCGCGCTTGCCGTCTGCATCACGGCGCTGGGCCTGGGCCTGCACGCGTGCCATCTGTTGCTGCACCTGCTTGAGTTTGATCAGGCGCCTGCCATTGGCTTCATTCGGCGATGGCATGCAGCCTCCGCAGCGTCTCGCCGAGGTCGGCCGGCTCTTCCCTGGACTGGCGCAGGAACGCCATCAACTTCGGCTCACTGCGCACGGCTGCGTCGTAATGCGGGCTGATGCCCGGCTTGTACTCACCCAGGTCGCGCATCAGCTGCAGATCGTCCAGCGTGCCCAGTAACGTGCGGACATGTTCGGCCACCTGCCGCTGCCCGTTATCGGCCAGCTGGGTGAACAGGCGGCTGCCGCTTTTCAGGATATCCAGGGCGGGGTAGTGACCGCGTCCTGCCAGCTTGCTGCTGAGATGGAGGTGCCCGTCGAGCAGGGACTTGACCTCCTCGCCGATCGGATCGGCATCCTGTTCGTCTTCCAGCAGTACGGTGTAGAACGCGGTGATGCTCCCTGCCCCACTGCGTCCGCTACGCTCCAGGAGCCGGGGCAGGGCCTCGAACACCGAGGCAGGATATCCGCGACGGGCAGGTGGTTCCCCGGCACCCAGCGCCAGCTCACGCAACGCGCGCGCGTAGCGGGTGACAGAATCCATGATGAGCAGCACACGCTTGCCGGCATCGCGGAAGTGCTCGGCAATGGTGGTCGCCAGCAGGGCCGCCTGGCTGCGCAGCGCCGGCGCCTTGTCCGAGGTGGCCTGCACGATGACGGTGCGCCCCCCCTGTGCCGAGCCACGCATGCGTTCGACCAGCGTAGCCACTTCACGGCCCCGCTCGCCAATCAATGCAACCACGCAGACATCGACATCCGCATTGTCCAGCAACATCTCCGAGAGCGTGGTCTTGCCTGCCCCTGCCCCGGCGAAGATGCCGACCCGCTGGCCTTCGCCACAGGTCAACAAGCCATCGATGGCACGCAGGCCGGTGCACAGGCGCGAGGTGATCGCTTCGCGCTGGCGATAATCGGAATCCTCGCCAGTAAGCGGGCGCACGCTCGCTGCGCCCGGTCGACCGGGGAACAGACGTTCGACTTCGCGACCCTCTGCATCCAGCACGCTTCCAAGCAGCATCGAGGACGTTGCGATCGTTGGTGGATGGCCGGTCGGGAACACCAGGCAACGCAGCGACAGCCCTGCGTTCTCGCGCAACAGGCCGATGGACGCAACCCCCTGCTCCACCGCCACCACGGTGCCCCGACCAACGACCGCGTCGTCGGCTGGGCTCGCCTGGATCAGGCACAGCTCGCCCATGCTGACCTGGGGCAGTGGCGCGCGCAGGATCGAGCCGATGATCGCCGTCGGGTGGGCGGATGCCTGCCAGAGTGATGGCCGTGCGCTCATCGGATGGCCTGCAGCCTTCCCAGGCATTCATGGAAATCCTGCAGTGCCGATGCCAGCAGCGTCGGCTCGATCTGGCAATCCGGATGCAACAACCCACCCACGCGTCCGTCCTGGCGCAGGATCATCGCGCCTGCATCCCAATGGGCGACTGGCCGGATCACCTCGGCCAGCAGGGGCGCCGCCAACGCATCGCGGACATGCTCTTCCATCTCGTCCAGGATGCCCCACATCCATACCCGGTCGCCCTGCGGATCCAGGTAGATGTCACCGACATCGTCGAATGACATGACGATGGTCGAGTGGTCGTCGAACTGGAATGCATCTGGGTCGGCGCCAAGCGTACTGAGTGCCTGGCAAAGGGCTTCCTTCAAAGTCATAGTGATCTCACCACGTCGATGTTGACGGTGTCGGATATTTCGGAAAACGAGAGGACGGCGAGGTTGGGCAGCCGGTTCTCGATGAAGCGCTTGACGAAGCGTCGGATGTCAGGCGCAACCAGCAACAGCACGTCCGGACGCGTTGCCAGCAAGGGGTCGAACGTCAGGGTGATCCGGTCAAGCAGTTGATCCGCTGTAGCCGGATCCAGGTTGAGGAACGCCGCGCCCTGGCTCTGGCGGATGCCGGTGCGGATGGTGTCCTCTGTATCCGGTGCGAACAGCACTGCCGCGATGCGGTCCCCACGCGCATGCTGCGAAGAGATGTAGCGCGCCAGTCCACCACGGACGTGCTCGACCAGCAGGATCACATCCTTCTCGCGCTGTCCCCATTGCGCCAGCACTTCCAGGATGATCTTCATGTTGCGGATGGATACGCCTTCGCGTTGCAGGCGCTGCAGTACCTCCGCGACGCGCTGCACGGGAACATGGCGATGGACCTCCTTCAGCAGTTCCGGATAGCGCTTCTCCGTCTCGTCCAGCAGGTGCTTGGTTTCCTGCACGCCGAACAGTTCGCCGATGTTGCGCATCAGCGCGTCATGCACCAGTACGTTCAGTTCCTGCCGGTCCGAGCGCATGGGCAGGCCCATGGCTTCCAGTTGCGGGCGGGTGCTGGCCGGCAGCCAGCGCTGGCCGCCCTGGCCGGATCGACCCTCAAGGACAATGCCTTGTCCCAGCATCGTCAGTTCATCGCTGTCGGCAAGCACACGCACGTGGTCGAGGACGACCTCGCCGGTCACCGCCGGAATTTCATTGATCAGCACGCTCACGCGATGATCGCCCGTCTCATGGGCACGGACGACCATGTATGGCAGGCGCATGCCGACGCGCAGGTGCAGGTCATCACGCAGCTGTTCCTGCACGCCGGCAGCGGTCCATTGCTGCAGGTGTGCCGGTGGCAGCAGCAGCAGCAACGGTACGGTTTCATTGACCTGCGCCCCCTCGTGCCCCAGCGCCCTGGTATCGGTGTCGCCAGGTGCGGCCTGGGACGACCGGCCATTCGCCCCGTCCTGGCCAGTGTCTGATGCCCCGCTGCGGGAACGCCATGCGGCCAGCATCAGCACCGCCGTGCCAAGGCTGAAGAACACCAGCATCGGAAAGCCCGGCAGCAGGCCCATCATCAGCACCAGGATGCCCGCGATCACCAGCACCTTCTGGCTGGTGAACAGCTCATCGATGATGCTGGCCCCCAGGTTGCCCTCTTCGCCACCTACACGGGTGACCACGAAACCGGCGCTGATGCAGATGAGCAGTGCGGGAATCTGCGCGACAAGGCCATCGCCGATGGTCAGCAGGGTGAACACCTTCAGGGCATCGGAGAACGCCATGCCATGCTGCAGCATGCCCACTGCGATGCCGCCGAACAGGTTGACGAAGACAATGACGATGCCGGCGATCGCGTCGCCTTTGACGAACTTCATGGCACCGTCGTAGGAGCCATACAGCTGGCTTTCCTTCTCGACCTCACGGCGGCGCTTCTGCGCGCCTTCCGCGTTGATCGATTCGGCACGCAGGTCGGCATCGATACCCATCTGCTTGCCGGGCATGCCGTCCAGAGAGAAGCGTGCGACGACTTCACCGATCCGCTCCGAGCCCTTGGTGATGACGATGAACTGCACCACGGTGACGATGGCGAAGATCACGAAGCCCACCACCAGGTTGTCGGCGACCACGAACTCACCGAAGGCGGATACGATATGCCCCGCATCGGCATCGACGAGGATCAGCCGGCTGGTGCTGACCGACAGTGCCAACCGCATGATGGTGGTGAACAGGAGCACGGAGGGGAACGTGGAGAAGTTGAGGATGCGTTCCACATAGAAGGAACTGAGGAAGATCAGGATGGCGATCAACAGGTTCAGGCCGATCAGCAGGTCGACCAGGAACGTGGGCAGCGGCACGATCAGCATGCCGATGACCACCGCCATCAGGACCACCAGGGCAAGTTCCGGACGCAGCAGCGTTCGCGCCAGCTGCCCGATGGCATTCTGTTGTGCGGCGATGCTGTTCATCATGCCTCCACGCGGTGACCGCGACGACGGGATGCATGCTCGACACGCACGGCCTGGTCCAGCAGCGTGTCCACCTCGCCAACGACATGGGCCTGCAGGCCGATGTCCGCCCACAGCCCATGCGGCAGGGCGGTGAGGAACCGCCGGATGCCCTGCGCGAACAGGGCCTTCTCCGTGCTGTCCATGACGTGGCGTGCCGCAGCGAAAACACCCCCGAAGAAATGCTGCAGGCTGCCCTGGTGACGGACCATGTCCAGCAGGGCCGTGCACAGCACGCGCTGGTCGACACCCATGCGGGACATGACCTGCGGGCGCCAGCAGTACCGATGCAGGAGGTGGTCAGCCGAGCGGAGGCTGCACAATTGCCGTACCCGCTGCAGCAGGTGGCCGAACTCGAGCCGGGAACAGCTGGGGTCCAGCGCGTACATGTCGGCAGCCAGCGCCTGTTCGATGAAATCCACGATCCGCCCGCGGCGCTCGAATCCGTACAGTTCGATCCATCGCTCATAGGCATCCAGCGGATCATCGCCGGCAAGGAAGTCCTGGTAGCTCCGCCGCAGTTGCTGTGGCGTTGCGCGCAGGGTGGGAGCCTGCAGGCGTGCCTTGAGCGCGACATTGACGCCACCACGCGTGCGTCGCCCCGCGCTTCCTGTCGCCAGTTCCTCCGACAGTGCTGCAAGCTCTTCGCGCAGCGCCGCCAGTTCATCGTCCGCCATGAAAGCACGCAGCACGGCCAGCGCATCGCTGGGATCCGGGAATGCCTGGGCCAGCAGCGAACGCAACGCAGCCAGGTCCGGGGTTCCCAGGTGGCATAGCTGCTGCTTCAGCTGCTGCAGCTTTTCCGGTCCTTGCGGGTCCAGCACGTGGTCCAGCCACGCCTGGCCGCGTACATCACCACCGCCATCCTCGCGCGTGCGGTTGCGGCGCATGCTCGATACCAGGCCGGACAAGTCGTCGCTCATGTCCAGTGCGGTCATCAACACCGACTTCCTGGGCTGGCCGAGCGGCGCGGTATCGTCGCCGCTGTCGTTACTTGCCATCTCGACGGCTTTTGAAGCGGAAGGACGCACCAGTGGCATGCTGGTACGTGCTGCCGAAACATCAATCTGCGCCATGCAGGGCCTCCCTCACGTCATCGCGCACCTGCTGGTACTGCGCTGGCAGTGGTATTCCCACGTGCTCGCCGTCGATGAAGCTTCCATTCACGGAGGGGTCAATGGGATCCAGTACACGTGGCTGTATCAGGAACACGCGGACCAGTTCCCGGTCGTGTTCATTGCGATGGCGAAAGGCGCGGCCCAGCAGCGGAATCCTGCGCAATCCCGGTACATCAGCCTGATCGCTCCGATTCTCCCGGCGGGTATAGCCACCGACCAGCAGGCTCAACGACTGCGGCACGCGCGCGACGGTGTCGATCGACGTACGGGTAATCACCGGCAGGCCTTCGACCTGTTGTCCGCTGGCCGCGCCATCCTCGATCTTCAGCTGCATTTCCACTTCATCCTGGTGGGAGACGCGCGGCAGGACGCTGACGAGGGTGCCGTAGGTCACCGATTCCAGAGAAGCCGCGCGCTCTGCTTCCAGCCGCGTGTAGAAGGTGCTGTTGCTGTCGAAGTGCGCCAGTACGTTTTCCTGCGTCAGCAGCACGGGGCGCGACACGATGCTGGCGTGCCCGCGCTCGGAGAGTGCGGACACCGCCGCCAGGAAGCGCTGTCCGTCCAGGGTCGTGCTGGCACCGTTGAAGCTCACGCCGAGCCGTCCGGCGATGCCGACCTCGCCGTTCCACTTCACTCCCAGCATGTCGACCTGGCTTTTCTGTACATCGATGATCCACAGCGACAGCTCCACCTGCTTGCGCGGCAGGTCCAGCTCGGCGACCAGCTGCTTCACCTTCTGGATGCCACCCAGCGTGCCGCGGATGATCAGGCTGTTGGTTTCCGGGTAGGCGATGACGATGGTCGGCGGCAGCATGGCCGATGTCCGTGCCACGTCCTTCGGCAGCGGTCGTATGCCGGCTGCTCCCTGGCGTGGGCGGGCAGCGACGACCGGCTCCTCCGCTGGAGCGTCCGCGGCCGCTTCGTCGCCGTCGGGACGGCGCACCACGATGTCACTGACGCCGGAATCGGTCAGCACGCGCGCGAGTGTCTCGGCCATCCCCGGCAGCGTGGTCTCCCAGCCGCGCTGGCCATAGCGGCGTCCCTGGGCGAAGCTGTTGCGAAGCGGGATGACCTCAACGTGCTCGGCACGTGCATCGGCACCCCGGTACAGCGCATCCAGGTAACGCGCGGCGTTGAGTACGATGTCGACGTAAACCGGCGGTCCGGACACATAGAAGGTGCCGTCGCCACTTCCCCCGCGCACGGCGTATCGGGCGTCGGCCAGCCGGGTACGGTGCAGGAAGTCATCGAGCACCGCGACCGAAGCATGCTCCAGGTGGCCTACCGCGTTGCGCGTCTCCGAGGCGTCGTAGACGTACAAGGTCTGGCCATCGCTGTACCACACCAGGCCAAGATCTCGGCCAAGCGTCTGCAGCACATCGCGGGGCTCGCGAAGATTGAAACTGCCCTGCACGCGCTTCTTCTGCGCCTTGCTGCTGACGATGACCGGCAGGCGCATCCGAGCGGCAACGGATTGCAGCAGGAGGCTTACGCCGTCGCCAACGGAGACGAACGTGGGGTCGGACGACAGCGCATCACGGCGGGTGATCGCCGTGTGCTCAAGCGGCGGGGCACTGGCAGCCGGCTCCTGTGCATGGCCGGGCACGGACCAGACGCACGAGACGAGCATCCCGATGACGAGGAAGGTGGGTATCGAGCGTTTCAAGGTGAATTGACGTAATGGAAGATGGAGCTCGGTGATCTGCCGAGCAGGGATTTGATCTCACTGCAGAAATGGGATGGCGAAGAGAAGCCGAAGTCGGAGGAGAGCCGGGTAAAGGTGTGCCCTGTGTCGGCATAGCGATGCAGGACCCGCCGCGCACGCAACAGGCGCAGCTGCTCTTTCAACGAACGACCAAATGCCTTGCGGCCGATGCGGCGGAACTGCGCGACGGACAGGCCGTAGCGATCAGCAAGCTGCTGGACGCCGTCGTCGGGATTTTCGAGTACGAAGCGCACCAGCTGGTACGCTTCGCGCCGCGCCCAGCGCGCGGCGACATCGTGGAAGACCGGCCTGCCTTCCAGCAGCTGCCCCATTACCCAGCGCTGCGCGGCCTCGGGTTCCTTCAGGTCGCCGTCGATGGCGAGCAGCGCCGGCTGGCGCTTGTCGCCCACCAGGCTGCGCTGCAGATCCATGGCGTGATCGTGGAAGGCAAGCAGGCGGATGAGGAAGCCTGGCAGGGGCAGCGCCTGGAACCCGGTGCCGTGGAGCCTGAGGGCGCGTTCACCGGTGGCGAGCAGATGCGCCTTGCCGGGCTCGATCCACAACGGCTGGCGCGCGGCCGCAGGGCCGGTGGCGCCCCCGAGGTGGATCTCGGCGCCACCTGCGTCGGCAACCAGCAGGATCGAATCAGCACGCGGGACCACGCACGGAGCGGCGTCTGGTCGTGCGGGCGGAGGCAGCGGATGGCGGGTAGGGGAAACGTACGACATGACGCAGATGTTGTTGCGTCATGGCGTGGCCGGCTATGGGCCAAGTTGCGTTTTCGTGCGCCGTTGCACGAAGGCAGGATCGACGTGCAGCGCCGGGGGATCCGGCGCGCGCGTTGACGGGTTACAGCTGGGCCAGCGATGCCACGGCGTCGAAACGGTCGGCCAGGCGCTTGAGCAGCGCAAGCCGGTTGCCACGTACCGCCAGATCGTCGGCGTTGACCATCACCTGGTCGAAGAACGCATCGACCTGCGGACGCACGCGTGCCAGGCGTTCCAGTACGCTGACGTAATCCTTCTGCTGCAGGCTGGCACCGGTATCGTCGATGGCCGCCGCGACCGCTTCGGCCAGTGCGCGCTCTGCGTCTTCCTGCAGCAGCGCTGGATCCACCTGCCCCGGGATGTCGATGTCGGCCTTGCGCAGGATGTTGCCGATGCGCTTGTTCGCCGCCGCCAGCGCCGGTGCTTCCGGAAGCGAGGCAAACGTGCCGATTGCGTCGGCGCGGCGATCGAAATCGTACAGCGATGCAGGCTTCAGCTCAGCCACCGCATTGAAGTGCGATGCCGGAACGCCCTTGTCGGCGTAATAGCCACGCAGGCGCTCGAGGATGAAGTCATACAGCTCCGCCACCTCGGCCTGCACGCCGCGGGCTGCAAGCGCCGTGTTGGCCTGTGCCAGCAGCGCGCGCAGGTCCAGCTCGAAACCACTCTCGATGATCGTGCGCGCCAGTCCCAATGCGTTGCGACGCAGGGCGAACGGATCCTTGTTGCCGGTCGGCTTCAGCCCGGCGGCAAAACCACCCGCCAAGGTGTCCAGGCGCTCGGCAATGGCCAGCACCTTGCCCAGTGGCGACAGCGCGATGTCATCGCCGCCAAACCGCGGCTGGTAAGCCTCGTCGATGGCCAGCGCCACTTCAGGTGACTCGCCGCCGGTCAGGGCGTAGTGGCGGCCGGCGATGCCCTGCAGTTCGGGGAACTCGTTGACCATGCGCGACTGCAGGTCGTTCTTTGCCAGCAGCGCGGCGCGGCGCGCCAGCGCCGGATCGGCCCCCACTTGGGGCGCGATCACCTCGGCCAGCGCCACCACGCGTGCGACCTTGTCGGCCACGCTGCCGAGCTTTGCCTGGTAGGTAACCGTCCTGAGGCCTTCACCCATCGACTCCAGCCCCTGCTTCAGGTCTTCGTCGAAGAAGAACTTGGCGTCGGCGAAGCGCGGGCGGATCACCCGCTCATAGCCCTTGGCCACTTCGGCCACGTCCCTGGATTCGATGTTGGCGATGCCGATGAACTTTTCGGTCAGCTTGCCGGCGGAGTCCAGCACCGGGAAGAATTTCTGGTTGATTTCCATCGTCTCGATCAGCGCTTCCTGCGGTACCGCCAGGAACGCGCGTTCGAAACTGCACAACACCGCCGACGGCCATTCGACCAGGTTCACCACCTGCTCGAGATTGTCGTCGGTGATCCGCGCCTGGCCACCGGCCTGCGCGGCAGCAGCCTGTACTTCGGCGACGATGCGCTCGCGACGCAGCCGTGGGTCCACCAGCACGAAGGCCGAACGCAGTGATTCCACGTAATCCTGCGGCTGGGTCAGCCACACGGTCTTGTCGTGCAGGAAGCGGTGGCCACGGCTCATGCGATCAGCCTTGAGTCCGAACAGTTCGGCATCCACCACCTCGCTGCCGTGCAGCAGCACCAGCCAATGTACCGGCCGTGCGAAGCCCCACGGATGGTCACCCCAGCGCATCGGCTTGGGGATCGGCATCGCGGCGATGGCTTCGCGCAGCACGTCCGGCAGCAGCTCGGCGGTACGTGCACCCGGCTTCACCGCGCGGTGGACGAAGCGCTCACCCTTGCCGTCGCTGGTCTTCTCCAGCGCGGTCCAGTCGATCCCGGCCTTGGCGGCAAAGCCCTGCAGCGCCCTGGTCGGCTGGCCATCGGCATCCAGCGCGATGTTCAGGTACGGGCCGAGCACTTCACTGCGCTGCTCCGGCTGCTGCATCCCCACCCCTGGCAACAGCACCGCCAGGCGGCGCGGGGTGGACAGCGGGCGGGCGTCGCCCAGCTCCAGTTCGACGCCACGCTTGCGCAGGCCATCGACGATGCCATCGAAGAACGCCTGGGCCAGGCCCGGCAGTGCCTTGACCGGCAGCTCTTCGGTGCCCAGTTCGATCAGCAGGGGAGACAGTTGGCTCATCGGTTCAATCCTGTGGTGGGACGCAGCGCGCGACGCGGCCGGCGCCCGGTGTTCGGGGAAGGGTGCGGCTCAGCCCTGCGCAGTGGCTTTCGCGCCCGGGAAACCAAGCTTTTCGCGCTGCTCGTAATACGCCTGTGCCACGCCCTGGGCCAGCGCACGCACGCGCAGGATGTAGCGCTGGCGTTCGGTCACGCTGATCGCACGGCGCGCATCGAGCAGGTTGAAGGCATGGCTGGCCTTGGTCACCTGCTCATAGGCCGGCAGCGGCAGGCCCAGCTCGACCAGCTTCTTCGCTTCGCGTTCGCAGGCGTCGAAACGATGGAACATTTCGGCGACGTCGGCATGTTCGAAGTTGTAGGTGCTCTGCTCCACTTCATTCTGGTGGTAGACATCGCCATAGGTCACCGGCGTGCCATCAGGACCATAGGTCCACACCAGGTCATAGACGTTGTCGCAGTTCTGCAGGTACATGCACAGGCGCTCGAGACCGTAGGTGATCTCGCCCAGCACCGGCCGGCACTCCAACCCACCGGCCTGCTGGAAGTAAGTGAACTGGGTCACTTCCATGCCGTTTAGCCACACTTCCCAGCCCAGGCCCCAGGCGCCCAGCGTCGGCGATTCCCAGTTGTCCTCGACGAAGCGCAGGTCGTGCACGAGCGGGTCGATGCCCACCGCCTTGAGCGAATCCAGGTACAACTGCTGGATGTTGTCCGGCGCCGGCTTCATCGCCACCTGGTACTGGTAGTAGCGCTGCAGGCGGTTCGGGTTGTCGCCGTAGCGGCCGTCCGTCGGCCGCCGCGAGGGCTGCACGTAGGCAGCGTTCCACGTCTCCGGACCGATCGCGCGCAGGAACGTGGCCGGGTGGAAGGTGCCCGCCCCTACTTCCAGGTCGAGTGGCTGGATCAGCACGCAGCCCTGCTGCGCCCAGTACTGGTTCAGGGTCTGGATCAGGCCCTGGAAGGTGATCGGAACGGTCGGGGTCGCGGACATGCGGACGTTTCTTGGCCTGCGAAAGGGGTGCGCTAGTATAACGAGCGACCAGCGCCGGGCGCGGGCAGCGACCCGGACCATCGGCGCAGGCGCTTTTCCCCTGCGGCATGCGTGATCGAGGAACCTGGCGGATGGAGCAGCACCCGAAGATGTCGTCTCCTGCCAACCGCCTGCCCCTGCCCGCCGGGAGGCTGCTGTTCGACCAGGTCGCCGAGGCCCTGGTGGCCGACGGCCTGGTAGCCACGCACGACACCCAACGGATGCGGTTTTCCGCCCAGGGCGCACGCAATGCCAGCGACGTCCATCCCCTGGTACTGCTGGCCAACCTGAAGCTGGCCGCCAACGCGGGCGGCGAGCTCGGACTGGAGCGGTTGACCGAGTGGCTGGCGCAGCGCACCGGCACGCGCTACCTGCGCATCGATCCGACCCGGGTGGACGTGGCCAGCGTCACGTCGCTGGTGTCGCATGCCTACGCACGGCGCCATCGCTTCCTGCCCCTGGCCGTGGACAGCGAACGGGTGCTGGTGGCGACCAGCGAACCGCTGGCACGGGAATGGAGCCTGGACCTGCAGCACCTGACCCGCCGCCGGTTGGAACTGGCGATGGTCAATCCGCTGGACCTGCACCGTTACACGATGGAGTTCTACGGCGTCACCCGTTCGGTCCGTGGTGCCCGGGGCGATGCCCGCGCCGAAGGCACCAGCACCCTGCCCAGTTTCGAGCAGCTGGTGGAGCTGGGGCGTGCCGGCGATGTCAACGCGGACGACCAGCACATCGTGCATATCGTCGACTGGCTGCTGCAGTACGCCTATGAGCAGCGCGCGTCGGACATCCACCTGGAGCCGCGCCGCGACATGGGGCGCATGCGCTTCCGCATCGACGGCGTCCTGCACAAGGTCTTCGAGGTGCCACCTGCGGTGATGACCGCCGTGGTCAGCCGGATCAAGGTACTGGGCCGGATGGACCTGGGCGAACGCAGGCGCCCGCAGGACGGCCGCATCAAGACCCGCTCGCCCGGTGGACGGGAAGTGGAGATGCGCATCTCCACCATGCCCACTGCCTTCGGCGAAAAATGCGTGATGCGCATCTTCGACCCGGACTCGGCATTCAAGAGCATCGACCAGCTGGGCTTCAGCGCGCAGGAAGCAGCGGGCTGGAACGCCCTGGTCGAGCGTCCACACGGCATCGTGCTGGTCACCGGGCCGACCGGATCCGGCAAGACCACCACCTTGTATTCCACGCTCAAGCGGTTGGCCACGCCGGACGTGAACGTGTGCACGGTGGAGGACCCGATCGAGATGATCGCGCCCGAGTTCAACCAGATGCAGGTGCAGGCCAACATCGAGCTGGATTTCGCCAGCGGCGTACGCACCCTGCTGCGACAGGACCCGGACATCATCATGATCGGCGAGATCCGCGACCTGGAAACCGCCCAGATGGCGGTGCAGGCTTCGCTGACCGGCCATCTGGTGCTGTCGACGCTGCATACCAACGATGCGCCCTCGGCGATCACCCGCCTGCTTGACCTGGGCGTACCGCATTACCTGCTGTCATCCACCCTCAACGGCATCCTCGCCCAGCGCCTGGTGCGCACGCTGTGCCCGCACTGCAAGCTGCCGCACGTCCTGGAAACGGCGGATTGGGCGGTGTTGGCTGATGGCCAGATGGCATATCCAGATGCCGCCACGCCGTACCGGCCAGTGGGTTGCCTGGAGTGCCGGCGGACCGGTTTTCTCGGCCGGATCGGGCTGTATGAGCTGCTGCCATTGGGCTCGCGGCTGCGCGGGCAGATCCGCGCGGACATGGACCTGGCCGGTTTTGCGCGTGCCGCCAGGGGCGAGGGCCTACGCACATTGCGCCAGGCAGGCCTTGAAAAGGTAGCCCTTGGGCTGACTACAATCGAGGAAGTCCTGTCAGTCGTGCCCCCCGCGGATGAACCCACTGCCTTTCCTGATCGTTGAAACCGGCCGCCCGTTGGCATCGCTGCGCCGCTATGGGCGTTTTCCACACTGGATCCGCGTGGCTGCCGGGCTGGAGCTGCACGAGACGGTGGTGGTGGATGCCGAGCATGGCGAACACCTGCCGGACGTCAGCGATTACGCAGGCGTGCTGGTCAGCGGTTCGGCTGCCTATGTGACCGACCGCGCCGACTGGAGCGAGCGCAGCGCGGCCTGGCTGCGCGAGGCGGTGCACGGAGGCACACCGGTCTTTGGCATCTGTTACGGCCACCAACTGCTGGCGCATGCCCTAGGTGGGCAGGTCGACTACAACCCGGCCGGGCGCGAATCGGGCACGATCGAACTGTCGCTGGACCCGGCCGCAGGCGATGACCCGCTGTTCCACGGGTTGCCCGCCCGTTTTCCGGCCCACGCCACGCATATGCAGACGGTGCTGCGCGCACCGGATGGCGCGGCGGTGCTGGCCCGCTCGAAGCTGGACGGCTGCCATGCGTTCCGCTGGGGCGACCGCGCCTGGGGCGTGCAGTTCCATCCGGAGTTTGCCACCCACCACATGCGCGGCTACGTGCGTGCGCGGGCGCAGTGCATCACCCAGCACGGTGGCTGCGCGCGCAGCATCGAACGTGCGGTCACGGCCGCGCCGCTGGCCAGGCAGCTGCTACGCCGCTTCGTGCGCCAGGCCCGCGGCGCTTCAGGTCGCGCGCTCGCAAAACAGGGATAATCAGCGGACGCAGGGCAAGCGCCCTGTGCTCCCCCCTGTACTTCGGAATCGTATGAGCGAGATTCGCAAGCTTCCGGCATCGGCCGGTGCGGAATGGCTGGTTTCCGGTTTCACCCTGCTGCGCAAAGCGCCGATCGGGCTGGGCAGCCTGGGTGTGATCTGGGCACTGATCGCGCTGCTGGTCACCTCATTGGCGACCCTGGCACCCGTGCTGGCGCTGCCGGCGCAGTTGCTCATGGCACTGGCCGGCCCACTGATCTTCGGCGGGCTGGTATGGGCCGTGCGCGAAGTCGACCAAGGGCGTCCTGCGCTGCCGGCGCACCTGCTGCAAGGCACGCACGATGGGCGTGCGCCGCATCTGCTGGTCGCGTTGCTGCCGCAGCTGGTGGCAGGGCTGGTGCTGGGCATCCTGCTGCTGCTGTTGATCGGCAGCTCCGGCCTGGGCCAGCTCAGCGAAGTGATGTCCAAGCTCAACGAGATCAGCCAATCCGGCGCCCAGCCCAGCCCGGCAGAGATGGAAGCGCTGGCCGCCAGCCTGCCGGCCGGCCGCATCCTGCTGTGGCTGCTGTGCGTGCTGGTGGTGTTCATCGCGGTGGCACTGGCCTTGTTCACCTTGTCGCCGCAGGTGATGTTCGAACAGCGCAACGGCCTGCAGGCGCTGCGCCTGAGCCTGCGCGCATGTGCGCACAACCTGCTGCCGATGGCGGTGTTCTTCCTGCTCGCCTTCGTGGCGGTGTTCGCCGTCTATTTCCTGGTGATGATCGTGGCGATGCTGGCCCAGCTGGTAGGCGGTGCGATGCTGGCGCTGTTCGTGGCGCAGCTGGCGCTGATGGGCGTGGTGATGCCGTTGTTCGCCGGTGCGGTCTACACCGCCTGGAAGCAGATGTTCGGCCAGGGAGACGTGCCGCCGGCATTGCCGGAGAGCGGCCCCCCCAGCGTGTTCCACGCCTGACAAAAAGGGGACGGAGGGGATTAAGTCGTAATCGGCTGTGGCCGATTACGACTTAATCCCCTCCGTCCCCTTTTTCGGATCAGGAGTCGGTCTGCCGTGCGGTGGACGGAACCAGCCACTTCGAGGCATGGATCCCGAGCTCGTAGAGCAGGCACATCGGCAGCGCCAGCATCAGCTGCGAGACCACGTCCGGCGGGGTGAGCACGGCGGCCAGCACGAAGATGCCGACGATCGCGTAGCCACGACCTTCCTTGAACTGTTGCGGGGTCACCCAGCCCAGCAGCACCAGGATGACCATCGCCACCGGCAGCTCGAAGCTGCCGCCGAAGGCGAAGAAGATGGCCAGCACGAAGTCCAGGTAAGCGTTGGCATCGGGCGTGATGGCGATGACTTCCGGCCGGAACGTGGTGAGGAAGTGGAATACCGCCGGCAGCACCAGGTAGTAGGCGAAGGCACACCCCAGGTAGAACAGGGCTACCGAAGAGGCCAACAGCGGCATGGCCAGGCGCTTTTCGCGTGCGTACAGGCCCGGCGCGACGAAAGCCCACAGCTGGTAGAGCAGCCATGGCATCGACACGAACAGGGCGATGAAGAAGGTCAGCTTGAGCGGCGCGAAAAACGCGCCCGCCGGATTGATGGCGATCATCGACTGCCCATTGGGCAGCTGCGAGATCAGCGGTTCGGCCACATAGGTGTACAGCGTGCGGGTAAAGGGCAACAAGCCCAGCAGCACGATGCCCAGCCCCAGCAGCCCGCGCACCAGGCGCGCGCGCAGTTCCACCAGATGTTCCACCAGCGAGCTTTCGCCGAACTCGGGCGCGCTCATGGCCTGGACTCCGGTTCCACCGGCTGCGTCGCGGCATCGGCATCGGCGGATTCGGCCGTTGCCTTCACTTCGTCCACCAGCGAACGTCCCTGGTCGTCCACATCCTGCACCTGGCGCCGTGCGGCTTCGCCACTGGCACGCAGTTCATTCTCGGTGTCCTGCATCGACTGGCGTACGTCCTGCATCTGCCGCTTGATGTCCTCGGCCTGCAGCTCGCGTTCCAGTTCCTGTTTCACCGAATCCCACTGGTTGCGCGCACGCCGCACCCACAGCCCGGCAAAACGCGCTGCCTTGGGCAGCCGCTCAGGGCCGAGCACGACCAATGCCACGATCGCGATGACCAGTAGCTCGCTGAAGCCGATATCAAACACCGCAGGCCCTCCGGATCAACGCGGATCGCGGTCGCGCTCTTCCTGCGCACTGCGCGCGGCATCCTGGCTGCGTGACTCGTCCCCGAGCTGTGCGCCAGGCTTGTCGTCGTCACGCATGCCTTTCTTGAATTCCTTGACCGCCGAACCGAGGTCTTTCGCGCCGCTGGTAAGGCGCTTGGTGCCGAACACCAACAGGACCACGGCCAGCACGATCAACCAATGCCAGATGCTGAAACTGCCCATGAGTCACTCGCAATTATTTTCAATGATCAGGACCCCGAGCATAGCGCACCGACCGGGGGCCGGCGCGCATGCTGGAAGTCAGTTTCCGTCCAGAGACTCGGTACGGATCTCGCCGTCGGTAACGGGCTGGAAGCCCTGCTGCGGCGGCGTCGTCGTGCCAGGCACGTTCTGCAGGGGGGCGGTGGTGGCTTCGGCGGTCGGCGGCGGCGTCACCTCGGGAGCCGGGCCCGCTGCCGTCGCGCGTGGCGCCGGAGCGACGCCACCATTGGAGCCCCGGTTGTTGCGCGCGGCGTACGTGGCCTCCTCCAGGCGGTCGCGGAAGGCCACCACGTCCATCGACGGCGCGCCCACGGCGCGCCCCTCGAAGATCATCCGCGGGGTCGTGCCGCTGCCATAGGCGTCCAGATTGGCCGCGTCATCGATCTGCAGCACCGCGCCATCCAGCGCCACGCCAGCGAACAGGCCGCGGGCGCGCGACCACGACCAGATCTCCGCCTTCAGCTGGCCGTCGGTGGCCGCGGCCGCATTGCGACCGACCGGACCGGCCGCCACGCCAGCGTCTGCGCCCAGGGTGAACTTGCCGTTGACCAGGTTATCCAGGCTGCGGTCGTTGCGGAACACCAGCACCACGTCGGAGGACTGCACGCCCGCCTGGAAGCCGATACTGCCGCCCGTCAGCTTCATGAACACGGGATTGGACCAACTGCCGTCGGGCAGCTTGACCGACATCAGACCATGCCCGCGGCGCCCGCCGATGACCAGGCCGGCCTTGATGGTGTCAGGAATGACGATGACCGCACGGCCCTCGTCAAGCAGTTTGTCCGGGATGCCCTGTTCGGGGATGTCCTGGATTTCAGCCAGTACACGGACCGCGTTGCGGGCGCGCTGGTCTTCCTGGGGACCAGCCAGCGCGGCCTGGCTGGTCAGCAACAGACCAGCGGTGATCAGCAGGGAAAGGCGAAGGCGACGCATGACAGACTCCGTATCGGTTCACGAAGAAGATATAGCAACTTACTGAAAGTAGGGCTATTCAAATGAATCGGCAGTGAGCAGCCCCGTCACCTGTTCACAGGACCGATGAGACCGATCCAACCGTCTCATCACCCTACCGGACGGGATCGGCGACAATACGCCATGCTCGACGCACCCGATTCCGCCGTGCTGGCGGTGAACCTAGGCACGCCCGAAACGCCCACTGCCCCTGCGGTCCGGCGTTATCTGGCTGAATTCCTGTCCGACCCGCGTGTGGTGGCCCTTCCTGCGCTGCTGTGGAAGCCATTGCTGCATGGGCTGATCCTGCCGCTGCGCAGCGGCCGCTCCGCGGAAAAATATGCCTTGGTCTGGCTGCCGGAAGGCTCGCCGCTGATGGTGCATACCCAGCGGCTGGCGCAGGCGATGCAGGCCGAATTGCCCGGTATCGCCGTGCGCGCCGCGATGCGCTACGGGCAGCCGGCACTATGCAGGGAACTGGATGCACTGGTGGCCGCCGGTACGCGGCGCATCGTGGTGCTGCCGCTGTACCCGCAGTACTCCACCACCACCACCGCGTCGGTGGAGGACCTGGTCGCCCGCTGGCAGCTCCGGAATCCCCAGGTAGAAGTGACCATGGTCGGCGAGTATTCCATCGATCCGCAATGGATCTGCGCGGTGGCGGACTCGATTCGGCGATGGTGGGCGCAGCACGGCCGGGGCGAGAAGCTGATGTTTTCGTTCCATGGCATCCCGCAACGCCTGGTCGATGCCGGCGACCCCTATGCCCGGCAGTGCGAAGCCAGTGCGGCAGCCATTGCCTCGGCGCTGGGCCTGTCACCGGATGAATGGCAATTGGGCTATCAATCGCGCTTCGGACGCGAGAAATGGTTGCAGCCTTATGCCGAGCCAAGCCTGTGGGCGCTGGCCGAACGCGGGGTGAAGACAATCGACGTGGTGTGCCCGGGTTTCGCTACCGATTGCCTGGAGACGCTGGAGGAGGTCGCGATGGGCTTCGCCCACACGCTCGCCGAGCGCGGCGCCCGGATGCGCTATATCCCCTGCCTGAATGACGATCCCGGGCATGCGGCGGCGCTGGCGCGACTGGCGAAGGGGGCGTTCAGGTGATGCCGCATCCGTTTTCGATGATGGTAGCGGGGCAGGCAGTCAGTGGCTTGCGCCGCGGCGGCAACGGCCCACGCGTACTGGCGCTGCATGGCTGGCTGGACAATGCAGCCAGCTTCGTGCCACTTGCCGGGCACCTGCCCGATCTCGACCTGGTGCTGCTGGACCTGCCCGGCCATGGCCACAGTGCGCACCTGCCCACCGGTGCCAGTTATTCCACGCCCGCCGCGATCTGCCATGTCCTCGATGTCGCCGACGCGCTGGGCTGGGATCGCTTCACCCTGTTGGGGCATTCGATGGGGGCCGGCATCGCCAGCCTGACCGCGGCCGTTTCCGATCGCGTGGACCGCGTGATCGCCATCGAGGCGCTGGGTGGCCTGCGCGGACCCGATGACGAGGCCGCACAGCGCCTGCGCGACCACGTGGAAGCGATGCGGGGAATGGCAACCAAGCGCCTGCGGGTGTTCCCGGACCTGGCCGCGCCGGTCCGCGCACGGATGATGGTCAACCAGCTCAGCGCGGAAAGCGCGCGATTGCTGGTGGAGCGTGGCGTGCGCGAGGTCCCCGGTGGTTTCAGCTGGTGCAGCGACCCGCGCTTGATGGCACCCACCGCGATCCGGATGAGCGAAGGGCAGATCGACAACCTGTTGCAGGCCATCGCCTGTCCGGTCCAGGTCATCTACGCTACGCCTGCACAGGCGTATTATCCGGAGCCCTTGCGGACGGACCGGCTGCGCCACCTGCGCGACGGACGCCTGGCGGTACTGCCGGGCACGCATCATGTGCATATGGAGTCGCCGGCCGCCGTGGCGGAAGTCATATCGAGGTTTCTTGAGTCGGTAGCCACCGCGCGTTGCGGATGAGCTGGAAGTGGAAGCGGCCGCGCGTTGATCCTGGCATCTGATGGGTGAGCCGCAAGACAGCGGCCTACCTGGAGGACGCCATGCGAACATCGCCTTCCCGCTTCCCCGACCCGCCCAGCGTGCTCGAGATCCGCCGGATCACACGTACGGACGATGTCCCTGGACGGCCACATTCCACGCCGCGGGGGATTCCCCGCGATATCCGCAATCTGCCGGGAAACACGACGTGTACCCGTACCGGGCCGGCATCGGCATCGGCACCGGCAGCTACATCCCCATCGTCTACGCTGCTGGCAACAGGCCCCCTTCCCCCCAACCGGCCGGACCCCGGGAGCCGTTCGTCCAGCACGGTGCAGCATCTGTCCCTGCAGTCGGTGATCGAACGTGTGGTCGACCACTGCCTGTCTCCGGCACGGACAGCAGAGCCGTCCTCCTATGCACAGCTGACCGTTGCCGAGCACCACGCCATGAACCGGGCCGCCGGCGAACTTCGCCAGTCATGGACGAGGTTCACCCGGCACCTTGCTGCCGAGGTACTACAGGGACTTCCTGGCACCTGTCCGGCCGACCCGGCCGAATTCCAGGCGCAGCGTTTGCAGCTGGCATTGGACCAGGCGACCACGCTGTCCCCGACCGGGCTTGCAGCATCGCCAATGTTCCGTGCAGCGTTGGCACGGGATGACGCGCTCGCCCCGCTGCGCGGCGCGGTGATGGCATGGTTCAACGTGCATGTGGAAGCAGTCGAACGCATGGGGGCACGCGGCCCTGTTGATGCCGAAGGATCGGGAGAAGCAACGCGCTATCTGGCCCGCATTGCCGCGTTGCTGCAAACCGACCTTGCCACGGCACTGCAGGAACCCACCCTGAAAAAGCTGCTCGATGCCTTGCACGAAGATGCCCTGCGGCATGCACCATCAGCCCCGTCTGCATCGAAATGAAACCTCGAGCATGGTTCGGCGTAAGGGTATTGTTTCAACGCATGAAAAAAACCCCGCTGCGTGAGCAGCGGGGTTTTTGGGTATAAACCCTGGCGATGACCTACTCTCGCATGGCTTGAGCCACACTACCATCGGCGCAGCTGCGTTTCACTTCCGAGTTCGGGATGGGATCGGGTGGTTCCACAGCGCTAATTTCACCAGGGAG
>NZ_JACGXS010000003.1 GCF_014117215.1 Stenotrophomonas tumulicola | reverse complement strand
CGCCGGGCCATGCCCGGCGCGGCCCCTCCGCGCCGATCGGATGAGCGCCGCCGGGCATGGCCCGGCGCTACCTGTTCACGGCCGGCCGTCCCACCATCGTCGTACCCGCGACCGAAACGGGACGGGTGTAAACTAGGGAGCTAGACCTTTCCAACCCGGATTCCAAGGATTCTCAATGTCCCTGATCGCCACTTTCGACACCACCCAAGGCCCGATCAAAGTCGAGCTGTTCGCTGACAAGGCGCCGCTGACCGTGGCCAACTTCGTGAACCTGGTGAAGCGGGGCTTCTATGACGGCCTGGTGTTCCACCGCGTCATCGCCGACTTCATGGTCCAGGGCGGTTGCCCGCAGGGTCGTGGCACCGGTGGTCCGGGCTACAAGTTCGAAGACGAGAAGAATGGCGTGCAGCATCAGGTTGGTTCGCTGTCGATGGCCAACGCCGGCCCGAACACCAATGGCAGCCAGTTCTTCATCACCCACATCAAGACCGATTGGCTGGACGGCAAGCACACCGTGTTCGGCCAGGTGCTGGAAGGCCAGGCCATCGTTGATTCGGTGAAGCAGGGCGATGTCATCCATTCGATCACCCTGGAAGGCGACACTGACGCCGTGCTGGCCGCCCAGGCCGACCGCGTTGCGGAGTGGAACAAGATCCTCGCCGCCTGATCTTCCTTTTAACGGCCACCCTGGGTGGCCGTTTCCATGATCCCCGCCGCCTGCCAGGCCGCCTGGCCACGCCCGCGGCATACATCCAACGCTTGCAAGCAAGAGGAAACCCCCATGAAAGCACCTGTTCGTGTTGCCGTGACCGGCGCTGCCGGCCAGATCGGTTATGCCCTGCTGTTCCGTATCGCTTCCGGTGAAATGCTGGGCAAGGACCAGCCGGTCATCCTGCAGTTGCTGGAACTGCCGGTGGAAAAGGCCCAGGCCGCGCTGAAGGGCGTGATCATGGAACTGGAAGACTGCGCGTTCCCGCTGCTGGCCGGCATGGTCGGCACCGACGACGCCGAAGTGGCGTTCAAGGATGCCGACATCGCCCTGCTGGTCGGCGCGCGTCCGCGCGGCCCGGGCATGGAGCGCAAGGACCTGCTGCTGGAGAACGCCAAGATCTTCACCGCCCAGGGCGCCGCGCTGAACAAGGTCGCCAAGCGCGACGTGAAGGTGCTGGTGGTCGGCAATCCGGCCAATACCAATGCCTACATCGCGATGAAGTCGGCGCCGGACCTGAATCCGCGCAACTTCACTGCCATGCTGCGCCTGGACCACAACCGTGCGCTGAGCCAGCTGTCGACCAAGCTGGGCAAGCCGGTCGGCGGCATGGAGAAGCTGGTGGTGTGGGGCAACCACAGCCCGACCATGTACCCGGATTACCGTTTCGCCACCGCCGACGGCGCCTCCATCGCCGATGCGATCAACGACCAGGAATGGAACGCCAACACCTTCATCCCGACCGTGGGCAAGCGCGGTGCGGCGATCATCGAAGCCCGTGGTTCGTCCTCGGCTGCTTCGGCTGCCAATGCCGCCATCGATCACGTGCGTGACTGGGTGCTGGGCAGCAACGGCAAGTGGGTCACCATGGGCGTTCCGTCCGATGGTTCCTATGGCATTCCGGAAGGCGTGATCTTCGGCTTTGCGGTAACCACGGAAAACGGCGAGTACACGCTGGTCAAGGACCTGCCGGTCGACGATTTCAGCCAGAAGTACATCGACAAGACCCTGGCCGAGCTGGAAGAAGAGCGTTCGGGCGTCGCCCACCTGCTGGGCTGAGCCAAGCGGTAACGCTGGTCAAAAGACGCCGGGCATGTCCCGGCGTCTTTTTTTGCGCCCGGACAGGTTCCGTTGGCGGCCCACCGCGTAAATAAGAAAGAAAAGCGGTAGCGCCGGGCCGTGCCCGGCGGAAACCATCAGACCCAGCAGAACCCGCCGACCATGGGTCGGCGCTACCAAAGCACCATCGCGTTTCCCGCCCAGCCACGGCCCCGCGGCTTTTGACTTTGCCTGCGACGCATGCGCTGGGCGCAGCACGGCAACTACGACCAAGGTCGGGCGGTAGCACCGGCGATGGCGCACTATGCTCGATGGCATGACTGGGTCTGGGAGGGCAGCGTCATGGATTACGAAGAAACCTACCGACGCTCGATCGACGAGCCGGAGGCATTCTGGGGCGAAGAGGCGAAGCGGATTTATTGGCACAAGCCACCGCAACAGATACTGGATTACAGCAATCCGCCATTCCGTCGCTGGTTTGTCGGTGGAGAAACCAACCTTTGTTACAACGCCGTCGATCGACACCTGGCTGATCGCGGGGACCAGCTCGCCCTGGTGGCGGTATCCACCGAGACCAACGTAACCCGCGAAATCACCTACCGCCAGCTCTACCGTGAAGTGAACGACTTCGCTGCCGTGCTGCGGCGCCTGGATGTCGGCCATGGCGACCGCGTGGTCATCTACATGCCGAACATGGCCGAGGCGGTGTTCGCGATGCTGGCCTGCGCGCGCATCGGCGCGGTGCACTCGGTGGTGTTTGGTGGCTTCGCTGCACATAACCTGGCACTGCGCATCGATGACGCCCAGCCGAAGCTGTTGATCGCCGCCGACGCTGGCATGCGCGGGGGCAAGCTGATCCCTTACAAGGCAATGGTCGATGCGGCCTGCAATGAAGCGCAGTCACCGCCGCCACATGTATTGATCGTGTCCCGCGGGCTGGATCCAGCGCAGCCGCGCGTGGAGGGCCGCGACGTGGAGTACGCGACCCTGCGCGCCGAAGTGGGGGAGACCGAGGTACCGGTACAGTGGCTGGAATCGAGCGAACCGAGTTACCTGCTGTATACCTCCGGCACCACCGGCAAGCCCAAGGGCGTGCAGCGTGACGTCGGTGGCTACGCGGTGGCGATGGCCCAGTCGATGGAGACGGTGTTCGACTGCCGGCCCGGGCAGGTGATGTTCTCCACCTCCGACGTGGGGTGGGCGGTGGGGCATTCCTACAACGTATACGGTCCGTTGATCGGCGGTTGCACCTCGCTGCTGTACGAAGGCCTGCCCACCAATCCGGATCCGGGCATCTGGTGGGCACTGTGCGAGCAATATGGCGTGCGCACCTTGTTCTCCTCGCCGACGGCCATCCGCGTGCTGAAGAAGCATGACGCGGACTTCATCCGCCGGCATGACCTGCAGGCACTGAAGTACATCTTCCTGGCCGGTGAGCCGCTGGACGAGCCGACCGCGCTCTGGGCCAGCGAAGCGCTCGGCAAGCCGATCATCGACAACTACTGGCAGACCGAAACCGGCTGGCCGGCGTTGACCTTGTTGCCGGGCCTGGACATGAAGCCGGTGCGGTTCGGATCACCGGGTTTTCCAAATCTCGGTTACCGCATGAAGGTGATCGACGAGAACACCGGCGAGGAAGTCGCGGCCGGGCAGAAAGGCGTGCTGGTCGTGACGCCACCGCTGCCGCCGGGCTGCATGACCACGGTGTGGAATGACGACGCCCGTTTCCTGCAGAGCTACTTCAGCCATTTCAAGGAATTGCTGTACAGCTCGCTGGACTGGGCGATCCGCGACGACGACGGCTATACCTTCATCCTCGGCCGCACCGATGATGTGATCAACGTGGCCGGCCATCGGCTGGGCACGCGCGAGATCGAAGAAGCAATCTCCGGCCATCCGCGGGTTGCGGAGGCGGCAGTGATCGGGGTGAAGGATGAGCTGAAGGGCCAGGTGCCATTGGTCTTCGTAACCCTGAAGCAGGGCCTGGACGGCGAAGACCCGGCCGCAGTGGTGGGCGAAATGATGGGCGCGGTCACTGCATCGCTGGGCGCCGTCGCCCGGCCGGCACATATCCATGTGGTCAACGCGCTGCCCAAGACCCGCTCGGGCAAGCTGCTGAGGCGTTCGTTGCAGGCGCTGGCCGAGGAGCGCGATCCAGGAGATCTGTCCACATTGGACGATCCTGGTGCCCTGGATGAGATCCGGCGCGTGCTGGGGCACTGAAACGAGGCGGCCACGTGCTTTCAGGACGTGGCCGCCGCTGCCCGCGGGGTGGCCGGCGCGCAGGCTTGCGTTACAGTGGGCATTCTTGCCGAGCGGGCTGAGCTGTGCAGAACCATCCCCTTCCCGAGGTTGTCCCGACAATGCAGGGAGACGAAGGCAGTTCCGGCTGGGACGCGATCAACGCGGCGCTGGCGGTCGTCTATCCGGCCCAGGAGCCGCAGCATTTCGGTGCCACGCTACCCTGGACGCTGGGCGGCCGCGACCCATTGGATGGCGTCAGCGTCTATTGGAACCAGGCCCCCCGGCCGCACTGGCATTTCGTCACTTACGGATTCTCCGAGCTTTTCACCAAGCAGAGCGATGATCCTGCGCTGAGTGGCTTCGGCTTCGAGCTGACCTTCCGTTTGGCCGCCGGTCCGGAGGCGACAGCTGGTGACCGTCCGCCGACCTGGCCGATGAGCTTGCTGCAGAACCTGGCGCGCTATGTGTTCCAGACCGGCAACGTGTTCGAACCCGGGCACTACATGAATGCCAATGGGCCGATCGCGCTGGATCATGCCACTGAACTGGCCCACCTTGCGTTCATGCGCGATCCCCAGTTGCCCCCGCGCGCAACGCCCAACGGCGCGTTGCAGTTCCTGCAGGTGATCGGGCTGGTCGATGCCGAAATGGCCGCGATCAAACGCTGGTCCACCGATGGCGTGATGCAGGTGCTGGAATCGGCGATGCCGCTCTGGATAACCGACCTCGCGCGTGGCTCGTTGCTGGCTGATCCGGCGCTGGCGGCCCAGGTGGAGGCGGGCAGCCGTCGCGACGGGTCCAGCACCGCCGCGTTGATGCTGGAAACCCTGGAGGCCCATCGCGACCGAAGCGACGGGCCCACCGTACTGGTGCTCGGCGCAGGCCAGGTGGCCAGCGTGCTCGACCTTCTGGCTGCACGGCTTCCCTACGGTCGTGCCCTCGACCTGGTCGGCGACCCCCTGCAATGGACGTTCGTTGCGGGGCAGGAAGACACCGTGGCAGGCCACGGGCAGCACCTTCGCTGCAGTCTGGCGCCAGCGTCGCTGCAGCGCCTCACCGATACGCTGCGGCCGGTACGCGGGACGTACCCGGTCTCGGCTGCGCTCTGCGTGGAAGTGCGTCCGACCTGCCTGCGCGATGCGCAGGGCGAGGTGGTGCGCTGGATAGGGTGACGGAGGCACGCAGGCCTGGCCAGGGCACGCAGCCGTGATGGAGCGTGCCTCCTGCCGACGCCCCGATCCGTTCAGCTCAGGCCTTCGGCCTTGAGCGCCGCCTGCACGCCGGCATCGGCCTCCATCCGGGTGCGATACGCCGCCAGGTTGTCCAGGCCGGACAGGTCGACCTTCGCGCCCGCCGCCCAGCGCAGGGTGATATAGAAATAGGGGTCGGCGAAGCTGCGGAAACCAGCCAGCCAGGGCTTGTCGGCCAACTGGCGGTCAGCCTGTTCGAACAGGCCGCGCAGGCGCCTGTGCGCCACGGCAGCGAGCGCGTCTTTCTGCCCTTCATCGGCGACGAATTTGCCCGGGGCGAACAGCGGCAGGAACGCGGGATGCAGGTCCGAATTGACGAACGACAGCCAGCGCGTGGCTTCGGCGCGTTGGCGCGGGCTACCGTCGCCGGCCAGGCCCGCCTGGGGGCGGGTGTCGGCGATATAGCCGAGGATGGCCGCGTTCTGGGCCAGGACGAAATCACCGTCGACCAGCGCCGGCACCGAACCGACTGGATTGATCTTCAGGAACTCGGGTGCCTTCAGCGTTTCACGGGTCATCAGTTCGACGTCGAACGGCTGGCCGGTCCACTGCAGGGCGATATGGTCGGCGGTGGAGCAGGCACCTGGCTTGCTGTACAGCTTCATGGAGACTCCGGATGGGGTCGGCGGCAGGAAGCCACCACTATCGCGGAGCCCGCAGCGCGCGGCAATGGCGCGCCGGCAAACAGATCGTTACGACTGGCGGGGCTTGAGGCTCTGCACTTTATAGAAAGTGTGGTCGCCGATGGTCGCCACCTGGTAGGCATTGCGCCAGCTGGGGCTGGCCAGGGCCAGGGCAGCAAAGTGGCTGGCACCCGGCACGATCTCCTGGCGCTGGTTGAGTGGCAACGCCCAGTTGCGTTCGGCATCGAATGCAACCGTCATGGCCTCGCGCCAGGCGGCGTCGTTGGCCAGCTGCGTGCCGGGTGCGACGATGGTCGGGGCGAACTGCCGGCGTGCGGTCACCACCTGGCACATCGAATCTCCCCACAGGCCACTGTCGCGGCGCCGCAGGGCGACTTCGGCAACGGCCTGCTGGCCACGGACGGTCTGGTCGCGGGCTTCCAGGTAAACGGTGGTGCTCAGGCACAACGAATCGGCGGCAGGCTGCGGCAACAATTGCGACAGCCAGAGTATCCAGGCCAGTTTCATATCACTCCTTGCTCCGTGTAGGCCGCACCTGGCGATTCCGCCGGCATCACGGCCGGAAGAGGCGGGGGTACGACTTGGCGTCATGGGGAGGCAACCATCGGGGTTGCCCCGTGGGCGGCCCCGGAAATGATCGCGAAGCAATCGAGGGGGAGGGGCCGCACCTGCTCACCGGAACTGGCGGTGAGCGGGAAAGTTGGCGCAAGGTAAGGGGGCTTTTCGCAACGCATCCTGAATCGTCCCCCTTGACATTCAGGTTCGGGCGGCGGCCCTAAAGCGGACCACCACGCCCCTATTCATGTTTCCTAGAGGTCTGCTGCGACGCGACTGCCCTGATCTATTGCCCGCTTGGCGTCGAGTTCATTGGCCACGTCCGCGCCCCCGATCAGTCGTGCGGCGATGCCCTTGTCCTGCAGTTCTTCCATCAGCACCCGATTGGATTGCTGGCCTGCACAGATCACCACATGGTCGACGTCCAGCACCTGTTCATTGCCCTCCACGCGGATGCGCAGGCCTGAATCGTCCACCCCCAGGTACTCCACGCCGCCGAGCATGGTCACCCCCTTGCCCTTCAGCGTGGCACGGTGGATCCATCCGGTGGTCTTGCCGAGCCGGGCGCCGGGACGGCCCGGGCTGCGCTGCAGCAGCCACAGGGTACGCGCGGCCGGTTCCGGTGCCGGCGGTGCGAGCGCGCCGCGTGCCTGGAATGTCGGGTCCACGCCCCATTCGGCCATCCAGCGTGCCGTGTCCAATGACGGTGACGGACCTTCCTGGCTGAGGAATTCGCCGACATCGAAGCCGATGCCGCCGGCACCGATGATCGCGGCCCGGTGGCCCACGGTGACCCGGCCAAGCAGCACGTCCAGGTAACTCACCACCTTGGCGTGGTTGGCACCGGGAAAGTCCACCTGGCGCGGCAGGATGCCGGTGGCCAGCACCACCTCGTCGAACCCGGCCAGGGCGGCGGCGTCGGCACGGGTGCCAAGCCGTACCTGCACGCCGGTTTCGTCGAGCTTGTGGCCGAAGTAGCGCAATGTCTCGTGGAACTCTTCCTTGCCCGGTATGCGTTTGGCCAGATTGAACTGGCCGCCGATTTCATCATTGGCGTCGAACAAAGTGACCTGGTGCCCGCGTTCGGCGGCCACCGTCGCGCAGGCCAGGCCCGCCGGGCCCGCGCCGACCACGGCTACCCGCTTGCGCGTGGCGACGGGCCGGTAGACCAGCTCGGTTTCGTGCACGGCGCGCGGATTGACCAGGCAACTGGCGGTCTTGTTCTCGAACACGTGGTCCAGGCAGGCCTGGTTGCATGCGATGCAGGTGTTGATGGCGCGTGCGCGTCCGGCACGGGCCTTGTTCGGCCACTGCGGGTCCGCCAGCAACGGCCGTGCCAGCGACACCATGTCGGCGCCGCCACTGGCCAGGATGCGTTCGGCTACATCGGGCATGTTGATGCGGTTGGTGGCCACCAGCGGCACGCCCACATGGGGTTTGAGCTTGGCGGTAACGCCGGCGAACGCCCCGCGTGGCACGGACGTGGCGATGGTCGGCACGCGTGCTTCGTGCCAGCCGATCCCCGAATTGATGATCGTCGCGCCCGCCGCCTCGATGGCCTGGGCCTGGGCGACGATCTCTTCCCAGTTGCTGCCGCCGTCGACCAGGTCCACCAGCGACAGGCGGTAGATGATGATGAAGTCAGGTCCGCATGCCTCACGGATGCGGCGCACGATTTCCACGGCAAAGCGCATGCGCTGGCTGGCATCGCCGCCCCAGGCATCGCGGCGCTGGTTGGTGCGCGGCGCGATGAATTCGTTGATGAGATACCCCTCCGAGCCCATCACTTCCACGCCGTCGTAGCCAGCCTCGCGTGCAAGCCGCGCGCTGCGCGCATAGTCGGCGACGTGCCGGTCCACGCCACGTGCGGACAGCGCCCGGGGAGTGAACGGATTGATCGGTGCTTTCAGCCGTGAGGGCGCCACCGACAGCGGGTGATACGCATAGCGGCCAGCGTGCAGCAACTGCAGGCAGATCTTCGCGCCATGCTGGTGGGCCGCTGCAGTCAGTTGGCGATGCGGCCGCACTTCCCACGGCCATGACAGCTTGCCGCCGAACGGCTTGAGCCAGCCCACTACGTTGGGGGCGAAACCGCCGGTGACGATCAGGCCCACGCCGCCTTCGGCGCGCTCGGCGAAATAGGCTGCCAGCCGCGGAAAATCGCGCGCGCGGTCTTCCAGGCCAGTGTGCATGGAACCCATCAGGACCCGGTTGCGCAACTGGGTAAAGCCCAGGTCGAGCGGGGTGAACAGGTGCGGGTAGGCGCTTTCGCTGGCTGGCGTCATCGTGGATACGCTTGCGTACGGAGAGCCGAAGCGTGACCTGAAACGCGCTGGGGAGCAAGCTCTGCCGCCGCACTACACGGGCCTGCGGTGCCGAGCCGTGGTCGGCGAGCGCGACCGGATCACCGCGCCGGCAATGGACCCGATGGCACCTTGCCGATGCCGAACCACCCCAAGGTCATGCCGCACAACGGCCCGATCAGCAGCGCGAAGGCCAGGGTGCCCAGCCCCACGTCGCCGCCCAACAACCAGCCCACCAGCAGCGCACCGCCTTCGATCAGGCTGCGCACCTGCCAGATAGGCCAGCCGGTCCGTGCGTGCAGGCCGGTCATCAGGCCATCGCGCGGCCCAGGCCCGAGGCGGGCACCGATATACAGGCCGGTAGCCAGCGCAACCAGCAGCAGCCCGGCGGCAAACAGCGGTACCTGCAACCAGAGGCCATCGACCGCCGGAAGCAACCACAGGCCGAACTGTGCCGAAGGGCCGATCAGAAGCACGTTCAACACGGTGCCGATTCCCGGCTTCTGCCGCAGCGGCCACCACAGCAGCAGCACCAGTGCGCCGATGGCATTGGTGGCCATCCCGAAGGACAACGGGCTGTTGGCCGCGATGCCCTGCGACAACACATCCCATGGGGCAACGCCGATACTGGCGCGCACCATCATGGAAATGCCAAGGCCATACAGGAACAGGCCGGCGATCAGTTGGGCAAGGCGACGGAAAATGGAGGAGGGCATCGAACAGGCTCGGCAGGACTGTGCCCACCTTAGGTCGGTCGATAATGATTCGATAGATACAGATGTTACGCAATGCGCCGCCACAGGCTGGGCTGGCAGCGAATCGGGGGACGGCGGTTCCTTATGAAGGAATTCTCATGAGGTATGTCGGGAATGGGCTGATAACGTACCCGTGGATCGCGATCCACCGCTATCGCCGGTTCAGGTTCGCGCCGCGCATAAAGTTCCTCATGGCGCTGTGTGCCTGCTGAATCCCTGAGTTACTTATGTCGCAAGATACCCATCTGCTTCCCTGAAGCAGAGGAAAACCCTTGCCACACCTGCCTGTTGCGGTTTTTCATGATCCTGTATAGGGTGCAACCGCCGGACACGGTGGAGGCCCGGCGCCCGGTTTCACATGTTACGGGACTGTTAACATGACCTTCACCCGCCTGAGCATAATGTTCGCGGCGGTGGCGTGCTGAATCGGCTGTCGTAGTGCTGGCCCATGCCTCTACCGGTTTCATACCCCCGATATAGGAGCTGTACTCAATGAACAAGAAGATCCTTACCGCCGCGCTGCTGGGCGGTCTGGCTTTCGCCCAGGCTGCTTCGGCGCAGGAATTCGACGACCGCTGGTACCTGACCGGTTCGGCCGGCTTCAATTTCCAGGACAGCGATCGCACCACCAACGATGCTCCGTTCGTGACCCTGGGCCTGGGCAAGTTCATCAGCCCGAACTGGTCGCTCGACGGTGAGCTGAACTACCAGAACCCGAACTTCGATGCCGATCAGGACCTGAACTGGTCGCAGTACGGCGCCTCGCTGGACCTGCGTCGCCACTTCGTGCAGGAAGGCCGTGGCTGGAACCCGTACCTGCTGTTCGGCCTGGGCTACCAGAAGTCGGAAGAAGAGTACGCAGCAGTGAATGCGAATGGTCCGCGCGAGCGTAAGGACGGCGGTTTCGCTGCCAAGCTCGGCGCCGGTGTGCAGACCACGTTCGACAAGCGCGTTGCCGTGCGTGCCGAAGTGGCCTACCGCGCTGACTTCGACGACCAGAGCGTTGCTGCTTCGAACGAAGACTGGTTCGGCGACGTGCTGGCTTCGGTCGGTGTCGTGATCCCGCTGGGACCGGCCCCGGTGGCTGCCGTGCCGGCTCCGGCTCCGGTTGCTCCGAGCTGCGCCGACCTGGATGACGACGGTGACGGCGTCAACAACTGCGACGACCGTTGCCCGGATTCGCAGCCTGGCCAGACCATTGGTCCGGACGGTTGCCCGGTGCCGGTCTCGATCGACCTGAAGGGCGTGAACTTCGACTTCGACAAGGCGAACCTGCGTCCGGACGCCGTGGCAATCCTGGGTGAAGCTTCGGAAATCCTGAAGCGTTACCCGGACCTGCGCGTTGAAGTGGCCGGTCACACCGACTCGAAGGGTTCTGATGCTTACAACCAGAAGCTGTCCGAGCGTCGTGCCACCGCGGTGTACGACTACCTGACCCAGAACGGTGTCGAGGCTTCGCGCCTGCAGGGCCCGATCGGCTACGGCGAGAGCCGTCCGATTGCTCCGAACACCAATGCTGATGGTTCGGACAACCCGGAAGGTCGCGCCAAGAACCGTCGTACCGAGCTGAACGTCCAGAACTAAGTCCTGGCGCTTCACCGGAATGACACAGCAGGACCCGGCTTCGGCCGGGTCTTGTTGTTTCCGGGGTTCGCGGATCGGGGGCTACGGCCCGTTGGCCGTCACGGTGTTCCCACCGTTCGTCAGGAAATCGCAAAAAAACCAACAAGTTGGCGTATTCATTGAATGTAGGATCTTGAAAGGCGTTGTGTCGCTGTTAAACTCGCGGCAACCTCGTCTTTCCTGGATGTCCTCATGTTGCGCACTGCATCGGCCGCCGTCCTGGCGCTGGCCCTGGTTCCTGCCGCCCATGCCGC
Source organism: Stenotrophomonas tumulicola (assembly GCF_014117215.1). GTDB lineage: Bacteria > Pseudomonadota > Gammaproteobacteria > Xanthomonadales > Xanthomonadaceae > Stenotrophomonas > Stenotrophomonas tumulicola. The sequence continues at coordinate 336,357 of NZ_JACGXS010000003.1, read as the reverse complement.
CGTGGACTGTTCGGTCAACGCCGGCGCCGCGCCGCTGCCGTTGCCCGCAACGGCTATTGCTCCGGTTGCCAGCGAACTGTTCACCCGCAATTCCCAGCTGGGCATGCCCGCGGGCGTCCTGACCAGCAATTACGAGCAGGCCCAGTCGCTGGACAGCGTGCTGCAGCGGTTGCGCATCGAAGGCTGCCAGAACGTCGCCAAGGTCATGCCGGGCGCACCGGTGATCGCGCCGAATGATCCGGCCGCCTACAAGCCGCAGACCGAGTTCGACAATACGCCCTGGCGCTTCGACATGAGCCAGAACGGCAAGCGCATGACTGCCGAGGAATTCGACGCCTGGATGAAGGCGCGCGGCGTGCGTGTGGTCAAGGCACGGCCGGCCCCTGCGGCTGCGGCCGCGGTTGAGGCTCCGGCGGCGGAAGCGTCTGCCGAAGCCAAGCCGGTCGACAAGAAGTAATCGCGGCAGGTAGCAGGACATGCGGCCAAGGCGCCCCCCTGCCACCGTCACCGCCCGCACCCATGCCGCGCGTGGGCGTGCGATGCCCGCTGCAACTGCGGTGCGCCATGGCCTGGCACGCGTACTGTCCAAGGCCGGCCTGTGCTCGCGTACCGAAGCGGCGCGCTGGATTGCCGCCGGGCGGGTCAGCGTGGATGGGCGCACCGTGCTCGATCCAGAGTTTCCCATCCAGGCGGGTCGGCAGCAGGTCCAGGTCGACGGCCAGTCACTGGATGCGGCGCAGCGCGTCTACCTGGTGCTCAACAAGCCGCGCGGCCTGGTCACTACGGTGAAGGACGAACGCGGCCGCGATACGGTCTATCGCTGTTTTGACGACGCTGGGCTGCCATGGCTGGCCCCTGTTGGGCGGCTGGACAAAGCCAGCGAGGGCCTGCTGCTTTTCAGCAATGACCCACAGTGGGCCGCACGGCTGACCGCCCCCGAAACGGGACCGGACAAGACGTATCACGTGCAGGTCGATGGCATTCCCGACGCCAGCACGCTGGCCGCCCTTTGCGCAGGCGTGCATGACGATGGTGAGTTTCTTGCCGCGCGCTCGACAACGGTGTTGCGCCAGGGCGAGAAGACCGCCTGGCTGGAAGTCGTGCTGGAAGAAGGGCGCAACCGGCATATCCGTCGCCTGCTGGCGGCATTCGACCTACAGGTAGTGCGGCTGGTCCGCGTGGCGATCGGCGGGCTGCTGCTCGGCGACCTGGGCAAGGGCCAGTGGCGGATGCTGCAGGAAGACGACCGACGGCAACTGGAGGCTGCCATGCCTCCGGGCTGAAACCCGCGGCCGGCGCTGTGCGTCGGCCGCGTTCCGGGCGTAGGGGGCGTCCGGCATTACACCCCACGCAACAGGAGTACCGCCATGAACCGAAATCTCCCGAACCTTCCGCTGCGGCTTGCTGGCAGCTTGCTGCCACTGGTGTTGCTGGCTGCCTGCAGCAGCAAGAAGGAAATGGCCAAGGCGCCACCACCGCCCATCATGGACGTGGTGGAAATCAAAGTGCCCGAGTTGGACGGACGTGGCAGCTATCGCTTCATGATGAGCGAAGGCGACAAGAAAATGTCCGCCGACGAATTCGACGCTTGGATGAAGGCCAACGGCATTCGCGTGGCGAAAGGCAACAGCAAAGTCGAAGCACGCTGAAAATTGAAAAAGGTGAAAAAAGGGGACGGAGGGGATTAAGTCGTTTCCAACCCGATGCGCCGCTGCAGCCAGGGCCGGGCCAGAAACGACTTAATCCCCTCCGTCCCCTTTTTCTGTCAGGCCTTGATTACGCCCAGTTCCAGGCCGATGCGGGTGAATGCTTCGATCGCGCGATCCAGGTGTTGGCGGGTATGCGCGGCGCTGATCTGGGTGCGGATGCGTGCCTGGCCCTTGGGCACCACCGGGAAGAAGAAGCCAATGGCATAGATGCCTTCCTCGAGCAGGCGCTCGGCGAACTTCTGCGCCAGCGGCGCGTCATACAGCATCACCGGGCTGATCGGGTGCACCCCTGGCTTCACGTCGAAACCTGCAGCCGTCATCTTTTCGCGGAAGTACGCGGTATTCCCCGCCAAGGTGGTGCGCAGGTCATCGGCGGCAGCCAGCATCTCGAAGGCCTTGATGCCGGCGGCCACCACGTGCGGCGGCAGCGAGTTGGAGAACAGGTACGGACGCGAGCGCTGGCGCAGCAGTTCGATCACTTCGGCGCTGGCCGTGGTGAAGCCACCCAGCGCCCCGCCCATGGCCTTGCCCAGCGTGCCGGTGATGATGTCGATCCGGTCCAGCACGCCCTTTACCTCGGCCGAGCCACGGCCGGTGGCACCGAGGAAGCCAGTGGCGTGGCATTCGTCGATGTGCACCAGCGCGTTGTATTTCTTTGCCAGCGCGGTGATCTCGTCCAGCGGGGCGATGAAGCCGTCCATCGAGAACACGCCATCGGTGGTGATCAGCTTGGTCTTGCAGCCGGCCGCGTCCGCAGCCTGCAACTGGGCTTCCAGGTCGGCCATGTCGCAGTTGGCATAGCGGAAGCGCTTGGCCTTGCACAGGCGCACGCCGTCGATGATCGACGCATGGTTGAGCGCATCGGAGATGATGGCGTCGTTCTCGCCAAGCAGCGGTTCGAACAGGCCACCGTTGGCGTCGAAGCAGGCCGCGTACAGGCAGGTGTCCTGCTTGCCGAAGAAGCTGGCGATCTGCGCTTCCAGCTGCTTGTGCAGGTCTTGGGTGCCGCAGATGAAGCGCACCGAGGCCATGCCGAAGCCGTGGCTGTCCAGCGCGTCCTTGGCTGCCTGGATCAGGTCCGGGTGGTCGGCCAGGCCCAGGTAGTTGTTGGCGCAGAAGTTCAACACCTGGCGGCCGTCGTCGAGGGTGATCTCGGCCGATTGCGGGCTGGTGATGATCCGCTCGGACTTGAACAGGCCTTGGGCGCGGATGGCGTCCAGTTCCTCGGCATAGTGGCGGGTGAGGTCGGTCGAGGCTTCGGTCATGGCGGAAAGGCGGCTCAGCACGGGAAAGCTGCAATTTTACCCGGCCCGCCGCCGCAGGAGCGGCGGGCCGGGGTGCACGAACATGTTGCGTTGCAATATCAAACAGGTTAAATATCCGTGAACCGGTTGTTTTCCTTCCGGTCCGCGCCACGCCCCATGTCCCTCCTCCCCCGCCATCGCCCCCGGAGACGCCCATGAAGCACGCCTGCCGTTGTCTTGCCGTTGCTGCTGCCCTGTCGCTTGCCTCGTTCGCTGCCAGCGCACAGGAAGCCGAATCGCCTTACAGCTGGAATGTCACCGGTGTATCCGACTACGTCTTCCGCGGCGTCTCGCAGACCGACGAAGATCCCACCCTGCAGGCCGGCTTCACCTACACCTCCCCGGTGGGCTTGTATGCAGGCGTATGGGGTTCGGGCGTGGACTTCGGGCCGGGCGACCCGAGCACCGAAGTGGATTTCCTGATCGGTTACGGTTTCGATGTCAGCGACAACGTCAACTTCGACGTACTGCTCAACCGCTACACCTATCCGGGTGCCAGCGAGCTGAACTACAACGAGCTGATCACCACCACCACCTTCGCCGAGCAGTACACGCTCACGGTGGCCTATACCAACGATATCTCCGGTTCCGATACCAAGAGCTGGTACTACGCCGTGGGCGGGGAATGGGGCCTGCCGAACGATTTCACCTTGAACGCCAACGTCGGTCGCAGCACGCTGGAAACCGTAACGGGCAAGGATTACACCGATTTCAATGTTGGCGTCAGCCGGCAGTTCGGCCTGTTCAACCTGGGCCTGGGTTACCACGGAACCGACGGCGCCGGCCGCGACAACAACGGCAAGCTGGCAGACAACCGGGTGGTGTTCACTGTCGCCATCGGGAACTGATCCGGCCGCATCGCTCCGGCACGCTTTACGAAAAAGGCGCCCGAGCGGCGCCTTTTTCGTTCCGGTAGCGCCGGGCCATGCCCGGCGGCTGTTCCGCGGACGCCGGGCATGGCCCGGCGCTACCGACGACCGGAATCAGTTCCAGCTGAGGACGACCTTGCCGGCCTTGCCTTCTTCCATCAGGTCGAAGCCCTTCTGGAAGTCATCGATCGGCAACTGATGGGTCAGCACCTTGCCCAGCGGGAAGCCGGACAGCACCAGCTGGGTCATCTTGTACCAGGTCTCGTACATCTTGCGACCATAGATGCCCTGTACGGTCAGGCCCTTGAAGATGATCTTGTCCCAATCGCAACCGGCACCTTTGGGCATGATGCCGAGCATGGCGATCTTGCCGCCGTGGTACATGCAGTCCAGCATGTCATTGAAGGCACGCGGGTTGCCGCTCATTTCCAGGCCGACGTCGAAGCCTTCCATGTGCAGGTCGGCCATCACGTCCTTCAACGAGGTATTGGCCACGTTGACCACGCGGGTAGCGCCCATGTCGGCAGCCAGTTTCAGGCGGAAGTCATTGACGTCGGTCACCACCACGTTGCGCGCACCGATGTGCTTGCAGATGCCGGCGGCAATGATGCCGATCGGGCCGGCGCCGGTGATCAGCACGTCTTCACCGATCACGTTGAATTCCAGCGCGCAGTGCGCGGCATTGCCGTAGGGGTCGAAGAACGCGGCCAGTTCGGACGGAATCTGGTCCGGGATCGGCCACAGGTTGCTGGCCGGCATCACCATGTATTCGGCGAAGGCGCCATTGACGTTGACGCCGATGCCGACGGTATTCGGGCACAGGTGCGGGCGGCCGCCGCGGCAGTTGCGGCAATGGCCGCAGACGATATGCCCCTCGGCCGACACGCGCTGGCCGATCTCGTAGCCGGTCACGGCCGAACCCAGGGCAGCAATGCGACCAACGAACTCATGGCCGATGGTCAGCCCGGGCTTGATGGTGCGCTGGCTCCATTCGTCCCACAGGTAGATATGCAGGTCGGTGCCACAGATGGCGGTCTTTTCCAGCTTGACCAGCACATCGTTCGGGCCTGGCACCGGTACCGGCACTTCTTCCAGCCAGATACCCTTGCCGGCTTCGCGCTTGACCAGCGCCTTCATCGTTTGTGCCATCACGGCGGAACTCACAGGGGGAAAGGTGGCGCGGATTATAAGGCCGGCAGCGTCCGCGCCATGCTGCAGCGCGGTCTGTCCAAGGTAGGGGCCGGTCCATGGCCCGCTGCATCTCCCTCCGACAACGCTGCGAGCGCAGCGGATCATGGGCCACTCTACGCAAGCCCGCGAGCGGGCTAGAATCGACGGTTCCATTACCCAAGGGCATGCTTCATGCGCTCGAATCTGCTCGCTTTCTCCATCGTCGCCAGCCTCGGCCTGGCCCAGGTCGCCCATGCCGCCGAAGGCATGTGGGTGCCGCAACAGTTGCCGGAGATCGCCGGCCCGCTGCAGAAGGCCGGGCTCAAGCTGTCCGCCGAGCAACTGGCCGACCTGACCGGGGACCCGATGGGCGCGGTGGTGGCCCTGGGCGGTTGCACCGCCAGTTTCGTATCGCCGCAGGGGCTGGTGGTCACCAACCACCACTGCGCCTATGGTGCCATCCAGCTGAATTCCACCGCTGAAAAGAACCTGATCAAGGACGGCTTCAATGCGCCCAGGACCAGCGATGAGCTCAGTGCCGGGCCGAATGCCCGCGTCTTCGTGCTCGACCAGATCACCGACGTCACCACGCAGGCCAAGGCGGCCATCGCGGCGGCCGGCAAGGACCCGCTTGCCCGTACCCGCGCACTGGAGGCGTTCGACAAGTCCCAGGTGGCCGCGTGCGAAGCGGATGCCGGTTTCCGCTGCCGCTTGTACTCGTTCTCCGGCGGCAACACCTACCGGCTGTTCCGCAACCTTGAAATCAAGGACGTGCGCCTGGTCTATGCGCCCCCGGGCAGCGTCGGCAAGTTCGGTGGTGACATCGACAACTGGATGTGGCCGCGCCACACCGGCGATTTCTCCTTCTACCGCGCTTACGTCGGCAAGGACGGCAAGCCGGCGCCGTTCTCGGCCGACAACGTTCCCTACCAGCCAAAGCATTTCCTGAAATTCGCCGACCAGCCGCTGGGTGCCGACGACTTCGTGATGGTGGCCGGCTACCCGGGCCGGACCAACCGTTATGCGCTTGCCGGTGAGTTCAATGAGACCGCCGACTGGACCTACCCGACCATTGCCCGCCATTACAACGCGGTGCTGAAGTTGATCGAGGGTGCCGGCAAGGCCGACGCCGATGTCAAGGTGAAGTACGCCGCCACCGCGGCCAGCCTGAACAACGTGGCCAAGAACTATGCCGGCCAGTTGGAGGGCTTCACGCGCATCGACGCGGCCGGGCAGAAGCAGGCTGAAGAAGCGCAGGTGCTGGCATGGCTGAAGCAGCAGGGTGCGGCCGGCAAGCCGGCATTGGCCGCGCATGCGCAGTTGATCAAGCATCTGGAAGCCGGCCGCGCCACGCGTGAGCGCGACCTGTTCGTGGGCCAGTTCAACAACACCGCCGCAGTGGGTTCGGCGATCACCCTGTACCGCCTGGCGATCGAGCGCAGCAAGCCCGATGCCGAACGTGAAGTGGGTTACCAGGACCGTGACCTGCCGACCATCGAAGGCAGCGTGCGGCAGATGGAACGCCGCTACGTGGCGAAGATGGACCAGCAGCTGCAGCAGTACTGGTTGAACCAGTACGTGGGTCTGCCGGCTGCACAGCGCGACAACGCAGTGCTGAACCAGTGGCTGGCCGGGAGCGATGCCAATGCTGCCACCGCGCTGGTCGGCAAGCTGGCCGGCACGCAGCTGGGCAGCCTGGATGAACGCTTGAAGTGGTTCAAGGCCGACCGCGCCGCGTTCGAAGCCAGCAACGATCCGGTCATCCAGTACGCAGTGGCAGTGATGCCGGAACTGCTGAAGCAGGAAGAGCAGAAGAAGATCCGCGAAGGCGAATCGCTGCTGGCGCGACCGCTGTACCTGCAGGCCCTGGCTGACTACAAGAAGAGCAAGGGCGAGTTCGTCTATCCGGATGCCAACCTGTCGCTGCGCATCACCTTCGGCAACGTGATGGGCTACCAGCCCAAGGACGGCGTGGCGTTCACCCCGTTCACCACGCTGGAAGGCGTCGTCGCCAAGGAAACCGGCGCCGACCCGTTCGATTCGCCGAAAGCGCTGCTGGATGCTGTCAAGGCCAAGCGCTACGGCGGCCTGGAAGACCAGCGCATTGGTTCGGTGCCGGTGAACTTCCTGTCCAACCTGGACATAACCGGTGGCAATTCCGGTTCGCCGGTGCTCGATGCCCACGGCAAGCTGGTCGGCTTGGCCTTCGATGGCAACTGGGAATCGGTCAGCTCCAACTGGGTGTTCGATCCGATCATGACCCGCATGATCGCCGTGGACAGCCGCTACATGCAGTGGATCATGCAGGAAGTGGCGCCGGCACCGGAACTGCTGAAGGAACTGGACCTGGCGAAGTGAGGTAGGGCGGGGCCATGCCCCCGCCGTCGGCCAGATGAGTGACGACGAACTGTCGTCACCGATGGCCCGGCTGCGTCAACCATCCGGCGCGGCCCCAGCGCGACCGGGTATCATGGCGCGTCCGGGTGGTTTCACAAGACGTGGACGAACCGCCGGATCTCCTCCCCCCAAGGACCCCGACTCCCGCATGCGCATCCTGCTTGCCCGCCATGGCGAAACGCCGTGGAACGCCGAAGGCCGCTACCAAGGCCAGATCGATATCCCGTTGTCGCCGATCGGCGAAGCCCAGGCCCAGGCCCTCGGTGAACGCCTGAAGTCGGTGGACATCACCCGTGCGGTAGCCTCGCCGCTGTCGCGCGCACAGCGCACCGCCCAGCTTGCCCTTGGCAGTGATCGTGCCGACATGCTGCTGACCGAACCGGAACTGCAGGAAATCGCCCACGGTGAGTGGGAAGGCCTGCTGGCCAGCGAGATCCACGAAAAGGATCCGTCCCGCCTGCGCGCGTGGCGCGAAGAACCCGATACCGTGCTGATGCCGGGTGGCGAGTCGCTGCGGCTGGTGCTGGACCGCAGCTGGCGGGGCCTGGCGCGCGCCGCCGAAGGCCTTGGTGAGCACGACACGCTGCTGGTGGTGGCCCACGATGCGGTCAACCGGGTCATCCTGTGTCGGATCCTCGGCCTGCCGATCAGCCGGTTGTGGACGTTCCGCCAGGCGCCGACCACGCTCAACCTGCTGGAAGGGCCGGACATCGAACAACTGGAGGTGGTGCGCATGAACGACTGCGCCCACCACACGCCGTTCTTCGGCGAAGCCAAGCACCGCGCCCTCTGACATCACCCATTGCAGGACGTTCCACCGTGACCGATACGCCCGCCACCCTGGCCGACTGGCTGACCTTCATCGAACGCCAGCACCCGGCAACCATCGACATGGGGCTGGAGCGCGTGCGCACCGTGGCCGCTGCACTGGGACTGGGCGCGCCTGCGCAGCGGACCATCACCGTGGCGGGGACCAATGGCAAAGGCTCGACAGTTGCCTTCATCGAAGCGATCGCACGTGAGGCTGGCTGGAAGACCGGTGCGTACACCTCGCCGCACCTGCTGCGTTACAACGAGCGCGTGCGCATCGATGGACAGGAGGTCACCGACGATGCGCTGGTGGCTGCGTTCGCTGCCGTGGAAGCGGCTCGCGGCGAGACCACGCTGACCTACTTCGAGTACGGCACGCTGGCTGCACTGCATCTGTTCGCCGGGGCCGGGTTGGACCTGGCGGTGCTGGAGGTAGGCCTGGGCGGGCGGTTGGATGCGGTCAACATCGTCGATGCCGACGTGGCTGTCATCACCACCGTGGACATCGACCACGCCGAGTGGCTGGGCGAAGATCGCGAAGCCATCGGTGCGGAGAAGGCCGGGATCATCCGGGGCTGGAAGCCGGCGGTGCTGGGTGAGATCGATCCGCCTTCCAGCGTATTGCAGCGTGCATACCTGGTGGGTGCCAACGCGATCCGTGCCGGCAGCGATTACTTCTGCGAGCCGATCGATGCCCAGCGCTGGCGCTGGCGCGACGTTGCCACGCGGATGGAACTGCCGTTGCCCGCACTGGCCGGACCGGTACAACTGGCCAATGCCGGTGCGGCGATCGCCGCGCTGCGCGCGCTGGATCGTCCGGTGCCGCGCGCAGCCTATGCTGGCGGTATTGCAGCGGCCCGCATCGCCGGCCGGCTGCAGCATTTCGACCATGAGGGCGTCGCGGTGCTGGTGGATGTGGGCCACAACCCGCAGGCCGCCACGGCGCTGGGCCGTGCGTTGCGTGCCGATCCCGTGGCCGGGCGGACCCATGCTGTCTACGCTGCGCTGCAGGACAAGGATGCAGCGGGCGTGGTGCGCGCATTGGCCGAAACGGTGACGGATTGGACCCTGGCCGGACTCGATGGCGTGCGCGGACAGGACGCTCCGGCGCTGGCTGCGCGGCTGGCCGGTACGGTCGCCGCAGGCGCTGCCCAGGCGCCGACGGTGGCGGCTGCATTGGCGCAGGTGCTGGCGCAGGCGGAGGCCGGCGACCGGGTGCTGGTGTTCGGCTCATTCCATGCGGCGGCGCAGGCGCTGCAATGGCTGGACAGCACCCGCTGAGTCCATTCAGGCGTTACCGACGCTGCATCACACCGGGACCGTATAATCACCTGCAGTTCCCACATGTTGCCTGCCATCCGTGGATACGTCCTTGAAACAGCGTTTGATCGGAGCCATCGTCCTGGTGGCGCTGGCCGTGATTTTCCTTCCCATGCTGGTGACCGGCCCCGCCCGCAACAGCAGTGCCGACAGCGTGCCGATCGAGGTGCCTGGTGCGCCGGCCAATGCCCAGTTCGAGACCCGGGAGCTGCCACTGGCGGTTCCTGCCGGTGGAAACAGCGGATTGCAGGGGGCCACGCCGTTGCCGGAACAGGCTGCTGCGGCCCCGTCGGGCGTCGACACCGGTCCAGGGGCAGCCGCGGGCGACTTCGCGGTGAGCTTCGGTGCCTACGCCAGCCAGGCGCATGCCGATGCGGTGATTGCCCATCTGAAGGGGGCCCAGCTGCCTGGCTTCAGCGAGCAGGCCACCATCAATGGCAAACCGGCCTGGCGTGTACGGGTAGGCCCCTTCGCTGACCGCGCCCAGGCCGAAGCGGCGCGGTTGCAGGCGGTCAAGGTGCGCACCGATGTGCGCGCTGAAGTGATTACGCTGGATGCAGGTGATGGAAGTGCGGTGGCGACGACCACGCCGGCTGCCACGACCACGCCGCTGGGTGCCAACCCGGTGCAGGCCCAGGTGCTGCCCGAAAGCAGGCCGGCGCCGGCCAGGCCCGAGCCCCGGCCGGAACCGAAACCTGTCGCTGCCAAGCCCCAGCCCAAGCCTGAAGTGAAACCGGAGGTGAAGGCTCCTGCCGCTCCGGCGGCCAGCGGGGTGGGTTTCGCGGTGCAGTTGGGGGCCTTTTCCCAGGCCAGCGAGGCGAACGCGCTGCGCGACAAAGTGCGTGCGGCCGGATTCAGCGCTTTTGTCGAACAGGTCCGTACCGACAAGGGCACGCTCAGCCGGGTCCGCGTCGGTCCGGTCGCCAACCGCGCTGAAGCGGACCAGCTGAAGGCGCAGGTGGCCGCCCGGGTCGGCGTGGCCGGCATGGTTCGCCCCCACCCCTGATGACAGGCCGCGGACGCCAGGGACCTGGCAGGAGGCCGGCATGATCGACATCATCCTGCTGGGCTTCATTGGACTGTCCACGCTGTTCGGCTTCTTCCGTGGCTTCGTCGGCATCGTCGTCGGCACCCTGTCCTGGGTGCTGGCGGGCTGGGCGGCCTTCCAGTTCGGAGGCGATGCCGCTGCGTGGTGGGCGGCGCCAGGCCCTGCGGAGACCGCCCATCAGGTCGGCGGCTATGTCAGCGTGTTCGTTGCCGTGCTGGTGGTGGTGAGCGTGCTCGGCATGCTGCTGCGCGCGGCCCTGCGGCTCGCCTTGCTGGGTGGTGCCGACCGGTTGCTGGGAGGGGTGCTGGGCCTGGTGCGCGGGGGGCTGATCGCCGCCGTACTGCTGCTCATTGGCAGCTACACGCCGCTGCGCATGGAGCCGGAGTGGCAGCAATCGCACCTGCGGCCGGTGCTGCAGCCGATGGTGGCCTGGATGCAGGCGCAGTTGCCCGATGTATCCCGGCCGATGGAAAGCCTGCAGGACATGGTGCCGCAGTCGTTGCCGCCGGCGCTGGATGGGCTGCTGCCGGAGGCAAAGCCCTTGTCGTTGCCCGGATCGGCCTCATTTCCTGAAAGTCTGTTGGGCAAGCCTGCCGCGACAGGCGATAATGGTGCCCTCGGCGAGGTGGTGGCGGGACGCGGATGGCCGCGCACCGTGGACCCGGCCAGGGGCGCGGCGGATGAGCACGCGATCGCCCCGGCACTGCCTGCGAACATCGAGTCGGCGCCCGAGCGTCCAGACCCAGCCGCTGTCCCCTAAGGACGGCTTCCCCCGGCCAGGCACGGCCAACATCCCTGTAGATGGGCACAGCCCAGCGGAGATTACGCAACATGTGTGGCATCGTCGGAATCGTCGGCAACCAGAACGTCGCCGGGCAGCTCTATGACGGCCTGACCGTCCTCCAGCATCGTGGGCAGGACGCGGCGGGCATCGCCACCGCCGACGGCACGCGCCTGCGCGTGCAGAAGGCCAACGGGCTGGTGCGCGATGTATTCGATGCGCGCACCATGTCCACCCTTGAGGGCCGGGTCGGCATCGCACACGTGCGCTATCCCACCGCCGGTTCGGAAGGAATGGACGAGGCGCAGCCGTTCTACGTCAATTCTCCCTACGGCATCGCGCTGGCGCACAACGGCAACCTGATCAACACCGAAGACCTGCGCCGGCAGGTGTTCGAGCAGGACCGCCGCAACGTCAACACCGAATCGGACAGCGAAGTCCTGCTGAACGTCTTCGCCTTCGAACTGGACGCGCAGCGCCAGCTCACCCCGGAAGCCGCCATCCGCGCGGTCTCGCACGTGCATCGCCGCTGCAAGGGCGGCTATGCGGTGGTCAGCGTGGTACTCGGCCTGGGCCTGGTGGCTTTCCGCGACCCGCACGGCATCCGTCCGCTGGTGCTGGGCAAGCGCAGCCACGCCGAAGGTGATGAGTACATCGTGGCCTCCGAATCGGCGGCGCTGGACGTGCTGGGGTTCCAGCGCGTGCGTGACGTGCAGCCGGGCGAGGCACTGGTGATCACCGCGCGTGGCGAACTGTTCTCCGAACTCTGCGCCGAACCGGCCGAGCACACGCCCTGCATCTTCGAATACGTGTACTTCGCACGCCCGGATTCGATGATCGACAACGTCTCCGTGCACAAGGCGCGCATGCGCATGGGCATCAAGCTGGGCGAGAAGATCCTGCGCCTGCGCCCGGACCACGACATCGACACCATCATCCCGATCCCGGACACCTCGCGCGATGCCGCGCTGGAGATATCCAACACGCTCGGGGTGAAGTACCGCGAAGGCTTCATCAAGAACCGCTACATCGGCCGTACCTTCATCATGCCGGGGCAGGGGGAGCGGGTGAAGTCGGTACGCCGCAAGCTCAACCCGATCCACCTGGAATTCCGCAACCGGGTGGTGCTGCTGGTGGACGATTCCATCGTCCGTGGCACCACCAGCCAGCAGATCGTGCAGATGGCACGCGACGCCGGGGCGCGCAAGGTCTACCTGGCCAGCGCCGCGCCGCCGGTGCGTTACCCCAACATCTATGGCATCGACATGCCCGCAGCCGAAGAGCTGGTCGCGCACAACCGCAGCATCGAGGAAATCGAGAAGCACCTGGGCTGCGACTGGCTGATCTACCAGGACATCGAAGACATGGAAGCGGCGGTCAGCGAAGGCAACCCGGCGCTGCAGAATTTCGATTCCTCCTGCTTCAACGGGCATTACCCGACCGGTATCGAGCCGGGCTATTTCGAACGCATCCAGCAGCTGCGTTCGGACGACGCCAAGCACAAGCGCCGCGCCTGAACATGGGGGCGGTGGCGGGTGCCGACGTCCAGGGTGATCTGCTGCGGGCTGCGCAGCAGTGCCTGGCCGAACCCGACCCGCTGCGCAAGGTCGCGCTGACCCAGGCACATGCGGCGGCGTTCCGCGCCGGCCAGCTGAAGGCGCCGGCCGACGCACCCCCGCCCGCGCCGATCCGCATGCCGGGTCGGCCTGCACGATTGCAGCTGGTGTTGCCGCGTGACGTGCCGCGGCGTCGGCTGGGAAGCCCCGGCGGCCGCGCGGCGTTCATCCATGCCATCGCCCATATCGAACTCAATGCCATCGACCTGGCCTGGGACGCGGTGTATCGCTTCCGTGGTTTGCCCGCGGCATTCCATGCCGACTGGGTGAGTTGCGCCGATGACGAATCCCGGCACTTCATGCTGCTGCGCGAGCGCCTGCTGGCCAATGGGCATGATTACGGGGATTTCCCCGCACACAACGGCCTGTGGGAAATGTGCGAAAAGACCGCGCATGATGGCCTGGCGCGCATGGCCCTGGTGCCGCGCGTACTGGAAGCCCGCGGCCTGGACGTGACGCCATCGATGATCGACAAGCTGCGTGCCTCCGGCGACCTTGAAACAGCGGACGTGCTGGAGATCATCCTGCGCGAGGAAGTGGCGCATGTTGCTGCCGGTACGCGCTGGTACCGCTGGTACTGCGAACGTGCGGGCATCGAACCGCGCGCGCGTTTCAAGGAGCTGCTTGGCGAGTATGCCGGTGGTTACCTGCATGGACCGTTCAACATCGAAGCACGCCTGCTGGCCGGATTCGATGCCGATGAACTGGCTGACCTGGTCGAGCAGGCGGGCTAGCGCCGGCAGCGGGGCATGGCCCCCCAGGTAGTGACGGGCCATGCCCGTCAACCAGGCATGACCCAGCGTCCCCACATCACGCGTTGTGCAGGACCACCCGTTGCCCATCGTCGGTTGGGCGATTGATGTAGAACAGCCCCGGCCCAGGCCGATACGGAAGTTCGCTCACGCCGGCATCGGCTGCGTAGGTCAGCGCGGTATCGCCCAATGCGTCGAAGTTCCAGTGTGCCGATTGCATGATGTAGCGCTGCCGCAGCAACTGTTCCGCGGCAGCGTCCAACGTATGTCCCTGCAGCAGTTCGCGCGCTATCGGCTGCAGCTCATCCGGTAATGCCCAGCCGGCCATGTCGTCGGGCGACAATGCCCAGGCGACGCCGGATTCGAGCGTGCGCTGGTGCATCAGGCGCAGCGCGACCAACTGGTAGCGCCAGTCGATGGGACGTTTGAGCACCACCGCGGAATACACGTACAGGGTCGGCGATGGCAGCACGCTGGTACTGCCCGATTGCCGTTGCCGCAGCCATTGGTGCCAGCTGTCCACCCAGATCGACGAAGCATCCAGGCCGAGGCGCTGTCGCCACTGTTCCGCTTCGGCTTCTGCCCTGAGGTGGCTTGGGGTGGCGTGCAGCCAGGCCCGGTCGGGCGCGGCGAAATCCGCGAACGGAGGACGCGCGACGCGCTGGCTGCGCGGTCGGGTCAGCAGCTTGGGGCCTTCTTCAGCCTGGTCGTAGCCACCGCCGATGTTGGCATGTACGCCGGGCAGCAACACCTGCTCGTGCTCCGGGGCGACACTGGCGAGCGCGAAATGCTCACGGTGCTCGTCACGCGCAGCCAACTGCAACACCTTGCCGGCGATCCCGACGGGCAGCCGCAACTGCGGTTGTTCGTCACTGCGTCGGCTGCTGACCGCCGCTACCGTATCGAATAGTCCGATGAAGCGGATCGTCGGCTGCCGCAGCTCGAAACGCGGGCTGATCGACAGGCCGGCTTCACGCAGCACGCCCATCCACTGCGCCGATGTCCATGCCGTCAACCGGTGGGCCGCATCACGTGCCGACGCCGCGCCGCGCGAAAAGCCGAACAGGTCGATCCGCACGCCGGCCAGGGCCGGGGAGGGGACGGAGGCGAGTGCACGCAGGGCGGCCGGCAACAACTCCTGCAGTGCGCGCCGTACCTTGGCCCGCACCCCTGTTGTCCCGGTGCCGAAAGCCAGCCCGAGCAGATCGTCCGGCAGGCCATCCCGGGTGCCGGCGCCTTCGATGTAGATGGCCAGCGACAGTGGCCCGGATGCATCGCGACGGCTGTCGGCGTAGCACGCGTGCAGGCGGGCGATATTGGTCAGTCCGTTGTCGAAGCTGCTGGTGATGCGGCTGAGGTAAGGCGACGCATCGTCAGCCTGTACTGACGTTGGCAGTGATGTCGGCTGGGGGCGGCCGCCGCCATGCGCGAGGTTGTGCATGTTGTTGCGGGTGCCGTCGAAGAACAGCCCGATCTGCAACATGCCCGGCGGCTGGGTTGGCGATGGTCTCCGGTCTGTCGCAGGCATGGGCATTCCCTGGTGGCTCGCGCGCAACGTAGCGCATTTGCGTGTCGCTGGCCCGCAGGCGCTCTCGTCCCATGGAGAACCGACCTGCGACATGAAGGCGTAGCCACGGGCAATGTCGCCGAAGCCGACAACCGCCGCGTGCTCGAGATGATGCGCGATACGCTTGCCGGTTTCCGCTGAGCCATGGATCACAGTGCCTGCAGCGCCATGCCCTCCGCAGAGGCGCGCAGCACCGAGCCCTGCTCGAACCAGTCACCCAGCACGATGCGTTGGCAGGAGCGTCCGCCGACCTGCAGGACATGGGTCGCCGGGCGGTGGGTGTGGCCGTGGATCATCGTGTCCACCCCATATCGGGCGAAGGTCGCCACGACTTCGGCCGGAGTGACATCGGTGACTGTCTCGAACTGTGCCCGGTCACCTTCCTTCATCTCGGCCTGGCGGTTCTGGCTGGCCTCACGTGCCTTCTGCGCGAAGGCGATGCGGGCGGCCAGCGGCTGCGCCAGGAACTGCGCCTGGAATGCCGGATCACGCGTCTGTGCGCGGAACTGCTGGTACGGGATGTCATCCGTGCACAGCAGGTCACCGTGCTGCAGCAGGACCGGTTTGCCATACAGATCGATGACGCTGGGGTCGGGAAGGATCCGCATGCCCGACCGTCTTGCATATGTGTCGCCGAGCAGGAAGTCGCGGTTGCCGCGGATGAAATAGACCGGTACCCCGGCATCGGACACTGCTTTCAGTGCTGTCGCCACCGCATCCGCTGCCGGTGATGGGGTGTCATCCCCGATCCAGGCTTCGAATAGGTCGCCCAGGATGTACAGCGCATCAGCGGACGTGGCCTCGTCACGCAGGAAGGCGAGGAACAGATCGGTGATGGCTGGACGACTCGGGTCCAGGTGCAGGTCGGAGATGAACAACGTGGTCATGCCGACATTCTAAACGCCACGAGCGCATACGCGCGTCGCCGGCCTGGCCGGGCGCTGCGCTGGTCACGCCGCCAGCGGCAGCCAGGCCAGGCTGGCCGAAGCGAGCAGCACGGCGATGCCGGTGGCGGCCAGTACGTCGCTGGGATAGTGCAGGCCCAGCACCACGCGCGAGGCCGCCACGCCCAGCGTGAACGGGATCAGCAGGGGGGCCAGCCATGGGTAGTACGCCAGTGCGACGATGGTGAAGGAAACCGCGTGCAGGGTGTGGCCAGAGGGGAAGCTGAACTCGTCCAGCGGTGCTACCCATGCGCGGATGCGCAGGTCCGCCTTGTAGGGACGCGGGCGCCGGGTCCAGCGCTTGAGTCCCTTGTACAGCAGCAGGGCGGCCACGCCGGTGGCGGCCATGTGGGTGCTGGCACGCAGTCCGTCGACCCCGTCCAGCAGCACCAGCGCGCCCATCAGCACATACCAGAACACGCCATCACCCAGGCGGCTGATGGCGGCGAACAGTGCACGCACATGGCGGCGCCGACAGTACAGGTTGGCCCGGCGGCACCAGCGGGTTTCGCGTCCGAGCAGCAGTTCAAGCGGCGTGGTGGGCATGCAGCCTCCGGGCCTGGGCCAGTTCAGCGAGCAACGCATCGAATTCGGCGACCACCTGCTGTGGATGCAGGCGCTTCATGTCCTGCGCCGCCTGGTTGCCGAGCGCACTGCGCAATGCGTCGTCGCCGGCAAGCCGCTGTGCGGCCTCAACGAACTGCTCATCGGATTCCACCGCTGCTCCATTTTCGCCATCGCGCAGGTACTCGCGCGCAGCACCGTAATCGAATGCAACCGTAGCCACGCCACTGGCCATCGCCTCCAGTGTCACGTTGCCGAAGGTTTCGCTGCGGCTGGGAAACAGGAACAGGTCGCCACTGGCGAAATGCCTGGCCAGCGCTTCCCCGCGCTGTACGCCACAGAACAGGAAGTCCGGATTTTCATGCGCCAGCCTCTCGCGCGCCGGACCGTCGCCGACCAGCACGAAGCGCGCCTTGGGCCGCAACTGCTGCAGGCGACGGAAGGCTTTTACCGCCAGGCCGAGATTCTTCTCCGGCGCGATGCGGCCGACGTAGATCGCGGCAAAGCCGGTCCCGTCGATGCCCCATTCTTCGCGCAGTGCCGGGTCACGCCTGGCCGGGTCGAACTGTTGGCTGTCCACCGCGCGCGAAAGCAGCCGCACCCGCTCGAAGCCTTGCCCGCCAAGGAACTGCTGCAGTTCGCGGGTCGGTACCAGGGTGGCATCGGCCTGGTTGTGGAACCGGCGCATCCAGCGCAGCGCAGCGGCCTGCAGCCATGCCACGCCATAGTCCGGCAGGTATTCATCGAAACGGGTGTGGAAACCGGTGGCTACCGGGATGCCCATCCGGCGCGCGCAGCGCAATGCCGACCAGCCGAGGGGACCTTCGGTGGCGATGTAGATCGCATCCGGGCGCTGGGCAAGCCAGTGCCGGCCAAGGCGGATCGGCGCGGGCAGGCCGAAGCGCAGGCCGGGATAGCGCGGCAGGGCGGCCCCGGGTACCAGGAAGGTGGTTGCCGCAGACAGGGCATCGCATTCCTGGCGCGGGCGGACCAGGTCGACTTCGTGGCCGGCCTGGCGCAGGCCCTGTTCCAGCCCTTGTACGGTCAGGGCCACGCCGTTGACTTCCGGAGGATAGGTCTCGGTAACGATCGTGTAGCGCATGGCACTCTCCCGTTTGCGGGCATGCTCGGCGCTGGCCATGTCCCTGCCATGACCGGATTGCGACGGTCGCATGACGGCGGACGGCAAGCTGCGCTAGCGCCGAGCCATGCTCGGCGGACGGTATCGGTCACCGTCAACAAAGAGCCGCCGAGCGTGGCTCGGCGCTACCCCCTTGTACGCGTCAGGCGACGAAGGGTTTGAACTGCAGGCCCAGCCCTTCCATGCCGTCCACTTCGCCAATCAGGTCGGCGCGCAGCAGGGGGCGCGGATCGATGAATGCCTGCGGCACGATCAGCGACAGGCGATCTTCTTCGGCGGTCAGCTCAAGCGCCGGCAACGGCGTGGATTCATGTGCGCGGTTGACCAGCACCGCCAGCCTCAGCAGGGCGGCCAAGCGCCGTGCCGGTGTCGCCAGGCGCTCGGGGAGCGCCTCGAAGGCACTCTTGGGCACATTGCGACGGTGGGTACGCACCAGTGCGGCCAGCATCTGCTGCTCCTGCCGCGAGAACCCGGCGATGTCCGAGTTTTCCAGCACGTAGCTGCCGTGGGTGTGGTACCCGCTGTGCGCGATCATCAATCCCAGCTCGTGCAGGCGCGCGGCCCAGGCCAGCATGCGTGCATCGTCCGGGTCCAGGCTCCAGCCCTGCTGCACCTGCTCGAACAGGGCCATCGCCGTGTCCTGTACGCGGTCGGCCTGGATGATGTCGATGCCGTAGCGTTGGGTCAGTGCAGCCACCGATTCATCGCGCAGGTCGTTCTCGCTGGCGCGTCCCAGGATGTCGTACAGGATGCCTTCGCGCATCGCTGCCTTGCTGACCAGCAGCTTCTGCAGGCCCAGCGCCTGGAACGCTGCCTCCAGCACGAGCACGCCGCCAGCGATGATCGGCCGGCGATCGCTACCCAGCCCAGGCAGCACGATGTCATCGATCTTCTTGGCCTTCAGCAGTTCGTCGCGCAGCAGCGGCAGCGCTTCGGCGGTGATGGCACCCTTGCTCAGCTTCATCATCGCGCAGATTTCGCTGATGGCCTTGTGGGTACCCGACGAGCCCAGCGCTTCGTCCCATCCCAGGGCGCGGTATTTGTTGGCGAATGGCTGGAACTCGCGGCCGATCTCGGCCAAGGCCTCCTTCCAGCGCTTGCGGCTCAGCTTGCCGCCGGGGAAGAAACGCCGCGTGCTGGCGATGCAGCCGGCCTGCAGGCTCTCGCGCTCCAGGGTCTGCATGCCGCTGCCGATGATGAACTCCGTCGAGCCCCCACCGATGTCGATCACCAGACGGCGCTGCCCCGGCTTGGGCGGCTGCGCGTGCGCCACCCCGAGGTAGATCAGGCGCGCCTCTTCACGGCCGCTGACCACTTCGATGGCATGGCCGAGGGCGGTCTCGGCCGGCATCAGGAACGCATGCGGCGAGCGCAGCTGGCGCACCGTGTTGGTCGCCAGTGCACGCACGCGATGCGAGGGAATGTCACGGATGCGTTGGCCGAACCGGGCCAGGCATTCCAGGGCGCGCTGGCGCGCTTCGCTGGACAGGCCTCCCTTGCCATCCAGGCCGTCGGCCATGCGCACCGTTTCGCGCAGGCGGTCGACCACCCGCAGCTGGCCCAGCGTGTAGCGGGCGATGACCATGTGGAAGCTGTTGGAGCCGATATCTATGGCGGCCAGCAGCTCGCCGTCCTGGAGGGTGGGGGATGTCGTGGTATGCGGCATGGGCAAATGGTAGCCGAAGGAGGGGCAAGCTCGTCACCACGTTGGGGGCCAGGTCCCTTTTTCGCTGGAAAAGGGACCTGGCTCCACCATCCGCGTGGTCACAATCCCTGCATCAACGCCATCTGCGCCGAATGCGGCGGCTCGTCGTGTGCCGGCGTCAGCTTGAGGTAGCGGCCATCAGCCTGGAGCTCCCAGGCATTGAGGTTGTCGTCGAGATAGTTCTGCAGTACTTCGCGGTAGACCCGCCGGGATAGTCCCGCATCCAGGATCGGGAAGCCGGTTTCCACCCGTCGCAGCAGGTTGCGTTCCAGCCAGTCGGCGCTGGCGCAGTAAAGCTCCGGTGCCCCGTCATTGCCGAACCAGTAGACGCGGCTGTGTTCCAGGAACCGGCCGACGATGGAACGTACCCGGATGTTGTCCGAGATGCCGGGCACGCCGGGGCGCAGCGTGCAGGCCCCGCGGATGATCAGGTCGATCTGCACGCCGGCCTGCGATGCAGCGTACAGCGCACGGATCACCTGGGGCTCATTGAGGGCGTTCATCTTGGCGATGATGCGTGCGGGGTGGCCGCTCCGCGCAATGGCCGTCTCGCGCTCGATCCGCTTGAGCACGCCGGTGTGCAGGGTGAACGGTGATTGCAGCAGGTGCTTCAGCTTGGCCTTTGACGCCAGCCCGGACAGCTGCTGGAACAGCAGGTGCACGTCGTTGCCGACGTCCGCGTCGGCGGTGATCAGGCTGATATCGGTATACGCCCGCGCGGTGCCACTGTGGTAGTTGCCGGTGCCCAGGTGCACGTAGCGGCGCAGCTTGCGGCCTTCGCGTCGCACGATGAGCAGCATCTTGGCGTGGGTCTTGAAGCCGACCACGCCGTACACGACCTGGACCCCCGCCTCCTGCAACCGGTCTGCCAGGCCGAGGTTGGCCTCTTCGTCGAAGCGCGCGCGCAGTTCCACCACTACGGTGACGTCCTTGCCGTTGTGTGCCGCCTGGATCAGCGCCTCCACGATCAGCGAGTCCTTGCCGGTGCGGTACAGGGTCTGCTTGATGGCCAGTACGTTGGGATCCACCGCGGCCTGCTTGATCAGGTCTAGGACGGCCGTGAACGCGTCGAACGGGTGATGCAACAGCACGTCCTGGCGAGCGGCGATGTCGAAGATGCCATCGGCGTCGCGCAGGGTGCGCGGTGTCATCGGAGGGTACTTCAGGTCCGGGCGGGCCAGCACGTCGTACAGCTGGATGACACGGTTGAGGTTGACCGGTCCGTCGATGTAGTAGACCGCGTTTTCGGTCAGGCCGAAGTTCTGCAGCAGGGTGCGTACGATGTCGCGTGGCGTGTCCTTGGCGATCTCCAGCCGCACCGCTGGCCGGTAGCCACGGTCGACCAGTTCGTCGCGCAACGCCAGCGCCAGGTTCTCCACCTCTTCTTCGTCGACCACCAGCTCGGAGTTGCGGGTGACGCGGAACTGGTAGGCGCCTTCCACTTCCATGCCCGGGAACAGTTCGTCGACGAAGGCCGACAGCATCGAGGACAGGAACACGAAGTTCTGTCCGCCGCCGAGCCGTTCGGGCAACTGGATGATGCGCGGCAGCGACCGCGGCGCACGCACGATGGCCAGGTGGCCACTGCGGCCGAATGCATCCACGCCCTTCAGCACCACCACGATGTTCAGCGATTTGTTGAGGATCTTCGGGAACGGGTGCACCGGGTCCAGTCCCAGCGGGGACAGCACCGGCATGATCTCGTTGCGGAAATACGCGCGCAGCCAGCGTTTCTGCCGGTGGGTCCAGGAATGGCGGCCCAGTACGCCGATGCCGGCATCCTGCAGGGCAGGGCGCAGCACGTCGTTCCAGCAACGGTACTGCTGGTCGACCAGTTCGGCGGCGCGGTCATGGATGGCATTGAGGATGGCCTGCGGACTCATGCCGTCCGGCGCCGGTGGCAGGCCGAATTCCTGCGCGTGGCGTACGGCCGCGGCGCGGATCTCGAAGAACTCATCCAGGTTGGTGCAGGAAATGCACATGAAGCGCAGGCGATCCAGCAGCGGGACCTGCGGATCCAATGCCTGCGCCAGCACGCGGAAGTTGAAATCCAGCTGCGACAGCTCGCGGTTGATGTAATGCGCCGGGTCACGCAGCGGATCGATGTCCGGGTTCGGCGGGACGGGGAGGGATCCAAGGCTGCTCATGGCTTCAATCTTCGGCGGGTTGGTAGGCGACATGCTCACGCACGCGGATGTGTTCGGCGTCGAAATGGCAGGAAAACGTGGAGCCCTTGCCGACCTCGCTCTGTATTCCCAGACGGGCGTGGTGCAGGCCAAGGATGTGCTTGACGATGGACAGGCCCAGGCCGGTGCCACCGCTCTCGCGCGAACGGCTGCTGGAGACGCGGTAGAAACGTTCGGTCAAGCGCGGCAGGTGGTTGGCCGGGATGCCGTAGCCGGTATCACGCACCGCCAGCACCGCGCCATCGCCCTCGCGGCGGAAGGTGACGCAGACCTGGCCGCCGACCGGGGTGTAGCGCACGGCGTTGGTGACCAGGTTGGAAAAGGCGCTGTGCAGTTCCTTGATCGAGCCGATCAGGTCCACGCCGGCATCGTCCTCGATGGTGATCTGGTGGCGTCCCTGGCTGTGGGCTTCGGCCTCGCGGCGCAGCGTGGCCAGCATCGGCACCATCGCCACATTCTCGGCGTCGCCATGTTCCTGCGATTCCAGCCGCGACAAGGTCAGCAGGTCTTCCACCAGCTGGGCCATGCGCTGGCTCTGCTTGCGCATTTCTTCCAGCATCGGCCCGGTACCGGGGAAATCCTCCGGATCCATCATGTCCAGGTAGCCGTGCACCACGGTCAGCGGCGTACGCAGTTCGTGCGACACGTTGGCCACGAAGTCGCGCCGCACCTGCTCCAGCCGCAGCAGCTTGCTGACATCGCGGGCGATCAGCAGCCAGTAGTCCGGCGAGTATGGGATCAGCCGCAGGTTGAGGCGGATCGCCGGGTCCACTGGCGAGGCGACATCAAGGATGGGCTCGGCATTGCGCCCACCGGCCAGCCAGTGGGCCAATGGCATGGGTTGCAGCCGTTGGACCAGCGCCTGGCCGAGGTCGCCGGGATGGTGCAGGCCAAGCAACGACGTGGCCGCTTCGTTGAACCACTGCACGCGCTGGCTGTTGCGGTCCAGCACCACCACCGCATCGGGCAGTGCCGCTGCGGCCGCACGGTAGCTGCGCAGCATGTCCAGCAGGCGCCGCTTGCGCACCCGCATTTCATGCTGGTTGCGGCTGACCACCCGGTCCAGTTCGTTCCATACCCCGGGGCCGGCCGCGATGTCCCAACGCTGGCGCGCGGTCAACCTGCCCAGTACCCGCCGCAACCGCCAGTAGTGCCATGCCAGCGCACCGATGGAGGCCAGCGCCAGGCCCATCCAGGCGTTGCCCAGCAGCCCCCCCACCACGCCTGCCAGCAACAGCGCCGCGGCCAGGGTGGCCAACGTCTTGAACCAGGCAGAACGTATGTGACGCGGCATTGCGGTACCAGGCAGTAAGTGGACGTATCCGATGACACTGCACCGGCAACAGGGGATCAGGTGGAGGTGGAGAAGCGGTAACCGGCGCCGCGTACCGTCTGCACCATGTTCTCGGCGTTGAACGGCTCCAGGGTCTTGCGCAGGCGGCGGATGTGCACGTCGATGGTGCGCTCCTCCACATATACGCTGCCGCCCCATACGTGGTCCAGCAACTGGGCACGGGTATAGACGCGCTCGGGATGGGTCATGAAGAAATGCAGCAGGCGATACTCGGTCGGTCCGATCGGTACCGGCTGGTCGTTGGCGAACACGCGGTGGGCGGCGCCGTCGATGCGGATGACACCGACGGCCACGCTGCCATCCTCATCGTCGTCACGTGCCCGGCGCATCACTGCCCGGATGCGCGCCAGCAGTTCGCGGGCGGAGAACGGCTTGACCACGTAATCGTCCACGCCGGCTTCCAGGCCACCGACGCGGTCGTTCTCTTCGCCGCGGGCGGTCAGCATGATGATCGGCACTTCGCGGGTCAGGGCCTCCTTTCGCCAACGGCGGGCAAGGTCCAACCCACTGGTGCCGGGAAGCATCCAGTCCAGCAGGATGAGGTCCGGCACGCGGTCGGCGATGGCCGTCTGTGCCTCGCGGGCGTCGCCGGCATGGATCGGCTCGTAATCGCCCTTGCGCAGGGCAAAAGCCACCATTTCGCGGATCGCGGGTTCGTCATCGACGATCAGGATGCGTTTCTGCACGTGCCCACCAGGTTGCTCATCAAATCGGAATGTCCCCAGTAGACTACGATTTGATGACATGTTTGTGACGCTCCCGGCGTCATTTCGATGTGCCGTGGTTGCAGCGTCACCTCATGGCAATGTTCAGCGACGTTCCAGTTCGGGATCGTTGATGCCTTGCCGGCGCATTTCCAGCACGCTGGGCGTGATGGTTTCGATACGCGCATCCACCCGCGCGCGGGTGATGTAATCCAGCCCCGGTTGGCGCTTCAGCGCCTGCAACTGCATCAGTGCCTGTTCCGGCCTTCCGCTCAGGAAAGCCGCCTCGGCATAGGCCTCGCTGGCGCGGTGCGCGTCACCGGCCAGCTCGCTGGCGCGGGCGAAGCGTTGCTGGAAAACGGGGTCATTGCTGCTTTGTGACAGCATCGGCCGCAGCATCGCCTGCGCGCGCTGGCCGGCGGCGGGTCCTCCCTGCTCGTTCAGTATCTGCGCGTACGTCAAGGCGACCGGTCGGCTGCCCGGATGCTGGTGCAGCAGCTGTTCGAACCGTTCGTTGGCCCGCGCCGCCTGTCCCGAGCGCGATTCAGCTTCGCCCAAGGCCAGTGCCACCCATAGGTTTTCCGGATCTGCATCGTTCAGTTCGGCCAGCGCCCGCGCTGCCCCGGCGGCCCCGCCGGTGCCGGTATTGAGTTGCGCCAGGGCCTGGCCATAACGCTGGGCCGGGCTCAGGCCGCCCTTCTGGCTGCGCGCCAGCCCCTGGTATTCGCGGGTCAGTTCCGATGGCGTGGTGGCGCTGAGCACCCGCAGGCGCTCGCGCGCCCAGTCGAACTGGCCGCTGGCGCCACGGCTCAGCTGGCCCACCGATACCTGCATGCCGGGCGGCAGCAGCAGGTTCAGGCGCCGCGTGAGGGGCTCGGAAAGGGCAGGGTCGCTGGGATTGACCCGCTCCCGGCGCACTCCGCCGGGTACCTCGGTCGTCAGCACCACGGTGTCCTTCTTCATCTGTTCGGCGCGCAGCTTGGCCTCGCTGATGCGGGTGGTGTTGACCGGGTGCGTGCGCAGGAAGTCCGGCACGTTGTAGCCGCCATCGTTGCCGCGCATGGACGCGCTCATGCGCTCGAAGAAGCCGGCCATCGCATCCACGTCATAGCCGCTGCGGGCCAGCGTGCGGATGCCCAGGCGGTCGGCCTCGGACTCATTGGAACGGGTGTAGTCGATCTGGCGCTGCTGCATCAGGCCCATGCCGGAGGCGATGCTGGCCATGGTGGCGTCACCGGAGGAGTTCCCCCCTGCTTGCTGGGCCGCGACGATGGCGGCCAGCATGCCAAGCAGGATCGGGATCTGGTCGCGCTGTGCCCGTTCGACGCCACGCAGCACATGCTGCTGGGTGACGTGGGCGATTTCATGCGACAGCACCGCCGCCACCTCGTCCTCGCGTTCGGCGGTCAGCACCAGGCCGGCATTGACGCCGATATAGCCACCGAGCGTGGCAAAGGCGTTGATCTGGCGGTCCTTCATCATGAAGAACGTGTAGGACTGCCGCGGCTGGGCGCTGTTGGAACCCAGCCTGGCGCCGATACCCTGCAGCCACTCGGTGACCATCGGGTCATCCAGCAGGTAGCCATAGTTGCGCAGTTCGCGCAGCATCATCCCGCCATATTCGGCCTGGCGGGCCGGGGTCAGCAGTTCACCTGCCGAGGACCCGATGTCCGGCAACGAATCCTGGGCGTTGGCCAACGGCATGGCCAGCGCAAGGGTCAAGGCAGCGGAGAGCAGCAGCGGTCGCAAGCAGTCGTTCCTCGGGCAGCATCCCGCAGCGTGGCAGGCGGCGGGGAAACCTATCGTTAATCCACAGTGTTGCGGCCATGGCATGGAAATTCCAGCGCACGGCTACCATATACAGACCGTCGTTCCGTCGTGGAGTTTCCCGTGAGCCAGATTGATCCCTCTGCTGGTGGCACCCCCGCCATCACCATCTATTCCACCGCCGTGTGCCCGTACTGCGTGGCGGCCAAGAATTTCCTGAAGAGCAAAGGCCAGCAATGGACGGAAGTCCGCATCGACCTGGACCCGGCCGAGCGCGAGAAGATGATGGCGCTGACCCGGCGTACCAGCGTGCCGCAGATCTTCGTTGGAGACGTCCACGTGGGGGGTTATGACGACCTGATCGCCATGCACCGTGAAGGCCGCCTGGAGCCGCTGCTGGCTGGGCAGGCGCAGGCATGAGCGGAGCTGACGAGAGCGATCGCCTGGCCGAGTTCAATGCCTACCGCAAGAAGATGAACGAGCGGATCCTGGCCGAGCCCAACCAGGTGGTGCGGCGCTTCTTCGCGCTGGACACGCAGACCTACCAGGCCGGTGCGCTGGACGTGAAGACCAAGGAGCTGCTGGGCCTGGTGGCCTCGCTGGTGCTGCGCTGCGACGACTGCATCAGTTACCACGTAGCACAGTGCAAGCAAGCCGGCGTGAACCGTGACGAGTTCTTCGAGACGTTCTCGGTCGGGCTGGTGGTTGGTGGGTCGATCGTGATCCCGCACCTGCGTCGCGCGGTGGATTTCCTGGACCAGCTCGAAGCCGGCGCCGAAGCCCCCGACGCGCACGAACACTGACCGGTTGGTAGCGCCGAGCCATGCTCGGCGGTTCTTCGTTCAGATCTCATGGTACCCGCCGCCGGGCATGGCCCGGCGCTACCGGACCATGGTCTATTTGGGACCTCGGCCCCGGCTCAGGCATAATTGCGGGTGAAACTTCCCTCGCGCCGGCGCTCCGGGCACCCCCGGACGGCGCTTTTCCCCCTGTTCGGAATATCGATCAATGACGCAGAAAATCACGGTCATCCGCGGCGACGGCATCGGCCCGGAGATCATGGACGCTACGCTGTACGTCCTCGACAAGCTCAACGTCGGCCTGGAGTATGAAGACGCCGATGCGGGCCTGGTCGCGCTGGAAAAGCACGGCGACCTGATGCCGGCTTCCACGCTGGAGTCGATCGCGCGCAACAAGGTTGCACTGAAGAGCCCGCTGACCACGCCGGTCGGTGGTGGCTTCACCTCGATCAACGTCAGCCTGCGTCGTCATTTCGACCTGTATGCCAACGTCCGTCCGGCACATACGTTCCCGAACACCAAGTCGCGCTTCGACAACGTCAACCTGGTCACGGTGCGTGAGAACACCGAAGGCGCCTACCTGGCCGAAGGCCAGGAAGTGTCGGCCGATGGCGAAACCGCGTTCTCGGGTACCCGCATCACCCGCAAGGGCTCCGAGCGCATCGTGCGCTATGCCTTCGAACTGGCCCGCAGCACCGGCCGCAAGAAGGTCACTGCGGTGCACAAGGCCAACATCATCAAGTCGACCTCGGGCCTGTTCCTGGCCGTGGCACGCGAAGTGGCGGCCAACTACCCGGACATCGAGTTCCAGGAAATGATCGTCGACAACACCTGCATGCAGTTGGTGATGCGTCCGGAACAGTTCGACGTGATCGTCACCACCAATCTGTTCGGCGACATCATCTCCGACCTGTGCGCCGGCCTCGTCGGCGGCCTGGGGCTGGCCCCGGGCGCCAACATCGGTGAGAACGCGGCGATCTTCGAAGCCGTGCACGGCACTGCACCGGACATCGCCGGCCAGGGCAAGGCCAATCCGTGCGCGCTGCTGCTGGCAGCCGCGCAGATGCTGGACCATATCGGCCAGCCGGAAAATGCCGAGCGCCTGCGCAAGGCCATCGTGGCCACGCTGGAAGCCAAGGATTCGCTGACCGGCGATCTCGGCGGCAACGGCAACACCATGGGCTTCGCCCAGGCCATCGCCAGTCGCCTGTAAGCGGCAGCGCTACGGTCATGCAGTAGCAACGGGGCGCCTTCGGGCGCCTCGTTGCGTTGGTGGGTACGGCGACGATCTGTGCGGCCCGCGCGATGCTTCACGGTAGCGCCGAGCCATGCTCGGCGAAGCAATGATCGTGCACGTATCGGTGAAAACCGCCGGGCATGGCCCGGCGCTACCGGGCCTGCTCAGCGTTGCTGGATTTTCGCCAGCAGGCGCAGAAATTCCACGTACAGCCAGACCAGCGTCACCATCAGTCCGAACGCGCCATACCACTCCATGAATTTCGGCGCGCCCTGCGCGACGCCGGTTTCGATGAAGTCGAAATCCAGTACCAGGTTCAGCGCGGCGACGATCACCACGAACACGCTGAAGGCGATGCCCCAGCCGCTGGCTTCGTGGATGACCGGCACGTTCACGCCGAAAAAGCCGAGCACGATCGAGGCCAGGTAAAGCAGGGCGATGCCACCGGTGGCTGCCACTACGCCCAGCTTGAAGTTCTCCGTGGCCTTGATCAGGCCGCTGCGGTACGCCAGCAGCAGGGCGACCAGGGTGCCGAACGTGGCCAGCACCGCCTGGAACACGATGCCGGGGAAGCGCTGTTCGAACACTGCCGAGATGGCGCCCAGGAACAGCCCTTCAACCAGCGCGTACATCGGTGCGGTGACCGGGGCCCAGGTCTTCTTGAACACGGTGATCAAGGCCAGGACCAGCCCACCGATGGCGCCGCCGAGCGCGTATCCCATGCCGGCCGGTGACAGCGTACCGGCCATCTCTCCGCTGGCTACCAGCGCCTGGTTCCAGGCGAACGTTGCAGTGAGCACGGTCAACAGCAGCAGGATGCCGGTCTTGTTGACGGTGCCGTTGAGGGTCATGGCCTGGTCGCTGCGGGCCGATACGGTGCCGCTGCCAAGGTCAAGGAAGGTGGATTCGGAAAGAGCCGGGTTGCCGCTGCGCATCTGCGATCTCCATGCGGAAGAGGGGGGACGGCCATCCGGCCGTTGACTGCAGCATAGCGGATCGATGGTGACGACAACTGCCGGGGATCGCGCATCTGCGCGTGCCCCGGAACCATCGCGCAGCAACATTGCGCGTTGACAGAAGGGCGCGCGGTTGTTCACAATTCCCGCCTGCTCGTGGGCCCGGCCCCGGCAGGATGCATCGCCGGGGTATAGCGCAGTCTGGTAGCGCGCCTGCTTTGGGAGCAGGATGTCGGGGGTTCGAATCCCTCTACCCCGACCAATCCGTCGCCCTCCGGGGAGCGGGTTGGTCCAACCGGTTCGGGCGCCCGTAGCTCAACTGGATAGAGCACCGGCCTTCTAAGCCGGCGGTTACAGGTTCGATTCCTGTCGGGCGCGCCACTTCATCGTCAGGCGGCCTGTGCTGTTTCAGAGGCCGCCGCGGCCGCAGCGATCGATCGCCCTTCCGATCACCAGTACATTGGCCATATCCTCCGGGCTCAGCAGTTCGTCGGGATACAGTGCTTTGTCAGGGTTGTCGCTGACTACGCGCAGCCTGCCATCGGATGTCTTGAACAGCCGTTTGATCTTCACGTCCGGTTCGCTGCCGCCACCGCTGGCAAAGACGTGCACGCGCCCATCAACGATACCGTCGGCCCCCAGCATGACGGCCACCAGGTCGCCGTCGAACAATGTCCGCTCCATGCCATCGCCGTGCACTCTCATCAGTCGCACGTCCGCAGGTGCGGCGTCGCGTTGTGTAAACCAGTGGGTCGGGTAGGAACGGCGTTGTCCTGTCGCGACCAGCTCTGCCCGAGGGCGGCCTGCCGTGCAGGTGGTTCTGGCACGGACTTCGCTGATCGCGATGTCGTGCACGGGCTCACCCAACACAAGGCCCTTGGCGGTCCGGACCGGGTAAATCACCGGGTCCTGGCTGCCGCCGTCCTCGCCAGGGAGGCTTGTTCTCAGTTGTTCCACGGTGACCCCGAACCATGTGGCCAATGGGCGCAGGGTGCCGTCGCGGGGATCTGCCACGCGACCGGCCAGGATGCGGTGGATGGTGGGCTGCGGTACGCCGGTGTTGCGGGACAGCTCGTTCTCGCTGGTGGGATGTGCACGCACCAGTTGGCGGAGATTGGTGGTCACTTTATTCATATACGAATTATTTCCCCTTACAGCAAAGGGGCATAGTTCATTTATGTATTGGACTTTCTATTACTTCAGGAATAGGGTCGTCGCATGAATCTTCCATGCCCTCGACACGCTGTCCGGACCTTGGTTGACGCAGGCTGGACCGAAGCCCGTATCGGGGCCGCTTGCGGCACGTCGCAGTCCACGATCCACCGGTTGAAACGAAACAAGCAAAGGTTTGTCTCGTTCGAGCTGGGTTCCGCGCTGATCGCGCTGGCCGGTCTGCAACGTGCGCAGCACGGTCCCGCGGACGGCGGCGGTCGCGATGTGGCAGCCAGGCAACGGGGGCGGCAGCTAGGCCACTACGACGGCGGCGACGGCGATCGGAACCGGCTTGCCTGTGGAGACCGCGTTCATGAGAGGAATATAGGTGCGGCCGAGATCCGCCTGTCGCGCACTGAGGGCAGAGATGAGTGCGTCGTACTCGTCGCGGACCAGGTCGGGTGACAATGTGGCCTCCAGCCAATGCGGCGGACGCCAGTGAGGTTGTCCCCGCCGGGTGGGCAGGATCCGTCGTTCGCGACGTAGTTGGTTGATCAGTGCATCCAGTTCGTTGCTCTGCGCGATCATCCTGCCCAGCAGCCAGCTCGCGTTGGGTGTACCGCCATGGAAGGTCTGGTCCAATCGATTGGCCACTTCCGGCAGGGGGCTGCGGACGTTCGATCGCGCGGCCAGCGTCAGCTGGGACCGGATGCGCACGGGAATAAACTTGTTCATGCGTGACTAAGTCAGACCATGGAAGGCCCAAGCTGACATGTCGTGCTGCTTGGCTCCAAATGACGATTGGTGGTCATGTTGTTAGCCGGAATCTGCAATTGCTTTGGTCAATCGCAGTGGAGGGGATGCCTGCCGGTTCCTGTGCGCCAGGAGGGCCGCCAAGGCTTGCTGCGCATCGCTTCGACGCAGGAGATGTCTGTGGCTGCCGTCATGGCGGGACGCGATGGACAACGCGCGCCTGCACGGGTGGATGGCGACAACGCCTGGTTGCTGGGCGGGCGCGGCAGGTCGTGATCATGGGCAGTGCGGCGCATGCGGCAAGCGATCTTCTGCGTGAAGAAAGGCTTGCATTTCCTTCCTGACTCCGTAAAAATGTCGGACTTGGTCGGGGCATCTGCTCGATGACACGTCCAGAAGATTGGAAGTTCTTCCTGCCGCTTTCCAGCAGGGGAATGGGTGTTTCAGTGGTGGCTGTAGCTCAGTTGGTTAGAGTACCGGATTGTGATTCCGGTGGTCGGGGGTTCGAATCCCCTCAGCCACCCCACTGGTTACCAGGCGGGTTTGCCGAAAGCGAACCGGCCATTGCAGCAGGACGGATCGCGCGTTAGAATATTCGTCTAGTTTTTGGGGCCGTTAGCTCAGTTGGTAGAGCAGTTGACTCTTAATCAATAGGTCCAAGGTTCGAATCCTTGACGGCCCACCAGACAGAAGCCACCAGGAAATCCCTGGTGGCTTTTTTCTTTCCTGGCTGGGTTCCGGTTCCGCGCCCCCGCTCAAAAGTGCTTGCATCCCTGTTGGCGTCCAGGCCATAATTCGCCCCCCGATTTCGGGCCGTTAGCTCAGTTGGTAGAGCAGTTGACTCTTAATCAATAGGTCCAAGGTTCGAATCCTTGACGGCCCACCAGACGAAAGCCACCAGGAAATCCCTGGTGGCTTTTTTCTTGTCCGACCGGTCATGACGGGCCAGGCGCGTCACTGCGGGACATGGCCCGGCTCTACCAAAAGGCAGTCGTACCCTGCGACAATACGCAGGTCGGCCCTGCGAAAGTGGCGGAATTGGCAGACGCCCTGGATTTAGGTTCCAGTGCCGCAAGGCGTGCGGGTTCGAGTCCCGCCTTTCGCACCATCGGCCGGCTTGCCCGTGACAGGGGGCTTCCCCCTGGCGGATGCCAGGCCGGCCCCGCTGGCAGTGTGGCCCGATATCGTCCAAACTAAAGGGCTGCGGCGGGCATGCGCGTCCATGATGCCGCGTCCTTCAACCGTTTCGTCCATCACATCGAGCCGGTGGCCAGGGGCCGCCGGTGGCAGGAGTCAACATGCAAGCTTCGATCGAATCCACCGGCAACCTGGAACGCCGCCTGAGCTTCTCGCTGCCGGAAGACCGCCTGCAGACCCACATCAGTGGCCGTCTGGGCGAAATCGCCCGCACCACGCGCATCAAGGGCTTCCGCCCGGGGAAGGTGCCGGCAAAGGTGATCGAGCAGCGCTTCGGGGCCCAGGTCCGTGGCGAGGCCGTCGATGGCCTGCTGCGCGAAACCTTTGATGCCGCGATCCGTGAGCACGATCTGCGTGTTGTCGGCAGCCCCCGCATCGATCCGGGCGAGCAGGGCGATCTGTCGTTCGTGGCCACTGTCGAGCTGGTGCCGGAATTTGGCGAGATCGACGTTGCCAAGCTGAGCGTGGTGCGTCACGTGGCCGAGATCGGCGACGCCGACATCGACCAGATGATCGAGAACCTGCGCCAGCAGCGCCGCACCTGGGAGCCGGTAGCACGTGGCGCCCAGGAAGGTGACCTGGTTGCGCTGGAAACCTTCTCGCAGGCCGGCGACGAACGCCTGCCGGCTGAAGGGACCGAAAAGGGCACGATCATCGTCGGCCAGAACATGATGTTCGAAACCATCGAAAAGGCGCTGGTCGGCCTGGCAAAGGGTGAGGAAAAGACCCTGGACGTCGATTTTCCGGCGGATTGGCGCGTTGAAGCGCTGGCCGGCAAGACCGTGCAGGTCACGGTCAAGGTCACCGAAGTGTCCGAGGAATCCCTGCCGGAAGTCGACGATGCGTTCATCAAGAGCTTCGGCGTCAAGGCGGGCGACGTGGAGCAGTTCCGCAAGGACATCCGCGCCAACCTGGAGCGCGAACTGAAGGGCGCGCTGATGAACCGCCTGCGCCGCGAAGTGGGCGAGCAGTTGATCGCCGCCTATTCCTCGGTCGAACTGCCGCCGCGCCTGGTCGAGAACGAGGCCCGCGCCATGCTCGCCCAGCAGGTCGAGCAGATCCGCCGCAGTGGCCGTGACCCGGGCCAGGTGCCGGCCGATGCCCACGAAGGTTTCAAGGACGCTGCTGCCAAGCGCGTGCTGGTTGGCCTGCTGGTCGGCGAAGTGGCCCGCATCAACGACCTGAAGCTGGAGCCGAAGCGTCTGAACGAAACCATGCGCCTGATTGCTTCGACCTACGAAGAGCCGGAGCAGGTCATTGAGATGTACCGCAATGACCCCCAGCTCATGTCGGGTCTGCAGAACCGCGTGATGGAAGAGCAGGTGATCGACTGGATCGCCGAGCGCGCCCAGCACACCGAGGAGACGCTGTCCTTCCAGGACGCCATCCGCGGCTGAGTGATGCCGAAGTCGGACCCCGTGCCGCAAGGTGCGGGGTAGTTCCTCCCTCTACATAGGTGCCTCACGATATGGACAACCGAACCAAAGCCCTCAATCTGGTTCCGATGGTGGTCGAGCAGACCGCCCGTGGCGAGCGCGCCTACGACATCTATTCGCGCCTGTTGAAGGAGCGCCTGATCTTCCTCGTGGGCCCGATCGATGATCACATGGCCAACGTGGTGGTGGCGCAGCTGCTGTTCCTGGAAGCGGAAAACCCGGAAAAGGACATCAGCATCTACATCAACTCGCCCGGTGGCGTGGTCACGGCCGGCATGGCGATCTACGACACCATGCAATACATCAAGCCGGACGTGGCCACCATCTGCATCGGTCAGGCGGCCTCGATGGGCGCTCTGTTGCTGGCATCCGGTGCGGCCGGCAAGCGCTATGCGCTGCCGAACTCCCGCGTGATGATCCACCAGCCGCTGGGCGGCTTCCAGGGCCAGGCGACGGATATCGACATCCACGCCCGCGAAATCCTGACCCTGCGTGCGCGCCTGAACGAGGTGCTGGCACGGCATACCGGCCAGTCGCTGGAGACCATCGCCCGCGATACCGAGCGCGACAACTTCAAGAGTGCGGTGGAAGCGCAGGCCTATGGCCTGGTCGACCAGGTACTGGAGCGTCGCCCGGATGAGTCGATCCAGGCCGGTTGATGACAGCTACATGGTCGGATTTCCGACTGGACTTGCAGGGTCGGGTAGGGCTGGTGCCCTCCGGACCCTGTGTTATTCTCGAATTGAACCCCCGTCGCACGGGTGGGGTAACTGGGTAAGCGAAGCATGAGCGAAGACCGCCAAGGTCGTTCCACGGACAGCGGCAAGATTCTTTACTGCTCCTTCTGCGGCAAGAGCCAGCACGAGGTGCGCAAGCTCATTGCCGGTCCTAGCGTATTCATCTGTGATGAATGCGTGGAGCTGTGCAACGACATCATTCGTGAAG
This sequence comes from Stenotrophomonas tumulicola, assembly GCF_014117215.1. Lineage (GTDB taxonomy): Bacteria > Pseudomonadota > Gammaproteobacteria > Xanthomonadales > Xanthomonadaceae > Stenotrophomonas > Stenotrophomonas tumulicola. The sequence goes on along the minus strand of NZ_JACGXS010000003.1, from coordinate 302,173 downwards.
AGCTTGAAGAGAAGGCGCAGTCGGCCCGCAGTTCACTGCCCAAGCCGCGCGAGATCCTTGAGGCCCTGGACCAGTACGTCATCGGCCAGAACCGTGCCAAGCGCACGCTCGCCGTTGCCGTGTACAACCATTACAAGCGCATCGAGAGCCGGCAGAAGAACGACGAAGTCGAACTGGCGAAGTCGAACATCCTGCTGGTCGGCCCTACCGGTTCGGGCAAGACGCTGCTGGCCGAGACCCTGGCCCGGCTGCTCAACGTGCCGTTCACCATGGCTGACGCCACCACGCTGACCGAAGCCGGTTACGTGGGCGAGGACGTGGAGAACATCATCCAGAAGCTGCTGCAGAAGTGCGACTACGATGTCGAGAAGGCGCAGCAGGGCATCGTCTACATCGACGAAATCGATAAGATCTCGCGTAAGAGTGAGAACCCGTCGATCACCCGCGATGTGTCCGGCGAAGGCGTGCAGCAGGCGCTGCTGAAGCTGATCGAAGGCACCGTGGCCAGCGTGCCGCCGCAGGGCGGCCGCAAGCACCCGCAGCAGGAATTCCTGCAGGTGGACACCAAGAACATCCTGTTCATCTGCGGCGGCGCGTTCGCCGGGTTGGACAAGGTGATCCAGCAGCGGTCCACCGAAGCCGGCGGCATTGGTTTCGGGGCCAAGGTGAAGAGCAGCGAGCGCAAGCAGGAGATCGGCAAGCTGCTGGCTGAAGTGGAGCCGGAAGACCTGATCAAATTCGGCCTGATTCCGGAGTTCGTCGGCCGCCTCCCGGTGGTCGCCACGCTGGAAGAGCTGGACGAGGCGGCGCTGATCACCATCCTGACCGAGCCGAAGAACGCCATCACCAAGCAGTTCAAGAAGCTGTTCGACATGGAAAACGTCGAGCTGGAGTTCCGGCCCGACGCACTGGCTGCCATCGCCCGCAAGGCGCTCAAGCGCAAGACCGGTGCCCGTGGCCTGCGCACCATCGTCGAATCGGTCCTGCTGGACACCATGTATGACCTGCCGTCGCAGGAGAACGTGAGCAAGGTGGTGGTGGACGAATCGGTCATCGAGCACAAGTCCGAACCCTACCTGATCTACCAGACGCCACCGGCCCCTGAGCAGAAGGCCGCCGGGGCCGAGTGATTCTTTCAATTTGTTGAATTGAAAGAACTTTCTCAAGACAGCTTGCATCCTGATGCCGATGGCCCCATAACGGGGCCATCGGCTTTTTTGTCTCCGGCCCAGCCAGTGCCGGAGGCGGTATTCCCCCCTTCCTGGAGCCCCCATGGCCCGTTCCCCAACTGAGACTCTCGACCTGCCGGTACTGCCGCTGCGTGACGTGGTGGTGTTCCCGCACATGGTCATCCCGCTGTTCGTCGGCCGCGACAAGTCCATGCACGCACTGGAAAAGGCGATGGAGGCCGACAAGCGCATCCTGCTGGTGGCGCAGAAGTCGGCCGAGACCGACGATCCGCAGGAATCCGACCTGTACCAGGTCGGCACGCTGGCCCAGGTGCTGCAACTGTTGAAGCTGCCTGATGGCACCATCAAGGTGCTGGTGGAAGGGCTGTCGCGCGTGCAGGTGACGCAGGTGGGCGAACGTGATGGCGCCCTGCAGGGCCAGGCCGTGGAGATACAGGCCGACGATGATCGCGAGGCACGCGAGATCGAGGCGATCGCCCGTTCGCTGATGTCCTTGTTCGAACAGTACGTCAAGACCAACCGCAAACTGCCGCCGGAGCTGCTGCAGACCCTGGCGGGCATCGAAGAGCCGGCGCGCCTGGCCGACACCATCGCCGCGCACATCAGCGTGCGCCTGGCCGACAAGCAGCGGCTGCTGGAAGTGCTGCCCGTCGGTGAGCGCCTGGAAATGCTGGTCGGCCTGGTCGACGGCGAGATCGACGTGCAGCAGATGGAAAAGCGCATCCGCGGCCGCGTGAAGTCGCAGATGGAGAAGAGCCAGCGCGAGTACTATCTCAACGAACAGATGAAGGCCATCCAGAAGGAACTGGGTGACCTGGACGATGCGCCGGGCGAGATGGAAGAGCTGACGCGCAAGATCGCCGAGGCGGGCATGCCCAAGCCGGTGGAAACCAAGGCCAAGGCCGAGCTGGGCAAGCTAAAGCAGATGTCGCCGATGTCCGCCGAGGCGGCCGTGGTGCGCAACTACCTCGACTGGATCCTGGGCGTGCCGTGGAAGAAGCGCACCAAGGTGCGCAAGGATCTGAAGGCCGCGCAGGACACGCTGGATGCCGATCATTACGGCCTGGACAAGGTCAAGGACCGCATCTTGGAATACCTGGCGGTGCAGTCGCGCGTGAAGCAGATGAAGGGCCCGATCCTGTGCCTGGTCGGGCCGCCGGGCGTGGGCAAGACCTCCCTGGGCCAGTCCATCGCCAAGGCCACCAACCGCAAGTTCGTGCGCATGAGCCTGGGGGGCGTGCGCGACGAGGCCGAAATCCGTGGCCATCGCCGCACCTACGTCGGCTCGATGCCGGGCCGCATCGTGCAGAACCTCAACAAGGTCGGCAGCAAGAACGCGCTGTTCCTGCTCGACGAAATCGACAAGATGTCGATGGATTTCCGTGGCGATCCGTCCTCGGCGCTGCTGGAAGTGCTGGACCCGGAACAGAACCATTCCTTCAACGACCACTACCTGGAAGTGGACCTGGACCTGTCCGAAGTGATGTTCGTGGCCACCTCGAACTCGCTGAACATTCCGGGCCCGCTGCTGGACCGCATGGAAGTGATCCGCATCCCCGGCTATACCGAGGATGAGAAGCTCAACATCGCCATGCGCTACCTGGTACCCAAGCAGTTGAAGGCCAACGGCCTGAAGGCGGAAGAGCTGGACATCGCCAGCGAGGCCATCGTCGATATCGTGCGGTATTACACGCGCGAATCCGGCGTGCGCAACCTGGAGCGCGAAGTGGCCAAGATCTGCCGCAAGGTGGTGAAGGAAATCGCCCTGGCTGGCCCCGCAGGCCTGGCCAAGCCGGCGAAGGCTGCCAAGGCCGGCAGGAAGGCGGCTGCGAAGAAGAAGGCACTGGTGGTGGTCGACGCCAGCAACCTGGACAAGTACCTCGGCGTGCGCCGCTTCGATTTCGGCCGTGCCGAAGAAGAGAATGAAGTCGGCCTGGTCACCGGGCTGGCCTGGACCGAGGTCGGTGGCGAACTGCTGCAGATCGAATCGACGCTGGTGCCAGGCAAGGGCCAGCTGATCCTGACCGGCCAGTTGGGCAATGTCATGAAGGAATCCGCTTCCGCCGCGTTGTCGGTGGTGCGTTCGCGTGCCGCACAGATGGGCATCGACGTCGGCTTCCTGCAGAAGCAGGACGTGCACGTGCACGTGCCCGATGGCGCCACGCCCAAGGACGGCCCCAGTGCGGGCGCGGCGATGGTCACCTCGCTGGTATCCATCCTGACCAAGGTGCCGGTGCGTGCCGACGTTGCCATGACTGGCGAAATCACCTTGCGCGGCCGTGTCACCGCCATTGGTGGCCTGAAGGAGAAGCTGCTTGCGGCGCTGCGCGGTGGCATCCGCACGGTCATCATCCCCGAGGAGAACCGCAAGGATCTGGCGGATATTCCGGCCAATGTCACCCGGGACATCGAGATCGTGCCGGTGAAATACATCGAGGAAGTACTCGACCTGGCGCTCGAGCGTCCGCTCACGCCGAAGAAGGTGCGCAAGACGGCGCAGCGTGTCACGGTTCGCAGCAAGGGCAAGACACCTTCCACCACGCGCGTCAAGCACTGAGATGTGCTTTACAAACGGCCGAAACCCGCGTCATTGCTGGGTTTTCGGCTTGCGCGGGGGTAGGGCCACTGGTATAAAAGCAGCACTCGCGAATCAGCTGCAAGGGATTCGCCGAATCGATCCGTAGTGTCATCGTTCGTGCTGCAACGAATGATGGCTTCCCTGGCTATATCCGCGGGTCCCCCGCTATAAGGAGCTGTAGAGAATGAACAAGACCGAATTGATCGACGCCGTTGCCGAGACCGCTGACCTGACCAAGGCCGAGTCCGCCCGTGCTGTCGATGCCGTCGTTGCTGCCGTCACCAAGGCACTGAAGGGTGGCGATGCAGTGACGCTGGTCGGCTTTGGCACCTTCCAGGTCCGTGACCGTGCTGCACGCACCGGCCGCAACCCGAAGACCGGCGACACCATCGCGATCGCTGCTTCGAAGAATCCGTCGTTCAAGGCTGGCAAGGCCCTGAAGGATGCTGTAAACTAAGCGGCTCGCTGGGGTGCTTAGCTCAGTGGTAGAGCGTCTCCTTTACACGGAGAGGGTCGGGGGTTCGAAACCCTCAGCACCCACCACAGCACCGCAGTAAAGATTGAAATGTGGAGCGGTAGTTCAGCTGGTTAGAATGCTGGCCTGTCACGCCGGAGGTCGCGGGTTCGAGTCCCGTCCGCTCCGCCATTTTCAAAGAGGCCTCCGGGTTCATCCTGGGGGCTTTGTTTTCTCCAGGGCCATGGCTGCGGAGGGAGCGTGGGTTTTGCAGCACGGAGCGGTAGTTCAGCTGGTTAGAATGCTGGCCTGTCACGCCGGAGGTCGCGGGTTCGAGTCCCGTCCGCTCCGCCACTGCAGATATGGTAAGGCCTCGTGAAAAACTCCTGAAAAAAGTGTTCATCAGGCTGGGCAACCAGGACATCTTCGGATAGAATGTGCGCCTGCAAAGTTTCAACGCGGAGCGGTAGTTCAGCTGGTTAGAATGCTGGCCTGTCACGCCGGAGGTCGCGGGTTCGAGTCCCGTCCGCTCCGCCACGAATGGAAAGCCCCTGGTGAAAGCCAGGGGCTTTTTTTTTGTTCCGGCGGTCCCGGGCTGGGCCAGCGGCCTGGCTTTCGGCGCCGCGGCTTTTGGAGCCTGCCGCGAAGCGGGTTACACTGCCGGGCTCGCCAATCAGGCCTTGATTTTTCCCATGCTGCAGAAACTTCGCGACAAGACCTCGGGCTGGATCGTCACCGTGATCCTGGGGCTGCTGATGATCCCGTTCCTGTTCGTCATCGACAACAGCTACCTTGGTGGCGTTGGTGCGCAGAACGTGGCCAAAGTGTCGGCGCCGCCGAGCTGGTGGACGTCCGCTCCTTCCTGGTGGCCGGCGCGCCTGCTGTGGAAGCACCATGAGATCACCTCGCAGGAATTCCGCGAGCGGTTCGAGCAGGAGCGCGCGCGCGTGCGCCAGCAGCAGGGCGAGGACTTCGATCCGCGCGCCTTCGAAAGCGCCGAGAACAAGCTGGCCGTGCTGGACCAGCTGGTCGACGAACAAGTGGTGCGCCTGGCCGGTGAGCAGTCCGGCGTAGTGATCGGTGATGCCGCCGTGCGCGACTACATCGCCACCATCCCGGCTTTCCTGGGGGCCGACGGCAAGTTCAACGGCGACCAGTACCGCATCGCGCTGGCCAGCGGCAATCCGCCGCGTACCCCGGCCATGTTCGAGCAACTGGTGCGCACCAGCCTGCAGCAGTCGATCATTCCCAGTGCCCTGCAGAATTCCGGCTTCGTCACCGAAGCCGAGACCGAACGCCTGCTCAAGCTGTTGGGCGAAACCCGTGACGTCGAGATCGCCATGCTGCCCGAGCAGCCGGCCGATACCGCGCCGGTGACCGACGCGCAGATCAAGCAGTGGTATGACGGCCACACCCGCGACTTCCGCCAGGCCGAGATGGTCACGCTGGAGTACGTGGATATCGACGGTACGGCGCTGCCGCCGCCGGCCGCTCCGGACGAGGCCACGCTGCGCAAGCGCTATGACGACGAGAAGGCACGCTTTGCGACGCCGGAACAGCGCCTGACCTCGCACATCCTGATCGAAAACGGCGACGGTGCCGAAGCGAAGGCGGCCAAGCTGGCTGCCGAGGCCAAGGCGGCCGGTGCCGACTTCGCGGCACTGGCCCGGGCCAATTCGGCCGATACCGGCTCCAAGGAGCAGGGCGGCGACCTGGGCTGGGTGGAACATGGTGCCATGGTCAAGCCGTTCGAAGACGCGGTATTCGCGGCCAAGGCCGGCGAGATCGTCGGCCCGGTGAAGTCGGACTTCGGCTATCACGTGATCCAGGTGCGCGAAGTGCGTGGCGGTGAAGGCAAGCCGTTCGAGGAAGTGCGCGACCAGTTGCTGGCCGAACAGATCAAGGCCGATGGTGAGCGTGGTTACAACGAACTGGCCGGCCGTGTCGTGGATGCCACCAACAAGAGCCCGAGCGACCTGGCGGCTGCGGCGCAGGCGGTCAATCTGCCGCTGCAGACGGTTGGGCCGTTCTCGCGACAGACCGCCACGGGCATTGCTGCCAATCCGGCAGTGCTGCGCGCGGCGTTCTCCGACATCCTGGTCCAGGATGGCACCTCCAGCGACCCGATCGAACTGGATGCCGCCGGCAACCATAGTGTCGTGATCCGCGTGGCCGAACACACCCCGGAACAGGCGATTCCGCTGGACAAGGCGCGTGAGCAGGTGATCGCCGCCATTCGTGCCGACCGCATGCGCCAAGCGACGGAAAAGGCGGCTGACGCGTTGCTGGCCAAGTTGAACGCAGGCCAGACCCTGCAGGGCCTGGCACAGGTCGAGAAGCTGCAGGTGAGCCCGATGCCGGGGCTGCCACGCACCCAGCCGGTGCCGACCGTGGAGGTCAACCAGGCCGTGTTCAGCGCGCCGCTGCCGGCAGAAGGCAAGCCGAGCTACGGCAAGGTGGACGTGCAGGGCCGCACGGTAGTGTTCGCGGTGACCAAGGTCAGCCCGGGTGACGTCAAGGAAGTGACCGCCGAACAACGCCAGCAGCTCAAGCAGCAGCTGAGCCAGATCGACGGCATGGCGGCGGCGGACGCGTTCATCAAGTCCACCCGCAAGCGCTTCCTGGTGCAGACCACTGAAGCGAACCTGTAAAGGTTGGTTGAACGGTGAACGAAAAGGCCCGGCAGCGATGCCGGGCCTTTTTCTGTCTGCACGCACGCTACGGCGCCGGGTCGATCAATCCTCGATGCGCAACACCGCACCGGGCTTGAGTACGCTCTTGCCACTCAGGCCGTTGAGGCTCAGCAGGGCTTTGACCGGCATGCCGTAGCGGCGGGCGATGGTCCAGGCAGACTCGCCACTGCGCACGGTATGGCGGCGATTACGTGGCCGGTCAGCGCTGCTGGCTACGGTGTGCGTCGCATCCGGCGCTGGCTGTACAGTCGCCACCGCGGCTGTTGCCGTACCGCTGCCGACCTGTGCGACGGCTGCAGTCGCTGCCATCGGATTCACCGGTGCCAGCAGGCGCACCGGCGCTCCTTTCGGGCGTGCGCCACTGTTGGAGGCAGCGGGGTTCAGGCGGGCGATGCGGGCAGGATCCAGCGCGCGTTGCGCGGCCCACTGCTGCACGCTGGTACCGGCGGGCAGGGTGTGGCTTTTCAGTACCGGCACGGTGCGGTCCAGCGAGGCCATCACCGAAGGTTGTTCTTCGGCGTTTTCCAGCACGCAGGCCAGCGCGTGCAGCTTCTCCACGTAGGCATAGGTGATCGGAGACAGGCCCGGCAGATCGGAAGGGCGTGCATTGCTGGAGTTCATGCCGGCCTTGCGCAGGCTCTGCAGCACCCGGTATTCACCGGCGTTGTAGGCCATGGTGGCCAGCCGCCAATCGCCGCCGAACATGCCATGCAGCGTCTTCAGGTAACGCACGGCAGCCTGGGTGGAATCCACGGCAGACAGCCGCCCATCGTAGCCCTCGCTCATCGGCACCCGATGGTTGCGGGCGGTGGTGGCGATGAATTGCCACAGGCCGGCCGGCCCGGCATTGCTGCGTGCATTGGGGCGGTAGCCACTTTCCACGAACGGGATCAGTGCGAATTCGGTGGGCAGGCTGGCCTTGCGCAGCTCTTCGACCACATAGCCGAACAGCACCAGCGCGTCGTCATTCTGGTTGGCCAGCCGCGCCGGTGCATGCGCGAACTGCTTCCGCCAGCGCGGGCTGGTGGCCTCGATGTCACAGGTAGGCTCGGCCAGGCCGGCGCGGAAGCTGGCGAAGATGTCCTGGCCGTTGCGTACGCTGGGCGGCGGCAACGTGCCGGCCTCCAGCGGAAGGGCGGTCAAGCCGGCCATGTTCTGGGTGATGCCCGCACCCAGCGGTTGCGCGTTGGCGGTTCCGGCGAGCCCCAGCAGGATGCCCAGGGCCAGCGACAGAGTTCGGCGCTTCATGCGCGAAAGCCGTCTTTCCAGTGCCGAAGTCCGGCCATTACGTCGACATCGTCGGTGACCTCCCGCCCCAGGTGAGCCGACACCGCCGCACGGATCGGCGCGGTGTGGGTACGCAGGAACGGATTGCCGTCCAGTTCTTGTGCCAGCGTAACCGGCAGGGTGGAGCGATCATCGCGGCGCATGGCCAAGGCCTCCTCTTGGCGCTGCCGGATGGCAGCGTTGGCGGGGTCGACATGCCGCGCGAAGACGGCATTTGACACGGTGTATTCGTGCGCGCAACAGACAAGCAGTTGCGCCGGCAGGGACGCCAGGCTGCGCATGGTGGCCAGCAACTGGGACGGCGTACCTTCGAACAGGCGCCCACAGCCCAGGCTGAACAATGCGTCACCACTGAAAAGATGTTCATCAGTGTGAAACGCGACATGGCTGAGAGTGTGCCCGGGCACGGATACTACGTGGAACATCTGCCCCAGTGCCTGAACGCGTTCACCCTCGGTGACGCGCTCGGTGGCTGTCGGAATGCGCGTTTCGCGCGGCGCGATCACCCTGATGCCGGGAAATCGCTGCTGCAGTGCCGGCACCCCGCCGATGTGATCGTCATGGTGGTGGGTGAGCAGGATCGCCTGCGGGCGCAGGCCGGCGTCGACCGCAGCCAGCACCGGCGCGGCATCGCCCGGATCGACGACCACGGCAGCGCCGTCGTCGGCGCTCAGGCACCAGATGTAGTTGTCCGCAAATGCGGGCAGGGCAGTCAGTCGCATAGAATCGGACCATGCCCGCGCTGCCAAGCCTCCGTCAAGCGACACCCACCTCCTGGTTCGACAGTGAACCGGCGCAGGAACTGTTCCTGCTGGAGCAGCAACTGCTGCTGCCGCAGTTGCCGACGCTGCCAGGCCCACCTTGGCTGTGGATCACGCCCAGCGCCCGTTGGCTGGACGGGGCATTGCTCGGCGGGCGGGGGCTGCGCCTGTTCCGCGATGGCCAGGGGTATGCCGGGGAAGCGCGTTGCGCGCTGCCGCTGCCGCTGCCCAACGAAAGTGTCCGCGTGGTGATCCTGCAGCATGTCACCGCTGCAGATGCGGCCGCGCTGCTGGCCGAATGTGAGCGCGTGCTGATGCCCGGCGGGCGATTGCTGCTCAGCAGCCTCAATCCTTTCAGTCCCTACCGCGCGCAATGGCGCCGGCACGGCATGGTGGTGCGCACCCCGCAGCGCCTGCGCCAGTTGCTGGAGAGGGTAGGGCTGGAGTGCGATGACACGCGCTATGTCGGGCCCATGTGGCCGGCCGCGTCGCGTCGCCGCTTCAACCTGGCGGCGCTGCGTGCTGCCTGCCTGTTCAGCGCTGAAAAGCGAACCTTTGCACTGCCGGGCCCCACGCCCGTCCGCATGCGCTGGCGCGGGCCGATGCCCACGCCCGGCATGACCCGATCGATCCTGGAAACGAATGAAGACCATTGAAGTACACACCGACGGCTCCTGCCTCGGTAACCCCGGCCCCGGCGGCTGGGCGGCGTTGCTGCGTTACAAGGCGCACGAACGCGAGTTGAGCGGCGGCGAAGCGCACACCACCAACAACCGGATGGAGCTGATGGCTGCCATTTCCGGTTTGGAGGCTCTGAGCGAGCCGTGCCAGATCGTGCTCTATACCGATTCACAGTATGTGCGGCAGGGGCTGACCGAATGGATGCCGGGTTGGATCCGCAAGAACTGGAAGACCGCCGGCGGTGCGCCGGTAAAGAACCGTGAGCTGTGGGAGCGCCTGCATGCCGCCACCCTGCGCCACCAGATCGACTGGCGCTGGGTGAAGGGGCATTCCGGTGACCCGGACAACGAGCGCGTGGATACGCTGGCGCGGAATGCGGCCATGCAGGTCCGCGACAGCGGCGTGGCGGTAAACTGAGCGCATGCGTCAGATCATCCTTGATACAGAAACCACCGGCCTGGCCTGGCAGAAGGGCAACCGGATCGTTGAAATCGGTTGCGTGGAGCTGTTCAAGCGACGGCCCAGTGGCAACAACTACCACCAGTACCTGAAGCCGGACGTGGACTTCGAGCCCGGGGCGCAGGAAGTCACTGGGCTGACCCTGGATTTCCTGGCCGACAAGCCGGATTTCGCGCAGGTGGCCGACGCGTTCCTGGCCTTCATTGACGGTGCCGAGCTGATCATCCACAACGCCGCGTTCGACCTGGGCTTCCTGGACAGCGAACTGGCGCGGCTGGGCCCCCAATACGGCCGCATCGCCGACCGTTGCACCGTGGTGGACACCCTGGCGTTGGCACGCGAGCGCTTCCCGGGGCAACGCAATTCACTGGACGCGCTGTGCAAGCGGCTGGGCGTAGACAACTCCCATCGTCAGTTGCACGGCGCCCTGCTCGATGCGCAGATCCTTGGCGATGTCTATATCGCGCTGACCTCCGGCCAGGATGACCTGGGCTTCGACCTGGGCGAGGAGGGAGGGGCGGGTGCTGCTGCCATGCAGGGGTTCGATCCGTCCAAACTGCTGCCGCGTCCGCGCGTGCAGGCCACCGCATCGGAGCTGGAAGCCCATGCGGCGCGGCTGGAGCGCCTGCGCAAGAAGGCTGGCCACGCGCTGTGGGATGGCCCGAAGGCCGAAGAAGCCGCCGTCGCCTGATCCAGGGGGGCTTTCCTCCAGACGCGCAACGAACCCCGGCAGCGCTTAGTGGCAGCGCACCAGGATTACCGTGATGTTGTCCGAGCCGCCGCCGTCCAGGGCGGCGGCTACGAGGGTGTCGACGCATTCCTGGGCGCTGGCATCGTCGAAGGCCAGGGTGCGGGAGATGCCGCTGTCATCCAGTTCTTCGGTCAGGCCGTCGCTGCACAGCAACAGTTGCATGCCGGGACGCAGTTCACCGGCGGTGGTCGCCACGTTCAGGTGTGCCGGGTCGGTGACCCCCAGTGCCTGGGTGACCACGTTGCGGTGCGGATGCGCGCGCGCCTGTTCCGGGGTCAGGTTGCCCTGCGCCATCATTTCCTGCACCACGCTATGGTCCTGGCTGAGCTGGGCCAGTTGCCCGTCGCGCCACAGGTACGCGCGGCTGTCGCCGACCCAGGCCACTTCATAGCGGTTGCCCTGCACGCGTGCAGCGACCACCGTGGTGCCCATGGGCAGGGTGTCGTTACGCCGGCGCGAAGCGCGGATGATCTCCTCGTCGGCGGTGCGGATGGCCTGCGCCAGCGATGCGCCACGGCGGATCTCCCGGACGATGGTCTCGCGCGCCAGCGCGCTGGCCACCTCGCCACAGGCATGGCCCCCCATGCCGTCGGCCACCAGCCACAGCGACAGCTCTCCGTCACCGTAGTAGGTGTCCTCGTTGAGCGCGCGGCGCAGGCCGGGGTGGGTGAGGTGTCCGAATTCGATCATGGGGTGGGGCAAGGGTGTATTGCAGGGAGAACGGCATCATCGCGGTGCCCCGGACATCCGGCAAGCGCCCGGCTCAGGAAGATTTCATCTTCCAGGGGTGGAGGCTTGTGGATGACCGCGCATCCTCGTATCATGCGCGTCCCCGGTTCGCCGGGGAAACCGGAGAGGTGGCAGAGCGGTTGAATGTACCTGACTCGAAATCAGGCAGGCGTTTATAGCGCCTCGGGGGTTCGAATCCCCCCCTCTCCGCCAGACAAAAAGAAAAGGGCCACCCAACGGGTGGCCCTTTTCTTTTTGTCTGGCGGAGAGCAGGCAGGAGAGAACCCACGCGGGGTTCGACGGTTCTGCAGCAGCAGAACCGGACAAGCGAATGGCTGGCCCGGAGCGCGCGGCGCGCAGGGCTGGGTGCAGGGATGCACCCAGCAATCCCCCCTCTCCTTTGCCTGCCTCTCCCCGCCCCTGTCGGGGCAGCCCCCAGAGGGGCTTGTGCCTCCATTGGGCGTGCAGACCACCGGCGTTACACGCCACGTCCGCTAAAATGCCGGTCTCACTTAACGGATGCCCCCCATGACCGCTGAAATCCTCGTCCCGGTCGCCTTTGGCGAGTTGCTGGACAAGATATCCATCCTGCAGATCAAGTCCGAGCGCATCAGCGACGAGGCCAAGCTGGCCAACGTGCGCACCGAGTTGTCTGCGCTGGAGCGGGCCTGGATGGAACACCCGGCGGGCGGCAAGGATATCGCCCAGCTGCGCGCCGACCTGAAGGCCGTCAACGAACGGCTGTGGGACATCGAAGACAACATCCGGCTGAAGGACAGGGGCGGTGATTTTGGTCCGGCATTCATCGAGCTGGCGCGCAGCGTCTACCTGCAGAACGACGAGCGCGCGCGGATCAAGAAGGCGATCAACCTGGCGCTGGGCTCGGCCTACGTAGAAGAGAAGTCATACAAGGATTACAACGCTCGCTGATCCCTGGACGCGGGTAGTGGCGGTAGTGCCGAGCCTTGCCCGGCGAACGCAGCGGCGTACTCAGGCCAGGTGATCGGCCACATACCGTTCGAACGCGGCGATGCCATCTTCCACCGTGATCAATTGCATCACGTCGTCGAACTCGATCTTGGTGCCCCATTTCAATGCGCTGGCTGGCTTGCCGAGATACTTCTGCGCGGCATCGTCATAACGGTCGACACAGTAACGGCGATCAGAGTAGGGGCCGCTGCGGTGGGGATTGCTGGCCGCATGCAGGCCCAGCACCTTGCTGCCCATCGCATTGGCAATGTGCATTGGCCCGGAATCGGGCGTCATCACCAGCGCCGCGCGCGCCAGCAGGGCAGGCAGCTGCTTCAACGTGTCCTTGCCTACCAGGTCCAGTGCCGGCTGGGCAAGCTGGGCCTGGATTGCATCGGTCGTGTCGCGTTCCAGCGTGCTGCGGCCGCCGCACAGCACTACCTGCCAGCCGCGCGCGGTGGCATGGTTTGCCACGGCCGCATAGCGGTCGGGATACCAGTTGCGGCGCACGTGGCTGGAACAGGGCGAAATCATCAGCACCGGGCGACCGTCATCCTGCCACTGCGCCTGCGCCCAATCATGGGCCGCCTGCGGCACTGCAAGATCCCAGCTGACCTCGGTCTGTTCCAGCCCCAGGGGTTCGCAGAAGCTGCCAATGGCATCCAGCACGTGGATGCCGGGGCGGTCCGGGATGCGTTCGTTGATGAACAACCCATGCAGGTCCTTGGAGCGGCTGCGGTCATAACCGATGCGGCGGCGGGCTGGTATGAAGGCCGACAGCACGTTCGCGCGGAAGGCCACCTGCATCTGCAGCAGGGCATCGAAGCGCCCTGCCGGCAGCGCGGCACGCAGGGCGCGCATGCCGGCCAGGCCGGTCTTCTTGTCATAGGCATGGAAGGTAACGCCGGGCAATCCATCCAGCAGTTTCAGGCCGACCTTGTCGATCACCCAGTGGATGGGCATGCCTGGATGTGCGGCCTGGAGGGTGCGTACCAGCGGCACCACATGGGTCACGTCCCCGAGCGCGGACAAACGCAAAAGGCACAGGGAAGAGGACGTTGATGCCATGGTGTTGTTAGACTCGAGAGAATGGTCGCATTCGACGCCAATGAAGCCCTGACGCCCTGCCGCGATGGACGCGGCATGGGTGCCATTCTGTTCGACCGCGAGCGGCTGCGGCAAGCAGACGCCAGCCTGTTCTCCGCGCAGCACTGGGGCGACCGTGCACGGCCGGTGGACGAGGGGGGGCGCGGCAGTGCCTGGTTCGTGGACGCGCCGTTTGGCGCCAGTGTGCTGCGGCACTACCGTCGCGGCGGGTTGGTGGCCAAGCTGGTACAGGACAAATACCTATGGCGCGGCTCGGAGCACACCCGCAGCTTTGCCGAATTTCGCCTGATGCGCGCACTGCGCGAGCTGAAGCTGCCGGTGCCGCGGCCCATTGCCGCGTTCTATATGCGTGAAGGCCTGCGTTATCGCTGCGCCATCCTGATGGAGCGTATCGAGGCGGTGCGCTCGCTGGCCGACCGCGCGCTGGTGGCCGGACGGGGGGCCCCATGGGAAGAGACGGGTCGGCTGATCGCTCGTTTCCATCGCGCGGGGCTGGACCATGCCGACCTCAACGCACACAACATCCTGTTCGACGGCAACGGGCACGGCTGGCTGATCGACTTTGATCGTGGCGTGCAGCGCATCCCGGCCACGGCCTGGCGCGAACGTAACCTCAAGCGCCTGCTGCGGTCGCTGTTGAAGCTGCGCGGCGAGCGCAGCGTGGATGAAGTGGAAAAAGACTTCGCCCGGCTGCGCCGTGCCTACGACATGGCCTGGAACCGGGGAACCTGATGGACTGGTCGCTGCGTTTCCTGGGCGTCGGCAATGCATCGGCGGTGGAACTGGGTTCGCCGATGTCGGTGATCGAGCGCGACGGCCAGCCATGGTTGACCATCGACTGCGGCGGCGAAGGGTTGACCGCTTTCCATGCGCACTACGGCCATATGCCGCAGGCGCTGTTCGTCACCCATGTGCATCTGGACCATGTGGCGGGCTTCGAGCGCCTGTTCGTGGATACCTATTTCAATGCGCAACGGCGTGGCAAGGTGCGCCTGTACGTGCCTGCACCGGTGGTACCGCTGCTGCACAAGCGCATCGGTGATTACCCGAACGTGCTGGCCGAAGGCGGTGCCAATTTCTGGGATGCATTCCAACTGGTCGTGGTCGGCGAGGCGTTCTGGCATGAGGGCGTGCGGCTGGAGGTGTTTCCCGCGCGGCATCATTGGCCGGAGACGGCATATGGGCTGCGCCTGAAGGGGGCAGTGACCTGGAGCGGCGATACCCGTCCGATTCCCGAGATGCTGGCCCGGTTTGCCGGCGACAACGAGTTGATCGCCCATGACTGTGGTCTGCACGGCAACCCCTCGCATACCGGGGTGGATGATCTGGAGCGCGAGTACAGTGCCGAACTGCGCTCACGGATGATGCTGTACCACTACGCCAGCGTGGACGATGGCAATGCGCTGCGTGCGCGGGGGCATCGCGTGGCCGAACCGGGGCAGTGCGTGCCGCTGGCATCACCGACGGCGATGCAGGTGCCGATGCACGATCCTGCAACTGGAGAAGCGGGTCATGGACCCGCGCTGTAGGTAGTGACGGGCCATGCCCGTCACGGGTGTCGGGTGTCGTACCTGTAGCGCCGCGCCATGCCGGGCGGCGTGTCCCGCTGGTGTCACGAACGCTGATGCACTGCCGGGCATGCCCGACGCCATGGAGGGCGAGGGCCATCCATGCTTTTCCAGGGCCTGAAAAGGTGGCGACCCCGCCGGCTGACCTCGGCGCCCGCGTCGATCGATACCGTTGCTGCCTTCCGGCCCTGGCGGGATTTTCGATCTAGCGTCGCGAGGGGCCGACGGGGCCGCCATAGAGACGTGGCCACGGTGGAGGTGGCCAGTTCGCGGAGCAGGGAAGCGGCGCATCGCGCCAGAGACCACGTCCGGACTGCGCATCGCTGGGCGATGGCAGGCGTGCATTCTAGCGCATGCGGGGGAGCGTTAGCCAGACGCGCGCGCTGAATCGGTTGTAACCCCCCATCTGCAGCAATGCCCCAACGCGCTTGCCGTTGCTAGAATCCCAGCCCGGAGGAACGGCCTCCCCCATATCGGGTTCTACTGTCCAGGACGGCCTGGCCCCTACAAAGGAGGCCGCCATGGCCTGGATTGCGCTGTTCTTTGCTGGCCTGCTGGAAATCGTCTGGGCTGTTTCGATGAAACAGTCCGAAGGCTTCAGCAGGTTGACCCCTACGATCATCACCTTGGTTGGCATGATTGCCAGCTTCTGGCTGCTGGCCGTGGCGATGCGCACGCTGCCATTGGGCACCGCTTACACGATCTGGACGGGCATCGGCGCGGTCGGCGCGTTCGTGGTCGGCATCCTGTTCCTGGGTGAGCAGGTGAGCGCGATGCGGATTGGCGCGGCGGTGCTGATCGTCTGTGGATTGGTGTTGATGAAGCTGTCCAGTAGTTGATTCCGGATGGCTGCAGCCTGCTTATCTGCTTCGCTTCACCATCGACACGATGGCTTGCTGCAGCTCTTCCTTGGCCTGCGTGTCGGTGACATCGCCGTCAACTGCCGCCTGGGAAAGCGCATCGGCGGCACCGAGCATTGCCCACATGCCGGCCGGTGCGACACCCTGTGGGCCAGCGAAGGGCGCGAAGATGCCCTGGCATTTTTCGATGAAGGCATATTGGTAGCTGCGTTTCACTTCAAGCAGTTCCGGTGAACCGCAGAGCGCGGCCAGTACACCGGAAATCTCACGTCCCTGGGTCAGTACGCAATCGACGTAGCTTGATGCCATCACGCGTGCCTTTTCCTGCAGCGTAGATCGTGCGGCCTCGATAGCGGCGTCGAAGATGGCGGTCTGCCGTGTGTCGTAGTCCTCGTACAGCGCGGCCAGCAGGCCATTACGGGTGCTGAAATGATCGTAGGTGATGGGTTTGGTAACGCCTGCCGCCTCAGCAAGCCGCGCAAGGGTCAACTCATCGGTGCCTTCATCGTTGATCAATTTCCATGCGACATCGAGCAGTTGGCGCGTGCGCTCCTCGCGCGGCAGCCGACGACGCGCACTGGACGCTGCAGTTGCATTGGCGGTGGTGGCGCGTTTGGACAAGGGTTCAATCCTCTGCTGAAACGATGCGGCGCCCGATGTCCAGCGCGGTATCCAGATGCGCGGCGGGGAAGCCGGGATCGGAGGCGAGCAGCAGGCTGGAGCTCAGTACACGCGCACCACAATAGTCGAAGATGCCATGGTCGATCTGGGTCGTCATCGCCTTGGCGTAACCATGCCGATCCATCGTGCCCTGGTCCGCACCGCCATTGGCAACCAGATGTACCTGCAGGCGCTGCAGCTTTTTGCTGACCTTGCCATCCGCACCGTCTTCATAAGCCCAGCCCTGCGTAAAGACGCGATCAATCCACCCCTTCAGCAGGGCAGGAAAGGACCACCAGTAGATGGGATACACCAGCACCAGCGTGTCTGCGCGGTCGATGCGTGCCTGCTCGGCGGCGACATCGGTCGGCGCAGCAGCGCGCTTCTCGAACCGCGCGATGTCGGCTGGATTGAAGCGGGGATCGAAGCGCTCGGCGGCGAGATCGGCGATCTCGGCGGTGTTTCCCGGACCGGAACCGGTGATGCCTTCCGCGATCCGGCTCGCGATCGCGTGGGTGAGGGAGGTGGGGGTGGGATGGGCGACGACGATCAGGGCATGCATGTTGGGGTATCCACGGAATTTGTGGTTACCATTAGTAACTTACTGTTGGTAGGTTGTCTATTCGTGGCAGTGGGGTGGTTCAGGATTGGTGATGCGTTGGTCGCGAAGGTAGTGAGGAGTTGGGGGGATTTCTGGGTGCATCCATGCGCCCAGCCCTACCGCGCTGCGCGCTGCAGGGCCAGCCATTCGGCTGTCCGGTTCTGCTCCTGCAGAACCGTCGAACCCCGGCGGGGCTTCTCATCTGTCGCCCTTCTGCAGGACAAAACAAAACAGGCCACCCCGTCGGGTGGCCTGTTTTGTTTTGTCCTGCGGAGAGAGGGGGAAGCAGTACCTTGACCGTCCCGCCTAGCTCCGCAGGCGTCCACAAACCGGATTTGTGTCCTGTGGTGTGTCCCGGATGCTAGCTGAACCGTGCTTTCAGCGCCACAGTGCCAAAGCTGAAGTGCCCATGGCGAGCGGGTGCTCCAGCGTGCGAGCTAGGGCTGGCTAGCAAAAAGTTATTCAATTGTCCACAATGTCTCATCATACGAGACCGGAATTTGATATGAGTAGCTCATGGAAGACGGACCCCAATCTTCGACTCAAGCGCCGGGTCCTCATCTCATTGATAGTCATATGTTTCTTCCTCTTCTTCGCCCAGGTCTGGAGGGTTCATGCATTCGATCTCCAAAAGCAATTCGAATCGCAGATCCCAGTCGCGGAAAAGATAAAAAATCCGGTGCGAGTCATCGACAAGGCGCCTGAGAGTTCCCCGGCTGCTTCTATTCCGGAAAGGAAGCCGGACCGATGGAGTGACGGCGAAGTTGTTTCTGCACTTAGCAGCTTCTATCAGACGATTATTACGATGATGGGGGTCTTGCTGGGCCTCATAGGAATATTGGCAGTATTAACTTTGAGGTTTTTATCGAAATCAGCGGCTGAAGATATTGCTCACGGTGCCGCGAAAGAGGCGATGGCTCATTACCTTGAGACTCGCCAGTTTGGCGATAGCGTAAAATATGCAATCGAGGAAACCGGCTTGGCGTATCAGTTGGAAAGATTAGAAAAAGATCTTGATAGCATCAAAGAAAGCTTGAAGAAGCGACGTAAGAGTAGACTCCTGAGTAGTGATGACGAAGATCTTGATGGGGATGTGGTTTCAGACTTGACTGAGGATAGGTGATGGCGGTTGTAAGAAAAAAAGTTTCCTCTGTGAGAACCTCTGCAATGAGTGCTCAACGCGAGGTTGACCTGCGCCAACGCCTATCCGATGCGGGTCTTTTGCGCGTGCCCGTAAACGTCGTGGCAATAGCGGAATTCCTGGGCTTGGAGGTCGTTGAGGAGCCAATGGCAGATGATCTCTCCGGCTATCTCGAAGTGCGCTCTGGCTCTTGGGTTGTTGGCGTGAATTCGCTCCATCACCGCAATCGAAAGAGATTTACAATTGCTCACGAGATTGCGCATTTCGTGCTCCATTCTGGGCAGAAAAAGAGCTTCCATGATCAAACGTTTGCCCGCAGGAACGATGATCCAAATCCTATGGAGCGCGAAGCGGATCGTTTCGCTGCTGAGCTTCTGATGCCTGAGGCTGATGTCAGGCAAATGATTTCTTCGGGAAATACGACCCTCTCAGGGCTCGCCGCAGAGTTTGGTGTGTCTGCTCTGGCAATGAAATATAGGGTTCAGAACTTGGGCTACAGGGTTAACCAATGACAAGATATTTGCCTATTGTCCGATCCCGTGCGGCCGAATTGCGCGGCCTAAAGGAACTGTCGCAGGATGCGAGGCTTAAGTTGCTGCCTATCATTGAATTGACGAAATCACGTAGAACGTCAAAGAATCCAGCGGGCAATGTTGCGAAAAGTGTTGAAGCTGTCCTCGAAATATTGGGCGAGCAGCCTTTTATCGTAGATCTTACCTCCCTTGAAAGTCAGCAAAATACAGAATTTGATAATTTTCTTGATGACCAGAATGGGTTCTCATACTGGACTGACTTTGCGGTAGAGAATCTTCCCGCACACTGCGTCCCTGTAGTCCATCTTTTGGAGCCATTTGATGCTGTTTCTTTTCGGCGTCAAATAGCTTCATTGAGGGAAAAGTTCACAAAATTCGCCGTCCGGGTCCCGACTAACTATTCTGATTTTGATGAGCTGGTTGGAAATCTCCCGAATATGTTTGGGCGAACCGAGGATGTTGTCCTAATTTTGGATGCGGCTTACGTCTCCCTAAAGGGGCTTTCGGGGGCTAACGCCCGCCTTGCTGAGATGCTTGGCACAATTGACGGCATCGATTTTTTTGCTAAATCAATTGCTGCCAGCTCTTTCCCTATCAGCGTCGTCTCTGCCGGAGGCGGGGATGAAGAGGGGGAATTCAATCTCACTGAAGTTGAACTTTGGAGTGATCTCTCCAAAAGATTTTCAGGATTGGACTACAGCGACTACGCTGGAATCCATCCAATGGATTTTTCGGGTACTGTCACGAACTGGGTTCCCAGAATCGATGTCATGCTGGATAGGTCTTTCTTCTATCACCGCTATCGTAGAACCGAGGGCGGCTACGTGAAGTGCGCGCAGCGCGCAATCAAGGATCCGCGATTTGTGCCTCTCGGCTGTTGGGCGGTCGACAACATCCGCAAAACTGCCGATGGTGAAGCTATCGGACGAAGCCCGTCATTCTGGATCTCTAACCGGGTCAATTTCCATATCTCCAGGCAAGTGGTTAGAGTTTCCCGATAATTCTCTCACTTAGTGTCAGCATCCGCACGTCGTCCAGAGTGACTGTGCTACCTAGTTCTGATCTAAACGATTCGAACCTGGTCGCCAGTCGCTCGTGTATCGCTGCCAATGTGAACTCGGAAAGCGAATTTCTGGATAGCTTTAGGGCCTTTTCAGCTAACGCTTCATGTAGTCCCGTTTGGGGAAGATCGTGTAGAAGCATCAACCGTTTGAGGTCATTAGAGCGCAGCCATTTGAGTGAGGCGTCAGTTGAAAGCGTGTTTCGCTGCTGGGGCTTGCGCACATACTGGATGCCATCTTCGTCAAGGGTGATCAAACCTGTTGAGCGGGGTAAGCGCGACCGCAACAGTGGCAGCCAATTGGCGGTGGTGGCCACAGAAAAGTCGAGAAACATGGAACCGTAACCCCGCGCTTGTTCATCAAGCTTGTCGAAGTTGTCACGTGGTCCTTTAATTTCGATTGCGCTCAGCCGAGTAGGCGAGGAAACAACCAAATCTGCCCTGTATTTCCCATCGCCGAATCGCACCTCAGATCCCAAGACTTCATCGAAGTCGAGCGTAGGCAATAGCGCCGATACAATCATTACTTTTATGTCGTCGGCATACATTTATGTTTTTTTCTTCGAAAAAGCTCATTTCATTGTGCCATTTCTTTGGCGCGATTCATAGCTGACTGCCTTCAATAAGCATATATACGGGCTTGTATGAACTCCCGTAGTAGTAGGGACGGACTGCCTCTCGATTCAGTACCGAGCGTAGGCGATCCATTGTGTCTATTGCTGCGCCGAAGGACATCCGTTCGCATCGCGGCAGTATTACCTCTGGAAGCTCTCTAGTCTTAATTGAGGCGGCCTTTGAGTCATAGGTTGAAAGAGAGCCTCCTGATGAGTCGGATTCACTCCAGCGAAGCAGATTCATTGACTCATCTGATTTCAACAACGGTATCCAGATGGAGTGAGCGGAAGTGATCTCCCCGAGGTTTCGCGCTGCACAGAAGCCGCCAAGTGTAGGTACCCCCATGTTTATAGCGTGCTCAGCAAAGATGAGTAGCTCATCGTTGATCGTGGCATACAGCGCATTGCTCTTGTCGTGGACCTTTGGTCTTCTTGCGAACATTGCAATGACTTTGAATGACTCTCCAAGAAAAGACGCTCTTGAGCGAATGCCGCCTTCCCTGGTTTTCCAGAAGAACATTGGCATCGCTGCGTTGCAGTAGGGTGCCAGTGCTTTCTGGAGGTCTGGGACCAGCTTGTACTCAAGGGTCCTTTCATTGACGAAGCTTGTGATGTTCTTCTCAACCACGAGGAACTCCTGGCGTCATGATCTGGGGTTGGTCGTTTTGGAGATTGCCGTCGCAATCAGGCGGGGCTTGACTAATTGATCCCCTGGGCTAGTTTCATCGAACCAATGGGAATGTAGACACGGTCAGTGCTTAAACCATCAAGTTATCTATGTACTGTACGATTTTGAGTGTGCTTACGCCTAAGCGTGCTTTCTTACACTAATGGCATTTAGGCATTGCGACCGACGTCACAATCTTCAAGTGCTAGCGAAGCTTGGTGACCATCTGTCGCAACACCTGCTCGCGGTCACGAGCCTGACGACCTCTTCTTATTGATCCGTATTGCGGACAAATCCAACATGATGAACCGAGTTTACGTCGGCGGTGAATCGCCCTGACGCAGATTCGCGAGCACGGTCGAAGAGCAAGAGGTAGTGGCCAACCAGGTCATGAATGCTTCCTAGCCGATACCTTTGCACTATGGCGTCGGCATGGGTTCGATGGATTGAGATTCGGAAGCTGCTATTCTCAGTGCCGAAGTTAGAGTAGTAGCTTCCACCTTGAGCCCAGAAACTAAAGGGGCGCACTATCCCCCAGAATCCAAGCCATCGCTCCGTATGTAGAGCAACTTGGGCATCCTCGAACCGTACAAATGCGTAGTGGACTGGAACCTCCGTCTGGGCAGGATCTGGAAGCCGTATACGCACTGCGCTCGTTTTGAAGCTCGGCCAGTGAACCAATTGTTCAAGCAAGCGCTGCGGCCCGCGAGATATAGTCGTCGAACGGCGCGTCCGGGATGCCGAGCCTCCGCCAGCTCTGCTGCCTTCGTCAGCATCTTCGCTTTCTTCAGAATTCACTTCCGAAGATTCGACTGGCGTCTGAATCCGGACAATCAGTGTCTGATTGCGTTCCACCCATTCGGCGACGGTCGCATCGCTCTCATTTGTCTCCCATGGGTCTGCGTTCCGCTGGATGAGGCTGCAGTTGGCCGCATGAGGCCGACAATAGAAGTGCGCAATTCGTCCCCTTCTTCCCGGACTTGAGTCAGTTTCCCGGCGAAAGTGAGCGGTAGATTCACAGCCCAAGCACTTCAGGTGGCCCCTAAAGGCCTCACGATGAGAGTCCGTGAGCTGTGAAATCTCTAAAGCGGTGTATTCGTGATTGGTTCTTCGATCCAGAGCTTCTTGCATCCTTCAAGTCCCCTGTGACTCGTTCCCGATGCTTCTAGATTATTCCATGCTTCGTCAATCGCGCCGCCAGACTTAGGCTTTTTCTGATGGATTTTCTGGCCGCAGGCGCTAATGGAGCTGCGTGGCGGCTGGTCTTAGAAGAAAGTGCCACTGTCAGGCAACTGAAAAAGTGGGAGGCGCTTGCTTCTTCTCCAAGCCAGTTCTCCGGATACGTTCCAGCCCCAGATGTGTGATGACAGGCTAAAGTCCCGCAAGTTGCTTTAGCAGTGCCAGTGCTTCCTTCTGCTTCCTGGCATCAAGCTGGGAAAGCACTAGGATGGCTTCAGCCATTGTGTCCGAAGCAGCAAGGAAGTAGGCCGCTGGAAGATTCAGCAGTTCCGCCAACTTCTCAATGGTCTCCAAGTCCGGCTTGTGCATCCCCCGCTCATATCGGCTGATGCGAGGCGCCGTCGTATTTGAGTCATCCACTCCCATGAGCATTTCGCCTAGCTGAGCTTGCGTCCAGCCTTTGGCGACGCGTGCGGCGCGTAGGCGTTGGCCAAGGACTGTGGGCGTAGGTTGAGCGGCGGGCATCCGGTAGAAACAAACACGTTGACTCTCCGAAGTTTGACCGCATAAGCTTATCCGGTCATTTTCGTTCAACGCAAAATTGGATCGGGAGGCAGTCGTATGGATATGAGGTGCTGGGCATTGGTGGGTCTCTTGGCGTTCGCTGCCTCTGCTGGGGCTGCGCCCAGCTTGTCGTGCCAACTGCAGAGCGGCCAGTTCAAGGCGGGTGGGGGAGGGAAGCCCAAGGTCTCCGCTTTCATCTGGGCCACCGGACACGGCTCCGCTACTCCCACCGGCCCCATCCGAACCAGCATTGGCCGCATCGACCCTGCAGATGGGCCGGACTACAAACGGATGCTCAAGCTCGACGGCGAGCTGGTGCTGCTGCCTACCGAAGCGCATAGCGTGGTCGGCTTCGGCAAGGTCTACGACTTCGGGGGTGCCGTTGCCTTGGCCTATTTGGGAGAGCGCGATGAAGACTCGTCCGCCCGGCCTAGCCAGATCTTCATCGTCATCAACAAAGCTGGGTCAGTGATCGATAGCGAAGTCCTACCTGGCGCCAGCCTCAACCCGGGCAAGCACTGCTTGCTCATCGACTGAAGGAACACACATGAAGAAGCTTTGGATGGTTTCCGCCGCAGTGCTGCTGGCCGCCTGCTCGGGTGGCCCTGGTAGTGGCGATGTTGAGAAAGCGCTGACCGCGTATTTCAAGGAAGCGACGGGAACGACGATGACCTTTGAGCGTCTCAAGGTAGGCGAGTGCTCGCGAGGGGACAGTCCTGGCTATGCCTGCAGTGTCACTGGGACTGCGCGGTATCAGCTGGGCACTCGCACTGAGCAACAGCAGCTTGTCGGCACTTTCGTCATCGACAAAGTTGACGGCACTTGGATTGTCGTAGATCGTCGCTAACCCCAAGCTTCGCCAACTAAAGCTAGGAAGCTCGTATGTGGACCTTGTTCAACGTAGTGCGTTGGCTCATCACGGGCGCGGCACTGTGGTGGCTTTGCAGCGTGGTGTTTGAGAAGGGCACTACCGCTGAAGGGGCAGTATTCGGGCTCATGCTCTTCGGCCAGGTTGTCTTTTGGCCCCTTGCGTTGCTGTGGGGCTTGCCGTGGTTGTTCCGTCGCCGAACGCCCAAATTCAAGAAGCATAGGCCTGAAGAGTTTGAGCCCACGATTTCCCATGACCACATAGCCTTGGACCTGGGCAGGGACACCATCTGGATTCGGGACCCCGTGAAGGGCGAGCGCTACCTGCGGCGGGCTGAAGTGCTCGCTATCCGCACTGGGGAATACAACTACAAAGGCATCGTCACGCACCGCTTGGAAGTCCAGGTGCGGGACGTTGTTAACCCGTTCTGGCTGGTTCCCTTCGTGCGCCACTCTGACCGTTGGCTCAAGAGCACAGCTGTCAATGAGACTGAGAGGGATGAGTGGTTCGCTAGGATGAAAGCTTGGCTTATTGAGGCGCGCACTACCTAAGCACCTCAGTGCCTGCGAATGCAGCTAGGCAGAAAGGCAGAGTGCCCCATCCTCCCTGCGCGGAAGGATGGGCGCACGCTGCGCTTTAGACTCCGTTCTCTAGCGGCTCCAACTTGCTGAGTTCTCCCAGTCGCAATAGACCGCGCTCAATCATGCTCTGCGCACAAGCAACACAGTATCGATCCCAGCCCCGGTCTTTTCGCACGCCTAGTCGAATGTCTCCGCGTTCGATCCTATGTTTACTGTTAGCCTGGCAGTTGTGGGCCTTCTTCGCCCTGTCTACCATTGTCGAAACTATCAAGGATTTAGTCGCCATCGAACAGCTTCCTGCAAACGCTTGCTGTTAGGGCATCAAATTGCCTTCGAATAGTGTCCAATTCTGCCTGTGACATCTCACTTCTTTCCCCGGGCTTCCGGCCGACCAAGGTGTTCGCTGCCTCGTTGAGAGAGGTGACTACCACGACGTAATTGTCGCGACCAAGCCGTCTGTGATCCAACTCTCGCCCGACATGCTTAATTCCGCGCTCATTGAGAATTCGGCCTGCGTGGAGTTGAATAAGCTCGTTAAGAGCGTCTCTGGCGGCCTGTCGTTTTGCTGCCTTAGGAACAGCGATGGGCTTGAGCGCTTGGGTGGTAGGATCAAAGTCTGCAGGGATAATTCCGCTCTCCTTCAACAGGCGAATGGCGTCTTCCTCTTCCTGCTTTAGGAGGTGGATTTCCTGCAGTTCCACCTCGGACTGCTCTTTGACCTCGGGCTTGCCATTGACGGTGTCGCGAGGTGCATACTCACGGAACTCCGTGGGATCTGCTGGATCCAAGCCCTCTAGAGGAAGAAGCTGGTCGAAGAAGGACTGGTCATCTTCGCTGAATTGCTGGAAGTCTCCCCACCTGGCAGCAATGTTGCCGCCAGCATGAAAAATCACACTCCCCTGGTTTACAACGTCCCCGGGCGCATCTTGCTTGATTACGCGCATGATTCGCCCAACGAATTGGACGAACGGAGACAGGTTGGAGAACACGCTAAGGACCGCTGCCACCGACAGGAATGGATGATCAAAACCCTCGCCAAGTTTTCTAACCTGTACGATTACATCCAGTTGATGATTCGCCAGCTTTTGCATAACTTGGTCATTCTTCTTACTCTCACGGGAATGCACAAAGTCGGCCTTCCGTCCCCGTGCGCGATAAGCCTCCACAATCTGAATGCAGTGCTCATAATTCAACGCCGAGGCGATTACCTTTAGGCGTGGTTCCCCCGTCAAGTTACGGAGCCGGTCGAGCTCCCGGAGGGACGCGTCAACAATGGTATTCAGTGTTTCTTCGGACGTTACGATGCTTCTGCGGAAATCCGCGTCCTCCTCACCTAGGCGACGGACCTCATCGAGGGAGACTTCCACCTCCGAATCGCCTGGTCGCCTGACATAGCGTAAGGTCTTCGGGTTGAGTTGGATTGCTTTGAGCTGTTTAACATAGCCTGCCCTGATCGCCTTGAAGATTGGGTATGAGTAAACGACGGGGCCGCTCATCATCTGGCCGTCCGCTCTAAGAGGCGTGGCGCTGAAGTTCACGACCGAGGCTGCAGGGAATTTCGCTTTGAGGGCCTCATAGGTTGCTGCAACGCTATGATGGCCTTCGTCGAAAATAATTAGGTCAAAGTAGTCGGCAGGAAGGGTTCGCAACCACTTGTTGCCATCGCCGGAAATCTGCTGGATGTTTGTAATCGCAACGTGCGCGGCATCAAGGTCACTTCGATTTGCATCGGTGCCTCTTATTTCCACCGGTTCTGGATAATTAGGACCATCCATCACATCGCAGCGGGCATAGAATAGCTTCTCGCTACTAAAGTCGAAATCAGCTGCCAGCTGCGTCGCAATCGCAACGCCAGGAGCGACGATCAATGCTCGTTTCGATTTATATGCAAATGGAGTCAGCGTTATAGTTCCTGACTTCCCGCATCCCACGGGCAGTACTACGCTAACTTCTCTTATGTCCACGCCGTCAGCTACATGCTGTGCTAGCGCCTCATAGGCTCCTTGTTGCGGCTCTCTGACCTTCGGATTTCCAGTAATTCGGGGTGCGACATCTTGGAACGGGCTAGACACGCTTTTTCTCCTAGATACGTATTCTGCTCATGCGAAGTTGGGCGGCGCATTCTCCCTGCGTCGCATTGGTCAGCAGCGGCTGACGTGAGATGTTCATTCTCTCTCGCGCGCGTAGATGTCGGCATATTTATTGGCCGTTTTTCACCCTGCGCGACAATTATCATCCTGACAGATATCTGCCGGGCTTCTTGAAGCCTCCTGCGAATGTTTACCTCCCCCCTGAAAATTCCCTGGCTGATACGCCCTTCAGTCATGAGATCCTGCCTCAGGCAACTCATCTATTCAATAGTTTGATGGTGGTCACATTTTTTGGGTGGGTCGTCGCGTGCCGTTCGGCGTGGCCAGACTTGGCAAGACGCGTCTGGACGGGGGCCAAAGCAGACAGAAAGGCGATAGCAAGAGCGCACTTAGGCATTGCCCTGCGGGCAATGCGTGCGCAAGAGGCTGTGCCCCTTGACCCCCTAGAAAAGCGCTTGCCAAAGCCTAAATCGTAGGCATAAAGGCAAGTGCGGGGTCAAAACAAGGAGCATCAATGGCCATTTATCACACCAGAGTAAAGACCTTCAGCCGTGCCCAAGGGCATGCATCCACCGCTGCAGCGGCCTATCGCGCAGGCCTTCTCATCCTCGATGAGCGAACGGGTCAGGGCTGTTGAGCTGAGGCGCGAGGAGTATCAACGCGCTCACGCAGCCACCGGTCCCAATGCCCAGGAAGACTACAACCGTCGAACAGATGAGTCCCTCTCACAGCTGGAGAATTGGAGCGAAGTGTTGCTTCGGAGATATCCGGTACTGGAGGACGCGCCCACTGACGCTCCTGCAGCGTCCACTTCGGCTGATGCCTTACTGGTGATGAAGCAGAGCAAGGAGCCCGGAGCGCGGTTGCACTGATAAACAAGCGAAGGCCCCGGCGAACCGGGGCTTTAGCCCACCTCTGGTTTCGCAAATTCAGTGGTAGGTAGGTCCGCGAGTGGGCTTGGATGCCGCGCCACGGCGCTCTGAGATCATGTCGCTCAGCTGCACCTGATCGCGCTCTACTAGGCTCTCCCTGACTCTCACTGTGGGTTTCAGTGTGTGGTCGTCAGCCGGTGGTTTTGGAGCCATGCATCGGTTGATCAGCTCATCGGCAATTTCGAGGGCATGAATGATGTCCTCTATCCGCTCCTGGGTGTCTCGGGTCCGGTCTTGCGCGATCAATGGGCACAGCACTCGACTAGCGATAGCCAGCTTTCTTTCTAACGGCACATGAAGCTCCTAAGGTAGGGGAGCTTTCATAAAACCATCATTTGCGTTGATCGCAATAGTTGCGGCGCTTGTCAGTGCAAATGTTGCCCCGTTAGAGATACTCCTAGACATTCCATGTAATTTTCCTGGCGCGGAGACCCGCTATCCCAGCAACTATTTCAGTGCAGCGAGCTCAAGATCGAAGCTCAGGGATGACAGGCCCGCTGTTTTGAATTCAGGAGTGACCAGCCCATTGAGCTTTTCTGCCGGGGTGAATTCGCGGCTGTAGACGGGATGGTGCTCATCATCAAGCTCGTGGCCCACGATCTGGGCGCGCATTTCTGAGGCGACACCGAAGCCCTGCATCTGCTGAATGACCGTCTTGCGCAGGGAATGGAAACCGCGCTTGGCCTTGGGCCAGGCCTTCCCATGCTCAGCAAGGTGGCGGGTAAAGGCCTTGGAGATCCAGTTCCCCGCGCCATTGACGGCATTGGCCTTCGCTTGGGGGAAGAGACGGCTTGAGGTGGGCAGGCTGGCAACATAGTCGCCGAAGCTCAGGGCCATCAGGTCAGCGTGGATCGGGACAGTCCGGATGCTGGCCTCGCTCTTGAGGCGCTGGTGCTCGCCATCGTCATTAATATGGATGTAGGCCACGCCTCCCTCCGTTTGCACATCGCTCACCAGCAGCTGCCCAACTTCAGAGGCGCGGGCACCCGTATACAGGCCCAACAAGGCTGCCCAGCGCGCGGCGTGTGACAAGTTAGCAAAGGCCGAGGGAGCAAAGAGGAGGCTGATCTGCTTCAGGTCGAAGGCCTTGAAGCCCAGCTTGCGCCGCTTACGCTTGGCGCTATTTCCGTATGAGACATGGCTTCGGGCCGGATTGCTGTCTGTGTAGTAGCCAGCGGCAATCAACCAGTCGAAGAAGCCGCCCAGGTAGGACTGTTTGTTCACTCGGGTCGGGGTTGAGATGCCAGCATCGGCGAGCGACTGATAGAAGTTCGACAGGTCGATCCGGTTGATGCTGGGCAAAGGGTAGTCAGGGCCGGTGGTGCGCACGAACCCGTCAATGGCCGACTTCTTGATGCTGTAGGTCTTGGGGATGGTGTCTGGGGCAATAGCTTTGAGCCAAAGATCGCGCGCTTCCATCAGCGACAGGACTTTGCTGGGCTGGGGCTTGGAGGGGACTGCCGGGGCGGCTACCGCGCCGAAGAACGCAGGGTTGACCCGTCCGATGCTCTCAATGGCGCGAGTCAGTGCCTCGGTGTCTTCGCCTGGCTCCGCTTGGATACGCAGGGTGCCATTGGCATCTCGTTCCAGGGTGTAGTCGTGGAGCTGTTGTCCCCGAAGTTCCTGGAGCCATTGCTCTGCCGTCTTCTCGCCCATGCCGTTCTTCCTGATGGCGCTGAAGACCTCAGCATAGCGGGCGGCCAGCACCAGGGCGCAAGCCTGGGCGCTGCGCATTTCGCGTGTTCGAAGGCTTCGCTTGAGAATTCGGCAGCCCAGAAGGGGCTGGAGGTCGACGGGCACGCGCTGGCGGAACGAAAAGCCTGCTGGCGTCTTGATCAAGTGATGGGGAACTCTCATCGGGATGTGTCCCGATTTGTGTCCTGCCCCTTGGTAGGCCCAGAAAAGCAAAACCCCTGATTTCTCAGGGGTTTGCAGAGTCTGGCGGAGAGAGGGGGATTCGAACCCCCGAAGCGCGGTTTAGACGCTTACACACTTTCCAGGCGTGCTCCTTCAACCACTCGGACACCTCTCCGGATTTCCCCCGAACCGGCTTCAATGCCGCTGCAGGGGTCGCAGATTCTAGCTGGCTGGACGGAAGGACACAAGCGCCCATGGTGACGGGCAGGGGGGCTGGACAGGCATGGCACAATGGACGTCCCGATGAAGCCGGTGGCCTGATGTCCTATCTCGTCCTTGCCCGCAAGTGGCGTCCAAAGCGTTTTGCCGAGCTGGTAGGCCAGGAACACGTGGTCCGGGCGCTCAGCAATGCGCTGGACAGCGGCCGTGTGCACCATGCGTTCCTGTTTACCGGCACCCGCGGCGTGGGCAAGACCACCATCGCGCGCATTTTCGCCAAGTCGCTGAACTGCGAACAGGGCACCAGCGCCGACCCGTGCGGCCAGTGCCCGGCCTGCCTGGACATCGATTCCGGCCGCTACATCGACCTGTTGGAGATCGATGCGGCGTCCAACACCGGCGTGGACGATGTCCGCGAGGTGATCGAGAACGCGCAGTACATGCCCTCGCGCGGGAAGTACAAGGTCTACCTGATCGACGAAGTGCACATGCTGTCCAAGGCGGCGTTCAATGCACTGCTGAAGACGCTGGAAGAGCCGCCGGAGCACGTGAAGTTCCTGCTGGCCACCACCGATCCGCAGAAGCTGCCGGTCACCGTGCTCAGCCGCTGCCTGCAGTTCAACCTGAAGCGCCTGGACGAAGACCAGATCCAGGGACAGATGACCCGCATCCTGGCCGCTGAAGAAATCGAGGCCGATGCCAGCGCCATCGTGCAGTTGTCCAAGGCTGCCGACGGCAGCCTGCGCGACGGTCTTTCGCTGTTGGACCAGGCCATCGCCTATGCCGGCGGCGCGCTGCGCGAAGACGTGGTGCGCACCATGCTGGGCACGGTCGACCGCACCCAGGTGGGGGCGATGCTGGATGCCCTGGCCGAGGGTGACGGCGCGCGTCTGTTGCAGGTGGTGTCGGCGCTGGCCGAATTTTCTCCGGACTGGAGTGGTGTGCTGGAAGCGCTGGCGGAGGCGCTGCACCGTATCCAGGTGCAGCAGCTGGTGCCGGGCGCGCTCGCTGCAGAGGAAGGCCTGGACGTGGCGGGCTTCGCAGCGCGCATGCGGCCGGAGGTGGTGCAGCTGTGGTACCAGATGGCGCTCAATGGCCGTCGCGACCTGCCGCTGGCGCCGAGCCCGCGCGCCGGTTTCGAAATGGCCGTGCTGCGCATGCTTGCTTTCCGTCCGGCGGTCGCCGTGCCGCCGGTTCCACGCACGCCGGATGATGGTGAGGGCACGGCTGCAGGCGGGGCGGCAGGATCACTGGGCAGTGGCGCCAGCCAGGCCGGCATGGCGGCTGCGGCCAGCACGCAGGCCGGCAATGGTGTCGTGCCTCGCCCGGCCCATGCTGTTGAAAGCGTACCGATGCCTGCCAGGCCTGCGCCCGAATCTGCCGTAGCCACGGCCGCGCCAAAGCCAGAGCCCGCCGTGGCTCCTGCACCAGCCGCGCAGCCAGTGGCTGATGGCAATGACCTGCCGCCGTGGGAAATTGAAGCGGCCGAGGGCCGCGATGATCGCGACGAAGCGCTGGCCGTTGAACTGGCGGGTCCGGATGCAGCGATGCTGGCGCCGCCACCGGCGGTACCGGAGCCGCGGCCAGCATCCACTCCACGGCCTGTGGCGGAAAAACCGTTCCGCGCTGAAGGCATCGCCATTTCCCCGTCCGCGCCGGTGGTACCTGCGGGTGCGTCCAGCCTTGCGGTGGCCGAACTGGCCTGTGCCGAGGATTGGCTGGACCTGGTGGCCAACAGCAGGTTGACCGGGCCCTCGCGGTTGCTGGCGGCCAACGCTGCGTTCATCAGCTGCAGGAATGGCACCTTGAAATTGGGCCTTTCGCCCGGATTTGAGTATCTGCAATCGGAGGGTGCGATGTCCGCGCTGTCCGATATGCTGGCCAAGGCGCTGGGCTCGCCGCCGAAGATCGTGGTGGAAACCACGCAGGCGCCGCCAGCGGAAACCCTGCATGAGCGTTCCGACCGCCAGCGCGGCGAACGGCAGCAGGCTGCCGAGGCCATGTTCCTGGCCGATCCGGAAGTGCAGGTGCTGATGCAACAGCACGGCGCCCGGCTCGTGTCCGATTCCATCCGTCCTTTTGAAGAGTAATCAACGATGCGCGGCAATATCGCCCAGATGATGCAGCAGGCCCAGAAGATGCAGGAGAACCTGCAGAAGGCCCAGGAAGAAATCGCCAAGCTGGAAGTCACCGGCAGTGCCGGCGGTGGCATGGTCAGCATCACGCTGACCGGTGCCAAGGAGTGCCGCAAGGTGCGTCTGGATCCGTCGCTGCTGGGTGACCAGGAGATGCTGGAAGACCTGGTGGCTGCAGCATTCAATGATGCGTCGAACAAGATCGATGCCGAGTCGAAGACCCGGATGGGTTCGGCCACCGCCGGCATGCAGTTGCCGCCGGGGATGAAGCTGCCGTTTTGAACCAGGGCAGCGGGCCGTTGGCCCGTTCCACCGAGGCAATGCAGCGGGTCATGGACCCGCTCTACCGAGCCACATGATGTCTGCGCCCTTGCTTGAACAGTTGATCGATGCGTTGCGGGTGCTGCCCGGCGTGGGCCAGAAGACGGCCCAACGCATGGCCTACCACCTGTTGGAGCGCGAACGCGAAGGCGGCACGCGACTGGCCGACATGTTGGCGCAGGCAATGGAGCGCATCGGCCACTGCGCGCAGTGCCGCGATTTCAGCGAAACCGATCTATGCCCGACCTGCGCCAACGACAGCCGCGAGCGCAGCCAGTTGTGCGTGGTTGAATCGCCGGCAGATCGCCTGGCGATCGAGAACGCCACCGGTTTCCGCGGGGTGTACTTCGTGCTGCAGGGGCGGCTGTCGCCGCTGGATGGCATCGGCCCGCGCGAGCTGGGCCTGGAGCAGTTGGACCAGCGCCTGGCCCAGGGCGAGATCGGCGAAATGATCATCGCCACCAGTGCCACCGTGGAAGGCGAGGCGACCGCGCATTACCTGGCGCAACTGGCGCGTGCACGGCAGGTACGGCCGAGTCGCCTGGCGCAGGGCCTGCCACTGGGAGGCGAACTGGAGTTCGTCGATCGTGGCACGCTGTCGCATGCCTTCGGTTCGCGCAACGAAGTGCAGGAATGACCGGCGACGCCCGGTCGGTGGCGACCGTTGGTCGTCACGATCAGCGTACCGAAGCGTACCGACCAAGAGCCAGGCAACAGCGAGGGAACTCCATGAGCAGCGAGACCATTTTCAGCAAGATCATCCGTCGCGAGATACCCGCCACCATCGTCTACGAAGACGAAGAAGTGCTGGGTTTCAAGGACATCGCGCCGCAGGCGCCGGTGCATGTGTTGTTCATTCCGAAGAACGAGATCATCCCTACCCTGGACGATCTGCAGCCTGGGAACGCACAGCTGGTCGGCAAGCTGGCGCTGGCCGCTGCGCACTATGCGCGCCAGGAGGGCCTGGCCGAGGACGGCTACCGCATCGTCATGAACTGCCGCGAACATGCTGGGCAGACGGTGTTCCATATCCACATGCACCTGTTGGCAGGTGCGCCACTGGGCCATTTCGGCGCGCCAGGCAAGTAATGGGCAAGGTCACCCGGCCAGCGGCCGGGTGCTACCCCTGTTGCCTGCTTACCACCAACCGTAGCGGCCGTAGCCCCACGGGCCCCAGCCCGGACCCGGGCCCCACGGACCATACGGATAGGGCACCACATCGACCTGGCGCTGTTCCGGCCACAGGTAGATGACGTCGGCGGCCAGCTTCGGCAGACGGTAGTCGTACTCGCCGATCTTGGTGTTCTCGTAGCCGTCGATGCGGCCGATGAAGGTCACGTCACGGCCTTCCTCGAACACCGCCGGGTCATAGAAGCCGGCGCGGCAGGCCACGAAGCGGCCATCACTGGCGTCGGAGGATGCGGTGGTCGGACGGCCACTGGCGTTGAGCGGGCGCGAGATCAGCTGGAAGCAGGTCTGGCCCTGGCTGGGCAGGGTTTCGATGATGCGGCCGCCCCAGCGCACCGGGGTGCCGACCTGCTGGGTCGATACCGAGTCGCGTGGAGTTACTGCACTGAATTGGCCCTGCAGCGGCTTGGGCGCCGTTGCGCAGGCCGCCAACGCCAGCGAGGCGGCCAGGGGAAGCAGGAGTTTGAGGTTCATGGTGTGGCTCCGGAAGTCGGGCGATGCCTGCGCAGGTCGGCCAATAATGCAGCGCGGTCGACGTGAGTGCCAGCGTAGCGCGCGTGGACGAAACGCTGGCTGAGTGCCAGCAGGGCGGGATCGGGGTGCTGGGCATGGACGCGGTGGGCCCAGTCCATTGCGGCCTCGGCCGGTTCGCGGCCCAGGCCCAGCTTTGCATGGCGGCGGCAAAGCCGGTGCCAGGCGCGCAGCAGCGGGTCGCGCTCGCGCTCTCCGCGTGCCAGCACCCAGGCCATGGTGCCCAGCGCCAACAGCGCGATGATGATGAAGCCGGCGATCAGTTGCCCCGGCTTGAGGTCGGGCAGGCCGAAGGGGCGCAGCAGTTGCCGTTGGCGGTTGGCGTCGAAGGACAGCACCAGGTCGTTCCAGCCGCGCCGCAGCCAGTCCATGGCCTGGCCAGTCTGCCGCCATGCGCCCTGCATGCCGCCATCGCCGGCGCCGAGACGGTCCTCCAGCGTGTCGTAGATACGTTCCGGGGCGACGGCTGCCGTCGGGTCCACGCGTACCCATCCGCGGCCGGCCAGCCACACTTCCGCCCAGGCATGGGCATCCATGCGCCGCACCACCCAGTAGTCGCCGATGGGATTGCGCACGCCGCCGGCAAAGCCGGTGACCACCCGCGCGGGTATGTCGGCATTGCGCATCAGCACCACGAAGGCGGAGCTGAAATGTTCACAGAACCCGACCTTCTGCTCGAACAGGAATTCGTCCACGGCGTTGCGGCCGGGCAACGGTGTTTCCAATGAGTAGGCGAACTCCGCACCGATCCAGTCCAGGCCGCGCCGGACCAGGGCGGCATCGTCGGTGCCCGCTGCTGCACGCCACTGCCGTGCCAGCGCTGCCGTGCGCGGGTTGAAGCCTTCCGGCAATGCCAGCATGAGCTGGCGCTGCCATGGCGACAGCGACGGCGCGAACACTTCGGGTGGAGCGGATTGCAGGCGCCAGCGGGTCAATGCAGCAAGCGGCCGGTCGCTGAGCAGGCTGTAGTCGGCACTGAGGTGGGTGCCTTCCGGCGCGCTGCCCGGCAGGTCCAGCGCGACAAGTTGGCGGCGATCAGTAGGTTCGTAGTCGATGGTGTAATCCCAGCGCTGCGTGCCGGGTTCGACATGCTCCGGCGCGCGCTGTTCGGTGCGCCGGTCGCGCTCCCAGCGGCGGCCATCGAAGTGGCTCAGCACCGGGCCGCGCCAGTAGCGTTGCCCGGCGGACGGTGCCGGGCCATGGAACTGCGCACGCAGTGCCGGTGTGTCGTCGGCCATCAGGTCCAGCCACTGGCCCGGTTCCATGCTGTCGGACAGCCCAGGGCGGCCGATGGCGCGCTCGGGCAGCCCCCACAGTGGCTGCGACAGGCGCGGGAACAGCCAGAACGTGGCCAATGCCAGCGGCAGGCCCAGCACGACCAGCCGTGCCACCCCGCGCAGTTGC
Organism: Stenotrophomonas tumulicola; assembly: GCF_014117215.1. Classification (GTDB taxonomy): domain Bacteria; phylum Pseudomonadota; class Gammaproteobacteria; order Xanthomonadales; family Xanthomonadaceae; genus Stenotrophomonas; species Stenotrophomonas tumulicola. Next base: position 266,941 of record NZ_JACGXS010000003.1, on the reverse strand, counting down.
ACGCGCAGCGGTGGCGGATGTGCCTGTCCTTCAGCCTGTGCCAGCCGTTGCAGGGCCAGCAGTGCGCAGATGCCGGCCAGCGTGGCCAGTGAGGTGGTCAGGGGGCCCTGGTCGAGCAGGAATGCAGCGAACGGGGCGAACAAGGCAAAGCCGAGCAGGCTGCGTGCGTCGCGCAATGTGCGCAGTTCGCTGGACTTGATCGCCAGCATCGCTGCCAACAAGGCGCAGCCGGTGTCGCGGCCGGGGCGGATGCCCATCTGCAGGTAGATCAGTGCCAGCATCGCCAGTACCAGCAGCAGGCGCACCGGCACCGGCAGCAGGCCGCGACGCGATACCAGGGCGGTCAGCAGCGCGGTGGCGGCAATGCTGCCGGCCAGCATCGCCGGCAGCTGCAGCAGCAAGGGCAGCAGGGCCAGTGCCGTGCTCGCCAAGGTCCAGCCGCGTGCATGGCGGTCCAACAGGGCGGTGGCGTCAGTCATGCGGCAGCAGCGCCAGTGCGCGCAGGCAGAGGTGGTGGTGGGCGGCGCCGATACCCGGACCCTGCATGGGCTGGCCGGGCAGCTTCAGGGAATAGCGGCGTCCCTGGCGTTCGGCCAGGTCCACCCAGCGCGCCAGCCGGGCGATGCGGGCTTCATTGCCCAGTCCGGCCAACTGGTGCCAATCCAGCACGATTTCTATCCCGACCGGCTTTTCATATTCGCGCACCAGCAGGCTGTCGCGACGCGCCGAATGTTTCCACGCGATGCTGCGGCGCGGATCGCCGGCACGGTAGGGGCGTAGCTGGTGCAGTTCTTCGCCGGCTGGATCCATCCGGCTGTGCAACGGGTCGCTGCCTTGTTCGGGCAGGCCAGGGCCCTGGCTTTCCGATTTCGGGTACACCAGCAGCGGCTGTTCGGGCCAGAACCAGGCCCATGCGCGCACCAGTCCCAGCGGTTGGGTGGTGGATATGCGGATCCGCTCCAGGTCCAGCCAGCCGCGTTGGGTGGTGGGCAGGTCCAGCGTGGCATCGCTGTGGCCGCCAGCCGGCAGCGATGTCCAGCTGCGCGCGTTGGCATGGTCCAGTTGCAGGCCCGGGCGGTGGCGCTGGTCGCGCTGGGATATCGCCAGCCGTAGCCGCAGCAGCTGCCCTGCGGCAACCGGTTCGGCAGATACCGCCTCCAGGCTCAGCCCGGACAATGCCAGGTGTGCGCTGATCATGCTGGCCACGCCCGTGCCCGCCAGCAGCAATGCCAGCAGCAGGGCAGGGTTGTTGTTGTAGTTCAGCGCGCCCAGCAGCATGGCCGCCAGCAACGCCGCGACGAACAATCCAAATGGCGTCGGCAGCACATAGATGCGGCGGCGGTCCAGTCGTTGCGGCAGCGTCTCGGGATGGCGTGGCCGGGCCAGTGCCAGCAATCGTTGCCGACGCGAAGGCGCGCGCACGTTCAATCCACCGGCACCGTCTGCAGGATGGCACGCGCCAATGCGGGGCCGGACGAGGATTCGGCCTCGGCCACCAGCCGGTGCCCGGCCACGCCGATGAACAACGTCTGCACGTCTTCGGGCACCACGTGTGCACGCCCCAGCAACAGCGCATGGGCCTTTGCCGCACGCAGCAACGCCAGTCCGGCACGCGGCGACAGGCCCACGCGTACGCCCGCGTGCTGGCGGCTGCGCGTCAGCAGTGCCTGCACGTAATCCACCAGGGCATCGCTGGCATGTACGTCGAGCACGGCCTGTCGCAGTTCGCGGACTTGCCTGTCGTCCAGCCGTGGCGTGGCACGCGCGATCAGTTCGCGGCGATCGATGCCACGCAGCAGTTCGCGTTCGGCATCCACGTTCGGGTAGCCCATGGCCAGCCGCAGCAGGAAACGGTCCAGCTGCGAATCGGGCAACGGAAAGGTACCTGACAGATCCACCGGGTTCTGCGTGGCGATGACGAAGAACGGATCGGGAAGTGCATGCGTCTGGCCATCCAGCGTCACCTGCTGTTCGGCCATGGCTTCCAGCAGCGCACTCTGCGTGCGCGGAGGGGCGCGGTTGATTTCGTCGGCCAGCAGCACATGGGTGAACACAGGGCCCGGATGGAAGGTGAACTCACGGCTGCCGGAATCCAGGATGGAGACACCCAGTACATCGGCTGGCAACAGATCCGACGTGAACTGCACTCGCTGGAAGCCCAGCCCCAGGCTGCAGGCCAACGCGTGCGCCAGGGTGGTTTTGCCCAATCCAGGCAGATCCTCGATCAACAGATGCCCGCCGGACAGCAGGGCGACGAAGGCCAGGCGCACTTCGTGCGATTTGCCCAGCACCAGGGCGTTGACCTGTTCCTGTGCATCGTGGAGTGCCTGGCGCAGCTCATCGGTTAGCATGCAGAACGTGGGGGGCGAAGATTCCATCGTCGTCTCTGGCTCGGTCTTCCTTCGATTCTATAGAGCAATGCAGGGCGAACAACGCGCACGCACCATATTTCTGTGTCTATGGACGCTGGTCACGGCAGCGAAGCTGGTCGTGGCCGCGCGCCTGCCGTTGTTCGTCGACGAGGCGTTCTATTGGCAGGAAGGCCAGCACCTGGCCGCCGCGTATTCGGACCTGCCCGGGCTGACCGCGTGGCTGGCGCGGCTGGGCGTGGAAGTGGGTGGACACCATGTACTGGGCCTGCGCCTGCCGTTCCTGGCCATCGGCGCGTGGTTGCCATGGGCGGTGTCGCGGATCGCAACGCGCTGGTTCGGCAACGTGGCAGGTTGGCAGGCTGGCAGCCTGACGCTGCTGATGCCGCTGTCGGCCACGCTGGGCATGATGGCCGTGCCGGATGTGCCGATGGCGATGGCGGCAGTGCTGTGCCTGGATGCCGGCGCGCGCCTGCTGCGCAATGTCGACGCGGCTGCAGCGGTGAAGCTGGCGTTCGGCCTGATGGTGGGCGCGCTCAGCCATTACCGTTTCATCGGGGTGATCGCGGTGGGTTTCATTGCCCTTCTGCTGATGCCACAGGGACGACGCATGCTGCGCGATCCGCGCATATGGGTGGCATTGGCGGTGGGCGTGTTGGCGTGGGTGCCGCTGCTGGCATGGAACTCGGACAATCACGAAGCGGGGCTGAAGTTCCAGGTGGTCGAGCGGCATCCCTGGGACTTCGAATGGACCGGGCTGTGGTTCCTGGTGATCCAGCCGATGATGGTCACCCCGCTGCTGTGCATCGCGATGTGGAAGGTGGCGGTGGCCGGCACCCGCGCCGGCGATGGCACGCGCGCGCAATGGCGTTATTTCGGCCTGGTCGGTGGGGTGTCGACGCTGGCGATCTTCCTGCTCGGTTTCTTCACCGATGTCGAGCGGATCAGCTTCCACTGGCCATTGCCGGGCTACCTGGCAATGCTGGTGGCGGTACCGGTGGTGCTGAATGGCTGGCCGCGCTGGCTGCGGCGGACCGCATGGTGGACCGCTGGTGTCGGCTTGACGCTGGCCTTCGCCTATTACTTGATGGCGTCTTCGCCGGCGTTGCGCGAGCAGTTGGCCGGGTACAAGTACTACCCGCGCAACTTCGCCGGCTGGGAGCCGCTGGCGGCTGCAGTGCGCGATGAACTGCGGCAGATGCCGCCGGGCACCACGCTGCTGGCCGGTAATTTCAAGGTCGGCGCGGAACTGGGATTCCAGTTGGAGGACGCCGATATCGAAGTGCTGCCGCATCCGCTCAACGACAAGCATGGCCGTAGCGTGCAACTCGGCCTGTGGGGGTTGCTGCACGACGGCCGGCGCAATGGTCCCCGTTTGCTGGTGCTGTCGCCCAGCGACCAGCGGTACCGGGAACTGCTGGATCGCTACCACGCCATCTGCGCCCAGGTAGGGCCCTTGCCGGGGCCGCGCGTGGTCAGCACCGACCACGGGTTCCAGCGTTTCCTGCTGTTCCGCCTGCCGGCGCAGCGCAGCGAGGGCGCCTGCGTGGCACCGGCGATGGCCTGGCTGGATTCTCCCTCGGCCGGCGACCGTGTCGAGGTGGACATGCAGGTGAGCGGGTGGGCGTTCAAGGATGGCGTGGGCCTGGCGCGCATCGAAGTGCTGGTCGATGGCCGCCATGTCACCGACGCCGTGTATGGGCGCAGCTTCGACATCCGTCCGGCCTGGCCTCAATCAAACGATGCGCAGCATCCACACGTGGGCTTCGACACCCGCATCGATACCTCCGGCCTGGCACCGGGACGGCATTGGCTGGGCCTGCGCCTGCATGGCAACGACGGCAGCGTGGAAACATGGCAGGAGCAATCGTTCGTAGTGCCGATGCGCTGACGGCCGCCGTAGCGCCGAGCCATGCTCGGCGGCCCTTCGCCGTGGCGCGGCCTGCCGGACCATGCCCGGCGCTGCGCAAGCGGGCGCCGGATCAGGGCACCGCAAAGCCCGCCTGGCGCAACAGCCGGCACAGCGCGATCAACGGCAGTCCGACCAGTGCGGTGGGGTCCTGGTTCTCGATCGCGTCGAACAGGGCGATGCCCAGGCCTTCGCACTTGAAGCTGCCGGCGCAGTCCAATGGTTGCTCGGCCGCCACGTAGCGGGCGATCTCCGCAGTGGCCAACGCACGGAAGCGGACCGTCGTCACATCATTGGCATCGAATCTATCTCCGTCCCTGGTGAGACAGATGGCGGTGTGGAAGCGGACAGCGCGGCCGGACATCAGCGCCAGCTGCGCGCAGGCGGACTCGATGCTACCCGGCTTGCCCAGCGGCTGGCCCTCCAGGTCGGCGGCCTGGTCCGAGCCGATCACCCAGCGCCCGGGATGGCGTGCGGCGACCTCGGTCGCCTTGGCGGCCGCCAGCCGGGCTGCCAAGGCCGCCGGCGCCTCTCCGGGCAGGGGCGTTTCGTCCACCGCCGGGCGCGCGCAGTCGAAGGGCAGGCGCAGCCGTTGCAGCAGCTCGCGCCGGTAGGGGGAAGTCGAGGCCAGCAGCAGTGCGCTCATGCGGGTTTCACAGGACAAGGGGCAGGGCAGTCTGGCCCGTTGCCAAGGCCTGCGACAACCCTGAAGCCGCTGATATTTGACAGCGGCCCCGGTGATCCTTAACATTCAGCGGCTTATGTCCGCGAACGTGCCCGAAACGCTGGATGCTTGGCGGATGGTCGCAGCGCGAAGGCGCTTCGACGGCCAGGTTGATCTGGCTCAATTTACCCGCCTGCAAGGGCTTGTTGCCGATACCGAGGGCCAGTGCACCTATGCGCTGGAATTCGCGCACGACGACATCCTGCGGGTATCCTATGCGACATTGACCGTCGAGACCGAGCTGCCGCTGATCTGCCAGCGCAGCATGCAGCGTTTCCTGCTGCCGGTGAAGATGGAACAGAAGCTTGGCCTTATCCGGAACGAAGACGAGGAATCGTCGCTTCCGGAGGACTTCGAGGCGTTGCTGGTGCCCGAAGATGGCCAGCTGGCGCCGTTGGAGATGGTCGAGGACGAATTGGTGTTGGCGGTGCCTGTGGTTCCCTTGTCGCCCTATGGCGAGGCAGTGGACCGCGAGTGGGCGCCGACGCAGGAAGAAACCGACAAGGTCAACCCGTTCGCGGCGTTGGCGGCGTTGAAGAAGAAAGACTGAGAAATCAGCAGCCGGGTATCGTCGGCGGCTGCGGCGAAAGCGAAAAGTGTGCTGGGCGCTGGCGTCCTGTGCGACGAAACGACGAAGCAAATCGAACCGAGTTTGGAGCAATCCCATGGCTGTGCAGAAATCCCGTGTTACCCCGTCCCGCCGCGGCCAGCGCCGTGCGCACGACGCCCTGAGCGCCAAGCAGCTGTCGACCGACCCGACCACCGGCGAAGTGCATCTGCGTCACCACATCACTGCCGATGGTTTCTACCGCGGCAAGAAGGTCATCCAGACCAAGACTTCTTCCGTCGAAGAAGATTGATGTGAGCGAAGGCCGCTGCCATCCAGGCAGCGGCCTTCGTCGTGTCCCCCCGGGTTGCCGGCGACGGTTTCCCGCGAAACAGGAATGTCGATGAGCAAGCGGATCTACTCGAGGATCGCGGGCACCGGTAGTTATTTGCCGGAGAAAGTGCTCACCAACGCCGACCTGGAAAAAATGGTCGAGACGTCGGACGAGTGGATCCAGTCGCGCACCGGCATCAAGGAGCGGCATATCGCCGCTGCTGGAGAAACCACCAGCGACCTCGGTTACCACGCCGCGGTGCGTGCGCTGGAAGCGGCCGGCATCGATGCCAGCCAGCTCGACATGATCGTGGTCGGCACCACTACGCCGGACCTTATTTTCCCGTCCACCGCCTGCCTGATCCAGGCCAAGCTCGGTGCGACCGGCTGCCCTGCCTTCGACGTCAATGCGGCCTGCTCGGGCTTCGTGTTCGCGCTGAGCGTGGCAGACAAATTCATTCGTTCCGGTGACGTGCGCCATGTGCTGGTCATCGGTGCCGAGACCCTGACCCGTATCGTCGACTGGACCGAGCGCACCACCTGCGTGCTGTTCGGCGATGGCGCCGGTGCTGTCGTGCTCAAGGCCGACGAGGACACCGGTATCCTCAGCACGCACCTGCATTCGGATGGCAGCAAGAAGGAATTGCTGTGGAACCCGGTCGGTGTGTCGGCCGGTTTCGGCGAGGGCGACAATGCCCGTGGCGCGATCCTGATGAAGGGCAACGACGTATTCAAGTACGCCGTCAAGGCGCTGGATTCGGTAGTGGACGAAACCCTTGACGCAAACGGCATGACCAAGGCCGACCTGGATTGGCTGATCCCGCACCAGGCCAATCTGCGCATCATCGAAGCCACCGCCAAGCGGCTGGACATGTCGATGGACCAGGTGGTGGTGACGGTCGACAAGCACGGCAATACCTCCTCGGCGTCGGTGCCGATGGCGCTGGACGTGGCGATTCGTTCCGGCCGCGTCGAGCGTGGCCAACTGCTGTTGCTGGAAGCCTTTGGTGGCGGCTTCACGTGGGGTTCGGCGCTGTTGCGCTATTGATTAATGCAGTTACGACTACGTGAATCTGTCGTTACGGCCCCATTCGGGGCCGTAACCCGTTCTGGAGAACCGCCATGGTTGAGCCCATCACCATCGAAGGCCAGCGTGCCTGGCTGAAGCAATATGGCCAAAGCAGCCGCGCGCTGGCGCTGGGCCTGCTCAATTTCGTCGCCCGTCGCTTCCATCTCGACGCCCTGCGCCCACCACCACACCGTGGTGGCGATGCGGCGCGCCAGACCGAGGCACGCCGCCTTGCCGAGCTGCAGGCGCAGGGCGTCAATGTGCCTGCGGTGCTGGGCAGCGGCCGTGCCGCGCTGGTGCTGGGGGACAATGGCAGTTCCTTCAATACCTGCCTGCGCCAGGCCGATGACGCTGGCCGCGACCGCCTGGTGGCCATGGCCATGAGTGCCATTGCCGCCGCACACGCGCGTGGCGCGTATTTCGGCCAGCCGCTGCCGCGCAACCTTACCTGGGACGGCCAGGAGATCGGGTTCATCGATTTCGAGGAAGATCCGCTGGAGGTCATGGACCTGGCACAGGCGCAGGCACGTGATTGGCTGATGTTCGGGTACGGCGTAGCCAAGTACTACGCAGATCGCCCACAGCAACTGCAGGCCATGATGGCCACGGCGATGGACGGTGCGCAGGCACCGGTGCGCGCGCATGCCCACGAAGTGACCGGCCGCCTGCAGCACTTCGCCCGGGCCACGCTGAAGATGGGGCGGTCGGCGCGTGCGCTGGCCCATGCCATCCTCATCGTGCATGGTGCGACCACGCTGGGCGTGCTGATGGTGCTTGTAGTCTGCGTGGACTGGTTGGCCGACGGCCAGCTGGACATCCTGGAACTGCTGACCTGACACGCAATCCCGCAGCGCCGAGCCATGTTCGGCGGTTGTTGGCGGCGTCTGTGGCCCACGCCGGGCGTGGCTCGGCGCTACCGGCAAGCGGACCGATGGCCGCCGATGTCGCGCCCCTGCATACGCGCACGTACAGACGGGAGGCGCCAATCGCCTTTATCATGGCGTGCTTCGATTCAACCAGGCGGATCACCGCGTGACCGACACCACTCTTGCATTCGTGTTCCCGGGCCAAGGCTCACAGTCGCTGGGCATGCTGGCCGAGCTGGCCGAGCTGCACCCGCAGGTGCGCGATGCCTTCAGCGAAGCGTCCGATGGCGCTGGCGTTGATCTGTGGGCGTTGTCCCAGGGCGGCCCGGAAGAAATGCTCAACCGCACTGAATATACCCAGCCGGCGCTGCTGGCGGCCAGTATCGGCGCGTGGCGTGCATGGAAGGCGGTTGGTGGCACGCAGCCGACGGTGCTGGCCGGGCACAGCCTGGGCGAGTACACCGCGCTTGTCGCTGCTGGCGCCTTGACCCTGCGTGACGGCGCCCACCTGGTGCGCCTGCGTGGCCAGTTGATGCAGGAAGCCGCGCCTGCCGGAGTGGGTGCGATGGCTGCGGTGCTGGGTGCCGAAGACGCGCTGGTGGAGTCGGTCTGCGCCGAAGCCAGGGGCAGCCAGGTGCTGGTGCCGGCGAACTACAACTCCCCCGGCCAGATCGTCATTGGTGGCGATGCCGCGGCAGTCGATCGCGCGCTGGCCCTGTTGGCCGAAAAAGGCGTGCGCAAGGCGGTGAAGCTGGCGGTGAGCGTCCCCTCGCATACCCCGCTGATGCGCGAAGCCGCCAACCGCCTGGCCGAAACCATGGCCGGGCTGGACTGGAAGGCACCACAGCTGCCGGTAGTGCAGAACGTCGACGCCAAGGTGCATGACGGCGTGGACGCAATCCGCCAGGCGCTGGTGCAGCAGCTGTACCAGCCGGTGCAGTGGACCGGATGCGTGCAGGCGCTGGCCGCGCGTGGCGTCACCCGTATCGCCGAATGCGGCCCGGGCAAGGTGCTGACCGGCCTGGTCAAGCGCATCGACAAGACCATCGACGGCCGTTCGCTGGCCACCCCGGGCGACTTTGAAGCTGCCCGCGAGGCATGGTCGGCCTGACCCCTTCCCGTTTCCCGCAGGTGGCGTGCCGCTCCGGCACGCTGCCGCGCGCGGGCGACCGAACCGTTTCGAGGACATCAACATGAGCAAGCCCCTGCAGGGTGAAATCGCGCTGGTCACCGGCGCCAGCCGTGGCATCGGCGCCGCCATCGCCGATCTGTTGGCCGCCCAGGGCGCCACCGTCATCGGCACGGCGACCACCGATTCCGGCGCCGCCGCCATTGGCGAACGACTCGCAGCGCAGGGCGGCCACGGCCGCGCGCTGAATGTCACCGATGCCGCAGCCCTGGACGCAGTGCTTGCCGACATCGCCAAGGAATTCGGCCCGATCAGCATCCTGGTCAACAACGCCGGCATCACCCGCGACAACCTGCTGATGCGGATGAAGGAAGAGGACTGGGCGTCGATCATCGACACCAACCTCACCAGTGTGTTCCGCACCAGCAAGGCCGTGATGCGCGGCATGATGAAGGCACGCAAGGGCCGCATCATCAACATCGCCTCGGTGGTCGGCGTGACCGGTAACGCCGGGCAGGCCAACTACGCCGCGGCCAAGGCCGGCATCATCGGTTTCTCCAAGTCGCTGGCCAAGGAAATCGGCTCGCGCGGCGTCACCGTGAATGTCGTCGCGCCGGGCTTCATCGACACCGACATGACCAAGGCGCTGCCGGACGAGGCGCGCGCCGCCCTGATCGGCGATATCGCGCTGGAACGGCTGGGTTCGCCGGAAGATATCGCCCATGCGGTGGCCTTCCTGGCAAGCCCGGCAGCCAACTACATCACCGGAGAAACCCTCCATGTGAACGGCGGCATGTACATGCCGTAAGCACGGGGCGCAGGGACTGCGCCGCAAGTGGTTGATCTGGATGGTATTTTGCACGCATGCAAGGCGCCACCGGTTTCCACTACACTATCCCACGGCCATCGCCACCGATGGCGTCTTTTTGAACCACTACTCCATCTGGAGCGATACCCCATGAGCACCATCGAAGAACGCGTCAAGAAAATCGTCGTCGAACAGCTCGGCGTCAAGGAAGAAGAAGTCATCAACACCGCATCGTTCGTCGATGATCTGGGCGCCGACTCGCTGGACACCGTTGAACTGGTGATGGCGCTGGAAGAAGAGTTCGAGTGCGAGATCCCGGACGAAGAAGCCGAGAAGATCACCACCGTGCAGGCTGCCATCGACTACATCAAGGCGCATACCAAGTCCTGATGTACGGCGGCTGGTGCGCGGCGGCGTCATGGACGCCCCGCGTACGGCACTCCATGGGGCCGCGCATGCGGCCCTGTGTATTTGCGCTGGTTAAATTGAGCAACACCCCGCGTCATACCCGCACCACCTTCGGGTCAGGAGATAGCAATGAAGCGTCGCGTCGTCGTTACCGGCATGGGCATGGTCTCGCCACTGGGCAATGACCTGGCCACAAGTTGGCAGGGCATCACCGAAGGCCGCTCGGGCATCGGCCCGCTGACCCACGTTGCGGACTCCTATCTGGAACGTTTCACCACCAGGATTGCAGGTGAAGTCAAAGGATTCGACATCACCGCCGACAACGAACTGTTCGGCAAGTATCGGGTGTCCGGCAAGGACGCCAAGAAGATGGACCCGTTCATCCATTACGGCCTGGGCGCCTCGTTCATGGCGCTGGCCGATTCGGGCCTTGAAATCAACGACAGCAACGCCGATCGCATCGGTGCCATCGTCGGCGCCGGCATCGGCGGCCTGCTGGGCATCGAAGAGCAGACCATCGACTTCCACGAAGGCAAGAAGATCTCGCCCTTCTACGTGCCCAAGACCATCATCAACATGCTGCCCGGCCAGCTGAGCATCATCGCCGGCCTGAAGGGCCCGTCGTTCTCTGCGGTGTCTGCGTGCGCGACGTCGAACCATTCCATCGGTACCGCGATGCGCATGATCCAGTACGGCGACGCCGACGTGATGGTTGCAGGCGGCGCCGAGCGCGGCTCTTCGCCAACCGCACTGGGCGGTTTCTGCGCCATGAAAGCCATGTCCACCCGCAACGATGCACCGGCCGAGGCCTCGCGTCCGTGGGACAAGGACCGTGATGGCTTCGTGCTGGGCGACGGTGCCGGCATCCTTGTGCTGGAAGAGTACGAGCACGCCAAGGCGCGTGGCGCGAAGATCTACTGCGAGCTGGCCGGTTTCGGCGCCAGTTCCGATGCGTACCACATGACCGCCCCGGCCGAGAGCGGCGAAGGCGCTGCACGCTGCATGGCCGCGGCCATGAAGGATGCGGGCGTCAACCCGGACCAGGTCGGTTACCTCAACGCGCACGGCACCTCCACGCCGCTGGGCGACCTCGGCGAAACCATGGCGATGAAGACCGCCTTTGGCGACCATGCCTACAAGATGCTGGTCAGCTCCACCAAGTCGATGACCGGCCATCTGCTGGGTGCCGCAGGTGGCGTGGAAGCGATCTTCTCGGTGCTGGCGCTGCAGGACGGCGTGATTCCGCCGACCATCAACCTCCAGCAGCCGGGCGAAGGTTGCGACCTGGACTACGTGCCCAATGAAGCGCGCCAGGCCAAGGTGGACGTGGTGATGTCCAACGGCTTCGGCTTCGGTGGCACCAACGGCACGCTGGTGTTCAAGCGCGTCTGACCACTTTGGCGGTTGGCGTCCGGCCATCGCCTTGGATGTTGCAGCGCCGGGCCCTGCCCGCCGTGTTGTAGCGCAGAGCCATGCAGGCGTGCTGTAGCGCCAAGCCATGCTCGGCGAGCGCAGCGGCCCCGGCAAACAGCCGCCGAGCATGGCTCGGCGCTACATACCTTCGATGCCACGCCCATGTCCGATGCCCTCCTGATCCAGCCACTGGCCGCGCCCGTGGACCTGCTTGCCCTGCAACAGGCCAATCCGGCGCGTTTCCCGCTGCTGATGGAATCCACCGCATCAGGCACCGCGCAGGGGCGCTGGGACCTGCTGCTGGTGGCTGGGGAGGCATTCCTGCGTCTGGATGCCGATGGACGGGTGCGCGACCACGACGGCCGTGTGCAGGACGGTCGTTTCCTCGATGTGCTGGATGCCGCCTGGCAGGCCGAACGGTTACCGCCGGCTGCGGACCGGGCGCTACCGTTCCGGGGCGGTTGGGCGCTGCTGCTGGATTACGAAGTGGCCAGCCAGATTGAACCGGTGCTGCCGCCGATGCCACGCCGTGACGGCCAGCCCACGGCGCTTGCGCTGCGCTGCCCCGCGGCGGTGCTGCATGACCACCAGGCGCAGCGCAGCTACCTGCTGGCCGAGGCGGGGCAGGAAGCGCTGCTGGCGAAGTTGCAGGACGACCTGTCGCGGCCGTTGCCAGCGGCGGGGCAGGATTGGCAGCCGCCGCTGGCGGTGGACGAGGATGAGCCGGTGCGATTCACCGACGGCGTGCGCACGGTGATCGACTACCTGCGTGCCGGCGACGTGTTCCAGGTGAACCTGTCGCGCCGCTGGTGCGCCCGTTTCGCCGCGCCGGTGTGCCCGCAGGCGCTTTACGCGCAGCTGCGTCGTGCCAACCCCGCACCGTTCGCCGGGCTGTTCACCGGACATGGCCGCCATGTGGTCAGCTCTTCGCCGGAGCGCCTGGTGTCGGTGCACGCCGGTCACGCGCAGACCCGGCCGATTGCCGGTACGCGACCACGCTTCGATGGCGACGACGATGCCGCGCGCATCCAGGAACTGGTGGGGCACCCGAAGGAACGCGCCGAACACGTGATGCTGATCGACCTGGAGCGCAACGACCTGGGCCGCATCTGCACGCCCGGCAGCGTGGTGGTGGACGAACTGATGACGGTGGAAAGCTACGCCCACGTGCACCACATCGTCAGCAACGTCAGTGGCCATCTCCGCGATGACGTCACCCCCGGGCAGGTGATCGCCGCCACGTTCCCCGGCGGCACCATCACCGGCTGTCCCAAGGTGCGCTGCATGCAGATCATCAGCGAGCTGGAGCAGGTGGAGCGCGGCGCCTACACCGGCGCCTTCGGCTGGCTGAACCGCGACGGCGACCTGGACCTGAACATCCTGATCCGCACCGCTGAAGTGGACGGCGACAGGGTCAGCTTCCGCACCGGTGCCGGCATCGTGGTGGACTCCGACCCGGACAAGGAACTGGACGAAACCCGCGCCAAGGCGCGTGGCCTGATGCGCGCGCTGGGGCAGCAGGGCTGAGGGCGCCCCGGCAGGTGCCGGGCGCTGGCCGGCACCGTTGCCTTCGCCGGGCATGGCTCGGCGCTACGGTTTGTCGCCACGCGGTATCCTGCACCCCTGAATTCTTCTTCGAGGTAGTCCATGGCGGGAGCCAAGCGCGGGTGTCTGCTGGTGGTGACGGTGCTGGTGCTGCTGGCCGCGGTGGTGGTCGGTGCGGGTGCCTGGTTGTACTACCAGCAGGTGCAGTTCGCCGACACCCGGCTGACCCCCAGCGAGCAGAGCGTGGTCATCGCCAGTGGCGATGGCTTCAATACCGTGCTCGGCAAGCTGCGCCAGGCCGGTGTCGACGAAGGCCAGGACGCGCAGTGGCAGGTGCTGGCACGCCAGCTTGATGCGGCAGGCAAGCTGAAGGTCGGCGAGTACGCGCTGGATGCCAACCTGACCCCACGCGAACTGCTGATGCGCATGCGCCAGGGCCGGGTGCTGCAGCACCGGATCACGATCGTCGAGGGTTGGAACATCCGCCAGGTACGCGCGGCGCTGAAGCGTGCGCAGCCGCTGGTGCACACCACCGATGACCTGGACGATGCTGCGTTGATGCAGCGGCTGGGCTTCGATGGACAGCATCCGGAAGGGCGTTTCCTGCCGGAGACCTACGTCTATCAACGTGGCGACAATGACGCCGACGTGCTCAAGCGTGCACACGCGGCGATGGAAGAGGCACTGGCGGCGGCGTGGGAAGCGCGTGCCGACGACCTGCCGATCAGCTCGCCGTACGAACTGTTGATCCTGGCCTCGATCATCGAAAAAGAAACCGCATTGGCCAGCGAACGTCCGCAGATCGCCGGCGTCTTCGCACGCCGCCTGAAGATGGGGATGCGCCTGCAGACGGATCCGACCGTGATCTATGGCATCGGCATGGCGTACGACGGCAACATCCGCAGGAGCCATCTCACCACCGATACGCCTTACAACACGTACACCCGTGTCGGCCTGACCCCGACGCCAATCGCCATGCCCAGCCGCGATGCCCTGATGGCCGCTGCACGGCCGGCGGCGGGCAACGCGCTGTACTTCGTCGCCGTGGGCGATGGCAGTGGCGCCCATGTATTTTCGGCCAGCTATGCCGAGCACAACGCCGCCGTGGCGCGTTACCTGCAGCAGCTGCGCCAGAACCGCCGCAAGGAGACCCCAGCGCAATGAGTCCAGCGCTTCTGCGCCATCCGCGTTTCGTCAGCCTTGAGGGCGGCGAGGGCGCTGGCAAGACCACTGCCATCAACGCCATCCATGCCTGCCTGCGCGCGCAGGGGCACGAGGTGCTGTTGACCCGCGAACCAGGCGGCACGCCGCTGGCCGAGCGCATCCGCGCGCTGGTGTTGAAGCCGGACGAGGAGATCGCTGCCGAACCGTTGAGTGCCGAAGCCGAACTGCTGCTGGTGTTCGCCGCGCGCGCCCAGCACGTACGCCAGGTGATCCAGCCGGCGCTGCGTCGGGGCGCTTATGTGCTCAGTGATCGTTTCACCGACTCCAGCTACGCCTACCAGGGCGGGGGCCGTGGCCTGGATGCGGCGTGGATCGCCGACCTGGAGCGGCGCGTGGTCGGGCTGCTGCCCGGCCTGACCCTGCTGCTGGACGTGGACGTGGAAGTGGGCCGCGCACGCGCCAACGGACGCGATCTGTGGCCGGACCGGATCGAAAGCGAGCACGATGACTTCTTCCAGCGCGTACGCGCGGTGTTCCGCGAGCGTGCCCGGCAGGATCCACAGCGCTTTGCGCTGATCGACGCCGCGCAGGCACAGGAGTGCGTGGCGGCCGACGTGGTGGCGCACGTGGAGCGCTGGCTGCAGGCCGGGGAGGGCAGATGAGCATGCCGACGACCAGCAGTTTTTCACCGTGGCAGCAGCGCGCATACGACCAGACCATCGCGGCGCTGGATGCCGGTCGCCTGGGCCATGGCCTGCTGATCTGCGGCCCGGCCGGCCTGGGCCAGCGCGCGGTGGCCGAAGCGCTGGCGCTGCATGTGTTGTCGCAGGGCGGTGGGGCGCAGGCCGAGCGTAGCAGCCAGCTGATCGCGGCCGGAACGCATCCTGACCTGCAGATCATCAGCTTCATCCCGAACAAGAGCGGCGACAAGCTGCGTACCGAGATCGTCATCGAACAGGTGCGCGAGATCGGCCAGAAGCTCTCGCTGACCCCGCAATACGGCGTGGCCCAGGTGGTCATCGTCGATCCGGCCGATGCGATCAACCGCGCCGCCTGCAACGCGTTGCTGAAGACGCTGGAAGAACCGCAGCCGGGCCGTTACCTGTGGCTGGTCAGCAGCGATCCGGCGCGCCTGCCGCAGACGGTGCGCAGCCGCTGCCAGCGGCTGGAGTTCAAATTGCCGCCCTATGCCGAGGCCCTGGCCTGGCTGCAGCAGCAGGGGCACGGCGACGCCGATGCGCGCGAAGCCCTGGACGCGGCACGTGGCCATCCCGGGCTGGCCGACAGCTGGCTGCGCGAAGAGGGCCTGGTGCTGCGCCGGGAGGTCGCCAAGGACCTGGAACAGCTGGCCGCGGGGCGCACCGGTGCGGTGGCGCTGGCGCAGAAGTGGTGTGGCGATGAACGCGCCGCGCTGCGGCTGCGGTTCGCCGCCGAACTGGCGCTGGCCCAGGCCAGCAGCGATGGCTTGACCGCGCCGGAGCGTTTGAACAAGCTGGCAGCCTGGTTCGACGCTGCCAACCGGACCCGCGACCTGCTGCGCACCACCGTACGCGCGGACCTGGCCGTGGTGGAGTTGTTGCTGGCCTGGAACAGGGTCAACGAACGGCAGCAAGCAAGGGGAAATCGATGAGTGCCAACAACGCCCGACAAGGCATCCTCTCGCTTGCCGTGAGGGACAAGGCCGCGCTGTACAGCGCCTACATGCCGTTCGTGAAGAATGGCGGGGTGTTCGTGCCCACGCCGAAGCGCTACTTCCTGGGCGATGAAGTGTTCCTGCTGCTGACCCTGCCCGATTCCAACGAGCGGCTGCCGGTGGCCGGCAAGGTGATCTGGGTGACGCCGGCTGGCGCGCAGGGCAACCGCACCGCCGGCATCGGCATGCAGCTGGCCGATGGCGTGGAAGGTGAGACCGTGCGCAACAAGATCGAGGCCCTGCTGGCTGGCCTGACCGCCTCGGAAAAGCCGACCCACACCATGTGAAGACCGGGCGTGGAAAGTGTTGACGCTCCCGGAAAAGTTCCTATAATGAGCGGCTCAGCAGCATCGGGCGGTTAGCTCAGCGGTAGAGCATTGCCTTCACACGGCAAGGGTCACAAGTTCGAACCTTGTACCGCCCACCACGAATTCGAAGAATCATGACGAAACCGGCCTTGGCCGGTTTTTTCATGGCTGCTTTCCTGGGTGCAGCCAAGTGCCCCTGCGTCAGGCGTGAAAGCCTGACACCTGCGGGACGGCCTGCTTGTTGCCGGTCGTAAGCTGATCAAGGCGGCGGCGGGGAACCGATTGGAGGCACGATGACCGACACGGCGCATCCATGCGCAAGGTTCCCCGCCCGTTGATGGCAGCCTTCAGCCGCCGCGGAAGAAGGCGAGCAGGTCCGGGTTGATGGTATCGGCGTGGGTCGTGCACATGCCATGCGGATAGCCGGCGTACACCTTCAACGTGGCGTTGCGCAGCAGCTTGGCTGAAAGTACGGCCGAGTCGGCGATGGGCACGATCTGGTCGTCGTCGCCATGCATCACCAGGGTGGGCATGGTGATCTGTTTCAGGTCCTCGGTGAAATCCGTTTCCGAGAACGCCGCGATGCAGTCGTACTGTGCCTTGGCACCTCCCATCATGCCCTGCCGCCACCAGTTCATGCGGATTGGTTCGGAGAGCGGATTGCCTGCGCGGTTGAAGCCATAGAACGGGACCGGGAAGGTCCAGTAGAAGCCCGCGCGGCTGGCCGCCAGTTCCTTGCGCAGGCCATCGAAGGTCTCGCGCGGCAGGCCGCCAGGGTTGGCTGGGGTGCGCAGCATCTGCGGCGGCACCGCACCCACCAGCACCAGCTTGGCCACCCTGCCGGCACCGTGGCGGGCGACGTAGCGTGCGGCCTCGCCACCACCGGTGGAGTGTCCCACGTGGATGGCGTCACGCAGGTCCAGGTGTTCGGCCAAGGCCGCCACATCCCTGGCATAGGTATCCATGTCATTGCCTGTTGCCGTATGGCTGGATCGACCGTGGCCGCGACGGTCGTGGGCGATGACGCGGTAGCCGTGGGCCAGGAAGTACAACAACTGCGTATCCCAGTCGTCCGAACACAACGGCCAGCCATGGTGGAAGACGATCGGTTGGCCGCTGCCCCAATCCTTGTAGAAGATTTCGGCGCCGTCTGTGGTGGTGATCGATTGCATGTCGTCTTTCCTTGGAGGGGAAACGGAGAGGTGGCGTGATGGTGCAGAGGTGGCGGTCAGGGGAAGTGCCGCTGCTCCAGCGGCGGCAATGCCTGCGGTGACCAGCAACCGCCGGCCTTCGTCCACGCCCTTGATCGGATCGGTGGAAGGATCGGCCTCATGGCCGGACGCGTGTCGTTTCATGGAGGGCCTCGATTCTGCGAAGGAAGGGGCACGGGGAGGTCCCCGTGTGGCCGCAATCTAGGTCGCCGTGGGGCCATCGGGTAGGCAGCCGCAGGGACGCTCCGTGTTGTGCGCGGCGCAACAATGGCGGGATGCGTTGCGCCTGCGGGGCGGGCTCGGGCTCGGCCATGTCGGCGCTGATTGTTGCGTGTGCAGAAACATCATGGAGATGCGTCCCTGCCTTCCGGACGTGCGTGGCCCGGCCTAACCTGCGCTGCCTGCCTACCGAGGAGAACGCAGCCATGTACGTGCGGAATTCCCAGGGTTTCGGCGAGTTCGTGCTGTCGACGAGGCGCCCCATGTACCTGGCCATTGGTTATGCCGCAGCCATCATCGCGATGTACCGATTGTCCGACGGGCAATGGATCAGCCTGCCCTGGAGCCTGCTGACGATGCTGGGGCTCACGCTGGCGATCACCAGCGGGCTAAAGGCGGTACGCACCTGCGGACGGACGACCGATGCCCGGCGCGTCTGGGCATCGATCATCGCAGCCAGCCGCAGCTGGACCCTGCTGAGCTGCAACCTGCCGCTGGACGGACAGGCCGCCGGGAAACTGGTGCATCGCCACCTGGCGTGGCTGGCAGCGCTGCGCCACCAGGTGCGCTTCAGCCAGGAATGGGAGGCTTCCAGGGACAGGCCGAATCTCGCCTACGGCAGCTATGCGATGCCGGAGAAGGAGTCCGCCTTGGCGCAGGCGCTAGGCCGGTATGTGGATGCAACGGAACGCAGGTGCATCCTGCGGGCGGACAACAAGGCCGGCCAGGTGCTGGTGCTGCAGGGCAAGGCACTGACGGCGCTGGTGGCGCAGGGCGGATTGGACGCTGCATCGTCGCTGGAAATGCACCGCCTGCTGCAACAACTGCAGGCGCTGCAGGCAAGCACGGAGCAGCTGAAGGAAGATTCGCATCCGCGCCAATCCCGCTTCATCGGCGCTGCCCTTCTCTGGGTATTCGCGCTGTTTCTTCCCTTTGGTCTGCTCGATGCCCTGGCACCGCTGGTGATCTTCGACGACGCGCTGATGGGAGCCGTCGCGTCGTGGTGCATCGTGCCGCTGTCGGCATTGGTGACCTGGCTGTACCTGGCGCTTGATCGTGCCGGCCAAGGTCCGCCCAATCCATTCGAAAGCAGTGCCGACGGCGTGTCCCTCCCGCGCATCTGCATGTCGCTGGAGCAGGAACTGAAAGGCGTGCTTGCCGAAGCCAGCGGGCGTGTTCCGCAGCGCGTGGGACCCGCAGTGGGCGTCCATATGGCCGCAGGTTGAGTTTATTCACAAAGGCAATGGGCACATCGCCCGAACAACATCAGGAACCGTTGCAATGAAACGCTTGGAAAACAAAGTAGCGCTGGTCACCGGTGGCAACAGCGGCATCGGCCTGTCTACCGCCCAACGCTTTGCCGAAGAGGGAGCGCAGGTGATCATCACTGCCCGGCGGCAGCAGGTGCTGGAGGAGGCACTCGCCATCATCGGCCACGGTGCGATGGGTATATGTGGCGACGTGGCCGACATCGCCCATCATGCCCAGGTTGCCCGGCAGGTGCGCCGCGACTTCGGCGCGCTTGACGTGTACGTTGCCAACGCCGGGGTGCTGACCATCCAGGATTCGGCGGCTGTTTCGCCGACGGAATTCGACGCGCAGTTTTCCATCAACACGCGGGGGGTGTTCTTCGGCGTGCAGGCCATGGTGCCGATCCTGCGCGATGGAGCCAGCATCATCGTGACCAGCTCGCTTGCCTCGGGCCGCGTGCTGCAGGGCCACGCCGTGTACGCAGGTTCCAAGGCGGCCATCGAAGCATTCGCGCGCAGCTGGGCGCTGGAACTTAAAGACCGCCGGATCCGCGTAAACGTGCTTGTTCCCGGCCCCGTGGACACGGCCATCGTGGAAAAGCTGGGCGTCCCCGAGGCCGATCGGCCGGCCTTCCTGCAATCGATGGCCGACCGGATTCCGGCCGGCCGGCTTGGCGATCCCGAGGAACTGGCCGCTGCCGCCCTGTTCCTGGCATCGGATGAGAGCCGCTTCGTCAACGGCGCCGAGCTTCGTGTGGATGGCGGCATGTTTCTTGGCTGACCCTTGGTGTGCATGGCCAGGCCAGGTGCCGGGGGAGGGGGGAAGGCTTGAGGTGCGCCGATCGCTTGACCTTCCTATGATGGGAAGGCCCAGGCTGGACGCATCAACCAGGAGACCCTCCCATGACAGCCGCCAATCCTCCCGCCGATCTGCGATTTCCCGTCGAAGGGATGAGTTGTGCAACCTGCGCTGGGCGGGTGGAGCGGGCACTGAAGCAACTGCCGGGCGTGGAAGCGGCGACCGTCAACCTGGCCACGGAAACGGCCGAAGTCCGGGGCGCTGCATTGCCCACGGTGGCAGACATCGCCCAGGCGATCGAAGCGGCCGGCTACACCGTGGGCACCGGCGAGGCCGAACTGGCCATCGAGGGCATGACCTGCGCGTCCTGCGCGGGGCGTGTGGAACGCGCGCTCAAGCAGGTGCCCGGGGTGCTGGATGCATCGGTCAACCTGGCCACCGAGCGCGCGCGGATACGCACCGCCGGTAGCGCGGACATCGAACGCCTTGTCGCGGCCGTGCTTGCTGCCGGCTACGCCGCCCGGCGACCGCAGGCGGCCACCGCCACCGCGGATGGCACGAAGGCGGAGGCAACCCATGCAAAGTCCAATCGCGAAGCACGCCACCTGGTCATCGCCGCCGTCCTGACTGCACCCCTGGTGCTGCCGATGATCGGCATGCTGTTTGGCCAGCATTGGATGCTGCCGGGCTGGGTGCAGCTTGTCCTGGCCACTCCCGTGCAGTTCTGGTTGGGTGCGCGCTTCTACCGCGCTGCGTGGAAGGCGGTAAAGGCCGGCACCGGCAACATGGATCTGCTGGTGGCCCTGGGCACCTCGGCCGGCTTTGGCCTGAGCCTGCATCACCTGCTGCAGGGTTCCACTGCGCTGTATTTCGAGGCTTCGGCCGCGATCATCACCTTGATCCTGCTGGGCAAGTTCCTGGAAGCGCGCGCCAAGCGCCAGACCACCGAAGCCATCCGCGCGCTGCAGGCACTGAAGCCCTCCACCGCACGCGTGCGTGGCGCATCAGGCGACATCGACGTACCGGTTGAAAGCGTGAAGCCGGGTGATCTGGTGGTGGTGCGCCCGGGCGAGCGCTTTCCGGTCGACGGTGACGTGCGCGAGGGGCGGACCCATGCCGACGAATCGCTGATCACCGGTGAATCGCTGCCCGTGGCCAAGGACATCGGCGACCGGGTCACTGGCGGTGCGGTCAACGGCGAAGGCGTGGTCGTGGTCGAAACCCGCGCCGTCGGCAGCGAAACCGCGCTCGCGCGCATCATCCGGCTGGTCGAAGATGCACAGGCCGGGAAAGCGCCCATCCAGAAGACGGTCGACCGCATCAGTGCGATCTTCGTGCCCATCGTGGTGGCCATCGCGCTGCTGACGATGCTCGCCTGGGGCCTGCTGACACAGGACTGGAACGCCGCCATCCTCAATGCCGTGGCCGTGCTGGTCATCGCCTGTCCCTGCGCACTAGGCCTGGCGACGCCCACGGCGATCATGGCCGGCACCGGCGTAGCGGCCCGTGCCGGCATCCTGATCAAAGATGCGCAGGCGCTGGAAATCGCGCATAAGGTGCAGATCGTTGCGTTCGACAAGACCGGCACCCTTACCGCAGGCCAGCCGCGCCTGGTGGAGGCGGTCGCACTTGTTGGCGGTCGCGAAGCGCTGCTTTCGCTGGCGGCAGCGCTGCAGGCGGGCAGTGAGCATCCTCTGGCACGTGCCGTCCTGCGCGAGGCGACGCCGGTGGCTGCCGCGACCGATACACGGGCGTTGCCGGGCCGCGGCCTGGCCGGACGCGTCGACGGCAGCCAGGCATGGCTGGGCAACCAGGCCCTGATGCAGGAAATCAATGCTGATATTGGTGCACTGGGTATCCGCGCGAAGGAACTGGAAGCGCATGGCCATACGCTGTCATGGGTGGCCAGCCAGCACGGTGATTCCATCCAGGTGCAGGGCCTGCTGGCTTTCCGCGATGAAGCCCGCACCGGTGCACGTGAGGCGATTGCGCGCCTGCATGCACTGGGCATCCAGACCGTGATGATCTCTGGCGACAACGAGGGTGCGGCACGCAGCATCGCCGACAGCCTGGGCATCGACGAGGTACACGCCAATGTGCGGCCGGAGCAGAAAGTCGACGCCATCCGCGCGCTGAAACAGCAGGGCGTGGTAGCGATGGTCGGTGATGGCATCAACGATGCCCCGGCGCTGGCGGCGAGCGATGTCGGCATCGCGATGGGCTCCGGCACGGACGTTGCCATGCACGCCGCAGCGATCACCCTGATGCGCCCGGACATCGCCCTGGTGGCTGATGCCATCGACATTTCCCGGCGCAGCACCCGCAAGATCCACCAGAACCTGTTCTGGGCGTTCGGTTACAACGTGGTCGGCATCCCGCTGGCGGCGATGGGGCTTCTCAACCCGATCTTCGCTGGCGCGGCCATGGCGTTCTCGTCGGTCAGCGTGCTGGGCAATACATTGTTGTTGAAGCGCTGGCGGCCAGTACCATCGGGTATCACTGCGGAGGTGCGGGATGCCGGATGAAACGATGCTGCCCGAACTGGGTGAGGCACGCGGCCAGGGCCTGCATAACATCGGGGAAGCCGCCAGCCTTTCCGGTGTCACCGCCAAGATGATCCGCCATTACGAGAGCATCGGGTTGATCCCCGAAGCGGCCCGGACGTTTGCCGGTTACCGGCTTTACAGTGGCCAGGACATCCACCGGTTGCGCTTCATCAAGCGCTCGCGCCTGCTCGGGTTCTCGATGAAGCAGATCATGGTATTGCTGGCACTCTGGTCCGACCGCTCGCGTGCCAGCGCGGAAGTGAAGAAGCTGGCCAGGCAGCATGCCGATGAGCTGGGCAAGCGCATCGCGGAGATGCAGGCAATGCAACGCACGCTGGATGATCTCGCCCGTCGCTGCCATGGCGACCAGCGTCCGGACTGTCCGATCCTGGACGACCTGAGCGGGAACACGCCCCCGTGAGGGTGCCCGGCCAGCGGTAATCTGTGATCCTTTCCCTTCGCCTCGAGGACTGATTCCATGCGCCCTTCATTCATCGCCGCACTGTGTGCATCGCTGGTGTTTGCTGCCCCGGCACTGGCCGAACCCACCAAGGTGGACGTGCGGGTGCTGGCGCGTGGCGCCAAGTTCATGGGGGGATATACAGCGCCCGTGCGCGTGGTCATGACCGACGCCGACACCGGGGAAGTGCTGGCACGCGGCCTGACGGCTGGAACCACCGGCGACACCGGCAAGATCATGGGCGGTTCCAGTACGGGTAGCGGCACGCTGTCCAGTGACGATTCCGCTGCCTTCCGCGCCACGTTGGACATCGACCATCCGCGTCGGGTCACCCTGAGCGTCACCGGCCCGCTCAGCCAGCCACAGGCGACCACCACCGCCACCAGTACGCAGTGGATCCTGCCCGGGCGCCACCTCACCGCCGGTGATGGCTGGCGGATGGAACTGCCTGGCCTGATTGTCGATCTGGCCACCCCGGTTGCCTACCAGGTGGTGGCGCGCGGTGCATCGGTCCCTGTGCGCGCAGGTGTCACCATGCTGTGCGGCTGCCCGATCAGCGCCGACGGCCCATGGCGGCTGGCTGATACCGAAGTAGAGGCGTACCTGACCGTCGACGGCGGCGCGCCACGCCGATATGCAATGACCTATGACCCGGCCGACTCACTGTTCAGCGTGGATGTTCCTACCGATGTCGCTGGCGTCCACGAGTTGGAAATCCGTGCCTGGATGGGGCCGGGCAACAACGCGGGCATTGCACGCAGCGCCTTCTTCGTCCGGTGACGGTGCACCGCCGCTGATCGATATCGCGGCAGCCTCAGGCTGGCAAACGTTTCATCCACGTCGCCAAACATGAAGCGGTTGCCATGGCCCTTGCTTGCAGAAGCAGGTGCGGGCCATGGAACGAATGCGATGCCATCGAGGCCGGCACCCATCTGTCCCGTGCTTCCTTCACCGTGATGGCAAGCAGCCTGTCTTGTCGTGCCTGCAGGCAGAGCAAATGGCGTGGAAAGGGCCAGTCCGCGCAACGTGGGCGGTGCGCTGCTGGCAAGCATGATGGACAACGGACTGCCGAAGGATTCACCCAATAGAACGAACGGCGTCAGGCCGGCGAGCTGTGGCTGCATGCAGGCACGTAAAGCGTCACAGCCCAGCGCGGCCATTGCCCAGCATCGGTGCCCTGTCACTCATTGCGGTGCACTGGTGCGTACCCCTGAAATTTCGCGCGTTGGCTTGCCGTGCTCGTCCAGGAAACGCAGCGTGGCCTCGCCGGTTGGCGTTACCGCCAGTTCCAGCCGGGGCTTTCCATCGGCGTCCAGCAGTTCCAGCACCGAATCGCGCGTTTCCGACTTGCCGAGGAAGACACGACGGGTAATCGCGGGGATTCCCTTTCCATGCAGTGTCTCATCCGCAGCGGAGAAGATGGGGCGTTCCAGCCCGTCAACAACGTCGTTGAGGGTCAGGCCGGCGTAGTGCTGGCCTGCTTCATCGACGCCCAACAACTGCATCTGCTGGTCCTGTTGGTAGCGGTCGAAGGTCAGGCTCATCCCGCTGGATGGCTTGCCATCCTTTCCAAGATGGCCGTTGTAGATCAGTCCACCGTTCTCGGTGCCCTCATCATTGAAGAACAGCATGCCCGCCATGGGGCGTGGATGCGGCTGTTCCTTGTTATGGATGATGGCGCCGGGAAACAGTGTCCGGTTGGAGATGGCCAGCCGCAGCGTGCCGTCGGGTTCTTTGATGTTGATGCGTTGGGCATCGATGACGTCGAACGTCGCATTGCGCTGCGCCGTTGCGCCCACCAGCACGCCCGCCATGGCCAACAGGGCTGCGGCAGCGAGACCCGTGCCCAGCCTGCGCTGGGTCCTCTTCAGCGAGTCGACCTGCGCCTGCAGTGATTCGATGGTGTTCGACATTCAGCAGCTCCTTGCGTTTGCGGCGTACATTGAAAAGAACAAGGCGGTACCGCAGACCTTCCTGTCCTGCCTCCAGCATGATGGCCCGGCGCGGAGAATGATATGGCCGGAGGCCCCGCGACAATGCTGTCCTGGATTCTCAGATGAGCCGAATAGGCTAATTAATCGGCTCATCGTTCCTTCAGGAGTCGCAGGACGCGCTGGATACGCTGCTGTCCAACATCATCACGCCTCGGCCATCGAGGGCGAGGGGTTGGACGTGGGCTCGGTGCGCTGGCGGTTGGGCATGGCCGAACGTGTGATGGCCAAAGCGTGCTTATGGCAGGCGCATCGCGACGATGGTCTTTTCGATGAGCAGGTCAAGGTCTTGGGCCGGTTGCTTCACGGTGGCGAACGCAGCTTTGATGGGGTATCAGCGCAAGCCAGTTGCCCGGCGGTGGGCGCAGCACGCGGTACGTGCTGAAGGCCTGACGTTCGCCGGGCATGGCCCGGCGCTACAACGGCCCGATGCCTTGGCGTCGCTTTTGCCTCTTCAAGTAAGCGCAGTCAGTCGATAGCGTCTCATTACAACGTTCCTGACTATGGAAGGAAGATGTGATGAGCGCGAAGTACG
The DNA here is from genome assembly GCF_014117215.1 of Stenotrophomonas tumulicola. GTDB lineage: Bacteria > Pseudomonadota > Gammaproteobacteria > Xanthomonadales > Xanthomonadaceae > Stenotrophomonas > Stenotrophomonas tumulicola. The sequence goes on along the minus strand of NZ_JACGXS010000003.1, from coordinate 241,645 downwards.
ACAGCATTGTCGACCAGTACGTAGCCTATGCCTACGCATCGCCGACCCGGCCGATCGAGTTGCGCACCATGCTGCGTCTGGCCGGCGACCTGGAAGGACGGGACGTGCTGGACCTGGCCTGTGGATCCGGCTACTACGGTCGGGAATTCCTGCGCTTCGGGGCGCGCAGCGCCCACGGCGTGGACCAGTCGCAGGGCATGATCGACTTTGCACGCGCGCTGTCCGCGCACCGGGGCGATGGCATGACCTTCCAGCGGAATGATGTCATGGCGATGCCATTCGCCGGCGAGTACTCCGTCGTGCTGGCGGCATACCTGTTCAATTACGCGCAGTCGCTGGACGAGCTGCAGCGGATGTTTGCCGCGGTACTGCCGCACCTCAAGCGCGATGGGAAACTGGTCATCCAGACGTTCAACCCTGACTACCGCCTCGCGCTGGGGGACTACGCGATGTACGGCGTGAAAGTGCTGGAGGAAGTACCTTGGAAGCAGGGCACCCGCCTGCAGTTGGAGTTTCCGGGGACGCCACCGGCACGGATCATCAACTATCGCTGGGCGCGCGACCATTATGAGCAGGCCATCCTGGCTGCCGGCTTCAGCAGGTTGCGCTGGCACGAGCCAGTGCTGCTGGAAGAGGACATCACCGGCCGGCCCGCAGGTTACTGGGAAGCCTATGTGCACAACTGCATGTCGGTGAACCTGGTGTGCGAACGCTGACCGGGTAGTGGCGGGCCATGCCTGTCACCCACCACCACGCCGAAGCACGGTTCAGCGGCGGTCGCGCTTGATCCAGGCACGCACGAACAGCGCGATCAAGGCGCTGAACACCAGCCACGAAACGACGTCGAACACGCCGTCGCCGACCAGCGCGCTGACCAGCCCCACCAGGCTGGCCAGGGCGATCCACGTCGGCGCGATGAAAGGACTGCGCGGTGCGGGACGTTTGTCCACCGGCCGGCTCATGCAACCTCCTGCGTCTGTGCGCGCTCGATCTCGGCCACGCGCGTTTCGGTACTGCCGCGCTTGAACCACAGGTACAGGCCGCTGACCAGCACGATGATGGTCAACAGGTCCAGCAGCGCCCACAGGATCTTCAACGGCAGCTTGCCATAGTCGCCGAAATGCAGTGGCTGGCTGAGCAGCAGCACGGTCATGTAAGTCGGCAGTTGCGGTTGCGCGGTGAGTGCACCGGTCTGTGCGTCGATCAGCACCGGCCGGTACAGGCGTTCAGTCAGCGGCGTACTGCCCTGCATGAACACGCCGTAGTGATGGTCGCCGCTGTAGCCGGTGCCGGGGAAGCTGACGAAGGCCGGGCGCATGCCAGGCTCCGCCGTGCGTGCGGTGTCCACGGCCGCCTGCAACGAGGCCAGCCGGGTCGGCTTGGGCTGGCCGGCATACTGCGCGGCGAACTCGCCCAGCTGCTCGGTCTGCCATGCCTGTTCCAGCGGTTTGGCCAGCGTGTTGATCGCACCGGTCAGGCCGACCACCAGCGCCCAACCCAGGGTGACCACGCCCAGCACGTTATGCAGGTCCAGCCAAGCCAGCCTGCGGCTGCGCCCGGTGCGCAGGGTGCCGAAGCGCTGCTTGCGCATGAATGGCCCGTACAGCACCAGGCCGGACACGATGGCGACCACGAACAACAGTCCCATCGCGCCCATGAACAACATGCCCGGCAAGCCGAGGAACACGTCGGTATGCAGGCGGTACAGGAAGTACATCACCCCTTCGTTGAACTGTGGTGCCGGGACCTGTTCGCCGCTGATGGTGTTGAGCAGCACGGTCTGCATCTGCGGTGGCGGGGTATCCGTCCGCGCGCCGGTGTTGACGTACATGACCGGTGCATCCGGATCCCAGCCGACGAACAGCGGTACGTTGCCAGGATAGTGCTGCAGCGCGGTCTGTACCTGTGCGTCGAGATCGCGCAGGGTCGCATCGGCGGGCGCTGCCGGTACGTCCGGGTCGGCGCCGGTCAGGTGGCCGATCTCGTGCCCGAATACCAGCGGCAGGCCGGTCACGCACAACAGCAGCAGGAACAGCGTGCAGACCAGGCTGGTCCACTTGTGGACGACGAACCAGGTTTTGATGGTGGCGCGTTGCATGTATCGAAGTTCCTCGGGCGGCAGCTGGAGGTGCAGGAAGCAGCGGGGCAGGGCCCCGTTCTACCAGGGCGTGGCGTGATCGATCAGAAGCGGTAGCGGATGGTGCCGGTCACCACGCGTGGGCTGCCGGTGAAGCAGTCGCCGAAATTACGGCATGGGGCGAAGTAACGTTTGTCGGCAAGGTTGGTGATGTTCAGTCCCATCGTCCAGTCCGTCACCTGGATCTCCATCAACGCATCGGCCAGCGTGTAGCCCGGGGTACGCAGGTAGCCGCCCGGGCCGGAGGACACGGTGCTGCCCACATGGAGCCCGCCGATGCCCAGCCGCAGCCGTGCATCGGCATCGAGCTGGAACTCCTTGGACAGCCACAGCGAAGCAAGATCCTGCGGGGTGTCGTTCAGGCGCACGCCCACCTCCGGTGCATAGGTGCTGCGGGTTACTTCCGGTTCGCTGTGCGCATACGCGGCGGTCACGTTGAAGCCGTTGTCGAACGCGTAGGCGCCTTCAAGCTCCACGCCCTTGGACTGGATTTCGCCGGTCTGGATGACGTTGAGCACATTGTCCGGGTCGTTGGTCTGCCGGTTGGTCTCGGTGATGCGGTAACCGGCCAGGGTGAACAGCGCATTGCGATGCGGTTGCCACTTCACGCCGGCTTCGACCTGGTGGCCTTCCATCGGCACGAACGCGCGGCCGTACAGATCCTGCCCGGTGACCGGCAGGAACGATTCGCTGTAGCTGATGTACGGCGAAACACCGGCGCCGATCTCGCCGATCAGGCCGACACGGAAGGTGCTGGCATTGTCGGTCTGGCTGGGCAGCCCTTCGGTCTTCGACCGGGCGTGGTCACGGCGCGCGCCCAGCACCAGCGACACGCGGTCGGCCCAGCGGATCTGGTCCTGCAGGTAGACGCCCAGCTGGGTGGAGCGCTGGTTGGGCAGGCGCTGCCAGCCTTCGATGTCCACCCCGCCTGATACCGGGTTGTAGATGTCGATGGGCGTGGCGCTGGCCACCAGGTCGGACGACTCCTCGCGGAAATCGGTGTAGTCCACGCCGGCCAGCAACTGGTGTTCGAACGCTCCGGTGCGGAAGCTGAATTCCAGCGCGTTGTCGCTGCTGAGGATGCGGTTGTCCGGACGCGTGCCGTAGGCGGTGCGGTTGAGCATGCGCTGGTCGGCATCCAGGAACGGAGCATCCGGGTTGCTGTAGACATCCGGGAACAGTTCGCGGAATTCCGTTTTCGAATCGATGTAGCGCAGGTTCGAGCGCCAGTTGATGCTGTCGCTGAAACGGTGGTCGAACAGGACGGTCAGGCTGGCCATGCGCGTGTCGAGCTTGTCGAACTGCAGATCGCCAAGGAAGGTGGACGGGTCCAGCCGGCGGCCTTCCGGCGCGCGCAGCGAAGCCACCACCGGCAGGAACTGCTGGGTGGACGCGCCCTTGTCGCGCTGGTAGCTGGCCAGCACGGTCAGGTTGCTGCTTTCGCCGAACCAGCTGATCGACGGTGCCAGGTAGATGCGGTCATCGTCCACGTGGTCGGTCTGCGAGCCGGATTCGCGCACCACTCCGACCAGGCGGCCGGCCAGCGTGCCTGATTCGTTCAACGCACCGGTGACGTCGCCCTGCAACTGGCGGCGGTCGAAGCTGCCCAGCTGCACGCCGACTTCGCCGCCGTCCTGCAGGCTGGGGCGCTTGCTCATGGCGTTGATGATGCCGCCGGTCGCGCCAGCGCCATACAGGACAGAGGACGGGCCGCGCAGCACCTCGACGCGTTCCAGGCCGAACACGTCCGGCCGCGCCATCGGGCTGAAGCCATGGACGCGGCGCAGGCCGTCCAGGTACTGCACCGGGTCCAGGCCGCGGATGCTGCTGCCGTCGCCCCGGCTGTCCAGGCCATAGGCTTCGGCGGTGACGCCGGCGCTGTAGCGCAGCGTCTCCTGCAGGTTCTGGGCGCCACGGTCGGTGAACAACTGGCGGGTGACCACGCTGATGGCCTGCGGGGTCTGTGTCAGCGGGGTATCGGTCTTGGTTGCGGTACTGGCCCGGTCGGCCACCACGTTCACGCCATCCAGCGTACGGGCATCGCCGCTGTCCTGTGCCTGCGCCACCGCGGTGGCCAGCAGGGTGGGGGTGCCGAGGGCAAGCAACAGCAAGGCGCGGGGGCGCAGCGGGGCAGACATGGTCGCGATCCGGGAGGGCAATAGCGACGGATTATCCCGTTATGGATATGTAAGTACAAATGATTCGCAGCAGCGAATGCATTCAGTGGCGGATGTGGCCGGCGCGGCTGTCCTCATCACAATCACAGCGTTTCCGGGGCGCAGCGCAGGCTCAGCCAGGCACCGCCGCCCTCCGCGCCGCTCGCGCGCAGCCGGAAACCGTGCAGTCCGGCGATGGCGGCCACGATGGAAAGCCCCAGGCCGAATCCCTCCGCCCGCCCGGCTTCGTCCTGCCCCTGGAAGAAGCGCTGGAACACCAGTTCCCGGTCCTGCTCGGCGATGCCTGGCCCGGTATCCATTACGTCGATGCGCGGCACGCCGTCATCATCCACCGCCCGCAACAGGATCCGCCCCGCTTCAGGGGTGAAGCGGATCGCGTTGGACAACAGGTTGGCCAGCGCTTCGAACAGCAGTTCCCGGTCGCCGCGCAGCGTGTGTACGCCGCTTTCGATTTCCAGCACCAGTGCCTGCCGCTTTTCTTCGGCCAGTGGCAGGTAGAACTCATGCAGCTCGCCCAGCAACGCAGCCACGTCCACGTCTTCGAACGCCGAGCGGCGCTGCCCGCTTTCCAGTTCGGAAACCCGCAGCAGTGCGCTGAAGCGGGCCATCAGCAGGTCGGTCTCGGCCAGTGCCTTGTCCATCTGCACGGTATGCGGGCTGTCGCCCAGTTCCACGCGTGTGCGGTACAGGTGCGCACGCAGGCGTGTCAGCGGGGTACGCAGGTCATGGGCTATGTTGTCGCAGACGCCTTTCACTTCGGTCATCAACTGCTCGATGCGTTCCAGCATCGCGTTGACGATGCTGGACAGGCGATCGATCTCGTCGCGACGATCCGATACCGGCAGGCGCTGGCCAAGATCGCCGGCGATGATGCGGTTGGTCACCCCTTCGATCTGCTGGATTCGTTTCAATGGGCGCCGGCGCAGGAAGTACCAGCCGGCCAGGCCGGGAATGACCGTCAGTGATATCCCCCAGAGCAGCGCATCGAGGATGATGCTGTTCACCCCGCTCAGCTTTCCGCTTTGCCGCACCAGCACCAGTACGCGCTGATCCTGCGTGCTCACCGCCAGTGCACGGCCGGCTTCACGGCGCTCGCCGCCAGCCAGCAGCCAGCCGGGGATTTCACGTGAGGGCTGGTCCGCCCGCACGCCGGCGGGAAATGCCATCAACGGCCCTGCCAGGTGCTTTCCCTGCGCCGTGAACATGCCGTACGCATAGGTGCCATGGATGTCGTAACGCAGGCTGTCATTCAATGCATCGTCCAGCACGTCGCCCTGGAAGCGGTGGAACAGGTGCGCACGCTGCAGCAGTGCGGACTCGGACATGTCGTCCAGGTAATTGGATACGCGCCAGTACACCACGCCCAGCAGCACGCTGGACCAAGCGATGAACAACAGGCAATACAGCCCCAGCAGGCGGCTGCTGGACGAGCGCCAGCCCTCAGTGAGGCGCGTCGAAGACATAGCCGGTCCCTCGTACGGTCCTGATCGGTTGCAGGCGGTCGGGTTGCTCGATGCGCCGGCGCAGGCGGCCGATGTGGACTTCGATCAGGTTGGTGCCGGGATCGAAATGGTAGCCCCAGACCTCCTGGAACAACATGGTCCGGCTGAGCACCTGGCCGGAATTGCGCATCAGGAATTCCAGCAGCTTGAATTCAGTGGGCAGCAGGGCGATCTCCTGCCCGCCGCGTCGCGCACAGCGTGCCATGAGGTCCAGTTCCACGTCGCCCGCGCGCAGCACGCTGTCTGTCGGAGCGACCTGCGCCTGGCGCCGCAGCAGCACCTCCACGCGCGCGGACATCTCGTCCGAGGCAAACGGTTTGGTCAGGTAGTCATCGCCGCCGGCACGCAGCCCGCGCACGCGCTCGTCGACATCGGACAGTGCGCTGATCATCAGCACCGGAGTGGTGATGCCCTGGTGGCGCAGGCTGGCAACGAGCGTGAGCCCATCCATGCCCGGCAACATGCGGTCCAGGGTGATGACGTCATAGCCACCGCGCTGGGCCAGCAGCAGCCCGCGGTCGCCATCGGATGCCAGGTCGACCTCGAATCCATGGCTGCGCAGTTCCGTCGCGATTTCCTCGGCGGTAATGGCGTCGTCCTCGATGGTCAGTACACGCGGCATGGGCCAGCTTGGAGATGAGGTCCGATACATCCTCGCAACCTGGAAGAGCCAGCGCAAATGAAGAATGTTTCATCTGGATTGCACGTCTGGCGACCGCTGGGTCTTCTATATTCGCCGCGTTCCCTTCCACGTCGCCTCCATCAGGAAACCTGCTTGATGCTGCTCTCCGTCCCCCACAGGCTGGTGTTCGCCGCCATGACCTGCCTCAGCCTTGCTGCCTGTAGTGGCGACAAGATGGAACAAGCGTCCGCGCCACGCGAGGTGCAGGTCCTGGCCCTGCAGATGCAGGCCGTGGCGCTGCAGCAGGAGCTTCCCGGGCGTACCGTTGCCTCCGAAGAGTCGGACGTGCGCCCACAGGTTTCCGGGGTGCTGCTCAGACGGTTGTTCGAGGAAGGGGCGATGGTCCGCGCCGGCCAGCCGTTGTTCCAGGTCGAACCGGCGCTGTACCAGGCGGCGGCCAACGAAGCACAGGCCAACCAGCGCACCGCCGAAGCCACGGCGGCCGCCGCGCGCCTGCGCGCGGGGCGCTTGCAGGCACTGGGCAAGGAGCAACTCGCTTCGCAACAGGAGGTGGATGATGCGATCGCCACGGCCAGGCAGGCTGATGCCAGCGTCGATGCAGCGGCTGCTGCACTGGATACGGCGCGCACTACCCTGCGCTTTGCCAGCGTGACCGCTCCCATTGCCGGCCGTATCGGCCGCGCGCGGTTCACGCCGGGTGCGCTGGTCACCTCCGGCCAGGCCGAGCCGCTGGCCAGGATCCAGCGGCTGGATCCGATGAACGTGGACATCACCCAGTCCAGCAGTGAATTCCTCGCCTTGCGCCGGGCCATCGCTGCAGGCGGCGTGCAGGCCTCGTCCACGCCGGTGACCTTGAAACTGTCCGACGGCACCGACTATGCGGTGCCCGGTACGCTGGAATTCGCCGACCTGGACGTGGACCCGGCAACCGGCAGCATTACCTTGCGTGCCACCTTCCCCAATCCCGATGGCCAGCTGCTGCCGGGCATGTATGTGCGTGCCAGGGTGGGGCAGGGCACGCGGCAGCAGGCGCTGCTGGTGCCGCAGTCGGCGGTGGACCGCAGCGCGCGAGGCGATGCCCAGGCCTGGGTGATCGACAACGAAGGACTGGCGCGCCTGCGGGAGTTCAGCACCGTGCGCGCGGTCGGCGACCAGTGGCTGGTACGCGACGGCCTGCAGGCCGGAGAACGCGTCGTAACAGGCGGCAGGCAGGGACTGACCGACGGCGCGAAGGTTTCCATCAAGGACGCGTCCGCACCGCGTCCGCAGGGCTGACTCCCGCATGCTGCCGCGCTTCTTCATCCATCGACCGATCTTTGCCTGGGTGCTGGCCATCTGCATCATGGCGCTGGGCACCATCGCGGTCACCCAGCTTCCGGTTGAACAGTACCCGGACATCGCTCCCCCGCAGATCAACATCACCGCGCGTTACACCGGCGCCTCGGCGCAGACGGTGGAGGACAGTGTCACCCAGGTGATCGAACAGCAGATCAAGGGCATCGACCACCTGCTGTATTTCTCCTCCACCAGCTCGTCCTCGGGCCAGGCGCGCATCACCGTCACCTTTGACCAGCGAGCCGACCCGGATATCGCCCAGGTACAGGTGCAGAACAGCGTCAACCAGGCCATCAACCGGTTGCCGCAGGAAGTGCAGCAGCAGGGCATCACGGTAGCCAAGTCGCAGGGCGATTCGCTGATGGTGGTGGCGCTGTACGACACCACCGGGCGGATGCAACGGGTGGATGTATCCGACTTCCTGACCAGTACGGTGCAGGATCCGATGAGCCGTATTCCCGGTGTCGGCGAGATCGATGTGTTCGGTGCGCCTTATGCCATGCGTGTGTGGCTGGACCCGCACCAGTTGCGGGCCTATGGGCTGATGCCATCGGACGTGCGCACCGCCATCGAGGCGCAGAACACCCAGGTGACCGCCGGCGAGCTGGGTGCGCTGCCCGCCGTGCCTGACCAGAGCCTCAACGCCACGGTTACCGCGCAATCGCGGTTGCAGACGCCCGAGCAGTTCCGCGCGATCATCCTGAAGACGCTTCCCAGTGGTGCGGCGGTGACGCTGGGCGAAGTGGCGCGCATCGAGATCGGCGCGGAGAACTACCAGACCAGCAGCTTCCTCAATGGCCATCCTGCCGCGGGCTTCTCGGTCTCGCTGGCGGCCGGCGCCAATGCGCTGGAAACCTCCGATGCGGTGCGCGCCGAAATCGAGCGGCTCAAGCCGACGTTCCCGCCGGGACTGGAAGTGGCTTACCCGCGCGACAGCACGCCGTTCGTGCGGGTGTCCATCGAAGGGGTGGTGCATACGCTGATCGAGGCCATCATCCTGGTGGTCGTCGTGATGTACCTGTTCCTGCAGAACCTGCGTGCCACGTTGATCCCGGCGATCACCGTGCCGGTGGTGCTGCTGGGTACCTTCGGGGTGCTGGCGGTGGCTGGCTTCACCATCAACACGCTGACCCTGTTCGCCATGGTGCTGGCCATCGGCCTGCTGGTGGACGATGCCATCGTGGTGGTGGAAAACGTGGAGCGGATCATCCACGAAGAAGGCCTGCCGCCGCGCGAGGCCACCGAACGCTCGATGGGCGAGATCACCGGTGCGCTGGTCGGCATCACCGTGGTGCTGGGCGCGGTATTCCTGCCGATGGCGATGTTCGGGGGCTCCACCGGGATCATCTACCGGCAGTTCTCGATCACCATCGCCTCGGCGATGGCGCTGTCGGCATTGGTTGCGTTGACCCTGACCCCCGCACTGTGTGCCACGCTGCTCAAGCCTGTGGACAAGGAACGGCCGGCCGGGCGCTTCTTCCGCTGGTTCAACCGTGGCGTCGAACGCAGCCAGCTTGCCTACCAGGGGCGCCTGGGCCGCATCGTCAGCCAGCCGCGTCGCTGGATGGCCTTCTACCTGCTGGTCATCGTCGCCGTGGCGGCGTTGTACACGCGCATGCCGACCGGATTCCTGCCGGTGGAAGACCAGGGGCTGGTGATGTTCCAGTTCAATACGCCCGAAGGAACGCCGATGGCGAAGACCGAGGCGCTGGGTGAACAGATCGGCCGCTACTTCCGCGAGAACGAGAAGGACAATGTCGATGTCGCCTTCGTGATCGTCGGCCGCAACAATGCCGGTGCCGGCCAGAATGCCGGACAGGGCTTCCTGGCGCTGACGCCATGGAGCGAACGGGGTGGGGACAACAATGCCGGAGCGATCATCGCCCGTGCCAATGCGCACTTCCGCGGGCTGGTCGATGCCCGGGTGAACGTGCTGTCACCGCCGGCCGTGCGCGGCCTTGGCCAGTCCAGCGGCTTTGAACTGTGGCTGCAGGACAGCAGCGCGGCTGGACGTGGGCCGTTGCAGCTCGCGCAGGAGCGCGTGGTGCAGGCGGCAGGCGAGGATGAGGGCCTGAGCTCGGTGCGTTTGAATGGGCTCGGCGACAAGGCCGAGCTGCAGCTGGACATCGACCATGCCCAGGCCAGTGCACTGGGACTGTCGCAGGCCGATATCAATTCCACGCTGTCGGCTGCGTGGGGAGGAAGCTACGTCAACGATTTCCTGGATCGTGGACGCGTCAAGCGCGTCTACATGCAGGGTGACCAGCAGTATCGCTCGGTGCCGGAGGACATCGGCCAATGGTATGTGCGTGGTGGTGATGGGCAGATGGCATCGTTCGCCAGCTTCGCCGGCAGCCATTGGACGCGGGGCCCGCAGCTGCAGCAGCGTTTCAATGGACTGCCCGCGATGGAGATCCAGGGCAGCGCGGCGCCGGGACGCAGCTCGGGCGAAGCCATGCAGCGCATGCAGGCGCTGGTGGATGCACAGGATGGATTCGACCTGCAATGGAGCGGGCTGTCCTACCAGGAGCAGCTGTTGAGCGACCAGACGCTGTGGCTGTATGCCGCCTCCATCGCCTTCATCTTCCTGTGCCTGGCAGCGCTGTACGAAAGCTGGACGATTCCGGTGGCGGTGCTGATGGTGATTCCGCTGGGCGTGGTCGGGACCGTGCTGGCGACGACCTTGGCCGGCTTCGTCAACGACATCTACTTCCAGGTGGGCCTGTTGACCACCATCGGCCTGTCCGCCAAGAACGCGATCCTGATCGTGGAATTCGCCGAGGCGGAGTTCCGTGCCGGGCGTTCGGCGGTGGAGGCGGCGCTGATCGGCGCACGCCTGCGATTGCGACCGATCGTGATGACCTCGCTGGCGTTCGTTGCCGGCGTGGTGCCACTGGCCCTGGCCACCGGGGCAGGCGCGGTCAGCCGCCGCGAAATCGGCGTCAGTGTGATCGGTGGCATGGTGTCCGGTACGTTGCTGGCCATCCTGCTGGTGCCGTTGTTCTTCGTGCTGGTACGCGGCCTGGGCCGGTCCAGGGTGGCCAACTGACGCTGGCCACACGCTCGGCCATCGTCGTCAGTGCGGCGGCGGGGCGCGATCGGCGGGATGGTTGACCCCGTCATTGGTGGGCACTGCGCCCAGTGCGAACGGATTGATGCCCACCAGGCAGGCCACGTTGTAGCCGAACTGACGCGGATTGGAGCGGCGGCGGTGATGGGTGTAGATGCCGCACGCGCCGCAGAAATAGTGCTCGGCCACGTGCGTGTTGAACTGGTAGCGCCGCAGGTGCTCGCCTCCGCGCACGATTTCCAGCCCGTCTTCGGCCACGCTGGCGGCGATGGCGCCGCGCCGGCGGCACATCGAGCAGTCGCAGCGGCGAGGATCGACGATGCCATCGGGCAGGTGCAGGCGCAGTTCGACCGCGCCGCAGTGGCAGGTGGCGGTGTGCCATTCGCTTACCGGCGTGCCGGCAACAAGGGTGATGCCCATGGGGATGCTCCGTGCAAGGTCACGCCAACGCCGGCGCGCGGGCGTTCATTCTGCCAGCGATGGCGTCCCTGAACAGGCCCGGATTCCGCTGTGGCACCGGTTGTGGCTAACTAGGCGACCCAAGGAGATCACGACAGGACGACAGTGAAGGCAGCAGGACGTTGGAGCATCGGGACCCTCATGCTGTTGCTGGCCGTCTGGGTCGGCGGGTTGCTGTATTACCAGTTGCCCGGACCGGAGTGGCTGGCTGCGCTGGTGGCGCTGGGCTGGCTGGTGGCTGCCACCTGGATGGCGCTGCGCGTTGCGCGCGGCCGGGCTGGCCGCCGCGTCCGCCTGGCTTACGGACTGTGCGTGGTCGCCGCCGGCGCCGGCTGGATGGCCCTGGCCCCCAGCCAGGACCGGGTCTGGGCCGATGATGTAGCCCAGCGCCTGCATGTGGTGTCCTTCGATGGGCGCCATGTGGTGCTCGACAATGTGCGCGACTTCAACTGGCGTACTGAAACGGACTACGACGCACGCTGGGTGCGCCGTGCCTACGACCTGGAGCAGCTGCGCTCGGCTGACCTGGTGCTGTCCTACTGGATGGGGCCGGCCATCGCCCACACGCTGGTGTCGTTCGGTTTCGAGGATGGGCGCCAGTTGGTGTTCTCGCTGGAAATCCGCAAGGAACGTGGCGAATCGTTCTCCGCACTGGGTGGCTTCTTCCGCAAGTTCGAGATGACCCTGGTGGCCTCGGAGGAGACGGACATCATCCGTACCCGCACCAATGCGCGCGGTGAGGATGTCTATCTGTACCGGCTGCATGGCATGAGCCAGGCGCAGCTGCGCACGCTGTTCGCCGCCTACATCGACCAGGCACGCGCGCTGGACGCCGAACCGGCGTTCTACAACACGCTCACCAGCAACTGCACCACCATCGTATTCGACCTGGCGCGGCATATCGCACCGGGCCTGCCGCTGGACTATCGCCTGTTGCTGTCCGGCTACCTGGCCGACTATGCCTTCGACCAGCAGGCACTGGTGCCGGGATACGATTTCAATACCCTGCATGCGCGTGGCCGGATCACGGAACGCGCGCTGCAGCCACAGGCTGCGCAGCATTTCTCCACATGGATACGCCGCGGCGTGCCGGGCACCCCCCAGGAAGACCCACGATGAAGTCCAACCCCGGCGCATTCTCCTGGCAGAACCGGCTGCGCCTGCTGCTGGCGGTGATGATCCTCGTGGCCGGCAGCGGCTGCGCCATGGTCACCGTCAAGCAGGTGGCCAATACCGATTACCTGACCACCAAGCGTGCAGACGTATTGACCACGGGCAAGCTCAGTGCGGCATCGCAGGAGACACTGAGCGTGGTCGGACTGGACGAAAGCCAGTGCGCCAAGGACGTTGTAGCGTGCCGGCATACATTGCTGGAAACCGATGGCATCAGCGCCGAACAACGGATGTCCGCCATGTCCGAACTGTGGGTGCGCACCGCGCTGGCGCTCAGCCCCAAGCCGAAGCACGCCGACACCGAGCCGATGAGCGATGCGGCCGTCGATGCGTGGCTGGAGGCCGCCCGCTATGCGTACGCCTACCTGTTCTTCAGCGGACGCGCGCCCTCCGACCGGGCTTTCGAGGACAGGCAGACGCAGGTCCGCGACTATTACAACTACGCGGCCGAACAGACCGCGTCGGTGGTGTTCCGGCGTGCGCGTGCATCGGCGCTGGAAGGGCAGGACTATAACGCCCCGGTCGCCGGCGAACGTTGGACCATCACTTCCGATTTCGATCGGCTGTCCATGCCGAGCGTCCCCACGCGGCTGGTTTCGGCGGCCACCATCAGCTTCGTCGGGTTGCGCAGCACCTACCGCCGCGATGGCTTTGGTGCCGAGCTGGTCGTGGTGATGGATCCGCCGAAACTGACCATGCCGCTGCCACAGGCCGATGCACCGGTCGACGGCACGCAACCGGGGCGGACAGACGAGGTGCCGCAGTACAGCGAAATGTCGTCGATCAATGCCACGGCGCTGCTGCGTTTCAAGGGGAATTCCCTGCAGGAAGTGCTGCAGACCAGCCAGGTGCTGTTGGATGTGTACTCGCCCGAGGCCACGGAGCACGTGGACCTGCATGGCGAGCAGGTGCCGTTGGCCGGGAACTTCACCGCCGCCTACGGGCTGTGGCTGGCGCAGAGTGGTTTCGCCCGGCAATCGCTGCGCACGCTGTTCGGCATGAGCGAGGGCATCAACGAGCCGCACATCTACCTGATGCAGCCGTGGGACCCTGACCGGCGCATCATCTTCATGCTGCATGGCCTGGGCAGCAGCCCGGAAGCGTGGGTCAACGTGGCCAACGAGATCATGGGCGAGAGTGACCTGCGCCGCGAGTACCAGGTATGGCAGGTCTACTATCCAACCAATGCCCCGATCGCGCTGAACCGCTACGAGATCGCGCGCGCGTTTGACGCCACGTTGAAGCACTTCGATCCCAACGGCCAGACCCGTGCTTCCGAGGACATGGTATTCATCGGCCATAGCATGGGCGGGGTGCTGGCGCGCCTGCTGGTCAGCTCTTCAGGGGAGCAACTGTGGGATGGCCTGCTGGCCCGGTACGAGCTGAAGGGTGAACGGCTGCAGCGGGTACAGGCTCGGCTCGGGCCACTGCTGCATTTCGATCCGCAGCCGAACGTGGAGCGCGCCATCTTCATCGCCGCCCCGCACAAGGGCACGGATATCGCCGGCAACCGGATCGGCCGCCTGATCGGCCGGTTGGTCAGGTTGCCGCTGACCATCCTGGGCAAGTTCGAGGACGTGTTCCTGACCTTGCAGCAGGCGGAGCCCCAGCATGAGGGCAGCGAAAAGCTGCGCGTGCCCAACAGCATCGACAACCTCAAATCCAGCGATCCATTCGTCAAGGCAGCCGCTTCGCTGCCGATCGAGCCCGGCCTGAAATACCATTCGATCATCGCCCACCGCAAGCCCGAGGTGCCGCTGCTGCAGTCCGATGATGGGCTGGTGCCCTACTGGAGTTCCCACCTGGACGGTGCGTTGTCGGAGAAGGTCGTCATTTCCGGGCACAGCGTGCAGGAAACGCCGCAGGCGGTGCTGGAGATCCGCCGCATCCTGCGCGAGGACGTCGACGAGGTCGGCGCCCGTCCCTGATCGTGCAACGGCGCCGGGCAAAAGCGTATCAGGGTAGTGACGGGCCATGCCCGTCCCCCGCGCGCAGCGCGGCACGCCCCTTCCGGAATGGCATCGTTCAGATCCGCCGCGCCACCACCGTGCCCAGCATGGCCAGTGCCAGCGTGACCGCGAAGCACAGCAGGTAACCCAGCGTCTCCCGCCCGCCTATGAAGGCGGCGAACAGCGAGCCCGACAGTGCCAGCGTGGTGGCCACTGCCAGTCCTTCGCTGAGTTGCAATGCCGAACTGTTGGCACCTTGTTCATGCGGCGCAGACAGCGACAGCGTGAGCACCGAGAGACTGGGGTAGATCAGTCCCATGCCCAGCCCGGTCAGCGACCAGCCCAGCAGGGCCAACGGCAGCGGCACGCCATCCTGCAGGGTGAGCGAGGTGACCAGCAGGCCGCTGCACATCATCCAGCTTCCCGCCTGCAGCAGTTGCCCGCGCGACCAGCCATGGCGCTGGTGGCCCTGCAGCCATGAGCCGGAGAACCAGCCCAGTGCGCCGAGACTGAGTGCGACCCCTGCCCATAGCGGCGACAAGCCGCGTTGGCGCTGCAGCAGCAGCGGCAGGAAGGCCTCTGCGCCGAAGAACGCGGAGGCGGCGATGCCACGCAGGGCGATGACGCTGGGCAGTCCGCTACGCAGCCGCAGCGTGCCGGGGGGGAGCAGGCGCTGGCCGCAGGCCAGCAGGGCGACCAGTGCGAACGTCATCGGCAGCGCGGCTGCCGCGCCCTGCTGCTGGCCTCCCAGGTACAGCAGCAGGGCCGCCAGCGCGGCACCCACGGCCCAGCGCACCACCGGCCGGGTCGCCGCGTCCTTGCGCACGTCCTGGCGGCTGGCGCGCAGGGCAGGCACCAGCAGCAGTGCGGCCGGCAACGCCAGCACCGGCACGGCCAGGAACACCCAGCGCCAGCCCACGTACTGCACGATCAGGCCGCTGAGTCCCGGCCCGATCAACGATGGCACCACCCAGCCGGCCGAGAATGCAGCGAATACCTTGGGACGCAGCGGCTCGGGAAAGGTGCGTGCCACCAGCACGTACAACGACACCGAGATGGCACCGATGCCGATGCCCTGCAGCAGGCGCCCGGCAACCAGCACCCCCATGCGTGGCGCCAGCCCGGCCAGCACCAGGCCGGACAGGAAGAAAGCCAGCCCCAACCAGAGCGGGCGCGCGGGACCCTGCTGGTCGCACAGGCGCCCTGCCACGGTCATGCCGATCACGCTGGTCGCCAGCGCGCCACCGAAGGCCAGTGCATACAGGCGCAGCCCATCCAGCGCCTGGGCCACGGTGGGCATCGCGGCGGCTACGGCCAGTGCCTCGAAGGCGACCAGTGCTACAAGCGCGACCATGCCCAGCGTCGTAGCCCGGTAGCGTGGCGACAGGATGGAGGTTTCGTCCGGCAAGGCCAGGGCGGCAGGGGCGTCGATGTTCATGGGAATACTTGTGTTGCCGAAGCGGGAACGGCAGCATCACACCTCAACCATGGTTCAGGTCAAGCGATGGCGATGCAGGAACTCAGTGTGGGTGAAGTGGCCAGGCGCAGCGGCGTGGCGGTCTCGGCGCTGCATTTCTATGAGCGCAAGGGACTGGTCCGCAGCCTGCGTACCGCAGGCAACCAGCGGCGCTATTCGCGCGATGTGCTGCGCAGGCTGGCGGTCATCCGTGTTGCACAACGCGTGGGCATGCCGCTGGAGGCGGTCGGGGCCGCCTTGGCCGAGCTGCCGGAAGGACGCACCCCGACCAAGGCCGAATGGGCGAAGATGTCCGCGCGCTGGCGTGCCGAGCTCGATGAGCGGATCCGGTTGCTTGGCTTCCTGCGCGACCAGCTGACCGGGTGCATCGGCTGCGGCTGCCTGTCCCTGAAGCGCTGCCGGCTGGCCAATCCGGACGATATGCTGGCCGAGCAGGGCGATGGCCCGCAGCGCTGGGAGTAGCCGCTGGTCGATCAGAACGCGAACACGTAAGACACGCCGTAGGCGAGCGGATCGATGTTCACCGTCCCCAGCTTCTCGCCATCCAGCTTGACCTTGCTGTCGATGTCCATCCAGCGCAGGTCCACGCGCAGCGCGCCGTTCTCGCTGACGGCGAAATCCACGCCTGCATGCGCGGCCAGGCCCCATGAATCCTGCAGCTTCAGCTTGCTGCCTGCCAATGCGCCGCCGGTGCTTTCGCTGAAGAACGTGGTGTAGTTGATGCCCGCGCCCAGGAAGGGCGAGACCTTGCCCTGGCTGTTGAAGTGGTACTGCAGGGTCACCACCGGCGGCAGGTGCTTGGTGCTGCCCACCCGGCCCAGCCCGGCGATGTCGATGTCATGCTTGAACGGCAGGGCCGCCAGCAGTTCGATGCCCAGGTTGTCGGCGATGAAGTACTCACCGGTGATGGTCGGCTTGATGTCGCTGTCCACGTCGACCTTCAGCGTGCCGCCAGCCAGCGCGCCATTGTTGGATTTCGGTGCCACCTGGTGGACGCCGGCCGACACCGTCCAGTCGCCCTTGGACTGGGCCATGGCGGTGGGGGCGGCGAGGGACAACGCGGTGGCCAGGGTGGCTGCCAGCAGGGAGGGGGAGGTGCGCATGGTGCAGGTCTCGTTGCGGGGTTGATGGACGAAGTCTCTGCCGCCGGCCCCCGCAACGCCTTGATCCGGATCAAATCCTGGCCGCCAGGCCGGCGCTTCACCGGCTTGGCCGCCAGTGGCCAGGTCGGTTTGCTAGACTTATGGGCCCTATCCATCCCGCCGCATCGTGCGCGGCTGCAGGAGTTCGTCAACATGGCAATCAAGGTTGGTATCAACGGTTTCGGTCGCATCGGGCGCAACGTCCTGCGCTCGGCGGTGCTGAACTTCGGCGACGACATCGAAATCGTGGCCATCAACGATCTGCTGGAGCCGGATTACCTGGCCTACATGCTGAAGTACGATTCCGTGCACGGTCGTTTCAAGGCCGATGTGTCCGTCGACGGCGGCAACCTGCTGGTCAACGGCAAGAAGGTGCGCCTGACCCAGGAGCGTGACCCGGCCAACCTGAAGTGGGACGAAGTGGGCGTGGACGTGGTGATCGAATCCACCGGCCTGTTCCTGACCAAGGAAACCGCGCAGAAGCATATCGATGCCGGCGCGAAGAAGGTGATCCTGTCGGCACCGTCCAAGGACGACA
The DNA here is from genome assembly GCF_014117215.1 of Stenotrophomonas tumulicola. Classification (GTDB taxonomy): domain Bacteria; phylum Pseudomonadota; class Gammaproteobacteria; order Xanthomonadales; family Xanthomonadaceae; genus Stenotrophomonas; species Stenotrophomonas tumulicola. The sequence continues at coordinate 224,043 of NZ_JACGXS010000003.1, read as the reverse complement.
CGCCGATGTTCGTCTACGGCGTGAACGACAAGACCTATGCCGGCCAGGCAATCATTTCCAACGCCTCGTGCACCACCAACTGCCTGGCGCCGCTGGCCAAGGTCATCAATGACAAGTGGGGCATCAAGCGTGGCCTGATGACCACCGTGCATGCGGCAACCGCCACCCAGAAGACCGTGGATGGCCCGTCCAACAAGGACTGGCGCGGTGGCCGTGGCATCCTGGAAAACATCATTCCCTCGTCCACCGGTGCGGCCAAGGCCGTCGGCGTGGTCATCCCGGAGCTCAACAAGAAGTTGACCGGCATGAGCTTCCGCGTGCCCACCTCGGACGTATCGGTGGTCGACCTGACCGTCGAACTGGAGAAGGAAGCCACCTACGCCGAGATCTGCGCCGAAGTGAAGGCACAGAGCGAAGGCGCGCTGAAGGGCATCCTCGGCTACACCGAAGACAAGGTGGTGGCCACCGACTTCCGCGGTGAGACCCATACCTCGGTGTTCGACGCCGAAGCCGGCATCGCGCTGGATGGCACCTTCGTCAAGCTGGTGTCGTGGTACGACAACGAGTGGGGCTATTCCAACAAGTGCCTTGAAATGGCCCGGGTAGTGGCGGCGAAGTAACCTGCCTGCACCTGCTGTGGCATCGCGAACCCCGGCTCCGGCCGGGGTTCGTCGTTTCAGCGTACGTGTCGATGAGCGTTTCCCGGATGGGCCGCGCCGCAGCCGGGTGCTACATCTGGGGTCCTGCCCTTCAGGACCACCGCCATGCCTGTTGCATTCATTCGACTGCTGCCTACCTCGATCCTGTTGTCCGTGCCGATGGCGCACGCTGCAACGATCGCCATGCAACCCCATCAGGATGACGCGTATCGCATTGCCGCCATCGTGCGGCAGATGGACCAGCCCCTGGCGCGGGCTGACGGCCTGCCGCGCACCACCTTGTCGTCCGATGGCAGCTGGAGCGTGGAACTTGGCGGACAGTTCCTGGAAGGCCAGCGTGGCCCGCAGATTCCGGCCGAACTCGATGCGCGGCTGCAGGCGATCCGGCTGGAAGTCATGCTGCAACGCGAGCGTCAGGGTGCGCCAGCGCAGGCGCTGGAATTCCGCTTCGATGGACACAGTCTGGAAGCGCATTACCCGGAACGTCCGCGACCGGCCACGCGCGTCGCGACGGAGGTGACCGATGTGTTCGTATCGGCCAGCCATGGCTACTACCTGCACGGCAAGCTCGGTTGGCAGCTGCAGCGGCCGCTCAGCAACGGGATGGTGGAGGACCTGGTGACGCCACGGTTCGCAGACCGCCTGGTGGCTGCGCTGCAGGGTGATGGGTACCAGGTGGCGTTGTCACGATCACGACAGCTGGTGTTGCACCCCGTGGCTGGACAGCCCTGGTGGCAGATGGCCGCGCGTTACAACGCGCAGGCCCTGTACCCGGCCCGGCCGGACATCTGGCAAAGCTATGCTGACCGCGATACCCCCCTGCGCGAATACAACGACGATATCCGCACCCGCCCGTTGATGGCCAACGAAATCGGCGCCGGTGCCCTGGTACACCTGCATACGAACGCGGCAGCCAGTGCGGCAGCCACCGGCGCGATGGGCTTCCATCAGCCGGGGCGCGGCGAAGACCAGCGTCTCGGGCATGTGTTGTTGTGCGCCATGCGCGACGCGATCCAGGCGCTGCCGCAGTATCACGATTATCGGGTCCGGGTTCAGCCGATGGGCGGGAACTATGGGGAAAACAGGCTGGCACTTGCACCGTCGATCCTGCTTGAACTGGGCTTCCATACCAATCCGCAGGATGCGGCGGCGCTGCAGGATCCTGTGTTCCAGGAGGCCGTGGCCCAAGGGCTGCGGCAGGGCTATGCCGAGTTCCGGCTGGGGGCCGGGGCGGAAGGAGAGCCCGTCTGCCAATGACTGCAACTGCCCGTCGGCGCTGCATGACGTAGCATGGCATGGTCGCAGCGGCGCCACCGGGGCGCCGACGTAACGCCAGGAAACCTCTGAATGGAAGCGTTGATCGTGATGCTGGTGTTGGCCGCGCTGGCTATCCCGTTGTTGCTGGTGGTGGCGTTGGTGATGATCGCGGGGCTGCGCCGACGTATTGGCGTGCTGGAACGCGCGTTGTTCGACGGCGCGGCGACTGCTGCAACGTCGCGTGAAGTGCCACGCCATGCCATGCCGGTGGACGAGGCTGTTGCCCCTGTGCCGCCTATGCCTGCCTCGCCGCCGCCAGCGGCGTGGGTGGCTACCCCGCCGCCCATCGCCCCCCCGCCACTGCCGGCCGGACCCACCCCGGTATCGGCCGGTCCCGGGTTGCTGGAGCGCGGTATCGCAGCCGCCAAACGCTGGTTCACCGAAGGCAACGTGCCAGTGAAGATCGGCATGCTGGTGTTGTTGGCCGGCGTCGCGGCGCTGCTGAAATATGTCAGTGACCAGGGGCTGCTGGATGTTCCGATCGAGCTACGATTGGCCGGCATTACCGTCGCTGCGCTGGCGCTGCTGGGATTCGGCTGGCAGCAGCGCGATCATCGTCGCCTGTTCGCGCTTGCATTGCAGGGCGGGGCCATCGGCGTGCTGCTGCTGACCATTTTTGCTGCGTTCAAGCGCTACGACATGCTGGATCCGGCCCTGGCCTTCATTGCCAGCATCGCCCTGGTAGCCGGGCTATGCGTGCTGGCAGTGGTGCAGAACTCGCGCACGCTGGCGGTGCTGGGCATCCTTGCCGGTTTCATGGCGCCGCTGTGGCTGTCCACCGGAAGCAACAACCACGTCGGTCTTTTCAGCTATTACGCAGTCCTCAACGCAGGTGTCTTCGCCATCGCCTGGTTCCGGCCGTGGCGCGCGCTCAACCTGCTCGGCTTTGTCTTTACCTTCGGTATCGGCATGGCATGGGGCGTGCTGCAGTATCGGGCCGAAGACCTGGCCACCACGCAGCCGTTCCTGGCATTGTTCTTTGCGTTTTACCTGCTGATCCCGTTGCTGTATGCGCGCCGGCAGCCTGCCGCCAAGCGCGACCTGGTCGATGGCAGCCTGGTATTCGGCACGCCACTGGTGGCATTTTCGCTGCAGGCCGCCATGCTGCACGACCAACCGATGCTGCTGGCCGGCATCGCGGTGGGCCTGGCGGCGCTCTATGCAGTGCTGGCCCGGGCGCTGGTGGCACGGGCGTCGTACAGGGTGCTGGCGCAATCGCATGCCGTGCTGGCGGTGGGATTTGCCACGCTGGCGATACCGCTGGCGCTGTCCGCGCGGGCGACCGGGGCGGTGTTTGCGCTGGAAGGCGCCGGGCTGGTCTGGCTGGGCCTGCGCCAGCGGCGCTGGTTGCCGCAGGCCAGCGGTGCGCTGCTGCAGGTTGCCGCGGCATTCGCTTTTGTCGTTGGCGCCGACTACTGGCAGGGCGACGCCCGGTTGCTGCTCAACGCAACCGCGATGGGGGCACTGCTGTTGGCGATTGCTGGCTTTGCTTCCGCATGGAGTTGCCGCCGCGCAGGCCGCGGCAGCGTCGGGCTGGTGTATTACCTGTGGGGCCTGTTGTGGTGGCTGGGCGGGCTGGTGCATGAATGCGTCCGCTTCCTGCCTGATCGGCATGAACCCGATGCGTTGCTGGTGCTTGCGGCAGTCACCGCGTGGATCGTTGCCGAAGTGCATCGCCGCCAGCCGGCGCAGGTGCTGGCACTGACCACGCTGTGCATGCTGGCTGCCGGTTTCCCGTTGCTGCTGTGGCAACAGCACGCGCATACGCAGCCTTTCGGTGGCATGGGGGGGCTGGCCTGGCTGGCGATGTTGCTGCTCGGCAGCCGCGCGTTGCATGCGCTGCGCCAAGGTGCTGGCATGGCAGCCAGCATCGCGCAGTTCCTGTGGTGGCTGCTGTGGCCGACGGTGCTGTCGTTGACGCTGCAGCAGCTGGCGCGTCATGCCGGGCTGGGGCAAGGCTGGATGGTATTGGCGCTGGCGCTGCCTTGGCTGCTGCTGGCAGCGCTGACGATACGACGCTGGCGTTGGATCAGCTTGCCGCTTGGGACCGCATTCGACGCCGCGCGGCCGGCTTTCCAGTGCCTGTTGTTCGTGGTGCTGGGCCTGGCCTGGCTGTGGGCGCACGTCCTGCCGGGGGACGCTTCGCCGTTGCCATGGTTGCCCCTGGTCAATCCGGCCGAGCTGATGCAGTGGGCGGCGTTGCTGCTGGCAGCGCGCTGGCTGTATTCGGAGCAGGCGCCACTGCCGTTGCGTCGCGGCCGGATACCGTTGCTGGCCATCGCCGGATTCATCGCACTGACCAGCCTGACCCTGCATGCGGTGCACCATTGGGGGCAGGTGGCATGGGATGGCGCGCTGTGGCGGTCCACGCTGGCCCAGACCAGCCTGACCGTGGTGTGGAGCGTATTGGGGGTGATCGCCTGGGTGTGGGGATCGCGCCGTGGCCAGCGTGTGTTGTGGACCGTGGGCGCGGTGCTGATGGCGGTGGTGCTGGCCAAGCTGATCCTGATCGATCGCCAGCACCTGGGTAACCTGCTGGGCATCGCCTCGTTCATCGCCTACGGCCTGTTGTGCACGGTAGTGGGATACTTCGCGCCGGCGCCACCGCGTCCGGCGTCTCTCGTGGAGGAGGGTGAATGAAGAAGTGGATGGTGCTGCTGGTGTTGCTGGCGGCTCCGGCGGTCGCGCAGGACTACCGGCAGCAATATGCCGAGCAATGGCCATTGAGCCTGTCCAGCGTGCAGTCCGGTGCGTACCGGGTGGTGCTGGAGCCGCAGGTCTATCGCCGCGCGCAGTCGCCGGCACTGGCCGACGTGCAGGCCTACAACGCGGCCGGCCAGGCGCTGCCTTCGGCATTGTTGGCACCCGACCAGCCGTTGGCGCAACCTCCGGTGCAGCGCGAGTTGCCGTGGTTCGTGCTGCCGCCACTGGATGCGCGCCGTCGCGACGATCTGCAGTTGTTGACCGAGCGTGACAGCGATGGGCGCGTACGCCGGGTCGAAGCACGGCTGGGTGCATCCGATGCAGGGCAGCAGGCGGGCGGCTGGCTGGTCGATGCCAGCGTGCTGGGCCAGCAGCCACTGGCTACGGTGGTGCTGGACTGGGCCGATCGCCAGCAGCCCTTGCAGGCGACGGTACAGGTGGATGCCAGCGACGACCTGCGCAACTGGCAGCGGATCGATGCGGCGCTGCCGCTGGTCGACCTGCAGCGCGCGGGCAAGCGCCTGCTGCAGCGTCGTATCGGCATAGACCGTACCGTTCGTTACCTGCGCGTGCTGCCCAATGCAGGGCAGCAACTGCCGGTGCTGCGCCGCGTGCTGGCCGAACTGCCGCCCGCACCAGCCACCATTCCCTGGGAATGGCTGTCGCTGCAACCGACCGCACAGGGGCAGGGGAGCTTCGAGTTCGAACTGGATGGACGCTTTCCGGTGAAGCGGCTGGATGTGTCGACCACCGACAACAGCCTGGTGCAGTGGACCGCCTACAGCCGCGATGATCGCAGCGCGGACTGGCAGCGGCGCATCGCGCCCTGGGTGGCTTACCAGGTAGAGGGTGCACAATCCGCACGCCAACAGTCGCCACCGCGTGAACTGGCGACGATACATCGCGACCGCTATTGGAAGTTGGTCGCCGAACCGGCGTCCACCGTCGGCACGCCGACCTTGTTGCTGGGTTACCAGCCCGAGGTGCTGGTGTTCCTCAGCCAGGGCGCGGCGCCGTATGCGCTGGCGGCAGGCAGTGCAACCGCAGTCCGCCATGATGCGCCGGTGGGCGTGCTGATCGACGACCTGCGGCAGCGCAACGGCCCGGCCTGGCAGCCTACCCTGGCCCGCCTGGAGGGGCCTTCGGAACGGCTCGCCGGTGATGCCGCACTGCAGCCGCCGCGTGACTGGAAACGCTGGCTGTTGTGGTCGCTGCTGGTGCTGGGCGTACTGGTGGTGGGCATCCTGGCGCTGGGCGTGCTGCGCCAGAAGCCCACCGACGCCTGATCGCGAGGCCACGGCAGGATGCGGGTATCCGCGTTTGCGATGCGTCGCTGCAGCCCGGACAATGGCGGTCTGCGCCGCAGGCGGCGCGCTTCCTTCCCTCGACAAAGAGTTGCCCATGTCCATCATCCGCATGACCGATCTCGATCTCTCCGGCAAGCGCGTGCTGATCCGGCAGGATCTGAACGTGCCGATCGAAAACGGCCAGATCACCTCCGAACAGCGCATCACCGCTTCATTGCCGACGCTGAAGCTGGCGCTGGAAAAGGGCGCGGCGGTGCTGGTCACCTCGCACCTGGGGCGCCCGAAGGAAGGCGTATGGAGTGAGGCGGAATCGCTGCAGCTGGTCGCCAGCCGCCTGTCGCAGCTGCTGGGCCGCGAGGTACCGCTGGTGCGCGACTGGGTGGACGGTGTGCAGGTGCAGCCCGGGGAGATCGTGCTGCTGGAAAACTGCCGCATGAACGTGGGCGAGGGCAAGGACGACGAGGCGCTGGCGAAGAAGTACGCCGCGCTGTGCGATGTGTTCGTGATGGACGCCTTCGGCACCGCGCACCGCGCGCAGGCTTCCACGCATGGCGTCATCCGCTTCGCTCCGGTTGCCGCCGGTGGCCCGCTGCTGATGGCCGAGCTGGACGCGCTGGCCAAGGCGTTGAAGGAGCCTGCCAAGCCGTTGCTGGCCATCGTCGCCGGCAGCAAGGTCAGCACCAAGCTGGAATTGCTGGCCAACCTGGTCGGCAAGGTTGACCAGTTGATCGTCGGTGGCGGCATCGCCAACACGTTCATCGCCGCGGCCGGGCATGGGGTGGGCAAGTCGTTGTACGAACCGGACCTGCTGGATACCGCGAAGAAGATCGTCGCCGATGCCAAGGTGCGCGGTGCCGATATTCCGCTGCCTGTCGACGTCGTGGTGGCCAAGCAGTTCCTGCCGGACTCGCCGGCCACGGTGAAGGCGGTCAACGAAGTGGACGACGACGACCTGATCCTGGATATCGGCCCGCAGACCGCCACGCAGTATGCAGCACTGATCCAGAAGGCCGGCACGGTGGTCTGGAACGGTCCGGTCGGCGTATTCGAATTCGAAGCCTTCAGCCACGGCACCGAGGCGCTGGCAAAGGCCATCGCCAGCTCGCCGGCATTCTCCATCGCCGGTGGCGGCGACACCTTGGCGGCGGTCGACAAGTTCGATATCGCCAATGAAGTCAGCTACATCTCCACAGGTGGCGGCGCGTTCCTCGAATTCCTTGAAGGCAAGACGCTGCCGGCGGTGGCGGCGCTGGAAGCGCGGGGTGCCTGAGTGCCCGCCATGGTCCCCGGGAACGCCGAGCCATGCCCGGCGGCTTCTTCGTCCAGCATTGCAGGCCTGTCCACTGCCCATGACGTGCTGTTCTTCGACCTTGACGGCACGCTGATCGATTCTGCCGTGGGCATCACCCGCTGCATCACGCACGCCTTTGAGCGGATGCAACAGGTGGCGCCTCCACTGGAGGCGCTGCGCAGCTGGATCGGTCCTTCGCTGCGGACGAGCTTCGGCCCGGTGTTCAACGACGCCGATAAGGTTGAGCAGGCGGTGGAGTTCTACCGGGAACGATTCGATACCGACGGTTGGCGCGAGCACGACGTCTTCGACGATATCGAAGACACCGTGCGCACGCTGAAGGCGCGTGGCCACCGCCTGGCAGTGGTCACGGCGAAGAACGAACCCCATGCACGGCGGATCGTCGAACACCTGCCGTTCGGCGATTGCTTCGATGACGTCATCGGTGCAACCCCGGACGGTTCGCGCAGCAGCAAGCCGCAACTGGTGGCCGAGGCGCTGTCGCGGCTGTCGTTGCGGCTTGCGCAATGCTGGATGATCGGCGACCGCCGGATGGACATCGAGGGTGCGCGCCACCACGGCCTGCGCAACATCGGCGTGCTGTGGGGCTTTGGCGGTGCCGAAGAGCTGCGCCAGGCCGGCGCCGGAGCACTGGCCGAGCGCCCCACGGACCTGCTGGCCCTGATATGACAAAAAAAGGGGACGGAGGTAATTAAGGCGACTTAATTACCTCCGTCCCCTTTTTTGTCGCCGATGTCCTGCAGACAACGGCAAGAACAAGGCGGCGCAAGGCTGTAACCGTGTACATGGGGTGTGAAGGATGTGCTAGTTTCCCTTCTTTAACGGGAGCCCATCCACCATGTTCGAACGTCAGCGTCGCACCAAGATCCTTGCCACCCTAGGTCCGGCCACCGACCCGCCGGGCGTCCTGGAGGAGCTGCTGCGCGCCGGTGTCAACGTGGTGCGCCTGAACTTCAGCCACGGCGATCCGTCGGGGCAGGCCAAACGTGCTGCCGAAGTCCGTGCGGCAGCGGCGCGCGTGGGCGTGGAAGTAGGCATCCTGGCCGATCTGCCTGGTCCGAAGATCCGCATCGAGCGCTTCGCCGAAGGCAAGATCCAGCTCAAGGCCGGCGACCGCTTCGACCTCGTCGCGGCCCCCGACGTTCCGCCCGGCGATACGTCCCAGGTGGGCGTGAGCTACCTGGGCCTGCCGCAGGACGTGGGTCCGGGCGATGTGCTGCTGCTCGATGATGGGCTGATGCAGCTGCAGGTGGTGGAAGTGCAGGGCGAGCGCATCATCAACACCGTGCTCAACGACGGCGTGCTGTCCGACCGCAAGGGCCTGAACAAGCAGGGCGGGGGCTTGTCGCTGGGCGCGCTGACCGAGCGCGACAAGGAGCTGATCGGCATCGTTGCCAAGATCGGCGTGGACTTCATCGCCGTGTCGTTCTGCCGCAACGCACAGGACATGAACGATGCGCGCGAGATCGCCGAATCGCACGGTTGCTACGCCGCGCTGGTCTCCAAGATCGAGCGCACCGAAGCCATCGAGAACCTGGAAGAAATCGTCGATGCCAGCGACGTGGTGATGGTGGCCCGTGGCGACCTGGGCGTGGAAATCGGCGATGCCGAACTGCCCGGCCTGCAGAAGAAGATCATCAAGGCGTCGCTGGCGCAGAACAAGGTGGTGATCACCGCCACCCAGATGCTGCAGTCGATGGTTGAAAGCCCGATCCCGACCCGTGCCGAAGTGCTGGACGTGGCCAATTCGGTCATCGATGGCACCGACGCGGTGATGCTGTCGGCCGAGACCGCCGCCGGTGCCTACCCGGTGAAGGCCGTCGAAGCGATGGCGCGCATCTGCCTGGGGGCCGAGCGCCAGTTCCAGACCGAGACCGACTTCGGTACCTCGCCGCGCAACCTGGAGCGTGCCGACCAGGCCATCGCCATGGCGACCATGTTCCTGTCACAGCACGTCGGCGTGCGCGCCATCGTTGCGATGACCGAGTCCGGCGGCACCGCGCGCTATCTGTCGCGTTTCCGCGCATCGGCACCGGTTTTCGCGGTGACCCGCCACGATGGGGCGCGCCGGCAGATGGCGTTGATGCGCGATGTGTTTCCGATCAACTTCGACAGCCGCGGCCTGACCCCGCGCGAGGCGGCGCGTGGCAGCATCCGCCTGCTGGCCGAAGTGGGGTTGCTGGAGGCCGGCGACCGCGTGGTGTTCACCAGCGGCGAGCACATGGAAACCCATGGCGCCACCAACACGCTGCGCCTGCTGGAAGTGGGCGCCAACGGCAGCGCCAGCGGCCTGGGCGAGCTGTAAGCAGCGGATGCCCCGGTAGAGCGGGCCCATGGCCCGCTCTACCGGGGCCGCCTGTTGGAATCGTTTCCAATCGACCTCCACGTCGAGGTAACACGGTGCGCGGGCTATAATCCCGGTTTTCCCGCACCCGCCACAGGAAGTACATGAGCATCGAACAGCTGGCTGAAACCGCCCAGGCCATGGTCGCCCCGGGCAAGGGCATCATCGCGATCGACGAATCCACCGGTACCATCGCCAAGCGCTTCGCCAGCGTTGGCATCGAAAACACCGAGGAGAATCGTCGCGCCTACCGCGAACTGCTGCTGACCACGCCGAAGCTCAACGAGCATATTTCCGGCGCGATCCTGTTCGACGAGACCATCCGCCAGTCGACCAAGGATGGCGTGCCGTTTGCCAAGTACATGGCCGACAACGGCATGATCCCGGGCATCAAGGTCGACAAGGGTGCACATCCGCTGGCCGGCTGCCCGGGTGAACTGGTCACCGAAGGCCTGGACGGCCTGCGCGAGCGCCTGCAGGAGTACTACAAGCTGGGTGCGCGCTTCGCCAAGTGGCGTGCGGTCATCAACATCGGCGAGAGCATTCCGTCGGGCACCTGCATCGAATCCAATGCCCACGCGCTGGCCCGTTATGCCGCGCTGTGCCAGGAATGCGGTCTGGTGCCGATGGTCGAGCCGGAAGTGATCATGGACGGCGACCACGACATCGAGACCTGCTACGAAGTCACCGAAGCCACCCTGCGTTCTCTGTTCGATGCGCTGTACCAGCAGAACGTGCTGCTGGAAGGCACCATCCTGAAGGCCTCGATGGTCATCTCCGGCAAGGGCTGCGATGAGCAGGCCGACGCCGAGGAAGTGGCCGAGTCCACCGTGATGTGCCTGAAGAGCACCGTGCCGGCGATCCTGCCGGGCGTGGTGTTCCTGTCCGGCGGGCAGAGCGACGAGCAGTCCACCGAGCACCTCAATGCGATGAACCAGCTGGGCCAGCTGCCGTGGCCGCTGAGCTTCTCCTATGGCCGTGCGATGCAGCAGGCCGCGCTGAAGCTGTGGGCCAAGGACATGAAGGCCAACCATGCCGCTGCACAGAAGACCGTGTACGAGCGTGCCAAGGAAAACGGCCTGGCCGCGCTGGGCAAGTGGAACGGCTGATCGTTGCCGTCTGCTGAAGGAAAACGGACGCCGGCCCAGTGCCGGCGTTTTTTCTGCATCATTCCAGTGCGGTAGCGATCCGCATGTCCTGCGCGGAGCGCTCGGCAGGGCAGGCTTCCTCCACCGGCTGGCCTGCCGCCAGCAGGGCCTGCTGGTAGGCCTTGAAGGTGGCGCTGTTGTAAGCCACCAGGATGATCCGGCGCGGTTCGCGATGACCACGCTGCCAGGCGATCGTTTCGGTGGCGGCAATCTGCGCGGCTTGGTACAGCGGATAGCCGTAGACCCCGCAGCTGATGGCAGGAAAGGCGATCGAGCGCACCTCGAGTTTTTCGGCCAGCTGCAGTGATTTCCAGTAGCAGTTGGCCAGCAGGGCGGGCTCGTCACGATGGCCGTCGTGCCACACCGGACCGACCGTATGGAACACATGGCGCGCCGGCAGGGCGAACGCTTCCGTGGCGAGTACTTCGCCGGTCGGGCAACGAACACCCGGACGCACCAGCGCCAGTCGTTCGCAGGCGTCCCGCAGTTCCGGGCCAGCCGCGCGATGGATCGCGCCATCCACGCCCCCCCCGCCCAGCAGGGTTTCATTGGCCGCATTCACGATCGCATCCACCGCCAGGGTGGTGATATCCCCCTGCCAAACTTCGATCTTCATGCGTTCTGCTCCTGGCTGACGGTTCAAACGCCACAACGCGGTGCGTTGCATGCGCCACCCTAATCGGTGGGGCATGCATGCTGCGTCATGACCGTCTCACAGGATGCGAATGCAAGGGCGGCGGCTCCCGCCGTGGCCCGGTAGGCGTGCCCTTGCCGGGGCTCAGGTCCCCTTGCCGGGAAAGGGACCTGACCCTTGGCTGGCGCTCACGGGATGCCGGCCAGCCAGTCGTCGTCGGAGCCTTCGTTCACTTCTGCGAACAATGGCGTGGAGAAGTAGCGCTCCCCTGTGTCGGGCAGCATCGCCAGGATCACCGATCCGGGCGCGGCACGGCTGGCAACGTCCAGCGCGCTGGCTACGGTGGCGCCAGCGGAGATGCCGACGAATATTCCTTCTTCTGCTGCCAGGCGGTGCGCGGTAGCGATCGCGCGGTCATCTTCCACGCCAAGCAGTTCATCCACGACATCGCGGTTGAGCACGTCCGGCACGAAGTCCGGGGTCCAGCCCTGGATCTTGTGCGGCTTCCAGTCATTGCCCTTCAGCAGGGCCGCGCCGGCCGGCTCGGTGGCAATGACGCGGGTCTCCGGGCGGGCCAGCTTCAGCACTTCGCCGACCCCGGTCAGGGTGCCGCCTGTGCCCCAGCCGCTGACGAAATAATCCAGCCGCTTGCCGGCGAAATCACGCAGGATCTCCGCCGCCGTGGTGTTGCGGTGATAGGCCGGATTGGCCGGGTTGGTGAACTGGCTGGCCAGGAACCAGCCATGCTGTTCAGCCAGTTCCGCCGCCTTGCGCACCATGCCGCTGCCGCGCTCGGCCGCGGGTGTCAGGATCACCTTTGCGCCGTAGGCGCGCATCAGCTTGCGGCGCTCCACCGAGAAGGTTTCCACCATGGTGGCGACGAACTTGTAGCCACGCGCAGCGGCCACCATCGCCAGCGCCACGCCGGTATTGCCCGAGGTAGCCTCGACGATGGTGTCGCCAGGCTTGAGCAGGCCGCGCTGTTCGGCATCGAGGATGATCGCCAGCGCCAGCCGGTCCTTGACCGAGCCACCTGGGTTGAACGATTCCACCTTGGCATAAAGGGTGACGTGCTCGGGCGCCAGCCGCTGCAGCTTGACGATGGGGGTATTGCCGATGGTGTCGAGGATGGAGTCGTACAGGGCCATGGGGCACTCCGGGGCTATGCCGCGCGGGACGCGGAGGAAAGGAAGGCGGTGGTCGCGGCCATCCGCCCTGACCGGCTGACCGTAGCGCTGCCATATGACAGCAGGAAATGACCAGATACCTTTCTTAAACAACGTTTGGTTATAAGCTGGTGACGGTATTTGACCTAGAGTGGAATGCCCCTTCCCCGTCCAGCCCCGGTCCGACATGACGCTGACCCAGCTCCGCTACCTGGTGGCGATCGCCGACGCCGAGTTGAACATCACTCTGGCTGCCTCGCGCGTGCACGCCACCCAGCCCGGCCTGTCCAAGCAGCTCAAGCAGCTGGAGGACGAGCTTGGATTCCTGTTGTTCGTGCGCCGCGGCCGCAGCCTGGAATCGGTGACCCCGGCGGGCGTGGAGGTCATCAGCCGTGCACGCGGGGTGCTGGCCGAGGCCAACAACATCCGCACCTATGCGGCCAACCAGCGCCGCGAAAGCCAGGGGCAACTGGTGCTGACCACCACCCACACCCAGGCGCGGTTCGTGCTGCCGCCAGCGGTGGCGCGGATCAAGCAGGCCTACCCGCAGGTCAGCGTGCACCTGCAGCAGGCTGCTGAAAGCGATGCGCTGGACCTGCTCAGCCAGGGGGATGCGGACATCGCGATCATCAGTACCGCAGGGAGCGAGCCCACGGCGGGGATCGCCGTGCCGCTGTACCGGTGGCGGCGCCTGGTGCTGGTGCCCAAGGGGCATCCGCTTGACCGTGCCGGGCGTGCACCGGACCTGGCTGCGCTGTCCACCCAGCCGCTGGTCAGCTATGAATCGTCCACCCGTGCCGGTTCGTCATTGCAGCGGGCGTTCGCCGGTTCGGGGCTGACGCCGGATATCGCACTGACCGCGCTGGACGCCGATCTGATCAAGACCTACGTGCGCAGCGGGGTAGGCGTAGGCCTGCTGGCGGAGATGGCGGTCAGCGCCGCCGACCATGACCTGCGCGCCTGGGTGGCACCGGAGCCGATCGCCGAGTGCATCGCCTGGGCGGTGTTGCCGCGTGACCGCGTGCTGCGTGATTACGCGCTGGAACTGGTGCACGTGCTGGCCCCGCAGATTGATCCGCGCGACCTGCGCCGCGTGCTGGAAGGCAACCAGGCGGCGGCATGGCCGTTGCCGCCCACGTGGGAATCATTGACCCAGACCATCACCTCCTGAGCCTGCGTGGCCCTGCGACGGTACGTCGCACGGGCAAACCCGGCACCTGCTCCTACACTGGGCCGGTGATCCGCTCCCTGCGCCTGCATCGTTCCATGATCCGGCTCGCCCTGCTGGCGACGCTGCTGATGCTGCTTGCGCCCCTGGCAAGCCGGGTACTGCAGGATCAGGGCGCGCACGCGGCGCATGCCGCGCAGCCTGCCGCAGGCCATGCAGGCCATGCCATGGAGCGGCCTGATGCACAGCACGCGCACCACGCGCATGCAGGCCATGCCACGCCGGCACCTGCGCCGGACAGTACGCCGAAGGTCCCCGCCGACCCGCATGCCCTGCATGGCGAGGCCTGCGAATACTGCGTGCTGTCGGCGCGGCTGCTGCCGTGGCTGGCCGCCGCCCTGGTGCTGGTGCCCGCACTGCACTGGCGTGTGGTTCCCGCTGGCGCACCGTCGCCACTGCGACTGGTCGCACGACGTTGGCCGGCCCATGCCGTGCGTGGTCCTCCGAAGCGTTTCGAAGTCCGCTGATTCCACTATCCAAGCGCGCGACGCCTGCGACGGCGGCGTGCGCGCACGCGTACTTTGGAGATTCACCCATGATGACCCGTTCCCGCATGGCGGGCGCACAGCCGCGCCTGTCGGCATGCCTTGCACTGGCCATGGCCAGCCTGGCTGCCCAGGCCGACGAACACCAGCATGGCGACCCCGCCATCACCCTGGATCCGCTGGTGGTCACCGCCAGCGCCCCCGTCTCGCCATTGCTTTGGGTGACCGATCCGCGTCTTCCGCGGCAGCCGGTGCCAGCCAGCGACGGTGCCGATTACCTGAAGACCGTTCCCGGCTTTTCCACCGTCCGTAATGGCGGCACCAACGGCGACCCGGTGTTGCGCGGCATGTTCGGCTCGCGCCTGAACATCCTCAGCAACGATGGCAACCTGATCGGTGCCTGCCCGTCACGGATGGACAACCCCCTTTCCTACATCGCGCCGGAAACCTATGACCGCTTGACCATCATCAAGGGGCCGCAAAGCGTCCGCTGGGGGGCAGGTGCATCGGCCGGTACGGTGCGCTTCGAACGCGATACGCCGCGTTTCGACGCGCCCGGCGTGCGTGCCGGAGGCAGCGTGCTGGTCGGTTCACGCAACCGCAATGACCAAGTGCTGGACCTCACCGCCGGCACGCCCGACTTCTACGTGCGTGCCAGTGGCAACCGCTCCGAAGCCGACGATTACAAGGACGGTGACGGGCAGGTCGTGCCATCGAAGTGGCGCAAATGGAATGGCGACGTGGCCGTGGGCTGGACCCCGGACGCCGATACGCTGCTGGAGGTATCGGCGGGGGCCGGTGATGCCATCGCACGGTATGCAGGGCGCGGCATGGACGGTGCCGCGTTCGAACGCACCAGCTACGCCGCACGCTTCGAAAAGCACAACCTGCCCGGCGCATGGGACACGTTGCAGGCCAACGTGTATTACAACGAGGCCGACCACGTGATGGACAACTACACGCTGCGCACGCCCAACCCTTCCAGCAGCATGCCGATGCCGATGGCATCCAATGTCGACCGACGCACCCGTGGCGGCCGCATCAGCAGTGAATGGCAATGGCAGGGCGTGGGCCTGGTGGCCGGCGTGGATGCTGATGATTCGCGTCACCGCGGGCGCAGTGCGATGGGGCGGGGCACCTACCAGCAACTGCCGAAGACCAGCGACGCACAGTTCCGTCGCCAGGGCGTCTTCAGCGAACTTACCGTGGGCGTGGATACCAGGCAGCGCTGGATCGGTGGCCTGCGGCTGGACCGTGCACAGGCCGATGATCATCGCCGACAAAGCGGCGGCATGATGGCGATGCCCAACCCGACCTTCGGCGCGCAGCGGCGCGAATGGCTGGGCAGTGGTTTCCTGCGCTGGGAGCGGGACCTGCGCGATGGCCTGGAGGTCTATGCGGGACTGGGCCACAGCGAGCGCATGCCGGATTACTGGGAACTGTTCTCCCCGGACGTGGGGCCGGTCGGTTCGGTCAATGCCTTCGCCGGGATCCAGCCCGAGCGCACCACCCAGCTGGATCTCGGCCTGCAGTACCGCACCGCGTGGGTGAAGGCCTGGGTGTCCGCCTATGCCGGCCGTATCGACGACTACATCCTGTTTACCTACCGCAGCGGCGGCATGATGGGCAGCAGCAGCCAGGCGACCAACGTGGATGCGCGCATCGCCGGCGCCGAAGCAGGGCTGCAACTGCAACTGGATGACCAGTGGGCGCTGGGTGGGACGCTGGCCTACGCCTGGGGCGAAAACCGTGCCGATGACCGCCCGTTGCCGCAGATGCCGCCGTTGGAAGCCCGCATCAGCGCGGACTGGCAAGGCGAACGCTGGAGTGCCGGGGCGCTGCTGCGCGCGGTTACCCACCAGCACCGCGTGGCCGCAGGGCAGGGCAACGTGGTGGCCCAGGACCTGGGGCCCAGTGCGGGCTTTGCCACGCTGGCACTGAACGCGGCGTATCGTTTCACGCCGTTGCTGCAGGCCAGCCTGGGCGTGGACAACCTGTTTGACCGCACCTACAGCGAACACCTGAACCTGGCGGGCAGCGCCGATTTCGGCTTCCCTGCCGACCCGGTACGCATCAACGAGCCGGGCCGGACGGTGTGGATGAAGGTGAATTACCGGTACTGAGCCTGCGCGGCCGGGCGCCGGCGCGACGCATCCTGCGCCGCGGTCCACGCCGACACATGTCGACACATGGCGATACCGCCGCGCAATCCCTTGCACGGAAAGGGTTCCGGCTACCACCGCAGGCTTGTCCTGCGGTGGTAAACGCTTGGCACATACGGCCTTCGCATCAGCGGCCCTACACTCGCCGGTCATGCAGAAGGCGGGATCTTACATGTTGGGACGTATCGCAGCGGGCACGGTCGCAGGACTGGCCCTGTTTCTCCTGGCTGGGTGCAAGGCTGAACCGGAGGCCGCGCGTGGCCAGGGCGCCGATGTACCGGTCACCGCGCAGGTCGTCGAGCCGTCCGCGTGGAGCGATACGTTGCAGGCGCTGGGTACGGCCAAGGCGCGTGAGTCGGTCACCATCACCGCCAAGGTCAGCGAAATCATCGAGCAGGTGCACTTCGACAGTGGCCAGCAGGTGCGTGCCGGTGCGCCGCTGGTGACCCTGCGTGGGCTTGCCCAGCAGGCCGCGCTCACCCAGGCCCAGGCCACGTTCGCCGAAGCCGACCAGTTGTACCGTCGCCAACGCGAACTGGCGCAGCAGCAACTGGTCGCCAGCTCCACGCTGGATACGCAGAAGGCCATCCGCGATACGGCCGAGGCCCGTGTGGCCGAGATGCAGTCGGAGATAGGCGACCGCAACGTGCGCGCGCCGTTCTCCGGCGTACTGGGTATCCGCCAGGTCAGCCCGGGGTCGCTGGTCACGCCCACCACGCCCATCGCCACGCTGGACGACATCGAACGCATGCACGTGGACTTCCAGGTCCCCGAGGCCGAACTGGCATCGCTGGCCAACGGCAACAAGGTCGAAGCCACCAGCGTGGCCTGGCCGGGCCGTACGTTCGAGGGTGAGGTCACCACCGTTGATGCGCGCATCGATCCGGCCACGCGCGCGGTGACCGTGCGCGCTGATTTCGCCAATGGCGACCATGCGCTGCGTCCGGGCATGCTGCTGGAAGTACGGATCTTCCGTCCATCCCGCCAGGCGCTGGTGGTGCCGGAGATCGCCGTCGTGCAGGTCGGCCGCGATACGTTCGTCTACCGCCTCAAGGCGGACAGCACGGTGGAGCGCGTGGACGTGGTGTCCGGCGCACGGCGTGCCGGCGTGGTGGAGCTGAAGCAGGGCATCAAGGCCGGTGAACGCATCGTCGTCGACGGCACCGGCAAGCTGCGCCCCGGGCTGAAGGTAGACGCGCGCCCCGTTGCGCCGGTGGAAGCGCCGGAACCGGAAAAACTGCCACCACCGCCGGCCGTGCCGGAACCTCCGGCGGCACCGGCGGCGGCCCTTCCTGACGCAGGTCGCGGCTGATGAAACTTTCGAACGTCTCCATCCAGCGGCCGGTATTCGCCGTGGTGATGAGCCTGCTGCTCATCGTCCTGGGCGTGATGTCGTTCACCCGGTTGACGCTGCGTGAGTTGCCGGCCATCGACCCGCCGATCGTTTCGGTATCGGTCGATTACACCGGCGCGTCGGCGGCGGTCATCGAAAGCCGCATCACCCAGGTGCTCGAAGACGCGCTTGCCGGCATTGAAGGCATCGACACCATCAACGCGCGCAGCTCCAACGGGCGTTCGCAGGTCAGCATCGAGTTCACCTCCAATCGCGACATCGAGGCAGCTGCCAATGACGTGCGCGATGCGGTCAGCCGTGTTGCCGACCGCATGCCAGAGGAAGCGCGCCCGCCGGAAATCGCAAAGGTCGAAAGCGATGCCGACCCGATCATCTGGTTCAACATGGTGTCCTCGACCATGGACACGCTGGAGCTGAGCGACTACGCCGACCGCTACGTGGTCGACCGCTTTTCCAGCCTGGATGGCGTGGCGCAGGTGCGGATCGGCGGCCGCCAGCGCTATGCGATGCGGGTCTGGCTGGAACGCGACCAGCTGGCGGCACGCGGGCTGACCACCGGCGACGTGGAAACCGCGCTGCGCAACGAGAACGTGGAGCTGCCGGCCGGGCGCATCGAATCGGCCGACCGCGATTTCACCCTGCGCGTCGAGCGCAACTACGTAAAGCCGGAAGACTTCGCCACCATTCCGCTGGGCAAGGGCAATGACGGTTACGTGGTGCGCCTGGGCGACGTGGCGAAGATCGAGCTGGCCTCGGCTGAACGGCGCGCTTACTACCGCAGCAACAGCGAGCCCGGCATCGGCCTGGGCATCGTGAAGACCTCCACGGCCAACTCGCTGGACGTGGCGCGTGCTGCACGTGCCGAAGCCGAGCGCGTCGCACAGTCGCTGCCCGAAGGCACGCGGATATTCGTCGGCTTCGACAACACCACTTTCATCGAAGCAGCGGTGGACCGGGTGTATGCCACGCTGGTGGAAGCGATGCTGCTGGTGCTGGTGGTGATCTGGCTGTTCCTGGGCAGTTTCCGTGCTGCGTTGATTCCCGCCGTGACGGTGCCGGTATGCCTGGTGGCGGCGTTCATCGCCCTGTATGCCTTCGATTTCTCGATCAACCTGCTGACCCTGCTGGCCCTGGTGCTGTGCATCGGCCTGGTGGTGGATGATGCCATCGTGGTGGTGGAGAACGTGCAGCGTCGCATCGACCTGGGCGAGCCGCCGCTGGTGGCGTCCAAGCGCGGCACCGCGCAGGTGGCGTTCGCGGTGATCGCCACCACGGCCGTGCTGGTGGCGGTGTTCCTGCCGGTCGGTTTCCTGGAGGGCAATACCGGGCGGTTGTTCCGGGAACTGGCGGTGGCGCTGGCCGCGGCGGTGGCATTGTCGGCCTTCGTCGCCCTCACCCTGACCCCGATGATGGCCTCCAAGCTGCTCAAGCCACATACCGGGCGCGCACCGCGCGGCCTGTATGGCCTGATCAACCGTAACCTGGAGAAGCTCGCCAACGGCTATGGCCACGTGCTGGAGCGGCATGTCGACCGCACCTGGATCTACCTGCTGGTGATGGCGGCAGCGCTGGTGGCGAGCTGGCTGCTGATCAGGTACCTGCCTTCCGAACTGGCCCCGGCCGAGGATCGCGGTTCGTTCCAGATCATGATCGACGGGCCGGAAGGTGCCGGTTTCGATTACACGGTCGGCCAGGTGCAGCAGGTGGAAGCGATCGTCGCGCGCCATGTCGGCGATGACAGATCGATCATCCGCGCCAACCCGCGCATCCCCGGTGGCTGGGGTTCCAGCGAGGAAATGCACACCGGTCGCATCAGTGTCTTCCTGCAGCCGTGGCGCCAGCGCAGCGAGGCCACGCCTGACGTGGCCAATGAGCTGCAGCAGGAGCTGGACACCATCAGCGGGGTGCGCGTGCGTACCCAGGTGGGCGGCGGGCTGGTACGCAGTGGCGGGCAGCCGTTCCAGATCGTGCTGGGTGGCCCCGAGTATGCGGAGATCGCCCAATGGCGCGACCGCTTGTTGTTGCGCATGGCCGACAATCCGGGCCTGGTCGGGGCTGATTCGGACTACAAGGAAACCCGCCCGCAGATGCGGGTGAACATCGATCGCCAGCGTGCGGCGGACCTGGGCGTGTCGGTCACCGAAATCGGTTCGGCGCTGGAAACGATGATGGGGTCGCGTCGCGTCACCACCTTCGTCGACAACGGCGAGGAATACGACGTGCTGGTGCAGGCTGGCCGCGACGGGCGCGCCAGTCCTGCCGACCTGGCGGCGATCCGGGTACGTTCCAGCTCTGGCGAACTGGTGCCGCTGTCGAACCTGGTCACGCTGAGCGAGGTCGCCGAGGCCGGCACGCTGAACCGCTTCAACCGCCTGCGCTCGATCACCATCAGTGCCGGCCTTGCACCCGGCTACCCGCTGGGCGAGGCCATCGCGTGGGCGCAGGAAGTGGCCCGCGAAGAGCTGCCGCAACATGCACAGATCAACTGGAAGGGCGAATCGCGCGAGTACCAGAGCTCGGGCAGTGCCGTACTGCTGACCTTCGCGATGGCGCTGCTGGTGGTGTACCTGGTGCTGGCTGCGCAGTTCGAAAGCTTCATCCACCCGCTGACGATCATGCTGACCGTGCCGCTGGGGGTACTGGGCGCGCTGGTCGGGCTGTGGGTGAGCGGCGGAACGGTGAACCTGTTCAGCCAGATCGGCATCGTGATGCTGGTCGGCCTGGCGGCGAAGAATGGCATCCTGATCGTCGAGTTCGCCAACCAGCTCCGCGACGAAGGCCGTAGCGTGCGCGAGGCGATCATCGAATCGGCGCGGGTACGCCTGCGGCCGATCCTGATGACCTCCATCGCCACCGTGGTGGGTGCCATTCCACTGGTGGTGGCCGGCGGCCCGGGTTCGGCCAGCCGTGGCACCATCGGCGTGGTGATCATCTTCGGCGTCACCCTGTCGACCTTCCTGTCGCTGTTCGTGGTGCCGGCGTTCTATGCCCGCCTTGCGCCGTTCACGCGTTCGCCCGAAGCGGTGGCGCGCGAGCTGGAGAAGCAGGAGAAGGACACCCCGTCGGTGGGCGGTCATGCCTGATGGCGGCGGCCCATGCCTGCAGGGCAACGGGTTCCTGCTCCGCCCTTGGCGTGACGGGGACCTGGACGACCTGTTGCTGCATGCCAATGATGAACAGGTGTCGCGCGGCCTGCGCGACCGGTTCCCGTTCCCCTATGGGCGTGCAGACGGCGAGGCATTCCTCGCCGGCAGGGTGCTGGCACCGGGCACGCTGAACCTGGCCATCGAGATCGACGGCCACGCCTGCGGCAGCATCGGTGCCCAGCAGGGCACGGCCGAGCGGGCCCATGGGGCCGAGCTGGGCTATTGGCTGGGGCGGGCCCATTGGGGCAATGGTCACATGACCCGTGTTGCGGGCGTGTTCGTACCCTGGGTGATGGACCACCTGCGGCTGTACCGGGTGCAGGCCACCGTTGCCGATTTCAACCTGGGTTCGGCGCGGGTGCTGGAAAAGAATGGGTTCGTGCAGGAGGGCGTGGAGCGCTGTGCGGTCTACAAGCGCGGCCAGCTGCACGACCTGCTGCGCTACGCGCGGGTGCGGACGAGCCTGCCGGATTGATCCGCCGGTGCGGGGCCGGTACCTGTTCGTGCCCCTGCAAGGCGGGCTGACCGCCAGATCCAGCATGATGCGGCCCTACCGCCGGCGCCCGGTATCAGCGAGAATCGGAGCGGTTCCCTTCAGCCGACGGGACGTCCTTGATTTTCCGCCGACTGGAGAGAGCGCGTGGAAGCAACCGTACATTTCATCAACAGCATCATCTGGAGCAAGGCACTGATCGTGATGTGCCTGGGTGCCGGACTGTTCTTCAGCATCCGCACCCGCTTCATGCAGATCCGTGGCTTCGTCGAGATGTGTCGCCTGACCGTTGCAGGCGAAAAGTCCGAAGCCGGCGTGTCCTCGTTCCAGGCGCTGGCCATGTCGATGGCCGGACGCATGGGCATCGGCAACATTGCCGGTGTCGCCACCGCCATCGCTTTCGGTGGCCCCGGTGCGATCTTCTGGATGTGGGTGATGGGCTTCCTGGGCGCATCCACCTCGTACATCGAGTGCACCCTGGCGCAGATCTACAAGACCAAGGATGCCGAAGGCCGTTACCGTGGTGGCCCGGCGTACTACATCGAAAAGGCGATGGGCCTGAAGTGGTACGCGATGGCCTTCGCACTGGCCACGATCATTGCCGCCGGCTTCCTGATGCCGGGCGTGCAGGCCAATGCGATCGCCGACAGCATCATCAATTCCTGCCGCGGCACCGCGTTGTGCGGGCCGCTCGATGGCCAGGCTTTCGGCATGGCATCGGTGGAGGCGCTGAAGCTGGGCATCGGCATCGTGGTGGCCCTGCTGCTGGGCGTGGTGATCTTCGGTGGCGTCAAGCGTATCGCCACGTTTGCCGAGATCGTGGTGCCGTTCATGGCTGCCGGCTTCATCATCATGGCGATCGTGATCATGATCATCAACGCCGACCGGGTGCCCGAGATGTTCGGCATCATCTTCAACAGTGCTTTCGGTACCCATGCAGCGTTCGGCGCGATGATGGGCCTGGCGGTGGAGTGGGGCGTCAAGCGTGGCATCTATGCCAACGAAGCCGGCCAGGGTACCGGCCCTCATGCGGCAGCTGCCTCGGAAGTCTCGCACCCGGCCAAGCAGGGCTACGTACAGGCCTTTGCCGTCTACTTCGACACCATGATGGTGTGCACCGCCACCGCGTTCCTGATCCTGGCTGCGGGCACCTACAACGTGTACTCGCCGGTGGAAGGGGCCGAGCCGGTATTCATGGGCCTGGCCGGCATCGCCGAAGGCGCGGGCTATGCGCAGGCTGCCGTGGAAAGTGCGATACCGGGCTGGGGTGCAGGCTTCGTGGCGATCGCGATCTTCTTCTTCGCCTTCACCACCATCATGGCCTATTACTACATGGCCGAAACCAATCTCAGCTACCTCAACCACAACGCCAAGCGGCCGATGACCGTGCTGGTGCTGCGCCTGGGCATCCTGGGCATGGTCATCTTCGGTGCCGCCCACAACGCGCAGATCGCTTGGGCGCTGGGTGACATCGGGGTGGGCTTGATGGCGTGGTTGAACATCGTTGCGATCCTGATCGTGCAGAAGCCGGCGATGCTGGCGCTGCGCGATTACGAACGCCAGAAGAAGCTCGGCCTGGACCCGACCTTCGACCCCGTTGCCCTGGGCATCAAGAATGCCGATTTCTGGCAGAAGAAGCAGGAAACCGTTTAAGTGAACAATCCCTGGAACTCGCGGCGCCCCTCCGCCCGCCCGCCGCGTGCCACCCCGCTACCCCGCGCGGATGCCCCGACGGCCGGCCGCAACAATGGCGATGAGCTGCGCCTGTTCGGCGTCAACGCCGTGCTGGCTGCGTTCAACCAGCGTCCGCAGGCACTGCGCAAGCTGTACCTGCTGGAGGCGCAGATCCCACGCATGCAGCCGCTGCTGAAGTGGTGCGTGGCCAACCGCGTGGGCTACCGGGTAGTGGAGGACGGCGACCTCAACAAGCTGTCAGGCACCACCCACCACGAAGGGGTGGTGGCCGACGTGCAGCGCGAGCCGGTGATGCCGCTGGTGCAATGGCTGCAGCAGCTGCCCGAGGGGCCGGTACTGGCGCTGTGGCTGGATGGCGTCGGCAACCCGCACAACCTGGGCGCGATCCTCCGCTCGGCGGCGCATTTCGGCGTGGCTGGCCTGCTGCTGCCCGAAGACAGCACCCTGGGAATTTCGGGTGCCGCAGCACGGGTGGCCGAAGGCGGTGCCGAAGCGGTGCCGTTGGTGCGCTTGCCGGACGTGGCGCAGGCGATGGCGCAATTGCGCCAGGCCGGCTTCAGGCTGGCCGCTACGCTGGTGGATGGTGGCGAGAATGTCTTTGCTGCCACGCTGCCGGAACGGCTGGTCTACGTGATGGGGGCTGAAGCCGAAGGCATGGACCGCACGCTGGCGCCGCAGTGCGAGCAGCAGGTGTCGATCCCTGGAACTGGCGCGGTGGAAAGCCTGAATGTCGCGTCGGCTACGGCCGTGCTGTTGGCGCAATGGGCGCGTGCGCGGAACAGTTGACAGGCCAGTAGCGGGTTTTCCCGATGGCCGGGCTGATCCGCCCGGCGCAGAGTAACGTCATGCCACCGCGTTGTGCCTCAACGCAGGCGGTGGTGTTGGCCGATATGCCAGGTGCATGAGACCCACCGCGTGGGATGGGTCGATTGCGGCAGCCCGGTCGTGGTTGCGACCGGGTGCTTTCTTTTGCGAGGCAGGCCTATCCCACGGGCGGGATGGCCTGTGGTTCCTCAACGCTTGGGCGTGCTGGTGCTCCGGGCGATGCGGGCAAAGCGATCCAGTGAAACGATCTCGCTTTGCGTATACCGGTAGGGTGCCTTCCAGCGCGCAAGCCTCAGCGGCGTGACCTGTACGGCGACAACTTTGTTATTCATCGGCCTGGTCCTCTTATTCTTCGTTGGCGGCGTCTTCAAGCGACGCCACGGAGATGCCCACGGGCACGCCCTGCAGCAGCAGGAAACTGGCATCGAACGGAGCCAGCAGCACCTGCACGCAGGTAACCTCCTTCTTGATGCCCGGCTTCTGGTACTGCGCAAACCAGAGCGTCAGCCCACGCTGCTTGAAGTGTGCCTGCAACTGCTCGATGCGGCCGGCCAGTGTTTCCGGTATCCCGACGCTGCTGATGGCGAAAGGAACGGTGTCCACTGCTCCGTCGCGCAGGATCTGCTGCAGGTTCTGCAGCGCAAAGTGGCGGTACTGGCCCTGGTGTTCGGTGAGCAGGTCCTGCTGGCGCAGGCGGTTCGCTTCCTGCATGTCTTCGCCATGTTCGTTGCGTTTCCATTCGCACAGTTCGTGGAACTGCAGCAGGTTGCGCAGGGCGCGGGTGGCCGCATGCTCGGGGGTGAATCCTGCGCCGGCAGCCACCTTCCACTCGCCTTCCATGGCCCCTTCGACACAGGCCAGGTAAGTCGGTATCGAACCGCTGCCCGCGATGTCGAACAGGTGCACGAACTGGCTGCAGCGCGTCGTCACGATCTCCCGCAACTGCGCGATCTGCGGGGGCAGCGTGGCGACATCAACCTGGCGCAGGTAACGTTGCTGGCGTAGCGCGATGCCCTGTACGGCAAACCTGCCAGCGGCAATCTGCTCCTGTATCGCCAGCATTCCCTGCAACAGCGCCTCGTCCCGTGTCGCACCGGCAGCGATGCCGACGTTGCTGCTGTATTTGCGCAGCACGCTGTAATCGAAATCATCCTTGATCTTGTCGGGTGCATTGCCGTTTTCGACATCCTGCAGGTAGGCAGGATTGACCAGGGCCAACGGGACACTCAATGCGCGGCTGCCCGAAAGCTGCTTGAATTCGATGGTGGCCAGCGTACGCCGGGTCTGTTCGGCCATGACCGGCATCAGGTCGGGAAATGCCTGGTTCACTTCCGGCATCTTCAGGTAGTCGGCAACCGGCAGGCTGACGGTCTCCAGGCAGTGGGCGTAATCGGCATGCAGCAGATGTGCGATGGCCGGGTACAGGCCGGATCGGATGGCCTGCGGTGAGGTTTTGCCCATGCCACAGGTTTCGATGTCATGGCCGATGCGTGAAGCGGTCGCCAGGCGGGTCAGGTGCAGGTGGATGCCCCGCTCGGCGAGCGGGACGTCTTCGACTTCCAGTTGCATGGCCCGGATAAGGCTCATGCCCGCGGTGATCGCCGCAGCATACGGAATCTCGCATTCCAGCGAGGCTACGTCTGCAATCGGCGACGATGTCATCGGCAAGGGGCGTGCATTCATCGTTAGGTGCTCCTGTAGATGCTTCAGCGCTGCATTGAACGGTTCCGCCCGCTTCCGGTGCGGTCGCGTGGTGTCGGTCCGTTGCCAGGCAGGCAGCTCGGCTGCGGCTGGCAAGGACGATGCTGGCGGCGAAGTGGTGTCGCAGGGAGCCCACGGACGGATGGTTCACCGCGTGTTGGCGAATGTCGACGACGTCAACGAACACATCGCGTCGATGGCTTTCCCGAAGGCCCACAAAAGAGGCGGTCAAGTCAGAAAAATCCCACAGAAGATTTCATGTAGTGCTGATGCGGATTCCGACCACACACGCGCCGCCGATTGAAAGAAGCGTCATCCGTGCAGGGAAACCATGGCGACGAAGCCAGGAGGACGTTTCGTTTTTTCCTCATTGTTGGCGCGAACGGGGCTGGGCAGTGTGAGCTGCACCCGCCTGATGGAGCAGAGCAATGAGTATCGAATCGGTCATCAGCACGATCCTGGCGATCGTCTGGAGTCCTTACCTGGTCGCCCTGTGCCTGCTGGCAGGGTTGTACTTCAGCATCCGCACGCGCTTCATCCAGCTTCGCGCGCTGCCGGAAATGCTTCGCCTGATGTTCAAGCACCGCAGCTCGGAGTCTGGGCTGTCACCGTTCCAGGCATTGAACATTTCCCTGTCCAGCCGCGTCGGCGTGGGCAATATCGCCGGCGTGGCGATGGCCATCGCCTTTGGCGGCCCTGGCGCCATCCTGTGGATGTGGGTCGTGGCGTTCTTCGGCGCGTCCAGTGCCTTCGTGGAATCCACGCTGGCACAGATCTACAAGGAGCGCGACGCCAATGGCCAGTATCGCGGTGGCCCGGCCTATTACATGGAGAAGGGCCTGGGGCAGCGCTGGTACGCCTGGGTGTTCGCGCTGAGCACCGTCGCCGCCGCCGCGATGCTGGCCGGCACGCAATCCAACGCCATCGCCGGAGCCCTGGACGAGGCCTGGCAGGTTCCGGCCGAGGTCTCGGCGACGGTCGTGGTCACGCTGCTGGCATTGATCATCTTCGGTGGCGTGCGTCGGATTGCAGCGGTGACCCAGTGGATCGTGCCGTTGATGGCCATCGCCTACCTGCTGGTGGCGCTGGTGGTCATGTTGATCAGCTACGAACGGATTCCTGCCGTGATCAGCCTTGTCGTGCGCAGTGCCTTCGGCATGGATGCCGCCTTCGGCGCGATGATCGGCGTGGCCATCCAGTGGGGCGTGCGCCGCGGGGTGCTGTCCAACGAAGCGGGCATGGGCAGCGGCGCGCACCCGGCGGCGGCGGCGGAAGTATCACACCCGGTCAAGCAGGGGCTGGTGCAGGCGTTTTCGGTCTATATCGACACCATGGTGGTGTGCAGCGCCACTGCCTTCCTGATCCTTTCCACCGGCCTGTACAACGTCTACGACCCGTCGGTGAGCGGGATCCCCGACGATGCACGGATGATCGTCGCCAACCTGCCGGGCGTGGAAGCAGGCCCGCGCTTCGTGCAGCACGCGGTGGAGTCAGCACTGCCGGGGTTCGGCAGATCATTCGTGGCGCTGGCCATCCTGCCGTTTGCCTTCACCACCATCCTGGCGTTGTACTACATGGGCGACACCAACATCAGCTACCTGTGCCGCAACAAGCCGGCGCCGTGGGTCGTCCGGATGTTCCAGGTGCTGTTCCTGTCGCTGGTGGCCTATTCGGCACTGCACAGTGCGACGATCGCCTGGTCGTTGGGCGACATCGGCGTGGGCGTGATGAGCTGGTTGAACATCATCGCCATCCTGTTGCTGCAGAAGCCCGCCCTGGCGGCGCTGCGCGATTATGAAAAGAGCCGCAATGCGGGCGTCGCCGCGGACTTCGACCCCGCTGCGATGGGCATCCGCAACGCAGGATTGTGGCCAGCCCGGCCCCGCGCCGGGTAGTGACGGGCCATGCCCGTCACCCACGCAACGCGCAGCGGGGCATGGCCCCGCTCTACCAGGTCATGCACCTGGATCATTCGCTCGGCGGAATGGTGGCTTTGGCTTCGCGCCGGGTAGTGACGGGCCATGCCCGTCACCCACGCAACGCGCAGCGGGGCATGGCCCCGCTCTACCAGGTCATGCGCCGGGATCATTCGCTCGGCGGGACGGTGGCTTTGGCTCCGCGCCGGGTAGTGACGGGCCATGCCCGTCACCCACGCAACGTGCAGCGGGGCATGGCCCCGCTCTACCAGGTCATGCGCCGGGATCATTCGCTCGGCGGGACGGTGGCTTTGGCTTCGCTGCCGAAGCTGCCGTCGGCATCGGCGGCCAGGTAGGCAAACACCGTATAGGCGGCCACGTTCTGGGCCAGTGCCTTCGGGTCGATCTTGTCCAGCGTGTCGTCGGCGGTGTGGTGCAGGTCGAAGTAGTCGGTCCCGTCCTGGGCCAGCCATGCCCATGCACCGCCCTTGGACGCCAGCGGGCCGATGTCCGGGCCGGGGCCGCCCTTGTCGGCGGCGTACTCGATACCGAGCGGCTTGAGCACTTCGGCGATCTGCCGGGTTGCGTCGCGCGACCCTTCCGGATTCGGCGAACCGGTGTTGAATGCATAGATGCGGCCAGCGCCGAAGTCACTCTCGGCAGCAAGCTGGTGCAGCGTGATGTCCTTGGCATGGGCTTCGGCATAGGCCTTGCCGCCATACAGGCCCTGTTCCTCGTTGGCGAACGCCACCACGCGGATGGTGCGCTTGGGCGCCTGCTTCAGCTGGCCGATCAGGTGGCCGGCCGCCATGGTGATGCCCACGCCGGCGGCATCGTCGATCGCACCGGTACCCAGGTCCCACGAATCCAGGTGCCCGCCGATCACCACCACTTCTTTCGGCAACGAGCGTCCGGTGATCTCGCCGATGACGTTGTACGACGTAGCCGTGCCGTCCCAGCCACAATCCAGCGTCAGGCTGACCTGGGTGCTGCCACGCGCGACCAGCCGTGCCAACTGGTCGGCATCGGGTACCGACAGCGCGGCCGACGGCACCGGGCTCAGGCCTTCGTCGTAACGGGTGATGCCGGTGTGCGGCACGCGGTGCGAATCGGTGCCGGCCGAGCGCATGAGAAAGCCCACCGCGCCCTTGCGGATCGCTTCGGACGGGCCCTTGCTGCGGATGGCGCCACCGCGGCCATAGTCACGGCCATCGCGGAACGGCAGCATCTGGTAATCGACGAATGCGATCTTTCCCTTCAGCGATCCCTCCGGTGCTGCCTGCAGCGCGGCCAGGTCGGCGAAACGCACCACTTCGGCCTTGACCGTGCCGCCCGGGCTGCCGCCCAGCGCGGTGATGGTCAGGGGCTGGGCATTCTGGCCGACCACGGCGGCATGCTCGCTGCGACGTTCCCACTTCGGGAAATTGACCGGCTCTTTCCATACCTTGTCGAAGCCCAGTGCCTTGAACTTGGCCTCTGCCCAGGCCACGGCGCGCGCGTCCGCTTCGCTGCCGGCGATGCGCGGCCCGATCTCGGTGGTCAATGATTCGACGACTTTCCAGCCCGTGTCGTCGCCCAGTGCCTGCTCGCGCAATTGTGCGGCGGTATCCAGCGACGCCGGCGGCAGTGTCGTGGCACGGGGTGCGGCAAAGGCCGGCGAGGCGAGCAGGGCGAGGGAAGAGGCGATGGCAAGGACGCGGCGGCGCATGGACGACTCCAGCAAAGGGGCATAAGCGTCCGAGCTTAGCAGCGTCACCGTCGTTCGCATGGGCCCGAGGTCATGGCCATTGGAAATGGCCAGATCCGGACAAGGGCAGTTGACGGGCATGGCCCGTCACTGCCCGCAGGAACTGGCGTCCCGGTAGAGCGGGGCCATGCCCCGCTGCAGTTGGCACGCACAGCTCACCCTTGGTGAGGGGAAAGCTTGTCGCGGATCTCGCGCAGCAGCAGGACTTCTTCGCTCGGCGCTGCCGGTTCGGCTGCCTTCTTGCGCGACAGGCGGTTGATGCCCTTGATCACCAGGAAGATGGCGAAGGCCACGATCACGAACTGGATGATGGTGTTGATGAAGTCGCCATAGCCGATCACCACCGCAGGAATCTCCGTTCCATCGGCCGCCAACCGGGCAGGTGACAGGGTCAAGGCAAGATCGGAAAAATCCACCTGGCCGATCACCCAACCCAATGGCGGCATGATGATCTTTTCCACCAGTGAGGTAACGATCTTGCCGAAGGCGGCACCAATCACCACACCAACGGCCAGATCCATCACATTGCCGCGGGTGGCAAATTCCTTGAACTCAGTCATGAATCCCATCGAAATCTCCTGAAGGTGGGTTGTTGTTCGCGCAGAAGGGTAACGCAGCCGGTGTCATCCAGCGATGACGCCGTGACGCTCGCCAACGTTTTCCAGTCGAGCACTGAAACGATCCCCGGGCTTCAAGGCGGCCACGCCAGAGGGCGTACCCATGAACACAAGGTCGCCGGCACGCAGGCGCCAAAGCCGTGACAGCTCATGCAGGATCTCCGGCACGTTCCAGATCATCTGGTCCAGCAGCGATTGCTGGCGCACTTCGCCGTTGATTTCCAGCGACAGGTTGAGCGCGGCCAGGTCGCCCACTTCAGCAGCGTGCACGATTTCGCTGATCGGGGCTGATGCATCGAAGCCCTTGGCCGCATCCCAGGGGTGTCCTTTCTGCTTGGCGGCTGCCTGCAGGTCGCGGCGGGTCAGGTCCAGGCCCACGGCGTAGCCGTAAACCAGTGCCTGGGCCTGGTCGATGGGGAGCACGCCTTCGGGCGCATCGGTACCGATCGCCACCACCAGTTCCACCTCGTGGTGCAGGTCGCTGGTGGACGGCGGATAGGGGATGACATCGTCATGGCCGACCACGATGGCATCGGCCGGCTTGCTGAAGAACATCGGGCGGCCGCGTTCGGCGGCGTCGGGGACGCTGGCACCCATCTCGCGGGCGTGGTCGGCGAAGTTGCGGCCCACGCAATAAATGCGATGCACCGGAAAGGTGCCGCCACCTGCTACCGGGACAC
The DNA here is from genome assembly GCF_014117215.1 of Stenotrophomonas tumulicola. Classification (GTDB taxonomy): domain Bacteria; phylum Pseudomonadota; class Gammaproteobacteria; order Xanthomonadales; family Xanthomonadaceae; genus Stenotrophomonas; species Stenotrophomonas tumulicola. The sequence continues at coordinate 193,404 of NZ_JACGXS010000003.1, read as the reverse complement.
GCGGGATGGATGGGGTCGGGATTACATCGGTCATGCGGACGTCCTTGGATCAGGTCGTCGCAGTGTAGCGCCGAGCCATGCTCGGTGAACGCGGCCTGGCATCGCCTGGCATCCGCCGAGCAGGGCTCGGCCCTACCCGGGTGGACTCAGTGCGTCGGCAGTGCCGACTTGCGCACGACGCGGTATTCGCCCTCGACGACCTGCGCCGCCGCGCCACGTGCTGGCGACTTGCGCTGTGCAAGCAGCTTCCAGGCCACGCCGACCAGGATCATCGCCGCGCCGACGAACACGCCGACGAACACCATGACACCCAGGATGGCCAAGCCGAGCAGGCCCACAGCCACGCGAACCAACGGATGACGCGGCTTGCGCGGCGCAAACAAGGTGCGGAACTGGCCAAACTGGAAGGTGCGGTTGATCATCGGTAACTCACTCGGCTGACATCAGCGAGGCCCAGTATCAGCATGGCGATGTGTTACTGAGTGAAAAAAACGTTAAACGCGTGGGTCGTTCATTTGATATCAATGACTTACGTTCATGCCGCAGCCAGCCACGGAGGCAGGCATGCGACAATCGGGTTTTCCCACGCTAATGGGTCAGAGATGACTGACAACGCATTGATCTCCCTGCATGGCATTGCCGACGGTGGCTTTGCCGAAGCAGAAGTGGTGATCGATGGCGATGCCGAATCGCTGCTGCTGTACCGCCAGGGCGATGCCGTGCGCGGCTTTCTCAACATCTGCCCGCACGCGGGCCGGCGACTGGACTGGGCACCCGGCCAGTTCCTGAAAAGCCGCGAGGGCCACCTGGTCTGCGCAGCGCATGGTGCCTCGTTCGCACTGGACAGCGGGGAGTGCGTGGCCGGTCCCTGCAAGGGCGACCGCCTGCGCGCGGTGCCGGTGCAGGTACGCGACGGAAACGTGTTCCTGGCCTGACCAAAGCGGTAGCGCCGAGCCATGCCCGGCGGATTTCCGGACGCGCCGCTGCGCTCGCCGAGCATGGCTCGGCGCTACCCTGAGGGATCAGAACATCAGGTTGATCATCGCCACCACCACCAGGGTGTAGATCAGCGACAGCGGTGCGCCGACGCGCCACAGCTCGCGCGGAGTGTAGTTGGCGGGGCCGGTGATCATCGAAATGACCGGATTGGAGGCCGTCATCAGGTTGTTGGATGCCGACAGCGCCACGATCAGCGCGAATGCGGTTGGATTGCCGCCTGCGGCCAACGCCAGGTTCACCGCGATCGGCACCATCACGATGGTCGCCCCCACGTGGCTGATCACCAGCGAGAACGCAGTGGTCAGCAAGGCCAGCGCGACTTCCAGCACCCATACCGGGATGCCTTCGGGCAGCTTGTCGATGGTGTGCCCGGCGACCCATGCCGCTGCACCGCTGGAATCCATCGCCCAGCCCAGCGGAATCAGCCCGGCCATCATGAAGACGGTCTTCCAGTTGATCGACGCATAGGCCTCGTCCATGCGCAGCACGCCGGTCAGCAGCATGCCGGCCACGCCGGTCATCAGGGTCAGGGCCACCGGCAGCTTGGAGGTCAGCGCGATCAGGATGGTCAGCGCAAAGATGAACATCGCCATCTTGAATTTGTGCGGGCGCTGTTCGCCCTTCGGGTAGTCAGTGACGATGACGAAATCACGGCCGCGCGCAGCCTGCGCCAGGTCCGACCAGATGCTGTGGAAGACCAGCATGTCGCCTGCGCGCAGCTGGACCTTGCGCACGTCATCGCGGATGACCTGCTTGTCGCGGTTGATCGCCAGCAGGCTCAAGCCGCGTTCCTTGCGCAGGCGCAGGTCGGCTGCACTCTTGCCGATCACGTCCGAAGTGGGCGGCACCACGGCTTCGGAGATGCCCGCGCGACTGGGATTGAACAGGTCGCCCAGGTGTTTCAGGCGCGAGGACATGCGCAGGAACTGGTTCTGTGCGAAATCGTTCACCAGTTGCCGCGCGCCCATCACGCCCAGCACGCTGCCCACCCAGATGCGCATCTCCGCCGGTGGTGCCAGGCGGGTGTCGTTGCCGGTCTTCAGTGCCAGCAGCAGCGGGGAATCGTGCAGGGTTTCAGCCTCGCCCAGGGTCATGCCCACCAGTGGGCTCTCGGCGGTGACCACCAGCTCGAACACGTCGCCTTCGATGCCGTAGGTCTTGGCGAAATAGCTTTCGGTCCGCGCAGGGGTCACCCCGTCATTGGCCAGGGTTTCCTCTTCCACCAGCTTGCGGTCGCCGAAATAGCGGAAGTACAGCAGCGAGGCCACCAGCAGGGCGACGCCGATCGGCAGTGGCGCGAACATGCGCAGCGGTTCGATGGTGGCCAGGCCGGAGGGCAGGTTGTTGTTGGCCGAGGCCAGCAGGTCGTTGAGCAGGATCAGCGGTGAATTGCCGACCATGGTCAGCGCACCGCCCATCACGATGGCCGCGGCGATCGGCAGCAGCAGGCGCTGCAGGGTCAGCCCGGTGCGTGCCGCCAGGCGCGAGGCGACCGGCAGGTACAGCGCCATCACCGACGGGTTCTGCATGAACGATGAGTTCAAACCGGCGATCGCCGTGGTCATGATCAGCAGCCGCTGCTCCACGCCGTGGCCGCGCCGCAACAACCATGCCGCCAGCCGGTTCAGCGCTCCCGTGCGGTCCAGGCCCGCCCCCAGGATGGTGGTGGCGATGATGCTCATCACCGCGTTACCGGAAAAGCCGCCGAAGATTTCCTCCGGCGCGATCAGGCCGGTCACGCCCAGCACCACCAGCACCACCAGCGCCACCACGTCGGCACGGATGCGCTCGAACAGGAACATCGCCATCGTGAAACCGACCAGCCCGAGGACGAGCTTCATATCGGTGGTCAGCGTCAGCGCGGTTTCCATGGTGGGCGCGATCCGTTTGGCGTCAGGGGGTCAGGTCAGGTGCGGTCATACAGAAGGTCCCAGACGCCATGGCCGAGTTTCTGGCCACGGGTCTCGAAATGGGTCTGCGGGCGCCATTCCGGGCGCGGCACGTGGCCACGCGGACCGGCGCGGTTGACCAGCCCGGCGGTGGCGTCCAGCACGTCCCACATCTGCTCGGCGTAGTCTTCCCAATCGGTGGCGCAATGCAGGCGGCCACCCGGGCGCAGCTTGCGCACCAGCAGTTCGGCGAAGGCCGGCTGCAGCAGGCGGCGCTTGTTATGGCGCTTCTTGTGCCAGGGATCCGGGAAGTAGATGCGTACTTCATCCAGTGCGCCATCGGCGATTTCCTGCTCCAGCACTTCCACCGCATCGTGGTGGTACAGGCGCACGTTGCCGGCGTCGTCGTCGGCCAGCGCGTTCAACAGGCGGCCAACGCCGGGGGCGTGCACTTCCATGCCGATGTAATCGCGCGTGGGATCCTGCTGGGCAGCAAAGCGCAGCGCGGTGCCATTGCCGAAGCCGATCTCCATCACCTTGCCGGCATCACGGCCGAAGGTGGTATCGAGATCACGCGGCTGGCCGGTGAAGTCCAAGCCGAAGCGGGGCCAGCGCTCATCGAACGCGCGCTGCTGCGCCGGCGTGAAGCGGCCCTGGCGCAGCACGAAGCTGCGCACCTCGCGGCGGCCTTCATTGACGGTGAACGGCTTGGGCGGTGCCTTCGAACCGGTGCTGGAAAAGGGATCGGTCATCAGCCGATCAATCCATCGATCGGCGAGGAAGCGCTGGCATAGCGCTTGCGTGGGATACGGCCAGCCAGGAATGCTTCGCGTCCGGCCTCCACCGCCTTGCGCATCGCACTGGCCATCAGCACCGGGTTGCGCGCACCCGCGATCGCGGTGTTCATCAGCACGCCGTCGCAGCCCAGTTCCATAGCGATCGCCGCGTCCGAAGCGGTGCCCACGCCGGCATCGACGATGATCGGCACCTTGGCGTCTTCGATGATCTGCAGCAGGTTGTATTTGTTCTGGATGCCCAGCCCGGAGCCGATCGGCGCGGCCAGCGGCATCACCGCCGCGCAGCCGATCTCTTCCAGGCGCTTGGCCAGGATCGGGTCATCGGAGGTGTAGACCATCACCGCGAAGCCATCCTTGACCAGCTGCTCGGCCGCTTTCAGGGTCTGCACCACGTCCGGATACAGCGACTTCTGGTCGCCCAGTACTTCCAGCTTGGTCAGGTTGTGGCCGTCCAGCAGTTCACGCGCCAGGCGGCAGGTACGCACCGCGTCTTCGGCGGTGTAACAGCCGGCGGTGTTGGGCAGGATGGTGAAACGATCCGGCGGCAGCACGTCCAGCAGGTTGGGTTCGCCCGGGTTCTGGCCGATGTTGGTGCGGCGGATGGCGACGGTGACGATCTGCGCGCCGGCGGCCTCGGTGGCCACGCGGGTTTCTTCCAGATCCTTGAACTTGCCGGTGCCGGTCAGCAGGCGTGAGGCGTAGGTCTTGCCGGCGATCACCAGCGAATCAGAGGGGGCATGTGCGGTCATGGGACACATTATCGCCTATGGAGGGGCGGAGCGCCGAGCCATGCTCGGCGCTACCCCGTGCCGGTCACCCACCGCCCAGCGCATGCACGATCTCAACCACATCGCCATCGGCCAGTACATGGCTGGCGTGCAGGCTGCGGGTGACGATCTCGCCGTTCACCTCCACCGCGACGCGGCGTTCAAGCAGTTGCTCGGCCTGCAGCAGGTCGAGGAGGGTGGACGGATCGGGCAGGGTGCGGGCTTCGCCGTTGAGCTGGATGTTCATGTCGTCATTGTCGCCCAAGCGTTCGGCGAAGGCAGCCGGTGCCTGCCATCCATCGCGCATGGGGGGCATCGATGTCGCAGACCACGACAATCCATGTCGCGGCGCAGCGTGACTTTGTCCGCACGGATGAAACCATTGCACCGTGCGCCGGCGTACGTCCGGCGGTCCACCCCTACAGGAGTCCCACATGCTGTTCAGCAAACGCCCCGTCCGCACCTTGATCGCCGCGGCAGTCGCCCTGGCGGCCTTGCCGGCGATGGCCGCCGAATCGGCCTTCAACCGCACGGTGTTCTTCGGCGACAGCCTGACCGACAGCGGCTACTTCCGTCCCCTGCTGCCGCCTTCGGTGCAGCCGGTGACCGGCAAGTTCACCACCAACCCCGGCTGGGTCTGGGCCGAACACGTGGCCAACCACTACGGCACCAACGCCAGCCCCAACGGCAATGGCCAGACCGGTGACAACTATTCCGCTGGCGGGGCCACCGTGGCGACCGACGTGGTGGGCGCGCTGGGACCGACGCCATCGCTGAAGACCCAGGCCGCTGCTTACCTGGCCGCCAATGGCGGCAAGGCCGATGCCAACGCGCTGTACAGCGTGTGGGGTGGCCCGAACGACCTGTTCGGCATCACCGATCCGGCCCAGGCGCCGGCCATCATCGGTGCGGCAGTGACCAACCAGGTCGGCATCGTCGGTGCCCTGCAGCAGGCTGGCGCCAAGTACGTGCTGGTGCCGAACCTGCCCGACATCGGCCTGACCCCGATGGCGCGCGCGGGTGGCCCGGCGGCCATGGCCCAGTACACCGCCGTTGCCCAGGCGTACAACGACGCGCTGTATGGTGGCCTGACCCAGGCCGGGATCGAGTTCATCCCGCTGGATACCTTCGGCATCCTGCAGGAGATCGTTGCCAGCCCGTCCACCTACGGCTTCAGCAACGTCACCGACATGGGCTGCACCAGCGATTCGTCGCTGACCTGCAACCCGACCAGCTTGGCGGCTGCCGATGCTGCCAACAGCTACGTGTTCGCCGATGGCGTGCACCCGACCTCCGCCACCCACGCCATGCTGGGTGCCTATGCGGTATCGGTGCTGGAAGCGCCGCGCCTGCAGCAGGTGCTGACCCATTCGGCGCAGACCGTAGGCCGTTCGCGCGCCGACCAGGTCAGCCTGCACCTGGGCGGCGCACCGGCCGATGGCCTGTCCTGGTGGGGTGGCGTGCGCGGCGACATGCAGCGCTATGACCACGCCGATCTGTATGACGGCCTGGCCCCGGCCGGCCTGTTCGGCATCGACTGGGCACGTAATGGCGTGGTCGTCGGTGGCTTCGCCGGCTATGGCCGCATGGATGCCGATTTCGGCAACAGCCAGGGCGATTTCACCCAGTCCGACACCACCCTGGGCCTGTTCGCCGGCTGGTATGGCGAGCGTGTATGGGTCAACGGCCAGGTCAGCTACAGCTGGCTGGACTATGACGTGACCCGCAAGGTGCAGCTCGGCCCGGCTACGCGCGAACACAAGGGTTCACCGGATGGCAGCAACCTGACCGCCGCGCTGAACGCCGGTTACGAGTTCGGCCAGGAAGGCGGCTTCCGCCATGGTCCGGTGGCCGCGGTGATCTGGCAGAAGGTCAAGCTGGACGGTTATCTGGAGAGCAACACCAGTGCCACCGCGCTGGGTTACAACGACCAGGATGCAGATTCCACCGTTGGCCGCCTGGGCTGGCAGGCACGGCTGGATGGCGGCAGCGTCAAGCCGTACGTGCAGGTGACCTACGACCACGAGTTCGAAGACCGCCAGGAAGGCAGTGCGTTCCTGCAGAGCCTGCCGGGCGTGGGCAGCTATCGCGTGCCCGGCCTGAAGTTCGACAAGGACTATGCAACGGCCATCATCGGCGCGCGCATGGAACTGTTCGGGCTGCAGAGCAATGTCGGCCTGAGCGCGACCACGATGCAGAAGCGCGCGATGGACACCTCGATCTTCGCCAGCTTCAGCGGCACGTTCTGATGAACGAAGGTGCCGGCCGCTGGCCGGCACCTGTCCGAGGGGGCAGCGGCTGGCTACCCGGCCTGTGCATTGCGCTCCGTGGCACCGCCCGCATAAACTGTCGCCTCGCAACGCGGGTGTAGCTCAATGGTAGAGCTGTAGCTTCCCAAGCTACTGACGAGGGTTCGATTCCCTTCACCCGCTCCATGCCGCGTCATGGCTTGCCGGCGTCCTCGGCCGGGTCACCGTTCGAACCGCATCCCGTCCAGCGCAAGTGCGTCGACGTGGTCGCCCTCGCGATGGAATACCAGGAACTGCCCCGAGCCCGGCACGAATTCCACCCGTACGTGGTCGGCCTGCTCTGCGCCGGTTGCATGTGCGTGCAGTGGGCCCCACCGCAGCTGCATTTCCCCGTCAGCGCCGATCGACACCTCCATCGTGCCCAGCAGGGCATGACGATAGCGCCCGGCATAGGCGGCGCGTGGCAATGTCAGTGTCCACGGACGCATCTGGATGGCTGCGCGCTGTTCGGCCAGCCGCGCCCTGAACCCGCCGGCCTGTTCCTGCAACTGCGCAAACCGTGCTGCCATCCGCGTATCCACGTCGGCTTGTCCCAACAGCGTGGCATACACCTGGTCGGCAATCAGGTTGGCCAGCTTGGGTCCTGTCACGTCTTCGTTGACCAGAACCACCAGCGCCACCCTCTCATCCGGCATGAAGGACAGATGTGCATGAAAGCCGGGGAAGCCGCCGAAATGGTGCAACAGGCGATGCCCCTGGTAGCGTCCGCTGTACCAGCCCCAGGCGTAGCCTTCACGCGCAAAATCCAACCAGCTTGAATCCACGCGGGCCTGTACCTGGTGGGAGCGTTCGATGGCCGCGCGCGGCAATGCCGAAGCGCTGAACTGTGCAGCGAGGAAGCGCGCGAGGTCCGGTGCGGTGGACAGCACGCCACCGGCTTCATGCATCGTGTTGTCGGTCTTGACCAGGTATAGCGGTCTCATGGGATCTGGGCTGGCCCACGAATAGGGGCGCGCCAGGGGCCAGTGGGCATCCTGCGCGTACCGGACCGATGCGGTGGTGTGCTGCATTTTCAATGGGGCGAAGATCCATAGTGCCAACCGGTCTCGCCAGGATGGGCCAGGCTGCTGCGTCAGCCAGGCGCCGACAAGGTTGTAGCCGATGTTGGTATAGCGGAACTGCCCGTGGTGCACTGTAGGGTCTGCGCTGGACCGGTAAGCGAGGGCGCGACGTGAGCGGGCGTCCTGTACTCCGGTGTAGGCCGTTGCCCAGCCGAGTTCTGGATTTGATATGCCTGAGGTGTGCACCAGCAGGTCGCGCAGGCGTACCGCATCGGCATCGATGCCATCTGCATGCAGATGGGGAAACATCTGCCGCAGTGTCATGGCGCTATCCAGTTCCCCCCGTTGTTCGGCCAGCAGGGTCTGCAGGGCAAACATCGGCTTGGTGGCCGAGGCAATGTAGAACACGGTATCGGCACTGACCGGGGTAGTGGTTGCCTGGTCGGCCATGCCCACATACAACGTGTGGATGACCTGGTCTTCGTGTACCACGGCGACGGCGATGCCACCTGGCAACTGCAGTGCACGATGTACCCGTTCGATGTTCAGGTCCAATGAGGTGAAGTCCTTCGCGGGCCCGGCAACTGCGCAGGGCGCGAAGGTGAGCGCTGCAGACAACAGGCAGATCGGCACGCGGTTCATGCGGTGTCCTTGCAGGAAAAGGCTGGCCTGCATATGGACGCGTGAAGGGTAAAACCGGTTGCAGCCGCCTGTGGCGGAGCAGGGCAAACGGGCAGCCGCGGCCATTGCCCCGGGAACGCTGGGCCGCTGGCGGTGGCCCGTAGCGGGTGGACTAGTAGGAATGGGTTATCGGATCGGGGGCGGGTCTGGTCAAGAATGCGTGGTGACGCATGTGTCATGCGCATGCAACCGACGTAGAAGACCAGAAGTAACTCGGCACCCTGGGAGGGGAACGATGAATATCGACAGAGCAGCTGGCCGCCGGCTGGCGCTATGGTTGTTGGCTGGCATTTTCGCCAGTGCCAGCGCGTACGCACAGGAGGCCGGCCCGGAAGTGGTGCACCTGTGGCCAGATGGCCATTGGCCGCAGGCCACGCAGGGCCCGGAGAGAGTGGGTGCTGATGGAAGCGCCCGCGGCGCGGTATCCAACGTCAGCGACGCACGCATGGAAATCTACCGGCCCGAGCATCCGAATGGTTCGGCGGTGGTGATTTTCGGTGGTGGCGGCTATTTCCGTATCCAGATTGGCGGCGCGGCGCGTCCAGCGGCGCAATGGCTGCAGTCGCTGGGGGTCACCGCCGCAGTGGTCTATTACCGGCTGCCGGCCGATGGCTGGAGCGCGGTGTCGCCGTTCCAGGATGGCCAGCGCGCGATGCGGCTGATGCGTTCGAAGGCAGCCGAGCTTTCGCTGGATCCGGAGCGGATCGGTGTCATCGGGTTCTCCGCTGGCGCGAATGTTGCCGGCGTGGTCGGCACGCGCTTCGATGCGGCGTTCTATCCCGCCGTGGACGCGGCTGACCAGTTGTCAGCGCGTCCGGACTTCCTGGGCATGATCTATCCGGTAGTGTCGCTGCAAGCACCGCTGGACCAGACCCGGTCACGTCGTGAATTGGCTACCCAACCCGATGCAGTGGCGGCCTATTCGGTCGAAGCACACGTGCGCAAGGACATGCCGCCGGTCTTCCTGGCACAGGCCGTGGACGACCCCATCGTGGACATCGGCCACAGCGTGGCGATGTACCAGGCCGCACATGCCGCTGGCGTGCCGGTGGAGATGCATCTGTTCGAAAAGGGAGGCCACAGCTGGGGCCTGGGGAAGCCGGGAACCCTGGTAGCGCAATGGCCGCGCCTGTTCGCCAACTGGGCACGCAGCCACCAGTTCCTTGGCGCGCCGCCGGCAGGACTGGTGCCCTTGGCTGGTGCGTCCAACGCAACGGCCGCACCCCGCCAGGCAGCGCCTGCAGTGGACGACGAAGACGACAGCGGCGACTGAGCCTGCGTCTTTCCTTGTCCTGAACCTTACGCACGAATACCGGGAGAGAAACCGATGAAATCCATTCACCATGCCGCGCTTGCCGCGGCCGTGGGAACCGTTCTGGCCGTCGCTGCGCCGCAGGCACAGGCGGCAGATACCGATAGTGAAACCGAGCTGCGCGCGCTGGTGCAGCAGCAGGCCGAACAGTTGCGCCAGCAGGCCGCCCAGATGCAGGCACTGAGCCAGCGCCTGGCCGCGCTGGAGGGCGGGCAGGGCGGGCAGGGCGGCCAAGGGGCCGCCAGCACCGGCGTGGCCGCTGATCCTTTCCAGGCGCAGGTGGCCGCTGCCGTTGCCGACACCCGGCAGGACGACATGGCGATCCTGCAGGCACAGGTTGCCCAGCTGGCCGCCACAGGCGGTGGCGGTGGCGGTGGCAACGTGCGTTGGAACAAGGGTGGGCCCGAGTTCCGCAGCAGCGACGGCCGTTTCACCTTCCACCCGCGTGGACGCATCGTCGCCGACTTCAGCAGCACGCACGGCTCGGGCTTCGATGCGCGCAACATTACCGGCACCGACCTGGTCAGCGGGCGCCTGGGCGCCGAAGGCCAGATGGGCGCGCTGGGCTACAAGATCGATGCCGATTTCGCTGGCAACGACGTGTCGTTGAAGGACACTTACCTGTCCTACGATACCCGGCTGGGTGGCCTGCCGACCGAGTTCTACGTGGGCAACAAGCTGAAGGACCGCGGCCTGGACGGTGGCACCAGCGGGGTGCGTACGCCGTTCATGACGCGCAATGCCGTGGCATCGGTGGGGGCACAGCAGAGTGGCTACTACGGCCTGGGCCTGACCGCCAAGGTGATCGGCAACAACTGGCATGCCAGCCTGGCCGTCACCGGCGATGACATCGGCAATGACAGCTCCGCCAGCGATACCATCGCCTACCTGGCGCGCGCGCACTGGAACCCGGTCAAGAGCAAGGATGGTTTCATCCACGTCGGCGGCTGGTACTGGTATGAAGACCTTGGCAACGACGTCACCAGCATCAACAAGACCTCGCCGGTGGCGCTGGGCTGGAACGGCAACGTCCGCGTCTCGGCCAGTTCCATCGCCAACGTCACCGACAACCATGCCTATGGCCTGGAGCTGGGCGGCACCTATCGCAGCCTGTGGGCCTTCGGCGAGCACACCGTGCGGACCATTGAATCCAGCACGGTGGAATCGGTGGACCAGAAGGCAACCTCCATCTACGCCGGCTGGCTGATCACCGGCGAACGCCCCGGTTTCAGCGCGCGTTCCGGCGTATGGGGCACCACCAAGGTGCTGCGCCCGGTGGACGAGGGCGGTATTGGCGCCTTCGAGCTGGCTGCGCGCTACGACCGTTACGACTTCCTTGATGCTGCGCGCGGCGGCGAAGGCAATGCCTGGACGTTGGGCATGAACTGGTATCTCAACAACTGGTCGCGCCTGATGGTGAACTACGTGCATTGGAAGACCGAGAACAAGGTGGGCAGTTTCCAGGGGCCGGATTCGGGCAACACCGTCGGGGTGCGCGCCCAGGTGGTCTTCTGAGGGCAGCGAGGCATAGCCCCGCTCTACCGTAGTGACGGGCCATGCCCGTCACCCCGGTAAACGGCGGCGATGACCGGCCATGCCCGTCACCTGCCGCGCAACCGCTGGTCACACGCTGCGCGTTATGCTGCCCGCCCACGTCCGGGCTGCCCCGATGAAACTCGCCATCCTCTCCCGCAACAGCAAGCTGTATTCCACCCGCCGGCTGGTGGAGGCGGCCCGCAGCCGTGGCCATACCGTGCGTGTACTCGACCCGCTGCGCTGTTACATGCGCATCGCGGCAGACGGTTTCAGCATGCATTACAAGGGGCGCCCAATGACCGGCGTGGATGCGGTCATCCCGCGTATCGGTGCCTCCGTGACGCGCTATGGCACCGCCGTGCTGCGCCAGTTCGAACTGATGGGCGCGCGCACGCCCAACCCCTCCGATGCCATCCTGCGTTCGCGCGACAAGCTGCGTGCGCACCAGTTGCTGGCTGCCAAAGGCATCGACATGCCGGTGACGGTGTTCGGTGACAACCCGGACGACACCGTGGACCTGCTGTCGATGCTGGGGCCACCGCCACACGTGGTGAAGCTGAACGAGGGTACCCAAGGGCGTGGCGTGATCCTGACCGAAAAGGCCAGCGCATCGCGTGGCATCGTCGAGGCGCTGCGCGGGCTGTATGCCAATTTCCTCATGCAGGAGTTCATCGGCGAGGCCCAGGGGGCGGACCTGCGCTGCCTGGTGGTGGGCGACCAGGTGGTGGCGGCGATGCAGCGGCAGGCGCCGGAAGGCGATTTCCGCTCCAACCTGCATGCCGGCGGCAGCGCTCACCCCGCCAAGGCCAGCCGTGCAGAGGCGCAGGTGGCCGTGCGCTCGGCCAAGGCACTGGGGCTCAGCGTGGCCGGCGTGGACCTGATCCGTTCGGCGCGTGGGCCGCTGGTGCTGGAGGTGAACTCCACGCCTGGGCTGGAAGGGGTGGAGGCTGCCTGCAAGGTGGATATCGCCGGGCGCATCATCGCGCACGTGGAAAAGATAGTAAGTAAATGAAATTAAAAGAAATTGTCGTTCTCTTTATCGGTGAGACGCTGCTTTTAACATGGGTTTAATCGCCCCTGTCGTATCGTCCTTCGAACCGCAGCTCTGCCTCATCAGCAGGATCGGTATCGGGATATGACTTCAGGCCCAGACGGAAACGTCTGGGCCTTTTTTATGTCCAGCGCTCAGGCATGACCACAGTCCCTTGATTCAGCCATCACATGGCTCGTACAGTTGGGTTTCATTCATGGAGGAACTACGTATGAAGTCCGTTTTGATTGCTGGTTTTGTCGTTGCCTTGGGCATCTCTGGTGCAGCTCACGCCAAGATCAACGCCAAACCCGACAAGGATGCGCCGCTGGTTCAGCTGGACGTGAAAGAGTCGGTCCGTGATCAACTGGTACGGGTAGAACGCGCACTGCAGAGCGAGCAGTACAGCGAGATTGGCCTTGAGGAAAAAAGCAAGGTAAGCGCGGCCATCGACCGTATCCGCACCAAGCTGGGGGACCACGAGACGGTCGAACAGGCCAATCCGCTGGCCCGCACCGAGATCTACAATGACCAGGAACTGGTCAACACCATTCTGTCCCGCGCCCATGCCGACAGCCGGATGGTTTGCCGCCGCGAGCGCGCCACCGGCAGCAATCGGCCGCAGCAGGTGTGCATGACCGTGGCCCAGCGCCGTGAAGCGATGGAAAACTCGCGCGATGTGCTGCGCAACTACAACCGGGTCAATCCACCGGCTGGCACGCCCTGACCTTGACACCCTGTACGCGCCACTTCGTGTGAAATGTTAATGCTCGGGTCTGTATCGTTGGCGACAGCCCGCGACAGGCCCGGGCCGTAACCACCCCGGTTGCGGCCGTGCCTTTCCAGGCACCCCTTATTGAAACAGAGGTCCCAGTGCGAATTCTCGTCATCGAAGACAACAGTGATATTGCCGCCAACCTCGGCGACTACCTCGAGGACCGCGGGCACACGGTGGACTTCGCGGCCGACGGCGTGACCGGGCTGCACCTGGCCGTGGTACATGAGTTCGACGCGATCGTGCTTGACCTGAACCTGCCGGGCATGGACGGTATCGAAGTCTGCCGCAAGCTGCGCAACGAAGCGCGCAAGCAGACCCCGGTGCTGATGCTCACCGCACGCGACTCGCTGGACAACAAGCTGGCCGGCTTCGATTCCGGCGCGGATGATTACCTGATCAAGCCGTTCGCCCTGCAGGAAGTGGAAGTCCGCTTGAACGCGCTGTCCCGTCGCGGCAAGGGCGTGCAGACCCGCGTGCTGGAAACCGGCGACCTGGAATACAACCTGGACACGCTGGAAGTGCGCCGCCAGGGCAAGCTGCTGCAACTGAACCCGACCGCGCTGAAGATCCTGCAGGCGCTGATGGAGGCGTCGCCGGCGGTGGTGACCCGCCAGGAGCTGGAAACCCGCGTATGGGGCGAAGAGCTGCCGGATTCGGATTCCCTGCGCGTGCATATCCATGGCCTGCGTGCCGTGGTGGATAAACCGTTCGAGGTGCCAATGATCCAGACCCGTCATGGCATCGGCTATCGGATCGCTGCACCGGATGCCTGAAAAAGCCGTACGCAGGGCGCAGCGCCGGCGCGGACCCTACCGCCGCCGGCTGCGCAGCCGCATCATCGTGTCGTTCGTGGTGTTGGGCTTTTGCCTCACCACGCTGTTCGCGTTCGCCACCAACTGGGCGCGGCTGCGGGTGGAAAACCAGCTCGTCGAAGACGTGATGAACCGCAACATCAACGAGTTCGCACGTCGCTACGCCGCCGATCCCAGCCGTAATCCGGACCTGCCGGTGCAGCAGATGTTCGCGCGCCTGGTGAAGCCAGACCGCTTTGAAGCGCTGCGGCAGGAAGAGCCGGACTGGTACGAGTTCACTGACGGCATCCACGGTGTCAGCGGCCAGGATGATAGCGGCCAACCCTATTCTTACAAGTTGGCGGTGCGCAAGACGCCGCAGGCCTGGTTTTTCCTTGCCTATGACATGACCCAGAGCATTACCGGCGAGAAGCAGCTCAAGCGCGCGCTGTTCCTGTCGGTGCTGGTGTTCAGCCTGCTGTCGCTGGTGCTGGGCTGGTGGTCGGCGTCGAAAGTGATGAAGCCGGTGTCCGACCTGGCCAAGCGCCTGCGTGCCTATCGTGGCGGCACCAGTGATCCGGAGCCGTTGGCGCCGCGCTTCCCGGACGACGATGAAGTGGGGCAGCTGGCACAGGCGCTGGATGATTATTCCGCAAGGCTGACCGAGGTGGTGCAGCGTGACCGCGAGTTCAACGCCGACGTCAGCCACGAGCTGCGTACGCCGCTGGCGGTGATTCGTGGCGCCACCGAACTGCTATTGACCCGGCCGGACCTGGAGGAAAAGGTGCTGCAGCGCCTGCAACGCATCCAGCGTGCCGAACAGCAGTGCAGCGACCTGATTGGTGCCTTGCTGCTGCTGTCGCGCAACGAGCGCGGACAGGGCACCAGCAACGTCGCCCGCGTGGCCGAACAACTGCTGGACTCGCACCGCGCCCAGCTGGGCGGCAAGCCCATCATCCTGACCCTGGAAGGCCAGCGTGACCTGGTGGTGGATGCCCCGGAATCTGCACTGTCAGTGGCGTTGGGCAACCTGATCGGCAACGCGGTGAAGTATTCGCTGGAAGGCGAAGTGCGGGTGAACGTCGGCAACAATGCCGTATCGGTGGCCGACAGCGGCCCCGGCCTGAGCGAAGAAGATGCCGCCAAGCTGTTCCAGCGCGGCTATCGCGGTACCCACGCCGGGCACTCACAAGGCGGCGGTATCGGCCTGTCCATCGTCAGCCGGTTGTGCGACCTGTACGGCTGGCAGGTGAGCGTGCGCCCTGGGGGCGACCGCGGCGTCATCGCAACGCTGACCTTCGCCCCCAAACTGCTGCCCTGACATCCGGGTAGGTGCCGGCCGCTGGCCGGCACGCCGCTGCGCCCGCCGGGCATGGCCCGGCGCTACGGGTGGGTGCGCGCTTCGATCAAACGTCGCGTACGTTCCAGCTCCCTCTGCAGCAACTCCGCCTCCGGTAGCACCGTGCGGTAATTTGCCGCCATCACCGTGGTAGGCAGACCCTCCAGCGCATAGCGTGCCAGGGCGGCCCCTTTGTCGGCGCAAAGAATCAGTCCCACCGGCGGATTCTCCTCGGGGCATGCCCAGTGCTCCTTCGCATAGTTGCAGTACATGTGCATCTGGCCCACATCGGCATGGGTCAGGCTGCCGAGCTTCAGATCGACGATGACCAGGCAGCGCAACCGACGGTGGAACAGCAGCAGATCCACGCGATACCAGGTGTGGTCGATACGCAGCCGGCGCTGCCGCCCAACGAAGGTGAATCCTTCACCCAGTTCGAGCAGGAAGCTCTCCAGCCGCTGGATCAAGGCCGTTTCGAGCTCGGATTCCGAGTACTCGTCCTTCAGGTCAAGGAACTCCAGCACGTAGGGGTCCTTGATCGCTTCGTCTGGCGTAACGACATCTTCCGGCTTCGGAACCGCGCCCTTTTTCAGCATGGCAGCCTTATCCTTCGACAGTGCCGTGCGCTCATAAAACTGGCTGCTGATCTGTCGATCAAGCTGGCGCACACTCCAGCCACCGCGCAGGGCCTCGGCCTCGTAAAACTGCCGGGCATGTTGGTCTTTGACCGACAGAAGCCGGACGTAGGCTGACCATGGCAAGGTGAAGGCCTGCGACAGTTCGGAGAGGTCCAATTTCCCAGACGGTGTCTGGGAATTCACAGAGCTGGGATATGCGAGGAAAAATCGCCGCATGCTTTCAAGGTTGTTGACCCCGAAGCCGCGCCCGAACCGGCTGGTCAAATCGGCGGACAGCCGCTCCATCAACTGCTCGCCATAACCCGCGCGCTGATTGCCGTTCTGTTCGGCCTCGACGATCCGGCGACCAATGTCCCAATAGCTCGCTGTCATCAACGCATTGACGCTGCGGGCTGCTGCTTTGCGCGCAGTATCGAGCAATTCGACGATGCCGCCATGGATGAGGGCATAGCCGGAAGGCGAGGAGAGGGACTTCTGTGAAGCCGAGAGTGTCTTGTTTGTCATGCTGGCGCCGGAATGAAAAAACGGCGGAGAAGGGGAAATACAGCAACGTTTTGCGCATCGCCCGGCAACACGTTCCCTTCTCCGCCGCGCCCAAAAAGGGGCAAAACGAGAAGCAGCCCTGCGAGGTAAGCTGTTCCCGGCTGGACCAAACGGTTCCAGCACGGACATC
This sequence comes from Stenotrophomonas tumulicola, assembly GCF_014117215.1. Classification (GTDB taxonomy): domain Bacteria; phylum Pseudomonadota; class Gammaproteobacteria; order Xanthomonadales; family Xanthomonadaceae; genus Stenotrophomonas; species Stenotrophomonas tumulicola. The sequence goes on along the minus strand of NZ_JACGXS010000003.1, from coordinate 176,864 downwards.
GTGAGCGCCGTGGGCGGTGCCGTACATCAGGAAAATTGCAGATGGCAGTCGGCAGTTGTTGCGTCCGTTCTTGCCATGGGTTGGTGACGGGCATGGGCCGTCACTACCTGGGAATTCGCGCGGCCGCCATGAATGCCCTCGCATGGTCGTGGAGCCACCTGTCGAAAGACTAAGGTGGCGGACGATGCGGGTTGGCGTACCGGCGCGTTCAACCTGACAAGTGAAACCGGCGGATATGGGAATCCCCACGCACCGCCCGCCGCAGAACCAACGGGACGATGCATTCTCCGCCGTGCCCAAGAGGGCTACAACAGAGATCAGGTGGAACGCAAAACGGGACGCCAATCCCGGCCGGAATCTAAGGGGTCCCGACCTGACCATCCTGTGCAATGCCGCCACACGCGTAAATCAGGAAAGTTGCAGTTTGCGACCGACTGCGCGTGCTTTTGGGTGGCGGTTGCACGTGGGCTGTCACGCTGCTGCCTTGCTTTAGGTGGGTGACGAGCATGGCTCGTCCCTACCCAGGCGCTACGCGGCCATCTTCAGATACGCGGCATGCAGCCGCTCCACCTGTGCCTGCAGCACATCGGGATGTGCATCGTTGACCACCACGTCATCGGCCAGCGCCAGGCGCTGTGCGCGGCTGGCCTGCGCATCGATCATCTGCTGGGCCAGTACCGCGTCGTTGCCATCACGCTGCATCAGCCGTGCCAGTTGCAGTGCCTCCGGCGCGTCCACTACCAGCACCCGGTCCAGCCAGCCATATACCTCGCGGCCGCCTGCCTCGGTCAGCAGCGGAATCGCGGCAATGGCGTAAGGGCTCTCGGCCTGGGCGCACTGGGTGCGCAGCAGCTCGCGGATGGCCGGGTGGGTGATGGCCTCCAGCGCCTTGCGCTCGGCCACATCGGCGAACACATGTGCCCGCAGCCGCGCGCGGTCCAGGCCGCCGTCGTCCAGCAGCATGGCCGCGCCAAAGCGCTCGGAAATCATCGCCAGCGCCGGACTGCCTGCCGCCACCACCGCGCGCGCGGCCACATCGGCGTCGGCCACGGTGATGCCCAGCGCCTCGAAGCGGCGGGTGACTTCGCTCTTGCCGGAGGCGATGCCCCCGGTCAGGCCGACGACGAACCGGCTCATCGCAGGTGTGCGTATCTCAGGTAGGCATCGATCAGAGGATCGCCCCACATGAAGACCAGCCAGCCGGCGATGGCCAGGTAGGGTCCGAACGGGATGGGCGTGGCGCGGTCACGGCCGCGGCTGTACAGCCAGATCGAACCCACGATGGCACCGACCACCGACGACAGCAGGATGATCGGCAGGATGCCTTTCAGTCCGCACCAGGCGCCCAGCGCGGCCAGCAGCTTGAAATCGCCGTGGCCCATGCCTTCCTTGCCGGTCAGCTGCTTGAAGATCCACCACACTGACCACAGCGACAGGTAGCCGACCGCAGCACCCAGCAGGGCGGGCTTGGCGGGCATGTACAGATTGTCCATCGCGCCGATAAGCCCCAGCCACATCAGCGGCAGGGTCAGCTGGTCCGGTAGCAACTGCGTGCGCATGTCGATGCCCGACAATGCCACCAGGAAGCACGACAGCACGATGGCACCGAAGCCCTGCCAGCCGAAGCCGAACTGCCACACGCTGGCCAGTACCAGCACGGCAGTCAGCAGCTCGACCAGCGGATACTGGATGGAGATCGGCGCATGGCAATGCCGACATTTCCCGCGCTGGATCAGCCAGCTGAACAGCGGGATGTTCTCGTACCACGACAGCTTGTGCTTGCAGTGCGGGCAGTGCGACGGCTCCACCACGATGCCCGGCGGCGGTGGCTCATAGACGTCCTCCTGCTCCAGCACCTCGTGCGCATCGCGCTTCCACTGCCACTCCAGCCGCTTGGGCAGCCGGAGGATGACTACGTTGAGGAAGCTGCCGAGCAGCAACCCCAGGCCGGCTGCGGCGGGGTAGCCGAGTCCGGGATGCTGGTCAAGAAATGCCATTGTTCATCCAACCACCGCGCCGAGTTTGAAGATGGGCAGGTACATGCCGATCACCATACCGCCAACCACCACGCCGATGAAGACCATGATCATGGGCTCCAGCAGGCTGCTCAGTGCATCGACCGCATTATTGACTTCCTGCTCGAAGTACTCGGCTACCTTGAACAGCATGGTGTCCAGGGCACCGGCCTCTTCGCCGATATTGGTCATCTGCACCACCATGTGCGGGAAGATGTTGACCTGCTTCATCGCCATGTTAACCGGATAGCCTACCGAGACGTCGTCACGCATGCGCAGGACGGCTTCCTCGTAGACCTTGTTGCCGGTAGCGCCGGCGACGATGCCCAAGGCTTCCACGAGCGGTACGCCTGCTTTGAAGGTGACGGCGGTGGTGCGGGCGAAGCGGGCGATCGAGCTGTTGTGCATGATATTGCCGATCACGGGTACCTTGAGAATGATGCGGTCCATGGCGTGCTGCATCTTGGAGGAGCGTTTATAGGCCATGGTGAAACCGGCCACGGCACCGCCGATAACGATCAGCATCAGCCACCACCAGCTCACCATGAATCTGGACAAGTTGACGATGAATTGTGTGAAGGCGGGGAGCTCGGCACCAAAGCCCCTGAACACATCCTCAAACTGCGGAACAACGAAGACGAGCATGATGGCACTAACCAGCAAGGCAACCACTATCACCATCACGGGATAGAAGAGTGCCTTCTTGATCTTGCCTTTCAGCCCTTCGATGTTCTCTTTGTAACTGGCGATGGTCTCCAGCACTGTTTCCAGCACGCCAGCACCTTCGCCTGCACGAATGAGGTTGCGATACAGCTCGTCGAATTGCAGCGGGTGCTTGCTGATCGCCTCATGCAACGAGGAGCCGCCTTCAATATCCGTGCGGACGGTATCAACCAGCTTCTTCATGCGCGGATTTTTGTGTCCGCTGCCGATGATCTCCAGCGCTGCCACAATAGGCACGCCAGACTTCATCATGGTCGCCATCTGGCGACTGAAGAACGCGATGTCCTTCGGTTTGATCGTGCTGCCAGCTGAGCCGAACAGTGGCTTGGCCTTCGGTTTCACCACCTTGGGCGTGATGCCTTGACGGCGCAATTCGGCCTTGACCAGATTGGCACTCTTGGCCATCTGCTCGCCTTTCATCTTGACGCCACGCTTGTCGGTCCCCTCCCAGACAAACGGTGCCATTTCCATGGTGCTTCGCGCCACGGGCTCTTTCTTCATCGCACTGCGACTAACGGACATTTTGGCTCCCCAGCCTGCCATCCCCAGCAGGCAATCCGTGGATGCTAGCGGATTCCTGAGCATCTGGGCAGTGCGGGGCCTGGGCGGCGCGTCAGCATGTGCCGTGAGGGGCCAAAGGTGACGCAGTGCGTCACATTGTCGGATTCGTCGCAGAACAGAGGGCGGGGGGTTCCCAATCCCGTAAATACTGCCATCATTGGCGCCGGGGAACGGGGGAATCGTGCCGGGGAAATTGGCACGCAACCTGCGAAGTTTCCCCTGCAAGGTGCTGCGGCCCGCTCATCCGGTGGGACCACCGGCTCCGGCAGCAGTGTCTTTTTCCACACCACTCTTACTTGGGGATGTACCAAATGAAGAACCAGAAGGGCTTTACCCTTATCGAGCTGATGATCGTCGTCGCGATCATCGCCATCCTGGCCGCCATCGCGTTGCCGCAGTACCAGAACTACGTTGCCAAGTCGCAGGCGACTGCTGGTCTGGCTGAAATCACCCCCGGAAAGACCCAGGCCGAAGTGCTGTTGAATGAGGGCAAGGGCTACGCTAATGTGACTGAAATCGGCCTCAAGGCAGAAACTGACCGCTGTGACATCACCGGTACCGGTACCGCCGCGGACGGCGAAGCAACCATTGTCTGCGAGCTGAAGGGTAACGCTAAGGTGGCCGGTAGCAGCCTGACGCTTACCCGCGACGGTGACTCTGGTGAGTGGTCCTGCGCCGCAGCAGGCGATATTGAAGATCAGTTCGTTCCGACGGGCTGTGGCGCTGCTGCCCCCTGATTAGTGCTTGATGAAAAAGAGCCCCGCTCTGCGGGGCTTTTTTTTTGTTCTTCTCCACCCGTATGGGCAACGGAATTTACTTTTTGGCACGATTACTGCTTGGAAGTACGGATGACAGCGGGGAGCTGTCAATCAAGAAACCTTCAGGGGATCCCACATGCGCAAGACCCAGGGCTTCACGCTTATCGAGTTGATGATCGTGGTTGCCATCATCGCCATCCTCGCGGCAATCGCCCTTCCTCAGTACCAAGGCTATGTGTCCAAGGCGCAGTTGGGCGCCGCATTGGCGGATATCCGGCCGGGTAAGACCACGATGGAATCGGTAGCGCAGGACAGCCGCGACGCATCCATCGTCGATGCCAATTACATTGGCTTGAGCGTTACCACACGCTGCCCGATTATCGACGCAGAGCTGGCGGCAGACGGGGTGGGCACTATCACGTGCACGATGGAAGGCAACAGTGCCGTGGATGGTCGCGACCTGGTACTGCGCCGAACGATTGACGGTACGTGGACCTGCGACGCAAGCGCCTTCGACGCAGAAATCCGTCCCTCTGGCTGCACCGGTTCCTGATCCGTCGCTTCTTTGGCGCCGACCTACCGCAGTTCCCGCCCTGGCATTCTTCGGCTAGTCTTGAAATCCATCACGCGAGCGGCCACGGCACTCGCGGTACGGTCAACGCCGATACCTGCATGACCTGAACCAGCAGGGGCCACGTTGGCCCCTTGCCTTGTGAGGGAGACCAATCCGCCGTGTCTTTGCCAGCACACCGCCTCAGCCTCTACCTCCTCCCCATCTTCATCCTCTCCGGCTTCTCCGGGCTGATCTACCAGTCCATCTGGAGCCAGTACCTCGGCCTGTTCCTCGGCCACTCTTCGCACGCCCAGTCCCTGGTCCTCATGCTGTTCATGGGAGGCATGGCCATTGGCGCGTGGTGGGCCAGCCGGCGCAGCATTGACTGGCGCTGGCCGCTGCTGGCGTACGCCGCCATCGAACTGCTGATTGGCCTGCTTGGCCTCGCTTTCGATGGGGTATTCCAGGGCATCACCGGTTGGGCCTATACCCATCTGCTTCCTGGCCTGCAGGGTAACGGGGCCACCGGCCTGCGCTGGCTGCTGGCTACGGTGCTGGTACTGCCGCAATGCGTCCTGCTCGGCGCAACCTTTCCGCTGATGAGTGCCGGTTACCTGCGCGTGCAGCCGCAGGCGCAGGGGGAGGTGCTGGCGGGCCTGTATTTCGCCAACAGCATCGGTGCGGCGGCGGGTGCGCTGGCGTCTACATATCTGTTGCTGCCTGCGCTTGGGTTGCCGGGCACGGTGATGGTGGCCGGTGGGTTGAATATCCTGGTGGCGGTGTTGGTTTTTCCTTTGGCGCGAGGGGGCGGGCATGGGGTGCCCGTGAGCGGGGCGTGGCCCCGCTCTACCGAGGCGGCGCACGCGGTCCGTGTGGCGGCGGTCAACGAGGTGGGTGACGAGGTTTCCAGCGCGCCCATCGGCGAACCAGGCGCGACAGGGGGCGCCAGCGCGATGCCGGTGATGGCGGTGCTGTGCATCGCATTGCTCACGGGGGCGACCTCGTTCGTCTATGAAATCACTTGGGTGCGCATGCTGTCGCTGGCGTTGGGGACCACGCTGCATTCGTTCGAGTTGATGCTGGCGGCATTTATTGCCGGTATCGCGTTCGGTGGGCTGTGGCTGCGCCATCGCGCGGATCGCATGGCATCGCCGTTGCGCGTGGCCGGCTGGGCGCAGGTGCTGATGGGGCTGGCCGCGTTGGCGTCGATGTTTGTCTACGCACAGGCATTCGAGTGGGTCGGCTGGCTGATGAGGGTGATCGTGCGCAGCGCCGATGGCTACGGGTTGTACAGCGTGGCCAGTGCGGTCATCGCGGTGGCGGTGATGTTCCCGGCGGCGTTCTTCGCGGGCATGACGCTGCCTTTGCTGACGTTGGCGCTGCTGCGGCAGGGCCGGGGCGAGCGGGCAATCGGGCAGGTGTATGCGTTCAATACGGTGGGCGCGATCATCGGTGTGCTGGCGGCGGTGCACCTGTTGATGCCGTTGCTGGGGTTGAAGTACGCGTTGTTGGTGGCGGCGGTGGTGGATCTGGGCTTGGGGATATGGTTGTTGTGGCCGGCGCCGCAGGAATCGCGCCGGCCAGCGGCCGGCACCCACCGACGGCAGGTGGATGGTGGTCGACAAGGCCGGGGACCGGTGGCGATTGCCACGGGGCTGAGTGTGGCGGGTGTGGTCATCGCGGTCGGACTGGTGCACTTCGATCCGTTGGTGCTCAGTTCCTCGGTGTATCGCCATGGCGGGGCGCGGCTGCACGACAGCGCGAAGATGCTGTTCTTCCGCGATGGGCAGACCGCCACGGTGTCCGTGTTCGAGACTGACCGCGGCGGTGGGCCGGTGCGCTCCATTGCCACCAATGGCAAGGTGGATGCGGGCATGACCGTCAGCCTGGAGCAGGAGCCCAGCGGTGATGAATCCACCATGGTGCTGCTGGGCGCGCTGCCGCTGGCGCTGGGCAATGGCTTCGAGCGCATTGGCGTGATCGGTTTCGGCTCCGGCCTCACCACGCATACGCTGCTGGGCGATGCGCGGGTTGGGCGGGTGGATACGGTGGAGATCGAGCCGGCGATGATCGAGGGCGCCAGGCTGTTTGGCGACCGGGTTGCGCGGGCGTTCGATGATCCGCGTTCGCACCTCGTCATCGACGATGCCAAGGCACATTTCGCCGGCAGCGGCCAGCGCTACGACCTGATCATTTCCGAGCCGTCCAATCCTTGGGTAGGCGGCACGGCGTCGTTGTTCAGCGATGAGTTCTACGCCTTCGTGCCACGCCAGCTCAATGACGGTGGTCTGTTCGTACAGTGGCTGCAGCTGTATGAAATCACCCCGGAACTGGTGTCATCGGTGCTGGATGGGCTGGTCGATCACTTCAGCGACGTGCGCGCTTACCTGGCCAACGACTCGGACCTGATCATCGTCGCTACGCCCAAAGGCCATCTGCCACCTCTCAATGACGGGGTCTTCGCGCAGCCGGCGCTGCGTGGGGAACTGGCACGGATCGGCGTGCATGGACTGGATGACCTGGGCGATACCCTGGTGCTGGGGGATGCCGCGCTGCGTGCATTTCCGCCGCTGTATCCCTCTCCGCGCCATTCCGATTACCACCCCATACTGACCTTGCGTGCGCCGGTCGCGCGCTTCGAGCAGGCGTATGTCGGTGACGTGGAATCGATGATGACGGCTCCATGGCCACTGACCCGCGCATGGGGTGCGCCGGAGTCGCGCGTGCCGCCGGCGCAGGGGAGCCAATTGAACCTGCAGGTGCTGCAGCGGCGTACCACGGCGCACTTGCTGTCGCAGCGGTTGCAACATGGCGCGGACCTGCCCGGTGGCGGCGACCATGCACTGGCCGATGCGTTGCGGTTGCTGGGCGCACGCTGCGAACTGGAGGTGACGCCGCTGGAAACCGCTGGGCTGGCGTTCTTCCTGGCCGGGGAGACCATACCTTTCCTGCCGCCGGCCGAACGCGACGCGCTGTGGGTCACGCCACAATGGCGGCCATGCGCGTTGCACGATCCCACGGTGATCGACGCATTAGGGCTGGTTGCGGCGGCCGCCGCTGACGACCATGCGCAGGTGCTCGCTGCGGGCCAGCGCCTGCTGGAAGGGCCACATTCTGCAGGCCTGCTGGCTGATGCGCGTTCGGGCTACTACCTGTTCGGGGCGCTGCAATATGCGGCGTGGTCCACCGGCGACACCCGTTTGGCGCGGGAACTGGCGGACACGCACTGGAATGCGCTGGGACCGGATGCACGGGCGAGTGGCCGGCTGCGTCTGATCACTTACATGGCCGCGTTGGGGTCTGGTTCCCGCGAGGGATCTGACCCGTAGGTACCCATGGATCGCTTCAGATTGGCCTCTTAGGATATCTGTTGCACATCAGAATCCTTGGCATGACGGCGGATGCCAAGGCGGACGCATTCTTGGCGATTCCCCCTACATGCAGCGCCACCAATAGCGTGCAGATTGTAATGGCCTCGGAAACTTCGATTTCCTGAGGTATGGCTCGAGAGCCCTCAAGTGGCTGAGAGCCTCCATACATGGGGAGTCAAACAATGAACCGGAAACTTTTCCATCATTTGATTGGGGGAGTGGCGATGTCCTGCATCTGGACTGCCCTCACACTCTACGTGTACGCAGGTGAACCTCCCTCGCAGACCCAGCTTCTCTCAGCGACCGCGAGCGTTGACGAACAGGAGCTGGAAACCCTTGTTACCCGTGTTCTACAAGACGTGATAGATAGGAGAGGGCTGGCATCCGGACAGACGGCTGTCCAGATATCGACCTCCCTGTCTGTACACGATGGACGGATGCGCATAGAGCTTGGTCCTGACGCCATTACATCAAGCGCGGAAGCGTCGGAAGATCAGTGTCATGCGCTGACGATGGAGGCCTACGTGCTGCTGCGGGATTTCATATCAGTACCTGACATCCAGTGCACCTACGGGGGTAAGGATATCAATTTCTACCATCCGGACCCGGCTCTCACATCTCCGTCCGGGGGCATTGCCCGTCCCCATGGGGAGGATCCGCCGCGTATTGTCATGATTTCAGCTGGGCATGGATATTTTTTCAATCGCATCAGCCAAAACTGGGAAACCCGCCGGCCTGTCATGAACGGAATGCAGGAGGACTTTACTACTCCATTTTATGCTTGGACTGCGGCGCAGAATGTCATTGACAGGCTGCATTTTCCTGTGGTCATGGCGCGTAGCGATCGTATGGATGCCCATATCGAAAGCGGGCATCCATGGTGGAAGATGTCAGCGCGAACATGGCTGCAGAGCCAGTTTCCGGATAATTCGGTGATATGGGATTCCTTGCCTAATGAAAATGACCCGGATGGAGAGGAGGATGATGACATCCGCGCCCGGCCTCTATTCGCAAATCACGTAGGTGCAGCGTATTCCCTTCATATCCATACGAATGGCGCAGCCAATGAAAGCGCGCGAGGAACAGTCGGGATTTATCAAAGCGGGAGGCCTGAGGACGCGGAGTACGCCCAGCGCATGCTCTGCTCCATGGAGGAAATCATTCAGTCGATTCCTCGTTATTCGGATTGGAGAGTCGACACCGTCCCTCGCCCAGGTAACTACGGTGAGCTGCGCCTTACGCTTCCTGACAGAAGGGCCGCTTTGATCGAGGTCGGGTTCCACAGCAATGCGAACGATGCCGCAGCGCTTCAGAGTGCGGATTTCCGTATCGCTGCCTCTGCCGGCATGGCAAAAGGAATCAGACTCTATAGCGAAGGGAAGCGGTGTGAGAAGTTCAAGATCGATGACATGCCCGATGTCAGCAGTCCAGTCAATATGCCGTTTACATACAGTATCGGATATTCGGGGAATCCGACCTTTCCGGTAACCATATATGCGCAGTGGGTGAAATGTCCGTCGGGGTGGATTTGCCAGGACCATCAAATCAAGCTGGATAGCCCCCAGGATTCGCCAATCATTCGACCGTATATATGCCGCAGCAAGCCTTGGCAGTCTGGTGTATTCCGATGGAAGCGCTGGCTCGTTGATGCAGACGGGGTGAAGACTGAGCCCCTGGAGCACACGCTGGAGTGCACAGCGACGTCAGCGCGACGCAAGCGGGCCAATCAGGGACTGCTTCCGGCGGCGATACCCGCGAAGCGGTAGTTGGCGAGCACGCACTGGAATGCGCTGGGGCCGGGCATCGGCCCCCAGCTGCGTTAAGATGCGTGGTGCTGCAGGGGGAGCCAGCAGCGGACCAACACAGTAGGCCAGCGGGGCGGGATGCGCCGTGGGCACTCAGATCGAGGAACCGCATGAACGCCATCGCCACCGCCAACCTTGTCGGTATCACCGGCATTGCGCGCCGCCTGGTCCAGGATGGCGCGCTGGATGAGTCCGGCGCCCGCGATGCGATGGACAAGGCCACGGCCGCGCGGCTGCCCTTGCCGCAGTGGTTTGCGCAGCACAAGGTGGTCAGCGCCCCGCAACTGGCGGCGGCCAATGCGCTGGAATTCGGCATGCCGCTGTTCGATGTCAGCGTGTTCGACGTCAACCAGAACGCCATGAGCCTGGTCAGTGAAGAACTGTTGCGCAAGCACCATGTGCTGCCGCTGTTCAAGCGCGGCGGCAAGCTTTACATCGGTACCAGCAACCCGACCCATTCACTGGACGAGATCAAGTTCCACACCAACCTGGTGGTGGAGCCGATCCTGGTGGATGAAGACCAGATCCGTCGCACGCTGGAGCAGTGGCAGACCAGCCATGACTCGATGACCGATTCGCTGGGCGGCGACGACGAGGGCATGGCCAACCTGGAGGTGGGTACCGACGACGAGGGCGCTGGATCCGATTCGGGCATCGATGCCAAGGGCGATGACACGCCCGTGGTGAAGTTCGTCAACAAGGTGCTGGTCGATGCCATCCGCAAGGGGGCGTCTGATATCCACTTTGAACCTTACGAGGACGATTACCGGGTGCGCCTGCGCATCGACGGCCTGTTGAAGATGGTTGCCCGGGCACCGGTGAAGTTGAACCAGCGCATCGCGGCGCGCCTGAAGGTGATGGCGCAGCTGGATATCGCTGAAAAGCGCGTGCCGCAGGACGGACGCATCAAGCTCAACCTGTCCAAGACCCGCCAGATCGATTTCCGCGTCAGCACGCTGCCAACCCTGTTTGGCGAAAAAGTGGTGCTGCGTATCCTGGATGGCAGTGCGGCCAAACTGGGCATCGACAAGCTGGGCTATGAGCCCGAGCAGCAGAAGCTGTTCACCGATGCGATCCACAAACCGTACGGCATGGTGCTGGTGACCGGCCCGACCGGTTCGGGCAAGACGGTATCGCTGTATACCGCGCTGGGCATCCTCAACGATGAAACGCGCAACATCTCCACCGCCGAGGATCCGGTGGAAATCCGCCTGCCGGGCGTGAACCAGGTACAGCAGAACAACAAGCGCGGCATGACCTTCGCCGCGGCGCTGCGCTCGTTCCTGCGCCAGGATCCAGACATCATCATGGTGGGCGAAATCCGCGACCTGGAAACGGCGGAAATCGCGATCAAGGCGGCGCAGACCGGTCACATGGTGCTGTCCACCCTGCATACCAACGATGCGCCGCAGACCATCGCGCGCCTGATGAACATGGGGATCGCGCCGTACAACATCACCAGTTCGGTAACGCTGGTGATTGCCCAGCGGCTGGCACGCCGGCTGTGCAAGCAGTGCAGGCGCCAGACCGAGCTGCCGACGCATGCGCTGCTGGCCGAAGGCTTCACCCAGGCGCAGCTGGACGCAGGCATCGAGCTGTACGAGGCGGTGGGGTGCGATGACTGCACCGAAGGCTACAAAGGCCGTACCGGCATCTATCAGGTGATGCCGATGACCGATGAAATCTCGACGATCATCCTGGCCGGCGGCAATGCGCTGCAGATCGCCGAGGCGGCGCAGGCGATCGGGGTGAATGACCTGCGGCAATCGGCGCTGATCAAGGCCAGCAAGGGCATCACCAGCCTGGCCGAGATCAACCGCGTCACCAAGGATTGATGGGGGGCTGACCCCCACCCTGAATAGATTTCACCTGCAACCGTCGCCGTGTTCGTGTCTAATACGGCTCCCCACACGCCGCACCCACCCCCATGTCCCTTCAATCCCATGGCCCCGCGCCGTGCGACGACGCTGACGGCCACCTTGTCACCGCCGGTCCGTTGACCCCGCCGCCCGACAGTGCCGGTACCGTCCAGGATGCCCGCGCGCTGCGCCATTCCCACGCCGAAGACATGCAGGGCATGGTGCTGGCCACGCTGGTGGCTTCGCTGGGCCTGGCCATCTTTGCCAAAGGTGGGCTGATGATCGGGGGCATGGCCGGGCTGGCCTTCCTGGTCCACTATGCCGCCGGCTGGAACTTCGGCCTGGTGTTCGTGCTGGTCAACCTGCCGTTCTATTGGGTAGGCGTGCGCCGCATGGGCTGGGAGTTCACGCTGAAGACGTTCGCGGCAGTCACCGCCTGCGGCATCCTTACCGATCTGCTGCCGCGCTGGGCGGATTTCGCGCATATCGATCCGCTGTATTCGGCGGTGGTCGGCGGTGCGCTGGCCGGGTTGGGCATCCTGTTCTTCATCCGCCACCGGGCCAGCCTGGGGGGTATCGGCATCCTGGCCGTCTACCTGCAGCGCACCCGCGGCTGGAGCGCCGGGAAGGTGCAGATGAGCTTCGATGCGATGTTGATGCTGGTGGCGTTCTCGGTGCTGTCGCCGATGCAGGTGCTGTACTCGGCCATCGGCGCGGTGGTGCTCAGCCTGGTGCTGATGTTCAACCACCGGCCCGGGCGTTACATGGGCGTTTGATGCTTCGTTGATATGTCCGGCAATGGCGGTGCGGTCCAGCGACCGCTGCGCTCGCCGAGCATGGCTCGGCACTACTGTGTGGACCACGCCGGTTTCAGTTTTGCGATGCGCTTCTGCACCGGACAGTCGTCAGCGTGTGCGCCGCGCAGGTAACCCAGGCTCATCAGGAACTCGCCGGTGATTTCTCCGCCGGTGAAGCGGAAGGTATTCTTGAACAGCTTCACCCAGTCGGCCTTGTCCAGCGGATGGTGCGCGTCCAGCCACTGCACGAAGCCGCCATGGCTGTCGCGCAGCCCCTGGATGACCTGCGCGTTGTGGATCGCCGCCAGTACTTTCAGCCGGTTGCGGATGATGCCCGGGTCGGCCAGCAGGCGGTCGATATCGGGCTGCCCATAACCGGCCACGGTATCCACGTCGAAGCCATCGTAGGCGCGGCGGAATCCCTCGCGCTTCTTCAGGATGGTTTCCCAGCTCAGTCCGGCCTGGTTGATTTCCAGCAGCAGGCGCTCGAACAGTTCGCGTTCCTCGCGCTGTGGAAATCCGTATTCCTGGTCATGGTAATGGCCATGCACGGGGTGGCCCGGGGCGATGCTGCAGTATCCGCTCATGGTGTTTCCAAGGGTTCTTCAGAAAGGTTGTCGATGCTGGCTGGCGCCTGGCCATCCAGCAAAAGGTCCGGCCAGCGGGGGCGCCGCAGGGCCAGTTTGCCGGCGCGTATCGCTGCCTGGATGCGCGCGCTGTCTGACCGTGATTCGCCGCGCGGGAAGGCAAAGCTGCCTGCCGTCCACCAGCCCTGTTTCCCCGGTGCATGCAATTGGCAGTAGGCGCCCGACTGGGGTGGCAGCGAGCACAGCAGCACCTCGTCATGTCCGTCGTCGTCGAAATCGCGAAGCAGCACGACGCAGCTGCCGTCGTCATCCAGGCAACCGCTGGCTTCGAGCTTGCGCGCCAGCAGCGCCTGCCACCAGCTTTCCGGGGGTGAAGGAGAACCTTCGGCCAGCCGCACACGCGCGCGCAGCGTCGTCAGGTCGCGGATGCCATCGTCGATGGGGGGCTCGCCGCTGCCCCATGCCGTGGTGCGTGCCAGCGCCTGGGTGACCACGCTGGTGGCGCGTGGGTCGGCCTGGATGGGCGGCTCGCCCTGCAACGTGCGCAGGGTGTCCACGCCACGCCGGCCGACATCGAAACGCAGCATCGAGGCATCGGCGGCGGTTATGGCGGCGGGGTTCGCCAGCAGGCGCGCGTGCTGGCTGGCCAGGGTGATGCGCACCGGATCCAGCAGCGGCGAGCTGGCCAGCAGTGCTGCAGCCAGTACGGCCCAGCACATCAGCCGGTTGACCGGCTCCAGCTGTTGCAGCCAGCGGCCGCCACTACGCAGCGGGGCCAACGCATAGCCCAGTGCATAGCCGGCCGCCAGCACGGCCACCAGCACCGCCCAGAAGCGGTCCAGCGTCCAGCCATACTGGCCGATGCGCAGTGCCATCGCATACAGCGCCAGCGCGGCCAGCACTGGCAGGGCGAACAGGCTGGCCTCCACCAGCCGCCGCAGCCACGCAGGGTAGGGCGGCTGGTCACTGTCGTGCTGGTAGACCGCGTTGGCGAAGCCCACCATCAACAGGGTCAGCACCAGCAGCAGCGAGGCGGCCGAACGGGTTTCCCACAGCGATTGCAAGCCGGTGAAGGGCAGGCTGAGGGTAAAGATCACGGTGATGAAGGACAGCAGTGGCAGCAGGCCCCTGCATATGGCGAACAGGATCTGGCGGGTGATCTGGATGGCGCGCTGCTGGGTGCGGCCGATCAGCACGCCAAAGCCCGCCAGCGTGCCGGTGACGAGCGCGATGAAGGCGTCCTGGCGGAACAGTTCGGTGAAGAAGTCGATCTTCAGCAGCCCGAACAACGCTGCCCATAGCCACAGCAGCAGCCAGGTGAGGCCGGTGAACAGAACGGCCAGCGCCAGCGTCAGGCCGTTCTGCCAGGCACGTTCGAACAGCGCGTCGTAACCCGCGCGCCAATGGCCCTGCTGCAACCGGTGCTGCCACCACGGCAGGCTGATGAAGGTAGCCACCGCCATCGCCAGCGAGAACGGCAACCGCAGCGACGCCGACCGCAGCCCGGTCGCGCCCTGCAGGTTCCAGCCGATCCAGCTGGCCAGCGCGATCACCACCAGCGAGGCGGCCAGTGCATGCAGCCACAGGCGGCGGTCACGCAGGTCCACCACGGTCAGGGCGACGGCCGTGGGCACCGTCAGTACCCAGGCATACCAGCGGTAACGCCAGCCGATATCCTGCAAGGGCCAGCTGTCGGCCAGCTGCTGCGCCACGTACAGCATCAGGCCCTGCAGCAGGGCAATGAGCACGATGGCGCTGCGGGTCATCGGGGACAGCGGCGGGCGGGTGGGCATCGCGGGCTCCTGCTGGAATGCCCGCCATCGTACCGTCTCACGCCCGCATGCTGCCCAGCAGGTAGAATGCATGCCATGCCTGTGACCTCCACTTCCCTTGCCCATCACCTGATCGTCGCGCTGCCTTCGTTGGCCGACGCGCCCTTCGCCCGCAGCGTCGCGCTGATCTGCCAGCACGACCAGAACGGGGCGATGGGGGTGGTGGTCAACCAGCCTTCGGACTACACCATCGGCGAGGTGCTGGCGCAGATGGACATCGCCACCGACGACGAGGACCTGCGCTCGCGCGCGGTGCTCAACGGTGGGCCGGTGCATCCCGAACGCGGCTTTGTCATCCATGATGATGCGCGGGCCTGGGATTCCAGCCTGGCCGTCGGCGAAGGCCTGTACCTGACTACCTCGCGCGATATCCTCGAGGCGATGGCACGTGGTGAAGGCCCGGCCAACGCCCTGGTCACCCTCGGCTGTGCCGGCTGGGCGGAAAGCCAACTGGAAGGCGAACTGGCCGACAACAGCTGGCTGACCGTGCCGGCCGATGCCGAGCTGTTGTTCCGTACCCCGTTCGAGCAGCGCTGGCAGGGCGCCGCCGCGCGCATTGGCGTGGATCTGTTCCGGCTGACCGACTACAGCGGTCATGTCTGAGACGACCGGTATCCGTCGCGACGGCACCGTGCTCGGCTTCGATGTCGGATCGCGGCGGATCGGCGTGGCCATAGGCAGTGCGTTCGCCGCGCATGCGCGTGCGGTGGCGGTGGTCGACGTGCACGGCAACGGACCGGACTGGGCGGCGATCGAACGCCTGTTGAAAGAATGGCGGCCCGACGGCCTGGTGGTGGGCGATCCGCTTACCCTGGACGGCAAGGACCAGCCCAACCGCAAGCGCGCGCAGGGCTTTGCCCGCCAGCTGCGGGAACGTTTCAAGCTGCCGGTGGAGATGATCGACGAACGTTCCAGTTCGGTCGAAGCCGCCCGCCGTTTCGCCGTCGAGCGCGCCGAAGGGCGCAAGCGCCGCCGTGATGCCGCCGCGCTGGATGCGGTGGCCGCCGCGGTGATCATCGACCGCTGGCTGTCCTCGCCGGACGATGCCATTCCCATTCCCTGACCAGCCTGATCCCCTGCCCATGACTGCTTCGCAACTCGATTCCTCCGGACGCCTGCGCCACCTGCTCACCCTGGAAGGCCTGCCGCGCGAAACCCTGCTGCAGCTGCTGGACCGCGCGGGGCAGATCCGCGATGCGGCCGTTGGCCGGGTAGGCAACAAGCGCTCGGTGCTGGCCGGATCGGCGGTGTGCACGCTGTTCTTCGAACCGTCCACGCGCACCCGCAGTTCGTTCCAGCTGGCTGCGCAGCGGTTGGGCGCGGACGTGCTGAACTTCGATGCATCCACTTCGTCCACGCGCAAGGGCGAAACGGCCACCGATACGCTGAAGAACCTGGAAGCGATGGGCGTGCGTGGCTTCGTGGTACGCCATCCCGACGATGGTGCGGTGGCCGCGCTGGCGGCGGCGGCGGGCGAGGGCACGGCGCTGGTCAACGCCGGTGACGGACGCAGCGCACACCCGACCCAGGGCCTGCTGGACATGCTGACCCTGCGCCAGGCCAAGGGCAGCGATTTTTCGAAGATGAAGGTGGTGATCGTCGGCGACGTGAAGCACTCGCGCGTGGCCCGTACCGACCTGCATGCACTGCGTACGCTGGGCGTGGGCGAGATCCGGGTATGCGGCCCGCAGTCGCTGCTGCCGGAGGACGACACGCTGAAAGGCTGCGTGGTGGGTGATGATTTCGATGCCATGCTGGAAGGCGTCGATGCGTTGATGATGCTGCGCCTGCAGCGCGAGCGCATGGAAGAAGGCCTGGTGCCCTCGTTGGAGCAGTACCACGCGCAGTACGGGCTGCATGCTGCACGCCTGGCGCGTGCCGGCAAGGATGCAGCGGTGCTGCACCCGGGCCCGATCAACCGTGGCGTGGAAGTGACCGACGAGGTGGCCGACGGCCCGCAGTCGTGGGTGCTGCGCCAGGTCGCCAACGGCGTCGCCGTGCGCATGGCCGTGCTGGAAACCCTGCTCGGCTGACCGTGGTCCGCGATGTGGCCGGTGCCTGTCTTGGTGCGGACGACCAACGGTCGTCACCGATCAGGGGGCCGGGATTGTTGGGGCGCGGTCAGCGATGCTGCGCGAACAGCCATTGCCACATGGCGGGGTCGGCATAGGTGGCATCCCATGCGTTGTGGTTTCCCTGGGGATACTCGGTATAGCGGGCGTCGGCTGCACCGGCGGCCTTGAAGGCTGCGTGCAGTTTGCGGTCGTCGTCGGGGAGTACCACGTCGTCCAGCGCGCCATGGAACATCCAGACCGGCGTCTGCTTCAGGCGCTGTGCAATCGCGCGGTACGGGTCGGATTCGGCGGCCACGGATTCCACCAACAGGCTCCCGCGTTCCAGGCGGGGGGCCAGCACTGCGCCACATACGGGTACGATCGCAGCGAAACGATCCGGCAAGGCGAGGGCGATGTTCCAGCTCCCGTAGCCTCCCATCGACATGCCGGTCAGGTACTGGCGCGACGGGTCGGCACCGAACTCGGCGCTGGCTGCATCCAGCGCCGCCAGCGCGACGCGGTTGTTGTGGCCGGTCCATTCTTCGTGGTCGGGCACCTGGGGCAGTACGACCAGGGCGGGAAAATCGGCAGCGTGCGCGCGCAGGTAAGGGCCAAGGCCCGCCGTGGTCTGTTTCACTCCATCGCGTCCACGTTCACCGGACCCGTGCAGGAACAGCACGACCGGCAGCGAGCCCGCGGCGCGCAGCGCATCGGCGGGGACGAAGACCTGGTAACGGGAAGCATGGCCGTCCACGGTAACGCTGCGCGATTCGAAACGGCCGGCCGTGGGATCGGGCGTGCTGGCACAGCCGGCGAAGAACATCAGCACGGTGACGGCGACACAGCAGCGCAGCAATGAGCGGAGCATGGCGGATCCTGGAGGGATGCAATCGCTTTCATCCTAGCCACCTTTGCCATCCATGGCATCGTGCGATGCATCAGCCAGGACGCGGGAAACTGGCGATGATGTCCAGTTGTTCCTGTGCCTCGGCATTACCGGCCGCGGCGGCTGCCTGCACCTGTTCGATGTCCGGGTGGACGACGATCAGCAGTGGATTTTCGCAGGCGGGGCAGTCGTACTCGGTCACATCGTCATGCAGTTCCATCACCATCGTGCGTGAGGTGCCCTGCCAATCGCAGGCTGCGCAGGCATGCTGCTGGTCGCGCCAGTCCGGCTGGAAGTAATTGTCTACGGTAGTGGCCATGGGTATTCCGGTAAGCGGGTGAGGCCTGCCACTGCGGACAGCGCCGGCGTTGCAGGGGGCGCCGTGGTCAATGCAGCAGGATCAGGGTGGCCAGGCCGAGGAAGCTGAAGAAGCCCATCACATCGGTCACCGCAGTCACCACCACGGTACCGGCCACGGCGGGGTCGACATTCATCCGCTTGAGCAGCAGCGGAAGCAGTACGCCGGCCAATGCAGCTGCGCAGAAATTGATGATCAGCGCCAGGGTGATGACCACCGACAGCAGGAAACTGTGGAACCACACGAACGCGATGATGCCGACCAGCAGGCCGATGAGCGTGCCGTTGATCAGCGCCACCCGTGATTCCTTCCACAGCAGGATGCGTGCGTTGCTGGGGCCAACCTGGCCGAGCGCGATGCCGCGCACCATCAAGGTCAGCACCTGCACGGCAGCGTTGCCGCCTACGCCGGCCACGATCGGCATCAATACCGCCAGTGCGACCACTTTCTGCAGGGTCAGCTCGAACTGGCCGATCACGCTGGCCGCCAGGAATGCGGTGCACAGGTTGATGCCCAGCCAGACCACGCGACCGCGTACGGCGCGCTTGATCGGCGAGAACAGATCTTCCTCTTCATCCAGGCCGGCCGCGCCCAATGCCTGGTGCTCGGCCTGCGATCGGATGATGTCGACCACGTCATCGATGGTGATGCGGCCGAGCAGGATGTTGTTGTCGTCCACCACTGGCGCGGAGACCCAGTCATGGTCAGAGAACTGCCGGGCCACTTCCTGGTCGCTCTCGCCGACGTCGATCGCCGGCTGCTCGTCGTCGATCAGGCGGTTGATCGGCGTGGTGTCCTCATGCGTCACCAGCGCGGCCAGCGACACGCGGCCCAGGTACTGGTGGCGCCGGCTGACCACGAACAGGTGATCGGTGTGGTCGGGCAGTTCGCCGCGCAGGCGCAGGTACCGCAGCACCACGTCGACGTTGACGTCGGCGCGCACGGTCACCACGTCGGGGTTCATCAGGCGGCCGGCGGTGTCCTCCGGATAGGACAGCACCTGCTCCAGGCGCTCGCGGTTCTCGCGGTCCATCGACTTGAGGACCTCGTCGATGACCGTGTCGGGCAGGTCTTCGACGAGGTCGGCCAGGTCATCGATGTCCAGGTCTTCGACCGCGGCGATGATCTCGTCGGGGTCCATGTCGGCCAGCAGGCTTTCGCGCACTTCATCGCCGACGTGGACCAGCACCTCGCCATCGTCCTCGGGATCGACCAGGCCCCACACCACTTCGCGCTTGCCGGGCGGCAACGATTCCAGCAGGTTGCCGATCTCGGCCGGTGCAAGCGTGTTGACCAACCGGCGCACCGGCCCCAGGCGGCCACTGTCCAGCGCATCGGACAGCAGGCGCAGCTGGCGTGAGGTCTTGTCGTGGCGTATGGCTTCGGCCATCAGGGCTCCCGCAGGAATGAAAAGGCCGCTATCCAGCGTAGGATGCGGCATCGAGGGTAGTCAGCGCGTCATTATCGCGCGCGGATGTGTCCGAACGATAGCGCCCGGCGAGGTCGGGCGAGCATGGCGGCGTGTGGCTGGCAGGGCGTCGGGTGCGTGGAAATCCGCGGGGCTGGACGTGGTGCTATCCGGTCAGCCGGTGATCCAGCGTTCGATACCGCGGCGGTCGCGTGCGGCCAGCAGCTTCGGCGCGCGTGCGCGCAAGGCGCCCAGGTCGCTGTCGCGGATCGCACGGCGCACTTCCAGCAACGTGCCGGGATGCAGGCTGAACTCCGTCAGCCCCAGTGCCAGCAACAGCGGTGCGAGCCGTGCATCGCCAGCGATCTCGCCACACACCGCCACCGGGATGCGATGCCGTGCTCCGGTTTCGATGACCAGCGCCAGCAAGCGCAGTACTGCCGGATGCAGTGGCGAATACAGTTCGCCCAGTGCTTCGTTGTTGCGGTCGGCGGCCAGCAGGTACTGCACCAGGTCGTTGGTGCCGATGGACAGGAAGTCGACCAGGTCGATGAAGCTTTCCAGTGCGAACGCGGCAGCAGGGACCTCGATCATCGCGCCCAGCGGCACCCGCTCGCTGATGGCATGGCCTTCGGCACGCAGCTGCGCGGTCAGCCGGGTCATGCGCCGACGTACCGCAAGCAGTTCATCGCGCGTACTGACCATCGGGACGAGGATGCGGATCTTGCCGTAGGCGCTGGCCCGCAATATCGCGCGCAACTGGGTATCGGCGACCTTTGGCCGCGCCAGCGACAGGCGCACGCCGCGCAGTCCCAGTGCCGGGTTGTCCTCGTTGCTCAGGGTCAGTCCGGTGCGGTCTGCCTTGTCCGCGCCCAGGTCCAGGGTACGGATGGTGACCAGCCGGCCGGCCATGCCCAATGCCGCGTCGCGGTAAGCCTGGAACTGCTCTTCTTCATCGGGCAGTTCGTTGCGCTGCAGGAACAGGAATTCGGTGCGGTACAGGCCCAGGCCCTGCGCGCCGAGTGCGTGCGCCTGGGTGACATCTTCCAGCGATTCGGCATTGGCCAGCAGCGCGATGTCCACCTGGTCACGGGTGCGGCTGGGTTTGCTGCGCAGGCGGCCAAGTTCACGCTGTTCGCGCGCGTGCTCCTTCAGCCGCACACGGTAGTCGCGCAGGTTCTCTGCCTGCGGGTTGACGGTGATGCTGCCGTCGCTGCCATCGACGATCAGCACGTCGCCGTCGCTGATCCGCTGCAGCAGGGTGGGCACGTTGACGATCAGCGGCAGGTGCAGGCTGCGCGCCAGGATGGCACTGTGCGAGAGCGCGCTGCCGGCCGAGGTGATGATCGCCACCACGCCCTGCGATTGCAGCTGCGCCATTTCAGAGGGGGCGATGTTTTCGCAGACCAGGATCTCGCCGGCCAGCCCCTTCACCGACGGCGGAAGCACCGGCTGCAGGAAGGCGTGGATGCGGCCGATCACATGGTCCAGGTCGTCCATGCGGCTCTTCAGGTAGGCATCGTCCATGCCATCGAAGACTTTGGCCAGCCGGTCGCGCTGCAGCCTCAGCGCATAGCTGGCGCTGAAGGGGCCGCTGCGGATCAGTTCATCCAGGCCGAACAGCAGTTCGGGGTCATCCAGCAGCAGGGCATGCAGGTCGAGGAATTCGCCGGCTTCCTGGTTCAGGGCGCCCTGCAGCCGCTGCCGCAGGTCGTGCATTTCCACGCGTGCGGCATCGAGGGCGGCATGCAGGCGCTTGAGTTCCTTGTCCACCTGCTGCGCTGGTACCCGTTGTTCGGCCACTTCCAGCGCGTGCGGCAAGCGGACCCGGGCCCGGCCCAGTGCGGTACCGCGCGATGCGCCGTGGCCGGACAGCAACTGCACCGGACGTGGGCCGGCAGGTGACAGTCCAGCGCGGGCGCGCGGCATGCTCAGCTGTCCTCGTCGAAGCGGCGCTCGAACAGCGAAACCACGGCATCCATCGCGGCCTGCTCGTCGTCGCCGCTGATCCGGATGGTCACCGGGGTGCCCTGGCCGGCGGCGAGCAGCATCACGCCCATGATGCTCTTGGCGTTGATCTCGCGGCCCTTGGCGGCCATGGTGACATTGCACCGGAAAGGCGCCAGCTCCTGCACCAGCTTCGCAGTGGCGCGGGCATGCAGGCCCAGGCGGTTGGTTACGGTGAGTTCTCGTTCAAGCATCGTCGACTATCGCTCCATTGCGGGTGCCCGCCGCCGCAGTGGCGGGCAGTTGATCCAGTTCCTGTTCCGGATAATTCATGACCCGCAACAACATCGGCAGGCTCAGCGCGGCCACCCGCCGGGCCGGCGTCCCCAACCGGGCCAGTTGCGCGGCCAGGTTGCTGGGGCTGGCGCCGTACAGGTCGGTCAGGATCAGCACGCCGTTGCCGCCATCCACCCGGCGCATGGCGGCCGAGGCGAGCGGAAGCAGGGTGTCCAGGTCGGCATCGAACGGTACTTCGAACGCTTCAGTCTTCAACGGCAGATGCCGCAGGAGCCGGGTCGCCACGTCAAGCAGGGCGGGCCCGACGCCAGGATGTGTTACGAGGAGAATGCCACAGGTCATTGCCAAACGTTAACAGGTCGGCATGAAGCTGCGATAGCGGGTAGAGAGCCTTTCAGTGTTCCGTATTCATCTGGATAAGAAAAAAGGGGACGGAGGGGATTAAGTCGCATCCGGCAGGCATGCGGCCGGATGCGACTTAATCCCCTCCGTCCCCTTTTTCAGTCCAGTTCGCGGTGGAAGGTGGCGACGTCTTCCCAGCCTTGTTCGCGTGCGTGGCGGGCCATGCGTTCGGCCAGGAACACCGAACGGTGCTTGCCGCCGGTGCAGCCGAACGCCACGGTGACGTAGCTGCGGGTGTCGTTGCCCAGCTTCGGTAGCCAGGTGTCGAGGAAATCAGTCAGCTGGCCCACGTAGCGCTGCACCTCAGGCTGTGCTTCCAGGTAATCGCGTACGCCGCCCTCGCGTCCGCTCAGCGGGCGCAGGTCCGGGTCCCAGTGCGGATTGGGCAGTACCCGTGCGTCGAACATGAAGTCGGCCTCGGCCGGCACCCCGTGCTTGTAGGCGAACGATTCGAACAGCAGCGACAGGGGCGTGGCATGGCCGAGCGCGAACTCGGTGAGGACCCGGCGGCGCAGCTGGTGCACGTTGAGCGTGGTGGTATCGATGATGGCGTCGGCGGCCTGCCGCAGCGGGGCGGCAAGCTCGCGCTCGCGGGCGATGGCTTCCGGCAGCGACAGGCCGAGCTGGCTCAAGGGATGCCGGCGGCGGGTGTCGGCGTAGCGCTTGAGCAGTGTTTCGTCGTCGGCTTCGAAGAACAGCACCTGCGCCTGTACGCCCGCTTCATCGGCCTGCTGGCGCCACTTGGCCAGTTGGCTCAGGTCGCTCTGGCCGCGCACGTCGATGCCCACCGCCAACCGCCTTGGTACCGCGACGGCGTCGTCCAGCACACTGCGGACGAAGGACGGCAGCAGGTCGATCGGCAGGTTGTCGGTGCAGTAGTAGTCCTGGTCTTCGAAGGTTTTCAAGGCCACGGACTTTCCGGAACCGGACAGGCCGCTGACGATGATCAGGGCCGGGGCGGGCGGGGCAGGGCGGGTCATGGCGGGCTCACAGAGGGTTGGCGGGCGGTGGGTGGGGTGGGGCCATGCCGGCCGGCAGCCGGCCTCCATGGGTAAACATGACGGCGTTCAGCGGTTGCCGCCTGGATATTTCATGGGCTGCGGCGTTCCAGCAGGTTGCTGTGGCGGGCGATGAACATCGCCGCGGGGTCGATGCCCTTGGTGCGCAGGATGTGCAGGCGCGTGGCCGCCTCGGTCAGCACCGACAGGTTGCGGCCGGGCATCACCGGCAGGGTGATCAGCGGCACGTCCAGGTCCAGCACGTGGCGGGTGCCTGAATCGCCGGTCAGGCGTTCATAGCCATAGGCGCTGGGTTCGGTCATCGGCTTGGTCAGGTGGACGATCAGCCGAAGGTACTTGTTCTTCTTTACAGCGGTGTCACCGAACATCTCGCGCACGTTCAGCACGCCCAGCCCCCGCACTTCCAGCAGGTCCTGCAGCAGTTCGGGGCAGGTGCCGTCCAGCACGTCGGGGGCGATCTGGGTGAACTCCGGTGCATCGTCGGCGACCAGGCGGTGGCCGCGGCTGAGCAGTTCCAGCGCCAGTTCGCTCTTGCCCGACCCGGCCTCGCCGGTGACCAGCACGCCGATGGAGTAGATCTCCATGAACACGCCATGCAGGATCACCCGCGGCGCCAGCGTACGTGCCAGGTGGTAGGACAGGTGGTTGAGCAGTTCGTGCCCGCGCTTGGGTGATAGCCACAACGGCGTGTGCGATTCGTCGGCCGCCGCGCGCAGGTCTTCCGGGCATGGCTGGTTGCGGGTGATCACCAGCGCCAGCGGGTGCGACTGCATGATCTTTTCGATGGTTTCCCAGCGCAGCCGCGAATCCAGCGAGTCCAGCCAGGCCAGCTCTTCGGTGCCGAGGATCTGCACCTTGTTGGGGTAGATCGCGTTGAGGTAACCGGCCAGCGACGGTCGTCGCGAGACCGTGTTGCCGGCCTCCAGTTCGCGTTTTTCGCCCTTCTGCCCGGCAACCCAGCGCAGGGCCAGCCGGTCGCGTTGCTGGTCGAACAGTTCGCGTGCGGTGATGCTGGTATTCATGCGGCACTGGCCGGTGGCGGGAAGTCGATGATGGCGCGCAGCGCGGCGGCGTCCCTGGCTTCGCGCAGCGCCTGGCGGATGGACGGCTCGGAAAACAGTTCGGCCAGTTCGGACAGCAGCATCAGGTGCTGGTGGGTGTAGTGGGCGGGTACGGCGATGGCGAACACCAGGTCAACCGGCTCGTCCGCGCCGAAATCTACGGGTTTTTCCAGTTTCAGCAGGGCACCGCGTGGACGTTCCAGCGCCGGTGCGCGGCCGTGCGGAATGGCGATGCCATGGCCGATGGCGGTGCTGCCCAGTGCTTCGCGTTCGCACAGGTTGCGATGGATCTGTTCGGTGTTTGCCTGGCGGCAGGACAGCAGCCGCGCGGCGGCCAGCAACACGCTGTCGCGGTCGGTCGCCGTGCAGACCTGGGTCTGCACGGCCGCCATCAGATCAGTCAGGGGCATGTCGGGGGGAAAGTGGTGGCATCAGCCTTCATTGTCGCCCACCGCGAGCGGAAGCGCAGCGGACTGGTGGCTCTTCTGCTGTTTCTTTTCCTTGTGCTTGACCACCAGGCGGTCCAGCTTGTCGGCCAGGATGTCGATCGCGGCATACATGGTCTGGCCTGTGGCCTCGGCATGCAGTGTCTGTCCCGGGATGTTCACGCTGGCGTCGACGTGGTGCTCGTTCTTGTTCTGCAGCTTCAACGTAACCCGAGTTTCGCAGTGCTCGCCGAAATGCTTGCCCGCCCGGGAGAGTTTGGTTTCCACATACTCCTTCAGGGCCGGGGTGACTTCGACGTCTTTGCCAAACGTTTCAATGCGCATCGGGTTTCTCCTTTATGGATTTGCCAATGAACCTTTCCGCCGGGCGCGGCATGCGTCAGGCGATCCGGACTCTTTCGTGCGAGGCGGAAATGTTCATGGCTTCACGATACTTCGCCACGGTCCGGCGCGCCACTGGAATGCCGGAGGTCTTGAGCAGGTCAGCCAGCTTGGCGTCAGAAAGCGGCTTGCGTGGGTTTTCGTCGTCGATGAGCCGGCGGATCATGCTCTGGATGGCCGTGCTGGAAGCCTCCCCGCCGCCGTCGGTGTCGATGCCGGAGGCAAAGAAGGCGCGCAGCGGGATGGTGCCGCGCGGGGTGCGCACATGCTTGCGTGCAATGGCGCGTGAAACGGTGGATTCGTGCAGGCCGAGTTCGCCGGCGATCTCGCGCAGCGTCAGCGGGCGCAGCGCCTGTGCCCCGAACTCCAGGAAGCCCGCCTGCTGGTGCAGCAGGCTGTGGACCACGCGCAGCAGGGTTTCGCCACGCGCCTCCAATCCCTTCAGCAGCCAACGTGCCTCCTGCAGCTGTGCTTTCAGGTAGCCCGCGTCGGCCTCGCCACAGTGGCGGATCATCTGTTCGTAACCACGGTGGATGACCACCTTGGGCCCGGCATGGCTGGCCAGTGCCGCACGCCAGATGCCGTTCTGGCGCCAGATGACCACGTCGGGCACCACGTAGGTGTCCTGTGAAAACGGGGCGATCTGGGTGCCGGGGCGTGGATCCAGTGAACGCAGCAGGGCAACGGCGGCCTCCACGTCGGCCATGGGTTGTTTCAGCTCGTGGGCGATTCCCGCCACGCCGCTGCGGGGCAGGCGCTCCAATGGGCCGCCGGCAATCACCCGCGCCAGCGCCAGCGCCGGGGTGTCGGCAGGCAGTACGTCCAGTTGCAACTGCAGGCACTCGCCCAGGCTGCGCGCGCCGATGCCCACCGGGTCGAACCGCTGGATCTGGTGCAGTACCGTCAGGATTTCATCGTCGCCGGCATGGATGGCCGGCAACAGGGTCTCGGCAATGCCGGACAACGGTTCGCGCAGGTAGCCATCGTCTTCCAGCGCGTCGATCAACGCGGCGCCGATACTGCGGTCGCGCGCGGACAGCGGCGACAGGTGCAGCTGCCACAGCAGGTGGTCGGCCAGGGTTTCCGGCTCGGCTACGCGTTCAGCCGCGCTGCCCAGGTCGTCATCGTCGAAGGAGCCTCCACTGCCCCCACCGCTCCAGTCGACCTCGGCCGGGGCCCAGTCATCGTCGGCCTGCGGTGACGGCGCCTGGCCTTCGTCGTGGGCGAAGGCATCAGGGGCGCTGTCGTCCGGGCCCGTGCCTGGTTCGGCGGGGGCATCGCCGGGCAATGCCTCGGCGGTGTCGTCCCAGTCCAGCAGGGGATTGGTTTCCACCGCTTCGGCGAGTTCCGCATCCAGCTCGACGCTGGACATCTGCAGCAGCCTGATGGCCTGGCGCAACTGTGGCGTCATGACCAGCTGTTGCCCCAGCGATGTCTGCAACCGCGTCTTCATGCCACCGCCCGACGAAAAAGGAAGGGTCCGGCGGCCAGCTTCACAGCTTGAAGGAATCCCCCAGGTAGACGCGGCGGACGTCTGCATTTTCCAGCAGGTCCGCAGGCGCGCCCTGGGCCAGCACCGTACCCTCGGCGAGGATATACGCCCGGTCGCAGATTCCCAAGGTCTCGCGGACATTGTGGTCGGTGATCAGCACGCCGATGCCGCGCTGCTTGAGGTGGGTGACGATGCGCTGGATTTCTCCGACCGAAATCGGGTCCACGCCGGCAAAGGGTTCATCGAGCAGGATCAGGCGCGGCTGCGCAGCCAGCGCGCGGGCGATCTCGCAGCGGCGGCGTTCGCCACCCGACAGGCTGGCGCCCAACTGGTCGGCGACGTGGCCCAGTTGCAGTTCGTCCAGCAGGCTGCCCAGTTCGCGCTCGCGCCCGGCACGGTCCAGGTCCTCGCGCAGTTCCAGCACCAGGCGGATGTTGTCGGCCACGGAGAGCTTGCGGAACACCGAGGGCTCCTGCGGGAGGTAGCCCACGCCCTGCTTGGCGCGGGTATACATCGGGTCGCCGGTGATGTCCTTGCCATCAAGCACGATGCTGCCGGCATCGGCGGCCACCAGGCCGACGATCATGTAGAAGCAGGTGGTCTTGCCGGCGCCGTTCGGGCCCAGCAGGCCGACCACTTCGCCCGCGTCCAGGGTCAGGCCGAAGTCCTTGACGACTTCGCGCTGCTTGTAGCGCTTGCGCAGGCCATTGGCAACGAGCATTACTTGTCGCTCCCTGCGGCCGGCGCCTTGTTCTTGGGCTGGATGACGGTGCGCACGCGGCTGCCATCACCACCGCTGTTCATTTCCCCGCTGCGGGTGTTGTAGACCATGCGCTGTCCTGCATTGGTGCCACGCGCGCTGGTGACCGTGTAGTTGCCGGTCAGGGTGATGATCTCGCCGGTGATGTCGTAGTCGATCCGGTCCGCCTTGGCATCCATCCAGCTGCCGTCATCCATCTGCTGGCGCATCGTGGCCTGCTTGCCGGTGAAGATCGCACGGACCGCTTCGCCGTCCTTGATCTGGATTTCCGCGTTCGCCGAGCGCAGGTCCAGCGTGCCCTGGGTGATCACCACGCCGCCGGACAGCGTCGTCTTGCCGTCACCGGTCAGGGTGCCGGACTGGGCGCCGGCATCGATGTTCATCGGTTCGTTGCGATCGGCGGACTTCGCGCTGGCGAACAGCGGAAGCATCAGGCTGAGCACGCAAAGGGCTGCAAGGTGGATTTTCATCGTGTCCGTTTCTGCCGGATGGTGGCCTGGTCGCGCCAGGCGGAAAAGGGGGGCGTGCCGCAGGGTCATCTCCGGGGCATGTAGCGGCCCTTGGACTGGCTGAGGAAATGATACGTGTTGTTCTTGGAATCCAGCTCGAACCCGACGCCGCTCTGTTCCATGCCGGGACGGGTCATGGTCACCAGCGCATCGGTGCGGGCACGGTTTTCCTTGGGGAAAACGTTCAGGTGGGTGGTGCGGAAGGTCGTCGGCGGGGTGTTGCCCTGGGTGGGGCTGTCACCGGCGACGTTGCCGCGCAGGCGCATTTCATCGCCCTTGGCGCTGACCCAGCCGGTTTCCGAACGCAGCGTCCAGTGGTTGCCATCCTGGCCGGGCATTTCGAATACCGGCGTGGCGATGTCCAGGGTCTGGTCGGCGCGGCTGCGCTCCAGCTTCGGCGCGCGCAGGGTGGTGGATTCCTTGCCCTGGTCGTCCAGTACGACGATCTGGAAATCGTGCAGCACGTAATCCACGCTGCCGTCGTCGGCCGTGGCCTGGGTGCCCTTGTTGCGATCGCGCAGCAGCGACCAGCCGCTGAGCACGGCCACGACCAGCAGGATGGCGCCGATGGCGGTACGCCAGTTCATGCGCCGAATCCAGCCAGCACGGCGTCAATGCGGCCCTGCGCCGCCAGCAGCACGTCGCACAGCTCGCGCGCGGCGCCACGCCCGCCTTCGGCGCGGGTCTGCCAGTGCACGCGTTCGGCCACCCACGGGTGCGCGTTGGCCGGGGCGACCGCCAGGCCGACGTGGCACAGCGGCGCCAGGTCGGGCAGGTCGTCACCCATGAACGCTACCTGGTCAAGGCCGATGCCATGCTGGGCGCACAGCGCCTGCACGCTGGCCAGCTTGTCGCCAACGGCGATCTGGGTGTCGATGCCCAGGTCGGCGCCGCGCTTGAGCGCGGACTGGCTGTTGCGCGCAGTGATCAGCACCGGATGGATGCCGTGCTTCTGCAGCAGTTTCAGTCCCAGGCCGTCGTGCACGAAATATGCCTTGCTCTCGTTGCCTTCCCGGTCGTAGTAGAGCCGACCGTCGGTGAGGGTGCCGTCCACGTCGAAACAGGCCAGCCGGATGTGCGCCGCGGCGGCATGCAGGTGGGCAGGAAAAGCGGGCAGGGGAGACCAGGGCGTCAAGTGGCTGTCATCCGGTTGTGTGGGGCCGCCGGGCATGGCCGGGCGATACTGCATGAATGGGGGCGGGCAGGAGTCGGTTAAACCACCCGCGCCCGCAACAGGTCATGAATGTTCAGCGCGCCGACGGCACGGCCAGCGGCGTCGACCACGATCAGGCCGTTGATCTGGTGCATTTCCATCAGGCGCGCCGCTTCCACCGCCAGTTGGTCGGTGCCGATGGTACGCGGGTTGCGGGTCATCACCTCGGCGATCTTCGCGCTGCGCACATCCAGCTCGCTGTCCAAGGCACGGCGCAGGTCACCATCGGTGAACAGGCCGATCAACACGCCATCGGCGTCGACCACGGCCGTCATGCCAAGCCGCTTGCGGCTCATCTCCACCAGCGCCTGGCTGAGGGTGGCGCCGACATCCACGCGCGGCAGTTCGTCGCCGCCATGCATGACGTCGGTGATGTGCAGCAGCAGCCGGCGGCCGAGGCTGCCGGCCGGATGCGAGCGGGCGAAATCATCGGCAGTGAAGCCGCGTGCGTCCAGCAGGGCGACGGCCAGCGCATCGCCCATCGCCAGCGAGGCGGTGGTGCTGGAGGTAGGCGCCAGCGCCAGCGGGCAGGCTTCGGCCGGCACGCTGACGTCCAGGTGCACGTCGGCGGCGCGGGCCAGGCTGGACTGCGGTTTGCCGGTCATCGAGATCAGCACGTTGCCTTGGCGCTTGAGCACCGGCAGCAGCATCAGCACTTCGTCCGATTCGCCCGAATACGACAACGCCAGCACCACGTCGGCCTCGGTGATCATGCCCAGGTCGCCGTGGCCGGCTTCGCCCGGGTGCACGTAGAAGGCAGGAGTGCCGGTGGAGGCGAGGGTGGCGGCGATCTTGCGCGCGATATGCCCGGACTTGCCCATTCCGGTGGCCACCACCCGTCCGCGGCTGGCCAGGATGTGCTGGCAGGCCTGCTGGAAGGCCTCGCCCAGGCGCGCGGCAACGGCGTCCAGCGCCTGCTGTTCGATCGCGAACACGCGTTTGCCGCTGGCGACCAGCGCCGATGGCTCGGCCGGCAGGCCGGCAGGGGGGATGGGCAGGTTGGGATCGGCCATGCGGACGCCACGCAGCGGGGTAGAATGAACCGACATTTTATTAGGAAAGCCCGTTGGACGCTGACACCATCCGCAACCTGATCGAAACCGGCCTGCCCGGCGCCCGTGCGCAGGTACAGGGCGACGATGGCGTGCACTTCGAAGCGACGGTGGTCTGCGAGGCCTTCGCCGGCAAGCTGCCGCTGGCCCGCCACCGCATGGTGTATGCCACCCTCGGCGATCTGATGGGCGGCGCGATCCATGCGCTGGCGCTGAAGACCGTGACCCCGGCCGAAGCCGGCTGAACCCGAAAAAGACCCCGATACATGGCCAAGATCGTTGTTACCGGCGGCCGCGCGCTGCACGGTGAAGTAAGTATCTCCGGCGCCAAGAACGCCGTCCTCCCCATCCTGTGCGCCACCCTGCTGGCCGACGAGCCGGTGGAAATCACCAACGTGCCGCATCTGCACGACGTGGTGACCACGGTGAAGCTGCTGGGCGAACTGGGGGCCAAGGTCACCATCGACCAGGGCACGCTGTCGCGCGGCAGCGCGATCGTGGTCGACCCGCGTTCGGTGAACCAGCACGTGGCGCCGTATGAACTGGTCAGGACCATGCGTGCCTCGATCCTGGTGCTGGGCCCGCTGCTGGCCCGCTTCGGTGCGGCCGAAGTATCGCTGCCCGGCGGTTGCGCGATCGGTTCGCGGCCGGTGGACCAGCACATCAAGGGCCTGCAGGCGCTGGGTGCGGACATCGTGGTGGAGAACGGCTTCATCAAGGCCAGCGCCAAGCGCCTGAAGGGGGCCCACTTCACCTTCGACATGGTCAGCGTTACCGGCACCGAGAACGTGCTGATGGCCGCAGTGCTGGCCGAAGGCACCAGCGTGCTGGACAACTGCGCGATGGAGCCTGAAGTCACCGACCTGGCACATTGCCTGATCGCGCTGGGCGCGAAGATCGAAGGCCTGGGCACGGCCCGGCTGGTGATCGAAGGCGTGGAACGGTTGGGCGGTGGGCGCCATGAAGTGCTGCCGGACCGCATCGAGACCGGCACCTTCCTGGTGGCAGCGGCGATGACTGGCGGCAGCGTGACGGTGAACCGCGCGCGCCCGGATACGCTGGATGCGGTGCTGGGCAAGCTGATCGAAGCCGGTGCCAGCATCACCACCACCGAGGACAGCATCCGCCTGGACATGCAGGGCAAGCGGCCGAAGGCGGTCAACCTGACCACTGCGCCGTACCCGGCGTTCCCGACCGACATGCAGGCGCAGTTCATGGCGCTCAACTGCGTGGCCGACGGCGTTGGCGTGATCAACGAAACGATCTTTGAAAACCGCTTCATGCACGTCAACGAACTGTTGCGCGTGGGCGCGGACATCCAGGTCGAAGGCCACACCGCCATCGTGCGCGGTGCCGAGCGCCTGAGCGGTGCACCGGTGATGGCCACCGACCTGCGTGCTTCGGCGTCGCTGATCCTGGCTGGGCTGATGGCCGATGGTGACACCACCATCGACCGCATCTACCACCTGGACCGCGGCTACGAAAACATCGAAGAGAAGCTGTCCGCGCTGGGCGCCACCATCAGGCGGGTGCCATGATCCTGCGCGGCAGGTTCACCCGCCGCCGCAAGGCGCTGCTGGCACTGGTGCTGATCGTGCTGGCATGGCTGGGGTATGCCTGGTTCGCCGGCATCGCCATTACCCAGGGCATCGAACAGAAGGACATGGACTGGAACGCTGACGGCACGGTGACCCGTGACGAGATCATCCAGGCCTTCCATGCCGTCGGGGTGACCACCACCAAGGAAGGCAACCGCGAGTGCCGCACGTTCGCGTGGCGCAAGTCCGGCGAACAGATCCGCGTGGATTGCCGCACGGTATTCCAGGCCGAATGACATCAACGGCAGCGGGTCATGGACCCGCTCTACCGGTAGTGACGGGCCATGCCCGTCACCAGGACACCCAGCCCACCGGGTAGTGACGGGCCATGCCCGTCACCACAGCAACCCGTCAGTTCAAACCCTTGATGGTCAGGTCCAGCGCGTCCTTGCCGCCCTCGCGCTGCAACAGGCGCGCCGGCACCGGGAACTCCGGCACGATCCAGGCGATCAGCTCCTTGTTGCCATCGGTGCGCGATACCTTGGTCGCTTCATAGCTCTTGCCGGCCACCGTGACCGTTTCCTTGCCGACCACCTTGTAGTTCATGGGCTTGATCCGGCCTTCGTCGACCATGCGATAGGTCAGCGGCTTGCCGGCCGCCAGGTCGCGGGCGATGGCCAGGTTGATCAGCAGCGCATCCATGTCACCGGCTTTCAGCGCCACCGGCCCGGCGCGGTCGCCCTTGATGTCGCCGGTCCACGTGGCCTGGTTACTGGTCCAGTTGTAGGTGGCCTGCACGTTGCGTTTCTTCACCAGCAGTACCGAACGGTCCTGGCTGCTGAGCGGACGCAGGCTGCCGTTGGCCTCATCGAACACGGTGCTCTGGCTGAGGTCGGCCAACTGGTTCTTCACCTGCAGCGTGTAGCGCCACTTGTTGGCTCCCTCGCTGGCCAGGGTCATGGTGCCGTTGGCCTGCATGCCCATGTAGCTGGCCAGGTAATCGGCCTTGAACGGCTGCAGTGCCATGGCGGGCAGGCTGGCCACCGACAATGCGGCAGCGGCGATCCAGGTCAGCGGACGTTGGAATGTGGTCATGGTCAGACTCCTTGGTATTCGATCAGGCGCAGGTCGATGTAGTCCTCGCCGTCTTTGCGTTGCAGGATCCGCACCGGCGTGGGTACGCCATCGGCGATCCAGAGGATGGTTTCGTCGTTGCCGCCATTGATGCGGGAAACGCGAAGCGCGTCGTAGGACAGATCGCCCACCTGCACGCTGGCGGTCTCCGGGGCGGCCTGGTAGTCGTGCTGGCGGACACGGCCGACGTCGACATAGCGGTAATGCAGCACACTGCCGGGACGGGCATCACGCATGATCGCCAGGTTCAGCAGCAGGGCGCTCTGGTCGCCTGGCTGCAATGGAATCGGCTGGGTGCGCGCCTTTTTCAGGTCGCCCAGCCAGCGTGCGGTACCGGCCTGCCAGTCATAGGTGCCGGTAACCTTCTTGCCCAGGAACAGGCCCTTGCGCACGGTGCTCTGGCTCAGCGGCACGTACTGGCCCTCCCGGTCCTCGAAGACGGTGCTCTGTTCCAGGTTCAGGCCGAGCACGCTGGCGAAGCCGCGGCGTCCGACCACCTGCATGTCGACCCGCCATTGGGTGCCGCCGGTGTGGGTGACGCGCATGGTCGCATCGCCCGCCTCCTTGCCCTTGTAGAACGCTTGGTAGGTGGCCGTGAACGGCTGCAGCGGCGGTGGTTCCCATGCCATCGCCGGCAATGCAGGTACTGCCGGCGGTGCCTCGGCCTGCTGCGCTGGCAGCGCAGGGTCCTGGGGAACTGCGGCCGTCTCGGTGGCCTGCCGTGCGGACACCGGCAGCGCCGCCATGCAGAACACGGCGGACAACCACAGCGCGGGATGGTGCAGCAGCGTCGTTTTCATACCGGACAAGGGCGAAGGGAGAGGGAAGGGTGCCAGCGCCACGGTCGTCGGCGCGTGTTCAGTACATCATCGTTGCAGCGTTCCGGCCGAATCTAGGGCCAGCGGGCTGAAAAGGGGGTGACCGTCGAGCTGGACCTGACCGCCCTGTTCAGTTATGCGTCCGCTGGCCAGCAGCGCCAGGCTGGCCAGCAGCAGCGGGTGCTCCACCGCCAGCACGCGCTGGGCCAGGGATTCGGGGCTGTCGCCGGGCAGGATCGGCACGCGTGCCTGCGCCAGTACGGTGCCGGCATCCAGTTCGGGAACCACGAAGTGCACGCTGGCGCCATGTTCGGCATCGCCGGCTTCCAGTGCGCGCGCGTGGGTGTTCAGGCCTTTGTACAGCGGCAGCAGCGAAGGGTGGATGTTGACCAGCCGGCCTTCGAAGCGGGCGACGAAAGCCGCGCCGAGGATGCGCATGTAGCCGGCGCAGATGATCCAGTCCGGGGTGCAGGCTGCCAGTGCATCGCCCAGTGCAGTGTCGAAGGCAACGCGGTCGGCGAAATCACGGGGTGAGGCAGCCCAGCGCCGTGGCGCTGGTACCCGCTGCAGCGCGGCTGCATCGACGCGGTCGGAGAACACGCCAACCACGTCGGCCTGCAGCTGTCCGTGTGCAATGGCATCAAGGATGGCCTGCAGGTTGCTGCCGCGTCCGGATGCGAGTACTGCGATGCGCACGCTCATGCCTGTACCGGGTTGAACGCCTGCTTCACCGACGGCCGCAGCAGCACCAGCAGGGTGAACACCCCCAACACGGTGCCAAACGGCGTCACGCAGCAGGAGGCACCGGCCACGATCAGGCACAGCAGGTGGCGACGACGATGGGCCAGGCAGCGTCCGGCGTATGCCATGAAACCGGCCAGGGTAAGTCCCCCCAGCACGATGGCGCTGCCGATGGCGACGAACATCCAGCCGTACAGGCGCTCATCGAACGGCGGTCCCGCTTGGCCGGGGGCCGGGTTCATCGGCAACCTGCCGCTCAACACGCCGATCCCGATCACTACGTGGATGATGAAGATCAGCGAAAACAGCGCGGTCATGGCGGCGACCACGTAGTGGAAGATCGACAGCAGGCGCAGGTGGCTGGCGTCCTGTTCGGTCAGCATCGGGGTCGACATGGCGGTCTCCATGAGCGTTCTGTAGCGCCGAGCCAGGCTCGGCGGTAGGTTCCATCGGGTAGATCCGCCGAGCATGGCCCGGCGCTACGGAAAATCAGCCGATATGCACGCGCTCGGTGCCGTCGGCAGCGTCCACCACCTTGCCGATGGTCCAGTGCTGCAGGCCCAGTGCCTCGACCGCCCCGGCCACGGCGGCGGCCTGGTCCGGCGCGACGATCAGCACGAAGCCGATGCCGCAGTTGAAGGTGCGCCACATTTCGGCATCGGCCACGGCGCCTTCGCGCTGCAGCCACTGGAACACCGGCGGCAGGGTCCAGCTGGCGGCGTCGATGTCCAGGCCGAGGCCTTCCGGCACCACGCGGATGATGTTTTCGGTCAGGCCGCCACCGGTGACATGGGCCATGCCGTGGATGGCCTGGCCATGCGATTTCAGCAGCGCCAGGATCGGCTTCACGTACAGGCGGGTTGGCGCCATCAGTGCATCGACCAGCTTGACGCCGCCTTCCAGTTCCAGGTCGGCCGGGCGACCGGCACGGTCGTAGATGCGGCGCACCAGTGAATAGCCGTTGGAGTGCGGGCCAGAAGAGGCGATGCCGATCAATACGTCGCCTTCGGCAACGCTGGCACCGTCCTTCAGTTCGCTCTTTTCCACGCCGGCCACGGTGAAACCGGCCAGGTCGTATTCGCCCGGGGCGTACATGTCGGGCATTTCGGCGGTCTCGCCGCCGATCAGCGCGCAGCCGGCCTCGGTACAGCCATTGGCGATGCCACCCACCACCGCTGCGGCGGTGTCGATGTCCAGCTTGCCGGTGGCGAAGTAGTCGAGGAAGAACAGCGGTTCGGCGCCTTGGACCAGCACGTCGTTCACGCACATGGCGACCAGGTCGATGCCGATGGTGTCGTGGCGGCCCAGCTGCTGGGCCAGCTTCAGTTTGGTGCCCACGCCGTCGGTACCCGATACCAGCACCGGCTCGCGGTACTTGCCGGACAGGTCGAACAGGGCGCCGAAACCGCCCAGTCCGCCCATCACCTCGGGGCGGAAGCTGCGCTTGACCAGCGGCTTGATGCGCTCGACCAGTTCATTGCCGGCATCGATGTCGACACCCGCGTCACGGTAGGTGAGGGGCGTAGGGGCGGAGGACGGGCTGTTGGTCACGGGCGTCGGCGCTTGCTGGGGTGAGACGCCGATTTTAACAGGCCACGTTGGCGCAAAGACCCTATTCGGGCAACAATCTCCCTGGATACGTCGAGCCAATGGAAGTCCAGATGCCCCGCAGCCCCCTTCGGACCGTGTTCCTCATGATGCTCCTGGCGTTGTGCCTGCCTGCCGTGGCCCAGGCCCAGAGCGGCCTGCGCACCGAGGGCGACGTCGCCACGGCCAGCGGCAGCTACGACGCCGAGGTGCCGGTACGTGGCCAAAGCGACGCCGACCGCAATGGCGGGTTGTCGCGCGCCCTGGCCGAAGTACTGGCCAAACTGTCCGGCGACCGCAACATCACCGCCCGTCCTGGCGTGGTGCAGGCGTTGCGCAACGCCAAGGATTACGTGGAGAGCTACGACTACAAGCAGGACCAGAGCACGGCGGCCAGTGGTGCGCCGAGCTTCCGCACCCTGCTGGTCGCCCGTTTCCGCGAAGATGACGTGGATGCACTGATCACCGCGCTGGGCCTGCCGGTCTGGCCGCAGCCGCGCCCGAAGCCGGTGCTGTGGCTGGCCATCGATGATGGCAGCGGCCCGCGGCTGGTCAGCGTGCAGCAGGCAAACGCGGTACGTCCGGTGCTGGCGCGCGCGGTGGAGCGCGGCTACAAGCTGGGCCTGCCGTCGGGCAGTACCGCCGAACAGGCGCTGGTCGGGGCGATCTGGCGCCAGGACAGCGCGGCCGTGGCCCGTGCCTCATCCCGTTATGCGCCGCCGATGCAGCTGATCGGCAAGCTGTACCGCGCCGATGGTGGCTGGACGGCAGACTGGGTTTTCGTCGACAACGGCCGTGAGCTGGACAAGTGGACCACCAAGGACCCCAACGCCATGCGGGCGATGGCGGCCGGCGCCGACGGTGCGGCCGATGCGCTGGTACGGCGTTATGCCAAGGCCGGCGCGGCGACCGGGCAGGCGGGTACTTATCGCGTGGTGGTCACCGGGGTGAACAGTGCCGATGCCTACATGCGCCTGGCTGCCGGGCTGCGCCAGGTGCCGGTGGTGCGCAACGTGATCCCGCTGCGCGCGCTGGGCGACCGGCTGGAGCTGAACCTGGAAATGACCACCGGCCTGGCCGGGCTGAACCGGATGCTGGGCGACGGCGGCGTGCTGGAGCCGGTGGCGCCGGTATCGATCATCCTGGACGGCGATGAACAGAACCCGGCTCCGGCCAGCAACGAGTATCGCCTGCGATGATGCTGTCTCCCGAGGCGGAAATCGCCCAGTTCCTGCGCCGCGTGAAGTTCGTCGCGGTTGCCATGTTGATTGGCTGGATCGTCTGGCTGCTGGCCCCGATCCTGACTCCGTTCGTGCTGGCGCTTGCGTTGGCCTGGCTGGGCGATCCGCTGGTGGATCGCATCGAAGCCAAGGGACGTTCGCGGATTACCGGGGTAATCCTGGTGTTCGTGGCCATGGTGCTGGTGATCACCGCGCTGATGGTGATCCTGGTGCCGATGATCGAGCGCCAGATCACCACGCTCATCGCCTCGGCGCCGCAGGCCCAGGAATGGCTGATGCAGAAGGGTATTCCCTGGTTCGAGCAGAAGACCGGACTGGAGATCATGCAGTGGCTGGACCCGGCGCGGGTGATGGAGTGGATCCGCAGCCACTGGCAGCAGGCTGGCGGCGTTGCGCGTTCGTTCTTCGGCTACGTGCAGCGTTCGGGCTTTGCGATGGTGACCTGGGTGGTCAACATCCTGCTGCTGCCAATCCTGGCGTTCTATTTCCTGCGCGATTGGGACAAGCTGGTGGAGCGCGTGGCCTCGGTGATCCCGCGCAACCGGATCGGTACCATCAGCCAGCTGGCGCGTGAATCCAACGATGTGCTGGGTGCGTTCATCCGCGGCCAGTTCCTGGTGATGGTGGCGCTGGGCGTGATCTATGCCGGTGGCCTGTCGCTGGTGGGACTGAAGCTGGGCCTGTTGATCGGGCTGATTGCCGGCCTGATCAGCTTCATTCCGTACCTGGGTGCCACCACCGGCATCCTGTTGGCCGTGGTGGCCGCGCTGGTGCAGGCGCAGGGTTTTGACCTGAAGCTGCTGATCCTGGTCGGCGTGGTGTTTACCGTTGGCCAGTTGCTGGAAAGCTACGTACTGACCCCGCGCATCGTCGGCGACAAGATCGGCCTGCATCCGGTGGCGGTGATCTTCGCGGTGATGGCTGGCGGCCAGCTGTTCGGTTTCCTGGGCATGCTGCTGGCGTTGCCGGTGGCGGCAGTGAGCAACGTGTTGCTGCGTTACGCGCACCAGCGCTATCGCGAAAGCGAACTGTATGCGGGCGAGAAACGTTCGATCGTGCTGGATTCCTACATCGACAAGCCGGCCATCGTCGCCACCCCGCCAAAGGGGCCGGAGCCGAAGTGAGCGCGGTGCCGCAGCTGCCGCTGGCCCTGCATTATCCGCAGGACCAGCGGCTGGAGACCTTCATCGGCGCGCCTGACGGCGCGCTGGCACAGCTGCGTGCGATCGCGGTGGGTGCCAGCCATGACTGGATCTACCTGCAAGGCACATCCGGCACCGGCAAGACCCACCAGGCGTTGGCGATGTGTTCCAGCGCCGAACAGGCCGGGCGGACACCCACCTACGTGCCGCTGGCCAGCGTGGCCGGGCGCCTGCATGCGGCGTTGGAGGGACTGGAACAGCGCGAACTGGTGGCACTGGACGGATTGGATGCAGTCGCGGGCAACCGCGACGACGAAGTGGCGCTGTTCGATTTCCACAACCGCGCGCGCGCGGCGGGGGCGGCGGTGCTGTATACCGCGCAGAAGGCGCCGGGCGAGCTGGGGCTGGTGCTGCCGGACCTGCGTTCGCGGCTGGGCCAATGCGTGCGGGTAGTGCTGGAAGCGCTGGACGAAGAGGGGCGTGCGGCGGTGTTGCGCGAACGCGCGCTGCGGCGTGGGCTGGCCATCGATGAGGCCGCCATTGAATGGCTGCTGTCGCACTCCGGTCGCGAACTGGGTGGATTGATCACGCTGTTGGATTGGCTGGACCGCGAGTCGCTGGCGGCCAAGCGGCGCATTACCGTGCCGTTCCTGCGCCAGGTACTGGAAGACGGCCGCCCGCGGTACTGAGGGCGTGTTGTTTGCCGGGCGGCTGCCCGGCGCCCGCCGAAGCAACAGCAACGGCAACAGCAACGGCAACAGCTGCAGGGCTGTGTGTGGGTGGGGCGGGGTGGGTTGGCGGGACGCGCCGTGAACCCATCCATGGGGGCTCCTGTTCGGCTCCTGCCTCACAAGGTCCCGCCAACCCACCCCGCCCCACCTTCGACAGGTCCATGCGGTGTCAGGTAGCGCCGGGCGATGCCCGGCGGAATGGGGTGATGGGTAGGCGGGTCCATGACCCGCTGCTCTTGTTTCCGGCATCGCGCACACGGCAGCGGGGCATGGCCCCGCTCTACCAGTTCGTTCTTGGGCATACCCCATCCGCCCCACCTTCGACAGGTGCATGCGGCGTCGGGTAACGCCGGGCCATGCCCGGCGGAATGGGGTGATGGGTAGGCGGGTCCATGACCCGCTGCTCTTGTTTCCGGTATCGCGCGAACGGCAGCGGGGCATGGCCCCGCTCTACCAATTCGTTCTTGCGCATACGCCATCTGCCCCCCTTCGACAGGTGCATGCGGCGTCGGGTAACGCCGGGCCATGCCCGGCGGAATGGGGTGATGGAGATGGGTAGAGCGGGTCCATGACCCGCTGCCCTTGTTTCCGGCATCGCGCGAACGGCAGCGGGGCATGGCCCCGCTCTACCGATTCGTTCTTGGGCATACGCCATCCGCCCCACCTTCGACAGGTCCATGCGGTGTCAGGTAGCGCCGGGCCATGCCCGGCGGAATGGGGTGATGGAGATGGGTAGAGCGGGTCCATGACCCGCTGCCCTTGTTTCCGGCATGGCGCGAACGGCAGCGGGGCATGGCCCCGCTCTACCATTTTCTTCATACGTGGTTGGCGGCCACCGGCCCGTCGCCACCCCGTATCCAGCGTGAACCGCCGCCCGCCGCGAGGGGCTCAGCCGTTCGCTGCCAATTCGGCGTCCAGTGCCTGCAGGCGTTCGACGGTGCCGACGTCGGTCCAGCGGCCGCGATGGTGCTGGCCGGTGACCTGTCCGCGCGCCATGAAATGCTTCTGCAGCGGCACCACTGAAAAACGCGGCGGCGTGCATTCGCTGCCGGGCGCATCGCCGATTGTTTCCTGCCATTCGGCCACGATGGAGGGCCGGTATATACCGATGCCGGCGTAGGTCAGGCATGCGCCTTCGCGGTCATGGTGCAACAGTCCGTCGGCGTCCAGCCGGTAATCGCCATGCGGATGCTGCGCGGGGTTGTCCACCATTACCAGGTGCGCCTGCCCGGCCGGTTCGCGTGGCAGGGTGGCAAAGTCGAAGTCGGTCCAGATATCGCCGTTGACGACCAGGAACGGCTGCCCGCCCAGCACCGGCAGCGCGTTGAGGATGCCGCCGCCGGTTTCCAGTGGCGTATCGCCTTCATGCACGAAATGCAGGGTCAAGCCCCATCTGCTGCCATCGCCCAGGGTGGGGGCGAAGCATTCGGCCAGCCAGGCGATGTTGACCACCACCTCGCGCACGCCGATGGCGGCCAGCCGCTCCAGGTGCCAAACGATCAGTGGCTTGCCCGCCACCGACAGCAGCGGCTTGGGGGTATGCAGGGTGAGCGGGCGCATGCGCTCGCCGAGCCCGGCGGCGAAGACCAGCGCCTTCATCGTGGCAGCACCGGTTCGGACTGCGCGGCCATCGCCGGCTTGACCTGTTCTTCCAGCACCCGGCGCAGCCCGTCCAGCAGCGGGTAGCGCGGCAGCACTTCATCCAGGTAGGCGATGAAGCGCGGCGCATCGTCCAGGTAGTGGCCTTTGCCATCGCGGTAGCGCAGCCGGCAGAACAGCCCCAGGATCTTGACGTGGCGCTGGATGCCCATCCAGTCGGCGTCGCGCAGGAAGGTGGCGCGGTCCGGCACCGGCAGGCCAGCGGCGCGGGCGCGTTCGTGGTATCGCGCCAGCCATTCGTCCACGCGCTGCAACGGCCAGCTCAGGAAGGCGTCCTTGAACAGGCTGACCGGATCGTAGGCGATGGGGCCGCGCACCAGGTCCTGGAAATCCAGTACGGCCGGCCCATCCGATACCGGCATCAGGTTGCGCGGCATGAAGTCGCGATGGGTCATCACCTGTGCCTGGCCCAGTGCGTTGTCCATCAGGCGGCGCTGCGCCAGCTGCAGGTTCTCGGCTGCTTCGCAGCCAAGGTGGATACCGAGGTGGCGCTGCAGGAACCATTCGTCGAACAGCCCGGCATCGCGCTGCAACAAGGCCTCGCCGAAGCTGCCGAAACCTTCCGGTACCGGCATACCCTGCAGGGCCAGCAACTGGTCCATCGCGCGGTCGAACCAGGCGTCGGCGTTGTCGGCGTCGATCACCCGCGCCAGGGTCGGCCCGCCCAGGTCCTCCAGCAGCAGCAGGCCTGCGTCGATGTCCTGCGCCAGCACGGCCGGGACGCGCAGGCCGTGGTCAGCCAGCAGGGTGCGCATGCGCAGCCAGGGACGCACGTCTTCCAGGCCCGGTGGCGAATCCATCACCACGTGGCTGCCGTGGCGGCTGGTCGCCCGCCAGTAGCTGCGCATGCCAGCATCCACCGAGGCACGCTCGAGCCGTGCATCGGCATCATCCAGGTGCGCACGCACCCATTGCAGGCGCTGGGCCGCGCGTTCGGGGTGGGAAGCAGGATCGTTCATGCAGGCAGCATCCG
The DNA here is from genome assembly GCF_014117215.1 of Stenotrophomonas tumulicola. GTDB lineage: Bacteria > Pseudomonadota > Gammaproteobacteria > Xanthomonadales > Xanthomonadaceae > Stenotrophomonas > Stenotrophomonas tumulicola. Next base: position 135,154 of record NZ_JACGXS010000003.1, on the reverse strand, counting down.
GGCGCCCGCAGGCGCCGACGTCAGGAGGAGGGGAGGGGTCAGCGCCGGCCGCCGCTGACCAGACGCAGCAACGCCAGCACGACGATGGCACCCAGCACGGCACCGACGAATCCGGCCGGTTCACCGCGGGCGTACCAGCCCATGTACTGGCCAAACCAACCGGCCAGCAGCGCGCCGACGATGCCGAGCACGATGGTCAGCAGGCAGCCCATGCGGTTGTTGCCGGGCATGAAGAAGCGACCGAGCAGGCCGACCACGAAGCCGACCAGGATGATGTAAAGCCAGCTGCTGCTGCCGAACAGGCCATTCATGGGCATGGAATCCTTTGCGATGAGGGGCGCAGCCGGACAGGCCCGGCTGCGGCGCTCACTTTACCCAGATCAGCAGCAGCCGTGGTCGCCGTGGCGGGTGCCGCTGTCGGCGGCGACCGGCGAGCCGCTGGTCTCCCCGCGCAGGCTGGCGGCGTGGTGTTCGCTGATCACCTTGGACACGCAGGCGGTCACCTTCTTGCCCATCGGGATGTGCAGGAACTCGTTCGGGCCATGTGCATTGGAGTGCGGGCCCAGCACGCCGGTGATCATGAACTGTGCACCGGGGAATTTCTCGCCCAGCATGCCCATGAACGGGATCGAGCCGCCTTCGCCCATGTACATGGCCGGCTTGCCGAAGAACATCTGGCTGGCCTCGTCGATGGCCTGGGTCAGCCACGGGGACATCGCCGGTGCGTTCCAGCCGCTGGAGGCCTTTTCCAGGTCCAGGGTGACTTCGGCGCCGTTCGGCGGATCGCGCAGCAGCGCTTCCTTCAGCAGTTCACCGCAGGCCTTGCCATCGGCGGTGGGCGGCAGGCGCAGCGACAGCTTCACCGCGGTATGCGGGCGCAGCACGTTGCCGGCCGATTCCAGCGGCGGCATGCCACCGATGCCGGTCACGGACAATGCCGGGCGCCAGGTGCGATTGAGCACCAGCTCGGTCAGGTCGTCGTTCATCGGCACCAGGCCGTCGACCAACGGGAATTTGTCGAAGATGGCGGTATCGACAACCTCGGCGGCACGCTTGGCCTGCTCCAGGCGCTCGGCCGGGATCTCGACCTGCATGCCATCGACGAGGATGCGGCCAGTGTCCTGGTCCTCGATGCGCGACAGCAGCTGGCGCAGCAGGCGGAAGCTGGACGGCACCACGCCGGAGGCATCGCCGGAGTGCACGCCTTCGTTGAGTACCTTCACCGAGAAGTTGCCGCCGGTCAGGCCGCGCAGCGAGGTGGTGCACCACAGCTGGTCGTAGTTGGCGCAGCCCGAATCCAGGCACACCACCAGCGAGGGCTTGCCGATGCGGTCGGCCAGGTGGTCGACGTAGGCGGGCAGGTCGTAACTGCCGGACTCTTCGCAGGCCTCGATCAGGATCACGCAACGGGCGTGCGGCAGGCCCTGTGCCTGCAGCGCCAGCACGGCGGCCAGCGAACCGAAGATTGCATAGCCATCATCTGCGCCACCGCGACCATAGAGCTTGTCATCGCGCAGCACCGGGATCCACGGGCCAAGGTCGTCGTCCCAGCCGGTCATTTCCGGCTGCTTGTCCAGATGGCCGTACAGCAGCACGGTGTCATCGCCGGTTTCGCTGCCGCTGGCCGGGATTTCCAGCAGGATCAGCGGGGTACGGCCTTCCAGACGCACGACTTCGACCTGCAGGCCGGGGATGTCCTGGGCCCTGGCCCAGGTTTCCATCAGGACAACGGCCTGCTCCATGTAGCCGTTCTGCACCCAGTTGGCGTCGAACATCGGCGACTTGTTGGGAATGCGGATGTAGTCGACCAGTTGCGGAACGATCTCGTTGTCCCACTTCTGATTGACGAATTGGCCGAGCTTGGCGCTGTCCATCTGGAAACTCCGGTTGCATGTGTGACTGATCCGCCCATTCTACGCCGGAGCACCGTGTCGCACGGCGGTGTGGAGGGACATGCGGTCCGGTTTTCACCGGTGTGGAAGGGGGAACGGCGCGCCCCGGGCGGCCTGCCGACATCGGTTCAGCCTGACGCAAATGGGCTTTCGTCCTGCGCTCATTTGTGTAGGGTTTTTCCTACAAGGCGTCGGGTATTTAGCTGGCTGTTAGAAATGTCAGCGGACGATAGGCTGTGCACATGTGGTGACGGACACTGTTTCCACCGACGGGACTGCCGGTCGGAATGGGTCTGGATCACAAGGAGAAGTACGTCGTGCCTTGGCGGATCGTGTTGTGGGCACTGCTTCTGGGGGTGGGGGTCACGCAGGCACTTGCTGCCGAGCGGATCGACATCAACCGGGCCGATGCCTCTGCACTGCAGCAGGGATTGACGATGGTGGGGCCCAGCCGGGCAGCTGCGATCGTCGAGCACAGGCAGCAGCACGGGCCTTTCAGACGCGTCGAGGACCTGACGCAGGTGAAGGGCATAGGGAAAGCCATCGTCGAACGGAATCGACAGCGGATCATGATCGAAGGTGGGAAGCCCTCGATGGATCCGGTACCAGGAACGGTACCGGTTCGACCCGTGCCAAGGCGCTGATATCGGGATTCGTCGCGGCCCGCAGGATGCGGGTCACCGCCAGCCAACGGAAGAGGTGGCAGCGACCGGCGCAGGGAGGCGTCGACAGCACCAGGAGGGTGGCATCACAGACCTGTGGAAGGGGCTGGGATAGACAACCAGGGATGACCGCGGCCTCCGTGCACGGAGCGCACCGCCCCATTCGCAGGATGCGATGGGCGGCAGGAGGCTGACAGGGACGTGACTGTTGCCCGGTACGACACAAGGCCGTGTCGCCGGGCAATCTGTTTTTGGGCCTGCTGTTTTATGGAGCCGGGAAACGGTAGCGTGGCCTTTCCCACGCGATGGATGACCGCACCGATGCGATCGTTGCCCCTGTCCCTGCTGCTTGCCACCAGCGTGTTGCTGGCGGCCCCGCTGTCGCTGCATGCGCGGCCATCTGCCAGCATCCCGGGTTCCCCCGTGGACACCGCCAGTGCCGAGGTACGTGGCCCGACCGATCTGAAGCCCGGCCAGTTCCTCTGGCATCCGGAGATTTCCCCATCGGGCCCCATCGTATTGGTGGTGAGCCTGGACGAGCAGCGCGCCTACGTATACCGCAATGGCATCGCGATTGGCCTGAGCACCATCAGTTCGGGCAAGGCCGGGCACGAAACGCCAACCGGTGTGTTCACCATCCTGCAGAAGGACAAGGACCACCGTTCCAACCTCTATAACAGCGCGCCGATGCCCTATATGCAGCGGTTGACCTGGGATGGCATTGCCCTGCACGGCGGCGCGCTGCCCGGGCACCCGGCTTCGCATGGGTGCGTGCGGCTGCCGCAGGCATTCGCGCAGAAGCTGTTCGGCGCGACCCAACGCGGCGATACCGTGGTCGTGGCCGATGCCAAGAGCTCGCCGATGACCCTGGCCTATCCGTCGGTGCTGGCACCGGTGACCAGCCGCGGCCAGGCCCTGCCTGAAGTGCCGGCAAGTGACCCGGCCGCAGCCTACTGGAACGAAGACGCCGCACCGGCTGGCCAGGTCGGGGTGCTGGTCAGCCTGCATGACCAGCGTGTCTACGTGCTGCGCGACGGCGTCCTGATCGGCGAATCGCCACTGGCAGCCGCGGCATTGCCTGCGTTCCAGGGCACCACGTTGTTCGTGATGGGAGAGGGCTACACCGACATTCCCAGCCCCCTGGACAGCCATCAGCGGCTGCATCGCTGGACTGCCTACCCGCTGCTTGGACAGGCCGAAACGCAGGCCACGCCGGACCTGCTGGCCACGCCGTCGTTGCCGATGGCGCTGCCGGAGGAATTCGCCCGCCACCTGTATGCGGCGCTGGTTCCAGGCACCACCCTGCTGGTGACGATGCTGCCGGCGGTGCGCCCAAGCGCGGCTGAACCGGGCCTGCAGCCAGTGTTGGAATCCGAGCCGGACGGGTCCACCCTGTGAGCTTCATGCCTGTCCCTGATCTGCGCCCATGACCCGGTTCCGCCTGCGCTGGATGGCTGCCATTGGCCTGCTTGCTGCCTGCTGCCAGCCCGCGTTCGCGCAGGCTCCGCCTGCGGCGGTGTCCAGCCCGGACCTGGCTGCCATCCTTGCCAGGGCCGCGCCGAATGCTGACCGGAAGGTGCTGCAGATGGCTGCCGGTGCGATGCGCTGTGCGCTGCGGCGCCCGGAACTGGGCATCGTGCCGGAGCGGCTGGGGGTGATCGATTACTCGCGTCCTTCCACCGAACCGCGCCTGTGGGTGTTCGACCTGCGCCGGCAGCGATTGCTGTTCGAGGAATGGGTGGCGCATGGGCGCAACAGTGGCGCGGACCTGACCGAGCATTTTTCCAACCGGGAAGGCAGCTACATGTCCAGCCTTGGTGCATTCACCGCACAGGAGACCTACGTGGGTGGCAACGGTTACTCGCTGCGCCTGGATGGGCTGGAGCCGGGCTTCAACGACCATGCACGCGAGCGGGCGATCGTGATCCACGGCGCGCCGTATGTGAATCCTGCCGCGGCGCGGTTGCAGGGCCGGCTGGGCCGCAGCCTGGGCTGCCCGGCCGTGCGCCTGAGCGTGGCCAAGCCACTGATCGACGCGTTGCGCGGGGGAACGATGGTGTTCGCCTACTACCCGGACCAGGCCTGGCTGGCGCATTCGCAGTTGCTGGGCACCGACTGCGGATGATCAGGTAGAGCGGGTCCATGACCCGCTGCCCTTGTTTCCGGCATCGCGCGAAAGGCCGCGGGGCATGGCCCCGCTCTAGCCGGCGCCTGTGCGTTTGCGCGCGGCCATCGGCACAATGGGTGCATGGATATCACCGACACCCTGCAACATTCCAGCCATGTCGTCGCAAGCAGCGGCTACCGGCGCGTGCGTTGGCGCAATGGCCTTGGCTGGACCCGGGAAATCCTGCGCCTGCCCGACCACGATGTGGACTGGGCGCTGCGCCTGTCCATCGCGGAGATCGAGCGCGATGCCGCGTTCTCCGCGTTCCCGGGCGTAGAGCGCGAACTGGTGCTGTTGCAGGGCAACGGCGTGCGACTGCGTTTCGACGATGGCCGCGTGGCCGACGTCCTGTCACCGTATGGACGCGTGCGTTTCGCAGGCGAAGCGGCGGTGCACGGCGAACTGCTGGATGGCGTCACCCATGACTTCAACCTGATGTGGCGGCGCGAGGCTGTGCATGCAGAACTGCTGCACCGACCGCTGGTGGGGCCGATGTATTTCTTCAGCGAACCAGGGGTGGCCTGGGCGATCCACCTGCTTGCTGGCCAGGCCCGGTTCGAAGCAGGCAGCGCACTGCCAGCGCTGGAAGCGGGCGACACGGCATGGCTGGCGGCCGGCGAACGGCAACGGCATGCGCTGCATGGGGGGGGAGAGCTGCTGGCGATCCGGCTGACGCCTGCCGTGGCGGGCGCGGCTTCTGGTGCGTGACGCCCAGCGGCCTGCATCCATCAGGGCAAGACCTGGCGACAAGGGTCAGTACACATCACGCCGGTAGCGGCCGGCCAACAGCAGTGCTTCCTTGCCGTCCGCGCCGAGCACCTGTTCCAGTACCGCATCCACTGCCGGTGCCATGCCCTGCAGGCTGCCGCAGACCAGGATGGCCGCGCCGGCATCCACCCAGCTGCGCAGCTGCATCGCCTCCGCCTGCAGCCGATGCTGGACGTAGCGATGTTCCCCGCCATCCCGGCTGAACACCGCATCCAGGCGCTCCAGTGTTCCCTGTTGCCGCATCGCCTGCAGTTCGTCGGCGAAGTGGAAGTCATGCGCCGCGTTGCGTTCGCCGAACAGCAGCCAGTTGCGGTGGGCACCAGCCGCTACGCGTTCATGCAGGTGCGCGCGCAGGCCGGCGATGCCGGTGCCATTGCCGATCAGGATCAGTGGAACAGCGACCGCCACGCCATGGAAGCCAGGATTGCGGCGCAGCCGCAGGTCGACGATCGCACCGACTGGAACCACGTCGCACAGCCAGCCGCTGCCGATGCCGGGCGTACCGTCGGCCCGCAGCTGGCGCCTCAGCACCAGGTCCAGCGTGCCATCGTGCATGGCCGAGGCAATGGAATATTCGCGGTGTGGCAAGGGTTGCAGTGCCCCGACCAAGGCATCGCGATCCCCTTCGAATTCGGTTTCCGGCAGGTGCGAGCGCGACAAGCGCTGGTGCAGGGTCTGCCCATCGCCCAGCAATGCGGTGCCGTCGAAGCCATGCGTGGCCAGCCACGCATCCACCGTTTCCGGCGCATGGCGGGGGCCGATTTCAGCAATGTCGCCGGCCTGCCAACGTGCGTCGCCTTCAGCGGGTGGCAGCAGGCGCAACCAGTGCACCGGTCCTCCCACGCTGCCGCGATTGAGCTGCGTGCGTTGCCGTAGTGTCCATGCCTGGTAGTCGGCCGGACTCCAGTCGGGTTGTTCGCTGGCCTGGCCACCCAACTGGCCGAGCAGCTGCTGCCAGTGGCGCAGGCTGGCCGGGTCGGCATTGTCCACCTGCACGGTATCGAACAGCGCATGCGCGCCGTGCTGCCGCAGCCAGCCATCCAGTTGCTGGCCGAATGCGCAGAAATGATCGTAGCTGCGATCACCCAGGGCGAGCACGGCGTAGCGCAGGTGCGCCAGCGAAGGGGTGGCCGGCATCAACCGGCGCAGGAACGGCAAGGCATGATCAGGCGGGTCGCCTTCGCCGGTGGTGCTTGCGATGAACACGGCCCGTTCGCTGCCGGCAAGCGTTGCCGCATCCAACTGCTCGATGCTGCGCAGCCGGACCGCCACCCCTGCGTTACGCAGGGCATCGGCGCTGCGCTCGGCCAGTTGCAGGGCGAACCCGGTCTGGCTGGCCCACACCACCAGGATGGGGCGTTGCGCCGGATCGCCTTGTTCATCGCGCGGGCGCGCACGCCACCAGATGCAGGTACACAGCGCGGCATAGCCCAGCACGCTGGCTGCCGCGATCTGCCAGTCGCGTCCGCGCGCCGCGACTTCCCATCCGCTATCGCCCAGTTGCAGGCGCAGCAACAGCCACGCCACCAGCGCCAATCCCAGCAGTACCAGCAGGTTGCCCAGCGCGGCAGGTGAGGGACGAAGGCTCAAGGCAGCAACGCCTGGAATGCAGGGCTCACTGTCTCGATCGGGGCGTGTTCCCCGCGTTCCAGGAAGCGTGCCGCCAGTCCCAGCCGCGTGGCCAGCACCAACCCCGCCGTGCTGCCCAGCACGGTCAATGCCGTGGCCCAGGCATCTGCCAGCATCGCCTCGGCCGCCACGACCGTCACCGCTGCCGCAGCACGTTGCACCGGCCGGCCGCTGCGCGGATCCAGGCTGTGGCTCAGTTGTTCCCCATGCTGCTGGTAACGGTGCCAGCGATCGCCAGAGGTGGCGACGGCGTGTCCATCCAGCGCCAGCACGCGTGGTGGGCCAGGCGTGCCTGCATCGTCTTCCGGCGCTGATTCGACCAGCACGCGCCATGGTTGGCCATCCGGTTTGCGACCGTAGCCGTGCAGTTCGCCGCCGACTTCCACCAGCGCCGCCGCGACGTCCTGTGCCTGCAGCCAGCGCGCCACGTCATCCACGCCGAATCCCTTGGCGATCGCCGAAAGATCCAGCTCCAGGCCACCCGGTTGCAGCAACGCATCGTGTTGCCATTGCAGGCGTTGCCAACCGCAGCGTGCGCGCGTTGCCGCCAGCCGCGCGTCGTCGGGCACGCCACGCGGTCCTGCATGGGCACCGAATCCCCACAGCGCCACCAACGGCCCGATGGTGGGATCGAATGCCCCCTCGCTGGCGGCCGCCACCTGCTGTGCACAGTGCAGCACACGACGGGTTTCCTCCGGCAGCGTGCACCAGCTGCCTGTTGCTGCGCGGTTGTAGGCGCTCAGGTCGGAATCCGGCTCCCAGGTGCTCATCTGGGCGACCACGCGGTCCAGCCGTGCCTGGATGCCGGCATGCAGCGCGTGCAGTTCGCGCCTGCGCGGCACCACCAGCTTGACGCTCCACGTGGTGCCCATGGTGGTGCCGCCCAGGTTGGCGATGTCGAATGAGGCGTTGGTCATGTCCGTTCCGGGTGGTGCCGGTTTCCGCTGGAGCCGGGCGATGCCCGGCCCCGGGGAATCATTGCGGCAGCACTTCCAGCGTGGCCACGTAGCTCAGGCGGCGCTTGGTAGCCTGCTTCACCGACGTCTTGTCGTCCTCGGTGCCGGTTTCCAGCCAATACATGCCGGCTTCCGGCCAGGTCACCTTGATCTCGCCCTTTGCATCGCTGGTGACTTTGATCTCGTCCTGCGCATTGCGGTAACGCGTCGCGCCACGCACGATCTCGAACTCCAGCCCGGCGGTGGGCTTGCCGTCGACCAGCACATGGAAGGTCGCTTCCTCGCCCGCGAACAGATCATTGGGGTGGGCGTTGGCGATCAGCTCGATGCCCTTGTTGGTCGGCTTCAGTGCGGTGCCATTGGGCGCACCGTTGGTGACGAAGGTTTCCACCCGGCCCACCGACTGCGATACCTGCAGGTTTTCCGCGTCCTTCGGCAGCTCGCCGAAACTGGCTGCGTTGCCGCGCCAGCGCTTGCGTTCACCGTTCTGCTCGTAGGTTGCGAACAGGCCATCGTTGACCGAGGCGATGCGGTAGGTGCCCTGCTGCTTCAGTTCGATGTCGAACACGCTGCGGAACTTGCCGCTGGCCGGGTTCTGCGGCTGTACGGCGCTGCCGTCCGGTGCGGTGATGACCAGCGATTCCAAGCGTAGTGGCACATGGTTGAAATAGAACAGGTCGTTGGACACCGCACCGTCCACGGTGATCCATGGGTTGGTGCCGGCGATCACGGTCTGCGATGGCAACAGCCAAGCCTTGTGGGCGAGGGCGGAGAAGGGAAGGGCAGCAGCCAGGGCGGCGGCGAGGACGAGCGTGCGCTTCATGGACATGTAACTCCGGGAAAGTGGACAGGTTGGTGTGCGACAGGACGGCGGCGATTACGACTTAATCCCCTCCGTCCCCTTTTCATGGTTTGACGGCGAGGGTGACCTGGCCCAGTTCGGTGCTGCCCTGGGCCGAGCCGTTCTGGGCGGCCTTGGCCGGCCAGGTGAAGGGGATCTTCAGCAGTTCGCGGCCGCCGACTTCGCGTACCGCTTCCACGACCAGGGTGTAGCTGCCCGGTGCCAGCTGCTTCAGTGCCGGCTGGCGGTCATCGAAGGACAGCGCGTGCTTGCCGACCGGGCGGGTCGGGCCGGTCACGCCGTCCACCGGAACGTCCAGCGTGCGCCCACTCTTGCGCCACCACTGGCGCAGGTCCGGCAGCCACTTGGTGCCGTGGCCTTCGCTGTTGCCGGTCTGCTGGTACCACACCGACAGGTTGGCGGCGACTTTCTGGTCGGCGCCCTCCAGCCAAACGGCCACGTATGGCCGGTGGTATTCGGCGACGTTGAGCTTGGGCACCTCGACATTGATGTCCAGCGTGGCCGCATAGGCGGGCGAGGTGGCCAGCAGGCCGCTGAGGGCGATGGTTAGGGTGACGCGCATGGACGGCTCCAGCAGGGAAGGTCGAAGAAGGTCAGTGGATCAACAGCAGGGCGATCAGCAGCGGGATCATCAGTCCCAGGCCGACCAGCGGCCAGGTCATGCGCCGCTGCCGCGCATGCAGGTGCAGCAGGAACAGGCCGGTGATGCAGAACACCAGGCAGGCCACGGCGAACAGGTCCAGGAACCAGCCCCAGGCGGGCCCGGCATTGCGGCCCTTGTGCAGGTCGTTGAAATAGGAAACCGCCCCGCGCGAAGTGGATTCGTACTCCACCGCACCGCTTTGGCGATCGATGCTCAACCAGGCATCGCCGCCAGGCCGTGGCAATGACAGGTAGATCTCCTCCGGCGACCACTCCGCTGCACGCCCGCCGATGGAGACATCCAGCTGTTGGTCCAGCCATTGCCGCGCGCTGCGGGGAATCGGTGCGTTGCCCTCCTCGCGGTCGCCCAGTTGGCCCAGCATTCCTGCGGGCAGTTGCAGTTGGCGGTTCTGCACCTGCGGGGTGGCTTCGATCTTCGCCGCGTGGTTCAAGGTGATGCCGGTGGCGGCAAACAGCAGCATGCCGATCAGGCAGACCGCCGAGCTGATCCAATGCCATTGGTGCAGCGTACGCAGCCAGAAACCGCGGCTCTGCTGTTGCTGCACGGTGGAAGGTACGGAACGGCTCACGGCACGGAGGGAAACAGGAGATGACGGCGCATTACATCATTGATGAGAATAGTTCGCAATTAGGTGTCGGAATGTATCTGCCCTGGTGGCAGCGCCGAGCCATGCTCGGCGGTTTTCAGGATGGGGCTGCCGTCCACGTGCGCCGGGCATGGCCCGGCGCTACCGGATGATCACCTCAGAACTTGAAGTTCAGGCTGACCCACACGCTGCGTGCCTTGTCCTTGTTGTTGTAGTCATCCTCGAACAGCACCTCGCTGGTGCCATCGGCATAGGCGCCGTCGCCATCCAGGTCGACGAAGCTGGCGTGGTAGGTGGTGAAATCACGGTCCAGCAGGTTGTTGATGCGCGCATTGACGGTCAGCCATTGCGTGGCTTCGAAGGACGCGCCCAGGTGCAGCACGGTGTAGTCCTTGTAGTAAAGCGGCTGGTTGGTGATCGAGCTGACGCCACGGTAGCGCTTGGAACGCATTTCGCCAGTCAGGAATACGTTGAAGCGCTCGCTGGCCTGCCAGTCGAAGGTGGCGTTGGCCATGTGCTTGGCGCTGTTGCCCAGCGGCAGGCCCTTCTCCGCACCACTCTTCTGCTCGCTGTCGGTGTAGGTGTAGTTGGCGCGCAATGCGAAGCGATCGCTGATTTCCCAGCGGCCGGCGACTTCCACGCCCTGGATCACCACTTCGTCGATGTTCACCGTGCGGCTGCTGCTGGCATAGCCCAGCTCGGCGTACTCGCCACTGCTGGTGCAGGCCAGCGTCAGGCCGGGGCCGCAGGGCTGCGAGGCGATCTTGTCGTCGAACTTGTTGTGGAACACGGTGGCATTGGCGCTGTGGCCATCGGGATGTTGCCAGTACACGGCCAGCTCGGTGCTGGTGCTGGTTTCAGGCTGCAGGTCCGGGTTGCCGTACATGGGCGAGGTGCCCTGGCCACCGAAACCGGTCACGCCGTCATACAGCTGGGTGGTCTTGGGGGTCTTGAAGCCGGTGCTGACACCACCCTTGACGGTCCACGCATCGTTGAACGTGTATACGCCGTACAGGCGCGGGCTCAGGTGGTTGCCGAACACTTCGTGGTCATCGAAGCGCAGGCCGTAGGTGAGGGCAAACGGTGCGGTGATGTTCCAGGTGTCTTCGGCGAACACCGAGTACATGTTGTGGTCCTGCGTCTGGCCCGGGTTGCCGGTTTCCATGCCGAACACCCCGTCGGTGAGCTCCCCGCGGATCACCTGCGCACCGATCACCGCCATGTGCTGGCCGGCGGCCTGGAACGGGATGTCCAGTTTCGCATCCAGGGTGTACTGGGCGCTCTCCAGCGTGCGCTTGGGACGCGGGAGGAAGGCGGCTTCAGCCGCTGCACGGCGTTGCGCTTCGGTCTGCCCGGCGTAGGCACCGGTGGCGTTGAGCATCTCCAGCAACTGGCGACGCTCGGCCACCGTGAAGGGCATCGTGCGGCCATCATTGTTGGTGGCCACGTGGGCCAGCGACACCAGGCTACGGCCGAAGCTCCAGTCGCCTTCGTGGGTCAGCGCCCATGCGTCACGGGTGAACTCCTGCGCCGGGCTGTATCCCACGCGTGGATCGGCACGGGTGCAGTTGAGGCGGGGGATGCAGGTGGTGGTGTTGCCGCGCCAGATGGAGGCGATCCCATCCACCGTGCCGACCGGATACTCTTCCTCGCCGTCGTCGTTGATCTTGATCGAGTTGTCGTATTCCTGGCGCGAGGTATCGAAGTCCAGGGTCAGGCGCTGCGCATCGCTGGCATTCCATTCCAGGCTGACGCCACCGGCCTTGTTGGTGTTGTCCACGGTCTTGCCGCCGCCGCCAAAGCCCAGTGAGCGGTCATGTGGCTGGCCGGCCGGGTCCGTGGCTGGCGCGTACACCGGGTTGGACGCCTTGCGGTCATACCAGCTGGCGCGCGCGCTGAGGTTGAGTACGCCCGGCACCAGCGGGCCGGTGATGAAGGCATCGAAGGTGCTGTCATCGCCGAACTCATCGTCGGTTTCGAAGGTGCGGCCAATGGTGGCCGAGCCGTGCCAGCTGTCCAGGTTGCGCTTGGTGATCACGTTGATCACCCCGCCCATCGCGTCGGCGCCGTACAGGGTGGATGCCGGTCCACGTATCACCTCGATGCGTTCGATCGCATCCAGCGGCGGGATATGGTTGAACTGGTTGCCGCCGAAGTTGTTCGGATAGATGTCGCCGTGGTTGTTCTGCCGGCGGCCATTGACCAGCAGCAGGGTGTAATCCGAGCCCATGCCGCGCATCGAGATGCTGCCCTGGCCGGTCTTGTCGCGGGTCTCGCCGACGTCCACGCCTTCCAGGTCACGCACCGCATCGAGCAGGGTCATGTACGGGCGCTTGGCCAGTTCTTCGCGGGTGATGACCGAGATGCTGGCGGGTGCATCGGTGATCTTCTGTTCGAAACCGGAGGCGGTGACCACCACCTGGTCCAGGGTGCGCGGCGCGGCGACGTCGGCCAGGGCGGGGGCGGCGAGCGCGCACAGCAGGGCGCTGGACAGGGCGGTACGGATGACAGGCGAACGGAAACGATGGCGCTGGGCCATGGCGGTAACCTCGAAGAAATGCAGGAAAATGCCGCACCAGGCGCCAGCGAGCGGCGGAGTGCAGCGCAGGGAGCCCGGTCAGGGGCAGCAGGGAACTACAACAGGAAGCTGCTTCGACGTGCGCGCCGGCGGGCGGGCACGGAAGACGGATCAGGCCAGCGGGGGCGCCTGGCCACGCTGCTGGCGACGCCCGGGTGGGTCGGCACGCGGAGGCTGCATGCTGGCGTCGCGCCAGTCACGGGATTGGAAATCGATGCCGGCGGCAGGCTGTGCCAGTGCAACCCAGCACGCGGCCAGTGGCACCAGTGCGGTGTCCGGCATGCTGGCCTGGAGGGGGACGTCGGCCTTCAGGGCAACGCGGCGCAGCTTGGCCGGTGCCTGTTCATGCAGGCTGCCTTCACCACCACCGCCACGCTCTTCCAGCGGACTTTGCAGCAGCGCCGAGGCTGCATGGCCGTCGCTGGAAGGCGCCAGCAACGGCAGGGAGCCGAGCAGCAACGCCAGCATCGCCACCCACGCCAGCAGGCTGGCCAGCGCAGGACGCTGGCCGCGCATGGCGGCGCCGAGCTGATGGTGGCGGTGCGGATGACGCAAGATGTCCCCTGGGGCCTGATGGTCGAACGACGTGGCGTGGATCTGGCGGAAGTGTATTGATAATTATTCTGAATAGCAAATGAGAGCCATTCGCAGGTGTGGGCGTCGAGCGGGATCGTGCGCCCTCTGCCGCATGCTGCCTGTGCAGCCGGCACCAGCACGGCTCGCCGTGCTGGCGCACATTCAGAATCAAGGTGTTTCTACTCGTACCGCTGATACTTTTCCATCGAGTCCATTCACATGATGGTGGTCAATGACCAGGTATTCGTCCTCCGAATCACCCTCGAACGTCGGCACGGTCCGCACAGTGTCCAGGTCCCGTTTGACCCGGATGACAGTGTAGTCATCCTTTTCCGAGCCACTGGGCGAATCGTAGACGGTAATGATCGTTCCCTCTTTGGCCGAAAGAATATTCATGGATCGAGCATCGTCGTTATGGCAGCCCGATTCCTTCTTGATATTCCAGAAGTCGCTGCGGGTAAGGCCAAATGTGCAGGAGATGCGCTGGGTGCCGTTATTTCCTCTCAGCAACACCGCGGCAGATTCGCTGTGGGGTACGGGGGATGGTTCGACTTTTATATGCGATACCTTTCCCGCCAATCCGTTTCCACCCGAGTAGAGGTAGCGGAAGTGGTCGCTGTATTGCGTCTGATCCAGGTCTTTGAGTACCAATGGTGAATTCCACGGTATGTCACGGTCAATGTTGAGGATGCCGAAGTCATCATCCCGTGTCCCGCCCGGGTGGTCATGGAGTGTGATCCGCTGGCCCTTCTTCATGCCCCGCAGCCGGAGCGAGCGCATTTCATCGTTCTCGCAACCCAGCCTTTCACCATCCTGCATGCTCCAGTCGCGCTGGACTGCTGAGCTGAAGCCACAGACGACGTTCTGTTTGGCATCATTTCCTTCGTAAGCCACCACGCCGCCATTATTCCGGTGCTCAACGTATTCCAGGGCATCACCGCGTTCAACCGAGTCGACGGCGATGAAGTTCGGCATGCGCTTGCAGCGGTCCATCTCGCGCGCTTCGATGTACTCCCAGTGATTGTCGTAGTCTCCATGGATCAGTTCCGGAACCTTGTGGAAGTGATTCATGAGGAACAGGCGTTTCCAACCATTCACGCCCGTTGCCGTGTCCAGAGGGATGTCATCCCAGCGGGAAGAACAGCTGAAGTCATGCTGCCCGATGGTGTCGCCAATGTTGTAGGTGTTCTGGACCAGGATGTCCTGGTCGAACATCACGTGGGCCGATGAGCCTCCAATGCGGCCGGCGAGGCTGCTGTCCTGTGCGATGAGCAGAAGACGCTGGTCGGCCCCCATGAGCTCGCCGATGTCAGGCCAGTTTTTATGGCGCGACCATAATTTATGGGTTGGGTCGAATGCATGCTGGAACAGCTCCGGATGCGTGCTGTGGAAATCCTCAAGGTCCTTGCGCTGGATATATGACTCGATGTGGATCGCGATGATCGCTGTGGGATGCGTGGTGAGAAAGTCGTGGATAGTACGGAGGTCGCGCTCCAGAGGCGCGACGCGGGACGCCAATATGTTGCAGCTTCCGTGGCATACATGCAGTTCGCCATTGTGCTTGTATATGTCCAGCATGAATCCGCGTACGCCACGCCCAAGCTGTTCCTCGATGGTCAGGCGCTGGTTGGGGAGGAACCCATCGTGATTGAAGGCGTTGTGGCCCATGATCATGACCAATTCGTCAAGTGTCCTGGTGTAGTCATTGATATGATCCGGTCGGGCCAGTTCGGCGTGCGCTGGCGCCGAAGCAGCAAGCGCGATGATAGCGCTGCACAGCGGGGTCAGTAATGAGTGATGCGATGCATGAATTAATCGCGTGAGCATGGTGGAATCCTCAGTTGTTCAGGATTTCCAGCATGTGCACCGAATGGGGATTTCAGGCCAAAGCGTGGCTGTGGATCTGGAAAATGAGTGGCGCAATACAGCCGAAACTGGATGCCCTGCACAAAGAGGAAAAGTCTTTGACGTCAGTAGCGACATCGGTGCTGGATCGATAACAACCCGCAGCAGCGATGGCAGGCGCATGGCCCAGTCGCTCTGTGTGGAAACCGGCAGGGAATTACAGCGCGGCTGGCCCGCTCAGACTTCGCTCCATCGTCGCAGCAGATTGTGATACACGCCACTCAACTGCAGCACTGCGCTGGCATCGGCCTGGCTCTGGCGCAGGCGTTCGATGGATGTATCCATTTCCCACAGCAGGCGCCGCTGCGCGTCGTCGCGGACCATGCTCTGCACCCAGAAGAACGCTGCCTGGCGCGCACCGCGCGTCACCGGGTTGACCTGGTGCAGGCTGCTGGAGGGATATACGATCAGGTCGCCGGCAGGCAGCTTCACTTCGTGTTCGCCGTAGGTATCGCTGATCACCAGTTCGCCGCCTTCATAGTCTTCAGGCGCGGACAGGAACAGCGTGCAGGAGATATCCGAACGCAGGTGCCCGTGCACGCCGTTGGCCATCACCGCACCGTCGACATGGAAGCCGTAGCTGCCACCCCCCTGGTAACGGTTGAAACGTGGGGGCAGGATCCGGGCCGGCAGTGCAGCTGCGAAGAACAGCGGATTGCGCTGCAATGCGGCCAGCACCAGGGCCCCCAGTTCCGCCTTCAGCGGTGATGTGTCGGCAAGCTGTTCGTTGCGTTTCACCTGCGCTCCCTGCCTGCCGACCGTCTCGCGGCCATCGGTCCAGTCGGCCGCGTCGAGGCGGTTGCGCAGGGTGCCCAGTTCTTCGGTGCTGAGTACGTCCGGGATATGCAGCAACATGATCGTGTCCGGTGAGGGAGGCGCGGGCGGCCACGGGCTGCCCGCGCCAGCCATCTCAGAAGCGGAAGTCCGCGCTGAGCAGGAAGGTGCGCGGGGCACCCGGGGTGTAACGGTAGCCGCTCTTGTTGATCGCGGCTACGTATTGCTTGTCGAACAGGTTGTAGCCGTTCAAGCGCAGCACCAGCGTATCGTTCACCGCATAGGAAACCACTGCGTCGTACACCGTGTATGACTTCGTGTACGACGGCGTGCCGACCGCACCATCGGTGCCACGATGCATCGCGCTGCTATAGCGGACGCCACCGCCGACAGTCAGCCCGAACGGCAACTGGTAGGTGCTCCATGCGGTGAATGCGTCGTCCGGGGTATAGGTGAGGTTGCTGGTGCCATCGGCGGCGACGTTCGCACCTTCCTTCACTTCGGTGTCCAGATGGCTGTAACCAGCCGACAGCGACCAATTGTCGGTGATGCGGCCCACTGCGGAGAGTTCCACGCCCTTGACCCGCTTGCTGCCGGTCTGGGTCGGGTTGCCGGCGTCATCCAGCACCTGGGTGTTGATCTCGTTCTCCACGTCGGTCTGGAACAGCGCCAGGTTCACCGCCAGCGCATCGTCGAGGAAGGCCCACTTGCTGCCGACCTCGAACGTCCTGGCTTCCTGTGGATCCAGGCGCGGATTGTCCAGGCTGCTGGCCGAACTGCTCAGGGCGAAGTTGCTGCCACCCGGAGGCTGCTGCGACAGCGCGTAGTTCGCGTATACGCTCACGGCGTCGCCCACCTTGTAGAGCGCGCCCAGCTTCCAGTTCAACAGGGTGTCGGATGCTTCCAGCGTTGGGTTGCGCAGCACCGTGCCGGCCGGGTTGCTGCCGCAGTCCGGGCCGCCGCGTCCGCCACACACCACCGAACTGGCGTAGTCGGTGTCGTAGTGGTCGGCACGTACGCCTGCGGTCAGCAGGAAGCTGTCGCCGAAGTGCAGCGTGTCGAACACATACAGCGAGGACGTAGTGGTTTTTCCGTGCGCGTCGGCACCATTATGTGCCCAGTCCAGCCCGCCGACGTTCCAGTCAGGATCGTAAAGGCTGGCTGCCGGCCAGGCGCTGCCGGCGGTGACGGCCTGGCCGAAGCTGTCCATCTCCTCGCGGGTGAACTCCAGGCCGGTGCTGAGGTTGTGCACGATACGGCCGGTGCTGAAATCGGCGCGCAGGTTCAACTGGTCGGTCAGCAGCGTGTTGCGCTGGTCTTTCAGGGTGGGCAGGCTGCGCGCGATGCTGTACGTGGACAGGTCATTGCGGTCGCTGTAACGGATATTACCGGTCGGGGCACCATCGGTACCGCGCACGCCGGTTCCCATGAAGGCGGTGAGCAGGTAATCCTGTTCGGTCCGTCCCCAGCGCGCGGTATTGGTCAGGCGCACGGCATCGTTGAAATCGTGCTCGATGCGGAAGGTGGCCATCTTCGCGGTGACCTCGTCATGGTCGGCGCGGGTGCCGTAGAAGTTCTCCGGATCGACCGGATGGCCGGCCAGGTTTTCCAGTGTCGGCTGTGGCGTCCAGCCGGGCAGGCCGAGGGTCGGCACGCCGCCATCGGGAACGTTGTCCTGGTCGACGTACAGCAGGTTCAGTACGTAGCGGGTATTGGTGCCCAACCCGAAGGCCAGCGACGGTGCGATGCCCCAGCGCTTGTTGGCGACGTGGTCGCGACCGGGCTGGTCGCTGTCCTGCCACATCGCATTCAGCCGCAGCGCGCTGGTCGTGCCCAGCGTCTGGTTCCAATCGGCGGTGGCGCGGCGTTGCTGATCGCTGCCCAGGCTGGCGCTGGCGGCGACCGCATCGTGCAGGTTGGCCTGCTTGCTGACCATGTTGATCGCGCCGGTCGGTGCAGAACGGCCATTGTCGGTGCCAGCCGGTCCCTTGGTGATTTCCACCTGGTCGGTGTTGAACACATCGCGCGAAATGGAGCCGAGGTCGCGGACACCATCGACGAACAGGCTGCTGGACGTATCGAAGCCGCGCATGTACAGGCTGTCGCCGGTGGCGGTATTGCCATTTTCGCCGACGTAGAACGTACCGACGCCCGGGCTGTTGCGCAGTGCTTCGGTCAGCGTGGTGGCGCCCTGCTGGTTGAACAGGTCGCTGGTGATCACCTGGATGGTCTGCGGCGTGTCCTGCAGGGACTGGGTGAACTTGGGCGAGGACAGCTTGTCGGCCTTGTAGCCGGCGATGGCGTGCACATCGACCTTGTCCAGCGTGCGTGCGTTGTCGGGCGCTTCGGCATGGGCCAGCACGGGCAGTACGGCGAAGCCGAGGCCGGCTGCCAGACGGGCGCTGGCCAGCGGCAGGGTGCGGAAAGGAGAGGGATGCTTGCGGCTCTTGATCGGGGTCATGGGCATGGCTTCGGTAATGCCGGGGCGGGCCCGGCAGGCAGATGCGGTGGTGCCGGGCGCGGCCCGGCAGATCGAGGGAGGCGGCAACGCCGGACCAGGCCCGGCAGGCAACATCACGCGCGCGGCGGTGGGGCCTGTCCTGGCGGACGTCGCGGAATGCCTGCACGCAGGCGCAGCGCCTGCAGGGGCCAGGCCGTTGCTTTCGCCACCAGGGTGGCTTGCATGCCGGGTCGGGCGGCACAGGTCAGGGCGGCTGGCTTCCCACCATGCGCAGGCCCGGCCTCGGCTTCGGCCACCGTGGCGATCCGCTCGGCCGGTGGGGTTCCCTGCGGGGCCGGCATTCCGGCGTCCAGCGCCCAGTGGCCTCCTGCCCGCGCAGGCGAGGCCTGCCCGTCGTGCAGGGCGCACCATCCCAGCAGCAGGGCCAACAGGCCTGCCACGAGTATCGGCCACCCTTGCAGGGCGGAGCGACGGTGGGCAGGTGAGGGCACAGGCAGGGCCATGCGAGGAATAACCGCAGCGGAGTGTTACAAATGGTAACGGTGATGCGAACTATTCGCATATACAATTCTGGCGCTCTCTGTCCGAGCGGGGTAGGGGCGCGGCGGAAACGTCTGTAGGGATCCGAAGCGCCTTGATCCCGCTGTGCGCTGCGTCGGTAACCGGCGCCATCGTTGGACGTACCGTGCCGCCACCTCATTCCGATAGCGGCAGGTGGCAACGATGTGGCAGGTTCGCGAACGCAACGCAGGTGGGGCCGGTACGCTGCGCTATGGCGCCACTGCGGACCGGCTGGACGCGCGGAAAGTGGGGGCGCTGGCACGGCGTGCCGTGGCCGACATGGGCGCGGGTATCGCCTATGGCAGCAAAGCGGTGCTGCAGCCCCGCGACGAGGAGTTGATGGAGCTGACGGACCGCACGATGGGCGAACTCTGTCCTGCCGCCGAGCGGCTGAACTGGAAATTGAATGCGTTGGTCAGCGCCAACGCACGCTACTGCGCGGTGAAGATCGTGGGCTCCAACGCCTGTAACCGGGCGTTCGGCCAACCCCGCTCGCAGTCGCTGATCGTGCTGTACGACAAGCTGACCATGCGACCGCTGGCGCTCTTCGACGGCACCGAAGTATCGGCGCGCAGGACCGGCGCCTATGCCTCGATGGTGGTGGAAGCTGCGCTGGGCGACAGTTCCGAGCTGACCGTCGCCCTGTATGGGGCCGGGCCCATTGCTGATTGCGTGATCGACGACCTGCACGCGCACCATCCGTTCCGTATCGGCCGGATCGACGTGCGCAGCCGTCGGCACGAATCAGCCGTGCAGTTCGCCGCCGCCGCCGCACGACGTACCGGGCTGGATGTACGGGCCGTAGCGGCGGCTTCCGAGGGCCGGGCCGATCTGGTCATCACCGCTACCAATGCAGGCACTCCGGTGGTGGCGCCGCAGATGCTGGATGAAAGGGTCGTGGTCCTGCATCTGGGCGGCGACGAGCTGCCTGCACGGTTCATCGAACGGGTGCTTGACCAGGGATCGGTGGTCTGCGACGACGTGGCCACCGTGTGCCATCGCAATTCGCAGAGCCTGCCACTGTATTTTTCGCGCCAGGGCCGGCGGCTGGGAGATATGGCCAGCCAATACGGCATTCGAAACCTGCATGAACTGGCCGGCCGCCCCGCCGTGTCGTTGCGTCGCCCCGCATTGTTCACCTGTGTCGGGCTGCCGGTGCTGGATCTCTATCTCGCCCAATGGCTGCATGAGCAGCCATCCACTGGCGCCGGGCCGGCGGTCACCCGACTGGCGTTGCCCTGGAGGGACTAATCGCGGTCGTCGCGTGTCCACACCGCATCGTGTTCGCGCTTGACCGGGAACTTCGGCGCAGGGCTGTAGGCTGGAGCGCACAGTGCCTGACCATCGCGGACATCGAATCGTGCGCCATGCAGTACGCACTCGATGCTGCCTTCGCTGGTGTTGAACTCGCCAGCGGACAGTTCGAATTCCTCATGCGTGCACTGGTCTTCCAGCGCATACAGGTCCCCGTCCAGGTTGAAGACCACGATCGGGGTACCGGTTACTTCGTCGAAGACGCTTTTCATCTCGCCCGGCAGCAGCGCGTCGCTGGCACAGACGAAGGTCCATGCATGGCTCACGGCACGGTTCCCGGCAGATGCTTTTCCAGCACTTCGAACTGTAGGTCGTCGCGCCTGGGTATGCCGAAGCGTTCGTCGCCGTAGGGGAAGGGCTTCTTGATCCCGGTGCGCTGGTAACCGCGACGCTCGTAGAAGGCGATCAACTCCTCACGGATGTCGATGACCGTCATCAGCATGCTGCGCAGGCCCCACTCACGGACGCCATGCGCCTCGGCCTCGGTGATCATCTGCTTGCCGATCCCGCTGCCTTGTTGGCCGGGGTCGACGGCAAACATGCCGAAGTAGCCATGCTCGCCGCCATCGGCTACATGCGCGCAGGCCAGCAGCCGTCCAGCGTCTTCGGCCACCAGGATGGTCGAGCGCGGCCGGTCGAGATCGGCCTGCAGGCCTTCGGCATCAATACGGGCGCCGTCCAGGATGTCCGCTTCGGTGGTCCAGCCAACACGGCTGGCATCACCCCGATAGGCCGATGTCACCAGGGCAATCAGGGCAGGGATGTCGGCCGGCGTGGCGGCCCGGAAGGTCAACGTGGTCATGGCCGCTATTGTAAATCCATCGGCGCCGGATCCCGCCAGGCCAACGGACCCTGGCGGGCAGCGGGCTTCGTGGGTGATGACCGTTGGCCGTCGTGCCGTTGCATCCTGGAAGGTCCAGCGGGGCAGGGCCCCGCTTTACCGGGGTGCGGTCAGCCCAGGAGCCTGCGTACTTTGTGCAGCGCGGCCATGAAGCGCTCGATTTCCGCGTGCGTGTTGTAGAACGCCAGCGAGGCACGGCAGGTGGCGGCAACGCCGTAATACTGCAGCAACGGGTGCGCGCAGTGCTGGCCGGAACGGACGGCCACGCCTTCCAGGTCGAGCAGCGTGGCCAGGTCGTGCGCATGCGCGCCGTCGATCAGGAACGACACCACGGCGGCCTTGTCGGGCGTGGTGCCGAAGATGCGCAGGCCCTCGACCTTCTGCAGTTCTTCGGTGAAGTGCAGAAGGAGCTCGGCCTCGCGTGCTTCCACATGTGCCAGGCCCAGTCCTTCCAGGTAATCCACCGCCACGCCCAGGCCGATGAATCCGGCGATGTTCGGGGTGCCGGCCTCGAACTTGTGCGGGGCTTCATTGAACACCGTGCCGTCGAAGCTGACTTCCTTGATCATCTCGCCGCCACCGAGGAACGGTGGCATGGCATCCAGGTGCTCGCGACGGGCCCACAGCGCGCCGGTGCCGGTCGGGCCGCACATCTTGTGGCCGGTGATGGCATAGAAGTCGCAGCCGATGGCGGCGACATCGACCTTGCGGTGCGGTACCGCCTGCGAACCGTCGACCACCGTGATGATGCCGCGCCGGCGTGCTTCGCGGCAGATCTCGCGCACCGGATTGACCGTGCCGAGCACGTTGGAGACATGGGCTACCGCCAGCAGCTTGACCTCGGCGGTCATGGCCGTGCGCAGCGCCTCCAGGTCCAGTGCGCCATCCGGGGTGATCTCGGCCACGCGGAGGGTGGCGCCGGTGCGTTCGGCGACCAGCTGCCACGGCACGATGTTGGCGTGGTGCTCCATGCGCGAGACGAGGATCACGTCGCCGGCCTTCAGCCGTGGCAGGGCCCAGGAATAGGCCACCAGGTTCAGCGCGAAGGTGGTGCCACTGCACAGCACCAGTTCGTTGGCGCGTACGTTGAGGAAGCGCGCCAGCTTGTTGCGTGCGCCCTCATAGGCGTCGGTGGCTTCGGTGCCCAGCGCATGCACCGCGCGGCTGACATTGGCGTTGTAGCGGCGATAGAACTCGTCCAGTGCGCCGATCACCTGCACCGGCTTCTGGCCGGTGTTGGCGTTGTCGAAGTACACCAGTGGCTTGCCGTGTACTTCGCGCATCAGCAGAGGGAAATCCAGCCGCACGCGCTCCCAGTCGGGAACGTCGGAAGTGGCGGCCTGCGGCCGGGGCGTGGACAGGTTCATGCCACGCCGGCCTCGACCAGTGCACGGTCGAGCTGGCGCCCCAGCTGTTCGCGCAGGGCGTCGGGCAGTACTTTCAGCGGCTCGTGGCAGAACGCCGCGCTGAGCAGTGCTTCGGCCTGCTGTTGCGGCAACCCGCGCGAACGCAGGTAGAACAGCGCATTGGCGTCGAGCTGGCCGACCGTGGCGCCATGTGCAGCCTTGACCTCTTCGGCGTCGATCACCAGCGTCGGCTGGGTATCGATTTCCGCGTCGGCCGACAGCAGCAGGTTCTTGTTGGACAGGTTGGCGTCGGTGCCATCGGCGCCTTCGTGGATGTGGATGCCGCCGTGGAAGACGACGCGGCTGCGGTTGGCTGCAACGCCGCGCCACAGCAGTTCGGCGCTGGTATCGCGCGCGACATGCTCGATGCCCAGGCGGGTATCGACATGGCGGCGGCCGGTGCCGAGCAGCACGCCGTTGGCCGTCAGGTGGGCGTTGTCGCCGTCCAGCCGGACGTTGAGTTCATGGCGGCTCAGCGCGGCACCCAGCTCCAGGTCCACGCGGTGGTACCGCGCATCGCGTGCCAGTACCGCGTCGGTACGCAGCAGGCTGGTCTGGCGGGCGCTGCCAGACTGCACGCGGGCATGTTTCAGCACCGCTTCGTCGGCCAGTTGCACCTGCACCACGGTGTTGTCCAGGTGTGCCACTTCGCCGACCAGCAGGCGGTGTTCGACCAGCCCGAGGCTCGCGCCAGCGCCAAGCTCCACCAGGTGGCGATGGTGCCAGGCCAGGTCGGCGTCGCCGGCCACGCTGGCGAATACCAGTTGCACCGGCACCTCGACCTGTACGCCCTGGTCCACCCGCAGCACCACGCCTTCATCGGCAAGCGCGGTATTGAAACGGGCGAATACCTCGTCGGCGCGGTCATAGCGGCGGGCGAGCAGGCGCGCTGCATCTTCGCCGGCGGCCAGCGCGGCCGATAGTGCTTCCAGCTGCACGCCCGGGGGCAGGCCGTGCGTATCGCTCAGCCCGTCATGCAGGCGGCCATTGACGAATACCAGCCGCGGCGCGGGAATGTCGGCCAGCAGCGTGGCATCCAGCAGCGAGGGCACCAGCGGCGCGGGGCTGAAAGCGCGACGCTCCAGCTGGCGCAGCGAGGTGTATTTCCATGCCTCGGTGCGCGGGCCGGGCAGGCCATCACGCAGGGCGGCATCGAGCACTTCGCGGCGTGCATCGCTGCCGCAGAAAGCGTTGGCCAGGGAATCCAGCAGCGCACTCATCAGACCGCTGCCTCCGGCACGACCCGGTTCTTGAGGAAATCATAGCCGTGCTCT
This sequence comes from Stenotrophomonas tumulicola, assembly GCF_014117215.1. GTDB lineage: Bacteria > Pseudomonadota > Gammaproteobacteria > Xanthomonadales > Xanthomonadaceae > Stenotrophomonas > Stenotrophomonas tumulicola. The sequence goes on along the minus strand of NZ_JACGXS010000003.1, from coordinate 111,278 downwards.
TCCAGCTGCAGGGCCAGTTCCGGGCCGCCGGACTGCACGATGCGGCCGTCGGCCAGCACATGCACGAAGTCCGGCTTGATGTAGTCGAGCAGGCGCTGGTAATGGGTGATGACCAGGAACGAACGATCGGCATCGCGCAGCGCGTTGACGCCGTCGGCGACGCTCTTCAACGCATCGATGTCCAGGCCGGAATCGGTTTCGTCCAGGATCGCCAGCTTCGGTTCCAGCACGGCCAGCTGGAAGATCTCGTTGCGCTTCTTCTCGCCGCCGGAGAAGCCTTCGTTGACGCCACGGTGCAGCAGTTCGTCCTTCAGGTGCAGCACGGCCAGCTTCTGCCGCACCAGCTTCAGGAACTGCATCGAGTCCAGTTCTTCCTGTCCGCGCGCCTTGCGCTGCGCATTGAGCGCGGCGCGCAGGAAGTAGGTGTTGTTGACGCCGGGAATCTCCACCGGGTACTGGAAGGCGAGGAACAGGCCGGCCGCAGCGCGTTCTTCGGGCGCCAACTGCAGCAGGTCGGCGTCTTCGAACTGCACGCTGCCTTCGCTCACGTCATAGCCTTCGCGGCCGGCCAGCACGTTGCCCAGGGTGGACTTGCCGGCGCCGTTGGGGCCCATGATGGCGTGCACCTGGCCGGGTTTGACGTCCAGCGACAGGCCCTTGAGGATTTCCTTGTCGCCGATACGGGCGTGGAGGTTTTCGATCTTCAGCATGGTGGGGATTTCCGTGGGCAGGCGCGCGCCTGCCAAAAAAGTAGATTCGTTGTACGGCGGCAAAGGCGGGGTCAGCCCACCGAGCCTTCCAGCGAGACTTCCAGCAGCTTCTTGGCTTCCACCGCGAACTCCATCGGCAGCTCGCGGAACACCTGCTTGCAGAAGCCATCGACGATCAGCGACACCGCATCTTCCTGGCTGATGCCGCGGGCACGGCAATAGAACAGCTGGTCATCGGAGATCTTGGAGGTGGTGGCTTCGTGCTCCACCGTCGCGCCGGGGTTCTTGACCTCGATGTACGGGAAGGTGTGCGCGCCGCACTGCTTGCCGATCAGCAGCGAGTCGCACTGGGTGTAGTTGCGCGCGCCATCGGCACCGCGGTCCACGCGCACCAGGCCGCGGTAGGTGTTCTGGCCACGCCCCGCGCTGATGCCCTTGCTGATGATCTTGCTCTTGGTGCGCTTGCCGACGTGGATCATCTTGGTGCCGGTGTCGGCCTGCTGACGGTGGTGGGTCAGCGCGACCGAATGGAATTCGCCCACCGAATCGTCGCCCAGCAGCACGCAGGACGGGTACTTCCAGGTGATCGCCGAACCGGTTTCGACCTGGGTCCAGGTGACCTTGCTGCGCGCGCCGCGGCATTCGGCACGCTTGGTGACGAAGTTGTAGATGCCACCGACGCCGTTCTCGTCGCCCGGGTACCAGTTCTGCACCGTGGAGTACTTGATCTCCGCGTCTTCCAGCGCCACCAGCTCCACCACCGCGGCGTGCAGCTGGTTCTCATCGCGCATCGGTGCGGTGCAGCCTTCCAGGTAGGACACGTAGGCCTGGTCTTCGCAGATGATCAGCGTGCGCTCGAACTGGCCGGTGTGGCCGGCATTGATGCGGAAGTAGGTGCTCAGTTCCATCGGGCAGCGCACGCCCTTGGGGATGAACACGAAGCTGCCATCGGAGAACACCGCCGAGTTGAGCGCGGCGAAGTAGTTGTCGCCAACCGGCACCACGCTGCCCAGGTACTGGCGCACCAGGTCCGGGTATTCCTTGATCGCTTCGGACATCGAGCAGAAGACCACGCCCTTCTCGGCCAGTTCCTTGCGGAAGGTGGTGCCGACGGAGACCGAATCGAACACCGCATCGACGGCCACGCCGGCCAGCCTGGCGCGCTCGTGCAGCGGCACGCCCAGCTTGTCGTAGGTATCCAGCAGTTCCTTGGGCACGTCGTCCAGCGAGGCGTACTTCGGGCCCTTGGGCGCGGAGTAGTAGCTCAGGCCCTGCAGGTCGATCGGGGCGATCTGCAGCTTGGCCCAGTCCGGCATCGGCATGGTCAGGAAATGGCGGTAGGCGTCCAGCCGCCACTGCGTCATCCACTCGGGCTCTTCCTTCTTTGCCGACAGGGCACGGATGGTGTCCTCGTCCAGGCCGGGCGGAAGGGAGTCCGATTCGATGTCCGTGATGAAGCCGGCCGAATACTTGCGGCCGAGCTGCTCGTGGATCTCGCGGTTGGGCGTGTCGTCGGTGGCGGGGGTTTCGATGATGTCGGTGGCCATGGGGGCTGCCTAAGGATCAGGAGACGACAGCGGCCGCGATGGCACGGCGCTGGTTGTCGTCGACAAGGGGAAGGGGGGACAGGATCTGCGCCAGGGTGACGTTGCGCAGCGCTTCGGAGACCACGTCGTTGATCAGCCGCCAGCTGCTGCGCACGCCGCATTTGGGTGCCATGCCGCACTGGTGGTTGTCGTGGCTGCATTCGGTCAGCGCCAACGGGCCTTCCATCGCCTCGACCACCTCGAACAGCGAGATCTGGCCGGGCGCGCGGGTAAGCCGGTAGCCGCCACGCACGCCGCGCAGGCCTTCCACCAACCCGGCCTGGGCCAGTGGCTTGAGCACCTTGCTGACGGTGGGCGGTTCCAGGCCGGTGAATTCGGCCAGCTCGGTCGCACTGAGCACTTCGCCCGGACGGGCGGCAAGCACGGTCAGCACGACGGTGGCGTAATCGGTGAGCTTGGTGACACGGAGCATGGCGGTACGCAGCGATTGTTCAAAGCGGACCGAAATTGTACGCTTTTATCGTCCAGCATCCAACCCATGGCTTTCCAATGGTGCCGGCACCAAGGGCCGCAATCCTGCGTTGTCGCCATGATTTTGGCAATCACGAAGATTAAGCGAGAATCAACGTTCCTCTTGCCCAGAACGCCCGTGTGCCCATGCCGAAGAAGATCAAAGCCCGCAAGTCCGCCATCCATGGCAACGGCGTGTTCGCCATCGCACCACTGAAGAAGGGCGAACGGGTGATCCAGTACAAGGGCCTGCTGCGCAGCCATGCCGACGTGGACGCCGACGATACCGGCGATGTGGAGAGTGGCCATACGTTCCTGTTCACGCTGAACGACGACTACGTACTTGATGCCAACTACAAGGGCAATGACGCGCGCTGGATGAACCACAGCTGCGCGCCGAACTGCGAGGCGGTGATCGAAGAGAGCGCGGACGGAAATCCGCGCGAGGACAAGGTGTTCATCGAGGCGATCCGCGATATCAAACCGGGCGAAGAGCTGGTCTACAACTACGGGATCACCCTGGCGGAGCGCCACACCGCGCGCCTGAAGAAGATCTGGGAATGCCGCTGCGGTTCGAAGAAGTGCACCGGGACGATGCTGCAGCCCAAGCGCTGAACATGGCGCCGAGCCCTGCCCGGCGCCACCGTCACCCTGCCGGGGTCATTTCCCCAGCAACCCTGCCGGGATCATCGTTCCCAGGTCCTGGTTGAAGGTCACCTGCAGGCGGCCGTCCTTCACCTGCGCGGACTGCACCTGCAGCGCACCGAGCAGTCCGGCCACGGCCGGGTCGATGCGGTAGATCGGCTCGCGCTGGGCATAATCGGAGAGCCACGCATTGAGCAGTGAACGCGTGCGCGAATCCAGCTTCGCGCCCTGCCGGGCCGGGGTGAACTCATCCATGGTCGGCTGCTGCAGGTGGAAGCCCTGGGTCTGCTGGTCGTAGCGCAGGCCGCTGCTGAGCTTCACCGTGCCCAGTCTGGTCGGTGCGCCACCGGCGGTGGCCAGCGCGATGTCCATGCCCAGGTCCAGGCGCTCGCCGGCCGGCAGGCTGAGCTTCGGGTCGCTCATGGTCAAGGCGACCAGCCCGCCGAGCGCATCCTGGGTACGCGGGAAACTGCCATCCAGGTACTGCTGGACATCACCCGCTTCGACCGACAACTGCCGCCCGTCGATGGAAGGGGCGGCCTGCGCGCCAATGGCGGCCGCGACCAGTACGGAGGTGGCGGCAAGACGGGTAAGCATGGGACGAAGACGCATGGTCATGGCCAATGTAGGAAGGATATGGCAAAGAAGATAGCCGCTTGCACTGAATGGCGCGTGCACGGCTGCAGCAGGCGTCAATCCAGTACCGGTTGCACCTGGGCCGAATGGATCTGCCAGGCGCGTCCTTCCGGGTCCGGGACCAACCGGTACCAGCCGCTGTAGCGGAGCGTCCCGGCGCCGGTGGTGGCGCGCACCTGCACGGGAACTTCGATCAGCTGCGAGGGCTGCCGGGTATCGCGGGCCACCGGCGAACCCGTGTTGACGCGCAGGGCGACGACGTCCTGCAACGCACGCAGTACCGCATCATCGGCGTGGTTGCCACGCGGGGCAGTCCGCCAGGCGGCGTCCGCTGCGGCAAAGTCGCGGCGCAGCAGTTGGCCGACATAGCCATGGATGACCGCGCCCGGATGCTCGGCACCGGCGCTGACCGCCGCCAGTAGCGGAGGTGGAACATCGACGTGCGGTCCTGTTGCATCGGACGGGCTGTCCTTTGCCTGCGACGGGACTGCGGGTGGAGCAGTCGTGGCGGGCTCCGGCTCCGGTGCCCGTTGGCAGGAACACCCGATCAACAGCAAAGGCAACAACCAGGAACATCCGCGCATCGTCCGTCCTCCCCAGGATCCGTGCGCAGTGTAGCCAGCTCCGGGTCAGGTGGGTCGATGCAGCGTGTCCAGCGCATCCAATGCCGTGCTGAGTGCCTGCTGGTGGGCAACCAGCGGGTGCGCGGCTTCATCGGCATGGCGGTGAAGTACGTCACGCAGGATCTGGCTGGCGATCAGGACTGCAGCGCGCTCGTCACCGCTGAACCCGGCCAGGCGCGGGGCACCTTCCAGCAGGCGCATCCAGTCCTGCTGGGCGCGATGCTCCAGTTCGATCGTGCAGCGGCCACTGCATGGCAGTCCGTCCTTCTCGATCGGGGCAACGGTGAGGCGGTAGCGGGTGGAGGGGCTGGCCATGGCGGGCATCCATCTGGGGGTGCAGCCACCATAGGGGCACGATGCGCGGGCCGCGACGGGTGGGGCCGCACGCAGTGTTCCATCGTCCCCGGTGCGTGGACGTAGTGCCGTCGGCAGCCCCTTGCACGGCAAGGGAGTGCAGCATCTGCCGGCGCACCAGGACGGCCATGGCACACAGTGTTGCGGGCCATTGCCCATGTCGCATGCGCGAACGGGACGGCAAAGGCCGTCCCGTTCGCAGGAGTTACCCGGTTGCCGACGCGATTACAGCGCGGCGTCCTTGAGCTTCTTCAGCGGGCGCACCTTGAGCTTGGTGGTGGCCGGCTTGGCGGCGAACCACTGCTCTTCCTTGGTGAACGGGTTGATGCCCTTGCGCTTCGGCTTGGCGGCAACGCTGACCGTGGAGATCTTCAGCAGGCCCGGCAGGGTGAAGCTGCCTGCGCCCTTCTTGTGCACCGAGGCAGCCACGGCGTTTTCCAGCGAGGCGAGTACGGCGCGGACGTCCTTGGCGACGACGCCGGAGGCTTCAGCGATGTGGGCAACCAGGCCGGACTTGGTCAGTACGTCCTTGATCGGCTTCGGCGCGGCCGGCTTTGCGGCTGCCTTGGTAGCGACTTTCTTTACTGCCTTCTTCGGGGCAGCCTTCTTAGCGGTCTTTGCCATGGTTTCCTGTTCCGTGAACGGTTGGTTGTGTGGTCATGCCGACCCCGTCGGCAATCGCAATGTAGGGCAACTGCGGGGCTGCGCCAATAGGTTATACGCGGAAAAGTCTGCTTTTTTCCCTGCAACGAGATCCTGGTCAGGGGGCAGGCCTGCTGTTTTGCCTCGGCTGATGCGAGGAAACCTGCGGGTTTTCCTCGAAAAAACAGCCTCGGGGAAGTGTCGGGCGCAGCGGCAACCGGGAACGCGCCGTTCGTCGGGCCGGGCGCTGGCACTGCATCGCAGCAGGGCGACATGGCGCTAACGGGAGCCTGCGTAGGGTGGTCTGCATTCCAACCAAGGGAGACACGCAATGGGCATTTCGCGCCATGCCACCGCGCACTGGGAAGGTGACCTGAAGACAGGCAAGGGACAATTGAGCACGCCCCAGAGCGGCTTGATGGACAAGACCCGTTATGCCTTCAGCAGCCGTTTCGGCGATGAAAAGGGCACCAACCCGGAAGAGCTGATTGCTGCCGCGCATGCGGGCTGCTTCACCATGGCGCTGTCGGCCAAGCTTACCGAAGCCGGTTTCGCGCCGACCTCGCTGGATACCGAAGCGAAGGTCGACCTGTCGATGGAAGGCGGTCCGCAGCTTTCCCAGATCACCCTGAAGGTCAAGGCGGTGGTGCCGGGCATCGAGGCGGAAAAGTTCCGTGCGGTCGCCGAGGACGCCAAGCAGAACTGCCCGGTATCCAAGGCGCTCAGCGCGGTGCCGATCAGCCTGGAAGCCGAACTGGCCAGTTGATCCGGTGCGCTGATTGCTGCACGGCAGATTGTGGCAGGGCAGCGGCGGCCGCATAGTCGCTGCTTTCCTGCCGATGGGGTGCCTGCATGCGTGCCGCTGCTTCTGCCGTGCTGTTCTCCTGCCTGCTCGCTGGCACTGTCGATGCCGAAGTGCGCCTGCTGACCGCCGCCAGCGTCCACTCTGGCCAGCCCGATGCGCCTGCAGCCACCGCGCTGGCCTGGGAAACCGATGATGGCCGGGTGGTGGCAGTGGGGGACCGCCAAGCGCTGCGCATGGCCTATCCGCAGGCAGCGGTGACCGATTTCGGACAGGCCAGCGTCGTGCCCGGCCTGATCGATGCACACGCGCACCTGATGTTCCTGGGCGCTACGTTGATGCAGGCCGACCTGACCGGCGCAACCAGCCGGCAGGACATCGTGGCGCGACTGCAGCGCTTCGCCGCGGACAATCCGGATGGCTGGCTGCTCGGCAGTGGCTGGGACCAGAACCTGTGGCCAGGAAAACAATTCCCCGGCACGGCCGAACTGGATGCCGCATTCCCGGACCGGCCAGTCTGGCTGGGGCGCATCGACGGGCACGCTGGCTGGGGCAACAGCGCTGCGCTGCGCGCCGTGGCCCGGCAGGACGGCCAGCGTGCCCTGCAGGGCGCATGGCAGCCTGAAGGCGGCCGGATCGTGCGTGATGCGACGGGCGAGCCGAGCGGGGTGTTCATCGATGAGGCGATGCAGATCGTACGTGCGGCGATTCCGGCACCGACGGCAGCGGTGCGTGGGCAGATGCTGTCGCGCGCGTTGGACAAGGCGGTCAGCCAGGGACTGACAGGCGTGCACGACATGGGGGTATCGCGCCAGGACCTGGCCCTGATGCGCCAGTTCGCCGATGCTGGAAAGCTTCCTTTGCGCATCGATGCTTATGCCGATGGCAATGGCGACGCACTTGCCGACCTCTGCGCGCAGGGTGCCTACCGGCATGCGGGCGGGCGGCTGCAGATGCGCGGGGTCAAGCTGTTCATGGACGGCGCGCTGGGCAGCCGCGGCGCCGCGCTGTTGGCCGATTACAGTGATGATCCGCACAACCGTGGCCTGTTGGTGACCTCGCCGGAGGACTTCGAAACGGCCGTGCGCAAGGCGGATGGCTGCCACCTGCAGGTGGCTACGCATGCCATCGGTGACCGCGGCAACCGCATCGCGCTGGATACGTATGCGCGCGTGCTGGGCGAGCGCAGCGGCAGCGACCATCGCTGGCGCATCGAACATGCCCAGGTGGTTTCGTTGGAGGACATTCCGCGTTTCGCGCAGCTTGGGGTAGTCGCTTCGATGCAACCCACCCATGCCACTTCGGACATGGGCTGGGCAGAGGAGCGCGTGGGTCCTGAACGCATCCTTGGCGCCTACGCATGGCGGCGGATGCTGGATTCCGGCGCGCATATCGCGCTGGGCTCGGATTTCCCGGTGGAACAGGTGGACCCACGGCTGGGCCTGCATGCCGCCGTGACACGCCAGGACCACGCCGGGCAGCCGCCGGGAGGCTGGCAGCCAGGGCAGCGGTTGACCGCGGTGGAGGCGCTGCGTGGGTTCACCACCGATGCGGCCTGGGCGGGGCACGACGAAGCCCAGGTCGGTCGCCTGCAGCCAGGGCTGCGCGCGGACTTCGTGGTGCTTGACCGTGACCCGTTGGCGGTGCCGTCGGCGCAGCTGTCCACGCTGCAGGTGCGCTCGACCTGGGTGGACGGCCAGCCGGTGTACGAAGCGGCGCGCTGAAGCGGCGGCGGTTTACCAGTCCAGCGTGCCGCGGATGACGGTCTGCACCTGGCCGCCGGACCACACATCGCCCACGGCGTCGATATGCAGGGCCAGCCGTGCGTCGTGGCCGACTTCGCGGCCCTGGCTGACCACGTAACCGCGGCCGCTGCCGGGTAGCGCGTGGCGGCTGTCCAGCCATGCCGCCAGCACCGCATTGGCGGCGCCGGAAGCGGCATCTTCAAAGCGCCGCCCGTTGCCCACGAACGCGCGCACTGCCAGGTCGTACGGTTGCCCGCTGCTGCGCGCGTAGGCAAATACACCCATGCTGTCGGTGGTCTCGGCCAGCGTGGCGATGGCATCCCACTGCGGTGCCAGTGCGCGCAGCGTCGCCTCGTCGGACACCTCCACCACCCACCAGCTGCGGCCTCCGGCCATGCGCGCCGGCGGCAACGCGCCCAGTGTCCAGCCGTCCAGCGCCTGCCGCAGGCGCGGGTCGTCGGCGGTAGTGGTTTCAGCCACCTGTGCGCGTGGGGTGCGGATGGCGATGGTGCGCGCGGCACCGTGGCCTTCCACCCGCAGCGGCAGCGTGCCGGCAATGCCGTCCTGCACCAGCATCCCGTCGGTTGCCACGGCCAGCCCGGCCTCCAGTACCGCGTGCGCCGTACCGACGCTGGGATGCCCGGCGAAGGGCACTTCCTTCTGCGGGCTGAACATGCGGATCCGGTAGCTCGCGCCCGGCGCCTGCGGTGCCGAGACGAAGGTGGTTTCCGGCAACCGGGTCCAGCGGGCGATGGCCTGCATGGCGGCATCGTCCAGGCCCTCGGCATCGAGTACCACGGCCAGCGGATTGCCGGCGCCGGGGTACGGGGAGAACACATCCAACTGCAGGAAACGGCGTGCGGACATCGGGCAGGAACTCCAGGAGACAAGCGGCATAGGGTAGCGCGCGGCGCGGCAAGGCCGCCGGGCATGGCCCGGCGCTACCGGTGAATGCCTGCGTTACCAGTGAATGTGGCCATCGATGACCTGCTGCACCTGGCCACCCACCCAGGCCACGCCATCGGCATCCACCCGCAGGTGGACACGGCCGTCGCGGCCGACTTCGCGCCCCTGGCTGGCGATGTAGGCCCCGTCGCGGCCCGGCAGCTGGCCACGCCGGGCCAGCAGGCTGGCGATCAATGCATTGGCGCTGCCGGTGACCGGATCTTCGGGCACGTTGACCGAATCGCCGGGGCAGAAGGCACGCACCACCAGTGCGTGGCCGTCGGCCAGTTCCGGCGCGAAGATGGCCACGCCGGTAGCGGTGGTGGCGTTGGTCCAGTCGCGCAGCGCGGCCATGTCCGGACGAAGTCCGCGCACGCTGGCGGCATCGCGTGCGGCCAGCAGCCACCAGCGCGGGCCGTTTTCCCACAGTTCGGCCTGTTGCGATGGCGCGATCACGCCCTGCAGCTGGGCCGGGAGCGGACCGGGCGGGGCCGGGCAATGGCGCGCCGGAGGACTGGCCAGCCGTATCGCCGGCGCACTGGCCGGGCCGTCCACGCGCACCGGCAGCAGGCCGGCGGCGCATTGCTGCAGCAGCGCGCCGCCACGCGGCCGGACGAGGCCGGTGGTCACCGCTGCCCATGCCGCCCCCACGCTGGGGTGGCCTGCGAAGGGCAGTTCGCTGGCCGGGGTGAATATGCGGATGTGGTAATCAGCACCGGCGGCGCTGGGCGCGACGAAGAACACGGTCTCGGACAGGTTCAGCCACGCGGCCAGTGCCTGCATGTCGTTGCCGGACAGGTCGTCGGCGTCGAATACCACGCCCAGCGGGTTGCCGGTGCCGGGACGCGGAGCGAAGACATCGAGCTGGAGATAGCGGCGGGCAGTCATGGATGGCGTCTTGGGCTTAGAATCAGGGGTTCTGCTGCTCGCGGGCGGCTTTTCCCCCACTTCAACCAGAATACCTCCATGTCAGCTTCTTCCCCTGTCGATCGTTGGATCGTACTGAAGTTCGGCGGCACGTCCGTGTCGCGTCGTCATCGCTGGGACACGATCGGCAAGCTGGCGAAAAAACGGGGCGAAGAAACCGGTGCGCGTGTACTGGTGGTGGTATCGGCGCTGTCGGGGGTGACAAATGAACTGACCGCGATCGCTGACGGGGCCGCCGACAGCCGCGCCCGGGTGGACGCGCTGGTGGCCCGCCATCGCGAATTCCTGGTCGAACTGGAGCTGCCGGCGAACACGCTGGACGTGCGCCTGGCCGGGCTGGTCGACCTGCTCGACGACCCGCGTGCCGGCGCGCGTCCGCTGGACTGGCAGGCCGAGGTGCTCGGCCAGGGCGAACTGCTGTCCTCCACCGTGGGCGCTGCCTACCTGCACGCCAGCGGCCTGGATTTCGGCTGGATGGATGCGCGCGGGTGGCTGGATGCGCTGCCGCCGCAGCCCAACCAGAGCGACTGGTCGCAGCGCCTTTCGGTGAACTGCCAGTGGCGTGCCGACGCCGGCTGGACCGCGCGTTTCCGCGCCCAGCCCACGCGCATGCTGATCACCCAGGGCTTCATCTCGCGGCATGCCGATGGCGGTACCGCCATCCTCGGCCGTGGTGGCTCGGATACCTCGGCTGCCTACTTCGGTGCGCTGCTGGGTGCCAGCCGTGTTGAAATCTGGACCGACGTGCCGGGCATGTTCAGCGCCAACCCGAAGGACGTGCCGGATGCGCGCCTGCTGACCCGGCTGGATTATTACGAGGCGCAGGAAATCGCCACCACCGGCGCCAAGGTGCTGCATCCGCGTTCGATCAAGCCCTGCCGCGATGCAGGCGTGCCGATGGCGATCCTGGACACCGAACGTCCCGAACTGCCGGGTACCAGCATCGACGGCAATGCGGCGTCGGTGCCGGGGGTGAAGGCGATCAGCCGCCGCAACGGCATCGTGCTGGTGTCGATGGAAGGCATCGGCATGTGGCAGCAGGTCGGCTTCCTGGCCGATGTGTTCGGCTTGTTCAAGAAGCATGGGTTGTCGGTGGACCTGATCGGTTCGGCCGAAACCAACGTGACCGTATCGCTGGACCCGTCCGAGAACCTGGTCAGCACCGATGTGCTGGCCGCGCTGTCGGCGGACCTGTCGCAGATCTGCAAGGTCAAGATCATCGTGCCATGCGCGGCGATCACCCTGGTCGGGCGCGGCATGCGTTCGCTCCTGCACAAGCTGTCCGATGTGTGGGCCACGTTCGGCCGCGAGCGCGTGCACATGATTTCGCAGTCGTCCAACGACCTCAACCTGACCTTCGTCATCGACGAGGCCGACGCCGATGGCCTGCTGCCGATCCTGCACGCCGAGCTGATCGACAGCGGTGCGATGCCGGTGGAAGAGACCGAGGTCTTCGGTCCGCGCTGGCGCGAAATCGCCGGCACGGTGCGTCCGCGCGGCACGCCCTGGTGGCGCGGCCAGCGTGCACACCTGCTGCAACTGGCCGAGGCCGGTACGCCGCGCTATGTCTACCACCTGCCCACGGTGCGCGCCCGCGCGCGCGCGCTTGCAGCGATCAAACCGATCGACCAGCGCTACTACGCCATCAAGGCCAACAGCCATCCGGCCATCCTGGAAACGCTGGAAGCGGAAGGTTTCGGGCTGGAGTGTGTTTCGCATGGCGAGCTCAAGCATGTGTTCAGCGTGCTGCCGGGACTGTCGCCCAAGCGCGTGCTGTTCACCCCCAGCTTCTGCCCGCGAGAGGAATTCGAAGCGGCCTTCGCACTTGGCGTTACCGTCACCGTGGACAACGTCGAAGCGCTGCAGCGTTGGCCGGACCTGTTCCGCAACCGCGAACTGTGGCTGCGCGTGGACCTGGGCCGCGGCGAAGGCCACCATGCCAAGGTGCGTACCGGTGGCAAGGAGTCCAAGTTCGGCCTGCCGATGGCCCGCGTCGATGAGTTCGTGCAGGTGGCCACCGACCTGGGCAGCCATGTAGTCGGGCTGCACGCGCACCTGGGCAGCGGCGTGGAGACCGCGCAGCATTGGCGGTTGATGTGCGATGAGCTGGCCGGCTTTGCCCGGCGCATCGGCAGCGTGCAGACCATCGACATCGGGGGTGGCATGCCCATTCCCTACAGCGAGGAGGACGAACCGTTCGACCTGGAGGCGTGGGCCGAGGGCCTGGCCGAGGTCAAGGCGGTCCATCCGGCGTTCCGCCTGGCGATCGAGCCGGGCCGCTACCTGGTGGCCGAATCCGGCGTGCTGCTGACCCGCACCACCCAGGTGGTGGAGAAGGACGGGGTGCGCCGCGTCGGCCTGGACGCGGGCATGAATACCCTGATCCGTCCGGCGCTGTACGACGCGTGGCACGACATCGAGAACCTGAGCCGCCTTGGCGGTTACTCCGAAGCGGTGTTCGACGTGGTCGGGCCGATCTGTGAATCCAGCGATGTGTTCGGCAAGCGGCGCAAGCTGCCGGCCTCCACTGCGCCGGATGATGTGATGCTGGTGGCCGACGCCGGTGCCTACGGTTACGTCATGGCCAGCACCTACAATCAACGGGCGCTGCCGCGCGAGGACGTGATCGAATGACCGTCCAGCGCCCGCCCACCGACACTGCCCGCGCCGTTGCGCGTCCACGTGCCTGACCCGGAATATCAATGACTGCTTTCGACAAACACCAGGTTTCCCGCTTCCGCTTCGTCCGCTGCGATTTCGCCGCGGATACCGGCGTGGCCCGCCTGGTCTATGCCTTCGATGATGGCCCGGAGATGGTGGAGACCGTCAGCGTGCCGGGTGCACCGTTCGAGCTGGACACCGGGCGTGCGGCCGCCGTGCAGCGTGCGCTGCAGTTGTTGCACCTCATCGCCGGCGTGAGCTATTACAAGGCTGCAGTGCCGGAGACGGTGGTCATCGACAGCTATGCCATCGACGCGGAAACCGCGGCGCTGGTGGAGACCATCTACCTCAACGGGCTGGGGGAGTTTGCCTACCGCAACGGCCTGAACCTGCGCGGACGTTTCCGCCTGCCGGTGGATGGGGAAGCGATGCAGGCACCGTCGCTGGGCCTGCGCACCCATGCGCTGGTCGCCATCGGCGGCGGCAAGGACTCGCTGGTCAGCATCGAAGCGCTGCGCCGTGCTGGCGTGGAGGAGACCGTGACCTGGATCGGCGGTTCGCAGTTGATCCGCGCCTGTGCCGAGCGCACCGGCCTGCCGACCTTGAACCTGGGCCGTGCGCTGGCGCCGGAGCTGTTCGAGTTGAATCGCCAGGGCGCGTGGAACGGCCATATCCCGGTCACCGCGGTGAACTCGGCGATCATGGTGTTGGCTGCATTGCTGCAGGGCGTGGACCAGGTGGTGTTTTCCAACGAGCGATCGGCCAGCTACGGCAGCCAGATCCCGGGCACCGGCGAGGTCAACCACCAGTGGTCCAAGGGGTGGGCATTCGAGCAGGCCTTCGGCAACCACGTGCAGCGCTTCGTCGCCGCCGACCTGCAGTACTACTCGCTGCTGCGGCCGATGTCGGAGCTGGCAGTGGCGCGGCAGTTCGCCAAGATCGACTTCTACGACGCACATTTTTCCAGCTGCAACCGCAACTTCCACATCCTTGGCGAGCGCCCGGTGAACCGCTGGTGCGGCGTATGCCCGAAGTGCCACTTCGTGTTCCTGGCGCTGGCGCCGTTCATGCCCAAGCCGCGGCTGGTGCGCATCTTCGGGCGCAACCTGCTGGACGATGCCGAGCAGGCGGGGGGCTTCGACGCGCTGCTGGAGTTCCAGGACCACAAGCCGTTCGAATGCGTGGGCGAAGGCCGCGAATCACGTGCGGCGATGGCCACCCTGGCAACGCGCGCGGAGTGGAACGAAGACGCGTTGGTGAAGCGCTTCTGCAACGAGATCCTGCCGCAGCTGGATGCCGCGGAACTGGCGCTGGCGCCGCTGCTGGAGCTGCAGGGCGAGCACCGCATTCCGGCCGCGTTGTGGGAGCGGGTGCGTGAAGATTTCGCAGCTTGAGGGAAAGCGGGTCGCGCTGTGGGGCTGGGGACGCGAAGGCCGTGCGGCTTTCACTGTCCTGCGCCAACGGCTGCCGACCCTGTCGCTGAGCCTGTTCTGTCCGGCGGCGGAGGTCGAATCGGCACGTGTTGAAATGGCCGGCGCACTGGACGTGCGCGGTGAACCCACGGCCGAGGCATTGGCGGGGTTCGAGGTGGTGATCAAGTCGCCGGGGATCAGCCCGTACCTGCCGGTGGCGGTGGCCGCGGCCGAACGCGGCACGCTGTTCATCGGTGGCACCGCGCTGTGGTTCGCCGAGCATGCCGCTGCCGACGGCACGGTGCATGACACGATCTGCGTGACGGGCACCAAGGGCAAGAGCACCACGACCGCGCTGCTGGCGCACCTGCTGCGTGCGGGCGGGCATCGCACCGGGTTGGTCGGCAACATCGGCCTGCCGTTGCTGGAGGTATTGGATCGGCAACCGGCGCCGGCCTACTGGGCGGTGGAGCTGTCCAGTTACCAGACCGGCGAGGTGGCACGCAGCGGTGCCCATCCGCAGGTGGCGGTGGTGCTGAACCTGTTTCCCGAACACCTGGACTGGCATGGCAGCGAGCAGCGTTACCTCGAGGACAAGCTGAAACTGGTCACCGAAGCGGCGCCGCGGATCGCGGTACTGAACGCTGCCGACCCGCACCTGGCCGCGCTGTCGCTCCCCGGCAGCGAGGTGGTGTGGTTCAACCAGGCGCAGGGCTGGCACATGCGTGGCGAGGTCGTGCACCGGGGCGGACAGGCAGTGTTCGATACCCGCAATACGCCGCTGCCGGGCCGGCATAACCGCGGCAACCTGTGCGCGGTGCTGGCTGCCCTGGAAGCGTTGGGGCTGGATGCGGTGGCGTTGGCACCGGCGGTGCAGACGTTCCGCCCATTGCCCAACCGGCTGCAGCGGATAGGCGAGCGCGATGGCGTGGCCTACGTCAATGATTCGATCAGCACCACCCCGCATGCCAGCCTGGCGGCGCTGGAATGTTTTGCAGGGCAACGCATCGCGCTACTGGTGGGCGGGCATGACCGTGGCCTGGACTGGAGCGGTTTCGTCCGGCACATGGCCGATGACGTGCCGCCACTGGAGATCGTCACCATGGGCAGCAATGGCCCGCGGATCCATGCGATGTTGCAGCCGCTGGCCGATGCAGGCCGCTTCGGCCTGCATGCGGCGTGCGACCTGCCCGACGCCATGGTGCTGGCGCGTTCGGCGCTGGGCGGGGAGGGTGGGGTGGTGCTGTTGTCGCCCGGCGCGCCGAGCTACGGCGCCTACCGCGACTACGTGGCGCGCGGCCGCCATTTCGCCGAACTGGCTGGCTTCGACCCCGACCTCATCAGCGCCATCCCCGGCATCGGCCTCCAGTAACTGTAGCGCCGAGCCAGGCTCGGCGTGCGCGGCGCCGATCGTCCGCCGAGCATGGCTCGGCGCTACCGATGCGACTTAGTGGCTGCGCTGCACGGCGTAGCGGGCCAGGCCGCGCAGGGCGGCGACCGCGTCGTTGTCGGCCAGGCCGTCCAGCGCGCGTTCGGCCTTCTGCGCGTATTCCTCCGCGCGGCGGCGGCTGTAGTCCAGCCCGCCGGTGGCGTGGATGGCTGCCAGTACCTCCGGCATTGCCGAGGCGTCGCCATCCTGCACGATGCTGCGCAGGCGCTGGCGGGTGGCTTCGTCGGAGCGCGCCATGGCATGGATCAGCGGCAGCGTCGCCTTGCCTTCGGCCAGGTCGTCGCCCAGGTTCTTGCCCAGTTCGTCGGCGTTTGCCGAGTAATCCAGCACGTCGTCGGCGATCTGGAATGCGTAGCCCAGGTGCATGCCGTAGTCGTACAGCGCTTGCTGGATGGTTTCATCGACGCCGCTGGCCAGTGCCCCCAGGCGCGTGCCCGCGGCGAACAGCACCGCGGTCTTGCGCTCGATCACCCGCAGGTACGCCGCCTCGTCGGTGTCGGGGTTATGCACGTGCAGCAGCTGCAGCACCTCGCCTTCGGCGATGCGGTTGGTGGTGTCGGCCAGGATCTGCATGACCGGCATGCGGTCCAGTTCGACCATCAACTGGAAGCTTCGCGAATACAGGAAATCGCCGACCAGCACGCTGGGGGCGTTGCCCCACAATGCATTGGCGGTGCTGCGCCCGCGGCGCAGGCTGGATTCGTCCACCACGTCGTCATGCAGCAGCGTGGAGGTGTGGATGAACTCGATGATTGCCGCCAGCTGGTGGTGTTCCGGACCTGCCGTACCGACCGCGTGGCCAGCCAGCATCACCAGCATCGGGCGCAGCCGCTTGCCGCCGGCGGAGATGATGTGGTCGGCAATCTGGTTGATCAGCACCACGTCCGAAGAAAGCCGGCGCCGGATCAGGGCATCGACGGCCGCCATGTCGGCAGCGGCAAGCGACTGGATCTGGGGCAGGCCCAGGGCGGCACGGGAATCTTCGAGAATGGTCATGCGGTCTGGCTTCAAGGCTCCCCCCAATTATAGGGGCTGGCCGTGAAATGGGGCGCACCGCCTTTCCAGCCCAGCCGGCCCGCGCTGCGGGCGTGCCGCGACAGGCGGCTGGCCGTGAATACGTATGCAGGTGGCACCACGCCGCAGGGCGCGCCGCTAAGCTTTGCGGGCTAGTTTCCGGCCCATGTTTCCACGGGCCAACAGAGCCCGGAGGGGGGCCTCATGTCCAATACACCCTGGTGGCGCGGTGCCATCATCTACCAGATCTACCCGCGCAGCTTCCTGGATGCCAACGGCGACGGCGTGGGTGACCTGCCCGGCATCATCGAGCGGCTGGACTACGTGGCCGCGCTGGGCGTGGACGCGATCTGGATTTCGCCGTTCTTCACTTCACCGATGGCCGACTTCGGCTACGACATCGCCGACCACCGCGATGTCGATCCGCTGTTCGGCACCCTGGCCGATTTCGATCGCCTGTTGGCCAAGGCGCATGCGCTCGGCTTGAAGGTGATGGTCGACCAGGTGTTCAGCCATACCTCGGTCGAACACGCGTGGTTCCGCGAAAGCCGGCAGGACCGCACCAACCCGAAGGCCGACTGGTACGTATGGGCCGATCCGCGCGAAGACGGCACGGCACCGAACAACTGGATGTCGTTGTTCGGCGGCGTGGCATGGCAGTGGGAGCCGCGCCGCGAGCAGTATTACCTGCACAATTTCCTGGCCGACCAGCCAGACCTGGATTTCCATAATCCGGCGGTGCAGCAGGCCACGCTGGATTACGTGCGGTTCTGGCTGGACCGTGGCGTGGACGGTTTCCGCCTGGATTCGATCAACTTCTGTTTCCATGACCGGCAACTGCGCGACAACCCGGCAAAGCCGCTGGAAAAGCGCCTCGGCCGTGGTTTCAGCACGGATAATCCATACGCGTACCAGTACCACCTCTACAACAATACCCAGCCGGAAAACCTTCCCTTCATCGAGCGCCTGCGCGGCCTGCTGGACGAGTATCCCGGTGCGGTCAGCCTGGGTGAGATATCGGCCGAGGATTCACTGGCAACCACGGCCGAATACACCGCGCCGGGCCGCCTGCACATGGGATACAGCTTCGAACTGCTGGTGAAGGATTACAGCGCCAGCTACATCCGCGACACCGTATCGCGGCTGGAAGCGGCGATGACCGAGGGCTGGCCATGCTGGGCCATCTCCAACCATGACGTGGAGCGGGCAGTGACCCGCTGGGGCGGCCATCCGGCCAATCCGCGCCTGGCGCGGATGCTGGTGGCGATGCTGTGCTCGCTGCGCGGTTCCATCTGCCTGTACCAGGGCGAAGAGCTGGGGCTGGGCGAGGCCGATGTGCCGTTCGAGGCGTTGCAGGACCCGTATGGCATTACCTTCTGGCCGAACTTCAAGGGCCGTGACGGCTGTCGCACGCCGATGCCGTGGACCGACGCGCCGCTGGCGGGCTTCACCCAGGGCCAGCCGTGGTTGCCGATTCCGGCGGATCACCAGGCGCACGCGGTGGCGGTGCAGGAAGCCGATCCCGGTTCGGTGCTGTCCGCATTCCGCAGCTTCCTGGCCTGGCGGCGCACGCAGCAGATCCTGCTGCAGGGGGCAATCCGCTTCCTGGACAGCGTCGAGCCGGTACTGCTGTTTGAACGTACCCTGGGTGATGAGACCCTGCTGCTGGCGTTCAACCTGTCTGGCGAGCCGGTACGGCATGCATTGCCCGAGGGCGAGTGGCAGGCCGTCGTCGTGCCTGGACCGGACGCCGGCACCGCCGAAGACGGCGAGCTGGTGCTGCCGGCGCATGCCGTGTACTGCGGCCGCCACGTCGGCTGATCGATTTCTCCGTTGGTGGTACTTGAGGGCGGGGCCGACAGGCCCCGTCCTTTTTTCTGTGCGGCTGTTACCTCGGGGCCAGGCCCACGGCTTGTGGCTTACGGCAGGCCGGGAACTATTCGCCGACATGGCACGGGATGGCCTGACAGACCTGTGTCAGTCGTCAAGCCCACTGTTGCCTTACTCCATCCAGGAAAGTGAGGCGCGACCCATGAAGACGTCCAGGACCTTGACCATCAGTGCAATCCTCTTTGCAGCAGCATCGTCAGGCCTGTCGGCCGCACCCGCAAGGGCCGACGGAGAGCGCCCACGGAGCAGCGCGCAGGCCTGCAGTGACGCATGGCATCAATCGGAAGCGTCCAGCAGTTGCAGTCTTCGCTTCGTGTATTTTTTCCCCGCTGACTTCTGCAAGCTTGGCGTCGACTGCAGGGCCGCGGATGGCGGCGTGAATCCCGACGAGACGCAGACGCGGCTGCCGAATGTTCCGCTGCTGAAGAATTGCGACGGGCGGCTGGGCTTCATCTGTTGAACCGCTGAAATGGAAACGGGGCGCCAGGGCGCCCCGTTCCTTCAATCACTGCGACCGGGTCAGAACTTGTAGTTCACACCCAGCATGTAGGTACGGCCCCATTCAATATATTCCAGCGGACGATCCGTGGTGCCGGCATACGTACGGTACGGCTCGTTGGTCAGGTTGGTACCCTGCAGCAGCAGGGTCAGGCCGGCCAGGCTGCTGCTGTCGCTGAAGGTGTAGCTCACCTGCGCGTCGGTCACGTTCTCGCCGACCACGTAACGCAGCGTGCGGTTGCCATTGAAGTTGCCGATTTCGCCGATGAAGTCCGAACGACGACGCTGGCTGACGCGTGCCTCGAACCCACTGCGCTCATAGTAGGCCGTGAAGTTGTACACGCGATCGGACAGGCCTGGCAGGTCGATGGGATCGCTGCCGACGCTGGAGGCGCTTTCCGGATCCAGGATCTTGATGTCGCTGTCGTTGAACGTCGCGCTGGCCTGCACGCCAAAGCCGCGCAGCACGTCGCTGAACATGTCCAGCGGCAGCGAGGCGGTCAGCTCCAGGCCACGCAGCGTGCCGCCCTTGCCGTTCTGCGGCGAGGAGAACGTACCTACCGGCAGCACCGGCACGGTCATGCCCGGCGGCGGCACGTAGCTGGCGATGAAGTCGCTGAAGTCATAGTCATCGACCGACTGGGTATAGACGTAGCTCTTCAGGTCCTTGTAGAAGATGGCGGCGGCCACGTAGGCACGCTCGCCGAAATACTTCTCATACGAGAGATCCAGCGCGGTCGCCCGCCAAGGGTCCAGCAGCGGGTTGCCGCCGCTGCCGCCAGGCTTGCCGGTGGCCGTATCCACGCCGAACTCCAGGCCGGCGCGCATCTGGTCCACGCGTGGGCGCGCGACCTGCTTGGCTGCAGCGAAGCGCAGCGTCTGCTGGTGCGGGAACATGAAGGCCAGGTTCAAGCTGGGCAGCCAGTCGTTGTAGGTCTTGCCCGCGTCGATCGGCAGCACGTTCTGTCCGGCCGGACGCGAGCTGTCGAAGTAGCTGGACTGGGAACTCTGGTCGGTGTGCTGCATCTGCACGCCGATGTTGCCGCGCACGCCGACCACGCCGATGTCGGTGTTGATGTTGGCGCGCAACCAGGCCGTGGTGGTCTTCTCCTGCACCGTCCACGATTTCGGGATCAGGTAGTCCAGGTCGGTGACCGGGTTGAACTCCATGTAGCGGCCCACCGCCGCCGGCACGTTCCAGGCCGGGATATAGCCTATGCCGGCAAAGCCGAGGTTCACCCGGTCGCGTTGCAGGTCCGAGGCGATGTTCGCATCGCCCTGTGCGCCGAGCAGGATGTTGCCTTCGGCCTGGCTCTTCTGCTTGCGGCGGTCGGCATAGTTCACGCCAACGTCGACATCGGAGAACCACGACGACATGGCTTCAGGTACCGGCAGCGTAGCGGCCAGGCGTGCGCCCTTCAGGCGGTCTTCGACCACCGGTACCTTGCCGTAGCCGGAACCATAGATGGTATTGGTCAGGAACAGCGTATCCGGATTGGAATAATCCAGCCCCGGGCTGATCTGCGAAAAGCCGTTCGGATTGACCACGATGCCAACCGTGTCCAGCTGTGGCATCGGCGTGAGCTGCAGGTTGTTTTCCAGGTTCAGCTCTTCACGCGTGGCCTTGGAGTAATTCACGTCGGCGACCAGCTTGACGCCACCAAAGTTGAACTCGTTGTTCCAGCCGAACGCATCGATCTTGTCTTCGCGCTTGTTGTACATGCCGCGCACCAGCGGATACACGCCGGTGGCCGTGCCGCCGGTGAAGGTGCCATCGGCGTTGAGCTGCGGATTGTTGATCTGCAGGCCGGGCGTATAGCCGCCGTTGAAGTTGCTGAGGTTGACCTCGAACTGGTTTGCCGTGTCGATCTGCTCGGCTTCGGTATGGAACGCATCCAGCGTGCTGGTCCATGCGTTTGACGGGCGGAACTGCACGGTCGCCATCACGCCATCGCGCTTGTTGTTGCCGGTGCGGCGCAGGGCCTTGATGCCGTCGGTGAACACGGTGCCGGCGGCAAGGCCGGGACGGTTGCCGGCATCGGTGTGTTCAGTGGTCCATGGTTCGTACAGGCCGACCTGGTTTTCCTGGATCGGCATGTCGCTGTGCGCATAACCGATGGAGATGCCCAGGGTGTTGTCGCGGAACTGGTCGATGTAGCTGGCGCTGAAGCGATTGCCGAACTCATCCACGCCGGCCGCGTCACCCAGCGAACTCTTCTGGTAGCGGCCGCTGATGGCGATCACGCGGTCGGGGAAGCTCAGCGGGCGTGCGGTCTGCATGTCGATGGTGCCTGACAGGCCCTGGCCCACCAGCGCGGCGTCCGGCGTCTTGTACACGGTGACGCCGTTGACCAGCTCGGATGGGTACTGGTCAAACTCCACGCTGCGGTTGTCGCCGGTGCTGACCACCTCGCGGCCGTTGAGCAGGGTGGTGGCGAAATCCGGCGACAGCCCGCGCACGCTGATCACCTGCGCACGGCCGGCAACGCGCTGGGCGGCCAGGCCGGGCAGGCGTGCGAGCGATTCAGCGATGCTCACGTCGGGCAGTTTGCCGATGTCCTCGGCCGAGATCACTTCGACCACGGAGGTGGCGTCCTGCTTCACCGCGATGGCGTTCTCGATGCCGCGGCGGATGCCGGTGACCTGCACCGCATCCAGGTTGGTCGCGGTGCTGCCGGCCTGGCCGGATGCTGTGGTGGACTGCGCGGATGCAAGCACCGGTGACAGTGCGACGGCCAGCGCCAAAGACAACGCGCTGCGTTTGTGCTTCGACATTTTCCCCTCCCAGGCAATATTGCCGAATCTGATTGTGGTCCGCGCCGGCATTGCCGATTCGGGTCGCGGCACGGTGGCCGCTGACTGCGTGGCTATGGTATGCAGCGCATCGGCCGCTGGAATCGGCCTGCATACGTATTCAATGCAGATGCCTGCGCTGTAAGCGATTACAGAAAAGGGGACGGAGAAAAGGGGACGGAGGGGATTAATCGAAATTAATTCCCTCCGTCCCCTTTTTTCACAACGGGGTGAAGCGGATCGCCTGGCCGCCCCCCGGTGCCAGTACGACGGTCAGTTGGTCGGCGCTGGTGACCTCGCGTGTTTCGCGGGCGAATGCGAACGGGTTGCTGCGGTAATCGGCATCCTTGCCGTCACGGTAAATCTCGGCGCGGTAGCGCACGCCAGGCTCCAGGAAACCCAGTGATATCGGCAGCACGCGGCCCTGCTCGTCGGTGATGCTGCCCAGGAACCAGTCGCGGCTGTTGCGGTCGCGGCGCACGATGGTGACGAAGTCGCCGACTTCGCCGTCGAGCACGCGGGTCTGTTCCCAGTCCACCGCCACGTCCTTGATGAACTGGAACGCGTCGCGGTGCTGCAGATAATGTTCGGGCAGGTCGGCGGCCATCTGGATCGGGCTGTACAGCACCACGTACAACGCCAGCTGCCGGGCCAGCGTGCTGGGGATGGCCTGCCCGTGGCGTCCCTTCAGCGACAGGATGCCGGGCGTGTAATCCATTGGCCCGGACAGCATGCGGGTGAACACCAGGTTGACCTCGTGCTCGGGTGGATTCGGTGGCTGGCCCCACGCGTTGTATTCCATGCCGCGCGCCCCTTCGCGGGAAATCCAGTTCGGATACGTGCGGCGCAGGCCGGTGTCCTTGATCGGCTCGTGCGGATTGACCGACAGGTGCCGGCGCGCGGCTTCCTGCACCACCTTCAGGTGGTGGCGGGCCATGAACTGCCCGTCATGCCACTCGCGCCAAAGCGGCCCGCCAGCAGGGTTGCGGCGATCCACCTGGCCGTCATCGCAGACGTAGCCGGTCTTGAACGAATCCACCCCCAGCCGTGCATACAGGTCCAGTGCGGCGTCCAGCTGGTCCTCGTAGTGCTCGATGGCGCAGCCGGTTTCATGGTGGCCGACCAGGTGCACGCCTTTCTTCGCACCGTAGGCAGACAGCGCTTCGATGTCGAAATCGGCGGTGGGGCGGGTGAAATCAAAGTCGTAGCCGTTGCCGACCCAGTTGCCGTCCCAGCCGGGATTCCAGCCTTCCACCAGCACGCCGCGGAAGCCATTGGCCGCAGCGAAGTCGATCACTTTCCTGGTCTTTGCCGTGGTGGCGGCATGGCGCGCACCGGTGGCCCAGCTCTCCTCGTCCAGGTGCATCGACCACCACACGCCGAGATACTTGGATGGCTTCACCCAGCTCACGTCACCGAGCGCGTTGGGCTCGTTGAGGTTGAGGATCAGGTCCGATTCCACCAGCCCGCCGGCGCGGTCGGCGATCTGCAGCGTACGCCACGGCGTGCTGAAGGGCAGGGTGCGCCGTACCTTCCAGCCTTCGGCGGACGGCGACAGCTGCGCGCGCAGGCGCTGGCCTTCGGTGCGGCGCAGCCACATGCCGGCGTAGTCGACAAGCGCCGCCTCGTGGATCGCCACATGCAGGCCGTCGTGGCTGCGCAGGGTGACCGGTGTATGCACCGTAGGCACTTCGCGCAGTGGCGTGCGCTGGTACAGGTACTCGTAATGGATCGGTTCGCCCGCCGGGATCCACCAGGCGGTGGAATCGGGCGCAATGGCGAACTCGGTCAGCTCCTCGTCGATGATGGCTTCGCGCAGCCCGGATTGTTCCGGGAAAACGTAGCGCAGTCCGACGCCGTCGTCGTATACGCGGAACACCACGTCCAGCCGTCGCTGCCCGGCCGTGGCCTGGCGCAGCGCAACGGTCAGTTCGTTGTAATGGTCGCGGGTCAGCCGGCGTTCGCCCCAGGGCTGCTCCCAACTCTCATCGACGCTGCGCCGGGTGGTTTCGATGATCTCGAAATCCCGGTCCAGGCGCCCGTCACGCAGCTCGAAACCCAGTTTCGAATCTTCCACTACCGTGTCGCCAAGCCGCTGCACCCGATAGCGCGCCGTGCCACCGTCCACCTCCAGGGTGACCGAGAGGATGTTGCCGGGCGAGGCCACGCTGGCGGTGCGGAGTGGCGCTGCCAACAATGCCGGACTGGCCATCAGCAGGACCAGGCCCAGCCAGGACGCGGCAGCACCGCGCACGAACGATGAGAACAACGGCATTTCCCCTCCCAGGGCATCGCAGGATCTGCCCGGACCATAGCCCACGTGCCAGCCGCATCCGGCCTTGCCTGGCATGAATACGTATGCAGGCAGGCCGCCCCCGTCGCCTGCCGTCTACCATGTCCGGACGGTGCCTTGAGGGAGGCATTGCGCCCCTGGCGGCCGCAAGGCGGGCAGGGACCCACAACGAGCAAAGAGGGAGGGAGGCCGACGGGCGCAAGCCGGTTCGCCGCTTCGATGCTGAAGATGATCTGCCTGTCCGCCGCCATCGTCGCGGCACTGGGTTCGACCGCGAGTGCGGCCGACCTGCAATTCGACGGCCGCCATGCGCGTGCTGAATCCGTGGCCCAGGGGGGCTTCGTGCTGCATGCGCCCAACGCCGAGGTGCGCATAGCCGCGCAGCCGATGCGCACCGAAACCGCCAGCCCGATGTTCGATGCACTGTTCGCGCTGGCGCAGCAGGAGATGGACCAAGACCGCGTGGATGCGATCCGCGATCCGGCCTTCGACGAAGGACGCCCGGTGCCCTGCGAATGCTTCAAGACCGGTGCCAAGTGGCCCTATGTGTGGACGCGCGATGTCAGCTTCGCCGCCGACCTGGCGCTGGCGCGGCTGGATCCACGGCGCACCCGGCAATCGCTGCAGTTCAAGCTGTCGCAGGCACGCGATGGGCATACGCCAGGGCTGTTCGTGGCGCAGGATACCGGCTCCGGCGGCAGCTGGCCGATCAGCAGCGACCGCGTGGTGTGGTTCCTTGCGGCGCGCCACCTGCTGGACGACAAGGCATTCGCCGGGCAGGTGTGGCAGGCGTTGCAGGGCACGCTGGCGCAGGACCGCGCGATGGTGTTCGACGCGCGCACCGGGCTGTACCGCGGCGAGACCTCGTTCCTGGACTGGCGCGAGCAGACCTATCCGGACTGGACGCGCGAAGACGTGCGGTTCATCGGCGACTCCTTCGCGCTGTCGACCAACGTGCTGCACTACCAGGCGCTGCGCCTGGGTGAACAACTGGCCGGCGAGCATGGCGATAGTGCGCGCGCGACGCAGTACAAGGCCTGGGCGGATGCGCTGCAGGAAGACATCGATGCCCGTTTCTGGCGCGAGGACGCCGGACAGTACATGAGCTACATCGGCGAAGCGGCGCATCCGGTGCCCTATGCCAAGTACGACCTGCTGGCGACCTCGCTGGGTGTGCTGGCTGGCGTGCTGCCGGCCGAGCGCGCGCGACGTGCACTGGCGGCCTACCCGGCCAGCGACGCCGGCAGCCCGGTGGTATGGCCGCAGGAAGCCCGCCAGCCCGTTTACCACAATCGTGGCATCTGGCCATTCGTAAGCGCGTACTCGCTGCGTGCGGCACGCGCGCTGGATGACGCGCCGCGGATCACGCTGGAAATCCGTTCGCTGATGCGCGGTGCCGCGCTGGCCGGCTCCAACATGGAAAACTACGAGCTGCTGACCCAGGCCGTGCACGTGGACGAAGGCGTGCTGAGCGGGCCGGTGGTCAATTCCGAGCGCCAACTGTGGTCGGTGGCCGGCTACCTGGCGATGGTGCTGGAAGGGGTGTTCGGCGTGGACGCCGACGGCAAGGTGTCGCCGAAGCTGCCGACGGCGCTGGTGCCGGAGTTGTTCGGCGAGCGCGAACGGATCGTGCTGGATGACGGCGGGCAGCGCTATGTGCTGTTGAAACCTGCCTCGCTGCAGGGCGAACTGCTGGTGGCTGGCACGGTGCAGCGCGATGGGCGCACCACCACGGTGCAGCTGGTGCCGTCGCCATCGGCAACCCCGGTAGAGCGGGGCCATGCCCCGCTGCCTTCGGACCAGGCGTCAGTCACCCCGGTAGAGCGGGGCCATGCCCCGCTGCCTTCGGATCAGGCGTCAGTCACCTCGGTAGAGCGGGGCCATGCCCCGCTGCCTTCGGATCAGGTGTCATCGGCCCATCAGCGGGGCATGGCCCCGCTCCACCGGAACGGCGGCAACGCCGCCGCCTATGCGCCGGCCACGCCGGCAGCGCCCGCCGCCCGTAGGCAAGGCAGCGACTGGACCATCAGCGTCCCCGCCGCGCACGTACTGTGGCGCGATGGTGTTGCCACCGACGTGGCCAACGGCCAGGCGCGGCTCGCCGACGATGGCCTGCAACACTGCCTGAGCCTGACCCGGCAGGAAAATGGACTGGAATCCCTGCACAGTCCGACCACCTGCATCGGCCCACGGCATCGCCTGCCGGGCGCCGCCGCGTGGCAATGGACCGCGCCGGAAGCCAGCCGGGTACGCCTTCGCCTGCAGTACCGGAACCCGAACGGCCCGATCAACACGGGCGTCACCGCTGCGGTGAAGCAGTTGTCCGTCCACTGCGACGGCCAGCCGCTGCAGCAGCACACCGTGGTGATGCCGCACAGCGTGGCGGTGCAGGAATCCACTGCCGCCGAGTTCGACCTGCCCGCTGGACGCTGCGAATTCCAGCTGCAGGAGGGCTTCAACATGAGTGCGCTGGAGCACTTCGCGCACTATACCGGTGGCAAGGGCGGGCGCGAGGGCGTGCGTAACCAGGCCGAGGTCAAGGCGTTGCTGCTGTCGCCGGTGCCGGCGCTGGAGCACGTCCGATGAGTCGGCCGGACAAGCCGCAGCTGTCGTTCTGGCAGATCTGGAACATGTGCTTCGGCTTCCTTGGCATCCAGTTCGGGTTCGCACTGCAGAACGCCAACGCCAGCCGCATTTTCGAGACGCTGGGTGCGTCGATGGAGGCGGTGCCGGGATTATGGATCGCCGCGCCGCTGACTGGCCTGCTGGTGCAGCCGATCGTCGGCTACCTGTCCGACCGCACCTGGACCCGCTGGGGCCGGCGCCGGCCGTTCTTCATGATCGGTGCGGTGCTGACCACGCTGGCGCTGCTGGTGATGCCGAATTCGCCCACGTTGTGGATCGCCGCCGGTACGTTGTGGGTGCTGGATGCTTCGATCAACATTTCGATGGAGCCGTTCCGGGCATTCGTGGGTGACCAGCTGGCACCGCGCCAGCGCCCCACCGGCTTCGCCATGCAGAGCTTCTTCATTGGTATCGGCGCCATCGTCGCCAGCTTCCTGCCTTTCATCCTGGCGCACTTCGGCGTGGCCAATACGGCGGCACCGGGAGAAGTGCCGGACACCGTGCGCTATGCGTTCTACTTCGGTGCGGTGGTGCTGCTGGCGGCGATCACCTGGACCGTGCTGAGCACGCGCGAATACTCGCCCACCGAACTGGCGGGCTTTGCCGATGCCGAACCGCCGCAGGCCCACGCCGTTGCCGCACGCGGCGTGCCGCCGTGGGCGCAGATCGTGCTTTGGCTTCTGGTCGGCAGCGTGCTGGCCGTGCTGATCGCCTGGCGCGGTGGCGACAGGATGCTGTACGTGCTGGCCGGCCTGTGCGTGGCCTATGGCGTGCTGCTGGCCGTGGCACGCGCGCTGCCCGGCACGCACATGCTGGCCACCATCGTCGATGACCTGCGCAACATGCCCGGCACCATGCGCCGGCTGGCCTGGGTGCAGTTCTTCTCGTGGTTCGCGCTGTTCGCGATGTGGATCTACACCACCGCAGCGGTGGCCGGCACCCATTTCGGGTCCACGGATCCACAGTCGGCGGCCTACAACGAAGGTGCCAACTGGGTCGGCGTGCTGTTCGGTGCCTACAACGGCTTTGCCGCACTGGCCGCGTTGCTGATCCCGCTGATGGTGCGGGCCATCGGCCTGCGCTGGAGCCACCTGGTCAACCTGTGGCTGGGCGGTGCTGGCCTGGTGTCGATGATGTTCATCGATGATCCCAGGTGGCTGCTGCTGTCGATGGTCGGCATCGGCTTTGCCTGGGCGTCGATCCTGTCGCTGCCTTATGCCCTGCTGTCGGACAGCGTGCCCGCCGCGAAGATGGGCGTGTACATGGGCATCTTCAATTTCTTCATCGTGATCCCGCAGCTGGTTGCCGCCAGCGCGCTTGGCTTTGCCCTGCGCGCGTGGTTGGGTGGCCAACCGATGCATGTGCTGGTACTGGGCGGCGCAAGCCTGCTGGTGGCCGGGCTGTGCGTGCTGCGGGTTCCGTCCCGTCCGGAGGTGGTGTGATGCGTGTGGGTCTTTGTGTTGCCGTAGGTTTCGCCCTGTTCGCTGGCCAGGCCAGCGCCGCGCCACGCCCGGATTACGTAGGCACCACCGAACCGTTCGCCAACGATGCGGTGTACTTCGTGGTGACCGACCGCTTCGTCAACGGTGACCCGTCGAACGACCACCGCGACCAGGGCGGCGAGCACCCTACCTTCGACATCCCGGTTCCATGCCCGGACAAGGTGGACGGCAACATCGGCTACCTTGGCGGTGACTTCAAGGGCGTGCTCGATAATGCGGACTACATCCGCAACCTGGGTTTCGGCGCGGTGTGGATCACCCCCATCGTCGACAACCCGGACCAGGCCTTTACTGGCAGCAAGCCGATCAGCTGCACCAGCACGCTGACCGATCGCGGCAAGACCGGTTACCACGGCTACTGGGGCATCAATTTCTACAAAGTGGACGAGCACCTGCCGAGCGCAGGGCTGGATTTTGCCGCGTTCACCCAGGGCCTGCACGACGCGCAGCTGAAGGTAGTGCTGGATATCGTCGGCAACCATGGTTCGCCGGCCTGGACCATGCCTACGCGCCAGCCGCAGTTCGGGCAGATCTTCGACAAGGACGGCAAGCTGGTGGCCGACCACCAGAACCTGGCGCCGCAGCAACTGGACCCGAAGCGTAATCCGCTGCATGCGTTCTACAACAACATCGGGCCGGTGGACGCGGCGGACGGATCGATCTTCGACGGCAACCTGGCCGAGCTGGGCGACTTCAACCAGCACAATCCGGCCGTGATGGACTACCTGGTGGGCGCCTACCTGCAATGGACGGCGCAGGGCGTGGACGCGCTGCGCATCGATACCATCGGCTGGCTGCCGCATTCGTGGTGGCACGAGTTCGTGGGGCGCATCCGTGCCGAGCACCCGGGCATGTTCATGTTCGGCGAAGCGTTCGACTACGACGCGGCGAAGATCGCCGAACACACCTGGCCGTCGAACGCGAATGTCAGCGTGCTGGATTTCCCTTCGCGCGGTGCGATGGAAGAAACCTTCGGGCTGAAAGGCAAAGGCTTCGAAACGCTGGCCGAGCCGCTGCACCTTATCGGAGGCCCGTACGCCAATCCGTACGAGCTGATGAGTTTCTATGACAACCACGACATGCCGCGCCTGGATGCCAGCGATGCCGGCTTCATCGATGCCAACAACTGGCTGTTTACCGCGCGCGGCATCCCGGTGCTGTACTACGGTTCGGAAACCGGCTTCATGCGTGGCCGCGCCGAGCACGCCGGCAACCGCGCCTACTTCGGCCAGGCGCGCGTGGATGCTGCACCGGAGAGCCCGATCTTCGCGCCGTTGCAACGGGTCGCCAGGCTGCGTGCGGCCACGCCCGCGCTGCAGCGTGGGTTGCAGGTGAACGAGCGGCTGCAGGGCGATGAGGCGGTGTTTTTCCGGGTGCTGCAGCATGGCGGGGTGGCACAGACCGTGCTGGTGCTGTTGAACAAGGGCGACGCGGCGTCGAGTTTCGAGGTGAAGCGATTCGTGCAGGCAGGTACGTGGCGCGATGCACTGGATGGCGGCACCTTGAAAGTGGCCGGTTCGCTGCAGACCGACGTGCCGGCGCACGGCATCAAGGTGTTCGTGCTGGATGCCGCCGTACAGCAGCCGGCGCTGCAGGCCGAGCTGGACAAGGCGATGGCCGAGCAGCGGGCGCGCGATCAGCGGTTGAAGCGCTGACAGGCAGGCCGGGTGGGACAGGTAGCGCCGGGCCATGCCCGGCGTCGCGATACACTATCGGACCCCTCTGGTACCGCTGAACCATGACCGATCTGCCACCCCAGTCCCCGATTGAAACCCTGCTGCAGACCGCGATGAACGGCCAGTTGCCGATCAAGGCCTTCATGCAGGCCTTCGTGGCCTCCGAGGTGGTGCTGCTGACCGGCAGCCTGGTCACCCCGGACGGCAGCGGCTTCGACCCGCTGCTGTTCGACAAGCAGGGCGTGCTGCACGTGGCGGTGTTCACCGACCCGGCGCGTGTGGGGTTCCATTCCGAACAGGCCCCGCACCAGATCCGCTGGCTGATGCTGGACGTGCTGCGCCGCGTGCCGGGCGGCTATGGCGTGGTGATCAACCCGGGCACCACGCTGGGCTTCGAGATATCCCCGACCGGCGTGGGCGAGATCCTGAAAGACTTCGCCTGAACCCGGTAGTGACGGGCCATGCCCGTCATCCCCGCCGCGACGATTCCCGCAGCACCAGCTTCACCGGAATGCTCATTCCTTCCACCGGTTCGCGTGCGATCTGCGCCAGCAGTTTCTCCACCAGCAACTGGCCGGCCTGCTTGGTGTCCTGCTGCACGGTGGTCAGCGCCGGTGACATGGACGCGGCCAACGGAATGTCGTCGAAGCCGGTGACCAGTACGTCCTGTGGCACGCGCAGGCCCTGTTCGCGCAGGGCGCGCAGCGCGCCGATGGCGATCAGGTCGCTGGCTGCGCAGATGGCATCGAACGGGGTGCCCTGGGCCAGCAGCGCCTGGCACGCGGCATGGCCGGAATCTTCGGTGGTGATCGCATCGTGCTGTAGCGTCGGGTCCGTTGCCAGGCCGCGTTCGCGGAGTGCGGCAACGTGGCCACGATAGCGCTCTTCGAACTCGGGATAGTGGCTGGAGGCATGGCCCAGGAAGGCGATCCGGCGGCAGCCCTGGTCCAACAGGTGGGAGGTGACGTCGAAGCCTCCCTGGAAGTTGTCGCTGCCGATGGACACGCCGGGCTGGTCGGGCAGTGCCGCCCCCCAACGCACGAAGTGCGTGCCCTGTTCGACCAGCCGCTGCAGCCGCTCGCGCGATTCGTGGTAATCGCCATAGCCCAACAGGATGATGCCGTTGGCCTTGTAGCTGTCTTCGTAGTCGGCCTGCCAGTCGGTGGACAGCTGCTGGAACGACACCAGCAGGTCATGCCCGTGCAGCGCGCAGGCGCGGGTGATCGAGCCCAGCATCGAATGGAAGAACGGGTTGATCAATGAATCGTCCGGCGTGGGGTCTTCGAAGAACAGCAGCGCCAGCGTGCCCGCGTTGCGCAGGCGCAGGTTGGACGCATTCTTGTCCACCTTGTAATTGAGCTCGCGGGCGATGCGCAGGATGCGTTCGCGGGTTTCCGCATTGACCATCGGGCTGCCGCGCAGGGCACGCGACACCGTGGGCTGGGAAACCCCGGCCAGGTGGGCGATGTCCAGGGAGGTGGCTTTGCCTTTGATGGTCATGACAGCAGCGTTGGGGTGACGGCCTGCATGATGCCATGGGCTGTCGCAGGTCGCTGGCTGAACGCGTGCACGACCCCGAACCACCTGCGCCGGAGCGCAAGGTGGCGGACGGTGCGGGTCACAGTACCGGCTGAGCATAACCCCCAATGATCCGGCGGATCCGGAGATCCCCGCGCACCGCCCGCCATGGAACCGACGAGTCGATGCATACTCTGCCCTGATGGCAAACATAGGCAAAGCGCGGGGGGTACTGCTCAGGTGGGGACTGTGATCCCCGCTGGCCCTGCTGGACCAGCACCGTCATCCTGCGCGGCAGGTGGGCTTTGCGCCATGAGGAAATGTTGAATTTGGCTGGTGCCGAGCAGGTCGCTCATCCGGCAGCGCGCCCGGCCCAGAAGTAGAGTTGCCAAGCCTGACGCGGACTAGGTATTTTGAAGCAGGCAGCGACTTCCCGACTTCGAGATGTGACGCGCATGGGATCTTCCGAGCCAACCGGCTTCGTCAATCTGCGCTTCTATCTGGCGGGCGCGGTGGCGATCGTTTTTGCCTGGTGCTGCTTCCACGGATTGGTGTGGCTTGCACTAAGCGTCGGGATTGTTCCGATCCTGCACTACGATCCACCCGCAGGGCAGTGGATCCTTATCGGCGATGCAATGTTGAGCGGCTGGCACAAGATCCGCGTAACGGAGGATTTTACGCTGGCGGGTTACACCCTCCTGTTCCTCACCGCGGTGCTGACCTATTACGTCACACGCCTCGCCTATCATCGCGATTTCGCCAAGGTCTTTGGCCGCCGCGATCGTTGGCTTATTGCAGGATGGATGATTGGCGCACCGCTGATCGCTGCCGAGGGACATGCGCTTTTCGTTCTGGTGTTCAGGATTCCCTTGGCGCAGCAATGGCCGACGTTTTTCGGAATCATCGCGTTATGCATCTTCATCGCCTCGGCCAGGCTGTTTGCCTGGTCATGGGGCT
Source organism: Stenotrophomonas tumulicola (assembly GCF_014117215.1). Classification (GTDB taxonomy): domain Bacteria; phylum Pseudomonadota; class Gammaproteobacteria; order Xanthomonadales; family Xanthomonadaceae; genus Stenotrophomonas; species Stenotrophomonas tumulicola. The sequence goes on along the minus strand of NZ_JACGXS010000003.1, from coordinate 78,903 downwards.
GGGTGATGCGCCGCTGCAAGGTACCCCGTTGATTCCGGGGCTGCAGGCAAGACCAGCCAACTGACGGCCCACCGGACAGTCCGTCCAGGTTCCCGCGGTGACAGGGGGCGAAACCCGACCCAAGCTGTCCGGGATCCCGGGAGCGAGGGCCCCGGGGGGATGCTAATATGAGCCGTTCGGACCCCTTTGACACCATGAGGGACAGATCCTGCAGGTGGCGCCTTCCCGGCAGCCCGCGCTGGAGCCTGTCCCCGGACAACAGAAGAACACTCCTATGGCGCGTGGCATCAATAAAGTCATCCTGGTCGGCAACCTCGGCAACGACCCGGACGTGAAGTACACCCAGGGCGGCATGGCGATCACCCGCATCAGCCTGGCCACCACCAGTGTCCGCAAGGACAAGGACGGCAACCAGCAGGAGCGCACCGAATGGCACCGCGTGGTGTTCTTCGGCAAGCTCGGCGAAATCGCCGGCGAATACCTGCGCAAGGGCAGCTCGGTCTACGTCGAAGGCAGCCTGCGTTACGACAAGTACACCGGTCAGGATGGCGTGGAGAAGTACTCCACGGACATCATTGCCGACGAAATGCAGATGCTGGGCGGCCGTGGTGAAGGCGGCGGTGGCGGTGGCGGTGGCGGTGGCGGCGATCGTCCGCAGCGCCAGCAGGCCCCGCGTCAGGAATACGGTGGCGGTGGCGGCGGTCAGCGCCAGGGTGGTCAAGGCGGGCAGGGCGGCGGCTACGGCCAGCAGCGTCCCCAGCAGCAGCCGCAGCAGGCGCCGCCGATGGACGACTTCGCTGATGACGATATCCCGTTCTGATTCGCACCTGCCCCGCGTTTGATCAGAAAGCCCGCTTTCCAGCGGGCTTTTTTTTCATCCCGAACAGGCGTTGTGCCCTGCAGCATAGATTTTCGTGCACTGCGTCTTGCAAAAAAACGATTCCCTCCTCTATGGTGCAATCGATTGCATCGTGGCAAACCCGTCAGCATTTGACACCGGTTGGGAGGCCGGAACGCGGATGTCCATCCACTCGATTGGATCGATCCAAGGTTCACGGCTCACGCGGCGCGATGCGCTGCGCATGGCTGTCGCCGGGAGCCTTGGCCTGGGTGCGGCTGCGGCCGGCGTGCTGCCTGCGCTTGCCACCACCGCGCCGCTCAAGGGCAACCTGAAGCATTCCGTCGCCCGTTGGACGTTCCCGCAGCAGTCCATCGCCCAGCTGTGCCAGACGGTGAAGGGCATCGGCTTCGCCGCCATCGATCTGGTTGGCCCGGAGGACTGGCCCACGCTGAAGGCGCATGGCGTGTACAGCTCGATGTGCAACGGCGCCGAGCTGGGCCTGGACAAGGGCTTTGCCGGCAGCCAGTTCCACGACCAACTGGTGGAGCGCTACACGCGGCACATCGACCTGGTGGCCGATGCCGGCTATCGCAATCTCATCTGCTTCTCCGGCAATCGCAGCGGCATGGATCCCCAGGAAGGCATGGCCCATGCCGAAGCAGGGCTCAAGCGCGTCCTCGGCCATGCCGAGAAGCGCGGCGTCGTGCTGGTGATGGAACTGCTGAATTCCAAGGTCGATCATCCCGACTACCTGTGCGACCACTCCGCATGGGGCGTCGAGCTGTGCCGCCGGATCGGCTCGGAAAATTTCGGCCTGCTGTACGACATCTACCACATGCAGATCATGGAGGGCGACATCATCGCCACCATCGGCAGGCATCACGCGTTCTTCAAGCATTACCACACCGCGGGCGTGCCTGGCCGGCACGAGATCGGAGACCAGCAGGAACTCCACTATCCCGCCATCTGTCGCGCGATCCGCGACACCGGTTTCGATGGTTATCTGGCACAGGAATTCATGCCTGCGGCGCCGGATCCCGTCGGTTCGCTGCGCGAGGCGATCCGCCTCTGCGACGTCTGAAACGATATCCACCAAGGTGAAGTAGAACCCATGGCAGACAATCATTACGACGCGATCGTCGTTGGCTCGGGAATCAGTGGCGGTTGGGCGGCGAAGGAACTGACCGAGAAAGGCCTCAAGGTCCTGATGCTGGAACGCGGACGCAACATCGAGCACGTCAAGGACTACGTCAATGCGATGAAGGAGTCGTGGGATTTCCCACACCGCAACCGGCCCACCCAGGCGATGAAGGCCGACTTTCCGGTGTTGATGCGCGATTACGGCCTGGCCGAGAACCTCGAAGGAATGTGGGCCAATGAAAAGGAATCGCCCTACATCGAAACCAAGCGATTCGATTGGTTCCGCGGCTATCACGTGGGTGGCCGCTCGCTGATGTGGGGGCGGCAGAGTTATCGCCTGTCGGACCTGGATTTCGAGGCGAACCTCAAGGACGGCATCGCCACCGACTGGCCGATCCGTTACGCCGACATCGCGCCCTGGTACGACCACGTGGAGAAGTTCGCCGGCATCGCCGGCACGCGTGAGGGGCTGGACGTGTTGCCGGATGGCGAGTTCCTGCCGCCGATCCCGTTGAACATCGTCGAGAAGGACGTGGCCGCGCGCATCAAGAAGGCCTTTGGCGGCACACGGCACATGATCCATTCGCGCACCGCGAACATCACCCAGCCCAAGGTCGAGCAGGGCCGCGTCAACTGCCAGTATCGCAACAAGTGCATCCTGGGCTGTCCCTTCGGCGCCTATTTCTCGACCCAGTCGGCGACGCTGCCGGCGGCCATGAAGACGGGCAACCTGACGTTGCGGCCGTTCTCGATCGTCAAGGAAGTGCTGTACGACAAGGACCGCAAGCGTGCGCGGGGCGTGGAGGTCATCGATGCCGAGAGCGGACAGACCTACCAGTACACGGCCAACGTCATCTTCCTCAACGCCTCTTCCTTCAACTCGAGCTGGCTGCTGATGAATTCGGCCACCGATGTCTGGGAAGGCGGGCTGGGTTCTTCGTCCGGCGAGCTCGGGCACAACGTGATGGATCATCATTTCGGCGCCGGTGCCTCCGGCCGGGTCGAGGGCTACGACGACAAGTACTATTTCGGCCGCCGTCCCTGTGGTTTCTACATTCCCCGTTTCCGCAATGTCGCCACGGATGACAAGCGTGGTTATCGGCGCGGGTTCGGCTACCAGGGCGGTGCCAGCCGCAACGGGTGGTCGCGCGAGATCGCCGAGCTGAACATCGGCGCCGATCTGAAGGACGCACTGACCTTGCCGGGCGACTGGCACATCGGCATGACCGGATTCGGCGAAATGCTGCCTCACCACGACAATACGATTCGCCTGGACCCGCAGCGCAAGGACAAATGGGGGTTGCCGGTGTTGGCGATGGACGTTTCCCTGCGCGCGAACGAAACCGCCATGCGCAAGGACATGGCCGCCGATGCCGCCGAGATGCTGGAGGCCGCCGGTATCAAGGACGTGAAGATGCACGATGACGACTACGCCCCGGGCAAGGGCATCCACGAAATGGGGACCGCCCGCATGGGCCGTGACCGCAGCAACTCCGTACTGAACCAGCACAACCAGGTCTGGGATGCGCCCAACGTCTATGTGACCGATGGCGCCTGCATGACCTCCAGCGCCTGCGTGAATCCCTCGCTGACCTACATGGCGCTGACGGCGCGGGCAGCCGACCATGCCGTGCGCGAGCTGAAAGCGGGGAACCTGTGATGGAACGCCGCGAACTCCTGAAGATGATCGTCGCCGCCACCGGTGCGGCCATGGTCGGCCTGCCCGCGCTCGTGCAGGGACAGGCGCCGGCCGCTGGGGCGAAGGCGACCTTCTCTGCCGCCGACGTCGGCACGCTGGACGAGATCGCCGAGACCATCCTGCCGCGGACAAAAACGCCGGGGGCGAAGGACGCCGGCGCCGGCGCGTTCATGGCGCGATTCGTCACCGACTGCTACACCGCCCCGCAGCAGGCGACGTTCCGTGCCGGCCTGGTCGATATCGACAAACGCGCCGGTGGCCGATTCGTGTCGCTCACGCCGCAGGCCCGCACCGAGCTGCTGCGGGTCCTGGATGCGGAAGCCAGGAAACACGTCGTCGACGTGGACGACACCGGCACTGCCGAAGCGGCGAAGGCGACGCCGCATTACTTCACGATGATCAAGCAACTGGCCATCTTCGGCTTCTTCACCTCGAAGGCCGGCGCGACCGAAGCGCTGCAGTACGTCGCCGTGCCGGGTCGCTATGACGGCGACCTGGCCTATGCCCCCGGCACGCCGGCGTGGGGGACCAGCTGATGATGAGGAACACGATGACCAGAACGCTACTGACGGCGGCCTGCCTGCTGGCCACCGCGCCTGCATTCGCACAGACCAGCGGCGACCCCGCGCGTGATCCAACGAAAACCGAGGTGTGGAAGCCCGTGCCAGCGATCGTGGCCACGCCCTCCAACGGCGCGCCCTCCGACGCGATCGTGCTGTTCGATGGCAAGGATCTCTCCGCCTGGGAGGCGGAGCAGGGCGGGCGCGTGCCGTGGACCGTCGCCGACGGTGCGATGACCGTGGTTCCGGGTAGCAAGGGGATCCGCACCAAACAGGATTTCTGCGATATCCAGCTGCATGTCGAGTGGCGCACGCCCACCGCGACCGCAGGGTTCGACGGCCAGGATCGGGGCAACAGCGGCATCTTCCTGCAGGAACTGTATGAGCTGCAGGTGCTCGACAGTTACAACAACCCGACCTATGCCAACGGCCAGGCCGGCTCGCTCTACAAGCAGGCCATTCCGCTGGTGAATGCCTCGCGTGCGCCGGGCGAATGGCAGGCCTACGACATCATCTGGAAGGCACCGCGCTTCTCGCAGGGGGGCGGGCTCACCTCACCGGCCCGCATCACCGTCCTGCACAACGGCGTCCTGGTGCAGGACGACACCGTGCTGTCGGGCAAGACCGAGTACATCGGTGCGCCTTCGTACGCGCCACATGCATGCGCCCCGATCTACCTGCAGGAGCATGGTGCCAAGGTCAGCTACCGCAACATCTGGGTGCGCGAGCTGTAAACGCCGAGCACGGCCAGGTGCTACCGCAGGTGATCCGTAGCGCCGACCTGTGGTCGGCGGATGCCTGACGCGCGGCGCGCGGTTGGCACCGGCGCCGGTATCCTATTTCGCCAGGTAGCTGGCGATATCGTCGATCTCCTGTGGGGACAGCTGGGAGAAGGGCGGCATCAAGCCACCGCCCTGTTTGATCTTGTCCTTGATCTGCGCAGGCTCCAGCCGCTTGCTGACGTCGGTGAGCGCAGGGAACGTGGGCGGGACGCCGGCCCGATCCGCGCCGTGGCAGGCCGTGCAGTGCATTGTGTAGAGCTGCGCGCCGGCCGCCGGGTCGTCCTTGGACCATGCCGCCGTTGTAAACGTCGCGCCGGAGAGAACCACGGCCACTGTGAGGATCAATTTCAAGCGGGTGTCCAAGCAGGGCTCCTTCGCGGGCTAGCGCTGTGCGCGGGCGGGCAGGCGGGCGGTCAGGTGTTCACGCAGGTAGTCCGCCCCGGTCTGGATGGCCTTTGCCGGATCACGCGGATGGTCGTGCTCGATGATGTACCAGTGCACGCCGGCAGCCGCCGCGGCAGGCAGGATCGCGCTCCAGTCCAGCACGCCCTGGCCCACCGCGGCGAAACCCTCCTCGTCTTCGGCCTGGCCTTTCGGTGCGTTGTCCTTGGCGTGTACTGCGAACAAGCGGCCGCGGAATTTTCCCAGCATCATCGCCGGGTCGTAGCCCGCACGCGCGACCCAGGCCAGGTCCAGCTCGGTCTGCAGGTCGGGACCGGCTGCTGCGAACAGCAGTTCCAGGCCGGTCCTGCCATTGAAGTCGACCAGCTCGAAGTCGTGGTTGTGGTAGGCCAGGTGCATGCCCTTGGCCCGCGCCCGCGTCGAGATCCGGCCCAGTTCCTGGCCCAATGCCGTCCAGCCTGCGGCATCGGTCGGCCGATCCTTTTCGTCCAGGTAAGGCACCACCAGCATCGTGTTGCCGATCGAGCGGTTGAAGGCCACCACGCCATCCAGATCCTTGCGCAGATCGGCCAGTTGCACGTGGGACGAAATCGCCTTGATCGAATACCTGTCCAGCAGCTGCTTGAGCTCCACGGCGCTGACGTCCTGCGTACCGACCGTTTCCACCGCGTCCACACCCGCGTCGTGCACGATCTTCAACTGCTGGTCGAGCGGGCCGGCGTTGCGCAGCGTGTACATCTGCACCGCGATGGGTTTCTGCGGGCCAACGGCTTCGTGTGCGAAGGCGGGCAGGGCAACGAGGAACAGCAGTGCGAGGGTCGCGGTGGTGCGTGTAGAGGGGTTCATCAGAAAATCCTCCCGGGATTCAATCGATGGGTGTCCAGGCGCGCGTCCTGGCCGATGCGATGACGCGATCGACGATCCGCGCCGAGCGCAGGCCGTCTTCGAAGGTGGGCAGGCCCTGCGGCCGCTCGCCTTCGATGGCGCGATAGGTGTCGGCGACAAATGCCTCGAAGCAATGGCCGTAGCCCTGCGCATGTCCGGCCGGCAACACCGACAGCCGACGTTGTTCGGCGCTGCCGGCACCGGGCCCGCGCACGAAGACTTCCTCGCGCTGGTCGGGCCGGCCGATCCACAGCCGCTCGGCATCTTCCTGGTTGAAGGCCACGCTGGCCTTGGCGCCGTCGATCTCGAACCAGAGGCGATTGTGGCGTCCCGCCGATACCTGGCTGACCGTCAATGAAGCCAGCGTACCCGCGCTGGTCCTGAACATCGCCGCGGCCACGTCCTCGCTCGATACCGCCTGCATCGCGCCGCCTGCCGCCGGCGTGGTGAAGCTCTGTCCGGTGAGGGTGCCGCGCTCGGCGATCACGGTGGCGAACGCCGCGGTGACGTCGACGAAGCGTTCGCCGCCGACCCATTCCACCAGGTCGCACCAGTGCGAGCCGATGTCGGCGAACACGCGCGACGCGCCACCCTGCGCCGGGTCCACGCGCCAGTTGTTGCTGGCAGGGTCCAGCAGCCAGTTCTGCAGGTAGCTGCCGTGGATCAGGTGCAGCGGCCCCAGTTCGCCCTGCGCGATGCGTGCGCGCGCCTCGCGGACCACCGGGTGGTAGCGGTAGACGAAGGGGATCGTGGCGACCAGCCCGGTCGAGGCGGCCAGTGCAGCCAGTGCCCGGGCGTCTTCGAGCGTGGTGGCCAGCGGCTTCTCGCAGATCACGTGTTTGCCGGCTTGCAGTGCTGCCTGTGCCATGGCGCGGTGCAGATGATTGGGCGTGCAGACGTGCACGACCTGTACCTGCGGATCGCCGACTACCTCCTCGATGTCACGGTAGGCGCGCGGGACATTCCATGACTGCGCCACGTCGTGTGCGCGTTGCGGGGAAGAGGCGGCGACGCCGCGGACCTCGGCACCGGCCAGCAGTGCCGCGCGGCGATGCACCGCACCGATCATGCCTGTGCCGACAATGGCGATTCCAAGCTTGCGCATCGGGTGGGGTTCTCAGGGCGTGGAAGGAGCGACGGCGACCACCGGCCGGTCGCGGAACAGCAACAGGAAAGCGATCAGCACGACCAACGCGACGCCTGCCGGGAACAGCCAGATCTGCTGCCAGTCCGGACCCGCCGCGGTGGTGTAGTGCTCCACCACCGCACCGGACAGGAACGTGCCGATCAACATGCCCACGCCGTACGTGGCCAGGGTGATGAAGCCCTGCGCGCTGCTTCGCGCGTCGGGGCCGGCATGCGCGTCGGTGTAGATCTGGCCGGTGACGAAGAAGAAGTCGTAGCAGATGCCATGCAGCACGATGCCGATCACCAGCAGGGAGAAGCCGCCGCCTGCATCGCCGAAGGCGAACATGGCGTAGCGCACCACCCACGCGGCCATGCCCACCGCCAGCATGGTCTTGACCCCCAGCCGCACGAACAGGAACGGCATGGCCAGCATCAGCAGGACTTCGGATACCTGGCCCAGCGATTGCAGGCCCGCCGCGCCCTGCACGCCCAGATCGTTGAGATACGGGTTGGTGAAGTTGTAGTAGAACGCCAGCGGGATGCAGATGGCGATGGATGCCAGGAAGAACACCAGGTAGGAGCGCGACTTCAGCAGCCGCAGCGAGTCCAGCCCCAGAATCTGCCCCAGCCCGGCGTCGCGCTGCTGCGCCAGCGGCGGCGTGTGCGGCAGGGTGAAGGCATACAGGCCCAGGGCCAGCGACGCCATCGCCGCCATCCGGAAGGTCTGCTCGAGCCGATGCGCCTGTTCCCAGCCCAGCCAGCCGATCAGCACGCCGGCCACGATCCAGCCGACGCTGCCGGCCACCCGCACGAGCGGAAACTGTTTTTCAGGCGATTGCATGTGGCGCATCGCCACGCTGTTGGCCAGTGCCAGCGTCGGCATGAACAGCAGCATGTACCCCATGACGCAGACGAAGAACGTGTTGAAGTCCGTGGCCGTGGACGCCAGCCACATGAGTGCCGCACCGGCCAGGTGCAGTACCGCGAGGATGCGCTGCGCCGCGAAGTAGCGATCCGCGATCAGGCCAACCAGGAAGGGCGCTACGATGGCGCCGATGGATTGGCTGAGGAAGGCCGTCGCTACCTGGCTCGCGGTGGCCTGGAGCGGGCCCTGCACCAGGTACGTCCCCAGGGTGACGAACCATGCCCCCCAGATGAAGAACTGCAGAAACATCATCGCGCCCAAGCGCGACATGGTGTGCGTCATGGCTTGCCCTCCCGGGGCAGTGTTGGCTCAGATTCCCAGCATGCGGCGCAGTGATCCAGGGTCCGTGCCGCTGTCGGCAAAGTCGTCGAAGGCGTGTTCGGTGACGCGGATGATGTGGTCGCGGACGAAGGCGGCACCCTCCCGCGCGCCGTCTTCCGGGTGTTTCAGGCAGCACTCCCACTCCACGACCGCCCAGCCCGGGAAATCGTATTGCGCGAATTTGGAGAAGATCGCCTTGAAGTCGATCTGCCCGTCGCCGAGCGATCGGAACCGCCCCGGACGATCGATCCAGTCCTGGTATCCGCCATAGACGCCGCTGCGCGCACTGGCGCGAAACTCCGCGTCCTTGACGTGGAAGATGCCGATGCGCGCGTGGTACCGGTCGATGAAGCCGAGGTAGTCCATCTGCTGCAGCAGCATATGGCTGGGGTCGTACAGGATCTTCGCGCGGGGATGGTGGTCCACCACGTCGAGGAAGCGTTCGAAGGTCGTGCCGTCATGCAGGTCCTCGCCCGGGTGGATTTCGAAGCACAGGTCCACGCCGCACGCGTCGAACGCATCCAGGATGGGGCGCCAGCGGCGGCCGAGTTCGGCGAAGGCTTCTTCCACCAGGCCGGGCCGGCGTTGTGGCCAGGGATAGAAGTAAGGCCAGGCCAGCGCGCCGGAGAAGGTGGCATGCGCCGTCAGCCCCAGGCGCTGGCTGGCCTTGGCGGCCAGCATCAGCTGCTCCACCGCCCAGGCCTGTCGAGCGGCGGGATCGCCGCGCTTGTCCGGCGGCGCGAATCCGTCGAACAGGCTGTCATAGGCAGGATGGACCGCGACCAGTTGTCCTTGCAGGTGGGTGGACAGCTCGGTGATCTGCAGGCCATGCCCGGCCAGCATGCCGGCGACGTCATCGCAGTACGCCTGGCTTCGCGCCGCCTCGGCCAGATCGAACAGATGGGGCGCGCTGGTCGGTACTTGTACGCCAGAATACCCCAGCCCCGCAGCCCACCCGGCCAGCGTGTCCAGCCGATCAAAAGGAGGTGTGTCACCGATGAACTGCGCCAGGAACAGCGCTGGACCCTTGAGCGTTTTCAACGCGATTCGCCCTCGATGCAATCGATTGCATTATCCTAGCAGGGCCTCCCGCAAGACCTGTTGTGCACTGCACAGCGCAAAGGAGACCTGACGCCATGGCCACCATCTACGACATCGCTAGGCACGTCGGCGTTTCCGCTGGCACGGTGTCGCGGGCGCTTTCCCGGCCAGAGAAGGTGCTGCCGGCCACGCGTGCGCGCATCGAGCAGGCCGCCGCCGCGCTGGGCTATGTCCCCAACACGGTTGCCAGGACGCTCAAGACCCAGCGCAGCGGCAAGATCCTGGTCACCGTGCCGGACATCGCCAATCCGTTCTTCGCCCAGATCCTGCAGGGCGCGGAGGAAGCCGCGCAGGCCGTCGGCTACGCCGTCCTGCTGGGCGATACCCAGCATCAACCCGACCGCGAGGAGCGCTACGCGCAGATGCTCCGGCGCAACGAGGCCGACGGCCTGATCGTGCTGGGGCATCGCCTGCCGCCGACGGCGCGCGAAATCGTCCAGCAGTTGGGCGACGCCGCGCCGGTGGTCAATGGATGCGAGTTCGACCCCGCGCTGGGCATCCCCAGCGTACACATCGACAACGCGGCCGCCGCGCGCGCTGTGATGGAACACCTGTACGGACTGGGACATGAGCGGATCGCCGTGGTGGGCGGACCGCCCGACAACCCCCTGCACCAGCAGCGGCTGGAAGGGGCCCGGGCCGCCGGCAAGGCGCGTGGCCGCCTGCGCAGCCTGAGCGTGGTGCCGGGCGACTTCTCCGTGGAATCCGGCCATGCGGCCGCGCTGGCGCTGTTGTCCCGCGCGCCCGTGCCGACCGCGATCTTCTGCTTCAGCGACCAGATGGCGCTGGGCGCGCTGGCGGCCTGCCGGGATCTGGGCGTCCGCGTGCCGGATGAGTTGTCCATCGTCGGTTTCGACGACCTCGCGTCATCCAGTTACCTCACCCCCCCGTTGACGACCATCAGGCAACCCATGCGCGAGATCGGTGTCCGCGCGGTGAACCTGCTGCTCGCCATCATCGAACGCGTGGATGTGCCGCTTCAGCAGACACTGGATTTCAGCCTGATGTTGCGGGGCTCGACGGGTGCGCCGGGGGGGAGGTGACGGCAGGGGCGTCCGGCACAGGTGCACAACCGTTTTGATTTTCAATGATTCCCCGTTGTAAATAAAACCCCAGCATCACTCCTGGGGCGGTGTTGGACACGCATCGGCGCCCCTGTGCCTGATTCATATCTGTGGCGCATGAGTGATATCCAGCTGATGCACTTTTTCTATCAGTCTGCGGCGGTTAGTTTTGAGTCCTGCCCCCGCCTACGTCGGCGCGCCACGTGCGCCGTCAGGGGTCGATCCAGACTGGAGAATCCTTGAATGAAGCACGTCGTGCACGCCACGCTGTTGGCGCTGACTCTCGCCCTGGCTACCGGCAACGCGGTGGCCGCCGATTACCGGCTCAACCCGTACACACTGGCCTACGAAGGCGCGATCACCCACAACGCGCCGGGTGAGGTCAACATCCACCCGGTTGCCTACAGCCTGCACGGCATCCGGATCGCGGCCAATGTGTACACGCCGGCCAACTATGATCCGGCGAAAACGTACCCGGCCGTCGTGGTGGCCCACCCCAATGGCGGAGTGAAGGAACAGGTGGCCGGGTTGTACGCGCAGCGCTTGGCTGGGCAGGGCTACATCACCATCGCCGCCGATGCCGCCTACCAGGGAGCAAGTGGCGGGCAGCCGCGCAGCGTGGACAAGCCGGCACTGCGCATCGAAGACATCCACGGCATGGCCGACTACATCGCCCGCTATCCCGGCGTGGATACCACGCGCGTGGGCCTGCTGGGCATCTGTGGCGGTGGTGGCTACTCGCTCGCGGCGGCGCAGACCGACAAGCGCTTCAAGGCCGTGGCAACCATCAGCATGTTCAACTCCGGCCGCGTGCGCCGCAATGGCTACGTGGATTCACAGTTGCAGACGATCCAGCAGCGCCTGCAGCAGGCCTCGGATGCGCGTGCGCAGGAGGCGGCCGGCGGCGAGGTGCCGTACTCGGGCGATGCCAACCTCACCGATGAACAGGTTGCCAAACTACCGTATGACCTGTACCGGCAGGGCTACGAATACTACTGGAAGACCCACGCCCACCCCGGTTCCACCTTCCGCTACACCACCAGCAGCCTGTTGGACCTGATGCGGTTCGATGCCACCGACCAGATCGAACTGATCAACCAGCCGTTGCTGATGATTGCAGGCAGCAAGGCCGACAGCCTGTACATGACCGAAGACGCCTTCGCCAAGGCGACCGGCACCACCGACAAGGAGCTGGTGCTGCTGGACGGTGCAACCCACATCGAAACCTACTGGGTGCCGCGTTACGTGGACGCCGCAGTGGGCAAGCTGACCACGTTCTACGCCCGGACGCTGACGCCATGACCCGCCTGCGCAGGTCCTCTGGCCGCAATACGATGCTGGGCCTTGCGCTGGGCGTTGCGGCTCCGTTTGCTGGTGCGGCTGAAACTTCAACGCAGCAGATCACCCGCGCTGGAACGCAGTCTTCCTTCGCCGGCGCCGCAGAAAACTTTGTCGGCCAGGTGCGCGTGGATCCGCTGTTTGCGTCCGACGCGGACGTGCAGGCCTCCGCTGCGTATGTCAGCTTCGAGGCCGGCGCGCATTCGGCATGGCACACCCATCCGGCCGGCCAACGCCTGGTGGTGACATCCGGCGTGGGGCTTACCCAGGAGTGGGGCAAGCCGGTGCAGCAGATCCGCGCTGACGACGTGGTGGTGTGCCCGCCCGGTGTGAAGCACTGGCACGGTGCGGCGCCTCACAGCGCAATGACCCACCTGGCGGTGACCGGCGTGGCAGACGGCAAGACAGTGACATGGCTGGAGCAGGTCAGCGACGCACAGTATGGCGAGGCCAAGGCCAGCATCGACGTGCCGGTGGCCGGTGCGCTGTCGGCCAGGCAACAGGCAATCCCCTTGATTGCCGCTGCCATGGCCAGCAGCAACATGCCCCAGCTCAACGCTGCCCTGGACCACGGTCTGGATGCCGGGCTGAGCATCAGTGAGGCGACGGAAATCCTGGTGCAGCTTTACGCCTATGCCGGCTTTCCGAAGAGCCTCAATGGACTCGGTGAACTGATGGCGGTGGTGGAGGCGCGCAAGGCGCAGGGCATCACCGACGCACCCGGGCATCCGCCGCGCGGCGAGATTCCGGTGGGCGATGCACTGCGCGCAGTGGGCACGGCCAACCAGACCCGCATTTCCGGTGCACCGGTGAAAGGGCCGGTGATGGAGTTTGCCCCGGTCATCAACCAGTACCTGCAGACGCACTTGTTCGGCGACATCTTCGAGCGCGACAACCTGGACTGGCAAAGCCGCGAACTGGCCACGGTGGGCGCACTGGCCGCCATGCCCGGGGTGGAGGCCCAACTGCGCTCGCACATGGCGGCCAGCCAACGGGTCGGGCTGACCCGCGCGCAATTGCAGCACCTGGCCCAACTGCTGGCCCACAGCGGCAACGCCGCGGCATCTGCCCGCGCCGTACAGGCACTGGAACAGACCCCGCGACCTTCGCCCTGATACCGCACTGCTGTTTCCTTCCGACTGTTGCGCCCACCATCCCGGAGACCCCGTGAGCAACCTGCCCAGCAATGCACAACGCCGCTCCCTGCTGATGGGCGCGGCCACACTGGCGGCCCTGCCGCTGACAGGGGCCCTGGCCGCTTCTACTGCAGCTGCCACCCCCCACCCTGCGCCGGGTGGCGTGGCTGCCACCGATGCATCGGCCACGTTGGCCAGCCGCCGCCTGCTGGGGAAGCTGGAGGTATCCAGCTTGGGGCTGGGTGTGCAGAACATGAGCCGCACCTACCAGACCACCATTCCCTCGCGCGCCGGGATGCACCGCATCATCCGCACGGCATTCGACCATGGCCTGACTTTCTATGACGCGGCCGAAGCCTACGGCCCGCACGAGGTGGAGCGGATCCTGGGGGAGGGGGTGGCGTCGTTCCGCAACGAGGTGGTGATCGCCACCAAGTTCGGCTGGAACATCGACCTTGAAAGCGGGGCACGTGGGCCTGGCCTGGTCAGCCGGCCAGCGCACATCAAACTGGCGGTGGAAGGCATGCTCAAGCGCCTGCGCACCGACCGCATCGACCTGCTGTACCAGCACCGGGTGGACCCACAGGTGCCGATCGAGGACGTGGCCGGCGCGATCAAGGATCTGATGACCGAAGGCAAGGTGTTGCACTGGGGCCTGTGCGAAATGGGCCTGAAGACCCTGCGCCGTGCCCATGCCGCGCTGCCGCTGACGGCAGTGCAGAGCGAGTACTCGATGCTGTGGCGTGGGCCGGAGCAGGAGGTGCTGTCCGTCTGTGGAGAACTTGGCATTGGTTTCGTGCCCTGGAGTCCGCTGGGCGTGGGTTTCCTCACTGGCGCGATCGATGGCAGGACGCGCTTTGCCGAGGGAGATATCCGCGCGATCGAAACACGTTTCAACCCGGACAACATCGAGCACAATCTGGCACTGGTGAAGCTGCTCGCTGCCTGGGCTGAGCGCAAGCAGGCCACGCCTGCGCGGATTGCGTTGGCCTGGCTGATGGCACAGCAGCCGTGGATCGTGCCGATTCCCGGCACCACGCAGATGGCGCACCTGCTGGACAACATGGGTGCGGCCGGCGTGAGCTTCCACGGCAGCGAGCTGCGGGAGCTCAATGCCGCCGTGGCCGCGGTGGTCGTGCAGGGCGAGCGGTTGCCCCCGGCGGTGCAGGCTTACAGTGGCGTGGAAGCACCATTGCGGTAGCGCTCGACCCCGGTACCGCAGCGCATCGCATCGCGCCGCAGGGTGAACATCGCCGGTTGGCCATGGTTCTCGATGCTCATTGATGCGCTCCGGATATAAGCGATATTCGATCATGCCTCTGCAAGTATGTGCGGTGACGGCGTAGATTGGCTTCATGACGATTCCATCGCCTGATCAGGGCCGTCGGGCGGTGGTTGCCGCGCTGGCCTCGCTGCCCTTGGGACGCTCTGCTGCGGAGCCGGATGCGCAGGTGGTTGCCGGGCAGTCGAGCGCGCGGATGCTGGTCGCTTACTTCTCGCGCTCGGGCAACACCCGGGTGATTGCCGGGGTGATCCATCGCGGCATGCAGAGTGATCTGTTCGAGATCCAGCCTGCGACGGACTACCCGGCCGACTACCTGGAAACGGTGGCGCAGGCCCGAGAGGAACGCGACAGCGCCATTGAGCCCGTATTGCGCGCGACCATTGCCGACATCGCCCGCTACGACACCGTCTACCTTGGCTTCCCCATATGGGGCGAAACCGCACCGCCGGTCATCCGTTCGCTGCTGTCACGGCACGACATGAGCGGAAAGACCATCGTGCCGTTCATTACCCACGGCGGGTACGGCATCGGCAACAGCCTGCGCGTTCTCGCCAGCCATGCGCCCAAGGCACGCATTCTTGAGGCCTTCACCATGCAGGCCGACCAGGAGCGGAAAACCATGGAGAGCGTCAACGCCTGGTTGGCCACTCCACCCACTGTTCGATAAGGAACCCGCAATGAAGACCCGCATTCTTGGACAAGACCTTGAAGTCTCCGCGCTCGGCCTGGGTTGCATGGGCATGAGCTCGGCCTACGGCCCGGCAGCCGACAAGCAGGAGATGATCTCGCTGATCCGCACGGCGGTGGAGCGTGGCATTACCCACTTCGATACCGCGGAAGCCTATGGCCCATTCGCCAACGAGGCGCTGGTGGGTGAGGCGTTGGCGCCGGTGCGCGATGAGGTGGTGATTGCCACCAAGTTCGGCTTTGATATCGACGCGGTGACTGGTGCGCGGGGGCCAGGCACCAACAGCCAGCCGGCGCACATCAAGGCGGCGGTGGAAGCCAGCCTCAAGCGCCTGCGAATCGAACGCATCGACCTGCTGTACCAGCACCGGGTGGATCCGGCTGTGTCGATTGAAGACGTGGCTGGTGCAGTGAAGGAGCTTGTTGCGGAAGGGAAGGTGGCGCACTTCGGCTTGTCCGAAGCGGGTGTGCAGACCATCCGCAGGGCACATGCGGTGCAGCCGCTGACGGCCGTGCAGAGCGAATACTCGCTGTTCTGGCGAGAACCGGAAAACGAGCTGCTGCCCTTGTTGGAGGAACTGGGGATTGGCTTCGTGCCGTTCAGTCCGCTGGGCGCGGGGTTCCTGACCGGCAAGATCGATGAGCACACGCAGTTTGATGCGAGCGACTTCCGCAACGTGGTGCCGCGGTTCTCTGCCGAGGCGCGGCGGGCCAACATGGTCCTGGTCGATGTGGTCAAGGCGATGGCAGCGGAGAAGGGGGCCACGCCTGCGCAGGTCGCCTTGGCATGGCTGCTGGCGCAGAAGCGGTGGATATCGCCTATTCCGGGTACGACGAAGCTGCATCGCCTGGATGAGAACCTGGGTGCCACGGAGTTGGTGTTGGATGGAGGTGATCTCGAGCGGATCGACAGAGAACTCGCGCAGATTCGCACGCAGGGCGAGCGGCTGCCGGAAGCTGCGCTGAAGATGACGGGTAAGTAGACGGCTGCTGGATCAGTAGGGAAGCGGGGTGGTGTCCGTTGCTGGCTCAATGGTGCCGTGATCGCAGCGTTCCAACACGGCCACGCCCGCCTGTCGCGAGGTTGTCACGATCTTGCACTCGAATGTCCGATTGCCCTGCCTGCGCATTGACCCGCAGGCAAGGGGGCGACCGACAGCGGAAGGAGGATGCGTGAGCGACATGCAGGGCGGCAGCAGGCAGAGGAACGGGAACCCGGGTATCGACGCAGGTCCGGCAACGCAGAAGCAGGGCTGGCTGGCGCGGCTGCGGCTGCGCCTGTTTGCCGGCGCGGCGATGGCCGCGGCCGCAGGCACCTTGCCCGTGCAGGCGCAGGTACCTGAACACTGGATCAGCTTTGCAACGATGGCGGGGGAGCATCTGCAGGCACGGCTGGGCAGCGCACCGGACACATTGATTGCGCGCCTGCAGCAGCGGACGGACGCCGCGCACACGGGCGAGGCGGCACGCCAACTGGTGGTACGGCTATGGATTGCCGACGACGGAAAGATTACGCGCAGCGACTTCGACAGTCTGGGCGACGCCCGGGTCGATGCCGATCTGCGGGCGTTGCTGGCTGCCGAGCCGTTGCCGCAGGCACCTCCGCCGGACATGCTGCAGCCGCTGGTGCTTGGCCTGAAGCTGCAGCCCAGCGCCGATGCCGATGTGGCTGCACCAGGTGGGCCTGGGGTGGGCAGGCCGTGATGCACGTAAAGCACTGACCGGGTACTTCCGGGCAGGCCGGGTAATCGCGTGGCGATCACGTTCCGCTGCAGTACGCCAGCGCTTCACGGATGTCGGTGTGCCCGGCGGTGACCTCGATGATCTGCCGGGATACCTGCGGACGCTCCACCAGTGCCACCAGCGTGGCCGCAACGTCCTCGCGGGGAATGTCGCCATACGCAATGGCGGGGCCGGCGGTGATCCGGCCGGTTCCAGCCGAATCGGTCAACGTGCCGGGGCGCAGGATGACCCAGTCCAATCCTGAAGTGGCCAGATGGACGTCGGCCTGCTTCTTCACCGCCATGTAGGTTTCGAAGGTGTCCGACAGGTGCTGTGCGCGGCCGGCCTCCGGGAACGCCGAAACCAGCAGCACCCGGCGGACCCCGGCACGGCGCGCCGCATCCACCGCCAGCTCCAGTCCGCGCCCGTCGATGGCGCGGGTCATCTCTTCGCCGCCTTTGCCGCCAGCTCCGGCGGTGAACACCATGGTTTCGCTGCCCGCCAGCAGGGCTGCCAGTGCATCGGCATCCAGTTGCAGCAGATCGCCTGCAACCGGCGTGGCCCCGTCCTGCTGCAGCGTCCCGGCCTGTTCCGGCTTGCGATGCAGGGCACGTACGCGATGCCCGCGCGCGGCAAGCTGCTTGACCAGGTGGCGGCCAACCTGGCCGGCGGCGCCGATGATGAAAACATGGCTCATGGGGGCATGTCCGTCAGGAAGTTGTTCCATCGTGCACGGGGGCATGTTGTGAAAGCGTGCGCGGCCATTGGGTGCACGCAACAGGACAGTGCATTCCGCCATGCACCTGGGGCTGCTTTTTCAGTCACGATGGGCGGCTAGCGTCCTTCCGCCCCTTCGCTGGAACCTCTCCCGTGCTGAGTGTCATTGCTTCCCTGCTTGCGCTGTATGTCGTGCTGCGCCTGGTCTGGCCATTGCGCCTGCCGCTGGCTGTCCGCCTGGTCCTGTCCGTGCTGGTGTTCGCGATGGCACTGCATCACCGCATCGTCGCCCAGTTCGCCGGCACCATGGCGTCGCCGGAAATCCCGAAGATGGCCATTGCCGCGCTGGCCACCGGCTTCACCGCGCTGCTGCTGGGCGCGTTGTTCCTGCTGCTGCTGGATGGCGCCTTGCTGGTGGCGCGGCTGCTGCGTTCGACCAAGGGCGTGGCCGTGCTGCGCAGCCGCTGGCCGCGCCCGGTTGCGGGTGTGCTGGCCCTGGGCCTGGGCGCCTTCGGTGTCAACCAGGGCATGGCCGTACCGAAGCCGCGCAGCATCGAAGTGGAGATTGCCGGCCTGCCTGCTGCGTTCGATGGCTACCGTGTGCTGCAGCTCACCGACATCCATGCCAGCCGCCAGTTGACCGGTGACTGGGTGGAAAAGGTGGTGGCCGAGAGCAATGCGCTGCACCCGGACCTGGTGGTGATCACCGGCGATCTGATCGATGGCACGGTGGCCGCGCGCGCCAACGACTATCGTCCGCTGGGCGAACTGCAGGCACCGGACGGTGTCATCGCCATTACGGGAAACCATGAGTATTACGCACAGTATGCCGACTGGATGCAGGCCTTCCGCGGGCTGGGCATGCAGGTACTGGAGAACACGCATGCCGAAGTGCGACGCGACGGTGCAACGCTGACCATCGCCGGCGTGACCGACCCGGTGGCGGCACGCTACGGGCTGCCAATGCCGGACCTGGATGCCGCGCTGCTGGGGGCTGACCCGCGTGCACCGGTGATCCTGCTCGACCATCGTCCGCTGCAGGCTGCGGCCAATGCCGCGCGCGGGGTAAAGCTGCAGCTGTCCGGGCACACGCATGGCGGCCATATCGTGGGCATGGATCGGCTGGTAAAGCAGGCCAACGGTGGATTCGTGTCGGGGCGCTACCAGGTCGGCGACATGACCCTGTACGTGAGCAATGGCGCAGGGCTGTGGCCGGGTTTCGCCGCGCGCATCGGGGTGCCATCGGAGATCACGCTGGTTACCTTGAAGGCGCGCCGTTCGTGATCGGCATGGCCTGCTTGCGGCGGGCATGGCTTGTTCGTGACGGGCATGGCCCGTCACTACAGTTGGGGGATTATCTCCGTGGCGATCTGCTCGATCACCTCGGTGGCGGGTCGTTCGCCGCCCAGGTTGAACATGACGTGGTCCACGCCCAGCGCCTGCATGCGCGCCAGGTAAGCTGCCACGGCTTGGCTGTCGCCGCGCAGGCCGAGATCCAATGGCGTGGCAGGTGCGCTGGCATCCTCCAGCAACTGTAGTTGTGCCGATTGCACGAACGGCTTGCGCAGCGTTCCCAGCTTCTGCTGCTGTGCCTGCTGCCATAGCCCGATGCGGCCTTGCTGGGTTGCTTCTTCGCGGTGGTAGGTCGCCCAGCCGTCGGCATGTTCGGCAATCCACTGCAATGACTGCCGCGCCGAACCGACCACCAGCATTGGAACGCTGGCCGCTGGCGGCGGCAGCACCGGGTAACCCACCTGCTCCAGCAGTACCTGCCGCTGCAGGGAGTCGGCAGAAAGCGCGGCGCGCAGCAGCGGCCAACGCGTGCGGAATGCCTGCGCGCGCTGGTCCAGGTTGGCACCGAATGCGGCGAATTCCTCCGGCCGGTCACCCGAGCCCAGGCCGAGGATGAAGCGCCCCGCCGACAACCGGTCCAGGCTCAACGCCGCCTTGGCCAGGTGCAGCGGATGGCGCAGTGGCAGCACGGCGGCGGCGACACCGATGGCGATGCGTGATGTGGCGCCCGCCAGCAGCGACAGCCACACGAATGGGTCATCCACCGCACTGGCCTGGGGTGGCGCGTCGTTCGATGGCGAGCCCTGGGGAATCATCAACGGTACATCGCGTGCCCACAATGCCGAGAATCCTGCAGTTTCGGCATGCCGTGCCAGGCGCACGGCGGCTTCCATGTCCGCCAGTTCGCCAGCCCGGGTATCCAGGGGTGTCATCAGGCCCAGGGTGAGCTGCCCCGGGACGAACACGGTACGGTGGGCTGTGTTGCGGGACGTCACGGTGCTGTTTCCGTTGCCTTTCATGCACGCAGGGTACCGCGCCGTGCGTCCGTGGGCTTTATCGGGCGGAATGAGCGGAAGCAGGTCGCTGACCCGTACGCTGCTGCCTGCGGAGTTTCTGTGCGCCCTTGGCGATCCAGCGCACGACGAAGGCCGTGAACAACATCGCCGATGGCACCGCGTACCAGAAGTTGGCCGGCACGCGCTTGAAATACGAATAGGCGAACACCGCAGCGATGATCCACATGCCGGCCAGGTGCACGCGGCGCCAGGCGGTCGGCCCCATGCGCCGGGCGATGCCCCGATGCGAGGTGACCGCCAGGACGAGGATGGCGACATAGCCGATGCTGCCGGGCAGGTTGCCCAGTGCCGTACGTTCCGGCCAGAACGCGGGATTGAGCACGCCGAACGTGGTGATGGCGATGGCGTGCAGCAGGTGGGAGAAGGCGAACGACAGACCGATGACGCGGCGTTCGCGCAGCAGCCATTGCGTGGCGGGCATCGGCAGCAGGATGGCGAACGAGGAGGCGGTGAACGCAGCCAGGAACAGCAGGAACGAGGTGCGTGCGGTCACCCGGATCGCCGCGCGGGTGGCTTCGGCGGCATCCGGGACCGTGGCGAAGGCTGCAAGCGCGAGTGCAACCAGGGTCACGGCAAGCAGCAGGAACAGGCGCCATCCATGCAGGGTGGATCGTTGGGTCATGGTATTCATGGGGCAGGTCTCATCGGGGTGCCGGAGGGGCGGTGGCCAGGTGCTGCGTACAGGACACCGGCGGCGACCAGGGCCGGGATCAATGGCCGGCACAGGGCATCGATGGAGGCACGCGCCTGCCCATGCTCATCGGCGACCTGCTCCAGTGCCCGGGCGAGCGTGGTGCCCGCCGGGCCGAAGGCCAGCAGCAGGGTGTAGGCGGGCACGGTCAGCGCCTGTGCCTGCAACGCATGGTGTGCATCGCGCTGGAGCAGCAGCAGGGTGGGTGCTTCCGGCGCGGTATCGGCCCAGCCACCGTCGTCATGCACGGGCCAGCGATAGCCGAGCACCCGTACCAGCGGCGCCACGGCAAGCACGGTGTGGTCGTCAAATGCGGCAATGGCCGCGGGCGGGCTTTCCTCCGCGATCCGCAGTGCCAGTTGCTGGCATTCGAAGTGCGCAAGTTCGGCTGCCCAGGCTGGCAGTGCCAGCGGTGCCTCGCCGAGCCATGCGGCGAATTCGGCGGCGATCCGGGGGAACAGCGGGGTACGGCATGCATGCACGGCGTAGTAGCGTTCCACCGCATGTCGCCACGCCTGCGGACCCAGGCGGGCATGCAGGCGCGGCAGGCTGCCGGTGAGCAGGCTGTCCAGGCTGTCGATGCACAGCCGACGGTATACGGCCAGCCTGCGCGGCTCGATGCCTGCCGGTGCCGGCCGCGACGGATCGCGCACATGGTCGGCCCAGCGCTGCTGCAGGGTGGCCAGGGTGTCAGCCATGGGCCACCTCCAGCGGCACAGGTGCCATCGCGTCGGCCTGGGCCATGCGGATCTGCGCGATCTCGTCAAGCAGTTCGGCAAGCGGCGGGAAATTGAAGTCGCGCTCTAGCAGGGTGGGGCGCACGCCGACACGCGCATAGGCATGGCGAAGCAAGGCCCACACCACGCCTTTCACCGGTGCGCCGTGGGTGTCTATCTTGAAGCCGTCGCTCTCATCGAAGTGGCCGGCCACGTGCAGCGAGGCGACGCGTTCCGGGATCACCCGGTCCAGGAAGGCAAGCGCGTCATAGCCGTTGTTGCAGGCGTTGACGAACACGTTGTTGACGTCGAGCAGGAAGTCGCAGTCCGCCTCTGCCAGCACGGCGTTGATGAAGTCGATCTCGCTCATGTCGGCGCCCGGCACGGCGTAGTAGGAAATGTTCTCCACTGCGATGCGGCGCCCCAGGGCGTCCTGTACCTGGGCGATGCGCCCGGCAACGTGGCGCACGGCTTCGGCGGTGAACGGCAGCGGCAGCAGTTCGTAGACGTGGCCACCGGCGGCGCAGTAGCTCAGGTGCTCGCTGTACAGGCCCACCTGGTGCTGGTCGAGGAAGGCCCGGGTCTGAGCCAGCAATGTCCTGTCCAGCGGATCGGGACCGCCCAGCGACAGCGACAGGCCATGGCAACTCAGTGGCATGCGCTCGGACAGCTGGCGCAGTGCGGCGCCGTAAGTGCCGCCGACACCGATCCAGTTGTCCGGCGCGCACTCCAGGAAATCGACCGCGTTCGTCGGCATCGCCAGCAGCTCATCGATCAGGCCACGACGCAGGCCGAGACCTGCGCTGGCACGGGAAATTGGCAGGGACATGTCAGGGGCTCCGGGAAATGAAGGGCGCCGCCGCATCCACGGCGGCGCCATGGGGTCAGTCGGCGATGTGCGAGAACAGGCCCTTGGGCATCGGCTTGCCGTTGGCCTGGTACACGCTGCGCAGGTATTCGTGTGCTTCCAGTTCGGTGATGAAGCCGTCGTGGTCGCCGTCGATGCGGTCGAACTCGGCGGCGCGTTCGCCTGCCACGGCATTGAACTCGGCGCGCGAAACCTTGCCGTCGTGGTTGGTATCGGTGCGGGCGAAGGAGGCATCGCCGCACTTGCCTTCACCGCACTGGCCTTCGGCCACGCCGGCATCGGCCCTGGACGGAGAAGCGGCCTTGCTGCTGCCGCACTTGCCCTCGCCACACTTGCCTTCGGCGGTGGCGCTGGCCGAGACCAGTGCGGTGGCCAGGGGTTGCATGGCCAGGGCCTGGCCGGTCAGCAGCAGGCCACCGGCGAGGGCGACACCCAGCGCGCCGATGCGCGGCAGGCGGGACGGACGGGAAACATCATGGGAAACGGACATGGTGGTGACTCCAGGGTTGGCACGACGGGCGTGCGGGGTAGATGCCGCCGACAGGCGACAGAAACGGGGACGAACAAGGGGCAGGATCAGGACAGGTGCACGCGACGTCGGCGCCAGGCGTGCCGGGCGAGCAGCAACAGTCCGAACAGCGCGCCACCCAGGCCAACGGCGGGCAACAGCGCGGCCAGTGGCAGGCACAGGGCGAACAGGGCGGTGCCCCAGCCCAGGCCGTCGCCACCGCGTGCCGGTGCAGCCGGGCCGGCGATCAGCCGGTCGATGCTGAGGGCACCACCACCGCCGAGGATCAGCGGCAGCAGCATCACCAGGAACAGCAGCGGCAGCTTGAAGTTGCCGAAACCATGGTCGGTGATCGCGTAGCCCTGCCAGAGCTCGGCCAGGCCGTGCCACTCCGTCGGCCAATGCACGGCCGCGATGGCGACGATGGTCAGCACCCAGAACACATAGGCAACAGATCGCGTAGCCAGTCCCAGCAGCAGGGCAATGCTGCCGACCAGTTCCAGCCAGGTGGCCAACTGCCAGTTCAGCGAGGCGGGCAGCACGGAGAAGGGAAAGGGAAAACTGCCGGACAGATCGGCAAACCAGTTGTCGCCCAGCAGTTTTTCGCGTCCGGATTCGAAGAACTCCCAGGCAAGCAGGGTGCGCAGGGCGAGCGGGGACAGCCAGCGGCCGGTGGCATCAAGGCGTGGCATGTACAACGAGGAAGCGGAGCGGATCATGGGTGGGTCCTGCGGGCCAGTGGTCGGTGTGGCCATTCCAGGGCAGGCAGGTATCGGCAGCGTGTGCCGCGTGCCGTGGTTTTGTCAGCAAACGTGGCCAATACCGGGATTGCCTACACTGGGATACAAACCGCCGTGCACGGCAGCCGTCGGCGGGCCCGGCGCGTGGCGGCCGTGTATCCGAACGTAGCCGCCGCAGCGCCGGCTACAGTTCGTTACAACCGCGCCGGCAGGCGGAAACAGCACCGATACACCGATGGGCGGAAATGGCGGCTCCTACCTTTGGAGTACGCCCACATGTTCCGCACCTCGCTGCTTGCCACCGCCCTCGCCCTGGCCGGTGTTGCTTCCCCCGTGCTGGCGGCCCCGGCCGATGCCGAGGCCCCGCCCACCGTCATCCTCGTGCACGGCGCGTTTGCCGATGGCTCGAGCTGGAACAAGGTCATTGCCACCCTGCAGGCCTGGCACGTGCCGGCCATCGCGGTGCAGAACCCGCTCAGTTCGCTGGAGGACGATGTCGCCGCCACCCGCCGTGCCATCGCCGCCGCACCGGGCAAGGTGGTGCTCGTCGGCCATTCCTGGGGCGGTACGGTGATCACCGAGGCCGGCGATGACCCCAAGGTACAGTCGCTGGTCTACGTGGCCGCCTTTGCACCCGACCGGGGACAGAGTTCGGCGCAGCAGGGCGAAGGCTTCCCGGTGGGGCCGGGCCTGTCCCGCCTGCAGGAGAAGGATGGCTACCTGTGGCTGCCAGCCGACGCGGTGGCGGAGGACTTCGCCCCGGACCTGATGAAGAAGACCGCAGCGCTGCTGTACAGCACCCAGGTCCCGTTGAAAGCCAGCGCACTGGGTGAAGCAGTGACTACTGCGGCATGGCGCAACAAGCCAAGCTGGTATGTGATCAGCCGCGATGACCGCATGCTGTCGCCGCAGCTGCAGGCCGCCACCGCACGCCGCATCGGTGCGCAGGTGCAGTCGCTGGGAGCCAGCCACGTGTCCCTGCTGTCGCGCCCCGCGCAGGTCGCCGACACCATCCTGGAAGCAGCCGGAGTCAAGCCGGCCGAACTGCCACTGGCCGAGCAGGGAGGCTGAGATGGGACGTCTGCGGAGCTGCATGTTGCCGTTGCTGCTGGCGCTGGCCAGCGTGGCGGTGCTGCTGGCGGCATGGGCGTCCACTGAAGCCGGGGAGCACGTGGCTGTCGCCGCTCCGGCGGCGGGCTTCGACGGGGGCGGGAGCTGGTTCAACAGCCCGCCGCTGGCGATGCCGCAACTGCGCGGAAAGGTCGTGCTGGTGGAGTTCTGGGCCTACGGTTGCATCAACTGCCTGCGCGTGGCGCCGTATGTGCAGCGCTGGCATGAGCAGCACGCTGCAGGAGGACTGGTGGTGGTGGGCGTGCACACGCCGGAGTTCGCGCATGAAGGCCTTGCGTCGAACGTGCAGGATGCGGTGACGCGCCTGGGCATCACGTATCCGGTGGTACAGGACAACCAGTACCGGATCTGGAACGCATGGGGCAACCGCTTCTGGCCGGCGCTGTACCTGATCGACCGGAAGGGGCAGGTCGTCTACCGCCATTACGGCGAGGGTGGCTATGCGCGTACCGGCTCAGAGATCATGCGCCTGCTGGCCGAGTCGTGAGTAGCGCTACCATGGGCGCATCGCGCCGCTGCCTGCCTGTACCCGCCCCAGTGAGATCGAGATGAACCACGTACCGCACATACTGGTCGTCGACGACGACAGCGAGATCCGCCAGATGTTGGGCGATTACCTGCAGCGCAACGGCCTGCGCGTGAGCCTGGCCGCCGACGGCCGCGCCATGCGGACGGTGATGGAGGCCAACGCGGTGGACCTGGTCGTGCTGGACGTGATGATGCCCGGCGAGGATGGGCTGAGCCTGTGCCGCAACCTGCGCGCCGGCAAGCATCGCGCGGTGCCGGTGGTGCTGTTGACCGCACGCGATGACGAGACCGATCGCATCATCGGCCTGGAGATGGGGGCTGATGACTACGTCACCAAACCCTTCTCTTCGCGCGAGCTGCTGGCACGCATCACCGCGGTGATACGGCGGACGCAGATGTTGCCGCCGAACCTGCAGGTGACCGAAAGCGGCCGCCTGCTCGCCTTCGGCGCGTGGCGGCTGGATACCACCGCCCGCCACCTGCTCGATGCGCAGGACACGGCCTATCCGCTCAGCGGGGCGGAGTTCCGCCTGCTTCGCGTATTCCTTGACCACGCCAACCGGGTGCTCAGCCGCGACCAGCTGCTCAGCCTTACCCAGGGCCGGGAGGCGGAACTGTTCGATCGTTCCATCGACCTGCTGGTCAGCCGGCTGCGCCAACGCCTGCACGATGATGCGCGTGGACAGGCCTACATCAAGACCGTGCGCAGTGAAGGCTACGTTTTCTCGCAGCCGGTGACGCTGCTGGGGCCGGACGAGTGAGCATCGCCGACGTGGCACCGCCGATCCGCGGCAGCTGGCCACGGACGCTGTCGGCGCGCGTGCTGCTGGTCCTGCTGGCCGGCATGCTGGTCTCCCATGCGCTGTCATTTTCCCTGCTGTTCTTCGAGCGTTACGAAGCCACCCGTTCGATGATGCTGCGCAACCTGGACGAGGACGTTGGCCTGAGCGTGGCGTTGCTGGAGCACCTGTCCCCGGCCGAACGCGCGGCCTGGGTGCCAAGGCTGGAGCGTCGCACCTATCGCTACCTGCTGCGCCCGGCGGCCCCGGGCGAGCCGTTGCACAGCCGGCGTGCGAAGCAGGTGACCGAGCTCATCGATGAAAGCCTGCAGCGCCATTACGTGCTGGATCCACGGCAGGTTTCGCGCACGCCGGAGCGGTTCGAGGTGGAACTGCGACTGCACGATGGCCAGCCACTGACGATCGAAGTGACCCCGGCGATGCTGCCGTTGGCCACCTGGCTTCCTGCGGTACTCGTTGCACAGTTGCTGCTGCTGCTGGCGTGCGCGTGGTGGGTGGGGCGATTGGCCCTGCGCCCGCTGTCGTTGTTGTCGGACGCGGTAGAGGGCCTGCAGCCAGGCAAGGTGCAGGCAGTATCCTTGCCGGAGGCGGGGCCACTGGAGACCGCCAGGGCCGCTGCTGCACTCAATGCCCTGCAGGCCCGGATACAGGGGCACGTGAATGAACGGATGCAGATCCTGGCAGCCATCTCGCATGACCTGCAGACCCCGATCACGCGGATGAAGCTGCGCGTGGAATCGTTGCCGGACGGTCCGGTGCCGCAGCGGCTGGTCGACGACCTGGACCAGCTCGGCCAACTGGTACGCGAAGGCCTGGCATACGCGCGCAGCAGCCACGTGGCCAGTGGAGAGCCGGTGCGGCTGGACCTGCGGGCCTTCGTGGACAGCCTGGCCGCTGATTACCAGGACATGGGCAAACCTGTGCTCATCGGCCGCTGCGAGGCGATCGCGGTGAAGACATGGCCGCAGCCACTCCGCCGCATCGTGGGCAACCTGGTGGACAACGCCCTGCGTTATGGCGGCAGCGCGGAGGTAAGCATTGGCCGCGCAGGGCGCGGTGCATGGCTATGCGTGTCCGACCACGGGCCGGGTATCCCGGAGCAGGAACTGGAGCGGGTACTGAGCCCTTTCCACCGCCTGGAGTCCTCGCGCAGCCGCGAAACGGGGGGCACTGGATTGGGACTTGCCATTGCCGCCCAACTGGCGCAATCGCTGGGCGGCAACATCGAACTGCGCAACCGGCAGGAGGGGGGCCTGTCGGCATGGGTGCACCTGCCAGCATTGGAAGCGGACAAGCCGGGGTGAGCATCGCAGGACGATGCAACTGCCGCGCGCGCGGCCTTCACCTGGCCTGCGTTACGGTGCGGCGCTTTACCGTGGGAGTGGGCGGATGCCGGCATTGGCGATGATGGGATGAGCGAAGCGATACGCCGTCGTTCGATGCTCGTGGCTGGGCTCTCCACGGTGGTGGAGTGGTACGACTTCACCCTGTACCTGTATTTCGCCAGCGTGCTGTCGCGGGTGTTTTTTGGCGGTGGCGAGCAGGCCCTGCTGGCGACCCTGGGCGGGTTTGCGGTGTCCTACCTGATGCGTCCGCTGGGCGCGCTGTGCTTCGGCCACCTGGGCGACCGGTTCGGCCGGCGCTGGATGCTGCTGGCATCCATGGCCTTGATGGCCGCGGCGATGCTGGCCACGGCGCTGTTGCCCACGCATGCGCAGGCAGGGGCCAGCGCGGGGGTGCTGTTGCTGGTACTGCGCTGCGTGATGGCGTTCTCCGTCGGCGGCGAGTACACCGGTGTTGTGGCTTACCTGCTGGAAACCGCTCCGCTACGCAGGCGTGGCCTGGTGACCTCGCTGGCGTCGGCGGCAAGTGAAGTCGGCGCGCTGCTGGCGGTGGCGCTGTCGGCATTGACGGTGGCCCTGCTGCCGCAGCCGTCGCTGGATGCCTGGGGCTGGCGGATCCCGTTCTTCGTGGGGGCCGCGCTGGCCATCGTGATCCTGCTGGCCCGCTCGACGATGCACGAGTCACCGGAATTCGAGCGCCAGCAACGCGAGGGCAGCGTGCCCAGTGCGCCGATCCTGCAGATCCTGCGTGCGCATCCCGGGGCCGTGGCGCGCACCTTCGCGATCTCGGCGCTGGGCTCGATCACCTACTACGTCGGCATCACCTACGTGCCGGCGTTCCTGCATGCCAATGGCCGGGCCGAGGGCGAGGCGCTGTGGCTGTCCACATTGGCTGCGGTGGCGGTCATCGTGGTGACGCCGCTGTGCGGCGCGCTGTCCGATCGCATCGGCCGTCGCCCGCTGCTGTTGGTGCTGACGGCACTGTCGGCCTTGCTGCCGCTGTCGATGTTTGCATGGATGGCCGATACCACCGCCGTCGGGGTGGTGCTGGCGGCGGCGGTGCTGGCCTGCGTGGCCGGTGGCATCAGCGCGGTGGCCGCATCGGCCACGGCCGAACAGTTCCCCGGCGAAGGCCGCCTGAGTGGACTGGCGCTGGGCGTGACCATGGCCACGGCGGTGTTCGGCGGCGCCACCCCGTGGCTGGCGCAGTGGTGGGTGGAACGCAGCGGCTGGAATGCGGCGCCGGGCGCGATGATCGCACTGGTGGCGGTGCTGGTATTGCCGGTGTTGTGGACACTGCCGGAAACACGGCCACCTCGCCCGTAGCGCCGGGCCGTGCCGTGCCCGGCGGCATGATTGCTTCAGTGCTGCAGGCGCTGCAGCAGCTCGTCGGCCACGGCATTGGCCGAGGCGGGGTTCTGTCCGGTGATCAGCTCGCGGTCCACCACCACGTTCGGCTGCCATGCGGTGCTGTTGCCGTGGTAGTCGCCACCGGCCAACTGCAATGCAGTCTGCGGATAGAACTTCATCTCGCCCCCGTCCAGCAGTCCCTTGGCCTGCTCCTCCTCGACATTGCTGATCACGGTCATCCGGTATCCGCGATAGATCCAGCCGTCGGCGGCGCTGCGCTGGCCTGTTTCCAGGCGCGCGCTGAATCCCGCGGCATCGGCCAGCGTGGACAGCAGGGCGATGGGCCCGTGGCAGACCAGCGCGGTCGGCTTGCCTGCCTGATGGAACCGGTGCAGCACGCGACCCAGCACCGGTGATGACAGCAGGTCCTGCATCGGTGCATGGCCACCGGGGATATAGACCGCGTCGTAGTGATCGACGCCGATCTGCTCCACCCTCGCCAGGCTGACCACCGGCGAATGAGCCGCATCGGTCAGTGCGAGTTCTGCCAGCAGCTGCTGGTGGACCTGCAGTGCCGCCGCATCGCCACCGAAGTACTGCATGTCCACCGAGGAGGCATCCACGCTCGGCGCGCGGCCCTGCGGGGTGGCAAAGGTCAGGATGTGTCCGGCGTCGATCAGGCGCTTTACCGGCTGCATCAGTTCATTGAGGTAAAAGCCGGTGGAAAAGACTTTGCCGTCCTTCAGGTCCAGGTGGTCGGCATCGGACAGCACCACCAGCACGTTGTCGGCGTGGGCGACGCCGCTGCCGGACAGCAGGGCGAGGGCAAGGGCAAGCGGGAGCGCGGTGCGACGTGTCATGGCAGGGACCATTGGCAAGGAAGAACGTCACTTTATTGTTGCCTTGCGGAGCAATAAATATATCCTCACGAATAATATCTGTTCCCTGGGGGGGTGTAATGGCGCGACGCTTCGAGTACCTGGCGGACGTGGAAGTCTTCATCCGCGTGGTCGAGCGCGGCTCGTTCACCGCTGCGGCGGTCGAACTGGCGACTACGCCTTCAGTGCTCAGTCGTGCCCTCAGCCGCCTGGAAGCGCGGCTGGGCCAGCAATTGCTGCAACGGACAACGCGTCGGTTGGCACTTACCGACGCGGGACGCCAGTACCTGGAGCAGGCACGGGCCGCGTTTGCCCTGCTCGACGATGCCGAGCGTGACGTGCAGGGCAGCAGCGGCGAACTGGTGGGGCGGGTGCGGTTGAGCGTGCCGACCACCTGGGGCCATCATCGCCTGCCGCCGCTGCTCATGCGCTTTCGTGCGCAGCACCCGCGGGTGTCGGTGGAACTGCATGTCAGCAACCGCAACGTCGACCTGGTCGCCGAGGGCGTGGACCTCGCGGTCCGCCTCGGCGTGCCACCGGACAGCGGGTTGGTGGCACGGACGCTGGAGCATGCGCCGCTTTGCCTGGTGGCTTCGCCCGGGTACTTGCGGCAGGCCGGTGTGCCGGCGTCGTTGGAGGCGTTGCAGCAGCACGCGTGCCTGCCCTTCGTGATGCCGCGTACCGGGCGCATCGCGCCGTGGGCATTTGTGGTGGATGGCAAGGACGTGGACTGGACACCGCATGGTGCGGTGGAGGTATCCGACGATGTGCTCGGCGTGGTTACCCTGGCCGGGCAGGGACTGGGCATCTGCCAGAGTTACGACTTCATCGTGGCCAGTCGCATCGATGCGGGTGCATTGGTTGAAGTGCTGCCCCAACTGCGCGGGCGCCACCGTGTGTTCTCGCTGCTGTATGCCCCGCATCGGCGCCAGTCTGCGGCGACGCGGGCGCTGATCGAAGTGCTGGTAGATGGTTGCAGGTAACCAACGTGGCCCATAGGAGGCACAGCGCTGTGTCCGGCGAGCGCAGCGGGGCATGGCCCCGCTCTACCCGATGTCGCCGGGCCGTGCCCGGCGGTACCGCCGCAGCGGGTCATGGACCCGCTCAACCGGTTCAAGCGGCCAGCGTTTTCTCGATGTCAGCCAGCACCGCCTTGGCGTCCACGCCGATGGCGATCGACTGCATTGCCTGGCCGTCCCACAGGCTGGGGCCGAAGGCCATGCCAGCCGGCTTGGGAATGGTCATGCCACGCGCCACGCCATCGGTGGCCACGCGTACGCTGGCCTGTTCGAACTGGAATAGTTCCGGACGGGTCAAGGCGATGCAGGCGCAGCAGTCATGTACCACCATGCCCTTGTGGCCGGCCTGCAGGTAGAAGTCCACGTAATCCTGCGACAGCGCACGCACCAGGTCGGCGTCGGCACCGCCTGCATGCGCCAGCGCATCCAGACCATGGCGGTCCATCTCCACCTGGGTGGTGACGTCCAGGCCGATGGCGATGACCGGCCAGCTTGCGGTGAATACAAGATCTGCTGCCAGCGCATCGCCCCAGATGTTGGCTTCAGCCGCCGGCGTGATGTTGCCGTTGACGTGGAAGGCGCCGCCCATGATCACCACGCTACGCACCAGCGCGGCGATGTCCGGGGCATCGCGCAGGGCCAGCGCCAGGTTGGTCATGCGGCCCACGGCCAGCAGGGTGACCTGGCCCGGGTTGGCGCGTACCAGGTCGATGATCAGCTGGTGCGCCGGGCGGGGATCGACGGCAACCTCCAGTTGTTCGGGCACGGGATGGTTGCCCAGTCCGTTGTCGCCATGGATGTGTACCGGCCAGGCCTCTGGTTCCGCATCGGGCTGCAATGGCCCGCTGGCGCCGCGCGCCACCGGCGCTTCAAGGCCCCAGGCCTGCTTCAGGTACAGCGCATTGTGGGTAGTGGATTCCACTGCGGCATTGCCGAACACGGTGGTGACCGCCAGCAGTTCCACCTGCGGGTGCTTGTGCAGGTACAGCAGGGCCAGGGCGTCGTCCACGCCCGGGTCGGTATCGAAAATCACTTTGTGCATGTTGTCGTTCTTCTTCCGTGGTGCGCCCGCCATTGTGTCACGCTCTCCCGGGTTGACGGGCAGGGCCCGTCGCTACCAAGGGGGCAAGGCGCACCAATGGGTACCCGCCCTGTCAGTATTTCCAGCGCAGGCTGAAGGCCACGAAACGCGGCTCGCCGTAGTTGTTGTAGTCCAGGTTCGCCCAGTACGTTTTGTCCAGCGCATTGCGCACGCTCAGCGTGGCCATCCAGTTGTCGCTGATGCGGTAGTTCGCGTTGAACTGCACCAGTGAGTACGCAGGCTGGTTGACGGTGACTGCGCCGGCCACCGGGTGGGGCACGTTGAAGCCCTGCACCTTGCTCTGCCATTGGACGCCGCCACCAAGGCTGATCCGTTCCAGCGCACCGCGCAGCTGCACCTGGGTGTTCAACTGCAGCAGGTCTTCGGGCAGGTTGGCATACAGCAGGTCGGTGGCGGCACGGGTCACTTTTACATGCGTGAAGCCGGCATTGACCGTCCAGCCCGGCAGGATCTCGCCGTTGACATCCAGTTCCCAACCGCGCGCCTTGGTGCCGTTGATGCCGATGTAGGCCGAGCTGCCATCGCTGAGGGAACCTTCCGGTACGCCGATGTCACGCACCGCATAGTTGTCCTGCTTGGCTTCGAAGACGGCGGCATTGGCAGTGACGCGGCCATCGAGCCACTGCGACTTGATGCCCGCTTCGATGTTCGAGCCTTCCACCGGCGCCAGCAGGTTCTCGTTGCGATCCTTGTAGTTCTGCGGGTTGAATATCTCGGTGTAGCTGGCATAGGCCGATACGTTTGGCGTGACGTCGTACACCAGGCCGACATACGGCGTGACCTCGTCGTCCACCTTGTAGGCGCCACTGGTGGCGGTATACGTGCCTGCCACATCGTAGGCGCGGGTACGGGTTTCCCAGGAGCTCAAGCGCGCACCGGCGATCAGCGCCAGTGGATCGGCCAGGCGCAGGCGGGTAGAGGCGTAGACCCCGCGCTGGGTGGTACGTGCATCGCGCCGCGCACCGGTGCGGCCCACGATCAGTTCCGGCGCATCGCCGTTCCAGCGACGGATGTCCGGAATGTCATAGCGCCAGCCGGCGGTCGGGGTCATGGTCCAGGCGGTGGATTGCAGGTCGGAGAAGCTGCCGCCGACCACCACGTCATGCTCGCGCCCGAACAATGCGAAGGTGCCGGACAGGTAGACGTCCACGCCCTTGCGGGTGTCGTCGGTCTCGCCGGCCGAGCCAAGCAGGTACACGCCTGAGCCGGTGGCCGGATCCGGATAACCGCTGCCGTAGACACGCACGTTCTGCACGTTGCCGCGGGTGTAGGCGGTGTTGACCTTCAGCAGCCAGTTGTCGCCGAAGCGTTGTTCCAGGTTGGCGAAAGCGGTGCTGGTCTGGCGCTGCCACCGGGCCCAGTCGGGCGCCAGGTTGGTGCTGCGCGGCAGGTGCGCGAAGCTGCCATCACTGTTGAAGAATGGCACCGTGCCCCAGGTCGAGCCCGTCGGGTTGTTGTCCTGGGTCTGGAAGCCGACGGTTACCGTGGTGGAGTCTGTCAGGTCACCTTCCAGCACCGCCATGCCGGACATCTTGTCTTCGCTGTAGCGGTCGTAATAGAAATCCTTGTCCTGCCAGGCGGCGACCACGCGGCTGCGGAAGCGACCATCGGCGGTCAGCGGCGCGTTGACGTCGGCCTGCATGCGGCGGAAATCCCAGCTGCCGGCGCTGACCGAGAACGAGGCGTCGAAGTCCTTGCCCGGGCGTTTGCGCAGCAGGTTCACCGTGGCAGATGGCACGCCGGCACCGCTGAGCAGGCCGTTGGCCCCGCGGATCACTTCGATGCGGTCGTAGAACGCGGTGTCGTATTCCTGGTTGGTCGATCCGCTGTACGTCGGCAGGCCGTCCACCTGGAAATCGGTGATGGCGAAGCCGCGTGCGTAATACAACGGGCGCTGGGTGTCGTAGAAGGACACATTGACGCCGGTGACGTTGCGCAGCACGTCGTTGATGCTGAAGAGTGATTCGTCCTGCAGGCGCGCCAGGCCGATGACCGTGGACGACTGCGGCGTCTCCTGCAGGCTGATCGGCAGGCGCGTGGTGCTGGACGGTGCGGCCTTGCTGCCATGCACGCTCACCTGGTCCAGGGTCTTGGCATCGGCTGCGCCATTGGCATCGGCCGTGGCCATGGCAAAGCCTGGTGCAGCCGCCAGTGCGGCGAGCAGGGCGACGGCCAGTGGTGCAGGGCGGAACGTCGAACGGAACGGGAACGGTGCGGTCATGGTGGGGGTTCGCAGGCAAAGGCAGGAAAGGAGGGCGGACAGGCGTCGCCCGACGCAGCGGCCAGGCGGTATCGATCAGGGCTGGCCTGCAGCGTCCGGTCTGCAGGCGGGCGTCGCGCGTCATGCATCCTCGCGCGGGTCGCAAATGTAAATGATTATCGAAAACTTTACAATTCGCGATATGCCGCTGATGCGGCGAGCCGTGCGCGACGAGCCAAACGAAAACGGCCACCCGAAGGTGGCCGTCCATGCAATACCGGCAGGGGCAGGCTTACAGTGCCTGCAGTTCCTCGTTGGCGTTGCGCTTTTCCTGCACGGGTGCCGGGGCAGGTTCGGGGCGTTGCAGGGTGGCCGGGATCGCTGCCGGCGAAACGACGTCTGCCGGCACTTCCAGGAACGGCAGCTGCAGCGTCTGGCTGGTCAGCGTGCGGATCTGGTTGGTCAGCGCCGGGCTCTCGTTGAGCTTGCGGCCGTAGGACGGCACGATCTCGCGCAGGCGCGCTTCCCAGCCTGCCTTCATCTGTTCCGGGAAGGCCTTGGCCATCAGCTCGAGCATGATCGGCGGCGAGGTCGACGCGCCCGGCGAGGCGCCCAGCAGCGCGGCCAGGGTGTGGTCCTTGTCGGTGACGATCTCGGTACCGAACTGCAGCACCGGCCCCTTTTCCGGGTCGCGCTTGATGATCTGCACGCGCTGGCCGGCGGTGACCAGCGTCCAGTCTTCGCGCTTGGCGTTGGGGAAGTACTTGACCAGTTCGGCCTGGCGGTCATCGTCGTTCAACTGTGCCTGGCTCATCAGGTACTTCACCAGGTCCAGGTTCTCCGCGCCCACGTCCAGCATCGGGGCCACGTTGTTGTGAGTGACCGACGAATACAGATCGAACCACGAGCCGTGCTTGAGGAACTTGGTGCTGAACAGCGCGAAAGGTCCGAACAGCACGACCGGCTTGCCATCCAGCTTGCGCGCGTCCAGATGCGGCACCGACATCGGCGGCGAACCGGTTTCGGCCATGCCGTAAGCCTTCACCTTGTGCCGGGAGGCGACGTCCTGGCCCTGGAAGGCGAGGAACTGTCCGCCGACCGGGAAGCCGCCATAGTTCTTCGATTCCGGGATGCCCGACAGCTGCAGCAGCTTCAGCGCGGCGCCGCCGGCACCGATGAAGACGAAGCGCGAGTGGGTGGTGGTCTCGTTGCCGGACTTCAGGTCCTTGACGGTCACGTTCCAGGTCTTGTCGTCGTTCTGGCGCAGCGCGGTCACTTCGTGGCCCAGGTGCAGGCCGAAGTTCGGGCTGTGCTTGAGGCCATCGGTGAGCTGGCGGGTGATGACGCCGAAGTTCACGTCGGTACCCAGCGGCATCCAGGTGGCGGCGACCTTCTGGTCCGGGGCGCGTCCTTCCATCAGCAGCGGCGCCCATGCCTTGATCTGCGCGGGGTCTTCGGAGTACTGCATGCCGTAGAACAGCGGGTTCTTCACCAGCGCCTGCTGGCGCTTGTGCAGGAAGTTGATGTTGTCATCGCCCCACACGAAGCTCATGTGCGGGGTGGGGTTGATGAAATCGCTGGGCTGGCTCAGCCGGCCTTCGCGCACCTGGTGCGACCAGAACTGGCGCGAGATCTCGAACTGTTCGGCGATGCCGACCGCGCGCTTGGTCTCGATGCTGCCATCGGGCAGCTCCGGGGTGTAGTTCAGTTCGGCGAATGCGGAGTGGCCGGTGCCGGCGTTGTTCCAGCCGTCCGAGCTTTCTTCGGCGACGCCGTCGCGGCGTTCGTAGACCTGGATGTTCCAGTCCGGCTGCAGTTCCTGCAGGTAGGTGGCCAGGGTGACGCTCATGATGCCGGCGCCGACCAGGACCACGTCCACGGGCTTGTCGTTGCTGGCCGCAGGCACCGAACGCTGGGTCAGGGGCCAGTACAGGAACAGTACCGAAGCCACCAGCAGCAGCACGAGCAGGGCGAGCAGGGCCTTGCCAAATTTCTTCATGGGAAGGATTCGCTTGGGGAGGGGATCAGGATGCGTACCGGACAGATACGGCGCGTGAAAACGCGTCATGATGTAGCCGCCCACGGCGTCCAGGAGCGTATTTTACCCGTTTCCGGTACTGTTTTGGTGCGACGCAGCATCCTGCTTGGCTCGCGGCCAGCAACGGCCGCCAGCCACCGCGGCCATTTCCATCAGCGCTTGTGGCGTATCAGCGCCGATGAAGCGCCCAGCACCGCGCGGGTCAGCAGGGCCATGGTCTGCACATCGCCCTTCCAGTGCTGCCAGTACAGGGGCACGTCCTCCCACGCGCGCTGGCGGACATAGACCAGGCGGCCTGCATCAAGGTGCCTTTTGACCAGGGGAAGGGGGTTCATGGTCCAGCCCAGTCCGCCCAGGTTGGCCTGCACGAAGGCGCGGGTGGAAGGGATCCACCAGGTCGGGGCGGTGTTGGGCACTTCATCACCGGCCAGCCGGCGGGCGAAGCGGGCCTGCATGTCGTCCTTGCGGTTGAACACCAGCACCGGGGCCTGGGCCAGCGCCTGGGCCGTGACGCCCTTGCCGAAATGGCGGTCGCGGAATTCCGGGGTGCAGGTCGCGGCATAGCGGATGCTGCCCAGGGTGTGGATCTGGCAGCCCTGCACTGGCTCGTCCAGCGTAGTTACCGCGCCCAGCACGGTGCCTTGGCGCAGCAGCTCCGCAGTATGGTCCTGGTCGTCCACGCGCAGGTCCAGCGTGGTGCCGGTGACCTGTGCGAACTGATGCGCTGCCTCCGGGAACCAGGTCTCCAGGCTGTCATGGTTCACCGCTACCGGAATGCTGGCATGCGGCAGCTCGCCGTCGGCCATGCCCATTCGATGCAGCGCGTCATGCTCCAGCAGGGCGGTCTGTTCGGCCAGTTGCACCAGCACCTGGCCTTCTGCCGTGGCGGTGGCCGGCGTGCCACGTTTGACCAGCAGGCGGCCGACACGGTCCTCCAGCGCCTTCACTCGCTGCGAAACGGCAGAGGCCGTGACATTCAGAGACTGTGCGGCGCGGTCGAAACTGCCCTCGCGGATGACGGCGGCCAAGGCCCGCAGCTGTGCATGGTCGACTCGCATCATGATTAAGTTTCTCTAAAGACGCTTTAGTAAGTTTAGCTGTTCTTCTTAATGGTGCAACGCGACAATGCTCGCCGTACCCGGTGCTGTCCGCCTCCGCGAGGCACCGCTCCCCCTGCATCACAAGGCAGTAGACACCATGTTCTCCATCATTTCCGCCAGCACCGGCCTTGCGGCCTGGTTCAGTGGTGCCGCCACCGGCATCGGCCTGTTCGCCGTGGTCGGTGCGCAGAGCGCCTTCATCCTGCGCCAGGGCATCCTGCGCAAGCACATCGTGCCGGTCGTGGCGACCTGCGCGGCTATCGATGCGGTGTTCATCTTCGCCAGCGTGGCCGGACTGCGCACCCTGATCCAGGCAGCGCCGTGGCTGACCGGTGCGGTGCTGTGGACGGGTGTCGCCTTCCTGGCCTGGTATGCGCTGAAGTCCGCGCGCCGTGCGATTGCCGGCGGTGGTGGCATGGGCGAAGCGGACAGCGATGACGGCAGCCGGCGCGCGGTGCTGATGGCGGCGGTCGGCTTTTCGCTGATCAATCCACATTTCTGGCTGGACATGATGGTGATCGGCTCCATCGCGGAAAACTTCGGCAATGCCCGCATGGCTTATGCGGCCGGCGTGGTTACCGCCAGTTGCCTGTGGCTGACCGCGCAGGGCCTGGGGGCGCGCCTGCTGGCGCCGCTGTTCAACAAGCCCGGCACCTGGCGGGTGCTGGACGGCACCATCGCGGTGATTCTGAGCATCCTCGCCCTGACCCTGGCGGTCCGTGGCGTGAACTGATTCCACTCTCTCTCCAAGGTGTGGTGTGCAGGGCGGCATCGGTGACGATGTCGCCCTTCTTTTTGCCGGAACTCCTCTTCCCTTCCTTATTCATCCCGTGTTTACAATCTGCCTGTAGCGGACATGGTGTCCGCGGATTGCAGGGGAAAAGGATGCGCAAGACGATGCTGGCGGCGATGCTCGCCGCCATGGGGCTGCCGGGCGTGGCCGGTGCGGCGGACGTGGACCTGGACAAATTCCTGCGGCGGGATGCCTTCACCGATATCAAGCTTTCACCGGGCGGTGAGTACTACGCGGCCACCGTGCCGCTGGAGAAGTCGACGGCGGTGGCGATCCTGCGCGTGGACGACGGCCAGATCGTAGGACGCTTCGTGCCGCCGGAGAACAACCATGCACGGCGCTTCGACTGGGTCAGCACCGACCGCGTGCTGATCGAACTGGGCCAGAAGCTGGGCTCGCTGGACGAGCCGCGACCAACCGGCGAGCTGTATTCGCTGCGTGCCAATACAAGCAGTGGCGAGTTGCTGGTGGGTTATCGAGTAACCGGAGGCCATACCGGTACACGCATCTCCGGCAAGAAGGCCGAAGCGGTGGCTGCCTTCCTCACCGATGACCTGCCGGATGATGACAAGCATGTGTTGATTGCGGTGTCGTCGTTCAACAGTGATCCATATACCCGGCTGGAACGCATGGACGTGACCAGTGGGCGCCGCATCCCTGTCACGCGTTCGCCGGTACAGCGGGCGGGTTTCACCACCGACCGCGAGGGCCAGGCACGCTTCGCGTTGGGCGCAGGCTCGGACAACGTCAACAAGCTGTACTACCGCGACCGCAACAACGAGACCTGGAGGCTGGTCAACGATGAGGCGGTCACTTTTCGCATCGAAAACGCGATCGGCTTCTCCGAGGACGGCACGCTGGCGTACCTGCAGGTGCAGCAGCGGAAAGGGCCGGACAAGATCGTGAGCTGGAATCCGCTGACCGATGAACGCAAGGATGTATTGCGTGATCCACTGGTGGACGCAGCCCGCATCATCCGCCGGCCCGGCACCGCCATCCCCGTGGGTGCGCTGTACCTGGGCGAGACGCCACGGACCCGCTTCTTCGATGAAGCATCCGCCGACGCGCGCCTGTATCGCAGTCTCGAATCGGCCTTTGGGGGTGATGCGATATTCATCACCTCCAGCACGCAGGATGGCAACAAGGTTCTCGTCGAGACCTTCTCCGCCAGCAACCCGGGTGATTTCTTCATCTATGACCAGAAGGCCAAGGCAGCCCAGCACGTGGTCAGCCGCAGCAGCTGGATCGATCCGGCGCAGTCTGCGCAGGTCCGTGCGATCACGGTGGAGGCGCGCGATGGAGTGCCGTTGCATGGTTTCCTGACCAGCCCGCATGGGCAGGAAGCAAAGAACCTGCCGACAGTGATCCTGCCGCACGGCGGTCCGTTCAATGTGTTCGACGATGGCACCTACGACGTTGAAGCGCAGATGCTGGCCGCAGCCGGTTATGCAGTGCTGCAGTTGAACTTCCGTGGTTCGGGCAACTATGGCCGCGCGTTCCACCAGGCAGGTGCCCAACAATGGGGCCTGGCGATGCAGGACGACCTGACCGACGCTACCCGTTGGGCGATCAGCGAAGGCATCGCCAACAAGGCCAGGATCTGCATCTACGGCGCCAGTTATGGCGCGTACGCCGCGCTGATGGGCGTAGCCAAGGAGCCGGGTCTGTACCGTTGTGCCGCGGGCTATGTCGGGGTCTATGACCTGCCGATGATGCACAGCCGTGGTGACATCCAGACCGTGGCCTGGGGGGAAACCTTCCTGCGCGAATGGCTGGGGCCGGCGGACAAGGTACGCAACGTGTCTCCGGTCAACCTGGCCGCGAACATCAAGGTGCCGGTATTCCTGGCAGCCGGCCGCGAAGACGAACGCGCCCCGGTGCAGCACACCGAGCGCATGGAGGCCGCGCTGAAGAAGGCCGGCGTACCGGTGGAAAGCCTGTATTACCCGCGCGAGGGCCATGGCTTCTACGTCGATGCGAACCGCCGTGAATACTACGGCAAGCTGCTCGCCTTCCTGTCGCAGAACCTGGGCGGTGACAAGGCCGCCCCACCCAAGCCGGCGGCACCGTGACCGAAGGGCGGCATCGGTGACGGTGCCGCTTTTTTTTCTTGACCGCATTGCAGGACAAGCTGTCCGTGTAAGGAGATAAGGATGCGCACGACGTTGTTGGCGGCGATGCTCGCTGTCATGGGGTTGCCGGCGGTATTGGCCGCTGCGGAGGTGGACCTGGAAAAATACCTGCGGCGGGATACCTTCACTGATCTGAAGATATCGCCGAGCGGCGAGTACTTCGCCGCTACCGTACCGTTCGAGAAGCAGACCGGTGTTGTCATCCTGCGGGTTGCCGACAACGAGATCGTGGCCCGCTTCCTGCCGCCACTGAACAATCATGCCGTCGACTTCGATTGGGTCAGCGATGATCGCGTGCTGATCGAGTTGGCCATGAAATTCGGTTCGCTGGACCAGCCACAGTTGACCGGTGAACTGTATTCGCTGAAGGCCAATTCTCCCAGCGGTGGCGACCTGCTGGTGGGCCAACGCAAGCGGGAATGGATTGCTGCTTTCCTCGCCGATGAGCTGCCCAAGGACGAGCGGCATGTGCTGGTCGCCGTGTCCACGTTCGGCGCTGAACCGTACACACGGCTGGAGCGCATGAACCTGATGAACGGCCAACGCTGGACCGTGGCGCGCTCTCCGGTTCGCCGTGCCAGCTTCACCACCGATGACCAGGGCCAGGGCCGCTTCGTGATAGGGGCCGGCACGGACAACATCAACAAGCTGTACTACCGCGACCGCAACAAGCAGGACTGGCGGCTGATCAATGACGAGGCGGTGACCTCGCGCGTCGAAGGTGCAGTGGGCTTCTCTGCAGATGGCACACTGGCCTACCTGGTCGTCGAGCAGACCGATGGCCCGGACAGCATCGTCAGCTGGGACCCGGCAACGGACGAGCGCAGGGAGGTGCTTCGCGATCCCCTGGTGGATGTCTCACGGATCATACTCCGGCCTGGAACGTCCATTCCGGTGGGGGCGCTGTACATGGGCGACACACCACGTACCCGTTTCTTCGATGAGGCCTCCGAGGACGCCAGATTGTACCGCAGCCTGGAAGCGGCTTTCGGCGGCGACGCGGTCTACGTCACGTCCAGCACGCGCGACGGCAGCAAGGTGCTGGTACAGACATTCTCGGCACGAAATCCTGGCGATTTCTTCATCTACGACCAGAAGGCCAAGTCGGCCCAGCACCTGATCAGCCGGAGCGCATGGGTGGAGCCTGCTCTCGCCGCACCGGTACGCTCGGTGACGTTGCAGTCACGCGATGGCATGCAACTGCACGGATTCCTGACGACGCCGCATGGCCGCGAAGCGAAGGATCTGCCGATGGTGGTGGTGCCGCACGGCGGCCCCTTCGGCGTGTTCGACTCCGGTGCGTACGACGAAGAGTCCCAGTTGCTGGCGGCCGCCGGCTATGCCGTGTTGCAGCTCAATTTCCGCGGTTCCGGCAACTACGGCCGGGCCTACAAGGAGGCGGGCAAGCGCCAATGGGGCGGCAACATGCAGGATGACGTGACCGACGCAACCCGTTGGGCGATTGCAGAGGGCATCGCCGATCGCGAAAAAATCTGCATCTACGGCGCCAGTTATGGCGCGTACGCCGCGCTGATGGGCGTAGCCAAGGAGCCGGACCTGTACCGTTGTGCTGCGGGCTATGTCGGGGTCTATGACCTGCCGATGATGCACACGCGCGGCGATATCCAGGACAGAAGCTCAGGTACGACCTACCTGCGCGAATGGCTGGGGCCGGCGGACAAGGTGCGCGACGTATCGCCGGTCAACTTGGCCGCGAACATCAAGGTGCCGGTATTCCTGGCGGCCGGCCGCGAAGACGAACGCGCCCCGGTGCAGCACACCGAGCGCATGGAGGCCGCGCTGAAGAAGGCCGGCGTACCGGTGGAAAGCCTGTATTACCCACGCGAGGGCCATGGCTTCTACGTCGATGCGAACCGCCGCGAATACTACGGCAAGCTGCTCGCCTTCCTGTCGCAGAACCTGGGCGGTGACAAGGCCGCCCCACCCAAGCCGGCGGCACCGTAAGAAATGGGGACGGAGGGGATTAAGTCGCTTTAATCCCCTCCGTCCCCTTTTTTACTTCACGCCGTGCATCATCCGGCGCAGCAGCGGTGCGCAGGCGAAGGCCAGCACGGCGCAACCCAGGCCGATCCACATCATCAGCCAGAACAGATGGGCGTAGCTGGCCGAGGCGCTGACGATGTCCAGCGTTTCACCTTCGGGTACTTCGATGGCGGCCAGCTTGCCGAACAACGCGGCCAGCGTTTCCGAAAATGCAGTGGCGAGGAACCAGGTGCCCATCATCAGGCTCACCACGCGCGGCACCGCCAACTGGGTCACCGCGGACAGGCCGACTGGCGACAGGCACATCTCACCGCTGGCCAGCAGGAAGTAGGCCAGCACCAGCCACCATACGCTGGCCATCTCCCCGGTGACGCCGACCTGCTGTGCAGCCAGGGCCAGCGGCACGAACGACAGCGCGCCGAGTACCAGGCCGATGGCGGACTTCACCGGCTTGCCCGGTTCCGCATTGCGGCGGTCCAGCCACGCCCACAGCAGGGCGAACAGGGGGGCGAGCACCACCAGGAACAGGCCGCCCAGGTACGTCAGCGAGCCGGCGGTCTGTGGGATCACCAGGCAGTCGCGCACCAGCAGTACCAGCATCACCAGCACGATGGCGATGAACATGCGACGCGGCAACGGCGAGCCGGGTGCGCGTTCGGACAGCCGTGCACTGACCACAAAGCCCAGCGGTGCCAGCAGCAGCGAGAGGATCGACCACGGCAACGGCATGCCGTCGCGGACCACCAGCGATGGAACGATGTCCTTGGTCAGCAGGCGGTCGGTAAAGGTGACCCATGAGCCGTAGGTCTGCTCGTACAGGGTGAAGAACACCAGTGCCATCAGGATCAGCGCCATCAGCGCGATCATCTGCTGGCGCTGCACCGGTGTGCAGCGGGTGCCGGTGAACCAGGCGAACCACAGCAGCACGCCACCCAGCACCACGATCATCAGCAGCAATGCCAGGCTGATTTCGCCGCCAAGCGCGAAGGCGCCATTGCCCGCCGCCCACATCAGCCACGCCACCGGCAGCAC
Organism: Stenotrophomonas tumulicola; assembly: GCF_014117215.1. Classification (GTDB taxonomy): domain Bacteria; phylum Pseudomonadota; class Gammaproteobacteria; order Xanthomonadales; family Xanthomonadaceae; genus Stenotrophomonas; species Stenotrophomonas tumulicola. The sequence goes on along the minus strand of NZ_JACGXS010000003.1, from coordinate 35,828 downwards.
GGCGAGGACCGCAGCTGCGTAGATCAGCCACTCGCGCGGCAGTCCCAGCACGCTCTCCCTCAATGATGCCGGATCGCGCGGTTCGGCATGGCCGTGCAGGTACTTCTGTCCCCACAGGAACATGCCCAGCCCGACCAGCATGCCGATGCCTGCTGCGCCGAAGCCATACTTCCAGCCGTAGGCTTCACCGAGGAAACCGCAGACCAGCGAGGCGAACAGCGCGCCCAGGTTGATGCCGGCATAGAACAGCGAGAACCCGGAGTCACGGCGCGGATCATCTTCGGCATACAGCTTGCCGACGATGGTGGAGATGTTGGGCTTGAGGAAACCCACGCCCATGATGATCAACGCCAGCGAAAGGTAGGTGATGGCCAGCGCGCCGGTATCACGCACCACCTGGCCGTCGCGGATATAGGCGGCATGTCCTTCGAAGGCCATGCCGAGGTGGCCGAGCACCAGCAGCACGCCACCGAACAGCACTGCCCGGCGCATGCCCAGCCAGCGGTCGGCGAGCATGCCGCCGAACACCGGGATGCAATACACCAGGCCACCGTAGGCCCCCAGCAGGTCCAGGCCGGCCTTGTCGCCGAACAGGTGGTACTTGGTGAGGTAAAGCAGAAGCAGCGCCTTCATCCCGTAGAAGGAGAAACGCTCCCACATTTCGGTGAAGAAGCAGACATAGACGCCCTTGGGGTGGCCAAGGAAGTCGTCGGAGGCAGTGGTGGTCATGGAGGGAAAGGCGGACCAGGGAGGCCGGGGATTATAGGCCCGGCGGTCATCGGGTCAGGTTCCTTTCGCGCCGCGAAGGGGATCCGGGCCTTTTGCAGGTGTCACAGGTAGCGCAGCCATGCCACGTCTTTCCGGCGTGCCTTCAGTGCGGCGAATGCCTTGGTCGGCGGATACAGGACCACCGCCAGCACCATGCTCACCAGCAGCAGGGCGGCCACCGATTCCACGGCGAACCATTGGCCATGCGTCGGTCCCCAGGCGGCCAATGCAGCCAGGTACAGGGCTTTCAGTACATACAGGTGCAGCAGGTAGAAGAGCATCGGCGCCGCGCCGATCCGTGCCAACGGGTCCAGCGCGACGGCGACGGCGGGCGCTTCGTACAGCCGCAGCAGCAGCAGGCCCACGCCCAGCGTGGCCAGCAGGAACAGCAGCGAGGGCGGGTACTTGGTGATGTTGAGGAGGCTCATCAGCGTCCGTAACGCAGTGGCCTGCAACTGCCACGGCGCATCGCCATAGACGTTGAGCGCGCGCAACAGCATGAATCCGCCAAGCGCGCCGAGGCCGGCCAGCAGCAGCCAGCGCTGCCGCTGCGTCGCGGCCCGCCCACGGGCGAACCACGGTCCCATCAGGTAGCCCAGCAGGATGACGCCGACCCAGGGCAGCAGCGGATAGGAAGTGCGCAGGCGCAGCGTGTCGCCGAAGACGATCCAGTCACGCTGGTGCAGCACCTTCCACAGGATCGCCAGTGCACCGTCGCCCTCCACGTGCAGGCCATCGAGCAGGTTGTGGCCAGCCACCAGCAGCACCGCCAGCGGCAGCAGCACGGCACGCGGCAGCCACAGCAACCCGGCCAGCGCGAGCATGCTCAGGCCGATGGCCCAGATCACCTGCAGGTAGATCGTGTCCGGGGGGAACTGGAAGGTCCACGCGAAGTTGACCAGGGTCAGTTCCAGCAATACCAGGAACAGGCCGCGCTTGAACAGGAAGGCGGCGATGGCCCGGCGCGGATCGGCGTGGCGCTGGCCGTACAGCCAGGCCGACAGGCCGGTCAGCAGCACGAACACCGGCGCGCACAGGTGCGCCAACAGACGGCAGGCGAACAGGGCGGGGGATACGCTGGACACGTCCATCGGATCGCCAACCTGGTGTTGCAGGAAGAAGGTTTCGCGCACGTGGTCGAGCAGCATCAGCAGCATCACGGTGCCGCGCAACTGGTCGATGGAGGCCAGCCGGGTCGAGGCGATGGGGGGCATTCGGAGGGGGCGTGGGTACGGCGGAAAGGATATAACATATCATTTTACAGCCGGCCGGGGCGAGCCGGCCACGTGGTGCGTGCTGGACTTGCCGCATCCCGGACGCTAGCGTTGCAGGGATTTTTTTCCCATCAGGGGTTTCCATGAACCACGACGCTGCGCCCAAGCAGCTCACGTTCCGCGCGGTGGTGCTTGCCATCGTGCTGGCCGTGGTGCTGTCTGCCGCCAACGCCTACCTTGGCCTGTTCGCAGGCCTGACCATCGCCACCGCCATTCCCGCGGCGGTCATTTCCATGGGCGTGCTGCGCCTGCTCGGCGGTGGCTCCATCCTTGAAAACAACATCGTCCAGACCGGCGCTTCGGCCGGCTCGTCGATTGCCGCCGGTGTGATCTTCACCATCCCGGCACTGGTCATCATGGGTTACTGGCCGGACTTCAAGTACTGGTGGGTGCTGGGTATTGCCGGCCTGGGCGGACTGCTGGGCGTGCTGTTTTCGGTGCCGCTGCGGCGTTCGATGATCGTCGAAGACCCGCTTCCCTTCCCGGAAGGCAAGGCTGCCGCCGAAGTGCTCAAGGCCGGCGAGAACCCCGGCCCGGGCCTGAAGATCCTCGGCCTGTCGGCGGTGATCGGCGCGTTCGTGAAGCTCGCCGCGGAAAGCGGCATGCGCCTGATCCCCGATGCCTGGGCCACCTCGGCCTATGTCGGCAGCTCCAAGATCACCGCCTTCATCGGCACCAACCTGTCGCCGGCGCTGCTGGGCGTGGGCTACATCGTCGGGCTCAACGTGGGCATCGTGGTGGTGTCCGGTTCGATCCTGACCTGGCACATCGCCATCCCGATCTACCAGGCGTTCTTCATGAACTCAGACCCGGCGCTGGCGGCATCGATCGCCACGGCGTCGTCTACCGAAGCGGCATTTGCCATCTGGGGCGCGAAGATGCGTTACCTGGGTGTCGGCGCGATGCTGATAGGCGGCATCTGGACGCTGGTCTCGCTGCGCAAGTCGCTGCTCAATGGCGTCAAGAGTGGCTTCGCTGCCGCGCGCAAGAGCGGTGGCCCGGTGTTGGCGCATACCGAACGCGACCTGCCCATGAAGTGGATGCTGGTTGCGCTGGTGGTGTTCACGCTGCCGTTGCTGGCGCTGTACCAGGCCATCGTCGGGCAGTGGCACGTATCGATCCCGATGACCATCATCATGATCGTCGCCGGCTTCCTGTTCGTCTCGGTGTCGGCCTACCTGGCGGGCCTGATCGGTTCGTCGAACAACCCGGTTTCAGGCATCACCATCTCCACCATCCTGTTCGCTTCGGCGGTGCTGGTGCTGCTGCTGGGCGAGGATGGACTGACCCCGGTCGGTGCCTTCGGCGCGCCGCTGGGTGCGGTGGCCGCGATCATGATCGGCGCGGTGGTCTGCTGCGCTGCCGCCGTCGGTGGTGACAACCTGCAGGACCTCAAGGCCGGTTACATCGTGGGTGCGACGCCTTGGAAGCAGCAGCTGATGCTGGGCATCGGCGCGTTCTCGTGCGCGCTGATCATGGCACCGGTGCTGAACCTGCTGGCGACCGCCTACGGCATCGGCGTGAAGTCCGAGCTGCATCCGAATGCGCTGGCTGCGCCGCAGGCCAACCTGATGGCCTCGGTGGCCAAGGGCCTGTTCGGTGGTGAACTGCCGTGGACCTTCATCGGCATCGGTGCCGTCGTGGGTGCGGCCATCATTGCTTTCGACAGCTGGCTGAAGTCGCGCGATTCCCGTTTCCGCGTGCCGGTGCTGGCGGCAGCGATCGGCATCTACCTGCCACTGGAGCTGATGGTGCCGATCTTCCTCGGTGGCCTGATCTCCTATCTGGTCGAGCGCTTCCACAAGGTCCGCGCCGATGACGAAGAAGGCCGCGACCGCGTGCACAAGCCGGGCGTGCTGTTCGCCGCCGGCCTGATCACCGGCGAGGCACTGATGGGCATCGCCATTGCGGTGCCGATCGTGGTCAGCAGCCGCGCCGACGTGCTGGCCGTGCCATTCCACCTGCCTGCCGCGCAGTGGATTGGCCTGGCCGTGCTGTTCCTGGTCGGCTGGCTGATCTACCGCACCGGCAAGCGCGCCAGCGCCGGCTGATCGATGCGGTATTGGGGCGGCGCCGGGCCATGCTCGGCGTTGCGCCCTGTCGAGGCCGCCGAGCATGGCTCGGCGCTACCGGTCCGGGGAGATGACGACATCCACCGGGCATGGCTTGGCGCTACCCGGTCCGGGGGCATGACCGATGGCCTTGGCAGGGTGCTGCAAGCAGGCCTACCATCGACGTTTTGCCGTCCTGCGGAGAACCCGATGAAACTGCGTCATGCCCTGTTGCCGTTGAGCCTGCTCGCGGCGCTGCCGTCCGTGGCGGCTGCCCGTGGACTGGATGTCCGCGACATGATCGCCATGGACCGCGTTTCTTCGCCGGTACTCAGTGCCGATGGCGGCACCGTGGTATTCGCCAAGCGCAGCGTGGACACCGCCCACAAGGCAAGCAGCGCGCTGTACGTGCGTAACCTGCGCACCCGTGACGCTGCCCCGCCGAAGCAGCTCACCCCGGCCGGCTGGAACGTCAATTCGGCGTCGCTGTCGGCCGATGGCCGTACCGTCTACTTCCTGAGCGCGAAGAATGGCAGCCAGCAGTTGTACGCCCAGGCCCTGGACGGTGCCGTGCCGCGCCAGCTGACCGATTTCCCGGTGGATGTGGACAGCTACCATGTGTCGCCGCAGGATGACCGCGTACTGTTCAGCGCAGGCGTGTTCCAGGATTGCGCCTCCGACCTGGCCTGCACCAGCAGGAAGCTGGCGGACAGGAAGGATGCCAAGGCCAGCGGCCAGGTGTTCGATTCGATGTTCGTGCGCCATTGGGATACCTGGAACGATGGTCGCCGCAACACCTTGTTCGTTGCGCCGCTGCCGGCCGGCAAGGCTGCTGCGGTCAAGGGTGCTTCGGCACTGAGCGCCATGCTGGCTGGCGATGCACCGTCCAAGCCGTTCGGCGGCAACGATGATTTCGCCTGGTCGCCGGATGGCGCCAGCGTGGTTGCCAGCATCCGCGTGGCCGGGCACGAGGAGCCGTGGTCGACCAACTTCGATCTGTACCGCTTCGATGCCGCAGGCACGCAGGCACCGGTGAACCTCACCGCCGCCAACAAGGCGTGGGATGCGGGCCCGGTGTTCAGTGCAGACGGCAAGACCCTGTTCTACCGCGCGATGAAGCGCCCGGGCTTCGAGGCTGACCGCTTTGCCCTGATGGCGATGGACCTGGCCAGCGGCAACAGCCGTGAGATCGCCGCGGACTGGGACCGTTCGGCGGGTGGCATCGTGCTGTCCGCCGACGGCGGCACGATCTATACCACCGCCGATGACATGGGCGAGCACCCGCTGTTCGCCGTGGACGTGGCCAGCGGCAAGGTGGACAAGCTGATCGGCGATGGCAGCGTGACCGCTGTGGACGTGGCCGGCGACAGCGTAGCCATCACCCGCAACAGCCTGAAGAGCAACGATCAGGTGCTGGTCGGCATGCTGCCGGCGGCAGGTGGGACGATGGGCGCCCTGCGCGCGCTGACCCCGGCAGCCGATGAGGTGCTGAAGGACGTGCAGTTCGGCGACTACGAGCAGTTTTCGTTCAAGGGCTGGAACAACGACACCGTGCATGGTTACGTGGTCAAGCCGCATGACTACCAGGAAGGCAAGCGTTATCCGGTGGCGTTCCTGATCCACGGCGGTCCGCAGGGCAGTTTCGGCAATGGCTGGAGCTACCGTTGGAACCCGCAGACCTACACCGGCCAGGGCTACGCGGTGGTGATGATCGATTTCCACGGCTCCACCGGTTACGGCCAGGCGTTCACCGATGCGATCAGCCAACACTGGGGCGATCGCCCGCTGGAAGACCTGCAGAAGGGATGGGATTCGGCGCTGAAGCAGTATGCGTTCCTGGATGGCGACAAGGCCTGCGCACTGGGCGCCAGCTACGGCGGCTTCATGGTCAACTGGATCGCCGGCAACTGGAACAGCCCGTTCAAGTGCCTGGTCAACCACGATGGTGTGTTCGACCAGCGCATGATGGGCTATGCCACCGAAGAGCTGTGGTTCACCGAATGGGAGCAGGGCGGTACGCCGTTCGCCAAGCCTGCGAACTACGAGAAGTTCAACCCGGTCAACCACGTGGCGGACTGGAAGAAGCCGATCCTGATCATCCACGGCCAGCAGGATTTCCGCATTCCGGTGGAGCAGGGCCTGGCGGCGTTCACCGCCGCGCAGCGCCAGGGTATCGAGTCGAAGTTCCTGTACTTCCCGGACGAGAACCACTGGGTGCTCAAGCCGGCCAACAGCGTGCTGTGGCATGACACGGTCAATGCCTGGTTGAAACAGCACATCGGCAACTGACAGACCAGGCGCCGCCCTCCGGGGCGGCGTCTTCATCTTCTGTAGCGCCGAGCCACGCCCGGCGGCTTTTCGCGCACCATTTCCCTGCCAACCGCCGCCGGGCATGGCCCGGCGCTACCGGCGTTACGCCACCGGCAACCCGCGTTCGATCAACCACGCCTTCGCGTCTTCGGCATCCTGTTCGAACCAGGCCCGGGTGGAACCCAGCCGGTAGGTGTAGCCCCAGGCATCCATGTCCGCCATCAGGCGGTCGCTGCCCACGCCGGGCAACTGGCCAGCCAGCACGATCTGCAGGTAGCAGGTGGCATCTTCTTCCGGCACTGAATCAGTGGCATCGGTGTGCACCTGCGCACGCCGCTCCGGCGGCAGTACGATCAGATGGCAGGCTTCATGCAGCATCGAATGCACCGGCGTGTCATCGCGCACATACACGTTGCTGGCGATGATCCCGGCCTCGGGCTCACCCCAGTAGCTTCCCGGAATCGATTCGCCGGCGGCCACATGGTGCAGTTGCAGGCCATGCGCGGAGAGCAGGCATGCGGCATCGGCGAAGGCGATATCGCCGACGCAGGTGACATGGGATGCTGGCATGGGATCGTTCATCGCAGGCACGACCCCGCCCGTGGCTGGCACGGGCAGGGCAGGATCAGGGTTTGTCGGGCCCTTCCGGCAAGGCCACGGAAATATCCAGCACGTCGTGCTGTCCATCCTTGACCAGGTCGACCTTGACCGCCTCGGCATCGATGTTGACGTACTTCTTGATCACTTCCAGCAGCTCGCGCTGCAACAGCGGCAGGTAGTCCGGACCACCGCGGTGGCTGCGTTCCTGCGCGATGATGATCTGCAGGCGGTTCTTCGCGGTTTCGGCGGTCGTCTTCTTGGCTTTCAGGAAATCAAACAGGCCCATGCTTACCCTCCGAACAGCTTGCTGAAGAAGCCCTTCTTCTCCACGGTGGTGAATCGCATCGGCCGATCTTCGCCGAGGATGCGTGCGACGGCGTCGTCATAGGCCTGCCCGGCCGCAGATTCGCCATCCAGGATCACCGGTTCGCCCTTGTTGGAGGCGTTGAGTACATCGCCCGATTCGGGGATGACACCGATCGCCTTCAATCCAAGCACCTCTTCCACGTCGGTGATGCTGAGCATCTCGCCCGATTCCACGCGCACCGGCGTATAGCGGGTCAGCAACAGGAACGCTGGCACGTCATGGCCCGTTTCGGCCTTGTGGGTCTTGGAATCCAGCAGGCCGATGATGCGGTCGGAGTCGCGCACCGACGACACTTCCGGATTGACCACCACCACCGCGCGGTCGGCGTAATACATGGCCAGGAAGGCGCCCTTTTCGATGCCGGCCGGCGAATCGCAGATGATGTATTCGAAGCCATCGGCGGCCAGGTCGTCGAGCACCTTGCGCACGCCCTCCTGGGTCAGCGCATCCTTGTCGCGGGTCTGCGAGGCAGCCAGCACGTACAGGTTGTCGAAGCGCTTGTCCTTGATCAGGGCCTGCTTGAGGGTGGCTTCGCCATGCACGACGTTGACGAAGTCGTACACCACGCGCCGCTCGCAGCCCATGATCAGGTCGAGGTTGCGCAGGCCGACGTCGAAGTCGATCACGGCCACCTTCTTGCCACGACGTGCCAGGCCGCAGGCAAGGCTGGCGCTGCTGGTGGTCTTGCCGACGCCACCCTTGCCGGAGGTGACTACGATGATTTCAGCCAAAGGACTTCTCCTGCTCTTGTTCTGGTTGGAGCTGCGTCAATCCAGCGCAGCGATCTTGATCTGGTCCTGTTCCAGCCACACCTGGACGGCCTTGCCGCGCAGGTTGTCCGGTACATCATCCAGCACTTTGTAGTGGCCGGCGATGGCCACCAGTTCTGCATGGAAATCGCGGCAGAATATACGTGCCGCGGTATTGCCCTGTGCACCGGCCAGCGCGCGACCGCGCAGGGTGCCATAGATATGGATGCTGCCGTCGGCGATGACTTCGGCACCGGCGCCGACCGTCGCCATCACGGTCAGGTCGCAGTTTTCCGCATACAACTGCTGCCCCGAACGCACGTTGGCCAGTTGCATGCGGCCGGGCTTGGGCACGGCCGCCGGGGCAGGTTTCGCCGCCAGTGCAGCCGCTGCAGGAGCGGACCGGCGGACCTCGCGTACCGGGGCGGCGGGGGCGGCCCTGGGTGCCACGGACTCGCCCGCATCTGCAGGCTCGTACTGGGCGCGGAACTTGGCCAGCAGCGGCAGGCCAAGTTGCTGCGACAGCAGTTCGATCTCGCTGGTGCCATAGGCCAGTGCAACCGGCAGCACGCCTGCGCCCCGCAACCCGTCCAGCAGCGCCTGTGCGCTGGCCACGTCCGGGGTGCGGCTGAGGCCACCGAAATCGAGGATCACCGCGGCGCGCCCGAACAGCTTCGGTGCGCGGGTGACCCTTTCGTTCATTTCCTGTACCAGCCGCGGTACGTCCAAGGTGCGGACGCGCAGGTTGGCGATTCCCACCTGGCCGATCTTCAGTTCACCGGCCTGTTCATAATCCATGTTCACCGCCACCTCAGGTCCCCGTCGGCCGCTGCGCCTGCGCCGGCAACTGCCGGCCACGCGCCCATGCCACGTCCGGCAGCTTGCCGGCATATGTTTCGGCCACCCATGGGTAGCTGCACAGCTCTTTGGTCAGCATGCTGGCGCGTACATCCACGTGCGGCATCGTGTTCTGCCCCAGTTCGCGGAAGCCGAAGCTGCCGTGGAACAGCAGCGCCGCGTCGGCGCCGTGGTCCTGGAACACCTCGCAGGTCATCTGCGGATAACGCAGTTCCGCATAGCTCTGTGCGTCGGCATAGAACGCGCGACCGACACCACCGCCCCGCCGCCGGCTGGCGACCACGATGCGGTCGATATAGAAGAAGCTGCTGTCCAGGTTCTGTTTGAACCAGGCGAAGTTGCTGCTGTCGTGCTGGCTTTCGCTGCCGAAGCCGATCAGGAAGCCGGCCAGGTTGCCGTCGCGCTCGGCGACGCGGAAATACTCGGCGGTATCGTAGAACAGGTGTAGCCGGTGCGCGTCCAACGGCAGGATCGCCAGGCCCGCATTGTTGTTCAAGGCCAGGACGGAATCGAGCTCATGCTCGCGCACGTCGCGGATGACAATCGACATTGTGACTCCGTGGGGTGGTGCGTGCGGCCCGTCGCCGGGCCCTTCGTTGGGATTATTGCATGGGGGGACCGCCACCGGGGGAAACCGGGGCATGACTTCCGTAGGAGTGACGCAGGTCAGGTTCAGCCTAAGATGCAGGGATGTTGGGAGCTCTCAGTCATACCCGCGTCCTCCGCTTGGCCGGCCTGTTCACCTGGGTCATGGTCGGCTTGCCGCTGGTCTATTCACAGGTGGAGAACCTGCAACGCCCGGGCGGAGACAGCGGCTGGGCATTGCTGCTGTTTGCTGCCTACCTGGTATTCGGTGGGGCGTATTTCCTGCTGACTCGCGACCTGCGCAGCGGTGGCCACGCCAGTTGGCCCGACCGCGGCATGCTGGTGCTGCTGACCATTTCCGCGCTCGGGGTCAGTTTCCTCAGCGGGTCGGGACTGGGCAGCATCCTGATGATGGTCGCCGCGGGTGTCATCCCCTGGATGCTGCCAGCGCGCTATGGCGTGATCTGGCTGCTGCTCAGCCAGCTGGCGGTCGCACCGGTGTACTACGTGCTGCTGCGGTTCCCGCTGTTCGAGGCGATCATGCAGTCGCTGCTGTATGGCGGATTCTCGATGTTCATCTTCGTGACCAGCTTGGTCGCCCGCCAGCAGACCGACGCACGCGAAGAGCAGCGCCGGCTCAATACCGAGCTGCGCGCGACCCGGGTGCTGTTGGCTGAAAGTGCGCGGGTGAACGAGCGCACGCGGATTTCCCGCGAGCTGCACGACCTGCTGGGCCACCACCTGACGGCGTTGAGCCTGAACCTGGAAGTGGCCGGGCATATAACCGAGGGCCGTGCGCAGGAGCATGTGCACCAGGCCCATACGCTGGCCAAGCTGCTGCTGACCGATGTGCGCGAGGCGGTCAGCCAGTTGCGCGACAGCGGCGCCATCGACCTGGCAGCGGCCCTGCGGCCCTTGACCCAGCAGGTGCCGGCGCTGGACATCCATCTGGACGTTCCCAGTCCGCTGAACGTGGAAGATCCGGAGCGCGCCCACGTGTTGTTGCGCTGCACCCAGGAAATCATCACCAACGCGGTGCGCCACGCCGGTGCGCGTAACCTGTGGATCAAGGTACGGCGTGAAGAAGGGGGCGTCAGCCTGGAAGCGCGCGATGATGGAGAGGGCAATGATGGCATCGTAGTGGGCAATGGCTTGCGCGGAATGCGTGAACGCCTGCAACAATGTGGCGGCGACCTACAGATTCAAACCCGCCGTGGCGAGGGCTTCTGCCTGCGCGCCACGGTTCCCGGTGTACCGGCGTTGGCGCTGAGCACCGCACCTGAAGGAGTTCGTTGATGATTCGCGTGTGCCTGGTCGACGACCAAACCCTGGTGCGGCAGGGAATCCGCTCGCTGCTGGCGCTCGATGATGGAATCGAGGTGGTCGCCGAGGCGGCCGATGGCCGGCAGGCGGTGGAGATCATGCCGCAGGTGAAGCCGGACGTGGTGCTGATGGACATGCGCATGCCGGTGATGTCCGGGCTGGAGGCGCTGCAGATGCTGTCGAAACTGGAACAGCTGCCGCCAACCATCATCCTGACCACCTTCGACGATGACCAGCTGGTGCTGGCAGGCCTGAAGGCCGGTGCCAAGGGGTATCTGCTCAAGGATGTGACCCTGGAGCAGCTGGTGGGCGCGATCCGGACGGTTTCGGAGGGCGGCTCGCTGGTGCAGCCTGCGGTCACCCAGCGGCTGCTGTCCGGGCTGGAACACATGCGCAACGAGTTCGTCAGCCTGGATCGGCCGGACCCGCTGACCGACCGTGAAACCGAAATCCTGCGCCTGATGGCCAGCGGTTTCTCCAACAAGGAGATCGCCAACTCGCTGGGCGTGGCCGAAGGCACCATCAAGAACCATGTTTCAAACATTCTCTCCAAGCTGGGCGTGCGCGACCGCACGCGCGCGGTGCTCAAGGCATTCGAGCTGCAGCTGGTGTGAAAACCGTTGAAAGCCAAGGAGTTGCGCGGTAACTGAATCCCGCATCGGTAACGCCCCCCTACTGGTGGCTGGCCCTGATGCGTTACCCTTCGGCCCCTTGCCTGTACAAATCCGCAGCCGGCACGGAAACCGGTGCGCCAATCGAGATGAACAATGCCAGCGAAGCCTGCTAGGATTGGCGCTTCGCTTCAATCAACCCGGCCGTGGGATCGGCCCCGGAGACTCCTGAATGACCCGTATTATCGAGTTCCTGATCGCCTTGGGGATCGTGGCTGGCCTGTTCGTCATCATTGGCGTATGCCTCCCGGGCGAGCGCCATATTTCGGAAAGCATCGAGACCAACCGCAAGATGACGATCGTGTACGACACGGTCAACAGCCTGCGTCGCTTCAAGGATTGGAACCCACTCCTGCTGCGTGATCCCGCTGCCGACCTCAAGCTGTCCGGCCCCGCCTCCGGCGTGGGCGCCACGCTGGACTATTCCTCCAAGGAAGGTTCGCTGGGCAACGGCACCTGGAAGATCACCGAGAGCGAAGAAAACAAGCGCGTTGCCATCGCCATCGACGACATCACCAAGGGCCATGACAAGGTCACCAGCTTCACCCTGGAGCCGACCGGCAAGGGTGGGCGCAACGTCAAGATCACCCAGGACTACAGCGTCAAGTATGGTTTCGACCTGTTCGGTCGTTATGCCGGCCTCTACGTCAGCCGCCACATCGGCGATGACCTGAAGCTGGGCCTGTCGCGCCTGGCGAACATGCTGGCCACCGTGCCGAACGTCGACTACCGCACCGCGGAAGCGCCGCTCAACGACCTGGCCATCGTCGACGTTCCGGCCGAGGACCTGCTGGTCGTCACCGCCGGCAACGTGGACCGCGGCGAAGCCACCATCACCAAGTCCATCGCCGACAACCAGGAATGGATCAAGCGCGTGATGGATGCCAACGGCCTGGAAGCTGCTGGCCCGTTCCGCATCATCACCACCGATTTCGGTGCGGAAAAGTACGCCTTCGACGTGGCCCAGCCGGTCAAGAAGAAGGGTACGGAGGGCGTGCCGGCCGAAGAACTGGCCGTCAAGATCGATGGCGATGCACCGGTGAAGTATGTCCGCGTGGCTCCGCACCGTTCGGCGCATGCGACCTTCTCCGGCCACATGGCAGGCCTGGACATTGCCCGCAATGCCCTGCGTGCCTGGTCGGTGACCAACGGCAACGAAGTTATCGATCGTCCGTATGAGACCTGGAACGGTGGCGTGCAGAAGTCCTTCTCCCCGGAAGGCACGTACGACATCTACTGGTCCGTCAGGTAAGGCCGGACGCTGGATGTAACGCATGAATGAAAACGCGCCGCTCACTGCGGCGCGTTTTTTTTGGCACGCACACGCTGAAGGAGTCGCCATGTTCACTACGGATCGTCGCGCGCGCAGGCCCTCGCTGCTGGCCAGCCTGGGGGCGCTGTTGGCCGCCGCAGCCATCGGCCTGTCTGCCTACGCCTCGCATGGTGTCAGCGAGCCTGCGGCGCAGCAGCACCTGAACATGGCGGCGCTGTACGCGTTCGCGCATGGGGCGGTGCTGGTGGCGCTGGGACCGCGGGCGACGACTGCCTTCGGCCGGATTGCCCTGTGCGTGGTGTTGCTGGGCACGCTGTTGTTCGCGGGCAGCCTGGCTGGCAACGCGTTATGGCAATGGCCCACGCGGCTGGCGCCCTTCGGCGGCAGCGCGCTGATGCTGGGTTGGGTGCTGGTGGCCATCGACGCGCTGAGGCGCTGAATGCCCAGGTTCGCGCGGGGCTTCAACGTGGAGCAGGCACATGCGTGGCTGGCGCGACGTGATCGTCGGCTGGCGGCATGGATGCGCCGGCTTGGGCCCCTGCCGGCCCCGGAAGGGTGGGCACGCCGTTTCGATCCGGTGGATGCGCTGGCGCGGGCAATCCTGTTCCAGCAGCTGAGTGGCAAGGCCGCCTCGACGATCGTCGGGCGGGTGGAAGTGGCCATCGGCAGTGCGCGCCTGCACGCCGATACGTTGGGACGGGCGGATGATGCGGTGCTGCGCGCCTGCGGCGTGTCGGGCAACAAACTGCTCGCGCTGCGCGACCTGGCCCGGCGCGAAGCTGCCGGCGAGATCCCCAGCCTGCGGCGGATGGCGGTGATGGAGCATGACGCCATCATCGAAGCGCTGGTGCCGATCCGCGGCATTGGGCGCTGGACGGTGGAAATGATGCTGATGTTCCGTCTTGGCCGGCCGGACATCCTGCCGGTGGACGACCTGGGCATCCGCAAGGGCGCCCAGCGCGTGGACAAGGCCGCTGACATGCTGGCGCCGAAAGCGCTGGCGCTGCGTGGCGAGAAGTGGGGGCCTTACCGCACCTATGCCAGCCTGTACCTGTGGCGCATCGCCGATTTCAGCGAAAGTCCGATATTGAAGACCAACCGTTCGCAGGATTGAGGTGCAGCGCCGAGCCATGCTCGGCGGCGGCTGCCCGCGTGCTCCACGCTCGCCGAGCACGGCTCGGCGCTACAGGGCGGTGTAGCGCCAATGCCATGGCTCGTACACGATGCCGTGTGGGTTGTCGCGCGGGTAACTCAACTGGAAACCATGTGCTGCCGCGCTTTCCTGCAGCCATGCGAACGCTGCGGTGTGTTCAAAGGACGCCTCGGCAGGCGGCTCCCCTGGCGTACCGATGTCCAGCGCCAGCCCGGTGTGGTGTTCACTGAAACCCGGCGCCGCGTTGACCTTGAGGATCTCCGCTACGCTCTGCCCGCGTGCCAGCTTGCGCTCGAAAATTCCCAACTGGTAGGCGTGGCTGCGGTAGCCGGAGATCGCATCCAGCGCGATGCCTGCGCGGGCGGCGTGCAGGCGCAGCCGGCGCCAGGCCTGTGCGGCAGGGCGACGCAGCCACAGTGGCCGGCCGAACCGGTCGCGCCCGGCGCCATGCAGCAGGACGGGCTCGGCTTCCAGTGCCAGTCCACTGCTGTCGGCGTACTCATCGGCATCCAGTCCCAGTTGCTGCAGCCGTTGCTGCAGGCCATCGGGCGACAGCAGGCGATCTTCCAGCGGACTGGACGCAGTGCCCGGGCGCAACCAGGACAAGGCATCCAGCGCATCGACCACGCCGGGCTCCTGCGGCAGGCGGGGCACCAGCGAATGCACGCCGTGGTCGAGTACGGTGGCCAGGTAGCGGCCATCGCGCTTGCGCCGCAACACCCAGCGGGCGCGTGCCAGCAGGCGGGCATCGGTATTGCCGCGGGCGCGCAGCAGGGCGGCCGGCCACAGTTCGATGGCGTCGGTGTTGAGCAGCAGGGGAGCGGTTCGGTGCATGCGTGCAGCTTAGCGTGCTGGCAGGTGGTTGCGGCAGCGGAGGTAGCGCCGGGCCATGCCCGGCGGCTGTTCATTGCCGCGCCATGGAACCGGTGCGGGTTGCGCTGGTGCGTTCGCCGGGCATGGCTCGGCGCTACCTTCCGTCGCTAGCCGATGGCCTTGCGCAGGGCCGCCAGCAGGGCCTGCGGCTGGACCAGGCTGAGCAGCAGCGTCGGTCCGCCACGCACCGGGATGACCAGCACCCGACGGGTATCGGTGACCAGTGCAAAACCCTTGCCGCCGCCACTCAGGCGGTAGTGGCCGGAATGGAATCCGGGGACGCTGTAAGCATTGGTCTTGTAACGCAGGCCATGGTGGCGATCACCTTTGAGATCCACCACCTCGGCCCGGTCCAGATCCATCTGCGCGACCGGCGTACGGCGGCGATACAGCGTGGAGCGCACTTCCAGCATGTCGCCATCCAGTTGCACCCTGCGGTTGAAGAACTTCCATGCCAGCACCACGGCCAGCACGACCACGACCAGCACGCTCCAACCGACCGAACCGCCCATGGTGAAGTAGGGCGGGGACAGGCTGAGGCTGAACGGTCCTGCCGCAGGCTGGGCCCTATCGCGGGCGTAGTAAGCGGTCAGCGCAAGGAACGACAGCATCGGCAGGAGGATCCACAGCAGCCGCAGCGTGGAGGTCTCGCTGACCTCGAAACGGCGTGGATCGCTTGCGCCCCTCACCGCTGCGACTCCACCCAGGACGCCACGTCATCGACCAGCCGCGCATCGACATGCCCGGGCTGGGCGTATTCCTTCAGCGACCCGGGGCCATCGCCGGCGATGCCGATGTGGTTGAGCGCCGGATAGGACTTCCACTGCACATCCTCGCGGCCCTGGAGCGCCTGTTGCCACAACATCCAGTCCGTATCGGGGACCTGGAAGTCCCGCCCGCCATGCAGCATCAGCAGTGGCTTGCGCAGCGCCTTGGCATCGGCACGGGCATCCACGGCTTCAATGCTCTTCCAGAAGCCTTGCGGCACGCCCAACGGCAACTCGCTGGCAGCGACGGCAGCGTCCCCCCGGGCGGCGGCGATCTGGCGATCCAGCGTATCCAGGAATGCCTGTTCCTCCGCGCTGATGGTGCCATCCAGCTGGAACAGATAGCGGTTCTGTTCCGGTAGCAGGTCCAGCAGCCCGCGCGAGGGGGCTGCCCACAGCACGGCGCCGCGCGCCTGTGGCCAGCGCGAGGCGATGCGGGGCGCCAACATGCCGCCCTGGCTGTGGCCGAGCACGAACACACGGCTGCCGTCGATGCGCGGATCGGCTGCCAGGGCCGCCAGCGCGGCCACGGCATCGTCGGTGGTTTCATCGTCCACGTCGAACGGTTGCTGGAAGTCCTGCGGGCGGGCGAAGGTGCGCTTGTCATAGCGCAGGACCGCGATGCCGCGTGCGGCCAGGCCGCGTGCCAGGTCAAGGAACGGGCGGTTGCCGCCGATGCTTTCGTCGCGATCCTGCGGGCCGGAACCGTGCACCAGCACCACGGCCGGGAAAGGGCCCTTGCCCTTGGGCAGGGCCAGCGTTCCCGGAAGCGCGCCGCGGGCCTCGGGCACGCTGAAGTCGTTTTCGGTGTACGTCGCGTCGGTGGGCGGCGGCGGAGCTTTCCCTGCCGGTGCCGGACGCAGCAACAGGCCTGCCACCTTGTCCTGGGCATCCACGGCTACCTGCGCCACCACCGCACCACTGGCGAATTGCAGCGGAACTTCCACCAGCTGCATGCCCTGCTGCGCACTGACGCGCGGCTCACCGCGCTGCTGCAGCTCGCCCAGCGACTGCCAGATGCCGTGCAGCTTGTCGGCAGGCACCGCCTGGGCCATCTGCGGGGTGAGCATGGCTTCGGCCGCATCCACACGTCCGGCCTGCAGGTGCTCCAGCAGCCGGGTGGCAACCTGGGTGGGCTCGGCCGCCCCGGCCATCCCGCCCAGCAGGCATAGCGCGGCGCCCATCATCGTCCTCATCGCATCCATGCTCAGGCCTCCTTCTTGAACACAAGGATCGCCGGGGTCAGCGGCGCGGCGAAGACGATGTTCACCAGTTCCCAGCCCAGTTGCCCCTGGCGGGTCAGTTCCGCCTGCACTTCTTCGTTCTTGAAGCCGCCCATCATCCCGGGCTTGATCTCGATGCTGAGGTAATTCCAACGCTTGCTCATTCCTTGCTCTCCTGCGATGGAGTGGGTTTTGGCAGACGCCCGGCCTTGCGCAGCGCATCGCGCAGCACGTATTCGATCTGGGCATTGAGGCTGCGCAGCTCGTCGTCGGCCCAGCGCTGCGCCGCGGCCAGGACATCGGCGTTGATGCGTAGCGGGTAGGCTTTCTTCTCGCTCATGAAAACTCCTGCGGCGACGGTTCCAGTGCGCCCCAGCCATGGGCCGGGGCGTGCCTGTCATCGTCCAATCAATATCAGTACAACGATCCGGTGTTGACCACCGGCTGGGTGCCGCGGTCCGAGCACAGCACGGTAAGCAGGTTGCTGACCATGTGTGCCTTGCGCTCTTCATCCAGTTGCACCACGCCGTTCTTCTGCAGTTCGGCCAGCGCCATTTCGACCATGCCTACCGCACCGGCGACGATGCGGGTACGCGCGGCGATCACCGCATTGGCCTGCTGGCGCTGCAGCATCGCCTGGGCGATCTCGGCGGCGTAGGCGAGGTGGCTGATGCGTGCATCGATGATCTGTACGCCCGCATCGGCCAGGCGTTCGGCCAGCTCGTTCTTCAGGTGCAGGGAAATCTCGCTGGCATGGCTGCGCAGGGCAAGCTGGCCCTCTTCGTGCTGGTCGTAGGGGTAGCTGGTGGCCATCGCACGCAGGGCGGACTCGGACTGGATGTGCACGAAGCTTTCATAATCGTCCACGTTGTAGACCGCTTCGGAGGCGTCGACGACCTGCCACACGATCACGGCGGCGATCTCGATCGGGCTGCCGTCCAGCTCGTTGACCTTCAACTTGCCGCTCTCGAAATTGCGCACGCGCTGGCTGACCCGGCGCTTGGCATAGAAGGGGTTGTTCCAGCGCAGGCCGTTGTCTTTCACCGTACCCACGTACTTGCCGAACAGGCTCAGCACGGCAGCCTGGTTGGGCTGGACGGTGTAGAGGCCCGCCAGGGCGAACACGGCGACGGCGGCCAGCACGATCATCGCCAGTATCACCACCAGGGCGGCCGCGCGGGTGCCCCCGGTGGTGCTGACCGCATACAGGAAAAGCAGGGCGGCGACGGCGCCGGCGGCCAGTGCCGCAGCAACCACGCCGAGGCCGTTGAGGGAGCGGATGGGCTTCTCTTTCATGGCGATACGTCCTTGAGGGTCCAATATGAAGATATCAAAGTGATATCACATGGCAAGTACCGTCCGTCGGCTCGCGGCTGAGCGGATAGAATGCCCACCCGCCTTCACATTGCCGTTGGATCGCTGCCATGCCTGCATTCGGAACCCCGTTGTCCCCCTCCGCCACCCGCGTGTTGCTGCTGGGCTCGGGCGAACTCGGCAAGGAAGTGGCCATCGAACTGCAGCGGTTGGGGGTGGAAGTGATCGCGGCCGACCGCTACGCCGATGCGCCGGCGATGCAGGTAGCCCATCGCGCGCACGTCATCGACATGCTCGATGCGATGGCGCTGCGCGAGTTGATCGCGCTGGAGAAGCCGCACCTGGTCGTCCCGGAGATCGAGGCCATCCACACCGAAACGCTGGTCCAGCTGGAACAGGAACAGGGCCTGCGGGTCATTCCAACCGCGCGCGCGGCCCGCTTGACCATGGATCGCGAAGGCATCCGTCGGCTGGCGGCCGAGACGCTTGGCCTGCCGACATCGGCCTACCGGTTCGTTGATACCGAAGCGGAATACCGCGACGCGGTGAAGGCTATCGGCGTGCCCTGCGTGGTCAAGCCGGTGATGTCCTCTTCAGGCAAGGGCCAGAGCACGCTGCGCCGGGACGCCGATATCGGGCCCGCCTGGGAATACGCGCAGACCGGTGGCCGTGCCGGTGCAGGGCGCTGCATCGTCGAGGGCTTCATCGATTTCGATTACGAGATCACCCTGCTGACCGTGCGCCATGCGGGTGGCACGTCATTCTGCGACCCCATCGGGCACCTGCAGAAGGATGGTGATTATCGCGAAAGCTGGCAGCCGCAGGCGATGTCGGCCAAGGCGCTGGAGCGTGCGCAGCAGATATCCCGAGCCATCACCGATGACCTGGGCGGCTGGGGATTGTTCGGAGTGGAATTGTTCGTCAAGGGCGACGAGGTCTGGTTCAGCGAGGTGTCGCCGCGCCCGCACGATACCGGCCTGGTGACTTTGGTATCGCAGGAACTGAGTGAGTTCGCGCTGCATGCGCGCGCGATCCTGGGGCTGCCGATCCCGGTGATCCGCCAGCAGGGACCGTCGGCATCCTGCGCACTGCTGGCGCATGGCGAGGGCGTACCGTACTTCAACAACGTGGCGGCGGCGCTGCAGGTGCCCGACACGGCCGTCAGGCTGTTCGGCAAGCCCAGCGTGCACGGCCACCGCCGCGTCGGGGTAACGCTGGCACGCGGTGAAGATGTCGACCAGGCACGCGCCACCGCACGCGATGCCGCCGCCATCATCGGCGTGGAACTGCGCTCCTGAAAAAAGGAGACGGAGGGGATCAAGGCGTTCTTGGCCAGAGTTGGCCAAGAACGCCTTGATCCCCTCCGTCTCCTTTTCTTATTTGACGTCGGCCCAGACGAGGTGGTGGTCGCTGCCGTCGGCAATCTTCGCTTCGGCGGTGCCTTCAGCCGGCCAGAACACGCCGCCGCCGACGTAGTCGAAGCCGACCGAGGGCAGCACGTAATCCAGCCGCATGGTGCCGGATTTCGGGCCGAAATCGCCGGTCGCATGCTGCGGCGCGCCGCGACGGGCGATGCCCTTGGCTGCATAGGCCTGGCTGGTCTGCTCACCACCGACGCTGGAGGGCGTGGCATGGCGCAGCACGCGCGGGTTCTCGATCAGTTCGAGGATGCCCTCGTGGCGGCCGTCGCCGTCCACCGGGTCGTTGTTGAGGTCACCCAGGATCACGAAGCGCGCATCCTGGGCCAGCCCGCCGCAACGCTGCTGGTCATCGCACAGCCAGGGCTTGTCGCCTGCCGACAGGTATTCCTGCCACAGCCGCAGTTCGTCGTGGTTACGTGCGGCATTGCGCTTTTCCGGGCCATCGAAGACGGGCGGGGTGGGGTGGGACACCAGTGCATGCACCACGCCGGACGGCGTGCGCACCGGGACATCCCAATGCGACTTGGACGACAGGCGCAGCTGCGACCACACTTCGTCGCTGTAGAAACTCTTGCCGGTACGCGGGTCCAGCGGCCGGATCGCACCCGGCAGCGTGTTCCACTTCAGCAACTGGAAGCTGCGCACCTGGGCTTCGTCGATCGGGTAGCGCGACAGTACCAGCATGCCGTATTGGCCGGGGTGCAACCCGTAGCCCCAGGCATCGTTGCCGCGGTTGCGGCCTTCGCCGCCGATCTCGCCGTTGTTGTCCAGGTCCAGTCCGCTCTGCACGCCGGTGTTTACCGGTGCGAGATAGCGGTAGGCGAAATGCAGGGGCTCGCCGCCGCCCGGCTGGGCCACTTCCAGATACCGCTGCTGGAAGAGATCGGCAGCCCGGTGCGCATCGTCGTAGTCGAATTCGTTCAGCAGGACCAGGTCCGGGCGGACCTGTTGCAATACCGCGGCGATCTTGCGCGCATGCGCGCTGTCGCCCTGCAGTTCGGTGATCAACCCACCGCTTTCGTCCGAATACAGCGAGGTGTTGTAGGTGGCCAGCCGCAGCGTGGCAGGAGTGGATTCGGCCATTGCGGCGGTCCGTTCGGGTATCTGCGCGCAGGCGCTGCACAGCAGGGCCAGGGCGGTGATCAGGGCTTTAGCGTTCATGCGCGATATTGTGCACTGGCGCCGGTGTCAGTGGTTTGTCAGCGCCCGGCCTGTTCGGGGTCGAAATCGATCCAGCGGCGGCCGTCGTATGCCTCCAGCGGATGAAACCGGCGCTTGTAGTCCATCTTGCGGTGGTCGCGGATCCAGTAACCCAGGTACAGGTGGGGCAGGCCCTCGCGATGGGCCCAGGCGATCTGCTGCAGGATCGCGAAGGTGCCCAGGCCACGCTGGGCATGGTCAGGGTCGAAGAACGTATACACCGCCGACAGGCCGCTGTCGGTGACATCGGTGACCGCCACGCCGATCAGTTCACCCGGCCCACCGTGCGTTGGCGGCAGGCGCATTTCCATGAACCGCGTATGCGACCAGCTGCCGATCAGGAACTGCTCGAACTCGTGCGGACCATGGTCGTCCATGCCGCCATCGGCATGCCGATGGGCGAGGTAGCGGTGATACAGGGCGAACAGCTCGTCGCTGGCGGCTGCCGCGGTGATGCGTACTTCCAGATCCGCATTGCGGACAGCACAGCGGCGCTGGCTGCGGTCAGCGGCAAAGCGCTGCACCGGGATGCGTACGGCCACGCAGGCATGGCACTGTGCACAGTGCGGCCGGTAGACCAGGTCGCCACTGCGCCGGAAGCCCCAGCCCAGGGCCATCGGATACAGCCCGCCCAGGCGCCGGTCGTGGGGATCCAGCACCAGGTCGCGCGCGGTCCGGTCTGGCCAGTAACCGCAGGGGTGCTCGCCGGTCTGGAACAGTCGCAGGTCGTCGTCTCGGTCGCTGTGGATCGCCATGTGCACAGCATAGCGGCTGGGTGTCTCAGCGGCCGCGACTGTCTGCCCGATGAACGCGGCGGGCAGGGCGGTAAACCGTCGCTGCAGCCGGGCGTTGTTGTTACCCGTGGGTGATCGAATCACCCCGGCGTATCCCTTCTACTGGAGTGACACCATGACCCTGCGTACCCCCCTGCTGCTGGCCCTGCTGTTGGGCACTTCCGCCACCGGTATCGCGCTGGCCGCTGATGCCCCGACCGCCGCGCCCCAGCGTCCAGCCAAGCTGGACAGCAACAACGATGGTTTCATCGACCGTACCGAAGCTGCTTCGTCGCCACGCCTGCTGGCGAAGTTCGACCAGCTGGACACCAACAAGGACGGCAAGCTGTCACGCGAGGAAATGCCGCGCGGCAAGCACGGGCATCGTGGCCCGGGCCGTGGCCACGGCGAGCAGCTGGCGAAGCTGGACGTCAACAAGGACGGTCGCATCAGCCGGGAGGAAGCCAAGGCTGATCCGCGCTTGGCCGAGCGTTTCGATCAGATGGACCTCAACAAGGACGGCTTCCTGGACAAGGCCGACCGCGAGCTGCGCATGAAGCAGCATCGTGATGCGTGGTTTGCAGCTGCCGATACCAACAAGGATGGCCAGCTGAGCAAGGCCGAGTTCGATGCCGCGAAGGGCCCGATGCACGGGCCACGCCATGGCCGTGAAGGCCATGAAGGCCGCCCCGGTGTGGCGCCGCTGACGAAATAACGCGCCCCTCTGACTCCCGTCGCCTGCGCGGCGACGGGAGTCAGACGTTTCACGGCAACGGGAAGATGGATCCCGGCTGGCATACCACGCGTTTTTTTTCGATGGGGAAGCCCATTGGGCTTGCCAGAAGCCTGCGATATCCTTTCTCGCGTGCGTCTTCCAGGGAATCGGCCAGGACCTCGACCTTGAGAGAGAGGTATTTGGTGTCCCAGCATGAGTAGGGTGATGCGCGTTCAGTGGCTGATGCAGCCGAACAGGAGATCAATAACAAGGCGAGTGTTGTTATGCGTAATGACATGAGCGATTCCATATTGGTGTGTGGATGCGTGCGACAGCGTTCGGCACTGCTGCACGCATCCACGATATGACTCGTCCTCCCGGCGCGCCCTACAGGTTGCTGTAAAGGAAGATCGAAGAAATCTTTCGTCATTGGATAGTTTGTTGGCGCGGCTCATCCGACCTGTTCATGGTGCCTGTCCAGCGCAGCCCAGCGCCATGCAACGCTTGCACTACGGTGGCAGCACGGCGAGGTCCATCGCAATCATGGCAGTCCTGCTGTAGAGCCGCACGAAGGTGCCCTTGTGCCCACGGCGAATGCGCCCGGCGTGATTCAGCCGGGCAGGCGCAGCAGCGTGCTGCCCGGAACAGCAAGACGGCGTTGCCGCAGGGCGGGGCCGCGACCGGTCGCAGCGTTTACAGGACGCCGTTCTTCCACAGGACGTATCCTATGCCCAGCAGCACCAGTACAGCGGATGCAAATACGGCGGGACGTCCGTACATCGCTTCATATTTCCAGTTCTTCCCGCGACGGCCGCGCCGCGCTGAATCGCGTGCCACCAGCGGCGCCATGATCCGCTGCAACGGTACCAGGCACTGCCAGCAGACGAGCGCCAGCCCGGCTATCAGTACCGTCAGGCCGATCCATACCGGCAGCGCCAGCAAAGTCACCAGCAGTACGCTCAGGCATACGGCCAGCGCAGTGAAGGTGTTGACGTGTACGAAGCGGCGGATGCACGTGCGTTCTTCCGGCGTTTCGGCAAATGCCATCAGATACCGTCCGCCCAGATAACCGGCCGCGGTGCCGACGACCACGGCGATGGCGATCCCACCGACGTTGACGTTGTCCGCCAGCAGCGGCACCTGGCTGGCGGCAGCGGTCAGTGACCCCAGCGCCGTACCGCCGGTTGCGCTGGCTCCTCCCAGTCCCAGTTTGCTGCCGCCGACGCCGACGGTGGTACCTAGGATGATGGCTGCGCTGGCCGTGCCTGGTGCGACCACCATCAGCATCGATACCACCGTGGTGGCGAAGGCTGCGCTGGGTGCGGTGCTGCGCGCGAACTCACCGAAGCGCTGCAGCAGGCCATCGCGGACCATGCCACGTGCGCGCGACAGGCGCTTGCGCACCGCCGCGTCGCTGAGCCCCAGCAGCCCCGCCACCTGCTGCGAACGTTGGCCTTCGCGGTAATACAGCAGCAGCACTTCGCGGCTGTCCTCGGGCAGCGCGGAAATGATGTCTTCGGCGGCGACCTCTTCTTCTATGCGCTGCAAGCGATCGGCGGCGTCGGGTGCCGGGTCGGCGGCCATGCTGATGGCCAGCTCGGCGGCCTCCCCGGACAATGGCCGGCCCCGCTGCGAGCGCAGCCAGTCGCGGGCCAGGTTGCGGGTGATCTGGCGCAGCCAGGGCAGGAAGCTGGACGGGTTGCGCAGTTGGTGCAGTTGCTGCCAGCCGCGCACGAAAGCGTCCTGCGCGATGTCCTCGCTGGCCTGGCGGTCGCCGGTGATGGCCAGTGCAATGGCAGTGACCGTGTTCTGGCACGCCAGCACGATGCGTCCGTAGGCGTGCTGGCATCCGCCTGCGGCGGCGCGCAGTTCACGGTGCAGGGTTTCATCGATGCTTGCGGCGACAACGGTCATGGGCAGCGCTCCTGCAGTGATTGTGTCCCAAGACGAGGTGGCGTGCAGGATGTGACCAACCATGCTGCTGCGGTGCGGCATCGCCGGCAGCGACCACTAACCCGCAGTCGGTGGGGCGATGCGATATGCCGGTGGCGTACTGCCCATCAGGTGACGGACGAAATAGTCCCAGAGCCGCCGCGTGAAGTATGTGTCGTTGCGGAACAGCTCATGGTCTTGATTCGGCAGATAGAGCAGGTCGTAGTCCTTGTTCGCCTCGGTGAGCGCGGCAGCGAGCTGCAGCGTCAGCGCGGGCATGGCGTTCTCGTCAAGATCGCCATATACGAGCATCAACTTGCCCGTGAGACGATCAACGAGCGCACTGTTGTCCAGCATCCGGAATGTCTCCGGAACGAGGTTTGCCGCCGGACGGATCGACCCTCCGTCCGCGTAGACCGGCTGGCCACCCACGAGCCGGTCCATGCCGTGGATCGCGCCGCCATACATGCCCTGGAAACTGTGGCTGCCCGCCGAGGATACGCCGACCTTGTAGAACCCGGGATGCCGCAGAAGCGCGCGCGTCGCACTGTATCCGCCGAAAGAGTGTCCATATATCCCGACGCGGTCGAGATCCATCCCCGGGTACCGGCCTGCCAGTTCGCGGATCGCAACGACATGATCCTCCAGCTGGGTATCCGCGGCGGTCAGGAAACTGGTGTCATGGAAGGCCTTTGATCGTCCAGGGGTGCCCCGCGCGTCGACCACGACAACGAAGAAGCCGAGTTCGGCCAGGCTCGACTTCGATACCGGATTCATCGCCGACGTTGCCTCTACGAAGCCGACCGGCGCATTCGTGATATGCGGACCGCCGTACATTGCGTCGATGACGGGATACTGACCGTCCGGTGTATAGCCCGCCGGGAGATAGACAGTAGCGTAGAGCGTGGTCTCGCCATCCGCCGCGGTGACGCGTTCCCGCCTGGGGGCCCTCCAGCCAGCGGCGAGGACGCCAGCAGCGTCCGCGCGTTCCAGTTCCATCAGTACACGACCATCAGTGGTCGAGCGGAGCACGGTCACCGGCGGATTCGCGTGCGTCGAGTAGCTGTCGACGATGAAGTCCGCATTGGGTGAGAGCAGATTGGAAGGCTTGCCGCCCATGAGGGCGCCGCTGCCACCGTCGATGGCATGATCGCCGGGCTCCGGTGTCAGCAGGACTGGATCGCCGCCGTCAAGGGAAACCCGGTA
Organism: Stenotrophomonas tumulicola; assembly: GCF_014117215.1. Classification (GTDB taxonomy): domain Bacteria; phylum Pseudomonadota; class Gammaproteobacteria; order Xanthomonadales; family Xanthomonadaceae; genus Stenotrophomonas; species Stenotrophomonas tumulicola. The sequence continues at coordinate 10,422 of NZ_JACGXS010000003.1, read as the reverse complement.
CAAGCGTCGCTGGTAGGGATCGCCCTCCTCGCGTCCGCCAGCGGTAAAGAACACCTGGCGTTGCGCTTCGTTGACCCCGACGACATCCCGCACAAGCCACGCCCCGGAGGTCAATTGGCGCACCACGCTTCCGTTGCGAAGATCGACCAGGTACAGGTGGCCCCACCCGTCACGTTCCGAGAACCATACCGCCTGCTGGGCCTCCTGCAGGATGTTCACTGCGGCCCGGCCATAGGTGTAGGAGTTGAGCTGCACGCGCGTATCCGAGCGCTCCTCCAGGACGGTGCGGACACTCCCCCCGCGCAGGTCGATTTCTACCAGCCGAAGCCGGGCAGGCCGATCGTAGCGGACGATCGCCGTGTAGACCTTGTCGGTCGACGGCGACCAGCCGAGCACGCCTGCTTCGGGCAGGGTGCTCCAGCCCTCCGGAACGGGGATCTCCTTGGCGCCGGCGCCGCCCGTATCGAGGGTGAACCAGGCATCGCGGACCTGTTCGGCATCGCCGAGTAGTCCCAGCCGCACTTCGTGCACGACGGGACGAAAAGCACCCCGCGGCGCGTTCGCCAGGTAAGGATAGGGCGCCACCTTGCGCTCGTCGTACCGGGTACCGAACATGCGATGCCCATCCGGCGACCAGGTGACCGCGAACGGTGGGATATGCATCCGCCCCTGCCTGCGGGGGATACCGCGCAATGCGAAGTCCGGCAGGACCCCGTAACCATGTGAAGCCGTGCCGTCACTGGTAAGTGCATGCTCATGGCCTGATTCCGTGGATCTCAGCCAGAGATTGTTGTCCCGCTCGAACGCCGCGTGTCCGCCGTCGGGTGATGCGAGCAAGCGCGGGTCGTTCGGGAGTGCGTCGGCATGGCTGCATGTGTAGGCAGGAATCTCGCAGTCGATCGCGTTTCCTTGCGGCAGGCGCAGCCGGATCCGCAAGCCGGAACCTTCCGTGCTCCACACAGTCTCGACCGCCTGGGTTGCCATGGAGGTGTCCGCATCAACCAGTTCACGCATCGCCAGGCGCAGGCGGGCATCGTCGAACAGCAGGCTGCGCGAGCGGGTGCTGGGGCTGACCAGTACATTTGTCGTACCCGACGCCTCTTGCCGCGAATACCAGAATCGCCCGTCGGCAAGCCAGCGTGGGGAGACGTTCGCATTGAGGACCTTGCCGCGCAGGTTGTAGTCGAGGACGCGCTCGGCGCGTGCGTAGGCCGTGGCGTCGGGCGTTGCTGCGTGGGCGGAAATGACGCTCCCTCCCAGGAGTACGCAGGACAGGAGGCGCGTCGAAGTGCCGGTGATGCCATGAAATCGCAATGTGACCTCCGCTGTCGCCACGCCGTCGTCAGGGCGGCGCGATGACGCCGAGTATTGTTTCGAGGACGCCACGCGGTCAAACCGGGGCGGGACGGCGGCATGCGGCGTCCCCCCATGGGGCGACGCTGATTTTTTCGCGGTAGCGCCGGGCCATGCCCGGCGAGCGCAGCGGCCTGCATCAGCGGCCGCGACGCCTGAAAGAAGAGCCGCCGGGCATGGCCCGGCGCTACCCCTCTGGCCCGGCGCCACCGCCCCTGACCCGGCGCTACCCCCTGGGTTACTTCGAGGGTTGGATGCGGACTCGCACTTCTTCCTCTTCCGGTGCGGCCGGCGGGGCTGGCTGCGCCTGCGGTGCCGGGGCAGGGGCCGCCGGAGCCGGGGCGCCGCGATGGCGCAGGCCGATCACCAGGGCCACTGCGGCAATCACCACCAGCAGCGCGATGCGGATCCGCCAGGCCCAGCTGCGGCCGCTCGCCGGCGCGGTGGCGACGTCACCGAAGGCGAACTCCGCAGTGGGGTGGTCACGACGCGTGGTATCGAGCAGGCGGGCATCACGCAGGATTTCACGCGCGCGTGGCTGGTCGTCGGCACGCACCACCCACACCGTGGGGAAGCGCTTGCCCTTGCCAGGGTCGAGGTAGCTGAACTGCCCGCCGCGGCGGGTGTGGTAGGTACGGCCGTCGGTCACGCGCACGTCGATCTGGTGGCTGCGCAGCAGCTCGGCCACGCCTTCCACGGTTTCCACGCGCTGGCTGCTGAAAATCTGTCTCATCGTTCGCTGTCCTTCAATCCTTGGCCGGCACGGCGGCCGCCGCCGCGCTGTCATGGACCACGCGGATCAGGCCCTCCTGCGCCGTGCTGGCCACCAGCACGCCATCGCGGGTGAAGAACTGTCCGCGGGCCAGGCCGCGCGAATCCTGCGCACTGGGGCTGTCCAGCGAGTACAGCAACCAATCGTCGGCGCGGAACGGACGATGGAACCAGATTGCATGGTCCAGCGAGGCCATCTGCACATGAGGCTGGTAATAGCTGATGCCATGGGGGAAGGTCGCGGTGCCCAGCAGGTGGAAATCCGAGGCATAAGCCAGCAGCGCCTGGTGCAGCTCGGGAGCATCGCCAACCGGCTCGGTCAGGCGGAACCAGACCTGGTGGTAAGGCGGGCGCTTGGGCGGATTGAGTTCATCGCGCGGGTAGACGTGGCGGAATTCGAACGGGCCACCGCGCGAAAGCCAGCGCTGGACCTTGATCGGCAGGCGTTCCAGTACATCCGGCGGCAGTGGACGATTCGGTTCGATGTCTTCCGGCTGTGGTACTTCGGGCATCTTCTGCTGGTGCTCTGCACCGCTTTCGACCTGCTGGAACGAGGCTGCGCAGAAGAAGATCACCTTGCCATGCTGGATGGCGGTGACGCGGCGCACGGAGAAGCTGCCGCCGTCCCGGGTGCGGTCCACGTCGTAGACGATGGGGTGGTCGATGTTGCCGGCACGCAGGAAGTAGGCATGCAGCGAGTGCACATGGCGGCCGTTCTCCACCGTGGCCTGGGCAGCGGCAAGCGCCTGCCCCAGCACCTGGCCGCCGAATACGTACTTGGTGCCGATGTCGCGGCTCTGGCCGCGGAACAGGTTGTCTTCCAGCCGCTCAAGGGTGAGCAGGTCGATCAGTTCGGAGACGACGGGTTCGGGCGTGTCGTTCAAGGCGGTGCAGCCGGTGTCGGGACAGACCGTGATTATAGGACCTGTGGGGCCGGATCCCTTTTCGGAGGGGCACGCTGGCGCTCAGCTTTTGCCCAGCCGCGCCACCAAGGCGTGCAGGGCCTGCTGTGCGTCAGCTGCGTACCAGGCCTCGACGAAGCGGTCGAGCCGGATCAGGTCCGGATGCAGCGCTTCGTGCAGGTCGGCGCGGGCGATGGCACGGGTCAGCAACATGGGCTGCTGCGGCATTTTCAGCAGTCGCTGCAGCCAGGCCACGGCGCGCGCGACCACCAGTTCGCCGTCGGCAAGTTCGTCCACCAGGCCGATCTGCAACGCCTGTTCGGCCGGCACCATCGCGCCGGTGGACAGCAGGATTCCAGCGCGATGCACGCCGACTGCCCGCCGCAGCAGGCGTTGGATGCCTTCTGGCGCCACCAGCCCGACCTGCACCTCGTTCAGGCCGATGGCAAAGGGCTGTGCGGGGTCGGTACTGCGCGCCATCACCCGGTAATCGCAGCACAATGCCAGCACGCAGCCACCTGCAGGCGCATGCCCGGTCAAGGCCGCCACCACCGGGATGCGGCTTTCGGCCAGGGTACGCACCGCGCCGAAGAAGGCATTCCAGCTGTCCAGCAGCGCGTGCCGGTCATCGCCATGGGAGAGCAGGTGCGGCACGTCCATGCCGCCGGTGAACACCCGCTCGTTGCCTGACAACACCAGGCCGTGCACATCCTCGGCCATGGCCTGTTCGATGGCATGGATCAGCTGGCGGCAGAGGTCTGTGTCCAGCGCGTTGACCGGTGGCCGCGCCAGCCGCAGTTCGCGGATCGGGCCGTGGTTGTACACCTCGATGAGCGTAGTCATGCTGCAGTCTCTTGCAGGGAGGGAGCGTGGACCGATGATAACCAAACCATTCGTTGGCGTACTGTTGGCGGGATGTGCATTTGCAGCACCGGTGGCCGCTGCAGGCGCTGGTTGCGTGCAGGTGAAAGAGGGCTGGGCACGCCTGCCCGCAGTGGCCACGATGCCGATGACTGCCGGCTATGCGACGGTCCACAACGGTTGCGACCAGCCGGTGACTGTCATCGGCGCACGCAGCAGTAGCTTCGGCGACGTGTCGCTGCATGAAACCACCGTGACCGATGGCGTGAGCCGGATGCAGCACGTGCATCAACTGCCGATCGCGGCCGGTGCCAGCGTCGAGCTCAAGCCTGGCGGGCTGCACCTGATGCTGATGCAGGGCAAGGGCGCATTGACGGAAGGGCAGGCGCTGCCGCTGGTGCTGGAACTGGCAGGCGGCGAGGAAGTGCAGGGCACGCTGCAGGTGCGCGCGCCCAACCGGTAACGGGGGCGCACGGCAACAGCCGCCGGGCATGGCCCGGCGCTACGGTCAGCTCGAGGCGCTGCAGGAGCTGGTAGCGCCGAGCCATGCTCGGCGAGCGCAGCGGCAACGGCCGCCGGGCATGGCCCGGCGCCATGGTCAGCTCGAGGCGCTGCAGGAGCTGGTAGCGCCGAGCCATGCTCGGCGAGCGCAGCGGCAACGGCCGCCGGGCATGGCCCGGCGCTACGGTCAGCTCGAGGCGCTGCAGGAGCTGGTAGCGCCGAGCCATGCTCGGCGAGCGCAGCGGCAACGGCGGCCGGGAATAGCCCGGCGCCACGGTCAGCTCGAGGCGCTGCGGATCGCTTCGGGCAGGGGGGCGCTCTTGCCGGTCCGGGTGTCCATCCACACCACCACGACGTTGCCGTCGGAGTACAGGCGTGATTCGTCCTGCTGGTCGACGATGCGGTGGCCGATGGTGACGCTGCTGTTGCCCAGGCGTTCCACGAACAGCTCCACCAGGATGTCGTTGGGCCACACGATCGGCAGGCGGTAGTTGACGTTGGTGGCGGCCACCACCGGCGCAATCCGGTCGGTCATCGACACCCCTTCCACGCCCAGCATCCAGCGCACGCGCGCTTCTTCCAGATAGGAAATGTACTTGGCATTGTTGACGTGGCCCATGCTGTCCATGTCGCGCCAGCGCACGCTGATCGGGATGCGGGCGAGGATCCTGTGTTCGGTGCTCATCAAGCTTCCTTTTTCTTCCTGCTGACGGTGCTGGTCTTGCTGGCCTTGTCGGTGGTCCGGGCAGCAGCGGCCTTCTTGGCCGGCTTCTCCGGCTTCACCTTGCGGGGTGGGCGTGCATCGGGCTTGTTGGCCACCGCGGCCGGCTGCCCGGGGCGCGCGCTGGTGGAGGGCAGCATCCTGGCCAGGAACTGGCCGGTATACGAATCCGGATGCGCGGCCACGTCTTCGGGCGTGCCGGTGACGAGGACGGTGCCACCCCGATGGCCGCCTTCCGGCCCGAGGTCGACGATCCAGTCCGCAGTCTTGATCACGTCCAGGTTGTGCTCGATCACCACCACCGTGTTGCCTTCGTCGCGCAGCTTGTGCAGCACGCCCAGCAGCGCCTCGATGTCGTGGAAATGCAGGCCGGTGGTCGGCTCGTCGAGGATATACAGCGTGCGGCCGGTATCGCGCCGCGACAGCTCCTTGGACAGTTTCACGCGCTGCGCTTCACCGCCGGACAGGGTGGTCGCGCTCTGGCCCAGCTTGATGTAGCTCAGGCCCACGTCGACCAGCGTTTCCAGCTTGCGCGCGATGCTCGGCACCGGCTCGAACAGCTTCAGCGCATCTTCGACGGTCATCTGCAGCACGTCGTTGATGTTGTAGCCCTTGTACAGGATCTCCAGCGTTTCGCGGTTGTAGCGCTTGCCGTGGCAGACGTCGCAAGGCACGTACACATCCGGCAGGAAGTGCATCTCCACCTTGATCAGGCCATCGCCCTGGCACGCTTCGCAGCGGCCACCACGCACGTTGAAACTGAAACGGCCCGGCGAATAACCGCGCGCGCGCGCCTCGGGCACCTGGGCGTACAGTTCGCGCAGCGGCGTGAACAGGCCGGTGTAGGTGGCCGGGTTCGAGCGCGGCGTACGCCCGATCGGCGACTGGTCGATGTCCACCACCTTGTCGAACAGGTCCAGTCCGTCGATTTCCCTGTACGGCGCGATCTGGTGCGAGGCCCCATTGATCTCGTTGGCGGCCAGCGAGTAAAGGGTGTCGTTGATCAGCGTCGACTTGCCCGAACCGGATACGCCGGTGATGCAGGTCATCAGGCCTGACGGAATGGCCAGGTCGACGTTCTTCAGGTTGTTGCCGCTGGCACCGCGCAGGTGCAATGTCATCTTCGGGTTCGGGCGGTGCCGGCGCGCCGGGATCTCGATCGCACGCTTGCCCGACAGGTACTGGCCGGTCAGCGAGCGCGGCGCATCCAGGATGTCCTGCAGCGTGCCCTGGCCGACGATCTCGCCACCGTGCACGCCAGCCCCCGGGCCGATATCCAGCACGTAATCGGCCAGGCGGATCGCATCTTCGTCATGTTCGACCACGATCACCGTGTTGCCGAGGTCGCGCAGGCGGGTCAGGGTGCCCAGCAGGCGCTCGTTGTCGCGCTGGTGCAGGCCGATGGAGGGCTCATCCAGCACGTACATCACGCCTACCAGGCCTGCGCCGATCTGCGAGGCCAGGCGGATGCGCTGCGCTTCGCCACCGGACAGGGTGTCGGCCTTGCGTTCCAGGGTGAGGTAATCCAGCCCGACGTCGACCAGGAAGCCAAGCCGCTCGCCGATCTCCTTGACGATCTTGCTGGCGATCTCGCCCCGCCAGCCCGGCAGGCTCAGGGTGCTGAAGAACTTCAGCGCCTCGTCGATCGGCATCACCACCAGGTCCGGCAGCGGACGGTCGGCGACGAACACGTTGCGTGCGGCCTTGTTCAGGCGCGCGCCCTTGCATTCCGGGCAGCTCTGTTCGCTGATGTACTTGCCCAGTTCTTCCTGCACCGCCGATGATTCGGTTTCCTTGTAGCGGCGTTCCAGGTTCGGAATGATGCCCTCGAAGCGGTGCTTGCGCTGGGTGCGCCCGCCGGCTTCGGTGAAGTAGGTGAAGCTGATGGTCTCATCGCCACTGCCGTACAGCACGGCCTGCTGCACGCTGGCCGGCAGCGTGTTCCAGGCGGCATCGACATCGAACTTGTAGTGCTTTGCCAGCGAGGCGATCAGCTGGAAATAATAGGCATTGCGGCGGTCCCAGCCACGCACGGCGCCGGCCGACAGCGGCAGCTCGGGGTGCACCACGACGCGTGCCGGGTCGAAGAATTCGGCCATGCCCAGGCCATCGCAGCCGGGGCAGGCGCCCATCGGTGCGTTGAACGAGAACAGCCGCGGTTCCAGCTCCGGCAGCGAGTAGTCGCAGACCGGGCAGGAGTATTTCGAGGAGAACAGCGAGGGGGCGGCGTCCGCGGCGTCCAGCGACTGCACCGACGCCATGCCGTCGCCCAGCTTCAGCGCGGTCTCGAAGCTTTCGGCCAGGCGCTGCTTGATGTCCTCGCGCGGGCGGAAGCGATCGATGACGGCCTCGATGGTGTGCTTCTGGCGCAGCGCCAGCGGCGGCACCGCATCGATCTCATGCAGCACGCCATCCACGCGCACGCGCACGAAGCCCTGCGCACGCAACTGGTCGAACACCTGCGCATGTTCGCCCTTGCGGTCGCGGATCACCGGGGCCAGCAGCATGTAGCGCTGCTCCGGGTCCAGCGCCAGTACATGGTCGACCATCTGGCTGACCGTCTGCGCTTCCAGCGGGTAGCCGTGGTCCGGGCAGCGGGGGGTGCCCACGCGCGCATACAGCAGGCGCAGGTAGTCGTATATCTCGGTGATGGTGCCGACGGTCGAGCGGGGATTGTGCGAGGTCGACTTCTGCTCGATGGAGATCGCCGGGGACAGCCCTTCGATATGGTCCAGGTCAGGCTTTTCCATCACGCTCAGGAACTGCCGCGCGTATGCCGAAAGCGATTCGACGTAACGGCGCTGTCCCTCGGCGTAGATGGTGTCGAACGCCAGCGAGGACTTGCCCGAGCCGGACAGGCCGGTGATCACGATCAGCTTGTCGCGCGGCAGGTCGAGGTCGATATTCTTGAGATTGTGCGTCCGCGCGCCGCGGATGCGGATGAAATCCATCGCCATGGGGGATCCGGTTGTGGGGGCTTGGGCTGGGGCCCGGCCAGCAGGAAGGGCGTCGGGAACGGCAATCGGTCAGCCTACCGAGCTGATCAGATGGGGGCAATGGCCCACAATGCCAGCGGTGAGTCGCAGCGGCTGAGACTGGCGGTCATATAGGGGTCAGATCGCTTTTCCTGGCGGGAAAAGCGATCTGACCCCGGCCTGAAGGCCTTGCCGGGCCTGGCTTTGCCCGACCTAGGGGTGGGTTGACCCGGGACAGGGTCAGCCGGTAAAATCCCGCTTCTGTCCGCCCTCGATGGCGACAGTCCATAGACCACAATAACTACAGAGGAAGTCTGGTCATGTACGCAGTACTGGTCACCGGCGGTAAGCAATACCGCGTCGCGCAGGGCGAAAAGCTCCGCGTGGAAAAGCTCGAAGCCGAAGTCGGCAACGAGATCAAGTTCGACAACATCCTGCTGCTGGGCGACAGCGATGGCATCAAGATCGGCGACGCGCTGAGCGGCGCTTCGGTCACCGCCACCGTCCTGTCCCAGGGTCGTGCCGACAAGGTCCGGATCATCAAGTTCCGTCGCCGCAAGCACCACATGAAGCGTCAGGGTCACCGTCAGTACTACACCGAAATCGAGATCACCGGCATTGCCGGTGGCAGCAAGTAAGGAGATAGGTCATGGCACATAAAAAAGGCGTAGGCTCTTCGCGCAACGGTCGCGACTCCAACCCGAAGTACCTCGGCGTGAAGATCTTCGGTGGCCAGGCCATCGACGCCGGCAACATCATCGTGCGCCAGCGTGGCACCCAGTTCCATCCGGGTACCGGCGTTGGCCTCGGCCGTGACCACACCCTGTTCGCCCTGGTGGACGGCAAGGTGGAGTTCTCGGTCAAGGGCGCCAAGAAGCGTCGCACCGTCAGCGTGGTTTCGGCCGAAGCCTGATCCCGGCGCGGCTGGCGCCCATGCCGGTCATGGGTACGCTGCAGAAGAGCCCCGCTTCGGCGGGGCTTTTCGTTGAATGAAGTACATCCCGGTCCACCGCACAGGTGGCCGAGCCCTGGCGACGTCGGGGCAGTAGAATCCCAAGGCGACGGCAGGCTGCCGCGCCCATCGCAGGCATCGAAACAATGAAACTGGTAGACGAAGCAGAAATCGAAGTGTTCGCTGGCAACGGCGGCAATGGCTGTGTCGGCTTCCGTCGCGAAAAGTTCATCCCGCTCGGTGGCCCCGACGGTGGCGACGGTGGCGGCGGTGGCAGCGTGTGGATCCGCGCCGACGAGAATCTCAACACCCTGGTCGACTTCCGCCATGACCGCATCTTCAAGGCGCAGCGCGGCGAGAACGGCATGGGCCGGCAGGCCTATGGCAAGGGCGGGGAAGACCTGGTCATCACCGTGCCGGTCGGCACCACGGTCATCAACGTGGCCACCGATGAAGTGATCGGTGACATGACCGCGCATGGCGATCGCCTGCTGGTGGCCAAGGGCGGCCGCGGCGGCCTGGGCAACATGCATTTCAAGAGTTCGACCAACCGCTCGCCGCGCCAGGCGCTGCCGGGCGAGCCGGGCGAAGAGCGTTCGTTGAAGCTGGAGCTGAAGCTGCTGGCCGACGTGGGCCTGCTGGGCTTCCCCAACGCAGGCAAGAGCACGCTGATCCGCGCCGTGTCCGCCGCCACGCCGAAGGTGGCCGACTACCCGTTCACCACGCTGTACCCGAACCTGGGTGTGGTGAAGGTGGAGAACTACCGCAGCTTCGTGATCGCCGACATTCCGGGCCTGATCGAAGGCGCTGCCGATGGCGCCGGCCTGGGTGCGCAGTTCCTGCGCCACCTGCAGCGCACCCGCCTGCTGTTGCATCTGGTCGACATCTCGCCGATGGAAGGTGGGGTGGAGGGCATTTCGCCGGTGGAGCAGGTGCGTGCCATCGAACGCGAGCTGGAGCGGCATGATCCGGAACTGCTGGCCAAGCCACGCTGGCTGGTGTTGAACAAGGCTGACCTGATGTTCGAGGACGAGGCCCAGGCAGCTGCCGAGCAGATCGTCGCCGAGCTGGGCTGGAAGGAGCCGTGGTTCCTGGTATCCGCGCTGGGCCGGGAAGGCACGTTCCCGATCATGAGCAAGATCATGGCGTTCTTCGACCGGCAGAAGGAAGACGAGCTGCAGGCGCGCCACGCCGCTGGCGAGTAATCGTCTTCGTTTGATTGGACGCGAAAAGCCCGGCTTCGGCCGGGTTTTTTTGTTGGCTGGTGGTTGGCGGCGAACGGCGAAGCCCCTCGTGGTGGGTCGCGCGAAAAGCCGGATTTCTGGGTTGGGGCCGGGCGGGAGGGGTTCGTGGGGGACGGCAAGAGCCGCATCCTGCGGGCCTCGT
>NZ_JACGXS010000025.1 GCF_014117215.1 Stenotrophomonas tumulicola | reverse complement strand
ACGTGTTCCATGGCCACGGCCTGACCGAAGTGCTCAAGCGTGCCGATGCACGCCAGGCCGGCGCCACCGTGTTCGGCTACTGGGTCAACGATCCCGAGCGCTACGGCGTGGCCGAGTTCGACAACGACGGCAAGGTGATCGGCCTGGTCGAGAAGCCGGCCCAGCCGCGTTCCAACTATGCGGTGACCGGCCTGTATTTCTATGACGGCAAGGCCAGCGACCATGCGGCGGAGCTGAAGCCCTCGCCGCGTGGCGAGCTGGAAATCACCGACCTCAACCAGCGTTACCTGGATGAAGGCGCACTGCACCTGGAGCCGCTGGGACGTGGTTATGCCTGGCTGGATACCGGCACCCACCAGTCGCTGCTGGAGGCCTCCAACTTCATCGAGACCATCCAGACCCGGCAGGGCCTGCAGGTGTGCTGCCCGGAGGAAATCGCCTTCGGCAATGGCTGGATCAACGCCGAGCAGCTGGAAGCGCTGGCTGCGCCGCTGATCAAGAATGGCTACGGCCAGTACCTGCATGCCATGGCCGTACGAGGAAATGTCCCGTGAAAGTAATTGAAACAAAATTGCCGGGTTGCGTGGTGATCGAGCCGGCGGTATTCGGCGATGAGCGCGGTTATTTCTTCGAGACCTGGAATGCCGAGCGTTTCAAGGCGCTGGGCCTGCCGGACCGCTTCGTGCAGAGCAACGTGTCCACCTCCGCCAAGGGCGTGCTGCGCGGCCTGCATTACCAGTGGCCGCGGCCGCAGGGCAAGCTGGTCAGCGTGCTGGAGGGCGAAGTCTACGACGTGGCGCTGGATATCCGCCGTGGTTCGCCAACCTTCGGGCAGTGGGAAGCGGTGCTGCTGAGCGCGGAGAACAAGAAACAGTTCTGGATCCCCGAAGGCTTCGCGCACGGCTTTGCGGTGCTGTCCGAGCGCGCGGTGTTCAGCTACCTGTGCACCGATGTGTACGTCAAGGAGGCCGATGCCGGCGTGCGCTGGAACGATGCCGATGTCGCGGTCGACTGGCCGATCAGCGGCCCGACCCTGTCGGCCAAGGATGAGAACGCGCCGTTCCTGAAGGACATCGCCGAAGAGCGGCTGCCGGTGTTCGTCCCATGACGATCCTGGTGTTCGGTGGCAACGGCCAGGTCGGGCAGGAGCTGTTGCGCGCACTGAAGCCGCTCGGCGAGGTGCAGGCCACGACCCGCAGCGG
>NZ_JACGXS010000024.1 GCF_014117215.1 Stenotrophomonas tumulicola | reverse complement strand
ACGAGCAGGCCCTGTTCCAGGCCTTGCTGGGCGACGGTTCGCAATGGGGCATGGACATCCAGTATGCCGCCCAGCCCAGCCCGGACGGTTTGGCGCAGGCCTTCCTGATCGGCCGTGATTTCCTTGGTGGCAAGCCCAGCTGCCTGGTGCTGGGCGACAACGTGTTCCATGGCCACGGCCTGACCGAAGTGCTCAAGCGTGCCGATGCACGCCAGGCCGGCGCCACCGTGTTCGGCTACTGGGTCAACGATCCCGAGCGCTACGGCGTGGCCGAGTTCGACAACGATGGCAAGGTGATCGGCCTGGTCGAGAAGCCGGCCCAGCCGCGTTCCAACTATGCGGTGACCGGCCTTTATTTCTACGACGGCAAGGCCAGCGACCATGCGGCGGAGCTGAAGCCCTCGCCGCGTGGCGAGCTGGAAATCACCGACCTCAACCAGCGTTACCTGGATGAAGGCGCATTGCACCTGGAGCCGCTGGGGCGTGGTTATGCCTGGCTGGATACCGGCACCCACCAGTCGCTGCTGGAGGCCTCCAACTTCATCGAGACCATCCAGACCCGGCAGGGCCTGCAGGTGTGCTGCCCGGAGGAAATCGCCTTCGGCAATGGCTGGATCAACGCCGAGCAGCTGGAAGCGCTGGCTGCGCCGCTGATCAAGAATGGCTACGGCCAGTACCTGCATGCCATGGCCGTACGAGGAACTGTCCCGTGAAAGTAATTGAAACAAAATTGCCGGGTTGCGTGGTGATCGAGCCGGCGGTATTCGGCGACGAGCGCGGTTATTTCTTCGAGACCTGGAATGCCGAGCGTTTCAAGGCGCTGGGCCTGCCGGACCGCTTCGTGCAGAGCAACGTGTCCACCTCCGCCAAGGGCGTGCTGCGCGGTCTGCATTACCAGTGGCCGCGACCGCAGGGCAAGCTGGTCAGCGTGCTGGAGGGCGAAGTCTACGACGTGGCGCTGGATATCCGCCGTGGCTCGCCGACCTTCGGACAGTGGGAAGCAGTGGTGCTGAGCGCGGAGAACAAGAAGCAGTTCTGGATCCCCGAAGGCTTCGCGCACGGCTTTGCGGTGCTGTCCGAGCGCGCGGTGTTCAGCTACCTGTGCACCGATGTGTACGTCAAGGAGGCCGATGCCGGCGTGCGCTGGAATGATGCCGATGTCGCGGTCGACTGGCCGATCAGCGGCCCGACCCTGTCGGCCAAGGATGAGAACGCGCCGTTCCTGAAGGACATTGCCGAAGAGCGGCTGCCGGTGTTCGTCCCATGACGATCCTGGTGTTCGGTGGCAACGGCCAGGTCGGGCAGGAGCTGTTGCGCGCACTGAAGCCGCTCGGCGAGGTGCAGGCCACGACCCGCAGCGGCGTCCTGCCGGACGGCAGCGCGTGCGAGGTCGCGGACTTCGACCAGCCTGCTTCGCTGGGGGCGCTGCTGGATAGGCTGCAACCTGCAATGGTGGTCAATGCGGCGGCCTACACTGCCGTGGACAAGGCCGAGCAGGACGTGGAGGCTGCATTCCGGGCCAACGCCGAGGCGCCGGGCGTGATCGCACGCTGGTGTGCCCAGGCGGGCGTGCCGTTGGTGCATTACTCCACTGATTACGTGTTCGACGGGGAAGGCACCGCGCCTTACCGCGAGGATGAGCCGACCGCGCCGCTGGGCGTGTATGGCACCAGCAAGCGTGATGGCGA
>NZ_JACGXS010000023.1 GCF_014117215.1 Stenotrophomonas tumulicola | reverse complement strand
CCCCCCCCCCCCCCCCCCCCCCCCCCCCCCCCCCCCCCCCCCCCCCCCCCCCCCCCCCAGCCTTGAAGCCAGCAGGATCAATCGCGTCAATCCATCCGAAAAAGCCACAATCATCGGTTCGCCGACGCTCGACCCGAGTGGTTTCGGGATCGTTTGCAACTGGTCCAACTGCTTGGACATTGGAAAGCAAGCCACTACTGACCGTACATGGATCGTGATCAGCAAGCCGAGGACGGCAGCGGATCCGGGCAACGCAGCGTTGGCCAACACGATCCTGAGCAACAAGACCTTTATTGGCCAACCATTTCGGCAGGTGGGCGACCAGCTGTTTTGGCACCAAACGCCTGCAATTAACAACGTGGCTGAGCATTCCGCGGCAGTCAACACGAATAGCGGCGCGGCATGTGGATACGATGCCAACAAGTGGGCGGCGGCAGTGGGCTACGTGGACTCCTCCGCGGCTCGTATCCGAGCGGGCTCTCGGCAAGGTGGAGAGGCCATGCGTTGGTCGTTCGCCGCGGGGAACCTCACCCTTCCGCGTGCCACCAACGGAAGCGCGCGCACCCTGCGGATTGGCGTTACCGCGACCAACACGGACACTGGCGAGCATGGCGATAGCCATGTTGGTATTGTTGTGATCCACAACGTCTCAGTGATCGAGTCCCACATTGCGGATAACGTGGAATACGCCTCGCAGTGGATGAAGAGGGGTGGGGTTTGGATCACGTTTGATCCATCAAGCTAGATCCAGCAACGCCTGCGTACTGACGAGGGCTGAGGTCATCAGCCGCGATGCAGCTACGGCTCCATGGAAGCAAGCCGCATGGTCAATGGCAAGATCGCATCTTTGGGCGTGGCCGACTCCGTCACCTTAGAGCTGCGGACTGCTACTTTCTGCATGGATTTCGACAATTTTCGAGTGCAATGGTGCGAGAGCGTCAATTACTATTGATGAGATGTCGCGCATTATTTCAATGATCAATGTTGAATCTTTATTCCTGAGTTGTTTGTCTAGCTCAATGGTTGCGTTTTCATTGTCACTGGTAGGTTTTCCGTAGTGGACTCCGCCCATTACGTGCGCGCACGTCAATATTGCCGTATGCACACTGATTCGGCATTCGCCATAAGTGGCAACAGTCTTTTTAAGAAACTGGTCTAGTCTTAGGTCTTCTGTTTTTGCTTTCGCCCAGTTTCTCGGGCTTATTGCCATTGCTCTAACATTGGCTGTGGGTAGTTGCTCTAATTGGGCGGCGATTACCTTAAACACTATCTTGGCCGAATACTTTTTGTTTACTTTGTGTATAAGTGGCTCATTGTCAAGCAGTAGTTGACGGATCAATCCTGCGGCCCTGATCATGTCGTATCTTTTCCCGGATATATTTCTCTGTTGTAGGTCGTAGATCGTATGTGAGAGGAATAGGTCCTCCTCACTCATCATCGTATGCAGCTCATCTGAGGGGATCGCTATGGGTTGATGATTTGTTTTGGGGATTGGATCAGTTTTGACTTCGTAAGATTCTGTTGGCGCTTCACTAAGCGACAGGAGATAGGTTTTGTTGATCATCAATTTGATGTTGTTATCGCACCAAACTAATACTATTAGCATCGGGCAGTTTGCTTGTGCTTGAATGGTTTGGGATATCCATTTTCTGCTGGCGTTCTGTGACTCAATAATTGCCTCGATGCTTCCTTGGGTGTTAAGTATTAATGTTGCATCATCATCTCCAACTCTCATTTTCTGCACGACTACTTCGTGGCGAGGGGGCCAGATCGCGGGGGTATTGGCTAACAAGAATACTGTGCCCGGCATTGTCTCTTCCGTGGTTGCTGGTCGACATTTCTGTCACGTAAGTGATTTCAGTATCTAGCAAGCTGCGCGCGGGATGTCGAGTGGGGTAAGGGTGAAGTTTGGTGTTAGGCGCTCCTGCCGCCCCCGCAAAGCCTCGCACTTCTCCCGCAGCCGCTGCACCGCGTCCTGCGCATGGGCGCGGCGCTTATGCGGGCCCGGCCGAACCAGGCACTCTGACATGCGTGGTGTCCATTCGCACAGGATCGATGCTTATAGTGTGGCGCGAGGGCTTTCTTTTAAAGACTACCATATGGGCCTTGGTGTAATTAGCGGGATATTGGTAGATGTAAAAGTCGTGGTGATTTGTGTTTGCCACGACGCTGGATTCTCAATAAAGGAGATTAATTCTCTAATTGCAATTGACTTCCACACCATTCCTATATCAGAGTCTTTGTGAATCCTTCCGCTGTATATCCCGATGAATTCTGAGTATGGCTCGGTAAACATTACTGCCGATCCATTTCGCATCTGCACAGACCCGCTGGTACGGTATAGGAATACAGGTGAGCCGGATTGTCCTTGTCGGCTCCTGCAGTCAATCAGAAGTACCGGCAGGTTGTTGTAGTTTATTTCGGGCTCGGAAGCGATAAATCCGCTGGACCATACGGCAAAGCCGCCACTTGCTTTCAGGCTGAATGGAAATCCAATGACGCTGACAACATCAGATGGCGCAAGCCTAGCCTTTGTTGGCTCCTTGGATATTTTGATCGGCACAGTATCCACCCCGCTAACGTCACTTAGCTTGATGGCGACGAAGTCAGCCCCGTCCTTCAGGGTTGGGTGCTCTACCCAGACGTTCTGGTTGTCAATAAGAAGCGGTTGAGTTTTCTTTACGAAGCTCCCCACTGCATTTTTTTGGTGGTGTGTGATAGTTATTGAGTCGGGTATTCCGAGTGTCGATGATAATGCCTCCCCGGTCTCTTGATGGCGTCCGGTTACGTTGTGCCGATTGGTGATTAGGTGAGGGCCTTTCGTCGTATGAACAACAAATGCAGTGCCGGTAGATAGCAGGGTTCCTTGGAATGACATTTCGATGAAAAGCGAATGGCCTGACTCTTCCCTGATTTCAATCATTGCTTTATTTTCCTGTCGGTTTAATTAAATGGTCGATTGGCGCACCTGTTGCTTTAGTAAGGTGCTGGATCGCTGTTCGGTGCAGCAAGCGGAATGGTGCCAGATCTGCCATTTCGAAAGATAGGGCATCTGCACACCTAACTCGAGTATCAGTATCTGAGACAGCCACGGCGTACGCTGCGCGCCATGACAGCCCGCTTCCCAACCCACATCCCCATGCCCGATGGCTTCACTTGGGCGCCGCGAAACCACCTGGACACGCTCCCGACCGGGCTGTTCCTCTTTGGCGAGGAAGTGGCGTCACTCCTTGACCGGGTGGACGGCAGTTGGTTTGCCTACCTTCGGATCTCTGGGGAGGCGTTTGCAATGCCCGCGAAGCGGGGCTGCACGTCATTCGAGGCCGGCCAGCGGGGGGGAGCTATGGGCTTTGCGCCACGAGCGTAAGCTGCGGGAGCGGATGGCCGCGAAGTTCCAGTGGATGCAGAACAACGTGGTCGCCGGCGGGCGAGGGCGGACGGTTGATGTGTCCAGAATTCTGGGGCTGAAACCTGACAGGCCCGGGTCGACACTGGAGACCAACACTGCTGCGAGCCCTGACCGGTGATGGTCCGATCAGTCATGTCCCGTTGCCGTTGTGTCGGCTGGTGCGACGGACCTGCCGCACGATGGGCCCATGATCAAAGCGAACGAAGGCAAGGCGCGCTGTGCGCGCGCAAAGGCGGCCGGATTGATGCAGGAGGCTCGGGAACTGGACCAGGCCCAGGGTGGTGACTGGCGGGCGAGGGCGCGCCGTCGTCGCGGCGCTGACCGACTGAGGGCAGACGCTATGCGCTTCGAGCGCTTGGCAGTGAGTTACGATCCGGACTGGGAAGACTATGCCGCGTAGGGCTGACGGTCACAGCCCGGTCACACCGCCAGCGCAAGTTGTTGAATTGAAAAGGCGGGGCAAGCCCCTCCTAAGGGGAAGGTCGCCCGTTCGAATCGGGCCGGGGTCACCATCATTCGAGGACGGCTGGGGGGTGACGCCCATGGTCGCCATGCGTGCGATTAATTCTTTATTTGCCCCATCACCCGCTTCAACCCGTCCTGCCATTCCGGCAGCTCGATGCCGAAATCCTGCTGCAGCCGGCGGTTGTCCAGTACCGACCACGACGGCCGCCTGGCCGGTGTCGGATATTCCGAGCTCGAGATCGCCTCCACCGTCGGCACCTTGGCCAGCACGCCGGCGGCCAGCGCCTCGGCAAAGATCGCCTCGGCGAAGCCATGCCAGCTGGTCTGCCCGGACGCGGTCAGGT
>NZ_JACGXS010000022.1:2500-5554 GCF_014117215.1 Stenotrophomonas tumulicola | reverse complement strand
GGGTATAAACCCTGGCGATGACCTACTCTCGCATGGCTTGAGCCACACTACCATCGGCGCAGCTGCGTTTCACTTCCGAGTTCGGGATGGGATCGGGTGGTTCCACAGCGCTAATTTCACCAGGGAGGCTTTTGGAGTGTCGCCGTGGGTCATCGTGTCCTTGCAGGGAGCCGGCACACGGGTGTGCTGGCTTTACAAAGAGACGCGCCTACAGCGCCTGCCTCTCGTTTGGTCTTGTGACGTAGCGTGCACTTGGATCTATCGACATGTCATGTCGGCCAAGGCAACTTGAGGTTATATGGTCAAGCCGCACGGATCATTAGTATCAGTTAGCTCAATACATTGCTGTACTTACACACCTGACCTATCAACCACATAGTCTATATGGTTCCTTCAGGGGGCTTGTGCCCCGGGAGATCTCATCTTGAGGCGCGCTTCCCGCTTAGATGCTTTCAGCGGTTATCGCTTCCGAACATAGCTACCCGGCAATGCCACTGGCGTGACAACCGGAACACCAGAGGTTCGTCCACTCCGGTCCTCTCGTACTAGGAGCAGCCCCTCTCAAATCTCCAACGCCCATGGCAGATAGGGACCGAACTGTCTCACGACGTTCTGAACCCAGCTCGCGTACCACTTTAAATGGCGAACAGCCATACCCTTGGGACCGACTACAGCCCCAGGATGTGATGAGCCGACATCGAGGTGCCAAACACCGCCGTCGATATGAACTCTTGGGCGGTATCAGCCTGTTATCCCCGGAGTACCTTTTATCCGTTGAGCGATGGCCCTTCCATACAGAACCACCGGATCACTAAGTCCTAGTTTCCTACCTGCTTGATCCGTCGATCTTGCAGTCAAGCACGCTTATGCCTTTGCACACAGTGCGCGATGTCCGACCGCGCTGAGCGTACCTTCGAGCTCCTCCGTTACTCTTTAGGAGGAGACCGCCCCAGTCAAACTACCCACCATACACGGTCCCTGATCCGGATTACGGACCTAGGTTAGAACGTCAAGCACGACAGGGTGGTATTTCAAGGATGGCTCCACCACAGCTAGCGCCATGGTTTCGTAGCCTCCCACCTATCCTACACAGACGAACTCAACGTTCAGTGTAAAGCTATAGTAAAGGTTCACGGGGTCTTTCCGTCTTGCCACGGGAACGCTGCATCTTCACAGCGATTTCAATTTCACTGAGTCTCGGGTGGAGACAGCGCCGCTGTCGTTACGCCATTCGTGCAGGTCGGAACTTACCCGACAAGGAATTTCGCTACCTTAGGACCGTTATAGTTACGGCCGCCGTTTACTGGGGCTTCGATCAAGAGCTTCGCCTTGCGGCTGACCCCATCAATTAACCTTCCAGCACCGGGCAGGCGTCACACCCTATACGTCCACTTTCGTGTTTGCAGAGTGCTGTGTTTTTGATAAACAGTCGCAGCGGCCTGGTTACTGCGACCCTCTTCAGCTATAGCTCGCATGAGCCACCAAAAAGGGTGCACCTTCTCCCGAAGTTACGGTGCCATGTTGCCTAGTTCCTTCACCCGAGTTCTCTCAAGCGCCTGAGAATTCTCATCCTACCCACCTGTGTCGGTTTACGGTACGGTCTGCGTAAGCTGAAGCTTAGGAGCTTTTCCTGGAAGCGTGGTATCAGTGACTTCGCCTTAAAGGCTCGTCTCGGTGCTCGGTCTTAAAGGATCCCGGATTTGCCAAAGATCCAAACCTACCGCCTTTCCCCAGGACAACCAACGCCTGGTACACCTAACCTTCTCCGTCCCTCCATCGCACTTACGCGAGGTGCAGGAATATTAACCTGCTTCCCATCGACTACGACTTTCGTCCTCGCCTTAGGGGCCGACTCACCCTGCGCCGATTAACGTTGCGCAAGGAAACCTTGGGCTTTCGGCGTGCGGGTTTTTCACCCGCATTATCGTTACTCATGTCAGCATTCGCACTTCCGATACCTCCAGCAGACTTCTCAATCCACCTTCAACGGCTTACGGAACGCTCCTCTACCGCGTACATATAAATATGCACACCCCAAGCTTCGGTTCACTGCTTAGCCCCGTTAAATCTTCCCCGCAGACCGACTCGACCAGTGAGCTATTACGCTTTCTTTAAAGGGTGGCTGCTTCTAAGCCAACCTCCTGGCTGTCTGTGCCTTTCCACATGGTTTTCCACTTAGCAGTGAATTTGGGACCTTAGCTGTGGGTCTGGGTTGTTTCCCTTTTCACGACGGACGTTAGCACCCGCCGTGTGTCTCCCATACAGTCCGTCTCGGTATTCGGAGTTTGCAATGGTTTGGTAAGTCGCGATGACCCCCTAGCCATAACAGTGCTCTACCCCCGAGAGGATACATATGAGGCGCTACCTAAATAGCTTTCGAGGAGAACCAGCTATCTCCGGGTTCGATTAGCTTTTCACTCCTAATCACAGCTCATCCCCGTCTTTTGCAACAGACGTGGGTTCGGGCCTCCAGTACCTGTTACGGCACCTTCACCCTGGCCATGACTAGATCACCCGGTTTCGGGTCTACTGCCCGCGACTATGCGCCCTTATCAGACTCGGTTTCCCTTCGCCTCCCCTATACGGTTAAGCTTGCCACGAACAGTAAGTCGCTGACCCATTATACAAAAGGTACGCAGTCACTCCTTGCGGAGCTCCTACTGCTTGTACGCACACGGTTTCAGGATCTATTTCACTCCCCTCTCCGGGGTTCTTTTCGCCTTTCCCTCACGGTACTGGTTCACTATCGGTCGGTCAGTAGTATTTAGCCTTGGAGGATGGTCCCCCCATGTTCAGACAGGGTTTCACGTGCCCCGCCCTACTCGTCTTCACTGAAATGGCCCTTTCAGATACAGGGCTATCACCTTCTATGGCCAGTCTTTCCAGACTGTTTTCCTAGAACCAAATCAGCTTAAGGGCTAGTCCGCGTTCGCTCGTCGCTACTTACGGAATCTCGGTTGATTTCTTTTCCTCTGGTTACTTAGATATTTCAGTTCACCAGGTTCGCTTCCAGCAGCTATGTATTCACTGCAGGATACCGCCGGAGCGGTGGGT
>NZ_JACGXS010000021.1 GCF_014117215.1 Stenotrophomonas tumulicola | reverse complement strand
GTGGGGCGGGGTGGGTTGGCGGGACCTTGTGAGGCAGGAGCCGAACAGGAGCCCCCATGGATGGGTTCACGGCGTGTTCCGCCAACCCACCCCGCCCCACCAACCCCCAGCCCTGCAGCTGTTGCTGTTGCCGTTGCCGTTGCCGTTGCTGTTGCCTGTAGCAGGCGCCGGGCGCAGCCCGGCAATCCCCCCTCAGCCGGATTTGCGCCGGAACAGCATGCTGGACACCACCAGCATCACGATCGGTGGCAACGCGTAGGCAATGCGGTAGTCGAACTTGAGCGCACCGGCCATGCGGCCGAAGAACAGCTGCAGCAACCAGAAGCCCAGCGCGAACAGGATGCCCAGGAACAGCCGCTTGCCCATGCCGCCGCTGCGCAGCGAACCGAACGCGAACGGCACTGCCGCCAGGCACAGCGCCAGCACGTTCACCGGATAGAACCAACGGCTCCAATACACGTCCTCGTAGTCTCGCGCATCCAGGCCATTGCGCTCGCGGTACTCGATGCTGGTGCGCAGGTCCGCCGCGCGCAGGTTGCGCGGACGCGAGATGCCGGTCGCCAGGGCAGCCGCATCCAGCCGCGATTCCCACTTCTCCCGCGGCACCTCTTCGCGCTGCAGCGAGCGCTCGCCGAAAATGTCACGACGCACCTGGGTAAGTACCCAGCCCGCCTCATCATGTTCGGCGGTCGCGGCATGGGTCAGCGACACGATCTCGCCATCCGTGCCGATCCGGTACAGGCGCACGTCATGCAGGACCAGCCGCGTGCCTCCTCCCTCGACCAGTTGTTCCTCGCCACTCTGCGCATTGAGGAACGTATCGCCCTCGCGTGCCCAGACACCGGCATAGCGGGCCATGGACATGTCGCCACCGCGCTTGGCACTCATGCGGATGTTGTCCGCACGCTCCTGCGCCCACGGCGCCAGCGTCTCGCCGCTGAATACCATCGCACCGGTCAGCAGCGACAATGCCACCGCCACCGACAGGCTCAGCCGCCGCCGCGACAGGCCCAGCGCACGCAGCGCGGTCAGCTCGGAGGTCGCCGCCAGCTGCCCCAGCCCCATCAACGAGCCGATCACCGCAGCAGTGGGGAAGAAGGTGTAAGCGCGACGCGGCACGGTATACAGCACCCAGGCCGCCGCATGGCCAAGGGTGTAGCCGTTCTTGCCGACGTCCTTGAACTCGCCGGAGAAGGCCATCACCACGTCCAGCCCCACCAGCACCGCCCAGGTCAACAGCACGGTGCCGAATACCGCGCGGCCCAGGTAGAAATCGAAACGCATCGGGCGCGGGATCATGCCGTCACTCTCTTCGGGCGCGACAGGCGACCGTCGCGCAGGTACATCCAGATCGCCAGCGCCAGCAACGGCAGCGTCAGCCACCACAGGCCCAGCCCGCCGGGCACCTTCCCATCGGCGATCCAACCGGTACCGATGAACATCAGGTTCATGCCGACCATGTAGGCCAAGAAGGCCAGCATCATCCGACCATAGCGCTGCTGGCGCGGCGAACTGCGCGCCAGCGGGACGGTCAGCAAGGCAAAGGCCAGCGCGATCAGCGGCGGCGCGATGCGCGAATGCAGCTGCGCCTTGGCCTGCGGGCGCGGATCGCCGATCAGCTGGCTGGTCGGCAGCAGTTCCGGATCATCGTTCTGGCGGGTCTGCGCGCCGTCCGGCATCGCCACGTCGTTGTGGGCGAAGGTCGCCAGCCGGTAGTCCTTGCCGCCGTCCACCGGGCCTTCGATCTGATGCCCATCGTCCAGTTGCAGGTACCGTCGGTCCCTGCCCTCGAAGAACAGGCGGCCACCGGCGGCGGACACCACTTCCATCCGCCCTTCCCGCATGCGGTTGATGAACACCCGGCCCAGCCGCGTGCCATCGGGCGAGATCGATGACAGGTAGACCACCCCGCCATTGGACAGATTGGTGAAGCGGCCGGCTTCCAGCCCGGCCATCAGCACGCTGCGGTTGGCCTCGTCGATCATTCTTTCGCCGGTGCGATCGGCCCAGGGGCCGAGCCACAGCGAACAGGCGCCGATCAACCCCACCACCGGCAGTACCAGCAGCAGCAACGGCTTCAGCAGCCGCCGCGGGCCGACGCCGATGGCGGTGATGACCGCCATCTCCGAATCGCGGTACAGCCGCGCCACGGCCAGCAGCAGCCCCAGCATCAGCGCCAACGGCAGGATCAGCGGCATGTAGACGATGAACTGCAGGCCCAACTGGGAGAACAGCAGGCGCGCGGGCAGCCGGCCGTCGGCGATGTTGCCGAGGACATCCACCAGCACGCCGCCCACGCTGACAACCAGCAGGACGATCAGGGTGGCCAGGAAACTCTGGACGAAATCGCCCAATAGATAGCGGTCGAGCTTCAACATGGGCCGTGGTTTAAACTCTCGGGTTCGTTCGCGGTGCCGCCCAGTCTACCGGCTGGACGTAAACGGTCCGCGATTGTACGGATTTGACAACGGAATCTGATCAATGGCCCTCGAATTCACCCTGAACCAAGCGTCGCCCACCGCTGCTGACGTCGACTGCGTGGTCGTCGGCGCCTTCGCCGACCTCTCCCTGTCGCCCGCCGCACAGGCGCTGGACGCTGCCAGCGGTGGTCGCCTGGCGGCCCTTGCCCAACGCGGCGACCTGTCCGGCAAGACCGGCGCCACCACCCTGCTGCACGACCTGCCGGGCGTCAATGCACCGCGCGTGCTGGTGGTCGGCCTGGGAGATGCCGCCCGCTTCGGCGTGCCACAGTACCTGAAGGCCATCGGCGACGCGGTGCGTGCGCTGAAGACCGGTGCCAGCCGCAGCGCGCTGTTCACCCTGGTCGACCTGCCGGTCAAGGACCGCGACGCCGCGTGGGCGATCCGCCAGGCCATCATCGCCGCCGATCACGCCAGTTACCGCTACACCGCGACCTTCGGCAAGAAGAAAGCCGATGACGCCGGCCTGCAGCAGTTGTCCATCGCCGGCAGCGACGCGCAGGCGCTGGTCCAGGGCCAGGCGATCGCCGCCGGCGTGGAGTTCGCCCGCGAGCTGGGCAACCTGCCGCCGAACTACTGCAATCCGGCCTACCTGGCCGAGGTGGCGGTGAAGTTCGCCGACGGGCACGACGGCGCGCAGGCCGAGATCCTCGATGAGACGCAGATGGAAGCACTGGGCATGGGCTCGCTGCTGGCCGTGGCCCGTGGCTCGGCCAACCGGCCCAGGCTGGTGGTACTGAAGTGGAACAACGGCGGCGACGCCAAGCCCTACGTGCTGGTCGGCAAGGGCATCACCTTCGATACCGGCGGCGTCAACCTGAAGACCCAGGGCGGCATCGAAGAGATGAAATACGACATGTGTGGTGGCGCCAACGTCATCGGCACCTTCGTGGCAACGGTCAAGGCCAGGCTGCCGCTGAACCTGGTGGTCGTGGTGCCGGCGGTGGAAAACGCCATCGACGGCAACGCTTATCGCCCCTCCGACGTGATCACCTCGATGTCCGGCAAGACCATCGAAGTCGGCAACACCGATGCCGAGGGCCGCCTGATCCTGTGCGATGCGCTGACCTATGCGCAGCGCTTCGAGCCGCAGGCGCTGGTCGACGTGGCCACCCTGACCGGCGCCTGCCTGGTCGCCCTGGGCCACCAGACCGCCGGCCTGATGACCAAGCACGACGACCTGGCCAACGAGCTGCTGGCCGCCGGCGAACACGTGTTCGACCGCGCCTGGCGCCTGCCGTTGTGGGACGAATACCAGCCGATGCTGGATTCCAGCTTCGCCGACGTCTACAACATCGGCGGCCGCTGGGCTGGCGCGATCACCGCCGGCTGCTTCCTGGCACGGTTCGCCGAAGGCCAGCGCTGGGCCCACCTGGACATCGCCGGCGTGGCCAGCGATGAAGGCAAGCGCGGCATGGCCACCGGTCGCCCGGTCGGCCTGCTGAGCCAATGGCTGCTGGACCAGTCCGCCCGCGCCTGATGGCGTTCCTGGCCCTGGCCGACACGTTGTCGGCCAGGGTTCCGCCCGGCGTCGCCGGCCCCCTGCACGCCCCGCCACGGACCCCGCCATGCCACGCGCCGACTTCTACCTGATCGCCAAGCCCCGCTTCCTGACCGAGCCCCTGCGGCTGGTCTGCGAACTGGCACGCAAGGCCAACGACGCCGGACTGTTCACGCTGGTGCTGGCGCGCGACCAGGCCCAGGCCGAAGAACTGGACGAGCTGCTGTGGGCGTTCGATGATGACGCCTATATCCCGCACCAGATCGCCGGCGAGGACATGGACGAGGAAGAGGCGCTGGTGCTGATCGCCGCCCCCGGTACCGACGCCCCGGCCCGTCCGCTGGTGATCAACCTGCGCGATGCGCCCTGGATGGGCGAGTGCCAGCGGGTGCTGGAAGTGGTTCCCGCCGACCCGGAGGCACGCGAGCCGCTGCGCGAGCGCTGGCGGCAGTACAAGGACGCCGGTTACGACCTGTCCAAGCACGACATGTAAGCGGGCGTTGCCTGGTGCCGGCCTCTTGATGCCGCTCCCGAATGCCCTGATCTTCCCTTGAATACCTTCCGGTTGCCGCGCATGACCCGACTCGACTCCAGCTACGACCCGAAGTCCTTTGAAAAGGACACCTACGACGCCTGGGAGAAGGCCGGCCACTTCAAGCCATCGGGCAAGGGAGAGCCGTACACCATCCTGCTGCCGCCGCCGAACGTCACCGGCACGCTGCACATGGGCCATGCCTTCCAGCAGACGCTGATGGACGCGCTGGTGCGCTACCACCGCATGCGCGGTTACGACACGCTGTGGCAGGTGGGCACCGACCATGCCGGCATCGCCACCGAAATGGTGGTCAGCCGCAACCTGGCACTTGAAGGCAAGGGCGAAACCCGCGATTCGCTGGGCCGCGAAGGCTTCATCGGCAAGGTATGGGAGTGGAAACAGCAGTCCGGTGACACCATCGAACGACAGATGCGCCGCCTGGGTACGTCCGCGGACTGGTCGCGCAGCACCTTCACCATGGACCCCCAGCCGTCCGAAGCGGTGGTCGAAGCCTTCGTGCGCTGGCACCAGCAGGGCCTGATCTACCGTGGCCAGCGCCTGGTGAACTGGGATCCGGTGCTGAAGACCGCCATTTCCGACCTGGAGGTGGAGAGCGCTGAGGAAGAGGGCTTCCTGTGGTCGATCGCCTACAAGCTGGAAGACGGACTGACCTACGAGCATGTCGAGCGCGATGCCGAGGGCAACGAGACGCTGCGCGAGACCCGCGATTACCTGGTGGTCGCCACCACCCGCCCGGAAACCCTGCTGGGCGATACCGCCGTGATGGTGCACCCGGAAGACGAGCGCTACCTGCACCTGGTCGGCCGTACGGTCACCCTGCCGCTGACCGGCCGCAGCGTGCCGGTGATCGCCGATGATTACGTCGACCGCGCATTCGGTACCGGCGTGGTCAAGGTCACCCCGGCGCACGATTTCAACGACTACCAGGTGGGCGTGCGCCACGGCCTGCCGATGATCAACCTGTTCACCCCGGTGGCGGCGATCAACGAGAATGCACCGGAGCGCTTCCGCGGCATGGACCGTTACGACGCGCGCAAGGCGGTGCTGGCCGAGCTGGAAGAGCTGGCCATCCTGGTCGAAACGAAGGCGCACAAGCTGCAGGTGCCGCGTGGCGACCGCACCGGCCAGGTGATCGAGCCCTACCTGACCGACCAGTGGTTCGTGAAGATGGACGAGCTGGCGCGTCGTGGCCTGGAGCTGGTCGAGGACGGTTCGATCCAGTTCGTGCCGCCGAACTGGATCAACACCTATCGTCACTGGATGAACAACATCCAGGACTGGTGCATCAGCCGCCAGTTGTGGTGGGGCCACCGCATTCCAGCCTGGTTCGACGAGGCCGGCGCCTGCTACGTCGGTCGTGACGAGGCCGAAGTGCGCGCGGCCAATGGCCTGGGCGCCGACGTCGTGCTGCGCCAGGAAAGCGACGTGCTGGAGACCTGGTTTTCTTCGCAGATCTGGCCGTTCTCCACCCTGGGCTGGCCGAACGAGCAGGCCATGGCCGAGCGCGGCTTCGACCGCTACCTGCCATCGTCGGTGCTGGTCACCGGCTTCGACATCATCTTCTTCTGGGTGGCGCGCATGATCATGGCCACCGACAGCCTGACCGGCAAGATCCCGTTCAAGGACGTGTATTTCACCGGCCTGATCCGCGATGCACAGGGCGGGAAGATGTCCAAGTCCAAGGGCAACGTGCTGGACCCGCTGGACATCATCGACGGCATCTCGCTGGAGGACCTGCTGGCCAAGCGCACCACTGGCCTGATGAAGCCAAAGGATGCCGAGCGCATCGGCAAGGCCACGCGCAAGGAATTCCCGGATGGCATCGCGGCACACGGGGCCGATGCGCTGCGCTTCACCATCGCCGCGCTGGCCACCCACGGCCGCGACATCAAGTTCGACTTGAACCGCGCCGAGGGCTACAAGAATTTCTGCAACAAGCTGTGGAACGCCAGCCGCTTCGCACTGATGAACACCGAAGGCGCTGCGTTCGAGGGCGCCCCCAGGCCACGTACGGATGCCGAGCGCTGGATCCTCGCGCGCCTGGCCGCGACCAGCGCCGAGGCCCAGGGGCATTTCGCCAGCTATCGTTTCGACCTGCTGGCGCAGTGCCTGTACGAGTTCGCCTGGAATGAGTTCTGCGACTGGTTCCTGGAGCTGAGCAAGCCGGCATTGAACGGTGCCGATGCCGCCGATGCCGACAGCACCCGCCACACCGTGCTGTACGTGCTGGAAGCACTGTTGCGCCTGCTGCACCCGCTGACGCCGTTCATCACCGAACAGTTGTGGCAGCAGGTTGCTCCGCGCCTGGGTATCGCAGGCGATTCGCTGTCGTTGCGGCCCTACCCCACCGCCGCCGAGTTCGAGGGCGACTTCGTCCAGGCCGAGGCCGACGTGGAATGGCTGAAGGCGGTGATCAGTGCCGTGCGCCGCGTGCGCAGCGAGCTCAACGTCGCACCTTCCAGGCTGGTGCCGCTGCGCCTGCAGGCCGGACTGGAACAGGACCGCGTGCGTATCGAGCGCTTCACCGCCTCGCTGTCGTTCCTGTTGAAGCTGGACAGCATCCAGTGGCTGGCCGAAGGGGGATCCGCGCCGCCGGCCGCCACCGCCATCGTCGGCGAATTGAGACTGCTGGTGCCACTGGAAGGCCTGGTCGACCTGGATGCCGAGCGCACCCGCCTGGACAAGGAGATCGCGCGCGTGCAGTCGGAGAAGGAAAAGAGCGAGACAAAACTGTCGAAGTTCACCGACAAGGTGCCACCGGCAGTGGTCGAGCAGGAGCGCGTACGCCTGGTTGACTGGACCGCGCAGCTGTCGGGCCTGCAGGAGCAGCGCGCGAAGCTGTAAGCCGACAGGGCGCCCACGCGGGCGCCCGTCGTTGGGTAGCGCCGGGCCATGCCCGGCGAGCGCTGCGGCGCCATTGTCATCCATGGCATCATCCGGCCAATGCCACTGATGATCTTCCTGCTGGTCCTCGTTGCGGCGGCGCTGCACGCCAGCTGGAACGCCATCGTCAAGCGCGGCCCGGACAAATTCCTTGGCACCGTCCTGGTCACCGGCAGCGCCACGCTGCTGTCGGCCGCGGCGATTCCTTTCCTGGCTCCGCCGGCAGCGGACAGCTGGCCGTGGCTGGCCCTGTCGGTCGTGCTGCAGGCCAGCTACTACGCGCTGGTCGCGCGTTGCTACCAGCATGCAGACATGAGCCTGGCCTACCCGCTGATGCGTGGCTGCGCCCCAATCCTGGTCACCATGGCCGGTGCGGTGATGGGCGAACGGCTGCCTGCACCTGCCTTGATCGGCATCCTGCTGGTCAGCACCGGCATCCTGTGCATGGCAGTGGGCACCCGCAGCGGGCGTATCGGAATGCCGCTGCTCACCGCCGCGATGATCGCCACCTACACCGTAGTGGATGCCCACGGCGCACGCCTTTCCGGCAACGCGGTGGGTTATGCGCTCTGGTTGTTCCTGCTGTCCGGACTGCCGTTGACACTGTGGGCTGCGGTGCGACGCCGTGGCGAGCTGCTGGTGTATGCGCGCCGGCATTGGGTGCTGGGCATCGCAGGCGGCTTCGGCACCACCGCTTCGTATGCCATCGCACTATGGGCGATGACCCGCGCGCCGGTGGCGATGGTGGCCGCGCTGCGCGAAACCTCGATCCTGTTCGCACTGCTGATCTCGGTGCTGGTGCTGGGCGAACGGGTGCCGCGGGTGCGCTGGCTTGCCGCTGGACTGATCGTCGGCGGTGCCATCGTCCTGCGCGTGGCAGGGTAGCGCCGGACCTCGATGCATCGGGATGAAAGGCCGCCGGGCATGGCCCGACGCTACAGCGGTGGCATCGTCACCACGTCGTCAGCCACCAGTTCCATCGCCATCACCAAGGCGTCCTCACGGCCTTCGGCTGCGGGGTAGTAACGCGGACGACGGCCGATCTCGTTGAATCCTTCGCTGTGGTACAGCGCCAAGGCCGGCGCATTGGACGGCCGGACTTCCAGGAACACCCGCTGCGCGCCCCGGTCGCGGGCCAGCGCGACGATGGCGCGCAACAGCTGGCGCCCGCGCCCGCGGGTCTGGCTGAGCGGATCGACACAGATGTTCAGCAGGTGCGCCTCGTCGGCGGCGATGCTCAGCACGGCATACCCCACCAGCAGGCCGTCCTCCTCCAGCGCCAGGCCCGGATAGCCGGCACGCAGGCAGTCGATGAAGATGCCGCGGGTCCATGGATACGGATAACCGCGCACTTCGATCGCCATGACCGCATTGAGATCGCTTTCGCGCAACGCACGCAGGCTGGGCAGGCCGGGGCGGGCAACCGCGCTCATCCCTGGCCCTTCCTGCGCAGCGCGCGCAATTGCGGCCACAGCGCACGCTTGGCCGCGGCGTTCCCGCGCAGCGCATCCAGCGGCCAGCTGTCCATCAACGCCTGCGTGGCAGGGTCATTGGGGTTGCAACCGGATGCACGCAGCAAGGCAATCTGCAGGCGATCAGGCAGGCGCACCGAAGGCTGCCGGGCGCCGCCGGTGCGGGAACCGGGGGCAG
The DNA here is from genome assembly GCF_014117215.1 of Stenotrophomonas tumulicola. Taxonomy (GTDB): domain Bacteria; phylum Pseudomonadota; class Gammaproteobacteria; order Xanthomonadales; family Xanthomonadaceae; genus Stenotrophomonas; species Stenotrophomonas tumulicola. Next base: position 17,219 of record NZ_JACGXS010000021.1, on the reverse strand, counting down.
GTGCCGCTTCTTCGCGCTTCGGCACCTGGCCAGGACGTGGACGTTGCGGTGGGGTGGCCACTGCAGGCGTGGTGTCCGGCGCAGGCGGCGACTGCCGCGTCACGGCAGCGCGCGGCGCAACGGGCACCGCGTCGGCCGGCAGCGCCGGTTCCCGAGCCACCGGCGATGGGCCGGCCTTCACCTCGGCAACGGCAGCGGCCGCTGCGATGGCCTCCAGTTCCACCGCCAGCGGTCCGTCCAGGAACACGGTATGCCCCATTGCCTGCAACCAGGCCTGCTGGGCTGGTGTCCATGGCAGGGACGGCGACATGCTCACTCCGCGTCCGGACGCTTGCGCAGGCGCTGCAGGGCCCACATCACCGGGCCGGACAGCGCATAGAGGATGCCCACCGCCAGCAATACGCGCGGCAGGTCGATCACCGCCACGGCGATGCCGATAGGCAGCAGGGCCAGCACCAGGAACGGCACGCGGTCCGCACGTGGTCCCTTCGCGCCACCGCCCTTGAAGCTCCAGAAGCGGATGCGGCTGACCATCAGCAACGCCGATACCAGGGTCACCGCCAATGCCACGTAGCGCAGCTGCTCGCCATCCCAGCCCAGCGTGCCGTCGGCGAAGGCCCAGACGAAGGACATCATCAGGCCGGCGGCGGCCGGGCTGGCCAGGCCGACGAACCAGCGCTTGTCCACCACGGCCACCTGGGTGTTGAAACGCGCCAGGCGCAGCGCGGCGCAGGCCGCATAGAGGAACGCGACCGCCCAGCCGACCCTGCCGAACAGCTCACCATCGAACTTCAGCGAAGAAAGCGCCCAGTGGTACATCACCAGCGCCGGCGCCATGCCGAAACTGACCAGATCGGCCAGCGAGTCGTATTGCACGCCGAATTCGCTGCTGGTACCGGTAAGGCGTGCCACCCGGCCATCCAGGCCATCCATCACCGCAGCGACGAATACCGCGATGCTGGCGTAGACGAAGTCCTGGTTGGCGGCAGCGATGATGGCGTAGAAGCCAGCGAACAGCCCCGCCGTGGTGAACAGGTTGGGCAGCAGGTAGATGGTGCGCGAGCGCGGCGGCGGTATGATCGGATCCATCGGCCGAGTTTAATCGACTTGCCAGCCGACGGCGGCAATGCTGCAATCACCGCTTCCCGCTGGTCCGGCCTGGAGTTCCCATGCGTGCCCTGTTCTGCCTGAGCTGCCTGCTGCTGGCCACTGCCCCCGCGTGGGCTGGCCAGGTCTACAAATGGAAGGATGCCAACGGGGTGACCCAGTATTCGGAGACTCCGCCGCCGGGGAACAGCTTCGAAACCCGCAAGCTGGCCCGCGACCCCGGCACGCAGCCGGCGGTGGACCAGGCCCCGGTGCCGGCCCAGTGCACGACCGCACGCGACAACCTGGCCCTGCTCGAGGGCAGCGGACAGGTGATGCAGGACACTGATGGCGATGGCAAGGCGGACAGTCCGCTGGACGACAGCCAACGTGCGAACCAGCGTGCCCTGGCCGAGGCGGCGGCCAAGGCCTACTGCCCGCCACAGGGCTGAAGCCCCTGCCGACGCCCACGACAGGCGCGGGACTGGCAGAATAACGGCTTCCGCCGTTAGACGATGCCGACGATGCGCCTGTCCCAGTTCCACCTGCACACTACCAAGGAAACCCCCAGCGACGCCGAGCTGACCAGCCACCGGCTGATGCTGCGCGCCGGGATGATCCGCAAGCTTGCTTCCGGCCTGTACATCTGGTCGCCGCTGGGCCTGCGCGTGCTGCGCAAGGTCGAGCGCATCGTGCGCGAGGAAATGGACCGGGCCGGCGCGGTCGAGATGCAGATCCCGACCCTGCAGCCGCGTGAGCTGTGGGACGCCACCGGGCGCTGGGAGAAGTTCGGCAACCAGTTGCTGAAGATCAAGGACCGCAAGGAGCAGGAGTTCTGCTACAGCCCGACCGCGGAAGAAGCCATTACCGAGTTCGCCCGCCAGGAACTGTCCAGCTACAAACAGCTGCCGGTCAATTTCTACCAGGTGCAGACCAAGTTCCGCGATGAGATCCGCCCGCGCTTCGGCGTGATGCGCGCGCGCGAATTCCTGATGAAGGATGCCTACTCGTTCCACCTGCACGACGAAGACCTGGTGCGCGAGTACGAGAACATGAAGGCGGCCTATACCCGCATCTTCACCCGCCTGGGCCTGGAATTCCGCATGGTGCAGGCCGATTCGGGTGCCATCGGTGGCGACGCCTCGCAGGAATTCCATGTCATCGCCGATTCCGGCGAAGACGCCCTGGTGTTTTCCACCGGCTCGGATTATGCGGCGAACATGGAAGCGGCCGTCGCCGCCGAACCTTCGGCGCGTCCGCTGCCTGCCGAAACCCTGCGCAAGGTGGAAACCCCGACGCAGAAGACCTGCGAAGCGGTTGCAGGACTGCTTGGCATCGAGCTTCAGCGGACGGTGAAATCGATTGCACTGATGACGGATGCCGGCTTCGCGCTGGCCCTGGTACGCGGCGACCACGACGTCAACGAAATCAAGCTGGCCAAGGCGCCTGGGCTGGCCGGCAACCGTTTCGCCAGCGAGGCGGAGATCGTCGAACACCTGGGCAGCGTGCCGGGTTTCCTCGGTCCGGTCGGCCCTGCCAAGGCCATTCGCGTCGTTGCCGACCCGGAAGTTGCGGCGATGGCCGACTTTGTCGTCGGCGCCAACGAAGCCGGGTTCCACCTGGCCGGCGTCAACTGGGGCCGCGACCTGCCCGAAGCCGAGGTTGCCGATATCCGCAACGTGCGCGAGGGCGAGCGCGCCCGCGACGGCGGCGAGCTGAAAATAGCCCGTGGCATCGAAGTCGGCCACGTATTCCAGCTTGGCCGCAGTTATGCCCAGGCGCTCAATGCGACGGTGCTGGATGAAAATGGCAAGGCAGCTACGCTGAGCATGGGCTGTTATGGCATCGGCATTTCCCGCATCGTTGCCGCCGCCATCGAACAGAACCATGACGACGCCGGCATCATCTGGCCCGACGCCATGGCCCCCTGGCAGGTCGTGGTATGCGTGATCAACCCGAAGGGTGATACCGGCGTTTCCGCAGCCGCCAGCGAACTGCTGGAGGCACTGCGTGCCGGCGGCCTGGATGCCGCGCTCGACGACCGCGGGCTGCGGCCTGGCGCGATGTTCGCCGACATGGAACTGATCGGCATTCCGCATCGCGTGGTGGTTTCAGAACGTGGCCTGGCCGCCGGCACTTTCGAATATCGCTCACGCAGCGCGAGCGAGGCCGAAAGCCTTGATCGCGACAGCCTGATGCGCAAGCTGCTTGGATAATGAAGAAAAGCCGGGATAATCCCGGCTTTTCTTTTTCCACCGCCCGGATGGAATTTAATTTTGTTTGTGCTTGGAGTAAATGGGCATTACTCTTGCCTCCGAGCCACGGACTGGCAGACCCTGTCCACATTATCTGGAGCAATACATGAGCATTGATCTGACCGGTCTGTCGGCCCGCGAACTGGGTGCGCTGATCCGCACTGCCAAGAAGCAGCAGACCATCGTCGCCAAACGTCGCCCGATCACCAAGGTACGCGCCCAGCTGGCCAAGCTGGCGAAGACCGAGGGTTACAGCATCGAGGAACTGTTTGGCGGCGCACCGGCACCGCGCGCGCGCAAGACCGCGACCAAGGCGCCGGCCAAGACCGCTGGCCGCAAGCTGGGCAAAGTGGCACCGAAATACCGCAATCCCGCCAACAGCAAGGAAACCTGGACCGGTCGTGGCAAGCAGCCTCGCTGGCTGGCCGAGCTGACCGCGAAGGGCAAGAAGGTCGAGGATTACCTGATCAAGAAGGCCTGATCGGGTAATTGCAATACAGGAACGCCGGCTGCGAAGCCGGCGTTTTTTTATGCGCCACGGTCGTTTGGCCGATGCCGGAACGGAAAGCGGCGGGTCATGGACCCGCTCTACCGCTTTTTCCTTTTATCAGCGCGGCTGGCGGCCCGCGGAACCCGCCCGGCCCAGTCCAAGATACGGCTCTTGCTACCAGCCGCGAGGGGGGTTCTCCCGTTCGCCAACCGAACTACAGCGTCTTGCGTGCCGGTATCAGCAGGTTGCCGAACAGCAGTCCCGCCACCAGCGCCATCACCACGTTGAGCACGGTCAGGAAAACCCCCTGCCCCGCGCCGATATCCTGCTGCTGCACCAGGGTCAGCACCCCGCGCAGGCTGGTGCTGCCGGGCACCATCATGATGATGCCCGGAAGGCGGATGATCGCCCCCGGCCGCTGCACCACCCGGCCGAACAGGTTGCCGGCGGCGGTCAACAGCATCGCGGAAAGGAAAATACCCGCCGGCGCTCCCCAGGCATGGCCGGCGAACTTCGATATCGCATAACCGGCCACGCACGCCGCCAGCACCCAGGGGTAATCACGTCGGCTGGCCTTGAACAGCATGGCGAATGCAAATGCCGCGATCAGCAGCGCGCTCCACTCCACCCAGGCCCCCTGCGGCCGCGACGCGCGCACCACCGGGTCCAGCCCGACCACATCGGCCAGCGTGACCGCGATCATCGCACCCACCGTGAGCTTCATGATGGTGGTCAGCGCGCCGGCTACGCGTGCGGTACCGGATACCCAGTGCTGGCTCGCCAGTTCGTTCACCGCGTTGGTCAGCGACATGCCCGGCAACAGGATCACCAGCGAGGCAATGACCACGGTATTGAGGTTGAGCGCACCGACGAAGCTGGCGACCAGGGTCGCCACCAGCCCGGCCAGCAGGGCGGCCAGCGCTTCGCTCGCCTCCTTGGTAGCCGCCCGCTTGCTGGTCCACCAGCCGAGCAGGCCGATCAGCAACCCGATCACCCCTGCCGTGGCGATATCCAGCCACGGCAGCTTCCACAGCCCGGCCACGCCGGCAGCCCCCAGGCTGTAGGACAGGATTTCCTTCAGCTTGCCGCGCATGCCCGGATCGACATCCAGCTGCCGCAGCGCCGTATGCCCCTGGGCGATGCTCATGCGGCCATTTGCGACATCATCGGCGATACGGTCGGCCATGCTCAGCTTGTGCAGGTCGTTCTCGCCGGGCGCCAGGCGGATCACCCGGGTGATGTCGCTGGAACCGATCGTCTTGGCCGGATCGCTGAAGCTGAGGATGATGCCGGTCGGATTCGACCACGGCTCGCAGTCCAGCCCCAGCTGCTGCGCCAGGGCCACCACCGCTGCCTCCAGCCGCTGCGCCGTGGTCCCATAGCTGTGCAGCCGCCCGGCGATCTCGGAAACGAAGGCCACCCGTTGTGCATAGGTGGCCGGGGGGGAGGCTATCGGGGTGGCGTCTGCAGGCATGCGCCGTAGTATCACCCAGCCCCGGCCCGTGCAGAAGGACATTCGGCCCTGACCTACGCTGCATGCGACATGCACACGTTATGCTGCATCCTTGATGGCGACCATGACCTCCCATACCGCACCCCGGATTGAACAGGATGCCAACGAGCCGGGCCGTATACGGCTGGGCGGCCAGTGGACGCTGCATACCGCGCTGCAGGCAGCCGAAGTGCTGCGTGGCGCACCGGAGAAGATCACGGTCATCGATGCCACCGGCATCGAGCAGCTGGATTCGGCCGGCGTGCTGCAGTTGCTGCGCGTGGCCCACCGCGCCGACCTGGGCCAGGAGGCACTGCACTTCCGCGAAGAGCACCAGGCACTGGTGTGCACGATCGAAGAAGTGGCCGACGACAGGCCCAGGCCGAAACGGGATTTCGGCGTGCTGGCCGCGCTGGAGCGGCTGGGCGTCAGCATGCATGCCACCGGGCAGAACATCGTCGCCCTGGCCAGCTTCCTCGGCGAAAGCCTGGTCAAGGGCGCGCGCCTGCTGAAGGAACCGCGACGCTTCCGCTTGACCGCGACCGTGCACCAGATGGAGCAGGTGGGGCTGGACGCGGTGCCGCTGGTGGCCCTGTTGTCCTACCTGGTGGGTGCGGTAATCGCCTTCCTCGGCTCGACGATCCTGCGCGACTTCGGCGCGGAGATCTACGTGGTGGAGCTGGTCAGCATTGCGTTCCTGCGCGAATTCGCGGTGTTGCTGACCGCCATCGTGCTGGCCGGCCGTACCGCCAGCGCCTTCACCGCGCAGATCGGTGCGATGAAGGCGCGCGAGGAAATCGACGCGATGAAGACGCTTGGCCTGGACCCGATGGACCTGCTGGTGCTGCCACGCCTCGTCGCCCTGCTGATCACCCTGCCACTGCTGACCTTCATCGCGATGGTTGCTGGCCTGGCCGGCGGCATCACCGTGGGTGCGTTCGACCTGGACATCCCGCCACAGATGTACATCGCGCGCATGTACGACACGATGGAAGTGCGCAACATGCTGGTCGGCCTGTCCAAGGCGCCGGTATTCGCGCTGGTGATCGGGCTGATCGGCTGCCTGGAGGGCCTGAAGGTGGAGGGCACCGCGCAGTCGGTCGGTGAGCGCACCACGTCCAGCGTGGTGCAGGCCATTTCCCTGGTCATCATCCTCGACGCCTTCGCGGCGTTGTGGTTCATGCAGATGGGATGGTGAGCATGCAGGAGGCCAATCTTATCGACTCCAACGACCGCAACGACGATGACGAGGCGGGACTGGCCATCCGCGTACGCGGGCTGGTCAACCGCTTCGGCAGCCAGGTCGTGCACGACGGCCTGGACCTTGATGTACGCCGCGGCGAAATCCTCGGCGTGGTCGGCGGGTCGGGTACCGGCAAGTCGGTGCTGATGCGCTCCATCCTCGGCCTGCGCCATGCCGACGAGGGCCAGGTCGAAGTACTTGGCCGCGACGCGCGCAGTGGTGACCCGGAAAGCCGGCTGCATATCCAGCGCAATACCGGCGTGCTGTTCCAGGACGGCGCGCTGTTTTCTTCGTTGACCGTCGGCGAAAACGTTCAGGTACCGCTGAAAGAGCACCACCGCGACCTGCCCGAACGCTGGCATTACGAGCTGGCCCTGCTGAAGGTGAAGCTGGCCGGGCTGCCGGCCGATGCGATCAACAAGCTGCCATCGCAGCTGTCCGGCGGAATGCGCAAGCGTGCCGGCCTGGCCCGTGCGCTGGCGCTGGACCCGCCGCTGCTGTTCCTGGACGAGCCCACCGCTGGCCTGGATCCTATCGGCGCGGCGGCCTTCGACCGCCTGATCAAGACCCTGCAGGAGGCCCTGGGGCTGACCGTTTTCCTGATCACACACGATCTGGACACCCTTTATGCCATCTGTGACCGGGTGGCGGTGCTGGCCGACCGCAAGGTGGTCGCCAACGCGCCGCTGGCCGAGATCGAGAAACTGGACCATCCGTGGATCCAGGAATACTTCCACGGACCCCGCGCGCGCGCCGCACGGGGCGAACAGCCCGAGAGTGCCTGAGTCATGGAAACCAAAGCCAATTACGTGCTGATCGGCGCGTTCACCCTGATCACCGGCCTGGCCCTGCTGGCCTTCGGCCTGTGGGCCGCCAAATACTCTTCAGACCGCACCTGGCAGGAGTACCGCGTGGTATTCCGCGAGGCGGTCACCGGCCTGTCGGTGGGCAGCCCGGTGCAGTACAACGGCATCGCGGTCGGTTCGATCACCGAGCTCAACCTGGTGCCGGACGACCCGCGCCAGGTGGTGGCACGCATCCGCCTGAACTCCACTACGCCGGTGAAGACCGATACCCGCGCCAAGCTGGCCATCACCAGCCTGACCGGCCCATCGATCATCCAGCTCAGCGGCGGCACGCCGCAGGCGCCATCGCTGGCGGCGGTCAACAAGGATCCGGCACCGATCATCCCGACCACGCCCTCTGCGCTGCAGAACATCACCGACGTGGCCAACCGCATCGTCGAGCGCATGGACCAGGTGCTGAGCGACCGTAACGTGGCTGCGATCAACGCCACGCTGGCCAACATCGAAACCATCAGCGGTGGCCTCGCCGACCGCGACCAGGGCACCCAGGCGTTGCTGCTCAGCGCGCGCAATGCCGCGCGCAGCCTGGACGAGACCCTGAAGACCACCAACGGCACCGTCGCGCGGCTGGACCAGAACCTGGTGCAGCAGCTGCCGGGCATCCTGGAGAAGCTGGATGCCACCATGACCAAGCTCGATTCGGCCGCCAACAACGCCGACTCGATCCTTGGCGAGAACCGCGCGGCGATCAACAGCTTCGCCAGCGACGGACTGGGCCAGCTCGGCCCGACCCTGACCGAGCTGCGCGGGCTGATCCGCGACCTGCGCCGGGTCAGCGACCGCCTGGAGAACAACCCCGCGCGCTACCTGCTGGGCCGCGACGCACCGAAGGAGTTCGAACCCGAATGAACCGCATGCCGACGATGACCTTTACGCGCCTGCTGCTGCCGGCTGCCCTGCTGGCCAGCCTGGCCGGTTGCTCGATCCTGGCCGGAGGCGACCGCAACGCGGTGACCATCTATGCGCCGTCGCTGCGGGTACAGGTGGATCCTTCCTGGCCGCAGGCGGACTGGCAGCTGGTGCTGTCCAAACCAAGCGCGGCGCGCATGGTCGACAGCCCGCGCATCAACGTACGCCCGACCCCCGGCGAGCTGGAGATCTACCGCGGTGCCACCTGGGCACAGCCGGCGACCGACATGATCGAGGACGCGCTGCTGCGCGGGTTCGAGGATTCCCGCCGCATCGCCGGCGTAGCGCGCTCGGCCGCCGGCATCCGTGCCGATTACCGGCTGGCCACCGACATCCGCCGCTTCGAGTCCGATTACCGCGGCCAGCCAACCCCGACGGTGGTGATCGAGGTCAATGCCAAGTTGATCCACGTGGTGGACCAGCGCGTCGTGGTGGACCGTACGTTCCGCCAGGAACAGCCGGTGGGGAGCGCTGAAGTCCCCGCAGTGGCAGCCGCGTTCGAGAGCGCGCTCAATGCCCTCAGCACGGACGTGGTCGGCTGGACGCTGCAGAGCGGGAAACAGGATACGGACGCCGGTCGACCGACACCGTAGGTCGGTAGCGCCGCGCCATGCCCGGCGGCTTGTCATCCCGATGCATCGAGACCCGGCGCAGGCCACGTCACGCTCGCCGGGCATGCCCCGGCGCTACCGGCCGATCCAGCGGAATGTCAGGTTGATGCGCTCACCCTCCACGCGCGTGCTCTTCGGCAACGCATGCTGGTAGTACCGCTGGGTCGTGCCGCCCATCAGCAGCAGGTCACCGTGGCCGAGCAGGAACTCGACCTTGCGCGCGGGATCATCGCGTCGCCGCAGCAGGAAGCGTCGCGGTGTGCCCAGGCTCAGTGAAGCGATGAACGGCTCGGCCCCAAGTTCTGGCTCATCATCGCTGTGCCAGCCCATGCTGTCCCTGCCATCACGATAGCGATTCAGCAGGACACTGTTGAAACGTGCATCGCACTGCGCCTGCAGCCGATCGCGCAGCGGGAGCAGGATCGCCGGCCATGCATGCGGCAGGAAATCCGCGCCTGAATAGCGATAGCGGGCGTCTGGATCGCCGATCCAGCAACTCAGCCGCGGGGAGTCTACCCAGCGGCCGAACAGGCGGATTCGGTGTACTTCCCACGGGATGTCGTTCTGCAGGGCGGCCAGCAGGGTGCCGGCCTGCGTCGGCACAAGCCACCCGGGAATGTGGCGCACGTCTGCGTCGGGGAGGGGAGAATCAGGAAACAGCATCGGAAAGGACACTGGCGGAGACACAACAGTAGCGCTGATTTGCCCGGTCAGGCACGAATCCTGACAATGAGCAGTCCCTGCACCGCCTTGGCCATCATGCCCGCGCTCCTGTCCCCCCTGCTGCTTACGCTGGCCTGCGCCAATCTCCGGAGCCCCACCCCATGCCAGTGACACGTCTGATTTCGGCCGTACGCCGGTCCGTCCAGGCCCATGGCGGGGGACTGCACGGCGTGTGGTCGGTCCTGCGCCGCACCGCCAAGGTCGTATCTGCGATGGGAATACGAGGCCTGCTGGCGCGCGTGCGCGCTGCCAGCACCGTGCGCACGGCCATCGTCGATGCTACCGATGAGGCGCCGCTGCCCCCACCTGTCCCGGTCGAGCAGATGGACCAGCGTGTCGGTGTGATGGTCCATGTGTACTACGCAGATCTTATCGAGGAACTCGCACACGCTCTTTCACATGTGCCGGTGCCTTTCACGTTGCTTGTCTCGGTGATGGATGAAGTCGCAGGCAACCAGGCGCGCCAGCGTTTTTCGCAGCTTTCCACGGTGCAGCAGTTGAAGGTAAAGACTGTCGAGAATCGCGGGCGCGACATCGCACCACTGCTGGTGGATTTCCGCGACGACATCGTGGTTCTCGACATCATCGGGCACATCCACACCAAGAAGTCGCTCTATACCGGGGGCGAACAGCAGCGCTGGCGGCATTATCTGCTGGAGTCCCTGTTTGGCTCCCGTCATCGCGCAGGCTGGATCCTTGGCATGTTCCAGGCCATGCCAAACCTCGGCATGGTCTATCCGGAAAGCTACCAGGACGTGCCACTGTGGGGCCATACATGGCTGGGCAACGGGCCCGCCGGTGATCTGCTCGCTGCCCGGCTCGGGATTGCACTTGACCGTGACCGGTACCTCGATTTTCCCGCAGGCTCCATGTTCTGGGCCCGCGTAGACGCGCTCAGGCCGCTTTTCGACTTGAAACTGCACAGGGACGAATTTCCCGCCGAACGTGGACAGGTCGATGGCACCTTGCAGCATGCGGTCGAGCGCCTGTTCGGCGTGGTGGTTCGCCATCAGGGCTTCCGCCTGGGCATCCTGCCTTCCGATGGCTCCCTGGCCCTGGCATCGGAAGGCTGGCGCAACATGGACATCGCGCTGCAGTCATCGCTGGCCAAGCGGCTTCCGTTGGCGGCGCTCGACGCCGGCCTGGTCACCGTGGACGTCTTCGACACCCTTGTCGTGCGCGCTTTCCTCACACCCGCCGGTGCGCGCGCCCATCTCGGCTGGCGCCTGCAGCGTGACCATGGCATCAATGATTTCGTTCGCCTGCGCAGCGAGGTCGAGTCAGCACTGCGCAGCGCCCTGCAACGTGATCCGACGCTAGCCGAGATCCACCAGTTGCTGGCCCGGCGCATCAACGATGCGGAAGCGCCGGACCTGGCGCAGCTGGAGCTGGAACATGAGCGCCAGTTGCTGCGACCGCGCAGCGGCGTACTGGCAGCACTGAGCACGCTGCAACAGCCCTTGACCGCTCTTTCGGACATGTACATGACCCAGGCAGACATGCAGGCCGCGTTGCCTGCTGCCGCGCATGCCGTGATCCAGCGCTGGTGGATTTCCTGCGAGACCAGCTTGCGCAAGGACACGGTGGAAAGCTGGCAAGTCCGCGCCGAACGCGAGGGGCTGCACGTCCGCAGCTGGCTGCACATCGGTGACAACGAGCATGCTGATATCCAGATGCCACAACTGGCGGACATGCTGACGCCCGTTCATGTACTGCGGCCATCGGCATTGCTGGACGTAGTGCCAGCGCTACGCCCCCTGCGGCATCTGGACGGTGGCAACGCCGCGTGGCCGGAGCAGTTGTGGCGCGGCCTGCTCGCCAACCGCTTCGCGGCCCTTTACGACACCGAGCCGACGCGCCTGCTGGGTCGCATCCAGCTCCAGGCCCAAGACCTTGGCTATGTTGTGCTGGGCCCACTGCTGCTGGACTTCCTGCTTTCGCTGGTCCGCACTGCGCAAGCCCGCGATGTACAGGACGTGCTGTTTCTCAGCCGCGAAGGCCACCTGTTGCACCGTGCGTTCCTGCAACTGCAGCCCTTCCATCCAGTCGCGCGGCAGTTGAAAGCGCACTACTTCCTCGCCTCGCGCAAGGCCACCACCCTGCCAGCCCTGCATGCAGCCACGGATGTCCATCTGCTGGTAGAGGGAACCTTCAATGGAACACTGGAACAACTGGTGGCGGCGCGACTTGGCGACGCCGCCGTATCGGCCCTGCGCAACGTAGATGCCAGCCTGCCCGGAAAAGATGTTTTCCTCCCGGAAATGGCCTCCGAGGTGGCTGGATGGCTTGCCCCCACCCTACCCACCCTGCTGCATATCGCCGCCCAGGCCCGCGATGCCTACCTGCACTACTGGTCCGGTCTCGGCGATATGGCCAACGCAATGGTGGCGGATATAGGGTATGCCGGCACCATCCAGCGCAATCTTTCGCATCTCGGCCAGAAGCCTCTGGGGGGCATGTACTTTGCCTTGCGCGCGCGCGCCAGCCAACTTGAAGGAAGCGGCTGGGCAGAAGCACGCTATTTCGACGGTCGCACCACGGAAGATGAAGCCGGCTCGCCGATCCTCGCCCATGACCTGCTGCTGGAAGCACTGCTCAGCGCACCGGCCGGCCAGTTCAATGGCTTCGCACTCGATCAGGGGGGAATGCCCATCCCCTGCTTCGGCCACGTGGAGCTATCCAGCGAGGGCCTGGAGGTACTGGACCAGATCCATCAGGGCGCACTCGATTTCATCCATGACGTCTGTGCGGCCATTGGCGAGGACATCGCCGACCTGGTGCTCGAATCCGAAGGGGTGCAGATCCCGCTGACCTGTCTCGCCAGCGGCCTTTGGGATGCAGATGCCGTACTGGACCTGCTTGCCACGCAGGACAGCTTCACCGGCCGCGGCAGCGTGGCGGCCGGTGGCGCCCCAGGTTAGCGCTTGAACGCCACCCCGGTCTTTTCTTCCAGCTCGCTGTCGTCCACGTCCGGCGCCGTCTCGACCAGCACCAGCCCTTCTGCAGTGACATCAAACACCGCAAGATCGGTGATGATGCGGTCGACTACGCGCACGCCGGTCAGCGGCAACGAACATTCAGGCAGGATCTTGTGTCCGCCGTCCTTCGCGGTGTGCTCCATCAGCACCACCACGCGCTGCACGCCGGCCACCAGGTCCATCGCACCGCCCATGCCCTTGACCATCTTGCCGGGCACCATCCAGTTGGCCAGGTCGCCCTTGTCGGTGACCTGCATCGCACCGAGGATGGCCAGGTTCACATGTCCTCCGCGGATCATCGCGAAGCTGTCGTCGCTGCCGAAGTAACTGGCACCGGCACGTGCGGTCACCGTCTGCTTGCCGGCATTGATCAGGTCCGGATCAACCTCGGCTTCGGTCGGGAACGGACCAATGCCGAGCAGTCCGTTCTCGGACTGCAACCACACGTCCACGCCTTCCGGGATGTGGTTGGCCACCAGGGTCGGCAGGCCGATGCCCAGGTTCACGTAGGCGCCGTCGGTGAGTTCACGGGCGGCACGGGCTGCCATCTGGTCACGGGTCCATGCCATGTCAATTGCCCTCGCTGCGGATGGTGCGCTGTTCAATGCGCTTTTCGGGATTCGGGTTATGCACGATGCGATGCACGTAGATACCCGGCAGATGTACCTGGTCGGGGTCGAAATTTCCCACCGGCACTATCTCTTCCACCTCGGCGATGCAGACCTTGCCAGCCATCGCACAGGCCGGATTGAAGTTGCGTGCGGTCTTGCGGAATACCAGGTTCCCCGCCGCGTCGGCCTTCCACGCCTTGACCAGCGCGACATCCGCACGCAGCGCGGTTTCCATCACATAGTGGCGGCCATCGAACTCCCGCGTCTCCTTGCCTTCGGCCACGACAGTGCCGTAGCCGGTAGCGGTGAAGAAGGCCGGGATGCCGGCGCCACCCGCACGCAGCCGCTCGGCCAGGGTGCCCTGCGGATTGAACTCCAGCTCCAGCTCGCCGGCCAGGAACTGGCGCTCGAACTCCTTGTTCTCACCCACGTATGAAGAAATCATCTTGCGGATCTGCCGCGTCGCCAGCAGCTGGCCGAGGCCGAAGCCATCGACGCCGGCATTGTTGGAGATCACCGTGAGGCCGCTGACCCCACTGTCGCGCAGCGCGGCGATCAGCGCCTCGGGAATCCCGCACAGGCCGAATCCGCCGACCGCCAGCGTCTGGCCGTCGGCGACCACGCCCTGCAGGGCCTGCGCGGCATTGGCGAAGCGCTTGTCGCGCTTGCCGCCGATCGTTGCCGGAGTTGTCATCTACGCCCTCACCTCGCTGATGTAATGGATCCATTCTAGGCCAGGCGGCGGGCCGGTCACGTGGCGTTGCCGCATGCAAACGATTCCCATACATGCTTGGGATTAGACTAGGGGGCTGGCTCCCCCATCCCAAAGGATCTGACCGATGCCCCTGCCCGCCTTCAAGGCCTATGACATCCGCGGCCGCGTGCCGGACGAATTGAATGAAGACCTGGCGCGCCGTATCGGCGTGGCGTTGTCCGCCCAGCTCGAGCCAGGGACCGTCGTGGTCGGCCACGACGTGCGCCTGACCAGCGCGGCGCTGCAGGATGCCCTGACCGCAGGCCTGCGCGGCGCCGGTCGCGAAGTCATCGATATCGGCCTGTGTGGCACCGAGGAAGTCTATTTCCAGACCGACCACCTGAAAGCCGCCGGCGGCGTGATGGTCACCGCCAGCCATAATCCAATGGATTACAACGGCATGAAGCTGGTGCGCGAGAAGGCGCGCCCGATCAGTTCCGACACCGGCCTGTTCGCGATTTCCGATGCAGTGGCCGCCGACACGGGCGCCGCACAGCCGCCGACAGCCGGGCAGAGCGAACAGTACGACAAGAGTGCTTACATCCAACACCTGCTGTCCTACGTGGACGTACCCGCGATGAAGCCGCTGAAGATCGTGGTGAATGCTGGCAATGGCGGCGCCGGCGAGATCGTGGACCTGCTGGCACCACACCTCCCGCTGCAGTTCGTGCGCATCAACCACGAACCGGACGGCAACTTCCCCAACGGCATCCCCAACCCGTTGCTGCCGGAGAACCGGGCAGCCACCGCTGATGCGGTGCGCGAACATGGCGCTGATTTCGGTATTGCCTGGGACGGTGATTTCGACCGTTGTTTCTTCTTCGACCATACCGGCCGTTTCATCGAAGGCTATTACCTGGTCGGCCTGTTGGCCCAGGCCGCGCTGGCGCGCCATCCGGGCGGCAAGGTGGTGCATGACCCGCGCCTGGTCTGGAACACCGTGGAAATGGTCGAAAAGGCAGGTGGTATCCCGGTGCTGTGCAAGAGCGGACATGCATTCATCAAGGAGAAGATGCGCGCCGAAGACGCCATTTATGGTGGCGAGATGAGCGCCCATCATTATTTCCGCGAGTTTGCCTATGCGGATTCGGGGATGATTCCGTGGCTGCTGATTGCCGCGCTGGTATCCGAAAGCGGCAGGTCGCTGGCCGATTGGGTCGAAGATCGCATGGCCGCGTTCCCCTGCAGCGGCGAGATCAATTTCAAGGTTACCGACGCCAAGGCATCGGTGGCGCGCGTGATGGAACATTTCGCCCCCCTTGCTCCGACGCTTGACCATACCGATGGCATCAGCGCCGATTTCGGTGAATGGCGCTTCAACCTGCGCAGTTCCAATACCGAACCGCTGCTGCGCCTGAACGTCGAGACGCGTGGCGACGCGACGTTGCTGCAGGCGCGCACGGATGAGATCTCCCGGCTGCTGCAGCAGTAACCGAAGGACGAAGCAGATACCCATGAACGAGATCCAGCCCGTCATCCTGTCCGGCGGCTCCGGCACCCGCCTGTGGCCGCTCTCGCGCGAAGCCTACCCAAAGCAGTTCCTGCCGCTGGCGGGTGAGCTGACCATGCTGCAGGCAACCTGGGAACGGGTGGCCTCCATCGCGGCCCGCGGACCACTGGTGATCGCCAACGAAGAGCACCGCTTCGTGGCTGCCGAGCAGTTGCAGCAGGTTGGCGCAGAGCCGGCGGCCATCATCCTGGAGCCGGCCGGTCGCAATACCGCGCCGGCCATTGCGGTAGCCGCCCTTGAGGCTACCCGGGATGGCGGTGATTCACTATTGCTGGTGCTGCCCTCGGATCATGTGATTACCGATGCCGATGCGTTCCGGCTGGCGGCACAGCAGGCAGCCGGGATTGCCGCGGCGGGCAAACTGGTGACCTTCGGCATCGTGCCGACCGGTCCGGAAACGGGCTACGGCTACATCAAGGCAGCCAGTGGTGAGGGCGCGCGTGCGGTGGAGCGTTTCGTCGAGAAGCCGGACCTTGCCGCGGCTACCGATTATGTCGCCAGCGGCCAGTATTACTGGAACAGTGGCATGTTCCTGTTCAAGGCATCGCGCTATCTGCAGGAACTGGAGCGCTTCCAGCCGGCCATGCTGGCAACCAGCCGGGAGGCATGGAGCAAGGCACGACGGGACGCCGACTTCACCCGCCTGGACAAGGAGGCCTTCGCCGCCGTGCCGTCGGACTCGATCGATTACGCGGTGATGGAAAAGACCGCCGATGCAATCGTGGTGCCGCTGGATGCCGGTTGGAACGACGTGGGGTCGTGGACCGCGCTGCGTGATGTGTCACAGCAGGATGGCGACGGCAACGCACACCAGGGTGATGTCATCGCCATCGATTGCCGCAACACCTACGCCTACGGCCAGCGTCTGGTGGCGATGGTAGGCCTGGATGACGTGATCGTCGTGGAAACCGACGATGCGGTACTGGTCGGCAAGGGTGATCGCATGCAGGAGGTCAAGGCGGTGGTTGCACGCCTGAAGGCCGAAGGACGCAGCGAGGCAACCTGGCATCGCAAGGTGTACCGCCCATGGGGCGCTTACGACTCCATCGACAATGGCGCACGCTTCCAGGTCAAGCGCATCACGGTGAAGCCCGGCGGCACGTTGAGCCTGCAGATGCACCACCATCGGGCCGAGCACTGGATCGTGGTCAGCGGTACCGCCGAGGTCACCCGCGGTGATGAGGTGATCCTGCTAAGCGAGAACCAGAGCACCTATATTCCGCTGGGCGTGACCCATCGCCTGCGCAATCCGGGCCGGCTGCCGCTGGAACTGATCGAAGTACAGTCCGGCAGCTATCTTGGCGAAGACGACATCGTGCGTTTCGAAGATACGTACGGACGCAGCTGATCCGGAACCCGCTACATCCTGGGTAGCGCCGGCCCATGGCCGGCGAGCGCAGCGGTGATGAGGCATCCGCCGGGCATGGCCCGGTGCTACCTTCAGGCGCGGGCCACTTCCGCCATCACCCGCTTCAACCCGTCCTGCCATGCCGGCAGTTCGATGCCGAAATCCTGCTGCAGCCGGCGGTTGTCCAGTACCGACCATGACGGCCGCCTGGCCGGCGTCGGATATTCCGAGCTCGAGATCGCCTCCACCGTCGGCACCTTGGCCAGCACGCCGGCGGCCAGCGCCTCGGCAAAGATCGCCTCGGCGAAGCCATGCCAGCTGGTCTGCCCGGACGCGGTCAGGT
>NZ_JACGXS010000020.1 GCF_014117215.1 Stenotrophomonas tumulicola | reverse complement strand
GTAGAGCGGGGCCATGCCCCGCTGCTCTTGTTTCCGGCATCGCGCCAACGGCAGCGGGGCATGGCCCCGCTCTACCAATTTTTTCTTGCGCATACCGCATCCGCCCCACCTTCGACAGGTCCATGCGGCGTCAGGTAGCGCCGGGCCATGCCCGGCGGTAGGTAATGGGGTGATGGGTAGAGCGGGGCCATGCCCCGCTGCTCCTGTTTCCGGCATCGCGCCAACGGCAGCGGGGTATGGCCCCGCTCTACCGATTCGTTCTTGCGCGTACCCCGCCCGCCGCACCTTCGACAGGTCCATGCGGCGGCAGGTAGCGCCGGGCCATGCCCGGCGAAATGGGGTGATGGGGATGGGTAGAGCGGGCCCGCCCGGCCAATCCCAGATGCAGCTCTTGCCACCCCGCAGGTGCATGACATCGCCCAACGGCGGACAATAGGCGTATCGACGGCTTCGCGGCCGCCCTCCTGTTTCCGCTGCAAGGATGTCCCCCATGGCTGCACGCAAATCCGCACCTGCCTCCAAGACCCATGCCATCGAAGTCCACGCCAGTGCCACCAGGCCGTTGGGCATGGCCCCGGCGACCTTCCTGCGCGACTACTGGCAGAAGCGCCCGCTGCTGATCCGCAACGCCTTCGCCGATTTCCAGACCCCGGTGATGCCCGACGACCTGGCGGGCCTTGCCTGCGAAGACGGCGTGCTGGCGCGGCTGATCGAGCACGACCGCAGCAGCGACGGCTGGCGTGTGCGCAGCGGCCCGTTCCGGGAAGACGTGTTCCCCGCCCTGCCCGACCACGACTGGACCCTGCTGGTGCAGGACGTGGACAAATGGGATCCGGACGTGCGCGCCTTGATCGCACGGTTCGATTTCTTGCCGCGCTGGCGCATGGACGATGTGATGATCAGTTTCGCCGCCACCGGTGGCTCGGTCGGCGCCCACGTGGACCAGTACGACGTATTCCTGCTGCAGGCGCACGGCCATCGCCGCTGGCAGATCGACGCCAGCGAGTCGACCCGGGGCAAGCGTCCGCCGCTGGATTTCCGCCCGGACGTGGAACTGAAACTGCTGCAGAAGTTCAAGCCGACC
The DNA here is from genome assembly GCF_014117215.1 of Stenotrophomonas tumulicola. Classification (GTDB taxonomy): domain Bacteria; phylum Pseudomonadota; class Gammaproteobacteria; order Xanthomonadales; family Xanthomonadaceae; genus Stenotrophomonas; species Stenotrophomonas tumulicola. Next base: position 28,752 of record NZ_JACGXS010000020.1, on the reverse strand, counting down.
CACGATTGGGTGCTGGCCCCCGGCGACATGCTGTACCTGCCACCGAACGTACCGCACAACGGCGTGGCGGAAGATCCGTGCCTGACCTTCTCCTTCGGCATGCGCGCGCCCGCCTCGGCCGAGCTGATCAGCGATTACCTGGATACCCTGATCGTCGATGCCGACGAGTCCATCCGTTACCAGGACCCGGACCTGAAACTGCCCGAAGACCCGAACGAGATAGACGTGGCGGCGATGAACCGCGTCGTCGACGCGCTCAATGCCATCCGCATGAATGACCCGGACAAGCTGGGCGACTGGTTCGGCCGCTTCATCACCACCTACCGGGCGGCGGGCGAAGTGATGCCCAGCAGCCCTGCCCCGGCGCTTGAAGAAGTCGACCAGGCACTGGCGCAGGGCCTGCTGCTGGAGCGCCACCCCTGGGCGCGACTGGCCTGGCGACGGGCCAAGCGCGGCGCCAGCCTGTACTGCAGCGGCCTGGACCTGGGCGTATCGGTGAAAGATGCCCAGCGCATCGCCGCAGCCGAACGCCTGGACGATGCAGCGTGGCGCGGCCTGTCCGCCAAGGGCCGCCAGGCGCTGCAGGAACTGATGGTGCTGGGCTTCTACCAGCTCACCGATCCCAATGCGGACGATGCGTACGAAGACATCCTGGATGCCGGTGACGAGGTGGTCGAGGCCGCCGGCACCGTGGACACGATCGACGTGGAGGACCTGTCCGACGAAGTGCGCGAAGTAAACGTGCACGAAGACGGGGTGGAGGTCGTGGTCAGCTTCGAGGACCATGACGACGACGTCCCGGACGACGGCGCCGGCCAGCGGCGCCACTGAACATGGCCGGCTTCCGTGTCCTGCGTGTCGACCACGCCAGCCGGCATGCCGACATCCACGCGGTGCGCCAGCAGGTGTTCGTGCACGAACAGGGGGTGCCCGGTGAACTGGAGCGCGATGCGCTCGATCCGGTATGCACCCATGCGTTGGCGGTGGATACCCAGGACCGGCCGATCGGGACCGGCCGGCTGCTGCCGGATGGACGCATCGGCCGCATGGCGGTGCTGGCCGGCTGGCGCAGCCACGGCGTTGGCGCGGCCGTGCTGGACGCGTTGGTACAGGCCGCAGCGGCGGCCGGCCTGCAGCAGGCCACCCTGCACGCCCAGCTGCCGGCCTGCGATTTCTATGCCCGGCATGGGTTCATACCGGAAGGACCACGGTTCGAAGAGGCCGGCATCGTGCACCGGCAGATGCGCCGTACGCTGGGCTCGGCGGTGGCCATCGAGGGCCTCGACGCGGCGCTGGCGATCACCACCGCCATCATCCACCGCGCCCGTCGCCGGCTGTGGATCCACAGCCGCCAACTGGATCCGGGCCTGCTGGATGCGGGGCCGGTACAGGCGGCGCTGCGGCGCTTCGCCACGCGCCCGCACGACAAGCAACTGCGGGTGATCGTGCAGCAGGCGGCCGCCATCCAGGCCGCCGATGCGCCCCTGCTGGCCCTGGCGCAACGGCTGCCCAGCGTGGTCCAGGTCCGTGAGGTCAACGATCCGATCGATCGTGGACTGGCCTCGGCCTGCCTGGTCAATGACCGTGGCGACTACTACTTTCGTCTGATGGGGAACCGGCTGGAAGGCGAAGCGGCCATCGCGCTGCCATCACGTTCGCAACCTGTTGAGGACCGATTGCAGCGTGTCTGGGACCGTTCGCGTGACTGCACCGAATTCCGCGCGCTGGGCATCTGACAGCGGCGCCACCCGGCAACCTGTCTGCCAGCGACACAAAGGGTCCAGCCACTCCCCCTCGGTGCCCCTTCCTTCCCGGATGGGGGTACAATTCAAGTGTTTGAACGCGCCCGAGTCTGGCTATTCATCCTGCCTGCCGGGTACTTCCAGAGCCCTACCCCACAAGCGAAAAAAACACTCTCCATCGTGGACAATCTACTGAAGCAGTTTGCGCAGTCATCGCAACTCGCCGGCGGCAACGCCGCCTATGTCGAGGACCTGTACGAGCAGTACCTCGTCTCTCCGGACAGTGTCGATCCCAAATGGAAGACCTATTTCGACGGCTTCAAGGGCCGCGAAGCAGGTGACATCCCCCATTCGGCCGTCATTGCCCATATCGTGGACGCCGCCAAGGGCGCGCTGAAAAGCGGCACCGGCGAAGGAAGCGGCGACGAGCGCGAACGCAACGTCGGTCGTCTGATCACCGCCTATCGGTCCCGCGGCCACCTCGGCGCCCGGCTGGATCCGCTCGGCCTGGCCGAGCCGACCAATCCGCCGGACCTGGGCCTGGCATTCCACGACCTGTCCGATGCCGATCTCAATACCGAGTTCAGCACCGGTGGCGTGGGCGGCCAACCCCGCATGAAGCTGCGCGACCTGCTGGAGCGCCTGAAGGCGACCTATACCGGCTCGATCGGCGCGGAGTTCATGCACATCTCCGAGGTCGAGCAGCGCCACTGGATCTACAAGAAGCTGGAGCTCGCCGGCGGCGACTACCAGCTGGATGCGGATACCAAGCGCCGCACGCTGGAACGCCTGACCGCGGCCGAAGGGCTGGAACGCTACCTGCACACCAAGTACGTGGGCCAGAAGCGCTTCTCGCTGGAAGGTGGCGATTCGCTGATCCCGATGATGGATACCATCATCCGTGACGCCGGCAAGGATGGCATCAAGGACGTCGTGGTCGGCATGGCCCACCGCGGCCGCCTCAACGTGCTGGTCAACACCCTCGGCAAGAACCCGCGCAAGCTGTTCGACGAATTCGAAGGCAAGTTCGAACACGACGACCACGCTTCGGCGGGCGACGTGAAATACCACATGGGCTTCTCGGCGGACGTGTCCACCGACGGCGGCCCGGTGCACCTGGCGCTGGCATTCAACCCATCGCACCTGGAGATCGCCGACCCGGTGGTCGCAGGCTCGGTGCGCTCGCGCCAGGAACGCCGCAGCGACACCGCGCGCAAGCAGGTGATGCCGATCCTGATCCATGGCGATGCGGCATTTGCCGGCCAGGGCGTGGTGATGGAGCTGTTCCAGATGTCACAGGCCCGCGGCTTCGCCGTTGGCGGCACCGTGCACATCGTGGTCAACAACCAGGTTGGCTTCACCACGTCCAACCCGGAAGATTCGCGCTCCACGCTGTACTGCACCGACGTGGCCAAGATGATCGCGGCACCGGTGCTGCACGTGAATGGCGATGACCCCGAAGCGGTGGTGTTCGCCGCCAGGCTGGCCTTCGAGTTCCGCCAGAAGTTCAGCAAGGACGTGGTCATCGACCTGATGTGCTACCGCCGCTGGGGCCATAACGAGGCCGACGAGCCGGCGATCACCCAGCCGCTGATGTACAAGGTCATCCGCAAGCACCAGACCACCCGCGAGATGTACGCCGCCAAGCTGGAACAGGCTGGCGTGATCGACGCTGGCGGCGGCAAGGCGCTGGTGGATCGCTACCGCGAGAAGCTCGACGGCGGCGAAGTGACCACCGAGCTGGCACAGGTCGAGAAGACCCCGCCGACCAGCCCACTGTTCGTCAACTGGCCCAAGCTGCTGGAAGGCAAGCTGTCGGACAAGATCTCCACCGCCGTCGGCATGGACAAGCTGACCGCGCTGGCCAAGCTGATCACCACCATTCCGGAGGACGTGCAGGTACATTCGCGCGTTGCCAAGGTCTATGACGACCGCCGGAAGATGGCCGCCGGCGAGATCCCGGGCGACTGGGGCTTTGCCGAGAACCTGGCCTACGCCACGCTGCTGGACGAAGGCAACCGCCTGCGCCTGGTCGGCCAGGACGTCGGCCGCGGCACGTTCACCCACCGCCACGCGGTGCTGCACGACCAGAACACCGACCAGTACTACCTGCCGTTGCGCCAGCTGGTGGATGCACCGGAGAAGGCCACCATCATCGATTCGCTGCTCAGCGAAGAGGCCGTGATGGCGTTCGAGTACGGCTTCTCCACCACCGACCCGGGCACCCTGTGCATCTGGGAAGGGCAGTTCGGCGACTTCGCCAACGGTGCCCAGGTCGTCATCGACCAGTTCATCGCCGCCGGTGAAGCCAAGTGGGGCCGCCTGACCGGCCTGACCCTGCTGCTGCCGCATGGTTACGAAGGACAGGGCCCGGAGCACAGCTCGGCGCGCCTGGAGCGCTTCCTGCAGTTGTGTGCGCTGGAGAACATGCTGGTATGCGTGCCGTCGACCCCGGCGCAGGCCTTCCACATGCTGCGCCGCCAGCAGCACCTGACCACCCGCAAGCCGCTGGTGGTGATGTCGCCCAAGTCGCTGCTGCGCCACAAGCTGGCCGTGTCGACGCTGGAAGAGCTGGCCAATGGCGAGTTCCAGCACCTGATCGGCGATGCGAAGGCCGATCCGAAGAAGACCAAGCGCGTGGTGCTGTGCTCGGGCAAGGTCTACTACGACCTGCTGGAAGACCAGACCAAGCGTGGCCAGGACGACGTGGCGATCATCCGCGTGGAACAGCTGTATCCGTTCCCGCGCGCGCTGCTGGCTGCCGAGCTGAAGAAGTACGGCAAGGCCACCGACGTGGTGTGGACGCAGGAAGAGCCGCAGAACCAGGGCGCGTGGTACCAGATCCGCCACCACCTGCAGTACTGCGTGGCCGCTGGCCAGAACCTGCACTACGCCGGACGTTCGCGCTCGGCTTCGCCGGCTGCCGGCCACATGGCTGACCATGTCATCGAGCAGCAGAAGCTGGTCGCCGACGCACTGGTCAACCCGTTCGACGACTCGGTCGCCGAATAACCTCCCCCATTCCAAGAAATACGAACCCAGGAAGCTCCCGCATGGCCACCGAAGTCAAAGTCCCGGTACTGCCCGAATCCGTCTCCGACGGCACCATCGCCACCTGGCACAAAAAGGTCGGCGACGCCGTAAAGCGTGACGAAAACCTGGTTGACCTGGAAACCGACAAGGTTGTTCTGGAAGTCCCGTCCACCGTCGACGGCGTGCTGAAGGAAATCAAGTTCCAGGAAGGCGACACGGTCACCAGCTCCCAGGTGCTGGCGATCATCGAGGAAGGCGCGGTGGCCGAAGCCGCCGCACCGGCCCCGGCCGCCGAAGAGAAGAAGGCCGAGGCTGCGCCGGCCAAGGCTGCCGCCGCACCGGCCGCCGCACCGGCACCTGCCGCCAAGTCCGGCGCCGATTCGCTGCCGCCCGGCGCCCGCTTCACCGCCATCACCGAAGGCGTGGACCCGGCCAACGTGGACGGCACCGGCCGCCGCGGCGCGGTGACCAAGGAAGACATCGTCAACTACGCCCGCAATGGCGGCGCCGGCAAGGCGGCAGGTTCGCGCCCGGAAGAGCGCGTGCCGATGACCCGCATGCGCAAGCGCATCGCCGACCGCCTGATGGAGTCGAAGAACTCCACCGCCATGCTGACCACCTTCAACGAGGTCAACCTGTCCAAGGTGTCGGCCGCGCGCAAGGAACTGCAGGAAGAGTTCCAGAAGGCCCACGGCATCAAGCTCGGCTTCATGAGCTTCTTCGTCAAGGCCGCCGCCAACGCGCTGCAGCGCTTCCCGCTGGTCAACGCTTCCATCGACGGCACCGACGTCATCTACCACGGCTACTCGGACATCTCCATCGCGGTGTCGACCGACAAGGGCCTGGTGACTCCGGTGCTGCGCAACGTGGAGCGCCAGTCGTTCGCCGACATCGAAAAGGGCATCGCCGACTACGCCAAGAAGGCACGTGACGGCAAGCTGGGCCTGGACGACCTGCAGGGTGGCACCTTCACCGTGACCAATGGCGGCACCTTCGGTTCGCTGCTGTCCACTCCGATCATCAACCCGCCGCAGAGCGCCATCCTGGGCATGCACGCGATCAAGGAACGTCCGATCGCCGAGAACGGCCAGGTCGTGATCGCGCCGATGATGTACCTGGCGCTGTCCTACGACCACCGCATCATCGATGGCAAGGACTCGGTGCAGTTCCTGGTGGACATCAAGAACCAGCTGGAAAACCCGGGCCGCATGCTGTTCGGCCTGTAATACCCGCCTGCCCCTCCCTCCCGGGAGGGGTTTGTCGATCCGGGGCATGGCCATGGCCATGCCCTCCTCCCGGCGCCATGCGCCACCGGCCCGCCTGACGGGTCGAGGAAAGCATCAAGGAACCCTCAAATGGCTGAACAATTCGACGTCGTCGTCATCGGTGCCGGCCCGGCCGGTTACCACGCCGCCATCCGCGCCGCACAGCTGGGCCTGAAGACCGCCTGCATCGACGCGGCGCTGGGCAAGGATGGCAAGCCGGCCCTCGGTGGCACCTGCCTGCGCGTGGGCTGCATTCCGTCCAAGGCGCTGCTGGACTCCTCGCGCCAGTTCTGGAACATGGGCCACATCTTTGGCGACCATGGCATCAGCTTCAAGGACGCCAAGATGGACGTCGAGGCGATGGTTGGCCGCAAGGACAAGATCGTCAAGCAGTTCACCGGCGGCATCGCCATGCTGTTCAAGGCCAACAAGGTCGCTGCCTACTACGGCTTCGGCGAACTGCAGCCGGGCAACGTGGTCAAGGTGAAGCAGCATGACGGCTCGGAAGTCGAGCTGAAGGGCACCAACGTCATCATCGCCGCCGGTTCGGATTCGATCGAACTGCCGTTCGCGAAGTTCGACGGCGACACCATCGTCGACAACGTCGGCGGCCTGGACTTCACCGAAGTGCCGAACCGCCTGGCGGTGATCGGCGCCGGCGTGATCGGCCTGGAGCTGGGCAGCGTGTGGAAGCGCCTGGGTGCGGAAGTGACCATCCTGGAGGCACTGCCGGAGTTCCTGGCCGCTGCGGACGCCGAGGTGGCCAAGGTCGCGGCCAAGGAATTCAAGAAGCAAGGCCTGGACATCAAGCTGGGTGCCAAGGTCTCCAAGGCCGAAGTGACCGGCAAGGGCAAGAAGAAGGAAGTCGCCCTGACCTACACCGACGCTGAAGGCGAGAAGAGCCTGACCGTGGACAAGCTGCTGGTGGCCGTCGGCCGTCGCGCCGCCACCAAGGGCCTGCTGGCCGAAGGCACCGGCGTCAAGGTCAACGAACGTGGCCAGATCGAGGTGGACGACCACTGCCACGCCGGCGTGGACGGCGTGTGGGCGGTCGGTGACTGCGTGCGCGGCCCGATGCTGGCGCACAAGGGCTTCGAGGAAGGCATCGCGGTGGCCGAACTGATCGCCGGCCTGCCGGGCCACGTCAACTTCGACACCATTCCGTGGGTCATCTACACCGAGCCGGAACTGGCATGGGTCGGCAAGACCGAGGCGCAGCTGAAGGCCGAAGGTATTCCGTACAAGGCCGGCAGCTTCCCGTTCGCCGCCAACGGCCGTGCGGTCGCCATGATCGAGCCGGCTGGCTTCGTCAAGGTGCTGGCACATGCGGAAACCGACCGCGTACTGGGCCTGCACCTGGTAGGCGCCAACGTGTCCGAACTGGTGCACGAAGGCGTGCTGACCATGGAGTTCAACGGTTCGGCCGATGACCTGGCGCGTATCTGCCACGCCCATCCGTCGCTGTCGGAAGTGGTGCATGACGCCGCCATGGCCGTGAGCAAGCGCTCCATCCACAAGGCGAACTGATACGCCTTGGCCAAGCGACCTCGTCGTGGCTTCAAACAGAAACCCCGCCTCGGCGGGGTTTTTTCATGCGGGCCATGGCGCGTGGGACCGGTATGGCGCCTACGCTGCAGCCGGCCGTCGCCCACCACCCAGCAGGCGCGCAGGCAGCATCAGCACCGCGCCCAGGAAGGCGAACAGGGCCGAGAAGGTGATGCCGACCAGGCGGAACGGCAGGCTGAGCAGCCATACCAACGGCCACGCGATCAATGCAAGGATCGCCAGCGGCCAGCACAACACGAACAGCAGGCACCACACGCCGAGTGCGAACAGGGTCTTCATCATGGGTCTCCTCGGGCAGCACCGTGCCGCCTGGCGAGCATCCTTGCGTCCTGTGGGCCGCCCTGCAAGCGCGTTGCGATGAAACCCCGCATGCGCTGACGGAACCGGCGCTACAGGGTGCGCCGGGCCCCCGGGCGGCCGCGCTCGACCTGGAATCCCGCTGCGGCCGCCACCACCGCATCCGGTCGCAGCACGCTATCGGCAAAGCGCAGTTCGGCCTGCAGGGTGTCCCGAGCGAACTCCATGCGCCACCAGCCACGGCGGTCGCCGTCGAAGTAACGGATATGTGGATTCATCGGCATGGACGGGCCGTAGTAGGGCCCATAGGGCGTATCGTCCCCGCCGCTGCTGATCGCCGGGGCGACGAACTCGGTCGCCACCACGGCATCCCCGGCAACGTCGAAATCCAGCTTCAGGTCGTTGACGAAACTCGAATGCCAGTCGCCCCCCAGCACGATGCCATTGCCCTGCCCTGACTTGTGCAGGGCTTCAAGCATGCGACAGCGCGCGAGCGGATAACCATCCCAGGCATCGTTCCAGAAACGCTCGCGCGGCGTACCGGCGTCCAGCTTCAACTGCGCCATCAGCAACTGCTGCACCACCACGTTCCAGCGCAGCCCTGCGGCCGAGGCCATGGCCTGTTCGAACCACGCTTCCTGCCCAACGCCCAGCATGCTCGCGCGCGGGTCCAGCGCGGCCGCGCAGCGCGGTGTCTCGCCGACGCCGCAGGGGTTGGCCGGGCGGAACTGCCGGCAGTCCAGCAAGGTCAGTTGTGCGAGGTCGCCGTAACGCAGTTGGCGATGGATGCGCAGCCCGCCATTGGTAGTGGGCGCGCGCCGCACCGGCAGGTGCTCGTAGAAGGCGCGATACGCTGCGGCGCGCCGGGCGATGAACGTCTCCAGGCTGCCCCCCTCCTTCTCCGGGGTGATGCCGGAGTAGTCGTTCTGTACCTCGTGGTCGTCCCATATCACCGCGAAGGCATGCGCGGCGTGGGCCGCCTGCAGGTCCGGGTCCAGCTTGTACAGCGCGTACTGGTCGCGATAGCGCTGCAGGCTTGTCGTTTCGCCACTGAAACGCTGCGCATCGAGCACCACGCCGCGGGCATTCTGCAGTGGGCTGTATTCGTAGAGGTAGTCGCCTGCATGCAGCACCAGGTCGACATCGCTGCGCGCGATGTCCGCCAGCACGGGATAGTAGCCACTGTTCCAGGCCTGGCAGGAACACAGCGCCAGTTGCAGGCGATCCAGCCGCGCATCCGGCAGCGGCGTGGTGCGGAAGTGGCCGATGGGGCTTTCTTCATCACCATCGCAGGAAAACCGATAGAAGTAATCCCGCCCCGGCTGCAGGCCCATGACCTCCACGTGCACCGAGTGCGCCAGCTCCGGCACCGCCGCGGCGACGCCACGCTGCACGACCCGGCGCATGCCGGGATCTTCGGCGACGAACCAGCGTACCGGTACCGCCCGCGAGGGCATGCCACCGCCAAGCAGCGGTTCCGGTGCCAACCGCGTCCACAACACTGCCCCCTGCGCGTCCGGGTCACCGGACGCCACGCCCAGGGTGAACGGATCGCGCCCCAGCCGTGGCCGTGGGCCAGCCACGGCCAGCCCCGGCAACGCCGCCAAGGCGATGGCCGCCCCGGTTCCCTGCCATGCCAGCTGCAGCAGCCGCCGCCGGCCGGCGGCATCGACGGGCTGCATCAGAAGCGCGCGGTGACGGTCAGCATCGCCTGCCGCGGTGCGCCAACCTGCATGGTGCTCGAGGTCCGTGTCGGGTCGCTCTCGTACGTACCGTTGGTGTTGATCGAGGCCAGGTAGGTCTTGTCGGCCAGGTTGGTCAGGTTGAGTGCCACGGAGAGGTTCTGCACCGGACCGACGGCCCCGAAATCATAGGCAACAGCCGCGTTGAGCAGCCAGTAGCTGGGTACTGACAGGTCGTTGGTATAGGTGACATAGCGCTTGCCAACGTGGTTCGCCGACAGGCGCAGGTCCCACGGGCCGGGCGTCCAGGCCAACTGGGTGGCGAACATCCATTCCGGCGTGTCGACGGTCTTCTTGCCGCCGGTCGGCACCACGCCGTTGTTGAGGTAATCATCGTCGTAGGTGCTGTCATTGAAGGACAGCGCATTGGTCCAGGACAGGTCGCGTGCCGGCTTGAGCTGGAAGGTCGCTTCGGCACCCCGGCTGGTTACCGAGCCGACGTTGGAATACAGCGCCGGGCAGCCCAGGATGCCGACGCACTGTGCAATGGCCAGCAGGCGGTTGTCGAACTTCACGTCGAATACCGCCAGCGATGCTTCGAAGCCCTGGCCATAACCACGCCAGCCAAGTTCGATGGTGCGCGACTGTTCCGGCTCGAGGTTGGCGGCGCTGCTGTCGAAAGCGGCCTGCGGTACGTTGAACGGACTGCCCACGCCGAGCGCATAGGCGGCGATGTTCTTGGCGTACGAACCGAAGATCTCGTTGCCCGCGTTCAACTTGAAGTTGAAGCCGGCCTGCGGCAGGAAGCTGTCCTTGGCGGAGAGGCTGCTGCCGTCGGCATAGTCGCCGAGCGGCGTGCGCACGGTGGTGCGGGTATTGGGTGATTTGAAACCTACGTCCACGGTAAGCCGATCATCCAGCAGGCGGAAGCGATCCTGCACGTAGACCTGCCGGGTGATGGTGGTGAAGCGCTGCAACCAGAGCCGCTCGTCCGGGTTGCGCAGGAAGAAGCCGTCATCCAGCGGACCGTCGATGTAATAGAAATTGCGCGCCACGCTGTGGCCGTTGTCTTCGTACCAGAAGCCCGCCTCCAGCTCATGGCCACCAAGCTGCCAGGTAAACGCAGCCGTGACGCCGGTACGGTCGATCGCGTATTCGGTGGTACGGATGGAAATGGGGATCTCGCGGTCGGTACCCGGGTTGGACGGGTTGGAGGGACTGAACCAGTGTCCCTGGCCGCGATTGCTGTGATGGTAGACGTTGGCCTTCAGGCGCATCGCGTCGTTGAGGCCGAAGTCACCGGCGAGGCTGGCGAGGTCGTCGTTGCGTACCCCGTGGCCGGAAAAGTAGGCATCCCATGGACTGTTGACGTTGCCGCTGTACTGGCCGTTCGCCGCCGCTACCGCGCGTGCCCAGTCCGGCGCGTAGTTGTCCCAGTTCCAGCCAAGCCGCTCGATCATCTCCAGCGACAGGTCCTGGTAGTCCGCTTCGACGCGGCGGGAACTGTTGATGATCGCCGTGAGCTTGTTGTCCTCGCCAAAGTGGTAGGTGGCCTTGCCGTTGAACTGCTTGAGCTCCTGGTCGCCCCAGCCCTTCCACTTGTCGCCCTTGGAATAGACACCGGACAGGTAGGCGGCAAAGCCCTGGTGTTCACCGGTATCCAGCCGTGCATAGGTGCGCCGGGCGCTGTCGGTGCCGAAGCCCTGCGCCAGGGTCACGCCATATTCCGGAGACGGGTCGATCGAGAAGAACTGGAACACACCGCCGAGGTTGCTGGTGGACGGCGTGCCGAGCGCACCGATGCCGGTGGACACTTCGGCGCCGGCCAGGTTCTCACTGATCACCGCGCGGCTGACATGCAGGCCATTGCTGTTGCCGTAGGCCATGTTGCCCAGCGGAATACCGTCCAGCGTATAGCCCAGGCGACTCTGGTTGAAGCCACGCAGGCTGATGCTGGTGGACCATTCATAGGCGCCCGTGGCATCGGCCGATTCAAAGTGGACGCCGGGTTTGGTGGCCAGCAGCTTCAGCGGATTGGCGCCGGGTGGCAGCACTTTCATGTCTTCGGCCGTCACCCGCTGCACCTGGCGGGCTTCGCCACGACCGGTCACCGACACCGAATCCAGCGTGGTGGCGGAAGGCCCCTCGGTGGGTGCGCTCTCGGCCGATGCCAGCGACGGCAGTGCAGCACAGACCAGCAGGGCAAGCAGGTTGCGGCGGAGCGGAACGTGGAATGGCATGCGGGTGGGTTCCTTGGGCGCGCTGGACGCCGAAAGGCGGCGTCGAAGGGGAAGGCAGCGGCAGCATGGTAGGAACATCCCATGACATGGTATTTACAATTGAGACAGGCCAGCCCCTCCTGCCCGTCAGGCACACGATAATGCCGGGCCATGCCCGGCGCCCGCAGCGGCCGACACGGCCCCCGATCAATCCACGGTGCGGAACGGTCCGCCGGGCGTGGCCCGGCGCTACCGCTATTCGAACGAACCCACCGAATCGTGCGACAGGTTGTCGAAGCGGGTGTACTCACCGAAGAACTTCAGCTTGCACGAGCCGGTCGGACCACCACGGTGCTTGCCGATGATGATTTCGGCCAGGCCCTTGTCCGGCGAGTTTTCCTTGTTGTAGTAATCGTCGCGGTAGATGAACACGATCATGTCCGCGTCCTGCTCGATAGCGCCGGATTCGCGAAGGTCGGCCATCACCGGACGCTTGTCGGTACGTGTTTCCAGCGAGCGGTTGAGCTGGGACAGGGCGATCACCGGCACGTTGAGTTCCTTGGCCAGGCCCTTCAGCCCACGCGAGATCTCGGAGATTTCGGTGGCGCGGTTCTCACTGTTGCCCGGCACGCTCATCAGCTGCAGATAGTCGATGACGATCAGGCCCAGGTCGTGCTCGCGCTTGAGGCGGCGGCACTTGGAACGCAGCACCTCCGGCGACACGCCCGGGGTATCGTCGATGAAGATCTTGGTTTCCTTCAGCATGCGGATCGCGCCGGTCACCCGGCTCCAGTCCTCATCTTCAAGCTGGCCGGTGCGCAGGCGCTGGGCGTTGATGCGGCCATTGGAGGAGATGAGGCGCATCGCCAGCTGCGAGGCCGACATTTCCATGGAGAACACCGCCACGCCCTTCTTCGACTTGATCGCGGCGTATTCGGCAATGTTCAGCGCCAGGGTGGTCTTGCCCATCGCCGGGCGCGCGGCCAGGATGATCAGGTCGGTCGGCTGCAGGCCGGCGGTCATCGCATCGAAATCGGTGTAACCGGTAGGCAGGCCGGTGATGTTGCCGCCATTCTCGAAGCGGTTGCGCAGCTCTTCGAAGGCATCCTTCAGCGCGCCGGGCATGGCGACGAAATCAGTGCGGCCACGCGCGCCCTGCTCAGCGATGGCGAACACGGATTTTTCCGCGGTCGCCAGCAGCTCGCTGCTGTCGCGCCCTTCCGGCTGGAAGCCATCATTGACGATGTCGGTACCGACCTGGATCAGCTGCCGCAGCACCGCCTTGTCGCGGACGATTTCCGCATAGGCCACGATATTGGCGGCCGACGGCGTGGTGCTGGCCAGTTCGATCAGGTAAGCGCCGTCGCCGACCAGCTCCATCTTGCCCTGGGATTCGAACCACTCGCCCAGCGTCACCGCGTCGAACGGACGATCGCGCTCGGACAGCTCGCGGATCGCGCGGTAGATCATCTGGTGGTCGCGGCGATAGAAGTCTGCTTCGGTGAGCTGGTCGTTGACGCGATCGAACGCGTCCGGTGCCAGCATCAGCCCGCCCAGCACGGCCTGCTCGGCCTCCACCGAATGCGGCGGCACGCGCAGCTGATCGATGCGCGCATCATCGCGGTCGAAGCGGTCTGGGCGCTCCTTGCGGTCGGAACGGAAGCCGGTGCGGGCGGACATGGAGCGGGGTTTCCTACTGGTTGGGCCAATCGAGTGTAGGCATGCGACCTCCCTGGCCGCCATGGACAAGCCTGTGGATAAGCCGTGGAGAAACGGGGGATATCCAGCAGCGCGTGACCAGCGTGGCGCGGTCGCGTCGCACTGCCTGCGACAGGCACCCTTGCGGCGCCTGTTGCAGCCATTATCGCAGATCGCAGGATGTGTCCCTGCGCCACAGCGCGATCATCGTTCAGGCAGGCTTGCCGTGCAGCGTGACCAGCGACAGGAAACGCTCGACGAAGTCCAGCAGGAATTTCTCCGTGCCTTCGTTGGTGACCGTCCCATCGGCTTCGATCAGGCCTTCCTTGAAATGCAGGAACGCTTCGGGCTGGCCCAGTACCTGCATGTCCAGGTAAGCCAGCGTGTTGCGCAGGTGCTGCTGTGCCAGCGCAGTGCCGATGACCCCGATCGAGGCACCGATGACCGCGGCCGGCTTGCCGGAAAATGCACTGTCACCGTATGGACGCGAGCCGATGTCGATCGCGTTCTTCAACACGCCGGGCACCGAACGGTTGTATTCCGGGGTCACGAACAGCACCGCGTCCGCGCTGCGCACCTGCTGCTTCAGGCGTTTGCCCTGGGCCGGATAGTCCTGGTCGAAATCCTGGTCGTACAGCGGCAGGTCGCTGATCTGCACGTAGTCGAAGCGGGCCTTGCCGGCCGCCAGCCGTTCCAGTGCACGTGCAAGCTTCCGGTTGATGGATTCTTTGCGCAGGCTGCCAACGAAGACAGCAATGGTGTACCCAGCCATGGCGTTACAACCTTTTCGGGTCGGAAAGCCACAGGCTAATGGCGGTGGCCTTGTTGCACGGTGAAGGCGCGCCACCCCGGCAGGGCGGTCAGCTGCCCTGCACTTCCGCGCGGACGGCGCGCCAGTGCGCCTGCCAGGCCTGGAACATCAGCACGTTCCACAGGTGGGTATGCCACTTGCGTTCGCCACCGAGGAACTGCTGCCACAACGGCTGGATCGCGGCGGCCGAGAACACGCCTTCGCGCTGCAGGCGACCCGGATCCAGCAGCTCATCGGCCCACGGACGGAGGTCGCCGCGCAGCCAGTCGCCCACCGGCGCGCCGAAGCCGCGCTTTGGCCGATGCACCATCGACGGCGGTACGTAGCGGCCCAGCACGCGCTTGAGCAGCACCTTGCTGGTATCGCCCTGGCGCTTGAACGCCAGCGGCAGCGACCAGGCGAACTCGGCCACGCGCCAGTCCAGCAGCGGCGCCCGCGCCTCCAGGCTGACCGCCATCGAGGTGCGGTCGACCTTGCACAGCAGGTCATCGGGCAGATAGGTCGTGAAGTCGGCCAGCATCATCGCGTCGGCCGGCGTGCCAGCGCCATGCAGCGGATCGGCCAGGTCATAGAAACTGCCGGCCAGCTGCGCTCCCGGCACGGCCGCCGCCGGATCACGCCAGCGCGAAATGCGGTTGCGGTAGACATCGCCGATACCGCGTGCGCCGGTCTCCGCCAGCAGTGCCGCCATGCCGCCGGTCCGCGATGCTTCGCCCTGTCGCCCGGCCCGCGCGCCAAGCCAACGCCGCAACGGCGCCGGTACGCGGCCGAGCATCTGCCAGTTGCGCAGCGCGCGCACATAGCGCATGTAGCCGAAGAACAGTTCATCACCGCCATCGCCGGACAGCGCCACCGTGACCCCTTGGCGTGCCAGGCGGGCGACCAGCGCGGTCGGCACCTGCGAGGCATCAGCGAAAGGTTCGTCGAACATCGCCGGCAGCTGCGGCACCACCGCCAACGCATCGGCGCCGCTGACATACAGCTCGGTATGATCGCAGCCCAGGTGCGCGGCCAGTTCCCTGGCCAGCGGGGCCTCATCGTGATGCGAGCCGCTGAAACCGATGCTGAAACTGTGCACGGGCTGGTTGCTCTGCGCCTGCATCAATGCCGCGACCAGCGACGAATCGGTACCACCGGACAGGAACACGCCCACCGGAACATCCGCCACCATGCGCAGGCCCACCGCGTCACGCAGCAGTGCATCCAGTTGCTGTTCCGCCTCATCGATGCCACCCCTGAATGGCGCAGCCAGGGCAGCCTGCATGCGCGCGCGCGCATCCCAGAACGGCCGTTGTGCCTGCTCCGGACGATGTGCCGATGGCCCTGCCGCCACTGTCGCGGCATCCAGGCGCAGGATGCGGCCGGGCATCATCTTGAAACAGCGCTGGTGGATGCTGTGCGGTGCCGGGATGTAATCCAGCCGCAGCAGCAGGGTCAGCGCATCGCGGTCGATGTCATTGTCGAATTCCGGGTGTTGCCATAACGCCTTCAGTTCCGAACCGAACACCAGCGTGTCGCCGGCCCAACCGTAATACAGCGGCTTCTTGCCAACGCGGTCGCGCGCCAGCCACAGGCAGCGTTGTTCGCGGTCCCACAGCGCGATGGCGAACATGCCGTTGCAGCGCTGCAGGGTTTCATCCAGCCCCCATTGCAGGATCGCCGCCAGCAGCACTTCGGTATCGGAGTGGCCACTGAAGGCATGGCCAAGCGGCTCCAGCTCCGCGCGCAATCCGGCAAAATTGTAGACCTCGCCGTTGTAGGCCATCACGTAACGTCCATCGGCCGAGGTCATCGGCTGGTGGCCCAGTGGCGACAGATCCAGGATGCTCAGGCGCCGGTGGGCCAGCGCGATGCCCGCGGCCTCATCGGCCCATACGCCGCTGTCGTCCGGTCCACGGTGCAGCAGGGCGTCGCCCATGCGCCGGGCCAACGCCTGCATCGGCCCGATCCCCAGCGAAGGTTCCGGCAACAACATTCCCGCCAATCCACACATGCATCCGGTTTCCTGCGCCAAAGCCAGTGCGGCGCTACCCCGGCATTGTCGCCCGCGGCGTAGAGCGGGTCCATGACCCGCTGCTTCTGCCGGTGACCGGCATGGCCCTCCGCTACCCCACGCCCCGGCCGGTCATGGGCCCGTCCTGCCACCTGCCGCCGCGTCGAACCTCGCCTGGACCGCCGGGTCCACCGATGGCATGGCGACGAATCCGGGCTGGGCACGCACGCGGTCCAACCAGGCGAGGATGGCCGGAAAAGGCTGCAGCGCAACGCCACCATCAGCGGCGACGTCGGTGTAGGCAAACAAGGCGATATCGGCGATGCCGTAGTGCGTACCGCTGAACCATTGCGCGCCGGAAAGATGCTGCTCCATCACCGCCAGTGCATGCGCGGCACGTTCGCGCACGTGCGGCAACTCGGCACGCCGCGGAGAATCCGCCGCGGTCCAGCCGCAGATGAAACGCGCCACCGCGATGTAGGGCTCGTGGCTGTACTGTTCGAAGAACATCCAGCGCAGCGCCTGCGCGCGTTCCCAGCCATCGCTGGAGAGATACGGCGTGCCTTCGGCCAGCCAGAACAGGATCGCGTTGGATTCGGCCAGCACGCGGCCGTCATCGCGCACCACCAGCGGCACCTTGGCATTGGGATTGAGCGCAAGGAATGCAGGCTCGTGGGTCTGCCCGTGCGCGCTGTCGACCTCGACCCAGCGATAGCGTGCGCCAAGCTGTTCCAGCAGCAGGCGGACCTTGTGGCAGTTGCCCGACACCGACATCCCGTGGACGGTCAGCCCTACCCGCTCATCGACCATCTGCCTGTTCCACCCGCGATGCCGGCCGCGCCGACGTTGCCGGAAGTCTGGCGACTGCCCACGGATTTGCCAAGCGCGGTGTCAGCCGTGCCGGGCAATCCATTGCGCGCGCGACTGTCCCCATACCTCCACCGGTTTGCCTTCGTGCGGCGCAGGCAGTTCGCCCATGCGCAGCAACGTACTGCCCAGCTTGGCAGCCACTGCCTTGGAGTTCACGTTGTCCGGCGCGATGGTATGGATGACCTCGGCCCACCCCAGCGTGGCGAAGGCCCAGTCGATGGCGGCGGCTGCCCCCTCGGGGGCATAGCCCCGGCCCCAGCTTTCGCGGCGGATGCTCCAGCCCACTTCGGTGCCCGGCCAGTCCAGCGGCTGCCACGGCCCCAGCCGGCCCACCCATTGCCCGCTGGATTTCTCGATCACGCTGAACATGGAAAAGCCGAACAACTGCCAGGCGCCGGCCAGCCCGCAGAAGCTGCGCCAGGCAACCGATCGTGGCTGCACACCCCCCAGGTGCGACATGACCTCTTCATCGGCGCAGAACGCCAGGAACGGTTCAAGGTCTTCGCGCAGGGGCGGACGCAGGACCAGGCGATCGGTCTCCAGGCGAAGGTCGAAGATGCTCATCCAGCTGTCCTCCAGGGTTTGCGCGCCGGTGCCCTCGGCACGGTGGCCACCAGTCTGCCGTGCCGGCGCCGGAAACAGAACAGGCCGGCTTGCGCCGGCCTGTGCAGGCCTCGATGCAGCGGGCCGCGGCCCGCCCCACCTGCATTACTGGCGCGTGCCGCCCACGTCCGCTGCAGCGGTCTGGGTCACCAACTGGCCGTCGACCACCGGCAGGCGATCGCTGGCCGGCTTGTCGTTCATGCGGATGGTCTTCTCGGCACCGTCGTAACGGTAGGTCACGTCGTAACCCTTGACCACGTCGCTGGTACCCATCGCGATGCGGTTGCCCGGCTTGCTGTCCATGCGCATGGTGCCGGTGGTGCCATCTTCGTTGCGGTAGGTGACGTTGTAACCGGTCACCCGGCTCGACTCGGAAGTCGTCGTTTCAGTGTGGCACTGGCGTTCGGTGCGGTTGACCACGCGACCACCGACATGGCGCTTGTCGACGGTATTGCCGATCACGCCACCGGCCACGGCACCCGCAGCGGTTGCCACCTTGCGCCCGCTGCCACCGCCCACCTGGTTGCCCAGCAGGCCACCGATCACTGCACCGGCTACCGTGCCGCCGACATTGCCGTCGCGCTCGGGCAGGCGTTCCTGCACCACGACGTCCTCGCATACTTCATGCGGCGTCTGGGTCGACGAGCTCTGGCGCACCGCTTCGGTACCGATGACGGTGGCGTATGCCTTTTCCTTCTCGGTGATCGGATCCACGCGCAGCACGTCGGCATATTCCAGCCCGCGCTTCACATCCAGCGCATCGCTGGGCGCGCCATCATCGGCCACGCTGCCGTCGGCCTGCGTGGTGCCATCGGCACCAAGGAGATCCGGCGTCGAGTCGCCACTCTTCATGAAGGCAGCCGTGGCGATGCCACCGACCAGCAGCGCACCCGCGGCGACCAGGACAGTAGTAGTTGTTGGTTTCATGACCTGCTCCTTGCGGACCATCCGCAACGTTCTTGGTGCAGATTGCATCATGCAGCGGCTGAACGGAATCTCCACATTTCCTTCGCATTGCGGACTCCTATTCAGGAAAGGGCCATGCATGGCCCGTGGTAGCGTTTGCAGCTTGTCCTTTCGAGGTTCTGGCCATGGCCAATCCGATGTTGCTGCCGGTATTGGAGTGGGCGCGGCGGCTGCGCTTCCCCACCTTGTTCAAACTGACCGCCGGCCTGTTCGCGGTCACCCTGGTGGTGCCCGACCCGATCCCCTTCGTCGATGAGCTGCTGTTGGGCATGGGTACGCTGCTGCTGGCGAACTGGAAGAGCCGCCCGCCGGCCAAGCCACCGCTGCAGGCCCCGTGACCGTGCTGATCGACAGCCACTGCCACCTGGATGCCGGCGAGTTCGACCGTGACCGCGAACAGGTGATCGCGCGCGCGCGCGCCGCCAGCGTGGTGGCGCAGGTGGTACCGGCGATCACCGCAGCCAGCTGGCCGAAGCTGCGCCAGGTCTGCCAGCAGGCACCGGGGCTGTTCCCTGCCTACGGCCTGCACCCGGTATTCCTGCAGGAACACGAGCCTGAGCACCTGGTGCAGCTGGGCGAGTGGATCGAACGCGAGCGCCCCTGCGCGATCGGCGAATGCGGCCTGGATTTCTTCATCGACGGCCTGGACCGCGAACGCCAGCAGCATTATTTCGTCGGGCAGCTGCAACTTGCACGCCGGTTCGACCTGCCGGTGATCGTGCATGCACGACGCGCCGTGGACGCGGTGATCGCCGCCATCCGCCGCGTTGGCGGCCTGCGCGGCGTGGTGCACAGCTTTTCCGGAAGCCTCCAGCAGGCTGCGCAACTGCACGAACAGGGATTCCTGCTCGGCCTGGGCGGCCCGGCCACCTACGAGCGGGCGCAGCGCCTGCACCGGCTGGTACGCGAAATGCCCCTGGCGCAGTTGCTGCTGGAAACCGACGCACCGGACCAGCCGGATGCGGGAATCCGCGGCCAGCGCAACGAACCGGCGCGCCTGCGCGAGATTGCCGTGCACGTGGCCGGCCTGCGTGGAATCACGGTGGAGCAACTGGCAGCGGCAACCGCTGCCAATGCGCAACGCCTGTTCGGCCTGCCTGCAGCGGACGGGTGATGCCTGCGGGGACCGGCTACCCCTGCTTCTGCCCCAGCAACATCTCCAGCGCCTTGGCCACCGCCGCGAACGCGAACGCCCCGGTGATGTGGGTGGCCGCTCCCAGCCCTGCGCCACAATCCAGCTTCAACGCCGCATCGGCGCCCAGGTCCGGGCGAACGCCGCACACGCTGCCGTCAGCCTGCGGGTAGCGGACATTCTCCAGCGAATACACCGCCGGCACGCCGAAATAGCGCTTGGCGTTCTTCGGGAAATTGAACTCGCTGCGCAGCTTGCGGCGGATCAGTGCCAACAGCGCATCGTGCTCGGTGCGTGACACATCGCGCACCCGCACCTGGGTCGGGTCGGTCCTGCCGCCCGCCGCTCCCACGGTCAGCAGCGGCAGCTTGCGGCGACGGCACCAGACGATGGTCTCCACCTTGACCCGGAAGCTGTCGCAGGCATCGATGACCAGGTCGAATCGACGATCCAGCAGCTCGGCCATGTTGCCCGGGGTCAGGAAGTCCTGCACTGCGTCCACGTCGATGCCCGGATTGATCGCACGGCAGCGTTCGGCCATCGCCACGGCCTTGTTGCGGCCGTACTGGCCTTCCACGGCGGGCAACTGGCGATTGGTATTGGACACGCAGATGTCATCGGCATCGATCAGGGTCAGGTGCCCGACTGCCGAGCGCGCCAGCGCCTCCACCACCCAGGATCCCACTCCGCCCATGCCGACCACCGCGACCCGGCGCGACTGCAGCGTCTCCAGCGAGCCGCGCCCATACAAGCGTTCAATGCCGGCGAAACGTTCTTTGACCTGTTCATTCATCGACGCATTTTACGCTGCCGGGGCGCGCAGCCCCAAGCCGGCAGATGCACCGGCTGTGGCGCCGGCCTGGGCATATGACGCCAATGATCGTCGTATGCCACTCTGTTTCTTCCGCCTATTCAGGCAATAGCCGGGAACCGTCGTCGTGGTTGGCATGCCGTTCACGCTCAAAGCGGGACGATTCAGCAAACACGCGCACCAGACGCCCTTCCCTTCTGGCCAGGAGAACCACCCATGAAGATCCAGCTCATCGCCGCCAGTGCCGTCGCCACCCTCGCCCTGGCCGGCTGTGCCACCTCGCCGGGTTATGGCGGCGGCGGTTACGGCAACAACAACAGCTATGGCAACAGCGGCGGCAACTATGACACCAGCCGCTGCGCCGACTGCGGCATCGTCACCCGCATCAACACCGTGGCATCCGGCCGCAGTGCGCCCACCGCCACTGGCGCGGTACTGGGCGGCATCGTTGGCGCGGTGGCCGGCCATGAGATCTCCGACCATACCGGTGGCAGCCGCGGCAACAAGAACATCGCCGCCGCCGCAGGCGCCGTCGGTGGTGCGCTTGCCGGCAACCAGATCCAGAAGAACGTCACCAACGATACCTATGACATCTCCGTGCGCATGGACGACGGCCGCACCATCGTGGTGAACCAGCGCGACCTGGGCGGCATCCGCGAGAACACCTATGTGCGCGTGGTCAACGGCCGCGTGGTGCTGCGCTGAGCCGGTACCCGGCCACGGCAGCCTGAAAACCGGAAAGGGCCCGCGCGAGCGGGCCCTTTCCGTGTTCCAGGCAGGCAGTACCGGTGTGCGCTTAGAGCGGCTTCACCTTGTCCGCCTGCAGGCCCTTCTGGCCGGTGACGACTTCGAACTCAACCGCTTGGCCTTCCTTCAGGCTCTTGAAGCCCTGGGATTCGATCGCGCGGAAATGCACGAACACGTCCTCGCCGCTTTCACGGCTGATGAAACCAAAACCCTTCGCGTCGTTGAACCACTTGACGGTGCCCTTCTCAGCCATCTTGCCTACTCCCTGACTCTTCTTGTAGTTGGATACACCCTGACAGGCGGCTGACAAGCAAGGAGGAAGCGAGGTGCAACGATGCAGCGGATCGGAAAGATCTACCATCATCAGGCCACGATTCACGGTGACCTTGCCAAGCTCAGCGGGGCCAACTTAACCCGATAAAAACGAAAAAGCAACGGGTAATCCACCCTTCTGTCAACCCCGATTCGACCTACCATACGGATACGAATGGACCTTTCATTCATCTTGTACCTGCTAGCCGCTGTCAGCGTACTGCTCGGCATCGCCGGGGTCGTGCTGCCGGCCCTTCCGGGCATTCCGCTGGTTTTCGCCGGCCTGCTGCTGGCAGCGTGGGCAGACGGCTTCGCCCACGTCGGCTGGCCGACGCTGCTGGTATTGGCCGTACTCACCCTGCTGTCATTGCTGGTGGACGTGTTGGCCACGGTGGTGGGGGCACAGCGTGTCGGTGCCAGCCGCAAGGCACTGTGGGGTACCTTCATCGGCAGCATCGCCGGGCTGTTCTTCATGCCGCTCGGCCTGTTCCTGGGGCCGTTGCTGGGGGCATTGGCCGGCGAGTACTGGCACAGCCGCGAACTGGGCCGTTCCACCCGGGTCGGGCTGGCGACGTGGCTGGGCATCCTGCTTGGGCTGGCATTGAAAGTCGCGCTGCTGGTATCGATGCTGGGCCTGTTCGCATTCGGCTGGTTCTTCTGAGCACGGGCCCGGCGGTACCTCCGCCCTGCCCCGGCCATGCGCCGTGCATGGGGCTGGCTCCGCGCGGCCCAAGCCGCCACACTAGTGGCGCATCCCCCAATTTCTCCGTGCAAGGGCCCGCAGCATGACCCTCACCGCTTCCTTTCCCCGAATTGCGCCGCTCGCCCTTGCGCTGGCCAGTGCACCACTGGCCGCACAGGAATTCTCGGCATCGCCGGTTACCACGCCGAGCGCATGTGCGGCCATCACCACCGATGCAGCACGACTGGCCTGCTACGACCGGTTGTTCGGACCCACGCGTGCGACCACCGCCGAAGCCGATGCCGCCGCCGCGGCCGCCGCCGAAGCGCGCCGGGAACAACGCCAGGCGGTACGCGTGAGCGAAGGCGAGGAAAAACTGCGCGCCCGCGTGGGCGACCTGTTCCGCCCGCAGCCGCATGACACCGCACTGGCCAATGCCGGCCGTGGATCGTTGCTGGACAGCCGCTGGGAATTGGCCGAGGACTCCAAGCTGGGGCCCTTCCAGCTGCGTGCCTACAAGCCGGTATACCTGCTGCCTGCATTCTGGACCAGCGACAAGAACCAACTGCCGCAGTCACCGAATCCGGCGAACACGGTGACCACCCCGCAGCTGCTGGACAGCAGTGAACTGAAGTTCCAGTTGAGCTTCAAGACCAAGATCGCCGAGAACGTATTCGGTGACAATGGCGATATCTGGGCCGGCTATACCCAGAGTTCGCGCTGGCAGGCCTACAACGCAGAGAACTCGCGCCCGTTCCGCGAAACCAATTACGAACCGGAAGTGATGATGGTCTTCCGCAATGGATACTCCATCGGCGGCTGGCACGGCCGCATGGCGGCCATCGGCATCAACCACCAGTCCAACGGTCGTTCCGATCCCTTCTCGCGCAGCTGGAACCGGGTGATCCTCAACATCGGCCTGGACCGCGAGAACTGGGCACTGATGCTGCGCCCCTGGTACCGGCTGCCCGAATCGCGCAGCGATGACAACAATCCGGACATCGATGACTACATGGGGCGTGGCGATGCCACCCTGGTGTGGAACCGCAACGGCCACGAAGTCGCGCTGGTCGCCCGCCATTCGCTGCGTGGTGGCGACCGCTCGCATGGTGCCCTGCAGCTCGATTATGGTTTCCCGATCAGCAACCTGTTGCGTGGCCATATCCAGATGTTCGATGGCTATGGCGAGAGCATGATCGACTACAACCACAAGGCGACCTACATCGGCGTCGGCGTCTCGTTGCTGGAGTGGTTCTGATGACCGTGGTCATCTGGCACAACCCGGCCTGCAGCAACTCGCGTGGTGCGCTGAAGCTGGTTCGCGACGCGGGCCTGGATCCGCAGATCGTCGATTATCTTGCCGTTCCCCCGGATGCAGCGACGCTGCGACAGGTGCTGGCTGATGCCGGGCTGCAGGCAAGCGGGCTGGTCCGCAGCAAGGAACGCCTGTACGCGGAACTGGGCCTGGCCGATGCCGGGGAGGACGCGCTGGTAGAGGCGATGGCTGCGCATCCACAACTGATCAACCGGCCCGTGGTGATCACCAGCAAGGGCACCCGCCTGTGCAGGCCACCGGAACGGGTGCTGGAGATCCTGTGAGTTGCACTCGCCGAGCATGGCTCGGCGTTACCCTGGCCTGCGATGGCTTCAGGCCACCACCACCGGGATCTTGCCGATACGGGCCTGCCATTCGCGCGGGCCGGTGATGTGTACCGATTCGCCGGTGGAATCCACCGCCACGGTCACCGGCATGTCCTGCACGGTGAACTCGTAGATCGCTTCCATGCCCAGATCGGCGAAGCCGACCACCTTGGCCGCCTTGATCGCCTTGGACACCAGGTAGGCCGAACCGCCCACTGCCATCAGGTAAGCCGACTTGTTGTCGCGGATCGCTTCGATCGCCGCCGGACCGCGCTCGGCCTTGCCGACCATGCCCAACAGCCCGGTCTGCTCCAGCACCTGGCGGGTGAACTTGTCCATGCGGGTGGCGGTGGTCGGGCCGGCCGGGCCCACCACTTCATCGCGCACGGGATCGACCGGACCCACGTAGTAGATGAAGCGGCCCTTGAGGTCTACCGGCAGCGGCTCGCCCTTGTCCAGCATTTCCACCATGCGCTTGTGCGCGGCGTCGCGGCCTGTCAGCAGCTTGCCGTTGAGCAGCAGCGTCTGGCCCGGCTTCCAGCTGGCGACGTCTTCCGGGGTGATCGTGTCGAGGTCGACACGGGTGCCCTTGGAGGCGTCGTAGGTGATCTGCGGCCAGTCTTCCAGCGACGGCGGGTCCAGCATCACCGGGCCGCTGCCATCCAGGGTGAAGTGCGCGTGGCGGGTGGCCGCGCAGTTCGGAATCATCGCCACCGGCAGGTTGGCCGCGTGGGTCGGGAAATCCTTGACCTTGATGTCCAGCACCGTGGTCAGGCCGCCCAGGCCCTGCGCACCGATACCCAGCGCGTTGACCTTGTCGAACAGTTCCAGGCGCAGTTCTTCGGCGCGGTTGGAGGCGCCACGGGCCTTCAGTTCGTTGATGTCGATCGGCTCCATCAGCGATTCCTTTGCCAGCAGCATCGCCTTCTCGGCGGTGCCGCCGATGCCGATGCCGAGCATGCCCGGCGGACACCAGCCGGCGCCCATGGTCGGCACCGTCTTCAGCACCCAGTCGACGATCGAGTCGGACGGGTTGAGCATGGCGAACTTGGACTTGGCTTCCGAGCCGCCGCCCTTGGCGGCCACGATCACCTCGACGTGGTCACCCGGCACCACCTTGACGTTGACCACGCCCGGGGTGTTGTCCTTGGTGTTGGTGCGCTTGCCGGCCGGATCGGCCAGCACCGAGGCGCGCAACTTGTTGTCGGGATGGTTGTAGGCACGGCGCACACCTTCGTTGGCCATGTCTTCCACGCCCATGGTGGCGTCGTCCCAACGCACGTTCATGCCGATTTCCAGGAACACGGTGACGATACCGGTGTCCTGGCAGATCGGGCGGTGGCCTTCGGCGCACATCCGTGAATTGATCAGGATCTGGGCCATCGCTTCCTTCGCGGCCGGTGACTCCTCACGCTCGTAGGCAGCGGCGAGGCTCTTGATGTAGTCGACCGGGTGGTAGTACGAGATGTACTGCAGCGCGTCGGCGATGGACTGGATGAGGTCTTCCTGCTTGATCGATGTCACGACTTGCTCGCTTGCTGGAGGCTGGCGGGGGTAATCCACCCATTTTACCCCCTGCGAGCGGCCGCTGTAGCGCCGGGCCATGCCCGGTGGCTCCTGGAGCTGCCGCTGTAGCGCCGGGGCATGCCCGGCGATTACTGGAGCTGCCGCTGCGCTCGCCGGGCATGGCCCGGCGCTACAACCGTGGCCGGCGCTACGTCCGTGGGCCGGCGCGGCAACCGTGCCTGGCGCTACCGTATTGTCACGCCACGCTGGTGCACACTACGCCCATGCCAGACAGCCCCCCTTCCGCACGCCCCAGCCTGCGCCAACGCTTCAGCGCGATGCGCAACCTGCCTCCCTTCCTGCGCCTGGTGTGGCAGACCAGTCCCGCGCTGGCCATGGCCAGCCTCGGCCTGCGCGTGATCCGCGCACTGCTGCCGGTGGCGATGCTGTACGTCGGCAAGCTGATCATCGACGCGGCGGTACAGCTGAGCCAGCACGACGCCGGCTTCCCTCCCTTTGGCGACGCGCTGGCCAGCGGGCGACTCAATCCCCTGCTGGTGCTGCTGGCCCTGGAGTTCGGCCTGGCCATCGCCTCGGACCTGCTCGGGCGCATCGTCAGTTACGCCGATTCACTGCTCTCGGAGCTGTTCAACAACGCCACCAGCGTACGCCTGATGGAACATGCCGCGTCACTGGACCTGGAGGACTTCGAAGATCCGGAACTGCAGGACAAGCTGGACCGCGCACGACGCCAGACCATGGGGCGGATGAACCTGATGAGCCAGTTGTTCGGCCAGGTCCAGGACGCCATCACCGTGGCCAGCCTGGCCGTCGGCCTGCTGATCTATGCACCGTGGCTGATCGTGTTGCTGGCGCTGGCACTGGTGCCGGCCTTCATCGGCGAATCCCACTTCAACGCGGCCGGCTACAGCCTCAACTTCCAATGGACACCCGAGCGGCGCCAGCTGGATTACCTGCGCCAGGTCGGCGCCAGCGTGGAAACGGCCAAGGAGGTGAAGATATTCAATCTCCATCGCTTCCTGATCGAACGCTACAGGCTGCTGGCAGAGCGCTTCTTCCACGCCAACCGGGCGTTGGCGCGCAAGCGCGCGTTCTGGGGCACGCTGCTGGCCGCATTGGGCACGCTGGGGTATTACACCGCCTATGCCTACATCGCCTGGCGCACGGTGCGTGGCGATTTCAGCATCGGCGACCTGACCTTCCTGGCCGGCAGTTTCCTGCGCCTGCGCCAGTTGCTGGAGGGCCTGCTGATCGGCTTTTCGCAGGTGGCCAGCCAGGCGCTGTACCTGGACGATCTGTTTTCGTTCTTCCAGATCGAGCCGGAAATCCACACCCGTGCCAATGCGGTTCCGGTACCGCGCCCGATCACCGGGGGATTCGTGTTCGAGGATGTCGGGTTCCGTTACCCGGATGCGGAAAAGTGGGCGGTCCGCCATCTCGACTTCCAGCTGCAGGCAGGCGAGGTGCTGGCACTGGTCGGCGAAAACGGGGCAGGCAAGACCACGCTGGTCAAGCTGCTGGCCCGGCTGTACGACCCCGACGAGGGCCGGATCCTGCTCGATGGCCGCGACCTGCGCGACTATGACCTGGATGACCTGCGCGCGAACATGGGGGTGATCTTCCAGGACTTCGTGCGCTACAACCTGACGGCAGGCGAGAACATCGGCGTGGGCCAGGTGGATGCCATCGACGACCAGCCGCGGATCCGCGATGCCGCACGGCGCGGCATGGCCGAAGAGGTCATCGACGGATTGCCGGCCGGTTACCAGCAGGTGATCGGGCGCCGCTTCAAGCAGGGCGTGGACCTGTCCGGCGGGCAGTGGCAGAAGATCGCCATCGCGCGCGCCTACATGCGCCATGCACAGGTGATGATCCTGGACGAGCCGACCGCCGCGCTCGACGCGCGCGCGGAATATGAGGTGTTCCAGCGCTTCCGCGAGCTGTCGGAACAACGCACCGCCGTACTGATCTCGCACCGGTTTTCCTCGGTACGCATGGCCGACCGCATCCTGGTGCTGGCCGATGGCCGGATCGAGGCCAGCGGCAGCCATGCCGAGCTGATCGCCCAGGGCGGCCGATACGCGGAGTTGTTCGAGCTGCAGGCCGCTGGGTATCGCTGAACGCCTCTCATTCCGCCTAATGAGAACCTGTCTCATTTGAGGTAGAATGACCAGGACGATTTCCTGGATACGCTACCCCCATGTCTGCTGCTTTCGGCGCCGAGACGGTGCTTGAGGTCCGCCACTGGACCGATGCCTACTTCAGCTTCACCCTGACCCGCGACAGCGGTTTCCGCTTCGAGAACGGCCAGTTCGTGATGATCGGGCTGGAGACCGAGGCGCGGCCGTTGCTGCGCGCCTACTCCATCGCCAGCGCGAACTGGGAAGAGAACCTGGAGTTCTTCAGCATCAAGGTGCAGGACGGCCCGCTGACCTCGCGCCTGCAGCACATCAAGCCGGGCGACAAGGTGCTGGTCGGCAAGAAGCCCACCGGTACGCTGTTGATCAGCGACCTGCACCCCGGCAAGAACCTGTACCTGCTGGGCACCGGCACCGGCATGGCGCCGTGGCTGTCGGTGATCAAGGACCCGGAAACCTACGAACGCTTCGACAAGGTGATCCTCACCCACGGCGTGCGTTACGAAAAGGACCTGGCCTACCGGGATTATTTCGAAAAGGAACTGCGCGAGCACGAATTCCTCGGCGAGATGATCGGCGACAAGCTGCTCTATTACCCCGCCGTCACCCGCGAGCCGTTCGCCAACCAGGGCCGCCTGACCTCGCTGCTGGAAAGCGGCGAGATGCAGCGCACGCTGGGCCTGCCGGAGCTGGACCCGGCCAATGACCGCGCAATGATCTGCGGCAGCCCGCAGATGCTGGCCGACCTGCGCACGGTGCTGGACGCCCGCGGCTTCCAGGTTTCCCCGCGCATCGGCTCACCGGGCCACTACGTATTCGAACGCGCCTTCGTCGAAAAATAAGGGTAGCGCCGGGCCATGCCCGGCGGATACCAGACGGTTACAGCAGCGCTTCGATCTCGCCGCGCAGCTGCCCCGGCGTGGTGGCCGGCGCGTCATACGTATTCGAACGCGCCTTCGGCGAAAAACAAGGGTAGCGCCGGGCCATGCCCGGCGGATACCAGACGCCGGGCATGGC
>NZ_JACGXS010000002.1:398289-528836 GCF_014117215.1 Stenotrophomonas tumulicola | reverse complement strand
CGGGGCCATGCCCCGCTGCCGTTGGCGCGATGCCGGAAACAAGGGCAGCGGGGCATGGCCCCGCTCTACCCATCCCACCCCATTCCGCCGGGCATGGCCCGGCGCCACCCGACGCCGCATGGACCTGTCGAAGGGGGGCGGGGTGGGTTGACGGGACCTTGTGAGGCAGGAGCCGAACAGGAGCCCCCATGGATGGGTTCACGGCGCGTCCCGCCAACCCACCCCGCCCCACCCACACACAACCCTGCAGCCTTTGATTTTGACGTTGCTGTTGCCGTTGCCGTTGCTTCCAGCAGGTGCCGGGCCGCAGGCCCGGCATCACCCCTCCTGCATCAGCGCCTCGATCTCATCAGCGCTGCGCGCCAGCCCTTCGGTCAGCACGCGATGCCCATCATCGGTGATCAGCACATCATCCTCGGTGCGGATGCCGATACCGCGCCAGCGCGCCTCCACGCTCGCATCGTCCGCACCGACATACAGGCCCGGCTCGATGGTGAACACCATGCCGGGCTCCAGCAGGCGCGAATCGCCTGCCAGCCGGTAGTCACCGACATCATGTACATCCAGCCCGATCCAGTGCCCGGTCTTGTGCGGATAGAAACGCTTGTACTGCTCGCCGGCCAGGTTCGCTTCCAGCGTTCCCTTCAGCAGCCCCAGCCGCAGCAGGCCCTCGGTGAGCACCTGCACGGCTGCCAGATGGCCCGCTTCATAGGGCAGGCCCGGTCGCGCCTGCGCCAGCGCAGCGGCCTGTGCCGCACCGACCAGATCGTGCAGTGCGCGCTGCTCGGCGCTGAAGCGGCCATTGACCGGAAACGTACGCGTGATGTCACTGGCGTAGCCGCGATACTCAGCCCCCGCATCGATCAATACCAAGTCCCCATCACGTGACCGCGCGTTGTTGTCGCGGTAGTGCAGGATGCATCCGTTGCGCCCTGCGCCGACGATGCTGGAGTATGCAGGGCAAGCATCGTTGGCACGGAACACCCGTTCCAGTTCAGCCTGCAGTTCATACTCGTGCATGCCTGCGCACGCAGCCTGCATCGCTGCGCGGTGGCCCTCCACGCTGATCCGTGCGGCCTGCTCCATCAGCACCACTTCAGCGCCGGATTTGAACAGCCGCTGTTCGTGCAGCAGATGGCCCAGTTCGAGGAACTCATGCGGCGGCTGCGCACCGTGGCGCACCTGCGAACGCACTCGATTCACCCAGCCGATCAGCTTGAGATCGAACTCCGCATCACGGCCGAAGTGGTAATACACCCGGGACCGCCCTTCCAGCAGTCCCGGCAGGATGTCGTCCAGGTCATTGATCGGATAGGCATCGTCCATCCCGTAATCCGCAACCGCCCCATCCTGGCCAGCACGGCCACCATCCCATGCTTCGCGCTCGGCATCGCGCTCGCGGCAGAACAGGATGACTTCCCCATGCCGGCGGCCGGGTATCAGCACCAGCACCGCATCCGGTTCCGGAAATCCGCTCAGATACCAGAAATCCGAATCCTGACGATAAGGGTAATGGGTATCCAGGCTGCGCACTTTCTCCGACGCGGCCGGCAGGACGAGGATCGCGTCCTCGCCAGCCATTTCCATCAGCTGCCGTCGCCGCCGCCGGTACTCCGCGGCACTGATGCCATTGCGCAGGCGCAGGTCCATGCGGACGCCCGGCATCAGTTCAGGCGCTGGCGGTGGCGCGCCGCCATCACGCAGTCCCCGTGCAGCAACAGCACCGCCACGCGGATGAATTCCTCGATCTCCGCCAACGCTTCGTCGTCTTCCTCGCCGTCGCTGTCGAAATCATCGCTGGACGCCTGCGCCAGCTTGGCCAGATCGTTCAGCGCCTCATCCCCCTCCTCGGACAAGGCAGGACGGCGCTGGCCCGAGCCCAGCCCGAACCCACCCAGGAAAGCCCGCGCCCAGGTGAACAGCGCGTCGACCCGGGCTTCAGTCTGGCCGTCATCGGTGAGCAGCAGTTCGAAGCCGAAATCACGATCCTCCAGTTGTTGCACGGTCACCTGCAACAGTTGCCCCAGCACGCTGTCATCAGCCACCGGACGCAACGCATCGTCGGCCAGCACCCGCGCAGGCCAATCATTGCCCGGCGCGCCGCCTGCAGCCAGCCAGCCACACAGGCCGCCATGCAGTTCGGCCGGGGTGGCCCCCAGGCCCAACGCCTGGCTGGCACGGGCAACATCGTCGACAGAGGGAAGTTCGGTCATCATCAGGCTCATCTGTGAAGGGAGGCGACCCCTGCATACCCGCACGTGTCGCCGATGGGCTAGTTTAGAACGTGAGGCGGTCGCTCGCAGCCCACCCTGCCCATGCTTGACCGGCACCTGAGGCCCTGAGACTCTTGCCCCATGGAACCCACCAGCCCCCTTGACCAGTTGCAGGCCTTCGCCGCCCGGGTGGAGGCGCTGCTCGAGCGCAACCAGCGGCTGGCAGACGAGAACCGCAGCCTGCGCCACCAGCAGGAACAACTGGTGGCGGAACGCTCGACGTTGCTGTCCAAGAACGAGCAGGCACGTTCCCGGGTGGAAGCGATGATCACCCGGCTCAAATCCCTGGAGCAGCACACATGAGTGCCGAACCGGTCAACGTACGCATCCTGGATCGTGATTACACCGTGGGCGTGGGCGCGGACGAGCGCGACAGCCTGATTGCGGCCTCGCGCCTGCTGGATGCGAAGATGCGCGAAATCCGCGGCAGCAACCGCATGGCGGCGGTGGATCGCGTGGCCGTGCTGGCGGCGCTCAACCTCGCCCACGAACTGCAGCAGCTGCGCGACGAGAACGCACGCCAGGCCGTGGCGCTGCAACAGACACTGGCCGACCTCAACCGCCGCCTGGACCGCGCCATCGACGGCACGTAAAAGAGGACGGAGGGGATCAAGTCGTTTTCGACACCACTACGCTGGTCTAAAACGACTTGATCCCCTCCGTCCCCTTTTTATGAATTGGCACGCAATGTTGCCGACGAACGGGCTATCGCTCTGCGTACGCGCCGCTATACTGTGCCTGCGTTCTCTGCGGTGCACGACGGCATGTGCAAACATTCGCCTTGTCCCTTAAGAACGACACCGGGAGCGCGACGGAGCCGGGAGTGCAGGTCCGCCTTGCAGCGGGAAGCCCGATGGTTCCCCAGCGTTCCCACTTGAGCCCCTGGGTTCAAGGTCGTTTCGCATGCATCGTCATTGCGGAGAATGCAATATTCCACAGCGGCGGCGTCTTCGGATGCCGCCGTTGTCTTTTCCGGGTGGCCTGGCGGCACAATATCCGGATGTCCTTACCGTTGAGCCGACGATGACCGATCCGCGCCAGGACCTGCGCACCGTGCTGCGGCAACGCCGCCGCGACCTTCCCGCCAGCACGCGCATCGAAGCCGCCGACCTGCTCGCGGCACGCCTCCTGGCCTTGCCCTTCGCGCCACGGCATGGGCACGTCGCCGGCTACTGGGCCATGGATGGCGAGATCGCCCTGCATCGTTGGCAACTGAGCCTGCCCGATACGCTGGCCTATTGCCTGCCGGTGCTGCACGAACGCGTGCTGCGCTTCGCGCCGTGGCGACCCGGACAAGCGCTGCGCCAGAATCGTTTTGGCATCCCGGAGCCGAATATCGACCCCTTGGACGCGCTGGACGCCAGCGCGATGGACATGGTGGTCACCCCGCTGGTCGGCTTCGACGCCGGCGGCGCGCGCCTGGGCATGGGGGGCGGCTGGTATGATCGCAGCTTCGCATTCCGGCATGGCCGCCCCGCCCCGCCCTGGCTGGTCGGCGCCGCCTTCGCCGTGCAACAGGTCGATGCGTTGCCTGTGGCGTCCTGGGACGTCCCGGTCGATGCCATCTGTACCGATGCGGCTACCCTTTTCCCTTCTTCCGTGAACGCATGACCGCACGCAAGCGCTACTGGCTGATGAAGTCCGAACCGGACGCCTTTTCCATCGACGACCTGCAGCGGGTCGGTACCGAACCCTGGAACGGCGTACGCAATTACCAGGCGCGCAACTTCATGCGCGACGGCATGCAGGTCGGCGACGGCATCCTGTTCTACCACTCCAACACCAAGGTGCCCGGCATCGTTGGGGTGGCCACCGTGGCCAGCGCGGCGTATCCGGACGAGACCCAGTTCG
Source organism: Stenotrophomonas tumulicola (assembly GCF_014117215.1). Taxonomy (GTDB): domain Bacteria; phylum Pseudomonadota; class Gammaproteobacteria; order Xanthomonadales; family Xanthomonadaceae; genus Stenotrophomonas; species Stenotrophomonas tumulicola. The sequence goes on along the minus strand of NZ_JACGXS010000002.1, from coordinate 524,712 downwards.
ACCCGAAGTCCGATTACCACGACCCGAAGAGCACCCGCGAAGAACCGCGCTGGATGCTGGTGGACGTGGCTTTCGAACGCAAGCTGCGGCAGGTGATCGCCCTGGACGAGATCAAGCCGCACGCCGAAGCGCTCGGTGAGGGCTTCCCGCTGGTTGCAAAGGGCAACCGCCTTTCCGTGTTCCCGGTGACCGCTGCGCAGTGGAAGCTGTTGTTGTCGCTGGAAAAGAAATCCTGATCCCTGCCTGAGATTCCCTGCATGTCCGAAGCCAAGCGCCTGGCCGCCGAAAAAGCCATCGAATACGTCGAAGACGGCATGATCGTCGGCGTCGGCACCGGTTCCACCGTAGCCTATTTCATCGATGCACTGGCACGCATCCAGCATCGCATCAAGGGCACCGTGTCCAGCTCCGAACAGAGCACCACGCGGCTGAAGCAACATGGCATCGAGGTAATGGAGCTGAACCATACCGGCGCGCTGTCCTTGTACGTGGACGGCGCCGACGAATGCGATCCGGGCAAATGCCTGATCAAGGGCGGCGGCGCGGCGCTGACCCGCGAGAAGATCATCGCCGAGGCCAGCGAGCGCTTCATCTGCATCGTCGATCCCAGCAAGCAGGTTCCCGTGCTGGGCAACTTCCCGCTGCCGGTGGAGGTCATCCCCATGGCGCGCAGCCTGGTCGCCCGGCAGATCCGCGACATGACCGGTGGCCAGCCCACCTGGCGCGAGGGCGTGGTGACCGACAACGGCAACCAGATCCTGGACATCCACCACCTGCAGATCACCGATCCGGAAAGGCTGGAGCGCGAGCTCAACCAGTTGCCGGGCGTGGTCTGCGTGGGCCTGTTCGCGCGCCGGCGTGCCGACGTGGTGATCATCGGCGGCGAACCGCCCGTTGTGCTCTGAAATTCCCGGCCCGGCAGGTCTCCTGCCGCACTGACTGACTTGCGAGGATATGCCGATGTCGATCCGCTCCCTGATCCTGTTGCCACTGCTTGCGCTGGCCGGGTGTGCCACCGGTGCCGCCCAGCACTGGGTGGAACTGGACGGTGCCCGTTACAGGGTCGAACTGGCCCAGAACGATGAGACCCGTGCACGCGGCCTGATGTTCCGCGACAGCATGCCCGAAGACCACGGCATGCTCTTCATCCATGATCGCGAGGAACCGCTCGCATACTGGATGAAGAACACCAGGCTCGGCCTGGACATCCTCTACTTCGACAATGCACGCCGCCTGGTCAGCCAGCAGCGGGATGTGCCGCCATGCTCTGCCGGCGACAGGTGCCCGCCCTATCCCAGCAGCGGTCCGGCACGTTACGTACTGGAACTCAATGCCGGCCAGGCCGAGAAGATCCAGCTCAAGGATGGCGCCGAACTGAAGTTCGGCCCGGGCATCCCGACCAACTGATCCACTGCGGCCGGGTGACGATCAGGGGTCGTCACCCAGCGGATTTCACGCCGTGCATCTTGAATCCTTGCCGGATTGCCGCCAGTCTGTGTCCATGCAGGATCGGATGACATTGCCCGACTGGGAAAGCCTGGCCGAACTCGACGACGAGTCGCTGCCACTGCTGCCCACCGCCCTGCTCATCGCACGCGATGAGTATCCCGCGCTGGATCCGGGAGTGTATGACGCCACCGTGCAGGCACACGTGGAGCACCTGCGCGCGGAAGTGGACACCATCCCTTCCGCGCCGCTGAAGATGGCCGCCATCAACCGTCACCTGTTCGACGAACTGGGTTACAGCGGCGACCATGACGAGTACTACGATCCGCGCAACAGCTACCTCAACCAGGTGTTCGAGCGTCGCCTCGGCAATCCGATTTCACTGGCCCTGGTACAGATGGAAGTCGCGCGCCGGCTGGGCATCCCCCTTGATGGCGTGTCCTTCCCCGGTCATTTCCTGGTGCGCCTGCCGATGGATGAAGGCGTGCTGGTCATGGACCCGTTCAACGGCGGACGTCCGCTCGGCGTGGACGAACTGCGCGAACGGGCCAGCTCGCACCTGGGCGGGCTGGCGCCTGACGACCAGGTGCTGGCGCAGATCCTCGACCCGGCCCCCAGCCGGGCGATCCTGATGCGCATGCTACGCAACCTGCATGGGGTCTACGCGGAAAACAAGCAGTGGGACCGCGCCGCGCGCAGCGCCGACCGCGTGCTCAAGCTGGCCCCGGAAAGCGACGATGCGCTGCGCGACCGCGGCCTGGCCTACCTGCACCTGGAATACCTCGCAGGTGCGCGTCGTGACCTCGGCCGCTATGTCCAGCGCAACCCTGGTGCCAGCGACACCCAGGCGCTGCGCGAGAAACTGGTCGATCTCGGCGGCCCGCGGACGCGCCTGCATTGACCATGCAACAGGTAGCGGGGCCATGCCCCTGTTTCCTCGTACGGCAGCGGGGCACGGCCCCGCCGTATCGGATCGAACGATCAGTCCAGCTCGACCATCTCGAAATCGTCCTTGGTCACGCCGCAGTCCGGACAGGTCCAGCTATCGGGAATGTCCTCCCAGCGCGTGCCCGGCGCGATTCCCTCCTCCGGCAGGCCATCGGCCTCGGAATACAGGAATCCACAGACCACGCACATCCAGGTCCTCAGGGGGGTACTGCTGGTGTCGCTCATCGGACGTTACCCTTCAAAACAAGCCATCACATGCATCCTGCGGCCATTGTCCCATCGCGGCCGCGCAACCGGTAGCCATCCATGCCCCAAGCACTTCACGCACCACGCGGTGTGTACCTGATCACCCCTGACGAGCCCGATACCGCACGCCTGTTGGCCCGTGTGCAGCCACTGCTGGCTGCCGGGCCAAGCTGGCTGCAGTACCGCAACAAGGCCGCCGACGCCACGCTGCGATTCGAACAAGCGGCAGCCCTGCAGGGCCTGTGTGCCGACCATGGCGTCCCGTTGATCGTCAATGACGACGCCGCGCTGGCCCATGCCATCGGCGCAGCCGGGGTGCACCTGGGCGAAGACGACGGTGAAATCGCCGCGGCGCGCGCCCTTCTGGGCCCCCGGGCCATCGTCGGCGCCTCCTGCTACGACGAACTGGGCCTGGCCGAACGCGCAGTAGCTGCCGGCGCCAGCTATGTGGCATTCGGTGCTTTCTTCCCCAGCCGCAGCAAGGCCACCACCCGCCGTGCCCATCCGGACCTGCTGCGTCAAAGCGCCGCACTGCAGGTGCCACGGGTGGCGATCGGCGGGCTGACCCCGGACAATGTCGGTCCCATCATCGCCGCCGGCGCCGACCTGGTGGCGGTCATCAGCAGCGTGTTCGCGGCCGACGATCCGGTCGCCATGCTGCGCGCCTACCTCGCTTGCTTCCAGGATGCTTCCGCATGAACCACGACCAATCCCACGCCCTGTTCACCCGTGCGCAGAAGCTGCTGCCCGGCGGCGTCAACTCGCCGGTGCGTGCATTCAAGTCGGTAGGCGGCGAGCCGTTCTTCGTCGAACGCGCCGATGGTGCGTATCTGTATGACGTCGACGGCAACCGCTACATCGACTATGTCGGCTCCTGGGGCCCGATGATCGTGGGCCACAACCACCCCGCCGTGCGCCAGGCCGTGAAGCAGGCGGCCGACAGCGGGCTGTCCTTCGGTGCACCGTGCGCGGCCGAGGTCACCATGGCCGAAACCCTCACCCGGCTGGTTCCATCGTGCGAGATGGTCCGGATGGTCAACTCGGGTACCGAAGCCACGCTGTCGGCCATCCGGCTGGCCCGCGGCGCCACCGGCCGCAGCCGCATCGTCAAGTTCGAAGGCTGCTACCACGGCCATGGCGACTCGTTCCTGGTAAAGGCCGGAAGCGGCATGCTGACCCTGGGTGTACCCACCTCGCCCGGTGTCCCGGCCGGCCTGAGCGAGCTGACCCTGACCCTGCCCTACAACGATTTCGATGCAGCCACCGCGCTGTTCGAAGCACAGGGCGAGCAGATCGCCGGACTGATCATCGAGCCGGTGGTCGGCAACGCCAACTGCATCCCACCGCGCGAGGGCTACCTGCAGCACCTGCGCGCGCTGTGCACGCGCTTTGGCACGGTACTGATCTTCGACGAAGTGATGACCGGTTTCCGCGTCGCCCTTGGTGGTGCGCAGGCGCACTACGGTGTCACCCCGGACCTGACCACCTTCGGCAAGATCATCGGCGGCGGCATGCCCGTGGGTGCCTACGGCGGCAAGCGCGAGCTGATGCAGCAGATCTCCCCGGCCGGGCCGATCTACCAGGCGGGCACGCTGAGCGGCAACCCGGTGGCGATGGCCGCAGGACTGGCCATGCTGGAACTGGTCCAGCAACCGGGTTTCCACGCCGACCTGTCCGCGCGCGCCGCGCGTCTGTGCGCAGGCCTGGAGCAGGCAGCAGCCGACGCCGGCGTAACGGTCACCACCACCCAGGTGGGCGCGATGTTCGGCCTGTTCTTCACCGACCAGAAGGTGGAAACCTACGCCCAGGCCACGGCCTGTGACATCCCGGCGTTCAACCGCTTCTTCCATGCCATGCTCGGGCAGGGCGTGTTCCTGGCACCGTCCGCCTACGAGGCCGGCTTCCTGTCCAGCGCACACGACGACACAGTGATCGAAGCCACGCTGGCCGCCGCCCGCATCGCCTTCCGCGCCTGAAAAAGGGGACGGAGGGAATTAAGCCGCCTTAATCCCCTCCGTCCCCTTTTTTTTCAACCGAAGACCAGCTTGCCCTTCATCATGGCGAAGTGGCCGGGGAACGAGCAGAAGAAGGTGTAGTCGCCGCCCTTCTCCAGTTGCCGGGTGGAAAAGCGCACGCGGGTGCTCTGCCCGCCGCCGATCACCTTGGTATGGGCCAGCACGCGTGCGTCGTTGCGGGGCAGGTAGCTGTCGGCCAGGCTGCCGCGCATGCCCGCCATCGCCACCGGCTGGTAGTCCGCCGTGCGCGTCAGCACCCAGTTGTGGCCCATCGCCGTGACGGCCAGTTTGCCGGCATGCCGCAATGTCAGCTCGACCTCGCTGCAATCAGCCGCCAGGGTGATCTGCTTGCTGCTGAAGGTCATCTGGTCGGTGCTGTCGATGCTCACGGCACACACCCGCGCCATCGCCGAGGGCGCAAGCACCATCATCCCCAGCCCCATTACCCACGCCCGCGTCTTCGCCATGTCCCACTCCGTTCAACCGATATCGCCATTGTAGGAAGCCCATGGCGCCCGCGGTTGCGACCGGCTGTCGCACCCGTGCAATGAAATGCGGCATGCTGCTGGCATGAAACCGCAGATCGAATTGCTGCTGCTCGACGTGGATGGCGTGCTGCTGCATTACCAGCGCACCCGTCGCGTGCTGCACCTGGCCTGCGCACTTCAGGTTCCGACCGAACAGGTGCACCAGGCACTGTACGAAAGCGGCCTGGAGGCCGACTACGATGCGGGCATCATCGATACCCCAGGCTACCTGAAGCAGCTCGGTGATGACCTGGATGCGCAGGTGGATCCGGCGTTGTGGGTCGCCGCGCGCATGGCGGCTTCGCGCGCGCAAGCAAGTGTCATCCAGCGCCTGCTCGCCTTGCCGGCAACGTTGCGATTGGGGCTGTTGACCAACAACGGGCCGCTGATGGCCGAAGTAATCGAACAGCTGCTGCCCGACCTGCACGGACGACTGCAGGGACGCGTCCTGTGCAGCGGCATGCTGGGGGGACGCAAGCCTGCGCCGGCTGTATTCCTGCAGGCGCTGCAGCACCTGCAGGCGACGCCACAGCGTACGTTGTTCGTCGATGACCTGTTCACCAACGTGCGCGGCGCGCGGCAGGCAGGACTGCATGCGGAGACCGTGCGCGATGGGCGCGGCCTGGGCAGGGTCCTGAAGCGTTATCGCCTGGGGTGACGGCTACCTGCCGTCACCTGGAACAACACGGCGGATGCAGGCCAGCACCGGTACCTCCGCCGGTCAGCGCGCGGCGACATAGGATGCGACCGCAGCACGCAGGCGCTTGAGACCCTCGGCAACTTCCTCATCGGTGATGTTCAGCGACGGCACGAAACGCAGCACGTCCGGCCCGGCCTGAAGGCTCAGCAACCCATGCTCTGCAGCATGGTCAAGTATCATGCCCGCCTGCCCCTCATGCGCCTTGGACAGCACCGCACCCAGCATCAGCCCGCGACCACGCACCTGGCTGAAGACGTCGAACTCTGCGTTGATCCGGTCGAACCCATCGCGCAACGCGCGCGACTGCCGGCTCACGTTGGCCGCGATCTCGTCCGAAGACAGCTTGCGCAGCGCCACACGCGCCACCGCTGCAGCCAACGGATTGCCGCCAAAGGTGGTGCCATGGGCACCGAACTGCATCGTCTCGGCCACCTTCGGCCCGGCCAGCATCGCGCCGATCGGGAAGCCGCCGCCCAGCGCCTTGGCCAGCGTGACCATGTCCGGTACCACGCCGTCCTGCCAGTGCGCGAACAGTGTACCGGTACGGCCCATGCCCGCCTGGATCTCATCGAGCACCATCAGCGCACCGTGCTGGTCGCACAGTTCGCGCACACGCTGCAGGAACCCGGCCTTGGCCGGCATCACGCCGCCCTCGCCCTGCACCGGCTCGAGCATCACGGCAGCGACGTCACCGGCGGCCATCGCCGTTTCCAGCTGCACCTCGTCATTGAAATCAACGTAGCGGAAACCCTGCGGCAGCGGCTCGTAGCCTTGCTGGTACTTCGGCTGCGCGGTGGCGGTCACTGCCGCCAACGTGCGGCCATGGAAGCTGCCGCGGAAGGTGACGATCACCCGCTTATCGGCGGGGCGCCCCTGGGTGGAGGCCCACTTGCGCACCATCTTGATCGCCACTTCATTGGCTTCGGCGCCGGAGTTGCACAGGAACACGCGCTCGGCGAAGCGGCTGGCCTTGACCAGTTCCTCGGCCAGGTGCAAGGGAGGTGCACTGTAGAACACGTTGCTGGTGTGCCACAGCTTGCCGGCCTGCTCCAGCAGAGCGGCGGTCAGGTCCGGATCGTTATGGCCCAACCCGCATACGGCAATGCCAGCCGCCAGGTCGATGAACTCGCGCCCCTGCGAATCCCACACGCGCGCGCCCTGGCCACGTTCGAGCACCACCTGGCGCGGCTTGTACACCGGCAGGTAATAGTGCGAAAGGGAAATCAACGGGTCGGTGGCGGCGGTCATGACGGTCCGGCTGGCTTCGGAAAGCGTCCATTCTCGCGCCGGAACTCCCAGCGCACAATGCATCCGCGCAGACGCCTGCCAGCCGGTGACGTCGCCGCCCGGATACTCTTCCCTCTGCGCGCCCTCCGGTTACTCATGTCGCCCCGGGCGAGCTTGCTTCCATGCATCATGGAAGCAAGCTCGGCGCTGGCACGCCAGGCGCTACTGCCGGTTGCTCTGGAAGACCAGCTTGTTGTAGAGATTCATCAGCCGACCGGGCGAGCCTTCCGGCGCCAGCGTCGGGTTGTCGAGCCAGCCCTTTTCCATCTGGCTGTAAGGCGTCTTGTTGGCCACGCGCTTGACCCGCGCCTTGCCTTCCCGACGGAATGCTTCTGCCGCGGTCTCGAAGCTGTTCCAGTCCATCCTGCCAGGCTCGATGTCGGCAACCTTGGCATGCGCTTCATCTGAGATACGGTTGAAGCCTTCGAGCAGCGTGTTGGCACGGCTGACGTCGAAGGCGTCTTCCTGCAGCAGGCCGATGATCTCCTTCGCGTCCAGCATCATGGCCAAGCGGTAATACTCGCGGGTACGACCCTCCGCCTGCTCCAATGCGATGAGGTGCTCGCGCTGGGCGGCATCGTTCTGGGCATCCAGTTCGCTGCTGAAGGCGGCGCTGGCATCCACGAACTCGGACAGCGCGCTCATCAGCGGCGCATGCAGCTGCTTGCCCTTGGCGAACTGGTCGTCCTCATGGTCCAGGCGCTCGTAGTAGTCATGCACCTCATGGCTGACCGGCTGCAGCGCCTTGAGCGCATCATCATAGCGGCGCGCGGCCGCGTCGAGCTGCGGCAATGAGGGCGGGGTCGCGATGGCATCTGCCATTGGCTTGCAATCCCTCATGTTGTACGCACTGATGTCGTAGGGCGGGTAGACGGTGGACTCGCGCCCGGTTGGACCCGCCTCGGGATCCTTGATCCAGCTCGTGTAGTGCTCCGCACCAGCGTGCACCTTGGAATCCACCTCGTTGAAGCATTCAATGTAGGCGTTGAGCTTGACGGTCAGCGCCTGCTGCGCGTCAGACGCCGGATCGGCGCCCCCGGTGTCGGCTGTCGGATCGGCCGATGGGTCATTGGTGCTGGTACCGCATGCAGCGGCACAGATTGCAACAGATACGGCCAATGCCGTCATGCGAAAAGTCGAAAACATTCGATCACATCCTTGTTGGAAACGATTTCAGATCGCGCACCTTACCAGATGCCATCACCCATGAACCGCATCAGTCCAGGAACAGGTCCGGCAGCAACGGTTGGGCCGGATCCACCGCATAACCTGACAGGTCGGTCACCCCGGCAGCAGCCAGTACCTCATCGTCCAGCAGGAACTGCCCATGGAAGCCCCGCGCCTCGCGCACCAGCACCGCATGTGCAGCATCGGCGACGATCTGCGGCGAACGGCAACCCGCCACGTCCACGCCGGGAATCATGTTGATCGCATCGGTGGCGATGACCGTACGCGGCCACAGGGCGTTGACCGCCACGCCACGCGGACCGAACTCCGCAGCAAGGCCCAGGGTGACCAGGCTCATGCCCATCTTGGCCAGCGTGTAACCCGTATGGGGGCCCCACCACTTCGCATCCAGGCTGGGCGGCGGAGCCAGCGAGAGGATATGCGGATTGGGCGCTTCCAGCAGGTGGGGCAGGCAGGCCTGCGCGCACAGGAAGCTGCCGCGCGCGTTGACCTGCTGCATCAGGTCAAAGCGCTTCATCGGCGTATCCAGCGTACCGCGCAGCCAGATCGCGCTGGCATTGTTGACCAGGATATCGATGCCCCCGAAAGTATCGACAGTGGCGGCAACGGCTGCGCGCACCTGGTCCTCTTCACGGATGTCGCACTTCAACGCCAGCGCCTGGCCGCCCGCTGCGGTGACCGCCTCGGCGGCTGAATGGATGGTCCCTGGCAGCTTTGGATTGGCCACTGCGGACTTGGCCGCGATGGCCACGTTGGCGCCATCACGTGCGGCGCGCAGTGCGATCGCCAGCCCGATCCCCCGCGAAGCCCCGGTGATGAAGAGGGTTTTTCCCTGCAGGTTCGCCACTACGCTTCTCCTCGCCAGCCCGGGATCGGGCCTGCATTATGCCCCTGACCACGCAGGTTTAACCGCGGTTGTCGATACTCGACCTACCGCTTCGTCGCACACAGGAGACTGTCATGCCACGTAACGCCCTGCTGTTGTCATTATCCCTTGCTGCGCTGTTGGGCGGCTGCGGAAACCCGCCTGCCGGCCCCGGATCCAACGATGCCTCCCCCGCTGCGGACCCAGCGGCGGCTCCCGCATCGGCTTCAGCTGCGGACGCGGCGGCAGCCAACGCGCTTGCCTGGGACGCGTCGGTGGTCTGGGAGGGAGACCTCAATGCATGCCGTCAAGGGGACAGCGCTACCACCCGTGCATGCCTGCTTGATGCCATGCGAAACAGCGGCGCAAGTGCCGCGGCGCTCACTGCCGCCACCCAGTTGTCCAGCGGCGGCGAGCTGGCTTACGTCTCGGCATGGCACGAACACGAAGGCATCGGCGTGGCCACGGTGACCTATCCGTTCCGCGCCAATACCAATGAAGGAACCCGGCTGGTCGACGCCCAGGGCAAGCGCATCGATGTCGATGCCGCTCCGGCTGCCGACGGTGCCAGCACCGATCCGAACCTGCAGGTGCTGCTGCAGGCGCATCCCGATGCGACACCGTTCGCCCCGGCCCAGGCAGCAGGCAGCGCGCCACTGGAAAATGGCGGCATCCGGCTGCTGTACCGCACGCCGCTTCGCCAATGCCACGCCTGCGTGGATGTCGGGCAGTTGCCAGTGGCCTATGACTTCGATGCGCAACGACGCTTCATCGGCCAGCAGGTAGTCCCGGAGGGCTGACGGCCAACCCGGCCCCCTGGCGCAACCACCGCCGGCGCCGTCCTATGGTTTTGGCCCCTGCCCCTCGTTGTCTTCCCAATGCAGGATGCGCCGGGTGACGAAGCGGTAGACCGGCTTGCCGGTGGCAAACCACACCTCGCGAACCCACGAGGTGCGCTTCAGCACGCGCTTTTCCACCGGCGTCAGCGCCGCACGGCAGTACATGCGCTTGTGCTTGAGCAGGTGGCGCAGGTCTTCGCGCGCCAATAACCGCATCCAACGCGAACGTGGATGGCCGATCACCGCCAACTGGAAATCGATCAACGCCGGCCGGCCATCGTCGGTGACCAGCCAGTTGGCCTCCTTGGCCAGGTCGTTGTGCGCGACGCCACGCCGGTGCAGCTGCTGCAGCAACCGTCGCGCCGAATGGAACCAGGCCACGTCGCCGCGTGGCGGTCGCTGGTACATCGCGTCACCCGCCATGAAGCTGCGGTCAAGCCAATGCCCGTCCCACGCCAGCAGTTGCGGCACGTCGGCCATGCCCTGCAGGTGACGCAGGGCGCGTGCTTCGCGGCGCGCCAGCCACCATGCCGGCAACCGCAGCCACCAGGGTGTTGCCCCGAGGTCGCGCCGCACGAAACGCCGGCCCGCGTCCTCGACCAGCAGGATGCGGCCAAAGCTGTCTGATTTGAGCGCCTGCTGGCCCGGCGGCGGAGCATGATGTGCCATGCGCCATTCTAGGCGATCGGATGGGCCACCATCAGCCCGCAACGAGCAGGCATCCAGTCAAGTTCAGGCCCCTATAATCGCGCGATGGACTCTTCATGGATCGACGCCACCCTCGCGTGGATAGCCGCTCATCCCGTGCTCGCCGGCGCGGTCATCTTCCTCATTGCATTCTGCGACGCGGTGATCATCCTCGGCGCCATCGTGCCAGCGCTGCCGCTGCTGTTCGCCGTCGGTGTGTTCATCGGCCTGGGCCAGATCTCCGGCCCGTACGCGGTGGCATGCGCGGCGCTGGGGGCGTTCGCTGGCGATGGCATCAGTTACTGGATCGGTCGCCGCTGGGGTGACCGCCTGCGCGGTGTCTGGCCCTTCAGCCGCCACCCGCAACTGCTGGAGCGCGGCGAGACGATGTTCCGGCGCAACGCCTTCAAAAGCATCCTGGTGGCACGCTACGTTGGCGCCATCCGGCCCTTCGTGCCGGCCATCGCCGGCATGCTGAAGATGAATGCCAGCCGCTACGTGCAGGCCAGCGGCATCGCCAGCCTGTCCTGGGCGGTGCTGTTCCTGCTGCCAGGCTGGGTGCTGGGCGAAGCCTACGATGCGGTAGCTGCCGTGGCAGGCCGGCTGGTGGTGGTACTGGGGCTGCTGGGCGTGCTGCTCGGCCTGGTCTGGGCCATCGTGCTGTACGGCTACCGCTGGTCGGCGGCGCGCATGGACAACTGGCTGGCACGGCTGCTGGCCTGGTCGCAACGCCATCCCGCCCTCGGCCGCTACTCGGTATCCGTCTTCGATCCGCAACGCCGCGAATCGGTGCCCCTGGCCATGCTGGCGCTGATGCTGCTGATGCTCGGCTGGGGCTGGTTCGCACTGTTGATGGTGGTAGTGGCGCACGGGGAACCGCTCAGCGTGGACCTTGCCGTGCACCAGGCCATGCTGGCGCTGCGCAATCCGCTGGCCGACCATCCGATGGCCGCGCTGGCGTCGCTGGGCGCCTGGCCGGTGCTGCTGCCGGCCATCGCGGCCGGCATGGGCTACCTGGTCTGGCGCAGGCGCTGGATGGCCGCCGCACACTGGCTGGCGGCACTGGCCTTCGGGCTGGCCCTGACCATGCTGCTCGGCACGACCGTGGACGTGGTGCGTCCGCCGGATGCCAGCAGTGGTTTCGGCTTCCCGTCGGTATCGGTGACCATGGCCACCATCACCTTCGGCTTCTTCGCCGTGCTGATCGCGCGCGAGCTGCCAGGACGCACCCGCGTCTGGCCATACCTGGTGTCGGGCATCGTGGTCAGCCTGATCGGCTTCTCGCGCATCTACCTCGGCGCCCACTGGCTGAGCGACGTGGTCGGCGGCATGTTGTTCGGGACGTTCTGGCTGTTGGTGCTCGGCATCGCCTACCGTCGCCGCTTCAACCGTTCGTTCTGGGTCAAACCGGCTGCCTGGCTGTTCTACGGCACCTTCGCAGCGGCCGCGGTCTGCTATGCGCCACGCAACATCCCGATCAAGCTTGAGCGCTTCGAGCCACGCCCGGCGGTCCCCACCGCGCTGCAGGCGACGCAATGGTGGCAGCAGGGATGGCAGCAGTTGCCATCGCGCCGCAACGAATTCGACGATGACCAGCGCTGGCCACTGGATGTGCAGGTAGCCGGACCGCTGGCGCCACTGCAGGCACGGATGGAGGCACGCGGCTGGAAGGTACAGCCGCAGGCTGGTTGGGAACAGGCACTGCTGATGCTGGACCAGGACACCGGGGCACAGGAGCTGCCGGTGATGCCGGCCACGCTGGATACCCAGGTGGAAAGCCTGCTGCTGGTGCGCGATGGCGAACACGCCGATGAGCGCCACGTGCTGCGCCTGTGGCCGGCACAAGCGATGCTGCAGCCTGGCGAGGTTCCCCTGTGGCTGGGAAGTGCACAGACGTTGCGCTTCACCCGTCACTTCAACTGGATCGGCATGTGGCATCCGATGCGGGGCGTGGACCCGGCAATGGCTGCGGTGAAGCAATCCCTGGATGGCCTGCCGGTGCAGGAAGACGTGCATCCTGCCACCGGCCTGCCGGTGCTTCGCATCCGCACCGGGCAGTGATGCCAGCGTTGCCGGGCATGCCCGGCAAGGCAACCTCAGGGCATCCAGCCCAGCAGCCGCTGCAGCCGTTCGTGCGGATCATCCAGCTGCAGCAATTGCAGCCGCTGGCTCTCTTCCAGCGGCAACAACTGGGCCAGTTGCCAGCCTACCCAGGCCGCCTGGTCCAGCTGCACCGGGGACGCCGGCGCGTATTCGCTGCCAGCCTGTTCGATGATGTGCTGCAGCAGCGTGCCCAGCAGGGCGTGCTGCGGACGCAGCTCATCATCACTGTCCGGCAGGCACCAGCTGACATCGGCCACCACCAGCCCGTTGTCGCGCACGCGCGTACGTTCGACGTGGAAGCGCCGCATCCCGCGCAGGCGCAACTGCAGCACCCCGTCGGCACCCATGTCGAAATCTTCCACCCGCACATCCACGCCGAACGCTGCGGGTACCGCCGCAGCGCCGACCTCTTCGCCCTGCAGGATCAGGCAGACCCCAAAGCCGGTGCCGTCGCGGCTGTTCCCGCGCAGCATGTCCAGGTAACGGCGTTCGAATACCCGCAGGCCGATGGCCGCACCGGGAAGCAGCACCGAATGCAATGGGAACAGTGGCAGCGTACCGGTATCGCTCATCGTTCCTGCAGCCCGGCGAAGAATCTGCGCGGCGCGCCGTCGAAGCCACCGTTGGACATGAACACCACATGGTCGCCCGCGCGCGCGATGGCCTGCAATCGCGCCAGCAGCGCGTCCGGGCCGGTCACGGCATGCGCGTTGCCACGCACGGCAGCAATAACGGCAGCAGCATCCCAGGCCAGCTCCGGCCGGTGCAGGAACACGACCTCATCCGCCAATGCCAATGAAGGCGCCAGCGCATCGGCATGGGCACCGAGCCGCATCGAATTGCTGCGCGGCTCCATCGCCACCACGATGCGCGCATCACCGACCTTCGCCCGCAGACCCTCCAGCGTGGTGGCGATCGCAGTGGGATGATGGGCAAAATCGTCGTATACGGTGACGCCAGCGGCCTGGCCGATGATCTCCAGGCGACGTTTCACGCTATGGAAACGCGACAACGCCGGCATCACGCTGGCCGGTTCCACGCCGACGGCATGCACCGCCGCCAACGCCGCCAGGGCATTGAGCACGTTGTGCCGACCCAGCAGCGACCACTGCACCAGGCCAATGGCCTGGCCGCGGTGATGGACCCTGAATGCGCTGCCATCGGCCTGCACCAGCTCAGCGTGCCATTCCAGCGATGCGTCGAACCCGAAACGCTCAACGGGTGTCCAGCACCCCATCGCCAGCACCTCCGCCAGGTGGGCATCCCCGCCGTTGACGATCAGGCGTCCCCGGGCCGGCACGGTACGCACCAGGTGGTGGAACTGGCGCTGGATCGCCGCCACGTCGGGGAAGATGTCGGCATGGTCGTATTCCAGGTTGTTGAGGATGGCCACCAGCGGACGGTAGTGGACGAATTTGCTGCGCTTGTCGAAGAACGCCGTGTCATATTCATCGGCTTCGACCACGAATTCGCGTCCCTGTCCCAACCGCGCCGAAACACCAAAGTCCTCGGCCACGCCGCCGATCAGGAATCCCGGCGAACGGCCTGCCGCTTCCAGCAGCCAGGCCAGGATGGAGGTGGTGGTGGTCTTGCCGTGCGTGCCGGCGACCGCCAGCGTGTCACGCCCCGGCAGCACCTGCTCGCTGAGCCACTGCGCGCCCGAAACATAGGACTGGCCCGCGTCGAGCACCGCTTCAACGGCAGCATTGCCGCGCGACAGCGCGTTGCCGACCACCACCTGGTCGGTGCCGGCCGGCACGCTGTCGGCGCGATAGCCCTGGTCCAGTCCGATGCCGAGCGTTTCCAGCTGGGTCGACATCGGCGGATAGATCGCCTGGTCGCTGCCAGTGACGGCGTGGCCGCGTTCGCGTGCCAACGCCGCGACGCCGCCCATGAAAGTACCGGCAATTCCAAGAATGTGTATGTTGCTCATGACGGACATTGTTACCGATCGCCCTGCTCCATGGGCAGAGGCCGTCGATTCAAGTCAGAAAAGTCCTACAACGCCTATGAGAAAACTCCAACGCAATGTAGGGGAAATCCTGATAGCGTAAAAGTATGATCACGGACACAATTTACGTCGCCAGCCGCAGTTCCCAACCGGTCCTACTCCCCAAGTGGCCATCCCCATGGGAGCTCAAGCTGCGGGGCCCTGAGCAAGCCCTACCGCTGGCGTTCTGAACGACACAGGCCTGGTCCGCAATGGACCAGGCCTGTGTTTTTTCATGCGCCAACCCGGCATTGCCGGGCATGGCCCGGCAATGCCGCCACTGCCTGATCAGTGCTTCGGCAATGCGGCGGTGATGCGGCCTTCCACCTCGTCCAGCTCGCCGACACCGTCCACGCGTGCCAGCGTGCCACGACCCGCGTAGAAATCGACCACCGGGGCGGTCTGCTCGTTATAGACCTGCAGGCGTTGGCGTACCGATTCGGGATTGTCATCGGCGCGCCCCTGTTCCGCAGCGCGGCCGGCAATGCGTTCGACCAGCAGCTCGGTGGCCACGTCCAACTGCACCACCGCGTCCAGCGGCTGGCTGATCTTGGCCAGCAGTCCGTCCAGCGCGTTGGCCTGCGCCACGTTACGCGGATAGCCGTCGAGGATGAAACCTTTGGCGACATCAGGCTGGCCCAGGCGTGCTTCCAGCATGCCCAGCAGGATCTCGTCGGATACCAGGTTGCCGGCATCCATCACCGCCTTGGCCTGCTTGCCCAGCTCCGTGCCCGCAGCCACTTCGGCGCGCAGCAGGTCTCCGGTGGAAATGTGGGCGATGCCGAGATCTTCCTTCAGGCGGGTAGCCTGCGTTCCTTTGCCCGAACCGGGCGGCCCCAACAGAACCAATCGCATCTAGCTGACTCCAACGTGTTGAAATTCCGGGAGATGCCGCGCCCGGACGGACCGGTATCGCTGCACCGCAATACCCGCACTTTACCGCATCCGGGTAATGTCCCTGCAATGTCCTTCCCCCAGACCGGAGTCTCCATGCGCCAAGGCACCCTGCTCTATGCCCAGTCAGGCGGCGTCACCGCCGTCATCAACGCGACCGCTTCGGCGGTGATCCAGGAAGCCCGCGCACGCGGGGTGAAGGTGCTGGCCGCGCGCAATGGCATCCTCGGCGCCCTGCGCGAGGACCTGATCGACACCTCACGCGAGTCCATCGCCGCCATCCGCGCGCTGGCCCACACGCCGGGTGGCGCCTTTGGCTCGTGCCGCTACAAGCTGAAATCACTGGAGCACGATCGGCCCCGCTATGAGCGGCTGCTGCAGGTGCTGCAGGCCCACGACGTGCGCTGGTTCCTGTACAACGGCGGCAATGATTCCGCCGACACCGCATTGAAGGTGTCCGAGCTTGCCAAGGCCTTCGGCTATGACCTGGCCTGTATCGGCGTGCCCAAGACCATCGACAACGACCTGGCCGTGACCGACACCTGCCCCGGCTTCGGTTCGGCCGCCAAATACACCGCCGTGTCGGTACGCGAGGCGGCCCTCGACGTGGCCGCCATGGCCGAGACCTCCACCCGTGTCTTCGTCTACGAGGCAATGGGCCGCCACGCCGGCTGGCTGGCCGCCGCCGCCGGCCTGGCTGGCAATGGCGCCGATGAGGCACCGCACGTGATCCTGCTGCCCGAGCGCGCCTACGACGAGGCGGCTTTCCTGGCCAAGGTGCACGCGGTGGTCGAACGCGTCGGCTACTGCGTGGTGGTCGCTTCGGAAGGCATCGCCAGTGCTGACGGCCGTTTTGTGGCCGATGCCGGCGGCAGCAAGGATTCGTTTGGCCATACCCAGTTGGGTGGGGTCGCCGCGCACCTGGCGGCACGGGTGAAGGACCAGCTTGGTTACAAGGTGCACTGGACCGTGCCCGACTATCTGCAGCGCTCGGCCCGCCATATCGCCTCGAAGACCGACTGGGAGCAGGCGCAGGCGGTGGGCAAGGCTGCCGTCCGGCTGGCGCTGGCCGGACACAACGGGGTCATGCCGGTCATCGTGCGCAGCAGCGACAAGCCGTATCGCTGGAAGATCGACGCTGCACCGCTGGCGAAGATCGCCAACCACGAAAAGAAGATGCCGGCCGGCTTCATCCGCAAGGACGGCTTCGGCATCACCGAGAAGGCACGTGCCTATCTGCAGCCGTTGATCAAGGGCGAGGCCCCCCTGCCCTATGGGCCGGACGGCCTGCCGAAATACGTCACGCTGAAGAACACGGCGGTAAAGAAGAAACTGGAAGCCTTCGAAGCCTGAGCGGCGGCCCCGGCCAGCCCCGGCAGTGACGGGCCATGCCCGTCACCGTCAATTGCAGGCGTTGCCTTCCATCTGCAACTGCGCGGCGAACATCGTCACCTGCGGTATTTTTCCCGACGCCGCCTGCTTCTTCGCATCCTCCAGATAGATGCGCGACTGGCCTTGGCCGTCGCGTTCGGCATTGGGTGCAACGGGCAGGCGCCAGACACGCACCACCGCCTGTCGCGCTGGACACGCGGCTTCTGGAACACGGATCACGTCATTGAGCTTCCAGCCTTTCTCAGCGGTTGGCTGCGCCTTGGCGTAATCGACGAAGCGCGCGCGGGGCTGGCATTGCTCGCTGGTGCGCACCGGTGCGAAGCGATAAGGCTGTGCGGCGTCGCCGGTAAACGCACCCTCGAGCCGGGCACAGGCCTCCGGGATCTGCCGCAACGTATGCACGGCACCCACAGCCTGCGCGGCGCCAACGGCACGCTGCAGTTCCGGGGTTTCGGCAGCCAACGCCGGCACCGCCGACATCGACATGGAGAGGATCAGGACAGGCAGGCGCATCGGCATTCTCCACGACAGGTTCGGCGCACGGTCGCAGAGCCCGGCTTAACGGCGCGCAAAGATGCCGGGATGACGCAGCGCCACGGCCCCACGCGGCACGCCGCTGGCACCCTCACGCAACGCACCGCATACTGCGGTCACCAGGGATTGCTGAACACCGCCATACGTAGGACGACCGCCAAGGTCGGCACGGGCTGGTTCCAGAGTTGCAGCCCATCGTCCCCCTCGTGGTGCCGTTCACCACCGCTGGATGCCAATCATCCAACTCGGGAGGGGTCATGCTGGAACGTCATGGATTATCACTGGCGCTGGTCTGCGCCGTTGTCGCAATCGTGTATGGAATCGTCTCGGCGCGCTGGATCCTGCGCCAGCCCAGCGGCAACGCGCGGATGGCCGAGATTGCCGCCGCCATCCAGGAAGGTGCCCGCGCCTACCTCAACCGCCAGTACCTGACCATCGGCATCGCCGGCGTGGTTTTGTTCGTGCTGGTCGGGCTGTTCCTCAGCTGGTACACGGCAATCGGTTTTGCCATCGGCGCAGTACTGTCCGGCGCGGCCGGCTATATCGGCATGAACGTATCGGTGCGTGCCAACGTACGAACCGCCGAAGCCGCGCGACAAGGCATCAGTGCCGCGATGGACGTGGCGTTCCGCGGCGGCGCGATCACCGGCATGCTGGTGGTCGGGCTGGGCCTTCTGGGCGTTGCCGGCTATTACGGGATCCTGCTGCGGCTCGGGCTGGACGTGGGACAGGCGCTGCATGCGCTGGTCGGCTTGGCCTTCGGCTCCTCGCTGATCTCGATCTTCGCCCGCCTCGGCGGCGGCATCTTCACCAAGGGGGCTGACGTCGGTGCCGACCTGGTCGGCAAGGTGGAAGCCGGCATCCCCGAGGACGACCCGCGCAACCCCGCCGTGATCGCCGACAATGTCGGCGACAACGTAGGGGACTGCGCCGGGATGGCTGCGGACCTGTTTGAAACCTACGCGGTGACGGTGATCGCCACGATGCTGCTGGGCAGCCTGATGATCGCCGAAGCCGGTCGCAACGCGGTGCTGTACCCGCTGGTGCTGGGTGGCGTATCGATCCTGGCCTCGATCATCGGCGCGCTGTTCGTCAAGGTGAAGCCCGGCGGCTCCATCATGGGCGCGCTGTACAAGGGCGTGATCGTCTCCGGCGCATTGGCGGCCGTCGCGTTCTACCCCATCACTACCGCGCTGATGGGCGACAACGTGCACGGTCCCTACGCTCTGTATGGCTGCGCCCTGATCGGGCTGGTGCTGACCGGGCTCATTGTCTGGATCACCGAGTACTACACCGGCACCCAGTACAAACCGGTGCAGCACGTCGCACAGGCCTCGACCACCGGCCATGGCACCAACATCATCGCAGGCCTTGGCGTGTCGATGAAGTCCACCGCGTTGCCGGTGGTTGCCGTATGCGCGGCGATCTGGGGTGCGCATGCGCTGGGTGGCCTGTATGGCATCGCGATTGCGGCCACGGCGATGCTGTCCATGGCCGGCATGATCGTGGCGCTGGATGCCTATGGCCCAATCACCGACAACGCCGGTGGCATCGCCGAAATGGCCGAACTGCCGTCGGATATCCGCGACATCACCGACCCGCTGGATGCGGTCGGCAATACCACCAAGGCGGTAACCAAGGGCTACGCCATCGGTTCGGCAGCACTGGCGGCACTGGTGCTGTTCGCCGATTACACGCACAACCTGCAGGCCGCCAATCCCGGCCAGGAGTTCCGCTTCGACCTGTCCAACCATGAGGTGATCATCGGTCTGTTGATCGGTGGCCTGATCCCCTACCTGTTCGGCGCGATGGCCATGGAAGCCGTCGGTCGTGCCGCCGGCGCGGTGGTGGAAGAAGTGCGTCGGCAGTTCCGGGACATCCCCGGCATCATGCAGGGCACCGGAAAACCACAGTACGACCGTGCAGTGGACATGCTGACCCGATCGGCCATCCGCGAGATGATCCTGCCTTCGCTGTTGCCGGTGCTGGTGCCGGTCGCCGTGGGCTTGTTGCTGGGGCCGATCGCCCTGGGGGGCCTGCTCATCGGCACCATCGTCACCGGCCTGTTCGTTGCCACCTCCATGACCACCGGCGGTGGCGCCTGGGACAACGCCAAGAAGTACATCGAAGATGGCAACTTCGGTGGCAAGGGCAGTGAAGCGCACAAGGCTGCGGTAACCGGCGACACCGTGGGCGACCCTTACAAGGACACGGCAGGCCCGGCGATCAATCCTCTGATCAAGATCATCAACATCGTCGCGTTGCTGCTGGTGCCACTGCTCTGACAGGTAGGGGCGGCCCCGCAGGATGGATGGGAGGTCCATCACATCGCGGCGCCGCCCCAGTCCCGTCCCCTTTGCTCATTTCAACTCGCTGCCATCAGAGGCAGTCGGTCAATGCATCGTAGGTACTCGGGCAAGTAATGGGGTCGCTGCAGGGCAATGCGGTATCCAGCGCGCCCGGACCGCTGAGCAACGGCAGCAGCACCGACAAACGGGTTCCCGGCACCACCGGCAACCGGCACGCCCAGGTCCGGGAATCGACACTGGGCAGTGCGTCGCGCTCGTTGACCCAGGCATAGCTGCCTGCAAAGCTCCACAGGCACTCTGCCACTGCCCCCGTGTTCCGGGTGACGGCACACCGCAACTGCAGCGCACGCAGGTTGCCGTAGTCGCCTTCGCAGAACGTGTCGCCGCAGATGTCATCAAATCCACGTACCAGCGCACGCTCCATCGCAGCGAAGGCCGCCTCGCCCTCCCCGGGCCTGGGATGGTCGCGCGCATCGACATGGATGTCCGCGGGCATCGATCCAGCGACCAGCAATAGCAGCAGGAGTCCGGTCATGACGCGGTCCCCGGCTTGGCCAGGCAGCGGCGCAGCCCTTGCAGCAGGCTGGCCGATGCCCCCGGCAGGCGCACCCGCAACGGCTCGGCCACATCAAGTGCGGCATGGAAGGCGTCTACCCCCAGGCCTGGAGGTATCGGCAACACGCAGCGCCATACCACGACGTCAGGCTCGATGCTGCCTGCCGCGCGCACGCGCAGGTCACTGCCGGCCACCACCCAGATGCATGCTGCCATGCTGCCATCCTGCGCCTGGACCGAGCATCGCAGCTGCATCGGCCACAGGAAGCGCCGCGGTACGCAGGCCTCGTTCGCGCAGGCGGCCTGGAATCCGGCGGCCAGACGGTCTTCCAGGTCATAGAAGCGATCCCAGTTCGCCTCAGGCGCCGGATGGTCAACCAGATCCACGAACCGGTTCCGGCCATCGACACCCGGGTGGGCATGTGCCGGGCCTGCCAGCAGGGGGGCAGAAACGGTCAACATGTGGATAAGGACCAGACGTGCAAGGTCCATGTAACGCTTTGGCAGCATGGTGAAGGGAAACATGGTCAAGCTCTGTGGGGCTCGTCCCCAGCATCCAGCGATGCCCGGCCCTGGGGCATCGGGGGAGTCCGCGGCCCGCGCTGGAGGTTCTTCCCGGCAGGCTGCAGGAATCCCACCTGCACACAGATCGGCAAACGCATAAAATGGTCCTCTTTTCGCCCCCCGCTACCGGAGCACATCAATGGGTCTGGAACTCGTCTCCCCCGGCAAGAACCCGCCGGACGAAATCAACGTCATCATCGAGATCCCGAAGGATTCCGAGCCGGTCAAGTACGAAGTGGACAAGGACACCGGCGCGATCTTCGTCGACCGCATCCTTTCGACTCCGATGCGCTATCCGTGCAATTACGGCTATGTGCCGAGCACCCTGTGCGGCGACGGCGACCCGGCCGACGTACTGGTCGTCCTGCCGCTGCCGCTGATTCCGGGCTCGGTGGTGCGCTGCCGTCCGGTGGGCGTGCTGAAGATGAGCGACGAGGCGGGCAGCGACGAGAAGATCCTGGCCGTGCCGATCGCCAAGGTGTTCAGTGGTTACGCCCACGTGGAAGACATCGGGCAGGTGTCCAGCCACTGGCTGGAGCGCATCGGCCACTTCTTCGAGCACTACAAGGACCTGGAGAAGGGCAAGTGGGTCAAGCTGGATGGTTGGGCCGGCGCCGCCGAGGCCAAGCAGATCCTGGTCGAGGCCCACCAGCGTTATCTCGACGGCAAGGCCTGATCGCTCCGGCCACGCACGTGGCATCGGCTGCGCAGCTTGGCAGCCGCCCGTTCGCGGCCTGCCAGGCAGTTCACCGTTCGGCCTTGTGGCACATCCGCCACCGGGCCGAATCGGTTAAATTGCGGCACTTCACTTCGACCACGACGCCGTGCGTGGTCCGCCAGGGGAACGCGTCGTGCGCATTCTGTTTGTTGGGGACGAAGCCAGCCTTCCGGCTGAGCTGACAGGTTTCATTGCCGATCTTGGGGAAGAATGGCTTACCACGACACTGCCAGGCGGCCACGCTGCGATGGCAGCGGTTGCCGCCTCGGCGGTGGATGCCGTGGTGGTCAGCCCGTATCTGGGCGATATGGATGCGACCACGCTGCTTGGACAGGTCCGCACGCTGCGGCCAGGAACCATCCGCATCGCGCTGATCGATGCCCAGCAGGGCAATCGCCCACCACCGGCCCGCCTTATCGGTGTCGCCCATCGGTTCCTTCCACTGCCGCTGGCACCGGAAATGTTGCTGGAAGCCCTGGGCAGCCTGGAAGAGCTGCGTGAACTGCTGGACAACCCGCGGCTGCGCGAGGCCATCGGCCGCATCGAGAAGCTGCCGTCGCCGCCCCACGTCTACCTGAGCCTGACCCAGGCGCTGGAGCACGATGACGATGCCGACAGCGCCGACGTCGCCAGGCTGGTCGCGGCCGACCCGGCGATCGCCGCAAAAGTGCTGCAGTTGTCCAATTCGGCGTTCTTCAGCAGCGGCCGCACCATTTCCGACCTGCGCACCGCCGTCACCCGCCTGGGCCTGTCGACGCTGCGCGACCTGGTGCTGGCCAGCGAAGTATTTTCGGCGCCGACCCTGTCCGCCGCCGAACGCAATTCGCTGCAGCAGCGCGCCCTGCTCTCTTCGCGCCTGGCCGCACGCCTGTTGCCCACGTCCAGTGCAGAACTGGGCGCCACCGCCGCCCTGCTGGCCGACATCGGCCTGTTGTTGCCGGGCGTACGCAATGAACGCGACACATCGATACCGGCCGACGATGCACGACCGGGCCATGCCGAAGCAGGCGCCTACCTGCTCGGCCTGTGGGGCCTGCCGATGCCGATCGTGGAAGCCGTCGGCTTCCATCTGCAGCCCCAGCGCGCAAACACCCGCAGCTTCTGGGTGACCGGCGCGGTACACGTTGCGCTGGCACTGGTGAATGGCGACCCGGTGGACGAGGCCTATCTGCAGCGCGCGGGCGTGCTGCACAAGCTGCCCGAATGGCGCGAGCACGCCAATGCACTGATGGGGCTGGCCTCGCCAGAGGCCTGAACGTCCAGCGCGGATGCCCCCCGCCCTCTGATCGTGGGGCCTGGCAGTGACGGGCCATGCCCGTCAAATGCGCGCGCGAACATCCAGCGCAGCCCATGGAAGAAGAAAAAAGGGCGGGCCTTGCGGCCCGCCCTTCCTTTCATGCACCAATGCTTCGATGGATCAGAAGCGCTGGGTGTACTTCATGTAGTAGAAACGACCGATGTCAAAGCCACCGTAATACGAGAAGCTCGAGTTCGGCTGGCTGTACATGACCGGACCTTCATGATTGAACACGTTGTTGGCGCCCAGCGAGATGGTGGCATCCCATGGAGCGTTGTAACGGATCTGCAGGTCGTGGAAGGTGTTGGAACCAACCTTCCGGGTCGGCTGGGCCAGGGTGTACGGCGAGCTGAAGTCCGGCTGGTTGCACTCGCGGCCACCATCCATGTCATAGGAGCACGCTTCCTTCATGCCGGAGAAGTAACGGACACCCCAGTTGACACCGAAGTTGCCATAGCTCCAATCGACGTTCAGGTTTGAACGCACGCGGAAGTTGCCTTCCCAACCGGTGGACTGCTCGACCGGGGTTTCAGCTTCGTTATCCCGCTTGTATTCCAGGTAATCGACGTAGGTGGTCTTCCAATCGATGGTGAAGTTGCCGATTGCCAACTCCGGCAGACGGTACTTCACGCCCAGGTCGTAACCCGAGGTTTCCTGGTAACCACCATTGATCAGCGTACGAGTCACATCGACCACCTGGCCAGTGGTACGGCCTTCGGTACCACGGTCGAAGCGGTCACATGCCGAGTCGATGCCCAGCACATAGCACTGGTTCAGGATCGAGGTCACCGATTCAGCGGCGATCACGTTGTCAATGCGGATCTTCCACCAATCCAGGCTGACGTCCAGACCCTGCACGAAGTTCGGGCTATATACGAATCCGGCCGTCCAGGTCTTGGACGTCTCCGGCTTCAGCTCTGCGTTGGAACCCGACTCGAAAGCGCTGTACGACTGCGTACCCGGGCCGGTGGAAACTGCGCCACCCGACGTGATCTGGCGGAAGTCAGCCGGCAGGCCGGCTGCACCACAGGCCGCAGCAACCGACGGATTGCGCGAAGCCGAGCCAAAGCTGGTGTCGCACGGATCGGTGTAGCTGTCGAAGGTCTGCGAAACGCCGCCGTACAGGTTCGAGATGTTCGGTGCACGGAAACCTGTGGCGTAGGTGCCACGGATCAGCAAGTCATCGATCGGCTTCCACTTCAGGCCGAACTTCGAGTTCACCGTGTCGCCGAAGGTGCTGTAATCCGAATAGCGACCCGCCATGTCCAGCGACAGTTCCTTGGCGAACGGCAGATCGGCCAGGATCGGCACGTTCAGTTCCAGATAGAACTCGTCAAGGTCGTAATCACCGCGGGTCGGGGCACCGGCGAGGCTGGTGCTCAAACCGGACTGCAACAGCGCATCCGGGTTGTACTCGCCACTTTCTTCGCGGTGCTCGTAACCGGCGGCAATGGCCAGATCGCCAGCCGGCAAGGTGAACAGCGAACCGGCGATGTTGGCGCTGTAGACCTTGGTGGTGTTGGTGTAGGTATCGTGGCTCGGCAGGAACAGGTAGTTCTGCAGCGCCTCGTTGCCTGCCAGCGCACCAGCGCCGGTGGCGCCGTAGGGCAGCAACGGGTTCCACGGGGTGCAGCCCGAGATCACGGCGCCTTCGGTACCACAGCGGGCAACGCCACCGGCATCAATGAACGAAGGGCCGACCGCGTTCTGCACGTTCGGAATGAAGAGGTCACCAGTACCGGTCTTGACGCCCTTGTTCTGGTTGTAGACGTAGCCCACGTCCCAGTCCCAGTACTTGTCGGCGAACTGGAACGAACCTTCCAGGCCAGCACTGAAGCGGAAGGTTTCCTGCTCCGATTCGGTCTGGCGCGGCACTTCGGAACCACGGCGGATGAAGTTCGCATCTTCGCCCAGCGGGTTGAACGCGCTATCGGCCGACAGCGGGGTCTCATAGACTTCCGACTGGTACGGGTAGCCTGCGATCTGGGACGTCGCAGTGCGCTTGGTGTAAAGCACGTTCGCGGTTGCGCGCACGTTGTCGGTCAGGTCGAAGTTGCCGTTGGCGAACACCGAACGACGCTCCAGCTTGTTCTGCAGCCACATTTCCTCGCTGGCATTGGTGTAGTCATCCAAGCCGAACTCGTGGAAATCGGACAGGCTGGAACCGGACGCACCCGGGTTGAGCACATACCAGTTGTCGTCGCCATCGATCAGAACGCCCTTGTTGGACGCAGCCGACCAGCCATTGGCGCCTTCCGTCTCGTTCGGCGACTGGTGCCACTGGCCGTTCGGATATCGGCTGTAGCGGCGGTTCTTGGCGAAAACCGGCTTTTCCTTGCTGTACTCGGCACCGAAGGTGATCGACCCGCGATCACCGGTCTGCCCGTACACAAAGTTGTAGGTTTCCTTGTCACCATCGCCTTGGCCGTACTGGCCACGGTAGACGCTGGCTTCCAGGCCGTCGAAGTTCTTGCGGGTGATGATGTTGATCACACCGGCAATTGCATCTGAACCGTAGATGGCCGACGCGCCGTCGGTCAGTACTTCAATACGCTCGACGACCGACGTCGGGATCGCAGCCAGATCGGTGTAACCACCGGTGCTGGTGCCCATGCGCTTGCCATCCAGCAGCACCAGGGTACGCTCCGGGCCAAGGTTGCGCAGGTCAACGTACTGACCGCCCACTTCTTCACCGGAGGTCAATGCGTCATTGCGGCTGATTGCAGGGGAACCGGTCGCGGCCAGGTTCTGCACGATATCGGCCACGCTGGTGAAGCCCTGCTTCTCGATGTCGGCGCGCTGCAATGCAATCACCGGCTGGGCGGTTTCCATGCTTGCTTGGCGGATGCGCGAGCCGGTGACCGAAATACGGTCCAGATCGGTAGTGCCGGATGCTGCAGCTTCCTGCGCCGAGGCGAAGCTCGGGCTCAGCGCCAGCGCGATGCCGGCAGGCAGCATGCCCAGCCGAACGGCGGGGTTACGGAAATTCATGTATCTCTCCAAGGTACGTTAGTGGCGTGTTAAAACGCCCCCAAACGTTACGATTGTGTTGCGACCCTTGGTTTGCGCGACACAGCCAGAGACTTTGCCGAATGTGGCGGCAGCTTTGCGATGCCTTCACGGAAGTGTGATGCGGATTGGCCGAAGCGGGCACGGAACGCCCGCGCGAAGCTGCAGCAGTTGTCGAAACCACTGGCCGCGGCGACTTCGCCGATCATCATGTCGGTGTCGCGCAGCAGGTCTGCGGCGCGCTCCAGCCGCAGCCGTGCCGACAGCGCCTGCGGGCTTTCTTCGTACAGGCTCTGGAACGTCTTGGACAGGTACCAGCTGGAGAAGTTGGTCAGTTCCGCCAGTTCCCCGATGCGCACCACGCGGTGGCTGTTGCCTTCCAGGTACAGGCGTGCGCGCTGCATGCGACCGAACACCTGGCGCTTGCGGCTACGCGACCGTCCCGGGCAACGCTGCACGGTTCCGGCCAGCGTGCGCTGCAGCGATGCCAGATGCAGCAGCAAGGGACGCAGGGCCTGTGCGGGCAAGCCGCTATCGAGCGCATCGCGCCACAGGCGCAGGGCCACTCGAAGCTCCGGGCGCTTCATCAACCCGCGGCCGGCGTACAGGCCGCAGTCGGCCAGTTCGGCCAGCATGCGCATGGCATCGGAGTTCAATGCCAGGCCAATGCACAACCCATTGCGACCGGCCTGCACCAGCGGACGGGATTCCTTTTCGAAAGCGATCCACTCCCCCTGCCGCAAGCGGAACCGGCCTTCCTTCGCCTCCACCCATGCACTGCCGCGGATCTGGATCCAGACAGTGAAGCAACTGCCCGCGGTCTGCAGGCTGCCCAGCCGGGCCACGCCCAGGCAGATGGGAGTGACGTCGTCCGGCGACTTGTCCAGTGAAATCGTTTGACCGCGATCGGCCAAGGAAAGCTGACGCATGGGGCACCACGGATTTGCCAATACAGGGCATCCGTTTTGCCAAATCAGGTGGCGGCCGTCAGGACGTCGACACGACTTCGCGACGAAATCGACACGATGGCAATACGAAAGACTTGTGAAGGAATTTATTCCTTCAGCATCAATGGCTTGATAAAGGCCGGAAAGATGTCCACAGATGCATCGGGCAACGGCATCACCCCGATATCCGCACCGTCGGTGACTGCGATCGATACGTACAGGTCATTCCCATCGGCACTGACGCTGAATCCGTTGCCGGCGCTCAGCCGTTTCGCGTCCACGCAGTGCGATTGCGGTGGGGAGGACGCACCGATCCGCAACAACCCGGTGCTGCAACCGGCCCAGTCATCGACGTAGTCGATCCTGCCACCCGACGCCACCGCCCAGTTCCGATAGCGCCAGCGCGAAGGCCTGTCCGTGCTGACCTGCTGCACGCTCGCTGCAGCCAGCGTGGAATCGGCCATCCACAGCCCGCCCGAACCGAATCGGGCGAACAACACATGCTGGCGACCCGCGTCGAAGCGAGCCTGGGAGACACCTTCCAGGGTGGCAAGCCGCTGCCACGGCACCGTCCGCCTATCGTACAGGCTGAGCCTGGTGCGCTGGTCGTCATCGCGTTCGATCACCAGCAACTGCGTCGGGTCGGCGGTATACAGCGCCTGCAGTGGCCGCGTCGCGGGAACCGGCAGCACGGACAGTTGCTCGTCGCGCGGGGTGATTTCGTATACCAGCGATTCACCGTGGTCATCGCGGCCTACCATCAGCAGGTGGCGGCTGTCGGGCGACCAGTCCGGCGACTGCCGGGTATCCGGCCGCAGGCCCTGGATCGGCCGCAACGACTGCGGCGACTGCAGATCGGCCCACCACAAGGCATAGCTGCCGGAGCGGTCGGACGCGAATACCAACTGCTGGCCGTCAGGGGCCAGCATCGGCTGGCTGTCACGGCCGCTGGAGGGAAACAGTCGCTCAGCCTTGGCAGGCTCGTGCACCGGCACTTTGAACAGGCCGAACTGCGCCTTGCGATGGACGAAAGCCAGCATGTTGCTGTTGCGTGCGACGGCCGGCCACTGGGCATCGTCCAGGCCCACGTCGCGCAGGGTCCGGGTGCCGGTGTCCAACTGGTACAGGCGTACCTCGCTGTCGACCCGGCGCCCGAACACGATATGACGGCTGTCGCTCAGCCATGCCCATCCGCGGATTTCCGCCGCATCATCGGTAAGCGGCTCCAATGGACCGCCTTCGGCCGGCATGCGCCACAGGTCACCGACCTGCGGGTTACGCACGAACACCAGCCATCGCCCATCCGGGGACACACGCGGTGCATAGTCGAAATCATCATCCTGTGCCGGATAGTCCAGAGCGCGCCATTTGCCGCTGCCCAGCTCCAGCACCCGGATTCCCCGGTGAGCGAACGCACCGACCATGCTGCCGAACACCAGTTCACGGCCATCGGGCATCCAATCGAAACTGAGCAGTTCGGTCCCGTCACAGCGCGTGGCCTGGCGCAGGTTGCCACCGGTCGCGCTGGCGATCAGCACCTGGCAGCGGCCATCGTCGAAGAAGCGCGCAAATGCGATCTCACGACCGTCGGGCGACCAGTTGGGGAACCGGTCCATCGCACCCGGCGGTCGTTCCACCAGGTTGCGCGCGGGCGCGTTGCCGGAGGTCTGCAGCTTGATCTGTCCGCCCTGGCCATCGTCGCCGCTGGCCTCATAGGCAACCTGCGATCCATCGGGCGACATCGTCGGGTAGGTCTCGAAGCCCGTGCCGGCCGTGATCAGCCGGTAAGGCCGCTGCGGACTGCCGATGACCCGTGTGCCGTTTTCCACGGCCGCGTCCAGCGGTGTTGGCCCAGAGCTGCGCTGCAGCAGCCATGCCATTACCGCCAGCGCAACCAGCATCACGATACCGACACCCAGCAACATCCATCGTCGGGTCCGACGCCAGGAACTTCGGCTGTGCTGCGGTACCACAGCCGATGTGGCTGCTCCGTCCAGCTCCAGTGCCGGCGTCGCTTCGTCGTCGGCCGCAGCACCGGTATCGGTCAGGGAACCCACGGGGAGCGGATCCGGTCCTGCCTCGTCGCCCTTTTCGTCCACCCGTGCGGATTGCCTTGGCAGCGCAGGCACGTCGTCCACGCATACCGGGACCAGCAGGCGATAGCCGGTCTTGGCGATGGTTTCGATATAGGCCGTCCCGCCGTCGCTGTCGCCCGCAAAGGCCTTGCGCAACTGGGTGATTGCCTGGGTGAGCACGTCATTGGTCGGCAAGGTATCCGGCCATACCTCGGCGAACAGCTCATCGCGCGTCACTACGCGCCCATTGCTGCGCGCCAGCACGCGCAGCACGCCCACTGCCTTGGGGGTCAGTCGGCGCAGGCGACGTACCCCAGGAACCTGCACTTCACGTGACGAAAGAGTCACGGTGCATTCGCCGATGCGCAGGATGTCAGCGTCGTGGGAAGGGCTGCTACTGATGGTCATCATTCTCGTACGCGGGTGGCAGGTGTCGTGCCAGCCAGGCGCGCGAGGATTCCATTACGCGGAACACACGAACAGCCAGACTCTGCAAACAGCATGGACCCATATCGCAAAACAACTGAAGCGCGCGAATACTAGCCTATGCGCGTTAACCGCACATGCTGCGGCGGACATCAGGCACTCTCTCGCCTACGTATTCAGATAATCAGTTTTACTATTCGCGCCCCTCTGGGCGCGATTTTTTTATCTGGCATTCATTTTCGTGGACCCTGCAGCATGGTCAATCCGACCAGCCGCGACACCACCAGCGCCACGTACATTACCCCTGAAAACTGCGCCAGCATTACCAATGCGCGCGCTTGCGGATGTACTGGAATGACATCGCTGAGGCCCACGCCGCTCAGTAAACTGAAGCTTAGATAAAGCAACTCCATCCACGTGCGTGTCCCGGTCGTCGTGGCGGCGAGGAAACTGCCCGGATACCACTGCTGGCAGACCGAGAATGCGAAAGCGAATGCCCACGCCAGCAGGGTGAAAGTCGCGCCCACCGCGAACAGTTCGTCGCGGGTGACCTTGTGGTCCTGCAGCATGTAGGCGATCAGCGCGCCGGCGGTATAGAAGTACAGCAGGCACTCCAGCAACTGTGCGGCGGTGCCCAGGCTGCTCCTGCCCAGCATGAC
The DNA here is from genome assembly GCF_014117215.1 of Stenotrophomonas tumulicola. Taxonomy (GTDB): domain Bacteria; phylum Pseudomonadota; class Gammaproteobacteria; order Xanthomonadales; family Xanthomonadaceae; genus Stenotrophomonas; species Stenotrophomonas tumulicola. The sequence goes on along the minus strand of NZ_JACGXS010000002.1, from coordinate 494,492 downwards.
GGCAGCGATGGAGAACACCACCGAAGGAATGGCCAACAGCAGTGCCAGCCAGGTACCCAGTGGGCTGCGCTGGACCACCCACAGCGCCAGGCCGAGCACCGCGATGCCGAACGTACCGAACACGGCGCGGCCTGCCGCTGTTTCGTCCATCGCCGGGTACAGCAGCACCCCGAGCAGCTGCACGCCGAGCAACCAGGCTGAAGGATGGCGCCGGGCAAGGGCCAGCCAACGGAGGGCAAACGGGGTCGACATCGCAGGGCACCGTTGGACGATGGCCGGAGGATACCGCCCGGGATGGATCCGGGCCATGCTCCACCGGCGCGACGGCGCCCCCGTCAACGATCTTCATCCATCGGCATGTGCATCGCGCACGTCCTGGCTGATCTTCATCGAGCAGAAGTGCGGGCCACACATGGAGCAGAAGTGGGCTTGCTTGTGCGCCTCCTTGGGCAGGGTTTCGTCATGGAACTCCCTGGCCTTCTCCGGGTCCAGGCCGAGATGGAACTGGTCTTCCCAGCGGAATTCGAAGCGTGCCTTGCTCAATGCGTTGTCGCGCACCTGCGCGCCGGGATGGCCCTTGGCCAGGTCCGAGGCATGTGCGGCGATGCGGTAGGCCATGATGCCGTCGCGCACATCCTGGCGATTGGGCAGGCCCAGGTGCTCCTTCGGGGTGACATAGCAGAGCATTGCCGTGCCATACCAGCCGATCATCGTCGCACCGATCGCACTGGTGATGTGGTCGTAACCCGGCGCGATGTCCGTGGTCAGGGGCCCCAGCGTGTAGAACGGTGCCTCGCCACACTCCCGCAACTGCTTGTCCATGTTCTCCTTGATCAGCTGCATCGGCACATGCCCGGGACCTTCGACCATGGTCTGCACGTCATGCTTCCACGCGACCCTGGTCAGTTCGCCCAGCGTTTCCAGCTCCGCGAACTGCGCCGCGTCGTTGGCGTCGGCGATGCAGCCGGGACGAAGGCCATCGCCCAGCGAGAAGGTCACGTCGTAGGCCTTCATGATCTCGCAGATGTCTTCGAAATGGGTGTAGAGGAAATTTTCCCTGCGATGGGCAAGGCACCATTTGGCCAGGATGCTGCCGCCCCGCGACACGATGCCGGTGACCCGTTTGGCGGCCAACGGCACATGCCGTTGCAGCACTCCAGCGTGGATGGTGAAGTAATCCACGCCCTGCTCGGCCTGCTCGATCAGGGTGTCGCGGAATATCTCCCAGCTCAGGTCCTCTGCACGCCCATCGACCTTCTCCAATGCCTGGTAGATCGGTACCGTACCGATCGCCACCGGCGAGTTGCGGATGATCCACTCGCGCGTCTCATGGATGTGCTTCCCGGTGGACAGGTCCATCACCGTGTCGCCTCCCCAGCGGATCGCCCACACCAGCTTCTCCACTTCCTCGGCGATGCCCGAGGACACCGCGCTGTTGCCGATGTTGGCGTTGATCTTGGTCAGGAAATTGCGGCCGATGATCATCGGCTCGCTTTCCGGGTGGTTGATGTTGTTGGGCAGCACGGCGCGTCCGCGCGCAATCTCGTCGCGGACGAATTCCGGCGTGATGATCTTCGGGATCGATGCACCGAAGGACACCCCCGCGTGCTGTTTCAACAGATCCGCATCCCGTACTGCCTCCAGGCGCTGGCTCTCGCGGATCGCCACGAACTCCATCTCCGGCGTGATGATGCCGCGGCGTGCGTAATGCATCTGGGTGACATTGGCGCCGGCCAAGGCGCGACGCGGTTGGTTGCGTGCAGGGAAGCGCACCGGATCCAGCCGCGCGTCTGTCTCGCGGGAGCGGCCAAACAGGGAGCCCGGGCCATCGAGCGCCTCGGTATCGCCGCGTTCGGCAACCCATGCCGCGCGCAACGCAGGCAGGCCAGCCGACAGATCGATGTGGGCGCCCGGATCAGTGTACGGACCGGAGGTGTCGTAGACGGTGAGGGGGGCGTTCTCGCCACCACCGAACAAGGCAGGAGTGCGGGCCAGCACGATCTCGCGCATGGGCACCTGGAGGTCGCGGCGGGAACCTTCGACGTGGATCTTGCGTGAGCCTGGAATCGGCCGGGTGACCGATCCGGAGAGTTGTTGGGCCTGTTGCTGCAGGGCAGAGAGCTGTGCGTTCATCGGCATCGTCCAGTGGATTCAGGGACGAAGCGGCGGCGCACTGATGCATGCGCGCGGACCTCCCCTGGGCGGGGTTCCACGCACCTCCATCATTGCGAAGCTTCCCTACGCCGGTATCAGCCGGATCAGGTTCCAAGGGACTATCTCAACCGTGGCCTTGCAGCCTCGGTACCCCCGCTTCGGCCGGGATTAAACCACAGAATGCGTATCGCGATGACATGGTACGCCGTGGGCACGCGCCGTCGCATGCTGCCAGCGATGGTTCCTGCAGCGTCATGGGACCATCGGATGCGCGTGCTGGACTGACGCGGTCATGACGACGCAGGGAGTTACACTGCGCCGGCACATTCCCTGCCTGGAGTGCGTGCCGCCCGATGCGGCTGTCGTCCACGGCCGTGCCCATGGCACCGTCGCATGGTGCAAGCTGCTGCTCGCTCCCCTCATTCGCTGATCGGAGAAGCTCCTTCATGGTGTTTCGAATTTCCATCGCGCTGGTCACCGTACTGGTGCTGCTTGCCGGCTTGTTGCCCGGCCCCTTCAACGCCGTGGTCCAGGTCGCTCTGGCCGAGGTCATCCGGGGTGTCGGCTGGCTGTACCTGCTGGTCGTGTTCATGGCCCTCACGTTCCTGATGTACCTGGCGTTCGGTCGCCTCGGCAACCTGCGCATCGGCGGCGAGGACGCCGAACCGGAGTTCTCCAACCCCAGTTGGCTGTCGATGCTGTTCGCCGCCGGCATGGGCATCGGGCTGGTGTTCTGGGGCGCAGCCGAGCCGGTCTCGCACTTCGTCAAGCCACCCGAGGGGCTGGCCCCGCTGAGCATGGAGGCAGCGCGGGCCTCGATGCGCTATTCGTTCTTCCATTGGGGCCTGCACCCGTGGGCCATCTATGCGTTGATCGGCCTGGCAATGGCATGGTTCCAGTACAACCGCAATGGCCGCGGACTGGTCAGCGACATGCTGCAGCCAGTGATCGGTCGCCACCATCGTGGCTGGATCGGGCACACCGTGAACATCGCCGCCGTGGTGTCCACTGCGATCGGGGTAGCCACCACGCTGGGCTTCGGCACGGTGCAGATAGCCGCGGGCCTGCAGCGGGTGTTCGGCATCACCGCCAGCGTCCCGGTGCAGATGACCATCATCGCCGTGGCGTTCGTGCTCTACATGTTGTCCACCAGCAGCGGCGTGGACCGCGGCATCAAGTGGCTGTCGAACTTCAACCTCGGCCTGGCCGCGTTGCTGCTGGCCGCGCTGCTGGTGCTTGGCCCCACCGGCTTCATCTTCGATACCTTCACCACCACGCTCGGCTCCTATCTCAACTCACTGGTGACGATGAGCCTGCGCATGTCCCCGTTCTCCGGCAGCACCTGGGTGGCGGACTGGACCATCTTCTACTGGGCATGGTGGATCAGCTGGGCTCCGTTCGTCGGCTCGTTCATCGCCCGGGTTTCCCGTGGGCGTACCGTGCGCGAGTTCGTGATCGGCGTGGTGGTGGCACCGACCGTGCTCGGCTTCCTGTGGTTCTCGGTATTCGGCGGCACCGCGTTGTGGTCGCAATTGTTCGGCCACGTGGATCTGGTCCAGGCGCTGGGCAATGGTTACGAAACCGTGCTGTTCACCATGTTCGACAGCCTGCCCATGCCGGTGGTGCTGGCCAGCGTGGCGCTGGTGTTGCTGATGATCTTCTTTGTCACTTCCGCCGACTCGGCGGTGCTGGTGCTGGCCAGCATGTCCACCGAAGAAGCAGGCGATCCACCGCTGAAACGCAAGATGGCGTGGGGCGTGGCCGTGGCGCTGATCGCTGCGGCGTTGCTGCTTGCCGGTGGGCTGGACGCGCTGCAGGGCATGATCACCATCGCGGCCCTGCCCTTCGCGCTGTTGATGGTGCTGGTGATGGTCTCGCTCTACAGGGTGCTGGATTTCGAGTACACACGGGAGCGTCGCCAGGCACAACGCGCGCGGCACATGATCGAATCCTGGATAGAGCGGGAGATGGCGGCCCAGGAAGAAACCCGCATCGAATCAGCCGCCGCGCAGGATCGCGACTGAGGGTGGCGGGATAACGGGGCGCCGGTACAGGGCGGGTCCGTGACCCGCCGCTCCTGCTTCCGGCGTTGCGCGAACGGCAGCGGGCCATGGACCCGCCCTGCCCATCCCCCCATTCCGCCGGGCATGGCCCGGCGCTACGTCGACGTGTGCATGGCCTGTCGATGGCCGGGCGGGGGTTACACACCCGTTCGATCAGTACCCCGCCGCCTGCCCATCCTTGCGGCTCTCCGAGGCGCCGTAATACACACCGGTGTCCGGATCACGCAGGATCGCCTGGTAACCGCCGTATGGGCCGTCGGCAAATACCACCCGGTGGCCCTTGCGCATCAACGCGCGGATTGTTTCATACGGAAATCCAGTTTCCAGGTTGACCTCGCCACCGTCGCTCATCGCCGTGGCCTGCCCGGTGGGTTCGGTGGAGCCATCATGCTGGATACGCGGCGCATCACCGGCCTCCTGCAGGTTCATGCCGAAGTCGACCAGGTTCATCACGATCTGCGCGTGGCCCTGCGGCTGCATCGCCCCACCCATCACGCCGAAGCTGGCATACGGTTTGCCGCCCTTGGTGATGAAGCCGGGGATGATGGTCTGGAACGGCCGCTTGCCGGGTGCATAACCGTTGGGATGATCCTTCTGCAGCACGAACATCTCGCCGCGATCCTGCAGGATGAAGCCCAGGCCCGGAGGAGCCATGCCGCTACCCATGCCCCGGTAGTTGGACTGGATCAGCGAGACCATCATGCCGTCGGCATCGGCCACCGTCATGTAGATCGTATCGCCTTCCTCCAACTGCTTCGGCGTCCCCGGCTGCACTTCCTTCAACGCCTTGTCCATCGAAATCAATGCACGTCGCTCGGCGGCATATTCCTTGGAGATCAGCTTCTGCACCGGCGCTGCAGGCTGGAACGCCATGTCGGCGTAGAAGCGGGCACGGTCGGCGAATGCCAGCTTCTTGGCTTCCACGAACAAGTGCACGTGCTCGGGCGAACCGAACGGAATCTTCGAGAAATCGTAACCTTCCAGTACGTTGAGGATCTGCAGCGCGGCAATGCCCTGGCTGTTGGGCGGCAACTCCCACACGTCATAGCCACGATAATTGCTGCTGACCGGGTCGACCCACTCACCATGGTGGCTGGCCATGTCGTCGTAGCTCAGGTAGCCGCCATTGGCCTTGAAATAGGTGCCGATCGTACGGGCGATGTCGCCCTTGTAGAACGCATCGCGTCCGCCATCGGCGATCTTCTGCAGGGTGTCGGCCAGGTTCGGGTTCTTCCACATCTCACCCTTGCGCGGGGCATGCCCATCGATGGTGAACTGCTCCTTGAAGCCTGGATACTGCGACAGACGGGGTACCGAGCGGTCCCAGTAATACGCAATCACCTCCGCCACCGGATGTCCCTGCCGCGCATAGCGGATGGCGGGCGCCAGGTTGTCGGCCATCGGTTTGCGGCCGAACCGCTCGTGCAAAGCAAACCAGCCATCGACCGCGCCGGGCACCGATACCGGCAACGGACCGGTGGCGGGAATCTCCTTCAGGCCACGGCGCTGGAATTCGGCCAGGGTGAGCGACTTCGGCGAACGGCCTGAGCCGTTGTAGCCGTACAGTTTCTGCGTCTTCGGGTCCCATACGATGGCAAACAGATCGCCACCGACGCCGTTGCCGGTCGGCTCCATCAGGCCGAGCGCCGCATTGGCGGCAACCGCGGCATCGACGGCACTGCCACCGTCTTTCATCACGTCCAGCGCGATCTGGGTCGCCAGCGGCTGCGAGGTGGCGGCCATCGCATGTGGCGCGATGACTTCCGAACGGGTAGCGAATCCGTGGCCGGTGATGCGGTCGGCGGCGGGGGATACAGTCGGAAGAGCAGCCAGCAAACCAGCGGCAAGCAGGCAACGGACAAGGTGTCGGGTCACGGAGTGGCTTCTTCAGGAATTGGGTTCCCCCGATGGTCGCCGGTCTTTGCCGCCCTGCCTATCCGGCATAGGTCATGAAAAAAGGGGACGGAGGGGATTAAGTCGCAATCAGCTGGTCGTGGCCAATTGCGACTTAATCCCCTCCGTCCCCTTTTTTCAAAGCCGCGCGAATGGCGTGGATGGCCGGCTGGCTGGGCCAATGGGACAGTGGTTTCAGTCGCAACGAAGCCCGTCCTGCAAGGCTTTCATGTGGATGCACCGGCAACCAATCCGAAGCCGGCGCAAAGGGTTGACACACCCGTGCGCACGTGGTTTCCTCGGACCCATGTTGCAACGCCACACGCCCCCGCTGCCGAACTTCGAGCCCGCCGCCATCGGCGCCGCCTCGCTGCGTTCGCTTCTCGTGCTCGTACTTATTAGCCAGCCCACAGGAGCGGGACGAGCCAGCGTGTAAGCAGCAGACACACACAGGAACTCGATCAGAACCCGCACCGGTCCCCGGCGCGGGTTTTTTCGTTTCAAGACCCAGTGACACCCCTCACCCACTCTCTCTGCAAGGAACCACCACGATGAGCACCAACGACCTGCCCCAGACCAAGATCGCCGTTGTCGGCTACGGCAGCCAGGGACGCGCACATGCGCTGAACCTGCGTGAATCCGGCTTCGACGTCGTGGTAGGCCTGCGTCCCGGCGGCCCGACCGAAGTCAAGGCACAGGCGGACGGCTTCACCGTCAAGGCACCGGCCGAGGCAGTGAAGGATGCCGACCTGGTCGCCGTGCTGACCCCGGACATGGTGCAGAAGAAGCTGTACGAGGACGTCCTGGCACCGAACATGAAGCACGGCGCCTGCCTGCTGTTCGCCCACGGCCTCAATGTCCACTTCAACATGATCGCCCCGCGCGAAGACCTCGACGTCGTCCTGGTCGCGCCGAAGGGACCGGGCGCGCTGGTACGCCGCGAATATGAGATCGGCCGTGGCGTGCCGTGCATCTGGGCGGTCTACCAGGACAAGAGCGGCAAGGCCGCCGAGCTGGCGCTGGCCTATGCCGCCGGCCTGGGCGGCGCACGTGCCAACCTGATCCAGACCACCTTCAAGGAAGAAACCGAGACCGACCTGTTCGGCGAGCAGGCGGTGCTGTGCGGTGGCGCCTCGGCACTGGTGCAGGCCGGCTTCGAAACGCTGGTGGAAGCTGGCTACCAGCCGGAGATCGCGTATTACGAAGTGCTGCACGAATTGAAGCTGATCGTCGACCTGTTCTACGAAGGCGGCATCTCGCGGATGCTGGAGTTCATCTCCGAGACCGCTCAGTACGGCGACTACGTCAGTGGCCCGCGCGTGATCGACGCCGGCACCAAGGAGCGCATGAAGGAAGTGCTGAAGGACATCCAGGACGGCACCTTCACCAAGAACTGGGTAGCCGAATACGAAGCCGGCCTGCCGAACTACAACAGGTTCAAGCAGGCCGACCTGGAGCACCCGATCGAAAAGGTAGGCAAGGAACTGCGCGCCAAGATGGTCTGGTTGCAAGGACAGGCCGCGTAAACCGCGCGGCCTACCCCCCACCCGCTTTGCAAGGTTCCCCATGAACAACCCCGCACAACGCAGCGCGCCGCCCAACGGCGCGCGCTGGCTGACCCAGGCCCTGGAGGCCGAAGGCGTGCAGACGCTGTTCGGCTATCCGGGCGGCACCATCATGCCCTTCTACGATGCGCTGGTGGATTCGCGGCTGAAGCATGTACTGGTGCGCCACGAACAGGGCGCGGCACTGGCCGCCAACGGCTTCGCGCGCGCCAGCGGCCGCGTCGGCGTGTGCATCGCCACCTCCGGCCCGGGCGCATCCAACCTGGTCACCGGCATCGCCGACGCCATGCTGGATTCGGTGCCGATGGTCTGCATCACCGGACAGGTGGCCACGCCCCTGCTGGGTACCGATGCGTTCCAGGAACTGGACGTGTTCGGCCTGACCCTGCCGATCGTCAAGCACAGCTGGCTGGTGCGCAGCGTCGACGACCTGCCGCGCATTGTCGCCGACGCCTTCCGCATTGCCCGCGAAGGCAGGCCCGGCCCGGTGCTGATCGACCTGCCCAAGGACGTGCAGGTAGCTGATGCCAGCCACTTGCCTGTCCACGTGCCGGCCAACGTGGAGGCACCGCCGGCACCTGCCGCCGAGGCCATCGCCGAGGCCATCGCGGCGATCGCCGCCGCCGAGAAACCGGTGATCTACGCCGGTGGCGGTATTGCCCTGGGCGACGCGGTGCAGGACCTGCGCGCGTTCGCCGAGTCCAGCGGCATCCCGACCGTACTGACCCTGCGTGGCCTGGGCGCATTGCCGGTCGGGCACCCGCAGTCGCTGGGCATGCTGGGCATGCATGGCACCCGCGCCGCGAACATGGCGGTGCAGGACTGCGATGTGCTGCTGGTGCTGGGCGCGCGCTTCGATGACCGTGCCACCGGCAAACTGGCCGAGTTCGCGCCGTTCGCACGCGTCGTGCACGTCGATGCCGATGCCTACGAGATCTCCAAGCTGCGTACCGCCGACGTGGCCGTGCCCGGCAACATCGCGCAGGCAATCCGCGCACTGGCTGCGGCCTTCCCCTCCCCCAGGGCCCACCAGGACGCGTGGCGCAAGCGCTGTGCGCAGCACCGCGAGAAGTTCGCTGCCCGCTACGACGCCCCTGGCAACCATATCTATGCGCCGGCGCTGCTGAAGCGACTGAGCGAACTGGCACCGGCCGATGCGGTGATCGCCTGCGACGTTGGCCAGCATCAGATGTGGGTCGCCCAGCATTGTCGTTTCAACCACCCGCGCAACCACCTGACCAGCGGCGCGCTGGGCACCATGGGCTTCGGCCTGCCGGCCGCGATGGGTGCACAGTTCGCCTGCCCCGATCGTACCGTGGTGCTGGTTTCCGGCGATGGCAGCTTCATGATGAACGTGCAGGAGCTGGCGACCATTGCCCGCTGCCGCCTGCCGGTGAAGATCGTGCTGCTGGACAACAGTTCGCTGGGCATGGTCCGGCAATGGCAGGAACTGTTCTTCGCCGAGCGTTACAGCGAGATCGACCTGTCGGACAACCCCGACTTCGTGGCCCTGGCCAAGGTGTTTGGCATCTCCGCCAGCCGCATCGATGTACGCGATGACGTCGAGGGCGGGCTGGCCGCGCTGCTGGCCGAGCCGGGCCCGGCGCTGCTGCACGTGGCCATCGATGCACGTGCCAACGTGTGGCCGCTGGTCCCGCCCAATACCGCCAACAGCACGATGCTGGAATCCAATCCGGCCCATGCCAGCCAGGAGGCTCCCAATGCAATACCGGCTTGACCTGGTGCTGTACCCGGCCGAAGGCGCGCTGCTGCGCGTGATCGGCATGGCCGAACGCCGGGGCTTTGCGCCGCGCGCGATCAACGGCGCACCCGATGCCGATGACCAGGGCCGGTGGCACCTGCAACTGGTGGTGGACGGCACCCGTCCGCCTGAAACCCTGTGCCGGCAGATCGAGAAGATCTACGACTGCATCTCGGTACAGGTGACCGAACTGCAGGGAGTGGCAGCATGAACGCTCGTACCGTGCAAGCGGTGCCGGCACGGAGGCGTCTTCTTCGCCGCGCGTGCCCGCCGACGCTCGCGCACCGCATGGATCACCATGCCCGCGCCTGACCATGCAAACGGCGAAACCGACGTAGGCGACGTAACCGTTGCCGACGTGCTGGCGGCGCAGGCGCGCCTGCGCCGCTTCCTGCCGCCCACTCCCCTGCACCATGCCGAACGTTTCGGTACCTGGCTGAAGCTGGAGAACCTGCAGCGCACCGGCTCGTACAAGGTCCGTGGCGCGCTGAACGCGCTGTTGGCCGGCCGCGAGCGCGGCGACCTGCGGCCGGTGATCTGCGCCTCTGCCGGCAACCATGCACAGGGCGTCGCATGGGCAGCGCACCGCCTGGGCGTGCAGGCCATCACCGTGATGCCGCACGGTGCACCGGCGAACAAGGTCGCCGGCGTCGCCCACTGGGGCGCCACGGTGCGCCAGCATGGCGAAAGCTATGACGAAGCGTGGGCGTTCGCGATGGACCTGGCGCAGCGCAATGGCTATCGCTTCCTGTCCGCCTTCGACGATCCCGATGTCATCGCCGGCCAGGGCACGGTTGGCATCGAGCTCGCCGCGCACTGCCCTGACGTGGTGATCGTACCGATCGGCGGCGGCGGGCTGGCCTCCGGCGTCGCCCTTGCGCTGAAATCACAGGGCGTGCGCATTGTCGGCGCGCAGGTCGAGGGCGTCGACTCCATGGCCCGCGCGATACGCGGCGATGTCCGTCCGATCGCACCCGTGGCCTCGCTGGCCGACGGCGTGCGGGTCCAGATACCGGGTTTCCTGACCCGCCGCCTGTGCGCGGCGCTGCTGGACGACGTGGTCATCGTGCGCGAGGCCGAGCTGCGCGAAACCCTGGTGCGGCTGGCACTGGAAGAGAACCTGATCGCCGAAGGCGCTGGCGCGCTCGCCCTGGCCGCTGGCCGACGCGTGGCCGGCCGGCGCAAGTTCGCGGTGGTTTCCGGCGGCAACATCGATGCCGGGGTGCTTGCCGGCCTGCTCACCGACGTCCGCCCGCGCGCACCGCGCAAACCGCGTCGACGACGCCCTGAACTTCCCCGGCCTGCGCTCGCCGCGGCCACCGCCAAGCCTTTGAAACCTGCTTGTTCCCCTTTCCACCTGCAAGAAGCCGCACCCGCTGTCGAGGAGACTTCCCCATGACCACGCCGACCAACGAACGAATTACCCCGCACCGCATCCGCATCTTCGACACCACCCTCCGCGACGGCGAGCAGTCCCCCGGCTGCAGCATGAGCCCACAGCAGAAGCTGGTGATGGCGCGCGCACTGGACGAGCTGGGCGTGGATGTCATCGAAACCGGATTTCCTGCAAGCTCGCAATCCGACCGCGACGCGATGGCCATGATCGCCCACGAAGTCCGGCGGCCTGTACTGGCGGTGCTGTCGCGCTGCCTGGCCGGTGACATCGAGACCTCGCTGCGCTCGCTGGAAGCGGCCGCCAATCCGCGCCTGCACGTATTCCTGTCCACCAGCCCCCTGCACCGCGAGCACAAGCTGCGGATGACACGCGAACAGGTGCTGGAATCCGTGCACAAGCATGTGTCGCTGGCACGCTCGCACATCGACGATGTCGAATTCTCGGCCGAAGATGCGACCCGTACCGAACTGGATTACCTGATCGAAGTGGCACGCGTGGCGATTGCCGCCGGCGCGACCACCATCAACCTGCCGGATACCGTCGGCTTCACCACGCCCGAAGAGATCCGCAGGATGTTCCAGCAGGTCATCGCGGGCGTGGCCGACGTGGGCGGTGCCGCCAACGTGGTGTTCAGTGCGCACTGCCATAACGACCTGGGACTGGCGGTGGCCAATTCGCTGGCGGCGATCGAAGGCGGCGCACGCCAGGTCGAATGCACTGTCAACGGCATCGGCGAGCGTGCGGGCAACTGCGCGCTGGAGGAGATCACCATGGCATTGAAGGTCCGCCAGGCCTTCTACGAACAGGACACCGCGATCAATACCCCGCGCATCGTCGCCACATCGCAGTTGCTGCAGCGGCTGGTTGGCATGCCGGTACAACGCAACAAGGCCATCGTCGGCGCCAATGCGTTCGCCCATGAGTCAGGCATCCACCAGCATGGCATGCTGCGCCATCGCGGCACCTACGAAATCATGCGCCCGGAAGATGTCGGCTGGGAAGATTCGCAGATGGTGCTGGGCCGCCACAGCGGGCGCGCCGCCGTGGAGCAGCGCCTGCGTGCGCTGGGGTTCTGGCTGGAAGAAGAAGAACTGAAACTGGTCTTCGAACAATTCAAGGCACTGTGCGAACAGCAGCGCGTGGTCACTGATCCGGACCTGCAGACGCTGATGCAGGGTGGCCCGAGCAACCAGGGTTATCGCCTGGCATCGATGACCATCAGCGATGTCGGCAGCCGCGCAAATGCGCTGGTGGAACTGTCCGATCCGGACGGCAACCGCGTGGCCGAGACCGCGCAGGGAGACGGCCCGGTCGACGCACTGTTCGGCGCCCTGTCGGCGGCTACCGGCGTCAGCCTGCAGCTGGACAGCTACCAGGTGCACAGCGTCGGCATCGGTGCCGATGCCCGCGGCGAGGCCAACCTGAGCGTACGCAGCCAGGACGAGGTGCTGGAGGGTACCGGAACCAGCCGCGACATCATCGAAGCCTCGGCCCTGGCCTGGCTGGACGTTGCCAATCGCCTGCTGCGCCAGCGTGCCGCCGCCGAAAGCAGCTCGCCGGCCACCACCGCTGCCACCGCCACCGCCTGAGGACCGCCCGATGAGCGCTTTCGCCCCCGTCACCGTCGATGCCGGCCAACGCTGGAATGCCCAGGATTACGCCATCGATGCCGGATTCGTTCCCGCACTTGGCAGTGCCGTCGCGCGCCTGCTTGATCCCCGTATCGGCGAACGCATCCTGGACCTCGGCTGTGGCGACGGCGTGCTGGGCACCGAGCTGGCGCTCAGCGGCGCGATGGTGACCGGCGTGGACGCCTCGCCTGAACTGGTGGTCGCCGCGCGTGCGCGCGGCCTCGATGCACGCGTGATGGATGGACACGCACTGGCCTTCGACGGTGAATTCGATGCCGTGTTCAGCAATGCCGCACTGCACTGGATGCAGCAGCCCGACCGGGTGCTGGCCGGCGTGCGTCGTGCACTGAAGCCCGACGGACGCTTCGTCGCCGAGTTCGGCGGGCATGGCAACGTCGCGAAGATCATCGCCGCCATCCAGGCCGCGCGCGTTGCCCATGGACACGCACCCAGTCGCTTCGCTTGGTACTTCCCCGACGCGGACAGCTACGCTGATCGGCTGCGCCAGCATGGCTTCCACGTGCAGTTGATCGAAACCGTGCAGCGCCCCACGGCACTGCCCACCGGTGTAGCCGGCTGGTTGCGCGTGTTCGCCTCACCGCTGCTGGACGACCTGTCCACCGAAGCCGCCTGCGACGTGCGTTCGGCGGTCGGTGCCCTGCTTGCGGACCTGCCCCGCGATGCCGCGGGCCAGCCGCTGGCCGACTACGTGCGCCTGCGCGTGCTCGCCCGTCGCCGCTGAACTTGACCCCATTCCCCACGTACCCGATGTTTGATAACGCAACTTCCTGCCAGGCCATCGCATGATCCCCGCACCCCGCACCCTGTACGACAAACTGTGGGACACCCACGTGGTCGTTCCCGAAACCGACAGCGCGCCCGCCGTGCTGTACATCGACCTGCACCTGATCCACGAAGTCACCTCGCCGCAGGCGTTCACCGAGCTGCGCGAGCGCGGCCTGGCGCCACGCCGCCCGGACCGCACCAAGGCAACGATGGACCATTCCACGCCCACCCTGCCGGCCGCTGCCGATGGCACCCTGCCCTATGCCAGCGCCGCATCCGAAGCGCAGGTGGCGATGCTGGCGCGCAACTGCGCCGAGCACGGCATCGAGCTGTTCGACATGAGTTCCGAAAGCCGTGGCATCGTGCACGTGATCGCACCAGAGCAGGGCTTCACCCAGCCGGGCATGACCATCGTCTGCGGCGACAGCCACACCTCGACCCACGGCGCGTTCGGTGCATTGGCCTTCGGCATCGGCACCAGCGAAGTCGGCCATGTGCTGGCAACGCAGTGCCTCCTGCAACGCAAGGCGAAGACCATGTCGATCACCGTCGATGGTCCCCTGGCGCCGGGTGTTGGCGCCAAGGACGTGGTGCTGCACGTGATCGGCGTGATCGGCGTCAATGGCGGAACCGGCCACGTGCTGGAATTCCGTGGCAGCACCATCGAAGCGATGGACATGGAACAGCGCATGACCTTGTGCAACATGTCGATCGAGGCCGGCGCACGCGCCGGCATGGTGGCACCGGACCAGGTCACCTTCGACTGGGTCGCCAACACGCCACGTGGGCCCAAGGATGCGGACTTCGATGCGGCCGTCGCCGAATGGAAACAGCTGCGCAGCGACGAGGGTGCGCGTTTCGACGTGGAAGTGCGCATCGATGCCGTCGATATCCGTCCGACCCTGACCTGGGGCACGCATCCGGGTACCGCGATCGCCGTGGACGCACCGATTCCGCACGCCAATGATGCCGCCGCCCGCAAGGGCCTGGATTACATGCAGCTGCAGGCAGGCCAGGTCCTGGCTGGCACGCCGGTGGACGTGGTGTTCGTCGGCTCCTGCACCAACGGACGCCTGAGCGACATGCGCGAAGTCGCACAGGTGCTGCGCGGCCGGCACGTCGCCAGCGGCGTGCGCATGCTGGTGGTGCCGGGCTCGGAAATCGTCAAACGCCAGGCCGAGGCCGAAGGCATCGATGCAATCGTCCGCGCAGCCGGAGCAGAATGGCGTGAGCCAGGGTGCTCGATGTGCATCGCCATGAACGGCGACCTGGTGGCGCCGGGCCAACTCGCGGTCAGCACCAGCAACCGCAATTTCGAGGGCCGCCAGGGCCCGGGTTCGCGCACCCTGCTGGCCTCGCCGATGAGTGCGGCGTGGTCGGCGGTACGTGGCCAGGTGGCCGACACCCGCGAACTGTTTGCACAGGAGGTGGCTTGATGAGCGGTTTCCGCAGCGTGACCTCGGCCAGCGTGGTGCTGCACCAGACCAACATCGACACCGACCAGATCATCCCGGCCCGCTTCCTCTCCACCACCGAGCGTGCCGGCCTGGGGCGCAATGCCTTCAATGACTGGCGCTGGCAGGCCGACGGCACCCCGAACCCCGAATTCGCCTTCAACCAACCACAGAATGAAGGCCGCAGCATCCTGCTGGCCGGTCGCAACTTCGGCTGCGGGTCCTCGCGCGAGCATGCGCCGTGGGCACTGACCGACTTGGGCCTGCGCGCCATCGTCAGCAGCGAGATCGCCGATATCTTCCGTGGCAATTCGCTGAAGAACGGCCTGCTGCCGATCGTGCTGGACGAAGCCGACGTGCAGGAACTGATGCAGCGCCCGGACGACGAGCTGACCGTCGACGTGGCCAGCCGCGAGCTGCGCACGCCCGATGGCCGCATCTACACTTTCCCGCTGGACGGCTTCTCGCAGACCTGCCTGCTGGAAGGTGTCGACCAGCTGGGCTACCTGTTGGGCCGCGCCCCTGAAATCGAACGTTACGAGACTGAACATGCACGCTGAGATCGTCGTACTCCCCGGTGATGGCATCGGTCCGGAAGTAGCCGCTGCCGCGGTTGCCGTACTGGAAGCCGTTGCCGGGCGCTTCAACCACACCTTCACCTTTGCCGAACACGACATCGGCGGCATCGCCATCGACCGCCATGGCGAACCGCTGCCTGCATCGACCCTGGCAGCCTGCCAGGCGGCCAACGCGATACTGCTGGGTGCGGTGGGGGGACCGAAGTGGTCCGATCCCAATGCCAAGGTACGCCCGGAACAAGGGTTGCTGGCGATCCGTCGCGCGCTTGGCCTGTATGCCAACCTGCGCCCGGTGCGCACCCACGAGGCCGCACTGGACGCCTCGCCGATCAAGGCCGAGCTATTGCGTGGCGTGGATTTCGTCGTGGTACGCGAACTGACCGGCGGCATCTACTTCGGCGACAAGACCCGCACCGCCGATACCGCGAGCGACCTGTGCAGCTACAGCGTGATGGAGATCGAGCGGGTGATGCGCAGTGCATTCCGGCTGGCGCAGCAGCGTCGCGGCAAGGTCACCTCGGTGGATAAAGCCAATGTACTGGAGACCTCCCGTCTGTGGCGTGACGTCGCCGCGCGTGTCGGCCGCGAGGAATTCCCGGAGATCGCGCTGGAACACCAGTTGGTGGATTCGATGGCCATGCACCTGCTGGCCAAGCCGCGCGAATACGACGTGATCGTTACCGAGAACATGTTCGGCGACATCCTGACCGATGAGGCGTCGATGCTGGCCGGCTCGCTGGGCCTGCTGCCATCTGCTTCGCTGGGGGAGCCGGGTGCGGTCGGCATCTACGAACCGATCCATGGTTCGGCTCCGGACATCGCGGGCAAGGGCATCGCCAATCCCTACGCGACGATCTTCAGCGCAGCCATGCTGCTGCGCCATTCGTTGGGCCTGGAAACAGAAGCAGCCGCCGTTGAAGCGGCCGTGCATGCGGCGCTGGATGCGGGTGTGTTTACTGCTGACCTGGCTGCAAAGGGCGAAGCGGCATCCACCGCGCAGGCGACTGCGGCGGTGGTCGAACGACTGCTCTGCTGAATGGATTGTCGGCCCGGTTGTTGGCCGGGCCGGCATCGGTAGCGCCGGGCCATGCTCGGCGGCTCCCTGTTGATGGATCCGGATGGTTTCCGCCGAGCATGGCTCGGCGCTACCGCAGGAAACTGGCAAAGTACTTCTGCCACCAGCCGCGACGGGGCTCAGCTCGCCTGGCCCACCTCACCCGGCTTTACCCGAAACCACGCCGCGTACAGCGCCGGCAGGAACACCAGGGTCAACACCGTGCCGACGATCAGCCCGCCCATGATCGAGATCGCCATCGAACCGTAGAACGCACTGCGCGACAGCGGAATCATCGCCAGCACCGCCGCCAGCGCCGTCAGTACGATCGGCCGGAAGCGGCGCACCGTGGCATCGATGATCGCGTGCCAGCGATCATGCCCCGCATCGATATCCTGCTGGATCTGGTCGATCAGGATCACCGAATTGCGCATGATCATGCCCGCCAGCGCAATGGTGCCCAGCAGCGCCACGAAGCCGAATGGCACGCGGAAGATGAGCAGGAACAACGTCGCGCCGATGATCCCCAGTGGTGCGGTGACCAGCACCATCGCCGCCCGCGAGAAGCTGCGCAGCTGCAACATCAGCAGCGTGGCCACCACCACCAGGAACAGCGGCATGCCCGCCGCGATCGAATCCTGGCCGCGGGCGGAATCCTCCACCGTGCCGCCGGTTTCCAGCAGGTAGCCGCTGGGCAACTGGGCACGTACCTCGTCCAGTGAAGGCAGGATCTGCCCGACCACGTCCAGTGGCTGCATGCCATCGCCGATGTCGGCACGCACGGTCACCGTCGGCAGGCGGTCGCGGTGCCAGATGATGCCGTCCTCGAAGCCATGTTCCAGCGTCGCCACCTGGGCCAGGCTGATGCTGCCCCCGTTGGCGGCCGGCATCGACAGGCTGGACAACAGGTCCAGGTTGGCCCGCTCGTCGGCCGGGCCACGCAGCAGTATTTCAATCTGGCGGTTGCCCTCCCGGTATACGCTCACCGACTGCCCGGCCAGTGAACTGGCCAGGAACTGGCTGACCTGGGCGCTGCTTACGCCCAGTGCGCGTGCACGATCCTGGTCGATCACCAGCCGCACTACCTTGCTCGGCTCGCTCCAGTCCAGGTTGACGTTGATGGTGTGCGGGTTGGCACGTACCTTGGCTTCCACCTGGCGCGCGATCGCCTGCACCTGCGCGATGTGTTCGCCGGACACCCGGAACTGCACCGGGTACCCCACCGGCGGACCATTCTCCAGCCGGGTGACGCGCATCTGCACGTCCGGGAATTTCGGCACCACCTCGTGCAGCAGCCAGTCGCGCGTGGTCTCGCGTGCCTTGGTGTCCTGCGCCAGCACCACGAACTGGGCGAAGTTGGTCGCCGGCAACTGCTGGTCCAACGGCAGGTAGAAACGCGGCGATCCGGTGCCGACGTAGGCGACGTAGTTGCTGATGCCCGCGCGGTCGGCCAGCAGCTTCTCCAGCTTGCCCACCTGGTCGCGGGTGGCATTCAACGATGCGCCTTCGGCAAGCTCGATATCCACCATCAGCTCGGGGCGGGTGGAATCAGGGAAGAACTGCTGCGGCACGAAGCGGAACATCACCAGCGACAGCGCGAACAACAGTACCGTCGCTGCGATCACCCACCAGCGATGGCGCAGGCAGGCATCCAGGAACCGGCGGAAACGCACATAGAACGGCCGCTGGTAAGGGTCATGGTCATGGCCATGCAGTGGTGGTGCGACCAGGTATGCCAGCGCCGGGTAGCGATCGGCCCAGCGCTGGCGCTGCGCATGCCAGCGTCCGGCGATGCTGGTCGGCTTCGGCGGCTGCCGGTTGAACAGGTCCGGCAGCATCTTGTCACCGAGGTACGGAATGAACAGCACTGCGGCAATCCACGACACCACCAGCGCGATGGTGACCACCTGGAACAACGATCGGGTGTACTCGCCGGTACTGGATGCAGCCGTCGCGATGGGCAGGAAGCCGGCGGCGGTGATCAACGTTCCGGTCAGCATCGGGAACGCGGTGGATTCCCACGCGAAACTGGCCGCACGCAGGCGATCGTAGCCCTGCTCCATCTTGGTGGCCATCATCTCCACCGCGATGATCGCATCGTCCACCAGCAGGCCCAGTGCCAGCACCAGCGCACCCAGCGAGATCTTGTGCAGGCCGATGCCGAAGTAGTGCATGACGAAGAAAGTCATCGCCAGCACCAGCGGGATGGTCACCCCGACCACCAGCCCGGTGCGCAGCCCCAGCGAGAAGAAACTGACCAGCAGCACGATCACCACTGCCTCGGTCAGTACCTGTACGAACTCACCCACCGACTCTTCCACCGCCTTGGGTTGGTCGGACACCTTGCGCAACTGCATGCCGGCGGGCAGGGTCTTCTGCAGGCGTTCGAACTCCGCGTCCAGGTGCGTGCCGAGGGCGAGGATGTCACCACCATCCTTCATCGCCACCGCAAGCCCGATCGCGTCGGCCCCCATGAAGCGCATCTTCGGCGAGGCCGGATCGGCGAAACCACGCTTCACTTCGGCGATGTCGCCCAGGTGCACGGTGCGCTCGCCGGCGCGGATGGGAAACGCGCCGATGGCATCGATGCTGTCGAACTGCCCACTCACCCGCAGTTGCACGCGGTCGGTGCCGGTTTCAAAGAAGCTGGTGCCGGTGATCGCATTCTGGTCAGCCAGTGCCTGCTGCACCTGCTGCATCGATACCCCCAGCGTGGCCAGCTTGGCATTGGACAGTTCAACCCATACCTTTTCGTCCTGCAGGCCGACCAGGTCGACCTTGCCCACGTCCGGCACGCGCTGCAGTTCCAGCTGGATACGGTCGGCATAGTCGCGCATCACCGCATAGTCGAATCCCTCGCCGGTGAGGGCGTAGATGTTGCCGAAGGTGTCGCCGAATTCGTCGTTGAAGAACGGCCCGACGATCTCACGTGGCAGCGTGGCCTGGATGTCGCCGACGCGTTTGCGCACCTGGTACCACAGCTCCGGGATCTGCTTCGAACGCAGGTCGTCGCGCGCCATGAAGATCACCTGCGACTCGCCGGGGCGTGAGTAAGAGCGGATGAACTCGAACTCGCCGGTATTCATCAGCGCCTTCTCGATCGGCTCGGTTACCTGCCTGGAGACCTGTTCGGCGGTGGCACCCGGCCACAGCGTGCGCACCACCATCGCCTTGAAGGTGAATGGCGGGTCCTCGGACTGGCCCAGGTGCTTGTACGACCAGATGCCGATCAAGGCGAACGCCAGCATGGCAAACAGCACCAGTGGGCGATTGGCCAGGGCCCATTCGGAAAGATTGAAGCGGCGCACCGGCTTATTCCCCGCCCTTCGGAGCAGCCGAGCCGGCTGCGGCAGCGACCGGCTTCAGCACCGGCCGGTTCTGCCGGTCCACCGCCACCACCGGCTGCCCGGAGCGCAGCAGATGGCCGCCCGCGGCCACCACCCAGTCGGTAACGGACACACCGGTATGTACGGGTACCGCGTCGCTGCCATACGCCCCGACGGTTACCGGCACGGCCTTCAGGCGCGATGAAGCAGGCTCCACCACCCACACGCTGGCACTGCCATCGTCACCACGCTGCACTGCCGCCAATGGCAGCTGCAGGGTCCCGTTGCGGCCTGCGCGACTGTAGACCCGGGCGCTCTGCCCGAGTTCCACGCCATCCGGCACGGCATCGTCCAGGCTCACCCGCGCCGCGTAGGTCCGCGTCTGTGCGTCGGCGGCACCGGCGATCTCGCGCAGCGTTCCCGGCAGCATCCGCCCGGCGCGGTTCCACAATTCCACCTGTACCGCCTCGCCCACCGCGTGATCGCCGATCGTGGCTTCAGGCAGTGCGATCAACACTTCCCGCGCGCCATCGGCGGCAAGCTCGAAGACCGCCTGGCCAGCGGAAACCACCTGCCCCACTTCGGCCTCGCGGTGGGTGATCACACCGTCGGCAGGCGCATGCAACTGGGCGTAGCCCGCCTGGTTGTCCAGCACATCCAGGTTGGCGCGCGCCGCATCCACCTGCCCCTGCGCGGCCTTCAGTGCGGCGGTCTGCTGGTCCAGCGTCGAGCGACTGACCAGTTGCTGCGCCGCCAGGGTTTCATAACGCCGATGATCGTCGCGGGCGCGCACCAGGTCGGCCTGCGCGGCAGCCAGCTGTGCCTTTGATGCCCGCGCCTGCAGCGCGAAATCGGCGACATCCAGTTCGGCCAGCAGTTGGCCCCGGCGCACATGCTGGCCGGCATCGACCGCGCGCGCGACCAGCTCGCCGCCGACGCGGAACGACAGCGTGCTTTCCTGGCGTGCACGGATTTCACCCGGATACACCCCGGGTGCCTGCCCACTCACCCCGGCAGGATGGACCACCAGCACCGGCACGGCAGCCTCCGGCGCGTCCTTGTCGCCGGAACAGGCCGACAACACGGCCATCCCCAATGCAATTCCCATCCAGCGCACGATCTTCATCGGTTGTCGTCCTGATAACGCAGCCATAGAGTGACAGGGCGCCGCAGCAGCCCGGTTTATTAAACTGACCGGTATAGTATAAATATCAAACCGATTGGTCTAGTATTGGCGGGATGATGTGTCCCTTCTCCCGTAAATCGGCTGCCAAACCGCCCACGAAGGCTGCCGGTCCCGGTCGCCCGAAGGATCTGGGCAAGCGTGCGGCCATCCTGGAAGCAGCCAAGGCATTGTTCATAGAGCAGGGTTACACCGGGGTAAGCATGGATGTAATCGCCGCCCAGGCCAATGTCTCCAAGCTGACCGTCTATAGCCATTTCGGCGACAAGGAAGCGCTGTTCACCGAAGCGGTGAAGTCAAAATGCGTGGAAATGCTGCCCGATACGCTGTTCGTCACCGATTCGGAGGGCCCGCTGCGCGACCAGTTGCTGGGCATCGCGCATGCGTTCTTCGACCTGGTCACCTCCGATGCGGCCGTCTCCGTGCAGCGGGTGATGATGGCGCCGGAAACCGATGATCGCCTGCGCGAAATGTTCTGGCAGGCAGGTCCCAGGCGCACCACCGAAGCGCTGGCCGAGTTCCTGCGCGCCCGCGCGGAACGCGGCGAACTGGACATCCAGGACTTCCCGACCGCAGCACTGCAACTGATGACGCTGGTCAAGGGCGAGCTGCACACGCATATGATGTGCGGGCTGCAGCCGGTACCCGATGCTGGCGGCGCACGCCAGCATGTGGCCGCCAGCGTCGATTTTTTCCTGCGTGCCTACGCCACCCGGCCGGCGGCCAAGGCCGCAGATGGGAAATGACTTCCCCAACCTGAACGAGCCGGAGGTCGAGATGACTTCCGGCACTGCGTTGCCGGCGCCCCGGAATACATGCTCTGGGCGCGCCGCCGGCCTCCGGCACCGGTAAAATGGCCGGCCCACTGCGCTGGATTGGAACCTCATGACGATTGATTACGCCCACGCCCGTGAACTGATGGTGGAACAGCAGGTCCGTCCCTGGGACGTGCTGGACATCAAGGTGCTCGACGTCCTTGCCCGCCTGCCGCGCGAAGCCTTCGTGGCCGAAGCACACCGCGCGCTGGCCTATGCGGACATCGAACTGCCGCTCAACGCCGACCAGAAGATGATGAAGCCGGTAGTCGAAGGCCGCACCCTGCAGGCGCTGGACTTGCAGCCGGGCGACGAAGTGCTGGAGATCGGCACCGGCAGCGGCTACCTGTCGGCCTGCATCGGCGCCTTGGCGCGTGATGTGTTGAGCCTTGAAATCGACCCGGAACTGGCCGCCATCGCACGCACCCGCCTGGATACCACTGGCCTGGGCACGAACGTGCGCGTGGAAGTGGCCGACGCGCTGGCATGGCAGACCGAACGCCGCTTCGATGTGATCTGTGTCACTGGCGCAGTCGACACTGTGCCGTCACAGTTTGCCTCGTGGCTGCGTCCGGGTGGTCGCCTGTTCGTCATCCATGGCCGTTCGCCGGCGATGGAAGCCATCCTGTCCAAGGCCGACGGCAGCACCGAATCGCTGTTCGAAACCGATATCGATTACCTGCGCGGCGCCGCGCCGGCCCCCCAGTTCCACCTCTGAGTCCAAGGAAGCCGCAATGATCCGCCGAACCCTCGCTATTGCGCTGGCCACCGCCCTGCTGCCGCTGTCCGCCCACGCCGCCGACCTGCTGCAGGTCTACGAAATGGCGCGCAACGGCGACCCGCAGTTGTCGGCAGCCGAATCCACCCGGTTGTTCGACAAGGAAGGCGCCGTGCAGGCACGTGCCGCCCTGCTGCCGCAGATCAACGGCGTGGCCACGTTGAACCGCACGCGCACCGAGGCCGATGCGTCGCGTAACAGCGGCACCATCGACGGCCGTCGCCGCAGCTACACCCTCGACGGCAGCCAGACCCTGTTCAACTGGAGCCAGTTCAGCACCCTGCGCGCGCAGCGCGAGCTGAGCAAGGCCGCCGACTTCACCCTCGATTCGGCCAACGACGACCTGATCGTCCGCACGTCTGCCGCCTATTTCAACGTGCTGGTGGCGATCGAATCGCTGAACGCCGCCAAGACCAACGAAGAAGCCGCCAAGAAGCAGTTCGACTTCGCTGACAAGCGCCTGGAAGTGGGCCTCGCCCCCATCACCGACGTGCATGAAGCCCGCGCCCAGTTCGACCAGGCACGCGCCAATACCATCGTGTCGCAGAACACGCTGGCCGACGCCTACCAGGCACTGACCGAACTGACCGGCCAGCCGGTGACCAACCTGCGTGGCCTGCCGGAAGACTTCCGTCCGGAAGTGCCGGCCAACCGCGGCAACGTGGACCAGCTGGTGCAGGATGCCGTCGCGCAGAACCCGGCGCTGAAGGCACAGGAGCTGGCGGTGAGCGCTTCCGAAGCCAGCGTGCAGTCCGCGCGTGGCGGCCACCTGCCGACGCTGTCGCTGGGCGGCAGCTGGGGCAAGACCGCTACCTGGGGTGACAGCACCGGTGCCGGTTCGCTGAGCCCGGATGCACGCACCAACAGCATCGGCCTGACCCTGAACGTACCGATCTTCGCCGGTGGCGCCACCCAGTCCGCGGTCCGCCAGGCATTGGCCAACCGTGACATCGCGCAGGACGGTTACGAGCAGCAGAAGCGTGCACTGGACCGCAACACCCGCAATGCCTACCAGACCCTGGTCGCCGGCATCAGCGAAGTGGAAGCGCGTCGCCTGGCGGTGGTGTCGGCGCAGAGCGCGTACGACGCATCGCAGGTTGGCCTGGAAGTGGGTACCCGCACCGTGCTGGACGTGATCCAGAACCAGCGCATCCTGTTCTCGGCGCAGCTGGATTACGCCAATGCGCGCTACACCTTCCTGCAGAACCGCCTGCTGCTGAGCCAGGCCGTGGGCAGCCTGGACATCGCCGAACTGCAGGACATCAACCGCCTGCTGACCGTCGATGCAGGCAACCCGAGCACCACCGTCGGCAACTGACCGGCGCAGGTTGCCTGGAATGGAAAGCCACCCGCATGCGGGTGGCTTTTTCATTGGGCCCGGTTCGCCTCGCCATCCGCATGCTAGAATATTGGAACAAACATTCCATAAGAAGCGGGCAGATGCCCTCCTCGCCCCGCCATGAGCACTGAAAAATCGTCCTATCCGGGTCGCCCCAGGCAGTTCGAAGACGAGGACGTCATCGACGCTGCCGTGGCAGTGTTCAGCGTCAATGGTTTCGCTGGCACCTCGGCGCAGGATCTCTGCGACGGCACCGGGCTGGGCAGGGGCAGCCTCTACAACGCCTTCGGCAGCAAGCAGGGGCTGTATGAGCAGGCGTTGCTGCGCAGCCATGAACAGACGATGGCGGCGCAGCTGGCCATTCTCATGCAGCCCGGGCCGGTGAAGGCCAGGCTGCACACCCTGTTGCTGTGGGGCATGGACGAAGATCTCAGCCAGCCGGGACAGCACGATGCAATGGTGCTGTTCTCCGCACTGGAACGTGGCAGCAAGGATGAAGCGGTTGCCACGCTGAACCAGGAATACCGGCAGCGACTGGAACAGACCCTGGTTGCGGTGTTCACCGAAGGCCAACGGACCGGCGAAGTGGCTGGCAAGGCATCGGCCATGCAGATGGCACGAGGCTTCCTGGCGGGCTACTACGGCCTGCGGGTGCTGAGCCGCAACATCCCGGACAGGGCGGTCCTCGAAGATGTCGTGGCCGGCCTGTTGATCAATCTCTAAGCCGCGCTGGCCGACGTTCTGTCCGCCGCCTTCCGCCGATTTTTGTAACGTTTATTCCACTATAAGGAGAAGATCGAGAAGCATGTCATCGAAGAAGAGCTTGCCGATTTCCGTCTACGTGCTGGGCTTGGCCATATTTTCCCTCGGCACCGCCGAACTGATGGTGGCCGGCATGATGTCTACCCTGTCCGCAGCATTCGGCGTCACCGTGGGCGAGGTCGGCCACCTGATCTCGTACTACGCTTTCGGCGTCATGCTTGGCGGCCCGGTGCTTACCTATGTGTTCCTGAAACTGAAAGTGCCCTATCGGTCCACGTTGCTGTGGCTGCTGGCCCTGTATGTGCTGGCGCAGGGCCTGAGCGCCTTCAACTCGGACTACCACGTGCTGGTAGCCATCCGTGTCATCACCGGCGTGTTGTGCGCAGGCTGCCTGAGCCTTTCCCTGGCCACCAGCATGGCGCTGGTTCCAGTGGAAAACCGCCCGCTCGCCGCCTCGGTGGTGATTGGCGGCTTCATGGTCTCCAACGTATTCGGCGTTCCGCTGGCAACCATCGTCGACCAGCACTGGGGCTGGCGCGTCAGCTTTGGCTTGGTGGCCGTGCTGGTGCTGGCCTGCCTGTTCGCCCTGGTCCGCCTGCTGCCCCAACTGGCAGGTGGCGGCACGCTGAAGATGGAAGAGGAGCTCAAGGCTTTCAGGAACACGGCCTACTGGAAAGCCTGCGCCACCAGTTGCCTGATCCTCGGTGCCGCCTTCGCGGCCTTCAGCTACTTCGTGCCGGTGCTGGTCGACGTCACCGGTTTCAGCATGACCGTCGTGCCGTTCATCCTGATGGTCTATGGACTGTCCAACATCGTGGGCAACGTGATTACCGGTCGCCTGGCCTACCGCCACAGCCTGGCCATCATGGTCGTCGGGCTGAGCGTGCTCACCGTGTCGCTGTTCGGCATGGCGATATTCGCCCAGTACAAGTGGGTGGCGATCGTGGCGGTGGTCCTGATCGGCCTGTCCGGCGTACCGATGAACCCGGCGATGATGGCGCGCATCGTCAGCGTCGCCCATCCCGGCCCGATGGTGAATGCCGTGCACACCTCGGTGATCAACATCGGCCTGGGCGGCGGCTCCTACCTGGGTGGCATGGCGATCTCCGCCGGCTACGGCCTGCGGTCGGCATTGTGGATCGGCATGGTGCTGGCCGTGCTGGCGCTGTTGTCCGTGCTGCCGTACCTGCGCGCTGGCCGGAAAGGCTGGGACTGAGGGCGTGCTGGCAGGCACGGTACATCTGGCACTGGAACGGATGAAGCTGGAGCAGGCGACGCTGCCAGCCAGCCGTCGCGATGCCGTGACATCTGCCTTCAAACTGGATCGTTGCAACGGCAGCCGGGCATGGCCCGGCTCTACCCGTGTCATCTGCATCGAAGGGTGGGCGTCAGAACGCCATGTTCACTGCTACCTGCGGCACGAACACTGCGGTGCTGTTGCGCCCGGCCAGCGACACCTGCGCACCGGCTACCAGCGCGACATGGTCGTTCCAGTGGTACTGCACCGCCGGCACCACCGAGAACCGCCAACTGGACGGATCACGGCGATGGAACTCCGCCCGCCCCGCATCACCCGGGCGCGTGCCATGCACGCTGCTTTCGCCTTCGCGCTCATGCAACAGCTCGCCAGCCAGCACCCAGGTGCGCGACAGGCTGTACTCGGCCGCCATCAGGCTGGTCATCGCCGCACCCAGCCGTACCCGTCCGTCGAAGCCCGCCGGGGTGCCGAATGCGCTCTGCCCGTGCACACCGGCGTTTGCCCCCGGCGTGCGCCACAACGAGCTGGCACGCATGCGCAGACGGCCGTCGATGAAGTACGCCTGGCCGTGCAGGCCCACGCTGGTGGCGCCGACGCCGGTGCCGCTGGCAACTGAAATGGGACGATCCTCGAGTCGATCATGGTGGCCGGTGGCAATGCTCTGCCGCAACGCAAGCGTCAGTGTAGGCCGCGCCGGTCCCTGCCCCTTGTACAGGCCGATCAAGGCCGAAAGCGTGGTATCGCCGATGTCGAAAGCGCGCGACGCCTCGACATCGCGGTTGTAGGTCGCATTGAAACTTGCCGCCAGCGTGAGTCGCTCATGCACGCCGTACTGCACCGGCACCGCCAGGTGCCAACCCTCCGGAGCGCTGGCATCCTTTCGATTGCCATCACCGTCGTAAATGCCACGTACCTGGCTGTGGATCAGGTAGGGCTCGATGTTGATCACCCCTACCGGCAGTGGGGGCGCCGGGCTCAACAGGGGACCGGCAAACCGTGGCGCCTCTTCGGCGATAGCGGTATGCGCGGCCATCGCGGCGCCCAGCAACATGATCATCCTGGCGCCCGCTCGGCGCGATGCAATGGCGTGATACGGCATGGTGTCTTCTCTCCAGTCAGCAGGCATCTGCCTGCCTGATCGACGCTAAGAGCGGCGCCCACATAGCGGAATGCGGAAAGTTGGGGAGACAGCAATCAAAAGATTTATGGAAGAGCGAGAACCAAGATGCTGTGGCTATCTAGCCGGTCACAACGCATGCGCGCGCCTCACCGCACCGGGGGGCTGCCTGGACCGTTGGGTGACGGGCATGGCCCGTCACCACCGGATGCGTGGCCACTGGGTCAGAAGGCAACGTTCACTGCCACCTGCGGCGCGATGATCGCCGCCGTGTTGCGTCCGGCCACGCCCAGCTGGATACCGCCGATGATCCCGACCTGGTCGTTGAAGTGATACTCCACCGCAGGCAGCACCGACAGGCTCCACGATGCGGGATCCTGCCGGTCCAACGCCGTGCCGTCGGCCAGCGTGCCGCGAACGCGGGCGCCACGGTCGCGCTCGTACAGTGCCTCGGCAACCAGGGTCCACTGCGGATGCACGCTGTACTCGGCGGCCACGCTGGAGTTGAACGTGCTGCCCAGGCGCGCCCAGCCAGTGAACCCCGCTGCGGTGCCGTAGACGCTCTTGCCGTGGATCCCGGCATGGCTCGCCGGCAGCCGCCACCCCGCATCGACACGCGCACGCAGCATGCCATCGAGGAAATAGGCCTGGCCCTGGGTCGACAGTCCGGTGGTCAGTGCACCGCTGCCACTGCCAGCGTGGCGCGCATACTGCAGCCGGTCATGGCGTCCAGTCGGCAGCCCGCGTTGTGCGGTGGCCGCCCACGCGGCGCGATGCGCCCCGCCACCGCTGTACAGCGCGTACTGCGCGCTGAGGGACGTGTCGCCCAGGACGACGTCACGTCCACCCCGTGGCCCGCGGTCGTACTGTCCGGACAGCGTGGTGCCCAGGGTCAGGCGATCGGTCACGCCATATTTGATCGGCACCAGCACGTCCAGTTGCGCAGGCGCATCATTGCTGCGCCGATGGCCGTCCCCGTCGAAACTCTTGGTCGAGAGAGTGGTGACCAGGTACGGTTCGACGTTCAGCATGCCCTTCGGCAACGGTTGGCCGCCACTGGCCAATGGGCCAAGGAAACGCGGGTGCGCATCGGCGTCGGCGGGACGCTCCATGGCCATCAGGGACATGGGCAGCAGCAGGGCAGCAAGCGCGCCGCTACGGACGGGCGCCAGGTAGGAAACAGGCATCGGCTTCTCTGTGGAGGACGCAGCCAACGGCTGCCCCCCTGAAGCTAGGGAGCCTGCGTCATCCAGAGAATCGGAGAAGACTTAAAAAGCGCAGTCCGGGCTGATCACGACCCGATCGCCGGTGGTAGATGGGGTTCTACCAGCGCAAGGGTGCGCTTCAACGCCCCGCGCCCATTGCTGACCAGTACGCAGCCGGCACGGGCCATGTCCCTGCGCGCCTGCGCATCGGCCAGCAGGTGCCGCAGATGTTCGCCCACCGACTGCACGTCCTGCCCGACCAGCAGGGCCCCGGCTTCCAGCATGCGACGCGATATCTCGGCGAAATTGTGCAGGTGGGGGCCAGTGACCGCAGCCGTTCCCACCGCCGCCGGTTCCAGCAGGTTGTGTCCGCCGATCGCCTGCAGGCTGCCGCCGACGAAGGCCACCTGCGCACAGGCATAGAAAGACATCAGCTCGCCCAGCGTATCGACGATGAAGACATCGTCTTCGGCCCGCGGCCACTGTTGCGCGCGACGCGTAGCCACCTTCCAGCCCTGTTCGCGCGCCAGTGCCTCCACCTTCGGAAAGCGTTCGGGATGGCGCGGCGCCCACAACAACAGCAGTTCCGGATGCTGTTGGCGCAACCGTCGATGCAGGTCGACCACCGCTTGTTCTTCCCCTTCGTGGGTGCTGGCTGCGATCCATGCCAGGCGACCGGGCGGTACCTGCTGGTGGAACTGGTCGACGAACGGCTGCACGTCCGGCGTGGTGATGTCGAACTTCAGGTTGCCCAGCGCCTGCACCTGCGCCGGCGTGGCACCCAGCTGGATGAAGCGCGCCGCATCATCCTGCGATTGCGCCGCCACGCAGGTCACGGTGCGCAGCGCGCGGCGGATCAGGGGTGCCAGCAGCCGGTAACCACGCAACGAGCGCGCCGACAGCCGCGCGTTGAGGATGTACACCGGGATGCCCCGGCTGCGGCAACCGAACAGCATGTTCGGCCACAGCTCGGTTTCCAGGATCAGCGCCAGGCTGGGCTGGAAGTGGTTGAGGAAGCGCCCCACGCTGCCCGGGACATCGTAGGGCAGGTAGACATGGTCCACCGCATCAGCCCACAGCGCGCGTACCCGCTCCGACCCGGTCGGGGTGATGGTGGTGATGACCCAGCGGATGTCCGGGCGCAGCGCGCGCAACGCGTTGACCAGCGGTGCAGCGGCATTGACCTCCCCCACCGAAACCGCATGCAGCCATACCCGCGGCTGGCAGCTGGAATCGGGATAGGAGGCATAGCGCTCGTCCCAGCGCCGGAAGTATTCGCGGACCCGGAAGCCGCGCCAGACCAGGTGGTAGACCGTGATCGGCAGCAACAGGTAGAGCACGGCCGAGTACAGGCCGCGCAGGATCCATTCGACGGGGTCTTTGCGCATAGCCGAAGGATACGGGAGCCCCCCGGGAAAGACACGCGGCCCCGGCACGGGGGATTGCTAGAATGACAACATGTCCGATGCCACTACCGCCCCCCGTCCGTCGCTGCGCGATCCGCGCCATTGGCCCATGTTCGTCGTGATGCTGGGAGCGTTCGCGGTCGCACGACTGCCCTGGATGCTGCAGCGTGCGCTCGGCCGCGGCGTGGGCTCGGTCGCATGGCGGATGGCCGGCAGCCGCCGGCGCGCTGCCGAGGTCAACCTCAGGCTGTGCTTCCCGGAGAAGGATGATGCCTGGCGCAAGCGCCTGTTGCGCGACAGCTTCGATGCGCTGGGCGTGGGCATCTTCGAGTTCGCGCGCGCCTGGTGGGGCAGCATCGATGCGATCCGACCGAAGGTGCATGTCGAAGGCCTGGAGCACCTGCATCGGCTCAAGGCCGAGGGCCGTGGCGTGTTGCTGGTGTCGGGGCACTTCATGACCCTGGAGATGTGCGGGCGCCTGCTATGCGACCACGTCGAGCTGTCCGGCATGTACCGCAGGCACCGCAACCCGGTCTACGAATGGGCGGTGAAATTCGGCCGGCTGCGCTATGCCAAGGCGATGTACGCCAACGAAGACATCCGCCCGACGGTACGCCACCTGAAGAAAGGCGGATTCCTGTGGTATGCGCCGGACCAGGACATGCGCGGCAAGGACACCGTGTTTGTTCCCTTCTTCGGCCACACCGCCGCCACCATCACCGCGACGCACCAGCTGGCGCGCATGACCGGGTGCGCGGTGGTGCCCTACTTCCATCGCCGCGAAGGCGGCAGTTACTACCTGAAGATCGGCGAGCCACTGGCGGATTTCCCCAGCCAGGACGTGGAAGCCGATACGGCCCGGGTGAACCAGGCCATCGAACAGATGGTGCGCGAGGCGCCGGACCAGTACCTGTGGATCCACCGGCGCTTCAAGCGCCAGCCCGGTGGCCGCAGCGATTACTACCAGTAACCTGCGGTTGACGGGCATGGCCCCTCCGTCGGATGGGTCCATGCGGCGGCGGGGATGCGGCTGCGGACGATGTGCCGCGCTGCGCGCGGTTGACGGGCATGGCCCGTCACTACCAGTTATCCGTGTGGTTTCGGTAGAGCGGGGCCATGCCCCGCTGCACTGTCCCCGTCCCGGGCGAACAGGCTGCCGGCATACAGCGCCGCCAGCAACACGGTAAGCCCGCCCCAGAACGTGGAATGGAACGCCAGATGGGTGTTCAACGGGAACACCGTGACGGCCAGCGCCAGCATCGCCGGCCGTGCACGGTCGCGGGCATCAGGCGGGGCGAAACGCCATGCACGCCATGCCTGGGCGAAAGCCGCCAGCCACAGCAGCAGGCCGATCACTCCGGTCTCGGCGAGGATTTCCAGCACGATCTGGTGCGCGTGCAACGCTGGCCCCTCGCCCCACACCTCCTGCTGCCCGGCCTGCGCGTCGCACGCCGGGTAGGCGTCGCGGAAGCCACGCGCGCCCACTCCATTGATCGGGTGCGCCTGGATCATGCAGCCGGCCGCTGCCCAGATGCGGCCACGACCCGAGAGTGCCTGTTCCATGCCGTCGTCGCTGCCCTCCCAGGCCTGCGCGGTGCGTGCCACGCGTTCGCGCAGCTGCGGCACGCTGGCCGCCAATCCTGCCGCAACCAGGCTGCCGAACAAGGCCAGCAACAGCAGCAGCCGACCACCCAGCAGGCGCCAGCCGCTATAGGCCACCACCAGTGCGAAGGTGATCCAGGAGGCGCGCGAGCCAGCCAGCAACAGCACGATGCCCACCGCCAACGTCGCCAGCAGCCAGCCGATGCGCCCATGCCGCGCTGCTGCAGGCAGCAGCAGGAACGGCGACAGGCTTGCCAGGACCTGGCCGAATTTGAGGTTGCACGGTCCCAGCGCCCCGCTGAGACGATCAGCCAGCGCCGTTTCTTCGGGGCTGCACAGCGCACCTCCACCCGTCAGCTGCTTCAGCTGGTCCAACGACCAGAACCACGGGCTGGTTCCGGCCACTGCCTGCACCAGTGCATCTGCGGTCCAGGCCGCGGTGATCAACGCCAGGCCGTTCAAGGTCAATGAGCGCCGTTGCGGCGTAGCCACCGCGATCGCCACCAGCCACATGAAGGGCAGATAGCGCAGGCCCGCGGCGGTCTTGGTCCATGCCGCGGACGGGTCCACTGCATCCAGCGCGGAGAATGCCTGCGGCAGCCAATAGCCAAGGAACAGGATGCTGGCCAGCGCCCATGCAGCCGGGCTCAGCAGGCGCGCATGCCCCTGCAACCGGCGCGTGACCATGCGCGTGGCAGCGTATAGCGCCCCCAGCACCAGCACGCCTTCGGCAATGCCCGGCAGTGGCCACAGTGCCACGAAGGCCAGCACCCACCATGGCGCCCAGCGACCGGCACGGTCGTCCGGTGGCACTCCGTGATGGTCAGCTGGTGAGGTCGGCATAGAGGCGGAGCGTGTCGCGCTGCATGGCCTGCAGGGTAAACGGGATGCGGGACGGCAAGGCAGGCGGATTGGCCAGCAGCGCCAGCGCGCGTTCACCCAGCGCCGCCATGTCGTCCAGCGGCACCGCGCCGGAAGGCTGCAGTTGCCGCAGCAGTTCTCCCACGCCGCCATGGTCCCAGCCCAGCACCGGACGCCCGACCGCGATCGCTTCAACGACGGTGCGACCGAACGCCTCGGGCTTGTCGGACAACTGCAGTACCAGGTCACTGGCCGCGTAAGCCTGGGCGATGCGCGAGGTGGGAACGCTGATATGCAGCGCCGCATCGACCCCCAGCACGCGGGCCTGCTGGCGCAGTTCGCTGACGTAGGATTCGCGGCCCGGCTCGTCGGTGCCCAGCAGCCACAGGCGTGCCGGGGTTCCCGCCGCGCGCACCCTGGCCAACAGTTGCAACGCGTGGATATGGCCTTTCAGCCGGGTGCCGCGGCCGGGAAGCAGCAGCAGCGGCCCCGCTTCGTCCAGCAACCAGGGATGTTCGTCGGCCAATGCAAGCCGGGGACGCTGGTCGTTGCGCGCCACGCGCGGGAACTGGCCGGTATCGACCCCGCGCGGGATCACCTGCAGGCGCTCGGCGGCCACGTCGGGGTAATGCCGGCGTACGTAGTCGCGTACGGTATCGGACACGCAGATGACGCGCTCGCCAGTGGTCATCACCGCGCTGTAGCGACCGGGCGAATTCAGGCCATGCACGGTGGTCACCCAGTGGGGGCGTCCGGCCACCGGCAGCGCTTTCACCGCCTTCAGCCCCAGCCATGCGGGCAGCCGCGAGCGCGCGTGCACGATGTCCGCGCCGACCTCGGCGAACAAGCGCCGCAGCGTTGGCATGTGGCGCAGCGTCAGCAGCGATTTGCGGCCGATATCCAGCGTGAGGTGCTCTGCACCGCTGGCCAGCAACGGCTCCACCAAGCGGCCGCCGGCAGACACCACCAGCGCGCGATGGCCGGCAGCAACCAGCGCGGCGGCGATCTCCAGCGTCGAGCGTTCGACGCCACCGGAATGCAGCGCCGGCAGCAGCTGCACCACGGTCAATCGGCGCATCGGGCGCGGGCTCCGGTCAGTCGGCCAGCACGAACACGGCGCCGCAGTAGGCGCACTTGGCTTCGCCGTTCGGCTCGTCTTCGATCGGAAGGTAGACGCGCGGGTGCGAGTTCCACAGCGCCATCTCCGGGGTCGGGCAGCTCAGCGGAAGATCGCTGCGGTGCACGGTGTAACGCTTTTCAGCGTTGGCGGGAGCGGTGGCGGTATGGCTCATGGCAGGCGTCGTGAAAGGAGGTACGAGGCCTGTGATTCTAGCATCTGCACCGCCACAGGGCCTTTGCGGCACGGCAGGGGCTGGTGGAGGGCCAGACATGATTTGGATCGATCCATGTCCAGGGGCGTGAAATATCGCAAAACCGCCATTTCACGAATTTGGATCGAACCAAATTCACTTGTCAGCGCCAACGTGCATGTTGCAGGATGGTTCATGTTGCTCTGGGAGGAGAACGCAATGCCCCTGTCCGTGCCTTACCGTGCCCGCCGTGCGCCACTGTCCATCGCATTGGCGCTGGCCCTGATCCCGGCTGCCCATGCGACCCCGCTGGCAACCTCGTTCGAAACCGGGCAGCCGGCGCCGGCGACCGGCAGCGAAGGACCGATCCAACTGCGTGTCGGCGCCGGCCCCAGCGCACCCTATGCGGCCAAGGCCGACATGGGCTACAGCGGCCTGCACGCGCTGCACTACGCCAGCGCCGGTGGCGCCGCGCGGCAGGTGGTACTGGACGCCGACCAGGTGATCGATGCGGATACCACGCTGTCGTGGATGGTCCTGCCGGAAATCGTCCACGGCGATACCGTGGCCTCCACGTATGTCTCGCTGGACCTGCGCCTGGACGATGGACAGCGGATCTCCACCAGTGCCGCGCGCGACCAGCATGGCGTCGCCCTGGGCGCCCGTGCACAGGGCGATTCGAAGACCCTGTATCCGCAGCAGTGGGCACGCAAGGCCGTGCGCCTGGGCGACGACCCTTCGCTGCGTGGGCGCCGCGTTGTCGCAGTGGAGCTGGAGCTGGCCAGCGCGGAAGGTGCGCCCGTATCCGGCTGGATCGACGACATACGCCTGGACGCGGCACCGCCCCGCCAACCACAGCGGCCGTCCGAATGGGTGCTGACCACCCGCGGCACGCAATCCAACGGCACCTTTTCGCGCGGCAATAATTTCCCGGCCACGGCCGTCCCGCATGGCTTCAATTTCTGGACGCCGGTGACCGATGCAGGCGTGTTGAACTGGCTGTACCGCTGGAACGAGCACAACGACGACGCCAACCGGCCACGCCTGCAGGCACTTTCGCTCAGCCACCAGCCCAGCCCCTGGATGGGCGACCGGCAGACCTTCCAGGTCATGCCCTCCAGCACCCGGGGCGTGCCCGAGGCCGACCGCGGCAAGCGCTCCCTGTCCTTTTCGCATGACCAGGAAAGTGCCCGCCCCTATCGTTACGACGTGCGCTTCGACAACGGGATCAGCGCCTCCATCGCGCCGACCGACCATGCGGCGTTGTTCCGTTTCGATTTTCCCGCCGGCTCGGACGCCAACCTGTTGTTCGACAATGTCGATGGACGCGGCGGGCTGACCCTGGATGCCGCATCGCAGACGTTGTCCGGCCACACCGACGTACGCAGCGGGCTCTCCAACGGCGCGACCCGCATGTTCGTGGTGGCGAGTTTCGACCGTCCCTGGCGCAGCAGCGGCCGCATCGACACCGGCCGTCCCACCGGCTACATCAAATTCGATGCCGGTGACGACCACCGCGTGCACATGCGCATCGCCACCTCGTTGATCTCGGTGGAACAGGCCCGGCACAACCTTGCGTTGGAGCTGGCTGCCGACGATGGCCTGGAACAGGTGGCGGCGCGCGCGCAGGATGCATGGGATGCACGGCTGGGGGCATTCGACATCGGCGATGCCAGCGATGACCAGAAGACCACGCTGTATTCCAACCTGTACCGCCTGTACCTGTATCCCAATTCCGGCCACGAGAACGTCGGCACCGCGCAGGCACCCGAATGGCGTTATGCCAGCCAGGCCAGTGCCGCCGAAGACAACACCGACGGCAGTGCCGCACGCAGCTTCGCGCCCATCCGCGATGGCCGCGTCTACGTCAACAACGGCTTCTGGGACACCTTCCGTACGACCTGGCCGGCCTATGCCCTGTTCCGTGCCGACGATGCCGGCGCACTGGTGCAGGGCTTCCTGGAGCAATACCGCGCCGGGGGCTGGGTGGCACGCTGGTCGTCACCGGGTTATGCCGACCTGATGGTGGGCACCAGTTCGGACGTGGCCTTCGCCGATGCCTGGCTGAAGGGCGTGCGCGGATTCGATGTGGACGTGGCGTATGACGCGGCGTTGCGCAATGCCACCGTCGTGCCACCGGACCGCCACGTCGGTCGCAAGGGCATGGACCTTTCCACCTTCCGTGGTTTCGCCAGCAGCGAGGTGCACGAAGGCATGTCCTGGACGCTGGAAGGTGCGTTGAACGATTTCGGCATCGCCAACATGGCCGCGAAGCTGGCGACCAGCGCGGCAACGGCACAGGCACGCGAGCGCTACGCCACCGAGGCGGACTACTTCAGGCACCGCGCCGCCGGTTATTCGACGATGTTCGATCCGGCTGCCGGCTTCTTCCAGGGCCGTCGTCCGGACGGCGCCTGGCGGCTGGACGCAAAGGATTACGACGCGCGTACCTGGGGCCACGACTACACCGAATCCAACGGCTGGACGTTCGCTTTCACCGCCGCCCACGACGGCGAAGGGCTGGCCGCGCTGTATGGCGGCCGCCAGGCCCTTGCCGCCAAGCTGGATGCGTTCTTCGATACGCCCGAAACCGCCGACCCGGCGCTGGCAGGCTCCTATGGCGGGCTGATCCACGAGATGACCGAGGCGCGCGACGTGCGCATGGGCATGTACGCGCACAGCAACCAGCCTTCGCACCATATCCCGTGGATGTACCTGTACACCGGACAGCCGTGGAAGACCCAGAAGCACGTGCGCGAGATCCTGGCGCGCCTGTACGTGGGCAGCGAGATCGGCCAGGGCTATCCGGGCGACGAGGACAACGGCGAGACCTCTGCGTGGTATGTATTCGCCTCGCTGGGGCTGTATCCGCTGCGCATGGGCGCGCCGGAGTACGCCATTGGCTCGCCGTTGTTCCGCCATGCCAGGGTGACCCTGCAGGATGGCGCAGTGCTGACGGTGAACGCGGCGGACAACTCGCCGGAGAATGTCTACGTGCAGTCGCTGAAGGTCAATGGCAAGCCGTGGACCAAGACCTGGCTGCCACATGAGGTGGTGGCAGGCGGCGCGACGCTGGATTTCCAGATGGGCCCGGAGCCTTCGCGCTGGGGAAGCGGTGCGGACGACGTGCTGCCATCGCTGACCGCGCGCGGCAAACACCCCGCACTGCTGCACGACCTGCTGGCAGCGGGTGCCCGGGCACGGCTGGAGGATGGCAGCGCGCTGGACGCACTGGTCGATGACGATGCGGGCACGACGGTTCCGTTGGGAGCCAAGGCATCAGTGGTGTTCAGCGGCGTGGCCGACGGCGCCCCGTCGATGTACACCCTGACCAGCGGCGACCGCACCATCGATGGCGGCGAATGGACGCTGGAAGCCCGCACGTCCGGTGGCCGCTGGACGACGCTCGATACGCGCCGTGGCGAGGACTTCGCATGGGCACGGCAGACCCGGCCATTCCGCATCGCCAAGCCGGGGCGCTATGCCGAATACCGCCTGCGCATCGGCGCCCCGAGCCGGATGCAACTGGCCGAAGTGGAACTGCTGGCACCCGGCCAATAGCCGGCTGAGCCCCCTGGTGGTAGCGCCGAGCCATGCTCGGCGGCTTCTTCCCGGGCCTCATGCGATCCGGCATGGGCCGCGCTGCGCGCTCGCCGAGCATGGCTCGGCGCTACCCGGGTGCTCGCGCTACCTGGAGGGAAGGAAGGCCGTCAGGCCTTCTTTTCGGCTTCCAGCTGCTTGCGGATCTGCGCGTCCACGGCCGCGATGGCGCTCATGTTGAGGATGCGTCGCGAGGTCGCACTGGTGGTCAGGATGTGTGCCGGCTTGGCCACGCCCATCAGGATCGGGCCGATCGCCACGCCATCGGTGAACACACGCACCAGGTTATAGGCGATGTTGGCCGCCTCCAGGTTCGGCAGCACGAACAGGTTCGCACGCCCCTGCAAGGTGGAACCCGGCAGCAGCTTCTGCCGCAGCGCCTCGTCCCATGCGGTATCGCCCTGCATCTCGCCGTCCACGTTCAAACGTGGATTGCGCTTGAGCAGCATGTCGCGGACCTGGCGCATCTTCAGCGCGTCCTTCGAATCATGGCTGCCGAAGTTGGAGTGCGACAGCAGCGCCACCTTCGGCTCGATGCCGAACAGCTTCATGCGGTACGCCGCCTGCAGCGTGGCCTCGGTGATCTGCTCGGCGGTCGGGTCTTCCTGCACGTGGGTATCCACGAAGAAGAACACGCCCTGCTGGTTGATCACGCCGGTCATCGCCGAGGTCGACGTAACCTTCGACTCCAGCGGCAGCACGCTGCGTACATAGCCCAGCTTCTTGTGGAAACGGCCGACCACCCCGGTCAGCAGTGCATCGGCTTCGCCGCGGGCCACCATCACCGCCGCGATCAGGGTCGGGCGTGAACGCATCAGGTTCTTCGCTGCCGCCACGGTAACGCCGCGACGACCCGTCAGGCCGTGGTAGTACTGCCAGTACTCATTGAAACGCGGGTCATCGTTGATGTTGGTGACCTGGATGTTCTCGCCGATCTTCAGGCGCAGGCCCAGCCGCTGGATGCGGGCCTCGATGACATCCGGACGGCCGATCAGGATCGGATGCGCCAGGCCTTCATCGACCACGTTCTGCACTGCCTGCAGCACCACTTCCTCTTCGCCTTCGGCATACACCACGCGCTGCTTGTCGGCGCGCGCGCGGTCATACACCGGCTTCATCATCAGGCTGGTGCGGTACACGAACTGGGACAGCTTCTGGCGATAGGCGTCCATGTCCTCGATCGGACGAGCCGCAACACCGGAATCCATCGCGGCCTGCGCCACCGCTGCCGACAGCTCCACCAGCAGGCGGCGGTCGAATGGACGCGGGATCAGGTAGTCACGGCCGAAGCTCGGCGTTTCGCCGCCATAGGCCGAGCCCATGTCGGTGGCTGCCCGGCGTGCCAGCGCCGCGATGGCGCGCACGCAGGCGATCTTCATTTCTTCGTTGATCGCGGTTGCACCCACATCCAGCGCACCGCGGAACAGGTAAGGGAAGCACAGGACGTTGTTGACCTGGTTCGGATAGTCCGAACGGCCGGTGCCGATGATCGCGTCCGGGCGTGCCGCACGCGCATCTTCCGGCATGATCTCCGGGGTCGGGTTGGCCAGCGCAAAGATCACCGGATCCGGCGCCATGGTCTTGACCATGTCCGCGGTCAGGATGCCCGGCGCCGACAGGCCCAGGAAGATATCCGCGCCGTCGACGATCTCGGCCAGGGTGCGCTTGTCGGTATCGCGCGCATAGCGCTGCTTTTCGGGGTCCAGGTCGGTGCGGCCGGTGTGGATCACGCCCTCGCGGTCGAAGGCGAGGATGTTTTCCGGCTTCAGGCCCAGCTGCACCAGCATGTTCACGCAGGAAATGCCGGCAGCGCCCATGCCCGTGGTCGCCAGCCTTACGTCTTCGATCTTCTTGCCGGTGATCGCCATGGCATTGAGCACGGCGGCCCCGACGATGATCGCCGTACCGTGCTGGTCATCGTGGAATACCGGGATCTTCATCCGCTCGCGCAGCTTGCGCTCGACGATGAAGCACTCCGGTGCCTTGATGTCTTCCAGGTTGATGCCACCGAAGGTCGGCTCCAGCGAAGCGATGATGTCCACCAGCTTGTCCGGATCCATCTCGTCCACTTCGATGTCGAACACATCGATGCCGGCGAATTTCTGGAACAGCACACCCTTGCCTTCCATCACCGGCTTGCCGGCCAGCGGCCCGATGTTGCCCAGGCCCAGCACGGCGGTGCCATTGGAGATCACCGCGACCAGGTTGCCGCGCGCGGTGTATTCGCTGGCCATCTGTGGATCAGCCTTGATGGCTTCACAGGCATAGGCCACGCCCGGGGAGTAGGCCAACGACAGATCGCGCTGGGTCAGCATCGGCTTGGTCGCGGTCACCTTGATCTTTCCGGGCGGCGACATGCGGTGGTAATCGAGGGCGGCCTGCTTGAAATCTTCGTTGGACATCGACTGGGGCACATGAATGGGCAAGGGGGACAGGGGATCATACCCCCGTTGGATGGTCAGGACCTGTCGCGTGGCTGTCGCCATGGCCGCCGTCCGGATGTTGCGACGCAACATCCGGACGGGATCCAACCTGCCGCCGAGCGAGGCTCGGCGCTAGCTGAGGGGGGTCAGGCTTCGGTAGCCGCGACCGGCAGTGCGGCATCCACCGGCGGCGGCAGTTCGCTTTCGCGGCCGTCCAGTGCCAGTGCCAGGCGGTCGCGGTCCAGCGCGCCTTCCCAGCGCGAGACCACCACGGTCGCCACGGCATTGCCGATGAAGTTGGTCAGCGAACGGCATTCGCTCATGAAGCGGTCCACGCCGAGGATCAGCGCCATGCCGGCCACCGGCACTTCCGGCACCACCGCCAGGGTGGCGGCCAGGGTGATGAAGCCCGCACCGGTAACACCTGCGGCGCCCTTGGAACTGAGCATGGCGACCAGCAGCAGCGCGATCTGGTGGCCAAGGCTCAGTTCGGTGTTGGTAGCCTGGGCGATGAACAGCGCCGCCAGGGTCATGTAGATGTTGGTGCCGTCCAGGTTGAAGGAATAGCCGGTCGGGACCACCAGGCCCACCACCGACTTGCTGCAGCCGGCACGCTCCATCTTTTCCATCAGCGACGGCAGCGCGGATTCGGACGAAGAGGTGCCCAGCACCAGCAACAGTTCGGCCTTCAGGTAGCGGGCCAGCTTGAGCACCGAGAAGCCGCACAGGCGACAGACCACGCCCAGCACCACCACCACGAACAGGAAGGCGGTGAGGTAGAACGAGCCCACCAGCCAGGCCAGGTTGATCAGCGAACCGACGCCGTACTTGCCGATGGTGAAGGCGATGGCACCGAAGGCACCGATCGGAGCGGCACGCATCAGGATATGCACCAGCTTGAACACCGGGGCGACCAGCGCTTCGAGGAAGGACAATACCGGCTTGCCCTTTTCACCGACCAATGCCAGCGCGATGCCGAACAGCACCGCCACGAACAGCACCTGCAGGATGTTGCCATCCACGAACGCGCTGACCAGCGTCTTGGGGATGATGTCCATCGCAAAACCGACCAGGGTAAGGTCGTGCGACTTCTCCACGTAGCTGTTGACTGCGGTCTGGTCCAGGTCGGCCGGATTGATGTTCATGCCGGCGCCGGGCTGTACCACGTGCGCCACGATCATGCCCACGATCAACGCCAGCGTGGAGAAGAACAGGAAGTACGCCATCGCCTTGGCGAACACCCGGCCCACCGTGCGCAGGTGGGTCATGCCGGCGATGCCGGTGACGATGGTCAGGAAGATCACCGGTGCGATGATCATCTTCACCAGGTTGATGAAGGCATCTCCGAGCGGCTTCATCTTCTCGCCGATCAACGGCTCGTAATGCCCCAGGATGGCACCCAGCACGATGGCGACCACCACCTGGAAATACAGCTGGCGATAGAACGGCAATGGCCGGGTGGGTAGCGGGGAGGCGGTAGGAACGTGCATGGCGGGCTCCGGCAATGGGATTGACGCAAACGCCACCATCACAAAGCAGCGCAGCATTCGATGGCAGTCTTTGTACGCGCCCCGGAGCCCGCAGCAGATAACCTATTGGTACTACCTCCCCGGTTCAGGAAGGTGTGTTTCCCGATCTGCCCCTACACTGCGCCCCGCCGCAAGGCCCCCCAAAAACCGAAAACGAGATACCCCCCACATGCGTAAATCCCCCACCCTGCTTGCGTTGTCCCTGGCCGCCAGCCCCCTGCTGGCCTCGGCCGCGGATTTCGACAACTGGCCAACCAAGGTCACCTTTGCCGACGACACCGAGCTGGCCGCCACCGCCAACATCGCCTACGACTGGAACAATTTTTCCGGCGACATCGATAACGCCGATGCCGTGCGCCGCAAGGAATTCGGCGCCACGCTGAAGAAAAAGGGCGTGTATGACGCGATGGTGTACTACGACTTCCAGGCTGATACCTGGCTGGACGTGTTCGTGCGTCTCGAGAGCAAGGCGCTGTTCGGGCAGGACATCGGCAAGTTCCGCTTCGGCTACATGAAGACACCGGTTGGCCTGGATGCGGTGACCAGTTCGCGTGCCGGCAGCTTCATGGAGACCGCCCTGCCCGTGCAGGCGTTCTACGCAGGCCGCCGCACCGGCGTGGACTGGGTGCTGGAGCGCCCGGCCTACCTGCTGCAGGCCGGCGTGTATGGCGGCAAGGACCTGCAGGGCGACAATCCCGGCACCATGCAGGCAGTCCGCGCGGTATGGACCCCGGTCAAGGCCGAAGCCAACGTGCTGCACCTGGGCCTGGCCCTGTCGCAGGAAAACCCGCGCGGCTGGCGTGATGGCCGCGACGTGCATCACGAAGCCACCGCGCGCCTGCGCGCACGCCCGGAGGCCGGCCTGACCGACCTGCGCCTGGTCGACTCCGGCGCGCTGGAAACCGCCGACAAGATCGACCGCGTCGGCCTGGAAGGCATCTGGATCCGCGGACCGTTCTCGGTGCAGGCCGAAGCCCTGCAGGCCACCATCAGCCGCGACGGCAAGTCGGATTACACCGGCAATGGCCAGTATGCGATGGCCAGCTGGGTGCTGACCGGCGAATCGCGCCCGTACAGCGCGGGTAGCGTAGCCAACATCAAGCCGGCGCGCGACTACGGTGCAGTGGAGCTGCTGGCCCGCTACAGCCGCCTGGACCTGGATGACGCCGACGTGTTCGGCGGCCGCGAGCACAACTGGACCATCGGCGCGAACTGGTACCTGACCAGCCATTTCAAGTTCCAGGCCAACTACGTGAAGGCCGACGCCAGCCGCCAGGGCGTCCATACCACGCCGGAGATCTTCGAAGTCCGCGCGCAGATGCATTTCTGAGCGCACGCCTGCCAGGTGCAGGAGCGGGTCATGGACCCGCGCCTGCACCTGGCGGATCAACGGCAACGGCGCGTAGGCCCGCTCTGGCCGTAAACTGGCTGCATGTACCGGCTCGGTCGCTACCGCACGCTGCTGACGACCCTGCTGGTGATGATCGGTGGGACGATCCTGTGCGCGGCCTCTGCCGGGCACTTCGCCGGACAGCGTGCGCTGGCCGGCGAAAGCGCGCAGGTGCAGCGCCAGCTCCAACTGCATGCCCAGGGCCTGCAACAGCGCATCGACCGCTTCGGTACCTTGCCGCAGGTCATGGCACTGGACCCGGACCTGTCGACGGCGCTGCGCACTCCACCTGATGCCGCCGGGCGCCAGCGGCTGAACCTCAAGCTGGCCCGGGCCAACCAGGTCACCCGCACC
This sequence comes from Stenotrophomonas tumulicola, assembly GCF_014117215.1. Classification (GTDB taxonomy): domain Bacteria; phylum Pseudomonadota; class Gammaproteobacteria; order Xanthomonadales; family Xanthomonadaceae; genus Stenotrophomonas; species Stenotrophomonas tumulicola. The sequence continues at coordinate 451,898 of NZ_JACGXS010000002.1, read as the reverse complement.
TCCACGCTTACCCTGGTGGGCCGCGATGGCGTGGCGGTCGCGGCCAGCAACTGGGCCGAGCCGTCCAGCAATGTCGGCGAGGACTACAGCTACCGGCCGTACTACCTGCAGGCCATGGCCAATGGCCATGGCCGCTTCTACGGCATCGGCATGACCACCGGCGTGCCCGGGTATTTCCTTTCCCACGCCATCAACGATGCCGCTGGCAGGCCGTTGGGCGTCATAGTGATCAAGATCGAACTGTCCGCACTGGAACAGGAGTGGCTGGCCAGCCCGGACATCGTCCTGGCCAGCGACAACCACGACGTGGTGTTCCTGGCCAACCAGGATGCATGGCGCTATCGCCTGCTGCGCGACCTGGGGCGCCCCGAACGCAATGAGATGGCGGCCAGCCGGCAGTATGCCGATCGTTCACTGCAGCCGCTGCGTGCGCGCACCGAACGGGTGCTGGAGGATGGCGGACGCATCGTGCACATGGCCGACCCTGCGCTGCCCCGGCCCGTGCTGTGGCAGACCATCGACCTGCCGGAAGAAGACTGGCACCTGCACCTGCTGCATGACGCAGGTGCCGCCGGTACGGTGGCACGCAGCGCCGCCATCGGCGCAGGCGCGGCCTGGCTGGCACTCGGTTTCCTGGTGCTGTTCGTGCAGCAGCGCCGGCGCCTGGCTGCCCATCGCCAGCGCAGCCGGCGCGAACTGGAAACCCTGCTGAAACAGCATGCGCAGGAACTGCGCACCGCACAGGATGGACTGCTGGAGGCGGCGCAGGATGCAGACAGCGGCCTCAGCCGCAGCCTGGAACACCTGCCACAGGGCGTGGTCATCATCGACGGCCAGCAGCGGCTGGTGGCGTGGAACTCACGTTACCTGGAGTTGTTCCGGTTTCCGCCCGGGCTGGTCCAGGTCGGGCGCCCCATCGAAGAGATATTCCGCTTCAACGCGCGACGTGGGCTGCTGGGCCCCGGCCCCATCGACGAGGCCATCGAGCGGCGCCTGAACCACCTGCGCAGCGGCCGGCCGCACATGCGCGAAAGCGAGAAAGACGATGGCACCGTGCTGGAGATCCGGGGCAATCCGCTGCCCGATGGTGGCTTCGTCACCAGCTATGCCGACATCACCAGTTACAAGAACGCCGCGCGCGAACTGCGCTCGCTGGCCGATGCACTGGAACACCGCGTGGCCGAGCGCACCCGCGATCTCGACGATGCGCGGCGCGAGGCCGAACAGGCAAACCGTTACAAGACCCGGTTCGTTGCCTCGGCCGTGCACGACCTGCTGCAGCCACTGAATGCCGCCCGCATGTTCGTGTCGGTACTGCGCGGCAAGCTGGTCGACGCCGAACAACAGCAGACCGTCGACCATATCGAGGCAGCGCTGTCGGCGCAGGATGCGATCCTGGCCAGCCTGCTGGATATTTCACGGCTGGAATCAGGCAGCCTCTCCACCCGCGTGCGGGCCTTCAACCTGGGCCCGTTGCTGGAGACGCTGGCACGCGAGTTCGGCATCGCAGCCGAAGGCCGCGGCCTGCAGTTGCACTGGGTGCCCACCACCGCAGTCGTGGTCAGCGATGAGGCACTGCTGCGGCGCATCCTGCAGAATTTCCTGTCCAATGCCCTGCGCTATACCCAGCGTGGCCGCGTGCTGCTGGGCTGTCGCCGTGACGGTGCGCGGCTGTGGATCCAGGTGCACGACCAGGGACCCGGCATCCCTGAAAGCCTGCACCGGGAGATCTTCGAGGAATTCCGCCGGCTGCATGATGGGCAGGAGCGTGGCGCGGGACTTGGCCTGGCCATCGTGGAGCGCATCGGCCGCCTGCTCGGCCATCCGATCCAGGTCCGCTCCACGCTGGGCAGCGGCAGCCTGTTCGAAGTAGCCGTGCCGCTGGGATCCCCGACCGACGTGGTGCTGCCCGAACCCAGCCCCGACCATGTGGTGGAAACGACCGCCGACGGTCCCCTGCGCAGCCGCCGGGTGTGGGCCATCGATGACGATCCCCACGTGGTGGCGGCAACACGCGCACTGCTTGAGCGGTGGGCCTGCGATGTGCAGCTGGCCGATGGTCCGCTGGCCGCGCTGCAGGCAGCAGCGGCCGATGCCGTGCCGGAACTGGTGCTGCTGGACGTGCGCATGGGCGAGTTCGACGGCCCCACCTTGTACGAACGGCTGTGCGGACACTGGCAGGCGCGGCCTCCGGTGATCCTGGTCACCGCCGAGCGCGATGACGCCTTGAAGGCATATGCACAGGAGAACGGCTGGGGCTTCCTGTCCAAGCCGGTGCGGCCGCCGGCACTACGCGCGCTGATGACCCAGTTGCTGCTGCGCCACCACCGCTGACCGGCATTCCCTAGGCCAACCCGGCACCGACGTCGCCTTCCGGCTCCAGCGCCTTCACCAGCACCGCCGCCTGGGTGCGGCTGTGGCATTCCAGCTTCTTCAGGATGGCGGTCACATGCACCTTCACCGTGTTTTCGGCCAATCCCAGCGTGTAGGCAATCTGCTTGTTGAGCAGGCCATCGGCCAGGCACAGCAGCACCCGGAACTGCTGTGGCGTGAGCTGGGCCAACCGGCTGGCCAGCAAGGCATCGGCCTCCGAACGTTCAGCGGCCATCGCCGGAAACCATGATCCCCCCTCCAGTACCGCCACCACGGCCTCGCCGATCGTCTCCGGCGGCACCGACTTGGGGATGAAACCAGCCGCACCGAACTGCTGTGCCCGGCGGATCACCCGCGGGTGGTCGTTGGAGGACAGGATCACCACCGGGATGTCCGGATGCGCGCCACGCACATGCAGCAGCGCCGAGAAACCGTGCGCGCCCGGCATTGTCAGGTCCAGCAGTACCAGGTCGAGATCCGGGTGCTGGTCCAGCGCCTGCTCCAGGGCTTCGGCACTGGCGACTTCGCGCACCCTGACCTGCGGCAGGCCCTGCCGCAGTGAATGCACGACCGCCGCGCGCAGCAGGGGATGGTCATCGGCGACCAGCAGGTTTACTTCATTCATGGCCTGCATTGTAGGCAGTAGCGCCGAGCCACGCTCGGCGGCCTTTCGCGCACCGCCGCCGAGCGTGGCTCGGCGCTACCGGGCGCTTGGCCGCACGCTGCTGTTCCACGCATCGAGGAACTGCTGGCGCTTGAGCGCATCCAGGTACACCAGCAGGCCAGGACCCAGCTGGATCGGCCTCAGGTTGCGCCCCGGGCTGCCGTTGCGGCCATCGCTGCCACGCACGATGGGCATCAGCTTCGCCTCGCGCGACAACACCTGCTGGCCGCGCGGCGACAGCAGGTAGTCGAGGAACCGGCGTGCTTCGGTGCTGTTGCGTGCGCTGCGCGGGATCAGCGCAGTGCGCAGCATCACCAGCGTGTAGTCCTCGGGTTCGACGATGCCCAGCGGCTCACCGTCGTCGATGCGCGCCTGCGCGTAGGAGCCCAGTACGTTGTAGGCCAGTGCCAGCTCGCCACTGCTCACTTTGTCCAGCAATACCCCGGTTCGTTCTTCCAGCAGCACCCGGTTGTCGCCCAGCGCGCCCAGCAGCGCGCCGGCCATGCTGCCGCGCTGTGCGTCCTGGGTCGCCAGCAGGTAGCCCACGCTGCTGCGGTTGATGTCGTAGGTTCCTACCCGCCCTTGCAGCGGGGCATCCGCAGCGCGCAGCAGGTCCAGCAGCTGGCGACGGGTCCGTGGCACGCGTGCCGCCGGCAATGCGCGGGTGTTGTAGACCATCACCACCGGCTCGTAGCTGATGCCGAATGCCTCGTTGCGCCATTGCGACCAGGAAGGCAACGCTTCGGTCTGCGGCGAGCGATGGGCCTGCGCATGCCCGTCGTTGACCAGCTTCGTCTGCAGGTCCATGCCGCTGGAGATCAGCAGGTCCGGTGCCGTTGCACCGCCATGGTCGTGCAGGTAACGCGCATGCAGGTCCTGGGTGATGATGTCCTCGTAGACCACCTCGGTACCCGGGTGCTGGCGCTGGTAGTCGGCGATCACCACCGCGAACACTTCGATATCGGTGCTGCCGTGGATGTGCAACTGCGCCGTCCGCTCGGCGGTAGCAGGAAAGCGCTGCACATCGCCAGGCGCGGCATGCACCAGGAAGGTCGCCAACGCCAGCAGCAGCACACAGGCCAGGCGCATCATGAAAGGCTCCTCGGCAGGCGGATGGTGGCCACCAGGCCGCCTTCGCGCCGGTTGGACAGATCGATGTGCCCGCCATGGCCATCGACCACCCGCTTGACGATTGCCAGCCCCAGGCCGGCACCTCCCGCCGCCACGCCGTCGCCACGCGCGAAACGCTCGAACACGCGCCCGGCATCACCCGGTGCGATGCCCGGCCCATGGTCGGCGATGGTCAACACGGCATGGCCGGCATCCACCGTCAATGCCACCTGCAGCGGTGCGGCGCCGCTGTACTTCACTGCGTTGTCGACCAGGTTCTTGATGGCTTCACGCAGCAACAGGGCATCGCCCTGCACCCAGACCGGGCCGGTGGTCATCGCCAGCTGCACGCGCGGGATCGGCTCGGCCTGCGGCAACGCCTCGTACAACGCCTGGTGCACGGTCTCGGCAAGGTCCACCGACGCATACCGCTGCAGGTTGGAGCGATGGATCACGCTGGCATCGCTGAGCAGCTGGTTGAGCAGGCGGCTCATGTGGCTGGCATTGCGCTCGATGGCCAACAGGCTGCGCCGCATGTCCTCGGGGTCCTCGTCATCCAGCGCCAGCTGCGCCTGTGCACGCAATGCGGCCAACGGGGTACGCATCTGGTGCGCCGCTTCGGCCATGAACGCGCGCAGCGTTTCATTGCTGCTGGACAGCCGCCCCATGAAGCGGTTCAGCGCGGCGACCATCTGGTCCATCTCGCGCGGTACGTGCGCGTCCAGCGGCCGCAGGTCGGAAGGTTCGCGCCGCGACAGCTCGCGCTCCACCCGCACCAGCGGGCGGAAGGCACGATGCACGCCAACCCCCACCAGGGCCAGCGACAGCAGCGACAACACGCTGATCGCCAACAGCGCGCGGTTGACCATTTCCTGCGCCAGCGCTTCGCGTGCACGACGGGTCTGGCCCACCTGCACCTGCACCTCGCCCTGCGCCGATGGCGAGGCCAGGTTGCGCGCCACCACCACGAAGCGCACGGGCTCGCCGCTGTAGGGCGCGTCGAACAGCCGCGGCGCGTCGCCCGGCCTGCCACTGCTGCGTGGCGCGGCCGGCAGGTCGCCGTAACCGGTGATCAGCTTGCCGCGACTGTCAGCTACCCGGTAGAACACCCGGTCCTCCGGCGCCATGGCCAGCAGGTCCAGCGCGGCATACGGCAGGTCGACCTGCCACTGCCCCTCCACCAGCGCCACTGAATCGGCGATGGACAGCGCCGAAGACACCAGCAGGTGGTCGTAGGAACGGTTGGCGGCGCGCTGGCCGTAATCGCGCGCGGCAAACAACAGGGCTACCGCGAACACCGCCAGCAGCACCCCCAGGTACAGCGTCAGGGTGCGGCGCAACGAGGGCGGCGCCTGGCGCTCAGCCACCATCGTCGGCACTTGGTCCGGCGGCATCGGCCGCCTCCAGCAGGTAACCCACCCCTCGCACGGTGACGATGCGCAGCGGGGCGGCAGCCAGCTTCCGGCGCAGGCGCCCGACGTACAGTTCGATGGCGTTGGGACCCGCTTCGTCGTCGAAGCCGAACAGCCCGTTGCCGATTTCATCCTTGCCGACCACCTGCCCCAGCCGACCGACCAGGATCTCCAGCAGGCGGAACTCCCGGTTGGGCAGTTCGATCGCCTCGCCATCCAGGCTGACCCGGTGCGCGGCGTTGTCGAACTGGAATCCACCGATATGCACCACGTCGCTGGCGTGCCCGCGCGCGCGCCGCAGCAGCACCCGGCAGCGTGCTTCGAACTCGCGGAAATCGAACGGTTTGCCGAGGTAGTCATCGGCGCCTACGTCCAGCGCCTGCACCCGGTCTTCGATGCCATCGCGTGCGGTGAGCATCAGTACCGGCGTGCTGTCGCCGCGCTCGCGCATGCCGGCCAGCACACGCAGGCCGTCCAGCTTGGGCAGGCCGATATCCAGCACCACCAGGTCGAAACTCTGGTAGCGCAGCACGCTGGCTGCGGCCAGGCCATCGGACTGCCAGTCCACGGCATGGCCATTGCGGCGCATGCGGCGAACGATCGCATCGGCCAGGTCCGGATTGTCTTCGACCAGCAGCAGGCGCATGGGGACAACGGTGGGAGGGGAAGCGAATGCTACCGCGTGAAGCGGGATGGCGCGCGGCGGGCAGTCCGCCGGGCATGGCCCGGCGCTACCGGGATGCGCCGCCCGGGGATAGCGCCAGGCCATGCCCGGCGAGCGCAGCGGCGGGTTTTACGCTGCACCGCACAAACCGCTGACAGGCGGATGACAGCTTGCGCCCACCAGACTGCGCCCCTCGCACCTGCACCGGGTGCCCACGTTGGCCGCGCGCCTGGCGCGCACCTGGGAGGGTTTGTGGAACGTCCTGTTGTCCGTTGTGCCGCTGTCGGTTCGTATGCAATGGCTACCTGTGTCCTGCTGGCGGCAGCCGTACCGGCCCGGGCGGCTGAAGACGACCGCCCGGTCACCGCCGCGATTGGTGGGCGCCTGCACCTGGATTTCGCCACGTTCGACAACGACAACCGCGGCACGCCCAACAAGGATGACACCGAAATACGCCGCGCCTGGCTTGACGTATCCGGCAGGTTCTTCGTGGTGGACTACAAGATGGAAGCCGATTTTTCCGGCGACCGCGTCGAAGCCAAGGATGTATTCGTCAGTCGTGGCTTCGGCGATGCAGGCAGGCTCACCGTGGGTCAGTTCAAGCAGTATTTCTCGCTGGATGACCGTACCGGTTCGAACTATGGCAGCTTCCTGGAACGGGGCAATGCCGGCACCACGCTGGCGCCGCTGTACCGGTTGGGTGCCTCGTGGCAGGCCAATCCTGGTGACTTCACCTGGGCGGCCAGCATCTACAGCCTGGAAAGCATCGATGCGTGGAAGGTAAAAGGACGCGCCGCCGGTGGACGCGCCACCTGGGCCCCGTCGCCGGCATCCGGCGACGTGCTGCACCTGGGCATTTCGCTGGCCCGCGAGCTGTATGACAACCCCGGCGGCAGCGGTACCCCGGCGCTGCAGGTACGCCCGCGCGCGGCCGGACACCTCTCCGACGAGAGCCGCCTGACCCTGGTCGATTTTTCCAATGGCCGCGATACCGATGTCAACAAGTGGTCGCTGGAGTACGCGCAGGTCCGCGGTCCGCTGTCATGGCAGGGCGAATTCAGTGGTGCCACTTTCGACGACGGGCTGCAGCGCGGCAAGGTACTGGCCGGCTACGGCATGCTCAGCTGGTTCGTGACCGGTGAGTCGCGTGCATACGACCGCAAGACCGGCCGCTTCGCGCGGGTCAAGGACATCCAGCACAAGGCAGGCGCCTTCGAACTCGCCCTGCGCTATGACCAGATGCGCGGCGACCAGCACCTGGACGGCTTGCCGGACCTGCGTGACGGCAGCACCGAAGCCTGGACGCTGGGCGGCAACTGGTACCTGCGCGACAACCTGCGCTTCATGCTCAACCTGATCGAGAGCCGCAACCGCGACCGCCTGGCCGACGTCACGGTCGACCGCACGCGCGCGCTGACCGGTCGCCTGCAGTTCGATTTCTGATCCCCCTGTCCTCCCCTCCCCCTTCCACATCCAACCTGCAAGGAGTCCGCAGATGATGCTGAGCATCCTCGGCTTTGGCATGGTCATTACGTTCATGTACTTGATCATGAGCAAGCGACTGTCGCCGCTGGTCGCACTGATCACCGTTCCGATCATCTTCGCGCTGCTTGGTGGCTTCGGCGCCGGCATCGACGAAATGATGCTCGACGGCATCAAGAAAATCGCGCCCACCGGCGTCATGCTGATGTTCGCCATCCTCTACTTCGGGGTGATGATCGACGCCGGCCTGTTCGACCCATTGGTGCGGGTGATCCTCAACGTGGTCAAGGGTGATCCACTGAAGATCGTGATGGGCACCGCCGTCCTGGCGATGCTGATATCGCTCGATGGCGATGGTTCCACCACGTACATGATCACCGTCTCGGCGATGCTGCCGCTGTACCGGCGGCTGGGCATGAGCGCCTTGAACATGACCTGCGTGACCATCCTGGCCGGCGGCGTGATGAACCTCACTCCATGGGGAGGCCCGACCGCGCGCGCCGCCACCGCCCTGCACGTGGATCCCGCCGACGTGTTCGTGCCGTTGATCCCGTCCATGATCATCGCTTGCGCTGGCATCCTGGCGCTGGCCTGGTACCTGGGCATGAAGGAGCGCCGTCGCCTGGGCGTGGTGACCCTGCCGCAAGGGGGCTCGTGGATGGATTCCAGCGTGTCCGACGACGGCGATGCCCTGCCCACCGTGGAAGACGCCGAAGACACCAAGCGTCCGAAGCTGCTGTGGGTCAACTTTGGCCTGACCGCCGCACTGATGGCCGCGTTGATCATGGGCCTGCTGCCGATGCCGATCCTGTTCATGGTCGGCTTCGCCATCGCGCTGGTGATCAACTACCCGAACCTGGCCGAGCAGCGCCGTCGCGTGGTCAACCATGCCGGCAACGTGCTGTCGGTGGTGTCGTTGATCTTCGCCGCCGGCATCTTCACCGGCATCCTCAACAACACCGGCATGGTCGAGGCGATGTCGCACAGCTTCCTGGCCATCATCCCGGAGAGCTGGGGCCCTTACCTGGCGGTCATCACCGCGCTGGCCTCGATGCCGTTCACCTTCTTCATGTCCAATGATGCCTTCTACTTCGGCGTGTTGCCGATCCTGTCCGAGGCGGCCGGCAACTACGGCATCACGCCGGTGGAAATGGCGCGTGCCTCGCTGGCAGGGCAGCCGGTACACCTGCTCAGCCCGCTGGTTCCGTCCACCTACCTGCTGGTCGGCCTGGCCAAGGTGGAGTTCGCCGACCACCAGAAGTTCACCCTGAAGTGGGCCGTGATGATCTCGCTGCTGTTGATGTTCGGCAGCCTGTTGTTCGCACTGTATCCGTTGGCCGCCTGACGCGGCCCCGACCCGTACCTGGAGATTCCAATGACGCTTCGCATCGCATACGTCACCAGCGGCATGGGCAGTGTCGGCACTGCCATCTGCCAGACCCTGGCGCGCTCTGGCCACACCGTGGTCGCCGGCTGCGCGCCGAACTCGCCGCGCAAGACCGGTTGGCTGCGCGAACAGCGCGAGCTCGGCTTCGACTTCATCGCCTCCGAAGGCAATGCCACTGACTGGGCATCCACCAGCGCCGCGTTCGCCAAGGTCCGCGCCGATGTCGGCGATGTCGACGTGCTGGTCAACAACTCGGGTGGCAGCCGCGACGTGCTGTTCCGGCAGATGACCGCCGAAGACTGGAACGCGGTGATCGCCTCCAACCTCAACTCGCTTTTCCACATCACCAAGCAGGTGGTGGATGGCATGGCCACCCGTGGCTGGGGGCGCATCATCAACATCGGCTCGGTCAGCGCGCACAAGGGCCAGATCGGCCAGGTCAACTATGCGACCGCCAAGGCGGCCATGCATGGTTTCAGCCGCGCGCTTGCCGCTGAAGTCGCGGCGCGCGGGGTTACCGTCAACACCATCTCGCCCGGCTACATCGCCAGCCAGTCGATCAGCAGCTTCCCGCCGGACGTGCTGGATCGGCTGGCCGCTTCGGTGCCGATCCGTCGCCTGGGCAAGCCCGAAGAAGTCGCCGCACTGTGCGGCTGGCTGGCCTCCGATGACGCCGCCTATGTGACCGGCGCGGATTACCCGGTGAATGGCGGCCTGTACATGGGCTGATGCGGGCCCGCTGCGTCCTGTGACGGGCATGGCCCGTCACTACCCGGTACCGTCACCACCCCCGGTAGAGCGGGGCCATGCCCCGCTGCTTTCCCGTGACGGGCATGGCCCGTCACTACCCCTCCAGTTGATGCATGTCTCATTTCAGCGTGCGCACTGCAGCAACGTCAAAAAGTCGTCATTTCCGTTCCGCACAGTGGTCAGCGACCTGCAGTACGCAGGCCCTCCCCCATGCAACGGACCGACATGCAGACCCGACCCCTGACGATCGCCATGGCGATTGCGCTATGCACCGCCAACGCCAACGCTTCCAGCAACGATGACGTTGCCACGGAAGCCGCTTCCTCCGCCGATGCCACGCTGGATGCACGGACGCTGGATGCCGTTTCGGTCATCGGCCAGGGCGAAACCCGCCAGGTCCAGCGCATCACCGCGGCAGACAAGGAGGTGTTGCCGCCCGGTACCAGCGGCCAGAAAATCCTCGACCGCCTGCCGGGTGTGTCGGTGCAGTCCAACGATGCCTTTGGCGCCAACGAAGAATCGCAGACCATCAGCCTGCGCGGCTTCGACAAGAGCCGGCTCGGCTATACGCTCGATGGCATTCCGCTGGGCGACAACAGCTATGGCAACTACAACGGCCTGAGCATCGCGCGGGCACTGATCGCCGAAAACCTCGCTGGTGCTGAATTGTCGCAGGGCATCGGCTCGCTGGGCGTGGCGTCCACCAGCAACCTTGGCGGCGCGATCCAGTATTTCTCGATGGACCCCTCCACCGAATCCGGCGGCCGTGCCAGCGTCACGGTCGGCGACGACAACCAGCGGCGTGGTTACCTGCGCGTGGACACCGGCGACATCAACGACTTCTCTGCCTATGTCTCCGGCGTGCACCAGGACGCGGACATGTGGGCAGCGCCGTACCAGAACCAGACCACCCGCCAGTTCAACGCCAAGGCGGCATGGCAGGTAGGCGACCATCGGTTCGGCGCGTTCGCCGCTACCTCGCGCGCCAGCCAGGCGAACTATGCCTATCTGTCCAGGAACATGCTGGAACGTGGACTGGGCTATGACTGGAATATCTATGCACCGGACTGGGATCGTGCGCTGGCGGCAGCCTACTGCGCGCCGGCCACCCTTGACCCGCAACGCTGTGCGTTCAGCGGTGGCGTCGACAGCATCGATGATGCGTACTATCAGAGCCGCGCGCTGCGCGATGACAACCTGTACTCGCTGGACGCCGACCTGAAGCTGGGCGACAACGGCGGCCTGAAACTGCTGGCCTACCACCACGATAACCGCGGACAGGGCCATTGGTGGGCGCCGGGCCAGCCGTCGCATCCGGGTACCGACCGCGAGATCCCGATCTCCATCCGCAGCACCAACTACACCATCAACCGCCAGGGCCTGACCGCCGCACTGACCTGGAGCGTGGGCATCCATGAGCTGGAAGCCGGCCTGTGGTACGAAAAGAACGACCACAACGTAGAGCGCAACTTCTATTACATCGACGGCCCATTCCTGGACGACACTTACCTCAACCATCCGGATCGCCGCCTGTTCGACCAGGACTTCGACATCCGCACGCGCCAGTTCTACGTCCAGGACCGCATGCGCTTCCTTGACGGACGGATGACCGTGGACATCGGCGTCAAGAACCCGAACACACGGATGACCGCCCGGGCCAAGCCGGGTACCGAATCCAGCTATGCCTCGGGCACGCTGACAGCGAAGGAATCGGTGCTGCCGCAGGGTGGCATAAGTTTCAAGCTCACGCCGGACCAGGAAGTGTTCGCCTCCTATGCAGAGAACATCGCTGCGTTCGTCGGCGGCGGCAGCGGCGGCCCGCTGCAGGTGTCGCCCGAATCCTTCGCGGCCAGCGTGGATGACCTGGAGCCGGAGAAGTCGCGCACCTTCGAGGCGGGTTTCCGCCGTTTCGGCGAGAAATACCAGGCCTCGCTGGCGGCGTACCACGTGCTGTTCGACAACCGTCTGTTGTCGCTCAACCCCTGCACCAGCATCGAAGTCGGTACCCGCCCGGAATGCATCACCCGCTTCATCAACGTCGGGTCGGTCAAGAGCCGTGGCGCGGAGCTGACCTTCATCCTCAAGCCGATGGACGGGTTGCAGTGGTACAACGCGTTGTCCTGGAACAAGACCACCTACGAGGATGATTACACCTCTGCTGGCGAGATCGTGCCGGTGGCCGGAAAGATCACCGTGGACACGCCACAGCGGATGGCCTCGAGCGAACTCAGCTGGAGCCGCGATGGCTTCTTCGCCAGCCTGCGCGCGAAGTACACCGGCAAGCGCTACTACACCTACACCAACGACCAGTCCGTAGCGGGCGTGACCACCTTCGATGCCGGCATGGGGTATTCGTTCGGGCCGGGCATGGGCCTGCGCGACCTGAAGGTATCGCTCAACGCCACCAACCTGGCCAACAAGCGCTATGCCGGCCAGCTGAGTTCGTTCGCCCCTACCGACCCGACCGGAACGCGTTATGCCATCCACGCCAGCGCGCCACGGCAGGTGTTCATGACGGTGGCAGCGGAGTTCTAAGTCAGAAGCGGGCGCTGCGGCGTATCAGTAACGCAGCGGGGCGCGGTGGCAATGGAAGGCAAGAGCAAAAGCAAAGAGCTGGGCATTGCCCGGCTCTACCCATCCCACCCCATTCCGCCGGGCATGGCCCGGCGCTACGCGACGCCACGTGGACCTGTCGAAGGTGGGGCGGGGTGGGTTGGCCGCCTGATTCCCCACCTGTCCAACTTCAGGCGGTCACTTCATGGATGGGTTTACGGCGTGTCCTGGCCAGGGTGCCCCACCGCCGCCCAGCGATATCAATCGAGGCGCCAGCGCATCATCCCGCCAACGCATTTCACTCCGGCGCCAACTGATCCATCCGTATCCGGTTGGCGAACAACGAAAACGCCAGCATGCCCGCCAGTCCGTTGGCCCGGCTTACCCAGTGCGGCAACCAGCGCGGCGGTTGCAGGGTGCCTGCCTCGAACAGCGGCGCGAAGGCGATCGCATCGGCCAGGCTCATCTTGCCGGCGAACAGCCACCGGCATACCTGCAACCGGTCCTCTGCCAGCATATGGCGGAAGAAGGTATGCACCGACACCAGCCCACGCAGGTACACCGTGTCCTTGGTGAAGGCCAGCCCACCCACAGGGGGCACGCCACGGAACACCCGCTGCGCGGAAGCGAAGCTCTCTTCCGGATTCTGCCCGGCGGCACAGAAGTAGCGGAATACCTCGATGAAGTCCGCTCCCTCCCGAGCCATGGCAATCGCTTCGGTACGCAGGCTGATGCGCTTCAAGCGCTCGATGTCGATGCTGCCGGTGATCTGCTCGGCGAACGTCGCCAGCCCTTCCTGGGTAGCCGTCACCCGCGGCGACGACAGCGCCAGGCTGGGCAGGACGCTCTGTCGGCGGCCATTGAGGGCAGTCAGGGAATGTACCAGCGCTTCATGGTGGAACAGCTGCGCACGGTCGTAAGCGCTGAACCGGGCACTGGTGCGCAGGCGGATGCGGGTCGGGCCGGCCGCCGCCTTGGACACCAGGTCCGGATCCAGCTGCACCTGGATGATGCGCGAATCGAAGAAGGCATCCAGGTCGCCCTGCAGCTGCAATTGCAGGGCAGTAGCCGATACCGGCACCTGCTCTTCCGGCGCCAGCAGCTCATGGTCCAGCTCGGTGGCGATCTGGATGAAATGGCGTGCGGCCTCGCGCGTGCTTGGACCGCTGCCAGGCAAGGGTTGTTCGGGCGAGCCGAACAACTGCACCGAACAGGCATCGACCTCGGCCGTGCCCAGGTTTTCCAGCAACCGCGCGGCCACGTCCCAGCTCTGCGCGGATTGCCGCACGTAGTGTCCCAACGGGTGGTCGGTGTCGCACTCGGCGGCCAAGGCAGCCAGTGCACGCCGTTCGTCGCTGAAATCCAGTTTCGGGTAATCGACCTGTGGCAGCCGCGGTTGGCCACGAGCCACGCTTTCCAGGAACGGCGGCTGCACGGCCGCTGGCCAACTGGTCAGGCCCAGCAGGCGGATGCCACCGACGGCCGCGACCAGGCGCGCATCCAACGCGGCATGGTGGGCCACCTCACGATCCAGTGTCGTTGCCGGGTCCATGGGCGGACTATACCGCCACCGCAGTCGGGTAGCGCCAGGCCAGACGGAAGGCCGCCGAGCATGGCTCGGCGCTACGCGCTACGGGGACCGGCGTGGCTTGCCTGCGCCGCGCCGCGCCGCCGTGCGGCGCTCCTGCGCGGTCTCGGCCTGGCGGATCGCCAGTTTCGCCGCGGCAGCCGCTACTTCTTCCTTCAGCTTGAAGTAGTTCAGTACACGGGTTTCTTCGATCTCGCCTTCATCGATGGCGGCACGCACCGCGCATCCGGGCTCCTGCTGGTGCAGGCAATTGCGGAAGCGGCATTGCGCGGCCAACGCCTCGATATCGGCAAAGCCGCCCTCGGCCAGCGTCTCCTCGCCGGTCGGTTTCAGCTCGCGCATGCCGGGCGTGTCGATCAGGCAGGCCCCCATCGGCAACGGCATCAACGCGCGGTGCGTGGTGGTATGCCGGCCTCGCGAATCATTCGAACGCACTGCATTGGTCTTCATCCGCTGTTCGCCCAACAGCGTATTGGTCAACGTGGACTTGCCCGCGCCAGAGGACCCCACCAGCACCACCGTGCGGCCTGCGTGCAGCCAGGGATGCAGGGTCGCCACGCTGTCCGGATCCAGTCCGTTCACCGCACGCAGCGCGATGCCCTGCACTTTCAGCTCCTCCAGCACCGCCAGCGCATCATCGGTGTAGTCGGTCTGGTCGGCCTTGGTCAGCACCACCACCGGTTCAGCGCCACCGCCACCGACCAGCAGCAGATAACGTTCGATGCGGCGCGGGTTGAAGTCCGCATCCAGCCCACAGACGATGAACACGGTATCGACGTTGGCCGCGATGACCTGCTGGTGGTAATGCTCGCCAGCCGCGCCGCGTTTGATCGAGGTACGTCGGGGCAGCAGTGCGACGATGCGGATGCCGTCGAGCAGCACCCAGTCCCCCACCGCCGGCCGTTCGTGGCTGGGGAAGCGGGGACGCTGCCATTCCGGCAGGGATTCGGCCTTGATCGACGCATCCGGCCCATCCGCCACCACATAGTGCGTGCGGTGCTGTTCGATCACCCGCGCCGGACGCGCCTGCGGATGGGCGGACATGGCGGCGTGCCAATCGGCCTGGTCGGCCTGCAGCGGAGCGCCTGGCCACGGCCAGCCGATGGTCTGCAGCGCGGGGTAATCGGGGGTATCGGTCATCGTCGGCATTCTACCGGGATGGGGCGTCCGGCAGGGCACGGCGGCGGCGGCATGGCTTGCCATGCATTGCAGCAATTCAGCTACCATGGGCCTTCCATGCCCATCGACGGCCCGCCTGCCATGCCCACTCCCACGCCCAAGCCCCTGGCCATCCGCGAGCGCCTTTCCGAAGTGCGCTACGAGATCCGCGGAGAGCTGGCGCGACGAGCGCGGGAACTGGAGGCGCAGGGCCACAAGCTGATCAAGCTCAACATCGGCAACCCGGGCAATTTCGGTTTCCGGGCGCCCGAGCACCTGCAGCGTGCCATTGCCGATGACATGGGCCGCACCGACCCATATACGCACCAGCAGGGCCTGCCGGTCGCACGCGAAGCCATCGCGGCAGCCTATGCGCGCCGCGGTGCGCCGGATGCGCACCCGGACCGGGTGTTCGTCGGCAACGGCGTCAGCGAACTGATCGACCTGTCCCTGCGCGCCCTGCTCAACCCCGGCGATGAAGTGCTGGTGCCGTCGCCGGATTACCCGCTGTGGTCAGCCGCCACCATCCTCAACGATGGCCGCCCGGTGTATTACCGCTGCGCCCCGGAGAATGGCTTCCAGCCGGATCCGGTGGAGATCGAAGCCCTGGTGTCCTCGCGCACCCGCGCCATCGTGCTGATCAACCCGAACAACCCCAGCGGCGCGAGCTACCCGCGCGAGCTGCTGGAGCGCATCGTGGCCATCGCGCGCAAGCACAACCTGCTGCTGATGGTCGATGAGATCTACGACCAGATCCTGTACGACGATGCACGGTTCCAGCCGGTCGCCCCATTGGCCGGCGACCAGCCGTGCCTCACCTTCAGTGGCCTGAGCAAGGTGCACCGCGCCTGTGGCTGGCGCGTGGGCTGGGCGATGCTGTCCGGCGAAGCAGCGCGGCTGGGCGAGTTCCGCGCCGCGATGGACCTGCTCAGCGCGCTGCGCCTGTGCGCCAACGTGCCAGGCCAGTACGCCATCGATGCGGCCGTCAACGGACCCGACACCATTACCCCGCTGTGCACGCCCGGCGGCCGCCTCTACGAAACCCGCCGCGCGGTGATCGAAACCTGCGAGGCCAGCGAGCATCTCTCGCTGGTGGCACCGGCAGGCGCCCTGTATGCCTTCCCGGCCGTGGTCGGCGATGCGGCCAAGGGCTTCGACGACCATGATTTCGCGCTGGACCTGATGAACCAGGAAGGCGTGCTGGTGGTTCCCGGTTCCAGCTTCAACGTGCCGTACCGCCATCATTTCCGCGTCACCCTGCTGCCGGAAGCGTCGGTGATGCGCGATGTCTTCTCGCGTATCGACCGTGCCCTGGCGCGCCGCGCCGAAGCCAACCGCAAGGTGGTGCCGCTGAAACCGCGCCGCTCGGCCGTGGCCTGACCCCGATGGCATTGTCCTGGCTGGCGTTGGGGGATTCCTACACCATCGGCGAAGGTGTACCGGTGGCGGGACGCTGGCCACAACAACTGGCCAGGTCGCTGCGCGACCGCAACGTCGCGCTGGATGACCCGCTGACCATCGCCACCACCGGCTGGACCACTGACGAGCTGGACGCCGGCATCGATGCGCAGGCACCACGGGGACCGTTCGATTTCGTCAGCCTGCTGGTCGGCGTGAACAACCAGTATCGCGGCCGCAGCGTGGATGACTACCGCGCGCAGTTCGACGCCCTGCTGCAGCGCGCGGTCGGCTTCGCCGGAGGGCGCACGTCCCGTGTGCTGGTGCTGTCCATTCCGGACTGGGGCGTCACACCCTATGCCGAAGGCCGCGACCGCCCACGGATTGCTGCCGAACTGGATGCCTACAATGCGGCCGCCAGCGATGCCTGCAGCCACCGTGGCATCGCCTTCGTCGACATCACCGACCTGTCCCGCCTGCACGGCGCCGAGCCAGCGATGCTGGCCGATGACGGCCTGCACCCATCGGCAAGGATGTACACACTGTGGAGCCAGCGCGCGCAGCCGCTGGCCGAACGGTTGCTGCGGACAACGGACTGACCCGTTGCACGGCCACGATTCCCCGCGGCCGTCACCTACCCTGCCTGCCACGCAGGCCCGCCAGATCGCGATGGCATTCCGTCCCGCTTCGCGCTGGGGCAACCGCCGCAACCAGTATTACGTCCGCTTCAAGCTCACCGGCGATCCGCTGTACCGCGGCGTGCTCGATGCCCTGCCCACGGACCACCTGCCAGTGCTGGACCTGGGCTGCGGGCTCGGGCTGCTGGCGCACGTGCTGCGCCAGCATGCGCGGGGCCAGGCCTACACCGGCGTGGACGTGGATACGGCAAAGATCAGGCAGGCGACATGCGCGGCGGCAACCTCCCGCCTGGCACAGGTTCGCTTCGAATCGCTCGATCTGCGCGGACCACTCCCACCGCATGCCGGACATGTCGCCCTGCTGGATGTCCTGCAGTACCTGGACCTGCCCGCGCAGCATCGCCTGCTGGCCAGGGCCGCCGCCGCTGTCGCTCCCGGCGGGCGACTGATCCTGCGTACGCCGCTGGCCAACAAGGACGGGCGTGACCAGATCACCCGGCTGGGCGACCGACTGGCCTGGCGGATCGGCTGGATGCGCACCCGCCCGCACCACTACCCGGTGGAAGCGGATCTGCGCGAGGCGTTGCGTGCTGCGGGACTGCAGGCAACGGCAGCCCGTCCGCTGCATGGACGCACGCCGTTCAACAGTTGGTTGCTGGTCGCCGAACGGCCGTGATGGTGGGGCACGGGCGTTCGTTCCCGTAGCGCCGGGCCACGCTCGGCGGGCCTTCAATCCGGCAACCGTGCCTGCAGGCCGCGTTGCTGCAATGCCTGCAGCACGCCCTCGATGATCTCCAGGTTGCGCCCGTGCGCCGCGCCTTCGTGCAGCAGCACGATGCTGCCCGCCTTTAATCCCGGCAACAACCGCGCCAGCACGACCTGCGGTTCACAGGCCACGCCGTCGTAGCCGCGTGCGCTCCAGCCCACGCGGGTCAGCTGCAACCGTCGCAGCACCGGCGCCACGAACGGATTGGTCATGCCCACCACCGAACGGTACCAGCGCGGCGGCTGTCCGGTGATGGAAGCCAGGGCCCGCTGCGCAGATTCGATTTCTTCGCTCATCGCCACCGGTCCCAGCCGCCAGAAACGTGCCTGCGGATGGCTGTGGCTGTGGTTGCCGATCCCATGCCCACGGCGGACGATTTCCCGGACCAGCTCCGGCCGGGCCAGTGCCCGGTCCCCCACCAGGAAAAAGGTCGCCCGTGCCTGGTGCCGGTCCAACAGGTCCAGGACCTGTGGCGTCTCCGCACTGGGGCCATCATCGATGGTCAGCCAGACGCTCTTGCCGGCAGCGGGCAGCCGGTCCAGCACTGGCGCATAGAACCGGCTGTTGGGCCGGAATACCGGCACCAGGAACAGCGCATGGCTGGCCAGCATCAGCGCCAGCCCCCAGGGCCAGCCCGCCAGCAGCCACGCCAGCACTACCCCCAGCTGCGATCCCGCCAGCCACGGAACCCAGCGCCAGGGCCGGGACGGGATGCGATGCAGTGTTTCTGCGGGGGTCATGCCCCATGATGCCATGGCGGGTAGAATCGGCGTTTCGCTATCACCGGATTTCCACCGCCATGTCCCTCGACCCCGCCCTGCGCTCGCGCATCGAAACCATCCTCGCCACCGACCGCGTCGTGCTGTTCATGAAGGGCCAGCCGAGCATGCCGCAGTGCGGTTTCTCCGCCAAGGCCGTCGGCGCGCTGCAGGACCTGGGCGTGGAGTTCGGCCACGTCAACGTGCTGGCCGACCAGGACATCCGCGAAGGCATCAAGCAATACGGCGACTGGCCGACCATCCCGCAGCTGTACATCGACGGCGAACTGGTCGGCGGCAGCGACATCATCCTGCAGATGGCCTCCAGCGGCGAACTGAGCAACGTGCTCGGCCTGGCCGCCCCGGACCGTACCCCGCCGAACATCACCGTCACCCCGGCTGCCGTGGAGATGCTGAAGGGCGCGCTGGCCGACTCTCCCGGTGCTTCGCTGCAGCTGGGCATCGATGCGCGCTTCCAGCCCAATTTCCAGCTGGCGCCGCATGATGACAACGCCATCGCAGCCGAGTCCAATGGCCTGCGCGTGCAGTTCGACCTGGCCAGCGCACGCCGTGCCGATGGCATCACCATCGACTGGGTGGACGATATCCGTGGCAAGGGCCTGGCCATCGACAACCCGAACGCGCCCAAGCCGATCGCCGAGCTGTCGGTACGCGATGCCGACGACCTGGTGCGTGCCGGCAGCGTGCTGCTGGTCGACGTGCGTCCGCCGGAAGAACGCGCCATCGCGGCCGTCGGTGTTCCGTTCAAGGTATTCGACGGCCAGGGCCGCGCCGAACTGGAAGCCCTGCCGAAGGACACCGCGCTGGCATTCCTGTGCCACCACGGTGGACGCAGCGCACAGGCCGCCGAACAGTTCCGTGCATTGGGCTTCAGCAAGGTGCACAACGTCACCGGGGGCATCGATGCCTGGTCGGACCAGGTCGACAACGGCGTGCCGAAGTACTGACCCGGCCCCGCCCACCGCGCACCCGCCCCCGGTAGTGACGGGCCATGCCCGTCACCCGCGCAGGTTCACGCCGAAAACCCGCCCTCGGCCAGGTAATCCAGTTCTTCCGGTGAAGGAATGCGCCCCAGCACCGCGTTGCGGTGCGGGAACCGGCCGAAGCGGCGGATGATGTCGCGATGCAGTTCGGCGAACTGCAGGTACTCCTTGTCACCCAGCACATCGAACATCGCCACCGAACGGTCCTGGTCCAGCGGGTCCTCGGAATGCTCGAACGGCAGGTAGATGAACGCCCGCAGTTTCGGTACCAGTTGCAGGTCCAGTCCTTCTTCGACCGCACGCATGGCGTAGTGCCGGGCCAGCCCGTCGGTGGCGTACGAATGCCCCGTGCCGCGGAAGCAGTTGCGCGGAAACTGATCCAGCAGCAACAGCAGCGCCAACGCCCCTTCGGCGGTAGCCAGCCAATGTTCGCGTGCACGGGATGCGGCCGCGTGGTGCTCCTCCAGGAACAGCTCGCGGAACCGCGCGTCGAATGCATCGTCGCGCACGAACCATTTGGCTGGGCCAGCCTCGGTCCAGAACGCCACTACCTGCGCTGCCATTTCCATGTCCTGCTCCACGGGCTGTACATGGGTGCGCCGCCAACCGCTCATCATTCGTCGAATCGCAGGTGGCGGACCGACTTGCCGTTGCGGCGGATCAGCTTCAGTGCCTCGATGCCGACCTGGATGTGGTTGTCCACGAACCGGGAACTGACCTTGGCGTCGGATGCCTCGGTCTTCACCCCGTCGGGAATCATCGGCTGGTCGGACACCAACAGCAAGGCCCCGGTGGGAATATGGTTGGCGAACCCTGCCGCGAACACGGTGGCCGTCTCCATGTCGATGGCCATGCAGCGCATCGCCCGCAGGCGTTCCTTGAAGGCTTCGTCGTGCTCCCACACCCGGCGGTTGGTGGTGTACACGGTCCCGGTCCAGTAATCATGGCCGAGGTCGCGGATCATCGTGCTGACCGCACGCTGCAGGGCGAACGCAGGCAGCGCCGGGACTTCCGGCGGCAGGTAGTCGCTGGAGGTGCCCTCGCCACGGATCGCGGCGATCGGCAGCACCAGGTCGCCAAGCTGGTTCTTGCGCTTCAGTCCACCACACTTGCCCAGGAACAGCACTGCCTTGGGCATCACCGCGGACAGCAGATCCATGATGATGGCTGCGTTGGGGCTGCCCATGCCGAAGTTGATCAGGGTGATGCCGTCGGCCGTGACGCTGGCCATCGGCCGGTCCAGGCCGACGATGGGTGCACCGGTCAGCTGTGCGAACGCATGCAGGTAACCGCTGAAGTTGGTCAACAGCACGTGCTGGCCGAACTGGTCCAGCGGTACCCCGGTATAGCGCGGTAGCCAGTTGTCGACGATGTCCTGCTTGGTCTTCATCAGTGGAGCGGCCCTGCGCGAACGACAGGGCGTAATTCTGCGAGACCTGCGCCGAAGAGTCGAGCGCCAGCTATGGCCTGCCGGGCTTGTCCAATCCGAATTTCTGCACCAGCGCGTCATACTGCCCGCGGGAAATCGTGATCATGGTGCCGTGCCTGACCTTCGGCGGCAGGGCGTACTTGTCCCAGTCGTCATGGAAGGTGTAGCCGGAGACCTGATACCACGGGCCAGACAGTTTGCTGGCAACCGACAGGCCATAGGAAACGCCCGGGTACTGTTCGTAGTACAGATACCAGGCCTTGCCATCCGGCGAAGGGACCAGCATCGGCGCTTCGCGGAAGTTCGGGCTGATCGGCAGGCTCAGGTCCTTGTAGGGTCCAAGCAACGAATCGGAGCTGGCAATGCGGATGGTCTTGCCGGTGACCCAATCCAGCGTGGGATAGGTTTCGTCCTTGAGGATCGCCCAGTACTTGCCTTCCTCCTGCCGCAGGAACACATCGATGGTGCCCATGTCCCAGTCGAGCAGGCGCTCAGGGGGCGCCGAGAACGTCTTCAGGTCGCGGGATGTCACGTAGAGCGTGCGCTGGCTCGCCCAGTAGCGTTCACTGTCTTCCGGCGTCCCTTCCAGGTGGGGCGTATGCCAGGTCATCACGAACTGCCGGGATGCCTTGTCGAAGAACAGCTTCGGGGCGCCGATCCGCTGCAGCGCCTGCGAATAGCCTGGCGTCGACTTCAGGTCGGGCGTATAGGTGCTGTAGCGCTCCCATTGGATGAGATCGCGCGAAGACCAGATGGTGATGTCCGGCGCCGCATCGCTCTGGTTGCCGGCAATGTAATACGTACCGTCCGGGCCCTGTGCGATGTCCGGGTGGCCACGGTAATCGTCGGTAATGCGCTTGCCGCCATTGAGGCGGGTCCAGTGCAGGCCGTCAAGGCTGACGCTGTAATAGAGACGACCGTAATCGTCATCGGTCATGTGCGCGAACAGGTATGCCGCATTGACCGGCTTCTCGCCGGGGCGTACCTGTCCGGGCGGATCCGGTTGCTTGCCGGATGAGACTGCAGCCGCGAACAGACCTGCTGCGAGCAATACTCCGCGTAGAGCTTTCATGCATTGGCACCCGACGAGTGGTTAGCGATGGGCCCGAGTCTAGCCCGGCATTATTTGTAATACAATTGGACTTTAACGTCGAAGTCCTCGGGTAATGAGCCACGGTGCCGGGCTTCGGGATCGGCCTGCGGTGGCTGCCAGGCATGCCTTGCCAGGTCAAAAGTCACTTGGCAGGCGCCGGTGCTCTCCGCTAGCGTCGAGAGCCTGCACCGCCACACTTCGGGGAACCATGAACAACCTGCTGCGCGCCGGCATCGGCCTGGCGCTGCTGTCGCTGGCCGCTGCGCCGGCCTTCGGCGCATCGCGCTTCATCCAGGATCCGTATCCCAGCACGTACCAGGCACGCAGCGGACAGGCCGTGCTGATCCACAATGCGACCGTGCTGACCGGCACCGGTGAACGGCTGGACGACGCCGACGTATTGCTGCGCGATGGAAAGGTGTCGGAAATTGGCCGTTCGCTGCAGGCAGGTGCCGATGTACGACGGGTGGACGCGCGCGGTCGCTGGGTCACCCCCGGCCTGATCGACGTGCATTCGCACCTGGGCGTCTACCCCAGCCCCGGCGTCGGTGCCCATAGCGATGGCAACGAAATGACCGCACCGGTCACCGCCAACGTCTGGGCGGAACATTCGGTGTGGCCCCAGGATCCCGGCTTCGCCGAAGCACTGGCCGGCGGCGTGACCAGCATGCAGGTGTTGCCCGGCTCGGCCAACCTGGTCGGTGGGCGCGGCGTGGTACTGAAGAACGTCCCCACCACCACCTACCAGGCGATGAAGTTTCCCGGTGCGCCCTGGGGCATGAAGATGGCCTGCGGCGAGAACCCAAAGCGGGTCTACGGCGGCAAGGGCACTGCGCCGGGCACGCGGATGGGCAACGTGGCCGGTTACCGCGCTGCCTTCATCGATGCCAGCGAGTACATCGCCAAGAACACTGCCAAACCGGCCAAGCGCAAGCGCTGGTTCGGCGGCGACAAGGAAGACAGCGCCGGCGACAGCGGCGGCAAGCGCGACCTCAAGCTGGACACGCTGGCCGGCGCCATCCAGGGCGACATCCGCGTGCACATCCATTGCTATCGCGCCGACGAGATGGCCACCATGCTCGACCTGGCCGACGAGTTCGGCTTCAGGATCGCCGCCTTCCACCACGGCGTGGAAGCCTACAAGCTGGCCGACCGGCTGGCCGAAAAAGGCGTGTGCGGTGCGCTGTGGGCCGACTGGTGGGGCTTCAAGATGGAAGCCTTCGACGGCATCCAGGAGAACATCGCGCTGGTGGACCGGCCAGCCAACAGCTGCGCCATCGTGCACTCGGATTCACCCGAAGGCATCCAGCGCTTGAACCAGGAGGCCGCCAAGGTGATCGCCGCCGCGCGACGCGCCAACATGCCGGCCATCACGCCGGAACGCGCCATCATCTGGATGACCGGCAACGCCGCCAAGGCACTGGGTATCGAAGCTCAGACCGGCACGTTGGAACCGGGCAAGAATGCCGACGTGGTGATATGGAACGGCAACCCGTTCAGTTCCTATGCGCTGGCCGACCAGGTGTTCATCGATGGCTACCGCTACTACGACCGCGCCCATCCTGCGGACAAACCGGCGTCGGATTTCCGTCTTGGCCAGGAGGTGCGGTGATGGGCTGCTTGTTCAGCAGGGTCAGGAGCCGCCGGGCACGGCTCGGCGCTACCGTGGGCGTGATGCTGCTGGCCTGTGCAGCAGGCAGCACGAACGCGCAGGACGTGCTGATCCGCAATGCCACCGTGCATACGGCCAGCGCGCGTGGCAGCCTGGACAATGCCGACGTGCTGGTGCGCAACGGCGTGATCCAGGCCGTCGGTACCGGCCTGGCGGCCCCGTCCGGCATGGCGGTGGTAGAGGCCAACGGGCGTCCGCTGACGCCTGCGCTGTTCGGCGGCATCACCGAGATCGGCATCGAGGAAGTGTCCGGCGAATCGAGCACGGTGGACAGCACGCTGAAGATCGGCACGCAGCCGTTGCGTCCGGAGTTCGATGTCACCCTGGCCTACAACCCGGCCTCGATCCTGGTGCCGGTGGCGCGGATGGAAGGCATCGGCTTCACCGCCCTCGGCGCACATACCGGCGGCGGCTTCGTGGCCGGCCAGGGAGGCGTGGTGCGGCTGGATGGCAGCGCCGACCCGATCGGCCCGCGTGCGCTGTACCTGCGCCTGGGTTCGGCGGCGGCAGAGTTGACCGGGCAATCGCGTGCCGCGCAATGGATGCTGCTGCAGCAGATGATCGACGAGGCACGCGGGCGGGTGGGCGCCGATTCGCCACACGCCCTGCTCACCCCGGCCGGGCGCCGTACGCTGGCGGATTACCTGGCCGGCAATGGCCGCGTCATCGTCGAGGTGGACCGTGCCTCGGATATCCGCCAACTGCTGCGCTGGGCCGCACGGGAAAAGGTCAAGATCGCGATCGCCGGCGGCGCGGAGGCCTGGCAGTTGGCTCCGCAGCTCGCACAGGCGGGTGTGCCGGTGTTCGTGGACGGACTCGGCAACCTTCCCACCACCTTCGACCAGATCGGTGCGACGCTGGAAAACGCTGCGCGCCTGCAGCGGGACGGAGTGCAGGTCAGCTTTACCCAGGGCGGTGATGCCTCCCACAACGCGCGGAAAGTGCGCCAACTGGCCGGCAATGCCGTTGCCCATGGATTGCCATGGGCCGACGCGCTGGCCGGGCTGACCCGCGTGCCGGCCGAGGCAATGGGCGTGGGTGGGCAGATCGGCAGCATCGAGCCGGGCAAGCTGGCCGACCTGGTGCTGTGGGAAGGCGATCCGCTGGACGTGGCACATTACGCACAGCAGGTGTGGCTGGGCGGCCGGGCGATGCCGATGCGCTCGCGCCAGACCGAGCTGCGCGACCGCTACCTGCAGCGTGCCGCCTCGCCCTGATCCCTTCGGAGATTCCGCGATGCCCTTGCCCTGGTATTTCGATTTCGTTTCGCCCTTTGCCTACCTGCACTGGCAGAAACTGAAGGCCCTGCCGCAATTCGCGCGCATCCAGCCGGTTCCCATCGCGCTGGGGGCCGTGCTGCAGCACGTGGGCAACCTCGGGCCTGCCGAAATCCCGGTCAAGCGTCGCTTCTTCTACCGGCATCTGCTGTGGACGGCGGGGCAGGAAGGCGTGCCCCTGCGCTTTCCTCCAGCGCATCCGTTCAATCCCCTGCCGGCACTGCGGTCATGCATCGCAGCCGGTTCCAGTACCTCGGCGGTGGATGCCATCTTCAACTGGATATGGAAGGATGGCCGCGCCGCCGACGATGCGGCGGCGCTGGCCGGGCTGGCCAGGACGCTGGGGGTGGGCAACCTGGAGGCTGCCATCGGGACAGCGGAGGTCAAGGATGCCTTGCGCCGCAACACCGAGGCCGCCATCGAGGCCGGCGTATTCGGGGTGCCTACCCTGTCCATCGACGGTGAACTGTTCTGGGGCAACGACGCCCACCCGTTGATGGTGGCCGTGCTGGACGACCCGGGCGTGCTGCGGCAGCCGCAATGGCAACAACTGCTGGACCTGCCGGTGGCTGTACAGCGGAAACGCTGAGCGGAACGCCGCGGCGGGCGCGCGCGCCGGGCCAAATTGCGATAGCTTTCACACTTCGGGACATTCAATCAGCCTGGAGGGGGCCTGCGGATGCGCATCGGAATCGTCGTCGACTCAGCCTGCGACCTGCCGCAGGAGTTCATCGCCCAGCACAGGATCGTGCTGCTGCCCATTACCGTGCGCATCGGCGAAGCGATCCTCGCCGACCACCGCGACGAGCAGGCCACGCTGAGCTTCCTGCACGCCCATGTCGCGGAGCATGGAGCGGAGGCTGAAACCATTCCTTTCAGCGTGCAACAGATCCGCGACCTGTTCCTTGAACGCCTGGTCATCGATTACGACCACGTGTTCTGCCTGACCATCACCAAGACCCGCAGCCCAATCCACGACAACGCGCTGCAGGCCAGTTTCGCCATCCTCAACGACTACAAGCCCGTACGCCAGGCGGCAGGCTTCAACTCGCCGTTCGCCCTGCGGGTGATCGACACCCAGAACCTGTTCGCCGCCCAGGCCGTGACCGCCATCGAAGCGGTGCGCCTGCGCGACAGCGGCGCCAGCGTGCAGCAGATCCGCCAACGGCTGGAAGAACTGGCCAGCAACGTGCACGGCTACATGGTCACCCGCGACCTGTATTACATGCGTGCCCGCGCGCGGCACAAGGGCGACCGCAGCGTCGGCCTGCTCAGCGCTGCGCTGGGCAGTGCGCTGGATATCAAACCAGTGCTGCATGGGTACCGTGGGGAAACTGGACCGGTGGCCAAGATCAAGGGGTTCGACAACGCGGTGTCCCGGCTGTTCGAGGTGGTCGGGCAGCGGGTGCGCGCGGGCCTGATGACCCCTGCGGTCTGCCTGAGCTATGGCGGTGAGCTGGATGAACTGCGCGCCCTGCCCGGTTACGCGCAGCTGCGGCAGGTGTGCGCCGAACATGGCGTGCAGGTGTACGAATCGGTCATGAGCCTTACCGGCATGGTCAATGTCGGCAAGGGGGCACTGACCGTTGGCTTCGCTGATGGACCACATCGTTTTGAATAAGTGCGGGCCAGGTCGGCTGCCCGTCAGGATCAGCGGCGCACGCTGGCTTCGGACCCTTGCCGGAATGGCCTGCACGCGGCTTGCACCCCGCGCCTGCAAGGCTTTGCATCATTGAATGGAGGAAAAAATGACCACGTATTACATCACCCTGCCAGACCCGGCCAAGGCACGCGGCCAGGACCCGGATCTGGCTTTCAAGTCGCAGAGCGCCGATGGCTTTGCCAGCGACCTCCAGGACGCCCTGGCCTCGACCACGCTGTTCGAGAAGTGGAAGGCAAAGCAGCCGGACCCGGACGCCGTCCCGGAGCAGTGGGGCGTCACCGATCCCAACGCCACCGTGACCGGCAGCCAGGACGACCTGCAGATCAAGCTGGAGGCCAGGACCACCATCAAGGGAGAGATCCTCAAGGAGCGCCTGCGCCTGCTCGCAGGACCGCACTGGACCCTCCGCGACGTCCGCTGACAAAAAGGGGACGGAGCGGATCAGGTCGCATTTGGCGCCGCCAATGACGCCTTGATCCCCTCCGTCCCCTTTTTTTGCGAGAATGCCCTCCCCGAGGCGGGCCGTTGGTGCCAGCCGCATCAACGAGGTTCCGTGAAGACCCCCCAAGGCCTGCAGGCCCTGATCGACGATGGCGTGATCGATGAGGTGCTGCGCCCGCTGAAGAGCGGCAAAGAAGCAGCTGTGTACGTGGTGCGCAGTGGTGATGATGTCCGTTGTGCCAAAGTCTACAAGGACATGGCCCAGCGCAGTTTCCAGCAACGCGTGCAATACCAGGAAGGCCGCAAGGTGCGTGGCAGCCGCGAGGCGCGTGCAGTCGGCAAGGCCAGCAAGTACGGCCGCAAGCAGCAGGAAACGGCCTGGAAGAACACCGAAGTCGATGCGCTGTACCAGTTGCGCGATGCCGGCGTGCGCGTGCCCGAACCCCATGGTTATTTCCACGGCGTGCTGGTGATGGAGCTGGTCACCGATGCCGACGGCTTCTCCGCCGCGCGGCTGGGAGAAGTGGAACTGGAACCGGACCAGGCCCGTGACTTCCACCAGGTGCTGGTGCGCCAGGTGGTGCAGATGCTGTGTTGCGGGCTCATCCATGGCGATCTGTCGCCCTACAACGTGCTGGTCGGCCCGGATGGACCGGTGGTGATCGACTTCCCCCAGGTCGTCAGCGCCGCCGGCAACAACAACGCCCGCAGCATGTTGCTGCGCGACGTCAACAACCTCACCGCCTATCTCGGCCGCTTTGCCCCGGAGCTGCTGGACAGCTGGTATGGCGAAGAAATGTGGGCATTGTTCGAGGCTGGCGACCTGTTGCCGGACTCCCCGCTGACCGGCACCTTCGTGCATGACGAATCGACCATCGACCTGGACAGCGTGCGCCACGCGATCAACGACGCGCGCGAAGAAGCACTGATCCGCCAGCAGGGTCGCGAAGCCGCCGAACAGGACGACGACTGACGAAGAAAAAGGGGACGGAGGGGATTAAGTCGTTTTTGGCGTTCTTTTGGCCAAAAACGACTTAATCCCCTCCGTCCCCTTTTTTCAGCTACAGCGCTTCGGCGTGGTGGGCGATGTGGTCGCCGATGAAGCTGGCGATGAAGTAGTAGCTGTGGTCGTAGCCGGGCTGCATGCGCAGTTCGATCGGGTGGCCCACCACCTCGCAGGCAGCCTGCAGGCGCTGCGGCTGCAACTGGCCGCCGAGGAAATCGTCCGCGTCGCCCTGGTCGACCAGCAGCGGCAGCCGTTCGCTGGCAAGGGCCACCAGTTCACTGGCGTCCCACTGCAGCCACGTACTGCGGTCCTCGCCGAGGTAAGCGGTGAAGGCCTTCTCGCCCCATGGCACCTGGCTCGGTGCGACGATCGGCGAGAATGCCGACACGCTGCGGTAGCGGCCCGGGTTGCGCAGCGCCACCACCAGCGCGCCATGCCCGCCCATCGAATGCCCGCTGATGCCACGTGCACCGGTAGCCGGGAAGTTGGCTTCGATCAACGCCGGCAGCTCGTCGACGATGTAGTCGTGCATGCGGTAATGCTTCGCCCACGGCTGCTCGGTGGCATTGAGGTAGAACCCCGCCCCCTTGCCCAGATCGTAGCCTTCGGCATCGGCCACCTCATCGCCGCGCGGACTGGTATCGGGCGCCACCAGGATGATGCCGTGCTCTGCCGCATAGCGCTGCGCACCGGCCTTGGTGATGAAGTTCTGCTCGTTGCAGGTCAGCCCACTCAGCCAGTACAGCACCGGCAGCTTCCGGGCAGCAGCCTGCGGCGGCAGGTAGATGGCGAAGTTCATCTCGCAGCCCAGCACCTCGGAGCGGTGGCGGTACACGTCCTGCCAGCCGCCGGAACAGGCGCGGTGTTCAATGCGTTCCATGTCTTTCCCCTGCAGGCGGCGCCCTGCACCAGGCGCGCCGCGTTGAGTACGGGCAGTGCCGGCCGCTGGCCGGCCACCACTCAGAAATGCACGACCGAGCGGATCGACTTGCCTTCATGCATCAGGTCGAAGGCTTCGTTGATCTTTTCCAGGTCCATGGTATGGGTGACGAACGGGGCCAGCTCGATATCGCCCTTCATCGCGTCTTCCACCATGCCCGGCAGCTGGCTGCGGCCCTTGACGCCGCCGAATGCACTGCCCTTCCAGGTGCGCCCGGTGACCAGTTGGAAGGGACGGGTGGAGATCTCCTTGCCCGCCCCCGCCAC
Source organism: Stenotrophomonas tumulicola (assembly GCF_014117215.1). Classification (GTDB taxonomy): domain Bacteria; phylum Pseudomonadota; class Gammaproteobacteria; order Xanthomonadales; family Xanthomonadaceae; genus Stenotrophomonas; species Stenotrophomonas tumulicola. The sequence continues at coordinate 422,406 of NZ_JACGXS010000002.1, read as the reverse complement.
GCCGATCACAACCGACTGGCCCCAACCACGATGCGCACATTCCAGCGCCGCACGCATCACCTCCACGTTGCCGATGCACTCGAAGCTGTGGTCCACGCCCCAGCCGGTCATCTCCACCACCACCTGTTGGATCGGCGCGTCATGGTCCTTCGGGTTGATGCAGTCGGTGGCGCCGAACTCCCGCGCCAGCTCGAACTTGGACGGGTTGGTGTCGATGGCGATGATGCGCCCGGCCTTGGCCTGGCGTGCCCCCTGGATCACCGCCAGGCCGATGCCGCCCAGGCCGAACACGGCCACGCTGTCGCCTTCCTGCACCTTGGCGGTGTTGTGGACCGCGCCGATACCGGTGGTAACGCCGCAGCCGAGCAGGCATACATGTTCCGGATTGGATTCCGGGTTGATCCTGGCCAGCGACACCTCCGCCACCACCGTGTACTCGCTGAAGGTGGAGCAGCCCATGTAGTGGTAGATCGGCTCGCCGTTGTAACTGAAACGGGTGGTGCCATCGGGCATCACGCCCTTGCCCTGGGTGGCACGCACGGCCACGCACAGGTTGGTCTTGCCGCTCTTGCAGAACAGGCACTCGCCACACTCCGCGGTGTACAGCGGAATCACGTGGTCGCCCGGCCGTACGCTGGTCACCCCTTCACCCACCTCCACCACGATGCCGGCACCTTCATGCCCGAGCACGGCGGGGAACAGGCCTTCCGGATCATCACCGGACAGCGTGAAGGCATCGGTGTGGCAGACCCCGGTATGGGTGATCTTGACCAGCACCTCGCCCTTCTTCGGCGGGGCGACGTCGATCTCGACGATCTTCAATGGCTGGCCGGGACCAAAGGCGACGGCGGCGCGGGACTTCATGGCGGGATTCTCCAGGGAACAGGCAAGGACAAGGGTAGGCATGCGCGTGTTGCGCGCTTGTTTACGGCGCCCGCACGCGGCGGGAAGGATTCATTTCAGGTAGGAGCGGATCAGCGCGCCCATGTCGCGCACGCGTTCGGCGCGCTGCGCATCGGATGCGGCCGGCTGGCCGAATTCCTCGCGCAGGTGCGCCTCCATCACCTCGGACATCAGCCCGTTGACCGCCCCGCGGATGGCGGCGATCTGCTGCAGCACCGGGCCGCAGTCGGCTCCCGATTCCAGCGCGCGGTCCAGCGCATCGCACTGGCCGCGGATGCGGCGCACGCGGGCAAGGACCTTCTTCTTTTCTTCCGGCGAGTGCGGCATGGGCATGCAGCCAAGGAACTATACTGGGGGATAGTATACGCCATATCACCGCCATGCCACATGCCCAGCCGCGCATGTGCCGGTCATGCCACCCTCACGCCCCTGTCGCAGCAATGGTGCAACAAGGATAGGTCTCCCGCGGTCGTCGTCGCCCCCAACAGGATTGCCCATGCTTCAAGTCCTGCGGGTTCTCAGGCACTGGTTACGCCAGCGCCGCCGTTCATGGCGTTGGCGCCCGATGGCAACCAAGCGGCCAAACAAGGTCGAAGAGCCACTTCGCTCGTCCCTGTTCAATGTCGAGCAGATGGAGACGCACGGCCGCGCACTGGCCCGCGAGCACACCGTGCATGCGCAGCCCGGCCACGAACGCCTGCTGGGCCGGCTGGCAGAAAATGAAGGCCTGCTCGACGATGTATTCAGCCTGCTCACCGCCATGGTGCGCGATGAAATGCGGATCACGCCCGCTGGCGAATGGCTGCTGGACAACTACTATCTTGTCGAAGAGCAGATCCATACCGCGCGCCGGCACCTTCCCGAAGGTTACAGTCGCCAGCTTCCTTCCTTGGCCCGAGGGCAATCGGCAGGCCTGCCGCGGGTATATGACCTTTCCCTGGAGGCCATCGCGCATGGTGATGGCCGCATCGATGGCGAAACCATCAGCCGTTTCATTGCCGCCTACCAGTCCATCACGCCACTGAAGCTCGGGGAGCTGTGGGCGATTCCGATCATGCTGCGGCTGGCATTGATCGACAACCTGCGGCGCATGGCGGCGCGGCTGATGCACGATGGCACTGATCGCAGGCTGGCAGGCAAGTGGGCCGGGCAGTTGAACCAGACAGCCGCGGAAAGCCCGAAGGATGTCGTGCTCGTGATCGCCGACCTGGCGCGCTCGAGGCCTCCCCTGTCGGGAGCGTTCGTCTCCGAACTGGCGCGAGGGCTCCAGGGGCGTGGCGGAGTGTTCTCGATGCCGATCACCTGGCTCGAGCAATGGGCCGCTGCCGATGGCCATCGCATCGAGGAACTGGTGCACCTGGAAAGCCAGCAACAGGCAGCGGACCAGGTCTCGATCAGCAACAGCATCGGCAGCCTGCGCTTCCTGGCCAACATGGACTGGCGGGAATTCGTCGAGAGCATGAGCGTGGTCGAACATAGCCTGCGCCGGGATCCCTCCCTTACCTATCCATCGATGGATTTCAGCACCCGCGACAGCTACCGCCACGTGGTCGAAAGGATCGCGCGGTTGGGCGGGATCGATGAAAGGAAAGTCGCAGATACCGCGCTGGAACTGGCACAGGCAGCGGCCCGGGTCGATCCGGCAGCTTTCCAGGCCCATGTGGGCTTCTATCTGGTGGACGATGGCGTAACGCAACTGAAGACAGCGTTGACCGCCTCCGTTGCTGCAGGCCGACCGATTGGACTGCGCCCACGCCGCATCCCCCTGCTTGCCTACCTGGGCCCGATCGCCCTCATCGTCGGCTTGTTCAGCTGGGGCCTGGTGGCCACCGCACCCGCCCTGCACGGCATGCTGCTGGGGCTGGTGGTGATGCTGGCGATCGTTGCGTCCAGTGAACTCGGCGTCATGCTGGTCAACTGGGCCGCCACGTTGCTGGTCCGCCCGCAGCGGCTGCCACGGATGGACTTCTCCAAGGGCATCCCGCCAGGCTCGCGCACGCTGGTGGTCGTCCCCAGCATGTTGGGAAGTCCGGCCGACGTGGACAACCTGGTCGAAGGGCTGGAAGTCCGCTTCCTGGCCAACCGCGACCAGCACCTGCACTTCGCGTTGTTGACAGATTTCCTGGATGCCGACCAGGCATCGTTGCCAACCGACGCCGGATTGCTGGAGCGCGCAGCGCACCAGATCGCACAGCTCAACCATCGCTACGGTCCGACGCGTGCAGGCGAGGGCTCCGATGATCTGTTCTTCCTGTTCCATCGGCCACGCCAGTGGAACCGTGGCGAGAAGCGCTGGATGGGCCACGAGCGCAAGCGCGGCAAGCTGGCCGCACTCAACCGCCTGCTGCGTAGCGGTGCCACCGATGACTTCGTGCAGGTCACCGGCAACATCGGCGTGCTGGCGCATGTGCGTTACGTCATCACCCTGGACACCGATACCCGCCTGCCCCGCGATGCCGCATGCGAACTGGTCGGAACGCTGGCCCATCCGCTCAACAAGGCGTACTTCGATCCCACCCGGCGTTGCGTGGTCCGTGGCTACGGCATCCTCCAGCCCAGCGTCGGCACCAGCCTGGGTGGACGGCGCAGTTCGCGCTATGCACGCATGTTCGGCAACGAGGCCGGCCTGGACCCCTACACGCGCACCGTTTCGGATGTGTACCAGGACCTGTTCGGCGAAGGCTCCTTCGTCGGCAAGGGGATCTACGACCTGGAAGCGTTCGAATTCGCACTGGCGGACCGCTTCCCGGACAACCGCATCCTCAGCCACGACCTGCTGGAAGGCTGCTATGCGCGCGCCGGCCTGATCAGCGACGTGCGCCTGTTCGAGGACTATCCCACCCGTTATGCCGTGGACGTCAAGCGACGCCACCGCTGGATACGCGGCGATTGGCAGCTGCTGCCGTGGCTGCTGCCATGGGTCCCGCGCAGGGATGGCAGCTACGAGCGCAACCCGCTGTCATGGCTGTCGCGCGGGAAACTGCTGGACAACCTGCGGCGCAGCCTGGTGCCCGCCGCTACCACGGCACTGTTGGTGCTGGGCTGGCTGTTGTCTGCCGATCCGCTCGCCTGGACCACCTGGCTGATGGGCCTGTGGCTCCTGCCAGTGCTGGTACCTGCATTGCGTGATGTCGCGGCCCTGCCGGTCGACATGCCACCGAAAGCCCATCTTGTGCAGGTCGGCCGCTCCACCCTGCAACAACTGCTGCGTGCAGCGATCAACTTCGCATGCCTGCCCTACGAGGCATGCTTCAGCCTGGCGGCGATCATCCGCACGCTGTGGCGGCGGCTGGTCACGCGCAGGTTCCTGCTCCAGTGGAATCCGTCCAGCGAAGTAGAACGCGTGCTGGGCGACGGCATGCAGGCCGAGCTGCGCAGCATGGCGCCGGCCGCATTGCTCGCCATCGCCGTTGCGGCGCTGCTGGCCTTCCGACAACCCTCCTCGCTGTGGTTGGCCGCGCCCTTCCTGCTGGCGTGGCTGGCGTCGCCCGTGCTGATGGCCTGGCTGGGGCGGCCACCCGCACGTCGTGCCGCCAACCTGTCCGCCACCCAGCTGGCTTTCCTGGGCAGGCTGGCACGGCGGACCTGGTCCTTCTTCGAGACTTACGTACGCGCGGAAGACCATTGGCTGCCACCGGACAATGTCAGGGAGCATCCCACCGTGGTGGTGGCACGCCGCACCTCGCCGACCAATATCGGCCTGTCATTGCTGGCCAACCTGTCAGCCCACGATTTCGGCTACCTGCAGGCCCGGGGGGTCATGCAGCGCACGCGGCAGGTATTCGACACACTGGAAACGCTGCCGCGCCACCGCGGGCACTTCTACAACTGGTACGACACTGAAACCCTGCTGCCGCTTCCGCCCGCCTACATTTCCACAGTCGACAGCGGCAACCTGGCCGGCCACCTGCTGACCCTGCGCCAGGGGTTGCTCGCATTGGCCGATACGCCGGTGCTGGCACCCAGTACCTTCAACGGACTGGCAGATACCCTCGGCGTGCTGGAAGAAGCACGCCATGAAGCGGAACTTGACGGTGACGCGCTGTCGAGGGCGGTGGGCGACTTCCAAACCACGCTGGCGCAGGCATTGGCACACCCTCCTGCCACGCTGCGCCATGCGGAACGCATGCTTGCCGGGCTGGCAACATACGCGAACGCCATTGCGGTGGCCTGGCCGGCCAATGAGCCCGAAGACCTGCACACGCCGCATTGGCCAACAGCACTGGTCGATGCATGCCGCTCGGCACTGGCCGAACTCCAGTTCTTCGCTGGCGCAGGATCGCCGGACGACATGAACGGCGACGCCATGGCGGACACCCCTATCCCATCGTTGCGCGCGCTGCTGGGGCAATCCACCAACCTGCCGGCCCGTGGCCGTGCACGCGATTGCATCGCTGCGCTCGAGCAACTGGCGCATATGGCCGGCCAGTTCTCGCTGGTGGAGCACGGATTCCTCTATGACCGCTCCCGCCACCTGCTGGCGATCGGCTACAACGTGGATGAGCACCGCCTGGACAGCGGTCTGTACGACCTGCTGGCATCAGAAGCGCGCCTGAGCAGCTTCGTCGGCATTTCCCAAGGCCAGCTGCCCCAGGAAAACTGGTTTGCGCTGGGTCGCCTGCTGACCGAGGTCAACGGCAATGCAACTCTGCTGTCGTGGAGCGGCTCGATGTTCGAATACCTCATGCCGCAGTTGGTGATGCCCAGCTATCCGGACACGCTGCTGGATGAGACCGCACGGCATGCCGTCGAGGCGCAGATCGCATACGGTGCTTACCACAAGGTTCCGTGGGGCATTTCGGAATCCGGGTACAACACCGTGGACACGCGCCTGAACTACCAGTACCGCGCGTTCGGCGTACCGGGACTGGGCCTGCAGCGCGGGCTTGGCAAGGACCTGGTGATTGCCCCCTACGCCAGCATGATGGCATTGATGGTCTTGCCGGAGGCCGCCTGCCTGAACCTGCAGCACCTGGCCACGCTGGGCTTCACCGGTAATTTCGGGTTCTACGAGGCGATCGATTACACACCCACGCGCGTGCCGCACGGGCAGCAGCATGCGGTGGTGCGTTCGTTCATGGCCCACCACCAGGGCATGGGGTTCCTGTCGCTGCTATACCTTCTCCACCAGCAGCCGATGCAGCGGCGCTTCGTTGCCGATGTCGAGTTCCAGGCGACCTTGCTGTTGTTGCAGGAACGTATTCCGCGAAGCGGCATCTTCCATCCGCACAAGGCCGAAGCGCTCGAAGAGCGCGCCACCACAGCGGATACCGAGACACAGCTGCGCATCTTCCATAATCCCGGAAGTTCACGACCGGCCGTGCAACTGCTTTCCAACGGCCGCTACCACAGCCTCCTGACCAGCGCCGGCGGCGGCTACAGCCGCCATCGCGACATCTCGATCACGCGCTGGCGGGAGGATGGAACCCGTGACCACTGGGGGCACTTCTGCTATCTGCGTGATGTGGCCAGCGGTGAGTTCTGGTCGACATCGCTGCAGCCGACGTGCGTACCAGTGGAGCAATACGAAGCCATATTCTCCGATGCAAAGGTCGAATTCCGCGGACGCAAGAATGGCTACGAGACGCATCTGGAGATCGCCATATCCGCGGAAGATGACATCGAACTGCGCCGGCTGCGCCTGTGCAACCGCAGCCGGCATGCACGCGTCATTGAAATCACCACCTATGCGGAGGTGGTCCTGGCGCCGGCCATCGGCGACGAACTGCATCCTGCCTTCAGCAACCTGTTCGTGCAGTCCGAGATCGTGCGTGGGAAACAGGCGCTGTTGTGCACGCGCCGGCCGCGCTCGCACGACGAGGTGCCGCCGTGGATGTTCCACCTGGTGGCCGTACACGACGCCGACATCAGCGCCATTTCCTACGAGACCGACCGTGCGCGCTTCCTCGGGCGTGGCAGCACGCCCCGCGCACCGCGCGCCCTTTCCACCGACGACGTGCTTTCCGACAGCGAAGGCTCGGTACTGGACCCTGTCGTGGCGATCCGTTGCCGGATCGAACTGGCGCCGGGACAGAGTGCGATGGTCGACATGGTGTACGGCGTCGGCGCCGATCGTGATGGCTGCGTGGCACTGGTAGACAAGTATCGCGATCGCCGCCTGGCGGATCGTGTCTTCGACCTTGCCTGGACACACAGCCAGGTGGTGCGGCGCCAGATCAACGCCTCCCAGGCAGACGCGCAGCTGTATGAACGACTGGCTGGGTTGATTGTCTACGCCAACCCGCTGCTGCGCGCAGACACCGACGTACTGCTGCAGAACCAGCGAGGCCAGTCGGGACTGTGGGGCCATGGGATTTCCGGCGACCTGCCCATCGTATTGCTGCAGATATCCGATGCCGACAACATCGAACTGGTCCGGCAGATGGTCCAGGCGCATGCGTACTGGCGCCTGAAGGGCCTGCGCGCGGACCTGGTGATCTGGAATGAAAGCCAGCCGGGCTATCGCCAGCAACTGCAGGACCGCATCCTGGGGATGATCTCGGCCGATCCAGAGGCCAATGTGCTGGATCGACCGGGCGGCATTTTCGTGCGGCCTGGACATCAGATGCCGCACGAAGATCGCGTCCTGCTGCAATCGGTGGCCCGCGTGATCGTCAGCGACCAGCACGGCACCCTGGCCACGCAGGTCGGCCGGCACGAGCCCGCCGGGCGAATGCCGCCTGCCCTGCTGGCCGAGGCGGCAGCGCAGGAGCCGCTCGACGACGACCCGTTGCAGCCAGCGGATGGCCTGCCGCCTGCGCGCGACGCCGATGCAGTAGACCCTTCCAGCCCGTTCCAGGCAGCAGGCAACGCACTGATCCATGACAACGGTACCGGCGGTTTCAGCGCCGATGGCCGCGAGTACGTCATCACCACGCGCGAAGGCATGCCCACGCCGGCACCGTGGTCCAACGTGCTGGCGAACGAGAAGCTGGGAACGGTGGTCAGCGAGAGCACGGCTGGCTACACCTGGTTCGAGAATGCACACGAGTTCCGGCTGACGCCGTGGCACAACGATCCGGTCACCGACAGCGGTGGCGAGGCGTTCTACCTGCGCGACGATGACAGCGGGCGCGTGTGGTCGCCGATGCCGCTGCCCTGCCGTGGGCGCGGTGCATACCGCACGCGTCATGGCTTCGGCTACAGCGTATACGAGCACATGCAGGACGGCATCGCCTCCGAACTGTGGATCTACGTGGCGGTGGCCGACGCGGTCAAGTACTCGGTGCTGAAGGTACGCAATCTTTCAGGTCGACCACGCCGGCTGTCGGTGACAGGGTACGTGGAGTGGATACTGGGTGACGTCCACGCAAAGTCGCAGATGCATATCGTCTGCGAGCGGGATGCCGCCAGTGGCGTGCTTACTGCCCGCAACCCCTACAACACGGAGTTCAGCGGCCGTGTCGCCTTCTTCGATACCGATGCCAGCGGCTGCAGCTACACCGCCAGCCGCACCGAATTCCTGGGCCGCAATGGCAGCATGGGCGACCCGGCCGCGATGCGTCGCGAGCACCTCTCCGGCCGGCTGGGCGTGGGCCTGGACCCGTGTGCCGCGATCCAGGCCCCGCTGCTGCTGGACGACGGTCAGGAACAGCAGACGGTGTTCCGCCTCGGCATGGGCAAGGACCGTGACGAAGCATTGCAGCTGGCGCGCAAGGTGCAGGGCCCGCAGCCTGCCCACGATGCGCTGGCGGCGCTGGGTGCGTACTGGCGCAGCCTGCTGGATGTCGTGCAGGTGCAGACGCCGGATCCCAGCGTGGATGTCCTGGTCAATGGCTGGCTCATGTACCAGACACTGGCTTGTCGCTACGTGGCCCGCAGTGGCTACTACCAGTCAGGCGGTGCGTTCGGCTTCCGTGACCAGCTCCAGGACACCATGGCCAGCGTACATGCGAAACCGGCGTTGACCCGCGCCCACCTTCTGCTGTGCGCGGCGCAACAGTTCCCACAGGGCGACGTGATGCATTGGTGGCACCCCCCGCAGGGGCGTGGCGTTCGCACACGCTGTTCGGACGATTTCCTGTGGTTGCCCCAGGCAGCGTGTCGGTACCTTCAGGTCACCGGCGATGCCAGCGTGCTGGACGAGGACGTCCGCTTCATCAATGGACGCGCGGTCAATTCCGATGAAGAGTCGTACTACGACATGCCCGTGGCGTCCCATCTCCGGCAGTCCTTCTACCACCATTGCGTGCTTGCGCTGCGGCACGGCTGCGAGCTGCTTGGCCAGCACGGGCTGCCATTGATCGGAACCGGCGACTGGAACGATGGCATGAACCGCGTGGGCAGCCAGGGCCGCGGGGAAAGTGTCTGGCTGGGCTTCTTTCTGTTCGATACCTTGCAGCGCTTCGTGGAGGTGGCGCGTGCACGTGGCGATGAAACGTTTGCAGCGTACTGCAGCGAGCAGGCACAGAGCCTGCGCGGGAACCTGGAAACCCATGCCTGGGATGGACGGTGGTATCGCCGTGCCTGGTTCGACGATGGCACGCCGTTGGGATCGGCCGAAAGCGATGAATGCAGGATCGACTCCATATCGCAAAGCTGGTCGGTATTGTCGGGCGCAGCCGATCCCACGCGCGGAAACACGGCCATGGCATCGCTGGCCAGCCATCTGGTGGATCGCCAGGCAGGGCTGGTGAAGTTGCTGGATCCGCCCTTCGACAAGACATCCAAGGACCCCGGTTACATTCGCGGCTACGTACCCGGCGTGCGCGAGAACGGAGGCCAGTACACGCATGCCGCGGTATGGGCAGCGATGGCATTTGCCCAGCAAGGCAACGCCGCGATGGCATGGGACCTGGCGCGCATGATCAACCCCATCGGCCACGCAGCCGATGCCGAGGCGATGGCGACCTACAAGGTGGAGCCGTATGTGCTGGCGGCCGATGTCTACGCCGTCGCCCCGCATGTCGGGCGCGGCGGGTGGACGTGGTACACCGGCTCGGCGGGCTGGATGTACCGCCTGCTGGCCGAATCCCTGCTGGGCCTGCAGCGTCACGGCGACCAGCTTGCCTTGACTCCCTGCCTGCCCCCTGAGTGGCCGGAGTACACGCTTCGCTACCGGTTTGGTTCCAGCCTGTACATCATCCACGTCGAACAGCGCGACGGTGGACCGGCCGGCATGATGCTCGATGGCGTGCAGCAGGCAGGACTGCACATACCACTCGTCGACGATGGCGTCGTCCACCACGCCCGGGTGGCCTGGCCGGGCACGCCGGCATGAGAACCCGGACGGAACTGGATGCGCGGTTGGAGCACCTGTCGCAGATGCTCCCCCCCTGGTTGGCCAAGGCCAGGCATGATGCCCAGTTCTGGCCGCACTTCACGGTGCTGGCGGGTGAACTACTGGCCGACACGGCGGGAGCGGAGACCGCGCATGCCGTGCGCAGGATAGAGGCCATGCTCACTGCAAACGGCAAGGATCCGGCTGTCTGGTATCGCGCGTGCGCGAAGCGGAACCATCGCCACCCCGGCCTTCCCCCATTACCAGGACCATGGCGTGCCAGGTAACCTGGCCATGCATTTCCAGGCAGGGGCAATCGACCGCGCCGGACGATCAGTTTTTCGGCGGGCTGGGGGTGGAGAACGGAATGGCCTTGGCACCGGTGACTGCGCCAATCCGGGCCGTGGTGTGCACGTACAGCGTCACCGGCAATCCGAATTCCAGCGGGCCGTCCACGATGGCATTGGGGCCGATCACCACGCGCGGCGGGCGCGGGAGATTGCTGAAAAGTGGTTTCTTGAGATGCAGCCGCCCGCTGACATGCGAGCCCACGCCCACGGTCACGTCGCTGCTGACGAAGTTGATGTCGCCCTTCACTTCAGTCTGCACCAGGCCGATGCTGCCGCTGACCAGGGAAACATCGCCGGCGATCCTGCTGCCGCGGTCGACGAAAATGTTGCCGCTGACCGAGGTAAGTCCGCCATCGACCTCCACGTTGCGGCCCAGTTTCAGGTTGCCGCTGACGGTTTCCAATCGGCCGGTCTTGACGGTATCGGCGATCTCCACGTTGCCGCTGGTCGTGGCCGCCTTGCCGATCTTCGCATCACCCTCCACGGTGATGTCGCCGCTTACGGTATTAAGGCTGCCGGCCTGGGTGGCGCTGGCCACGCGGATGTCACCGCTGACGGTATTCAGCTTGCCATACTGCTGGCCGGCCTGCGTCTGGATGTCATCGGATACCTTGCTCAGGTTCTGCTGGGCCATGGCAGGCATGGCCGCCAGCAGGGCCAGCCACAGGATGGATTGCGATACGCGCATGCTGATTGCTCCTTGGTGATGAACGGTGCCGGACCCCTGGCATCCTGTAGACCAGTGCACCACACCCGGGCATCGGCCGACATCTGCCTTCGGTCACCGGGACCATCGTCATGCCATGGGCGCGGCAGCGTTGCTTCCGGTCGTGCCCCGGCGATGCGGCACGCGCTGCAGGACTCAGCCTTCCCGCAGCATGTCCACGAACGTACGCAGCGCCGAGGCCATCTGCCGCTGGCGCGGGTAATACAGCACGAAGCCGGCAAATGGCGGACTCCAGTCTTCCAGCATGGAAACCATCTGGCCTGCGTCCAGGAAGGGCCGCGCAGCATCTTCCAGCACATAGGCCACGCCCAGGCCATCCAGCACCGCGCGCACGATGGTGCCCTGCTCGCTCAGGGTCAACCGGCCCTGCACGTCGATCTCCATCGCCTCGCCATCGCGCGCGAACTGCCATTTGTAAAGGTGCCCGCTGGCGAAACGGAAACGGATGCACTGGTGTTGCAGCAGGTCGCGCGGATGCAACGCCACGCCATGCTGCGCCACATACTCCGGCGCGGCCACGATCATTCCACGCAATGCCGGGCCCAACGGCACCGCCACCATGTCTTCGGGCACGAACTCATGCAGCCGCACGCCGGCGTCGAACCCTTCGGCGACGACGTCCACCAGCCCATCGTTTTCAGTCACCTCCACGCGCACGTCCGGATGCGCCTGCAGGAAACGCAGCAGCCGTGGACTCAGTTGGGTCGGCACCGCTGCGCGTGCGGCATTGATCCTCAGCAGGCCAGCCGGCGTGCTGCGGAACTGGTTCATTTCCTCCAGCGCGTCGCTGACCTGCCCCAATGCCGGCTGCAGGCGCTCCATCAGGCGCTGTCCCGCTTCGGTCAAGGAAACGCTGCGCGTGGTGCGATGGAACAGGCCCACCCCCAGGCGTTCTTCCAGCGCCCGGATGGCGTAACTGACCGCCGATGTGGACAAAGCCAGTTCGGCGCCGGCCCGGCGGAAACTGCGATGCCGTGCCACCGCGGAGAAGGCAGCCAGATGGGTGAGGTTGTCGGTCGCCATTATGCAGCCTGCCTTGATGAATCATCCCGATCAACGGCCTATCTGCGCCGCCAGTGCGAGCGTATTGTAAAGCGCCTTTCGACAAACCCGCCAAGGATTCCCCATGTCCCTCGCCCAAGGTTACGCCGTACATTCAAACACCGCGCCGCTGGTGCCGTTCTCCTTCGAACGCCGCGCCGTCGGTGCCAACGACGTCCGCATCGAGATCCTGTACAGCGGCATCTGCCACTCCGACCTGCACCAGGCCCGTGACGACTGGGGTGGCGCGCTGTACCCGATGGTTCCCGGCCACGAGATCATCGGCAAGGTAGTGGAGGTGGGCGCCGAAGTGACCAAGCTGAAAGTCGGCGATTTCGCCGGTGTCGGCTGCCTGGTCGATTCATGCCGCCACTGTGGCGCCTGCGACCATGACCTGGAGCAGTACTGCGAGAACGGCCCCACCTTCACCTACAACAGCACCGAGCGTGGCAGCGACCAACTGACCTTCGGTGGCTATTCGGACCACATCGTGGTCGAGCAGCGTTTCGTGGTGAAAGTCTCCGAAAAGCTGGACCTGAAGGCCGCCGCGCCGCTGCTGTGCGCCGGCATCACCACCTATTCGCCGCTGCGCCACTGGAAGGTCGGTCCCGGCCAGAAGGTCGGCGTGATCGGACTGGGCGGACTGGGCCACATGGGCGTGAAGTTCGCCAAGGCACTCGGCGCGCACGTGGTGATGATCACCACCACCCCGGAAAAGGGTGCCGATGCCAAGCGCCTGGGCGCGGACGAAGTGCTGGTCTCGCGCGATGCAGAACAGATGAAGGCGCATGCCAACAGCTTCGATTTCCTCCTCAACACCATCCCCGTCAGCCATGACACCAACCCGTACATGGGCCTGCTCAAGCGCGATGCCACCATGTGCCTGGTTGGCGTGCTGACTGAACTGGACCCGCCGCTGGCCGGCGTCAGCGTCATCTTCGGCCGCAAGCACCTGACCGGTTCAGCGATCGGCGGCCTGGCCGAGACGCAGGAAATGATGGACTTCTGCGCCGAGCATGGCATCGTCAGCGACGTGGAGATGGTCGACATCCAGAACGTCAACGAAGCATGGGAGCGCATGGCGAAGAATGATGTGCGCTACCGCTTCGTGATCGACATGGCATCGATCAAGGCCTGATGCGTTCTTCCAGGCGCGGAAACGGAAAACCCCGGCAATGCCGGGGCGATCGGGTCCAACGGTAGCGCCGGGCCATCGAAGCAGTTGTTGTAGCGCCGGGCCATGCCCGGCGTTGTAGCGCTGGGCCATGCCCGGCGAGCGAAGCGGTCGCTCAATACGCAAACTCGCGGAACACGTGGTCCACGTCGCCGTTCCAGCGGCCATGGAACAGCGCCAGCTTGCGCTCGGCCGGGGTCAGGCCGGACTCGACGATTTCCTGCAGCACGTCCAGGTAATGGCTTTCATCCATGCCATCGGCATTCAATGCCGCACGGCGCTTCAGGCCTCCCACCGCGATCTTCACCGCCTCGCGTGCGAGGTCACGCACGGTCCCGTTGCGGAACGGCAGGTTCATCGCCAGCTTCGGCACGCCATCACGCAGTGCATGGCGTTCGACCAGGCTGAAGTCACGCACCAGGTCCCACGCCGCATCCAGCGCTTCGTCGTCGTACAGCAGGCCGACCCAGAACGCCGGCAGCGCGCACAGGCGGCTCCATGGCCCGCCGTCGGCGCCGCGCATTTCCAGGTATTTCTTCAGCCGCACTTCCGGGAAGGCGGTGGTCATGTGGTCGGCCCAGTCGATCAGCGTCGGCAGCTGGCCGGGCAACACTGGCAGCTTGCCGGCCATGAAATCGCGGAAACTCTGGCCGCTGGCATCGTGGTACGTGCCGTCGCGGTACGAGAAGTACATCGGTACGTCGAGCAGGTAATCCACGTAGCGCTCGTAACCAAAGCCATCTTCGAAGACGAAATCGAGCATGCCGGTGCGATCGGCATCGGTATCGGTCCAGATATGCGAGCGATAGCTCAGATAGCCGTTCGGCCTGCCTTCGGAGAACGGCGAATCAGCGAACAGCGCGGTGGCAATCGGTTGCAGCGCCAGCGACACGCGGAACTTCTTCACCATGTCCGCCTCGGTGGCGTAATCCAGGTTGACCTGCACCGTGCAGGTGCGGGTCATCATGTCCAGGCCCAGCGAACCCACCTTGGGCATGTAGCGCTTCATGATCTGGTAGCGGCCCTTCGGCATCCACGGCATCTCATCGCGCGCCCACTTCGGCTGGAATCCCATGCCGAGGAAGCCCAGTTGCAGGTCGCCGGCCACCTGGGCGACTTCATTGAGATGGGTGCCGGTCTCCACGCAGGTCTGGTGGATGGTTTCCAGCGCCGCGCCGGACAGTTCCAGCTGGCCGGCCGGTTCCAGCGTCACCGACGCGCCATCGCGCAGCAGGGCGATGGTGCGGCCGTTCTCCTGCACCGGCTGCCAGCCAAAACGCTGCAGGCCGTTGAGCAGCGCTTCGATGCCGCGCTCGCCATCGAACGTCGGCGGACGCAGGTCATCCAGGCGGAAGCCGAACTTTTCATGCTCGGTGCCGATACGCCAGGCAGCGCGCGGTTTCTCTCCCGAGGCGATCACCTCCACCAGCTGCGAACGATCGGTGATGGGCGTCTGCGCGACGTGGCTTGGGCTCGACAAGGGACTGGCTCGCTGGTGGGGAGGCGGATGGAATGGGGCTTGGGCCCCGGCATCACAAGGGCGCACTATAGCGTGCGGCCTGCCTGCGTCACGCGTCCGTGACGGACTTCAGCATCCTATCGGCAGGGTATTGACCCCCGTACACTGGGCGCGATGAGCCACCATTCCCGCCACCCGGAACTGCACCGCTCCGACCGCGTCGGCTGGCTGCGCGCGGCCGTGCTCGGCGCCAACGATGGAATCGTCTCGGTGGCCGGCCTGGTGGTCGGCGTGGCCGCCAGCGGGGCATCGCCCAGCGTGGTGCTGGCCACCGGCGTGGCAGGCACCGTCGCCGGCGCGATGTCGATGGCTGCCGGCGAATATGTCTCCGTGCAGACGCAGGCCGATACCGAATCGGCCGACCTGGCCGTGGAGCAGCGCGAACTGCACGAAGACCCGCACAGCGAACTGGAAGAGCTGGCGGCGATCTACCGGCAGCGCGGGCTGGATGCCACGCTGGCCCGGCAAGTGGCCGAACAGCTCACCTCGCACGATGCGCTGGGTGCGCATGCGCGCGACGAACTTGGCATAAGCGACACCTTGCGCGCTCGTCCCCTGCAGGCGGCGCTGGCCTCAGCGAGTGCGTTCACCTGTGGTGCGGCGCTGCCGGTGCTGGCCGCATTGTCCGCACCGGCCGGGCAGGTGGCATGGGCGACCTTTGCCGCGACGCTGGCTGGCCTGTGCGTCACCGGTGCACTGGCGGCCCGCGCCGGTGGCGCAAGCCCTTGGCGCAGTGCGCTGCGGGTGGCCTTCTGGGGCGTATTGGCGATGGCCGCCGCCGCCCTGGTCGGGCAACTGTTCGATGTCCGGGTGTAACCGATGACCTTGCCGCTTTCCGAAAGCGCCCGGTTGCTGGCCGACATGGCCAGCCTGGCCGGCTGCGACCGCGCGGAAGGCTACGCCTGCATCACCGCCCTGCGCGAACACGGTGCACGCTCCGTGGAAATCGCGCAGGCCCAGTTCGCCATCCTGCTGGAAGGACAGAAGCACGTCAGCACGGCGACCCAGTCACTGCGCTTCGTGCCGGGCGATATCTTCCTGATCACCCGGCGCTGCCGCATTGATGTGGTCAACATGCCTGACCCGCATACCGGCCGCTACCTCAGCGCCATCGTGCCGTTCTGCGCCGAAGCGCTGGCAGCGGCGCGCACGCTGTGGAACGAGCCCTTGCCCGCTCCCGGCGCGACGCTTGCACGGTTGCCGCTGCAGGAGCATGGCACGCTGCTGCGGCGCTGGCGGCAGGCATTGCAGCAAGGCCATTACAGCGAGGCACGGCTGGCACTGGCCACGTTCGTCATCACCTTGAGCCGGCAGGGGCATGGCAGCCTGCTGCTGCCACCGCAGCCGACGCTGAGCGAACAGGTCCGCGACCACATCGCCGCCGAGCCGGCGCGCGACTGGCAATCCCGCGACCTGGAAGCAACGCTGGGGCTGAGCGGTGCCACGCTGCGCCGCCACCTGGCAGCCGAAGGCAGCAGCCTGCGTGAGCTGCGCATCGAAGCGCGGCTGGCCCACGCCATGGAGCTGCTGTACACCACCACGCTGCCATTGAAGTCAGTGGCCGCACGTGCCGGGTACCGCTCGCTGGCCAGCTTCAACAAGCGCTTCGTCGAACGCTACGGATTGCAACCGGCCGAGCTCAGGTAGTGCCCGGCGGCTGGCCGGCAACCTCGTGCAGCCACTGGCGCGTGCGAGCGTTACGCGCAGCACCTTGAGCGCATCGCGCGCACAACGGATGCCACGATGGCGGCATGCGGCATACCCCGCCAGACCGGACCCTACCCTGCCATGCCCCAGCCGTCCTTCCCCCTGCGCAGCGCCCTGTCGCTTGCCTTGTCCTGCCTGCCGTTGGCCACGATGGCCGCCGCACACGCGACTGCGCCCACCGAGCAGGTGCCCGGCGTGTACCGCCAGCGGATAGGCGCCCTGCAGGTCACTGCGCTGTTCGACGGCATCGTCAGGCTGGGCCGGAAGGAACTGGTAGGCGTACAGCCCGCCGTGGTCGACCACGCGCTGGAAAACCGCTACGTCCCGGAAACCGACAAAGGCCTGCAGACTGCGGTCAATGCCTTCCTGGTCCGCGACGGCGACCACCTGACGCTGGTCGACGCCGGCACCGCACAGTGTTTCGGCCCCGGCCTGGGCCAGGTGCTGGCCAACCTGCGCGCTGCAGGCGTGGATCCGTCGGAGGTGGATGACGTGCTGCTTACCCACGCCCATCCGGACCACCTGTGCGGCATCCTCGATTCCCAGGGCGAAGTGGCCTACCCCAACGCGACAGTCTGGCTATCACAGGCCGATGCAGGCTACTGGCTGGATCCCGCTTCCGAGGCCGGCGCACCGCAGGGCGTCCGCTTCGCCTTCGCGCTGGCACGCACTGCCGCCGCGCCCTACCAGGCAGCAGGACGCCTGCGCCTGTTCCAGCCTGGGCAGGCGCTACCGGGCCATGCCATGGCGTTGGACACCCATGGCCACACGCCGGGACATGTGTCATTCCGCTTCGACAGCCAGGGCCAGTCGCTACTGGTATGGGGCGATGTGCTGCATTACCACGGCGTGCAGTTCGCCCACCCGGACGCATCGTTTGAAGCAGACAGCGACCGCCAGGCCGCGATCAGCAGCCGCCGCGCGATGCTGTCCCAGGCCAGCGACGGCAAGTGGTGGGTCGCTGGCGCGCACCTGCCATTCCCCGGGCTGGGCCACGTGCGCCGCGATGGTGATGCCTATGCATGGGTGCCAGCGGAATTTTCGCCGCTGTAACGCGGCAGGAAACCCACCGGTAGCGCCGGGCCAGGCCCGGCGATCGTAACGTTAAAGACCGAGCCAGCCGCCGATGATGCCGCGCGCTTCGTCCACGCCCAGCCGGCTTTCGCCGGAAAACACCTGCACGCTCACGGTCTCGCCAAAAGCCGCGTGCAGCTCCTTGCGGACCTTCTGCAGCGACAGGTTCTGCTGGCTGCGGCTCAGCTTGTCGGCCTTGGTCAGCAGGGCATGCGCCGGCAGGCCGCGCTGCACCGCATAGGCCAGCATCTGGCGGTCGTAATCCTTCAGCGGATGGCGGATATCCATCACCACCACCAGGCCCCGAAGTGCATTGCGGGTACGGAAATACTGGTCGATGAAGGCCTGCCAGTGCGCCTGCAGGTCCAGCGGCACCTTGGCATAGCCGTAACCGGGCAGATCGACCAGGTGGGCTTCGGGGGTGACCTGGAAGAACACCAACTGCTGGGTGCGGCCGGGCGTCTTGGACACGCGTGCCAGCGCGTTCTGGCGGGTAAGGGCATTGAGGGCGCTGGATTTGCCGGCATTGGAGCGGCCAGCGAAAGCCACTTCGGCGCCTTCATCGGGCGGCAGCTGCCGCGCGTTGTGGGCCGAAACGTAGTAGTGGGCGCGTTCGATGAGAAGAGACATGCGTATAGGATCGCATGTTGCGACGCCGCGCGCCCGGACCCGTCGATTGACCGTGCCGGGAACAGCCGTTGATAATCAGGTACATCCGGGCGGAGGGCCTGGCCGGACCAGAACGGAGCTTTAGCATGCGCCACGCTCGCGTTGTTGCCGTTTCCGCAGTTGCAGTCTCCATCCTGGCCGCCGCCGCTTGGGCGCAGACCAGCATCACCCCGCTACCGGACAACGGTCCGATCCAGACCGCATCGCTGGAGGTCGACTTCAGCAAGACCACCTGGGGCGATGCCACGGCCGGCCAGGGCAAGGCATCCGCCTGCGCGGCATGCCATGGCGTCGATGGCAATGCCACGGTCGAGATGTATCCCAGCATCGCCGGCCAGAGCGAACGCTACACCGCCCAGCAGATGGCGCTGATCGCCACCGGCCAGCGGACCTCCGGTGCATCGGTGGCGATGGTCCCCTTCGTCAAGGACCTGACCCCACAGGACATGCGCGATATCGGTGCGTACTTCGCCACCCAGAAGGCCGCCTCCGGCATCGCCGACGACACGGCGGTCACCGAGGGCCCGTACAAGGACCTGAAATTCTACGAGATCGGCCAGCAGCTTTACCGCGGCGGTGATGTCGCGCGCGGCCTGCCGGCCTGCATGGCCTGCCACGGCCCCACCGGCGCGGGCAACCCGGGCCCGGCGTATCCGCACATCGGTGGCCAGCACGCCAGCTATGTCGCGCGCCGCCTGCAGGAATACCAGGCAGGCCACACCGGCGAGACCGACAAGGCCCACTTCCAGATCATGGCAACGGTGGCCTCCAAGCTGACCGAACAGGAAGTCCAGGCGCTGGGCAGCTACCTGCAGGGCCTGCACGACCGCGCCGACGACGTGGCCGCGCAGTCGCCGGCCAGCACGCCGACGGCCGCTCCCTGACGACCGCCCATCCTGCCCGGTAACCACCCTGGCAGCAGCCTGAGGTATGTTCATCTCCGCGCCGGCGCCCGCCGGCCATCGTTTCCATGGAGATGCATGTCGATGAGGTTGATTCCCCGCCTGTTGCTGTCCCTGCTGGCGCTGATGCCGCTGGCCCTGTCCGCGGCACCCACCGGCCCTGCCCTGCAGGAAGGCCGCGATTACGAACGCATCGCCGACCCGGGCCCGTTGCAGCCGCTGGCCGGCAAGATCGAAGTGGCCGAAGTGTTCGGCTATACCTGCCCGCATTGCGCGCATTTCGAACCGCAGTTGCAGGCCTGGGTGGCCAAGCTGCCCAAGGACGTCCGCTTCACCCCGGTGCCGGCTGCGTTCGGCGGCCCATGGGACACCTGGGCCCAGGGCTATTACGCGGCCGACCAGCTGGGCGTGGCCAAGCGCAGCCACGCGGCCGTGTTCAAGGCCCTGCACGAAGATCGCAGCCTGCCGATGCAGAACGTGTCGCCCGAAGAGCTGGCCACGTTCTACACGCAGTACGGCGTGACCGAAGCGGCATTCATTGCGGCATTCAAGAGCGACGCCGTGCAGGCCAAGGTGAAGGCTGCGCGTGAATTCGCCCAGCGCACCAGGACGCCCGGCACGCCCGCGCTGATCATCAATGGCCAGTACCTGGTCAAGGGCACCAGTGCCGACGACCAGTTGCGCATCGCCTCGGCGCTGATCGCCCAGGCCCGTGGAGATGCAGCCGGCTCCAGCAAGGGCCGCTGAACCGCGCGCCACCCACACGCGGCGGCGATGCCTCCGCGTGTCATCATTCGTTCCTGGCCGGTGCCCAGCGCCGGCTTCAACCATCGCTGGAGATGCTTCGATGAAGACCCGTTACGCCCTCACCCTGGTGGCGCTGCTGCCGATCCTCGCCGCCTGCAAGGCCGATGATGGCACCGCCAACGTGACCGCGCCGGCCGACACCACCCCCGCCGCAGAGACCGCACCGGCCGATGCCACCGACGCGGGCACCACGCCGGCTGAAGGCAGCGAGCAGGCTGCAGGTGCCGAACAGGCCGCTGGCAGCGAAGCCGCGCCGGCAGTTGCCGCCACGCCGATGCGCCTGACCGGTCCGGAGCCGGTGGCCGGCACTGATTACGTGGTCATCGAGAATGGCCAGCCGTTCCAGCCGGTAACCGGCAAGGTCGAAGTGGTGGAGATCTTCGGCTACGTCTGCCCCGCCTGCGCCGCGTTCCAGCCGCTGGTCGGCCCGTGGAAGGCCGGTCTGCCGGGTGACGTGAACTTCGTCTACGTGCCGGCCATGTTCGGCGGTACCTGGGACGACTATGGCCGCGCGTTCTATGCCGCGCAGACGCTGGGCGTGCAGGAAAAGACCCACGAAGCGCTGTACGCCGCCATCCATGCCGAGCAGACCCTGAAGGGCGAGCGTGGCCGCGATTCGGTGGACGACATCGCCGGCTTCTACGCCAAGCACGGCGTGGATGCCAAGCAGTTCACCGCCACCATGAGCAGCTTTGCGGTCAATGCGAAGACCAACGCCGCCAAGCAGTTCGCCCAGCGCAGCCAGATCTCCGGCACCCCGTCGATCATCATCGATGGCAAGTACCTGGTGAAGGGCAAGTCGTTCCAGGACTACCTGCGCATTGCCGACCACCTGATCGCGCGCGAGCGTGCGGCCAAGGCCGGAAACTGATACTGGCAACGCGCATACCGTCGTGACCTCCCCCCACTCACGTACCCTGCGCCTGCTGACGGCCAACATCCAGGCCGGCTCGAGCACCCGCCGGTACAGTGACTATGTGACCCGCAGCTGGTCGCATGCACTGCCGGCGGGCCGCAAGCGCAGCAGCCTGGATGCCATCGCCACGCTGGCCCGCGGCCACGATATCGTCGGCCTGCAGGAAGCCGATCCGGGCAGCCTGCGCTCGGGCTTCACCAACCAGACCCACTACCTGGCGCAGCGCGCGGGCTTCAACTACTGGAGCCACCAGCCGAACCGGCGCATGGGCGGGGTGGCCTCTTCGGCCAACGGCCTGCTGAGCAAGCTGGAGCCGGTGGAAGTGCAGGACCATGCCCTGCCCGGCCGCATTGGGGGGCGTGGCGTGCTGCTGGCCAAGTTCGGCGACGGTGCCGAGGGACTGGCAGTGGCCGTGGCGCACCTGTCGCTGGGAGCCGGCTCACGGCTGTCGCAGCTGTCATTCATTGCCGAGATGCTGTCGGACCATCCGAACGCCGTGCTGATGGGTGATTTCAACTGCCTGGCCGAACGCCCGGAAATGCAGGTGCTGTACCAGAAGACCACCCTGCAGCCACCGGGATGCGTGGTGCCGACCTTCCCCAGCTGGCGGCCGGACCGTGCCATCGACCACATCCTGGTCAGCAGCAACCTGAAGCAACGCAGCGTCGAAGCCGTGGCGGCCGCCTTCTCCGACCACCTCGCGCTGGCCATGTCCATCGACGTCCCGGAAAGCGCCCTGCGCTGAAAAAAGGGGACGGAGGGGATTAAGGCGTTTCGGGCCATGCCAGAAACGCCTTAATCCCCTCCGTCCCCTTTTTCGTTTCATTGCTAATGCGAATCACTCCCATTATCATGAATGGAGCGTGATCGCACAGGGCCGTGCGCAAACACGCCCCCTCTATCATTTGCGCTTCGGTAATGACCATGAACCGTTCTTCGACGCTGCTGTCCCGCTCTCCCGCACCCCACCGCCTGCCCCAGGCACTGCTGGCGGCCCTTTGCACCATGGCGGCCGCATCCGCTTCTGCGCAGGACATGCCCGATGCAGGATCGGCCAGCGCCACCACGCTGGATGGCATCGTGGTCAAGGGCGAGCGCGCGGAAGGCTACTCGGTCCGCCGCACGTCCGCCGGTACGCGTTTCGACCTGGCGCCGCGCGAGATTCCGCAGTCGATCAGCATCATCAGCCACCAGCGCATCGAGGACCAGAACCTCGACGACATCATCGACGTGCTGGCCAACACCACCGGCGTCAGCAGCACCCAGTCCGATACCGAGCGCACCGAGTTCTACGCGCGCGGCTTCTACATCGACAGCTACCAGTTCGACGGCCTGCCCACGCAGATGGTGCAGAACTGGAGCTACGGCGATTCCGGCCTGGACCTGGCCCTGTACGACCGCGTGGAAGTGGTGCGCGGAGCCACCGGCCTGCTCAGCGGTGCCGGCAACCCGTCGGCGTCGGTCAACCTGATCCGCAAGCATGCCGACAGTGCCGAGCTGACCGGCAGCGTGTCGGTGAACGTCGGCAGTTGGGGGCGCACCCGCAGCACGGTGGATGTGACCACGCCGCTGAATGCCAGCGGCTCGGTGCGTGCGCGCGTGATCGGCAGCTACCTGGACACCGAATCGCAGATGGACCGCTACGACCAGCACAAGACGCTGGGCTATGCGGTGATCGACGCCGACCTGACCCCGGACACCCAGCTGAGCGTGGGCTACGACTACCAGCAGAAGCGCGCCAACGGCGCGACCTGGGGTGGTTTCCCGATGTGGTACTCCGACGGCACGCCGACCCCTTACGACGAATCCTTCAGTGCGAACCCGGGCTGGACTTACTGGGATACCACCAGCAAGCGCCTGTTCGCCACGCTGGAACACGCCTTCGCCAATGACTGGAAGGTCAAGATCGGCGCGACCCACGACAAGACCAACGCCAACGACAAGCTGTTCTACCCGTCGTACACCGCCTTCGACAAGGTGACCGGCAGCGGCATCACGCCGATGGCCGGCTTGTACAACACCGAGCGCAAGGTCAACGGCGTGGACGGCTTCGTGGAAGGCCCGTTCCAGCTGTTCGGCCGCGAGCACCAGTTCATGGCCGGCCTGAGCTACAACAAGCGCGAGTACGCCAACTACGGTGACTTCCAGGTCGGCGGCACCGATACAGCGTGGGGCCCGATCGACAACTATCTCAACTGGACCGGCAACTTCCCGGAACCGGACTGGAATCCGCTGAGCCTGGCCAGCCAGGGCACCATCACCCAGAAGGCCGGCTACGCGGCGACCCGCCTTTCATTGGCCGATCCGTTGAAGCTGATCCTCGGTGCCCGTTACACCGACTGGAAGAGCGAGGGCGAAGACGCCGACCGTTCGCACAAGGTCACCACGCCCTACGCCGGCCTGGTCTATGACCTCAACGACACGTACTCCACCTACGCCAGCTATACCGAAATCTTCCAGCCGCAGACGCTGCGCACCAAGCAGGGCAGCTACCTGGACCCGGTCGACGGCAAGAGCTACGAAATCGGCGTCAAGGGGGCGTGGTTCGACAACCGCCTGAACGCCTCGCTGGCCGTGTTCCGCATCGAGCAGGACAACGTCGGCCAGGCCACGATGGACAAGGTCGACGGCAACGAACTCGAAACCGCGTACATCGCCGCGCGCGGCACCGTCAGCCGTGGCGTCGAGCTGGAGCTCAACGGTGAACTGGCCCCGGGCTGGAACGCGACCTTCGGTGCATCGCGCTACGTGGCCAAGGATATCGACGGAGCGGACATCAACACCAACCTGCCGCAGACCACGCTCAAACTGTTCACCAGCTACACCCCGCAGTCACTGCAGGATCTGACCGTCGGTGGCGGCGCCAACTGGCAGAACCGCATCTACTATCCGATCCCGGGTATTGGCCGCTTCGAGCAGGAAGGCTACGCACTGGTCAGTGCCTTCATGCGCTACCGCATCTCGCCGGAGTTCAGCGTGCAGGCCAACCTCAACAACCTGCTGGACAAGAAGTACCTCTCGCAGATCACCGGCTACGGTGCGTACGGCGACGGCCGCAATGGCTCGCTGACGTTCACCTACAGCTTCTGACCCCACGCGGGCCCGGTA
>NZ_JACGXS010000002.1:0-398199 GCF_014117215.1 Stenotrophomonas tumulicola | reverse complement strand
GGGCCCGGTAGAGCGGGGCCATGCCCCGCTGCTTTGCTGGTGACGGGCATGGCCCGTCACTACCCTCACGCTTGGTAGAGCGGGGCCATGCCCCGCTGCTTTGCTGGTGACGGGCATGGCCCGTCACTACCCTCACGCTTGGTAGAGCGGGGCCATGCCCCGCTGCTTTGCTGGTGACGGGCATGGCCCGTCACTACCCTCTCGCCTTGGTAGAGCGGGGCCATGCCCCGCTGCTTTCCTCATGACGGGCATGGCCCGTCACTACCCTCTCGCCTGGTAGAGCGGGGCCATGCCCCGCTGCTTTTCCTGGTGACGGGCATGGCCCGTCACTACCCTCACACCCGGTAGAGCGGGGCCATGCCCCGCCGTTCCATCAGAAGCGCAGGTCCGCCCGCGCGTACCAGAAGCGCCCACGCGGAATGTCGTAGGTCGAGGCGTCGTAGCCATTCAACGAGCACGACAGGCAGATCGGCGGATCCTTGTCGAACACGTTGTTCAAGCCCAGGCTCAGCTGCAGCCCCTTCATCCAGTCGACCTTGTAGCCCACCTGCATGTCATGGAAGGTGGTGGCAGACAGCTCATTGGTGCCTTCCGCCTGGTTGCCGCAGATCGGGAATGCCGCCACGTCGCCGCATTGTTCGGTCAGCTTGGAAATGTGCCGCACCGTCCACGATGCATTCCAGTTGTCCAGCGACCAGGCCACGGTGGCGTTGCTGGTCCACTCCGGAATCGAGCTGTCGGCCACTTCCACGCCGGGTTCCTGCGGCTGCTTCTGCCCTGCCGCACCCAGCGCCTCGTAGCGACCGACGAAGGTGTTCTGCCAGCCAAGCTTGAACTGGCCGATGTCGGTCTGTGGAAGCGTCCAGAACAGGTCCACGTCCCAGCCGTCGGTCTTGATCGAACCCAGGTTGGTCAGGCGGTTGTTGAAGCTGCTGATCGCACCGGTATTGGCGCGGGTGATGCCATCGCAGTACAGCGGGTCCAGCGTATCGGCGCACAGGTCCAGCTGGGTCTGCGCGTTGATCGCCTGGATGGCGCCCTCGATATGGTGGCGGTAGAAGGTCACTTCCACGTCGAAGCGCTCCGACCAGGACGTGTTGCTGCCAAACCACGGGCTCCACACGAAGCCGGCGCTGAAGCTGCGCGAACGCTCCGGCTCCAGTTCGATGTTGCCGCCGGTGGTCACTGAAATCTGCGAATTGGCCTGCTGGAAGCCGCCCGGCACGCCGAGTGCGGCACAGTTGGCTGCACTGCCACGCGGTGGCGTCCCCCCCAGGCCGACCGAGCACGGATCGAAGATCTGCAGATCGGCACGTGCATCCGAACCGTACAGTTCGCCGATGGACGGCGCACGGAAGCCTTCGGCATAGGTGGTGCGCAGCACGAAGTCATTGGTCACCTGCCAGCGCAGGCCATACTTCGGGGTGAACTCGCCGCCGAAGGTCGAGTAATCCGAATAGCGCCCGGCCAGGCTCAGGTCCAGCTTCTCGCCGATCGCCGTCTTGGCGAAGATCGGGATGCTCAGCTCAAGATAGGCTTCGTTGACGTCGTACGAACCGGATGTCGGCTGCGACGGGACGCCGTTGTAATGGCCGGCCACGGTCAACGGATCCGGCTGGTACCAGCCTTCGTATTTGCGATATTCGTAACCGGTGGCGAAGGACACCGGTCCGGCCGGCAGGGTGAACAGTTCGCTGGACAGGTTGGCGGTGAACAGGCTGAGCTCGTTCTGGCTGCGGTCGCGCACCACCGGCTGGATCCACTGCAGCATCTCCGGGGTGATGCTGCCCTGCCCCCCGAACAGGTTCAACGGCACGCAGCCGGGCGTGGCGGCACAGATGGCCGGATCACCCAGTGCCATGTTGACGTTGTAGATGTTGTAGCTGCCACGATTGGTCTGCTCGGCCTTGTTCTTGCTGTACATGCCGTTGACGTCCCAGAACCAGCTGCGGTCGGCGGCCTGGAAGTCGCCGACCAGTCCGGTGGCGAAATAGGTCGTGTTGACCTCCTGCTCGAACACACGTGGGCCGCCTTCCACCGGGCGCCTGCCGAGATACTGCAGGTTGTCCGAGGACACAAGGTCGAAGCCGAACGGGTTGTACGGATTGAGTGCCGAGATGCTGATGTTGTCGGCCAGCGGATTGCCGGTGCCGGCATTGGGGCCGAATCCCAGTGGCTCCGGCGCGGCCTGGTTGGTGGACTCGCGGCGGTTGGCCAGCGCCTTGACGTACCACTGCACGTTGTCGGTGATGTCGAAGCGGAACTGGCCAAACACACCCTTGCGCTCGGACGGGGTCAGCAGCAGGTTGTACTCGGCGAAATTGAAGCGATCGGCCGTGCTGAAGCAATGGTAATCATCGCTGCGGTTGCAGCCCGCACTCCCGTCGTACGCCGGTGTGGTGGCGCCGGTATTGGGAACCAGGTCCTGTACCGCGCCGGTGTTGGGATCGACGAACTGGAACCGCCCCTGCGGGATGCCGCCGCTGCCGAAGGCCACGCCGGTTCCCGGGATCGGAAAGCGCGACTGCTCCCGGCTTCGCGCGTACACCGGATCCTGCTTGGTCCAGCTGGCACCGAGGAACACGCTGAAGCGGTCACCGCTGGTGCCCCAGGCCAGGTCCACGCCACGCTGGTTGCCGTCGCCCTTGCCATACTGGCCGTAGTTCATCGTTACCTGGGCCCCGTCGAAATCGCGGCGGGTGATGATGTTGACCACGCCGGCGATCGCATCGGAGCCATACAGCGACGACGCACCGTCCTCCAGCACCTCGATGCGTTCGACGATGGCCAACGGAATGGTGTTGAGATCGGTGGCTGCACCCACGCCGGACGCCGACGACTCGTTGACCCAGCGGATGCCATCGACCAGCACCAGCACGCGCTTGGCCCCCAGGTGACGCAGGTCTACCTGCGCCGAGCCCGCGCCGACCCCGCTGCCATCCGGCGGGAACCCGAAGTTGCCGGAAGAATTGAATTTCGCATTGAGTGCCGAACCCGACCCGGTGAGCTGTTGCAGCACTTCACCGATGGAGGTCAGGCCGGTGCGCTCGATCTCGGTACGGGTGAGCGTCTGTACCGGCACCTGGCCCTCCACTTCGGCGCGCTTGATGCGCGTACCGGTCACTTCAACGCGATCCAGTTCGGTTGTGGCACGCGGTGTCTCCTGTGCCCCTGCGGCGACGGAAGACATCAGTCCCACGCACAGTGAAACAGCGACCGCCAAAGGGCGGTAGTGCAGGTTGTTCATTCGCTTTCTCTCTCCAGATTGGCGGTTTTAACGCCTTCCCCGATGGGAGGCGTCTTAGTTGTAAACAACCTGTAAAACAGGCGTCGTGACGCGCACCTCGCTTTCACCCAGCCTGCACAAAACCGTCTGGGGATGAGCGATAGATGCCTGCCGCGGTCCACTCACTGCGAAACTGAATTCAGCCTGGGGCCGCTATGCTGGGCCCATGAGCCGAATCCTTCGCCCCGCCCTGTCCCTGCTTGCCGTCGCTGCCGCACTGTCCGGTGCAGCGCCAGGTGCCTTCGCCCAGTCCAGCGACGCACAGCGCGCGCAGCTGAAAGCCGCCATCGCCGATGCCGAGCGTGGCCAGTTCGATGCCGGCAAGGCTGGCGCGCTCAGTCGCAATCCGGCCTATGGCTGGCTGGAGTACGCCAACCTACGCCGCAACATCGAAACGGTCAGCAACGAGCAGGCGCAGGCGTTCCTGAAACGCTACGACGGCCAGGCCGTGGCCACCACCTTCCGCAGCGTGTGGCTGCCTGCGGTTGCCCGCCGCCAGGACTGGCCAACCCTGCTGGCCAACTGGGTACCTACCGACAATACCGGGCTGCGCTGCGCCCACCTGACGGCCCGCCAGGCCACCGGCAAGGCCGATGCCCAGTGGACCACCGAAGCGCAGGACCTGTGGCGCAAGAACGGCAAATCGCTGCCGGACGGCTGCGACGCGGTATTCGCGGTATTGCAGGCGCAGGGCGGGCTGACCGATGCGCTGCGCTGGGAACGCCTGGATGCCGCCGCCGATGCCCAGCAGCCGGCGGTAATGCGCAGTGCAGCACGCGGCCTGCCTGCTGCCGACCTGGCGCTGGCCAACGACTACGCCGCGTTCGTGGATGCCCCCAATGCGAAGGCGCTGAACTGGCCGCGCAACGAGCGCAGCCGCCGCATCGCCACCGATGGCCTGGAGAAGCTGGCCAAGGCCAATCCGGATGCCACCGAACAGCAGTTGCCGCAGTATGCGCAGGCACTGGGCCTGACGGCGGACCAGCAGGCGCAGGTGAAGTACCAGATCGCGTTGTGGACGGTGGCTTCCTACCTGCCCGATTCCGCGCGCCGCCTCAATGCGGTGCCGGATTCGGCGTATGACGAACGCCTGCACGAATGGCGCGTACGCGAAGCGATGTCGCGCGGTGACTGGCCGGCCACGCTGGCGGCGATCCGCAGGATGGGGCCTACCCAGCGTGCCGATTCGCGCTGGACCTATTTCGAAGCGCGCATGCTGGAGAAGACCGGACAGGCCGCGCAGTCCAGGGCGGTGTTCGCACGCGCCGCCACGTCGCCGACCTTCCACGGTTTCCTGGCCGCCGACAAACTGCAGCAACCCTACCCGCTATGCCCATGGAAGCCCGATGACAGTAACTCGGCACGCGCCGCCGTGGCCCGCAACCCGGCCATCGTGCGCGCCATGGAGCTGTACCGCATCGATCGCGCCAGCTGGGCCACTGCTGAATGGAACAGCGCACTGGCGACCTTCGACGATACCCAGCGCCGCCTGGCGGTGGAAGTAGCGCAGGAAAACGGCTGGTTCGATCGTGCCGTGTTCTCGCTCGGCAAGCAGCCGGACGAACAGCGCCTGTACCACCTGCGCTTCCCGCTGCACCACGACGGCAGCATCCGCCGCGAAGCCGCGCGCAATGCCATCGACCCGGCCTGGGTGGCCGCCGAGATCCGCGCCGAAAGCATCTTCAGTCCCAATGCACGCTCGCCCGCCAACGCAATGGGCCTGATGCAGGTGCTGCCGGCTACCGGCGCCGCAGTGGCCAAGAACATCGGGCTGACCAACTATGGCGGCGCATCCAGCCTGTACGACCCGGACACCAACATCGCCATCGGCACCGCCTACCTGCGGCAGCTGATGAACAAGTACGACGGCCTGCCCTACGTCACCATCGCCGCATACAACGCCGGCCCCACGCCGACGGCGCGCTGGCAGACGCAGCGTCCGGGATTCGACCCGGACGTGTGGATCGAAACCATCAGCTACAAGGAAACACGTGAGTATGTCGCCCGCGTGCTGGCCTTCAGCGTGATCTACGACTGGCGCCTCAACGGCGATGCCCTGCCGCTGAGCGACCGCCTGATGGGCAGGCTGGTGGATTCACGCAAGAAGTTCAATTGCGCGGCAGCGGCAGGCCAGGCAGCGGACTGACCCGCGACCGCGCCGAGCCCCGCGGCCGTGGCGCCGAGCGACCCCGTAGCGCCGAGCCATGCTCGGCGAGCGCAGCGGCAACGCGACCGTAGCCCCGGCCTGGGCATCGCCGCCGCTGTCGGCGCGCCGCCCACCAGCCGTATCATGGCAGGCATGAAGATCTATCTTGTCGGCGGCGCGGTGCGCGACCGCCTGCTGCAGCGTCCTGCCGGCGACCGTGACTGGGTCGTCGTCGGCGCCACTCCCGCCCAGATGCAGGACCAGGGCTTCCGTGCCGTCGGCCGTGACTTCCCGGTGTTCCTGCACCCGGACAGCAACGAGGAATATGCGCTGGCGCGCACCGAGCGCAAGTCCGGGCGCGGCTATCGCGGGTTCGTCGTCGATGCGGACCCGTCGGTGACGCTGGAAGAAGACCTGCAGCGCCGTGACTTCACCATCAATGCCATCGCCTGCGATGAGCACACCGGACAGCTGGTCGATCCCTATGGTGGCGTGCGGGATATCGAACAGCGCGTGCTGCGCCACGTTGGCCCGGCCTTCGTCGAAGATCCACTGCGTGTCCTGCGTGCGGCCCGCTTCATGGCCCGCTTCGCACCACTGGGCTTCACCGTCGCCGAGGAAACCATGACCCTCATGCGCGGGGTCGCCGCCAGCGGTGAACTGGATGCGCTGGTCCCCGAACGGGTGTGGCAGGAACTGCGCCGCGCGCTGGCGTCCGAACGCCCCTCCGCCTTCCTGCGCACCCTGCACGATGCGCATGCGCTGGGCCCCATCCTGCCGGAACTGGAAGCACTGTACGGCGTACCGCAACGTGCGGAGTTCCACCCGGAAGTGGACACCGGCGTGCACCAGGAAATGGTCAGCGACATGGCCGCACGGCTGGCGCCTGGCGATGACATGGTCGGTTTCGCCGCGCTCACCCACGACCTGGGCAAGGGCCTGACCCCTCCGGAGGAGTGGCCGCGCCACATCATGCATGAGCAGCGCGGCATCAAGCCGCTGAAGGCGCTATGCGCGCGGCTGAAGGTCCCGGTGGAGCACCAGCAACTGGCCGAGGCGGTGTGCCGCGAGCATCTCAACGTGCACCGCATCGATGAACTGCGTGATGCCACCGTGCTGGAACTGCTGGGGCGTTGCGATGCGCTGCGGCGGCCGGAACGCATCGCCCGCCTCGCGCTGTGCTGCGAGGCCGACAAGCGCGGCCGGCTGGGCTTCGAGGACAGCACCTATCCGCAGGGCGATACCCTCAAACGCGTGCACCAGGCCGCACTGTCGGTGCAGGCGCGCGACCTGGACACCACTCACCTGCAGGGCCCGGCAATCGGCCAGGCCCTGGCGAAGGCGCGCATCGCCGCGATCGCGGCAGCACGCCAGCGCTGATCAGCGTGCTTCGCCGCGGGTAAACGCGTCGGCGCGCTGCTTCAGCTGGACCACCGCATCGGGGATCATCTCCATGCCGATGTCGAAGCCCGGGTTGAGCACGAGGCCCACGCCATCGGAGATCGCACCGAGCAGCCAGCGCACTTCCACCTGCAGCGCATTTTCGAACTGCGGCAACTGGTCGCTCCACATGCCCGCACGCTCGATGGCAGAGAACACCGCGAACATGGGCTCATCGGCTTCGCTGGTCAGCACCAGCGGATTGATCGATTCGTCCCAGTCGGCGTCCGGCCCGACCGGCTTGTCCAGCAGCACGAATACCTGGTCGGACAACAGGCTGTCCAGGAATTCCGGCGCCTGCAGCGTTCCGTCCTGTGCCTGCACCAGGCGCACTTCCAGATCGTTCAGCGGTTCAAAGGGGGCTTCGGCTTCCACGGCTACTCCTGCTTGCGTGCGCACACGCGTGATCGATACCGCGACTTTAACAGCCCATGGCGTCGTCAGCCTGTCGAACGCCGGGTGCGGCAATCACGCCGATGCCTTTTCGGTAGTGACGGGCCATGCCCGTCACCGCGAACCGGCAGCCAACGCACCCGATGCGAGCGCAGCAGGCGCAGGACCAGGTAGTGACGGGCCATGCCCGCCACCATGAACCGGCAGCCAACGCACCCGATGCGAGCGCAGCAGGCGCAGGACCAGGTAGTGACGGCCCATGCCCGCCACCGTGCGCACCATGCGCAACAGCAGCGGGGCATGGCCCCGCTCTACCAGTCGAAGCGCAGCCCGATGTTGCCTTCGATACCTTTGCGCTCGCGGTTGCGGTCTTCCAGGTCACGGGTGTAATCGGCCACCGCATAGGCGCTCACGTTGCGGTTGAAACGTCCGACAACGCCCACGCCCACCTCCCATGCGCTGGTTTCCTGCCCGGACACGATACGGTTGCTGTCGAAGTCCACGCGGTTGTCGCCGTCCAGCGTCTTCCAATAGTTGAGCTTGAAATAGGGTTGCCAGCCGTTGTCGGCCAGGCCGTAATCCCCGGCCAGGCGCACGCCGACGCGGCCGGTCCACGCGTTGTCCGCATCGAAGCGGATGGCGGCCACCGGATCGGCGGCATCATCCAGCGATTGTCGCTGCCAGATCACCTGCACCTGGGGCTCCAGCCACCATGACGACTGCCCGAAGCGCAACAGCGGCTTGCCCGCTTCCACCGACGCGGTGGTGCCGTCGCCACGCACGTCGATCCCCAGCCCACGCGAAGACCATGCCTCGCCGCGGTACCGGCTCTGCATCGCCACCACGTCGATGTAGCCGCCTGCCGCACCGACACCGGTCCAGCTCAGTCCGACATGCTTGTCATCCAGCCGTGTCTGCCCGACATGGACGTTTTCCCAGCCCAAGGCCAGGCCGCTGATGCCGCCGGTGGCGCGGGTGCGGCCGACGAACAGTCCCCACTGGCTGCGAAATGCCTCGCTGCCGCCGGTATGCAGGCCGATACCTGCCTGCAGGCCCTGCAGGTCGCCATCGAAGCCGGTCAGCGCATCGCCCTGCCAATGCTGCTCTTCGCTGCTGCCGATCAGCCGTCCCCAGGCGGCGCCACGTCCATCCGGTGCATTCAACAGGCGCTGCTCGCCCTGGCGCTCATGGAAGGTGCCCAGGCTGGCCTGCGACACCGTGCGCAGCAACGATGGCACCACCGCATAGGCCGGCGTCTCCAACCGGTAGATCGGCGTTATTTCGGCCTGTGACGGACGTGCGCCGGGCGTGGGCGGCATGGCCAATGGACCCGGCACCACGGCGACCGCGTCCGGTACCGGCGGTTGCTCTTCAATGGTCGGTGGCGGTACCGGATCCGGTGCCGCCGGCTCCGGCGGTGGCGCAGGTTCGGCGGCGACCGGATCCGGATCGTCGGGTGGGTTGATGTCCGGCGGCGGTGGCGGTGCCGGCGGCAGCTCCGGCGGTGGCGTGCCGAGATCTTCCGGTGGCGGCGGATCCGGGACCGGTGGTGTTACCGGATCTGGCGCGGGCGCCGGGGTGGCGCTGGCCACCAGGGTCGAGCGCAGGTACCAGTTCTCCCCGGTGCCTGCACTGACGCCGCCCTTGAACAGGAAGTACTCGTAGGCACCGGCCGAAAGTGGATTGAACAGCGCGAACGCGCCGCCGCTGGTACGTGCCCCGTTGCTGGCCTGCACCACCATGATGCCGTCCACCAGCGTGGCGGCACCGGTGCCACCGGCGTTGTTGATGCCGATGCCCGTTGTACCGCTGGCGGTGCCGCCGGAAATCACCAGGCGGTCACTGGCCGAACTGTCGTCCCCAAGCACCGTATCCAGGTACAGCCCTGCGCCGTTACCGGTGTAGTTGCCCGCAATGGTGAAGCGATCGCCGGCGGTGCCATTGGCGCCCAGGTCGATCCGGCCGGCATTGTTCACCGTCGCCAGCGCGCCTGCGGCAAAGGCCGAGATGCCGCCCGTGGTGCCACTGGCGAACAGCGCACTGGTGGCATCCACATCCAGCGTGCCGGTACCGCTGCCGGCGTCGCCCAGCTGCAGGGTACCGTCGAAAGTGATCTGGCTGTCGTCGGCCAGTGCAATGCTTTCCCAGCCGGTATAGCGCGCCACCCCGGTAGTTTTCACGTTGTCCATCGTCAACGTGTCCACGCCCAGCCCACCATCGAAGCCCGGCAGTGCCCCCAGGTGCGCCTGGTTGAGGTTGGCCAGCCGCGCACTGTCGTCGCCCTCGCCGAAATCGACCAGGCCATGCACCACGCCGCCACCGCTCCAATCCAGCACATCGTTGCCTACACTCAGGCGCACTTCGCCGCGTACCGTACCGCCGGTGAGGGTGACGCTGTCATCGCCACCGCTGACACTGATGTTGCCGCCGATGTAGCCATCGGACAGGATGATCGTGTCGCGGCCGAAACCGGTGACCAGGTTGCCATCGATGGTGCCGCCGGACATGTCGAACACGTTGTTGTCCAGCTTCATGTTGACCCGCCCGATGCGGCCGCCGGTCATCTCCGCGTAGTCACCGTCGTCGAACGCACCGATGATGCGACCGTCGGTCATGCGGAAGTAATCGTAGTTGTCACCCTGCAGCAGCGCGCCGATGGTCCCGCCCGTCATCAGGAACGTGTCGATGCCGTTGCCCTGCTGCACCGTGCCGGTCACGCTACCACCGCTGATTTCCAGCGTGTCGGCGCCGTCCCCCTGGTCGAGGCTGGCCAGGGTGCCGTCGCGGATCACCACCGCATCGTCGCCGGCCGCCTGCAGCACTGCCCCGGTGATGTTTCCCCCCAGCATTTCCAGGCGATCATTGCCGCTGCCGAACACAACGCCGGTGCTGCCGCTGATCGTCCCGCGATTGACCAGCACACTGTCGCCAGCACCGCTGAACACCAACCCTGTACCCGTGCCGCCGCTGATGCTGCCATCGTTCTGCACCTGGCTGCCGCCTCCCAGCTGCACCGCCGTGCCGCTGGCCGAACTGATCGTGCCCAGGTTGGTGAGTTGGTGGCCACCCGCACCCAGCAGGCTGATCGCACTGCCCGCACCTGCCTGCTGCAACTGTGCGCCGGCACCGACGTCGACGGTGATGCCCGCGGCACCGGAGGCAGCCACCGGCACGGTCTGCGGATTGGGGGCACCAGCGGTGCAGGTAACCGTCTGTCCTGCGACAGGCGCGGTTTCATCGCACCCGGCCAGCGCGGGTGGCGCACCGGCCATCACCAACGCGCCCAATACACAGGGCGCCCCCGAACGTAGCGCGCGGGCGATGTGCCAGGAAAGAGGATGGGACAACGGCGCGATTGCGCGGATTCGATCGGACGACATCGTGCATCTCCTGGTCTGAAATCAGAAACAGCGAAGCACGCACGCATGAGGGGAGGCCGACTGGCCACGTGGTGTCTGCCAATGTCCTGGAGGCAGGTCGGGGGACAATGTACATCCTTGATACCCAGGCCTCTCACGCCGCATCCATGTTATTGAATGCGTTCAGATTTTCAGGTAAATGCGACGGCTATCCAGCATGCGCATGGCGTACCACCACAGCGTCACAAACAACACCGCGCATGCCAGCGAAGCAAGGCGTGCATCGCCCAGCAGCGCGACCAGCCCCGCGTCCATTGCGCCCCACGCACCGCTGGCAATGAGCACCAGGGCCATGGCGCCGGACCCCAGGTACGCGGCGATCGCGTTGACACCGAAGCGGCGCCCCAACGCTGGCCAGCCACGGCGGTCGACCAGCCAATGCATCGCCAGCAACGCCAGCATGGCCAGGCCACCGGTCCAGCAGGCGTAGCTAGGTGTCCACAGGTTCTTGTTGAAGGGCAGCCACAGCGAGGCCAGCGTTCCCGCAGCAAGCATCATCATGGCCAGGACGGCAAGTTGGCCAAGGCGCTGCCCACGCAGCATCCGGCCTGCGATCAGTCCCAGCAGCGTGGTGGCCAGGGCGCCCAGCGAACTGAGCAGCCCCTCGGGGTCATGGCCCAGCCCGGTAGTGGGCTGGTACTGGTAGATCCATGGAGCGAACAGCACCGTATCCAGCCGACTGACCGGATTGAGCAGCGGCTGCAGCGTATCGGCGCCCAGCAGCAACCCCGCATAACCGCACAGCAACACCCCCAGCACGATCCACTGCAGGTGCCTGCCGGCATGAACCGCCAGCAGCCCGACCAGCGCGGCGCACAATGCGATTCGTTGCAGCACGCCCCACAACCTGAAATGCGGCAGGTCCAGCAACCACCAGGCCAGCGCATGCAACAGCACGCCCGCGACAAGAATGCGCAGCGCGCGCTGCAGCACCCCACGCGCCAGCGCCGGACGGGCCGCAGCATCAAGCGCGCGCGGCATTACGCTGAAGGCCATCGATACGCCGACCAGGAACAGGAAGAACGGAAATACCAGGTCGGTGGGCGTGCAGCCATTCCAGTCCGCATGCAGCAAAGGGGCATACACATGCCCCCAGTCACCGGGGTTGTTCACCAGCAGCATCGCAGCCACGGTGATGCCACGCAGCGCATCGATCGAGGCCAGCCGGGTGCCGCGTGCCTGGCTCATGCAGCTTCGTACTGTCCGGCGATCCACGTGCCCCGCACCCGCAGGTCATCGTCCAGCAGCACCAGGTCGGCCTGGTGGCCTTCCGCGATGTGGCCCAGCCGGTCATCCAGGTTGAGGAACTGCGCAGGATAGGTCGAGGCCATGCGCGCGGCTTCCGCCAACGGTTGGCCGAGCAGCTTCACGGTGTTGCGCACGGCGGTGGCCATGTCCAACGCAGAGCCGGCCAGTGAGCCGGCGGCGTTGCGTACCACGCCATCCACCGCGGTGATGATCTCGCCATACAGCTCGTAGCTGGGATCGTCGGCACCAACCGGCGGCATCGCGTCGGTAACCAGCAGCAGGCGCCCGCGTGGCTTGGCCGCCAGCGCCACGCGCAGGCTGCCGGGGTGCACGTGGACCCCATCGACGATGATGCCGATCCAGCTGTCGCGGTCTTCCAGCGCAGCGCCGACCGCACCCGGTTCGCGCCCCTGCAACGGAGACATCGCGTTGTACAGGTGGGTGAAGCCACGGATACCCGCCTCCAGGCCGGCGCGCACTTCTTCGTAGCTGGCCGCGGTATGTCCGGCGGCGACGATCACCCCGCGCTCCACCAGCGCACGGATGGTCTCCAGCGGGACCCGTTCCGGTGCCAGCGTCAGCAGGGTCACGCCGTTGTCCAGCGAAGCAGCCAGCGCCACTTCGTCGGCATCCGGCACGCGGAACTTGCTGGCATCGTGGGTGCCTTTGCGCGCCGGGGCGATGTACGGGCCTTCCAGATGGATGCCGATGATGCCCGGAACCGCCTGGGTGATCGCATCGTGCGTCGCGGCAATGGCCGCGCGCATCACCTGCACGTCGTCGCTGATCAAGGTCGGCAGCAGCGCCGTGGTGCCGAAGCGACGGTGCGCCGCGGCGATGGTGCGCAGGGTCGCCACGTCCGGGGTGTTGTTGAACAGTGCGCCCCCACCGCCATTGACCTGCACGTCGATGAAGCCCGGCAACAGCCATCCACCGCCCAGGTCGATCTGTTCGCCTGCCGTTCCCAGTCCTGGCGCCGCGTCGGGCAGCACCTCGCTGATGCGGCCATGTTCGATCACCAGCGCCAGGTCATCGCGGAACTCATCGCCGGCCAGCATGCGGGCATTGCGCAATACCTGTTTCATCACACGGTCTCCGTCACCTTGTTCAGATGCGGCGGCAGGTCCGGGTTGTGCCCGCGACGCAGTGCCAGCGCATTGATCGCGCGGTAGAAGCTCTGCACGGTCAGCAACGGCGCGCACAACGGATGGGGCGCAGCGGCAACCGGCAGGCCACCGCCGGCGCCGGCCAGCCATACCTGCGCACCGCGCGCGGCAAACTCGTCGGCCACCGCGCGGGTACCGGCTCCGGTTTCATCCGGCTGGGCGAAAGCCAGCACCGGGAACCCCGGCCCCACCAGCGCCATCGGGCCATGCTTGACCTCGGCCGAGCTGTACGCCTCGGCGTGCAGGCCGCAGGTTTCCTTGAACTTCAACGCCGCTTCCTGCGCTGCGCCCAGGCCCAGCCCGCGACCGAGCACGAACAGGTTGCCGGCCCCGACCAGGCCATCGGTGACCGTGCTCCAGTCACACTGCCAGGCTTGCCGCAGCGCATCGGGCAAGGCATCCAGCGCGGTCCGCAGCGCGCTGTCCTGTTTCCAGTACGCGGCCAGCTGCAGTATGGCGGCCAGCGACGCCAGGTAGCTCTTGGTCGCTGCCACGCTGCGCTCGGCGCCAGCGTGCAGGGGAACCACCGTATCGGCCAGCCGTGCCAGTGGCGAATCTTCCACGTTGACCAGCGCCACCACGCGCGCGCCTGCCGCCTTGGCCGCTTCGGCGTTGCGCAGCAGGTCCGGGCTCTTGCCGGACTGCGAAATCACGATGAACAACGCACCACGCAGTTTCAGCGGCGCGGCATAGACCGACCCCACCGACGGCGAAGCCGATGCCACCACCAGCCCCAACTGGGTCTCCAGCAGGTACTTGGCATAAGTGGCGGCGTGGTCGGAGCTGCCGCGCGCGCAGGTCACCACGAACGGCGGCGGCGCAGCGCGCAGGCTGGCGGCCAGGGTCTCCACCACCCCGTGGTTGCGCGCGAACTGGGTGGCGATGACATCCGCCGACTCGGCGGCTTCGCGGAACATCAAGGTGGCGGTGGGTTCTGGCAGCGACATGGCGTGGACTCAGGGACTTTCAGCTGGAAGGGAGCGCGCGTCGGCGGGACGTACCGGCGCGGTGGAACCACGCACCACCAGTTGCGGCACGAAGCCCTGGTTATGCAATGGCGAAGGCACGTCGTCGTAGGCATCGCTGCGCAGCTGGGCGATCAGCAGCCGCGCCGCATGCCGGGCGATATCCTCGGTGGCCTGCTTGGCGGTGGTCAGCGGCGGCCAGGATTGGCGCGAGAACGGGCTGTCCTCGAAGCCTGCGATGGACAGGTCATAGGGCACGTTCATGCCGGCAGACTTCGCCGCTGCCAGCACCCCGGCGGCAATTTCATCGTTGGAACCGAAGATCGCCGTCGGCGGCTCGCGCAGCGCCAGCAACCGGCGTGCACCACGGAAACCATCATCGAAGGTGTAATCGCCCTGCACCACCAGGTGCTTGTCCACGGTCATGCCATAGTCCTTCAGGGCCGCCTCATAGCCGGCATGGCGCTCCACCGAGGAACGGTGCGAGCTGCCTCCCCACAGGAAGCCGATGCGCTGGTGGCCGAGCTGGATCAGGTGTTCGGTGACCTCATAGGCGGCCTCGCGGTCATCGACGAACACGCAGGCGCCATCGGCCGGGTCTTCGGTGGCCGCGATGATGCGTACCAGCTTGATGCCGCGCGCCGTCAGCGCCTGCACCAGGTCACGGCGTTCGGACATCGGCGCGGTCAGTACCAGGCCTGCCAGGCGGGAGCGCTGCACCCAGTCGGCCAGCTCTTCGGACAGCAGCGGCGAACTGGAATCGCAGGGGTGGATCTGCAGGCCGAAGCCGGTCTCGCGGCAAGCCGCCAGCACGCCGTTCTGCACCCCGATGATGTGGTACGGATTGGGGTTGTCGTACACCAGCCCGATCACGAACGTGGTGCCGCTGCGCAGGTTGCGCGCCGAAGGATCCGGCTCATAGTCCAGCTCGGCGATCGCGCGCAGCACGCGCGCGCGGGTGGCCTGCATGACCGACGGCTCGTTGTTGATGACGCGCGATACCGTCTTCAGCGAGACCTTGGCCCGCTCAGCCACGTCCTTGATGGTAGCCCTGCGCATTGTCGTCCCCTGCGGTTGTCCAAGTCCGCCCATGATCGCCGATCAGGCCATGTCGCGCGGCAGGCCCGCGCGGTGGCCGATGACCGAGTAGAACAGGATGTACAGGTAGCAGGGCACCATCAGCAGCAGGAACACCAGCTGGAAATCCAGGTACTGCTTGAGCACGGCGAAGGCCTGCGGGATGATCGCGCCGCCTGCGATGCCCATCACCAGCAGCGCCGAACCGGTTTCGGTGAAGCGCCCCAGGCCGCGGATGGCCAGCGGAAAGATGGCCGGCCACATCATCGCATTGGCGAAACCGAGCAGCGCCACGAAGGCCACCGACACGTAGCCGTGGGTGGCAAAGGCCCCGATGCAGAACAGCACGCCCAGCACCGCCGAAACGCTCAGGTAGCGGGATTGCGACACCACGCGCGGAATCAACAGCAGGCCAACCACATAGCCCACCAGCATCGCGCCCAGTGTCAGCGAGGTGAACAGCTTGGTCTGGTCCAGCGGCAGGTCGAAGCCATGCCCGTAGGTGCCGATGGCATCGCCAGCCATCACCTCCACGCCCACGTAGACGAACAGGCACAGCACGCCCAGCCACAGGTGCGGGAACTGGAAGATGCTGCTGCGCTCCACGCCGTCCGCACGCGCAGGCGTCGCGTTGGCTTCGGCGGATTTCAGCTCCGGCAACGGCGAGAACAGCACCGCGACCGCCAACACCACCAGCAGGCCGGCCATGGCCAGGTAGGGTGCATGGATCTTCGCCGCGAACTCGTTGAGCAGGATCGCCCGGGTTGCAGCGTCGGCCTGCTCGACCGTGGTGGACAGGTCACCGATGCCGTGCAGCACCATCGTGCCGATGAGGACGGGCGCCAGCATGCCGGCGATCTTGTTGCAGATGCCCATCATCGCGATCCGCCGCGCAGCGGTCTCGATCGGGCCGAGGATGCTGATGTAGGGATTGATTGCCGTCTGCAGCAGGGCCAGCCCGCTGCCGATCACGAACAGGCCAGCCAGCGCCCCGGGATACCAGCGCTGCGTGGCGAACTCGCCGAACAGCGCGGCACCGCCGGCCATCACCAGCAGGCTCAGGCTCAGTCCCTTCTTCATGCCGGTGCGGCGCAGGATCCACGACGACGGCAGGGCCAGGAAGAAATAGGACAGGTAGAACACCATCAGCACCAGGAAGGCGCCTACTTCATCCAGCTCGAAAGCCAGCTTGACGAAGGTGATCAGTGGCCCGTTGAGCCAGGTGAAGAAGCCGATCAGGAAGAACAGCACGCCAACGATGGCGATGGAGGTCGCCACGTTCGGGCGTGCGTTGGCAGCGGGGACGGCAGACATCAGGAGGGCTCCTGCTACGACGTGCTGGGCAGCGGTGTCGACGAGTGGCTGGGAACAACGTTGTCACATTAATTCGACGGACACAGGGGGTTTGTCAACTTGATCGTGCACGCCCGGGCTTTCGTGCTGCGATGCGGCAGAAGCGACAAAGTCGCCACATGTTCACCGCCGATCGCCTGGAATGGCTGAAAACACAACAAACTTCGCGAGCAGGCTGATACGGCATGTAACCGCTTCCTGATGAAAGCATCCGTTGCGGCGCAGCAACGAAAATGTCACGAACCCGTTGACATCGTTGTCAACCCGGTTACAGACTCCGCCTCAATCACCGGTCATCTGGCCGGCCCGCCCGCAGGAGCCCGCGTGACCGCTGCCAGCCATCCCGCCCCCGCCCACGTGCTGTCCAATGCCGCGCCGAGCTTCATTGCCGCCGACGTGGGGGGTACCCATGTCCGGGTGGCCCGCGTACAGGCCAGTGGCGACGACGCGCATCCGGTGCGGGTGCTGGATTATCGCAAGTATCGCAATGCGGACCATGCCGGCCTCGCCGCGATCCTGTCCGATTTCCTGGGCGACGGGCCGCGGCCGGCGCACTGCGTGGTGGCCACGGCCGGCTATGCGCGCGAGGACGGCACGGTGATCACCGCCAACGTGCCCTGGCCGCTGTCCGCGCGCCTGATCGAGGCCGAGGTCGGCGTCCCGCACGTACATATCGTCAATGATTTCGAAGCGGTTGCGCATGCCGCTGCACAGGTGGATGCCAGCGGAGTGCTGCAACTGTGCGGCCCGGCCAGCGCGCCGCGCGGCCCCACCCTGGTGGTGGGCCCCGGTACCGGCCTGGGCGCCGCGGTGTGGATTCCCACCCCGCACGGCGCCGTGGTGCTGGCTACCGAAGCCGGCCAGGCCAGCCTGGCGGCAAGCGATGCGCTGGAAATGGCGATCGTGCGCCATATGTTGCGCGACCGCGCGCATGTGTCGGTCGAACATGCATTGTCCGGCCCGGGCTTGATCAACCTGTACACGGCGCTGTGCGCGCTGGAAGGCACGGCACCACGGCTGGCCACGCCCGATGCGGTCACCGCTGCGGCCATGACAGGCAGCGACCCGCATGCACGCAGGGCATTGGATGTGTTCTGCGGCCTGCTGGGCAGCACCATCGGCGACATGGCGCTGTTGTATGGCGCACACGGCGGGGTGTACCTGGCCGGCGGCATCCTGCCGCAGATCCGCGATTTCCTTCGCGACAGCAGCTTCGTCGCGCGCTATCTC
Source organism: Stenotrophomonas tumulicola (assembly GCF_014117215.1). GTDB lineage: Bacteria > Pseudomonadota > Gammaproteobacteria > Xanthomonadales > Xanthomonadaceae > Stenotrophomonas > Stenotrophomonas tumulicola. The sequence continues at coordinate 380,476 of NZ_JACGXS010000002.1, read as the reverse complement.
AACAAGGGGCCGATGAGCGAGGCACTTCGGCAGATCCCGGTGAAGGTGGTCGAACACGGCCAGCTCGGGGTCATCGGAGCAGCCAGCTGGTACCTCGGCCGCAACGCCCGCTGAGCACTTTCCACTGCGCACCGCGCAGCCCCTGACGTACGTATCGAACGACGCAGCATCGGAATACGCAGTACGCCACACGCACCATGCAGTACCGGGAATACCCGTTCGCGCCGGCCGCGGCGCCAACGCATGACAGCAGCAACCGTACGCCGACGAGGCGATCATCGAGTGATGAGGAGAGACATCATGAATACCCGCAAGTCCCTGCTTTCGGCCGCCATCGTCAGTTGCCTGGCTTTTGCTGCCCACGCCCAGGAAACCCCGCAGGACCTGGACACCATTACCGTCGTCGGCATCCGCGCCAGCCTGGAAAAATCGCTGGATACCAAGCGCAACAACGTCGGTGTATCCGAAGCGATCACCGCCGAAGACATCGGCAAGTTCCCCAGCACCAACGTCGCCGAAGCGCTTTCGCAGATTCCCGGCGTCACCCTGGACCGTCGCTTTGGCCAGGGCGAGCGCGTCAGCATCGACGGCACCGACCCGAGCCTCAACCTGTCCTTCCTGGATGGCCATCCGGTCGCACAGGCCATCTGGCTGTATGGCGAGCAGCCCAACCGTGGCTTCGACTACACCCTGCTGTCGCCACAGATCCTCGGCCGTGCCGAGATCATCAAGTCCTCCGAAGCGCGCCTGACCGAAGGCAGCCTGGGCGGCACCGTGCTGATGCACACCCGCCAGCCGCTGGACATGAAGAAGAACGAGGTCGCCGCTTCGGTAGGGTACAGCTACAGCGAACAGGCCAGCGACGGCAAGCCTAACGCTGCCGCGCTGTACAGCTGGAAGAACGACGAGGAAACCTTTGGCATCGCGGTCTCCGCGCAGCATTACGAAGAATCGGTGGACCGCCAGGGCATCGAAGTATTCGGCTATGCCAAGGCCAGCACCTTCACCAACGCGACCGGCGTGGCCGGCGACGTGGACGTGCCGAACTCGATCAACGCCGCGTGGTTCCAGCAGGAACGCAAGCGCGACAGTGCCGTGGTCAACCTGCAGTGGAAGCCAAGTGACGAGCTCGAGTTCAACCTGAGCGGCCTGTACATCAAGGAAAACTTCGACAACTACAACCAGTCGCTGTACTCCTTCGCCACCTGGAATGCCGGCACCGTCGCGGCGATGGACCAGCTGGGCGGCGTTCGCAATGGCGTGGCGACCAGCGGCCACTCCGGCGCCAACGCAGATGCCACCAGCGGCACGGTGATCTACGACAACAACGTGCGCGAATCCGAAGTGACCACCAAGGGCCTGGACCTGCGTGGCGCCTGGAAGGGCGATGGCTGGGGTATCAGCGGCCAGGCCGGCCAGAGCAAATCCGAGAACAAGAACCTTGCCCAGTACTTCATCGAGCCGGTCTACAACGGCGGCTACAGTTGGAACATGGACGATGGCCTGAGCTTCGATGACCCGGCTGCTGCACGCGATCCGGCCAAGTGGGGTGCGCCCGGTGGCTGGCTCGGCAACAACGGCGTTTTCGCCACCGAGAGCAAGGACACCTACGCGCAGCTGGATTTCAACGTGCAGTTCGACAGCATCTTCAACCAACTGCAGTTCGGCGTGCGCCACGGCAAGCACGAGGAAAACTTCGAGCTCAACGTGTACAACGGCGTCAACACCGGCACCCTGGCTGACGTCGGCACCATCGGCCTGACCGATATCCAGGGCTTCGGCGATGACCAGGCCCGGCATATCCAGGTGGGTCGCGGCAACGTGCTGAGCTGGGTAAAGGGCAGCCCGCTGGACTTCGCCAACCCTGATGCCTCCAGCTACCTCAACAACAGCTGGGCGCTGGAACAGACCAACAACGCGGCCTATGCACAGCTGAATTTCTCCAACGGGCCGCTGCGCGGCAACGTCGGCGTGCGCTACGTGGATTCCAAGACCAAGGGCAGCGGCTTCGTCTACGGTGGCGAACCGGAGCTGACCGACCTGGACAGCAAGTGGCAGACGCAGACCAAGAAGGAAGACTTCGTGCTGCCTTCGTTGAGCGTGGCATGGGATACCGACAATGACTGGGTATTCCGCTTCTCCGCGGCGAAGGTGATCGCCTGGGCACCGTACAACCAGATGGTCAACAACACCTTCCTCAACGACACGCAGCTGACGGGTTCGGGCGGCAACGCCAACCTGTCGCCTTATGAGTCCTGGAACTACAACGTGTCCGCCGAGTACTACTATGCACCGCAGTCCGTGGTGGCCTGGTCGGTGTTCTACAAGAAGATCGAGAACTACATCGACACCTCGGCCACCATCGAGCGCCAGTACAACTCGATCCGCGATACCTCCGCGGCAACGTGGAACAGCATCGTGGGTACCAACGGCTGCACGGCCGACGGTTACTGCGACTACAGCATCCAGCGTCCGCGCAATGCCGGCGGCGGCCACGTCAAGGGCTTCAACATCAGCTTCCAGCAGCCCTTCGGCGAAAGTGGCTTCGGCCTGACCGGCAACTACACCTATGCCAACGGCGAAAACAATACCGGCGATGCACTGCCGTACCAGTCCCGCAATGCCATTGCGTTCAGTCCCTACTACGAGAAGGGCCCGCTCAATGCACGCCTGACCTACAACTGGCGCGACAGCTACCTGGCCGGCGGCTACGTGGCGGGTGCGGCACCTGCAAGCGTGGATGATTACGCCGAACTGGGCGCCAGCATCGGCTATACCTTCAACGACAACTGGTCGCTCAACATCGACGCGCAGAACCTGCTGGACGAGACCTACTTCCAGTACCTGGGCGACAAGGAGCACCTGGCCGGCAAGTACAAGAGTGGCCGCCGCTACATGGCCACCGTGCACTTCAAGTTCTAAGCTTGCACCCGCAATGTCCATCGCAACGGGCCCGGAATTCCGGGCCCGTTGCATGATCAGGAGTAGCACGATGCGCTTTATCTCCCTGGCCCCGCTGCCATTGTTGTTCTGCCTCGCCCTGGCACCGCTGGCCCACGCCGAAGACCAGCCCACCATCGACAACGCTCCCGGCCCCCAGTTGCGCGCCGGCAGCCTGATGCTGATCCCCGCCCCGGCCCACGTGCAGCACACCCAGGGTGAGGGCTTCACCATCAACGCTTCCACGCCATTGCGTGCGCAGGGCGAAGCGGCACAGCGCGTGGCTGCGCAGTTCGCCGACCTGCTTGCACGCAGCGGCGGGCCGCAGCTTTCACCTGCCAGCAGCGGAATGTCCGGCGGCATCCGCTTCATCCTGGGAGATGTGCCAGCCAGTGCACGGCACTTGCCCGATGCAGTCGAAGGCTACAGCCTGCAATCCAGCGCGGACGGCGTCATCGTCCGCGCCTCCACCGAGGCCGGCCTGTTCTACGGCGCCACCACCCTGGCCCAGCTGGCCACCGGCGGCAGCGACGGCCGCGTACCGGCCGTACGCATCGAAGACGCGCCGCGCTTTTCCTGGCGTGGCCTGATGCTGGATTCGGCGCGCCACTTCCAGAGCCTTGGCGAGATCAAGCAGGTGCTGGATGCCATGGCAGCGCACAAGCTCAACACCTTCCACTGGCACCTGACCGACGACCAGGGCTGGCGCATGGAGATCAAGCGCTACCCGAAACTGACCGACGTCGGCAGTTGCCGCGTCCCCGCCGGCGACGGCGGCATCGATCCGGCCACCGGCGGCGCGCGCACTTACTGCGGCTTCTACACCCAGCAGCAGATCCGCGAGGTCATCGCCTACGCCGCCGAACGCCACATCCAGGTCATCCCGGAGATCGACGTGCCGGGCCATGCCACGGCGGCCATCGCCGCTTACCCGGAGCTGGGCGTGCTGGACACGCCACTGCAGCCGCTGAGCGAATGGGGCGTGTTCCCCAACCTGTTCAACACCGAGGAAAGCACCTTCACCTTCCTGGAAAACGTGCTGGAAGAAGTCATCGAGATGTTCCCTTCGCGCTACGTGCATGTGGGCGGGGACGAGGCGGTCAAGGACCAGTGGATCGCGTCGGCGCGCGTGCAGCAGCGCATGCGCGAACTGGGCGCCAGCGATGAGATGCAGATGCAGAGCCATCTGATCAAGCGGCTGGAAACATTCCTGGAACAGCACGACCGGCGCCTGATCGGCTGGGACGAAATCCTCGAAGGGGGTCTGCCGCCGCAGGCCACGGTGATGTCCTGGCGTGGCACCGAAGGCGGCCTGGCCGCGGCCAGCGCCGGCCACGACGTGGTGATGTCGCCGGTCACCGACATGTACATGGACTACCTGCAGACGGCATCACCGAACGAGCCACCGGGCCGTCCGGCGCTGATCACGCTGGCACGCACCTATGGCTTCGAGCCGGTGCCGGCCACGTTGGCCGCGGACAAACAGCATCACATCCTGGGCCTGCAGGCGAACATGTTCACCGAGCACACGCGCAGCTATGCGCGGCTGCAGCACAACCTGTTCCCGCGGGTTGCAGCGGTGGCCGAGACCGGCTGGAGCGCGCCTGCGCAGCGTGATTTCCGCGACTTCCTGGCCCGCCTGCCAGCCCAGCTGGAGCGGTATCGCGCGTGGGGGCTGGCGTACGCACAGACCCCGTTCGAAGTAGGCGTGACGCAGCGCGAAGATCGACGTGCCGGCACGGTGCAGGTCCAGCTTGCCAACCCGCTTGGCTACGAAGTGCGCTACAGCACCGATGGCCAGCCGGTGACCGCCCAGTCACCGCTGTACCAGGCGCCGCTGCAGGCCCGCGTGCCAGCCACCGTACAGGCCGCTGCGTTCTACAACGGGCAGCCGCTGGCAGCGGCCCCGACCGTTGCGGCCTACACCGCGCAATCGCTGCTGACCCGTAACGATGACGAACTGCTCAGCTGTCCGGGTCCCGGCCAACTGGTGCTGCGGCTGGAAGACGATGGCCCTGCCGATGGCGAACGCGCGGTGTTCAACGTCAACATCTTCAACCCCTGCTGGCGCTGGGCGGATGCGGACCTCAGCGGCATCGGCAAGGTGCAGGTCCGCGCGGGCCGCATTCCGTACTATTTCCAGCTGGCGCATGACGAGCCGAACCGGAAGTTCGAGAAAGCTACGCGTGCGCATGGTGAGATGAAGATCCGCCGCGGCGACTGCACCGGTCCGTCCATTGCTGAAGTGGCACTGCCGGCAAGTCCCGATGCAGATGGATTCATCACGCTCACCGCCACGTTGCCGAAGGGCACGACCGGCACCGGCAACCTGTGCATCGGCTTCACCGGCGATACGCGCCCGGCGATGTGGGTAGTGGACGAAGTAACCCTGGCCGATTGAACACCAAGCGGTAGCGCCGAGCCGTGCTCGGCGAGCGCAGCGGCGCCTCAATATCCCGCCGAGCACGGCTCGGCGCTACCAACGGTCACATCAGCCGCGCCAGCGCAGCAACAGATCACGACACAACATCCGCTGACAGAATCCGACCGTCAGAGCAGCATGTTCCGAGCGACACTCGAGTGCTGTACCTACTCTCATATTTTCGCGATAAACCTATCTTGGCTGTCGCGGCATGTCGCCGCAAACACCCAAGAGAAACAGACATGAAGAACCGTAGACTGCAGTCCCTGTTGTTCGCATTTGTAGCCGTCGTTGGCGTAGCCGGCAGTGCCAACGCCGCCGTTACCAAGCTCACCACGGAAGCAACCGGAGTGAGCCTGGAGCATGCAAAGATGACAGCAGCACGCCTACTGAAGATCCAGTGCAATCTGATGTTCGGAGAGTTGATCGGTGAGCCGATCTATACCCTGGAAGAAGGATTCACGGTGCAGGCCGAGCAGGACTGCAATCACTGATTGTCCAACCTGATTCTGGGATCCGCCCGGTCAATGTACTGGGCGGAATCTCTTCACTGGATCGGAAGAACACCGAGAGATCATCATGCCTACAGTGCCCCTGAAGCACATATCACTGGCTTTCCTCCTCCATTCCATCATGATGGGCTCGCCCGCGAGCGCGGCCACTTCACATCTGAAAACCATCGCCTCGGCGAGCACTATCGTCGAAGCAAAAACTACCGCCAAACGCTTTCTTGCCATGCAGTGCAACCTCATGTTCGGGATGCTGCTGGGTGCCATGGAAGTCACTGACATCATCGATGATGCAGAGAACAATGTGGTCATCGTATCCGCCGAACAGGCCTGCAGTCACTGAGCGGAAGCATTGCCGCGATGCCATCGGACGATGGATTCGGACAACCGGGGGGGCCTTTTCCAATGCTGAGGAGTAATACATGAAAAGGATGATTATTTTAGCTGTGGCTGCTGCATTCCTACTTGGCGCCTGCAGTAAGGCAGATGCTGCCGTGAGCAGACTCCGTGTGGCAGTGAGATACACGACCGACCTCAATGAGGCGATCTACACCGGGCAGCATCTTCTGCTGGTGACATGCAGCCAGATGTTCGGCAGATTGATCGGAACGATGACCATGGTCGTGAGGGATGAGATCTATTTCTCTCAGGACTGCAATCATTAAGCTCTGCCCTGGCAACACTGCAGAGCCATGCACTGCTGCTGTTGCCATCAGTCACGCCCAACCGCATGGGTGGTCACCCGTGGGTACCAGTTGCTGGCTGGCACGCGCGCTTAACCGGCAAGGCAGCCGATCACGGACCGGCTCTACCGTGCCTGCACCTAGCCGCGCCAGCGCAGCAACAGATCGCGCCACGGCGTCAGCGCCGTGGCCAGGCCGGCCAGCACGCCGATCGTATTGGCCACCGCATCGGCCGGATCGGCCATGCGCGTGACCGTCAGTGCCCCCTGCGCGAACTCGATCCCGACCCCCATCAGTACCAGCCCGGCGCCAACCCACAGCAGTGGCCGGCCGCGCCGATACAGCTGAACCGCACTGCCCGCGAGCAGGAAATAGGCCAGGAAGTGTTCCACCTTGTCGCCACCGTCGGGCAATGACAACGGCGGCGGCGGCATCAGGCACACCACGATCACCGTCAACACCGCCAGCCACCACAGCACGACCCACAGCCCCGGCCGGCGCAGCGGCTTCAGCACGGCGGCTGTCCCGCTCACAGCCGCCAGCTCAGGTCGCCCAGCTCGAAGGCCGGCTCGAAATCCACTTCGCGCTGCAGTCCGATCACCTGGAAGCGCTCGCCCATGCCACTGGGGAGGGTCAGCTTCTTGACCTGCTCGCGCAGCTGTACCCGGCCGACCTCATCGCTGCGCTCGTCGGCCAGCGTCAACGCCTGGTCCAGCCCGTTGCCGAGCAGGAAGCTGGCCTGGCTGCAGTAACCGGAAAGATCGAAACCGGCATGCAGGCCAGCTTCGGCCACCGCCGTGAAATCCACCGAAGCGGTGATGTCCTGCAGGCCCGGCCACAGGTACACGTCGTTATGCACGTGGTGGCGGTAGAACGCGCGCACGGTGCCGTCATCGCGTTCGGCCTGGTAGTACTCGCCCCGGTTGTAGCCGTAATCGACGAACAGCATCGCGCCACGCTGCAACCCACCGGCAACCGCCTGCAGCCAGTACGGCAGCTGCGGCAACAATTCGGAACGGTAGCCTTCAGCGAACGGCCGCTCCAGGTAACGTTCCAGGTGCCGTACCGCGCCGTTGAGCAGCACGTCCGCCGGCTGCGCACCGCGCATGAAAGCGCCCTGTGCATCCAGCTCCACGGTCTCTTCGTATACCTCGCCGTCCTTGATCAGGAAGCGCGGCGTCGGCAGCGCATCGATCACCTCGTTGGCGAACACCACGCCTTCCCAGTCATCATCGAACGGGCGATCCAGCCATTCCACGCGCCCACCAATCTCAGCCGGCAGGTTCTGCTGCAGGCGCTCGCGCTGCCGCTGGCGCAGGTCCGCGCTGGGTTCCAGGATCGCATAGCGCGCCGGCAACGCCTGCAGTTCGGCAAGCCGCAGCAACACCGCCTCGGCGAATGCTCCACTGCCGCCACCCAGTTCCAGCAGGCGTGCCTGCGCGCCCAGTTGGCCGAACACCGGCGCCAGTGCATTGGCCACCGTTGCCGCGAACAACCCGCCCATCTCCGGCGCGGTGGTGAAATCGCCACTCGCACCGAACTTGCTGGCCCCTGCGCTGTAATACCCCCACCCCGGCGCATACAGGCACAGTTCCATGAAGCGTGAGAAGGGCATTGCCCCCCCCTGCGCACGGATTTCCTCGCGCAGGGCATCGGCCAGTTGTTCACTGTGGGCCAGGGCATCGGCTTCGGGCAGGGGGATGGTGGACTGCATGGCGTCTTCAAATGCGGTGACAATGTGCACAGGATAGCCGAGCCGTGGAGCCCCCGATGACCGATACCGCCCCCGTGACCCTGATCACCGGCAGCGCGCGCCGCATCGGCGCTGCCATCGCCGGCCGCCTGCACCAGGCCGGCCACCGCATCGTGCTGCATGCCCACCGCTCCAGCGACGAACTGCAGGAACGGGCATTCGCCTTCGAACGCGCCCGCCCCGGCAGCGTGCTGGCCCTGCAGGCCGACCTGCGTGATGCCGATGCCCTGCCCGACCTGGTCGACCAGGCGGTGGCGCATTTCGGCCGGCTGGACGCGCTGGTCAACAATGCCTCGAACTTCTTCGCCACGCCGGTCGGCCAGATCACCGCCGAGGCCATCGATGACCTGTATGCGGTCAACGCACGCGCGCCGCTGTTGCTGGCACAGGCGGCAGCACCGCACCTGCGTCGCCAGCAGGGTTGCATCGTCAACCTGACCGACCTGCACGGCAGCACGCCAATGCGCGACCACCCGGCTTACAGCATGGCCAAGGCGGCGCTGGAAATGGCCACCCGTTCGCTGGCACTGGAGCTGGCGCCCAAGGTCCGGGTGAACGCGGTGGCGCCCGGCGCCATCCTGTGGCCGGAACAGGGCAAGGACGATTTCGCCCAGGAAGCGCTGCTGGCACGCACGCCGCTGGCGCGCATCGGCACGGTGGAAGAGATCGCTGAAGCAGTGCGCTGGCTGATCGAGGACGCCGGCTTCGTCACCGGCCATACGCTGCGCCTGGACGGCGGCCGGACCCTGTAGCGCCGGGCCATGCCCGGCGGCATCCGCTGCGCTCGCCGGGCATGGCCCGGCGCTACAACGGGGCCTGCCTCAATCGTCGGCGTCGGGATCCAGCTCCACCACTTCGAATGCCTCGCCATGCTGGCGATGTGCCCGCCATAGCGTGGCCAGGGTGAGGCCACTGACCGGGTCGACGAAATCCGGTGCGATGTCGGCCAGCGGCTTGATCACGAAGGCATGCTTCAGCTCCGGGCGCGGGATGCGCAGGTGCCCTGGGCCTTCGATGATCAGGTCGCCATGGAACACCACGTCGATGTCCAGGGTACGGTCGGAAAAGCGTGGCCCGGACCGGTCGCGCCCGTGTGCGTCCTCCAGCGCATGCAGCCAGGCCTCCAGCCCATCCAGCGGCAGGTCAGTCTCGATCGCCACCCCGCTGTTGAGGAAGGCCGGGCCGTCGAAGCCCACTGCCGCAGTGCGGTAGGCCGGTGAAACAAGGATGTCGCCGAACCGCGCGGCCAGTGCGGCGACAGCGGCATGGAGGTGGCGGCGGGGCTGCACATTGCTGCCCAGGCTCAAGAGCGCGGTGGTCATGCGTTTCACAGGTGGCGTGGGAAAGGATGGCAATACCGTCGTCACGGCAGCGCCCTTACCATTGGACCGCACTTGCCAGGGCGCTGCCAATGACTTATTGCGTCGGAATCGTGGTGGACGAAGGCCTGGTCTTCGCCGCCGATACCCGTACCAATGCCTCCGTGGACGATGTGCGCGTGCATCGCAAGCTGCATCCGTTCGAATATCCCGGCGAAGCGGTGTTCGTGCTGATGGCGGCCGGCAACCTGGCCACGACCCAGTTGCTGGTCTCGCGCCTGCACCGCGACGTGGAGGAACAGCGCATCCCCAACCTGCGCTCGGTTCGCCACCTGTTCGAAGCAGCCGAGTACGTGGGGGCCCTGCTGGTGGACAGCCAGGTGCAGTGCCGCGACCCCGAACACGGGCACGATGGGGTCAACACCCAGGCCACGTTGATCCTGGGCGGCCAGATTGCCGGGGAGCAACCCGGCGTGTACATGATCTACCCGCTGGGAAACGCCATCGCCGCCTCGCCGGAGACGCCTTACCTGCAGATCGGGGAATCCAAGTACGGCAAGCCGATCCTGGACCGTATCATCCAGCCACGCACCGCCCTGAACGATGCCGCGCGCACGGCGGTGGTATCGCTGGATTCGACCATCCGTTCCAACCTGTCGGTGGGGCTGCCGGTGGACCTTGCATTGATCCGGCGCGATGAACTGCGGCTCAGCGGCCAGCTGCGCCTGTGCGGGGATTCCCCCCTGTACGCGGACATCCACCGCAACTGGGCGCGCCGGCTGGAACAGGCAGTGGCCTCGCTACCGCGCTTCCCATGGGAATAGCGCCAGGCAGTGTGGCTGTAGCGCCGGGCCATGCCCGGTGATGGCCGCTGCGCTCGCCGGGCATGGCCCGGCGCTACGGGGCCCGGCGCTACCCGCGCAGGGCCACCGACACCGACCGGAACACCTGCTGCATCTCCAAGGGTTTGCGCAGCACGTGCAGGACGATACCCGCCGGGGCAATCTCCACCGGCACCGGCACCCCTTCCTCTTCCAGCAGCAGCGCCGGCCCGGAATAGCCTTGCGCCGCCAGTTCCTGCAGCAGGTCCGACGCACTCAGCAGCGGCGAGCCACCATCGACGATCACCAGCTGTGGCATCCCGGCCTGCTGCATCCAGCGCAGCGCTGCGGCGCCATCGGCAGCCAGTTCCAGCTGGTACCCCTGGCTGGACAGTGCATTGCCCAGCAGCGACAGCCGGGTAGTCTCGCCGTCCACCACCAGGATCGACTGGCCGCGGCCCAACATCTCCGGGTGCAGCATGGCTTCGGTCGCTTCGGTGCCCTCGGCACGTTCGCTCACCGGCAGATGCAGGTCGAAGCGCGAACCCTGCCCCTGCACGCTGGATACCTGGATGCGCCCACCGCAGCTTTCAATGATGCGTTTGCACGAGATCAGGCCCAGGCCGGTGCCATCGGCCTTGGTGGTGAAGAACGGCGCGAACAGACGCTCCTGCGTCGCCGCGTCCATGCCCGTCCCCTCGTCGATGACCGAAATACACAGCCATTGCGCGTTGCCGGCACCGTCCACCGGTGTGGCCTGCAGGGTCAGCCGCCCGCCGTCAGGCATCGCCTGGATGGCATTCAGTGTCAGGTTCAGCAGCACCTGCTGCAGCTCGGTGTAGTTGCCATCCATGGCAAGCGCCTCGTCGGCGGTTTCCATGTGCAGCGCAATGTTGTCCGGCAGCGTTCCACGCAGCAGCAACTGCACGGCTTCGAACAGTTGCTGCACCTGTACCCGCTCGCTGGGGCTGCGTGTACCGCGCACGAAAGACAGCATCAACTGCGCCATCTCGTGGCCCCGCCGTCCGCACTCGGCGATGATGTCGGCCATGTGCCATAGACGGGGATCTTCAGTCCGTGCCTTCAACAGATCGGGCATGATCAGCAGCGGCTGCAGGATGTTGCGCAGGTCGTGGCTGAGGCCGGCGGCAAGCAGGGACAGGCTCTCCAGCCGCTGGGCGCGCATCAGCTCGGCCTCCACCCGCTGGCGGTCGCCGCTGGCACGCGCCTCGCGCACTGCACGTGCCACCGCCGACGGCAAGCGTGCCGGCTGGTGCTTGAGGATGTAGTCGCTGGCTCCCCGCTGCAGGGCAGCCACCGCCGCCTCTTCACCCGTGGTGCTGGACAGGAACAGGAACGGCAACTCCGGCTGGGCCTGTCGCACGATATCCAGTGCCCGGAAGCCGGAGAATCCGGCCATGTTCAGTTCCGCCAGCACCACGTCCGGGCGGAACTCCCGCAACGCCGCCTGCAACTGCGCCTCTTCGTCCACGCGCTGGAAGCTGGCTTCCATGCCCGCGGCCAGAATCTGCGCCACCACGCGCGCGGCATCGTCGGGCACGTCTTCGACCAGCAGGATACGCAGGCTGCCCAATTCCGGCACCTTTACAGACATGGCCACACCCTGGCTCCCCGCATCGCCGATCCCTCAAACAAGCATCGATGGCCGCCCCCGCGACCTCGCCATTGCGGCTATGGAGATCACGCCGGCTCACTATAGTGCAGTGCCCATATCCATCGTCAATGGGGCAGCAAAGAATCCGTGCCCAACTCAACCGATGGACTTGCGCAGCACGGCATCCAGGCGTGCCCAGTCGACCGTCGAGCGGGGGGAAACCACGGGTTCACCGTCATGGGCCTGCGTCTGTCCAGGGAGGAAAATCGACTTGCCGAAAGTCCAGTAGGCGACCGAGCCCAGCAACGCCAGCGACGCCACGCCTACCAGCACCCTGCTCCAGTTCGCCCGATCCTGCGCCGGGCCGGGTGCGATCGTCACGGCGCGAGGCAGTTCACCGTTGCGCACGTCGAGCAGCAACGGCGACGCCTGGCCGGAGGAGCCAGCGTGTGCCGCCCCTGCATCAGGCGGTGACAGCAGCCTGGGCGCGCTGACAGCAAGGAAGTTCATCGCACTATCCATTTAGGGTCAGCGCGTACTGAAGCGAATTCTTGTCCGGGCTTCCAGCGCCAGAAGCGACAAGGCGCCCCGCAGGGCGCCTTGGTTCCATGGGATGCAGCGGATGATCAGCGCTGGGCGGCAGCCGACACCTTCAACGAAGATGCATTGACGCTCTTTACCCCGTCGATCATCTTCGCCTTGGCCACGGCATCGTCATGCTCCTGTTGGGTAGCTACGTTGCCACTCAACGTCACGGCGCCATTTACCGTATCCACCTTGATCTCACGTCCCGGCGTGCTTTTGCTGACCAGCAGATCGCTCTTCACCTTGGTGGTGATCCAGGTATCGCTGACCGGTTCGTTGGAGTCCGCAGTCTTGTCGTGGCCGTCGTGCATGCCCTTCTTGGCTGGGTCATTGGCCATCGCCAGCGGGGCAGCCAGCAGCATGCCCAGGCCAATCGTCGCCGTCAGCAGTTTTACATTGATCGTCATCGTGAATCCCTCCTCGGTTGGTGCCCGCAGTGTCCAGCAGCCACCGTCCAGCCAGCGTGCGGGTGCCGTCACGTCCGGGTGAATCGAAAGGCCGAAAGCGACAACCATTCATGTTTTGTACTGCGCGGCAGCACAGGTACGCTGTCGTTCCCCACCGATTGGAGCCTCCCATGCCTGCGGACCTGCAGATCGCCCTGATCGGGTATGGCCTGGCCGGGCGCGTGTTCCACGCACCGCTCATCCAGCACACACCGGGGCTGGCGCTGCACAGCGTGGTCAGCTCGCGACGCGATGAACTGCGTCGGCAATTCACCGATGTGCGCATCTGCGCCGATGCCCGCGAGGTGATTGAAGACCCCGCGGTGGACGCGGTGGTGGTCGCCACCCCGAACGACCAGCATGCGCCGCTCGCCATCGCCGCCCTGCGTGCCGGCAAGCATGTGCTGGTCGACAAACCGTTCGCACTGGACCTGCGCCAGGCCGAGGAAATCCTGCAGGCGGCGCAGGCCAATGCACGCCTCGCCACGGTTTTCCAGAACCGGCGGTTCGATGCGGACTTCCTCACCCTGCAGGCACTGCTGCAGACCGGCGAACTGGGCGTGATCGCCGAATGCCATTCCCACTTCGACCGGTTCCGCCCGCAGGTACGCGACCGCTGGCGCGAACACGACGCGCCCGGCAGCGGCCTGTGGTACGACCTGGGGCCGCACCTGCTGGACCAGATGCTGGTGTTGTTCGGCTGGCCGCAAGCCATCAGCGCCGACCTGGACTGCCTGCGCGGCGGAGGCGGCATCGACTATTTCCATGCGGTGCTGCATTACCCGCGCATGCGCGCCATCGTGCACGCCGGCTCACTGGTCGCGGCATCCTCACCGCGGTTCGCCGTGCACGGCACGGGCGGCAGTTGGAGCAAGCAGGGGCTGGACGTGCAGGAATCGCAATTGGCCGCAGGCAAGGCACCGGGCGCGCCGGGCTGGGGCCTGGACCCTCACCACGGAACGCGCAGTTGGCTGGACGCCGACGGACAGGTGCGGCACACCAGCGTGGACAACCTTCCAGGCGATTACCGGCGGCTGTATGCACGCTTCGGCGCGGCGATACGCGGCGACGGCGAGCCGGACGTCACCGCCGACCAGGCGCTGCAGCTGATGCGGCTGCTGGACGCCGGCAGGGCCAGCGCGCAGGAAGGGCGCCGCATCGCGTTGTAACCACCACGGCTGCCAGGCGTCCGGTAGCGCCGGGCCATGCCCGGCGAACGTGCAGCGCCGCCCCCGCCGGATCGCCCCATGCCTGGCAAAGCCGCCGAGCATGGCTCGGCGCTACAGGGGGGGCCGGTAGCGCCGGGCCATGCCCGGCGAACGTGCAGCGCGGCCCCCGCCGGATCGCCCCATGCCTGGAAAAGCCGCCGAGCATGGCTCGGCGCTACAGGTGGGCCGTTCAACCCTAAGCACCACCGCTGCCAAGCGTCCGGTAGCGCCGGGCCATGCCCGGCGAACATGCAGCACCGCCCCCGCCGGATCGCCCCATGCTTGGAAAAGCCGCCGAGCATGGCTCGGCGCTACAGGTGGGCCGTTCAACCCTACGCACCACAGCTGCCGGGCGTCCGGTAGCGCCGGGCCATGCCCGGCGAACGTACAGCGCGGCCCCGCCGGATCGCCCCATGCCTGGCAAAGCCGCCGAGCATGGCTCGGCGCTACAGGGGCGTCCGGTAGCGCCGGGCCATGCCCGGCGAAGGTGCAGCGCGGCCCCCGCCGGGTCGCCCCATGCCTGGAAAAGCCGCCGAGCATGGCTCGGCGCTACAGGTGGACCGTTCAACCCTTCTTGATTGCGTGGCCGCCGAACTCGTTGCGCATCGCCGCCAGCAAGCGGTCGCTGAAGGAATTGGACTCACGCGAACGCAGCCGCTCCAGCAGCGACAGGGTAATGACCGGCGCCGGCACGTCCAGCGCGATGGCCTCGGCCACGGTCCAGCGACCTTCGCCGGAATCTTCCACGTACGGTGCGATGCCATCCAGCGAGGGGTTGCCCTGCAGCGCCTGTGCGCTCAGGTCCAGCAGCCATGAACGCACCACGCTGCCATGCCGCCACACCTCCGCCACCTGGCCCAGGTCCAGCTCCATCTCCTTCTTGCGTTCCATCAACGCAAAGCCTTCCGCATAGGCCTGCATCATTCCGTACTCGATGCCGTTGTGGATCATCTTGGTGTAATGCCCTGCCCCGCTCGGCCCCACCCGTGCCCAGCCGCGATCCGCCGCAGGAGCCAACGCCTGGAACACCGTCGCCAATCGCTCCACCGTGGCCGCGTCGCCGCCGACCATCAGGCTGTAGCCCTCCTGCAGGCCCCATACGCCGCCGCTGGTACCGCAGTCCAGGTACACGATGTCATCGTCAGCCAACGAGCGCGCGCGACGGATCGAATCCTGGTAATTGGAGTTGCCGCCATCGATGACCACATCGCCTTCGGCCAGGTGCGGAGTGAGCTGGGCCAGGGTCTGGTCGACCGTATCGCCGGCCGGCACCATCAGCCAGACCACGCGCGGTACCGGCAGGGCAGCCACCGCCTCGGCCAGTGAACCAACCACTTCCAGCCCGGCTTCGCCAGCGCGCGCGCGCGCCGCCTCCATCGGATCGAAGCCGACCACGCGGTGCCCACCACGCTGCAGCCGCTGGGCCATGTTGGCCCCCATGCGGCCCAGGCCGATCATTGCAATATCCATTTCTTCACCTTTTTGTTGGAAAGCCGTGGCGGGGAATGCCGTCCGGCCCGGAATCGGAAGTCAGGCTGCCTGGCGTACCGGTGGCAGCGCAGTGGCGCAGTTGCGCCTGCTGCCAGCGCCGGTACAGCGTG
The DNA here is from genome assembly GCF_014117215.1 of Stenotrophomonas tumulicola. Lineage (GTDB taxonomy): Bacteria > Pseudomonadota > Gammaproteobacteria > Xanthomonadales > Xanthomonadaceae > Stenotrophomonas > Stenotrophomonas tumulicola. The sequence goes on along the minus strand of NZ_JACGXS010000002.1, from coordinate 364,574 downwards.
GTGTGCAGATTGTGCATCGTCAGCTCCACCGAGAACGGCGTGCGCGGATTGCGGTCAAGCAGCCGCACGACATGGAAGCCAATGGGTTTTATACCCTGCGGATGCACGTAGATCAGGAACTGCCGGTAGAACGGATCGTCCAGCAGCGTGTCCATGCGTTGCACCAGCACCGTTTCATCTCGGGTCAGCGAGGCCCGAAGCGCCGGTTCGCGGTCCACCAGCAGGCGCTCGAAGAAGCGCACGCCCCGCCGCGGCACCTGTCGCGACAGCTCCCACAGCGCACGGTTGCGCTGGTCGTACCAGGCGAACCCGGCATGTGCCTGCAACGCCTGCGCCGCCTCCGCACCCACGTCCACCACGATGAAGTTCTCGGCCTGGTTGCCCAGGTCATCCAGCGTATCGCGGCCGAATGCATGGGTGAGGTAACCCGGCGCCCCCATGAACGCCTGCCGTCCCATGGCCGCGGTGCGCACCGCCTTGCCGTCGGCGAACAGCGTGCCGGCATGCGCACCCAGCAGGATGCTGTCGGTGGCGTGCAGGCCCAGGAAGGTACCGATGCCCAGCTCATCGCTGTCGAATGCCTGGTCGAACGACGCATCGCCGTGCAGCTCACGCTGGGTCGCCAGTTGCGCTACCTGGCGGCCGACGCCGCACTCGCTGCGCACCCGGCCGTGGTAGAAGGCATCCACGGCCCGGCTGTTGCTGCCCGCTGGCTGGTAGCCGCGGCCCAGGCTGCGCGTGCGCTGCCATCCCTGTGCCTGCGCACCCTGCAGTCCGAAACCTATCCAGCCCAGTTGCAGGCCGGTGAAGCGATAGCCCGGATTGTCCTGTAATCGCTGCGCGGCATCTCGCGCCGCCTCGCCCACCCGGAACGCGTAAGCACAGACAGTCGCAGGATCGTCCAGCAGGCGCTGCATCAGCGCCGCCCGTGCGGTGTCATCCATGTGCGGTGGCAGCACCACGCGAAGGTCGCCTGCCGCCTGCGCATCGCCCAGGTCCGCGCGTGTGCAGACCGCGCCGCCGTGCACCTGCGGTGCACTAACTTCCCCGCTCTGGAAACGCCAGCCCAGGCGCTGCAACAGGCCTTGCTGGCAGGCAGGCGAAGGGGGCGCTGCTGTTGCTGGACAGGCCAGCAACAACCCCAGCAACACCGCAACTGCGCGCATGTTCAGTGCAGCCCGCTGTCCACCGGGTCGCCGTGCGGAGGGGACGCTGCGGGAGCTGCTGCCGGCTCCAGTGCCGGATCAGCCACCTGCGTGGCGGCAGGCAGGTACTGCTGCAGCCGCTGGAAGAAACGACCGTAGAATTCCCCGTCCTGGACGGTGCTGCTGGCCACCCTGACCAGCGAATCGTCATTGCTGCCGAACGGCAGCGAGACCGACCCGATCGCACCCACGCCGACACTGGCAGAGGTAGGGCTCTTCTTCAGCGCATAGCGGTCCTGCACGGCACTGACGAACACCAGCGCCTGCTCGCCACGTGGCGCGCAGGAGATGCGCAGCACCAACTGCTCGTGGTTGTCGTCATGTGTCTGGAAGTTCTTGTTGCCTTCCACGCCGGCATCATCGGCACGCGCAATGGCATAGCCCTGGCTGAGCAGCGTGCGCCGGGCCGCTTCGCAGGCCGCTGCCGGCGTGCCATCCACGGTACGGGAATACATGTCACCCGAATCGAACGATTCACGCAGCAGCGTACTGTCGGCAGCGCGGCCACCGCAGGCGCTGAGCATCGCCATCATCATGCTGGCGGCAAGCAAGGTAGGAAACCGCATGGCAACTCCGGGCAGTTCAATGCGGCGGAGCATAGCGTGGTCGCTGTATGCGCCGGGTCACGGCGCGCGGCAGAGCGGCGCCTTCACCCTGTAGCGCCGAGCCATGCTCGGCGAGCGCGCGGCGCGGCCCGCATCGGATCGGCCGCTGCCTGGAGAAGCCGCCGAGCATGGCTCGGCGCTACAGATGGACCACAGCGCCAGATGGCCCGTGGCGCCGAGCGGGCCGTAGCGCCAGATGAGCCGTAGCGCCGAGCCATGCTCGGCGGGAACCCAGCGCCCGTGCCACCTTCAATCCGCCCAGCGGCCCGCGCCGGTGGACTGCGGCAGCACCTGTGCGGACAGCGGGCGATCATCCTCCAGCAGGTTGACCGCATCAGCCAGGATCGATGCCGATTCGCGCAGCAGCGGGTCCGGACGCTTCTCTGCCGCCTTCTCGCGCGCCGCATCCTTGACGATGTCGCGCTCGTTGCCGGTCAGGCCATCGTCATTGCTGTCGTCGGCCAGCGGGTCCAGGTCCAGGCCCAGCTCCTTGCGGATCGCTTGGCGGTCGGTGCGCTGCTTGTCCTGGCGCTCACGCTCGGCGCGGCGCTCGTCTTCGTTGAGCGAAATGTACTTCTTGGCCTTTTCCGTACGGAACTGCTCGACATCCTCGTTCCACCACTGGAACTCCTTGTCGGCCGCGATGCGCGCATCATGCCGGGTTTCCAGCTTCGGCAGCAGCGGCCCGAAGTTGCCGTACTGGGTGTGCGGCACGGCGGCGATGCGGGTCCACGGCAGTGCGTTGTCGTAAGTGCTTTCGCCGAACTCGGTGGCATCCACGCTGGCCGGGAAGGCCAGGTCCGGCACCACGCCCTTGTGCTGGGTGCTGCTGCCGCTGACACGGAAGAACTGCGCGATGGTCAGCTTCACCTGGCCGAAGCGCTGGGTTTCGCCGCTGGGCCAACGGTCCAGGTCTACGATGTTCTGCACGGTGCCCTTGCCGAAAGTGGTCTCACCGATCACCAGGCCACGCCCGTAATCCTGGATGGCGCCGGCGAAGATCTCCGATGCCGAGGCCGAACCACGGTTGATCAGCACCGCCAGCGGACCGTCCCAGGCCACCGCCTCGCTGCGGTCGCTGTTGACGGTGACACGGCCACCGGACTCACGCACCTGCACCACCGGGCCCTGCTCGATGAACAGACCGGTCAGCTCGATCGCTTCGTCCAGCGAACCACCACCGTTGTTGCGCAGGTCCAGCACCACGCCGTCCAGCTTGTCGTTCTTGAAACCAGCCAACAGCTTGGCCACGTCGCGGGTGGCCGAGGCATAGTCGGTGGCGTTGCGGCGGCGGCCCTCGAAATCCTGGTAGAAGGTCGGCAGCTTGATCACCCCGACCTTGCGCTCCGGCGCACCGTCGGTGCCCGGGATGGTCAGGGTTTCGCCCTTCGCTGCCTGCTCGGCCAGGCGCACCTTCTGCCGGGTCAGCGTCAGCGTGTGGTGCTTGCCGTCCACGCCTTCCTCGGCCGGAATGAATTCCAGCCGCACCTGGGTGTCCTTGTTGCCACGGATCTTGGCGACCACATCGTCGATGCGCCAGCCGATGACATCTTCGATCGGTCCGGACTTGCCTTGGCCGACGCCGACGATGCGGTCACCCGGCTTCAGCTTGCCGTCCACCGCCGCCGGGCCACCGGCGATGATCTCGCGGATCACCACCATGTCGTCCTGGCGCTGCAACTGCGCGCCGATGCCTTCCAGCGACAGCGACATCGCCTGGTTGAAGTTCTCGGCGGTGCGCGGGGTGAAGTAATCGGTGTGCGGATCAACCGCGCTGGTATAGGCGTTGAGGAAGAACTGGAACACGTCCTCGCCCTTCAGCTCGTTTACCGACCTTTCCAGCGTGGAATAGCGCTTGTCCAGCGTCTTGCGGATTTCATCCGGCTTCTTGCCGGCCAGCTTCAGGCGCAGCCAGTCGTTCTTGACCGATTTGCGCCACAGCTCGTCCAGTTCGACGTCGCTGGCCGCCCATGGCACGTCCTTGCGGTCGTACTCGAACTTTTCGTCGGTGCTGAAATCCGGCTCGCGCTTGAGCAGGCCGCGTGCATAACCCACCCGCTGTGCAACCCGCTGCTTGTACACCGCGAACACCTGGAAGGCCGGTTCCAGCTCGCCACCGCGGATGGCGGTGGCGATGCCGGCCTCGAACGGCGCGAAGGTCGCCACGTCGGCCTGGGTGAAGAACTGCTTGCCGCCGTCGAGCGTTTCCAGATAGCGCTTGAAGACATCCTTCGAGGTAGCCTCGTCCAGCGCGCGCGGCCGGTAGGCGTAGCGGCTGTCGGACAGCAGGCCATAGACCAGCTTGGACGTGGTCGCCTGGTCGGCGGTGGCAGCGGCCGGCAGCGCCGGCGAATCGGCCTGCGCGGCCAGCGCCAGCGGCGCGGTAAGGGCCAGGGCAATCAGGAAGGCGGGGGCTTTGAATTTCATGGAATTGCTCTGGGACACCTGGCTGAAAGGGAGACTGCGCGCAGTTAGGACAACACGACAGTGCCGAAAGTTGCGGGCTTTGTCACCCGGTGTTCCGGAACACACAAATCCAGCCTAAACCGGCCCCTGTAGCAAATTGTGAATGTGGGCTGGGGCCGGCCGCATGGCAGCCGCCGGTAGCGCCGAGCCGTGCTCGGCGGGCGTGGCGGTGCGTCCGGGCATAGCGGCGCTTCCGAGCATAGCGGCGCGTCCGGGATTCCGCCGGGCATGGCCCGGCGCTACCAGGCAATCGGCCGCTCAGGCGACGCCGGCGCCCTTGGCCTGCACGTCGGCGTGGTACGACGAGCGCACCATCGGCCCGGACGCCACGTGGCTGAAGCCCAGCTCGTAGCCGTAGACCTCCAGCGCCTTGTAGTCTTCCGGCGTCCAGTAACGCAGCACCGGATGGTGGTGCGCGGTCGGCTGCAGGTACTGGCCGATGGTGATCATGTCCACGTCGTGCGCGCGCAGGTCGCGCATGGTGGCCTTGATCTGCTCGAACTCTTCGCCCAGGCCCAGCATGATGCCGCTCTTGGTCGGTACTTCCGGGTGCTGCGCCTTGAAGTTCTTCAGCAGGGTCAGCGACCACTGGTAGTCCGCGCCCGGGCGCACGTTGCGGTACAGGTCCGGCACGGTCTCGATGTTGTGGTTGAACACATCCGGCGGGTTCTTCGCCAGGATCTCCAGCGCGCGCTCCATGCGGCCCTTGCCGCGGAAGTCTGGGGTCAGCACTTCGATGCGCGTACCCGGCGACTTCGCGCGGATGGCGGTGATGCAGTCCACGAAGTGCTGGGCACCCCCGTCGCGCAGGTCATCGCGGTCCACGCTGGTCACCACCACGTACTTCAGTCCCATGTCGGCCACGGTCTGGCCCAGGCTGGCCGGCTCGTTGGCATCGGGTGGTTTCGGACGGCCATGGGCCACGTCGCAGAACGAGCAGCGCCGGGTGCAGACCTCGCCCAGGATCATGAAGGTAGCGGTGCCGTGGCCGAAGCACTCATGGATGTTCGGGCAGCTGGCCTCCTCGCACACCGTCACCAGGCGGTTTTCGCGCAGCTTGGCCTTCAGGTTCTGCACCGCATTGCCCGAAGGAATGCGCACGCGGATCCACGACGGCTTGCGCAGCACCGGCGCATCGGCGAACTGCACCGGTGAGCGGTTGATCTTGTCCCCGCCCAGCTGTTTGACGCCCGCCTGCATCGGCGCGGCGGCGGGAACGGCTTCGCCCTGCAGCATCTGCAGGGGAATGGTGCGGGCAGTCTGTTCGGTCATGGTGTTCCCGGCGGCAACGCGGCCGCGTGGTTTCAGTTCAAATCAGGCGGACAGGTCCGGCTGTTCCGGCGTCGGTCGCAGCAGCAGGCCGAACTGGCGGGCCAGTTGGTCCAGCAGCACCGGCTTGACGGCATCCATGCCGGATGGACCGCCCAAGTCTACCATTGCGGTCACCTGCAGCCCTTCGTAGCCACAGGGGTTGATGCGGTGGAATGGTTCCAGGTCCATGGCCACGTTGAAGGCCAGGCCATGGAAGGTGCAGCCGCGGCGCACGCGGATGCCCAGCGCGGCCACCTTGGCCCCGCCCACATACACGCCCGGCGCGCCGTCCTGGCGTTCAGCGCCGATGTTCCATTCGCCCAGCGTGTCGATGATGGCCTGCTCGATCCGGCACACGTAATCACGCACGCCGATACCCAGCCGCGGCAGCCGCAGCAACGGATAGACCACGATCTGCCCGGGCCCGTGGTAGGTCACCTGGCCCCCACGGTCCACGTGCACCACCGGGATATCGCCCGGCGCCAGCACATGTTCCGGCTTGCCGGCCTGGCCCAGGGTGAACACCGGATCGTGTTCGACCACCCACAGTTCGTCGGCGCTGTCGTCATCACGCTGGTCGGTGAAACGCTGCATTGCATGCCAGACCGGTTCGTAGGCCTGGCGCCCCAGGTCGCGGACGACGGCGGGACGCAGTGCATGGTCAACGGCAGTGGCTACAGCGTCCACTTCACTTCCGGGTGGTCGCGCAGCACTTCGTGGGCCAGGTCGTACTGCGCACGGTCGCTGGCGGTAAATGCCAGCCGCACGGAGACGTACTTGCCGTTGGACGAATGCTTCCAGCTGATGCGCTCGTGCAGCACGGTGATGCCTGCAGCCTGCAGCAGCTTGGGAAGTTCCACTTCCAGCCCGGAGTTCGCCGCGCCCATGGCGCTGAGTTCGAACTGACCGGGAAACTGGAAGCCGTGGTCGGGGTTGTCGGACTTGATTTCCATGCGCCCATTATCGGGCCGGTGAAGATCAAACCCAAGGGGGGCACGGGTGCCTGGGGTGACGGCGACCAGCCGTCGCGTCCCTGCCACGGTGCTCGCCGGGCATGGCCCGGCGCTACGGATCATTGCTCGCCGGGCATGGCCCGGCGCTACGGACCATTGTTCGCCCGGCGTGGCCCGGCGCTACGGATCATTGCTCGCCGGGCATGGCCCGGCGCTACGGATCATTGCTCGCCGGGCATGGCCCGGCGCTACGGATCATTGCTCGCCGGGCATGGCCCGGCGCTACGGATCATCGCTCGGTACATCGGTAGCGCCGGGCCATGCCCGGCGAGCGCAGCGGACTGTCAGCAGGACATCCCGCTTACTTCGCCAGTTCCATGAAGGTGGAATTGACCCAGCCCTTGTTGCCCATTTCATCTTCCACTTCCCACATGGTGCCTTCCTTGGTGCCGGTGGGGTACAGCAGCATGCCCGGCTCCAGCTCACGCACGGCCGCGCCGGTACCCTTCGCGTTGGCCAGCAGGCGGCCTGGCTTCAGCATGGTCACCGCCTGGCTGCTGTTGGCTGCCGACGCGTTCTCCGGCAACCCGCCCAGCTCGGCCACCATGTTGGTATAGGCCTGCAGGTAGGCCAGCGTGATCACCTGGCCCAGCTCGGTGTTGGCGTAACCGCCCACGCCCATCGCACCGATGCCGCTGCCGCCGAACAGGCCGCCGCCAGCGCCCCAACCCAGGTCAGTCTTCTTGGAATTACCTTCGACGATGGCCACCTGCTCGGAAGAGCGCACGTCGGTCAGCGTCAGGGTGACGTCGGCGGTCTTGCTGCGGAAGTTCAACCCGCCCACCACCGCACCGGCCTTGCCACCGATCAGCCCGCCCAGCAGGCCGCCGATGGCATTGCCCCCGGCATTGTTGTTCTGCGAAATCAGGTCCGGCACCAGCACGTAGTCGGCCGCGCGGATCTGGCCCTTGCCGATGTTGGAACGGCCACGCAGCTCGCCGTCGGATGCCAGCGCGCGTTCTGCCTGGGCAGCAGCCATGCCGACGCCACGGTCCACCAGCGTGAAGCACTTGGACTTGTTGACGAACACCTTGATCAGCTTGGACGGTGCCGGCAGCTGCTGGCCGGTCCACCAGTTCACCACGTCTTCGGGCTCGATGACGGAGATCGAACCCAGCGGCTTGGTGCACACGGGAATCTGTGCCTGGCCCTGCTTGTTCTGCTCCTGCGCGGAGGTCTTGCTGGAAGTGAAGGCGTCGCGCAGGCCGGCCGATGCCGGTGCGCTGATCGTGGCCAGCCCGATGCCCAGCGCGGCACAGGCCATGAAGTTGGCAAGCGTATTGGTTTTGGTCATGTCAGTTGTCCAGCGCTGCCACCCGTTGCGGGCAGTGCGCAATCCATTGGTTAGAAGGGCCTGTGCGGCCGACCTGAATCCTTTGTGCGACGCCCCCCTTGGCGCCCGGGCTGAGGATATGACAGGGGCTTCACGAGGGCAACCTCAGCTGAACGACATGCCAGGCACTGCGTATCGGATGCCAGCAATAATGTGACGTAAATCACATTTTATGACGTCACCCGCAGGACGATCCTCGTGCAAATACACATCCCCACGCGCGGAACAATGCAATGATGCTGACGTTATCGAACTGCACAGACACTGGCGCTACTGTGTCTGCGCGAAAAACCTCGAAAAATACCCACCCTGGACTCCCATGCACCCAACGCGCATCGCTGCAGCCCTCGGGCTGACCGGCCTGCTGGCCGCCGCCCTCCCCCTCCACGCAGCTGAACAATGCAGCCAGAGCGCGTTGAAGGACCATCCCCCCCAGATCAACTTCCGCGTCGACAACGACCTGTTCGGCGGTGCCGACCAGGATCAGGGATATACCAACGGCGCGCAGATCACCTTCGTGTCGCCGAACCTGGTGGACTACACCAACGACCCCTGCCTGCCGCGGCTGGCGCGCTGGGTCAACAGCCACCTCGAAGCGCTGCACCCGGGTGAGTACGAACAGCAGAACATGATCTTCAGCGTCGCCCAGGGCATCTACACGCCCAACGACTTCACCCGTCGCGATGTCATTGAAGACGACCGCCCCTATGCGGGCGTACTGGTCGGCAGCTTCGGCTACAACGCACGGCGCGGCAATTTCCTGCAGACCACCCAGCTCACCCTGGGCGTGGTGGGCCCATGGGCGCAGGGCAAGGAGGTACAGGATGCGGTGCACGACCTGCTGGGCGACGACAAGTTCGAAGGCTGGGACAACCAGCTGCACAACGAACCGGTGATCATGCTGACCCACGAGCGGATGAACCGCTGGCCGCGCGACGCCACCCTCAACGCCACTGGCTGGGGCTGGGATGCCATCAGCCATTACGGCGGTGCCATCGGCAACCTGTCCACCCACGCCAATGCGGGCATGGAAGTGCGTTTCGGCTGGAAGCTGCCGGACGATTTCGGCAGCACGCCACTGCGCCCGGCGGGCGAGAACACCGCACCTTCCCGTGGCGGCAGGCCGAGTGGCTGGTCGTGGCACCTGTTCGCCACCACCGACGCCGCCTGGGTAATCCGGGACATCACGCTGGACGGCAACACCTTCCGCAACAGCCACAGCGTGGACAAGAAGCCGGTGGTCGCACAGGGCGGTTACGGCATCGCGGTCATGCGCGGACGCTGGAAATTCGCCGTGGCGCGTTACCACAGCACCAAGGAATTCGATGGCCAACGGCAATCGCCGATCTTCGGCAGCTTCACCATCAGCCGTTCGTTGTAACCATCAGCATCCGCCGGGCCATGCCCGGCGGATGTTGCTTTCGTCGTTGCTTACGCCGGCCCTGCCCGGCATTACCGATGCAGGAACCTGCGCAGCAGCGTCTTGCGGCTGACCTTGCGCTGGCGCCTTCGCGCCAATTCCTCCGCAAAGCAGAGCGTGAAGCGGCAGACGAACAAGAACGCTGGCTTGATACGCGTCATGCCGGCCTCCTGATTACCAACCAAAGCCCGCGCCAAAACCCACCGACGCATCGTCGCCGCTGAACGCACCACCCAGGGTCACCGTGGCGCGCTCGCTGATGGCACGCTGGTAGCCCATCGACAGCGCCGACGCGCCGCCCTGGAAGCCCACGCCCACGCCGACACGGTTGTCGGTATGCACGCCAGCCGCGCTGGTGGCCATGTTGAGCATGGCCGCGCTCATCGCACCCTGGCGATCAATGCGGTGGTCCATGTTGCGCATGCGCTGGTCCACCTGGCCCTTCAATCCTTCGAAGCTGTCGCTCAGCCCCTTCATCTGGCTGTCGGTATAGCTGTTGGCGCTGGCCACGCTGCGGTCCAGCTGTGCCTTGTTGACCGCATCGGTGGCCTCGGTGCCTTCGCCGACGTTGGTGATCTGGCGCTCGCTGCCAGCGCTTCCCACCGACACCGTGTTGGGGCGATCAGCCACCGAGCCCGCGCCCAGCGCGACCGAATTATCAGCACTGGCGATGGCGCCCTCACCGATGGCGGTCGCGCTGATACCGCTGGCAACGGCACCCGCACCCACCGCAGTGCCGACCGTTGCCACTGCCGCCGGTGCCGGCGGCGCCGAAGCCGAAGCCGAAGCCACCGCAGGCGTTTGATCTGCCGGGGAAACATCCGCGGGCATCCGCGCTTCTTCCACGCCCATCAGGGACATGCCCTTGCCGCTGCCCGAAGCAGCCGTGCCGGCGATGCGATGGTCCAGCTCGGTCACCTTGTCGTCCAGCGCACCCAACGCCGCGCCGACGTCGTGGTAGTTGTTGCCCTGGATGGAATAGGTGGGCGCAATGAAAACACCCTGCAGGCCCACGCTGGCACCGCCGCCAAGGAGGCTCGCCTGATTGGTCAGCGCCTGGAACAGCTGGCCACCGTTGATGGCCTGCATGCTGCCTGCGGCGATCTGACCATTGGCCATGTTGTCGATCACCGTGCCCCGGCTACCGCCCAGCGTCGCCTTGCCCAGGCTCAGGTCGTCGTAGGTCAATGCCGCAAGGATGGTGCCGCTGGTCGGGTCCAGCACGCCGGCTGCTTTCAGCTGGGCGATGGTGACCGCCTCATCATCGGCCAGGCCATTGGCCAGGCCGGTCAGGCGGCGGGGTCCGTCGGTACCGGCGATATCCACCAGTTCGCCGCCCTTTTCATGCGCCACATCGACACTGCCGCGCACTGGATCAAAGGACACCAGGTCCTCGCCAATGCCACCGGCTTCAAGCGCACTGACGCGCTCGTTGGTAGCGAACAGCTGTGAGCCGTTCACCGCATCGGTGCTGGTGGCCGACAGCGTGCCGGCGGCCATGTTGACGATCCCGCGCTGCCCGTTGACTGCCGTAGTGCCAACCGAAACCGTGTTGGCAATCGTAGCCGTGCTGCCATTGCCCAGTGCAACTGCGCCCTCAGCGCTCGCGGTTGCCCCATTGCCAAGCGCGGTGGAGTTGGTGGCAAGCGCCGATGCGTTACTGCCGATGGCGGAAGCGTACCTTCCCGACGCGGTGGCCGAATCACCCAGCGCCGTACCGAAATAGCCCGCCGTGGCAAGCGTGCCAATGGCAGTGCCGTGCCAGTCCGTCGCAGCCGCGCTGGGGCCGATGGCGATGCCGTAATTCGACGCCGTCGCGGGACGCGCATCAGGCAGCGTTGCATTGCCGCTGTAGCTGCCAATCTTGAAATAGGTGTTGTCAACCTTGGTCTTGAGGACGCTGATGTCGGCCTTGGTGTTGAGGGCGCTAATATCGGCCTTGTTGCTGAGGGCCGTATCCATCTGCGCCAGGTTCACCGCATCGGTGCCGGCCGTACCGGCCGCCACGTTGGTGATCTGCCGCTGCAGCGTCGCACTGCCCACGGAAACCGACTTGGCACGGTCGGCAATCGAGTCCGCGCCCAGCGCGACAGAATTGCCTGCCGTGGCCTTCGCGCGCAGGCCGAGCGCCACCGCACCGCTGCCAGTGGCCGATGAAGTGGTGCCTACCGCGACCGAACCGGCATTGTTGGACAGGGAGTCTTCACCCAGTGCAATGCTGGCCGAGTTCGACGACCCGACATTGGAACGCGCATTGCCGCCGATGGCGATGTTGCCAGCACGACCGGCATTGTTCGCTGCGGTGGATGCTTGGCCTGCGCCGACCTGAACGTACTTCGATCCCGTCGCACCGGCTACTGCCGCGTTCAACTGACGCACGTTCACCGCATCGGTCGCCGCCGTGCCGTCGGCAAGACCGGTGATCTTGTTGTTGCCAAAGTTGGCTGCGGCATTGAACTTCGTCGCACCTTCAATGGTGACGCCGTTATCGCCGCGAAGAAGCAGGCGACCATCCTCATAGCCCTGCACCAGCGAATTCGACCTGAAAGAGCCATTGGCGCCTACGGCGCCTGTGCCGCTCGACATGGAAAACGAGTAGTACCCGCCACAGGCCGACACATTGGACGCGCCCGTGTGCGTCCACGTTCTGCCGGCACCGCCCAGGGCGCCCTTTGGGCACAGCGACAGCGAGCCACCCGCCGGAATCACCTGCGCCGAAGCGGTCCCCGGCAGCAAGCCCAAAGGTGCAAGTGCCACCAGTACGGCGGTAGCGACGCTGCGGCGCAGACCGGCAAACTGCCTGTGAGTCAACCCGTCATGCGTGTTGTAATCAGATTCTTGGAATTTTTTCACGATATCTGTCTCTGCTGCTCCAACAGGCCGGCGGTTCGGGCAGGCGCGTGGTGGATGGGAATGCTCAAGGGGCAGGGAGTATCGACATCCACTGTCAGCCTCTCCATCGGACAGGTCCTGTAGTTGATGCGTCGTCACTGTCGCCGCCCATGCAAAGAAGGCCCGCGGTCTTTCCACCGCAGGCCTTCTGTTCACCGAAGGCTGTTGCCTTCGTCTACCACTGCATCACGGCTTACCAGCTGAAACCGGCACCACCGGAGATGCTCTTGTCGCTGCCGCTGAACGCGCCGCCCAGCGAGACCGAGACGTTCTGCTTGACGCCCATGACACGCTGGTAACCCACGGCCAGCGCGCTACGGCCGTTCTGCTGGCCGATACCGGCGCCTACGCGGTTTTCACCACTCAGGCCCGCGGTATTGATCGCCATGCCGGCGTACGCCGCACTGATCGCACCCATGCGGTCGATACGCTTGTCCATGGAGTGGAAACGCCCGTCGGTGTACTCGCGCTCTGCCTTGAAACGGTCATCCATCTGCTGCAGGTTGACCGCATCGGTCGGACGCACGCCAGCGGCGACGTTGCTGACGATGCGCTCATTACCAGCCGAGCCCATCGACACTTCGCCGTCACGGTCAGCCACCGAACCGCTGCCGATGGCAACCGAGCCATCGCCCGAAGCGCTGCCGCCGTTGCCGACCACGACGGAACCGGCACCGGTGCCTTCGCTCACCAGGCCGCTATCGCCGCCGCCATCACCACCACCGCCGCCGCTTCCGCCGCCGGCTTCGATGGCACCGACACGGCCATCCAGGCCATTGAAACGGGATTCCCAATCGGCATTGATCTGCCACAACTGGCCGCCATTGATGGCTTCCTTGCTGCCCGCGGCGATCAGGCCGTTGGCCAGGTTGCCGATCACGGTGCCACCGGTACCGCCCAGGGTGGCACGGCCCAGCGAAGCATCGTCATACACCAGTGCGTTCAGCGCGCGGCCGTCGTTCGGATCCACCAGGCCGGAGGACTTCAACTGCGCGACGGTAACCGCGTCGCTGTCAGCCGTACCGTTGGCCACGCCCGTCAGGCGGCGCTCGCCATCGGTGCCGGTGAAGTCCACCGCTGAACCGGCCTTGCCAGCGGCCACGTTCACGTTGCCGGTGGTGCCATCAATGGTGACCAGGCCGGCTGCGCCGCTGGACAGATCGTTGACCACGCTGGTCAGGTTGGTGATGTCACCTTCGTTGGTGGTCACGCGACCATCCAGGTTGGTGATGTTGGTTTCGGTGGCAGCCACGCGATCATTGGTTGCCGCCAGCTGCGAACCGTTGACGGCGTCTTCGCTGCCTGCGGCCACCTCGCCCTCGGCCACGCCGGTCACCTTGCGCGCACCGGCGGTGCCGGTGAAATCCACCGTGCTGCCGCCCTTGCTGCCGGCAACGCCCACCACGCCGGTGGCGTCGTCATAGGTCACCAGGCCGGCGGTGCCATCAGCCAGGCCATCCAGACGGGTGTTGATGGTGGTGATGTTGCCTTCGTTGACCGTTACGCGGCCATCCAGGTTGCTGATATTCGTGGTGTTCTGTGCCACGTTCTCGTTGGTAGCGAACAGCTGCGAGCCATTCACGGCGTCGGTGCTGTCGACTGCCAGTTCACCTGCGGCGACGCTGGTCAACTTGCGGTCCACGGCTGCGCCACTGGCGTTCACGCCGGCGAAATCCACCGTGGTGCCGCCCTTGCTGCCGGCAACGCCCACCACGCCGGTGGCGTCGTCATAGGTCACCAGGCCCACCGTGCCGTCGGCGATGCCGTCCAGGCGGGTGTTGATGTTGGTGATGTTGCCTTCGTTGACCGTTACGCGACCATCCAGGTTGCTGATATTCGTGGTGTTCTGTGCCACGTTCTCGTTGGTAGCGAACAGCTGCGAGCCATTCACGGCGTCGGTGCTGTCGACTGCCAGTTCACCTGCGGCGACGCTGGTCAACTTGCGGTCCACGGCAGCGCCACTGGCGTTCACGCCGGCGAAATCCACCGTGGTGCCGCCTTTCTCCGAAGCAACCTTCACGATGCCCGAAGCATCGTCATAGGTCACCAGACCCACCGTGCCGTCGGCGATGCCATCAACCTTGTTGTTGATGGTGGTCAGCGAGGTATCCACGGCACCGAAAGCATCGCCCACGTTGCGGTAGTTGCCGCCGCCGATGGAGTAGGTCGGCGCGGTGATGGTGCCGGCCGCGTCCACGGTGGAGCCGCCGCCCAGGGCAGCAGCGACACTGCCCGCGGTGTCGGTGAGCTGACCGAAGTTGACCGCGTCGGTGCGGATGGTTCCCGCCTTGATGCCGGTCAGGGTACGGGTGTCACCGTTGGCATCACGCAGGTTGACGTCACCGCCGACCGCCTTGTTGGCGACAGTGATCTCGCCGGTGGTCGCATTGCGCTCCACCAGGCCCGGGCCAGAACTTTCAATGGTGCTGACGCGGCCATCCAGGTTGGTCAGCGCACCACCAACGTTGGTGTAGTTGATACCGCCAATGGTGTAGGTCGGACCCGTCACCACGCCGGTGGTCGGGTTGATGGAGGCACCGCCGCCCAGGCCGTCCACGACAGGCTTCAGCTGGCTGACGTTGACCGCATCGGTGTCGGCGGTGCCGGCGGCCATGTTGACGACGCGGCGCTTCACGCTGGCATTGCCCAGCGACACGGTGTTTGCCCCATCGGCAACCGAGTCTTGACCCAGCGCGATGGCACCGGCGGCCGTGGCGGATGCGCGCAGGCCCATCGCGACGCTGCCCACGCCCGTCGCCTGTGCGGTCGTGCCGATGGCGATGCTGCCGGTGTTGTTGGCCAGCGTATCCTCACCCAGGGCGACGGTGGCCGAATTGCTGCTGACGCCGAGCGAACGCGCGTTGCTGCCGATGGCGATGTTGCCGGCACGGCCGGTATTGTCTGCTTCGTTGGCCGGATTCTGGCCTTGGCCTACCTTGACGTACTTGTCGTCCACCGTAGTAGCCAACGCCGCTCCGATGGTGCTGACGCGGCCATCCATGTTGGTCAGTGCACTACCGACGTTGTTGTAACTGATACCGCCTATGTTGTAGGTCGGCGCCGTGATGGTGCCATCGGCGTTGACCGCCGCACCGCCGCCCAGACCTGCCACAACAGGCTTCAGCTGGCTGACGTTGACCGCGTCGTTGTCCTGCGTACCCGCGCCTACATTGACGATCTGGCGAGTGAAGGATCTTCCGTCGCGGTTGTTTACCGCACCAACTGACACAGTGTTGGCACGATCCGCCAACGAGTTGGCACCCAACGCGACACTATTATCGGCTCGTGCTTCGGACACAACACCAATGGCAACTGAACTGGCACCGGCAGCAAATGCACCGCGCGGACCATTCACGTCCGAGCCGGTAGCACCACCGATGGCTACGGAATAATTTCCTGCCGCACGCGTGTTGGCGCCAACAGCAAGCGAAGCGACGCCCGACGCATCTGCTATAGAACTTCCATCGCTGCCACCGCCGTGACCAATATAGTCATCGGGGATCGCCGAGATGCCGGCACCGGCTGGTAGGGCAGCACTTGACGGTGCCATCGAGGCCGCAGCCTCGCAGCGCAGGCCATCGGCCGAAATGGATTCATTCACCGCGCACTGCAGGCTTTCCGGCGAATCGGCAGCCAGCGCGGCGCCGGCCGGCAAGGCCAGGGCGACGGCCATGGCAGCCGCCAGGCGGCTGCGGCTCTTCTTGCCGCGCGCAGCAGCAAACTCGTGGGCCACGGCCCACGTCCCGGTTGATACATTGAAGATCAACTTGTAAACAGCATTCATGAGGGGGTTTTCTCGATGGGTGCGCGGCGCGCGGCGCCGTGCCGGTATGGTGATGACGCTCTTGGCTTCCGGGGTTCTCCGGAGAGGCGCTATCGTTGACTTCCACCGTTTTGGGTCCCATCGGTCCGGTCTTAAAACGCCGGCATTGGCTTGGTGCGGACGGATTTGTATGGGTTTCGTTAAGTGATGTGTTGCCTTGATGTGGATGGGGATTTGTTGTCGTCTGGGCGGGCTGCGGGCGGGTTCACGGTGATGGGATGGGCTCCGTGGCCAGCGGATTCACGCTGACGGGCATGGCCCGTCATTACCGCAGGCTTGTAGCGCCTCTACGGTGGCAAGGACCAGCTCGTGGCTGGCGATCAGCAGGCCTTCCATCAGCTTGGGTTCCGCCAGCCAGGGCGGTGCGGCATGCAGGATGGCCAATGCGGCGCTGGCGCCTTCAAGGCGGCGAAAGACGGCGGTGATCGCGCTGAGATCGGCGACATCGGAGGATGCGGATGCCTTGTCGGCTTTGGCTTGGCGCACCATGGACAGGTGCACCACGCGGCCTGTCTCGGGATGCGGCATGCCGTTGTCCTCCAGCATCCGTTCCAGCTTTTCGGTGAAGTCCGCTGGGAGATCGTTCATGGCGTCGCCGATCAGGGAATGCAGGCGCGCAGCGCTCAGGGGGTGCTGTGACATCGCTCAACCTCACAGGTCGTTGGGCCACCTGCGCAGCAGCGCAAGGTGGCGGACGGTGCGGGTTGGCATACCGGTGAGCACGTAGCAAAGATAAAACGAACCGGCGGGATCCCGGGATCCCCCACGCACCGTCCGCCGCAGATGCGGAAGCCGGTGCATTTTCCTTGATGCTTTGCATGCATCAAGACCTTTGCTAACAACTACTCTTACAGGATGCCAATCCCGGCTGGTGCAGATGCAACCAGCCTGCACAGCGTGCGTGCGGCGGGATAAATGCGTCCATCAGGCAATCTGCAAATTCGCGCGGTGGCGCCGAGCCGGGCGCGGCGGAATTTCTCCGCTCACGGCCCGCTGCGCTCGCCGACCATGGGTCGGCGCTACCGGGACACTGGGGCGGCGCTATCGATTACCGGGCGACGTACCGTCGCCAGCAAAACGCCCGCGATTCGCATCGCGGGCGTTCGGGGGATGGGTGTCGCGTGGTTTGTTCGGGTGATGGGGATCGCGTGGTTCTGGTAGAGCGGGTCCATGACCCGCTGCGGTTTACGTGGTGCCGGAGCGAAGAGCAGCGGGTCATGGACCCGCTCTACCAGGGGCAACACCGCCGGCCTTACTCGGATTCCCACCACATCCAGAAGCTGTCCCACAGGCGCTTGAAGAAGCCGGCTTCTTCCACCGCGGCGATGGCCACCAGCGGCGCCTGGGCGACCACCTTGCCATCCAGCGTCACCTTCAGCGTGCCCACCTGCTGGCCAGCAGTGAACGGGGCCACCAGCGTCTTGGGCACGTCAATGGTCGGCTTCAGGTCGTTGTAGCGGCCGCGCGGCACGCTGACCAGCATCGGCTGGGCCACGCCCAACTGCACGTTGTCGGCCTTGCCCTTCCACACCTTGTGTTCGGCCACGTTCTTGCCGGGCTCGTACAGGCGGTGGGTTTCAAAGAAGCGGAAACCCCAGTTGAGCAGGGCCAGGCTGTCGTCGGCGCGCTGCTTTTCCGATGCGCCGCCCAGCACCACGGCAATCAGGCGCTGGTCGCCACGCTGAGCCGAACTCATCAGGCAGTAACCGGCGGCCGAGGTGTGGCCGGTCTTGATGCCATCCACGCTGCCATCGCGCCACAGCAACAGGTTGCGGTTGGGCTGCTTGATGTTGCCAACGGTGAATTCCTTCACCTTGTTGTAGGCATAGGTTTCCGGGTAATCGCGCACGAAGGCGCGGCCCAGCAACGCCAGGTCATAGGCGGTGCTGTGGTGGCCTTCGGCGGTCAGGCCGTGTGCGTTGACGAAGTGCGAATTCTTCATGCCGATCTTGGCGGCATAGCTGTTCATCAGCGAAGCAAAGGCTTCCTCGCTGCCGGCCACGTGTTCGGCCAGCGCGATGGCGGCGTCATTGCCGGACTGGATGGCCATGCCCTTTTCCATGTCTTCCAGACGTGCCGTCTGGTTGACCGGGAAACCGCTGTAGCTGCCATCGGTGCCAGCGCCGCCTTCGCGCCAGGCACGCTCGCTCATCATCACCTGGTCGTCCTGCTTGACCTTGCCGTTCTTCACTTCGGCGGCAATGACATAGCTGGTCATCACCTTGGTGATGCTGGCAGGGGCCAGCGGGGCGTCCACGTTTTCGCCAGCCAGCACCTGCCCGGAGGCATAGTCCATCAGGATCCAGGCCTTGGACACGCTGGGCACCGGGGCCGGCGGCGTCGCCACGGTAGCCGGGGCCGCAGCGGCCGGCGCAGGGGTGGCGGGCTGCGGCAGCTCGGTCTGGGCGTGGGCCAGGCCCACCACGAGGGTGGCGGCCAGCGCGGTGGCAGCAAAACGGAATTTCATGGGACGGCAGGCTCCTGGTACGGCCAAAGACGAATAAAGCAGTTAACGCGTTGAAGACGACCATTGTAGGCCGTCGCGACAGGCAGGACGCGGCAGGCGCAGCCCACCGCGATGGATCAGTCGCGGACGATCTGCGGCGATCCGAATCCCAGACCGGAAATGCGACCGGCAAGTTCCGCGGCGCTGTTGGAATCGCTGGCGGGCACGCGCAGGCGCCACAGGGTGCGGCCGCCTGCGGCGATGTCGCTGATGGTGGCGCCGACAATGCCCGCCGCGGTCAGCTGGCCCTGTGCACGCGCCGCATTGTCGCGGCTGGCGAAGCTGGCGACCTGCAGCAGGACGGTGCCCAGGACCTGTTGCGACACGGTGGGCGTGGCGTGTGCATCGGCCACGGATGGGGTGGGCGGTGCGGCCAACGGCAGCGGGGCATGGCCCCGCTCTACCGAAGCAACGGCAGGCCGGGGGGTGGCCGGCAGGTGTTCAGAAGCAACAGCAGACCGGAGGGGGCCGGGCAGGTGTTCCGAAGTTGCAGGCCCGGGCGTGGCCGGCAGGCGTTCCACCAGCGTATCGATGGCCGAGGGTGCAGCGATCGTGGTGGCGGTGGCGGCAGGAGATGCAGGGCGTGCAGGGATCGCAGTGGCTGCGGCGGTTGCACGGCGTTCGGCGCGGCTGGGCTTGGCATCGGCCAGCAGGTTGCCCTCGCCCGGCTGCAGCGCGCGTACTTCCACGTTGCCGGTGCCGCGCTGGGTGATGCCCAGGCGCACTGCGGCGGCGTAGCTGAGGTCGATCACGCGGCCATCGTGGAACGGGCCGCGGTCGTTCACCCGCACGATCACCGATTCGCCATTGTCCAGGTTGGTGACGCGGGCGAAGCTGGGCAGCGGCAGCGTCTTGTGCGCGGCGGTGAACTGGTACATGTCGTAGACCTCGCGGTTGGAGGTCAGCCGGCCATGGAACTTCGCACCGTAATAGGACGCGGTGCCCTTCTCCGCATAGCCCTTGGTGCTGTCCATCACCTTGTACTTCTTGCCCAGCACTTCATACGGGCTCTTGTTGCCCACCGGCGAGCGCGACAGGTCCTGCACAATGGGTTCGGGGATGCAGGCCACGTTGGGCACGTAGCTGGGCGTGGTGTCCTTCACCCCCGGCTTGTACAACCCGCCACGGGTGTAGTTGCCGCGCGTGCCCAGGTCTTCCTGCGCGGCGGCATACGGTGACCCTTCCGGGCAGTGTGCCGGGCGCGTGCCCTTGCCCTGCACCACCGTGCTGGCTGGCTTGCCCGTGCTGGCCTTTCCGCCAGGTTTCTGCGGTGCGCTGCTGCAGGCAGCCAGTGCAAGGATCAGTAGCCCGGGGACAAGCCATTTGATATTCATGCCGGCGGCAGCTCCTCACCTGCGATGGCCTGCGACAGCTGGAACACCGCCATCGCATACATCTTGGAGATGTTGTAACGGGTAATGGCGTAGTAGTTCTGGAAGCCCAGCCAGTACTGCGTGCCGGTGCTGCCTTCCAGCGTGATGGGGGTGGCCGTGGCACCGGCCTGCACCGGTGCGGACGGGTGGTAACCACGCTGGGCCAGATCGGCCAGCGACCACGTCGGCGTCCATTCGGTGGGATTGAACGCTTCGCGGCCGGCATCCAGCGTGGCCGGTACGGCCACCTGCCCACCGCGCACCCAACCGCCCTTCTTCACGAAGTAATTGGCGATGGAGGAAAACACGTCGTCATAGCTGTTGAACAGGTCGCGGCGGCCATCGCCATTGCCGTCCACGGCGAAATCCAGGTAGCTGGAGGGCATGAACTGGCCCATGCCCATCGCACCGGCATAGCTGCCCTTCAGTGCGGTGATGTCCAGTTTCTCGTCGCGTGCCAGGGTGAACAGCTTGGCCAGTTCATCGCGGAAGAACAGTTCGCGGCGCACTTCGCGTTCCAGCTTGGCCGGATCGCCGCTGCGCGGGTAATAGAACGCCAGCGTATACAGCGCATCCAGCACGCGATGGCTGCCGGTGTTGGCGCCGTAGCTGGTTTCCACGCCGATGATGGACACGATCACTTCGGCCGGCACACCGGTGCGCTGCTGCACGCGCATCAGCTCATCGCGGTGCTGGGCCAGGAATTTCCTGCCGCCGTCGATACGCGCCTGGCTTATGAAGATCGGCCGGTACTCGTTCCACGGTTTTACCCGTTCGGCCGGGCGGGACATGGCGGCGATGATCGGCTGGCGCACCTGCGCCTGGTCAAGGATGCGGGTGATGTAGGCCGGGTCCAGCCGGTGCGCGGCGGCGGTATCGCGGATGAAGTTGGCGCGTGCGGTCTCGAACGGCACCGGGGTCAGGTCGACCGGGGGCGCGGTGGCTGCCGCCGCTTCGGGTGCGGCTTCGGCCGGCCCCTTGTTCTGTCCGCTGCCCGGCTTGTGCGGGGCCACGGTTGCCTGCGAAGGCGATGGAGGACTCGACGGCTGGGTCGCACAGGCGACCAGGCCGAGGGTAAGCATGCAGGCCAGGGAACGTCGGATCATCGCCGCAGGTTAGCAGGTCATGGATGAAATAAAACCCCTAAGACCATGAATAGCAAGATGAAAGCCGGTAGAGCGGGTCCATGACCCGCTTGCTCTCATTTCCACCATCGCGCCAACGGCAGCGGGTCATGGACCCGCTCTACCAAAGCGTCACCCAACGCGGATAGCGGAAAAACGACAAAAGCCGGTTGCGCCCCCACCCCCTGAATTGGCGCAACCGGCTTGTCGGACCTTGCGATACAGCCGCCTGCGTCTCCCCAGAGCAGATGGCCAACGTGAGGTCTTGTTGCATCCCGTCATGCGTCAGCGCCGTGATGGCGCGCCGAACTGACGGGCCGCCATTGTGCAGGCCAATTGCGACAAGTCCATCGGTTGGGCCCAAGAATGGTTGAAAGTGTGACCTTCACCGCATTTGAGATGGGACGCCTTCACAAGATGATGAGTAGATTCAACGGTAACCACCGTGCACGGGGTTGTGGCTGCGCACTGCCATCACCAACCCGAAGCCGGCCAGCAGCGACACCGCCGAGGTGCCGCCGTAGCTGATCAGCGGCATCGGCACGCCCACCACCGGCAGCACGCCGGAAATCATGCCGCCGTTGACCAGCACGTAGACGAAGAACGCCAGCCCGGTCGACCCGGCCAGCAGCCGCGAGTACGAATCGCGCGACTGGCTGGCGATCCACAGGCAGCGCCCGATCACCACCAGGTACAGCAGCAGCACGGTGGCCACGCCGATCCAGCCGAATTCCTCGCTGAGCACGGAAAAGGCGAAGTCGGTGGTCTGCTCGGGAATGAAGTTCAGGTGCGACTGTGATCCCTGCCCCCAGCCCTTGCCATCCAGGCCGCCCGAACCGATGGCAATCTTGGACTGGATGATGTTCCAGCCTGCACCCAACGCGTCCATCTCCGGGTCCAGGAACATCATGATGCGGTCCTTCTGGTATGGCATCAGCAACCAGAACCAGGCGACGGGTGCCACCGCGGCCACCCCGCCCACGCCCAGCCCCACCCACCACCATGGCAGGCCCGCCAGCAACAGCACGAACACGCCGCTGGCGGCGATCAGCACGCCGGTACCGAAATCCGGCTGCAGCATCACCAGCGCGGTGGGTATGCCGATGATCACCAGGCTCATCATCACCGTGCTGAAGCGTGGCGGCAGCGGCATGCGATGCAGGTACCAGGCCACCATCATCGGCAGGCTGACTTTCAGCAGTTCAGCCGGCTGCAGGTAGAAGAATTTCAGGTCCAGCCACTGGCGCCCGTACTTGCCGGTACCCAGCACGAACACCGCCAGCAGCGGGATCATCGACACCGCATAGATCAGCGGCGTGGCCGAGCGGATGCGCAGGATGGGCACGCGCGAAATCGCCCACAGGGCCGCCAGGCCGACGGCGAAACGGATTCCCTGCGCCATCACCAGCCCATCGCCGCCAGCGCTTTTCAGCGTCGCCAGCCCGATCAGCATCAGCGCGCCCAGGGCTGCGCACAGCACCCAGTCCAGGGTGCTGAAGAACCGCCGCAGCATGTCGCCAGCCCAACGCAGGATGTCCTTCATCGCGTGGGGGGCTCCGGTAACGTACGGTCACGGTCGGCGTCCGGCCGCTCCTGTAGCGCCGAGCCATGCTCGGTGTCGGGCTGCCGCCGAGCATGGCTCGGCGCTACGGGGGCCACGGCCGGCACGCCAATCTCGATCGGCAGCTCACCCAACGCCAATGCCGCCGCGTCACCGGCAGCGCGCGCGGCGCGGTCTTCGTTGTCGAACGCCGTCGCGCCCAGTGCCGTGGTGCCGCGCTCGGCATCCAGCGGCAACACGCCATCAGGCATCTTGCCCAGCAACCATGCATCGAACACCTTACGTGCGATGGGTGCCGCCGCCGAACCGCCGTAGCCGCCGCCTTCAACCGCAATCGCCAGCGCAATGACCGGATCTTCAGCCGGCGCGAAACCCACGAACAGCGCGCGGTGGCGCAGGTGCAGCGGCAGGTTCTTCGGGTTCACCGCCGCGGTGCCCTTGCGGCTGATCACCTGCGCGGTGCCGGTCTTGCCGGCCATCGTATAGGGCGCGCCAGCCGCCGCGCGTGCGCCGCTGCCACCGGGACGCATGGTGCCGATCATGCCTTCGCGCACCGCCTGCAGGTTGGACGGGCTGGGGCTGACCGGCTTGCTCTCCCCGGCCGGGGTGACCACCCAGTCGGTATCGAACCCGGCGCGTTGCTGCATCACCAGGTGCGGCTGGCGCAGCTGGCCATTGGCGATGCCGCCCACGCCGTGCACCAGTTGCAGCGGGGTGACCTTCCAGTCGCCCTGGCCGATGCTGATGTTGACCGTGTCGCCGGGATACCAGCGCTCCTTGCGGGTCTTGGCCTTGTACGCCGGCGACGGCAGGATGCCGCCAATCTCGCCGGTCAGGTCGATGCCGGTCGGCGTGCCGAAGCCGTAATACCCCATGTACTGGTCGAAGCGCTCGATGCCCATGTCCAGCGCCAGCTTGTAGTAATACGTGTTCACCGACTGGGTGATGGATTTGCGCAGGTCGGTCCAGCCATGGCCGCCACGGTTGGCGTCGCCCCAGCCGCGCGAGGTGCCCGGCAGGTAGAACATGCCCGTGGACAGGATCCTGTCCTCCGGCTTGCGCACGCCGCTGTCCAGCCCGGCCAGGCCGATCAGCGGCTTGATGGTCGAACCCGGCGCGACGCCGCCCAGCACCAGACGGTTGAACTGCGGCCGCGATGGATTGTCGTTGAGGGCTTTGAAATCGGCATGGGAGATGCCGTTGACGAACAGGTTCGGGTCGTAGGACGGCAGGCTGACCATCGCCAGCACCTCACCGGTGCGCGGGTCCATCGCCACTGCGGCGCCTTCGAACTCGCCGAAGGCGGCCACCATGGCGCGCTGCAGGTCGGCATCGATGGACAGGCGCAAATCCGCGCCGGACTGCGCGGCCACGCGGCCGACGGTGCGGATCGCACGTCCCTGCACGTTGGTTTCCACCTGCTCGTAGCCCACCTTGCCACGCAGCTGCTGCTCGTAATAGCGCTCCAGCCCGGACTTGCCGATATGGGTAAGCGCAGCATTGCCTTCGCCCAGGATCTCCAGGTCCTTGTCGTCCACCCGGCCCACGTAACCGACGATATGCGCGAACAGGTCGCCGAAGGGGTAGCGCCGGGTCAGGTACGGCTCCAGCTCCACGCCGGGGAAACGCCAGCGGTCCACCGCGAAGCGCGCCATCTCTTCATCGTTCACGCGCAGCTTCAGGGTGACCGGCAGGAAGCTGCGGCGGGCCTTGCGTGATTTGTTGAACGTTTCGATCTCTTCCGGCGTCAGCGCGATGATCTTGCCCAGCTCCGCCAGCGTGGCCTCCATGTCCGTGACCTTGTCCGGGGTGATGTCCAGGCGGAAGGCGGGCACGTTTTCGGCCAGCAGGCGGCCATTGCGGTCGTAGATCATGCCGCGGCCGGGAACCACCGGGCGCGGCTTGATGCGGTTGGCTTCCGAACGCGTGGCATAGACCTCGTGGTCCAGCACCTGCAGCTTGAAATACCACGCGCCCAGCCCGCCCAGGCACAGCAGCACGCCCAGGAAGCCCAGCACCGCGCGGCGGCGGAACTGCTCGGCCTCGGCGTGCGGGTTCTTGACCGCGCGGCGACTGTTCATGTCAGCGCCCGCGACGTCCGAAGCGCACTGCATCCAGCAGCACGAACACCAGCGGCCACAGCGCCATGCCCAGCAGCGGCGCCCACCAGTAGGCCCACGGCAGGGTCGGCTCGCCCACCAGCACGTGGATCACCGCACTGATGATGCGGTCGTTGAGCAGCAGGCCGCCAATGGCGAGCATCTGCTGCGACATCGGGAAGAAGCGGATGCGGGCGCGGAAGCGCTGCAGGATGAAGGCCAGGATCGTCAGGCGCAGTGCCTGTTCGCCCAGCAGGCCGCCGTAGAGCAGGTCGGCGATGATGCCGCTGGCAAAGGCCAAGCCCAGGCCGACGCGTTCGGGCGCTTCGATGACCCAGTAGGCCAGCACCAGTGCCAGCCAGTACGGGCGCAGTGGTTGCAGCAGCGTGGGCAACGGCAGCAGGCCCAGCATCAGGGTCACCACCAGGCTGGCCGGAAGCACCCAGCGGTTGTCGCGCAGGCGGCTCATGGGCGCACCTGCTGAGCTGCCGTGGGCGCCCCGGCATCTGCGGCGCCGGAGGGGGGCCGCCGGGCATGGCCCGGCGCTACCGGAGCAGGTGCCGGAGCCGTAGGTGCGACGGCGGCCGATGCGGTGGGGGCCGGTTCGGTGGAGGATGGCGCCGGGGCGATGGGCCCTTCGGGCAGGCGGATGGCCGCTCCCGGACGCAGCAGCAGCACGTCGCGGCCGCGATCCAGCTGTGCGGCGGGCTTCAGCTCACCCACCAGGAACGCATGGCTGTCGTCCGGGCGCAACGCGGCGATGGTCCCGACCGGAAAACCGACCGGGAAACGTCCGCCCAGGCCGGAGGTGACGATTTCATCGCCTACTTCCACGCCCGCGCTCAAGGGAATATCGCGCAGTTCCAGCGTATCGCCACGCCCGTAAACGATCAGGCGCACGCCGTTGCGCGCCACCGTCACCGGCACGGCGTGGTCGGGATCGGTCAGCAGCAGCACCGTCGCGGTGCTGCCGGTGGTGCTGATCACCTGCCCCATCAAGCCACCGGCGTCGATCACCGCCTGCCCGACGTGCACGCCCTCGCGGCTGCCGGCGGCCAGCACCAGGCGCTGCCTCACCGGATCCAGGTCGATATCCAGGATCGGCGCCAGCTGCACGTCCAGTCCATTGCGCTCGGCGACGTTGAGCAGCTCGCGCAGCTGCGCGTTGTCCAGCGCGGCGGTCTGCAGCCGGGTCAGGCGCGCGTTGGCGATCAGCAACTGGTTGCGCAGTTCGCGGTTGTCAGCCACCAGTTGCCCGTGGCTGGCCGCATTGTCGCGCACCTGGTTGCCCAGCTTGCCCGGCAGCCCGGCGAGGTTCCATGCCGGCTGCACCAGCACGTTGGCCTGTTCGCGCAGGCGCAGCAGCCAGTTGGCCTGGTCGTCGAGGACGATCAGGGCGATGGCCAGCACCAGGTACGCCAGCAACCGCAGCGGGCTGGCCGTGTCGCCGGAGCGGGAAGCGATGGGTGGACCTGCGTAGGGCGGCACGTTGCAGCTTCAGCGGAAAAGGAACGGAAGGGGAACACGACCGCGCCCCGCCGGTGCCAGGCCGCCACAGGGGCGGCCGGTACGCCGGAAGGGCGCGACGGCAGCTACCGGCCGGAAGGGATTACTCCGGCGCAAAGAACTCGTTGCCGTGCATGTCCACCAGTTCCAGCGCACGGCCACCACCACGGGCCACGCAGGTCAGCGGATCGTCGGCCACCTGCACGTGCAGGCCGGTTTCCTCGGAGATCAGCCGGTCCATGTCGCGCAGCAGGGCGCCGCCACCGGTCAGCACGATGCCACGCTCGGCGACGTCGGCACACAGTTCCGGCGGGGTCTGCTCCAGCGCCAGCTTGACCGCGCTGACGATGCCCGACAGCGGTTCGTGCAGCGCTTCGAGAACCTCGTTGGAGGTGATCTTGATCATCTTCGGCACGCCCTCGGCGAGGTTGCGGCCGGAGATTTCCATCTCGATCACTTCCGCCTGCGGGTAGGCGCAGCCCAGTTCGACCTTGATGCGCTCGGCGGTGGCTTCACCGATCAGCATGCCATGGTTGCGGCGCACGTAATTGGTGATGGACTCGTCGAAGCGGTCGCCACCGATGCGCACCGAGGCGGAATACACAATGCCGTTGAGCGAGATCACCGCCACTTCGGTGGTGCCGCCGCCGATGTCGATGACCATCGAACCGCGCGCCTCGGTCACCGGCATGCCGGCGCCGATCGCCGCCGCCATCGGCTCTTCGATCAGGAACACATCGCGCGCACCGGCCTCCTCGGCCGATTCCTTGATGGCGCGGCGCTCCACCTGGGTGGAGCCGGCCGGCACGCACACCAGCACGCGCGGGCTGGGGCGCAGGAAGCGCGACTTGTGCACCTTCTTGATGAAGTGCTTGAGCATTGCTTCGGTGTAGGTGAAATCGGCGATGACGCCGTCTTTCATCGGGCGGATGGTGGTGATGTGGCCCGGGGTACGGCCGAGCATCTGCTTGGCCTCGGCGCCGACGGCGGCCACCGAGCGGGTGCCACCGATGGCACGGTCCTGGCGCACGGCCACGACCGATGGTTCGTTCAGCACGATGCCCTGGCCGCGCACGTAGATGAGGGTGTTGGCCGTGCCCAGGTCGATGGACAGGTCATTGGAGAACATGCCGCGGAGTTTCTTCAACATCGAGGTGGTGATCCTGAGGGGTGCCTGCCGGCCCGGAATGGCGAAAAACTGGGCAGGAATTTAGGCAGACAAGCCTAACAACCCGCCCCCTCGCGGGCAAGGACAAATCCGGCCGAAACCGCGTATTCACAGGCTTTCGGCCGGTATCCGGCCGTCGCGGCCCCAGCGTAGCGCCAGGCCATGCCCGGCGAACTCAACGTGCGCTGCCGCACCGGGCGGCAATCCGCCGGGCATGGCCGGGCGCTACCCTTCAGCCGCGCCAGCCGGTAACCTTTGCGCCGTCGGGCGCCTCACGGGCGCCGTTTGCTTGTCCGCCGCTGCGGCCAGCACTCACCCATTCCCGCATAGGCTTACATCGATGTCCGCTCTGATCTGTGGTTCTCTTGCCTTCGACACCATCATGGTGTTCCCGGACCAGTTCAAGAATCACATCCTGCCGGACAAGGTGCACATCCTGAACGTCTCGTTCCTGGTGCCGCGCATGCGTCGCGAGTTCGGCGGCTGCGCCGGCAACATCGCCTACAACCTGCACCTGCTGGGTGGCACGCCGATCCCGATGGGCACGGTGGGCACGGATTTCGGCCCGTACCGCGAACATTTCGACGCCCTGGGCATCGACCTGACGCGCGTACGGGTGATTGATGAGCTGTTCACCCCGCAGGCGTTCATCACGACCGATCACGACAACAACCAGATCACCGCTTTCCATCCCGGCGCGATGATGCGTTCGTATGAAAACCACGTGCGCGACGTGCCCGGCGTGACCCTGGGCCTGGTCGGCCCGGACGGCCGCGAAGGCATGATCCAGAACGCGCTGGAATTCCACGAGGACGGCGTGCCCTTCATCTTCGATCCGGGCCAGGCCATGCCGCTGTTCAACGGCCCGGAGCTGCGCACCTTCATCGAACAGTCCGACTACGTGGTGGTGAACGATTACGAGTCGAACCTGCTGCAGGAGCGCACGGGCTGGAACGAAAAAGAGATCGTCAGCCGGGTGAAGGCCTACATCACCACCCGTGGCCCGAAGGGCGCGGTGATCCACACCCAGGAAAAGAGCTACGACATCCCGCCGGCGCACGAGCGCCGCGTGGTCGACCCCACCGGCTGCGGCGATGCGTTCCGCGCCGGCCTGATCTTCGGCATCCAGAAGGATTTCGACTGGCTGACCATCGGCCGCATGGGCAACCTGATGGGCGCACTGAAGGTGGAACACCCGGGCACCCAGAACCAGCGCTTCACCTTCGAAGAGTTCAACGAACAGTTCAAGCAGCAGTTCGGTTACGCGCTGAGCGTTTGAACCCCGTAGCGCCGAACCCCCTGTAGCGCCGAGCCATGCTCGGCGGAATCGCCGAAGCGCCGCTGCGCCATCCCCAAAGCGCCGCTACGCTCGCCGAGCATGGCTCGGCGCTACCCTGCCCCCACCCGATGACGGTCAACGTGCCATCCAGGCCGCGTCGTCCAACATCATTTCCACGGCATCTGGCTGGCGTCCACGCCGCCGGTTTCGAACACTGCGGTACGCGTGCCGCCCGCCTTCACTGGAAACTCGATGCTGATCGCCTTGGCTTGCCGGGCCAGCTTCCACAGTGCCGCGTTGTCGGTGATGAACATCGCGATGGCTTCATCGGTATCCGGGCGCCATGCCGCCATCGCGTGCGGCTTGCCGCCATCCACGCTGACCTGCACCTTGCAGCCGCCCGGGCAGCGGAAATCGCCGACCTGCAGCACCAGGTATGCATGCCGCTTCCATTGTGGATGATCGCGGAACACCAGCTGCACCGGCTTCGGGCCACTGCCATCCACGTCCACCCGCTCCTTGCTGTAGATGGCCGCCGAACGCTGGGTGCCCTTGGTACCCACCGGCACCTGGTTGTACTGCCACAGGCCCTGCATGCGGCGCAGGTTGCGCGCGTCATCGGCCTTGGACTTGACCTCGGCGAAGCCCGGTTCGATGCGCGCCGCCGCCGCCGTGCCTTTGTAGACATCCAGCAGGGCGCCACCGTGGATGCGCGCGCGCTCCCAGTCCTGGGCGGCCAAGGCGGTGTCGTACTGCCTGGCAACGTCGTCGGCCTTGGCTTCCTTCTGCGCCTGCGCGGCCGCTTCGGCAGCCTGCTGCGCCTGGCGCTCGGCCTCGGGGTCGCTGCAGGCGGCCAGGGACAGCGCGCAGGCAGCAGCGAGGATCAGGTGTTTCATCGCATGCTCCGTATGTAGATGATGCATGCATACAGTAACCGCGAAAGCAGCGGGGCATGGCCCCGCTCTACCCCGGTAGTGACGGGCCATGCCCGTCACGCGCGCGCAGCGCGGCCATCAACGCGCAACGGCACCCACTTCCCGCCACCACTGCGTCGACGCGGCCGGCGCGGCAATATCCAGCCGCTCCCCCATGCGTGGCGCGGTCAGTGTCACGCCCTGTTCCTGCGCCAGCGCGGTGATGCGCTCGAACGGCTCGGTCCACGGATGCAGCGCCAGGTCGAAGGTGCCGTTGTGGATGGGCATCATCACCTTGCCACGCACATCCAGGTGCGCCTGCAGACTCTGCTCGGGCTGCATGTGCACATCGGCCCAGTCGGCATCGTAGGCGCCGGTTTCAACCAGCGTCAGGTCGAACGGACCAAAGCGCTCGCCGATGCGCGCGAAGCCATCGAAGTAGCCGGAATCACCGCTGAAGAAAATCCGCTTGCTCCCGTTGTCGATCACCCACGACGCCCACAGCGTGCGGTTGCCGTCGGACAGGCCGCGTCCGGAAAAATGCTGCGCCGGCGTGGCGACGATCTTCAGCCCCTGCACCCGGGTCTCCTGCCACCAGTCCAACTGCTGGATCTTTTCAGCCGGCACGCCCCACCCCATCAACCGGTCACCGACACCCAGCGCAGTGATGAAGTGCTGCACCTTCGGCGCCAGCGCGCGGACGGCCTCGCGATCCAGATGGTCGTAATGGTCATGCGAGATGATCACGCCGGTGAGTGGCGGCAGTTCGTCCATGGACAGCGGCGGCGCATGGAAACGCTTGGGCCCCATGAAGGTCATCGGCGATGCGCGTTCGGAAAACACCGGATCGGTCAGCCAGAAGTGGCCATCCAGCTTGAACAGCATCGTTGAATGGCCCAGCCGCCACAGGCTGTCGTCCGGCGCATCCAGCAGGGCCTGGCGGGTCAGTGGCAGCACCGGGATCGGCGCGGGCGGCGTGGCGTCCTCGGGCTTATCGAACAGGAACCGCCACAGCACGCCGAGCGTGCCGACGAAACCCAGCGATGACTTGCCCGCAGGATTGTGGAAGCGGCCGTCGTGGAACTGCGGCGACTGGTCGTAGGAGGCAGCGGGATGTGCGCCGCAGGTCAGCAGGCCAAGGGTCATGGCAATCAGCACCGTGGTGAGGAGGAGGAAGCGAGGCAGGCGACGGGTCATGGGGCTTGCCCTGAAAAGTACACTGATGAGTCTACTTCCGTTTTCCGGAAAGTAAACTGAACGGTGTAAAATAGTGCAATGAGCCATCCTGACCGCCCCACCCGCCTGACCGACCGCAAGCGTGCGGACATCCTGTCGGCGGCGGTGGCCGAGTTCCGCACGTTCGGGTTTGCCGGCACCAGCATGGACCGCATCGCGGCCACCGCCGGGGTATCCAAGCGCACGGTCTACAACCATTTCGCCAGCAAGGACGAACTGTTCACCGCGATCCTGTGGCAACTGTGGGAAGCCAGCCAGGCCGTGGACGTGGCGGCCTACGCGCCTTCGCGCCCGCTGCGGGAACAGTTGCTGGGTTTCACCGCGCAGAAGATGCGGTTGATGTCCGATGCCAGCTTCATCGACCTGTCGCGGGTGGCGATGGCCGAACTGGTGCATGCGCCAGAACGTGCGCGGGCGATGATGGACAAGCTGGCCGAGAAGGAAGAAGGGCTGACGGGGTGGATCCGCGCTGCGCAGGCCGACGGACGGTTGCGCGGGGATATCGCGCCGGTCGATGCCGCGCACCAGTTGCAGGGGATGCTGAAGGCGTTCGCGTTCTGGCCGCAGGTGACGATGGGCCAGGCGCCGCTGGCGCCGGAAGCGCAGCAGCGGCTGATGGAAGACTGCGTGGATATGTTCCTGGCACTGCGCGCCACTGCAGAGCGGTAGCGCCGGGCCATGCCCGGCGAACGGATATCAGGCCGGGCCCATGCCCGGAGGCACATATCGGGCATCAGGCCGCTGCGCTCGCCGGGCATGGCCCGGCGCTACAGATTGCCGGGCATGGCCCGGCGCTACGGGCTTTGGGCGGCTTTTACTTCGCCTTGGACAACATGTCCTGCACCGACCCGGTGGTGATCGGGTGGTAACCCGGCTTGGCCTTCTCGAATGCCTGCCTGGCCAGTGCCAGCCCTTCCGGTGTCTTCACCAGTTCGGCGTAGATCGGCATGATCAGCTTGCGCCGGCCCACGCGTTCGATGAACTCCACCGCTGCGGTGTTGGCTTCGGCGTAGCCGCTGCGGATCGCCAGCGGATACCAGCGCATCGCGATCTCACCATTCGGCGTGCCGGTGAAGTGGTATTCCTTGTCCAGCGCAGCCAGCTTCTCCACCGGCAGCTTGTCGCCCAGGCCATCGATGAAACGCACCCATTCCTGCGTGCTCCATTCGTCAGTCAGCTGCCTGGCCGGCGCGGTGCCGGTGCCTTCCCAGGCGATGCGTGCGGTATCGACGTTGCTGAAGTTGCGTGACTGCGCCTTGGCGGCGAATGCCGGTATGCCCGGCTCATCCAGCCATGCCTTCAGCTCGGCCTCGGTCACCGCGTTGGGCTTCTTCGGCAGCAGGTTCTTCTTCAGGTAGTCGACGAACTGGTCGGTGTTCGCGCTCTGGAATGCGTGGTCGTCGAACCAGCCACGCAGGAACGGATCGAAGGTTTCGCGGCCGAAGCGCTGCTCCAGGAATTCCAGGAACCACGACCCCTTCACGTAAGCCACCTGGCTCAGCGCATCATCCGGGTCGCGCTCGGTCAGCGGCGGCAACGCCAGCGCCTGGTCGGCCGGGCTCATGTCCTTCACTTCGGCCAGCAGGTCGGTCTGGTCGATCTGCCGCTCCATCTCGGCCATCTCCGTGCCGTACAGCGCTTCGGTGATGCGGCCCTGCACGTAGGTGGTGAAGCCTTCGTTGAGCCAGATGTCCTTCCAGCTGGCGTTGGTCACCAGGTTGCCGGACCAGCTGTGCGCCAACTCATGCGCCACCAGCGAAACCAGCGACTTGTCGCCGACGATCACGGTCGGGGTGGCGAACGTCAGGCGCGGGTTTTCCATGCCGCCGAACGGGAACGAGGGCGGCAGCACCAGCATGTCGTAGCGGCCCCAGCGGTAGTCGCCGTACAGCTTCTCGGCGGCACCGATCATCTTCTCGGTGTCTTCGAATTCCTTGGCCGCCTTGCCGACCATGGTCGGTTCGGCCCACACGCCGGAACGGCCGGAGATCGGTTCGAACACCAGGTCACCGGCGGCGATGGCCAGCAGGTAGGACGGGATGGGCTGCGGCATCTTGAAGCTGTAATCGCCGTCACGCGCCGCCTTGGGATCGTTGTCGGCGCTCATCAGCACCATCACGTCCGGGCGCGAGACCACGTGCGCGCTGTAGGTGAAACGCACGCTGGGGGTGTCCTGCAGCGGCACCCAGGAGCGCGCGTGGATGGCCTGCGACTGGCTGAACATGAAGGGCAGCTTCTTGCCTTCAGTCATCGAAGGCTCCAGCCACTGCAGGCCCGATGCGGTCGGCGCCGTGGTGTAGGTGATCGCCACCTTGGCCGGCTGTTCCGGGGTCTCGATGGTCAGCTTGCTGCCGAACACCTTGTCGTCGGCAGCCAGTTGGAACGGCAGTGGGCTGCGCGCGCCATCGGCGCTGACCGCCTCGACCTTGGCGATGTCCAGCGCACGGGTGTCCAGCACCAGCTGCCTGGCATCCTTGTCCTTCCATTCCAGCGTGTACAGCGCGGTGCCACCAATCTGCTTCTGGTCGAAATCCAGCTTCAGGTCCAGCGCGATGTCCTTGATGACCACCTTGTCCGGCTCGGCATAGGAGCTTTCATCATGGCTGCGGTTTTCAGCGTTCATGGGGGCGGCAGGCGCGTCCTGGGCAGTGGGAGCGGTGGCCGGGGCAGCAGCCTCCTGGGAACAGCCGGCAGCCAGGGCAACGGCGAGCGGAAGAAGCAGGAACGGAGAGCGCATGGATCAGGACCGTTTCAGGGGTAAACCCCGATTTTACCGGATACGTCCCGGCAGCGCCGGGCCATGCCCGGCGTGCGGCATCCCGCCGGGCCCGGACCCCACCGGGCATCACCCGGCGTCACCTCGTCAGAGCTTGTAACCGGAATGGATCGACACGATGCCGCCGGTCAGATTCTTGTAATGGCAGCGCTCGAAGCCGGCCTGGCCCATCATCGCCTTCAGTTCTTCCTGCGGCGGATGCTTGCGGATGCTCTCGGCCAGGTAGGTGTAACTGCCCGAATCGCCAGCGAACAGGCGGCCCAGCTTCGGCAGCACCTTGAACGAGTGGAAATCGTAGATCGGCTTGAACCAGTCCGCGGTCACTTCGGAGAACTCCAGCACGCGTGCCTGTCCGCCCACCTTCAGCACGCGGTACATCTCGCGCAGGCCGGCGTCCTTGTCGGTGACGTTGCGCAGGCCGAAGGCAATGGTCACCAGGTCGAAGCTGTTGTCCGGGAACGGCAGCGCTTCGGCATTGCATTGCACGTAGTCCAAACCTGCCACCAAACCACGGTTGGTCAGCCGGTCGCGGCCCACCGACAGCATGCCGGCATTGATGTCACCCAGCACCACCGACCCTTCCGCGCCCACCCTTTCTTTCATCAGCGCGGCGATATCGCCGGTGCCGCCTGCCAGGTCGAGCACGCGGTCGCCGGGTTTCACCTGCGCGGTGGCCACGTAATAGCGCTTCCACACGCGGTGGATGCCCATGCTCATCAGGTCGTTCATCAGGTCGTAGTTGCGCGCGACCGAGGTGAACACTTCGCCGACAAGCTTCTGCTTGTCCTTGGCATCCACGTCGCGGAAGCCGAAGTGGGTGGTGCCAGACTTGTAGGGGGATTCGCTCATGGCCCCGATTATCGCACCGGTCGGCCGCCAGCGGCATACCCTGCCCGTATCATGGGGCCCTGACTTCCCGGGAGACCCCCATGATTTCCACCCCCGACTACCAGGCCCTGCTGCAGACCGCCATCGACGAAGCCCGCCTTGGCCTGGCCGAGGGCGGCGTCCCGATCGGCGCGGCGCTGTACCACAACGATGGCCGCCTGCTCGGCTGCGGGCACAACCGCCGCGTGCAGGAAGGCGACCCGTCCGTGCATGGCGAGACCGATGCCTTCCGCAAGGCCGGTCGCCAGCGCGGTTACAAGGACACCATCATGGTCACCACCCTGGCGCCGTGCTGGTACTGCTCCGGGCTGGTGCGCCAGTTCAACATCGGGACGGTGGTTGTCGGCGAATCACGTACTTTCCAGGGCGGCATCGACTGGCTGCGCGACAGCGGCGTGAACGTGATCGACCTGGACAACCAGGAATGCGTGGACCTGCTCGGCAACTTCATCGAACGCCATCCGGAAATCTGGGACGAAGACATCGGCGAGTGATGGCGCGGCGATTTTTCTGAATACTTAAGAATGCCTGTCCAGGGACGCCCAGCCCATGGCGGCTACGTTCCGGGCAGGTATGTTGCGGCACCGTCACGGCGGAATGCACATTGTGCTGACGCCGCGTGCACTGGTGCATGGCGATGATCAGGGTTCAACCCACCCGCTCATCACCAGAAGACACCCAGCCATGCACGCAGCAGACGTACCGAATGTTCCTCCGGTCATCGATGTGGAACGCGAGTTGACCTACTGGCGCGAACGCCATGCAGAGGGGGCGTTGGGCCCCAGCTCATTCGGCCACTTCGTGCCGTGGATCAAGTTTGCCTGCGATTCGCTGATCACCCATCCCCGCGCAAGGAACGAACAGCGCGAGGAAGCCTTCCAGACCCAGTACGCGCTGCAGATCATGCCGCGGCTGACCGAGGCCCAGGCGCGGGATTTCATCGAACAGTGCTGGGACCATGTGTATGTGTCGAGCATGATCGCGCGCGCGGAGCGTCCTCGCCTGAGTGTTTGAGGCGCGCAGCCGGGCAAGGCCCGGCTCCACGACGCCTGCACGCCAATGAGCGTATCCATCGGTCATGAGCCTGAAGTCTGTCTTCAATACGGTCGCCAAGCGCACCGCCTACGCGACCGGAACCCCCTGGACGTTCATCGCCGCAGTGGCCGTGGTGGTGGTCTGGGGCATCACCGGTCCGCTGTTCGGCTTCAACGACACCTGGCAACTGGTCATCAACACCGGGACCACGATCATCACCTTCCTGATGGTGTTCCTGATCCAGCACACGCAGAACTCGGATACGGCGGCGATGCAGATCAAGCTCGATGAGTTGATCCGGGTAACTGCGCACGCCAACAAGGAGCTGCTGGACCTGGAAGAGCTGGACGAAGAGCGGTTGGAAGAAATCCGCAGTGAGTACGAACAGATGGCCCGCAAGGCCGGCGATGCGTTGTCACGCCGACGTACCCGGTAGCGCCGGGCCATGCCCGGCGGCTTCTTGTCGCCGTGTCGGGGATTCGCCGGGCATGGCCCGGCGCTACGTTCGGATTGCGTGTTCGCCGGGCATGGCCCGGCGCTACGTTCGGATTGCGTGTTCGCCGGGCATGGCCCGGCGCTACGTTGGTGCGTTACCGCGCCTGCCAGCCGCCGCCCATCACCTTGTACAGCGTGATGCGGTTGGTCTGCTGCGCCAGTCCGGTCTGCAGCCGGCTCTGCTGCGCCGAATAGGCGGTACGACGGGCATCCAGCAGGGTGACGAAGCTGTCCAGCCCTGCGTCATAGCGCGCCTGCGACAACGTCTGTGCCTGCTCGGCGGCTTCCAGCAGGGCCTGCTGCGAATCACTCTGTGCGTCCAGGCTGCTGCCTAGTGCCAGCGCGTCGGCGGTTTCGCGGAAGCCGACCTGGATGGCTTTTTCATACTGGGCCAAGGCGATATCGCGGTCTGCATTGGCCACGGCCAGGTTCGCACGCAGCTTGCCGCCCTGGAAGATCGGCAGGCTGATGGATGGCAGGAAACTCCAGGCCCGCGTACCGCTGTCGAACAGGCCGGACAGTTCCGTGGAGCTGCTGCCGAAGGTGCCGGTCAGGCGGATGCTGGGAAAGAACGCCGCACGCGCCGCACCGATGTTGGCATTGGCCGACAGCAAGGTGTGTTCGGCCGCCATGATGTCCGGCCGTTGCAGCAGCACGTCGCTGGTCAGGCCCGACGGCGGTGGCGCCAGCGCCAGCAGTTCCAGTTCGGCGTTGCTGGCCGGCAGCAGCGCATCGTCCACCGGCCCGCCCAGCAGCAGCGCCAGCGCGTTGCGGTCCTGCGCCACCTGGCCACGCAGGCGCGCGGCATCGGTGCGCGCGGTTTCCACCAGCGTGCGCGTCTGCGCCAGTTCCAGTGCCGAACTGCCGCCCCGCTCGAACCGCGCCTGTGCCAGCCGCAGCGAATCTTCGTGGCTGCCCAACGTGGCCTCGGCGATGCGCAGCGACTCCCGATCCGCGCCCAGGGTCAGCCACGCGGTGGCGGTTTCGGCGACCAGGCTGAGATGCGCATTACGGCGGTTGGCGGCCACCGAGAAGTAGTCCTGCAGGGCCGCTTCGCTGAGGTTGCGC
Organism: Stenotrophomonas tumulicola; assembly: GCF_014117215.1. Classification (GTDB taxonomy): domain Bacteria; phylum Pseudomonadota; class Gammaproteobacteria; order Xanthomonadales; family Xanthomonadaceae; genus Stenotrophomonas; species Stenotrophomonas tumulicola. The sequence continues at coordinate 327,478 of NZ_JACGXS010000002.1, read as the reverse complement.
ACGCGGCCGAACAGGTCCAGCTCGAAGTCGGTAATGCCCAGGCCGGCACTGAACTGTTCGGTGACCGGCACGTCGCCGCCCTGCCGCTGCATCTGGCCCTGCACGTTGACGGCAGGAACCCGGTCGGCGCGCTGGATGCGGTACTGGCCACGCGCGCGTTCGACGTTCAGCACCGCAACGCGCAGGTCGCGGTTGTTGTCCAGCGCCTGGTCGATCACCTGCTGCAGGCGCGGGTCGGTGAAGAACGCGCGCCATCCCAACATCGCCACCTCGGTGGCCTGGCCCTGCGTTGCCTCGGCAGGCCACTGCGCGGGAATGGCCGGTGCCACGTCGGTGCGGTCCGGAACCAGCGTCGCGCAACCGCCCAGGGCAAGCGCAGCAGCGATGGAAACAACAAGCGAGGGGAGTTTAATGGTCATGGCTGGAAATCCTGACGGTAGCGCCGGGCCATGCCCGGCGAACGCGCGGCGGAATGCGCTGGGGAGCGAGCGCAGCGGGTCATTGACCCGCCCTGCCGCGCAGACTGCGGTTGAACAGGCGTTGCACCACCACGAAGAACAGCGGGATGAAGAACACGCCCAGCACGGTGCCCACCACCATGCCGCCCAGCACGCCGGTGCCGATCGCGCGCTGTGCACCGGAACCCGCACCGGAGGCGATGGCCAGCGGCAGCACGCCCAGGCCAAACGCCAACGAGGTCATGATGATCGGGCGCAGGCGGTCGCGCACCGCATGCATCGTCGCTTCGATCAGCCCCGCACCCTTCTCCAGGTTCTCCTTGGCGAACTCCACGATCAGGATCGCGTTCTTGCTGGTCAGGCCCACCGTAGTCAGCATCGCCACCTGGAAGTAGATGTCGCGTTCCATGCCCATCAGCGTGTTGGCGACCACCGCACCCAGGATGCCCAGCGGCGCCACCAGCAGCACCGAGGTCGGCACGCTCCAGCTTTCATACAGCGCGGCCAGGCACAGGAACACGATCAGCAGCGACAGCGAATACAGCAACGGCGTCTGCGAACCCGCCTGGCGTTCCTGGTAGGACAGCGCGGTCCATTCGATCTGGAAGCCAGCCGGCAGGTCCTTGGCGATCCGCTCGATCTCGTTCATCGCATCACCCGATGCCACGCCCGGCGCGGGTTCGCCCTGGATCTCCATCGCCGACACGCCGTTGTAGCGTTCCAGGCGCGGTGAACCATAGTCCCAGCGCTTGGTCGCGAAGGCACTGAACGGCACCATTTCACCATTTGCGTTCTTCACCGACCACACGTTGAAATCATCCGGGTTCATGCGGAAGTCCGCATCGGACTGCACGTACACGCGCTTCACGCGGCCACGATCGATGAAGTCATCGATGTAGCTGCTGCCCCACGCGGTGGCCAGGGTGTTGTTGATCGAACTGGTCGACAGCCCCAATGCGTTGGCCTTCTCCACGTCGATATCGATGCGCAGCTGTGGCGTGTCTTCCTGGCCGTTCGGACGCACGTTGGCCAGCAGCTTGCTGCCCCCTGCCGCGCCCAGCAGCTGGTTGCGTGCATTGAGCAGCGCATCATGGCCCTGCCCGCTGGTGTCCTTCAGGAAGAAGGTGTAGCCCGAACCAATGCCCAGCTCCGGCATGGCCGGCGGTGGGAAGGCGAAGATGAAGGCATCCTTGATCTGGCCCAGCGCACCCATCGCACGCCCGGTGATCGCCCCGACACTCTGCCCTTCGTCGCGCTCGCCCCAGTCCTTCAGCTTGACGAAGGCCATGCCCGCGTTCTGGCCCATGCCGGCGAAGCTGAAGCCCTGCACGGAGAAGATCGATTCGATGGCATCGCTTTCGTTCTGCAGGAAGTGGTCTTCCATCTTGGCCATCGCTTCCAGCGTGCGTTCCTGGGTGGCACCGACCGGGGTCTGCACCAGCGCCATCAGGATGCCCTGGTCTTCATTGGGCAGGAACGAACTGGGCAGGCGCACGAACAGGATGCCCATCGCCACCGCCAGCGCGGCGAAGATGCCCATGAAACGCCACGGCCGGGCCAGGATGCCCTTTACCCCGCGCTGGTAGGTCGCGCTGGAACGGTCGAAGCCGCGGTTGAAGCCGCCGAAGAAGCGACCCGACCAGCCCTTGTGCGCTACATGGTGTTCGCCCTTCTTCAATGGCTTGAGCATGGTGGCGCACAATGCCGGGGTCAGCACGATGGCCACCAGCACCGACAGGCCCATCGCCGACACGATCGTCGCCGAGAACTGCCGGTAGATCACGCCGGTGGCACCGCTCATGAACGCCATCGGCACGAACACCGCCGACAGCACCAGGCCGATGCCCACCAGCGCGCCGGTGATCTGGCTCATGGATTTGCGCGTCGCCTCCAGCGGCGACAGCCCTTCCTCGGCCATGATGCGTTCGACGTTCTCCACCACCACGATGGCATCGTCCACCAGCAGGCCGATTGCCAGCACCATCGCGAACATGGTCAGCATGTTCACCGAGAAACCCAGCGCGGCCAGGATGCCGAACGTACCCAACAGCACCACCGGCACCGCGATGGTCGGGATCAGGGTGGCGCGGAAGTTCTGCAGGAACAGGTACATCACCACGAACACCAGCACGATGGCTTCGATCAGGGTCTTGATCACGCCCTTGATCGACACCTGCACGAACGGCGTGGTGTCGTACGGCACCACCGATTCCAGCCCGGCCGGGAAGTTCGCCTTCATTTCCTCCAGTTCGGCACGCACGCCGTTGGCGGTATCCAGCGCATTGGCGCCGGTGGCCAGGGTGATGGCGATACCGGACGATGGCTTGCCGTTGTAGCGGGTGACGAAGTCATAGCTTTCCGCCCCCAGCTCCACGCGGGCGACATCGCCCAGCCGCAGTTCGCTGCCATCGCTGCCACCGCGGACCAGGATGTTGCGGAACTGTTCCGGGGTCTGCAGGCGGTCCTGCGCATTGATGGTGGCGTTCAGCTGCTGGCCCTTCACCGACGGCGCACCACCCAGCTGGCCGATGGCCACCTGTGCGTTCTGCGCGGTGATCGCCGCGGTCACTTCATCCACCGACAGCTTGTAGGTGTGCAGCTTGTTCGGATCCAGCCAGATGCGCATGGCGTACTTGCCGCCGAACACCTGGATGTTGCCCACGCCCGGCACGCGGCTGAGCGGATCGACCACGTTGGAGCCGACGAAGTCGGAGATGTCGTTGGCATCCATGCTGCCGTCGTTGGACACGAAGCCGATCACCTGCAGGAAGCCGCTGCTGGACTTGGCCACGTTGATGCCCTGCCGCTGCACTTCCTGCGGCAGCAGCGGCATGGCCAGCTGCAGCTTGTTCTGTACCTGCACCTGGGCGATATCCGGGTCGGTGCCGGATTCGAAGGTCAGGGTGATGGTGGCCTGGCCATTGGCCGAGCTGTTGGACGAGAAGTAGATCAGGCCGTCCAGGCCTTTCATGTTCTGCTCGATGATCTGGGTCACCGAGTCCTCGACCACCTTGGCCGATGCACCCGGATACGTTGCGGAGATCTCGACGGCCGGCGGCGCCACTTCCGGGTACATGGACACCGGCAGCGTAAGCACCGCCAGTGCACCGGCGAGCATGATGATGATCGCGATGACCCACGCGAAGATGGGTCGATCGATGAAGAAACGTGCCATGGGGTTCTCCGCTTACTGCGCGTCGGCGTTGGCGTCGGCGGGGGCCTGCGCCGGGGCGGCGTCGGCCTGCTCGGCCGGCGTGGCCGCTGAAGGGCCCGCCGGTGCATCGCCAGCTGCTGCAGGCTGGGCGGGCTCGGTGCCCTTTTCCACGGCCTGCACCGGCATGTCCGGCGCGATCTTCTGCAGCCCTTCCACGATCACCTTGTCGCCCGCCTGCAGGCCGTCCTCGACCAGCCACTTGTCGCCCAGCGCGCGGCTGACCTTCACCGGCCGCACTTCCACCTTGCCGTCCTTGTTCACCACCATCGCACTGGTATCGCCCTTGGCATCGCGGGCAATGCCCTGCATCGGCACCAGCAGCGCGCCGTTGCGCACGCCGCCGCCGATCACCGCACGCACGTACATGCCCGGCATCAGCACGCCGTCCGGGTTGTCCACCTTCACCCGCAGGCCGTAGCTGCCGGTGCTGGGGTCCACGCTGACTTCGGAAAACTCCAGCGTGCCCTTGTGCCCGAAGGTGCTGCCGTCATCGAGCAGGATGTCGACCGGCAGGCTCTGGTTGTCCTGCAGGCGGCCGGCAGCCAGTTCGCGCCGCAACTGCAGCAGTTCGGCCGCGGACTGGGTCAGGTCCACGTAGATCGGGTCCAGCTGTTGCACCGTGGCCAGCGCGTCGGCCTGGGCGGCGCTGACCAGCGCACCCTGGGTGACCGACGATTTGCCGATGCGGCCACTGATCGGCGCGGTGATGCGTGCGTAGCCCAGGGTCACGTTGGCGGCATCCAGCGATGCCTTGCCGGCGCCGACGTCGGCTTCGGCCTGCTTCTGCGCGGCCACGGCGTTTTCCAGGTCCTGCTGGCTCACCGCGTCCACCTTGGCCAGTTCGGTGATGCGCTTGGCGCTCAACCGCGAGGCATTGGCGGTGGCCTCGGCGCGCGCCAGCTGGGCGCGGGCATTGTTGGCCTGCGCGCGGTAGCTGGCATCGTCGATCTGGTACAGCGGCTGCCCGGCCTGGACCATCGTGCCTTCGGTGAACAACCGCTTGGCCACGATGCCGTTCACCTGCGGCCGCACTTCGGCGACCAGGAAGGCGTTGGTGCGGCCGGGCAATTCCCGCGTCAGCGAGACCGATTCGGCCTTCAGGGTGACCACGGTCACCTGGCCGGGGCCTTGTTCAGGCTGCTGGTCGCCGCCACCGCAGGCGGCCACGGCCGTGGCGATGGCCAGCGACAGGGCGAAGGGTCGAACACGCGTAAGGAACATGGGGGAGGTCTCAGGTAAACGAAATTGACGGTAGCGCCGAGCCATGCCCGGCGACCGGAGCCAACGCCCCTCCAGCCCTCAACAGGCAACTGGCCAAAAGCGACGGCAATCTTGGGCAGCAAATATACATACATGATTGTTTGTTTGCAAAGCGCTACAATTCAGCCACGTTTCACGCCCCGTCAGAGCAATGGCCCGAAAGACCAAAGAGGAAACCCAGGCAACCCGCGAAGGCATCCTGGATGCGGCCGAAGCCTGCTTCCATGAACACGGGGTAGCCCGTACCACGCTGGAGATGATCGGTGCGCGCGCCGGCTATACCCGCGGTGCGGTGTACTGGCATTTCAAGAACAAGATCGACGTGCTGGCCGCGGTGATTGAACGGGTCCGCCTGCCGTTCATGCAGGAACTGGACCGCGCGGCAACCGAAACACGTGACACGCCCGTGCTGGACCTGCGTTCGGTCATCCTGAATTCCCTGATCGACCTGGCGCAGGACGAACGCCTGCGCAACACCATGGAGATCATGCTGCGCAGCGATTCATCGGCAGACAGCAAGGTGCTGGCCGACCTGCAGCAGGCAGGCTTCCGTGAGGGGCTGGAACGGATGGCACGCGCGCTGCGCCGCGCCGAACAGCTGGGTCAGCTCAAGCCCGGCGTGAACCCGGACGTGGTGGCCCGCATGCTGCACGCCACGGTGCTGGGCGTACTGCACGGGGCGATGGTGGAACCGGAGCTGATGGACATCCAGCGCGATGGCATGCTGGCGCTGGACATGACGCTGAGTGCGTACGTCAAAGAAGGCGTGCTCGGCTAGGCGGCCCGCAGGTTGACCGTCATGGCGGGGCTGATGCCAGTTCCGCCTTGGCCGCGTTGGCCGCGCCGTAGTCGTCAATCCACTGGAACGCAACATGGCGCGCGCCGGGCTGTGCAGCAGGCAGCTCGAACTCCCGCGTGGACAACGGCAGGACAACGCCGTTGTCCAGCGTTGCTTCACCGGTGCCATCCACCACCACCTTCGCCAGGTTGACCATCCACGGCGATGGGTTACCTACGGTCAGCGTGGTGCCATCGGCCGACAGCGTCCAGCTCATGCGCCGTATGCCGTCAGCAGGCTGCCCCTGCAGCGCAGCGGGCCGGTAGATCACCTTGATCCGTGAGCGTACCCGCACGTTCAACATGCTGCCGTCTGCACTGCGCGGTGTTGCGGAAGCGCGGTCCTCGCGGGGGATCTCGACGACGTTGAGCCAATACAGCGCCTCACGATCGGCTGGCAACCGCTCAGCCTTGACGATGAGCACCTGCAGCGGCAGGGATGATTCCGCTTCGATACGCGCCATCGGCGGCACGAGCTGGAACGGCGTATCGATCTGCTCCGGTGGCAGGTCAGTGCGGCCGTCATCGATCCATGCCTGCACCAGGGCCGGTGCGGGATCCACGTTGCGCACGCTGATCGCCCCCCTGCCCTCCGACTGCAGGACCACCAGCCGCGTACTGGAAATCGACGTGGCCGCGCCCGCCGGGAACGCGCAGGTCATCAGCCAGACCACAAGCAACAGACCTGATGGATGCAGGGTCAAACGCATCGGACGTCCTCCAGCAGCGGTGGGTTGGAAGTCAACGGTAGTCGATCCTTATGTCCATGGACGATTCCACCGGGCCCGGCGTCACTGTCGCCTCAGACTGATAGATGCGTGCCCTGAAGCCCAGGTCGACACTGGGCGTGCCTGGGGCCAACCCAATCAACTGCTGCCCGGCGTTTAAAGGGGCCCGCCTGTTGTGATAGCTGTCCCACAGGTCAACCACGACCCCGGTTGCACCGCCAGGGCGAGTTCTCAGCATGGGCTGCCCGCCCCCCAACCCAACGCCGTATGTTGGCGTGATCCAGTAGAACAGCCCTGTATAGGTGCTGGGGCAGTTCCGCAGCGGGATATTGAAATCAACCCATGACGACACCGTTCCGACGGCGTTGAAAGCAGCGGCACTGTGATCACCCAGGTTCACCGGAATGCTGGCCGGCATGGCGCAGGTGTCGATGGTGATGATGGTCGCTCCGTTTATGTTCGTATACCAGTTGCATTCGTCCATGCTGCCGCAATTGAAAGCCACCCGCTGCCTTGGAGGCGGCTGCAACACGCCCGGGGTGACCATGGCAGCTACCTGTACCAGTTCGAACCACACTTCCTGCATCGGGAGCGAGGCATCCAGTCCTCTGGCAACCGGGCTGGCATCGTTGTAACCCGCCAGCGAAATGCCGGCTGGAAATGCATTGCCAAACAAATTGTTACGCCAGCGGATACCAATACCCGGCACAGTGGTCGCATAAACATCGTTGTAACCCGGCAACGGCGTCGTACTGGACGGTATCCAGGCGATCCTTGAAGTAAGATTGGGGTCGATTTTTCGGCTTCTTGCCTTGGCTGATGTCCACAACACATCGCCGACCGATGTTGAACCCACATGCAGCCGCGTCGGCAATGACAGGGAGCTATTATTGGGGGTGAATGCCACTTGCGCGCGCGCGCCCCCGGCCGACATCCACAGCACGGCCGCGAATACCACCAGTATGCAGCGGCTCTTGTGCGTCGATTCTATAATAAAAGGTTTATTCATTGCCTTCATCAACCACATGCTGTCGTTGCGGAATACGACGTTGCGACGCGAATATGCAGCCGGTCCTCCGACAGCGGCCCGTTCGGAGTCAACGGTAGTCGATCCTTATGTCCATGGACGATTCCACCGGGCCCGGCGTCACCGTCGCTCCAGACGAATACATGCGTGCCCTGAAGCCCAGGTCGACATTGGGCGTCCCCGGGGCCACCCCAATCAACTGCTGCCCGGCGTTTAAAGGGGCCCGCCTGTTGTGATAGTTGTCCCACAGGTCAACCACGACCCCGGTTGCACCGCCAGGGCGAGTTCTCAGCATGGGCTGCCCGCCCCCCAACCCAACGCCGTATGTTGGCGTGATCCAGTAGAACAGCCCTATATAGGTGCTGGGGCAGTTCCGCAGCGGAATATTGAAATCAACCCAGGGCGTGCTTGGGCTAGCAATGAGATCAGCGGCACGATGATCGCCCAGGTTCACCGGAATACTTGCCTGCATGTCGCAGGTGCCGACAGTGATGGCGGTCGTTCCGGTTACGCTCGTATACCAGCTGCAATCGGCATCGGTACCGCAATTGAAAGCCAGACGCTGCCGTCTGGACACCGTCAACGCGCCGGGGGTGACTGCATCCGCTACACGGACCAGCTCGAACCACATTTCCTGCATCGGGAGCGTGGCCGCAATACCATTGGAAGCCGGGCTGACATCATTGTGACGTACAAACGGGACGCCAGCCGGAAACGCATTCCCAAAGACCCGACCACGCCAACGGATACCGATGCCCGGCAGGTTGGTGCTATAGACGTCCGTAAAGCCTGGCGCCAACACGGGATCGCCGATTACCCAGAGGAACTTTGAACCAACACTGGGATCCACTTTCCGGCTCGTTACCTTGGCCGATGTCCACAACACATCACCGACCGATGTTGAACCCACGTGCAGGCGCGCAGGCAACGCCAGGGTGCTGTTGCTCGGGGTGAATGCCACTTGCGCGCGCGCGCCCCCGGCCGACATCCACAGCACGGCCGCGAATACCACCAGTATGCAGTGGCTCTTGCACATCTTTTTCAGAACAAGTTGTGTGTTCATTGCTTTCATCCGCCACATGCTGTCATTGCGGGGCACGGCACTGCGAGGCGAGCATACCGCCGGCATCCGCACCCTCCAAGTCATAGTCGATCACGCACTGCTGGCCAGCTTCCTGGCCCCAGCGCACCGTCAACCGCCCGCTCTCCTCGATCCCGCGCACCCATAGCCGGCTGGCCTGGCCCACCACGCCCACCACCTCGCCCGCTTCGTTGTACACGTCCAGGCCGAACGGCAGCGGCTTTCCGTCCACCTGCGGCGCTTCGATCAGCGCGCTGCGTCCGCTGCTGGTCGGCACCACCAGCTTGACCACCGCACCGGCCGTGGGCACGCCGATGACCGACGCGGTCTTCAGCTCCACGTCCATCGGCAACCCCTTGGGGTCGATCGTCACTTCGTTGCGGCGATACGGGGTCATGTAGGGCACCACCGCATAGCCCTTGGCGTCGGTCTTCACGCCCGTCGTACCATCCAGCGCGGCGCCGGCCGCATCCGGCACATGCACCACGGCAATGGTCTCGCCCAGCTGCTGGGCAAACGCCACGCCGTCACCGTGCAGCACCACGCCGCCACTGGCGCCCAGGCTCAGCCCGCGGCTGCCCGACGAATGGCTGTACCCCGCGTTGAGGCTGGCCGCCGACGCCTGGTAGCTGAGCCCGGCGTCATAGCTGCCCCCTTGGCCGCCGTTGTGGCTGGCCGCGGCGCTGTAGCTGCCTTGCCGGTGCTCGCCAAAGCTGCCTGTGATGCCGGCACGCACGTCGTCGCGGCCGTCGTTGCGGCGATTCAACGAGGTACTCAGGCGCGGCGCCGACACACGGCCGCCCAACGGCATGTTGAGGGTGAAGTTGATGCTGTTGCCTTCGCGCGCGGTGCCACCGTTCTGGTTCCGCTCCACGCTGCGTTGCACCGAGAGGCTGTAGCTGGCCGGGCCGAACATGTCCGAATACCCCAGCGCAAAGTTGACCCGCCGCTGGCCCTGGTTCCAGTACTCCATGCTGCTGCCGTTGGCATACAACGCACCGCTGCCTTCGCCCAGGCGCTGGCTGAGGTTCAGGTCCAGGCGCGAGCGCTGGCGCCCGATCAGGTTGCCATCCCCACCATCGGCCAGTTCCTGGCGCAGGCGGGCCGCATCGCCCAGCGAAAGATAGCCATCGGTGGAATAGCGGTAGGCCGCCACCGCGATGTTGGTCCGGGTGGCGACGATGTCCTTGCTGTAGGCCAGCCGATAGGACTGCCCCTGCATGGTCCGGCCGAAGGATTCCAGTGCCGTCGGCAGTTGGGTCCGGGCGATGGTCACATCGCCGGAGAATGCACCGATGGACGTATTGAGCGCCCCCCCCAGCACCACGGCGCGATAGCCGTCGCTGCCGGTGGCGCCGCCGAATGCGGTGAAGCGGTTGCCCAGCCCCACCCGCAGGGTGCCTTCGGCAAACGCGGGGGCGTCGCGCAGCCAGTTGTCGCGCAGGGTGCCGATGGTGGCACTGACGCGCCGCTGGCCGGCACGCAGCAACTCCGGCACTGCAGCGAAGGGCACCACGAAATGTTGCACGCGCCCGTCGTTCTCGATGACTTCCACGTCCAGGTCGCCGGCATAGGCCGTGCCATACAGATCGCTGATCTCGAACGGACCGGCGGCGACGTTGGTCTGGTAGAGCACGTTGTCGCTCTGGCGGATCACCACTTTGGCGCTGGTCTGCGCCACGCCGCGCACCACCGGCGCATAATCCCGCTGTGAATCGGGCAGCATCCGCGGATCGGTACTGATGCTGACGCCGCGGAAGCTCACACCGTCGAACAGGTCGCCATTCGTGCTGGCTTCACCGGCAGTCAGCTGCATGCCCCAGGGAGCGATGGTGCGCTGTGCATAGGTACGGCCGGCACGGTATTCGGTGCGCCGGCCACTGCCCTGCGACAGGTAGCCATCATGGCGGAAACGCCAGCCCCCCAGGTTCACGCCCGCATTGAGCATGGCACTGGTGGATTGGCGCGCCTGCCCATTTGCAAACATGCGTTGATGGCTGACGCTGTAACCCAGCAAGGCGGCATTGATGCCGTCGTCCCACAGCTCCGGGCTGACCCAACCACGCGGATCGCGTGCCAGGTACGCCTGGGGAATGCTGACCTCAAGCACCTGTTCACCGGCATCGAAGCGCGCGGTGGAGTTCGGGATATAGCGCGAAATATCTTCGCAGGTCATGGTATCGGGAAGCGGCAGGATATCCACCGGCACGCCATCGACTTCGCTGACCTCGCCCGGGCGCGGCAGGCGCGCCGGATCCACGCCGAACACTTCGGTTACCTGCGGCGACAGGCAGATCGCCACTGCACCGCTTTCCAGCGCGCGCAGCTCGATATCGCGCCGCGCCACGATCACCCCATTGACCTTGATGTCCGCACTGTAGATGCCGGGCAGGTCGTCGCCCTGCTCGAAGCGGGTCAGGTCGATCTGGCCGGCCTGTTCGCCCTGCAGGAAGTTCGGATTGAACGCCACGTTGGGCGCCGCGCACGCCATGGCCGGCAACAGGGCAGCCGCCACCGCCGCCGCCAGGCGGCGCGTCTGCAGGGTTGGCGGTGTCAAGCGGCGGAACAGCATGGCCAGTCTCCAGGATGACGCGCGATGTCCCTGCCCGCCCGCAGGGGCAGGAACACGGGACGATGCAGAAGGGGGTAATGCGGCCAGCCGACGCTGGCCCGGGATCAGGGCGCGGCGAGCGGTACCGATTGCGCGACCACGCCACCCTGGTCATTGATGAATTCGAATTGCACATTGCCGCCGGTTGGGCGCGCAGCGAGATCGGACAGGGGATAGCGCTCGGTGGACATCGGCGCGATCATCTGCGGTTCGCGGCTGGCATGGCTGTTGCCCTGCACGCGCAGGCCCACCTTGCCAAAGTGCACGTAGTACGGCGTCGGGTTGGTCGCCTGCAGCGCCCAGCCCTGCTTGTCCGGCACCAGCGTCCACTGCACTTTCTGTGCCGCAGTGGCAGCGTCATTGAGCCCCTTGGGGCGGTAGATCAGCTTGATGCGGGTACGCAGGCTGAACTGCAGGTAGTTGCCGGTTGGCACCTCGTCGGCCTGCGGTACCGGCGGGATATCCAGTACGTTGAGCCAGTAGATGCTTTCGCGGTCCTGCGGCAGCTCGCCACCGGTGAACAGGATGCGCATCACCTGCGATTTGCCGCCGTCCAGGCGGAACACCGGCGGGCGCAGCACGAACGGGGTGACGCTGTCTTCCGGCGCGGCCTGCTTGTCGCCGGCATCGGTCCACGCCTGCACCAGCGAGGCGCTCTTGCCCACGTTCTCGACACGCACGGTGATCTCGCGCTGGTCGCCGGGGAAAATCTGCCGGGTGCCATGCACGATGACGCCCGCTTCGGCCGAAACACTGGCCAGCAGCGAACAGGCCGCTGCGAGACATATACATCCGGTACGGAACAGGTTCATCACAGGTCACTCCTGGAAACGGGCATCGGCCCGGAGGGCCGGGGCGCGAACGCCCCGGCCGGTACTGGCCGGGGCCAGTCGATCAGTTGTAGTCGATGGTGTAGTCCACTGTTGCATTCACCTTGCCTGCGGTCGCAACTCCAGCGGCGTAGTATTCGGCGGCGAATTCAATCTGCTTGGTTGAGGCGGTCAGGTCGATTTCCTCCGAGCGCCACGGCGTGGTGATATCGATCCTGTCATCCTTGGCGTCGCGCAGCGCGATCTGCACATTGGTGGCCCCGGTGGTGTCCAAGTTGTCCAGACGGCCATCGGTTACTCGGGCGTTGCGCGTCGGATTCAGTTCCAGCGCAGCCTTGCCGCTGGTGCACTCCCCGCCCGTGCCGCCGATCTGCAGCAAAATCGGCCACTTGCCGGCAGTGGCGCCGCTCACGGCCAGACTAGAGACCGGCACCTTAGGCAGGACTACGGTCGGGTTTTCGGTAAGACCGCCAGCACCCGGCCAGGTGATGGTGCAGGTGGTAGCGATGACTTCGCCGTCGATGGTGATGGTGCCGCTCTGGGCCGAGGCCGAGAACGAAGCGCCGACGGCCACAGCGGCCGACAAGGCGATAGCAAGCTTGTTCATGGGATTGATCCTTGGATTGATCTGATTGGATTGGCAACGCGGCACGATCCGCTCTTGCAGTCGATGTCGGCCGGAGGAACTTTCTCCTCGTTGGGCAATCTAGTTTCCCGCTGCCCGGCGTTTAATCGGACGCGGACTAAATCGCGCCGATGGCGATGGCGCCTGTCTCCCCCCGCCCCCTCCCAGGACAGCGGGTGCGCTGCTGCATGTCCCGCCCGCCGGACCACGCAAACGATAGCGGCCACCGCTTCCGGTGGCCGCCTGCAGTAGCCGATCAAGCGGCTTTTACGGATACATCAGCGTGTACTGCAACGGCGCCTGGAAAACGCCCGGGATGGCGTCGCCGCCATCGGCGTAGTACTCCGCATAGAAGAAAATGTCCGTGCCATCTCCGGTACCTGGCGCCGGTGGGGAGATCCAGCCAAGGCCAAGATCGATCGGCTTGTCATCCGCATCGCGCAGGCCGACCACGGCGTTGGTCGCCCGCACGGTAAGCGCTTGGTTGGCCAGCCGCCCGTTCTGCAGGCGCGCGGCACGGCGTGGATCCAGTTGCAGGGTGATGCCGCCATTGCTGCAGACCGGATCAGCGCCCTGGATATGCACGTGCAGCTCGGTACGGCCGGCGCTGGCCCCCTCCGGCAGGGCGCTGGCCGGCACCGTGGGCAAGCGGATGCTGGGATCGTTGCCGATCACGCCGTTGAAGGATATCTCGCAGGTTACCGATGTGACTTCACCGTTGAAGGTGATGGTGCCACTTTGCGCGTGCGCGGCCGAAGCCAGGCCCAGCATGGCGAGTGCCGCCGGCAGTAGGGAAATGGTGCTGTTCATCATGTGCAGTCCTCGGTCGTCCAGTAAGCCCAGCGGATGCGGTGCGCACGCTCGGCCAGGCCATGGTCGGATCCGGGGTGCCGCGGCGTGGCTAGGACAGGCCTGAAGGCAGGAACCAAGCCGCGAATTGCAGGCGGAGGTCACGTCCACTCAGTGCGGCATCGCACAAAAAGATGGAGAAATGTGATGCCACACGATCGGCACTGACGCCGCCTGCGTCAGCGCCCAGAACGAAAAAAGCGCCCGGAGGCGCTTTGACGTTGAATCCACATACAGGCACAACTCAAGGATAGATGAGGTCGTACTGCACCGACGTGGCCACCGTGCCGCCAGTCGCCCGCGTCGTGGCGTAGTACTCGCTTGCGTAGGTCAGTGTCACCCAACCGGTGGCAGGCGGGATATCGCGGACCTGCGAATTCTTGTTGCTGGTCAGGTCAATGTCCGGATTCCCAGAGCCGATCTCGGCATTGCTGATCACTATGTCCACATTGCGGGCCGTACCGCTATTGCTCAGCCGCCCTTCGGCATTCACCTTGCCCGCATTGCGGAAGCCGACCTGTACCCTGGGTGCAAGACACTGTTCCATGTCATTGCCAACGATCACCTGCCATATCCGTCGCCCGGTCCGGTCGCCAGGATTGGCCAGGTCCTTCGCTGGCACCGGCGCCAGCACCAGCGTGCCGTCGCCGCCCAAAGAGCCACCGTTGGTACGCACATTGACCACGCAGGTGGTAGGCAACAGATTGCCGCTGAAAGTGACCTGGGCAGTCTGCGCCTGGCTCTCGCCAGCCAGCACCAGCGCGCCTGCCAGGGCGAGGGCTCGGATGTTCATGATGCGCTCCGTTATGCATCGCCCACGGGCAGGCGATCCTGCACGAAGCGTAGGTAGCGGCTCCCTACCCGCCCATCGGACCAGGCCTATTCCGCCGGCAGGTCCGATGGGTACCGGCCCTTCCCATCACAGGATATAACGGCTCAGGTCGGGATCCTTGACCAGTTCGCCCAGGTGCTTGTCGACATATGCCGCGTCTATGGCAATGGTGTCGCCACCGCGATCCGGTGCCTCATAGCTCAGCGAATCCAGCAGGCGCTCCAGCACCGTATGCAGGCGCCGCGCACCGATGTTTTCCTGCCGCTCGTTGACCTGGAAGGCAATTTCCGCCAACCGGTCCACGGCCTCGGCGGTGAAATCCACCGTCACCCCTTCGGTCAGCAGCAGCGCTTCGTACTGCGTGGTCAGTGCTGCCTTGGGTTCGGTGAGGATGCGGACGAAATCGGCCTTGGTCAGTGCGCCCAGCTCCACCCGGATCGGGAAACGCCCCTGCAGTTCCGGGATCAGGTCGCTGGGCTTGGCCAGGTGGAACGCACCGGAGGCGATGAACAGGATGTGGTCGGTCTTGATGGTGCCGTACTTGGTGGATACGTTGGACCCTTCCACCAGCGGCAGCAGGTCACGCTGCACGCCTTCACGCGACACATCGCCGCCGCCCACGTTGTCGCCCCGTTTGGCCACCTTGTCGATCTCGTCGATGAAGACGATGCCGTGCTGCTCGCAGGCTTCGATGGCCGCCGCGCGCACGTCATCCTCGTTCACCAGCTTGCCGGCTTCTTCTTCCAGCAGCAGCGGACGGGCGGCCTTGATGGCGAGCGTGCGCTTGTTCGACTTCGAACCACCGAGGTTGGCAAACATCGATTTCAGCTGCTGGCCCATTTCTTCCATGCCCGGCGGGGTCATGATGTCCATGCTGACATTGGCGGCGATCTCCAGTTCGATCTCGCGCTCGTCCAGCTCACCATTGCGCAGCATGCGCCGGAACTTGATGCGGGTTTCATTGTCCTGCGACGACGGCTCGTTGCGCGCGGCTTCCGGATCGAACCCGATGCCGCCACTGCGGCGCGGCAGCAGCGCATCGAGGATACGGTCTTCGGCGCGCTCTTCGGCCTGGGTGCGCACGCGCACCTTGGCCTGTTCGCGGTACAGCTTGACGGCCGTATCGGCCAGGTCACGGATGATCTGCTCGACGTCCTTGCCGACATAGCCGACTTCGGTGAAACGCGTGGCCTCGACCTTGACGAACGGTGCGTTGGCCAGGGTGGCCAGCCGCCGCGCGATCTCGGTCTTGCCGACGCCGGTCGGGCCGATCATCAGGATGTTCTTCGGCATGACCTCGTTGCGCAGGCCCTCGTCCAGCTGCATGCGGCGCCAGCGGTTGCGCAACGCGATGGCCACCGCCCGCTTGGCGTCATGCTGGCCGACGATATGGCGATCCAGCTCCTGCACGATCTCGCGCGGGGTCATGGAAGCGGAATTGTTCTCAAATTTCTTCGACATGGGGGTGCTCACGAATTCGTTATCGATAACGCCGGGGCCTGGCCTGCCCGGCGGCAGCGCCGGAGCCTGGCCTGCACCCGGCGGTAGCGCCGGGCCATGCCCGGCGGCTCAGGAATACCTGTGACGGATTCCCCGTCACAACTCCTCCACCACCACGTTCCGATTGGTGTAGATGCAGATGTCACCGGCGATGCCGATGGCTTCGCTGGCGATGGTGCGTGCGTCCAGTTCGGTGTGGGCCATCAGGGCGCGCGCGGCCGACAGCGCATAGGAACCACCGGAACCGATGGCGATGATGCCGTCCTCCGGCTCGATCACATCACCGGTACCGCTGATGATCAGCGAGGTCTCTTTGTCGGCCACGGCCAACAGCGCTTCAAGCTTGCCCAGCCGACGTTCGGTACGCCAGTCCTTGGCCAGCTCGACGGCGGCACGCTGCAGCTGTCCATGCTTTTCCAGCTTGGCCTCGAACAGTTCGAACAGGGTGAAGGCATCGGCGGCCGCACCGGCAAAGCCGGCCAGCACCTGGCCATCGCGGCCGAGGCGGCGCACTTTGCGGGCGTTGCCCTTCATCACCGTGTGGCCCAGGGTGACCTGGCCGTCGCCGGCAATGGCCACGTGGTCGCCACGGCGTACGCAGACGATGGTGGTGGCGTGGAATACGTTGGGGTTCTGACTGGGATCCATGGAGCCTCCGGGGTAACACAGCCAGAGGTGGGGCCATCGGCGGCGGCTTCAAGCAGTGCCAGCGACAGGTTCAGCTGCGGCTGGCACTGGGCGGGCAACCGCGATCATCAGGGATAATCCAGCAGGTACTGCAGGCGGGCAGTGACCGATCCGGCCGATGCGGCGGCGGTAGCGTGATAGTTCGCGGACCAGCCCAGCATACCGACGCCGGCCGGGTTGATGGGAACCATCAGCGAACCGGCATTGCTGTTCAGGTTGATGTCCTGTTGCTGGGCGCTCTGCACCACGATGTCCACATTGGCCGCGGTGCCCCTGTTGGCCAGACGCCCTGCCGTGTTGTTGTCGCCCGCATCGACGAACCGCGCGCGGACGTTGTGCTGGCGGCAGGGACGCTCATTGGAACCCACCACCACATGGAACGGCATGGCCACGCCCCGCTTGCCCGCCCCATCCAGTGCGCGCTGCGACAGGCTGGGCAGATGGACGGTGAAATCCGGGCCGTCGCCCGAACCGTTGCTGGCGGGCGCCACCACGCAGGTTTCCTGCACGATCTGCCCGACGAAGGTAATGGTGCCCTGCTGGGCATGCACGGCACTCGATGCGCATAGCAGCGCGACCACGATGGCGATGTTCCGGTTCACGGGTTCCTCCTGCTGGCGGGTGCCCAGTCAGCGTCCCCTGTGCAGGCCGTGTTGACCATCGGAAAGCAACCATGGCCGTTGTAGTCGCCACAGAAAGCGACAGCACGACGGAATCCGCGAACGCAGTTCAGGCCTTGCTGCCACCGGATGCCGGCTTCCGCTTCGCCCGGGGATGGGCGGCGTCATACACCTTGGCCAGGTGCTGGAAATCCAGGTGGGTATAGATCTGCGTGGTGGCGATGTCGGCATGGCCGAGCAGCTCCTGCACGCCGCGCAGGTCGCCGGAAGATTCCAGGATGTGGCTGGCGAAGCTGTGCCGCAGCATGTGCGGATGCACATCCTTGAACAGCCCCTGGCGTTGCGCCAGCTGCTTGATGCGCACCTGCACCGCACGCTGGCTGATAGGCCCATTTCGGCCAGGGAAGACCGGCGCGGCAGGCTGGCCGCCACTCTCGGCACGCCAGGTCTGCAGTGCTTCGCGCGCCGGCCTGCCGATGGGCACGCGGCGCTGGCGGTTGCCCTTGCCGAGCACGTTGACCAATCCGCTGTCGAAATCCAGGTCGCGCCAGGTCAAGCCGCACAGTTCGCTCAGCCGCAGGCCCGACGAATAGAACAGTTCCAGCAGGGCACGGTCGCGCCGCCCCAGCTCGCCCTCCGGGGCCAGTTCCACCAGTTGCACTGCCTCATCGGCATCGAGCACCTGCGGTAGCCGACGCGGCGCGCGCGGCGCCTTCAGGCCAAGGGTAGGGTCCACCTGCAGGCGGCCGTGCTTGAGCTGCCAGGCGTAATAGCCACGACAGGCGGACAGGCGCCGTTGCAGGCTGGTGGCGGACAGGCCACGGCGGTGCTCGTCCGCAATGAACGACCGCATCAGGTCGCCATCCAGCGCATCGACACCGCAGCCGCGTGCCTGTGCCCAGTGCTGCAGTGCCTGCAGGTCCCGCCGATACGCATCCAGGGTGTGCGCCGACATCCGGCGTTCCACCGCCATGTACTGCAGGAATGCGTGCACACCATCGCTCATGGCAGCCACGCCGGTAGCGCTGGGCGATGCCCGGCGACTCCCCGCATGAACGTCGAGGCGGCGCCAACAGCCGCCGAGCATGGCTCGGCGCCACCCGTGCCTCTCTTCCGGACGCGGTACATCTCAGTCGTCGAAACGCTGCAGGGCCACCACCAGCGCTTCGCCCATCATGCGCAGGAACAGCGTGCCCATGCCGGGATAGAAGCGGTTCGGGTCGTGGCTGCCCACGGCGACCAGCCCGACGCCCGGCAACGGCAGCAGCGCGGTGGTCTGCACTTCACCGGCACGGTCGCCGTACAGCACCGCGTTCTTCTCCGGCTGCAACCGGCCACAGATCGGCTCGCCGTCCTTCAGACAGTCCGCAAACGGGCCAAGCAGCGGGCTGTCGGCCGCGATGGACTGCAACCAGGGCGCCTGTTCCAGCCCGGCCACGGGCGCATGCACCACCAGCCGCACCAGGTCGCCGGCGAAGTCTTCCTCCAGCGATGCGGCCATCGCGCGCAGGGTATCGGCCGCGCTGTCCTGCTTCATCAGCGCCAGGGTCAGCTGGTGCGTGCGTACCGCCAGGCGTTCGTTGTCCTGGGCGGTCTGGCCGAGATCAGCCAGCCGACGCGACAGCTCACGGTTCTTGTCGCGCAGTACGTCCAGCTGGTAGCTGGCGAGCGAGGCGGTGGGGCCATCATCGCGCGGCACCACCAGGGTCAGCGCCAGGTCCGGGAACTGTTTCAGGAATCCCGGATGGCGCCGCAGCCAGGCCGCGACTTCATGCGCGGCAAGTTTTTCCTGGGTTTCGCTCATACATTCCACTCCCCTTCAAAGACGAATGCGGTGGGGCCGGACATCACGATCTGCTCGCCTGCCCCACCCCACTGGATACGCAGCTCACCGCCGGGCAGGCTGACCCGGGCATCGCGCTGCAGGCGGCCACGCTGCATCAGCACCACGGCGGCGGCACAGGCGCCACTGCCACAGGCCAGCGTTTCGCCTACCCCGCGCTCATACACGCGCAACCGGACATGGCCGGGATCAACCACCTGGGCAAAGCTGACGTTGACCGAATCCGGGAACGAGGCGTGCTGCTGCAGCAGCGGCCCCAGCCGCTCCACCGGCGCTGCATCGACCAACCCTACTTCGATCACCGCGTGCGGATTGCCCATCGACACCGCGCCGAACCGTACCGTTTCGCCCTGCAGCGGCAACAGGTATTCGTCGCGCGGGTGGGCGAAGCCGATCAGCGGGATCTGCGCCGGTTCGAACTCCGGCTGGCCCATCGCCACCGCGAAACGGCCGTCACCCAGGTCTTCCACCGCGTGGGTAGCGACCGGGCTGTCGATGGCGAATGCCTTCGCGGTGGTAGCGCCGTCACGCACCAGCCAGGCGGCCACGCAGCGCGCGCCATTGCCGCACTGCTGCGAGGAAGATCCATCCGCGTTCCAGATGCGATAGGACGCCACCGAGCCTTCGGCCTTCGGCGCTTCGATGGTCAGGATCTGGTCGCAGCCCACGCCGGCATGGCGGTCGGCCAGCCGTGCCGCCAGCGCGGGAGCCGGAGGGACCGTGCCATCGCGCAGGTCCAGCACCACGAAGTCATTGCCGGCGCCATGCATCTTGCTGAAGCGAAGCACGCTTTCCACCGCCTTACTCATCGCCGTCGCCAGCGCCGTCGTCGACCTGCGGGGTGACCGGATCCGGCACGCTGGCCGGGTTGCCGGCATCGGTGCCCTGGACAGCGGGGGGTACGTCGTTTTCCTGCTGGTGGTTATCGGTGGCCGGCTCGGCCGGTTCGACCACCTCCTCCACCGGCACAGGCGTCTGTGGCATCACCAGTGGGCCTTTGTTGCCACAGGCGCCGAGGAACAGCAGCGCGGAAGCTGCCAGCGGAATCAGGATCAGGTTTCGGCGGAAGTTCTTCATGCCCCGAGTATAGCGATTGACGGGTATACGCCGGATGGCGATGGGGACGGGCCGATGGCCGGCTACGCCGGACGGTTGGTAGAGCGGGTCCATGACCCGCTGCTTTTCATTCCGGCACCGCGCAAACAACAGCGGGTCATGGACCCGCTCTACCGGTCATCCGGCGGCAAGGGACGTGTCCACAGCCAGAGGCAGACCACGGCCATGCTGCCGATGGAGAACCATTTCACCCAGGCGATGGGGACGCACCACAGCATGATGCCCGCGCACACCGCCATGGTGAGCGTGGCCATCCATTTCCCGTATCGGCTCACCGCACCGTGGGCCTGCCAGTTGCGGATGGCCGGGCCGAAGCGCGGGTGCTGCAGCAACCAGCCGTGCAGGCGTTCGGAACCGCGCGACGCCGCCCACGCCGAAATCAGGATGAATACGGTGGTCGGCAGGCCCGGGACAAAGATGCCCACGATGCCGGTACCCAGGCTGGCATAGGCCAGCAACCACCATGCCCAGCGGAAGCGTACCGGGCGCGCAGGCACCGGAGCTTCAGGAACGACGGGGCGGTCAGGCGTGCTCATGCCGACAAGGATACCTGCGCGTGCCCAGGTAGTGACGGGCCATGCCCGTCAACCACCAATCACTGGCCGTCAGCCCCGGCCACGCCCAGTTGCTGCAGCACGAATGCATAGGATTCGGCCAGTTCCTGGTAACGCTGGAATCGCCCGGATTTGCCGCCATGCCCGGCTTCCATGTTGGTGCGGAACACGATCGGCAGGCTGCCGGTATTGTCATCGCGCAGCTTGGCCACCCACTTCGCCGGCTCCCAGTACTGCACCTGCGA
The DNA here is from genome assembly GCF_014117215.1 of Stenotrophomonas tumulicola. Classification (GTDB taxonomy): domain Bacteria; phylum Pseudomonadota; class Gammaproteobacteria; order Xanthomonadales; family Xanthomonadaceae; genus Stenotrophomonas; species Stenotrophomonas tumulicola. Next base: position 306,561 of record NZ_JACGXS010000002.1, on the reverse strand, counting down.
ATCCCACAGGCCGGTGCCCACGAACAGCGCCGGGTAGGCCTGCTTCGCCACGTTGTCGTAAGGCGAGTACTTCAGCATGTAATCGTAGTACTGCTGCTGTTCCGGGTTGCCCCATTCGTCGTATTCGTTGGTGGTCAGCGGGATGGTCGGGTCGAGCATGGTGGTGACCACGTCGACGAACGGCACCTGCGCCACCATCACCCGGTAGTCCCGTGGCGCCTGGTTGGCCACCGCACCCATCAGCAGGCCGCCGGCGCTGCCACCCGAGGCCGCCACGCGATCCTTCGCGGCCCAGCCCTGGGCGACCAGGCCACGGGTGACGTCGATGAAGTCGTTGAAGGTGTTCTGCTTATGCAGCAGCTTGCCGTTCTCATACCAGTCGCGGCCCATCTCCTGGCCGCCGCGGATGTGGGCGATGGCATACACCACGCCACGGTCGAGCAGGCTGACCGCGGTCTGGTTGAAATACGGGTCCATCGACATGCCATAGCTGCCGTACGCGTACTGGAACAGCGCGCCACTGCCATCCTTCCTGAAGCCCTTGCGGTAGACCAGCGACACCGGCACCTTCACCCCGTCGCGGGCGGTGATCCAGACGCGCTCGGTCTGGTACTTCGATGCGTCATAGCCGATCACCGGCTGCACCTTCAGCTGGCGGCGCTCGCCCGTGACGGTATTCAATTCGAACACGGTGGTCGGGGTGGTCATCGAGGTATAGGCATAACGCAACCACGGCGTATCGGCCTCGGTGTTGTCGCCCAGGCCCATCGAATACGCCGGCTCATCGGCCTTGACGTAGTCGGTGCGGCCATCCTTGAACAGCAGGCGGATGCGTTCCAGGCCCTCGGAACGTTCGGCGATGGCGGTGAAGCCATCGAACAGTTCGAAGCCTTCGATGTAGACCGCCGGATCGTGGGCGATCCAGTCCTGCCATTGCGCGCGCGAGGTGGCGTCGGTCGGCGCCGTGACCAGCTTGAAGTTCTTCGCACCGTCATTGGTCCGGATCACCCAGCGGCCGTCATGGTGGTCCGCATCGTATTCCACGTCGCGCTGGCGCGGCGCCAGCACGGTGAACGCGGTCGGGTCGCTGGCCGGCGCGTAACGCTCTTCGGAGGTCAGCGTGCTGTGCAGGCCGATGGTGATGAAGCGGTCGTCGCGGGTACGGCCGATGCCCATGTAGAAGCTGTCGTCCTCTTCTTCGTAGACGACCGTATCGGCGCTGGCCGGCGTGCCCAGCACATGCTTCTTCACCCGCACCGTCAGCAGGGTTTCCGGATCGTTCTCCACGTACAGCACGGTGCGGTTGTCATCGGCCCACACCACGTTGCCGGACGAGCCGGTGATGGTGTCGGGCAGCACCGCGCCCGTGCGCAGGTCCTTGAAGCGGATGGTGTACTGGCGGCGGCCGACATCGTCATCGGCCCAGGCCAGCAGTTGGTTGTCCTGGCTGACCTCCATCGCACCGACGCTGAAATATCCCTTGCCGGCTGCCATCTGGTTCACGTCCAGCAGGATCTCTTCGCCCGCTTCCATGTCGCCCTTGCGGCGTGCATGGATCGGATAATCCTGGCCGGTTTCGTAGCGGCTGTAGTACCAGTAGCCGCGCTCGCGCGCCGGCACGCTGGAATCATCCTGCTTGATGCGGCCGACGATCTCCTTGTACAGGGTCTCCTGCAGCGGCTTGAGCGGCGCGACCACCTGGTCGGTATACGCGTTCTCGGCCTGCAGGTAGGCCAGCATGGCCTTGTCCGCGCGCTTGTCGTCGCGCATCCAGTAGTAATCGTCGTTGCGGCTGGCACCGAACGGCGCCTTGACCACGTGCGGGCGCTTTTCGGCGTCTGGCGGGATGGGCTGGGCAGCGGCGTTCGTCGTGGTAGTCATCAGGCTCGCAAGCAACAGGCAGAGGATGGGTTTCATGAAATGAGGCTCCTGGCGCGTCAATGCAATGGAGAAAGGGCTCGGATTCCTTTTTCCCTCGGAAAGGGAATCTGACCCCAAGTTGTCCCCGAGGACAAGCCTGCCGTTGGTCACCGGCGTACCATGCCTGCATGAGCACACCGCCGTCCCCCGCCGGTTACAGCCGGCGCAGCCGTGAAATCGCCCCCTTCCACGTGATGTCCCTGCTGGCCCGCGCACAGGCGCTGGAGCAGGCCGGCCACGATGTGATCCATCTTGAAATCGGCGAGCCGGATTTCACCACTGCCGAACCGGTGGTGCGTGCCGGCCAGGCGGCGCTGGCTGCCGGACATACCCGCTACACCGCCGCGCGCGGCCTGCCGGCACTGCGATCGGCGATCTCCGGGTTCTACCGTAGCCATTACGGCCTGGCCATCGACCCGGAGCGCATCCTGGTCACACCCGGTGGTTCCGGTGCCCTGCTGCTGGCCAGCAGCCTGCTGGTGGACCCCGGCAAGCACTGGCTGCTGGCCGACCCCGGCTATCCCTGCAACCGGCATTTCCTGCGGCTGGTGGAAGGCGCCGCGCAGCTGGTGCCGGTGGATGCGGGCACCGCGTACCAGCTCACGCCCGGACTGGTGCACGACCACTGGAACGAACACAGTGTCGGCGCGTTGCTGGCCTCACCGGCCAACCCGACCGGAACCGTGCTGTCTGCCGGCGAACTGGCTGCGTTGTCGCAGGCACTGCAGGCACGCGGCGGGCATATGGTGGTGGACGAGATCTACCACGGCCTGACCTACGGCATGGATGCCGCCAGCGTGCTGCAGGTGGACGACAGTGCGTTCGTGTTGAACAGTTTCTCCAAGTACTTCGGCATGACCGGCTGGCGGCTGGGCTGGCTGGTCGCCCCGCCTGCGGCGGTACCGGAGCTGGAGAAGCTGGCGCAGAACCTGTACATCAGTGCATCCACCATCGCCCAGCACGCGGCGCTGGCCTGCTTCACCGAGCCGGCCATGGCAATCTTCGAACAGCGTCGCGAGGATTTCCGGCAGCGCCGCGATTTCCTGCTGCCGGCCCTGCGCGAACTGGGTTTCCGCATCGAAGTGGAACCACAGGGCGCGTTCTACCTGTATGCCGATGTCAGCGCATTCACCGATGATGCACAGGCGTTCTGCGCGCACTTCCTGGAAACCGAGCACGTGGCATTTACCCCGGGCCTGGACTTTGGCTTCCACCGGGCCAACCAGCATGTGCGGCTGGCCTATACGCAGGAAATTCCGCGGCTGCAGCAGGCCGTGGAGCGCATCGCGCGCGGGCTGAAACGCTTCACCCGGTAGCGCCGGGCCATGCCCGGCGAGCGCGAAGCGCGGCATCCGCCGAAAGCCGCCGGGCATGGCCCGGCGCTACCGATGAAGAACGCCGCCCGGAGGCGGCGTTTTTCCTCATCACTTGCCGCCCAGACGCTCCCACAGGAAGCTGTAGGCCAGCGCCTGCATGTGCGCTGCCTGCGCGTTGTTGGCCGCACCGCCGTGGCCACCTTCGATGTTCTCGTAGTACGTCACGTCCTTGCCGGCGTCGATCATCTTCGCCGCCATCTTGCGGGCGTGGCCCGGATGGACGCGATCATCGCGGGTAGAGGTGGTGAACAGTACCGGCGGGTAATCCTTCTTCGCATCAAACAGGTGGTACGGCGAGAAGGTCTTGATGAACTCCCAGTCCGCCGTGTCCGGATTGCCGTATTCGGCCATCCATGAAGCACCGGCCAGCAGGTGGCTGTAGCGCTTCATGTCCAGCAACGGAACCTGCACCACCACGGCCCCGAACAGCTCCGGGTACTGGGTGAGCATGTTGCCGGTGAGCAGGCCGCCATTGCTGCCGCCCTGCACGCCCAGACGCTGGGCCGAGGTGATCTTCCGCTTCACCAGGTCCTGCGCCACCGCCGCCATGTCTTCGTATGCCTTGTGGCGGTTCTGCTTCAATGCCGCCTGGTGCCAGCGCGGTCCGTACTCGCCACCGCCACGGATGTTGGCCACCACATACACGCCGCCCTTCTCCAGCCAGGCACGGCCCATGCCGCCAGAGTAATTCGGCGTCAGCGAGATCTCGAAGCCGCCATAGCCATACAGCAGGGTCGGGTTCGAACCATCCAGTTTCATGGCCTTGTCATGCACCACGAAGTAGGGCACGCGGGTGCCGTCCTTGCTGTTGGCGAAGTGCTGTTCGATCACCTTGCCCTCGGCGTTGAAGAACGCCGGCATGGTCTTCAGCACTTCCGGCTCCTTGCCGATGTCGGCCAAGGCCAGCGTGGTCGGGGTCAGGTAGTCGGTTGCGGTCAGCCACACCGCATCGCTGTCGTTGCTGTCCACCGCATCGACGCCCAGGGTGCCGAACGCCGGCGCCCCGACGAACGGGCTGGTGGTCCAGCCATCCGCACCCGGCGTCAGCACGGACAGGCGGTTCTTGACGTCGTCCAGCACGTTGAGCACGACGTGGTTCCGGGTCCAGGCGGTACCTGCCAGCGAGGTCGTGTCGGTCGGCGTGAACAACACATCGAAGTCGCGCTTGCCGGCCAGGTAATCGTCAAACCGGGCCACCAGCAACGAACCGGCCGCATACGTCTTGCCGTCCACGGTCCATGGATCACGTAGCTCCAGGCTCAGCCACTGCCGGTGCAGGCCCTTCTCGGCCGAATTGGGCGCATCGATCCTGGCCAGCTTGCCATCGTCGGTTCGCAGGTACAGTTCGTTGTTGTAGAACGCCAGCGTGCGGCTGACCAGGTTACGTTCGAAGCCCGGCGTGTCATCGTGGATCGCCGCGATGTACATGTCGTCCGGCTGGCCTTCATACACCAGCGTGGCGGCGGACAGTGGCGTGCCCCGCTTCCACAGCTTGGCCACGCGTGGGTAACCCGAGGTGGTCATCGAACCATCGCCGAAATCGGTATAGACAAAGACGCTGTCCCGGTCGATCCAGCCCAGCCCGCCCTTGGATTCGGGACGGAAGAAGCCATCCTGGATCCAGGTCTTGTTGGCCAGGTCGAATTCACGGGTGACATCGGCGTCGGCACCGCCGCGCGACAGCGCGATCAGGCAACGGCTGTAATCCGGTCGCAGGCAATCGGCACCATGCCAGACCCAATTCTCGCCTTCGGCCTTGTTCAGCGCGTCCAGGTCGAGCACGGTCTCCCACTGCGGCACCGGCTTGCGGTACTCGGCCAGCGTGGTTCGACGCCATACCCCGCGTTCATGCTGCTGGTCCTTCCAGAAGTTGTAATAGAAGTCACCGATCTTCTGCACGGCCGGGATCTTGGCATCCGAATCCAGCACCTCGCGGATGCTGGCCTCCATCCGGGCGAACGCCGGCGTCTGCGCCAACCGCCCTTCGGACTTGGCATTCTGCTCCTTGACCCAGGTCAGCGGCTTGTCGCCGGTGACGTCTTCCAGCCAGGCATAGCGGTCGCTGCTGTCAGCGTCAGCGGCCATGGCGGCTCCCGGCGGGGTGGCGGTCATCATGCCGGCCAGCAGGCAGGCGGAGGCGAGTCGTGACATTGCGATTCCTGGCGATCATAAGCCCTGAACGCTAGCACAGCCCTGCCTGCAGCCCCTGTGTCGAAGGTCAGGCTGCCCGCGTCCGCGCTACCCGCGCCGCCGGGGTGAGGACGGCACGCGGCCTGCGCCGACGCGCCTGCACGCGCCGGCGATGCAGGCGTGGAAACGGGAAACGCAGCAGTGACCACCACGCGGCCAGGGGCATGCCCAGCAACCACAACGGCAGCCAGCCAAGCCATTCGCTGTGGCCGCGCGCCGCTGGCCATACCAGCACGACCGCCAGCCCTGCCAGGGCGAGCTGCCTGACCGCCCGCAGCAGGCGGGCATCCGGCGCGTTACGGTGCGCAGCAGTGGCGGGGGGAAAAGGGCGCATGGCGGGTCTCCTCGGGGTCGATGGCGCCAGCTTGCCGGCCTCCTTTCTCATACGCTGCGACACGACAGCGTCTGCCACCATTGACGGATCCCTCGCGCGCGTTCGACCATGCTCGGGCAAGCCCTCCTGGAGCCCGCTGCCTCATGCTGTCGACCCGTCCGCTATGCGCTGTTCTGCTGACCACCCTGCTCGCCAGCCCGGGCTGCGCGATGTTCCGTTCCAGCCCTGCAGAACCGGCGTCTGCCGCCGAGCAGGGGCCACTGGGCGCTTCGATCGACCTCCAGCGTTTCATGGGCACCTGGTATGTGATCGGCCGCGTCCCGAACTTCATCGAGCGTGGCCACGTTGCCAGCGTCAATGAGTACACGCTGCGCGAACCGCAGAAAATCGGCATCACCTACCGCTATCGCGACGGATTCGGCGAACCCGTTCAGGAAATCCAGGCACGCGCCTCCGTGGACGCCGACAGCGGCAACCACGATTGGCGGACCTGGTTCTACCGCATCGTACCGACGCATTCGCGGGTGCTGGAAGTAGCGCCCGATTACTCCTGGGCACTGGTCGGTTATCCCGGCCGTGAGATGGCCTGGATCTTCGCCCGCGAACCGGACATGGACCGCGAGCTGTATCGTGAACTGGCCACCCGCCTGCGCGACGATTACGGCGTGAACACGGACAAGCTCAAGCGCGTGCCGCAGCGTCGCGACCAGGTGGACAAGCTGGGCTTCGAAGTACCGAATAAACGTTAGGGAATATTCGAGGCCGGAAGTCAGAGGAAGGCTATCCTGCATATCTTTCTGAATCCATTTTTCTCCGATGCTTGTCAGCACGGTGCGCTGCCCTCGTTGGACACCTCATAGATGTCAAAATCCGACGCTATTGAATGTGCCGATACCCTGACTGCGATCTCACAATGAAAGTCTGACGCCTTCCAAGCTGCGGCCTCCTGCCCCGTGGGGCTATCGTGGAGGTGTCCGATGAATCCGTTCCTGCTCACTGCCTGCATCAGCATCGCGCTCGGCGTTACTGCCACGCAGGCGCATGCATCCGTACCTGTTGATCGAGGCATACTCCCCGTTGCACGGTTGCCCGTGCTGTTCGGCCAGGACGCAAGCGAAATCCCGGAGGCCGCCAACGAGGGACCGGTATTGCAGTGGTATTCCGACCAGGCCCTGCTGACGCAAAGCGGCTATACCGCTGCCGTAGCCGCGTATCGCAAGGCGACACCCATCGCGGTGCTGCGCGGGAAACATGATGCGACGGTCGACATGGCCCTGCAGGGCATCTTCGGCGTGTCATCGCCAGCTGCGCTGGCAATCTACGTACGTGACGCCGACGGAGCGCCCCACGTGCACTCGCTGGCAGAAGTCCCCGATGGAGAGCAGGGATATCTCCCCCAGCAGCTCGTCGAGGGGATAACCGCATCGGTACGACAGGCGGAAACGCGCAGATCGTCAGATCCGCCCGCTGATGGAGCCGAGCTGATTGCGCTGCCCAAGATGGTTTACACCGAAACCCAGTATGCATCTTCCGGAAACGGCGCATCGGTGACCATCCGCGGCGAAGTAATACGCGACAGCGGACGCAGTTACGACGTCCTGACTGCAACAGGAAAATCCACGCATAACCTGAAACCCCACCACAATGGGAAATCCGGATCCAGCGTCATCGTCCCCGGCGAGTATCAGTACTACCTGAGCATGTACACCCCGGACAATTCCGGGACGCTACCCAAGCTGATTGAATTCAAGCCAGCAAGCTCCCCAAATACGGACCTGATCATTTCCGAACAACACCAGACGACTACCTCCTATGGCTTTGGCCTGAGCCGGGAAGTCAGCCTGGGGCTGCAGGGACCGGTTCCGCAGTTTGGCGCGAAAGCAGCATTCAGCTTCGATTTTTCACGCTCCTACACCACGATCAACCAGCTGAGTTTCTCCGTAAAGGATTACTCCATCGCCGCCAATGCCGCCGCTCCATCCTCCCATGGATCAAAAATATATTGGCAACTTCCACTGGCATCCGCCGTAGCCTCGAAGCCGGACTACTTCGGCAGGTCACCGGATGAAGGCAAGATGACACCTTCCATGCGCCAAGTGACCGCTGACGGAAGCGCAGCCTGGATAGTGCCGGGCACCTACGCCGGCACGATGGCCATGATGGCCGGAGCACAGATCACCAATCGCGAATTCACGGGACGGTCCGTGGATTCCGTGCCGGATCCGCGCCCACAACCGACAGCTGGCATCAGCATACGTGCCGACTCGCCCTACCTGACACGTGAGGTCACTGTATTCATCCAGTCCAAAGCCGGCAATGGCGGGTGCTTGCGTGATCAGGATGGCGTGGTCCGGATCAGCCAGTGCCCTGACACTGCCCATGCCAACTGGCTCAACGACCTGCATGCCCAGTGGCAGCTCGATACCCACGGACGCTACTACAACCGAGGCTCGAAAAAATGCATGCAGATCCTGACGTCCGGCATGGCCCCGGGGGGCAGAGGCGAGATCATCATGGCGCCGTGCTCGGTCAATCGCGACCAGCGCTGGGAATGGCAATCCGACCGCATCCACTCCCTGCATGGCGATGGATACCCTGAATGGAGAATGTTTGTTGGCCCCGGGGATGTCATCGATATCCGCACCGATGGGAAGCCGGAATATCAATCCATCCCGGCAAACCCCTTCCATGCCTTGCTCAACCCGTGGTCAAGTTATCCCCGTGCACCGGGCAGCGCGGATTTCATTCCCAAGCTGGAGAACTTCGGCCTGAACCCACCGATATCGGAAGAGATGAAACGCCTGGGTGCACCACTTCCACAGGAGCGCTGGGAATTGGTCGTCCTGCGCCAGTCGCTGCATCGTTGAGGGGAGCCCGGCTGTTTGCGACCGGCTCGTCCTGGGCCGGTCGTTTCTCCCTTGGAAGGGCCTGCATCATCCCGATGCTATTTCCGGCTGTAATGGGCGACCAACCGGTCGCCCAGCATCTGCAGCAGTTGCACCAGCACCAGCAACAAGACGACGGTGACCAGTGCGACGTCGGTATGCGAACGCTGGTAGCCATCGCGGAATGCCAGGTCACCCAGGCCGCCGGAGCCAATGGCACCGCCCATCGCGGTGAAGCCGATCAGCGCTACCGTGGTTACCGTGGCGCCCGCGATCAGGCCCGGACGCGCCTCGGGCAACAGCACCCGGGTCACCAGTTGCCAGGTCGTGGCACCCATTGCCTGCGTGGCCTCGATCACTCCACGGTCTACTTCGCGCAGTGCCGTTTCCACCAGCCGTGCATAGAACGGCGCTGCACCGATCACCAGCGGCACGATGGCGCCACGCACGCCCAGCGATGTTCCCATCAGCGCCAGCGTGACCGGAATCAGCACGATCATCAAAATGATGAAAGGTACCGAACGCAGCAGGTTCACCAGCAGTGCCAGCACGCCGTACAGCGCGGGGCGGCGCTTCATCTGCGGTGCACCGAACAGATAGAGCAGCACGCCCAGCGGCAGCCCGATGGCCAGCGTCAGGGGCAGCGAGCCCGCCAGCATCAACAGCGTGTCGATGGTGGCCTGGCCGATATCGGACCACTTGCCGGCGTCCAGATGGCGGAAGAACCCGCCTGCGGTGGCGATGATCATCGGCGCAGTTCCTCCACGTGAACGCCCGCATCGGCAAAAGCCTGCTGCGCGGCGGATTGATCGCCGCCAACCAGCGAAACGACCAGTTGCCCATACGGCGTGTCCTTGATCCGATCGATCCGCCCGGACAGGATGTTGTAGTCGACCCCGGTCTGCCGTGCGACGCTGCCGAGCAGGGGCTGGTAGGTATCAGCCCCCAGGAAGGTCAGCCGCACGATGCGGCCCTGCACGACGCCGAAGTCGCGGTGCAGCTCACCTTCATCGATATGCTCCGATTCGCTGACGAAACGCCGCGTGGTCGGATGTTGCGGGTGCAGGAAGACCTCGGTGACCGGACCGGTTTCAACCAGCTGGCCAGCGTCGAGCACCGCGACACGATCGCAGACGCGACGGATCACATCCATTTCGTGGGTGATCAGCACGATGGTCAGGCCAAGTTCGCGGTTGATCTTCGACAGCAGCGCCAGCACCGACGCGGTGGTCTGCGGGTCCAGGGCGCTGGTGGCTTCGTCGCAGAGCAGTATCTGCGGGCGGGTTGCCAGCGCGCGGGCAATGCCGACACGCTGCTTCTGGCCACCGGACAGCTGCGCCGGGTACTTCTCGGCATGTACCTGCAGGCCGACCATGTCCAGCAGTTCAGCCACGCGCCTGTCGATCTCCGCGCGCGAGGCCCCGGCCAGCTCCAGCGGAAACGCCACATTGCCGGCGACGGTCCGCGAGGACAGCAGGTTGAAGTGCTGGAAGATCATGCCGATACGACGACGCAGCGTGCGCAGCCCATCAGCGTCCAGTGCGGTCACGTCCTCGCCGCCGATCACCAGCCGGCCCCCGGTCGGTTCCTCCAGCCGGTTGATCATGCGGATCAGGGTCGATTTACCAGCGCCGGAATGCCCAATGATGCCGAAGACTTCACCGGCCTCGATGGTCAGGTCCAATGGCTGCAGCGCACTGACGGCGCGGCCGGCCACGGCATAGGATTTGTGCAGGCGCTGGAACTCGATCACGGGGACAGCTCACCGGAGGGGCGACATGGGGGCGTGAAGCCTACCAGTGCAGGCGGCCGTCCGCCTGTGCCGGAACGACGAATGATATTCCGTATGGTTCTAAGGCCCGTGATGAGTGATCGCTGCAAGCCTGCCGCCCCCCTTGGGCGTATCAATGGAAACGTCGATCGTTGCCAAACCGGAGCCAGCAGCATGCCCTACCCCCTCCTCGCGTCCGCGATACCCGCTGTAGCGGCGTCTCCTGCGCCGCTTTGGCCGATGACGGCCGGCCGTGCTGAACGCGCCATTGACGTTGTCGGCGTCAGCAACGGCCGGCCGCACGGGACAGCTGCCCCGCAGGCGTCGTCCCGGCTCCCCTTCTTCCGTTCGGGCAACGCAGGCACGGGCGACGGCGCCACGGCCGACCTGGCACGGCTGGCTGGTGGCCACGCCGCGCTTTGCCTGCTACAGGCCACGCTGCAGGAACTGGACGAGGCCACTCCCGTGCCGACATCCGATTCGACCGCGCGTACGCTGCGCCACATCCGCAGCGTCGATGACACCTCATCGCAGGAGGCCTACGGCATTGAAACCCATGGCACCCACTTCATGCGATGCCGGGCGATCGATCCGACCGGGCTGCCCTTCAGCAGCGTCGTCCACCGCATGCACGCCTTGACCACCGCCAGCGAACTGCAGGCGGTTCCTGCGGACAAGCTCGGCACCTTCGCCGGCTGCCTGCGCGGCCAACGTGATGCCTTGGGCAAAATGGCCGCCGAACTTGAAGCGAACAGTGCCACGGTCATCCGGAGCATGCTCGTCCCGCGCTTGCAGCGGCTCGTTCTCAATGCGTTGATGCACCTGGCCCATCACGCACACGTCCTGCAACAACACCTGGTGGATGCCCTGGACGTCATCAACGCGCGGATCCACAGCGAAACCCTCTGATCCCTGCACATTGCCATCCAGGAACGATGCCATGCCACACGCCCTTCATGCGTCTCCCGCCCGTTCCATACCCCGGATGGACAGCGCCCCGCTGCCGCCGCACACCCGGCACCGCCTGCGATCGGCGACGACGCCGCCCATGGCACTGGCCAACACTACCTTGGCGCACGCTGCAATGCCGCCGGCGCCGCCGTCCGCACCGGTGACGCGGTATCCAGAGGACCTGGCGCACGCGCGCCGCCTGTTGACCCACCATCCTTCCGCCAGCCAACTGTTCCTGGCCGGCCTGGCCCGCGATCACGGTGCTGACGCCAGGCCCGATGCATTGATCGCTGACCTGGCCAGCCATCGCGCGCTTGTCGAACGGGTCGATACCCAGCTCTCAACGCAGGCCAGCGCGGGATATCGCGCCCTGCATGAACAACTGCTCGCCCGGCCGCCATGGACACGCACCGTGGATATCTTCGAACAGGCCGTATCAGCACGCGCCACCCGCGACATCGCCCGCGATACCTGCCGCCGCGATGCACGCAAGGTGCAAGGCCCGGATGAGGACGAAGCATGGCGGGGCGCCAGCACCGGGTCGCGCCAGGCATCGGCCGCAGATGCTGGCAAGGCCGTACCCGGCGCGCGCCTGCGGACACGCGGCGCATTGCAGGCAGCCAGCGCAGGGCTGCTGCTGGCCACGCAGGCGCAGTCCACCCGGGCTTCGGCCGCCGACCAGCAGCAGGCGTTGATGACCGGGGCGACCGGCGGTGCACTGGCGGGCGGCCAGCGCCTGCTGTCGCCGCCAAGGGTGGTGGCGGCATCCGGCGCGGCCTTGCTGACCACGGCCACGATTTTATGGGCAGCGATGGCCCCTTGGGGGGAACCACTGCCGCCGGCGACGCCAGGCACGTCACCGCCCCCACCTGCATCACCGGATCCCGACGCTGTGCTGCAGGCGCTGCAATACCTCCAACAGCACCAGGGACCGGACGGTGACAACCTGCTGGAAAGCCTGCTGTGGCGTGAGGCGGGTGGCAATGCCACGCCAGCTTCCGCACTCGATGTGCTATCGCCCGAGGCCATCGCTGATCTGCAACGCTTCGCAGGCAAGGACACGCCGCTCGGCCCCTGGCTGGCCACGATGCTGGAACTGGACAGGGCAGAGACCACTGCGGCGCCCACGCCGCATGGCGACAAGCCACGGAAAATTCGCAATGTGCCTGACCTTCCCAGCCCGATCACGCCACGCAGCGCGCCACGTGGCGTGCAGATTGCCGCGTGCGCTGCCATCAGGCCCAGCACGCAGACGTTGACCAGCGTGGAAGCCGCTACGCAGTCCCTGACCTCGACACGGACGCTGGCGGCGGTCCCCTCGGCGGACCTTTGTGCCTTCGCCGACTGCCTGCTGACGCTGCACGGAAACCTGCGTGGCATGCATTCGAAGCTGATACGGCAACGCGATGCGATGCTCAGGCTGTCCACGCTGCTGCCGGCCATCCACACGCTGCGGATTGTCGGGCTGGATCGCCTGGCCACCCGGACCCAGGCACTCACCGATCACATACGCGCAGCACTGATACAGGTCAACGCACGGATCATGGACAGGATTGGTTGACTGCGCTGGCGTGGGGCACTCCCCATGCGGGACCTGGCTCAGGGATGGTCGAGCGGCATCGGCGGCTGCTGGCGGTTGACCCGTTCGCGATGCAGCAGATACAGCCCGGACGCCATGATGATGGCCGCCCCCGCCCAGGTGAAGGCATCCGGCAGTTGCTGCCAGAACAGCAGGTCCCAGCCGATCACCCAGACCAGGCCGGTGTATTCCAGCGGCGCGATCATCGACGCCTCGCCAAGCTGGAACGCGCGGGTCAGCGCAATCTGCCCCAACGCACCGGCCAGCCCCATGCCGGCGACCAGCGGCGCGTCGGCCAGTTGCATCGGCACCCATTCCGGCCATGCCAGCAGGCCAGCACCGATGGCCATGATCACCAGGAACCACACCACCATCGATTGCGAGGTATCGGTACGGGTGAGCAGGCTGACGGTGATCGCCGCCACGGCATAGGCGGTGGCCGCCGCCAGCACCATCAGGCCAGGGATCGAGATGAAGCCTTCGCCGCCGGGCCGCAGAACGACGATCACGCCAAGCAGGCCGATGCCGATGGCCACCCAGCGGCGCGGCCCCACGCGCTCGCCCAGCAGTGGCACCGACAGCGCCGCGACGATCAATGGGGCCACGAAGTAGATGCTGTAGGCGGTTGAAAGCGGCAGGTCGCGCAGGGCGAATACGAAGCAGCCGATCATCACCATGCCCAACAGGCCGCGCAGCAGGTGCAGGCCCCAGCGCCGCGGGATGAGCGAACGCGGGCCCGCACTGGCAAGTACCCACACCAGTACGAACGGCAACGAGGCGGCCCCGCGCAGGAAGGTGACCTGCAGCGACGGGTAGGCAACGGACAGCTGCTTCATGCCAGCATCCATCAGCGAAAAGCAGGCGACCGCCGCGACCATCCAGGCCACGGCGCGCGAAGGTGAGCGGTGCGTGTTCATGGCCTATTATCGCGCCGGCCACGGCGGCGTTCCAAGGCCGGTTGGGTAGAATGGTCGGCACTGAATCCAGGAGTATCCCCATGCCTTCTTTCGACGTCGTCTCCGAAGTGGACAAACACGAGCTGGTCAACGCTGTGGACCAGGCCAACCGTGAACTCACCACCCGCTTTGATTTCAAGGGCGTAGTGGCGAAGTTCGAACTGGAAGGCGACGTGATCTCGCAGTCCGCGCCAAGCGAGTTCCAGCTGGGGCAGATGACCGACATCCTGCGTGCGCGGATGGCCGCCCGCCAGATCGACACCAAGAGCCTGGACTTCGGCGATGTGGAGACCAACGTGGCGGGCGCGCGGCAGAAGATCACCGTCAAGCAGGGCATCGAACAGAAGATCGCCAAGCAGATCGCGGCCAAGCTGAAGGAAGCCAAGCTGAAGGTGGACAGCCAGATCAACGGCGACAAGCTGCGCGTGACCGGCAAGAAGCGCGACGACCTGCAGGACGCCATCGCGCTGCTGAAGAAGAGCGATTTCGAGCTGCCACTGCAGTTCGACAACTTCCGCGACTGATCCCCTCCGTCCCCTTTTTCAGGCGCGCAGCAGGGTGTACAGCGTGGTGCGCGAGATCCCCAGTTGGCGAGCGGCCAGGCTGATGTTGCCATCGGCGGCGTGCACGGTACGCCGCGCCGCATCGCGGCGCTGGTCGCGTAGCGGTTGTGCAGGCGATGCAGTGGGCGCCTTCGCTGCGGTCGCGCTGCGCACGCGGCGCGGCGCCCTCAGCTGCTGCACGAACACGGCACTGCCCTCGCCGTGCAGCACCCTGTGCGCCGGGCCGGGCTGCAGCAACCGGCGACGCTGGCCGTGGCTCGCGCCCTGGAAGACTTCATCGAGCATCAGCAACGGTACCGGGCCGCGTCGTGGCAGCCCGAGCAACCGCCGCGCCACCCTGTTGGCGGCACGCAACCGGCCGTCTTCCTGCACCGCCAGCAATCCCTGCAGCGGCGAGTCCAGCCAGCGTGGATCATGTTGCACGGCCAGCAGGTGCACGTCGTTCAGCACGCCGAACATGCGGTTCTCGCTGGCCAACGCAGCCTGCCGGAAGTATCCATGCAGCAGCCCCGGGTCGCGCTCACCCAGGCCGGTGATGTCGATCGCCCCGCATACCTCGCCCTGCAGATCGTGCAGCGGCTCGCTCAGGCAGAATATCGACGCGAAGCATTGCAGGTAATGTTCGTTGCCACGCACCAGCGCTGGCGCGTCGTCCGCCACGCTGACGGCTGGCGCGGTGGTGCCGATCTCCGCCTCGCCCAGCCGGCGCCCCACTTCGATGGGCAGCAGCAACGACGCATCTTCGAGGCCGTGTGCGCGTTGCGCGATCACCAGCCCATCGCGGTTGGCACAGAACATCGTCCAGCCACGCGCACCGAATGCCGCCCACAGCTGTTCGAGCTCTGGCTGCACGCAGCGTGCAAGCCGGCGATCCTGCGGGTGATCCAGGCGTCCGGGGCTGGGATGCAGCGACGGATAGTACGGTTGCTGCCCGGGGCGCACGCCCGCGTCCCGGGAGCGTTGCCAGGACCGCTGCAACGGCGCGGGCAGCAGCGCGTCCGGCAGTGATGCGCCTTCGGCGAACGCGTTGCGCGCCGCCGCCAGTTGCTGCTGTTCCGCCATCGTCATCGCCTGCCCTCCGCATGGCCGGCCACCGGGCCGACCTGCTCAGGGTACACCTGCGCCACCTTGCCGCGGCTGGCGGCAAGGCAACGCATCGTTTCAGCTGGCGATGCGCAGGATCGGCTTGAGCGTGATGCCCTTGGTGCTGTCTTCGGCTGCCTGGTTGATCTGTTCCAGCGGATAGAACTTCACCAGGCGATCAAACGGGAAACGCCCCTGCTGGTACAGCGTCACCAGCTGCGGGATGAACACCTGCGGCACGCTGTCACCTTCGACGATGCCGCGTATGCTGCGCCCGCCCAACAACAGGTTGTTCACATCGAAGCTGGCCGTGGTGCCCAGCTTCGGCGCACCCACCACCCCCATCATGCCCAGTCCAGCCAGTGCTTCGATACCCGCCGACAGCACGTCCGGGCGACCGGTGGATTCGAGCGCGAAGTCGGCGCCACCGCCGGTGATCCCACGCACTGCTTCGATCACATCGACATCCCGGCTGTTGACCACGTGGGTGGCACCGAGCTCCGTGGCCAGCTCCAGCCGCGACGGCACCACGTCGATGGCAATGATGGTGGTGGCGCCGGCGACCTTGGCTGCCATCACCGCGCTCAGGCCCACCGCGCCGGCGCCGTAGCTGGCGAAGCTGCTGCCCGACCGCACTTTCAGCGAGTTGAGTACCGCGCCAGCACCGGTCTGGATGCCACAGCCCAGCGGCCCGAGCAGTTCCAGCGGCGCATCCTGCGGCACACGGATGGCGTTGATCTCCCTGGCCAGCGCATAGGTCGCAAACGAGGACTGTGCGAAGAAGTGGTCGTGCAGCGGCTCGCCCTTCGCGTCGGTGATGGCGGTATGGCCATGGCCGTCGTCACCGCCGAAGTTCAATGCGAAGAAGTCACGGCAGTAAGCACCATGGCCGCCGCGGCAGGGATTGCAGTGGCCGCATTGCCCATAGGTCAGCACCACGTGGTCGCCAGGCTTCAGCTCGCGCACGTTCGGCCCGACCGCCTCCACGATCCCGGCACCTTCGTGGCCCAGCACCGCTGGCAGTGGCACGGGGTAGTACTGGTCACGCACGATCAGGTCGGTATGACACAGGCCAGTGGCCACTATCTTGACCCGTACTTCATCGTCCTGCGGCGCACGGATGCGTGCCTGTTCGATGGCGAAGGGCTGTTCCTTGCCCCGTACCGCGGCCACGGTGATGTCGCGTACTTCTGCCGTACCTGCTGTGTTGCTGCTCATCTGTAAGGTCTCCGTGCAGTCAGATCGGGTAGGCCGGGGCTTCGCCCTTGACTGTCAGCCACTGCCACTGGGTGAACTCTTCCACGTTCGACGGGCCACCAATGCTGGTCCCGTTCCCGGACGCGCCGACGCCACCGAACGGATTGATGACTTCGTCGTTCACGGTCTGGTCGTTGATATGCAGCAGGCCGGTGCGCAGGCGCTCGCCCAGCTTCAGCGCGCGGCCGACATTGCTGGACACGATGCCCATCGACAGGCCGTACTCGCTGTCATTGGCCAGCTGCACCGCCTGGTCATCGTCATCGAACGGCACCACCACCGCCACCGGCGCAAAGATCTCTTCGTTGAATGCAGGGTTGCCGGCGCCGACGTTGGCCAGCACGGTGGGCTCGAAGAACAGATCCTTGTAGCCGCCACCGGTTTCCAGCGTGGCACCGGCCTTGACTGCTTCGGCGACGATGCGCGCGGCGTGGTCGCGCTGTGCGGCGTTGATCAGCGGACCCAGCGCCACGTCTTCGCGTGCCGGATCGCCCACTTGCAGCGACCTTGCCTTGGCCACCAGCTTTTCCAGGAAGGCATCATGGATGCGGCGATGGACCAGCACGCGGCCGGTGGCCATGCAGATCTGCCCCTGGTGCAGGTAGACGCCCCACGCGGTGTTGGCGATCGCAAGGTCCAGGTCGGCATCATCAAGGATGATCAGCGAGTTCTTGCCACCCAGCTCCAGCGATACTTTCTTCAGGTGCCTTCCCGCTGCCTCGCCGACCTTGCGGCCCGCCGCGGTGGAACCGGTGAACTGGATCATCGCCACGTGCGGGTCGCTGGTCAGGGCCGCGCCGGCTGCGCCGTCGCCAGGCAGCATGTGCAGCACGCCGGCAGGCAGCCCTGCCTGTTCGAACAGGCGCGCGATCACCACGCCGCCGCAGACCGCGGTGCGCGGATCCGGCTTGAGTACCACCGCGTTGCCGAGCGCAATGGCAGGCGCCACTGCGCGCATCGCCAGGTACAACGGAAAGTTGAACGGAGAGATGACCCCGACAACGCCCAGCGGCCGACGCCGTGCCAGGTTCAGGCGCCCCGGTTCGGAGGGCAGGATCTCGCCAATGCTGCGCGCGGGCAACGCCGCTGCTTCGTGCAGCGCCTTGATGGTGACCTTGGCCTCAAAGCCAGCCTTGAGCCGGGTGGAGCCGCTTTCGCGCACCAGCCAGTCGATGATCGCCTCTACATTCTCTTCGGCGATGCGCGCGGCCTGGCGCAGCACCTGGGCACGCTGCTCATAGGGGACGGCTGCCCACTCGCGCTGCGCGGTCGCCGCGTTTTCAGCGGATGCCGCGACCTGCGACGGATCGGCCAGACCGATGTCACCGAGGGCTTCACCGCTCGCCGGTTCGATGACCGGCTGGCGGCGTGATGCAGCCGTCCAGCGACCGTCGAAGATCGTGCCGGACCAGAGGTCACCCGGCAGCCATGGGGAATTGTTCGTGGTCATGGATCCTCCTGTGTCAGGCCTGCATTGCACGCCTGCCGCCGCGCGTTGCCAATCCGCCTTCGGCAGCATGTCTGCAAGGCCTTGAATCGAGATGGATTTCCAGCTTCGCAGGTGTCCAGTTCCTGCACAGTGAACAGCGCGACACGGCGCCCGGGCCTACACTAGCGTCCCCGCCAGCCTTCCGTGCCCGCCATGACAGATCCCGCTTCCCCTGCCGAAGGCCACCCGGCCGAAGACCCCATCGCGGCTACCCGCACGTGGCTGGAACGCATCGTCATCGGCCTGAACCTGTGCCCGTTCGCCAAGGCCGTCTACGTAAAGGAGCAGGTGCGTTACGTGCTCAGCGATGCCACCACGCCGGAGGCCCTGGTAGAGGAACTGGCCGAAGAGCTGGTACTGCTGCGCGATGCACCGGCCGAAGAGATCGACACCACGTTGATCATCCACCCGCAGGTACTGACTGACTTCCTGGACTACAACGACTTCCTCGACAACGCCGACGCGGCAATCGATGCGCTGGACCTGCAGGGCATCCTGCAGGTCGCCAGCTTCCACCCCGATTACCAGTTCGATGGCGTGGCGGCCGACGATGCCAGCAATTACACCAACCGCGCGCCCTACCCAACCCTGCACCTGTTGCGCGAAGACAGCGTGGCCCGGGCGGTGGACGCGTTCCCGGCCCCTGATGTCATCGTGGACCGCAACATCCAGACCCTGGACCGGATAGGCGTGCAGGGCTGGTGGCGTCGCCTCCGCGGGGAGGACCTGTCGTGAGCCTGGTGCCTGCCATCGCCGGCTGGCCTGCCGCCCCCCTGGCCGGCAAGGTGGTGCTGGTTACCGGCGGCGCCAATGGCGTGGGGCGTGGCATCGCACAGGCAGTGCTGGGCGCCGGCGGCCAGGTGATGATCGGCGACCTGGACGTGGCTGCCGGCAAGGCCTGCCTGGCGGAGTGGCAGCGCCCTGGCGACACCGCTTTCCGCAAGCTGGACATCACCAGCGAGCGCAGCGTGCGCGGTTTCATCGATGCCGCACTGAAGCGCTTCGGCCACGTCGACGGGCTGGTCAACAATGCCGGTATCGCCGGCGCGCATGGTACGCCGCTGCAGGACATGGAATGGAGCGAATGGCAGCGCCGTTTATCCTCGCTGCACGGCGCGTTCCTGTGCAGCAAGCATGCCCTGCCAGCGCTGGTTGAAAGCGGTGGCGCGATCCTCAACATCGCCTCCACCCGCGTGCAGCAATCCGAGCCACACAGCGAGGCCTATGCCGCAGCGAAGGGTGGGCTGGTTGCGTTCACCCATGCACTGGCACTCAGCGCCGGTCCCGCCGTGCGGGTGAACAGCATCAGCCCGGGCTGGATCAGCACGGGCGCCTGGCAGGCACCCTCGCGCCGGCGCACACCAAAGCTGACCAAGGCCGACCACGCCCAGCATCCGGCCGGCCGCGTCGGCCAACCCGAAGACATCGGCGCACTCGCTGTCCATCTGCTGTCGGACATGGCCGGCTTCATCACCGGACAAGACCACATCATCGACGGCGGCATGACCCGCAAGATGATCTACGTCGACTGAAAAAGGGGACGGAGGGGATTAAGTCGTTGTCGACATGATCGTGTCGACAACGACTTAATCCCCTCCGTCCCCTTTTTCTCATGCCATGCCGGAGTGGCGCAGCAGCGCGTCTATGTTCGGTGCACGGCCGCGGAAGGCCTGGAAATTCGCTGCGGCGCTGCGGCTGCCCCCTCGCCCGATGATCTCGTCGCGGAAGCGCGCGCCAGTCGCCGCCAGTGCCTCCGGCGCCTCTTCGAACGCCGCATAGGCATCGGCGCTCAGCACTTCGGCCCATTTATAGCTGTAGTATCCCGCCGCGTAGCCGCCAGCGAAGATATGGCTGAACTGGTGCGGGAAGCGATTCCATGCCGGCGGATGGTTCACCGCCACTTCGGCACGCACCCGGTCCAGCACGGCAAGCACCGGCTCCTGCGTGGAGTCCGTGCGTTCGTGCAGCAGCATGTCGAACAGTCCGAACTCCAGTTGGCGCACCGTGGCCATGCCACTGTGGAAATTGCGCGCGGCCAGCATCTTGTCGTACAGCGCGCGGGGCAGCGGCTCGCCCGTGTCGACGTTCGCCGTCATGGCCTGCAGGTGATCCCACTCCCAGCAGAAGTTCTCCATGAACTGGCTGGGCAATTCCACTGCATCCCACTCCACGCCGTTGATGCCGGCCACGCCCAGTTCGCCGATCCGCGTCAGCAGCT
The DNA here is from genome assembly GCF_014117215.1 of Stenotrophomonas tumulicola. Classification (GTDB taxonomy): domain Bacteria; phylum Pseudomonadota; class Gammaproteobacteria; order Xanthomonadales; family Xanthomonadaceae; genus Stenotrophomonas; species Stenotrophomonas tumulicola. The sequence continues at coordinate 285,989 of NZ_JACGXS010000002.1, read as the reverse complement.
GATGCAGGCCATGGCCCATCTCGTGGAACAGCGTGGTCACTTCGTTGTGGCTGAAGGTAGCAGGCTTGCCTTCGGCGCCACGACCGAAATTGCACACCAGGTAGACCAACGGGGTCTGCACGCTGCCGTCCGCGCGCTGGCGACGGTTGCGGCAATCATCCATCCATGCGCCACCGCGCTTGCCTTCGCGCGCATACAGGTCCAGGTAGAACTGGCCGACCAGCGCACCGTGCGCATCCACCAGGCGGAAGAAGCGGACATCGGCATGCCACGCCGGCGCCGTGTCTGGTTGCACCTTCAGTCCGTACAACTGCTCGATCACCGCGAACAGGCCGTCCAGGACCTTCGGCTCGCTGAAATACTGCTTCACGTCCTGCTCGGAGTAACTGTAGCGCGCCTGTTTCAGCTTGTCGGCGGCGAACGCCAGGTCCCACGCCTGCAGGCTGTCCAACCGAAGTTCATCGCGTGCGAACCGTTCGAGCTCGGCACGGTCCTTCGCTGCGAAGGGTTTGGCACGTGCAGCCAGGTCACGCAGGAATGCCAGCACCTCGGCCGGATCCTGCGCCATCTTGGTAGCGATGGAATAGTCGGCATAGGAGCCGAAACCCAGCAGGGTGGCCAGCTCCGCGCGCAGGGCAAGGATGCGCTCGATGTTGCCGCTGTTGTCCAGCGCTTCATCACCGAATTCCGACGCACGCTGCGCACTGGCGCGGTACAGGATCTCGCGCAGGTCGCGGTCTTCGGCATAGGTCTGCACCGGCAGGTAGCAGGGCATCTGCAGGGTCAGTTTCCAGCCCTGCTTGCCGTCCTTGCCCGCTGCAGCGCGGGCGCTGTCACGGACATCCTGCGGTAGGCCCGCCAAGCGGGTTTCATCTTCGACGAACAGTGACCAGGCATCCGTGGCATCCAGCACATTCTGCGAGAACTTCGCCGCCAGCGCGGACAGTTCTTCCTTGATCGCAGTGAAGCGCTCTTTATCGGGACCATCCAGCTCCGCGCCGCCCAGGCGGAAATCCCGCAGCGTGTTGTCCAGCACCTTGCGCCGGGGTTCATCGAACCCGCCGGCATCGGGACCGGACGCAAGCACCTGATACTGCCGGAACAGGGCCAGGTTCTGGCCCAGTGCGCTGCCGAAGCGGGTCACCCGTGGCAGGTTCTGGTTGTAGGCTTCGCGCAGTTCGGGCGTATTCACCACCGCCTGCAGGTGGCCGACCTGGCCCCACGCGCGCCACAGGCGTTCGGTGGCGTCATCCAGCGGCACGACGAAGGATTCCCACGTCACCGGCTGCACGCGCTCGGCAGCGGCGACGGCGGCTTCCGCGTCGGCCAGCAGGACGTCCAGCGCGGGACCGATATGTTCAGGCCGTATCTGGTCGAAACGGGGAAGGCCAGAGAAATCGAGCAGCGGATTGGCGGGGGTCATGAAGGCTCCAGTGCAGGGGCGCCACGCAGCGTGGCAACGCCTCCGATATGGCACCACCCTGCCCATATGGCAAGGGCGGTCGCCGCGCTAGAGCGCTTCCAGGCTGCACACCGGCAGGGCTGGCATGGATCCACCTTCCAGCACGCCGGCCAGCACCGCGTCCGCACCTTCCACGTCGATGCCTGCATGCGCATACCAATCCGGGTCGTAATAGCTGTGCGCGTAGCGCTCGCCGCTGTCGCACAGGATGGTCACGATGCTGCCCTCCCGGCCGGCTTCACGCATCCAGTGCGCCGCCTGCAGCACGCCGACGAAGTTGGTTCCGGTGGAGCCACCGACGCGTCGCCCCAGGCTGCGGCTGACATGGCGCATGGCGGCAAGGGCCAACGCGTCGGGCACCTTGACCATGGCGTCCACGCTGGTCGGGATGAAACTCGATTCCACGCGCGGACGGCCGATGCCCTCCACCCGCGATCCTCCCTCGCAGGTCAGCTCGCGCCAGGGCTCGCCTGCCGCCGCAGCGCGGTAACCATCGAAGAACACGGAGATTTCCGGGTCCGCGCAGAGGATGCGGGTGTCATGCCGGCGATAGCTGACGTAGCGCCCCAAGGTGGCCGCCGTGCCACCCGTGCCCGGGCTGCAGACGATCCATTCCGGGATGGGATGCGGCTCTTCGGCCATCTGCTTGAAGATCGATTCGGCGATATTGTTGTTTGCCCGCCAGTCGGTTGCCCGTTCGGCATAAGTGAACTGGTCCATGAAGTGGCCGCCGGTTTCCCGCGCCAGCTGTTCAGAGGCGGCATTCAGTCCACAGGCCTGCTGCACCAGATGACAGCGCCCGCCGTGGAACTCGATGGCAGCGATCTTTTCCGGTGAGGTGCTGGCCGGTATCACCGCAATGAACGGCAATCCGAGCAGGCGCGCGAAGTAGGCTTCGGACACGGCTGTCGAGCCGCTGGACGCCTCGATCACCGGGCGTCCCGCGCGCAGCCAGCCATTGGCCAGCGCGTAGAGGAAAAGCGAGCGTGCCAGCCGATGCTTCAGGCTGCCGGTAGGGTGGCTGGACTCATCCTTGAAGTACAGGTCGATGCCCGGAAAGCCAGGCAGATCCATCGGAATGAGATGGGTGTCGGCCGAACGATTGAAATCGGCCTCGATCTTGCGGATGGCGGCGGCCACCCATTCACGCTGCGACATGGCGGATTCGTTGTCCATGGTAGAACGGTGCGGTGCGGCCATTCTACGCTGGCGTGTCGTCATCCGCCCGCCGGTAGAATAGGGCTTTCGGCCACGCTTGGCCGTTTCGATAAGGAGTCCCCATGACCCTCGCCTCCCTGCAATCCGTCCCCGGCGTGGCCGCACAGCCCCCGGCCGAAACCACCGGCTTCGTGTTCAACCACACCATGCTGCGGGTGAAGGACGCTACCGCGTCGCTGGATTTCTATACCCGCGTGCTGGGCTACCAGTTGATCGACAAGCGCGATTTCGCCGAGGCCCAGTTCAGCCTGTATTTCCTCGCCCTGCTGCCGGCCGGCACCGCGGTACCTGAGGAGGATGCCGAGCGTCGGCTATGGATGGCTGGCATTCCGGGCGTACTGGAGCTGACCCACAACCACGGCACCGAAACCCAGGACGGGGCGGTCTACCACGACGGCAACAGCGATCCGCGCGGCTTCGGCCACATCTGCGTCTCGGTGCCGGACATCCAGGCGGCCTGCAAACGATTCGACGCACTCCAGGTCCCGTACCAGAAGCGCCTGGAAGACGGCCGCATGAAACACCTGGCCTTCATCAAGGACCCGGACGGCTACTGGGTCGAGATCATCTCCAACGCCTGACAAAAAAAGGGGACGGAGGGGATTAAGGCGTTTCTGGCACAATCGGGCCAAGAGCGACTTAATCCCCTCCGTCCCCTTTTTTCTGGAGCGTGAGCATGGAAACCAACGAGCTGCATCGCGGGCGCTTGATCGACCACATCCAGCTGATCGTGCGGGATCTTCCGGCCAGCCGACGTTTCTACCAGGCCGTGTTCGATACGATCGGCATCCCCATCGCCGGCGAAGGTGACAATTACTTCTGGGCCGATGAGCTGTTCATCTCCAGCGCGGACAGCGAGGCGGCTGCCGGCAGGCTGACCGGCCGCCATCATCTTGCCTTCCAGTCGCGGGACCGGGCCACGGTAGATGCGTTCCATGAGGCCGCGCTCGCTGCAGGCGGCAAGGACAACGGCGCGCCTGGCGAACGGCCCTATCACCCGGGGTATTACGCTGCGTTCGTCCTGGACCCCGATGGCAACAACATCGAAGTTGTGTACCACGGCGAGGCAATGTACAGCGCCGATTCGGTCAAGGTGACGTTCTGAACTGCGTAACGCCCTGAAACGAAGAAGCCTGGCACTGCCCGGCTTCCTCCCATCGCGATGTGCCGGCGTCAGTGCGCCGCCATGTAGATGTCCTGCAACACCGCTTTTTCCAGCTCCAGCTCACCCAGCAGATTCTTCACGATGTCGCCCAGGCTGAGAATGCCGACCAGCGTGGCGCCGTCGGTGACCATCAGATGGCGGCGGCGCGAATAGGTCATGAGGGACATGGCCTGCTTCAGCGTCGCCTCCGGCGCGATGCCTTCCAGACCCGTCGAGGGCACGCTGGAAATTACCCGGCGCCCCGCCTGCGGACCATCATCGGCCAGGCTGCGTACGATGTCCTTCTCGGAAATGATGCCAACCGGGGCACCCTCTTTCATCACCACCAGGGCAGCGATCCTGTTTGCGCTCATCTTGTGCGCGGCAGCACCGATCGTGTCTTCGCTATCGATGGTGATGACCGATTCTTTCTTGGACTGCAGGAGCTCACGGACGTTCATTCTTGTTTCCTGTTGCAGGTCACTCAAAGTAAGAAAATGTGCTCTGCCGATACGCCCCCTCCCCAGGAACAGACCCTTCAGCGCACGTCTGGCGCACGTTGTCGCACCAGGCAATTCGCCGCCGGGCAGACAAGGTGCTGCAACGCAAGCGAGGTGGGTTCAACGGTTCAACCACACCCCCTGTCGGCTCGATTCTACGACTGTGCCCCCCGGTCACTACCGGTACCGATAGGACAGTACGTCGTGGGAACCCGCCAACAATCCAGAGAATGGCACCGCAGCTGAAACCGCTGCTGAATATCGGCGGCAGCCCATGCTCAAGCTTGATCGTCCGCTGCCGAGACGCGGACAGAACGGCGTGTATTCGTCCCACTTCCAGCGCGGCCCGCCCTGTGCATCCCTCCATGGATGACATGCAGCATCCTGCACCCGCCCGCCGCACAGTGCTGGATTACGCCTGCGCAGACCCCCATCGTCAGGGGACCTGGTGCCTTGTGCCGCTGCCCTTCCCCCGTGGATTCCCCATGCCCCGACTGTTCTCCCCGTTCCAGCTGAAAAGCGTGACCCTGCGCAACCGCATCGCAGTGCCGCCCATGTGCCAATACAGTGCCGTCGACGGCGTGCCCAATGCATGGCATCTGGCGCACTACACCGGACTGGCCCGCGGCGGTGCCGGCCTGGTCATCGTGGAGGCCACCGGCGTATCGCCGGAAGGCCGCATCACCCCCGGCTGCCTGGGCCTGTGGAATGACGCGCAGGCCGACGCCCTCGCGCCGATTGCCGCCGCCATCGCCGGGACCGGCGCGGTACCGGGCATCCAGATCGGCCATGCCGGCCGCAAGGCCAGTGCCAACCTGCCGTGGGAGGGCGACGACCATATCGCCGAAGACGATGCGCGTGGCTGGCCGACCCTGGCACCGTCGGCGATCGCCTTCGGTGGAGGCCTGTCGAAGCTGCCACGGGAAATGACCCTCGACGACATCAAGCGCGTGCAGGCCGACTTCGTCGCTGCCGCCGAGCGCGCGCGCGATGCCGGTTTCAAATGGCTGGAACTGCATTTCGCCCACGGTTACCTGGCGCAGAGTTTCTTCTCCGCTTACAGCAACCAGCGCGATGACCAGTACGGCGGCAGCTTTGACAACCGTGCGCGCTTCCTGCTGGAGACCGTGGCGGCTGTTCGCGCGGTATGGCCGGCCGAGCTGCCGCTGACCGCACGCATGGGCGTCATCGAATACGACGGCCACGATGAAGAGACCCTGGCCGAATCCATCGAACTGGTGAAGCAGATGCGCGAACAGGGGCTGGACCTGCTCAATGTCAGCATCAACTTCGTGATCCCGACCGGCGTGGTGCCGTGGGGCACGCCGTCGTTCCTCGCGCCGATCGCGCAGCGCGTGCGCAATGAAGCGGGCATCGCCGTCGCCGTGGGCTGGTGCGTGGACGGTGCCGAGGCCGCCGAAGCCATCGTGGCCCAGCAGCAGAGCGACCTGGTGATGATCGGCCGCGCCCACCTGGCCAACCCGCACTACCCGTACCAGCTGGCGCAGGAACTGGGCGTGGAGAATCCCGCGTGGGCCACCCTGCCCGCACCCTATGCACATTGGCTGGCGCGTTATCGCGGCCCGGGCCGCGCTTCGGCGCAGTAAACCGCAGAAAAAAGGGGACGGAGGGGATTAAGTCGTTGCCGACCCGTAGTGGTCAACAACGACTTAATCCCCTCCGTCCCCTTTTTTATTCCACCGTCACGCTCTTGGCCAGGTTACGCGGCTTGTCCACGTCGGTGCCGCGGGCCAGCGCGGTGTGATAGGCCAGCAACTGCACCGGAATGGTATGCACCACCGGGCTGAGCACGCCGGCATGGCGCGGGGTGCGGATCACGTGCACGCCTTCGGATTCATTGAAGTTGCTGTCCTGGTCGGTGAACACGAACAGCTCGCCGCCACGCGCGCGCACTTCCTGCATGTTGGACTTCACCTTCTCCAGCAGGCTGTCGTTGGGGGCGATCACCACCACCGGCATGTCCTCGTCCACCAGCGCCAGCGGGCCATGCTTCAATTCGCCCGCCGGGTATGCCTCGGCGTGGATATAGGTGATTTCCTTCAGCTTGAGCGCACCTTCCAGCGCGATCGGATAATGCAGGCCACGGCCGAGGAACAGCGCGCTGCTCTTGCGCGCGAAGCGCTCGGCCCACGCGGCAATCTGCGGCTCCATGTTCAGGGCATGCTGCACGCTGCCCGGCAGGAAGCGCAGCTGTTCCAGGTAGTCCGCTTCCTGCGCGGCATCGACGTGGCCGTGCAGCTTGCCCAGCACCACGGTCAGCTGGAACAACGCGGCCAGCTGGGTAGTGAAGGCCTTGGTCGAGGCTACGCCGATCTCGGCGCCGGCACGGGTGTAGCAGACCAGCTCGCTGGCACGCGGTATCGCGCTTTCCGGCACGTTGCAGATCGACAACGTGTGGGTGTGGCCGAGCGACTTTGCGTATTTCAGCGCTTCCATCGTGTCCAGCGTTTCGCCGGACTGGGAGATGGTCACGATCAGGTGTTTCGGGTTCGCATGGGCAGCCCGGTACCGGTATTCACTGGCGATCTCCACGCTGCACGGCAGGCCGGCGATCGACTCGATCCAGTAACGCGCGGTCAGGCCGGCGTAATAACTGGTGCCGCAGGCAAGGATCTGGATGCCCTCGATGCCCGACAGCACGGCCTCGGCGTCCTTGCCGAACAGCTCGGCCGGGAAGCCACCGGCATCGATCGCCGCTTCGATGGTGTCGCCCAGCGCGCGGGGCTGCTCGTGGATTTCCTTCTGCATGTAGTGGCGGTACGGCCCCAGTTCCAGCGAGGCCAACGACACGTCCGACAGGTGCACATCACGCTGCACCGGCGCGTCGTCATGGCCATACACCTGCACGCCATCGCGGCGCACGTCGGCGGTGTCGCCCTCTTCCAGGAAGATCACCCGGCGCGTGGATGAAACGATCGCCGACACATCCGACGCCACGAAGTTCTCGCCTTCGCCCAGCCCGACCAGCAGCGGGCAGCCCATGCGCGCGCAGACGAAATGTTCCGGCTCGGCACGGCTGATCACTGCCAGCGCGTAGGCACCGGTGAGCTCCTTGACCGTGCGCTGCAGTGCACCGAGCAGGCTGTCGCCGCCCTTCAGGTGGTGATGCATCAGGTGCGCGATGACCTCGGTATCGGTCTGCGACTCAAAGGCATACCCGAGTGCGCGCAGCTTTTCGCGCTGCTCCTCGTGGTTCTCGATGATGCCGTTGTGCACCAGCGCCACGCCATCGCTGATATGCGGATGGGCGTTGGCCTCGGTGACGCCGCCATGGGTGGCCCAACGGGTATGGCCGATGCCGAGCACGCTGTCGAAGCCCTCGGCCGCGGCCGCGGTGGCCATCTCGGAAACCCGTCCGGTACGCCGCACGCGACGGATGTCCGGCTGCCCGGCATCGTGCAGCACGGCGATGCCCGATGAATCGTAGCCCCGGTATTCCAGCCGCTTCAGTCCCTCGATGAGCACCGGCACCACGTCGCGATCAGCGATCGCACCTACGATTCCGCACATAACCACGCTTCCCTCGATGTTGAGCCGCTCATTCTAGCGTGGGTGCCTGCACCGCCCCGCCTGTCCGCTTAACAAAAGTGTCCGCCGGCGGTGTCCGCGGACAGCCGGACACCGCCTGCGGCGCTGCAAGCCATTGATTTCCATATGCCATGAAGTTGGCACGTTCCCTGCTTCAACCCCCTCAGTTCCATCATCCCAGGCGCTTCGATGATCCGCGACACTTCTGCACAGGACCAGGTTGTTTCCACCACCGCCACCGGCAGTAGGGCCGCCGCATGGCGCCGCTACCGTTGGCCGGCACTTGCTGCCATCGTCGTGCTGGCCGGCATCGGCTTCGCGGTATATGGCTGGCTCAACGCCAGTCGTTCCTTCGACAGCAGCCGCGTGCGCATTGCGCAGGTACAGCGCGGTGACCTGGTCCGCGACATCGCCGCCGACGGCCGGGTGATCGCAGCCAACAGCCCGGTGCTGTACGCCATCTCCGCCGGCACCGTGGACCTGAAGGTGGTGGCCGGCGACGTGGTGAAGAAGGGCCAGGAACTGGCGGTCATCGACAGCCCGGAGCTGCGCAGCAAGCTGGCGCAGGAAGAGGCGACGCTGGCTGGCCTGGAGGCCGAATCCAGCCGTGCCGCGCTGGACGCGGTGCTGGCCCGCGCCAAATCGCGCAGCACCACCGACCAGGCCGGCGTGGAGAAAGTGGCGGCCGAACGCGACCTGCAGCGCTACCAGCGCGGCTTCGATGGCGGCGCGGTGCCGCAGATCGACCTGGCCCGCGCCCAGGACAGCCTGAAGAAAGCCGACATCTCGCTGACCAATGCCCAGACCGATGCCCGCCTGCAGGGCCAGGGCGCCGACCTGGACGCGCGCAACAAGCGCCTGCTGGCCGACCGCCAGCGCGCGGTGGTGGCCGAAGTGAAACGCCAGGTGGATGCACTGACCCTGCGCGCGCCGTTCGATGGCCAGGTAGGCCAGGTCCAGGCCGTGCAGCACACCAACCTGGTCGCCAACGCACCGGTGCTGGGCGTGGTCGACCTGTCCAACTTCGAGATCGAAATCAAGGTACCGGAGAGCTTCGCCCGCGACCTGGCCATCGGCATGCCCGCGCAGCTGACCAGCGGCAGCGGCCAGCCTTTCGCCGGCGAGATCAGCGCGGTATCCCCGGAAGTGGTCAACGGCGAGGTCAACGCCCGCGTGCGCTTCGCCGACAAGCAGCCACCCGGCCTGCGCCAGAGCCAGCGCATGTCCACGCGCGTGCTGCTGGATACCCGCAAGGACGTGCTGAAGGTCGAGCGTGGCCCGTTCGTGGAACAAGGCAACGGCCAGGCCTATGTCATGCAGGGCAGCACCGCCGTACGCCGCCCGGTGGAACTGGGCGTGAGCAGCCTGGGCGAAGTGGAAATCCTGTCCGGCGTGCAGCCGGGCGATCGTATCGTGGTCGCCGGCAGCGACCTGTTCAAGGACGCCGAACGCGTGTCCATCAACTGACAACCACCCCTACCTACGCAACATACGGATACCGGAGAAAACCATGCTTGAGATGCGCGCTGTCGCCAAAGTGTTCCGCACCGAACAGGTGGAAACCCATGCCCTGCGTTCGCTGGACCTGTTGGTCAATGAAGGGGAATTCGTCGCCGTCACCGGCCCATCCGGTTCCGGCAAGACCACCTTCCTCAACATCGCCGGCCTGCTGGAAACCTTCACCAGCGGCACCTACCTGCTCGATGGCCAGGATGTCAGCCAGCTCGGCGACGATGCGCGCAGCCGGCTGCGCAACCAGAAGATCGGCTTCATCTTCCAGGGCTTCAACCTGATCCCGGACCTCAACCTGTTCGACAACGTCGACGTGCCGCTGCGCTATCGCGGCATGTCTGCGGCCGAACGCCGCGAGCGCATCGAGAAAGCGCTCAGCCAGGTGGGTCTGGGTTCGCGCATGAAGCACTATCCGAACGAACTGTCCGGCGGCCAGCAGCAGCGCGCCGCCATCGCCCGTGCACTGGCCGGCAGCCCACGGTTGCTGCTGGCCGATGAACCGACCGGCAACCTGGACAGCCAGATGGCACGCGGGGTGATGGAACTGCTGGAGGAGATCAATGCCGCCGGCACCACCATCGTGATGGTCACCCACGATCCGGAGCTGGCCGCACGCGCGCAGCGCAACGTGCATATCGTCGACGGCCAGGTCACCGACCTGCTGCGCGAACCGGTGCTGGCCACCGCGCGGCACGTTGCCGCAATCAACGAGTGAGGCCAGCCATGTTCGCCTACTACACCCGCCTGGCCATACGCAGCTTCCGCCGCAACAAGGTCCTGACCGCCCTGATGGTGGTGGCCATCGCGCTGGGCATCGGCGCATCGATGACCACGCTGACGGTGTTCCACGTACTGTCCGGCGATCCCATCCCGGCCAAGAGCGACCGCCTGTTCTACGTGCAGATCGATCCGCGTCCACGCGCCGGCTATGTGCCCGGTGAGGAACCGGAAGAACAGATGACCCGCTTCGATGCCGAAGCACTGCTGCGCGACAAGCATGGACAGCACCAGGCGATGATGAGCGGCGGTGGTGCCACCATCGTGCCCGAGGGCAGCACGCTGAAGCCGTTCTCGGTGGATTCGCGCCTCACCTCGGCGGACTTCTTTCCGATGTTCGACGTGCCGCTGCAGTACGGCAATCCGTGGACGGCTGCCGACGACGAAAGCCGCAGCCGCGTGGTGGTGCTGTCCAAGGCACTCAACGACAAACTGTTCAACGGGGCCAACAGCGTCGGCCGCGACGTCCAGGTCAGCGGCCATTCGCTGCGCGTGGTGGGGGTCATGAAAGACTGGCAGCCGGAACCGCGCTTCTTCGACCTGTCCCTGAGTGCCTACGGCAAAGAAGAGGACGTGCTGATTCCGTTTTCCACCTCGGTCGACCTGAAGCTGGGCAGCAGCGGCAACATGAACTGCTTCGGCAACAACTCACCGAACGGCACCAGCTACGATCTCAGCGCCCCCTGCTCCTGGCTGCAGTACTGGGTGGAAATGGACCCGGCCAAGGCCGATGACTACCGCCGATACCTGGTCAACTACTCCGACCAGCAGCGCGCCGCCGGCCGCTTCGAGCGCCCAGCCAACGTCAAGCTGCTGTCGGTGATGGAATGGCTGGACTTCAAGAAGGCCGTGCCCAGCGACGTGCGCCTGCAGATGTGGCTGGCACTCGGCTTCCTGGTGGTCTGCCTGATCAACACGGTGGGCCTGCTGCTGGCCAAGTTCCTGCGCCGCAGCGGTGAGATCGGCGTACGCCGTGCACTGGGGGCCAGCCGCGGACAGATCTTCCTGCAGTGCGTGGTGGAAGCTGGTGCGGTGGGCGTGGTGGGCGGCCTGCTCGGCCTGGTACTGGCAACGCTGGGCCTGTATGCCGTGCGCCAGCAACCGGTGGAGTACGCAAAGCTGGCCCACCTGGACGGCACGATGCTGCTGCTCGCCCTCGCCCTGACCCTCTTCGCCAGCCTCGCCGCCGGCATGCTTCCGGCCTGGCGCGCCATGCAGGTCACCCCGGCCATCCAGCTCAAGTCGCAGTAAGCACGAGAAACGAGGACCTACCATGGACATCCGCCCCATCCTCAGCACGCTGCGCCGGCACAAGACCGCCGCCTCGCTGATCGTGCTTGAAATCGCGCTGACCTGCGCCATCGTCTGCAACGCGCTGTTCCTGGTCAGCCAGCGCATCGACAAGATCAGCCAGCCCAGCGGGGTGGCCGAGAAGGAACTGGTGATTGTGAGGGTCAGCGGCATCGGCAAGCAGACCGATGCCATGGCCCGCACCCGCGAAGACATCGCCTCGCTGCGCGCATTGCCCGGCGTCAGCAATGTCTCCAGGGTCAACCAGCTGCCGTTCCGCATGAGCTCGTCCAACAGCGGCATCTCGCGCACGCCCGACCAGGAACGCCCGACCATCCATGCGTCCATGTACAACGTCAACGAAGGCGCACTCTCCACGCTGGGCATGAACCTCATCGCCGGACGGGATTTCCAGCCGGGCGAGTACGTGGACCAGGAGCAGGCGCAGAAGGAACAGGACACGAGCAGGGCCGTGCCCGCCATCATCAGCCAGGCGGCGGCCGACGGCCTGTCGCCCGGGCAGCCGGCGCTGGGCAAGACGTTCTACATCGGCGACCAGCCGATGCACGTCATCGGCATCGTGCAGTACCTGGCCACCCCTACCGGTTGGAACGACAACACCGACAAATCGGTCATCCTGCCGCTGCGTACCGACTTCACCCAGGGGCTGTACATGCTGCGCACCGCACCGGAGCGCCGCGATGAAGTGCTGAAAGGCGCGCTGGCGGCACTGGAACGCAACGACCCCAACCGCCTGGTACGCGAGAAGCTGACCTACGAGGAACAGCGCGATGACTACTTCAAGAACGATCGCGCGATGGTCGGCCTGCTGGTCACCGTGTGCATTGCCCTGCTGGTGGTGACCGCCCTGGGCATCGTCGGCCTGGCGAGTTTCTGGGTGCAGCAGCGCAGCAAGCAGATCGGCATCCGCCGCGCGTTGGGTGCCACCCGTGGGCAGATCCTGCGCTACTTCCAGACCGAGAACTTCCTCTTGGCCACGCTGGGCATCGTGCTGGGCATGTTGGCGGCCTATGCGATCAACCTGGCGCTGATGAATACCTACGAGTTGCCGCGCATGCCGTTGCTGTACCTGCCGGTAGGCGCCGTGCTGCTGTGGCTGCTGGGCCAGGTGGCCGTGTTCGGCCCGGCGCGGCGCGCGGCGGCGGTGCCACCGGCGGTGGCGACCCGCGGCAGCTGAAGCAGCCGGCCACCGGGTTGTATATCCTGCGGTCATGCGTCCTGTGGAGCCGAGCCATGCTCGGCTGCTGCAGACCCCCGTGATTCCCACCCGCCGGGCATGGCCCGGCGCTACCTGACCCCCTGCGCATGCCCCTGATCCTGATCATCGACGACAACACCAGCGTGGGCACCGCACTGGACGTGCTGTTCTCGCTGCACGACATCGAGACCGTGCACGCGACGTCGCCCGAGGCCGGCTTGGCAGCGCTGGAAGGCCATGCGGTGGACCTGGTGATCCAGGACATGAACTTCACCGAGGACACCACGTCCGGCGAGGAGGGGGAAGCCCTGTTCGCCAGGATCCGCCAGCGCCATCCCGACCTGCCGGTGATCCTGCTGACCGCATGGACGCACCTGAGCACCGCGGTGGACCTGGTCAAGGCCGGCGCTGCCGATTACCTGGCCAAACCCTGGGACGACCGCAAGCTGCTGACCACGGTCAACAACCTGCTTGAGCTGTCCGAAGCACGCAGCGAACTCGATCGCCGGCGCCAACGCGAGCAGCGCCAGCGCAACGACCTGGAACTTCGCTATGACCTGCGCGAGGCGGTATTTGCCGATGCGGCCAGCGAGCGGGTGATCGCGCTGGCCTGCCAGGTCGCGCGTTCGCCCCTGCCGGTGTTGATCACCGGCCCCAACGGCGCGGGCAAGGAGAAGATAGCGGAGATCATCCAGGCCAACTCCGCCGTCGCCAAGGGGCCGTTCGTGACGGTCAACTGCGGTGCGTTGCCGGCCGAACTGATCGAAGCCGAACTGTTCGGCGCCGAAGCCGGTGCCTATACCGGCGCCAACAAGGCCCGCGAGGGCAAATTCGAGGCCGCTGATGGCGGCACGCTGTTCCTCGATGAGATCGGCAACCTGCCACTGGGTGGGCAGATGAAGCTGCTGCGCGTGCTGGAGACCGGCCGCTTCGAGCGCCTCGGTTCCAATCGCGAGCGGCAGGTGAAAGTGCGCGTGGTCAGTGCCACCAACGCGGACCTTGCCGCCATGATCCGCGATGGCAGCTTCCGCGAAGACCTGTATTACCGCCTCAACACGGTAGAGCTGGCACTGCCGCCGCTGGCAGAACGGCCCGGCGACATCGTGCCGCTGGCCGAACGCTTCCTCAGCGGCGACAAACCGCTGTCTTCAGGTGCCAGCGCCGCCCTGCAGCGACACCCATGGCCTGGCAACGTGCGCGAGCTGCGCAATGTCATCCAGCGCGCCGAACTGCTGGCCACTGGCAACCGCATCGAAGTCGCCGACCTCAACCTGCCACGCGCCGCGGCTGCACCACGCAGCAGCAGCCACGCGCCCGATCCGGACCGCCAGCGCATCGAAAACGCGCTGGCCAGCAACCACGGCATCATCGCCCAGGCCGCCGCCGAACTGGGCCTGAGCCGGCAGGCCCTGTACCGGCGCATGGACCGCCACGGCATTCCGCGCGAATGAAGCTGCGATCATTCACCTTCCGCCTGTTCCTGCGCCTGCTGCCCGTGCTGGCGCTCGCCGCGGCCCTGCCGTGGATACTGGCGTACTGGATGGACCACGGCTGGCTGGTGGCGGTGATTTCCGCAGTGATCCTGCTGGCGCTGATGTGGCTCAGCCTGAGCCGTGCCACCGCGCCGGTGCGCTCGTTGATGCGGGCGCTGTCCGGCGTGGTCAGCAGCTATCGCGATGGCGAGTTCAACTTCAGCGTGCATTGGTCGGGACACGATGAGCTGGGCCACCTGGTGCAGGCACACCGCGAACTGGGCGAGGTACTGCGCGACCAGCGGCAGGGCCTGGTGCAACGCGAACTGCTGCTGGACACCATGGTGCAGAACACGCCGGTGGCGATGCTGCTGCTTGCCGATGGCGGCGACGGCATCGCGCGCGTGGTGTTCTCCAACGTGGCCGCACGCAAGCTGCTGCACGGCGGCCGGAAACTGGAAGGACAGCGCCTGGCCGAGCTGCTGGAACAGATGCCGGTGCCGCTCAGCGACGCCATTTCGCGCGGCGGTGACAGCTTGTTCGCGGTGCGCGACGAGGACGCTGTCGACGAAGAGGACGAGCAGATCTACCACCTGTCACGCCGTGCGTTCCATCTCAACGGACGCCCGCATGACCTGTTGCTGATCCGCCTGCTCACCGCCGAACTTCGCCGGCAGGAAGTCCAGACCTGGAAGAAGGTGATCCGGGTGATCAGCCACGAGCTCAATAATTCATTGGCTCCGATTGCGTCGCTGGCACACTCCGGCGGCGAACTGGTCAAGCGCGAGCGCTTCGATCGCCTGCCGGAGATCTTCTCCACCATCGAAGACCGCGCACGCCACCTGGAAGGCTTCATCCGCGGCTATGCGCGTTTCGCCAAGCTGCCGCAGCCGCTGTTGCAGACCGTGCACTGGGCACCGTTCCTGGCCGGCCTGCAGCAACAGATACCTTTCCGCATGGACGAGATCGCCGAGGACATGCACAGCCGCGTGGACGTGGCCCAGCTCGGCCAGGCGCTGCTGAACCTGGTGAAGAACGCGCACGAGGCCTGTGCCGAAGCCGATCCACCCAACGACGACGTGCGCGTGCGGCTGACCCGGCTGCCGCAGTGGATACGAGTGGACGTGCTGGACCGTGGCAAGGGCATGAACGAGGCGGTGCTGCAGAATGCGCTGACGCCGTTCTATTCAACCAAGCGCAACGGCACCGGCCTGGGCTTGGCGTTGACGCGCGAGATCATCGAGGCCCACGGTGGACGCGTAGCCCTGCAGAACCGTACCGATGGCGGACTGTGCGTGTCATTGTTGTTGCCGCACGGCTGACCCGGTAGCGCCGAGCCATGCTCGGCGGAATGCCACCTTGCCCGGCAATGCCAGGCCGCCGAGCATGGCTCGGCGCTACTTCTTCCGCGGCCGCTGCCAGCCTTCGATGACCTGCTGCGGCGCACGTGCAACAGTCAGCTTGCCATCCGGCGCGCTGCGGGTAACCACGGAACCGGCGCCGATGGTCGCGCCTTCACCGATCACCACCGGGGCCACCAGCGCGCTGTTGGAGCCTACGAAGGCATTGTCGCCGATGGTGGTCTGCGCCTTGTTCACCCCATCGTAATTGCAGGTGATGGTGCCGGCACCGATGTTGACCTTGCTGCCGATCACCGCATCGCCCAGGTAGCTCAGGTGGTTGGCCTTGCTGCCCACGCCCATGGTGATCTTCTTGGTCTCCACGAAGTTGCCGACGTGCACGCCATCAGCCAGTACCGTGCCCGGGCGCAGCCGTGCGAACGGGCCGATCTGCGCCGCGCCCTCGGTGACCACGCCTTCCAGGTCACAGTGCGCGCGCACTTCGGTGCCCGGCCCCAGCTTCACGTCCTTGAGCCGGGTGAACGGACCCACGGTCACGCCATCGGCCAGCTCCACGCGGCCCTCCAGGATCACGTTGACATCGATCTGCACGTCGCTGCCGACGATGACCTCGCCCCGGATGTCTACCCGCGCCGGGTCCAGCACGCGTGCACCCTGCAGGCACAGCGCCCGCACGGCGCGCTGCTGCCAGGCACGCTCCAGCTGCGCCAGCTGCCATGGATCATTGGCACCTTCGGCATCCTGCGCCTCTTCCACCAGGGTCATCTCGGCAGCGGTGTACTCGCTGGCGGCGAAGGCGAACACGTCGGTGAGGTAGTACTCACCCTGTGCATTGTGGTTGGACAGCTGCGAAAGCCAGCGGCGCAGCGCGGTGGACTCCGCGCTGATGATGCCGGTATTGATGGTGCGGATGCGCCGTTGTTCGTCGTCGGCGTCCTTCTGTTCAACGATCGCCCCGACATTGCCTTCGGCATCGCGCACGATGCGTCCGTAGCCTGTGGGGTCGTCGACCTCCGCGGCCAGTACTGCCAGGCGCCCAGGCTGGGCCAGCAGTTCGCGCAGGGTCTGCGCGCGGATCAGCGGCACGTCGCCGTACAGCACCAGCACCTGCGCGGCATCGGGTACATCAGGCATGGCCTGCGCGACCGCATGGCCGGTACCCAGCTGTTGCGCCTGCTCGGCCCACAGCAGGTCAGGCTGGTTGCGGAACTGCGCACGCACGGCCTCGCCACCATGGCCGTGCACCACGTGGATCGCCGCCGGCGCCAGCTCACGCGCGGTGGCGATCACATGCGCTAGCATCGGCTGTCCGGCTATGGGCTGCAGCACCTTCGGCAACGCGGACTTCATGCGTTTGCCAGCGCCGGCAGCCAGGATGATCACGTGCAGGGGTTGGGTCATGGGGAATGCGATCGGCAGTGGTCTTGCCTGCATTCTAGAACGGCCGCCGTTAACATGACCCACGTGCCCTGCATCGCCTGTCCATGTCCCTGATTCGCCAGAGCGGCTCCTATCTGATCGTCGGCCTGCTCCAGCTGCTGCTGGACTGGGTGGTGTTCGTGTCCGCCACCGCGCTGGGCATGGCCGTGGTGCCCGGCAACGTGGTCGGCCGTGCCAGCGGCATGCTGCTCGGATTCTGGCTCAATGGCCGCTACACCTTCGCCCGGGCAGACGGCCGGCGGCTGGGCTGGAAGCGCTTCGCGCGCTTCATCGGCCTGTGGGGCGTGATGACGCTGGCCAGCACCGTGCTGGTGGCGGCTGCCGACCATGCGCTGGGGCTGCAATATGCATGGCTGGCCAAGCCACTGGTGGAAGGTGGATTGGCGGCGGTCTCGTTCCTGTTGATGCGCTGGCTGGTGTTCCGCTGAGCCGGGGGCGCCAGACGCGGCTGCAGATGGCGTGCCGCGCTGTGCGCGGTGACGGGCATGGCCCGTCACTACCTGGCCTGGTGGCCGATGCCGAACAGGGCGTGCCGCGCTGCGCGCGGTGACGGGCATGGCCCGTCACTACCTGGCCTGTGGCCGATGCCGAACAGGGCGTGCCGCGCTGCGCGCGGTGACGGGCATGGCCCGTCATTACCTGGCCTGTGGCCGATGCCGAACATGCGGATTCCGCGCAATGAAATGCCGGCACTGGGCCGGCATTTCTGTTCCTGCAGAAGCGCTGGGATCAGTGCTTCAGGTTCTTGCGCAGGCGCTCCAGCGCCTGCAGCTGCGCGGTGACTTCCGCCAGCTTCTGCTGCGCTTCGGCGATTTCCATCGCTTCGCCACGGTTGGCCAGCATGCGCTCGGCTTCTTCCTTGGCCTTGCGCACCGACGCTTCGTCGATGTCCTGCGCGCGGATGGCGGTGTCGGCCAGCACGGTCACCACCTGCGGCTGCACTTCCAGGATGCCGCCGGAGATGAAGAAGTCCAGCTGCTCGCCATTGGCCTGGGTCACCACCACCTTGCCCGGCTTCAGCCGGGTGATCAGCGGCGCGTGCTTGGGCGCGATGCCCAGCTCGCCCAGCTCACCGGTGGCCACGACCAAGGTCGCTTCGCCACGGAAGATTTCCTGCTCGGCGCTGACGATGTCGCAACGGATCGTGCTCATGCAAATCTCTTCACTGTTCGCGGCGGCACGATGCCACCGGGGAGGTCGACCGGCGCGGGCAGTTGCCCGGCCCCGGCGTCAGGTCGGGCGGGATCGCTCCCGCCCGTCCAGGATCAGGCCTTCTCGGCCATCTTCTTGGCCTTCTCGACCGCTTCTTCGATGCTGCCGACCATGTAGAACGCCTGCTCCGGCAGGTGGTCGTACTCACCATCGACGATGGCCTTGAAGCCACGGATGGTGTCCTTCAGCGACACGTACTTGCCCGGCGAGCCGGTGAACACTTCGGCCACGTGGAACGGCTGGCTGAAGAAGCGCTCGATCTTGCGGGCGCGGGTCACGGCCTGCTTGTCTTCCTCGGACAGTTCGTCCATGCCCAGGATGGCGATGATGTCCTTCAGCTCCTTGTACTTCTGCAGGGTCTGCTGGACACGCTGGGCGGTGTCGTAGTGCTCGTGGCCGATGACCAGCGGGTCCATCTGGCGGCTGGTCGAATCCAGCGGATCCACCGCCGGGTAGATACCCAGCGAGGCGATCGAACGCGACAGGGTCACGGTCGAATCCAGGTGGGCGAAGGTGGTGGCCGGCGACGGATCGGTCAAGTCATCGGCGGGCACGTAGACGGCCTGGATCGAGGTGATCGAGCCGTTCTTGGTCGAGGTGATGCGCTCCTGCAGGACGCCCATTTCCTCGGCCAGGGTCGGCTGGTAGCCCACGGCCGACGGCATGCGGCCCAGCAGCGCGGACACTTCGGTACCGGCCAGGGTGTAACGGTAGATGTTGTCGACGAACAGCAGCACGTCCTTGCCCTTGCCGCTTGCATCCTTCTCGTCGCGGAAGTATTCGGCCATGGTCAGGCCGGTCAGCGCGACGCGCAGGCGGTTGCCCGGCGGCTCGTTCATCTGGCCGTATACCATCGCGACCTTGTCCAGGACGTTGGAGTCCTTCATCTCGTGGTAGAAGTCGTTGCCCTCACGGGTACGCTCACCCACGCCGGCGAACACGGACAGGCCGCTGTGCGCCTTGGCGATGTTGTTGATCAGCTCCATCATGTTGACGGTCTTGCCGACGCCGGCGCCGCCGAACAGGCCGACCTTGCCGCCCTTGGCGAACGGGCACATCAGGTCGATGACCTTGATGCCGGTTTCCAGCAGTTCGGTGGCCGGGGACTGGTCTTCGTACGACGGTGCCGCACGGTGGATTTCCCAGTTGTCGCTGGCGGCGACCGGGCCGGCTTCGTCGATCGGGCGACCCAGCACGTCCATGATGCGGCCCAGCGTACCGGCGCCCACCGGCACCGAGATGCCGCGGTTGGTGTTGGTGGCGACCAGGTTGCGCTTCAGGCCGTCGGTGGAACCGAGGGCGATGGTGCGCACCACGCCGTCGCCCAGCTGCTGCTGGACTTCGAGGGTGATTTCGGTGTTGTCGACCTTCAGTGCGTCATACACCTTCGGCACCGACTCACGCGGGAACTCGACGTCGACGACCGCGCCGATGATCTGAACGATCTTGCCCTGACTCATTGCTGCATCCTCTAAAAGTGTGCTTTGGACGTGCGCGTCAGACTGCTGCTGCGCCGCCGACGATTTCGGAAATTTCCTGGGTGATCGCTGCCTGGCGCGCCTTGTTGTAGACGAGCTGGAGCGTACCGATCAGCTTGTTCGCGTTGTCGCTGGCCGCCTTCATCGCCACCATGCGCGCGGCGTGTTCGGACGCCACGTTCTCCAGCAGCGCCTGATACACCAGCGACTCGATGTAACGCGTCATCACGTGCTCCAGCACGGTCGCGGCATCGGGTTCGTACAGGTAGTCCCAGTCGTGGTGCGCGACCTGCTTCTCAGCGGGCGGCAGTGGCAGCAGCTGGTCGAAGCTGGCCGTCTGGGTCATGGTGTTGATGAAGCGGTTGTACACCAGGTACACACGGTCGACCTTGCCTTCGGTGAACGCATCGAGCATCACCTTGATCACGCCGATCAGCGATTCCAGCCGCGGCTGGTCGCCAATGTGGGTGACGCTGCCGACCATGTTGACCTTGATGCGGCGGAAGAAGGTGGATGCCTTCTGGCCAACGGTCACCATGTCCACTTCGGCGCCCTTTTCCTGCCAGGCACGGGCTTCGCCCAGCGTCTTGCGGAACAGGTTGTTGTTCAGGCCACCGGCCAGGCCGCGATCGGACGATATCACGATGTAGCCCACCCGCTTGACCTGCTCGCGCTCGACCAGGAACGGATGCTGGTAGTCGGTGCTGGCCTGGGCCAGGTGGCCGATCACCTGCTTCATCGCCTGCGCGTACGGACGCGAGGTCTTCATCCGCTCCTGCGCCTTGCGGATCTTGGAGGCCGAGACCATCTCGAGCGCGCGCGTCACCTTGCGGGTGTTCTGCACGCTCTTGATCTTGGTTTTGATTTCGCGTCCGCTTGCCATCTCTTATTCCCGTATGTTCAACGGTAGAGCGGGGCCAGGCCCCGCCCCACATGCGTTGTTACCAGCTGCCGGTGGTCTTGAACTCGGAGATGCCCTTCTTGAAGGCCTCTTCGATGTCCTTGTCCCAGCCGCCGGTGGCGTTGACCTTGCCCACCAGCTCGCCCTGGGTGTTGTCGAAATGGGCGTGCAGGCCTTCTTCGAACGCCAGCAGCTTGTTGACCGGCACGTCGTCGAGGTAACCCTCGTTGACGGCGTAGATCGACAGCGCCTGGTTGGCGATCGACATCGGCGCGTACTGCTTCTGCTTCATCAGCTCGGTGACGCGCTGGCCGCGCTCCAGCTGCTTGCGGGTGGCTTCGTCCAGGTCCGAGGCGAACTGCGCGAAGGCAGCCAGCTCGCGGTACTGCGCCAGCGAGATACGGATGCCGCCGGACAGCTTCTTGATGATCTTGGTCTGGGCCGAACCACCCACGCGCGACACCGAGATACCGGCGTTGACGGCCGGACGGATACCCGCGTTGAACAGATCGGTTTCCAGGAAGATCTGCCCGTCGGTGATGGAGATCACGTTGGTCGGCACGAACGCCGAGACGTCGCCGGCCTGGGTTTCGATTATCGGCAGCGCGGTCAGCGAACCGGTCTTGCCCTTCACCGCACCGTTGGTGAACTTCTCCACGTACTCTTCGGACACGCGGGCAGCGCGCTCGAGCAGGCGGGAGTGCAGGTAGAACACGTCGCCCGGGTACGCTTCACGGCCCGGCGGGCGCTTCAGCAGCAGCGAGATCTGGCGGTAGGCCACGGCCTGCTTGGACAGATCGTCGTACACGATCAGCGCGTCTTCGCCGCGGTCCATGAAGTATTCGCCCATGGTGCAGCCGGAGTAGGCGCTGATGTACTGCATCGCGGCCGACTCGGACGCGGTGGCAGCCACCACCACGGTGTGCGCCATCGCGCCGTTTTCTTCCAGCTTGCGCACGATGTTGGCAACGGTCGAGGCCTTCTGCCCGATCGCCACGTAGACGCACTTGATGCCGGTGCCCTTCTGGTTGATCACCGCATCGATGGCCAGCGCGGTCTTGCCGGTCTGGCGGTCACCGATGACCAGCTCGCGCTGGCCACGGCCGATCGGGATCATCGAGTCGACCGACTTGTAACCGGTCTGCACCGGCTGGTCGACCGACTTGCGCCAGATCACGCCCGGTGCAACGCGCTCCACCGGAGCGGTCAGGTCGGTGCCCAGCGGGCCCTTGCCGTCGATCGGCTCGCCCAGCGCATTGACCACGCGGCCAAGCAGTTCCGGGCCGACCGGCACTTCCAGGATGCGACCGGTGGTCTTGGCCACGTCGCCTTCGCGCAGGTTTTGGTAATCACCCAGCACCACGGCGCCGACCGAGTCGCGCTCCAGGTTCAGGGCCAGGGCGAAGGTGTTGTTCGGCAGTTCGATCATTTCGCCCTGCATCACGTCGGCCAGGCCGAAGATGCGCACGATGCCGTCGGACACGCTGGTCACGGTGCCTTCGTTGCGCGATTCCGCGGCCAGCTTGACCTTCTCGATGCGGTTCTTGATCAGTTCGCTGATTTCGGAGGGGTTGAGCGTGGTTGCCATCGTCGAGTCCTAGTGCCGGCGGTCAGGCCGGACGATTAAATGAATTCAGTTAGCGAGCGCGGTCTGCAGTCGGGCGAGCTTGCCCTTCAGCGAACCGTCGATGACCACGTCACCGGCGTCGATCACGGCGCCGCCGATCAGCGAAGCGTCCACCGCGGTGGACACGTCCACTTCGCGGCCGAAACGCTTGCGCAGCGCAGCCTTGATCGCGTCCAGGTCGCCGGTGGACAGTGCGTTGGCCGAGGTCACCGTGGCCTTGACCACGTGTTCGGCTTCGGCACGCAGCTGGTCGAACATCCCGGCGATTTCCGGCAGCAGCTGCAAGCGGTGGGCCTCGGCGAGCAGCGACAGGAAGCGCGAGAAGGTCTCGCTGCGCTGTTCCGGCGCCAGCAGGGCGACAGCCTCGTCGCGGCCCAGCTCCGGGTTGGCGAGCAGGGCCGACACGCGCGGGTCGGCGGCGACGTGGGCGGAGAACGCAAGTGCGTCCGTCCACGGCGCGAACGCGCCTTCGTCACGCGCGGTCGCAAAGGCAGCGCGGGCGTAAGGGCGGGCAAGCGTGAGGGCCTGGCTCATGTCAGATCTCCGAAGCCAGCTCGTCGAGCAGCGCCTTGTGGGCGTTGGCATCGATTTCGCGCTTGAGCAGCTTCTCGGCACCGCTTACGGCCAGCACGGAGACCTGCCTGCGCAGTTCCTCGCGGGCACGGTTGGCAGCCGCATCGATCTCTGCCTGCGCCAGTTCTTTCTGGCGGGTGGCTTCGGTGATCGCTTCGTTCTTGGCGGCTTCAACGATCTGGTTGGCGCGCGCGTGGGCCTGGTCGATGATCTCGTTGGCCTTGCCGCGTGCTTCCTTCAGCGCTTCGTTGACCTTTTCCTGGGCCTGCGCCAGGTCCTTCTGGCTGCGATCGGCAGCGGCGAGACCTTCAGCGATCTTCTGCTGGCGCTCTTCGATCGCGTTCATCAGCGGCGGCCAGATCTTGGTCGCGATGATCCAGATCAGGGCTGCGAAGGCCAGGGCCTGGGCGAGGAGGGTAAAACCGATATCCATTGTTTTCGCTCAGTCAGTGGTGACGGGGTGGAAGTACCGCCCGGTGGGCGGCACCCCCGAACCTTCATCCGCGACCAGGCGCCGAAGCGCCGGTCGTTTCACTTGTGCTGGATCAGCCAGCCACTGCCGGCAGGCGTGCCACGAACTCACCGACCATCGGGTTGGCGAAGGCGAACAGCAGGCCAACGGCGACCGAGATGATGAACGCGGCGTCGATCAGGCCGGCGGTGATGAACATGCGGACCTGCAGCACCGGGATCAGTTCCGGCTGGCGCGCGGCCGATTCCAGGAACTTACCGGACATGATGGCCAGGCCCAGGCCTGCACCAAGCGCGGCCAGGCCGATCATGATGCCGACGGCGAGGACGGTGGAGCTCTGAACTTGGGCGAGGTTGGTCAGGACGGCGAAGTACATGGTTTTCTCCGGAAACGTGATTGCTAAGGATTGAGAAACAAACGGATGAAGGGTGAAGCGAAACTCAGTGAGCGTCTTCCGACAGGCTCAGGTACACGATGGACAGCATCATGAAGATGAAAGCCTGCAGCGGAATCACCAGCAGATGGAACAGCATCCAGCCGAAACCGAATACGCCACCCGCCAGGGCACCGGCGATACCTGCACCGCCCAGCACCCAGATCAGCAGGAACACGATTTCACCGCCGAACATGTTGCCGAACAGTCGCATCGCCAGCGAAATCGGCTTGCTCAGCCATTCGACGATGTTCAGGATCAGGTTGAACGGCAGCATCCACTTGCCGAACGGCGCGGTCAGGAACTCCTTGGTGAAACCACCAATGCCCTTGGCGCGCAGCGAGAAGAACAGCATCAGGAAGAACACGCTGATCGACATGCCCAGGGTGGCATTGACGTCAGCGGTGGGCACCGGCTTCCAGTAAGGCACGCCGAGCGCTTCGAGCGGCATGGCGATGAAGTCGGCCGGGATCATCTTGATGAGGTTCATCAACAGGATCCAGAAGAAGATCGTGATCGCGATCGGGGTCACCAGCTTGCTGGTGCCGTGATAGGTGTCCTTGGCCTGGCGGTCAACGAACTCCAGGCAGATCTCCACGAACGCCTGCCACTTGCCGGGGACGCCGGCGGTGGCCTTGCGGGTGGCCAGCCAGAACGCGAAAACCATCACCAGGCCCATCAGGACCGAGGTGGCGATGGTATCCAGATGCAGCGCCCACGGGCTGCCGTGCCCTACCGTGAGGTTGTGCAGGTGATGCTGGATATAGGAGGTGGGTGTAAGCGCCTCGCCTGCCATGTGTCCGAACCTTAAGTTAAATGAATTCTGTTATTGCCTGGCCAGTGCCAGGACCTGGAACATCAAGCCGACGGCGATTCCGGCCAACAGCGCCAGTGCAGGCAGCCGGAAGACCAGGTAACCCACCGCCAGCACGCCAAACACCACGGCCCACTTCGCCACCACGGCGATGATCAGCCGTCCCAGCGCCGAACCGGCCGCCTGGACACCGCCCCCCAACGCCATCTTCGCCGCCACCCAGCCACCTGCCGAAACCGCAAGCCCGGAAGCCAAGGCCCCCAGCGCATGTTTCGGACTCACCAGCAGGAAGCCAAGAGCCAGGACAGCCACTGCGGCCAGCGGGTAGACCGCGGCGCGCAGCATCAGTCGCCGACCCGCATCAACGGAGTTCAGCACAGTGACGTCCCGCACAAATGGAGTGGATAGGCATGAGGCAGCAGCGCAGTGCCTCGTCGAGCCGCCAAATTATAGCAATGGGACAATTTGCGAGACAACCGCTGCGTGTTCATCCCGGATCGACGCAAGTTGCCGGATGGCCGGGTTTTTTCTCCCGACCGGCGGGATAATCATGCCCAGCGGGGCTCAGCTGCATGCGGCAGCGCAGCATTGAACTTTCGTCGTGGTTGTGTGTCGAAGCCTTCGATCTGCACTCCCTGATCCTCGTCGGCGCGGTTCTGCAGATCAGCATGGTGGTCCGATGGTCCCGCCGCTGCCCGGCGGGACCATTTTTTTTGCCGTCCGGGGAACTGGCAATGCCGACAACAGACGGTGCATCGCGCCAGGTTCCAGCGGGACGCAGACACATCGCCTGCACCATACGTTCACGGATGGTGGACGACGCGAGCGGGATAGTGGGGTGACTTTCATTGAACCACCGCAAGGATCCTGCCGATGCGTACCGCCCCTACCCTGCTTGCCCTTTCGCTGGCCGCCATCGGCGCCGGCTTCACCTCCACCGCGCATGCTGCCGAAGGCGACGACCGCTTCACCCTGCGCGTGGGTGCGATGAACATCGACACCGACAACACCATCCGCGGCACGACCAACATCAACGGCCAGGACGTGAACCTCGATGAAGATTTCAGCATGGGCGGCAAGGAATGGGAGCCGCGCGTGGACGGCGTGTTCCGCTTCAGCGACCGCCAGCGCCTGATCTTCGACTATTTCAAATGGGACAAGGACCGACGCGAAACGCTGGACGACGGCATCGCCTTCGGCGAGATCGACGTGCCCGAAGGGAGCTTCGTCAAGGCCGAACTGAAATACCAGGTGGCGACCCTGGTGTACGACTATTCGGTGGTGGACACCGAGCGCTTCGACCTGGGCCTGCAGCTTGGCGCGGAGTGGGCCAAGATCAGCGCGAAGGGCTTTGCCGACCTGGGCAATGTCTACAACGGGCGCTTCCTGGATGAAAGCGAAAGCGGCGTGGCGCCGGTGGTGGGCGCACGGCTGACGTTCAATCCGGCCGATCGCTGGATGATCAGCATGCAGGGCCAGTACCTCAACACCAAGTGGGGCAGCTTCGATGACTATGAGGGCGACCTGAGCCGGGCCAATGCCATCGTCGAATACAGCCTGACCGACAACTTCGGCATCTTCGCCGGCTACGACTGGTTCAAGCTGGACGTCGACCAGAAGGGCAGCGACGGCGTGGTCGGCCTGAAACAGGAATTCAAGGGTCCGGTTGCGGGCCTGAGCGTTTCGTTCTGATCCGTAGCGCCGAGCCGTGCTCGGCGGGCCGCAAACAGAAACCCCGGGTTTCCCCGGGGTTTCTGTCATCCGCCGGGCAATGGCCCGGCGCTACTTCTTCTTCGGCAGATACAGATCGGTGATGGTGCCGTCGTAGATTTCCGATGCCATCGCCACCGACTCGCTCAGCGTCGGATGCGCGTGGATGGTGTGGCCGATGTCCTCGGCTTCGGCACCCATTTCGATGGCCAGGCCGATCTCGGCCAGCAGGTCGCCTGCGTGCACGCCGACGATGCCGCCGCCGATGACGCGGTGGGTTTCCTCGTCGAAGATCAGCTTGGTGAAGCCTTCGGTACGACCGATGCCGATGGCACGGCCACTGGCTGCCCACGGGAACTTGGCCACGCCGACTTTCAGGCCCTTGGCCTTCGCCTCGGTTTCGGTCACGCCAACCCAGGCGATCTCCGGGTTGGTGTAGGCCACCGACGGAATCACCCGTGCGACCCATTCCTTCTTGTGGCCAGCGGCCACTTCAGCGGCCAGCTTGCCTTCGTGCGTCGCCTTGTGCGCCAGCATCGGGTTGCCGACGATGTCGCCGATGGCGAAGATGTGCGGCACGTTGGTACGCATCTGCCGGTCGACCGGAATGAAACCACGATCGGAGACCTGCACGCCGGCCTTTTCGGCATCGATCTTCCTGCCGTTCGGCGAACGGCCCACGGCTACCAGCACGCGGTCGAAAGTGCCCTGCTCCAGCGCCGGCTTCTCACCTTCGGTGGCCGATTCGAAGGTGACGGTGACGCCCTTCTTGTCGGCGCTTACGCCGGAGGCCTTGGTCTTCAGGTGTACCTCGACGCCCTGCTTCTTCAGGCGGTCGGCCAGCGGCTTGACCAGGTCCTTGTCGGCGCCTGGCATCAGCTGTTCCATGAACTCGACCACGGTGACCTTGCTGCCCAGCGCAGCATAGACCGTGGCCATTTCCAGGCCGATGATGCCGCCGCCGACGACCAGCAGCGAACCCGGCACTTCGGCCAGTTCGAGTGCATCGGTGGAATCCATCACGCGCGGATCGTCCCACGGGAAATTCGGCAGCTTCACTGCCTGCGAACCGGCCGCGATGATGCACTGCTGGAAACGCAGCAACTGGGTGCTGCCGTCCTCGGCAGTGATCTGCAGTTCGTTGGCGGAGACGAAACGGCCCACGCCCTGCACGGTGCGCACCTTGCGCTGCTTGGCCATGCCGGCCAGGCCCTTGGTCAATTGGCCGACGACCTTTTCCTTGTATTCGCGCAGCTTGTCCAGGGTGATCTTCGGCTTGCCGAACTCCACGCCGAAATCATTGGCATGGGCGACTTCATCGATCACCGCTGCCGCGTGCAGCAGCGCCTTGGACGGAATGCAGCCGACATTGAGGCAGACGCCGCCGAGGCTGGCGTAGCGTTCGACGATGACGGTATCCAGGCCGACGTCGGCGGCACGGAACGCGGCGGTGTAGCCGCCAGGGCCGGAGCCGAGCACGACCATCGCGCATTCGATGTCCGCGGCCTTGCCGGACGACAGCGCCGGCTTCGGCGCAGCCGGTTCGGCCGGCGCACGGTGCGACGGGGTCACCGGCGGCTTGTTGCCGGGTGCGCCTGCTGCCGGCGCTGCGGCGGCCTTGGCCGGTGCGGCCGGTGCGGCACCTTCGCCCTCGGCTTCCAGCACCACCACGACGGCACCTTCGGACAGCGTGTCGCCCAGCTTCACCTTCAATTCCTTGACCACGCCAGCTGCCGAGGACGGCACTTCCAGCGTGGCCTTGTCCGATTCCAGGGTCACCAGGCCCTGGTCCTTCTTCACCGTATCGCCGACGGCGACCAATATTTCGATCACCGGCACATCGTTGTAATCGCCGATGTCTGGAACCTTGACTTCAATCGTGGCCATGGTGGTTTCCTTCGTGCCCGCGCGGGATGGCCGGCGGGCTGTCACTGCAGTTCGTCACGCGGCCGCGCGCATCGCGGCGGCCACACGGAGGGGGCTTGCGTGCTCGATCAGAGCAGTACGCGGCGCATGTCGGCCAGCACCTGCGACAGGTACGTGGTGAAACGTGCGGCCAACGCGCCGTCGATGACCCGGTGGTCGTAGCTCAGCGACAGCGGCAGCAGCAGTTTCGGCGCGAACTCCTTGCCGTTCCAGACCGGCTGGATGGACGACTTGGAGACACCGAGGATGGCCACTTCCGGCGCATTGACGATCGGCGTGAACGCAGTGCCGCCGATGCCGCCCAGCGAGCTGATCGAGAAGCAGCCGCCACTCATGTCGGCCGGACCCAGCTTGCCGTCGCGCGCCTTCTTCGCCAGCTCGCCGCTTTCCTGCGCGATCTGCACCACGCCCTTCTTGTCGACGTCGCGGATCACCGGCACGACCAGGCCGTTCGGCGTATCGGCGGCGAAACCGATGTTGAAGTACTTCTTCAGGGTCAGGTTCTCGCCGCTGGCATCCAGCGAGGCGTTGAACTCCGGGAACTTCTTCAGCGCCGCGGCACTGGCCTTGACCAGGAAGGCGAGCATGGTCAGCTTGATGCCGGCCTTCTCGTTTTCCTTGTTCAGTGCCAGGCGCAGGGCTTCCAGCTCGGTGATGTCGGCCTGCTCGAACTGCGTGACGTGCGGGATCATCGCCCAGTTGCGGGCCAGGTTCGCACCGGAGATCTTCTTGATGCGCGACAACGGCTGGACTTCGACCTCGCCGAACTTGCTGAAGTCCACCTTCGGCCACGGCAGCAGGTTCAGCCCACCACCGGCAGCGGCCGGCGCACCGGTACCCGCGGCCGCGCCGCTGGTCAGTGCGGCCTTGACGAACTTCTGCACGTCACCCTTGGTGATGCGGCCACCCTTCTCGGTACCGCTGACCTGCAGCAGGTCCACGCCCAGCTCGCGGGCGAACACGCGCACGGCCGGGGTTGCATAGGGCACCTTGGCCGGCAGCACGCTGTCGGCGTTGAACTGCACCGGCGGGCTGGTCGGCGCGCCGGCCGATGGCGCGCTGGCAATCTCGCGTGCAGCCAGGTTGTCCGGCTGCGCCGGCATGGCGACCGGCTCGACCTTGGTGGCGGTTTCAGCGGTTTCGTTGGCGGCGGCATTGGCCGGGGTCGGTGCCGGCGCGGCACTGGCCTCACCTTCAGCCTCGATGATGGCCACGACCTTGCCCTGGGACAGGGTGTCGCCGACCTTCACCTTGATTTCCTTGACCACGCCTGCAACCGACGAAGGCACTTCCATCGTCGCCTTGTCGCTTTCCAGCGTGACCAGGCCCTGGTCCTTCTTCACCGTGTCGCCGACGGCGACCAGCACTTCGATGACCGGGATATCGGTGTAATCGCCGATATCCGGCACCAGCGCCTCCACGGTACCGCCACTGGCGGCCGCAGCCGGTGCCGCGGCGACCGGAGCGCTCTGCTGCGCTGCCGGGGCGGCGGCCTTGGCCGGTGCCGGGGCGGCAGCAGGAGCCGGCGTGGCGGCCGGGGCATCCTCCCCGGCCACTTCGATCAGCGCCACGACCTTGCCCTCGGACAGGTTGTCGCCGACCTTCACCTTGACCTCCTTGACCACGCCTGCGACCGACGATGGCACCTCCATCGTCGCCTTGTCGCTTTCCAGCGTGACCAGGCCTTGATCCTTCTTGACCGTGTCGCCGACGGCGACCAGCACCTCGATTACCGGGATATCGCTGTAGTCACCGATATCGGGGACGAGGGCTTCCTTGATTTCGGCCATGGGGATAACTCCGGCAATCTGGTGTAGGGAAACACCTATTGTGCGGCCAGCAAGGCCCCCTCGCCAACCGTTGATGGCGTTTTCAGTCCGTACTGTCCCGGGACACGCTGTTGTGTCCAGTGCGCTTGCGCTGGAATGGCGCGTCGTGGGGCATGACCAGTCGGTGGCGTATTGTCCCTCGCTGCCATCGATACGATGCCCCGCTGCCCTTGTACCCCGGCTGCCTCAACCGGTGGCCAGCGCATCGGCCAGCGGCCGCCACGCCTGCTGCAGCTTCTGCAGGCTCGCCGCTGCATTGGCCGGGCTGGTCGATGGCAGCGCCAGTACCGGCACCGCCGACGGCAAGCGCAGCGCCGGCTGGATGAAGCGCACGAATGCCCGGTGCGCGGCCGCACCGTTGCAGGCCACCAACCGCAGGTCGGGCAACGTGGCCATCAGTGCTGCAACGGGATTGGCGATCTCGCTACCGCGCACGATGTCCTCGTCCAGGCTGCCCCGGCGACGACATTGCCCGATGACGTCCCACAGACCCACGCCGGCCGCCTGCATCTGCTGCAGCCGCGTGGCGTAGCCTGCCCCGGCGTCGACGCCGCACAGCACGGCCATCAACGGCCAGAACCGATTGCGCGGATGAGCGTAGTACTGCGCTTGCTGCAGTGACGCGATACCCGGCATCGAACCCAGCACCAGCACGCGGCAATCCGCATCCAACTGCGCTGGCAGCCCGATGCAGGCGTCATTTCCACTCACGGTTCCACCATCTGCATGAACATCACCCACCATCGAAGGCCATCAACACCAAGGGTATGGCCATTGTTCGCTGAACACACACAACTATTTTTTAACGCGCGTGGGATTCGATTCATGTGGCGCGACTTACGTTGATTGCGCCCCGCAAGGGGACCCTGGCACCGGTAATCGAGGAGATTCCCCCATGCGTACCATCAACGCCCTGACCTTGTCCCTGCTGGCGACGGCTGCCTTCGCGCCATCCGCTTTCGCCCAGGAATATCCAGCGACCCCCGAGGGCGCCGACGCCAACAGCTACGCCACCGACAGCGGCACCTCCGGCGATACCGCATCGGGCAAGCATTTCGCCGTGGTCGGCGGCGTGGCCCTGCTGCAGCCGAAGAATGATCCGGTCGAAGGGGTACGCAAGTTCGATGGCGGCCCGGCACCGACCCTGAGCCTGAGCTACTACATCAACGACAACTGGGCGGTTGAACTGTGGGGCGCGGCCGACAAGTTCAACCACCGCGTGCGTGGCGTCGGCAACGAACGCCTGGGCACCGTGGAGCAGCAGCCGATCGCCCTGAGCGGCCAGTATCACTTCGGCCAGGCGGACAACGTGTTCCGTCCGTTCGTCGGCGTGGGCTACTACGAATCCAACTTCAGCAATGAGGACCTGGTTGCACCGGGCGTCACCGAACATATCGGGCTGGAGACCGCCAAGGGCGCCATCGGCACCGTCGGCGTGGACATGAACATCAACTCGACATGGTTCGCCCGTGCCGATGCGCGCTACATGCATGCGCGCCCGGAAGTGCAGGTGGGCGGCCAGGGGACGGGCGCGGATGCCAAGCTGGATCCATGGACCGTCGGCTTCGGTCTCGGTGCGCGATTCTAAGCAGCGGCAGCACAGCGCCTGACAATGACAGGCACTGGCAGACAACGGGCCCGATCGGGCCCGTTGTCGTTTTTACCGCGACCCACAGCGGGCAATATCCTTTGATCTGTCGTATCCGGCTTTGTCAGCCGGCAACATGCCATATACGTCATCAACTGGAATCCATTGGGGCACAAGGCTTCCAATAGGCATGACGGCTCGACAAAACTAAACTTTAACCAGCGCAGGTTTCGATTCATGTTGCGCGGCTTACGTTTGCCGCGCCCCGCAGAAAGGGGGCCAAGAACAATAATCACAGGAGATTCCCCCAATGCGATCCATCCACGCTCTCACGCTGTCCCTGCTGGCTTTCGCCCCCGCCGCTTTCGCGCAGGATCCTGCCACCACCGTCGAACGCCCGGCCGGCAGCGACATGGTCGAGGCGCAGACGACGGCTTCAGGCAAGCATTTCGCCGTGGTCGGCGGCATCGCCCTGCTGCAGCCGAAGAACAACGCTGTTGAAGGCGTGGTGCAGAAGGCCGATGGCGGCCCGGCACCGACCGTCAGCTTCAGCTACTACATCAACGACAACATCGCCATCGAACTGTGGGGCGCGGCCGACAAGTTCCACCACCGCGCGCGCGGCGTCGAAGGCACCCGCCTGGGCACCGTCGAACAGCAGCCGGTGGCGCTGAGTGGCCAGTACCATTTCGGCCACGCCGACAACGTGTTCCGCCCGTTCCTGGGCGCAGGCTACTACCAGTCCAACTTCAGCAACGAAAAGCTGACGGTGCCGGCTGCTCCGGTCGGCCACCTCGGCCTGAAGACCGCCGAAGGCTTCATCGGTACGGTCGGCGTGGACATGGACATCAATTCCACCTGGTTCGCACGTGCCGACGCGCGTTACCTGCATTCGCGTCCTGAAGTGACCCTCGACGGCCTGCAGGTCGGCACGCGGGCCAAGCTGGATCCGTGGACCGTCGGCTTCGGCATCGGCGCGCGCTTCTAAGACGCGACAGCCGGCGGCACCCTCATCGGGGTGCCCCTGTCACCTCGCTGCAGCGGGCCCTTCGGGGCCCGTTGTCGTATCCGCTCTACCGCCAAACGGTCGCCCCACGGCCTCGCGGCCGTGGCGCTGGCCGTCGCCGACACAAGGTTGCGCCGCCAGGCATGCAGCGGATACCAGGCGGGAAAGGGCGTCCCGCCGACAGCCGCGCTGCGCTACGCTCGATACTTCCCGGGCTGGCGCGCGCTGGAGGTCATCGATCCATGCTGGACATGCTGGTGGTGGGCGGTGGCATCAATGGCGCGGGCATCGCCCGCGACGCGGCAGGGCGTGGCCTGCGCGTGGCCCTGTGCGAGCAGCATGACCTCGCGTCGCATACATCCAGCGCCAGCTCGAAGCTGGTGCATGGCGGACTGCGCTACCTGGAACAGGGTCATGTCGGCATGGTGCGGCAGTCACTGGCAGAGCGCGCGACCCTGCTCCATATCGCGCCGCACCTGGTGCGGCCATTGTCCTTCGTGTTGCCGCACGAGCCCCATCTGCGCCCGGCCTGGATCATTCGCAGCGGCCTGTTGCTCTATGACCTCCTGGCCGGCCGGGCGGCAGGCCTGCCGCGCTCACGCGGACTGGCACTGCACGGCCATCCGTTGGGTGCGCCGCTGCAACACGACCAGCGCCGCGGCTTCACCTATACCGACGCACAGGTTCCTGATGCCCGGTTGGTGGTCCTTACCGCCATGGACGCGGCCGAACGTGGTGCACGGATATGGACGCGCACCACCTGTGTGCAGGCACGGCGTGATCCCGATGGCTGGCGCGTCGAGCTGCGCGATGCACGGGGACATGGCCGCAGCGTCCACGCGCGCATGCTGGTCAACGCCACTGGCGCGTGGGCTGCCCGGTTCACCGCCGATATCAGCCGGACCCGCAGCACCCCGATGCGCCTGGTACAGGGCAGCCACATCGTCGTGCCTGCGCTGTATGACCACGACCATGCCTACATCCTGCAGCAACCTGATGGACGCATCGTCTTCGTGATCCCGTTCGAAGGCTGCTTCAGCCTGGTGGGAACCACCGATGTCGACTTCAGCGGCCCGCTGGCGGCGCCGTTGATCGACGATGCGCAGCGCGACTATCTCTGCGCGGCGGTAAACCGCAGTTTCCGCCAACAGATTGCCCACTCCGACATAGTGTGGAGCTTCAGCGGCGTACGCGCACTG
The DNA here is from genome assembly GCF_014117215.1 of Stenotrophomonas tumulicola. GTDB lineage: Bacteria > Pseudomonadota > Gammaproteobacteria > Xanthomonadales > Xanthomonadaceae > Stenotrophomonas > Stenotrophomonas tumulicola. The sequence continues at coordinate 252,277 of NZ_JACGXS010000002.1, read as the reverse complement.
CTGGATGACACCCACGGGGCGCCCAGCGAGGCCAGCCGCGACTATCGGCTGGACCTGGACAGCGAAGGTGCGCCGCTGCTGAACGTGCTGGGCGGCAAGCTGACAACCCATCGCAGGCTCGCCGAACAGGCAGTGGACCTGCTGCTGCGCGGCGATGCCGCCAGCCCCTCGGCGTGGACCGCAGGCGGCGCGGTGCTGCCCGGTGGCGAACTTGGCCCCGCCGCAGAAGTGGAAGCCTGGCTGCACGGGCAATGGCCGTGGCTGCCAGGTCCGCTGGCCGCGCGATGGGCGCGCAGCTATGGCAGCCGCGCCGCCCGGATCATTGGCGCGGCAGGTTCGCTGGGCGATCTGGGCGAGCACTTCGGTGCCGACCTTTACCAGGCCGAAGCCGAGTACCTGTGCAGCCGCGAATGGGTGATGCAGCCAGAGGACCTGCTCTGGCGGCGCAGCTTGCTCGGGCTGCGCCTGGGACCATCGCAGCAGCAACGCCTGGCACGATGGCTCGCTGGAAGAGCGACGACTGCTGCCGTGGACATCGATGGCACGGACGCCCCTGCATGACCGGTGCCGCACGCCTGGCTGCCCACGGGCGGCAGGTGGGTGGCGCACAATGCAGCATCGCCCGTACTTTCCACGGCGCGCCCAGGCCCGCCGCCAGACCAGGAGATCGCCGAGTGGAACCGGACCTCATCCTCGCCATCGACCAAGGCACCACCAGTTCGCGTGCCATCCTGTTCGACCGCCAGGGACGCATCGCGGGCACGGCCCAGCGTGAGTTCGCGCAGATCTTCCCGCAACCCGGCTGGGTGGAGCACGATCCGCGCGAGATCCTCACCAGCGTCTATACCACCATCACCGAACTGCTCAACCGCGAGCAGGTCGACCCTCGCCGCATCGCCGGCATCGGCATCACCAACCAGCGCGAGACCACGGTGGTCTGGGACAAGGCCAGCGGCCAGCCGATCCACAATGCGGTGGTCTGGCAATCGCGGCAGAGCCACGCCATCTGCGAACGCCTCAAGGCGGAAGGACATGAACCCCTGATCCGACGCAAGACCGGCCTGCTGGTGGATGCGTATTTTTCCGCGACCAAGATCCGCTGGATCCTCGATCATGTCGACGGTGCACAGGCGCGCGCCGAACGCGGCGAGCTGCTGTTCGGCACCATCGACAGCTGGCTGGTCTGGAACCTTACCGGTGGCACGACGCACGTCACCGACTACAGCAATGCCGCACGTACGCTGCTGTTCGATATCCATGCGTTGCAGTGGGACGAGGAACTGCTGGCCCTGCTGGATATCCCGCGCGCGATGCTGCCCGAAGTGCGCAGCTGCAGCGAGGTCTATGGGCATACGCGCGCGCAGTTCTTCCTGGACCGTGGAATTCCCATCGCCGGCATCGCCGGGGACCAGCAGGCCGCGCTGTTCGGGCAGGCCTGCTTCGAGCCCGGCATGGCCAAGAACACCTATGGCACCGGCTGTTTCATGCTGATGAACACCGGCGACAAGGCCGTGGCATCGCAGAACGGCCTGCTTACGACCATTGCCTGGGGGGTCGATGGCCAGGTGGAGTATGCGCTGGAGGGATCGATCTTCGTCGCCGGTTCAGTGGTGCAATGGCTGCGCGACGGGCTGCGCATGTTCGGCAAATCCAGCGACTGCCAGGCCTACGCCGAGCGCGTTGCCGACAGCGGCGGGGTGTACCTGGTGCCGGCCTTCGTCGGGTTGGGGGCGCCCTACTGGCGCAGCGACGTGCGCGGGGCGATGTTCGGCATCACCCGTGGCACCAGCAAGGAGCATTTCATTCGTGCGGCAGTGGAATCGATGGCCTACCAGACGCGCGACGTGCTGGCCGCGATGGAAGCCGATGCAGGAATCGAACTGAAGGAGCTGCGCGCCGATGGCGGGGCCATCGCCAATGACTTCATGGCGCAGTTCCAGAGCGACCTGCTGGGCGTGCCGGTGCTTCGCCCGCAGGTAGCGGAGACCACTGCACTTGGCGCGGCCTACCTGGCCGGGCTGGCGACCGGGTTCTGGGAAAGTCGTGCACAGATCGCCGCACAGTGGGGGCTGGACCACCGCTTCGAACCGATGATGGCACCGGCGCGGCGCGAGCAGCTGTATGCCGGATGGAAGCGCGCCGTGGCCGCCACGCTCGCGTTCCAGGTGGATTGACGGACGTGCCGTGGCCACCCGCTCGCGTTCCAGCTGGATTGACGCTGGTAGCGCCGGGCCATGCCCGGCGAGCCGTCTCGCGGCGGTGGCACCCAAGGCCGCCGGGCATGGCCCGGCGCTACCCGATGGTCAGAACGCCGGCAGCACCGCGCGGATTGACGGACGTACCGTGGCCACCCGCTTGCGTTCCAGGTGGATTGACGCTGGTAGCGCCGGGCCATGCCCGGCGAGCCGCCTTGCGGCGGCGGCACCCAAGGCCGCCGGGCATGGCCCGGCGCTACCCGATGGTCAGAACACCGGCAGTTCCAGGCGGATTGACGGACGTGCCGTGGCCGCCCGCTTGCGTTCCAGGTGGCTTGACGCTGGTAGCGCCGGGCCATGCCCGGCGAGCCGCCTCGCGGCGGTGGCACCCAAGGCCGCCGGGCATGGCCCGGCGCTACCCGATGGTCAGAATGCCGGCAGCACCGCGCCCTTGTACTTCTGCGCGATGAATTCCTTCACCTGCGGGCTGGTCAGGGCCTGTGCCAGCTTCTGCACGCGCGGATCATCCTTGTTGTCCTCGCGGGCAACCAGGAAGTTCACGTAGGGCGAGTCCTTGCTTTCGATCGCCAGCGCATCCTGGGTCGGGTTCAGGCCGGCATCCAGCGCGTAGTTGGTGTTGATCAACGCCAGGTCGACCTGGTCCAGCACGCGCGGCAGCATCGCCGAATCCAGCTCGCGGAACTTCAGGTTCTTCGGGTTGGCGATGATGTCGCGCTGGGTCGCCAATGCGTTGGTGGCGTCCTTGAGCTGGAGGACACCCGCGTTGTGCAGCAGGATCAGCGCACGGCTGTTGTTGCTCGGATCATTCGGGATCACCACATCGGCGCCTTCGCGCAGCTCATCCAGCGATTTCACCTTGCGCGAGTACGCGCCGAACGGCTCGATGTGCACCCCGGCCACGGTGACCAGGGCGGTCTTGCGGTCGCGGTTGTAGGCATCCAGGTAAGGCTCGGTCTGGAAGTAGTTCACATCCACCTGCTTCTGCACCAGCTGGTCGTTGGGCTGCACATAATCATTGAAGACACGCACGTCCAGTTCCACGCCCTGCTCTTTCAGGATCGGCTTCACCACGTCCAGGATTTCCGCGTGCGGTACCGCCGTGGCGGCGACCACCAGCTTCTGCGAGGTATCGCCGGATTTTCCGCAGGCGCTCAGCGTCAGTGCCACGGCGGCGAAAAGTGACAACAGCAGGGTCTTCTTCATCGTATGTTTCGATCTCGGGGGAGGGTCATTCGTAGCTGCTGAGGGCCAGCGCCAGCAGGCTCTTGGCCTGTTCGCGCAGCATCACCGGCTCGATGATCTCGGCATCGGAACCGTAGTGCAGCACGTCCATCAGCAATTCTCGGGATACGCTGTAGGGTACCTTGAGTTCATAGCGGCCATCTGCCAGGAAACGTCCCTGCTGGTTGGCGTGCCAATGCTCGTCGGCCACCCAGCGTGCGGCCTTGGCGCTGAAGACGATGGTCGCCCAGCCCTTGGGGGCACCGGAGAAAATACCGTAGCTGGCACCCAGCTGCGCATCCAGGTCGGTTTCGTCCACATCGGTGGCCGGGGCATCGACGACGCGGGCCTTGTTGATGCGATCCACCGCGAAACTGCGCAGCGCGTCGCGGTCATGGTCCCAGGCATCCAGGTACCAGTTGTCGCGATAGTGGGTCAGCCGCTGCGGCGACACCAAGCGCCGGGTCGCTTCATCGGTGGAGCGGGCACGATATTCGAACGCCAGCTGGCGCCGTTCCAGCACCGCCGACGCGACGCTGCGGAAGCTGGCTTCATCGAATTTGCGCACCCGGTGCGGGATCACCCGTACCCGGTCCACCGGCCAGCTGCTCACGCCGGCCTGCGCCGCCAACAGGCCTTCGATGCGCTGCTGCAACGGCGCCAGCACCGAGGAAAGCACCCCACCGCCGGTACGCGCCAGCAGGTGCTGGGATGCCAGCAGCGCATGCAGTTCTTCCGAGCTCAGCCACAGCCCGGGCAGCTCGAAGCGGTCGCTTTCGTCGGCCAGGTAGCGGAAGCCGGCTTCGCCATCGCCCTCGATCGGTGCCATCAGCGCATCGCGCAGGAAAGCGAGGTCGCGGTATACCGTGGCGCGGGAACAACCAAGTTTGTCCTGCAACGTCGCCACCGTCACCGGATAGCGCGCGGACTTGAGCAGGCGATGCAGGGCTGTGATGCGTTCGTATCGGTCCATGATCCTGATTATGTCCGAGTCGCGGCCCTTGTGGCGGCAATGATCGGCTATCGTGTCGGTCCGTCACGCCCAAGGCCTTCCCTGCATGCCCCTCCGCTCCCCTGCACTGCCGGTGCTGGCCGCGCTGCTGCTGGCCGCCTGTGGACAGCAGGCCCCGGCGACCGACGCCTCCACGCCACTTCCCACAGCCAGCATCCCCGCCGATCCCGCGCAGGCAGTGCTGCAGGCCAGCCAGCGTTTCGCCGCGCTGCGCAGCTTCCATGCGCAGATGACCCTGCATGGCGCCCAGAAGGGGCAGGTGGTCAGCACCTCCATGGATTTCGTCGCCCCCGACCGCTATCGCCTGCGCGGTGCGGCCGGCGTGCAGACGATCATCGGCAATACCGTGTTCCTGGCGTCCGAAGGCGGCACGCAGCAGTTGCCGCTGCCGGCGGGGTTGCTGGACCAGTGGCGGACGCCGCTGCCGCCCGCAGCCGAACTGCAAGGGCTGGCGGTCGAAGACCGGGGCCCGGCCGACGTCGGCGGCACCGCCACGCGGCTGTATCGGGTAGATGGCCCACAGGGCAGCGGCGAGACGCTGCAGTACTGGATCGGTGACGATGGCCTGCCGCGGCAGGTGCAGCGTGATGGTTTCAATGGAGACCAACCCTACCGTGTCACCCTGCGCTATTCCCAGCTGAATGACCCCGATCTGCGGATAGCGGTGCCCTGAGCCTCAGACCGGCATCGCACTGAATGCCGAAGAGCAGGAACGCCGACTGAAGCCCGGCCGGTTGCAGGGTCGAGTCGACTTGAGGTTGACGCTATCATCACATCCTGCGTTCGCTGTCCGCCCCCCGGAGAATCCCGATGTCCCTGCGTGTTTCCCTACTGTTTCCCCTGTTGCTGGTCGCCCCTGCGGCATTTGCCCAGGACCCCGCCGAACTGGCGGCGATGACCTCCCCATGGAGCGGCAGTGGTGGCGAGCTGGGCTTCGCATCGGCACGCGGCAACAGCAATACGGAGAGCTTCAACGGACGCCTGGGCCTGCGCTATACCGACGACGACTGGGTGCACAGCATGGACCTGTTCGGCCTGCGTTCGCGCTCCGAATCGATCCAGACCAGCGATGACGGCAGCACCAGCAAGGTGACCAGCACCACCGCCAACCGCTACACCGGCAGTGCCGGCAGCGCGCTGCAGCTCGGCGAGCACCGGCAGATCACCGCCACGCTGCGTTTCGAGCGCGACGACTTCGCCACCTATGACCGCCAGAGCTCCTTTGGTCTGGGTTACGGCACCCGCCTGTGGGACACCGACCGCTTCTCGCTGGACGCGCAGATCGGCCCTGGCGTGCGCCGCACCCATGACGTCGAGAACGATGAAACCCGTACCGGTCTGATCGGCCGTGGCTTCTTCGACATGAAGTATTCGCTGAGCCCGAATACCGACCTGATCAATACGCTGCTGGTCGAATCCGGTTCGTACAACACCTTCGCGCAGAACGATTTCGGCCTGTCGGTAAGCATGAACGAACACCTGGCGCTGAAGGCCGCTTGGCAGGCACGCCACAACAGCGACGTCGCCGAAGACAAGCAGAAGACCGATACGCTGACCACCATGAACGTGGTCTACAAGTTCAAGTAAGCGTCGCCGCCCCGCCTGCGGCGATCAGGCAGAGCGGGGCCATGCCCCGCTGCCTTTGACCGGCATCACACGTCCAGCAGCTCGCCCGCGCCACCGTCCAGCAGCATCGCCGCCACGCGTTGGCCCAGTGTTTCCGGATCCCGTGCCGGGCCCACGGCCTCGGCGCGTACCGCGCGGCCATCGGACGCACTGCCGACCAAGCCCTGCAGGTGCAGATCGCTACCCTGCCACTGCGCGATCGCCGCCACCGGCACATGGCAGCTGCCATGCAATGCACGGTTCATCGCCCGCTCGGCCTCCACGCAGCTGCGTGTATCGGCATCATCCAGCGCGTCGAACAGCGCGTGCAGTCTCTCGTTGTCGCCATCGCATTCCACCGCCACCGCACCCTGCGCAGGCGCTGGAAGCCACTGCGGGGGTTGCAGGCGCGCCACGATGCGCCCACCCAGGCCGAGCCGTTCCAATCCTGCCACCGCCAGCACGATGGCGTCATAGCCTCCGTTGTCCAGCTTGGCCAGGCGTGTATTGATGTTGCCGCGCAGGTCCAGCAGTTGCAGGTCCGGCCGCAGCGCGCGCAACTGTGCCTGGCGACGCAGCGAAGAGGTGCCGACCCGTGCACCCGGCGGTAGGGCATCCAGCGAAGCGTACAGGTTGGAAACAAAGCCATCGGCCGGATCATGCCGCGGCAGGATGGCGGGAAGCACGAACGGCGCGTCCAGCTCCATCGGCACGTCCTTCAGCGAATGCACCGCGCAGTCCGCGTCGCCACGCAGCATCGCCAGCTCCAGTTCTTTCAGGAACAGGCCTTTGCCGCCGATGGCCGCCAGCGAACGATCCAGTACTTCATCGCCGCGGGTGCTCATCGGAACCAGCTCCACGTGCAGGCCGGGATGCACCTGGCGCAGCCGGTCGGCGACATATTCGCTTTGCCAGAGGGCAAGCGGGCTTTTGCGGGTAGCGATGCGGAGGGTATCCATGCGGTCATTATCGCGCATCGGTGGGATGCGGCGAACGGCAAGTCATCGGGTTGGCGACGTGCGGTAGCGCCAAGCCATGCTCGGCGGAAACCATCACACCCCATCACCCCAAAGCCGCCGACCATGGGTCGCTACCCATGCATCGGTCAGCGTTACAGGTGGCGGAGGTCCTGGCGCAGGGTGGCCACGCAGCGCCGGCTCACTTCCAGCGGATGCTTGCCATGCCGCAGCACCGCCTGCACCTGGCCGGCAACACCGCGCCGCAACTCGACCAGTTCGTGGCGGGCAACCAGGCAGTTGCGGTGGATGCGGATGAAACGGCTGGCGAATTCCTCCTCCAGCGACTTCAACGACTCTTCGATCAGGTCTTCGCCACGTGCGTGGTGGACCACGACGTATTTTTCCTCGGCCTGCAGGTAATGGATGTCTTCCACCGGGATCAGGCGCAACCCGCCCCGCAACCGTGCACACAGCACCGTACGGGCCCGGCCATCGCCATTTTCCTGTGCATCGCCGCGGCCTGCCAGGAACACCCGCGCGCGCTCCAGCGCCGATGCCAGGCGTTCCGGACGCACCGGCTTCATCAGGTAATCGATCGCCGCCGCCTCGAACGCCGACAGCGCGTGGGCGTCGTAGGCCGTGCAGAACACCACGGCGGGCCGTGGCTCAAAGGTCGCCAGGTGGCGCGCGGTTTCCAATCCATCCAGGCCGGGCATGGCGATATCCAGCAGCACCAGGTCCGGCTGCAGCTCGGCGCAGGCATGCAGCGCCTGCTCGCCATTGGCAGCTTCGGCCACCACATCCACCCCCGGCAGGTCGGCCAACAAGGATTGCAGCCGCTCGCGCGCCAAGGGCTCGTCGTCGGCGATCACTATCCTCACGGCGGCTCCCCTTGTCTGACCGGTATGACGATGCAGCATTCATAGTAGCCCCCGCTCCAGCCTGCCGTCACCCGTGCCCGCGCACCGAAACGCCAGCCAAGACGGTGCGCGATGTTGTGCTGTGCGTGGCCTGTACCGCGCGACAGCAACAAGGCAGGGGCATCGGGGTCGGGGGCGGGATTGCGGATGACGATCTGCAGCATGCCATCGGCACAACCAAGCTGCAGATCGATGAGGCCGCCTTCCGGCAGGCGCGAAATGCCGTGCAGCACGGCGTTTTCCACCAGCGGCTGCAGCACCAGGCGCGGCATCGGCTGCTGCCAGGGCAGGTCATCATCACGCTGCCAGCGCACCTGCAGGCGCTCGCCCAGCCGCAATGTTTCGATGGACAGGTAGCGCTCGGCCAGTTCGCACTCTTCCTGCAGGGTCGAATCGCCGTCGCCCGCACCCAATGCGGCACGGAACAGGTCGGACAGGTCCAGCACCGCGCGTTCGGCCACGGCGGCGTCACGCCGCACCAGGCTGGCGATGAGGTTCATGCTGTTGAACAGGAAGTGCGGGCGGATCCGTGCCTGCAGGGCATCGGCCTCGGCGCGCGCGTTGGCCTGCATCTGTGCGCTCCAGCGATCGCTCACGTAGAAATGGCGCAGCGCCAGCGCGCTGATCAGCGCGGTAGTGGCGGCGCTGCCGAGGGTGAAGCGCCAGAAACCGATCCCCTGGATGAAACGGTCGCCCAGCGCGGCATACAGGGCATGGATGATGCCCGCACCGACCAGCGCGATCACCGCGGCCAGCGCCACGGCCGCCACCGCCCCCAATGCGGGCGGCAGGCGCGACAGCGCGTTGCGCAGCACGCACAACACCATGCTGACCGCCAGCGCCAACCATAGTGCGAAACCGCTGGCCGAGAGCAGCTGGCCCAGGCTCCAGTGGCGGCTGCCGTCCGGTGCCAGCGCCAACACCACCACCACCAGCAGCGCCATGCCACACATCGCCGCCAGCCGCGGCAGGCGGCACAGCTCGGGCATCCAGGGCGCTGCAGCCGGTGGGATCATGCTCAACCAGCCGACAATCGCAGTTGCAGCCAATCGCCGAGTGCGTGGATCTCTTCGGCGCAGACCTGGTGCGCCATCGGATAGCGGTGCCACTCCACGTCCAGGCCAAGGCTGCGCAAGGCATCGGCACTGTGCTCGGCTACCGGCAGCGGGATCACCGGGTCCTGTGCACCATGGGCCATGAACACCGGCGCTTGTACCGCCGCCTCGATGCGATGCGCGGCTTCCGCCTCCGGCAGGTAGGTCGACAGTGCGATCAGGCCCGCCAGGGGGGCGGTCCAGGCCAACGCGGCGGTCAGGATCACCGCCCCGCCCTGCGAGAACCCTGCCAGGAAAATGTGCTCGGCGGCGATGCCGCGCTCGATCTCGCGCGCGACCAGGGCTTCCAGTCCGGCCACCGATGCGCGCACGCCATCCATGTCCGCACGCGAACGGAAGTCCATGCCGACGATGTCATACCAGCCACGCATCGGCACGCCGTTGTTGATGGTGATCGGGCGTACCGGCGCATGCGGGAACACGAAGCGCAGCGCCGGCCAACCGGGGCGCACCAGTTCGGGCACGATCGGGGCGAAATCGTGGCCATCGGCGCCCAGGCCGTGCAACCAGATGATCGACCATTGCGGCGATGCGCCGGTTTCCTGTTCCACCGTCTCCAGCATGTTGCGGCTCCTCCAAGTTCAAGCCGCATTATGCCGTGCCCCGGCGGATCGCTGCTCAGTACAGTGGCGGCCTGGCCAGCGCTTCGCGGCGCAGCTGCGCCGCACGCACCAGCACCTGCGGCGGGCTGCGCTCTTCCGGGATGTCCATCAGGCGCAAGCGGTGCAACCAGCTGCCCGGTCCACGCGACGAGGTCAGCGCCACCACCGGGATGGAGAGCATCATGCCTATCACCACCGGCGACATCCAGGCAGCCAGTGCCGGGGAAACCGCCCAGGCCAGCACGCCCATGAAGGCACCGAACAGGCTCAGGCCACCGTAGCCGCGCACCAGGGCAAGCCAGTCCACGCCGCCGTCATCGCGCTGCTGGGCATCCCAGCCGGAATCCTTGCCAGCCAGCACCTCGGCCACGCCACGCGACTGCACGTACATCACCACCGGGGCCATCAGTGCCGCCAGGATGGTTTCCAGCAGCATCGCCACGAACATGCGCACGGTGCCGCCACAGCCGCGCCGGTCGCCCGGTTCCAGCAGCGTGGCCAGGTACCCCAGCACCTTCGGCATCAACAGCACCACCATGGTACCCGCGAACAGCCGCACCACGTGGACTTCATCCTGCGTGCGCCAATACACGCTGGGCGAAAGATGCAGCACGCCGTTGAGGTCGATGCCTTCCTGGAACAGCGGGATGGCGATGCCGATCAGCATCAGCATCGCCCACATCGGTGCGGTGAAGTAGTGGCCGATGCCGATCAGCATGTGCACGCGGCTGATCCAGTGCAGGCCGCGGCTGCCGACGATCTTGCCGTGCTGCAGGTTGCCTTGGCACCAGCGACGGTCGCGCACCATCATGTCGGTCAACGTCGGCGGGCCCTCTTCGTAGCTGCCGCCCAGGTACGGCACCATGTGCGCGGCCCAGCCACCACGGCGCATCAACGCCGCCTCCACGAAATCATGGCTGAGCACGTGGCCGCCGAACGGCTCATGCCCGGGCAGTGCGGGCAGGCCGGCGTTGTCGGCAAATGCCACCGTCCGGATGATGGCGTTGTGGCCCCAGTAATTGCTTTCGGCGCCATGCCACCAGGCCACCCCACGCGCGATCACCGGGCCATACACGCGGCCGCCGAACTGCTGCATGCGCGAGAACAGGGTGCGCCCGCCAACCACCACCGGCAGGGTCTGGATGATGCCTACGTCGGGATTGTGCTCCATGCCAGCGGCCAGCCGCACGATGGTGTCGCCGGTCATCAGGCTGTCCGCATCCAGGATCAGCATCTGCGGATAGGCGCCGCCGAAGCGACGCACCCAGTCGGCGATGTTTCCGGCCTTGCGCCCGCTGTTGTCGGCGCGCCGGCGGTAGAACAGCCGGTCGTGCGCGCCCAGGGTATCGCGCAGTTCGGTGAAGACCTGTTCTTCCGCCTGCGAGATGTCCTCGCGACGGGTGTCGCTGAGCACGAAGAAATCGAAGTTGGCGAGCTGTCCGGTCTCCGCCACCGATTCGTAGATGGCCTGCAGCCCGGCCAGCAGGCGGCGCGGGTCTTCGTTGTAGGTCGGCATCAGCAGCGCGGTGCGGGTATGCAGCAGCGGCAGGGGTTCGTTGGGATCGATGCCCAAGCGGTAACCCCGGTCGAACACGGCGGTGAGGAAGCCCGCCACGGCACTGGCGAAGGCCAGCGCGATCCAGCCGAACAGGCCAACGAACAGCACCAGCAGGCAGGCTTCCAGCACGCTGACCCCATTGGGCGACAGCACCCGCCACATCATCACCGTCGCAGCGCTGGTCATCAACGCGGTGCCACCGAACAGGTAGGCGCGGCGCAGGCCGATCAGGCGGGGCGAAGTACGGTGGCGACCAATCTCCAGGCGGCCCTGGTGCAGGGCCTGCTCGGGCATGACCAGCGGCGAGGCACCCGGCAACGTCGCCACGCCGGCATCAAGCGTGGGGGTATCAATGGTTTCGCTCATCCGGGTTACCTCGGCACAACGGACAAGCCGGAGCCGCCGCCAGGGCGGAGGTCGCCCATGCTGGAACATCCACTACACAGGCGCACCACGGTCGGCAATCGATATCTCTCAGTACAGGAGGCCACGCACGCTCACCCGGTATTCAAAAAAATGCGGCTCAGTCTAGGACGGGGCATGTAAGTCGAGCGCGAAGGCCCTTATGCGATGTTTCTCCCCATTCATCTTTTACCACGACGGCGTCCTGCGCCTCACGCCTCTGGACTAATGAGAATACGAAACGTTACCATTTGACACAAAGGCAGGTTTCGGATTTCCCGTTCGCCCACCCAAGACGCGCCGGCTGCATGCCGCGCTTGTCGCCCAGGGATGGGCAGGCGACCTGGTCTTCGGGCATCGCGCTGTTCCCCCGGGCATCCTCCCTGCCACGGAAACCCTCATGTCCAGCCCCCGCCGTCCCGCGCGCGCATTGCGCACTCCCCTGTCCCGCTCCCTGGCACTTGCCTGCCTGCTGCCGTTGCCCGTCCTGGCCGCTGCGGCCGATGACGCCAGCACTCGCGACCTGGATACCGTCGTGGTCACCGCCTCGGGCAACCAGCAGTGGATAAAGGATGCGCCTGCCAGCATCAGCGTGATCAGCCGCGAGGACATCGAACGCCAGCCGGTACACGACCTTGCTGCCCTGCTCAGCCGCGTGCCCGGCGTCACCGGCGGCTTCAGCGCCAGTGGTGAACAGTCCAAGATCAAACTGCGCGGGATGCCATCGAACTACACGCTGGTGCTGGTGGACGGCAAGCGCATGGGCAGTTCGGCTGCCACCAACTACCGCCCGGACCTGGGCCGGCAGGATCTCAACTGGATCGCGCCGGACCAGATCGAGCGCATTGAAGTGGTGCGCGGCCCGATGTCCTCGCTGTACGGTTCCGACGCCATGGGCGGGGTGATCAACATCATCACCAAGCGCATCGGCGACAACTGGAGCGGCAGCGCGACCCAGAGTTACACCCGCCCCGGCGACGACAAACGGGGCGATACCCAGCAGATCGGCGCGACGTTCTCCGGCCCGCTCAGCGAACGCGTGGGCCTGCGCATCGGCGCCAACAGCCTGCGCCGCGACTCGGACCGTTCCAATGGCGGCGTCTACGGCAATGCCTATGCCGGTGAGAAGGACCGCAATATCAATGCCCTGCTGCAGTGGCAGGTGAGCGAGGCGCAGAAGCTGTCGCTGGAAGCGGGCCATGGCGTACAGCAGTCCTTCGCCAGCCAGGCACTGGAAGCGGAAGGTGATGGCGCATGGGGCGCCAGCGAACTCAAGCGCAGCAGCCTGGCATTGAACCATGACGGCCAGTGGTCGTTCGGTACGTCCAAACTGTCTGCCTACTGGACCGAATACAAGAACGACATCGGCCCGACCGGGCGTTCGGAGGCCGTGGACAGCATCGTCGAGGGCAGCATCGGTACCCCCTTCACCCTTGGCGTGGAGCATCAGCTCAACGTAGGCGGGCAATGGAAACGGCAGGAGCTGACCAACACCAACACCATCGGCCAGGCACCGGTGGACTATGACGGCAACGCGGTGGGCGGCTCCACGCTGCAGGTGGATACCTGGGCGCTGTTCCTGGAAGACGAACTGAAGCTGCACCGCACGCTGGCACTGACCGTGGGCGCACGGCTTGACCACCATGAACAGTTCGGCAGCCATGTCAGCCCGCGCGCCTACCTGGTATGGCACCCGGCCGAAGCGTGGACGATACGCGGCGGTGTATCCAAGGGTTTCCGCGCACCCAGCCTGACCGAGAACTCAGCCACGGCGGCGACCCAGTCCGGCGGCCGCGGCTGCACCTCGCTGTATCCCCTGGGCTATGTCAGTGGCGGCTGCTACATGGCCGGCAACCCCGAACTGGACCCGGAAACCAGCACCAACCGCGAGATCGGTTTCTCATTCGACAACGACGTCGTGGATGTCGGCCTGACATACTTCCATACCGATTTCAGGAACAAGATCGAGTACGAAGCACTGGGCTTCTTCAACGGCTACTGGTGGACGCGGATGAGCAATGTCGAACGCGCGCGCACCAGTGGCATGGAGGGCAACCTGAACTTCCGTTTCAGCGACCAGTGGCGCTGGCGCACTTCGGCCACCTGGATGAAGGAAGCGAAGAACCTGACCACCGGCGAGAACCTGATCGACACCCCGGAGTACTCCGCCTACTCCGCCGTGGACTGGTCACCGGGCAAGGTATTCTCCGGCACGTTGTCGGCGCAGTACACCGGCAAGCAGAGCGGTATCGCAAGCACGTTCCTGAGGGCCTACACGCTGTATGACCTGACTGCAGCCTGGAACGTCAACGACGTACTGACGCTGCGCGCCGGCATCAGCAACCTGGCCGACAAGAAGCTGTATGCCGAAGGTGCCACGGACTACTACGTGGCAGGCCGCAGCGGGTTCATCGGGGTGACCGCGCGGTTCTGAGCGGCACCGGTACTTCGGCTGCTGGTGGGTGACGACCGTTGGTCGCCACCCCTTTTGAGCCGGGCGCGACCCTGCTCCGGCAAATCAGCGTGGCAATACGTCTTCGCGCGCTGCCTCGCCGGCACTCGCCGCACGACGTGCACGGTCCATCGCCACCGCCAGCTGCTGGCGGGCGAGCAGTTGCTGCGCCTGTTGCACTTCCGGGGTGGGCAGCAGCACCGGGCCGGGCGTGGTTTCCAATGAAGCGGGCTTGCTCATGCATCCTCCAAGGACAATCCGCCTGCCTGCGGCCCAGGGCCGGGGCAAGCGGACTGCGCACCCTACCGTAAAATCGAGTCGCGTGTATTGCAGCCAGGACAGCCCCGGTAGTGGCCGGCCAAGCCCGTCGCAAGGAACGGCGTGTATCAACGGAAATCGCGCGACGGGATGTCCAACCCGGACAGCAGGTGGCTGAAGTCGTGCAGGTCGCCGGCGATCAGGTGCTGCACGCCGTCCACGCATTCCCAGCGTCCGCGCACCCCCAGCAGGCGCGCGCCCAGCAAGGCCTTGCGGCGCCGCAGCGCCAGGTGTGACCAGACCACGACGTTGACCATCCCATGTTCGTCTTCCAGGGTGACGAAGATCGTGCCGTTGGCAGTACCCGGCCGCTGCCGCTGGGTCACCAGGCCGATGGTGTGTACCCCACGCCCATGCGCCGTCGCGCGCAGCTGGCGTGAATCCACTGCACGCTCGCGCTGCAGGCGCTGCCGCAGCAGCGCCAGTGGATGCATCCCCAGGGTCAGGCCGCTGGCACGGTAATCGGACAGCATCTCCTGCGCCACGTCCGGCGCGGGCAGCGCGATGCCTGCTTCGTCCGGGCTGCCTTCAAGCAGCGGCATCGGCCGCTCGATGCCCGCCACCGTCCAGCGCGCGGCATTGCGGTTACCGGCCAATGCCGCCAGCGCGCCTCCATCGGCCAGTACCTGCCGCGCCTTGCCATCCAGGCATGCGCGCCGGCACAGATCCGCCACGTCGGCGAACGGTCGCTGCGCACGTGCGGCCATGATCGCCTGCGCTGCCGTTTCGCTGCAGCCGGCCAGCTGCCGCAGCCCCAGCCGGATCGCCGGCTGTGTCATTGCGTCGCCGCCTTCCAGCGTGTTGTCCCAGTCACTGATGCAGGCATCCACCGGCAACACCTGCACCCCCTCGCGTTCGCCACGACCACGCCGCGCATCCTGCACGATCTGGCTGGCCGAATAGAAGCCCATCGGCTGCGCGTTGAGCAGCGCGCAGGCGAACGCGGCCGGCTCATGCCGCTTCAGGTAGCAACTGGCATAGACCAGCTTGGCGAATGAGGCAGCGTGGCTCTGCGGAAAACCGTAGGAACCGAAGCCCTTGATCTGCTCGAAGATCTGGTCGATGAATGCCGATGCGTACCCTTTGCCTTCCATCAGCGAACGAATCCGCTCGCGATGCGGGTCCATGTCGCCACCACGTCCCCATGCCGCCATCGAACGGCGCAGCTGGTCGGCCTCGTGCGGCTCGTAACCGGCATGCATCACCAGCTCCATCACCTGTTCCTGGAACAGCGGGATGCCCAGCGTCGGCCCCAGGATGTCCTGGATGCCTGCGGAGGGGTAGGTCACCGCTTCCTTCTGCTGCCGGCGACGCAGGAAGGGATGCACCATGCCGCCCTGGATGGGGCCAGGCCGCACGATCGCCACCTGGATCACCAGGTCGTAGAAGCTGCGTGGCTTCAGGCGCGGCAGCATGCTCATCTGCGCGCGCGATTCGATCTGGAACACACCGACGGTGTCGGCAGCCTGGATCAGCGCGAAGGTATCCCGGTCATCCGGCAGCCGGGCCAGGTCGATGCGCCGGCCACGATGCCGTTCCACCAGCGCCAGCGCCTTGCGGATGCAGGTCAGCATGCCCAGCGCCAGGCAGTCGACCTTCAGCAGCTTCATCGTTTCCAGGTCGTCCTTGTCCCACTGGATGATGGTGCGGTCGGCCATCGCCGCGTTTTCCACCGGCACCACCGTGCTCAATGCTGCATCGCTGATGACGAAGCCACCGACATGCTGGGAAAGGTGGCGCGGGTGGTCGCGCAGTTGCGTGGTCACCGCCAACACCCGCTGCAACAGGGGGTTGTCCATGTCGAAACCGGCCTCGGCCAGGCGCTGCTGCATGGGGGTTTCGCCATTACCCCAGCCGAAACATTCCGCCAGCAGGGCCACCTGGTCCGGTGGCAGCCCGAAGGCCTTGGCCACATCGCGCACCGCGCTCTTGCCCCGGTAGCGGATCACCGTGGCGGCCAGCGCGGCACGCTCGCGCCCATACTTCGCATACACGTACTGCAGCACTTCCTCGCGTCGTTCGTGCTCGAAATCGACGTCGATATCCGGCGGCTCGTTGCGCTCGCGCGACAGGAAACGCGCCATCAGCAGGCGGCTCTCGGCCGGGTTGACCACGGTGATGCCAAGGGCGAAGCACACCGCCGAGTTGGCCGACGAGCCACGTCCCTGGCACAGGATGTCGCGCGAACGGGCAAAGCGCACGATGTCCTCCACGGTGAGGAAGAACGCTTCGTAGTCCAGCGCGGCGATCAGCTCCAGCTCGCTGTCGATCTGCCGGACCACCGCTTCGGGCACGCCTTCCGGCCAACGCGCGCGCATGCCACGCCGGGTCAGCTCGCGCAGCCAGCTGGCCGGGGTATATCCATCCGGCACCAGCTCGGCCGGATAGGAATAGCGCACCTCATCCAGCTGGAACCGGCAACGACGTGCCAGCCGCACCGCGCTTTCCAGCAGCGGATGCGGGTGGATGTTGCCCAGCGCGCGGCGGCTGCGCAGGTGGCGCTCGCCGTTGCGGAACAGGAACGCACCGCACTCGGACAGGGGCAGCACGTGGCGGATCGCGGTCATGGTGTCCTGCAGGATGCGACGACGGCGCACGTCCATGTGCACATCCCCGCAGGCCAGTGGCTCCATGCCCCACTGTGCTGACAGGGCGAGCAACTGCCGCAGGCGCGCGGCGTCATCCTGTTCGCGGTGCAGGTGCACGGCCAACCGGCAGCGCTGCTCGAACACCTGCTGCATCCAGCGGGCCTGCGCGGCATCGGGCTGCATGCCGGGTACCCACAACGCGAACACCCCCAGCGCCTCGCCCTGCATGCCCGCCAGCACCTGCTGCACGTCCTGCCGCGACAACCGGTAGTGGCCCTTGCCTGCGGCACGCCGGCCCGTGGTGATCAGCTCGCACAGGCGCACATACCCCTGCTGGTTCTCCACCAGCAGCACCATTTTCAGCCCGCACTCCAGGGTGAACTCACTGCCGACGATCAACCGCACACCCGTGGCGCGCGACGCCTCCAGCCCGCGCACGATGCCGGCCAACGAGCACTCGTCGGTGATCGCCAGGGCTTCGTAGCCGCATTGCTGGGCGCGGGCAAACAGTTCCTCGGCACTGGCCGCACCACGCAGGAACGAAAAATCCGAAAGACAGTGCAGCTCTGCATAGGCAGGCAGGTCCTGCTCGCGCGGCACATCGTCGTTGGCAGCCGCCAGCCGTTCGCGGGTTTCCCATGCGCGCGGCATGCGTGCGCCGGGCGTGCCATCGCGTCGTACCCGCCGGCTCATGCGAACCATCCATGCAGCATCCAGTCGTCCTGCCGGCCGGGTGCAGCAAAGGCCCAGGCATGCTGGCCATGCGAGGTTTCCAGTACGTAGTAATCACGACGCGCCTCCTGCCCATCCCACCACCCGCTTTCCAGCCGCTCCGGACCGGACACGATGCGCGCACGCGGATCGCGCAGCGGCACCGGGGCAGGCAGCAGCCAGCCTGGCCGTGGCGGGCGTGACGGTGCCTCGGCAATGGCCATGCCGTCGCCTTCCACGCGCTGCCATGCCCGTTCCGGCCGCGGATCGCCGGCCGGCCCGACACGGTAGACCGCTCCATCGCCCAACCGCGCGCGCAGCCGTTCGCGCAGCTGCGGCCATGGCAGTTGTTGCTGGTTGCGGGTATCGAACAGGTCGCGGCTGGCCGGCACGAAAGCCGGCAGCTGGCGCGCCAGCAGGCGCAGGGCCACCACCGGATGGTCGATGCTGGCGCGCTCCAGCCGGTTGCGGGTCAGCTCGAACAGCAGCGTGGCATCGCGTTCGGCCGCCAACAGGCCAACCTCCACGTCGGTGTGGCCTTCCTCATGCTCCAGCCGCAGCACGAAACGCTGCACGCCGCCATCGCGGATGGACAGGCAGGTGCACAGGTCACCGATCAAGCGC
Organism: Stenotrophomonas tumulicola; assembly: GCF_014117215.1. Lineage (GTDB taxonomy): Bacteria > Pseudomonadota > Gammaproteobacteria > Xanthomonadales > Xanthomonadaceae > Stenotrophomonas > Stenotrophomonas tumulicola. The sequence goes on along the minus strand of NZ_JACGXS010000002.1, from coordinate 233,974 downwards.
CGCAACGGGAACAGCAGCGCCATGTGGTTTTCCACTTCATACCCCAGCTCCACGCGGGAATCGAAGTGATCCGGCGGCGCATACCAGGCCAGCGGTTCATCGGCCTGCCCATACAACCGGTCCAGGTGTTCCAGCAGCGGCAACCCGAAACGTCGGCGCAGGCCATCGCGTGGCAGGCCACGCAGCGCACGCAGGTCGGTGATGCCCATATGCTGCAGGCGTTGCCCACCGTCATCGGGAAGTCGCGCACGGCGTACTGGCACGCGATCCAGCAGGGCCTGCATCGCAGCGGTTTCGGTCACCGCCAGCCCATCGCGCAGGCCAGCCAGCACCATCGCCGCACGCGGCGTGGGCGCCAATGCAATGCGGTGCTGGAAACCCAATGCCTGCAGCTCTTCGCGCAGGCGTTGTTGCAGTATCGGCCATGGCCCCAGCAGGCGGAAACTGGCACGCACTTCCAGCACGATGCAGCCAGGCCACTGTGCGCTGACCAGCGAACTGTGCCGGTAGGCCCAACCGGCCAGGAAACGCTGCCAGCGCGGTCCGGACTGCGCATCGTGTTCGATCATCTGGAATTCGGGCAGCAACGCCAGCGCTGCGGTCAACCGCATGCCGGCCTGCAACCCGGCCCGTGCAGCGGCTGCATTCACTGCATGCAGCGTGCGCAGCTGCGCCGAGCCACCGACCAACGCCAGTGGCGCATGCGGATCAGGGTGACGACGAAGGACAGCGTCCAGCGCCAGCTGCGGCAGCACTACACAGGCCCAGAGCATCGGCGTGCCTCACCCGGCCCTCAAAGCGAAGGCCTGCGCCGGTGCCGGGCCACCGCGGCATTTGCGTACCTGCCATTGCATGCCCTGCCCTTGCCGCACGGCTTCCAGGCGCAACGCGGCCGGTGACGGATTGGCGGCATGGCGGCGTTCGCGCAACGCAAAACCCAGGCAATGACCGGTGTCGGCGGCCACCTGCAGGCGGCGCAGCGCCTGTGCATCGGCCTGCTTCGGCCAGCCCATCACCGCGGCACAGGCACCGCTGCGCAGGCATTGTTCGAATGCCCACAGCGCATCGCGCGGCGACGCATCGACCAGTTGCAGCTGCTCCAACGCCACCCCGGCGGCCTGCCATGCCGGTGCATAGGGCAGGTAAGGCGGCGCAATGACCGCCACGGCCATCCCGGCCTGGCTGAGACGCGCCAGGGTGGGCAGCAGCAGTTGCAGCTCGCCCACGCCATCGGCCGGCAGCAGGAGTTCGGTCAACGCACGGCGCGGCCAGCCGCCCTGCGGCAGCAAGGCATCCAGCGCCGCGTGGCCAGTCGGTTCGCCCTCCACGCCCTGCGCGCTGCCACGCCCTGCATGCCATAACGCCTGGGTGGCCAGCAGGTGCTGCAGGTCGTGCGCGGCATCCATCTCAGCCCTGCCGCACCAGGCCGCAGTACACGCCTTCCACGGCGAAATCCTGCCCGGCTTCGACCACGATGGGGGCATGCGCGGCGTTGCGCGGCAACAGGTGCACGCTGTCGCCGGTACGCTGCAGGCGTTTGATGGTGAGTTCGCCATCGATGCGCGCCACCACGGTCTGCCCGTCGCGTGCACTGGCGGTGCGATGTACGCCCACCAGATCGCCATCGAGGATGCCATCGTCGATCATCGAATCGCCCTGTACCTTGAGCAGGTAATCCGGCCGCGGCGAGAACATCCGCCGGTCCAGCCACAGTTGCTGGTCCAGGCCGATGTCCGCACCGATCGGCTGGCCAGCCGCCACCCGCCCCAGCACGGCCAACGGCAGCAGTTCGGCCGCACCACCGGGCAGCCGCAGCCCGCGCTTGCGGCCCGGCGCCTGTTCCAGCAGCCCGGCATCAACCAGCGCCTGCACGTGTTTCCGGGCAGCATTGCGCGAGGAAAAACCGAAGGCTTCGGCGATGTCGGCCAGGCTGGGCGACTGACCGGAAGCCAGCACCTGTCGCAGCCAGGCCAGCACGGCGGCACGTTGTGGGGGAAGTTCGACGGGGTCCATGGTGTACATTTGTACACCTTCGCTTTCAGGAAAGCGACATCCTGACCGTTCAGCTGGTCAGGCGTTGACGCTTTTGTATTGATTTTCCTGTCACCTTTCACCCATAAGAGCAAACTATTGATTTAATTAAATAAATTCAATTTCATATTCGTCCAGCAGACAGCATCATCGGGATTCATTCACGTGAGCCCACCCCATGCGCCATGCACGTTTGTTGATAGTAGCCACCCTGCTCATTCCAACCGCAAACCTCTTCGCCCAGACCCTGCTGACGCGTGACAACGGCGCCCCGGTGGGCGACAACCAGAACTCGCAGACTGCCGGTGCTGCCGGTCCCACCCTCCTGCAGGACGTGCAGCTGATACAGAAGCTTCAGCGTTTCGACCGCGAGCGCATCCCCGAGCGCGTCGTGCATGCCCGCGGTACCGGTGTCCGCGGCGAGTTCACCGCCAGCGCGGATATTTCCTCGTTGAGCAAGGCACTGCTGTTCACCCCAGGCGAGAAGACCCCGGTGTTCGTGCGTTTCTCCTCAGTGGTGCATGGCAACCATTCGCCAGAGACCCTGCGTGACCCACGCGGTTTCGCCACCAAGTTCTATACCCGCGAAGGCAACTGGGACCTGGTCGGCAACAACTTCCCGACCTTCTTCATCCGCGACGCGATCAAGTTCCCGGACATGGTGCATGCATTCAAACCGGACCCGCGCACCAACCTGGATGACGACTCGCGTCGTTTCGACTTCTTCTCACACGTGCCCGAAGCCACCCGCACGCTGACCCTGCTGTATTCCAACGAAGGCACTCCGGCTGGCTATCGCTTCATGGATGGCAGCAGCGTGCATGCGTACAAGCTGGTCAATGCTCAGGGCCAGACGCACTATGTCAAGTTCAACTGGAAAAGCCTGCAGGGGGTGAAGAACCTCGACCCAGTACAGGTGGCTGAAACACAGTCGAAGGACTACAGCCACATGACCCATGACCTGGTGGCAGCCATCCAGCGCGGCGATTACCCGCGCTGGGACCTGTATATACAGGTGCTGGCACCGGAACAACTGGCTGGCTTCGATTTCGACCCGTTGGATGCCACCAAGATCTGGCCGGATGTCCCCGAGCAGAAGATCGGCCAGATGGTGCTGAATCAGAACGTGGACAACTTCTTCCAGGAAACCGAGCAGGTCGCGATGGCGCCTTCCAACCTGGTGCCGGGTATCGAACCATCCGAAGATCGCCTGCTGCAGGGCCGGTTGTTCTCATACGCCGACACGCAGATGTACCGCGTGGGCGTCAATGGCCTGCAGTTGCCAGTGAATCGTCCGCGCGTGGAGGTGGACAATGGCAACCAGGACGGCGCGATGAACATTGGCCGCAGCAGCAGTGGCATCAACTACGAACCCAGCCGCCTGCAGCCACACCGCCAAAGCACGCATGCGTTGTACAGCACGTTGCCGCTGGCTGGCAGTACCCAGCAGGCCCCCATCGCGCGGCAACAGAACTTCAAGCAGGCCGGTGAGCTATATCGTTCCTACAGCCGCAGGGAACAACTGGATCTCGTGCACAGCTTCGGCCAATCATTGGCCGGTGCCGATGATGAGAGCAAGCACATCATGCTGTCTTTCCTGTACAAGGCCGACCCGGACTACGGCACGCGTGTCGCCCGCGTGGCCAGCGGCGACCTGGCTCGGGTGAAGCAATTGGCCAGCCAACTGGAAGACTGACGGTGGACAGGTCGGCCCCCTCCGGAGGGCCGACCCGTCGGAGTCACCAAGCCTGTCGGTAGTTCCAGCCACTGGAAGGCAATTCAGCCTGGCAGGACCCGGCCTTGGCTTACCGCCGCACCCACAGCGCCAGCATGCTGGTCAGGCAGGCCAGCAACACCACCGCGTTCCAGCCGCCCTGGGCGAGCGCGATGGCACCCAGGGCGCCACCGACCGCCATGCCGACGAACACCCCGGTGAACAACAGGGCGTTCAAACGGCTGCGTGCTTCCGGCTGCAGGCCGTAGACCAGCGCCTGGTGCGACACCGTCGCAGCCTGGAAGCCGAAATCGAAGATCACGGCACTTACCGCCAACAGGGCCAGCTGCAACGGCGGTGGCAACATGCCATCCAGCAACAGGCTGGCAAAGCCCAGCAACGCGATGACGATTGCCAGCCGTGCCACCCGCTGCGTACCGATGCGGTCGGCGCAACGGCCGGCGAGCGGCGCAGCCAATGCACCTGCGGCACCCGCGATGCCGAACGCCCCCGCTCCGGCGCTGCCGATGCCGAAGCGCGCATGCAGCATCAGCGCCAAGGTGGACCAGAACGCACTGAAGCCTATTGCCAGCAGCGACTGCGCCAGCACTGCGCGACGCAGCGGCGGCAATTGCATCCACAAGGTACCCATCGAGCGCAGCAGCGCGCCATACCCCAATGTGGTGGTAGGCGCGAAGCGCGGCAGGGTCGCGCGCAGCAGCAGGCCCATCACCACCACCGAACCGGACGCGGCGATGAACATCACGCGCCAACCGAACTGCTCGGCCACCACGCCGCTGGCCACGCGCGACAACAGGATGCCCAGCAGCAATCCGGTCATCACCTTGCCGACGATGGCACCGCGGTGTTCGGGCGGGGCAAGCGTCGCTGCCGCAGGCAGCACGTCCTGGGCGACCGTGGCCATCAACCCGACCAGCAGGCTGGCCAGCAACACGCCGGGCAGGTGGCCTGCCAACCCAGCACCCAGCAAGGCGGCACCCAGCAACAGTGATTTGACCAGGATGATCCGCCGCCGCTCGAAGCGGTCCCCCAGTGGTGCCAACAGCGCGATGCCGGCCGCATAGCCGAGCTGGGTCAGCACCGGCACCAGCCCGATGGACGCGTCGCTGGCACCCAGCGAGGCCCCCATCGCACCCAGCATCGGCTGCGCGTAGTACAGCGAGGCAACACTGAAGCCGGCACCGGCGGCCATCACCGGGACCAGCAGGCCCGGCAGCGCGGGCGGCTGCACGGAAAGCGGCGCGGGGGCCGATATGTCATGCGTCATGGACATGGAAACTGATTCCCTGGAAACGATGGCGCGCAGTCTCCTCCAGGCGCATGGCTTGTTGTAGTAGGCTCACCCGCATCAGCCATATACGCGCTACGCATGACCAAGTCCATTCCCCTCCACCATGCCGACCGCATCGACCTCCTGCGCACCTTCGTCCGCATCGTCGATGCCGGCAGCCTGTCGGCGGCAGCGGTCCAGTTGGGCACCACCCAGCCGACCATCAGCCGACGCCTGCAGGCCCTGGAGAAGCATTTCGGCCTGCGCCTGCTGCAACGTTCCACCCATGGCATGCAGCTCACCCACGACGGCGAGCGCTGCCTGCAGCACGCACGCGAGTTGCTGGACAGCTGGGAAGGCATCGAACAGGACCTGCGGGGCGCCGCGCAGCAGCCCAGTGGACGGCTGCGCGTGCTGGTGCCCCACGCGTTCGGGCAAGCCCAACTGATGCCGCCGATGCTGGCATTCCTGCGCCGGTATCCGCGGATCAGCCTGGAATGGCGCCTGCATGATGGTCCCGTCGACCTGGTTGCCGAAGGCATGGACTGTGCAATCCGGGTCGGTGCGCTGGAACAGCAGGACGTGGTGGCAGTGCATGTGGCCGACGTGCCGCGCATCGTGGTCTGTGCCGCATCACTGGCCCCCGATCCCTTGCCACGCACGCCGTCAGCGCTGCAGCAGATGCCATGGGTATCGCTGACCGGCTTCTATCGCGAGAGCGTGCAGCTGCAGTCCTGCCACGGCGCTGGCACCGGCAGGACCAGCGAGCGCATCGCCATCCAGCCCCGCCTGCTCACCGACAACCTGTTCGTGATGCACCAGGCCATGCGCGAGGGCCTGGGAGTTGGCATCGGCTCGGCGTGGCTGATGGCCGAGGACCTGCGCCATGGCCGGCTGGTGCAACTGCTGCCGGGCTGGGAAGCGGCGCCGCTGCCGGTCCACCTGGTGTTTCCCGCCGGCCGCCATCGACCGGCCCGATTGCAGTTGTTCCTCGATGCAATCCGCGAAAGCATTCCGGGGATCGAAGGAATGCAGAGCCGGTAACCAGGAAATCAGGGGGCCAGCAGCCCACGCATACGTCGCAATGCGGCCTGCATCCTGTGCAGTTCGCCACTTCTTTGCAGGTTCTCATCCAACAGCGCGGGAAAGTCGGTAGCAGTGCACTGCAGTCCACCCAGGCAGATCTCATCCATCAGGGAGGATCCCTGCCCGCAATCCAGGCCACGTTCGCAGGCAATCAGATCCAGCGCGTAATGATCGAATTCGTCGAAGACGATGCCTTCATAGCCGGGTAATGACTTCCCAGCCAATTGATAGGACAGCAATAACGGCCCGATCTCCCTTAATGATCCTGCATCCCCGGAGGCAATCACCTGGTCCAACAGACCTGCTATTGCATCGACATCGCGTATCTCTTCCATGGCCTGCATCCGGATGGTCGCCGCCAGGTCTCCCGCCTCGGCCGCGCGTTCCCTCCATTCACGCCCATAGCCACGCAGGTCACCACTCCACGACACCAGGACATCGCATTGCGCCCTCAGGCGTTGCCCGGCATCACGATACCCCGCCAAGACGGCATCGCCATGCAACGCGACATTTGCCGAGACAGCCGCGATTGCGCTCTCGATTCCCCCCTTCGTATATGCCATCCCGGCACATCGCGAAGCGACAAAGCCCAATTCGCGCATTGCCACCGCATTCCCCCCCTCTGCGGCAGTCCTGAGGGACCAGACGTACCGGACGAGGGACGCGTGATCGCGCGATTGATCGAGCCGACGCAGTAATCGCACGCGCGTATCCGTATCCGTATCCGTATCCGTATCCAGTGCCGCATGGGATGCCGGCCTGTACGCAACCTGCTCCGCATCTGCGGCGGTTGAAGCACGCCACCCGCTTGCCACAGCCAACACCACCGCCACCGCCACCGCCACCGCCACCGCCACCGCAGCAATCGTCCACCATCGCGGCAATCCATTCTCCTGCACCGCGCGCCTCCCCTGCCTAGTGCCCACGCACATATTTCGCCTGATGCTAGCATCAGGCCTTCATCCTCAAGGAAGAACGTCATGGGAGGTTTCAGCATCTGGCACGGGCTTGTCCTGCTTGTCCTGCTGGCCATTCCGGTCGGCATAGGGCTGCTGGTATGGCTGATCGTGCGCTTGTCGCAGAAGCGTTCGGCGGAGAAGGCACGCATTCAACCGCACGACGGCACGAAACCGTAAAAAGGGGACGGAGGGGATTAAGTCGTATCCTGCACGCTGATGCTGGAAACGACTTAATCCCCTCCGTCCCCTTTTTTGCCTTGAGGCCTTCGCATGCGCTCACGGAACTGCCTGATCGGCCTGCTGCTGCCGATGCTGTGGATGGGGGCGGCCACCGCTGCCGATCCCCTGCCGCCCGACCAGACCCTGCAGCCGTTGTTCCAGCAGGTGCAGGGGGCGCATCTGTTCCCGGACCAGAAGACCTTCGCTGATGCCGTGCCGCGGCGGGCCCCTAGCGTGCTGCTGGAGGCATGGCGGCGCGAGCAATCGCAGCCCGGCTTCTCGCTGGAAACCTTCGTCGCCGACACCTTCATCCTTCCCGGCGAAGCGCCCACTTACGTGCCGCCCGAAGGACAGACACTGCGCGCGCATATCGAAGGCCTGTGGCCGGTGCTGACACGACAGACCAGCGAGGTCGATCCGCAGGGCTCGCTGCTGCCGCTGCCAAAGCCCTATGTCGTGCCGGGCGGGCGCTTCCGCGAGGTGTACTACTGGGACAGCTATTTCACCCTGCTCGGGCTGGCCTCCAGCAATCAATGGCAACAGGTGCGCGACATGGTGGACAACTTCGCCTACCAGATCGACACCCATGGCCATATTCCCAACGGCAACCGCAGCTATTACCTCAGCCGCTCGCAGCCACCATTCTTCAGCCTGATGGTGGACCTGCTGGCCACCCACGAGGGCGACGACGCCTACCGCCGTTACCTGCCGCAGTTGCGTGCGGAACACGCCTTCTGGATGCAGGGTGCGGATGGCCTGGCACCCGGCACTGCGCAGGCGCGCGCGGTGAAGCTCGCCGATGGCAGCCTGCTCAACCGTTACTGGGATGCCCGCGCGGTACCGCGTACCGAGTCGTGGACCGACGACCTGGCCACTGCGGCACAGGCACCAGGCCGAGCCCCATCCCAGGTTTACCGCGACCTGCGCGCCGGCGCCGAATCTGGCTGGGATTTCAGCTCGCGCTGGCTCGCCGATGCCGGCGCCCTGGCCAGCATCCATACCACCGAGATCATTCCGGTGGATCTGAACAGCCTGTTGTTCCACCTGGAAAAGACCGTCGCGCGTGCCAGTGGCGCCGCTGGTGATTCCGCTGCGCGACGCGATTTCAACCGGCAGGCCGAAGCACGGCAGCGCGCCATCAATGCGTTGTTGTGGGATGAGCAGCAGGGCTGGTACGTGGATCGCGATATCCGCAGCGGCAGCACCCGTCCCGGCCTGACGGCGGCAGCATTGTTCCCACTGTGGCTGGACGTCGCCACGCGCAGGCAGTCACGTCGTACCGCCGATGGCGTGGAGGCGCATCTACTGCGCCAGGGGGGCCTGCTCACCACCACGGTCACCACCGGCCAGCAATGGGATGCACCGAACGGCTGGGCACCGCTGCAGTGGGTGGCCGTAGACGGCCTGCAACGCCAGGGCCAGGACCGCCTGGCGCGCCAGCTGGGCACGCGCTTCCTGCATACCGTGCAGGCGGTGTATGACCGCCAGCAGAAACTGGTGGAGAAATATGTCGTGGACGGTTCGGCCGAAGGCGGCGGCGGCGGTGAGTACCCGCTGCAGGATGGATTCGGCTGGAGCAACGGCGTGACGCTGGCGCTGCTGGACCGGCTGTGTGCGCCGAAGCGGCGGTGCGACAGCGCCGCAGATGTCGCGGAAGCAGAATGACCTGCACCCGGGGCCAGGCATTGGCCCCGGGTGCAGGTCGCACAAGCGTCCAGCTCACTCCGGCGTAGCAGAAGCCGTGTCGGGGACTATCCGCCAGATGGTGTTGGCAAGGTCATCGGCCACGATCAGCGCGCCGCGCGGATCGACGCTGACACCCACCGGGCGGCCACGGGTCATGCCATCCTCGCCATGGAAGCCGGACACGAAGTCGACCGGATCGCCTGCCGGGCGGCCATCGCGGAACGGCACGAACACCACCTTGTAGCCAACCGGCGGATTGCGGTTCCAACTGCCGTGCTCGCCGACGAACACGCCATCGGCGAACTGCGGCCCCATCGCCGGCGACGAGAACGCAACGCCCAGCGCGGCCACGTGCGAACCCAGCGCGTAATCGGGAACGATGGCCGAAGCGACCTTCTGCGGATCCTGCGGCATCACCCTGCGGTCCACGTGCTGGCCCCAGTAACTGTAGGGCCAGCCATAGAAGCCCCCTTCGCGCACCGAGGTGAGATAGTCGGGCACCAGGTTCGGACCGATCTCATCGCGTTCGTTGACCACCGCCCATAGCGTGCCGGTGCCTGGCTGCACCGCCAGCGCGGTGGGATTGCGCAGGCCGGTGGCGTAGGTGCTGTGCGCCCCGGTCGCGGCATCCACCTGCCAGACCCGCGCCCGCTCGACTTCGGCGGTCATTCCACGCTCGGTGATGTTGCTGTTGGAGCCGATGCCCACGTAGAGATAGCGCCCATCCGCACTGGCCGCCAGCGACTTGGTCCAATGGTGGTTGATGGCCGATGGCAGGTCGGTGACCTTGGTCGGCGCCGCGTCGGCCCTGGTCTGGCCATCGCGGTAATCGAAGCGCACCAGCGCATCCTGGTTGGCGACATACAACGCGTTGCCGACCAGGGCCAGCCCATACGGCGCGTTGAGCTTGTCGGCGAACACGGTCTTCATCTCATACGTGCCATCGCCATCGGCGTCGCGCAGCAGCGTCAGGCGGTTGCCCCCCTTGACTGCGGTGTTGCCCTTGGCCTTGATCCTGCCGGCTATCACGTCCTTGGGCTTGAGGTTGGGTGCACTGCCACCGCGGCCTTCGGCCACCAGGATATCGCCGTTGGGCAATACCAATGCCTGCCGTGGAATGCCCAGCCCGGTGGCGATGGCCGTGATGCGGTAGCCCTGCGGCACGCTTGGCTTGCGGTCTCCCCAAGTCGCCGGCTTGGCGATGGTCATGTCCGGCATCAACGTGCGGTTGGGCTTGGGCAGTTCAGGGTCGGCGCCATACTGGTTGAGCTCGGGTGCCTTGCTGCAGGCAGCCAGCGCCACGGCGAGAACGGATACCACGATGACCGTGGACGTTTGACGCTTCATCGTGCACCTCCCGCGCGCAGGCTCGAAAATCCCATCCAGGTCGCAATCAATGCCAGCACGGTAACGATCCCCGACAGCACCAGCGCAGTGGGCATGATCGCCCAGGCGTCGCGGGCATGATGCAGCGCATCGAAAAAGCCCACCACCCACGTAGCGGCCAGCACGACGAGGTAGACGAACTGGCCACTACGACGAACGATCCCGACGATCGCGCACACCAGCGCAAGGCTGGCCAGCACCATCGCACCGATCAACAGCCAGGCCGCGAAGTTGCTCCACTGGATCTCATGGCTGCTCCAGTACGCATAGTCGGCAAGCAGGGCACCGAGGAACAGTGGCAACACCCCACCCAGCACGGCGGCGTGGAACGGGTGGATGGCCCTTGGTCGGGCCGGAACGGCAGTCGAAGCCATGGCAGTCTCCTCATGGACGGATGTCCGGACATCCGTCGATGCTGCCATTTCCATGTGATGGGGATTGTGATGCCCTACGGCATCATTTTTGTCCGCCGTCCAGATCCTGGACATCCCCGGCATCCCTGGGCACGGCCGACCATTGGTTCTGCGGTGCTACCCGCGGCGTAAGCACCGATGCCGCATCGGTTTCCGAGGAGACGGTGAGGAAGGCCAGGTGCGCTTCGTAGCGATCCAGCACATCATCGATGATCTGCTGCCGGGTCAGCCCCATCAGGTCGTAGCCGCCCGAACCGGTCTGGGTGAACACTTCAAGGCGGTAGTACACATCGGTTTCACGCGACATGCGGCCACTGAACATCGGCACCGGCGCTTCGACGATGGCCACCTGGTAGTGGAAGGCCCGGAACGCATCCATCGATACCCTCAGCATGGGTTCCTCGATGTCTTTCGCATTGGTCATGCCGCCGCGCTCGACGTCATAACCCTGGTTGCGGAACTCGGTGGCAACGTCGTCAAGCGCAGGCCGCACGGTGCGTTCGAGGAACTGGTTGACCTGGCGCAACGACGGGAACGCGCGCAGCTGCTCGAGCCGCTGCTTCCACGACCGCTCCGGCAGGTGGCCGCCGATCGGGGCGATGGAACGCTTGTGCAGTACCTGCCCTTCGCGCTCTGCACGCTCCATCCGCAGCACTTTGTAGAAGGATGCCATCACCAGGAACGCGATGATGGTCACCGGCAGCGCGAAGATGAGCGTGGCATATTCCATCGTCGTAACGCCGCCGGCCAGCAGCATCGCCACCGCCAGCACGGCGGTGAGCACGGCCCAGAAGATGCGTAGCCACTTCGGTCCGTCCTGCGACGGATCCGGTATGGAGGCGGAGAAATTCGACATCACCATCGCACCCGAATTGGCGCTGGTCAGGTAGAACAGCAACCCCGACAGCGTGGCCAGGCCGGTCAGGAACATCGCCCCCGGGAACATGCCCAGCAGCGCATACCAACCCCGCTCCGGGCTATGTACCGCCAGCTCGGCGAAGCTGGTATTGCCCTGCAGCACCTGGAACAGCGCCGAATTGCCGAACAGCGACACGATGATGAAGTCGCACAGCACCGGCGCGGTGATCGCAGCGATCACGAACTCACGCAACGTGCGCCCGCGCGAGATGCGCGCAAGGAATACCCCCACGAACGGCCCCCATGCGAGCCAGAACGCCCAGAAGAACAGCGTCCAGCCCCCCATCCACTGGGCGCCGCCGGGCTCGTAGGCAAATGTCTGCAGCGTGCGCGCCGGCAGCGTGACCAGGAACTGGCCGATGTTCTCCACCAGCGCGTTCAACAGGAACGCAGTCTGCCCGGTGACGAGGATGTAGAGCATCATCGCCACCGCGCTCCACAGGTTCAGCTCGGATATCCAGCGGATGCCGCGGTCCACGCCGGACGTGGTGGCCGCAATGGTCAGCAGCACCGCCCCGATCACCAATGCGATCTGCAGTGCGATGCCTTGTTCCAGCCCGAAGATCAGCGAGAAACCAACGCTCAGCAGGACCACGCCGATGCCCATCGACGTCGCCACGCCGAACACGGTGCCGACCAGCGCGATGATGCTGATGCCATCGCCCAGCGAACCACGCACGCGCTTGCCCAGCAGCGGATAGAGCGCTGCGCGGATCGACAGTGGCATGCCCCAGCGGTATGCGAAATAGCCCATCGCCATGCCGAGCAGCGCGTACATCGCCCATCCGGCGATGCCGTAATGGAACATCGTCCAGACCACGGCATCCTGCATCGCCTCGGCCGTGCCGCCCTGCCCCGCTGGCGGGGACAGGTACTGCACCACCGGGCCGGTGACCGAATAGAAAAGCATGTCGATGCCAACACCGGCGGCGAACAACATCGCCACCCAGGTCGTCAGTTTGTACTGCGGCCGCGAATGGTCGGGGCCAAGCCGCACGCTTCCCTCCTTGGAAAAAGCGACCCACAGCACGAAGCCGGTCACCAGCGACATGGTGAGCACGTAGTACCAGCCCAGGTTCGTTGCAATCCAGTCGACGGCGGACTTCATGGTGGCGCGCGCGTCGTCGGGGATGAGGATGGCCCATACCGAGAAAGCCAGGATCACCAGCGACGACACCAGCAGCACGCGCCAGTTGATGCGCGCCGCGCGATCCTCCAGCAGTTCCTGCGGCCCCCGGCTGAGGTCGCTGCGCGATACCGGCGCCTCGTCCTCTTCATGCCGCTCATGGCGGTGCTGGGTGCCGCCGAACCGGCTGCGCTCAAGCGGCGGATGCGTTTTTCCCACCGACGCCCCTGGTTCCTGCCTCTCCGGCCGGGCGGATTCAGGACGTTCGTCGTCGGGTGGCTTGATAGGCATGCTTTACTCTTTTCCTCAGGGGCCCGCAGCGGACTACGAGCCGGTTACGATCGAAAACCGATCCTTTCCTCTCCATCCGCAGGCGAAACTGCCTGAAATGCCAATGACAGCGCGCCGCGCAGAGCCTGCGCGGCGCCCATGGGAATAGCGGCCGGAAGGATTCCGGCCGGACCCTGACTGCCGGCAACGACTGCCGGTGCGGGAAGTGTCATCAACGCGATGTCGGCGGACTGTGTGCGTCCGTCGTGCGCCCCATCCGGGGGGGAGCCACCCTGGATGCAGGGTGCGCTACGCGGGGAGAGCCAGCTTGCTGGCGCGTGGTGATGCTAAGGGCCTGCTGCCACGACAGTCAAATACGAAGTATCCAAGCTGGCTTCCGGATTGATGTCATGCAGCCAGTTGCTGCACATCGGCCACCGCGGCACTGATGGCTGCGGCACGGGCATCCGGCCCGAACGCCAGGCCCTCGGCGCGGACAAAGGTGATGTCGGTTATACCGAGGAAACCGAAGAAGCCACGCAGATAGGTTTCTTGATGATCGAGCATGGCCATCGGCGTACCTTCGCCATAAAGGCCGCCACGCGTGGAAGCGATGATCACGCGCTTGCCCGCTGCCAGGCCTTCGACGCCACTTTCGGTGTAACGGAAAGTCCTGCCCGGCACCGCGAGACGATCCAGCCATGTCCGGAGCTGCGAAGGCAGCGAAAAGTTGTACATCGGTGCACCGATGACAACGACATCGGCAGCGAGGAAGTCGTTGAGGATGCCCGCATTGCCGGCTACCGCCTGCCTGGCATCCGGGGCTTCCGGCTCCAGGCCCTGGAAGGCAAGGAATTCGGCGTTGGACAGGTGGCCCACGGGTTGGGCGACAAGGTCGTAGGCCGTCACCTGGAGTGAGGGATCGGTATCGGTGAAGCGCTGGACGATGGCCGCCGTAAGCTGTCGGCTGACCGACTGTTCACTCAGGATGCTGGCGTTGACGTGGAGAAGTAACATGGTAGGCACCCGGTATATAATTGTGACTGGGGCTAACAATGTAACCATGCTGAAAAACACGCACAATACGGCACAAAAAGGGTACCGGGTATCATGGATGTGACTGTTCCACCTACAGATTTCCAGAGTTCAGACTGTCAGAAGATCAGTCAGGTACTGGCCCGCGTTGGCGAGAAATGGAGCATCCTCATCATCATGCTCCTGGCTGGCGGACCGTATCGTTTCACCCAGCTGAAGCGCTCCATCAATGGCATTTCGCAGAGGATGCTGACGCTCTGCCTGCGCGGCCTCGAGCGCGACGGACTCATCAACCGGACCGTCATCGCCGTCATGCCTCCGCATGTGGAATACACGTTGACGCCGCTGGGCCTGTCGCTCACCGAGCCGGTGACCGCACTGGGGAACTGGGCCAGTGACCACATCGCCGATATCGATGCGGCCAGGGAAGCATTCGACCAGCACGAACGCCTGCAGGGAAAACCGGCAGCAACAGCCAAATAAGGCGCCGCAACGTCCCGGCCCTTCCGGCCAGGCATTGACAGGCCGCGCCCATCGCCCAAGAATATGGGATTAATTCTCATTAGCTTTTGGACTGGTGTTGCCACGTCCATTACCCAAGGACGTGCCCGTGCGCTTTTCGCCGCTGTTCCTCGCGTTGATCCCGTTGCTGTCCGCGCCCGCCGCCCAGGCCCAGCAGAACGATGCGCGCACCCTCGACACCGTGACCGTCAGCGCGTCGCGCACCGGCCAGGACGCCGACACCGCGCCACAGACCGTGGTCATCATCGACCGCCAGGCCATCGAGCAGCAACTGCGCATCAGCGGCAACTCCTCGGACCTGCTGTCCAGCCTGCTGCCGTCCTACACGCCCAGCCGGGGCAAGATGAACGGCAGTGGGGAAACCCTGCGCGGCCGCACGCCGTTGATCCTGGTCGACGGCATCCCGCAGTCCAATCCCCTGCGCCCGACCGGCCGTGAAACACACACCATCGACTACGCCATGGTCGAGCGGATCGAAGTGATCCAGGGCGCCAATGCGATGAACGGGCTGGGAGCCACCGGCGGCACCATCAACCTGATCACCCGCCGCCCCGAACCGGGCGAGGTCAACCAGCACATCGGCGTGCAGGCCACCGTGCCGACCAGTGGCCTGGACGGGGACACCACCAGCTACCGCACCGACTACCGGATCAGCGGCAGCAAGGGACGTTGGGACTACCTGTTCGGCGCAGGCTACGAAGACCAGGGCCTGTGGCTGGATGGAGACGGCACCGCCATCGGCACCGACACCACCCAGGGCGACCTGATGGCGACCCGTGCCTACGACCTGCACGCCAAGCTGGGTTACTGGATCGACGACAACCAGGAACTGCAATTCAGTTCCAATCGCTACCGGATCAAATCCAAGGCCGACTACCTGAGCGTGGCCGGCAACCGTGACACGGGCCTGCCGACGACCTCGGTGCGTGGCACCCCGCCGGGTACACCACCGTGGAACGATGTATGGACCACCGGCCTGGCTTATACCCACCACGACCTGGCCGGCATGGAACTGAAGGCGATGGTGTTCAACCAGGAATTCGAGGGCCTGTTCGGTGGCGACCGCTCGGCGACCTTCCAGGACCCGCTGATCGCGCCGATCGGCACGTTGTACGACCAGTCGCGTTCGGTCGCTTCCAAGTGGGGCGCCAAGACCAGCCTGGGTCGCGACGACCTGCTCGACGGCAAGCTCAAGCTCACCGGCGGCATCGATCTGCTCAAGGACAGTGGCAAGCAGGACCTGTACGGCACCGGTCGCACCTACGTGCCCGATTCCGAGTTCCGCAACGTCGCCGCGTTCGTGCAGGGCGAATACCGCTTGCTGCCACAGTTGACCGTGCAGGGTGGCGTGCGCCACGAAGACGCCGACCTGGAGATCGACAGCTACCAGACCCTGTATCGCTACAACCGGGTCAACGTGCAGGGCGGCAAGCTGTCGTTCCGCGAGAACCTGTTCAATGCCGGCGTGGTGTTCGCACCCAGCGACAGCTTCAACGTGTTCGGCAGCTACTCCGAAGGCTTCGGCATGCCCGATGTCGGCCGCGTGCTGCGCTCGATCGACACCCCCGATACCGCCGTGGCCGACCTGAAGACACTCGAGCCGGTGCTGACCCGCAACGTCGAACTCGGTGGGCGCCTGCGTACAGGTGCATGGGAAGCGGAGGTAGCCCTGTTCCAGTCGCGCTCGGACCTGGGCACCCGCATCATCGCGGTCGACGGCGCATTCCAGATGGCGCGCGAGAAGACCCGCATCGAGGGCCTGGACGCCAGCGTGCGCTACCGTCTCGATGATGCGCACAAGCTGGGCCTGTCCTATGCGTGGACACGGGGCCGCTATGACAGCGATGCCGATGGCCGCCTGGATGCGCGCCTGGACGGCCTGAACATCGCGCCGAACCGGGTGATCATGAACTGGTCCGCGCAGTGGACACCCTCGCTGTCGACCTTCATACAGGGTCAATATGCGTTCAACCGCAATTTCGATGAAGCCGCCAAACGGTTCCAGGGCTATGCGCTGTTCGACCTGGCCGCTGAGTACAAACTGGCCAGGGGCAGCATGCAACTGGGCGTGGCCAACCTGTTCGACCGCCAGTACATCACCTACTACTCGCAGAGCGCGCTGATCGAACCGGACCGCTATTTCGCCGGGCGCGGCCGCACCGTGACCCTGGGATACCAGCTGGACTTCTGATCCTGCATTCGCCGCAACTGGAATCGATCGCATGTTGAAGACTGTCCTGTTCCAGCTGCATTGGCTGCTGGGCATCACCGCCGGCACCGTCCTGGCGGTGATGGGGTTGAGCGGGGCCACGCTGGCGTTCGAGGACGAGATCATGCGCGCGGCCAACCCGCCGCTGGCGCAGGTAGTCGAGCGACATGCCGCCGGCGAGCAGCCACTGGCCCTGGCCGACCTGCTGCCGCGCCTGCAGCAGGACATGCCGCAACCACTTCAGCGGCTGCGCGTGGACGCCACCGGGAAGCGCCTGTCGGTGGCCCGGTTCGAGGGCGGCCAGGCCAACTGGCGCTACTTCGATCCGTACACCGGCACGGTGCTGGACGACCTGAAGGGATTGGGGTTCTTCGCCTTCGTCGAAGACCTGCACCGCCACCTGGTCAGCGGCGAGCGCGGCAGCACCATCGTCGGCAGTTGTGCGATCGCGCTGGTGTTCTTCTGCCTGTCCGGGCTGTACCTGCGCTGGCCGCGCCGCTGGTGGCACTGGCGCACGTGGCTGGCGGTGGAATGGTCACGCAGCGGGCGCAGCTTCCTGTGGAGCCTGCATTCGGTGGTCGGCACCTGGGTGCTGCTGGTCTACCTGATGATCGCCCTGACCGGCCTGTGGTGGTCGTTCGACTGGT
The DNA here is from genome assembly GCF_014117215.1 of Stenotrophomonas tumulicola. Lineage (GTDB taxonomy): Bacteria > Pseudomonadota > Gammaproteobacteria > Xanthomonadales > Xanthomonadaceae > Stenotrophomonas > Stenotrophomonas tumulicola. The sequence goes on along the minus strand of NZ_JACGXS010000002.1, from coordinate 216,462 downwards.
ACCGCCAGGGCGCAACCCGGCTGCTCGGCGCTGCGGAGACCGGACAGCAGGATATCCGCGCCAGCAACGGACCGCTGGACCTGCACAAGGTGCAGGCCACGCTGTATGGGCTGGAAGGCGTGCGCCGCGGCTACATCGACCTGCGCTTCCCGGCCAGGCCGGGCCGTCCGCTGCTCGGCCGCGTGCAGGGCAGCGTTGCCGCCCATGATCGCGCGCAGGACATCCTGCAGCTGGATCCGGCCAGCGGTGCGCTGCTCCAGTACCAGCCCTACGCCGCCAAGGATGCGGGTGGCAAGATCATTGTCAGCGTGTTCGCGCTGCATTCGGGCAGCTTCTTCGGCCTGCCCGGCCGGATCATCGTGATGCTCTCCAGCCTGTGCATGGTGGTGTTCTTCATCACCGGCTGGATGCTGTACCTGGATCGCCGCCGCAAGAAGCGGCAGGTACGCGCCTCGCGCCTGCCATTGCCCGCCAGCGCCGACGACGCCGGACAGGCGCCGTGGCTGGTCGCCTTCGCCAGCCAGAGCGGCTTTGCCGAGCAGTTGGCCTGGCGCACCGCAGGACAGTTGCAGGCGGCCGGCCTGCCGGTGCAGGTGCGCCCCCTGGCACAGCTGGATGGCAATCTGCTGGCGAAAGCACCCAAAGCGCTGTTCGTGACCAGCACCTTCGGCGATGGCGAAGCGCCCGATGCAGCACGCGGTTTCGAGCGGAGGGTGATGGCACGGCCAGCGCTGCTGGGCGGACTGCACTACGCCGTGCTGGGCCTGGGGGACGGCGAGTACGCGCGTTTCTGCGGCTTCTCGCGCCAATTGGATGGATGGCTGGCGACGCAGGGCGCAAGCCGCCTGTTTCCCAGTATCGAAGTGGACCGCACCGACCCCGCGCCGCTGGCGCAGTGGCAGCAACAGCTGGCATCGCTGACCGGCGTGGAAGACCACAGCCCATTGGCCACGCCGGTAGAACTGCAGCCGTGGAAGCTGGCAACGCGCACGCAGCTCAACCCCGGCAGCGCTGCCGGGGCCATCTGGCACGTCGCGCTGGTGCCACCGGCGCATGCCGCATGGCAGGCCGGCGACATCCTGGAGATTGCCCCGCAGCATGCACGCGCGCACGTGCTGGAGGTGCTGGAACGGCATGGCCTGGATCCTGCCGCGATGCTTGTCCTGGATGGCCATGCCACCTCCCTGGCCGAAGCTGCCGCAGGACGGCTGTTACCTGACGCGCCACCGGCTGCTGCAGTCATCGACGCAGCCAGCTGGCTGGCCCAGCTGCCGAGCCTGCCGCATCGCGAGTACTCGATCGCCTCGGTGCCCGACGATGACGCTGTCCATCTGGTGATCCGCCTGACCGCCCTGCCCGACGGACGGCATGGCCTGGGCTCGGGTTGGCTGTGCGTGCATGCCGGCAGCGATGACCGGATCCAGGCACGCGTGCGCCGCAACAGCGGCTTCCACCGCCATCCCGAGCATGCGCCGATGCTGTTGATCGGCAACGGCACCGGCATCGCAGGCCTGCGCAGCCTGCTGCGCGAAGCAGCCGCACAGGGTGACCGGGGACATTGGCTGGTATTCGGCGAACGTACCCGTGCACACGACTTCCTGTTCCGCGACGAGATCGATGCCTGGCAGCAACAGGGGCACCTTGGTCGCGTGGACCTCGCGTTCTCACGCGATCCCGAGGGCGGCGGCTACGTACAGGACCGCCTGCGTGCCGCGCCGGACGCAGTGCGCGCCTGGGTAGGGCTGGGGGGCAGCATCTATGTCTGCGGCTCGCTGCATGGCATGGCCGAGGGCGTCGATGGCGCGCTGCGCGACATCCTCGGCGATGATGCGGTCGATGCCCTGCTCGGCGACGGCCGCTACCGGCGCGACGTGTATTGAGCCCGATCCATGGTGCAAGGATCTATGCCTTGGTGGATGCCTGCACCAACGCCACCCATTCTTCGAATGAAGATGCCAACCAATTGTTATCGACCCTGAGCCTCTCAACGGGATAGGGACGTGGACGACCGCCATACCAGTTGAACCACTCACAGCGCCCCTCACCGGGAACGCGCGCTAACGGAACGTCGAATTCCAGGATCATGAACTGCGTGCCGGGAGGAAAATCCGCAGCGGTTGGCAGAGCGGGCATGGGGTGGGGCACCTGACGCCTTTTGGATCACCGGATGGGGACATGTCGATCATACCTGTCTCGTCGAATGTGTTCCCACCCACTTGCGCCACGGCCGTTCCAGCAACGCAGCGATGCCCCGGCTTCATTCACCGACAGCCGCCCGCAGACAGGTATCCAGGATGGATCTACTTTTCCGACGGCTTGAAATGCAGGTCCTGGTAGTCGTAGCTGAAGTCTGCCAGTGGCGAAACTGCCTTCATGTCCACGTTCGCGACCTTCCCCTCGGCATCCAACGCAAAGGTCACATACGCCGGCTCGATCGACGCATCGTCCCAGTCCACGCGGAATGTGTCGTACTGCCAATGATGCAACGTGCCAGCCATGTCCGGCGTCTGCTTGAAGTCGATCCGCAGCTGGCCCTTCTGTTCGAAGATGGCGATCGGGCCGTACCACGCATCGGTGTAGCTGCCGGCGTAGCCATCCGGCGACAACGACGGCCGTGAGACCTTGCGGGCCGGTCCCTTTACTTCGCCCAACGCCTCCAGGCCGCCAGCAAGCCGTTGCTGGTTCCAGCTGGAGAACGCGCCAACCCAGTCACGCGGTTCGAAGCCCAGGTAATGGTCCAGCAACTCGTAGCCCAGGCCCCGCATGACCTCCACGTCCTCGGAATTCATCTGCAATGCGATACCCAGGTTGTGCTCCGGCACCAGCACCACGAAGGCAAGCACGCCAAACACCGCGCCACCGTGCTGGATGACTTTCACCCCGCGGTAGTCCTGCACGTTCCAGCCATAGCCGTAGGCAGAGAACTGCGGCGTGATATCGGCGATGGGTGCGGGAAACGGTCGGATCGGAACCGGTACCTGTGGCGTCCACATCGCGCGTGCCGACGCCTCGCTGTACATCCGTCCCTTTCCATCCGGCAACGCCCCCAGCGCAAGCTGCCCCTGGATCCAGCGCGCGAAGTCCTTCGCACTCCACGATAGCCCTCCCGCTGGCGCCCCCACCTGGCCCAGGCCGTCCCGTTCGGGCAACACCTGCTGCGGGCCAAGGCCACGCAGCCTCGGATCCAGGCGCGCATGTGGCTGCACCCGGTTCGGGTTCGCGAAACGATCCTTTTCATCGCTGACGGCCGTGGCCATGCCGAGCGGCTGGAAGATCCGCGTACGCACGAAACTTTCCCAGGGCTGCCCGCTGACCCGGCTCACCAGCTCGCCGGCGACGATGTAGAGGATGTTGTCGTAGGCGTAGCCGCTGCGGAAACTGGTGGCCGGCTTGATGTTGCGCAGGGCCGTCACGATCTCCGCACGGCTGCGCGAGGTACGGGGGATGAACAGCAGGTCGCCCGCACCCAGCCCGAGTCCGCTTCGATGCAGCAGCAGGTCGGCCACGGTCATCTCGCTCGTGACCCATGGGTCGTGCATGCGGAATTCCGGCAGGTGGTCGATGACCTTGTCGTCCCAGTCCAGCACGCCATCGTCGACCAGGATCGCCAGCGCCGCGGCCGTCACTGCCTTGCCGGTCGAACCTGTCGGAAAGATCGTATCCGCGTCGACCCGTTCGGCGCTGCCCAGCCTGCGCACGCCATAGCCTTGGGCATGAACGATCTGCCCATCCTTGACGATCGAGATCGCCATTCCCGGCACGTCGCGCGCACGCATCGCCTGCTCCACCCGCGCATCGAAGCCGGCAGGCACTTGCGCGTGCGCTGCCATGCACAACATCACGCCAGCAAAGAGGGGCCACAAGGCCTTGGACGTCAGGATCATTGATGATCTCCAGTCAGGAATCCGCCAACGGCGCCACCTTGGGCGCCGCATCGCGGTGCAACAGCCGCCAGATGCCGATGGTCAGCAGCGGCAGCACGTAGATGGCCAGGAACATGTACGCAAGCCCGCGATACCCTTGGGCAATCAGCGCCACCAGGCCGACGCGGTCGGCAATGAAGATCGAGCCGACCAGCAGGCACCCTGCGACCACCGACCGCGGTGCCCTGCCCAGGCGACCGCCACCACGCCCCTGCCAGGCCCGCGCGATGCGTTCGTTGCAGGCGTGGACGACCGCCGTGCCACTCTCCAGCAACGCACTGAAGATCATCATCTGGAACAGGACATGGAAAACCGGCAGGTCCAGCTGGCGCAGGATGAAGTCCGACGGCAGCGCTACATCGCCAATCCGCGGATACCACGCCAGCATGCACAGGAAGAAAAACAGCCCCGGCAACATTGCCAGCGGCCCCGACAACACCCCGGCAACGATCGCATCACGCCGGCTGAGGAAATGCCGGACCAAGGGCAGCACGATCACCGCCCCGACGATGTTGTAACCGGCATAGGTCAGGCCGCCCTGCAGCCAGCCGGTGGTCGGCTGGGGCGTCGCCAACGTTTCCAGTGCCGCACCGCCGAACCTGCCCAGCACCAGCACCATGAACACGGCATAGGTGCCATACAGCAGCACCGATACCCATTTGAACAATGCCTCCACCGTCTCGTTCCCGAACGCGGCGAAGAAGCCGATGGCCAACATCAGCAACAGCGTGCCGACCAGTGTCGGCCAGCCCAGCATCGCCGCGAAGATCTCGCCTGCGGCTGCGCCGAACACGGCCAGGATCAGCACCATGAACACCACGTACGCCAGTTCGAACAGGAACGCGAACGGACCGAGCAGCATGTCGAAGAAGTGGCGGTAGTCGAAGCTCCGCGTCGCATGGGCCAGGCCGAATGTCAGCGCACAGACCACGCTCCAGCACACCATCGCCACCAGGATCGCCAGCATCCCGCCCTGCGGCCCACTGGGGATGAAGTACTCCGCCAGCTCACGCCCGGTAGCGTAGCCACCCCCGATCACCGCTGCCTTGAAAGCGAGCCCCGGCAATATCCAGCGTTGGAATCGCGTCGGCAGGGTCGTCATCCGGTCAGCCTGCCTGCTCGCCAAGGCATGCGTTCACCAGCGTCTTGAAGGCATCGCCACCGCGCACCGGGTCGGCCACCGGCATGCCAAGGCGGTCGGCCAGTCCGTCGATGGCGGCACGGGCGGCCTCTGGATCCAGCGCACCGGTGTTGAGGCTGATACCGGCGCAACGGATCGCCGGATTCGTGCGCGCGCCAAGGGTCAATGCCAGGCCGATCGTTTCCTCGATCGATGGCAGCGCGTAGTGCTCGTAACCCAGTACACGTTCGCGCCCCTGCTCGTGGCACACCACGATGACATCCGGCTGGCTGCCATGCAGCAGCGCCAGCGACACGCCGGCATAGGCCGGGTGCGAGAGCGAACCCTGGCCTTCGATCACATCCCAATGCGACGGATCCGCATCGGGTGACAGCGTCTCGGCCGCCCCTGCAGCGAAGTCTGCGACCACCGCATCCATCGGCACGCCAGCCCCGGCGATCAGGATGCCGGTCTGGCCGGTGGCGCGGAAATCGACGTCCACGCCGCGCTGCTGGAAAGCATGCGCCAGCGCCAACGCCGCGTACTTCTTGCCGAGCGCGCAATCGGTGCCGACGGTGAGCAGGCGCTTGCCGGTGCGCTTGGCACCACTGGCGACCGGGATGTTCAATGGTGGCTCGCGCACGTCGATCAGGCGTCGCCCCAGCGCCCGCGCCGCGTTCCGCAACAGTTCGATGTCCGACAGCCGCATGTGCATGCCGCCGATCAGGTCCAGCCCCGCCTCCAGTGCCTGCACCAGCAGCGGTATCCACGCGGCGGGGATGTGCCCGCCGGGGTTGGCAACACCAATGACCATGGCGCGGGCGCCGGCCTGTCGCGCCTGCACGGGGGCGAGGAACGGCAGCCCGGTGCTGACGCGGGCGGTTTCGCAGGCGAACTCGCCGAGGCAGCGGTCACGCGCCCAGTCGCGCAAGCCGAATGCTGTCTTTGCGTAGCTCGGCTCGACCGTGTCGCCGAGGAACAACAGGTATGGCTGCGGAAGCGCTTCGGTTTCGTGCGGCATCGGAATCGCGGTCTGCATGCGCTGGTCTCGGGGTATGGAGATGACGGCCACCATCGGCAGGAATGCGGAAGGCGCGCGCTCAGAAACGCAGGTCAACCTCGAGCCCGAAGGTCCGTGGTTGGATGGGTACCGCCGATACCCGGGAGGTCACGCCCGACAGCGCGCCGGAAACAGGCGCCATCGTCAGCCACGCATTCTCCCCGGTCACGTTGTTGACGTAAGCGCGAAGTTCCCAGCTGCCCCGACCGATGCCGGCATACAGATCGAGTGCGCGATAGCTCCCCAGTTTCAGCGGCGCGGTGATGTCGTCCGGCGCCAACTGCGTGTCCGGATCACCCGGTGCGGTGATGCGCTGGCGTTCGGTGGTGTCGTTGAGCCGCTCGCCTGTCCAGCGGAAGGCACCGCCTACCTGGCCGGTAAGGCCGCCGGCGGTGGAGAAGGCGTACTCGGCCGTCGCCGTCCACGACAACCGTGGCGTATAGGGCATGCGGTCACCTGCCAGGCCCGTCCACAGGATCACGTCGAAGTCGCCCTGCGGGATGACGGTCGGATCGAAATCCTCCTTCAGGCTGGCATCGGTATAGGCGGCATTGAGGCCCAGCGTCAGCGCGTCGGTCACGCTGAACAGCGAGGTCAGCTCGACACCTTTGCTGGTGGCCTCGCCGCCGTTGACCAGGCCGCCGATGCCATTGAACGAAGAAGCTACCTGGATGTCCTCCCAGTCGATGCGGAACACGGACAGATCGAACGTCACCCGGCGGTCGGCGAACTGGGACTTCACACCGATCTCGTAGCTGTCGAGCATCGACGAATCGACCTGCGGCGGCATGCCAAGCAACGCAACGTTCGGGCCGCCGGGCTGGTAGCCGGTGGCCGCGCGCGCATACAGCATCACGCTGTCGGACAGCTTGAACTGCGGACTCAGGCTCCAGGTGAAGACATCCTCGCTGGATTCACCCGGTGCATCGCCAATCGGCGCAAGGATGCCGGTCGGTACGTTCTGGCTGAACCATTGGTCGTTGCGTGCCTGGCGCATGCCCACATCGATCTTGAAGCGCTCGCCGAAACGCCAGGAACCGTTGGCGAACAACGCATATTCCTTGTAGGTGCTCGGCAGGTTGATGATCGCCAGCGTACCGAACATGTCATCAAACGGCGCCGGCAAGGGCGAACCATCGCGCTGGTCCAACCGCGCGAACTGGCTCTGCAGCGCATCTTCCCTGGTGTAGAAGCCGCCCACCATCCATTCGAATTTTCCGCCGGTCTTCGACACCAGGCGGAGCTCCTGGGTGATCTTGTCGAGATCGAAGCTGTAGCGCACCGAAGAGCTGCCCGGTTCCGGCAGTCCGGCCAGCAGGTCGGCAACCTCGCCGAACTGCACCGTCGAATCGATCTGGTCGACCGTGTCGGTCTGCGACCACCCGGTCGCCGACACGAAGTTGCCCCAGCCCAGGTCCCAGTCCAGGCTGAGCGAGGTCAGGGTCAGGTCCTTGGAGAAGGGCCGCGGCTGCCACGCCACATCAACCTGCTCGCCAAACAACGGGGCAAGGGTATCGGCATCCAGTGCCACGCCGGCACGGTCATCGCTGCGGGTGCGCTGGTGCAGCACCGACAGGCCAAGATCAAACGCATCTCCGTCCCAGGACAGCGCGGTGCGCGCACCGATCTGGTCGCCATCGTTGATGTCCTTGCGTCCATCGACCGCATTGTCGGTGAAGCCGGCGATGCCATTGCGCGCGAAGCTCATGCGCAGGCCCAGGCGATCCTCCTTCAACGGCAGGCTGGCGCCGAAGCGTGCGTTCCACTCCTGCCCGCCGCCCTGCACCGAGCGCAGGCCGAAGCCGACACGCGTTTCCTCACCTGCCACCTCCGGTGCGCGCGTGACGTACTTGAGCAGGCCACCGATGGCCCCGGCGCCGTACAGCGTGCCCTGTGGGCCACGCAGCACTTCGACCCGGCTGATGTCGTACGGCAGCAGGTCGAGCATCAGCCCGCTCGCGCCCTGGTAGATGCCGCTGGATCCAACCGGCACGTCGTCGATGTAGGTGGACACCGTCGCACCCGAAGACAGTGCGGAAATCCCGCGCAGCGATACCCGGGTCAGGCCGGGGCTGCCCTCGTTCTGCACCTGCAGCCCGGGAATGTAGGCGGCATAGTCGGACAGCGAAACCGCGCCGATGTTCTCCAGTTGGCGCTCGCCGATCACGCTGATCGAAGCGCCGACCTCGCGGACGTTCTCCACGCGCTTGTTGGCGGTCACCACCACCGTGTCGAGCGTCATCGCGTCCTGCGCCAACGCAGGTGCACTGCAACACGCCAATGCGCCGGCAATCGCCAGGGAAAGTTGCTTGCGGTACCACGGCCGTGCGGACTGGAACTGGGTCATGCCTGCTCTCCCGGGCGACGTTGGATCAGCGGTGGTCTGGCTGCGGCCCCCGCCGCCACGCACAGACATATCCTGATTGGCGATAATGATCCTGATTAGAGAATTGTCAACACATTTGGAGAATAAAGTGGCAGGCACGCTATTCAGCGCCTGCCACCCAGCCGGGGCCACGGACCACGCGCCCGGGCGTAGCGCCGGTGTGTTCGCCGGCGCGCACCACCTGTACGCCGTTGACGAACACGTCGCTGACGCCGCTCGCGTACTGACGGGGCTGGTCGTAGGTTGCGTGGTCGGCGATGGTGGCTGGATCGAAGACAACAATGTCGGCGTGGCATCCCACGCGCAGGCATCCGCGGTCGGCCAGCTTCCAGTTGCTGGCTGGCAGGCCGGTAAGCCGGTGGATGCCCTCCTGCAGTGACATCAGCTTGCGGTCGCGGACGTAGTGGCCAAGGAAGCGCGCCACGTTGCCGTACGCGCGTGGATGCGTGCCGGATTGCAGGAACACGCCCTCCGGTGCCGACGACTCCGCATCAGAGCCCAGGCTGACCCAGGGCTGCTTCAGGCCGAGCTCGATGTTCTCTTCGCTCATCAGGAAGTAGGCCGTGCCGATGCGGTAGTCGTCCTCGATGATCAGGTCGATCGCGGTGTCTTCGACCGAGGTGCCACGTTCGCGCGCGATGGCAGCCAGCGACTTGCCGCTCAGCGGTTTCAGCGCCTCGCTCTTGAACTCGAGCAGCAGCAGCCGCTCGTCCGATCCTGCGAGCAGCCGCAGGTTCTCCCACGGCACGTCGGGGTTGCGCATCTCAGCCACCACGCGCGCGCGGGTGGCGGGCTCCTTGAGCCGCTGGATCATCGCGTCGTGGCCACCGGCCTGCACCCATGGCGGCAGGCTGGCGGTCAGGCCGGTCCCGCCGGCGGTATACACATACATGTCGGCGCTCACCGCCAGGCCCTCGCTGCGCGCCGCGGCAATCCTGTCGATCGCCTGCTGCATCTTCGGCCAGTTCCTCTCGCCGGCGGCCTTCAAGTGGTAGACCTCGGCACGCTGGCCGCTGGCACGTGCGATGGCGATCGTCTCGTCAACCGCCTCAAGCAGGCGGTCGGCCTCGCTGCGCATGTGCGAGATATAGCCGCCACCGGACTCCGCCGCCGCCTTGGCCAGCGCGATCAGTTCGTCGGTGTCGGCAAACGTGGCGGGCGGATAGATCAACGAGCTGCCCACGCCCAGCGCTCCCTCGCGCATCGCCTGCCGTACCACGTCCTGCATCCGGCCGAGCTGTTCGGCGCTGGGCTTGACGTCGTCCTCGCCCAGTTCGTGGATGCGTACCGTGGTCGCGCCAATGAACGAAGCGACATTCGGCGTGATGCCACGCTGCTGCAGATGCTCCAGGTAGCCACCCAGCGTGGTCCATGGCATGTCGTAGCGGATGTCGGCCTGCTGCTTCAAGGCATCTGCCTTCATCCGCGCATTGACCGGCCCCATCGACCATCCTTCGCCGAAGATCTCCAGCGTCACGCCCTGCTTGCTGTCACTGACTCCCCGGCCATCGGCGATAAGCGATTCGGTCGCCCAGCTCAACACGTTGATGAACCCCGGCGCTACTGCCATTCCATGCGCATCGATCTGCTGCCGTGCACTGGCAGGCCGCCCCGGTGGCAGCAGCGCGACGATACGGTCGCCCTGCACGGCGACATCGACGCGCTGCGGGTCGCTGCCGCTGCCGTCATGGACCACGCCGTTGCGTATCAACAGGTCATAGCGCGGCGGTGCATCGGCAGCGGCCACCGGGTTGCACGCGGCGCACACGGCAAGGGCAAGCAGGGTCGGTAGAAGTCGCGGCATGGTCGGGTCTCCGTCAGGTCATGGCAATGAGCGTATCGGGCGGTCCAGCCGCCACAGCAGTGCGGCGGCCAGCACCGCCAGGCTGGCAAGCAGCAGGAAGAAACCGGCATGGCTGGTCTTCGACCACAGCGTGCCGATGAGCCCGGCCAACAGGCTGCCGCTGAAGATCGCCAGGAACCAGGACGCGACCGTCGTGGCACCCAATCGTGGTGGCGCCAGCTTGGCGAACAGGCCCAGCCCCGTCGGCAGGATGTACAGCTCGCCGAGGGTCAGCACCACGAAGAAGGCCACCAGCCAGAGTCCACTGACACGGGAATCCCCTGCACTGCCGGCAACCGCCGCCAGCAGCACGAAGGCCGCCGCCACGATCAGTGCGCCCAACGCCATGCGCCGGGCAGGCGACGATTCGCGCCCCTGGTCGGCACGGCGCCGCCAGTACATCAGCAGCAACGGCGTCATCGCGATCACCAGCAGGGGGTTGAGCGACTGGAACCATGTCATCGGCACGACAAGGCTGCCCAGCGTGCGATCGACGCTGCCGTCGATCCAGAGCGGCAGGGTATTGCCGATCTGCTCGTAGGCGCCGCGGAAGATCGTCGCGGCCAGGCCGACACCGAGCAGCAGCCACCAGACCCGCGGATCCGTGCGCGCCGGCGCGGCTGCTGCGGCAGCAGGTACACGCAGGCGCGGCGGCTCCGGTGGCAGGTAGCGGCGGCCGCATACGTAGATCACCAGGCCCAGGAACATGCCGATGCCCGCTGCGCCGAAACCGTAATGCCAACCGTAGAGTTCACCGAGCGTGCCGCAGACCAGCGGCGCCAGCAAGCCGCCGATGTTGAGCCCGACGTAGTAGACATTGTAGGCGCGCCCGCGGCGAGGATCGTCAGCGGCGTACAGGTCGTTGATCTGGCTGGGCAGGCTGGGAAGGAACAAGCCGTTGCCCAGCGCGATGGTCGCCAGCGCAGGAAAGAACATCGACTCGAACGCCATCAGGAAATGGCCAAACGCCATGATGCTGCCGCCGAGGATCACGGCATTGCGCTTGCCAAGATAACGGTCGGCGATCACGCCCCCCACGATGGGCGTGAAGTACGCCATCGCGGTGTAGGTTCCATAGACGAAGGACGCTTTTTCCTGCGCAAACAGCAGGTGCTTGGTCATGTAGTAGACCAGCATCGTCCGCATGCCGTAGTAGGAGAACAGCTCCCACATGTTGGTCAGGAACAGGATGGTCAGTCCACGCGGCTGGCCGAACCAGGTCTTGCCATGATCTTCGGCCATTGCAGTCATGGGGAGGTCCGTGGCCCCCATACCTCATCGCCGCAGTGGATGAATCCGTCTTCGTAACGCACCGATGGCGTGCGATCCTGGACCAGGAACGTGGGGCCATCCAGATCGACGATATCGCAGTACTGCCCCAGCACGAACGCGGGCGCAGCCGCCAGGCTGGTCCCGCACATGTTGCCCACCATCACCTGTTTGCCAAGTTCGCGTGCGCGGCGCGCCATCATCAGGCCCTCGGTCAGGCCACCACACTTGTCGAGCTTGATGTTGATCACATCGAAGCGATGGTGGCGCGCATCCAGCTCGGCGAGGTCGAGGATGCTCTCATCGGCAGCAAACGGCACGACGTGTTCGATGCCGTCGAGGTCACTCTCGCTGCCACGCCGGCAGGGCTGCTCCAGCAGCGAAATCCCTGCCTCGACCAGTACCGGCAGCAACGCCGGCAGCGACGCGGCGTCGTAACCCTGGTTCGCATCGACGCCGATCCATGGGCCGGGGCAGCGTGCCCGCACGGCGCGGACGCGGGCGGCATCGAGCGCCGCTTCGCCGGTCAACTTGAGCTTCAGTGCCCGGGCCTGGACATAGGCGGCGGCGCGCTCGGCCATGACCTCCGGTGCATCCGCGCCGACGGTGAAGGTGGTCAACAACGGGCGCACGCCTTCCAGGCCGGCCAGCCGCCATGCCGGCAGGCCGCTGCGCTGCGCCTCCAGTTCCCACAACGCACAGTCGAGTGCATTGCGCGCGCCCCCGGCAGGCAGCAGGCTGCGCAGGCTTTCCCTGTCCAGTCCCGCTTCGATGCGCGGACGCAGCGCCTCCAGCGTCGCCCGCATCCCGTCGGGGTGATCGTCGTTGTAATACACGCCCGCGCCTTCGCCGCGGCCCGAATGGGCGCCATCGCGCAATGTCACCACCGTCGCCGGCATCGCCTCGAACACACGGCCGGCGATACGGAATGGCGCCGACATCGGCAGCGGTTCGTTATGCAGCTCAAGTCGAAGGGGCACGGCGGCCTCGCGCATGGGAAGAAGACGGGCAATGGGCCGGCGGCAGCCGCCGCCGGCGGCATCGGATCAGTAGTTCGCACCAAAGCCGATGATGTGGTGGGCAAACCCGAGCCAGAGCAGGAACAGGCAGGCCAGCGCCAACAGCACCGCCCACAGCCGGGCCAGCCACTTGCGGCGGCCGCGCAGCACATGCCAGGCATTCCACACCGCGATGACGGCACCGACCGGCAGCGCCACCGTGGCGAACAGGCGCATCGCGATGATGAGACCGTCATTGCCCGGGCTGGTCATTTCCAGCTTGCTCAGCATGGCCACCACCAGGCCGAGTGCAGCCGAGGTCGCCAGCAGGGACAACAGTGCGCCGATCCGTACCAGGCGGTGGGCACGCGCATCGGCCCCGCTCAATGCATAGCCCACCCCGTAGTAGCGACGTACGAGCGCCGACACCGGCCACGCCAGCACCGTCAGCAGCAGCACCAGCAGGCTGGCGCCCAGCAACGGCATCGACAACGCGCGCCAGCTCGACAGCCGCTCGAACACCATGATCGGCGCGTACGGCTCCAGGCTGAAGCGGGTGACCTTGCCGTCAACCACGTCGGCAGCCAGGCGATCGGTACTTGTCGTGTCCTGCCACAGGTACGGCGCGACTTCGCGCCATTTCTTCGGCGCACCACCCACCCCCATCGCAGCGGTCACGCTGATGGTGCCGTCCTCGTTGGCGGCTACCTTGATCGGCCCCAGCAGGTTGGCCAGCGACAGGAAGCTGCTGTCCGGACGACGGCTGCTGGTGTACGAGCCGGCGATCTGCGATGCATGCTGCTGGGCTTCCTCCTTCGCCACCGCGGTGGACGTGGCCGGCTTTCCGGGCAGGTAACGATCAGCAAATCCGCGCGAGAGCGCATAGCGGATATGCCCGGTCGCACCGTCGCGCCCGGAACTGTTCATCGACACGAACAGGCCGATTCCATCGTCGAGGAACAACTGCAGGTCGCTATGGAACCATTGCGTGTCGCCGCCATGCGAGATGGCGCGGTGGCCGTTCACCGTGGTTTCGTAGAAGCCCAGCATCATCCGGTTCAGTGGGCCGACCGAGGCCTGCCCGGTCGAATGCATCTGCTGCGCGGTGGCCGCATCGAGGATCCGCGCCTGGCCGTAAGCGCCGTCCTGCAGGTGCGCGATCATGAAGCGCGCCATGTCCGGACCGGTCGATGCCAGGCTGCCTGCCGGCGCCAGGCTGATGAACTCATAGTCCTTGGCCTCAGCTTCGGAGGCCTTGGCATAGCCCTTCGACATGGCGGCAAGCAAGGCCGGCGGAAGCGGCTGGCGGAAGCTGGAATGGTCCATGCCAAGCGGCTTGAAGATATGCCCTTCGATGTAGTCATTGAAGGATTCGCCGGACACACGCTCGACGATGTAGCCGGCCAGCGCAGTGGCATAGTTCGAGTAGGCAGGCGTGGCACCGGGCACATGGATGCGTTCGGGCACCCAATGCTTCAGTGCATCGCCCAATGGCGTGACCTCATTCTCGTCTGCGGTGATCAGCCCGCGGATCTGCTCTTCCATGCCGGTGGTGTGGGTCATCACCTGCCGCAGCGTCACGGGCGCACCGTCACGTGCCGGAATCCGGAAATCGAGGTATGTGTTGACGTCGGCGTCCAGGTCCAGCTTGCCCTGCCCGACCAGCTGCATCACCGCCGTCCAGGTGAACAGCTTGGACACCGAACCCGGCCGGAACAGGGTGCCATCCGGATCTACCGGCGTACGCGTGGCCAGATCGGCATAGCCATAGCCCTTCTTCAGCAGCACCTGGCCATCCTTCACCACGACGACGACGGCACCGGCGATGTCCCCATTGGCCAGCGCGTAGGGCAGGAATCCATCCAGCCAGGCTTCCGCATCCTCGCCGGTCAAGGCCGGCGTGCTTCGGGGCACCACGGCATTCGCCTCTGGCGGCGTCGCCGCCACCGGGGTGGGAGCCGGCGCGGGTATCGTCGTGGGCGGTACGGCGGCGGCGGGAACGGCGGCCCCTTGGGCCAGCAACGGCAATGCGATCAGCACCGCGCTGCACAGGATCTGATGAATCGAACGCATCGAACGGCCTCCAGACTGAAACGACTGAACGGTCCCATGCCCGAGGAGTATCGCGGGCTGGCGGATATATCCTGATTCGGCGATAATGATCCTAATCAGAGAATTGTCAACCCGTGCCAAAAGTCGTGGAGCGAACGCCTTTCGAGCAGCCCGCCCTTTCCAAGGGTCGTACCGGAAGGCGATCATGCCCCGTGCTGGAGGTACCAGCAGAAAGCGGTTGGGCTCCAGGAGATCCCGCAGGAATGACCCCACAACACCCCACCATTGGCGGACTGCTGCGCTCCCTGCGCGCCCGCAAGGGATGGACGCTCAAGCAGATGAGCGAACATGCCGGCATCCCGCTGTCGACCTTGTCCAAGGTCGAGCATGATCGCTTGACCCTTACCTACGACAAGCTGCTCCAGCTTGCGCAGCGGCTGCAGTTGCGGATGTCGGAACTTTTCGCAGAGGACGCCGACCAGGTCGAACCGGCAGTGACGGCACGGCGCAGCATCGGCCGGATCGAGGATGCAATCCGTGTCACCACGCCAAATTACGACTACTTCTATCTTTGCCCGGAATTGCGCCGCAAACGCATGATCCCGGTACTGACGCGTGTCCGCGCCAAGACCATCGAAGAGTTCGGCGAGCTGGTGCACCACTCCGGCGAGGAGTACATCCACGTGCTGGAGGGGCGGATGGAGGTGCACACGGAGTTCTACGATCCCATGGTGCTGGAAGCCGGCCAATCGGTGTATATCGACTCCAACATGGGCCATGCCTACATCGCGGCGGAAGGCTGCGACGAGGTGGTGTTGCTGGGTGTCTGCTCAAGCAGCGATGAACATCTGATGGAGTCACTGCTGACGCTTCATGGCGACGAAAGCGCTACACGCCAGCACGGCACCAGGCACCTGGCAGCACCGAAGGCCACCGTCAGGAAAGCCAGCCGCAGGAAAACAACCGCCAGGGCCAAGCCCTGAGGCCAGCTGCCGTGGGTCCCAGGATCACTCCACCGCCACGGTAACCGTGACGCGGTGGCTGATCCCGCGGTGGAACATCTTCGCGTATGGGCACACGCGCTCGGTATTGCGTACCAGTTCGGCCGCCAGCGTGGGATCCATCCCCGGCAGGCAGGCGGATATCTCCGCCGACAGCAGGTAGAACCCATCCACCGGGTCGCGTGCGAACGTCACGGCCACTTCGATGCTTGGATCGTCCAGCACCAGGCCCGCGCGCGCGGCGACCAGCACCAGTGCGCCATGGAAGCAGCCCGCGTAGCCGGCGGCCAGCAGTTGTTCCGGGTTGGTGCCACCGCCAGCACCCCCGAGTTCGGATGGCAGGCGCAGGTCGACCAGCAGCTCACCATCATCCGAGCGCGCCACGCCCGAGGCCCGGCCGTGCCGTGCCTCACCACCGCTCACACGCACCCTGCCGGTATACAGCGGACGCGCAGCTTCGCCCTGGTATCTGTCGAGCACGCTGGGTGGTGGAGGTTTCAGTCCAGTCATTGCCTCTCCCCGTGGAGCGAAACCGGGCAGGCCGCCACGCCGTTCAGGCCGGACGGGCCTGCAGCAGGCCGGACTGATGCAGCCAGCTGTCGAAATCCACCTTGCCTGTCCACGCCTGCCCCGCCGGCACCAGGGTGTCGTCCTGCAACAGCGCACCGAAGTAGCCGGCCTTCGCATCGCCAACCACCCGGCGTGCATCACCGGTGGCGCCCAGGAAACGCTGCGCCAACCCGGCCATCGATTCGCGCTGCGGGCCGGCAATCTCGACCACGCCGTTCGCCGGTGCCTTCAATGTCACCTCCGCCACCGCATCGGCCACGTCCTCGGCGGCGATCGGCTGCACCAGCGCACTCGGCAGGCGTAGCACCTGGCCCTCGCCGGCGGACTGGATGATGCCGGGCAGGAACTCGAAGAACTGGGTCGAATGGATGATGGTGTAGGCGATGCCGGAATCGCGGATGAGCCGCTCCTGGGCGATCTTGCCGCGGAAATAGCCACTGGCTGCAAGCTTGTCGGTGCCCACCACCGACAGCGCGACGTGGTGGCGCACGCCGGCTGCCAGTGCAGCGCCGAGGATGTTGCGGCCGGCGGTTTCGAAGAAGGACAGCACCGCAGCATCTTCGAACGACGGCGAGTTTGCCAGGTCCACCACCACGTCGGTCCCCGCCATGGCCTCGGCCAGGCCTTCGCCACTGAGGACATCGATGCCGGTGGACGGCGCAGCGACCACGGCCTCATGGCCGGCCGCGCGCAGCCGATCGACCACCTTGCTGCCGATCCGGCCGGTACCGCCGATGACGAGGATCTTCATGACACATCTCCAGGAGAACGGGAAAGAGGGCGACGCAGCGCGCCGGGGTGCAGGTGAATCGTAGGAGTCTGGTAGCTGCGGCAGTAGAGCCGCACAGGGACGCGCGCTGTTGCCCTGCGGGCACCAATGGCAATCACGCCCAGGCCGGCTCGGCGTGGGCGTCCTGCGTGGTTGCCAGCTGGTGGGCCTCCCAGTGGGATATCACGTCCAGGTCGAGCGCACGCACGCGCTGGGTGCTGAAATCGATGAACGCGCGGATGCGCTTGGGCAGCTGGCGGCGGCTGAGGTAGCACAGGTAGTGCCCGCGGTCATGCGGTGCATAGCGGTCCAGGCAGGTCACCACCATTCCTGCGCGCAGCGCCTCCCGCACCTGGTAGCTGGGCAACTGGGCGATGCCCTGCCCGTCCACCACTGCCTGCAATGCCAGGTCGGCGTCGTTGAACACCAGCGCCGCGGCAGGCTGTGGATGTATGTCCAGGCCATCGACGCGGAAGTCCCAACCCTGCAGGCGCCCACCCGGCAGCCGGCGGCCGATGCAGGCGTGCTGGGCCAGTTCCTCGACGGTTGCCGGCAGGCCATGGGCCTGCGCGTAACCGGGCGATGCACAGACCAGCAGCTGCATCGGTACCAGTTGCTTGGCGATGACCTGGCTGTCTTCCAGCAGGCCATCGCGGAACGCGATGTCTATGCGATCAGCCGCCAGGTCCGGCGCCTGCTCATCGAGCAGCAGCTCCAGCGACACCCCGGGATATTCGGCACGGAACGCCGCCAGCAGCGGGGCAATCACCCGGCGGCCGAATCCGTACGTGGCGCTGATGCGCAGGTGCCCTTTCGGCGGCCCTTCGCGCAGCTCGCGCATCTCGTCCAGCGCCTGCAGGATGCTGTCCACGCCGGGGCGACAACCTTCAAGGAACAGCTCGCCCTCGCTGGTCAACGATGTCGTGCGCGTCGTGCGCAGGAACAGGCGCACGCCGAGTTGGCTTTCCAGCTTCTGCACGCTGCGGCTGACCGCCGAACGGCCGATGCCCAGGCGATCGCCCGCACGGGCAAAGCTGCCCTCGGCGGCCACTGCGATGAATGCAAGCACGCCTGCGTAGCTGGTGGAGAACGAGGCATTGAGTGGATCGCGGCCATCGCCGCTGGTGCTCGATTGCGAGGTGGCATTCATGGTGTTCCAGGCTCCAGGTGATCGCCATGCGCCTGCAGGCAGGCGCGTGCCTGTTCCAGTCGCCGCCGGCAGGCCGACAGGTCCAGGCCGAGCAGGGGCACGATGTCGTCGAACCCGGCACCCAGCACGTCATGCAGCAACAACACGGCGCGGGCATCGGGAGGCAGTTCGTCCAGCGCAGCAAGGAATTCCTGCCAGACCCGTTCACTGGGAGGCATCAGGCCACGACGATGGGCGGAAGAGGGATCCATATCCTGCAGACGGGCCAGCACATCCGGCTGTGACAGGCCGGACACGCGGCATTGGTGCGCACGGCGCAACACCATGCGTCCCTGCGGCCGTCTAGCGGCAACAGCTCGCCGGACGTAGCCTCGCCCGGCAACGTCCATCCCCTTCTTGCCGACAAAAAGGAAACACCTCATGACCCAGCGTCTCGACTACGCCAAGCAGTCCCCCGAACTGTTCAAGAAACTGGCCGCCTTCTCGCAGGCGACGCACGCCACTTCGATCGAGGCCCCGCTCCATGACCTGGTCAACATCCGCGCCTCGCAACTCAATGGCTGCGGCTTCTGCCTGGACATGCACGTCAAGGAAGCCACGATTCATGGCGAGCGCCCGTTGCGCCTGCACCACATTGCGGCATGGCGCGAATCGAACCTGTTCAGCCCGCGCGAGCGTGCCTGCCTGGCCTGGACCGAAGTAATGACCCAGTTGCCTGCGCAGGGCGTGCCGGACGAACTGTACGAGCGCGTGCGCACCCAGCTGTCCGAGCAGGAGATCATCGACCTGACTTACGCGGTGATGGCCATCAATGCCTGGAACCGCGCCAATGTCGCCTTCCGTACCGAACCCGGCTCATTGGACAAGGCGTTCGGGCTGGACAAGGCCGGCCTGGCCTGAGCTTTCAGGTGCCGGCGTACTGCATGCCGGCACAGCGCTTTCCCGGCCCGCATGCTCCATGCATGCCGGGCCCCATGAGGAGATCCGACATGCGCACCCTACCGTCCATCGCATTGCTCGCCCTGTTGCCGCTCGGCACCTTCGCAGCGGAACCGGCCGCGCACGCCAGCCAGGCACCCGAACCGATCGTCCATGAGGTGCTGACCCAGCCACTGCCCGACCACCCTGGCAAGGAAGCGCTGATCCTTACCGTCGAGTATCCGCCCGGCGGCGCCGACCCGGTGCACCGCCACGACGCGCATGGCTTCGTCTACGTGCTCGAAGGGCGCATCGTGATGGGCGTAGCCGGTGGCCGCGAGGTCACGCTAGGCCCAGGCGAAGCCTTCCATGAAGGCCCGCAGGACCTGCACACCGTCGGCCGTAATGCCAGCACCGCCGAACCGGCGAAATTCGTGGTGTTCCTGCTCAAGGACATCGGCAAGCCAGCCGTGCTGCCGCCACGCTGAGGGGCGGGCCCTCCGGCCCAGCAACGGCATGATGTCCAGCAGCCGGGCCGATGCCCGGCTGCTGCCGTGGTGTCACAATCGGGGCATCTGTCCCGTCTGCCCTTCCATGGAAGACCCTACCGCCCTGTTCACCCATCTCCGCCCGCGCCTGTTCGGCGTGGCGTACCGCATGCTCGGTTCGGTGGCCGAAGCAGAAGACGTGGTGCAGGACGTGTGGCTGCGCTGGCACGGTGCCGTGCAGGCGGACATCGACAATCCCGAGGCCTGGCTGGTTGCCACCACCACGCGCCGCGCAATCGACGGCCTGCGCCTGGCGCGACGCACGCGCGAACACTATGTCGGCATGTGGCTGCCCGAACCGCTGCTCACCGACGATGCCACCACCCCTGAGTACATTCTGGAAACCGCCAGTGATCTTTCGGTCGCCTTCCTCAACGTGCTGGAGCGGCTGGCACCGGATGCGCGCGCCGCCTTCCTGCTGCACGATGTACTCGACCAGGGCTATGACGTCGTTGCCCGCACGCTGGACAAGTCCGAAGCAGCGTGCCGGCAGATCGTACATCGCGCACGCCAGCAACTGCGCCAGGCGCGGCCGCGCTACAACATCCCGCAGGACGTCCACCAGCGACTGATGCGCCGTTTCGCCGAAGCGGTATCCAGCGGCGATTTCACGACCATGAGGTCGATGATGGCCGAATCGGCCGTGCTGATCGGCGACGGCGGCGGCATCGTCAGCAGCTTCCCCAAGCCGATGCTGGGCGGCGCACGCATCGCCCAGCTGCTGTATGCCCCGCACCTGCGCCGCAAGGACCAGCTGCGCGTGGTACCGGTGGAGCTCAATGGACGGATGGGGCTGCTGCGCTACTTCGATGGAATGCTGGAATCGGCGATGGCGTTCGACACCGATGGCGAGCGTATCGTGGAGATCCTGGTGCAGCGCAATCCACGCAAGCTGCAGCGGCTGGTGCAACAGGTGGTGACCGCCGTGCAATAGGCGCCCGGGCATGCCTGCATGGGTTGCATGCAGGCGCGCCCTTCGCCGCGCTGTGGTCAGAAGTCCCAGAACACGGGCACCCAACGGAACGCATCGCCATCGACGGCGACCCGTCCAATGGACGGAAACGGCAGGTGCGTGGCCACCAGCATCTCGCCGGACCCTGCCAGTTCCTGCAGGAGTTCGATGCGCACGCGCGCCGACTCTTCCGGATCGTGCTCGAAACCGTTATGCCAGTTCGGCTGGTCGAATCCGACCGCGAACACGGCGTCGCCGGCAAACGTCAGCGCTTCGCCGCGCGATGCCAGCCGCACCACGCTGTGTCCCGGGGTGTGGCCACCGGTACGACGGACAATGATTCCCGGTGCCACTTCATGCTCGTCCTCAAAGGTCCGTACGTAGCGGCTGTACTCGGCCCAGAAGTGCTTTGCCGTCGCCCGCAACGCATCCGGGAAGCCCTGCGGCATGTTGGTATGGGTGAAATCCGGCGCCTTCCAGAACTCGACTTCGGATGCGGCGACATGGATCTGCAGGTCCGGGCGCAGGCGCTCCTTCACTCCATCGACGAGCAGCCCGCCGATGTGGTCCATGTGCATGTGGGTGATCACCACGTCGGTCACCGCGGCAAGGTCGATGCCCGCCGCTTCCAGGCGCCGGATCAGCTGGCCGGCGCGTGGCAGCTGCAGGTCCGGGTCGAGCCCCAGCCCTGCGTCGATCAGGATGGTGCGATCACCACTCTGCGCCACCAGCACGTTCAATGCCCAGTCGAACGCATCCTGTGGCAGGTACATGTCTTCCAGCCAGGCCGCGCGCGCGGCCGGTTCGGCGTTGTGGCCCAACATCTGGGTGGGCAGTGGCAGCACGCCGTCACTGACCACCAGCACATCGATATCACCCACCTTCAGCGCGTAGCGCGACGGAACCAGTTCGTCGAGTGCCGGCGGGATGGGGTTTGCAGTAGTTTCCAGGCTGAACATGTTGAAATCTCCAGGGAGAGAGGGTCCGATCACCCGGATCGGCCCCGTTGGCTGACTGGCAACCAGGCGCCTTGCGGCTCGATTGAAGGCAAGGCGCCTGCCAGCGGCGTCTGACACCGGTCACGGCAGGAAGCCGTGGGTTGCCAGCGTAGGCAGCACAGCGCGGGGGCAGTAGATCCGCGCGCGGGCTCACGGTGTTGCCCGGTGTGCACCAACGGGCCGGGTGCCCTTCTGGCAGGAGGTATCCGGCAGTCCTGCGGGGCGCCGATACACATATTCACGCGCGCTATAGTGAATGTTGACGGCGTCGACGGTTTGACCGCATGATGCCGATACGCGATCAATACCGATCAGCTTGGAGGGAGGGCTCCAGGTGCCAATTGAACTCGAACGCGGGCGAACGTCACCGCGCGCCTGGGTAACACTGGGCATGTTGTGTTTCATCTATGTGCTGAACTTCCTCGACAGGCAACTGTTGGCAATCCTGGCCAAACCGATCCAGGACACGCTGCACATCAGCGACAGTCAGCTGGGACTGATCGGAGGGCTCTACTTCGCGATGTTCTATTGCTTCATCGCGATTCCGGTTGGCTGGCTGGCCGACAACACCAACCGGGTCAAACTGCTTGCCTTCGCCTGCGCGCTGTGGAGTGCCGCCACCGTAGCCTGTGGGCTGGCACGCACCTATCCGCAGCTGGCTATCGCACGAATGACCGTCGGGGTCGGCGAGGCAGGCGGGGTCCCGCCCTCCTACGCCATCATTTCCGACTGTTTTCCCCCGGGCCGCCGTGGAACCGCACTGGGCATCTACAACCTGGGCCCACCGATCGGGACGGCACTGGGAATCGCCTTCGGCGCCTCCATTGCCGCTGCCTACAGTTGGCGCTACGCCTTCATCGTGCTGGGTGCGCTTGGTGTCATCACATCACTTGTGTTCGTGCTGACCGTCCGTGAACCGCCCCGCGGCGCGCTGGATCCGGCCGTGGTCAAGCAGGGGAAGGCAGGCTTCTGGGAAACCATGGGGATGTTCTTCACCCGCCCCGAACTGCTGCTCGCCGCGCTTGGCAGCGGCGCTACCCAGTTCATCACCTATGGGCTGAGCAACTTCACCACGCTGTTCCTGATGCGCGAAAAAGGCATGCAGTTCAGTGATGTCGCCGTCTGGTATGCGCTGGTCGTCGCCGTTGGAATGGGCGGAGGCATCTATGTTTCCGGACGCATGATCGACCGCCTGACCAAACGCTCCAGGACCTATTACGCGCTGCTCCCTGCAGCCTCATTGACCCTGGCCATCCCGCTGTACCTGGCCTTCGTGTGGGCACCCAGCTGGCCGCTCGCGCTGTTGTTCCTGCTCGGGCCGAACTTCCTCAATTACTTCTACCTGACCTCCTCGGTCACCCTGGTACAGCAGGAAGTCCGCCCCGACCAGCGCGTCATGTCCGGTGCCCTGCTGCTGCTGGTCATGAACTTCATCGGCCTGGGACTGGGACCGACGTACGTCGGCGCAGCCAGCGACTGGTTCCGCGCCACGCATCCACAGAATTCGCTGCAGATGGCCCTGTATACGCTGACGCCGTTCTACCTGCTCGCCATCGGGCTGTTCCTGTGGCTGGCCAAGGTATTGCAACGGCCCACCATCCAAACGATCGCGAACAAGGGAGCCACCCCATGACCCAGCCGAGCCTGCGCAACATCGGCGTGCTGACCGCAAGGCGGGCCGCGCTCGCCATTCTCCTTGCTTCCCCCATGCTCGCTCAGTCGGCAACGCCGGGGGCGGGTGCCGGGCCCATTGCGGAGACTGCCAGCGGCAAGCTGCGTGGGGCGGTGGAAGGCCCATTGCATGTGTTCAAGGGAATCCCCTTCGCCGCACCACCCGTCGGGACGCTGCGATGGAAGGCGCCTGCCCCGGTGCAGGCCTGGCAGGGCATAAAGGATGCGACCCGGTTCGGCGCGGCCTGCATCCAGCCCTCCAACCGCGTGCAGAGCATCTATGCGCAGGACATCGGCACCACCAGCGAAGATTGCCTGAGCTTGAACGTGTGGGCACCGGCCGACGCCAGCAACGCCCCGGTACTGGTCTGGATCCACGGCGGTGCACTGCGCACCGGCGCTTCGAAAGAACCGTTCTATGATGGTTCCAGGCTTGCGCAGCGCGGTGTTGTCGTGGTGTCGATCAACTACCGCCTGGGCGTGCTGGGTTACCTGGCACACCCGGAACTCTCCGCCGAATCAGCGCAGGGCGTGTCGGGCAACTATGGGCTGCTCGACCAGGTCGCGGCACTGGACTGGGTAAGGGCCAACATCGCCGGGCTCGGCGGCGACCCATCGAACGTCACCATCGCAGGCGAATCCGCCGGCGCGCTCAGCGTGATGTACCTGATGGCCGCCGCTCCGGCCCGCGGATTGTTCCATAAGGCGATCCTGCAGAGCGCCTACATGATCTCCACGCCCGCATTGACCGAAAGCGTGCATGGCGAACCCGCCGCCGAGGACGTCGGCACGTTCATCGCGGCCAAGCTCAACGCTTCGGATATCGCGGCACTACGCGCCATGGGCGGCCAGGAAGTTTCCGATGCCGCCGCCGTCGCCGGCTTCGCACCGTGGGCCACCATCGATGGGCAGGTACTGGCGCGGCAACTGGTCGAAACCTACGAGCATGGCGACCAGGCCGCCGTGCCGATCCTGGTCGGGTTCAACAGCGGCGAGATCCGCTCGCTGAGCATCCTGGCGCCGCCGGTGCCCGCCAGCGCGGCCGCTTACGAAGCCACGATCCGCGAGCGCTATCTCGACCTGGCGGACGACTTCCTGCGCCAGTATCCAAGCTCGGACCTGCAGGAAAGCATCTTCGCCAACACCCGCGATGCGCTGTACGGCTGGACATCCGAACGCATGGCACGCAACCAGACCGCGATCGGCCAGCCGGCCTACCTGTACTACTTCGACCATGGCTATCCAGCGGCGGACCGCGCGAACCTGCATGGGTTCCATGCCAGCGAGATTCCTTATGTATTCGGTACTTTCGATGCCACTCCACCGCGTTGGCCGAAGAATCCGGACACCCCGGAGGAAAGGCGCTTTTCGGACGCACTGATCGGCTACTGGACCAGCTTCGCGCGCACCGGCGTGCCACGCGCGGCAGACACACCGGCCTGGCCCGCTTACGGCACCAACGCAGCGTTCATGCATTTTGCCGACATGCCGAAAGCATCCACAGGGCTGCTGCCCGGCATGTACGAACTGCATGAGGAGGCCATGCTGCGACGTCGTGCGGCCGGCACGCTGCCCTGGAACTGGAACACCGGCCTGGCATCGCCGCCGCTGCCCAAGCCCTGATCGACCCGCATCCGACCCGCCCACCACGGTGTGCGGGTCACCTGCGCCTGGCGATCTCCATGGCGCGCGCGAGCACCTTGGCCTATTGCCCGGCCCTTAGCGACATGAAACCCGCCGCCATGAAGCGCGCGACCCGCTGCTTCACCGCGGCGAAATCATCGGAGCGGCACAGCCCACCCGAAAGCCTGTCGATACGGCCGGTCCGCGCCAATGTGTTCATCAGGGTGCCGGTTACGAAGTGGTAACCCCAGAAAATGTCCTCGTCGGCATAGTCGGGCAGCGCGCGCTTGAGGATGCCGACCAGCTTCAGCACCACCGGATCGAAGTAGCGATCCATCAACGCGGCGCCCTCGGGCGTGTTGCTCGCCCGTGCGCAGAAGGCGGCGTAGTTCATCCAGCCTTCCCCGCCCTCCAGGTAAAGATCCAGGTCAGTGTCCAGGAATGCATGCAGGGCGCCCTCTACGCTGGGCGTGTCGCCGGCTTCGGCCTCGTACTTTTCCAGCGCGGCCATGCGCACGTCGCTGGTCACGCTGGCACGCCGTGCGAATACCGCTTCGAACAGGTTCTGCTTGTCCTGGAAGTAGTAGTTCACCAGCGTGGTGTGGACACCGACATGGTGGGCCACATCGCGCAACGTAACGCCATGCAGGCCATGCTTCGAAAAAAGCAGTTCGGCGGCATCGAGGATCTGTTCGATGCTTTCCGCCCGTTGTTCGACCTTGCTGCGGCGAACCCGTTTCTTCGCGACCTTCTTTATCTTGGGTTTTGCGGCCGTGGGCATTGCGCCACTGTCTTCGTAAACAAGGATTCGGTCAAGTCTATTCAGCGCGAATCCGCCGCGTCAACGCACGGCCAAGGCAGCCAGGCCATTGATGTCCGGAATACCAGGCATTCACGCACGGCCTGCCAGCGCCGCATATATCAGCGGCCGCAGCACCTCGCGCACCGATACGGTGGCGGGCATCAACTGGGTCATCAAGGTGAAGGACAATCCCGGACCGGGCGCGGCACCAAACCCCGTGCCGGCAGCGCCGCCCCACGCATACTCGCCTGCCGAGCCGGGGCTGCCGTGGTCGTCGAGCCGGACAATGCCGCCCAGCGCCTGTCCGACACTGCCTTGCGCATATCCACCGAAACGCTCAAGAGACGCGACCAACGGGGCCTGCGGTCCATGCGGCGCCATCATCCGGCGGGCAGACGCCTCGGCCATGACACGTACCTTGCCCACGCTGCCCCGGTTCGCCAACATGTCGGCGAAGCGTCCGTAATCACCGAGCGTGGAGACCAGCCCAGCACTCCCCGAATCCGCGAGGGGGCGATCAAGTGGATTGCGCTCGGCCCTGTCCCCCGTTCGTACCAGCGCACCGTTGCTGGTGGAGTAAAGGCCCGTCAATCGACCGGCCTGGCCCTCCGGGACGAAGAAGCCCGTCGATGCCATGCCCAACGGAGCGAAGATGCGCTCTTGCAGGAAGGCGCCCAGCCGCTTGCCACTTAGCCGCTCGATGACCAGGCCGGCGATATCCAGCCCATAGCCATAAATCCAGTTTGAGCCCGGCTGGAACTCCAGCGGCAAGGTACCCAACCTGCGGGCGAAGCCCTCCAGACCGCCCAGTTGCGGATCGAACATCCAGGCATTGGCGACCAACCCTGCTTCCCTGTAGAGCGGCGCTACCCGCCCGTCTCCCCAACTGTTGGCCAGTCCACAGCTATGGGTCAGCAATTGGCTTACCCGCATCGGCCTGGCCACTTCCCGCTGACCGGACGAACCTGCCAATACCGTCATGTCGGCGAATTCGGGGACATACCTTGCCACGGGATCGTCGAGGCCAAGCCGACCGTCCTCCACCAGCAGCGCAATGCCGGCCGCCACTATCGGCTTGGTCATCGAATAGATGCGATACAGACTGTCCGGCCCCACCTGCTCGACACCCGAAACATGCGTTTCCAGCAGCACGCGGCCGTGGGAAGCAATGCGCAGGGAGGCGAACGGCAACTCGCCGTCCTCGACGAAGCGCCGCAACCGCGCGACGACAGCCTGGAACCTGCCAGCGGAAGAACGGGCGGGCATCGCCCAGGCACCGAGCGCAAGCATCCCGCCCGACACCAGCAGGCTGCGCCGGCTGATCATGGACGCGCCACCGGCACCTGTAGCGCCGGGTCCATGCCGCCGTACTCGACACGCAGGCGCATCTTGTCGATCTTTCCCGTCGCCGCCAAAGGCATCCGCTCCAGGCGGATCACTTCATCAGGCAACCACCAGGACGCCACGCGGCCACGCAGCGCATTGAGCACCGCCTGGTCATCGAACGTGCATCCCTCGCGCAGCTCCACCAGCAGGATCGGTCGCTCTCCCCATTTCGGATGCGCGCGACCGATCACCGTGGACAACGAAACCTCGGGCAATTCGCCCACGATGTCCTCGATCTCGGAAGGGTTGATCCATTCACCGCCCGACTTGATCAGATCCTTCGCGCGGCCAACGATGATCAGGTTCCCCTGCTCGTCGATACGCGCAAGGTCGCCCGTGGCGAACCAGCCCTGTGCATCGACGGCAGCCTGCAGGTCGCCGAAGTAGCGTTCGATGACGCTGGCCCCCTTCACCCTCAAATGGCCTTCCTGCCCACGCTGCTGGGACAGGGGCACGCCCTGTGCGTCGGTGAGCAGCAGATCCATGCCAATCGCCGGACGTCCGGAGACATGCGGCATGCGTGCCGGGTCGTCAGGGGGAGACATGGTGCCGGTGGGGGACAGTTCGGTCATGCCCCAGCTGGTCTGTACCGACGCGCCCAGGCACTGCTCGATGCGCTGCATCAGCGCAGGCGTCATCGGCGCGCCACCGACGATGACGCGCTTCAATGAAGGCGTGCTCTCCCCCGTTGCCTCCAGGTGCTCGGCCAACGCCAGCCATACCGTGGCGATGCCGATCGCCACGGTAACGGACTCGGCATTGATCAGCTGGGCCAGGCTGGCCCCATCCAGCTGGCGCCCGGGCAGGATCAGCCGCGCCCCCACGGCCGGTGCGGCGAATGGCACGCCCCAGCCATTGGCATGGAACATGGGCACCGCCAGCAGGACGCTGTCCCTGCTCGAGATCGCCATGCTGTCGGCCTGCAAGCTGCGCAGGGTATGCAGGTAGTTGCCCCGGTGCGTATAGGTAACGCCCTTGGGCGCGCCTGTGGTTCCGGAGGTGAAGCAAAGACCGCACGGCGCGTCTTCAGCGAAGGCGCCCCACGCCACATCATCTTCCTGCGCCTGCGCGATCATCGGTTCCAACGCAACTGCCATGGGCGCACCATCGACCGTCTCCGCAGTTCCATCGATCGTCAATATCCGCTCGACCGATCCTGCCTGCGATGCGATGCGACGGGCCAACGGCACCAGATCGGCAGATGCCACCAGGACCCGCGCCTGCGACTGCGCCAACATGCTGGCCAGGTGCGCCTCTGCCAGCCGTGGGTTCAAGGTGTGGCAGACAGCCCCCATGCCCATGGTGGCAAACCACGTTTCCACGTGGCCCTGCGTGTTCCAGGCCAGGGTGGCCACATGGTCGCGCATGCGGATTCCCAGGCCAGCGAGTACTGACGACAGCCTGCGGCTGCGCTGCCTCATACCGGCGTAGCCGATCCGCTCGCGGCTGCCTCCTTCGCGCGCCGTCACCACTTCAACATCCGGATGCCAGCGAGCAGCATGGCTCAGGAACTTGTCCAGAGTCAGGGTAAAGGCCTGCATTTCTCCATGATTCACGGACATCACAACCTTGCTATCTCCTGTTGCTGAAAATGTGCGTGGATGCCGGCCATGTCCGGAAGACGCCATGCGCCGGCATCCCGCAACGACGCGCGCAGCGTCAGAACCTGTAGCCCACGCGCACGCCCCATGTACGGGGGCGTACCACGCCATACCGGCCATCGAGGAACGCTTCCGGATGGACGTAGTTGATTGACCTGTCATCGAACAGGTTCTCTGCGTAGAGACCCACCGTGTATTTCCCGAACTCAGCCGAGACGTTTGCGTTCACGACGGTGTAGGCGTCAGTCCAGTCATAGGTCGGGCTGACCGTGCCGGGCTTGCCCGGCACATTCGGGAACGAGCCGGGATAGTCGCCTACATACACCACCGCCAGCGACGCATTGCCCAGCGCGTTGCGCGGCAGGTCGAACGCGTAATTGGCCGTCAACGAGGCATTGAACTCCGGCCCTGCCAACCTCGCACCCATCACCGCGCCGGAGAAGGCAGCCTCTTCGGTCGTCAGCGAGTCCACCTTTGCCTTGTTGAACGATCCGTTCAAGGTGAACGTCCAGTCCATGTTCGGCATGGCCATCAGCTCGAATTCCAGGCCACGACTGTAGGCACCGCCGATATTGGTAGCGAACTGCACTGAATCGGACACCCGGTTTGCCTGGACCTGGATGTCCTTCCAGTCGATGTAGTACAGCGCCAGGTTGGCCGCCAGCCGTCCCTGCAGCCAGCGCCCCTTCATGCCCAGCTCGTAGCTGATCAACTTGTCGGATTCCGCGCCATAGGGAATGGTCAGATCATCCGGATCGATGGTGCTGGTGGCGCCCGCCCGTGCATTCACTACCGGTGCGCGGAAGCCGGTCGCAACTGCGGCGTAAGTGGTCACCGATGGCGTCGGCCGCCAGGACGCACTGAACCTCCAGGAGGGTCCTGTTTCCCGCGCCTTGGCCCCCACGGCAGCGGCCACCGGGGTGATGGTCACCGGCGAACCGCAGACACTGTAGAAGCTGCACAGATAGGCCAGGTTCAAGTAATCGCTGCTGTAGCCTCCCTCACGGGTGAATCCCTGCGCCTGGATGCTTCCATAGCGCATGCCCGCGGTGGCCCAGAAATCATCAGAGAAGTGGTAGGTCAGCTGGCCGAACAGCGCCTGCTCTTTGGTGTAATCGTAGGTGTGGTACTTCAGGTAATACTCGTCCGGCAAGCCCGTGATGCCACTTGCCGCGAGATATTCCTCATTGGAGCGATAGCCGAAATACACATCACGGTCGCGCTTCAGGTAGAACCCGCCCAACACCCAGTCAAGCGGACCATCGGTGTCAGAGACCAGGCGCATCTCCTGCACGAACGTCCTGTTCTCTCCGGGCCCATCCAGCCCGAAGGCGAAGGCCTGGTTGTAGGTGCCAGCCAGGTCGACGTTGAACAGCGACTCGTAATCCGACCATGTCGAGGAACTGGTCAGCTTCGCACCGTCGAACTGGTAGCCCACGGTGAGGTTGTAGTTCGTCATCGTGCCGGAGAACATGTCCGGCCGGTCGGAATATCGCTTGTCCTTGCCCAGCGCGGGATTGACCAGCGAGGAGTCCTCCGGCTTGCTCTCTTCGCGCGAAACACGGAACTGCGCCGACAGGTCTTCATTCGGTTGCCACAGCAGCGTCGCACGACCACCCAAGCTTTCCAGCTTGTTGGCGTTCCTGGTGCCGGTGCCAAGGTTGTCGATATACCCTTCCTCGTCGCGCGAGAAAGCAACCACGCGCAGCGCCAGGGTGTCCTTGGCCAAGGGAAGGTTCACCATCGCGTTGTAGCGCTGGCGCAACGCGTCCGAACCTGCCACGCCGACGTCGGCCAGGAACGAGGCTTCGAAAGCATCCGGATTGGGCGCATGGGTCAGGATGCGCAGCGCACCTGCCAGCGATCCCGAGCCGAACAGCGTGCCCTGCGGCCCGCGCAGGAACTCGACACGCTCCACGTCGAACAGGCTCGGGTCGAGGACGGTGGAGTTGCCATTGGCCGAGATCGGCAGTTCGTCGATATAGACGGCCACCGTACTCTGCAGGTTGGCGTTGTAGCCGTTGGTGGCGATGCCGCGCGCGGTGAAGTTGTTGAAGTTGGCACTGGCACGGTTCAACACGACCCCGGGGGTCACCTGGGCCATTCCTTCATAGCCGACGATACCTTTCGCGTCCAGCTCCTCCTGGGACACCGCCGTGATGCTGATCGGCACGTCCTTCAGGGGTTCGGCCCGGCGCGTCGCGGTGACCACAACGGTATCCAGTTCCTTTGCCTGTGCCCTGTCCGCGATGGTGGCATCCGCAGATTGGGCCATGGCCGCCCCCGACGCCGGCAGCAGCAACATGGCAATGCGCGTGGCGAGCGTTCGCCGCCTCAAGAAAATTCCAGCCTTCATGACTCCCTCCCAAGAATCGTTTGAATGCACCGCTTCAATGCACCGAAGGTTCGGCGCATGCGCCGCAATGTGGCACTCCTGCAGCCCACAGTCAACATTCATTCTCGCTTGAATGAATAAGTTGCTCGGTGCTAGGCTTCGCCCCGCCCGGGCCGCCTGTCAGATGGATCGGCCCGGCAACCCAGCCGGCACAGGCCGGTATCCGCAAGACGAGGAGGCGGCAATGATCGATTTGACCGGTCGCGTAGCGATCGTGACGGGAGCCGGCGGCGGCCTGGGCCGGGCGCATGCCCTGCTGCTCGCCCAGCGCGGGGCCAGGGTGGTGGTAAACGATCTGGGCGAGGGCGCGGACACGGTGGTGGCGGAAATCCTCGCAGCCGGCGGCCAGGCACGCGCCTTCCGCGGATCGGTGACCGACGTGGCCTCGGTGCAGGCAATGGTTGCCGACACCCTCGCCGCCTGGGGCCGCATCGATATGCTGGTGAACAATGCCGGGATCCTGCGCGACAAGAGCTTCGCCAAGATGGAACTGGACGACTTCCGCCTGGTCGTGGACGTGCACCTGATGGGCGCGGTCCATTGCACCAAGGCGGTCTGGGACACCATGCGCGCCCAGGGCCATGGCCGCATCGTCATGACCACCTCCAGTTCCGGCCTGTATGGCAACTTCGGGCAGTCGAACTACGGCGCGGCGAAGATGGCACTGGTCGGCTTCATGCAGACCCTGGCACTGGAAGGCCACAAGTACGGCATTCGCGTGAACTGCATCGCGCCCACGGCAGCGACGCAGATGATGGAAGGGATCCTGCCGGAGGAACAGCTGGACATGCTGCGCCCCGAACTGGTGAGTCCGGCCGTGCTGGCGCTGGTCGCCGACGATGCGCCAACCCGCGTGACCCTCTGCGCCGGCGCCGGTGGTTTTGAGGTCGCGAACATCACGTTGACCCGCGGCATCCACGTCGAGGAAGGAGCAACGGCAGCCGAAGACATCCTTGCCCGCTGGGCCGATGTCACCGACCGCAGCGCCGAGACCATTCCCGGCGAAGGCTTCACCCAGGCCCGGCACGAACTGTCAAAAGCCGGCTTTGAAGCCACCGGGACCGTAGGCACCTGAGCCACCTGCGCTCCCCCGGATACGTCCACGACACAGGATCGACGACATGACCGACGTATACATCGTTTCCGGCGTGCGCACCGCCATCGGCACATTCGGCGGCGCCCTCAAGGACACGCCGCCATCGGACCTGGGCGTGGCGACGGCCAGGGAAGCCATTGCACGCGCCGGAATTCCCGTGGAAGACATCGGCCACGCCGTCTACGGGCAGGTCATCCCAAGCCAGCCACGTGATGCCTATCTGGCGCGCGTGATCGGCATCGAGTCCGGTCTTCCGATCGAAACGCCAGCCTTGACGGTCAATCGCCTGTGCGGCTCGGGGTTACAGGCCATCGTCTCGGCAGCGCAGTCGTTGCTGCTGGGCGACTGCGTGGCGGCGCTGGCTGGCGGGGCGGAGTCGATGAGCCGTGCGCCATTCCAGGTGCCAGGCCATCGATGGGGCCGGAAGCTGGGGGATTCATCCCTGCTGGATGTTCTCAGTGGAGCGTTGAGCGATCCCTTCAACCAGGTACTGATGGGCGTCACAGCGGAGAACATCGCCGAACGCCACGCCATTGATCGCGCGTGCCAGGACAGGCTCGCGATTGAAAGCCATCGGCGTGCCGCGGCCGCCATGGCCGAAGGGCGCTTCGATACGCAGATCGTGCCGGTCAAGGTGGGCCGGCCTGGCAAAGAGATCGAGTTCAGGGCCGATGAACATGTTCGCCCGCTCGTCTCGCCGGACGATCTGGCTGCACTGCGTCCGGCGTTCAAGTCCGGTGGTACGGTGACGGCGGGCAATGCGTCGGGAATAAATGACGGCGCTGCCTCCGTGGTACTGGCCACTGGCGAGGCGGTCACCCGGCATGGTCTTCGGCCGCTGGCCCGGCTGGTCAGCTATGCACACGCCGGCGTGGACCCGTTGTACATGGGCCTGGGACCCATCCCGGCCACGCGGGCAGCACTTGCCCGTGCAGGGCTGTCGATCAATGACCTGGACGTGATTGAATCCAACGAAGCCTTCGCTGCCCAGGCCTGCGCCGTATCCACCGGACTGGGGCTGGATCCGGCGAAGGTGAACCCGAATGGCAGCGGCATCGCACTGGGCCATCCGGTCGGTGCAACCGGTGCGATCATCACCGTCAAGCTGATACATGAACTGCAGCGCACGGGCGGGCGCTATGGCCTGGCGACCATGTGCATTGGCGGTGGCCAAGGCATTGCGGCCATCTTCGAGCGAACGTGACCCTGACTGACCCGGAAACCTTGGCGTCGCGCGATTCTTGACCCGAAACCTACCAACTGGTAGATTCGCGCCGATATAGTCTTGGCGGTACCTCCCTATGTACGCAGAGCTTTCTCCGAAGGCTGCTGAAATCGTGGCGCACACCCGCTCGCTGCTGGAAGCGGGTGGCTACAACAGCTTCAGCTATGCCGACATTTCCGCGCATGTGCATATCAGCAAGGCGAGCATCCATCACCATTTCCCCACCAAGGCTGACCTGGTGCGCGAGGTGGTCGCACGGTATCGCTCGGAAGCACGCGAGGGGCTGGCCCTGCTGGAACGGCAGCTTGATGATCCACTGGCGGAACTGACGGCGTACGCGGACTACTGGTCTACCTGCATCCTGGGCGGAACCTCCTCGTTCTGCATCGGTGCGATGCTGGCCGCTGAGCTGCCGACCATTCCCGCCGAAGTCGCCGTCGAGGTGACTGGACATTTCGAAGACCTGACGGCGTGGCTCACCTCCACCATGGAACGGGGGGTGGCCAAGGGACAGTTCCGTCTGCAGGGCAGCCCTCAGATCGAAGCCAAGGTCTTCATGTCCTCGGTGCACGGCGCGATGCTGGCGGCACGAGGTTTCGGTGATCCGCGCACCTTCGAATCGCTTGTCAAAGAGGCGATCAAGCGCCTGACGCCAAACGCCTGACGGCTGGGTCAGTGCCGGCAACCATTCGGTCGCGCATCGAATCTATCAACTAGTAGGTATATATAGATTCCCCCTCCCCTTCAAAAGATCAAGGGATCTGCCCATGAACTCAGTCAACCTGCTTGAACTGGATAACAGGCTGCGTGCCATCGAAGACAAGCTCGCCATCCATGACCTGTTGGCGGCGCATCCTCCCAGTGCGGATACCGGCGCGGCGGGATACACGCGATCGGTATATCTCGAGGATGGCGTGTTTGACCGTGGCCCGACGCTGGATGGCGCCAAGGGCGCAGCCGATATCGCCGCCTTCATACAGAGGCCTGAGCATCATGAGGCGATCCAGGCCGGCCTGGCGCATTTCGTCGGTTTGCCGCTGGTCCATCTCCACGGCGATACCGCCACCGCGACGTCCTATCTGCTGATCGTGCATCTTGACCATGCGGCCTCCCCACGCGAGCTGCCCAACCATGGCACGTCCCTCGGCTACCGGATACACCGTGCGGTGGTGAACCGCTGGGAGCTGGTGCGCCAGGCAGGTCGTTGGATGATCGCCAAGCGCACCTTGTTGCCGGTAGACGGATCCGATGGCCACCAGCAACTGCTTGAGCGGGCATTGGCCGAATTGCCCACGGCCCCCGTACGCTAGGCACAAGCCGGATCCGAAAAATGCAGGCCATGCAGACAAACACACTGGAAAAACAACTGGCGTTCCTGCGGGAAATCGACCAGTTGAAGTCCGTCATACGGCAATCCCCGCTGCTGGATCGCAGCAGGAAGGAGAACTCCGCCGAGCACTCCTGGCACCTGGCGATGTACGCCGTGGTCCTCGCTGAGCATGCCTGCGAAACGGTGGATGCTGCGCGGGTGATCAAGATGCTCCTGCTGCATGACATCGTCGAGATTGATGTCGGCGACCTTCCCATCCATGGCGGCACCTCCGTCGAAGTGCAGGCCGAGCAGGAGTCCATTGCAGCGGGACGGCTGTTCGGGCTGTTGCCGCAACCGCAATGCGACACGTTCCTCGCACTCTGGCAGGAGTTCGAACAGGCGCAGACGGCAGATGCAAAGTTCGCCAAGGCGCTTGATCGCTTCCAGCCCTTGCTGGTGAACATCTTTACCGAAGGCGGGACGTGGACAGAAAACAACGTCTCGCTGGAACAGGTGTTTTCCCGATATGGCCCTGTCATCCAGGCCGGCGCACCGGCGTTGTGGGCAGTCTGCGAGCGATGGGTTACCCGGCATTTCCAGGGCAGGTAGTGACGGGCCATGCCCGTCACACAGGCAAAAGCAGCGGGTCATGGACCCGCTCTACCGCTGATCGCTGTCGTTTTCTGATGGGTACTGGAGGCAATGCGCGGGCTTTTTTGAGTTCCATCTGGATGGAACATCCGCGTGATCCAGGACCACTGTTGAGTCGGCAACAACCTGCTGATTTCCGACGAATCCACAATTTTCCTCATGGACGCAGGCACTTGGCTCCACGCACGATGATCGCGCTGGTGACGTAGAGCACCCGCCGGGATTGGCATCCTGACTTGAAGTTAGCATTTGGACTCTGTTTTGCCCTTTGGGCACGGCGGAGAATGCACTGCATCGCCTGTCGGTCATACGGCGGGCGATGTGTGGGGATCCCTGATCCGCCGGATTCTTTTGCTGGCTTCAACCGGTATGCCAACCCGCATCGCCCGCCACCTCGCGCTTCGGCGCAGGTGGCCTCACGCCATGCGAGGTCCATCGATGTCCCAATACCCTCTCAGCTCTGCCCGCCTGCGTGCCCTGCTCGGCGACGCCATCCATGATCTGCCGCCCTGCTTCATCGAGAAGCTGGAGCGGAAGCTGGAGCAGTACGACAAGGACCATCCCGCGGCTGCGCGTCTGTCGAAGTTGTCGATGGAAGCTGGCGAGAGTATCGAGTACGAGAGCAGCGGGTCATGGACGCGCCCTGCCGTTGAAGAGACGGCTTGCGTGCCGGTTCGTACGCTGCAGGGATTGGATGCGATCCTGGAGCTGCTGCACGCCGCGCATATCGGGCAGCGCGACGGCGACATCGACGCAATGCTCAGCGATCATCTGGTGGAAGGGTTGATCGTGGCCGGACGGGCGCTGGCCAGGTCGTCGCATGATCTGGGCGGTGGGCTGTGATCCGGGCCAACGGCAAGGCAGGCCTGCCCATGCAGTCGCCTGATCGTGCAGCCGAAATGGAGGCGGCGCTGGATGCGCGGCTCTGCCTGCGCGACGCCGATGCAGACGACATTGTGAGAGCGCTGCTGCTCATCGCGGAGATGCGGGGGATCGGCGTGCCGGGAGGGAAGCGCAGCCTGAGCTGCGAGACCCTGCGCCAACAGTTGAACAGCAGGCAGCCACTGAACTTCGCTACGGTGTTGAGCGTGATGAAGATGCTGGAGGTTCGGTTGCGGGCAGAGGCTTTTTGATGCGACCCAGCGCAGCCGCTCTCCACTCCGGGTGGATCAGTCCTGGCCGTCCGTTCGCATCCGTGCCAGGAACGTGTCGGTGACCGCGTTGAACTTGCCAGGATCGCCATAAGCCCTGGCCATCACCATCGCACCGTAAATGGACGTCTGGAAGAACTGCGAGGACATCTTCGGTTCCAACTCCAGCTTGATGGTGCCCTGCTCACGCCCCAGGACCATCAGCCGTTCCAGCCACTTGCCCAGGTCATTGAAGTGTCCGCGCACCGCCGCGCCCACTGCGGGCGGCAAACCGGGCAATTCAACCGCGAGCACGCCGGCGAGGCAGAACGAGGCCGACTGGTCATCAATGCAGCGCGTCCAGTACTCGACATAGGCGAGCAACTGGGTCATGGCATCCGACGCGCCATTCTCCAGCGCGTCGATGCGGGCCCGGATGGAGGCCCGCTGACGCTCCACCACCGCAACCACCAGGTCCACCTTGGAAGGAAAATGATGGTGGATGCTCGGCTTGCGGATGCCAACGCATTCAGCCAGGTCGGCATAGCTGAATCCGTTGTATCCCCTGTCTACGATCAACCGCGCGGCTTCGTTGATCAGCTTGGTCGCAGTGTCACTCACGATGCCCTCGACTACCTTCCAGAAGGTAAATATGAATTGAACGACGCCGCCACAGCAGCGATGAACTTCAACATAGCAGATTGACAGTCTACCTACTAGTAGGTCACTATCGGCTCGCCGACTCAGAGCGACCGTCCGTTCGGGTGTTTGCTCCCTCGGTGCAACGGAATGACGCGGACATCTTCCCTACCGCCGCCACGGAAGCTTTCGTCACCAATATAAACCTACTAGTTGGTAGCAATCGTGCCGCCTTCTGATGGGAATTACCCACCAACCTGGAGAACTGTCATGCAAGCCGCCAACCCCGCCCCGGATCGCTCGTCGAACCAGTGGCTGCAAACCTATTATTTCCTGCGCGCCGGCGTGTCGATCATCTGGATCGCCCTCGCCGTCGTGGTGGGCAAGCACGACCCGGCCATCGGCGCAGTGCTGCTGGTCCTCTACCCGGCCTGGGATGCGTTCGCCAATTATCTTGATGCTCGGAAAAACGGCGGCCTGGGGTCCAATCCGCCGCAGATGCTCAACTTCATCGTCAGCGCCATCACCGCCATCGCCATCGGCTGGGCGCTCACCATCAGCATGCCCGCCA
The DNA here is from genome assembly GCF_014117215.1 of Stenotrophomonas tumulicola. GTDB lineage: Bacteria > Pseudomonadota > Gammaproteobacteria > Xanthomonadales > Xanthomonadaceae > Stenotrophomonas > Stenotrophomonas tumulicola. Next base: position 178,803 of record NZ_JACGXS010000002.1, on the reverse strand, counting down.
CGATCCAGGTATTCGGCGCGTGGGCCATCTTCGCCGGCGTACTGCAGCTGGCCACCGCCGTGCGGCGCTGGAAGACCTCTGGCGGCCAATGGGTGATGATCCTCAGCGGCGCGCAGTCCGCAGCCGCGGGCGCCATCTTCTTCCAACGGGCCGGCAGTGGCATGCCGCTGGATGTGACCACGGTTGCACCTTATGCCGGCGTTGGCGCGGCCTACTTCCTCATCTCGGCGATCTGGCTCACGGTCAAGAACGCACGCCAGCGATCGAAGCTGCTCGCGGGCTGAACCCGTCACCCATCGGGCCATCGAATCGTCCGATGGGTGGCAGTTCCTTGCCCTTCCCTGCGCCCGGCCTATCGCGCGTCCCCTTCACCCGGGACGCCATCTTCCTGCGGCCAGTCTGTTGACCGCATGCAGGCGCCTGCCAGCCCATACTCCCTGCCACATCCTCCTCCCCCGTTGCGACGGGAAGACAGCAAGGAATCCACGATGTCACACGGCAATCAATCCGAAGACGCTTCAGGGAACCCCCGCCAGTTCGACGCGATCATCATCGGTGCCGGCCAGGCTGGCCCGTCGCTGGCAGGCAGGCTGGATGCCGCCGGCCTGCGCGTGGCGATCATCGAGCGCCACCTGGTGGGTGGCACCTGCGTGAACACGGGATGCAAGCCCACCAAGACCCTGGTCGCCAGCGCGTATGCCGCACAGATGGCGCGACGAGGCGGCGACTATGGCTTCTCCACCGGCGAGGTGAGCGTGGACATGGCCGCGGTGGCGGCACGCGCGAACAAGGTGATCGTTGATTCACGCGCGGGCAACGAAGACTGGCTTGCCGGCATGGCCCATGTCGAGCTGATCCGCGGCCACGCCCGCTTCGATGGACCGGGCACGGTAAGCGTCAATGGCGAGCGCCTGGCCGCGCCGCGCATCTTCATCAACGTCGGCGGCCGCGCCAGCGTGCCGGACCTGCCCGGCCTGCACGACGTTCCCTACCTGACCAACACCGACATCGTCGCGCTCGATACCCTGCCGCGCCACCTGGTGGTGGTGGGCGGCAGCTACATCGGCCTCGAGTTCGCGCAGATGTACCGTCGTTTCGGTGCAGAGGTGACCATCATCGAACGGGCGGACAGGGTGATCGCACGCGAGGATCCGGATGTATCGGAAGCCGTACGCACCATCCTGGAAGACGAGGGCATCGCGGTGCGTACCGGTGCGGATCGGATCGCCTTCCAGCCGCACGACGATGGCGTTGCGGTGTCGATCAACACCGGTGAAGGAGCATCCGTCGTCGTCGGCAGCCATGTACTCATTGCGATCGGGCGACGCCCGAACACCGATGACCTGGGCCTGGATGCAGCCGGCATCGAACATGACGAGCGCGGCTACATCAAGGTGGACGATCAACTGCAGACCACGGTCCCGGGCATCTGGGCACTGGGCGACTGCAATGGGCGCGGCGCCTTCACCCATACCGCCTACAACGATTTCGAGATCGTGGCGGCCAACCTGTTCGACGGCGATGACCGGCGTGTCAGCAGCCGGGTGCCCGGCTATGCGCTCTACATTGATCCGCCACTCGCCCGGGTAGGGATGACCGAGGCCGAGGCGGCCAGGACCGGCCGTCCCCTGCTCTTCTCCAAGCGCCCGATGGCCAGGGTCGGGCGTGCGGTGGAAAAGGGCGAAACCAAGGGCTTCATGAAAGTGGTCGCTGATGCCGGGACCAAGCGCATCCTCGGCGCGGCCATCCTCGGGACAGGCGGCGATGAAGCCATCCACGGCATCCTCGACATGATGAGCGCCGACCAGCCGATCGATGAACTGCGCTGGGCCGTGCCCATCCACCCCACGGTGTCCGAACTGATTCCGACCCTGCTGCTGGGCCTGGCACCTGCGCAGTAGCAGGTGCTGCAAGGCTTCTACCGCCTTCGCCACGGAGATCGTTGCTACCGCCAGAGCAATGTAGTAATGTTGCTACATTGAATCAGGAGGTGCCCCATGTCCATCACGTCCCTGACCAGTCGCGAGTTCAACCAGGACACCGGCCGTGCCAAGAAATCAGCCGAGAAAGGGCCCGTGTTCATCACAGACCGTGGTCGAGTCGCGTACGTTCTGCTCAGCATCGCGGAATACCGGCATCTGACTGAGGTGCGCAGGAAGATCGCAGATCTGCTGGCCATGCCGGAAGCCGGGGAAGTCGAGCTTGAGATTCCCCGTTCCCGTGATGTTCCCCGCATCGCCGATTTGTCCTGAGAAGGCTTCAATAGATGCTTCTGCTGGATACCAACGTCGTTTCCGAGCTCCGCAAGGTCCGTTCCGGGAAGGCGGATGCACATGTAGCGCGCTGGGCCGACAACGTCGATGCGGCGGAATTGTTCGTCTCCGTCATCACTATCCAGGAACTGGAGTTTGGAATCCTGCAGGCCGAACGCAAGGATGCTCCGAAAGGCGCGATCCTTCGCGCCTGGATGGACCAGCATGTTCTACCGGCATTCGCCGAGCGCATCCTCCCCGTGGATACTGCAGTGGCACTACGCAGCGCGGCCCTGCATGTTCCCGAACCGCGCCCAGTCAGTGATGCACTGATCGCGGCGACCGCATTGGTGCATGGGATGTCGGTAGTGACACGGAACGCGTCGGATTTCGAGCCGATGGGCGTGCAGGTCATCAACCCGTGGCTGGAATAGCGTTCAAGACGGCTCCCTTCTTTACGGGGTGAATGCGGAAGGGGAGTTCGCTTCGTCGAGCGTGCCACTCAGTGGCCGATCACGCGCGACCTGGCGCCCGGGCGGAAACCGTGGGTTCGCGCGGACCATGCGATGGACAGGCCGATGGCCACCAGGACCGCCATGGCCCAGGGGAAAGAACCCGCGCCCCAGTGATCGAGCAGCACGCCACCGAGGATGCCACCGCCGGCGATGACGCTGTTCCATGCCACGACATTCATCGACAGCGCCACGTCGGCACCATCGCCGGCACTGTCGGCCAGTGCCGTCTGCAACAGCGTGGCTGCGCCGCCAAAGGTCAGGCCCCACACCGCCACGCAGGCATAGACGGCGGCTGGCACGTCCTGCAGGAAGGCCAGCAACACCGACACCAGCAGGAAGATGGCGAGGGACGCCAGCACGGCGCCGCGCAGGTGGCGCTCCACCAGTTTTCCGGTAACGCCGATCCCGACCAGCGCGGCCAGGCCGAAGACCAGCAGCACCACGTCCACGCGATGTTCCAGGCCAGCCTGGGCCGCGAACGGGGCGACATAGGTGTAGAGGATGTTGTGGGCCAGCATCCACGCCATGACCGTAGCGAGTACCGGACGGACGCCGGGCGTCGTCAGCACCTTGCGCAGGGGCATGCGCTCATGGCCGGATTTGCCGGGATAGTCAGGCACCTTGGCAAGGACCCAGATGATCAGCACGACGGTAAGCACCGACATCACCCCGAACGCACTGCGCCAACCTACCGCGCCACCCAGCCATGTGCCCAGCGGCACGCCCAGCGAAAGGGCGATAGGCGTGCCGACCATGGCGATGGCCATTGCCCGCCCCTGCTGCGCAGGTTGCACCATGCGCCTGGCGTAACCGGCCAGCAGGCTCCATGCCAGCCCCGCCGCCGCGCCTGCAAAGAAGCGCGCCACCAACGTGAGCGCGTAATCGGTGGAAAGCGCGGTGACGGAATTGAACACGAGGAAGCCGACGATCGTGAGCAACAGGACGTTTCGCCGCCGCCAGCGCTGGGTGGCGATGGTCAGCGGAATGGCCGCCAGCACCGACCCCAGCGCATAGGCAGTGACGGCCTGCCCCGCCAACGAGGCGGTGATGCCCAGGCCGTCCGATATCTGCGGCAGCAGGCCAGCAGGGAGCGTTTCGGTGACGATGCAGATGAAGCCGGTCATCGCCAGTGCCAGCAGCGCGGAAATGGGCAACGCGTCGTCTGTCGCGTTGGTGCTTGAGGTGATTGAAGAAGTCACGCGCTGTCCTTCGTTGTTGGACGTCATGGAACATGGGCGGGCAATATACATACTGATCGGTATATATATTGGCCAATAAAAACCGCCATGAGGGCGGCTTGGAAGGCTGGGTCGGAAGCATTCGCCAGCCATGACCCGGCTGAAATTATGTATCGTTCGATATAAATGTAGGAGTCGCCAGCACCCTTGTCAACAACATATGTATCGAATAGTATTTATGTTAAATGAAGGAGGTTGCCATGGCGCAGATGGGCAGACCCCGCACCTTTGACCGGGACGCGGCAATCGAGGACGCCCTGCACCTGTTCTGGGAACAGGGCTATGAATCCACGTCGCTCAGCCAGCTGAAGGCCGCCATCGGCGGCGGCATCACGGCACCCAGCTTCTACGCTGCCTTCGGTTCCAAGGAAGCCCTGTACAGGGAGTGCATGGCGCACTACCTGGCTACTTACGCACAGGTCACCGAATGCCTGTGGGATACCAAGCTTGCGCCCAGGCAGGCGCTGGAACTGGCGCTGAGGCGCTCGGCCCGGATGCAGTGCGAGCGCGGGCATCCCAAGGGCTGCATGGTGGCCCTGGGTGTCATGAGCGCGCCGTCCCCGGAGCTTTCCGCTGTCGCCACACCGCTCACCCAATCGCGCGCCCGCACGCGTGCCGGCATCAAGGCCTGTATTGACCGGGCAATCAGCGCGGGCGAATTCCGGCGCGACGTCAATGCGCGCGCCCTGGCCACCACCTTCGACAGCTTCCTGGTCGGCCTATCCACGCTTGCCCGGGATGGGGTCCGGTTCCAGGCGATGGATGCGGCCATCTCGCAGGTCATGGGCCTGTGGGACTTGAGCGCGGTGGAAAACTAGCCGCTGGCATGGCGGGCGCGGCTTGGCTGATCAGCTGGCGTACTGTGCTTCGCCGTTGCCAAACGACCAGTTCTCCCGTTTCACTTCGACCAGGTTGACGAAAACATCTTCGCGCCGCACGCCGACCGCATCGTGCAGCCCATTGGCGATCGCGCTGTACAGGGCTTTTTTCTGCTCCAGGCTGCGGCCTTCGTTCCAGGTGATCTGGATGCAGATGAAGTCGTCGGTGCGTCGGATGCCCAGGTAGTCCGGGTCGTAGACCAGGCCATCGGCATCGTGTTCCTGGATGACCTGGAATCTATCGTTGCTGGGGACGCCGACACTGAGCATGGCGTCATACACCACCTGGCTGACCTGCTGGCGATACGCGGCAGTCTTGCCTTTGCGAAGATCAATGCGAGCGAGCGGCATGGCGGCTTCCGGTCATATACATGCATATGCATGCTTTACCATGGGAGCATATGCCTATAGTGTCTGCAAGCCCCGGACAGGAAGGTACGCTGCATTGGCGAGGAACCCACGACCCCGGCAGGAAGAAGCCCCCTGCCACTGCACGGCACTGCGCAAAGCCTCGCGGCGCGTATCCCAGATATACGACCAGGCGCTGGCACCAAGCGGATTGAAGACGACCCAGCGCGCCATCCTGGCCCAGTTGCGGCGCAGCGGCACGCTGTCTGTCGGTGCGTTGGCCGAGGCACTGGTGAAAGAAGCCAGCGGCTTTACCAATACGCTCAAACCGTTGGAACGGGACGGCTTCATCCAGCTCAAGCCAGACCCTGCCGACCGTCGCGGTCGAACGGTGTGCCTGACCGCCGCCGGGATGCGGAAACTGAAAGAGACCGATGCGCTCTGGGCTGTTGCGCAGGCCCGCTTCGAGGCGGCCATAGGCCGTGCTGAGTCTGCGGCGCTTCGGGCAACGCTGGTTGCGTTGGCCGGGGATGGGTTTTCAGACGCGGTCTAGCACGTACTCCGGCACGCCATTGGGCGATGCAATCAGCGTCTGGCGATGCTCGCGCCGCCGTCGATCGGCACGCACGCCCCGGTAATCCACGACGCCTCAGCTGAGCACAGGAACAGCAGCAATGCGGCAACGTCGGCAGGCGTGCCGAGCCTGCCCAGCGGATGCCGCAGGACGTTGTTGGCCAGAGCTGCTTCCGGATCGTCCTGGAGCGCGAACGAGGCACGCAACAGTGGCGTATCAACAGAAGCTGGGGCAATGGCGTTGACACGGACGCCGTGCGGGGCCAGTTCCAGCGCAAGCGTGCGCGTCAATGCATCGAGTCCGCCCTTGGAACTGGCGTACGCCGCCAGGCCCGGCGCACCGAAATGGCCATTGATCGAAGACACGAGAGCAACCGCGCCTCGGCCCGCGGCGATCATTGCCGGTGCGAATGCCTGCACCATCCGCACCGCGCCCCCTACGTTGACATCGTATACGCGGGCAAAAGCCTGCGGACTGGACGCCAGGGTGGTGGCGAACTCCGTGGTGGCTGCAGCATGGACAACGATGGACGGATCACCCAGCTCCGCGCGTACATGCGCAGCGGCCGCTTCGACGGAACAGTCATCGGCCAGGTCACATGCCAACGCTACTTGGCCCAACTCCGGCTTCACCTTGTCCAACGCAGCCACCATGGCCCCTGCTGCGGCGAACCGCCGACAGGTCTCCGCGCCTATGGCACCGGCCGCACCGGTGATCACCACTATCTCGTTGTCCAGCCTCGTCATGGAAATCCTCCGTTGTGCTGCGCTGCAAGATTGACACTGGATCCTGTGCGCCTTAATACTAAATTTCAGATTTTTGATATTACACAGTGCAAACCAATACGCCAAGCAATCCGTCGGCCCTGGGAGGGGCCATAGCGGCTTCTGGCATCGCGTCCCTGCCCACGGTAATCCACCGTAGCCAAGGGGAAACGATGCCCCGGTCCGCCACCCTGCTTGGCCCCAACAACTCAAGCTTGACGCCGGACAGCCGTGGGAGAAGTTTCAGATGGGGAAGCCCAACCGTTTGTTCCATGCAATGCAGGTCGCCCTGGTGGCGGGTGGTGTCGGCCTTTTGCCGACCACGGCCGCATTGGCGCAGGATGCACCCGCGCAAGCCACGACCAACCTCGACTCCGTGCAGGTTGTCGGCTCCCGGATCAAGCGCACCGACTCCGATACCTCGCAGCCCATCCTTGCGCTGTCGCGGGAAGACATCGATGCACAGGGACGCACCACCATCGGCGAGGTCCTGCAGGCCATCACCGCCGCCGGCGCGGCCATCAACAGCAACATCAACTCCGGTGGCAGCGGACAGAACCGGGTCAGCCTGCGCAACCTGGGCAGCGCCCGTACGCTTATCCTGGTCAATGGCCGTCGCTGGGTCGGTGGCACCGGGCTCAGCGGTGATGTCGACCTCAACTCCATACCCACCGCCGCCGTCGAACGCGTCGAAGTCCTCAAGGATGGTGCATCTGCGATCTATGGCTCCGACGCCATCGGTGGCGTGGTCAACATCATCCTGCGCGAGAACTTCGACGGCGCCGAGTTCAATGCGTACCACGGCCAGTACGATGTCGGCGACGGCGCGCGCAACAGCATGGATTTCACCATCGGCACGGTACGCGACCGCTTCTCGGCGGTGCTCGGCGTCAGCAGGATCGAACAGGACGCGGTTGGCGCAGGAGATCGCGATATCTCGGCAGTGCCTGTGTATGGCGCTACGCCGGGGTTCCGTGGCGTAGCCAATACACCCGATGGCCGCTTCAGCCTGGCACCGAACGGCAGCAGTCCATTCACCAATGACGGCCCGGGCACACCGTTCCGTCCGTTCCGCTCAAGCGACAACTACAACACCGCGCCGGATCGCTACCTGTCGGTCGACCAGGAAATGAACTCGGTGTTCGGCAACGCCACGCTCGACCTGACCGATAACCTTCGGCTCAAGCTCACTTCGCAGTACGTCGAGCGCAAGACGGACCAGTTGTTGCCGGTCAACGCGGTGGTATTCGGTGGCCTGGGCAATGCCTATGGCCGCGACATCGCCATCAGCGCCGACAGTGTCTACAACCCGCTTGGCCAGGACGTGCCCTGGGGCGGTCGCATGATCACCGAGGCCGGCGGACGCCTGATCACCCGCGACGTTGATACCACTGCGATCAACCTGGCCCTGGAAGGCACATTCACCGTCGGTGGCCGCTACTGGGATTGGGATGCAGGCTATTTCTTCGGTCGTACCCGTAGCCACGACACTGGCCTCGGGCAGCAGGACTACCGGCGCATACGCGACGCCGTGGGTCCCTCCATGCTCGATGCCGGCGGCAACGCCGTATGCGTCGGCACGCCCGGCGACCTGTCCACCGCCATCCAGGGCTGCGTGCCGCTGAACCTGCTCGGCGGTGCGGGCAGCGTCACCCCGGAGATGGTGGACTACATCGATTTCGTTGAAAGCAGCCGGCTGGGATACGAGCTGCGCAGCATGTTCGCCAACGTGACCGGCGAACTCGTGCAACTGCCGGGTGGACCGCTGGCCTTTGCGGCCGGCCTCGAACGGCGCGAAGAAAGTGGCTACGACATTCCTGATGCGCTGATTGCCTCGGGGGTCACCAATGGCAACACACGTGAGCCCACGCGTGGCGAGTACGACGTGGACGAGGCCTACCTGGAGTTCGCCGTGCCGTTGGTGGAAGGCCGGCCTGGCATGCAGTTGCTGGAGCTGAGCATCGCCACGCGCTATTCGGACTACAGCAACTTTGGCAACACGCTCAACAGCAAGTTCGGCTTCCGCTGGAAGCCGCTGGACAGCCTGATGGTGCGCGGCAACTGGAGTGAAGGCTTCCGCGCGCCGTCCATCCGCGAGCTCTACCAGGGCCAGGCCAGCAACAACCAGCAGAATGTCACCGACCCATGCGCCGCCACCCTGCAGGGACAGCCATTGCCCAATCCAGTGAGCTGCGCGGGCGTGCCCGCCAGTCTGGACCAGTCGGCCTCGACGCTGAGCGTCACTGCCGGCGGCAATCCCGAAGTCGGCCCGGAGACCTCGGTGTCCCGCACGCTAGGCATGGTCTACAGCCCTGCCTGGGCGCCGGGGCTGGATCTCTCGGTTGATTGGTTCGAAATCAAGATCGACGACACCATCGCCACGCTGGGTGCACAGAGCGTGCTCAACCAGTGCTACCGCGCCGGCAACAACGATATGTGCCGGCTGGTCAGCCGCAACGATTTCGGTCAGATCACCGAGGTCCGCAACCTGCGCACCAACCTGGGCACCGTAGAGGTAGAGGGCTACGACCTGTCCGCGAGCTATCGCCTGCCCGAGCATGACTGGGGCCGCCTGGCCATCCGCCTCGACACTACGTATTTGGCGCGCATGGAATCGGATTCCGGGCTGGACATCGGCGGTAGCGGCATAGAGAGCGGCGGTAGCGGCAACCAGGTCGGCACCGGCAGCAATTGGCGCATCCGCTCCAATCTGATGCTGTCGTGGCAGCTCGGCAATTTCGGCGTCAACTGGAACGTGCGGTACTTCTCGCGCCTGCATGAAACCTGCACCAGCCTGGGGAATGAAGCGCGCGTGGTGTGTTCCGATCCAGAGCGCTATGTCGATGGCCTTGTCGCCGGACCGGGCGACACATGGGTTGTCGCCCCGGTTTGGCAGCCACGCAATCGTATTCCCAGCGCGGTCTACAACGACATCAACGCATTCATGGACCTGCCCTGGAATGCGCGCGTGACCTTGGGCGTCAACAATGCCTTCGATCGCGATCCACCGATCACAGTGACGTCGCCCAACAGCTTCGGGCCGGAATACGAAATCCCGGGACGGTTCTTCTACATGCGCTACCACCAGTCCTTCTGATGGCAACGACGACGACATGGCAGCCGGAGTGCGGACAGTGAGCGTCGTTGACGGCTCCCCCTCGTTCCGCAGCCGCGCGCGCTGGGGGATCCTCGCCTTCCTGTTCCTGTCGACGGTGTTGAACTACGTCGACCGGCAGACGCTCTCGATCCTGGCACCCATCGTCCAGGCCGACCTGGGCATTGATGACCGCGGCTACGCCACGATCGTGCAGTGGTTCCTGATCGCCTACACGCTGGCACACCTTGGTGCCGGTTGGCTCACCGACCGGCTTGGCTCGAAGCTCGGACTGGCGCTGTTCGTGGGTTGGTGGTCATTGGCCAACATGCTCACCGGGCTGGTGCAGAGTGCGGCGCAGCTCGGTGCCGCGCGTTTCGCACTGGGCCTTGGCGAGGCTGGCAATTACACCGCGGCACCCAAGACGGTGGCCGAGCGCTTCCCCGCGCAAGAACGCGGTTTTGCGGTAGGCGTGTACACCGCCGGCGCGATGGTCGGCGCGACGATCGCGCCGCCGTTGATCGGCTGGTTGGCGCTGGCGCACGGCTGGCGCGCCGCATTCATGGCCACCGGCGCGCTTGGCTTTGTCTGGATCGTAGGCTGGTGGCTGGTGCATCGCGGCGCGCCCCTGGTCACGGCGGACACGGATGCCACGGATGAAGCGGGCGGTCGCGGGGGATGGCTGCCGCTGCTGCGGCAGCGCCCGGTATGGGGCCTGGCGCTCGCGCGCATGGTGACCGATCCGGTCTGGTACTTCTATCTGTTCTGGTTCCCGAAATACATGATCGATGACCGCGGCATGGGCCTGATGCAGATGGCACAGGTCGCGTGGATCGTCTACCTGGCCGCGGACATGGGCAGCCTGATCGGTGGCTGGGGCTCTGGCCGTCTGGTACGTCAAGGTCTGACGCCAGCGCGCAGCCGACTGTGCCTGATGGCGGGCGCTGCGTTGCTCGCGCCGCTGGGAGCATCGATTGCCGGCGGACCATCGATCACGATGACCTTTGTATTCGCGGCAATAGTCGCTTTCTCCCACCTGGTATTCCTGACCAACCTCACCACGCTCGCGGTCGACACCTTCCCCCGTCGCCACGTGGCGACGATCTTCGGCATCATCGCCGCCGGCAGCGGCCTGGGCGGCATGCTGTCGACCAGGCTGGTGGGCGAGTTTGCCAGCGCGCAGTCCTACGGCACCGTGTTCCTGGCGATGGCGGTGCTGCATCCGCTGGGCTGGGTGCTGGCCTGGTGGGCGGTGCGGCGACCACGCGGTAACGGGGAATGAAGACGGTGGCGGCAGCTTGCGCAGCAGCGCTTGCTGCTGCCCTGGCCGCGCCTTCGCCCGGGGCGGCGGCGATGGAGGTACAGCCACGGCAGGCGGCCATCAAGAGCCGCGTAGATGTGCGCTACCACGTGGTCGCGGGCCGTGCCCTGCACCTGGATGTGCATCGTCTTCAGTCGTCACGGCCAACGCCGGTCCTGGTGTTCGTGCATGGCGGCGGCTGGAGCCGGGGTGCGCGACCGCCACGTGCATCATTCGAGGCCGCATTTGCGATGGGGTTCTCGGTGGTCGCGGTCGAATATCGGCTGGCCGATGAGGCTCCCGCGCCGGCTGCAGTGCGTGATGTCCGCTGCGCACTTGCCTGGGTAGGGCGCGAGGCAGCGACGTTGGGCTTCGACCGCAGGCATATCGTGGTCGAAGGCGCTTCAGCGGGTGGCCACCTTGTGTTGCTTGCAGTAGCCGCGCGGGACGACCCCGAATTCGACGCAGGCTGCGGCCGGATGCCAGCGATTGCCGCCGTCGTCGACCGCTACGGCATCACCGACCTGGCCGCCTGGCATCCCGCCTCCGGCGCCGTCGACCGTTGGCTCGGCCCGCATGCCGGGGACGCTCGATACCTGCGACAACTCTCGCCGCTGGCGCGCCTGGACAGCCGCATGCCGCCCTTGTTCATCGTGCACGGCGATGCCGATCGGGTGGTGCCGCTGGCCCAGTCGCAGGCACTGTTCGCCGCCGCCACCGCGTTGGGCGTACCGGTAACACTGCACGTCGTAACTGGTGGCGGGCATGGTGCCTTCGATGCCGATGCGACGGCGCGACTCGATGTCGCCCTGCGTACGTTCTTGCGGGCGCAGCACGTGCCCGTGCTCGACGGGAGTCCGGCCCCGCTTCCGGATGCATCCACGGGAGAACCACCATGAACGCAACCCTTCCCTCGCCTGCATCGCGTCCTGCGATCGCGCTGGCTTTCACGCTGGCCTGCGGCACCGCCATGCCGGCCGCAGCGCAGGTGTTCGCGCCCCCCATCCTCGCCACCAGCGGCGACGTGCAGACATTCCACGACAGCAACCTGACCAGTTGCGGAAGCACCAAGGTGCATATCGACGGCCCGGTCCGGACATTCCGCGATCAGTACGATGTCGTGCACATGACTATCGGTGATCCGCAGGCACGCGCCTGGCAATGGACCGGCAGCCCTGCCGACTTCATTGCCCAGCCATCCACGGCCGCGCTGGACTGCACCCCGATCATGTTGGGAAATGTTGCCAACAACCAGGTTGACCGCTTCGACCAGAAAACCTTCCTGCAGGCGCTGTATTTCGATCCGCAGACCGCCCTCGTCTACGGCTACGGGCACGAAGACTATTTCGGCACCCGGCTTTCCGATCCGGATTGCCACAAGGGCGGCGTGGTCGATGGCAAGCCGCAGTGCTGGTACAGCGCGGTCGCGATCTGGAAAGCCGATGCGCTGAACACGTCCCCCGCTGGACACCTGTCCTTCGGAAAGCTGAAGTCGGTGCCATGGCACGTTGCGATCTACCCACATGTGGTCTATCCCGGCGATGGCGGCACGCCGCTGGCGGGATGGATCGGCTATGGCGCCCCGTCCAACATCGTCCGTGGCTTTGACCAGGATGGCAATCCGGATGGCTACCACTACATGTTTGCATACACCAGCTCGGGATTCGGCGACCAGGACAAGGGCGTATGCCTGTTCCGCAGTGACGATCCCTCGCTGCGGCAGAACTGGCGCGCATGGAATGGCAGCACCACCGCGCCGGCCTATTCGCAATCAATGAACAACCCCTACATCAGCACCACCGCGCCGTGCGCCGTTGTCAATCCAGGTACGTTCGCATCCTACGTACGCAGCATCCACTGGCACGCGCCGTCGCGCCATTACATTGCCGTGTTCCGCGATGGCAACGGTGTGCGCTATGCCACCTCACGCGACCTGGTGAACTGGAATCCATCGCAACCGTTGCTGACGTCAACGTCGGGCCAGGTCAATTATCCCGCTGTCATCGATTTCGACGCTGACGGCAGCGATCATAATTTTGGCCAGGTGTATGGACAGGGGCATACCTATCTGTACTTCCGCACATCAGTAGTGAGCGGCCATACGCGCATCAATCGCCAGAAACTCGATGTCACCAACTATCCGTAGCGATGTGCCGCCGCCGTTGCGTGTGCCCGCCGCACGCAACTGCCGCCGGGCAACAGCGAACAGGGTGCGATGGTCGGTCCTGGGTTTGGCGGCGATGCTGCTGGTGCGCGCGCCAGCGCACGCCGCAGACGATCTGGAGATCGGATTCGCCGCGCCTCCGCGCGATGCACGGCCGCTGGGCTGGTGGCACTGGATCAACGGCAACGTGACGATCGAAGGCATCGATGCCGATCTCGCCGCGGCAAAAGCGGCTGGCATGGGTGGCGTGCAGATGTTCGACGTGGATATCTATGCACCCAAAGGGCCGGTCCGCTATGGATCCGAATCCTGGTTCAGCCACGTACGCCATGCCATCGATCAGGCCGACGCTCTGGGCCTGGAGTTCCATGCGATGAACACGCCAGGCTGGTCGGCGAGCGGCGGACCGTGGGTAACTCCCGAACGTTCGATGAAGCGCCTGGTCTGGAGCGAAACGGACGTCGGCGGCGGGGATGTATCCATGCCGTTGCCGCGTCCGGACCTGACGCCCGCCTATCCGGAACGCACGGTGCCAATGGCGCCCTACTTCGTCGATATCGCGGTGATCGCCGTCCCGCAGACTCGCGAACGGATTGCCGGGGGCCAGGCCAAGGCAGGCTGGGGCCCCAGGCCGATCATCCGCGATACCCGCACCCTGCCCGGCATACCGCCCGATAGCGTGATCGTGCTGTCGGACAGCATGGATGCCAGCGGTCACCTGACCGCACGCTTGCCGCCAGGCAGATGGACCCTGCTGCGCTTCGGCTACACCACTACCGGAAAGACCAACCATCCCGCAGTACCGGAAGGCCACGGGCTGGAAATAGACAAGCTGGATCCGGACGCGGTCGCGTTCCAGTTTGAACACTCGCTTGGGCGCATGATCCGCCAGGCAGGGCCACTGGCAGGGAAAACGTTCAACGGCGTGTTGTTCGACAGTTTCGAAGGCGGCTTCCAGAACTGGACGGGGGAGATGCCACGCGAGTTCATGCACAGGAAGGGCTATGCACTGTTGCCGTGGCTGCCGGTGCTGAGCGGACGCGTGGTGGGATCCCTGCAGGAAAGCGAAGCTGTACTTTGGGATTTCCGGCAGGTAATCGAGGAAATGATCGCCGACAACTATTTCGGCACCATGCAGCGGCTCGCCAGTCGCCATGGCATGAAGGTCTATTCCGAATCCCAGGGGGGACCGGTCACGCCGATGTCCGCCAATCGCCACGTCGATGTGCCGATGAACGAGTTCTGGATGCCGGAGGCAATGCCGCGCGCGGCGAAGATCAGAATGACGACGTCGGCGGCCACCTTTCTGGGGCGCAGGATGGTGGCCGCCGAGGCCTTCACCGCAAGGCCGGAACACGCGCGTTTCCAGAACACCCCTGCCAGCCTCAAGCGCGCTGGCGACCAGGCCTTTACGCTGGGACTGAACCGGTTCGCCTTGCACAGCTTCACGCACCAACCTGTCAGCAATGCCGCACCGGGATTCTCGCTTGGCCGCTACGGCACCCATTTCGGTCGGTTGAACACGTGGTGGCCGTATGCCAGTGACTGGATCGCCTATCTGTCGCGCAGTCAGTTCCTGTTGCAGCAGGGCAACCGAGTGGCTGATGTCGTTCTGCTGGTAGATGAAGACCTGGGCTATGCACTGCCCGATGCAGTCGAAACGTCGCTGCCTGGATACGATTTCGAGGTTGCCTATCCAGCGGACATAATGGCGATGTCGGTGCAGGACGGCGTGCTCAGGCATCCACGGGGCGCGGCATTCCGCCTGCTGGTTACGCCTGGGCCGGAGGTCTCGAAGACCTGGGTCGCCAACATCGCTACGCTGCGCAGGATCGAACAACTGGTAAGAAGCGGGGCGAGCTTGGCAGGATCGCCGCCGGCCGCGCCGGCAGGGCTCACGGACCTGAAGCAGCGCAAGGAGTTTGACCGCATCGTCGATGCGTTGTGGGCCGATCTCCCGGTACGCGGCGCAAAGCCGGTAGGCCGCGGCACCGTGCATGCGGGGCTGTCGCCGGCGCAGGTCCTGCAATCGAAGGGCGTCGCTCCCGACGTGCGTTGGGATGGCTCGATGCAGGACCCGCGCTTCATCCACCGTCGTGCGGGCGAGGTGGACATCTACTTCGTCTTCAACGATTCCGAACAGCCACGCCAGGCGCGGATCGAGCTGCGCCAGCCTGGCCGCATTCCCGAGATCTGGGATCCGGTGCGCGGCACGCTGGCCGACGCGGCACTGTTCACGCCCACGGCCACGGGTGTTGGCGTTCCCGTGCAACTGGAACCGTGGGGATCCACGTTCCTGGTGCTGCGCAGGCCTCTCCCATCGCGTTGGACCAGTGGCGCAGCGACGGCGGGCCTCAACCTGGCAGATCGGCCGGGCCGTTTGCTCACGCAGGCCAGGTCCGTACGGCTGGATCTGTCCGACCGCACCACGCGCACGGTCCACTTGCCCGCGCTGCCGCCAACGCTGGCGTTCACGCAGGGCTGGGAACGCGAGTTCCCCGGCCTTGGAGGCGCCGCCGCCAGCCGGCAGCGGATCGAAGGTCTACCGTCGTGGACGACGGACCCTGACCCGGCGATCCGCTTTCATTCGGGCACCGCGATCTACCGGACCGATTTCGATCTGGCGCAGATACCGGCCAACGCCGTCGCCATGCTGGACCTCGGCCGAGTGGCCGACATCGCGCGGGTGACGGTTAACAACCAGGATGCAGGTATCGCCTGGAAGCGCCCCTTCCGGCTGGACATCACCACCCGCCTGCATCCGGGCACGAACACGCTTGAAGTCCACGTCGCCAACCGATGGGTGAACCGCCTGATTGGCGATGCGGCGATTGCAGTGGATGCCGAGTATCAGAAGACGGGGACGTCCCCGTTCACCGATGGCCGCCTGCTGACGATGCCGGCGTGGATATATCAGCCGCGCGCGCGCGGTGCATGGCCGCGGTCCAGCTTCACGACGTGGAAACAGTACGACCCGGATTCGCCGCTGGTGCCGTCCGGACTGCTGGGCCCGGTCACGCTGGAATGGTGGGGAATCGTACCGTCCGCAGACGACACGCCC
Organism: Stenotrophomonas tumulicola; assembly: GCF_014117215.1. Lineage (GTDB taxonomy): Bacteria > Pseudomonadota > Gammaproteobacteria > Xanthomonadales > Xanthomonadaceae > Stenotrophomonas > Stenotrophomonas tumulicola. Next base: position 162,615 of record NZ_JACGXS010000002.1, on the reverse strand, counting down.
TGAGGCCACGCCCGGACCGCGGAAGCGATTCGGCGCTTCCAGATAGAAAGGCCCGCCAAGCACAATGCTTAGCGGGTCCTGTTCTGCCTGCCGTGCGCTTGGTCCCGCCACGGGTGCGGGACGCAGGGCTAGCGAGCCAGTCGGGCCTCGCGCGACCGCTGGCTGTCGCCGCCCGGCGTGATGCCTTCGATCGACCAGCGGAACTCGCGGGCGTCATCCGGCAGCGGCACGCTGAACTCCCATGGGAAACTGTCGTCCTCACTGGTTCCCGCCCGTCCATCGATGTGCCAATGCAGCCGCACGCGGCGGTAGTCTCGCTTCGAATCCTCCAGGAACACATAGGCCTGCTGCATGCCAGGCCCATAGCGCATCACCATGCCACGGGCAGCAGGCTGCGCAAGCCGTACCACGGGCTTGCGCCATGCACCTGCAGCATCGGCCGCCATGATCCTTGCCTGCAGCCCCGGACGGATGCCCGCGTCGGTGAGTACCACCGCAACCAGCCCCCGTGCCGGCACATCGATATCGAACGCGCCATCGCGAAGGACAGCGGGTGCCGCCGCACTGCCGTCAGCATGGAACACCTGCACCGCCTGCCCGCCGCTGCTCAGGCCCGGCAGATACGCTGGATCCAACCGGACCCGGCTTTGTACGGCCGCATCCGATTCATTCATCAGTGCCAGGTACAGGCGCTGGCTGTCCATGCTGCGAGCGGCGACGTAGTTGAGTTCCACTGATTCCGGCTGCACAAGTCCCTTCGGCATCCACAGCACTGCATCATCGTGGTCGTAGAAGCGTCCCACGCGGCCACCGTAGGCTTGGTTCTGCAGGTATGCATAGCCCTCGATGAACTCGGCAGGAAAGCGGATGCGGCCGTCGCTGCGGGTATCGGCATCGGTCACCAGATAGTCGAGCAGCATCGAGGCCATGGGCCAGATATGGTTGAAGTGGAACGAGTTGACGCTCAGCGCTTTGGGATCCCGCAATGGGTAGTCAGCCTGCTCGTAGATGGTCGTTCGCGCGGTGTTGATGTGATACCCAGGGAAATTTCTATAGCGACCGATGATGGACGAACGTGCAACATCCCGCAGGAAGGCATCATCGGTGAGCGTACCGATGCGCAGCAGCCAGGGCGCCCAGTTCGACATGAAGATGCCGCGATGGCCGGTGCTGGTGCCGGAAGATTCGGGGGTCAACCCAATCTCGGAAAGTCGCCACGCCGGCGCACTTTCTTCAAGCGCCTGCATCCGCTGGTGCCCCTTGCTGGCGAGGTAACCGTACAGCGGTGCCATGCCCCCTTGGTTCACCACCACCTCGCCATCCGGAATGGCCGGCGCAAACCAGACGAACTGGGTGAAAGTCCGCGCCGCCTGGTGCGCCGCTTCGAGGAAACGCGTCTCACCGGTGGCCTGGTAGAGTTCGGTCAGCGATGCGAAGTCAGGCACGAACTGGGTCCAGAAGAATGGCTCTTCGCCATGCACGCCCGCAAAGCCAGTCTGCGGCTGGGCCACGCGTTGCCGCAGATAGTCGTCGGCACCGCGCACCGCCGCATCGAGATAGGCACGTTCGCCACTGGCCCGGTACAGCGCCAGGCTGTTCTGCCAGGAGTCGCCCTGCTCGCGCACATCGAGATTGCGGACCCGCTCGCCGGCATACTCCTCCTTTGCCAGTTCGAGGAATGCAGGCGAGGCGCCGCGAAAGATCCGGTGCAGCGCAGCCAGTTCGGATATCGGCGCGGCGGGGCCCTTGAGCGTGTACGACGGATGCTGGATCTTCTGTGCCTCGTCGATGGTGAACAGGTACTTTTCCCGCGAGACCATGTACTCGATGTAGGGATGGACGCGCCGATCCCAGATCGCCTCATCGTCGGTGACCAGTGCCAGATCCAACGGATTGAGCGATGACACGTTCTTGACGGTGCCCGGTGCGTCGGTCTCGTAACTGGACCCCTTCTCGTCCTCGCGGAACTGCGCGAAAGGGCTCATGCCGTAGTCGACTATCCGCTCCAGCGTGCGGTTGATCGATGAGATGTCATTGTGGCGGTAGTCGTGGAACCCGTACAGATTGCGCGCGGTGTATTCGAATGCGGCTGAGATGTCGCCACGCCGGACCAGCGGCCGTATCACGAACTGGAAGCGGGCCCCAGCCTCCATCCGCGAACCCACGCCGCCCAGAACGGGCGCCGCCACCATGGGCTGCGCCATGCCGTCGGTATTGCGTAGTGCCACGCCAAAACGCGAGTTTCCGAATACCGGCAGCGGATCGAACGGGAATTCCGCTGCATCCACCACCACGCCTTCGGCCTGGCCGTCATGTGCGACCAGGGTGGTGGGAACCGGCGTGCGGAAAGCCAGGCTGAGATAGCTGCGGTCCGGGAAGCGCTTTTCGGTCCAGACCAGTGGTTGCCATATGGCATCCACTGCGGACGGTGCATGGGCAGGCGCACCGGCATAGACGACCGAGTAATAGCCTGGCGCACGCGGACGCAGTTCGAACCGCAACCGCGGCGGTGCATCCGCAGGCGCCGGTTCAAGCCACGCCTCGAGCGTGAAAGCAGGATCATCCGGGAACCGCCAGCGGTAGCCTGTGCCTTCGCGCGTGATCGACGTCGCATCGAGGCAAGTGCGCGGCGCAGCGTCGAGGAAGTCTGCCGTACGACCTCGGGTATCCCCCTCCAGGATGTTCGGATCGAAGCCGTCACCGACCTGGCTGGCGTCGCGCGCTACCGTGGCAATGGACGTCGCCTTGCTGCCCGACGCGATCCAGGTAGTGACGTTGTAGCGCGTGGCCAGCCCGGCCGGCAGCAGCTTGGGCGCCGGGTCTTCCGCCGCACGCAGTACGCAGAAACGCGTGGAGAACCGGGCGTGCGCACCGTCGGCGGCGGTGAGCACGAAGCCGTCCGTGTCTGCCGCTATCCGATAGGCAGCATTGCCGGGTGAACTGACCGGTTGCGAGGCGCAGCCGACCAGCGCCAGGGCGAGCAGGCTCGCGCCGACGTTCGATGAGTACCTCATGTTCCCTCCCGCTATGGTTACGTCGTGCGGATGCCTATGCCCATCCGAGTTCGTGCTGTGGCAGTTCCGAGCGCAGTTCCGCCACTTCGTCGAGTCCGCGCGCATCGAGACTGCGCGTGGGGTGCCTCACCCGGGCGCTGGCGATGACGCCGGCGGCGAGCAGGTTCTGTTTCATCACGGCCACGCCAAGCCCCGGCTGCAGTTCGTAGCGGATCAGTGGCAGGTAGCGCGCGAATTCCTCGCGTGCCGCGCGGCGCTCGCCGGCCGTCCACAGGTTCCAGATCTTGACGAATGCGGCGGTCAGATCGCTGCCGGGCATCGTGCCGATGGCACCGCGATCAAGCTCCTCGAGCAGGAACTGGCCATTCAATCCCCCGAACAGCAGCGGTGCCGATGGATTACCGTCAAGGATCGCGCTGATCTTCGGCGCGGTAGGTGGCGCCTCGACCTTGACATAACGCACCTGCTCCAGCTCCCGGCCCATGCGCGCGATCAGTGGTGCGCCGATGGCCACGCCACTCATCAGCGGCGCGTCCTGCACCATGATCGGGATGCGCACGGCGCGATCGATTTCCTGGAAGTAGTGAAAAACACCGTCGGCATCGGGCTTGAGGAAATACGGCGGCAGGATCATGAGCCCGTCGGCACCAGCCGCTTCGGCCTCGCGGCTGAGCGCCACCGCCAGATCCGTACCGGTGTGTCCGCTGCTGGCGATGACCGGGACCTGACCGTCCACTTCGCGCACGACCATGCGCAGGATTTCCTGCCGCTCCTCGCCGGACAGCGCATAGCCTTCGCTGGCATTGCCAAACAGCCCCAGGCCGTGCGCGCCTGCATCGAGCAGGAAACGCACCAGGCGGCGCTGGCTGTCCAGGTCGATGCTGCCGTCGTCGCGGAATGTCGTGTTGACAATCGGGAAGACGCCCTTGAAGGGCACGGAGGGTGATTGCGGCATGTCAACGTTCCTTGCGTCAAAGAATGAAAGGGGCGATCAAGCTCTCGTCGATCTCGATGCCCAGTCCGGGTGCCTGCGGCGGTGCGAGCGCGGTCGCGCCGGTCGGCAGTGGTTCACGGAGAAAGCGATTGGCGATGTCCTGCACCCGGGGATTGCATTCCAGGCGCAGGAAGTTGGGCGTCGCTGCCGCCAGGTGCAGGGCTGCAGCCAACTGCGGGCCCAGGCCAATGCTGACGTGCGGCGCAATCGGAACATGGAATGCCTGTGCCAGGCCCGCCAACTTGCGGCTCTCGGTCAAGCCGGAGCGGCCAAGGTCAGGTTGGAGCACTGCAACGGCGCGTTGTTCAAGGAAGGGCAACACCTCATAGCACGTGCGATAGCTCTCGCCGACGGCCAGTGGCACGCGGGTGCGCCGTGCAAGCGCGGCATGGCCGGCGACATCCTCGGGCATCAGTGGCGCTTCCAGCCAACCCACGTCGCGCGCCTCCAGTGCGGCGGCAAAACGGGCTGCGCTGGATTGATCCAGTCGCCAGAGCGCATCGACATACAGTTCTATGTCGGGGCCGAAGGCCTGCCGCAAGGCATCCAGTTCGGCAAGACAGGCAGCCGGTTCCTCGGCCATGAACACCTTGAAGGCATCGACACCTTGCGCGACAAGGCGGCGCGCCTCCTCCACCCGATCTCCAACGCTGGCTCCGGCCAGGCCAGAGACGTAACACGGCAGCGTCGTGCGGCATGGCCCACCGAGCAGGCGATGGACCGGTTGCGCGAATGCCTTGCCGCACAGATCCCATATGGCCAGATCGATTCCAGCCATCGCGTCCACCAGGAAACTGCCGGTATGCCCACGCACCCGCATGGCAGCGTAGAGGCGATCCCAGATCGCTTCCGGCGCCAACGCGTCCTCACCCAGCAACAGCGGTGCAAACAGCGTGCGGATGATCTCGCAGGTCACTTCCGGAGCCACCGGTGCCTGTGCCTCGCCCCAACCGACCAGTCCGCCGTCGGTATGGACGCTGATCAGCACGGTTTCCAGATGATCGGCAGCGTACAGGGTGCGGTAATGCGTGGCCCAGCGGTAGCGCTCGCCCGCATCGTCGCCCAGCGCCGCCGGCGTACCCGCGGTTCCCAGCGATTCCTTGACGTCGCGGGGGATCCTGACCGCCCATGCGGTCACACGTGTAATCCGCTGGCTCATCTCAGGCTGGATCCACCGATTGCGCCAAGGTCACGTCCTCGACCAGATCCTTGCCGGCGCGGCTGATGTGATCCCCCAGTACCTGCACCAGGCGCTTGGCGTCGCCGGCCTGCATGGCCTCGAGCAGGGCGCCGTGCTCATGCAGTTCAGCTTCCAGCCGCTTCGCGTCGGGGCGCTGCCTGGAATGAATCCGCGCGATCGTCAGGTGGGCGTTGAGGCTGCGATACATCTCCAGCAACTGCTGGTTGCCGGACGATTCAATGAATTGCATGTGCAGTGCGACATTGGCCCGTTCATGGTCCATGCGCTCCTGTTCATTGGTCACCGGCGTTTCCAACTGCCGCGTCAGCGAGGTGAAGGTGCGCAGCAGCGCCGGCGTCATCCGCGCCATCGTCAGTTCGGCCGCCAGGCATTCCAGCGCCCGGCGGATCTCGAAGATCTCCTCGACCATCTTCGGCGTGATGTCGGTGACGAAAGTGCCGCTGCGTGGGCGGATATCGATCAATCCCTCGGCAGCAAGGCGATTGATGGCGTCCTTGACCGGTGTCGGACTCACGCCGAGCTGGTCAGCGAGGGATTTGACGTCCAGGCGTTGCCCGGGGCGGAACGTAGAACCAAGGATGCTGGCGCGAAGCATGTCGGCCACCGAATCGCTGGCACGGGCGCGGGTAAGTCTAGGCAGAGTGTCCATGACCATGAGCCTGACAGATGATGTTTGATTTGTAAAATGATTAATCTGAAATTTTATACTTTACAAAATCGACACGCATGGCTAAGTTGAGAGCGTCTGCTTATCGGGAACCCACGTGAACCACGATTCCACTCGCCTACCGCCACCGGTGGGTGCTTCCATGACGCGCCTTGTCTACGAACAGGAACGCAATTCGGGTTGCCGGCTACGGGAATTCATCTATCGCGGGCATCGCTGCGTGTCGCTGGAAAACGCAGCGCTGCGGGTCGTGATTGCTGCGGACAAGGGCGCAGACATCATCGAGTTCCTGTACAAGCCGCTCGACATTGAATGCCTGTGGCATTCCCGCCATGGCCTGCGCGATGACCGGCATCTACGTTTCAGCAGCCCGCTCGAGGGTGGCCACTTCCGCGAATACTTCCCTGGCGGCTGGTACGAGATGCTGCCAAACGGCCCGCAACCCTGTACGCATCGGGGTGCCGCGTTTGGCCATCACGGTGAAGCGACCCTGCTGCCCTGGGACTATCGCATCGTCCGTGACGATCCCGATGGCGTCGGAGTGCTCTTCAGTGTCCGCCTCGGGCGTATTCCGCTGTACCTGGAACGGGCAATGTTTCTGGAAGGCAAGACGGGCACCGTCCGTCTCGAAGAGCGGGTGACCAATGAATCGAGACAGCCGGTGGAGTTCCTGTGGGGACACCATCCCACCTTCGGCGCACCGTTGGTCGAGCCCGGAACGCGAATCTTCCTGCCACCCGGCACGTCTGCCTCGACCGGCGACACCGTGCCCGCCGGATCGCGCGTCAGTGCGTCCGCACGCGGTGCATGGCCCCGCTTGGCGGCCGCCGATGCGGAGGGCCAGATCGACCTGTCCGTGGTCCCCGAGGTCGGCACCGACAGCCACGAATTCGTGCGCCTGGATGATCTCAGCGAAGGGTGGTTCGCAATCGTCAATCCACACCACGAGGTCGGATTCGCACTGCGCTGGGACGTGGGGACCTTTCCCATGGCGGGCCTGTGGCAGGTATGGGGCGGCGGCCAGGACTACCCTTGGTACGGCATGCCGCACCTGCTGGCGCTGGAGCCGGCGTCCGATCTGCCATCATTGTCCGAATCGGTTCGTCGCGGCACCGCCATCACTCTCGGCGGTGGTGAAAGCCGGTACACCGAGCTGGAAGCCACCGTCTTCGGTGGACACGCCACAGTGACCCATGTGGGTCCAGGGGGCGCCATCGAAGGCCATCATGGCCCCAGCCCATCGGATGCACCGGCCTCCTTTGGGGGACAGGCATGAACACCGATCCACAAGCAACCCTGGAGCTGATTGGCACCGGCCATGTTGTCGCCATCCTGCGCGGTGATTTCCGAGGTGCCGACGATGTGATTGCCGACGCACTGGCGTCGCGCGGGGTAACCTCCCTGGAACTGACCATCGATTCACCCGACTCCCTGGCACGGATCGCGCGACTGGCCGAAAGGATGCGCGGCCGCATGGCGGTCGGCGCGGGCACGGTGCTGACCATCGAGCAGGTGATCGCCGCCGCAGAGGCAGGTGCCACTTTCATCGTGTCACCGAATCGGAACCGCGCCGTCATCCAGACGGCGGTCGCTACCGGACTGGTGGCCCTGCCTGGCTGCCAGACGCCCTCGGAGATCGTCGAAGCGGTGGAGGCCGGGGCACAGGCGGTGAAGCTGTTTCCCGCCGAGGTACTGGGCCCGGCGTTCGTACGCGCGCTGCGAGGACCCTTGCCCACTCTGCGCCTGGTGCCAACCGGGGGCGTCACTCCGGCGCTCGCGGCAGAGTATCGCGCCGCAGGTGCGTGGGCGGTAGGCGTAGGCTCCGATCTTGTCGGACGGAGTGGCGCCGACAAGGTGGACGCTATCGATATCGGTAAGCGCGCCAGCGCTTTCGTGGAGGCAATGGCATGAGCGTCGATACGCAGGCACCCGTACCGACAGCAGACCGTCTGTTGATCGACGGCGGCACCACCACCACGCGCGTCTGGTCAGTGCGCGGCACCCGGGTGCTGGCGGAGATGCGTGCTACCGTCGGCGCCCGCGACACCGCGCGTGATGGCTCCCCTGAGGCGCTGCATCGTACCGTCGCCGACCTGCTTGGCCAGGCGTCCGCCGCCGCTCAGGAATGTGTGCCCGGATGGCGCGCACAGGACGTCGTCGCTGCCGGCATGATCACCTCGCCGCTCGGTCTTGCAGAGGTTCCCCACCTTCCTGCCCCTGCGGACCTGCACGCGTTGGCGATGGGTGCGCGCGTATTCTCGCTGGCGCATGTGTCCTCGCTGCCGATGCTGCTGTTGCCGGGCATACGCTGCGGCCCCACCGTCCCGACGGTGGACGGCATTGCGGATTTCGACGTGATGCGGGGCGAGGAGGCCGTCTGCCTGGGCCTGCTTGAAGGCGGCATGCTGAAGGACACCGGCATCGCCTTGAGCCTGGGATCGCACTGGAAACTGGTCGAGATCCTGGACCGCCGGATCACCACCTGTTCGACCACCATGGGCGGTGAGCTGCTGCACGTACTGCGCACCCAGACCGTCCTGAGCGCCAGCGTGGACAACGAACTGCCAGCAGCATTCGGAACCGGCGACATGGACATGCTGCAGCGTGGCCTGCGCGCCAGTGAGGTCCATGGGCTGCCGCGCGCTGCCTTCATGACCCGGCTGCTGGAGCGGGTGCCTGGCAGCGACAGCCGTGGTCGTTTGATGTTCCTGCTCGGCGTGGTCATGGCTGCCACCCTGCAGGCCTGGGAAGATCAGCTGAAAGGACGGCAGGTCCTGCTGCTTGGTGCCCGCCCGATCTGCGATGCCTGGCACTTCGCGCTGTCAGCTGCCGGTGCGGAACCCAGGACGGTGGAACCCCAGGAGGTGACCGCAGCGTATGTCGGTGCCTTGGTCCGTGCGGCCGATATCGTGGCGGAGGCTCGATGATCCGGTGCCGTGCTGCGTGCCTGCATGTCCTGGTCGTGGCAAAGTCACTCGTTCCTGACCAGGAGCACCACGCCAGCCGGGTCCGACGTCCAAAGCCCGTTCACCTCGTCCAATGGCTCCAGCTCGTCCCTTCGCGGGCTTCCCAGCTGTTCGAGCGCACGATCTGGATCTTCGGTGAACAGCTCCAGCCATACGTCAACCTGGCTTTGCCTCTCCACGCGATCAATCCATAAGGTCATGTCACCGAAGACAAATCCGACGCTGTTCGTCAGTTCCTTCTTGACCTTCAGCCCGACCCTGTCGCGGTAGAAGGCCACCGTACTGGCCCACTTGTGGAGTGGCACCTTGATGGCGATGTTCTTGCCCGGCTTGATTTCCATGATCCCTCCGGTTGTGGACGAGACCACTGTAGGGGCTTCAAGGGCTGAAAAAGATAACGAAGTGCGCGAAATCCGATATCCCATCGGTTGCGGGGGGCTCCGCCCTGATCTTCCTCCGGCTGACCTATGCCGTTGCGGAAGGCGACGACAAACTGAAGCTGGCTCTCAATTTCGCCACGGTCCTGTTCGCATTCCTCGCCCTGCTTAAGCTCGGCAACTCGGCATACACAGCCGATCGGGCGAGCGCCCCCGTTGCGGGTGCTCGAAGTGCTGCTGCGCCTCTACAACAGCCAGCACACGGCGCTGCAGAAAGCGAGGCTGGCGCGGCAAGGACGGACGGCCTTGTACAGCTCGTGGACCCGCTCCCTGCTTCACGGCTTGATCGCCTTGTTAGATACAGCCTGTGTTGCGTATTTCCATAAAACAGTATATAAGCTGTAATCCCATAATACAGCCCAAAACCTGTATCCATGAACCAGTACACCGTCCACGCCGCCGAGCAGCTGCCCGCCCTGCTCAAGGCCTTCCGCAAGGAAGCCGGCTTGACGCAGGTCGAAGCCGCCTTGCGACTGGGCATCACCCAGCAAACGCTGTCGGCCCTGGAGCGCAACGCGCAAAAGGTCAGCGCCGAGCGGCTGTTACAGCTGCTGAGCCTGCTCGGTGTAGAGATGGTGCTGCAGAAGAAATCCGCCAAGCAGGTGCGTGATCCCGCTCGTGGGGCTCCCGCATGGTAACGACACGACCAACCTCGCGCCCTTCCCATCTCGGGCTGTGGATGAACGGCGAGTTTGTCGGTACTTGGCATATCGCATCCGACGGCGAAGACGTGCTCGAGTACGACTCGAGTTGGAAGGCCTCGCCGCAGGGGCGGCCACTGTCGCTCTCCCTGCCATTCGCACCCGGCACGCCCCATCTCCGTGGACCGGAGGTCACCGCCTATTTCGAGAACCTGTTGCCCGACAGCCGGGACATCCTGGAGCGCGTCGCCCGCCGCTATCGGGCCCGCTCCATCCGCGCCTTCGATCTGCTGTCCCAGGTGGGCCGCGACTGTGTAGGCGCTGTGCAGGTCCTCCCGGATGGCGTCAGCCCCTCAGGGGTGACCACGGTGGACGCCACGCCGATGAGCGCGGCAGACGTGGCAGCGCTGTTGCGCGGGACGGTGTCGCCGCCCTTAGGCGCGATCGAGGAAGCAGCCGATGGCGATCTGCGGATCTCCATTGCCGGAGCGCAGGAAAAGACTGCTCTGCTGTACTTCGATGGCCAGTGGCATCGTCCGCATGGCGCCACGCCGACCAGCCACATCCTCAAGCTGCCGATGGGCTTGGTCGGCAACATGAGGCTCGACCTGAGCCACTCCATCGAGAACGAATGGCTGTGCTCGCGCATCCTGCGCGCCTATGGCTTGCCGGTCGCCGAGTGCCAACCGGTGCAGTTCGAGGACATGAAGGCGCTGTCGGTGAAGCGCTTCGATCGCGCCTGGCTGCCCGGCCCATGGCTTGCGCGATTGCCGCAGGAGGATTTCTGCCAGGCCACAGGTACCCCACCGCTTCTGAAGTACGAAGCCGATGGCGGGCCCGGCATTGATCGCATCATGGGAGTACTGGCCACCTCGCTACACCCGGAGCGAGACCGGCGAGATTTCTTCCTCGCGCAACTACTGTTCTGGATGCTGCGCGCACCCGATGGACACGCCAAGAACTTCAGCCTGTTCATTCGCCCTGGTGGCAGCTACGAGCTCACGCCGCTATACGATGTGATGTCGGCCTGGCCGGTGATCGGCGAAGGCCCGAGCCGGATCTCCGAACACAAAATCAAACTGGCCATGGCCATCCGCAGCAAGAACGCGCATTGGAAGATGAAGGACATCCACCGCCGGCATTGGATCGAACTGGGCAAACGCCATGGCGTGGTTGGCAGCGCTGGCGAATCGTTGGATGACCTGATCGATGCTCTCATTGAACGCACGCCGACCGTGATCGGCGAGGTTCGCGGACAATTGCCGCCGGCTTTCCCGGCGCACCTAGCCGAAACAATCTTCGGTGGTCTCGGCAGCGCAGCCCGGCAGCTTGAATGCATATGATTTCTGCTTGTGGACACAAGCGGTTATTCCGTTTCACCCGACCAGGATATCGATAGAGTCGACACATGAACATCGCCGCAAGAAGATCGCACCGCGGGGACGAGTACCAGCTCGCTGTCGCCGTACACTGGTTGATCAGACTACTGGGGTCGCGTCCGTCCAAGTGGACGCAGTCTCACTTCCGGCATCGTCAGAGACGGTCGATGTAGACGATATTGTCGTCACCTAAAACAATGGCACGACTCGACATATACAAGCCAAGAAGAACCAGCCTAACCATAGTCGTTGGCAAATATCTGATTCTGATCTCACCCAGTGCCGCCATGCGGGCCTTGCCGTCGTGGCGGTAGCGATAGCGCCAGACCATCGCGCCTGTGGGACGGACCTCGATGCACAGCCCGTTCGTGCCAGCCACGCGGTAGACGACGGCCTTTGGCTTCAGGTGGCGCAGCTTGGTGTCGGTCAACATGGGATGTGAGTAACGCGATTGTGAGTAAGGGCCTGCTGGGTGCCAGCCCTTACTCACAACGTTACTCACACCTGCCGGGACTCAACGGGACGCCTTGGGGCGCCAGGAACGAAAAACCCCCTGATTTCAGGGGGTTTCGGCACTACACGGGATTTCCTTGGACTTCAGGGTGGTGGGCCCACCAGGATTCGAACCTGGAACCAAAGGATTATGAGTCCTCTGCTCTAACCGTTGAGCTATAGGCCCGCGCGCGGCCAGCAAGTGTAATGCAGGTACGCCTCCGCACTCCAGACACTGCTACGTCATCCGCGCAGCCCCTCACACCGCTTCGTATGGTCCCTGCGCCTCGAAGTAGCGGCGCAGCCGCGTGCACACCGGGGTCAAGGCGACATCCAGCCCACGGTCATCAGCCGGCACCCAGTGCAGGTTGACCACGCCAGCCAGGTCGGTGACGGAGGTCGCCCCGCTGCGCGCTTCCAGAAAAACAGTACGGTTGCTGCCCAGCACGCCCAACAGCACGCCGGTTTCCAGCAACAGTTCGTCACGTGTGGCGGGCCACGGCCCCTGCGCAGCGGTGGCATCGCCGAGCACGATGGCGAAATCCACGCCGGCCGCCATTTCCTGCAGGTGCTGCACCGATTGGCCGCCGCTGCGGACCAGGCCTTCCTGCCAATGGCGCACCACGAACCCCTCGCTGCCCAGCATGTCCTGGACCACCAGCGCGGCGGCGGTGGCCAGCGTGGATGCCAGCAGCAGCACCCGGGTCCGCTCGCGCGCACTGCCGATATGGTCGTTGCGCTGGTACAGCCGCCGCGCCAGTTCCTGTGCCACATAACGATGGATCTGCGGGAACTGCTGCGCCAGCTCATCCAGCCGTGCGGCGCTGACACGGGCAACCACGCTGGGCTGGGCGGCGATCACCGAAGCCGAACGGATCTGTGCCGGCTGCATCGCGGCCATCTCGCCTACGTGCTCACCGGCGTGGCGCTGCGCCACCCGCTTGCCGTTGACGAATACATCAAAGGCGCCGGTAAGGATCAGGTACACATCATTGTCCACGCCACCCTGGTGGATGACGGCGGCGCCGGTCTGCGCTTCCAGCAAGGTCACGCTGCTGGCCAATGCCTCTGCAAGCGCCTTGTCGCCACGTACCAGTTTCTGCTCCGACAGCGCGTACAGCAGGTTGCGGCGACCTTCATCGCCGGTAAAACGAGCCAACATTGACGTCCCCCTGTGGACTGCATCCGTTCTGGATGGCATTTCGAGCTTAACTACAAGCTGTAGCCGGAAACACACGTTTACGGCAACCGGGCGATTCTACCGGCTGAACCGGCTGAACGCGCTCAGCTTCCAAACCGGCGCGCCATCGCGCTCACGCGCTCGGCATTTCCGGCCGCCAGTTCGGTCACGGCCGCCGAACGTACCCCCGCAGACCGGGCAACACGCTGCCAGAAGGCCGCTGCCAAGGGCGCGGCCCAACGCAGGTGTTCCAGGTCACCGCTGCCCAGCGGTGCGACTACCGCAAGGGGCGTGGCCGCCCGAAGCACCCCGGTGCGCGACGGGGCCAATGACATCGGCAGCATGTCGTAGGCCGGGGCCAGCGGCAGCGCGCCGCTGTCGGCCAGATGGAAGCCAATATTTCCCTGATGCATGTCGCTGTTGCCAATCAGGCGACCGAAGGCCTGCAGCCGCCCCATTCGTTGGATCGCCCCCTCGTCCAGCCACCCCTGTCCCTGCAGCAAGCCCGCAGCGGTGGCCCAGTCAGCAGTCGCCTCGCCGGTGAAGGCTGAAGACAATGCCAGCAGGGAAACGAAGCCGCGGCGGCCGAGGACGCCTGGCGTGCGGTCAAATCGTTGCACTTCCAGAAAGGTATGCGAATCGGTCTGCAGCAGCGTGGAAGCGGCCGCATCCATGCCGGCCTCGCGCAGCGTCTCCAGCGCCAGGTGTTCGCACACCAGCAGATCGGACCAGCGTTCGGCGACCTCGCCCGCGCCAGGCTGGGCGAACTTCACCAGTACGGCACTGCGCTGGTCCTCATGTTCCACCACGGCGGTGAACTTCGGTTGTTCGCCGCCAGGGGAAGAGCCGATGTCTTCGCCTTCCAGCGCGGCACGGGCCCGCTCCGGGTAGCGTTGCAGGCGCTGATGCGCGGCCACCCGGTCCGGTGGCGTGTCGATCGCAGCGAGGGCGTGCCTCACCGCGCCGCTGCCCAACAGCAGGTCACCGGTTTCAGTGCCACCGGCATGCACCAGCGCCAACAGGACGTCACCTGTCTGCCACCGGTTGATATCCGGTGCAAGGCCCAGTTCACGCCCTTTTCGGTGCGCGAAGGTGCGGCCAAGGAAGCCCTGCGGGCGCAGATCGTCCAGGTACCAGGGCAGGCTCGGGAAGAACGCAGCGATGTCGCCCTCCGGCGCACGGGTCAGGTTGGGGCGGGCGGCATTGGCCTGGAAATGGAAGCTGCCACCGGACAGTGAATGGACCTGGCCCAGCTCTTCAAGCGTGGCATCCGGACGCAGCCGGTACAACGGCCATTCGCTGCCGGCGGCAGTCGTCTGCCGTGCCGCGTAGGCGGTGGCGCGGGTGCGGCCAAGCCGGAGGACGCGGTCGCCATTGGCTGCCACCAGGCGGCTGAGGGCCATGCGGTTCACGCCAAGCCGTTCGGCCAGCTCAGCCGCAGCGATAGGTTGGCCGGGAGGGAGCTGGGCCAGAAGTGCCTGGGCGGTAGGGGAGGAGGAACGCGGCATGGACCTATTGTTACATTGGTTGTTACGTAATTTTCAACTCATGTCCGGACAAGAAGGCGGCGGAACATGGCTTTCGACGCCATTATGTTACGAATAATGTTACATAATTAGGCTAGATGCCCAAAGAAAAACCCTGCCGAAGCAGGGTTTCTCCAGTTTCCTCGTCAGCCGACCTGGATCAGTCGATGTCGAGGAAGCTGCGCAGCTGCTCGGACCGGCTCGGGTGACGCAGCTTGCGCAGCGCCTTGGCTTCGATCTGGCGGATGCGCTCGCGGGTAACGTCGAACTGCTTGCCGACTTCTTCCAGCGTGTGATCGGTGTTCATGTCGATGCCGAAGCGCATGCGCAGCACCTTGGCTTCCCTCGGGGTGAGGCCGGCCAGCACGTCGCGCACGGTTTCAGACAGGTTGATGTTGGTGGTGTTCTCGATCGGGGACTCCACGTTGGTGTCCTCGATGAAGTCGCCCAGATGGGAATCCTCGTCGTCGCCGATCGGGGTTTCCATCGAGATCGGCTCCTTGGCGATCTTCATCACCTTGCGGATCTTGTCTTCCGGCATGTCCATTTCCTTGGCCAGCTCCTCCGGCGTAGCCTCGCGGCCGTACTGCTGGAGCATCTGGCGGGAAATGCGGTTCAACTTGTTGATCGTTTCGATCATGTGCACCGGAATACGGATGGTGCGTGCCTGGTCGGCGATCGAACGGGTGATGGCCTGGCGGATCCACCAGGTCGCATACGTGGAGAACTTGTAACCGCGGCGGTACTCGAACTTGTCCACGGCCTTCATCAGGCCGATGTTGCCTTCCTGGATCAGGTCGAGGAACTGCAGGCCACGGTTGGTGTACTTCTTGGCGATGGAGATCACCAGGCGCAGGTTGGCCTCGACCATCTCCTTCTTGGCCTTGCGCGCCTTGGCTTCGCCATAGGCCATCGCGCGGCTGATTTCCTTCAGGTCATCCAGGCTCAGCGAGGTGCCCTTCTCGATATCGATCGTGGCCTGCTGTTCGGAGATGATCTGGTCCTTGACGTCACGCAGGGCCGAAGACCACTTCTGCTTGCGCTTCAGTGCGTCTTCCACCCACTCCAGGTTGGTCTGGTTGCCTTCCCAGGAGCGGATGAAGTCCTTGCGCGGCATGCGCGCGGTGACGGTCGCCAGGTTCAGCACGCGGCGTTCGTGGGACTTGATGCCGGCCATGGTGTCGCGCAGCTGGCGGGTCAGCACGTCGGTCAGCGGCAGCGGCAGCTTCAGGGTGACGAACACCGCCGACATCTCCTCGCGGAGCTTCAGCAGGTTCTTGCCATCGCCCTTGGCGGCTGCCTTCTTGAAGGCGTTGTAGGCATTGGCCAGTTCCTGCATGCGCGCGGCCACTTCCTCCGGATCCGGACCGGTCGGACCGGCCTCTTCCTCGGCGTCGTCCTCGTCTTCGTCCTCATCCTCGTCTTCGGCATCAGCATCATCGCTGCTGTCTTCGACGACGACGGGCGCCGGCACTTCTTCGCTCAGGTCGTTGAAGCCGACGATCACTTCGGCCAGGCGCTTCTTGCCTTCCTTGTGCGCGTCGTAATCGGACAGCAGCGATTCAACCGACACCGGGAACAGGCCAAGGGCAGCCTGCACCTGGCCCAGGCCTTCTTCGATGCGCTTGGCGATGGCGATTTCGCCTTCGCGGGTCAGCAGTTCAACCGTACCCATTTCGCGCATGTACATGCGCACCGGGTCGGTGGTACGACCACCTTCGGTATCGAGTGCGGTCAGCGCGGCAGCGGCTTCTTCAGCGGCGGTGTCATCCACCTCGCGATTGCCGGTATTACCATCGTTGAGCAGCAGGGTTTCCGCATCAGGGGCAACCTCATGGACATCAATGCCCATGCCATTGATCATGCCGATGATGTCTTCGATCTGCTCCGGATCGACCATGTCGTCGGGCAGGTGATCGTTGACTTCGGCATAGGTCAGGTAGCCCTGTTCCAGGCCCTTGCTGATCAGCTGCTTGATTTCGGATTGGGCAGGACGTTCGTTGGCCATGTAGTGCTCGCGCCACCGGCTGGAGTAGGAAAAAGGAACGTAGCATTATACCAGCCCGGCGCCCCGCTTGCCCGGGCGGTGGTCCCGGGGATCAGGGCCTGAGCAGGAAGGTCACGGGACCGTCGTTGACCAGGCTGACGACCATATGGGCACCAAAGCGCCCCGTTTCCACCCCTGGGGCGTGTTTTTCGCGACAAATGTCGACAAAACGGTTGAACCCGCGTTCAGCCTCGTCCGGCGGTGCCGCCGTGGTGAAGCTGGGTCGCATGCCTGAGCGCGTATCGGCCGCCAGGGTGAACTGGCTGACCAGCAGCAACCCGCCGCCGGTGTCGCGCACGGATCGGTTCATCTTTCCGTCGTCGTCGGCAAATACACGGTAGCCAAGCAGGCGATCGGCCATCCGCTGCAGTTGCGCCTCGGTGTCGCCGGGCTCCATGCCCACCAGTGCCAGCAGGCCGGGCCCGATGCGTCCGACCACCTCGCCATCAACGTCGACGGCAGCCTGGCTGACACGTTGGATCAAGGCGAGCATGGGAACCTCTGGTTGGGTGGCAGCCAGCCACCTTAGCAGCGCCCACGCTAGACTTGTGCGGATGAACCCGGAACGCAAAGCCCGGCTGGCCCACCGCGCCGCCGCCCTGTTCGCCCGCCTGCCCTGGCCACTGCTGCGCGCCCTTGCCAATGGCGTCGCCTGGCTGTGGATGCGCAGCAACGCCCGCGAAAGCCGGGTGACCCGGCGCAACCTGGAACTGGCCTACCCCGAACTGGACCGGACCGGACACGCCAGCCTGCACCGCGAGGTGCTGCGTTCGACCGCCTTGCAGGCATTCGAAACCCTGCACCTGTGGAGCCGGCCACCGGCCGACAACCTGCGCACCCATCTGCGCGAGCGCCACGGCGAAGCCCTGTACGACGCTGCGCTGGCGTCGGGCAAAGGCGTGATCGTGGCTGCACCGCACTTCGGCAACTGGGAACTGCTCAACCAGTGGCTGGCCTCGCGTGGCCCGATCGCCGTCGTCTACAAGGCCCCGGACGACCCGGCCAGCGATGCTTTCCTGCAGATGGCGCGCGGTGGCCACAACGTGCAGCAGGTGCGCGCCGAAGGCACTGCAGTGCGCCAGTTGTTCAAGGTGCTCAAGGACGGCGGTGCCACCGGCATCCTTCCTGACCAGCAGCCCAAGGCCGGGGACGGTGTTTTCGTACCGTTCTTCGGCATCCCCGCGCTGACCATGACCCTGGTCAACCGGCTGGCCGAGCGCACCGGCGCCATCGTGCTGTACGGCTGGTGCGAACGGACCGGACCGGGCATGCAGTTCGCCCTGCACATCGAGGCCGCCGATCCGTCGGTCTCCAATCCGGACCCCGAACTGGCTGCTACCGCGCTGAACGCCGGCATCGAACGCATTGCCCGCCGCGATCCGGCCCAGTATCAATGGACGTACAAGCGCTATACGCTCCGTCCGGAAGGCAGCGATGAAGCCGACCCCTACGCCACCGCCAAGCACCCCCATTGACCCGTGTAGTGGCGGGCCATGCCCGTCAACGCGCGCAGCGCGACCCGGGATTTCGGTTGATTCCGACGCATCCATCCCCATGTGATTGACCACGATGTCCCATGCCCGGTCCTGCCATGTCTGCTGCTGATACCTCCCTGTTCGGTGATCCGGCCGCCATTCGCTGCGAACGCGCGGTCGCCGAACTACGCGCCGGTCGCCCGGTGGTGATCGGCGATGGGCACGGCCAGCGCACGGCGGTGATCGCCCTGGACAGCGCGACCGCACGCAGCTTCGATGCCTTCGCGGCGCTGTCCGGCGACCGCCATTACCTGTTCCTGACCGAGACCCGTGCCCGCGTGCTCGGCGTGGACGCGCCCTCGGGCGTGCGCCTGCCGCTGGCCGGCACCGCCTTCGATGCCCTGCCCTCGCTGGGCTACCTGCGCGAACCAGGACCGATGCCGCCGGACTGGACGGCCGGTGATGCGCTGGATGCCGGTGCGGTGGAGCTGGCCCGCCTGGGCCTGCTGCTGCCGGCGATGGTCGGCCTGCCGCTGGCGCAGGGCGATGCGCGCTTCGATGGCGCCGCGCAGGTCGCCCTGTGCGACCTGGCCGAAGGCGCCGCCCATGCCGCCCATGACTACGAACTGGTCGCCCGCTCGCCGGTACCGCTGCGCGAAGTTGGCATGACCACCTTCGCGGTATTCCGCGGCGGCGTGGCGCAACGCGACCAGGTGGCGATCATCGTCGGCCAGCCGGACCTGTCGGCCGTGGTGCCGGTACGCGTGCATTCTTCCTGCCTCACCGGCGACCTGTTCGGTTCGCTGAAGTGCGACTGCGGCGACCAGTTGCGGCGCGGCCTGCAGAAGCTGAAAGAGCTGGGCGGCGGCGTGCTGTTGTACCTGGACCAGGAAGGACGCGGCACCGGCATCGCCGCCAAGATGCGCGCCTATGGTTACCAGCACGATGGCCTGGACACCATCGATGCCGATGCGCAGCTCGGTTTCGGCGCCGACGAACGCCGTTACGGCAGTGCGGTGGCGATGCTGCGTGGCCTGGGCATTTCGCGCATTGCGTTGCTGACCAACAACCCCACCAAGGCGCAGCGCCTGCGCAATGCCGGCATGGACGTGATCGACTGCATTCCGGTGACCGGCGACATCACCGTGGAGAACGAGCATTACCTGCGCACCAAGGCCGAGCGTGCCGGGCACCTGCTGGACGTGGACGCGCTGATCCAGGCCGCCCAGTAGGGTAGCGGCGGGCCATGCCCGTCACCCGCGCACGCGACCCTGCTAACGTTGACGCCATTGCCCGTGTGGGGACCCTGCGTGACTTCATCTTCGATCCCTGCCGAAACCAATGACGGGTGGCGACAGTTGCCCCTGCGTGCGGCGCGCCTGGCAGCCATTTCCGGCATCTCCACGGGCATGGTATTCCCGGGCGTACCGCTAGCCGTCGCCTGGTGGTGGCAGGACCTGCCGGGCGGCATCGCCGCCGCGGTGTGCTGGCTGGCCGCCGGTGCGTTGCTCGGCGCCCGCATCGCCTGGCGGCGCATGCGCCGCACCTGGTGGCGGCTGGACCACAGCGGGCTGGGGCTGCGCCGCGACCTGTGGTGGCAGCGCGATACCCGCGTACCCACCTCGCGCGTGCAGCACCTGGACGTGCGTCGCGGGCCACTGCAACGCCGTTTCCGCCTGGCCACGCTGGTCGTGCACACCGCAGGAAGCCGTTTCAGCGCGGTGGTTCTGGATGGCCTGGACGAGGCCGATGCCGAGCACCTGCGCGACACCCTGGCCCGGCAGCTGGACCAGGATGCCGACGCCCTGTGAGCACGCCTCCCGCTCCGTTGCCGCCGGACCGCGAAAGCGCGGGCAACGGCGAACGCCGCCTGCATCCGTGGTCCTGGCTGTTCGTGTTGATGATGCAGCTGCGCCAGTACCTGCTGCCGCTGGTCGCGCTGCTGGTGTTCGGCCAGCGGGGCGACCGCGATCCCTTGTGGGCACAGCTGGTGCCGGTGATCGTCATCGTGCTGCTGGTGGTCGCATCCGTGCTGCAGTACCTCAGCTATCGCTACCGGATCGGCGAGGATGCGATCACCATCCGCAGCGGCCTGCTGTCGCGCAACCGACGCGAAATCCCCTTCGCCCGCATCCACAACGTCGTGGTGCACCAGAATCCGCTGCATCGCCTGTTCGGGGTGGCCGAACTTCGGCTGGAATCGGCGGGCGGCAACCGGCCGGAAGCCGAAATGCGGGTGCTGCGGCTGGACCAGGCGCTGGCACTGGAACAACGGGTCCGTCGCCGTGGCCCCCTGCTGCAGCCCGGCGCGGTGAACGACGCACCCGGCCAGCCGCCACCGCTACCTGAAAGCGAGGCGCGGCACGTGCTGCTGCGCATGAGCGGCCGGGACATCGTGAAGCTGGGCCTGCTGTCCAACCGTGGCTGGGTACTGGTTGCCGCCGCCCTGGGTGCCCTGGCACAGGTGGTACCGCGCGGAAGCCTTGATCGCGCCATCGAACAAGGGGGACGCGAGGTGTTCGGTTATGCCAATGGCCTGCAGGCCGGCATGACCGGCCTGCTGCTGGCCGCCGCGGCACTGCTGCTGGTTGGCTGGCTGGCACTGCGCGCACTGTCGGTCATGCTGGCGCTGCTGCGCTACCACGGCTTTGAACTGTCAGAGCAACAACGGCGGCTGACGGTCAGCAGCGGCCTGCTGAGCCGGGTGCGCAGCAGCGTGGCGCTGCGCCGCATCCAGGCGTGGACGTTGAGCGAATCGACCCTGCAGCGCTGGGCTGGTTATCGGCAACTGCGGGTGGACAGCGCCGCCAGCCAGGGCAGCGAGGGCAATGAACAGCGCGGGCTGCGCGAGCTGGCCCCGCTGGCGACGCCGGGCCACTGCGATGAACTGGTGTGCCACCTGCTGCCGGATGTGCAATGGCCGCCGCTGCAATGGCAGGACGTGCCGCTGCGTGGCAGCTGGCGGCTGTGCCTGACCAGCCTGTGGCTGACCCCGCTGCTGGCCGCTGCCCTGGCCTGGCGCTGGGGCCCGGCCGGGCTGGCAGCGCTGGCGTGGCTCCCCATCGCGCTGTGGACGGCGCGCCTGCAGTTGGCGCGCATCGGCTGGTATCGCGACGACTGCTACATCGCCGTGCGTGGTGGCTGGTGGCGACGCTGGTGGCGCTGGGCGGAACTGGACAAGCTGCAGGCATTGCGGCTTTCGCGCTCGCCGCTGGACCGCCTGCTGGGGACCAGCAGCCTGTGGCTGGATACCGCCGGCGCGCGTGGCGACGTGGCGCTGTGCCTGCGTTACCTGCCGCAGGCGCAGGCCGCCGACCTGCTGGAAGAACTGGGCCGGGCGCTGGCGAAGCGACGCCTGCGTTGGTGACCCAACGTGCAATGGGTAGTGACGGCCCATGCCCGCGCATGGGTGGTGACGACCCATGCCCGCGCCCACGGTAGTGACGGGCCATGCCCGTCACCAGGAAAAAGCAGCGGGGCATGGCCCCGCTCTACCGGGTAGGGAATGACCGGCCCCAATACCCCAGGTCACGGCGGATCTGCAGGTTGCGCAGCCAACTGCCCAGCGGCTTGCGCTTCAAGCGCCCCATCTCCCCGGACAGAAAATCCTCGGTCGCCGCGATCACCCGCTCGCTGGAATGGCCATCGCGCCAGGGGTGGATCGCATCTGCATACCGTTCAATCTCCGCCTGAAGTGCCGGGGTGGGGTTCAAGGCGTGGTCCAGCATCAGCGGCAACCCGGCAGGGTCGTCGAAGTCGAGCATGTGTGGCTGCGGTACACGGTTGCGGAAGGTCACCACCGGCTTGTGCTGGACGATGAACTCCGAAACGATCGACGACGTATCGGATACCAGCACGTCGGCAGCGCGCTGTGCCGCCATGACCTGCTCCGGCTCGACGAAACAGGCATTGTCGCCAGCCAGCGCGCGGTAGCGCTCGAACAGCTCCGGCGCGCACTTCGGGTGCAGGGTCAGCAACCAGTAACGCTGTCCACCGGCAATGTCCGCGGCGATCTGCGGATGCAGATGGGGTGCGGCACTGAGCCGCTCGGTGAAGGTGGAACCGAACAGCACCACCGGTCTCTCCGCCGCTGGCGCACGCAGGCGGGCGCTCTCGCCCCCGTCATCGCGGAACAGCGGATCCAGCTTCGGCCAGCCCGTCTCGGCCACGGCAAAGTGGCCCTGCGCCTCGGCCATCGCGCGGAACGGCACCGTGGTGGCAGGGCCCTGGGTGCAGTACAGATCGAACATGCCGCGCACGCGGAAGTGGCCCCGGGCGCTGTCACGCTTCTGCACGTTGAACCCATGGAACAGCTGGACCTTGGCACCGGACAGGAAGGTCGGCACCCAGTTGGCGGCACTGAACACCGCCCGCGGACGCATCGCCAGCGCCTCGCGCAGGCCCACGTTGGCCACGCCCGGCAGCGTGCTGCCGGCCGCCCCATCGACGAACCACGCCGCCACCTGCTGGCCGGATGCGTGCAAGGCCTCGGCCAACGGGGCGAGAATAGGCAACGCATAGCGCTCCGTCGCAAACAACAGGTACCCGGCCATCATGTCCTCCACGACCGCCCACAACGAACGGCCTCGCATTTCCGCCTGCATTATCGCGTTCAACGAGGCTGGCCGCATCGGCGATTGCCTTGCCTCGCTCGCCTTCTGCGATGAGGTGGTGCTGGTCGACTCCTGTTCCACCGACGCAACCGTTGCCCTGGCCGAAGCAGCCGGGGCGCGGGTGCTGCAGCGCGCGTTCGACGGATTCCGCAGCCAGAAGGATTTCTGCGTGCAGCAGGCAACGCATGATTGGGTGCTCTGCCTGGATGCCGATGAACGGGTGGGCGATGAACTCCTTGCCGCCATCGAACAGGCACGCGATGGCGGATTCGCCGGCCATCACGGCTATCGCTTCGCCCGGCTGTCGGAGTATTTCGGCCGTTTCCTGCGCCACGGCAATGCCTATCCAGACCGGGTGCTGCGGCTGTTCGACCGTCGCCACGGCGGCTGGCGCGGCAATCGTGAGATCCATGAAGCGGCCAGCGTGGATGGCCACGTCGGCACCCTGCGTGGCGACCTCATCCACTATCCCTACCGGTCCCTGCAGCAGCAGCTGGCAAAGACGGAAAAGTACGCGCGGATGATGGCCGAGCATGAGTTCGCACGTGGCAAGCGCGCGACGCTGGCCAAGCTGGTGCTGGCGCCCGCCTGGCGGTTCTGGCGCGGCTACCTGCTGCGCGGCGGTTTCCGCGATGGCTGGCACGGCCTGGTCTACGCCTATGTCCGCGCCAACTATGTCCGGCAGAAGACCATCATGCTGTGGATGCTGCAGCAGGGCCAGCCGGTGGCCGACCCGCCGCAGGCATAGCCGGGTCTCATCAGGGGCGTGGCCCCTGACCACGTTTTTGCAGCAATCTTCATAGCAGCAGCCACCCAGCGGGCACTAGCATGCCCGCCCCATGACCCCATCGGCCGCCCTCGTCCGCCATGCGCGTTCGCGGCTGCTCGCAGCAGGCCGTGGTTGCGTTGTGCTGGCTCTGTTCTGCGTCCCAATCAACAAGCCGGCAACCTCCTGCTTCATCGTCCTGGCGGGTCTGGCGGCGCTGGGCGGCAGCGACACACGCGCACGCTGGCAACAGGCTTGGCATGACCCGCTTGCCAAGGGAATGCTGGCATGGGCCCTGGTGCTGCTCGCCAGTGCGCTGCACGCCCTGCTGACCGCCCGCGACGGCAGCGCGCTGTATGGCTCGTCCCTGTGGACCTTCGTGCTGCCCCTGGTGATTGCATCGCTGTTGCAGACACCGCAGCAGCGGTGGCGTGCGCTGCATGGCTTCGCTGCAGGCGTAACGCTGGTGATGCTGGCGTCCTGGCTGATGGCGGCAGGGCTGCTGCCCCAGCCTGCGGTCGCCGAGCTGACCGCCAGCATGCGCAACACGGTGTTCAAGGAATACACCCAGCAGGGCCTGGCCACCCTGCTGCTGGCCTCCTTCGCGCTTTCGTGGTGGGCACTGGCCACCACCCGCCGGCAACGCGGGTTGGCCGTCGGCATCGCGGCCCTGTCACTGCTGAACGTCATCCTGCTGCTGAGCAGCCGCACCAGTTACCTCGCCGCCGTTCCCCTGCTGCTGTACTGGCTGTGGGTGCTGTGGCGGGCGTCCACATGGCAGTGGCGCCTGCACGTGCCGGCCGTGGCCCTGTGCCTCATCGCGGGCGTCACCACGATCGCTGCGTCCAACATCGGTGACCGGCTGGTGCATTCGGTGACCAGCGAAGTCGCCCGCTATACCGAGCACGGCGACGCAACATCCAGCGGTACCCGCCTGTGGCTGTGGCAGCACACCGTGGACATGGCCGCGAGCAATCCCCTGTTCGGCCAAGGCCTGGGCCAATGGCGGACACACTACCAGGCGCGCATGCACGACATCCACGGCGCCGCGCCGTTCCTCCTCGCCCACCCCCACCAGGAATACCTGCTGGTGCTCGCCGAAGAAGGGGCGCTGGGACTGTGTGCGCTGCTGGTCCTGCTGGTCCTGCTGGCCCGGCTGATCCACCGATTGCCGGTGCCCGAGCGTCACTTCTTCACCAGCGTGCTGATCGTGTACGTGGTGGCCGGGCTGGGCAACGGGCTGGTGTCCGACTACACCCACCGCAACACGTTCGTGCTGCTGCTTTCGTGCATGCCAGCGGTCGCCACGTGGGCGCGGCGCAACAATGAGGTCCGCGACCATGGATGACATGACGCATGCACGCTTGACCGTTGTCTGTGTCACCTACAACAGCGGGCCGGTGCTGTCCGCGCTGGCTGCCACCCTGGCGCGCTTCCTCCATGTGGTGATCGTCGACAACGGCAGCGGCGACGATACGGTGGCGCAGATCCGCCAGCAGATACCGCATGCGCGGGTGATTGTCCGCCCCGACAATGCGGGCTTTGGCGTGGCAAACAACGAGGGGCTGCGGCGGATTGAAACCGAGTACGCGCTGCTGCTCAATCCGGATTGCCAGATCGAACCCGAGGCGGTGGCGTTGCTGGCGCAGACGCTGGACGCGCATCCCGATGTCGGGATCGTCGCCCCGCAAGGTTGGCGAAACCGTACGGTGCCGCAGAAATCATGGCGTCCGGCCTTCTTCAGGCCGCAACCGGCCGGTCGCTACCAGGTGCCGGATCAGCTCATGGTGGCCGACTGGCTCCATGGCAGCTGCCAGCTGGTGCGGACACAAGCATTCACCGCTATCGGCGGCTTCGACCCTGCGTTCTTTCTCTACTACGAAGACGATGATCTGTGCCTGCGCATGCAGCAGGCGGGGTGGCGCTGCATGCTGCAACCAGCGGCGAAAGCGCTGCACCCGGGCGGCGTCTCATCCGCGCCCAGCGCGCGCACGACCTTCATCAAACAGTTCCACTACGCACGCTCGCGACAGATAGCGCTGCAGCGCTATGTCGGCGGTGGCGCCGCCTTCGCGCACCGCGCCCGCCTGCTCGCTGCCTGGATTCCGGCGACTGCCCTGTATGCCCTGCTGCTGCGGCGCCAGCACGCCAGCAAGTGGTTCGGCTGGGGCCTGGCCGGGCTATGCGCGATGTTCGATCTGCGCGGAATCTCCAGCCGGATCCGCTGATCACCGTCAGGCGCACGTTCGGATCAGGGCGCCCCGCAGGGAGCTGGCACCCGCCGGGCAGGGCCCGGCGCTACCGGGCCGACCTCAGCTTGTGCTGCAGCCCTTCCAGCTGCGACAGGCCGGCCAATACACCGACGATGGATGCATAGAAGCTGGCGGTGATCTGGTGCGCGAACATCGACTGGGTAAGCCCGCACAGCACGTAACAGACCACGATCATCACCCCGGCAGCCGCCGGTCCGCGGAAGGTCGCGCGACCGCTGCGACGATGCAGCCACAGGAACAGCCAGAACGGAACGCCATACACGGCCAGCAGCAGCAACGCGCCGGGAACCCCCTGGGTGGCGCCCCATTCGGCTAGATCGTTATGCGCATGGCCCAGGTGGCAACGCGCCTCGGACGGGTTGTCGCGGCATTCCGGCAGGCGCTGCATCGCGTTGTCGAAATGCCCCACGCCCACGCCGGTCAACGGATGCTCCAGGAACGTATCCCAGGCCACCTGCAGCCGCTCCACGCGCGCACCGGCAGATGAATCGGTGTCGCCGCGCTCCAGCCGCTGCACGTCGCTGTGCAGTTCGGTCAGCCGTACCTGGTGGCGCAGCTCCGGAAAGCTCACCACCGCGACCACGGCGACGCCCAGCAGGGTCGCCAGCACCATCAGCCGCAGGCGCAGCGTGCGCCAGCGCAGGGTAAGTGCCATGACCAGCAGCACGGCCAGCAACGCCAGCAGCGCACCCCGGCTACCGGTCAGCACCAGGGCGGCCATGCCTGCGGCCAGCGCCGGCAATCCCCATGCCCAGCCGCGCACGCCGTGCGGCCGGCAGAACAGCGCCAACACCAGCAGCATCACCACGATGTCGGCCAGCACGATGGCATTGGTGAACAGCTCGGCGCGCGGCGCACCGCCCAGCACCTGCTGCAGCGACAGGCCGAACACCAGCAGCAGGCCCAGCAGCGCGCCGCGCCACAGCCAGCGCAACTGCAGGTTCAGCGCAAACGCCCACAGGGCGATCCATGGCATCACGACAAAGCGCGAACGGTTGTCCACGTCCCGGAAGCCGTGCTCGAACAACACCATCGAGACGGCCCCGGCGGCGAGCACCGCCAACATCAGCCAGGCCAACGTGCGCACGGGGCGGCCCGCCTCGCCACGCGCACGCCACAACAGGTCCGGTGCCAGCAGCGTGCTGGCCAGCAGCAGCAGGCCAAAGGGCAGCAGGTTGATCGGCACCGACACCACCAGCGCCGGCAGGCACACCAGTCCCAGCTGCCCCATGCCACGGGCAATCCGCGCGCGCGCGCCTTGCGGCCGCAGCGGACGGGCGGTGTCGGCGGCAGAGTCGAAAGGAGGAACGTTCACGGGCGGGTCATGGCATCAGGTTGGCGGCTGGGAGGATTCTGACCATTGCTGACCGAACCCGTGCTGTCGACGACAGCGCCGGCCATTGTGCACGGACAGGCAACGCCAGTCAGGATCGGGTCATTCATCGACTTGCCGGGCCTGCATCGCATGTTCGCGGGCCCGTTCCTCTGCCGTGGGTTCGCAGGGCCCGATCACCGCATCGGCGCGCACCAACCACCAACGGCGGCGATTGGCGATGCCGGCCAGTTCGATGCGACGGCGGTCCACGCAGGCCAGCAGCGCGTCTTCCTGCACCAGCAACCACCGGTTTTCCGGGGAGCGGGCCTGCCAGTCCACGCCCTCGCGCAGTTGCACGTCCCACTTCTTCTGGAACCCGAAGGTAACGGCCGGCCGGTCCGCCATCAGCAGGTTCTGCTCCTTCCACGCAACCAGCCCCAGTTCGGCGTCCGCGCCGATGCGCAGCCCCGCGTTGTGCATCAGGCCGCGTGCGGAGCTGGAATCGTTCAGCAGGGGGTAGCCGACCAGGCTGTACAGCACCCAGACCACGGTCAACGTGGACAGCACGGCCACATGCGCGCGGCGACGCCCCCAGGCGGCCAGGCTGACCACGCCCCAGCAGCCCATGGCGATGGCGGCCCACGCCAGCGACGCCGTCACCGTGCTGTCGATTCCGCGCGATCCCATCAGCTTGCTTTCAAAGCCCGGCTGCCCGGTCAGCACCGCGATGCCGGCACCCAGCGTCAGCATGGCCACCAGTGCGGTGAAAACGGCCAGCGTCCACTGGAAGCTGCGCTTGCGCAGCAGTCCCGGCAGCAGCGGCGCCAGGGCCAGGCAGAACATCGGCAGCGACGGCAGGATGTAGACATCGCGCTTGCCATCGGGGATGGAAAAGAACAGCACGATCAGCGCCCACCAGCCCAGCAGCAACAGGTATCGCGGATCCCGCCGGCGCAGTCGTCGCCACCACGCCGGGATGGCCCACGGCACGGCAAGGAACGCCGGGATCCACATCGATGGCATGGTGCCGAGGAAATACCACCAGGGCTGATGGTGGTCCCACGATTGCGAGTAGCGCTTGGCCGTCTGCCGGAACAGGATGTCGTCCATGTAGGCGCGATATTCCGCCGATCCGGTCGACAGCGCCGTGACCACCATCGGCAGCAGCCACAAGGCGATGGCCAGCAGGAACATCAACGGCCCCAACCAGAACCGCCAGCAGCGTACATGCAGCGTCACCCGCGGCCAGCCCCACCACGAGGCGAGCGCCGCCGGCAGCAGCATCAACAACGCCACCACGCCCACGCCCTTGGTGATGACCCCCAGCCCGGCAGCGAACCAGCCCAGCCACCACCAGCGCCACGCAGGCCCAAGCAGCAGGTGGCGCAGCAGCCCGTAATTGGCCAGGGTGATGAAGAACACGATCAGTGGATCGATCTGCGCCTTCTTCGCCTGGAAGGTGAAATGCAGCGCGAACAACAGCGACCACGCCGCGTACAGCCCCACCCGACGCGTCCACAACCGACGCCCCAGGTCATGGACACAGGCCAACGTACCCAATGCCGCCAGCAACGACGGCAACAGGAACGCCACCCGCCAGTTGCCGATCAGCTCGTAAAGGGTGGCCTGCCACCACATCAGCATCGGTGGCTTGTCCGAATACAGCTCCAGGCCACGATGCGGAAACAGCCATTGCCCGCTTTCCACCATGTGCCTGGCCACCAGCGCGAAGCGCGGCTCGTCCGATGGCCAGGGGTCCCGCAGGCCCAGGCCCGCACCCAGCACCAGCAGTGCCATCACGATCAACAACCAGGTTTCGCGGGAAGCGCGTGTCTTCAGCATGGGCACGACGACGTAGGAAAGGGATCAGGCGTTTTTTAGCAGACGCGCATAGAAAAAGCCGTCTGCATCGTCTTCACCGGGAAGTCGCTGACGTCCGATACCTGCGCAATCGATGCCAAAACCGTCATCCAGCGCATCGGCCGTCGCATCCGCATGCCACTTCAGGAACGCCTGCACCTGGTCGACATTCTCGGCCCGCAGGATCGAACAGGTGGCATACAGCAGCACGCCGCCGGGCCGCAGCATCGACCAGCAGGCTTCCAGCAGCCGCGCCTGCACGCCTACCAGGGCCTCCACGTCGTCCGCACGCCGATGGAACATGACATCGGGCTGGCGGCGGATGATGCCGGTGGCCGAACACGGCGCGTCCAGCAGGATCGCATCGAACGGCACACCGTCCCACCATGCCCCCGGGTCGCTGGCATCGGCCGTCCTGACCTGTGCATCGGCGCCTACGCCGGTACGTGCGAACGTGTCCTTGACCCGCGCCAGGCGGCGCGCATCGATGTCCAGTGCCAGCAGCCGCAGCGAAGGATCGCGCTCCAGCAGGTGCGCGGATTTTCCGCCCGGCGCCGCGCAGGCATCCAGCACGCGGGCCCCGGCCGGCGGTGCCAACGCATCGGCAGCCTGCTGCGCGGAAAGATCCTGCACGGACAGAGCGCCTTCGGCGAACCCGGGCAGTTGGCTGACAGCCACCGACGTCGCCAGCCGCACCGCGTCGGCCCCGGCGGTGCTGGTCTCGGCGGCGATGCCGGCCTGTTCCAGCGCCGCCATCACCTGGCCACGATCGCCATGCTGGCGGTTGACCCGCAGCCACAACGGAGCCGGCTGCAGGCTGGCGGCAAAGATCGCCTCGGCCTGCGCCGGCCAGTCACGTTCGATGGCGTCGGCCAGCCAGGCCGGGAATGCATCGCGCGCCGGCTGCATCGGGAAGCCTTCGCGCTGCGCGCGGCGCAGGATCGCATTGACCAGCCCGGCCTGCCGTTCCCGGCCGAGTGCACGCGCCGCATCCACCGTCGCCGACAGCGCGGCATGCGCCGGCAGCGCCAGCACGTCCAACTGCGCGAAGCCGACCATCAGCAGCGCGCGCAGGTCAGCATCGCGTTCGGCCAACGGCTTCTGCATCCATGAAGCCAGTGCCGCGTCATACGTACTGCGCCGGCGGAGCACGGCAAAGCACAGCGCCTCCAGCAGCGCGCGATCGCGACTGTCATCCAGCTTCGGCAGTGCCCAGGCCAGTTCGGCCTTCAGGGAGCGGCCGCGGGTGAACACCTGTGCCAGCACGCGGGCTGCCAGCATGCGCGTCGCCGCACCGGGCGCGGCGTTGGAAAGGGGAAGATCGGTCTGCCTGCTCACCGGCTCAGGCCCCTGCACGCAGGTCGCGACGCGCGTTGAGGTAGTCGGCGGCGGTGATCGCCTTGCCACCTTCGCGCTGCAGCACCCGCAGGCGCAAGGCGCCCTGGCCACAGGCAATGTCGATGCCTTCGCGGGCTGCGGCGATCACCGTGCCCGGCGCGTGGCCGCCATTGTCATCCAGCGCCACCGCGCCATGGATGCGCACGCGCTCTCCGGCCAACTGCGCTTCGGCGATGGGCCACGGATTGAACGCGCGCACCGTGCGCGCCAGCGAAGCAGCATCCGCGCTCCAGTCCAGCTTCGCCTCGGCCTTGTCCAGTTTGTGCGCGTAGGTCACGCCCTCGGCCGGCTGCGGCTGGGCGATCGGCTTGATGCCTGCACGCAGCAGGCCCAGCCCGTCGGACAACACCTGCGCGCCCAGCTCGGCCAGTTTGTCGTGCAGTTGGCCACCGGTATCGCTGGCGGCAATCGACAACGTCTGCTGCAGCAACACCGGGCCGGTGTCCAGGCCAGCCTCCATCTGCATCAGGCAGACGCCGGTCTGCGTGTCACCAGCCTGGATGGCCCGCTGGATCGGAGCCGCACCGCGCCAGCGCGGCAGCAGCGAGGCATGCACGTTCCAGCAACCATGCGCAGGAATGGCCAGCACCGCCCTGGGCAGGATCAGGCCATAGGCCACCACCACCATCAGGTCCGGTTGCAGGTCGCGCAGCTGCTGCTGGGCGGCTTCGTCCTTCAGCGACTCCGGCTGGTACACCGGGATACCGCGGGCCACGGCTTCCAGCTTGACCGGCGACGGCGCCAGCCCGCGGCCACGACCTGCGGGACGATCCGGCTGGGTGTACACCGCCACCACTTCATGGTGGCGCGCGGCCGCGCGCAGCGACGACACCGCGAACTCCGGCGTACCGGCAAAGACAATCCTCATGGCTTCCCCACTTGCAGATGGACGTGCAGATAAAAAAATGGGCGCCGGTTCGCGGCGCCGCAGGGCCCGCGCGCGGGCCTTGACGAGGGGCGCCGCAGCGCGCGGCACCCCATCGGCGTGGTCATGCGACGTGCTTGCGCGCCTTGGCCAGCTTCTTGCGCACCATCTCGCGCTTCAGCGGCGACAGGTAGTCGATGAACAGCTTGCCTTCCAGGTGATCCATCTCGTGCTGCACGCAGATCGCCAGCAGGCCATCGGTGCCCAGCTCCTGCGGCTGCCCCTGGCGGTCCAGGAAGCGCACGATGATGTGGTTGGCGCGCGTGACGTCGGCGAAGATGCCGGGCACCGACAAGCAGCCTTCCTGGTACACCTGGCCACCTTCCTGCTCGATGATCTCCGGGTTGATGAAGACCATCGGCTGGTTCTTCTCTTCGCTGACGTCGATGACCATGAAGCGTTTGTGCACGTCCACCTGGCTGGCGGCCAGGCCGATGCCCGGTGCGTCGTACATGGTCTCGAACATGTCGTCGAGCAGGGTCTGGAAGGCCGGCGTGGTGACTTCGGCGGGGTCGATCAACGCGGCCTTGGTGCGCAGGCGCGGATCGGGAAACTCGAGAATGGGGAGCATTGCCATGGCAGTAATCGTCTGGTGGGGGCCGGGTTGCGCCGACCTGCGTTGCAGATTCTATCGCCAACGCTTGCCCTGCGCCCCGGTTTCTGGACTATAGTGCGCCAACCTGTTGGGGAATCAGGGCTGACCACTCCTATGTTGTTACGAATCCGCACGGTCGTCGCCGCGGCGATGTTGACCGTTGCCGCCTATGCTACCGCCGTCGAAATGAATGACGGGCACCCGACCACCTATGTCGTCCAGAAGGGCGACACGTTGTGGGACATCTCTGCACGTTTCCTGAAGAAGCCTTGGCTTTGGCCGGAGATCTGGCAGGCGAACCCGCAGGTGGCCAACCCGCACCTGATCTATCCGGGTGACGTGCTGAGCCTGGCCTACCTGGACCGCGTCGTCGCGCGCCAGGAAGCCGGCCCGCGCCAGGAAGCGCCGATCACCGGCATTCCATTGTCGGAAGTAGAGCCGTTCCTGAAGGAACTCAGCGTGGTCGACCGCATCGACCACCTGCCGTATGTCGCCGGGCTGGAAGACAACCGCCTGCGCGCCACCGCCGGCCAAGTCGCCTATGTGCATGGCCTGGAACAGGCAGCGGTGGGCCAGCGCTATGCCGTAGTGCGCCCGACGGTGCGCTATGCACTGCCGAAGCCGACCGAAGACCTGACCGCGAACGGCAAGGTCACTCCGGGCAGCGGCAACCTGTGGAAGGACTTCACGGTGCCCAACAAGCGCCCGCACCAGGTGCTGGGGTATGAACTGGCGAAGGTCAACGTGGGCACGGTGACCCATCTGCCGGGCGGCGGCGTCGACGTGGCCAGCCTGGCACTGCAGGGCAATGGTGATGGCCGCGAGGTGCGTGCCGGTGACCGCCTGGTGCCGGTCGAAGCCACCCCGTACGACCTGCAGTTCTTCCCGCACGTTCCCGCGCCGGGCACCGAGGGACTGGACGTGCGCGTGCTGGCGGTGACCGACATGTTCCTGTCCGGTGGCCCGCGCGATGTCATCGCCATTTCCGCAGGCAGCGTGCAGGGCGTGGACAACGGCACGGTGTTCTCGCTGTGGCGCCAGGGCAGCCATGTGAAGCACCTCATGAAGCGCCCCGACTCGTCGCAGATGGACGACGCACGCGTGGACAGCAATTCACGGCTGAGCCTGCCGGACGACTATGCCGCGCACGCAATGGTGTTCCGCACCTTCGACAATGTCAGCTATGCGCTGGTGATGCAGGGCGTGAAACCGGTCCAGCTGGGCTACAGCGCGCGCCACCCGGACGCGCGGTAACGGCTGCGACCGGCCGTCGGGTCGGCAACCTCCGACAGCATGCTGCAACGGCGCCCTAGGGCGCCGTTGTTGTAACCAGCGCACGCTATGCGCATGAACGCAGACACAGTTGCCCTCCTTACCTTGATCCTGGCCGGCGGGTCACTGGCCCCACGCCGCGCGCTGGCGCGTTCACGCCCCACGCTCGCCTCGGCGATCAATGCCGGACCCGTCGCCTGGCGCCAGGCCGGCTGCTCGGCGGCGCAGCAGAAACGCTTGGCGGCCCCCGACCACGCGTTGCTGGAGACCGGACTCGATTGGCTGCAACGACCGGACCATCATCTGCTGGCGCTCGATGACCCGCGTTTCCCGCCGCTCCTGCACGACATTCCCGAACCGCCATTGGCACTGTTCATACACGGTGATCCCTCCCGGCTGTGGCTGCCGGCCGTGGCGGTGGTCGGCAGCCGCTCCCCAACGCCCAGCGGACGGGCCCTGGCTGCGGAATTCAGCCGTGCATTCGCACAGGCGGGCATGGCGGTGGTCAGCGGCCTGGCCGCAGGTATCGATGCCGCCGCCCACCAAGCGGTGCTTGAGGTAGCAGGGGTCACCGTGGCCGTGATCGGCAATGGGCCGGACAGCGTCTATCCCCCCCATCACCGGCGCCTGCAGGCATCGGTGGCGGCGCTGGGCGCGGTCGCCAGCGAGTACCCGCCCGGCACACCCGCGCGGCCAGCTTATTTCCCGGCCCGCAATCGACTGGTCGCCGGGCTGTCCCTTGTGACCGTGGTGATTGAAGCGGCCAATCGTTCTGGGGCGCTGATCACCGCCCGCCTTGCTGCCGAGGCCGGCCGCGAGGTGTGCGCCCTGCCGGGTTCGGTGCGCAATCCACGTGCGGCCGGCTGCCATCGGCTGATCCGCGACGGGGCCGCCCTGGTCGAAACGCCGGACGAGGTCCTGGCGCTGGTCGCGCCGGCGTTGGCCCACAGCCTGCCCGCCTTGCAAAAGCACCTCCATGCCCCCACTGAACAGGGACGGCGAGCCCACCTCCCCGCATCGCTGGCGTCCGAGCCCGACTACCAGAACTTGTGGAAAGCACTGGACCACGACCCAACCCCTATGGATTCATTGATCACGCGATGTGGATTGACGGCCGCGCGGCTGTCCTCCATGCTGCTGGCCATGGAACTGGCGGGTATCGTGGTGTGCGAACACGGCCGCTACTGTCGAAACCCTGGTTTCCCAACCTCTACAGCGTCGTTGACGCAGGCCGAGGGGCAATGAAAGAGAGCATTCTCGATGTGCTGCTGTACCTGTTCGAACACTATTTCAGCGAAGACGCTGATCTCATCCGCGACCGCGACTCCCTGCAGAACGGCCTGATCCAGGCGGGCTTCAGCCCAGCCGAAACCGCGAAAGCCTTTGATTGGCTCGATGCCTTGGCCGCCCAGCGTCCCGGCGTGTCGCAGGCGCGCGTGGATGGCCCGGTGCGCATCTACCATGGTCCGGAGCTGGACAAGCTGGACGTGGAATGCCGCGGATTCATCCTGTACCTGGAACAGCACGGCATCCTCGACGCCGACCAGCGTGAGCTGGTGCTGGACCGCGCCATGGCACTGGACCAGGACGAACTGGACCTGGACGACCTGAAATGGGTGGTCCTGATGGTGCTGTTCAACCAGCCCGGCTCGGAAGCCGCCTATGCCTGGATGGAAACGCAGATGTTCATGGACGAGCCAGAACCCCTTCACTGAACGTACACTGCTCTCCCTGCGCATACAGGGGACGTTCACGTGAGCGAGTGGTTCCATGCCGAGGGCAATCGCCAGATTGGCCCGGTCTCGGCTGAAGACATTGCGGCCCTGTTCCGGGAAGACCGGATCGGCCTGGAAACGCTGGTCTGGCGCGACGGCCTGCCGGCCTGGCAGCCGCTGCACAGCGTGGCCGACGAACTGGGCCTGACCGCCGTGCCGCCTCCGCCGGCGGCCCACCTGGAATCCACCCCACCGCAACTGCCACCGGCCGTTCCACTGCCCTCCAGCCCTTATGCGGGCCCGCCGTCGTCGATCCCGGTGCCGCCACGGAAATCGGGACTGTCCGGCTGCGCGCTCACCGCCATCATCGGCGGCGGCGCGCTGGTGGTGCTGGTGCCGGTCTGCGCGATCCTGGCTGCCATCGCACTGCCGAGTTACAACGACTACGTGATCCGCTCCAAGGTTGCGCAATCCATCAGCGCCCTGCAGCCGCTGAAGCTGCAGGTACAGGAATTCAACGCACGCCAGGGGCGTTGCCCGACCGGTACCGATCCTGGCTTTCCGGGCCACGACCAGTTCATCGCGCAGGGTTTCTCCAGCGTCCAGTTCGGGCGCTTCGAAAACCGCCACTGCGGCATCGAAGCCACCCTCGCCACCGGCAAGTCCACCATCGATGGCGACCTGCTGTGGCTGGAGTTCGACCCCGATGCGACGCGCTGGGAGTGCAGCGGCGAAACCGAAGACAAATACCTGCCCGTGGATTGCCGCGGCTGAAAGCCGCAGACTGCCGCGTGAGAAACGTTTCCAAGGATGACCCAGAGGGATGAAGATGACTGAGTGGTATTACGCCGAAGGGCAGCAGCGCCAGGGCCCGGTTCCCGAGCAGGAGATCCGCCAGCTGTTCCAGCGCGGCCAGCTGACCCTGGAAACGCTGGTATGGCGCGAAGGCATGGCGCAGTGGGCCGAACTGCGCACCAAGGTCGATGAGCTGCAGTTGCAGGAACTGGCGACAGTGGCGGCCGAACCGAGCACCGGCTTCGACCTGCGCGGCGACTATGCGGCCATCGACAATGGCACCGCTCCGTTGCCCGGCACCGGCCCGCTGAGTGCCTCGCCGTACAGCGCGCCTGCGTCGGATGGCGGCTATGTGGATGGTCGCCCGGTGGCAGGCGGCGAGGTGGTCTATGCCGGATTCTGGAAGCGGCTGGCCGCCTACCTGATCGACTACGTGATCCTGACCGGCTCGTCGATGATCCTGGGTGCCATCGCCGGCCTGGGCATCGGCGGCGCAGCCAGCTTCGCCGGCGGCGGATCGTCGGCAGCCGAAGTGGCGGGCCAGCTGGTCGGCGCGCTGATCGGCTTCGGCATCAGCCTGGCCTACTACGGCTGGTTCCACGCCTCCAGCGGCGGCGCCACCCCGGGCAAGATGGCCATCGGCATCAAGGTGGTGCGCAGCAATGGCGAACGCATCACCCTGGGCCGGTCGATCGGCCGCTACTTCGGCACAATCCTCAGCAGCCTGACCCTGTTGATCGGCTACATCATGGCGGCGTTCACCGAGCGCAAGCAGGCCCTGCACGACATGCTGTGCGACACCGTGGTGGTCGACAAATGGGCGTTCACCGACCAGCCGCAGCTGCAGCGGCGGGACCTGGGCGCAGTGGCCATCGTGGTGCTGGTGCTGGGCGGCATCGGGGCCATCGGCCTGCTGGCGATGATGGTCGCGGTGATCGGCATGATCGCGAAAATGGCCAGCTGAGCTGGCAGCGGATCCGGCGTGGGCGCTTGACAGGGCGCTCACGGCGTGATTCCTCTAATAAGAGAAAGCTGAACGCCCGGCCCACCCCCGGGCGTTCAACTTATGTAATTCGGCCGGGTCGCTTCACTAATGCGCCCATTTGCTCCACCCTAGCGGCCCTTCCCCCGGCCGTGCGCACAGAAACCGACACCATGCCAAAGCACCTGCTCATCGTCGAATCGCCCGCCAAGGCCAAGACGATCAACAAATACCTCGGCAAGGACTTCACCGTCCTGGCCTCGTATGGGCACGTGCGCGACCTGATTCCGAAGGAAGGCGCGGTCGACCCGGACAACAACTTCGCGATGCGCTACGACGTCATCGAGAAGAACGAAAAACACGTCGATGCCATCGCCAAGGCGGCCAAGGGCGCCGACGACATCTTCCTGGCGACCGATCCGGATCGCGAGGGTGAAGCGATCAGCTGGCACATCGCGGAGATCCTCAGGGAGCGGGGGCTGGTCAAGGACAAGCCGATGCAGCGCGTGGTGTTCACCGAGATCACCCCGCGGGCCATCAAGGAAGCGATGAACCAGCCGCGCGCCATCGCCGGCGACCTGGTCGACGCCCAGCAGGCGCGCCGTGCGCTGGATTACCTGGTCGGTTTCAACCTGTCCCCGGTGTTGTGGCGCAAGGTGCAGCGTGGCCTGTCCGCGGGCCGCGTGCAGAGCCCGGCGCTGCGCATGATCGTCGAGCGCGAGGAGGAGATCGAAGCCTTCATCGCCCGCGAATACTGGTCCATCGCCGCGGCATGCGCGCATCCCTCGCAGCCGTTCAACGCCAAGCTGATCAAGCTGGACGGGCAGAAGTTCGAGCAGTTCACCGTGACCGACGGCGACACCGCCGAAGCCGCGCGCCTGCGCATCCAGCAGGCCGCGCAGGGCGCGCTGCACGTCACCGACGTCGCCAGCAAGGAGCGCAAGCGCCGCCCGGCGCCGCCGTTCACCACTTCGACGCTGCAGCAGGAGGCCTCGCGCAAGCTTGGCTTCACCACCCGCAAGACCATGCAGGTGGCGCAGAAGCTGTACGAAGGCGTGGCCATCGGCGAAGAAGGCACCGTCGGCCTGATCTCGTACATGCGTACCGACTCGGTCAACCTGTCGCAGGACGCACTGGCGGAGATCCGCGACGTGATCGCCCGCGACTTCGGCATCGCCTCGTTGCCCGACCAGCCCAACACCTACCAGACCAAGTCCAAGAACGCGCAGGAAGCGCATGAAGCGGTGCGTCCGACCTCTGCGCTGCGCACCCCTGCACAGGTGGCGCGCTACCTCACCGACGACGAGCGCAAGCTGTACGAACTGATCTGGAAGCGCTCGGTGGCCTGCCAGATGATCCCGGCTACCCTCAACACCGTCAGCGTGGACCTGTCCGCCGGCAGCGACCACGTATTCCGCGCCAGCGGCACCACCGTGGTAGTGGCCGGCTTCCTGGCCGTGTACGAGGAAGGCAAGGACACCAAGAGCGCCGAGGACGACGACGAAGGCCGCAAGCTGCCGGCGATGAAGCCCGGTGACCGCGTACCGCTGGAACGCATCATGGCCGACCAGCACTTCACCCAGCCGCCACCGCGCTTCACCGAAGCAGCGCTGGTGAAGGCACTGGAAGAATATGGCATCGGCCGGCCATCGACCTACGCCTCGATCATCCAGACCCTGCAGTTCCGCAAGTACGTGGAAATGGAAGGCCGCAGCTTCCGTCCGTCCGATGTCGGCCGTGCGGTGTCCAAGTTCCTGTCCAGCCACTTCACCCAGTATGTCGACTACGACTTCACCGCCAAGCTCGAAGACGAGCTGGATGCGGTGTCGCGCGGCGAAGAGGACTGGATCCCGTTGATGGCCCGCTTCTGGGGACCGTTCAACAAGCTGGTGGAAGAGAAGAAGGAATCGGTCGACCGCGCCGAAGCCAGTGGCGCGCGCGAGCTCGGCACCGATCCCAAGACCGGCAAGCCGGTCAGCGTGCGGCTGGGCCGGTTCGGGCCGTATGCCGCCATCGGCAGCACCGCCGAGGATGCCGAAGAGAAACCGAAGTTCGCGTCCCTGCGCCCCGGCCAGTCGATGCACACCATTTCGCTGGAAGACGCGCTGGAACTGTTCCTGATGCCGCGTGCGCTGGGCCAGGACAACGGTGAGGACGTCAGCGTAGGCATCGGTCGTTTCGGTCCGTTCGCCAAGCGCGGCAGCACCTATGCCTCGCTGAAGAAGGAAGATGACCCGTACACCATCGACCTGGCGCGTGCGGTGTTCCTGATCGAGGAAAAGGAAGAGATCGCGCGCAACCGGATCATCAAGGAATTCGAAGGCAGCGATATCCAGGTATTGAACGGCCGCTTCGGCCCGTACCTGAGCGATGGCAAGATGAACGGCAAGATCCCGAAGGACCGCGAGCCGGCGTCGCTGACCCTGGCCGAAGCACAGCAGTTCATGGAAGAAACCGGCAAGCCGGTGCGCAAGGGCTTTGGTGCCAAGAAGGCCGCCAAGAAGACCGCGACCAAGAAGACGGCCGTCAAGAAGGAAGCAGCACCGAAAAAGGCCGCGGCCAAGAAGGCAACCAAGAAGACCGCCAAGAAGGCGGTGAAGAAAACGGTGAAGAAAGCAGCCAAGAAGGCCGTGGCGAAGAAAGCCGCGCCGTGAGGCGATAGCGCCGGGCCATGCCCGGCGAGGGACAACCGCACGCCGGGCATGGCCCGGCGCTACCCGGCGTCCCGATGCAGGCGGATAATGCCGGCATGGAAGAGCTCACCCTGGATACCGCCGTCGCCCGCCTGCATGCAGGCGGCGTCATTGCCTACCCCACCGAAGCCGTATGGGGCCTGGGCTGCGACCCTGCCCACCAGATGGCCGTGCACGCCCTGTTGGCATTGAAACAGCGTCCGGTGGAAAAGGGCATGATCCTGGTCGCCGCCGACCTGGAGCAGTTGCAGGGCTGGGCACGGCTGCATGACCTGCCCGACGAACGCCAGCGCGAAGTGCTGGCCAGCTGGCCGGGGGCCAACACCTGGATCCTGCCGGCCGGGCCACGTGCACCGGAATGGATTACCGGCGAGCACAGCGGCCTGGCCGTACGCATCAGTGCCCATCCGCTGGTGGCGGCACTGTGCCGGGCCTGGGGCGGACCGCTGGTGTCCACCAGCGCCAACCTGGCGGGCGCCCCGCCTGCGCGCACCCGCGAGGAACTGGATCCGCGCCTGCTTGCGGTGCTGGACGGCGTGCTGGATGGCATGACCGGCGGGCTGGCGCAGCCAACCCCGATCCGCGATGCCCTGAGCGGAAACGTACTGCGCTCCTGAGCGCCACCGTGGCCCCCGCGATGACGATGGGGCGCATGGCTGGCGCGTGCGCCGGCAATACCGCACGATGGAGCATCATGCGCCTGAGCCCTGCCCTGTTGCTCCTGGCCCTGCCACTGGCAGCCCACCCTGCGCCACCCACCAGCGATGGCCTGCGGGTCTACCGCTGTGTCGGCAGCAACGGCACGGTGAGCCTGCAGGACAGCCCCTGCACCAGCGGACGCCAGCAAGTGCGGGAAATGCAACGCCCGCAGGATCCGCCACAGCGCCAGGCCAGCACCGATACGGTCATCACGCCCGCCGCCGCGTCGGCGCAGGCACCGCGCGAGATCCGCCATGTCTACATCCTGCCTCCGCGGCCGATGTACGAGTGCACTACCGACGAAGGCCAGCGTTACGTCAGCGACAGCAACGAAGGCAACCCGCGCTGGGTGCCGCTATGGGCCAGCGCCTGGGTACCCGGCGGACACCGCGGCTGGCGCGGCGGATCGGGCCTGCCGCCGGTGCGCGCCGAAGGCCGGGATGGAGTCGGTAGCGACCATGGCGCTGCCCCGGGCCTTGGCCATCGACCACCCGCCATCGGTGTCGGCTTTCCCGCCGGCAACGTCCTGGTGCGCGACGCCTGCCATGCGCTGCCACCGCAGGAAGCCTGCGCACGGCTGCGCGACCAGCGCTGGGAACTGGACCGCCGCTACAACAGCGCGCTGCAGGGCGAACGCCAGGACATCACCCGGGAACAGCGTGGCATCGATGCGCGGCTGGACCAGGACTGCGGTGGCCGTTGACCTGCGCCGCTACAATCTGCGCATGAACACTTGGATCTACCTGGCCGCCCTGGCGCTGGCCGTCCCAGCCTTCGCCGACCAGGCGGTGGTGTTCCGCTGCACCAACGCCGATGGCGAGGTGGCCCTGCAGGACGGTCCCTGCCCTTCGGGCAGCACGCAGGTCATCCAGCGCCGGGGGGCATCGTCGGTGTCCACCGCCTCCACCTCGCTGGGAGAAGAGAAACCCAACGCCGTGCTCGACAGCGATCTGCTGCCGGCCCTGCAGGACGGCCAGCAGGCCACCGACGGCGACGCCATACTCGACAGCGACGTGGTGCGCGCCCGGGCTGCTGCGCAGGCCGGAACGGCACCGCCGAAACCTCCGCTGCCGGACATCTATCGCTGTGTTGGCCGCGATGACAGCCAATACCTGCACGAGTTCGAGCCCGCGCCACCGCGCTGCGTTCCGCTGGCGCTGACCGGCCTGGGTGGCAGC
This sequence comes from Stenotrophomonas tumulicola, assembly GCF_014117215.1. Lineage (GTDB taxonomy): Bacteria > Pseudomonadota > Gammaproteobacteria > Xanthomonadales > Xanthomonadaceae > Stenotrophomonas > Stenotrophomonas tumulicola. The sequence goes on along the minus strand of NZ_JACGXS010000002.1, from coordinate 121,517 downwards.
GTGGCCCCCGGCAATGCCGCCAGTTGCGAAGTGCAGCGCGACACCTGCACGGCCCTGGACGAGCAACAACGCTGCGGCGGTTGGCAGCAGCGCCTGCGTACTGCGCGCGGACAGGAACGCTTCGCTGCGCCGGACAACCAGGCAGCGGCGACAGCCGAACGCGAGCGGCTGCAGGCGGTGCTGGAAGCCAGCGACTGCCCGGTACCCTGATCATGGCGCCGCGCCATGCCCGGCGAACGCAGTCCATCGCAGCCACCCAAGGCCCGTAACGCGCCGCCCTGCATCAGAAGCCGTAGCGCAGGAACCCGCCATCCACGGCGATGCATTCGCCGGTGACGTAGCTGGCGGCCGGCAGGCACAGGAACCCCACCGCTGCGGCGACCTCTTCCGGTTCACCGATGCGGCGCATCGGCGTGCGGTCGATCACCTGCTCGTAGTAATCCGGATCCGACAGCGGCCCGGACGTGCGCCGCGTGCGGATGTACCACGGCGCCACCGCATTGACCCGGATGCCATCTTCGGCCCATTCCACGGCCAGGTTGCGCGTCATCTGGTGCATGGCGGCCTTGGTCATGCCGTATACCGCGCCACTGCGCACATGGGTCAGCCCGGAGACGCTGCCGACATTGACGATGGCCGACGCCGCATGCCGGGTCAGCAGGGGATGCGCATAGCGCGACAGCTCGAACGCCGAAAACAGGTTGGTTTCGAAGATGTTGCGCCACTCCTCCTCGGTGTAGTCGATCGCCGGGCGGGTGATGTTGCCGCCGGCGTTGTTGACCAGGATATGCAGGCCATCGGCATGGTCTTCCACCCAGTCCAGGATCTCGCGCCGGTCCTCGTCATCGGACACGTCGGCGGCCAGGGCATGGATCGCCTGTGCGGGGTACTCGTCGGCCAGGTCATCGCGGGCGCTTTCCAGCATGTCGATGTCGCGGCCCACGATCATCACGTCGGCGCCGAAGCCGAGCAGTTCACGGGCGATCGCCAGCCCGATGCCGGCACTGGCACCGGTGATCAGCGCGGTCTGCCCATCCAGCCGCCATCGCTGCGAATTCACGTTTGTTTTCTCCTTGCCGGGCACTGCCCACCGAACGATGGCACAAGCATAGCGCCCGACGCCGCCCGGCGAACCGGTCGCGGTTACGTGCCACACTGGCGGCGTCGCCACCCGCGGAGAAGTCCGATGCATGCCATGAAAGCAAGCGCAGGGCTGGTCATCCTGCTACTGCTGGCCGCCTGCCAGCGTCCCCCGGTCCCGGCCCATGACAAGCCGCCCGAGCCGCAGGCCCACGCAGCAGGCACGCACGAAAAAGGGGACGGAGGGAATTAATTGAAATTAATTCCCTCCGTCCCCTTTTTTTCGTTGCATCAGAAGCCGCAGAAGCAGTAAGCCAATGCCTTCACCGGCGTGCCGTTGCCCTGCTCGCGCACGGCGTTCTCGACGAAGCGCAGCTGGGTGTCCACTTCCGGCATCGTGCGTGCCAGCACCATCCGGCCCACGCCCGATTCGGCCAGCATCCACGCACCGGCATGGCTGCCGGCGAAACCGCTGACGAACTGCGCGAACGGCGTGGCCGCCTTTTCGATGTAACGCACGCGGTACTTGTCGTCGGCACCGAGCTTGGCCCGGCCCGCAGCGTCAGCCACCGCGTCCTTCAGGCCGCCGAAGGCGTCGACCAGGCCGCGCTCCTTGGCCTGCGCGCCTGACCACACCCGGCCGCGCGCGACTTCGTCCACCGCCTCGACCGGCTTCTTGCGGGCTTCGGCGACGCGACCGGTGAAGTCAGCGTAACCCTTGTCGATCACCGACTGGATCACCTGCCCGACTGCCGGGTCCAGTGGACGGGTCATGTCGAACGCACCGGCAAACCGGGTGGTGCCCACGCCATCGGTGTGCACGCCGATCTTGTCCAGCGCGCGCGCCACGTTCGGCACCATGCCGAAGATGCCGATCGAACCGGTGATCGTCGATGCGTCGGCGTAGATGCGGTCGGCATTCATGCTGATCCAGTAACCACCGGATGCGGCCAGGTCGCCCATCGACACCACCACCGGCTTGCCAGCCGCCTGCAGCGCCACCACTTCGCGGCGGATCTGCTCGGACGCGAAGACTTCACCACCGGGCGAGTTCACGCGCAGCACCACGGCCTTGACGTCATTGTCGTCGCGCGCTTCGCGCAGCAGGGCCGACGTGGACTCGCCACCGATGCGTCCAGCCGGCAGGTCACCACCGCTGATCTCACCGGCGGCCACCACCACCGCCACCTGCGGACGCGAATCCACCGGACGGCGACGCGCGTCCAGCTGTGCCAGGTAACCCCCCAGGTCGACGTTGCGGAAGCCACCGTCTGCATCGTTGTCGGCCACGCCGCGTTCGATCATCAGCTCGTCGAATTCCTCCCGCGTCTTCAGGGCGGTCACCAGCTTCTGCTGCAGCGCGAACTTGGCCAGGTCGCCACCGGCGGCGGCCACGCCCTCGGGCAGCGTATCGATGCCTGCGGCCAGCTGGCCCGGATCCAGCCGGCGCGCCTTGGCGATATCGCCCAGGTAGCGCTGCCATACGTCGTTCATCCAGTACAGGTCGGCTTCCTTGGCCTGCGGCGAAGCAGCGTCGAGCACGTACGGTTCGGCGGCGGACTTGTACTCGCCCACCTTGAACAGGTGCACGTCCACGCCCAGCTTGTCCTGCAGGCCGGTGCGGAAATACTGGCGGTAGCGGCCCAGGCCTTCCAGCAGCACCGCGCCCATCGGGTCCAAGTAGACCTCGTCGGCCTGCGCGGCCAACAGGTATTGCGACTGGCCCATGCTTTCGCTGTAAGCCACCAGTTGCTTGCCCGATGCGCGCAGCTGCTGCAGTGCGCCGGCTACTTCGCGCAGCGAAGCAAAGCCCGACGGCTGCAGCTTGTCCAGCTCCAGCACGACGCGCTCGATCTTCTTGTCCTCGCGTGCCGAATCGATCGCCCGGACCAGGTCACGCAGCTGGATTTCCTCCGCACCGCGATCGCCCATCGCCTTCGCCAGCGCGCGGCTGACCGGGTCGGCACTGAACTGCTCGACCAGCCGTCCTTCCGGCGCGATCACCAGCGTAGTGCGGTCCTGCAGCGACTTGCTGGCACCGGCCCCCATGCCCGCAGCCACGACCAGGGCAACCAGCACGAGGAACAACAGGCCGAAGAACAGCACGTTGAGGATCAGCCTGCGGGTGAAATTCATCACGTCCCACAGCCCGACGAAGAAGGCGGCGACTGGATTGCGGCGCGCCGGGGGCAGCGGTGGCACGGTTTGGTTCATGGGGTGCTCCGGTTGGCATCTTGCCGTGGAAATTGCAGGGTCAGCATAGCGGTTGCGCTCGTTCGCAGCATCGGACACAAGTAAGGGGGACGCACAGGGCGTCCCGTGACGCAACCCTCACGCCACGGGGGTTCAGGACAGCAGCGATTGGCCGGTCCGCGCACTGCTGTGGTGCAGCCGCCAGCCCATCAGGATGGCGGCGGCGGTGAGCCCGACGATCAGCCCGATCCACATGCCCTGGGGTCCCATGCCCAGGCCGAGGCCCAGCCATGCGCCCAGCGGCATGCCCAGCCCCCAGTAAGCGAACATGGCGATGAACATCGGCACGCGGGTGTCTTTCAGGCCGCGCAGTGCACCGGCCGACAGCACCTGGATGCCGTCGGGGAACTGGAAGGTGGCCGCGTACAGCAGCAACGTCGAGGCCAGGCCGGCTACCGCCAGGTCGTTGGTGTACACGCCGACGATCGCATCATGGCCAAACAGCAGCACCAGCGCCGACAGCGTCTGCGTGCCCATGATGATCGCATAACCCGCCCAGGCCGCTCGCCGCACGCCGAACCCATCACCGCGGCCGACCGAGTGGCCGACGCGCACGGTGGTGGCCTCTGCCACGCCCATCGGGATCATGAAGCACAGCTGGGCCACGTTGATGGCGATCTGGTGCGCGGCCGCTTCGTTGGCGCCGAGCCGGCCAATGAGCAGCGCAGTGACGATGAACAGTCCACCCTCCATCAGCACGGTGATGCCGATCGGCAGACCAGTCCGCAGCAGGTCCCATATGGCGCGCCAGCGCGGCCCTTCGAAGTGGCTGAACAGCTGCAGGTGGGCAAAACGCCTGGTCTTCCACAGGTAGGTGGCAAAGCACAGGGCCTGCAGCCACATCATCACCGCCGAGGCAAGGCCCAGGCCTTCGGCCCCCATCTCCGGAAACCCCAGCTTGCCGTTGGCCAGCACGTAGCCCATCGGCGCAAGCACCAGCAGGCCGCCGAAGCCGATCAACATGGTCGGCATCGTCCAGTGCATGCCCTCGCTGAGATAACGCATGCAGAAATAGAGCGTGAGCGCCGGGCCGCCCCAGCGCACTGCGTGCAGGAACGCGGTGGCGCCCGGCACGATGTCCGGCGCGATGCCGAACGCGGGCAGCAGCGGCGGCACCACGCTTAGGAAGGTGAACATGATCAGCCCCAGCCCCAAGGCAAGCCACAGGGCCTGGCGGAACAACGGGCCGATCTCGCGCTCACGGCCGGCGCCATGCAGCTGCGACACCGAGGCGGTGAGCGAGATCAGGGTGCCGATGGGGATCAGCATCGGCAGCCACAGCAGCGCCGTGCCGATGGTCACCGCCGCCAGCGTCTGCGTGCCGTGATGGCCGGCAATGACATTGTCGACGAAGGAGATCAGGCCGGTGGAGACGTGGCCCAGCACGAGAGGCAGGGCAAGCAGGCCGGTGGCGCGCACTTCCTGGCTGAAGCGCGGCGCGGGGGATTCAATGGACATGGTGCTGCAGGGGCCGTCAACTGCGGCTGCGCGCGAAGGGCACAGGCACCGGGTTGCGGGGGCGTCATGTTACCTGACGCGGCTACCGGTGCGGCATGGGTCGTCACTGCCTGCCCACCCACACGCTGCCTGCAGCGTCAGTGGCCTACCTGCCGTGCCAGCCAGGCATCGCGCTGCGCCGGTGCCACCGCCAGGAATTCGGTCCGTACGGCGTCGCGCTCCTGTGGAGGCGTGCGTTGCGCCACCAGGGTCAGCTGCGACACCTGAGCAGGGTTCAGCTGCCGCAACACCGCCAGGGTGGCCTCGCGCTGTTCGGCAGGCACGAAGCCGAACATGCCCTGCAGGCGGCTGAAATGTTCACCCAGCAACGGGCCCAGCCGCCATCCATCGCGGAAAGCCTGGTCCTGGGCATTGAACTGCTCGCGCAGCGATTGCTGCCTGTCCGCAGGCAGCGCCTGGAAACGCGCGGCGGCGGTACGCACGCGCTGGCGCTCGCCTTCGCCCATGGCCCGCCATGCCGCGTACTGCATGCGGCGTTCGCGCTTCTGCGCCGGGCTCAGTTGTCGCCACTGCGGAACCGCCGGCCCGGATGGCAACGGCGACACGCCGGCCGCCTGCACGGGAATCACGTTGCGGTCCGGCGTGGCCATGGCCGCAAAGGCCGGCAACAACGCGGCCAGCAGCAGGCAAGGGAGGCGAGGAGAGACGAAAGACATGGTCAAAGCAGAATACACCGACGGGTTTGGCAGTGCCGACAGCGACGGCGTGGTCAACAGCCGTTGCATGCGGGCCTGCATCGATCATTCATCAGCAGCGGTGGTCTCCAGCGCGCTGCTGGCCGGCTCGGGCCGGCTCGGCCTGGCCTGCGATTCGTCCACCGGCAGCGGCCCGCCGGCAGCCGACCAGGCATGCAGATCGGCATCGGCCAGCAGTGCGAAGTCGGCATCGGCCAGCATCGCCGCGTCTTCGGTCGCCATCGGGTCATCGCCGGCAGGCGCCACCTCCGGCGCAGCCCGGTCCAGCGCCTCCACCGTGACCGGGCCGGCTTCACCGATCGCACCATCAGGCACGGCGGCAGCCGTATCGGGCGCGCTGGCCTGCCAGTGACGCCATCCGAGCGCCAACAGCAGCATCACCGCGACCGTGGCCAGCAGGATCACCGGCCCCTTCCACCGCCGTTGCTGCGAAGGCCGCCGCCGTGGACGCGCCGGCTCCGCACGCACATCGGCATTCGGCGCGCGCCAGCCCTTGGGCACATCGTCCTTCCTGCCGGCGGCCACCGGCTGCTGCAGCTCCTTCAGCCGCTGCGCCGGCAATTCACGGATGCGCTGCTGTACCCGTTCCGCCAGTTGCCGCCAGCCCTGCGCGTCAGGGACGCCCTGGGCATCACGCGGGCAGGCCACGGCCAGCGCCTCCTGGTAACCGTCCACGTCGGTATCGAGCAACCGCGCCGCCGTGTCCTCGTCCAGCCCGGCACCGACCCGCAACAGCAGGGCCAGGCGCACCAGCGGGTCCAGCGTGCCGAGGTGCAGCAGTTCGCCTTCCCAGCGTCCACTGGGGGTTTCGCGCAGCGCCTGGCGGGCCGACAACAGCGCCCAGAAGCGCGGGGGCCACTGTGCCATCGGCAGGTCGCTGGCAACGGCAGCGAAGGCGCGCATCACCGCGACCAGTGCCTGCTCGGCACGCGCCGCATCGCCGGTCTGCAGTTCGGCGACCACCAGCGCACGCCGCTCGACACCTCGAAGAAACGCCGACAACGCACCGGCCGCGGTTGGGGAAACAGAAGCGGACGCAGCCGTCATTGGGTACTCCAGGAATTCACGCGGAATGATAGCTGCTACCAATAACGGCGCGGAGGACTTGCGCTGATCAGGGGATCGTGCTCCACGTTGTGCACAGCATCACGAACCGCACGCCCTGCAGGAGCTCCCACCGGTGAATTCGCATGTTTCAGCGATATTTCACACGCATGCTATTGATTTAAAACAATAATATTATGTGGCGATTTTTTGACCAATGAAGGTTCGACTCTGACGTGATCGGTACTTGCCGTGTTCCGCCGGCTCTAACACACAGACTTATCCCCAGAAAATGTGGATAACCCTGAATCTTCAATGGACTCCGATATTTAGCTCGCATTCAAACACTCAACACTGAACCGCAAGGTCGTGGAACCCGGATATTGGTCCGGCTGAACAGGCCGCTACACTGGCGGCATGGCTGCCCCCCTCCCTACCCTGCGCGTCGCCCTGGCGGTGCCGCTTCCCCAGCTTTTCGATTACCTGGCCCCCGCCGGGCCGGCACCGGACACGGCCGTCGGGTGCCGGGTGAAAGTGCCTTTCGGCCCGCGCGAGCTGGTCGGGCTGGTGGTCGAAGCCGGCCAGGTGGATGCAGGCACCACGCTGCGCCAGGCGCTGGCCTGGCTGGACCCGGCGCCGCTGTTGCAGGGCGAGCTGTGGAGCAGCCTGCAATGGCTGGCCGGTTACACCCATGCGCCACTCGGCGAAGTAGTGTCCACCGCATTGCCCGGACCGCTGCGCCATGGCGATCCGCTGCCCGATACCCATCACTGGGGCTGGCAACTGACCGGTGAAGGCCGGCAGCAACGCGACACCTTGCGCGCCGGCAGCCGTCCGCGCCAGTTGGCCGAGCTGTTGGCCGATGCCGTGGTGGACGAGGATGTCATCGCCGCGCGCATGGATGGCTGGCGCGTGGCGGCGCGCAGCCTGGCCAAGCGCGGGCTGGCCGAGAAGGTGGCACTGGGCGTGGCCCCGCTGCAGGCCAATCCGCTGCCAGGCCCCACCCTCAACCCGGACCAGGCCGCGGCGGTGGAAGCGATCACCGCCGCACAGGGCTTCGCGCCGTTGCTGCTGGACGGCGTCACCGGCAGCGGCAAGACCGAGGTGTACCTGCAGGCCATCATCCACTGCCTTGCGCGGGGCCGGCAGGCGCTGGTGCTGGTGCCGGAAATCGGGCTGACCCCGCAGACGCTGGCCCGTTTCCGCGGCCGGCTGGGCATCGCCGTGCACGCGCTGCATTCGGGGCTGGGTGACGCCGAACGCGGCCGCGTCTGGGCGGCTGCGGCACGCGGCGAGGCACGGGTGATCGTCGGCACCCGTTCGGCCATCTTCACCCCGCTGCCGGAAGCCGGGTTGCTGATCGTCGATGAGGAACACGACAACAGCTACAAACAGCAGGATGGCATCCGTTACCACGCCCGTGACTTCGCCCTGGTGCGCGGCAAGGCGCTGGGCGTGCCGGTGGTGCTGGGCAGCGCCACGCCGGCCCTGGAGACCCTGCACAACGCCCATGCGGGTCGCTTCACCCATCTGCGCCTGAAGCAGCGCGCGGGCGAAGCGCGGCCACCACGCGTGCGCATCCTCGACGTACGCAAGCGTCCGCTGCGCGATGGACTTTCGCCGGAGGTGCTGGAAGGCATCGCCACCCATCTGGGCAATGGCCAGCAGGTGCTGGTGTTCAAGAACCGTCGGGGTTACGCGCCGGTACTGCTATGCCACGACTGTGGCTGGACCGCCCCCTGCCAGCGCTGCGACGCGCCGATGACCGTGCACGGTGCCGGCCGGCGGCTGCAGTGCCACCATTGCGGTGCGCGACAGCCGACGCCCCTGGCCTGCCCGGCCTGCGGCAGCCTGGCACTGCAGCCGCAGGGCATTGGCACCGAGCGGCTGGAAGAACATCTGGCACAGGCCTTCCCGGACGTGCCGGTGCTGCGCATCGACCGCAGCACCACCTCGCGGCGCGATGCGCTGGAACAACAACTGGCCACGCTGGGCGACCAGGCCGGCATCCTGGTCGGCACGCAGATCCTGGCCAAGGGCCACGACCTGCCGAAGCTGACGCTGGTGGTGGTGGTGGGCATCGACGAAGGACTGTTCTCCTCCGATTTCCGTGCCACCGAGAAGCTGGCCCAGCAACTGATCCAGGTGGCTGGCCGCGCCGGCCGCGCGCGCGACCCCGGCGAGGTCTGGCTGCAGACCCATCATCCGGGCCACCCGCTGCTGGAAACCCTGGTCAACGGCGGCTACCACCCTTTCGCCGCGGCTGAACTCAACCAGCGCCAGGCCGCCGGTTTCCCTCCGTTCGCGCACCTGGCGCTGCTGCGTGCCGAGGCGCAGCAGGTGGAGCATGCCAATGCATTCCTGTTGGCCGCGCGTGCGCTGCTGGGCGAGCAACCGCGCCTGGAAGCCTTCGGACCGATGCCTGCGCCGATGCCGCGCCGGGCTGGCTACCAGCGCACCCAACTGCTGCTGTCCAGCGCGCAGCGGCCGGTACTGCACGCCGTGCTCGACCACGTGGTGCCGCTGCTGCATGGCCTGCCCGAAGCGCGCCGGGTGCGCTGGTCGCTGGACGTGGATCCGGTAGACCTGTACTGACCATTGTCCGTGGTAGCGCCGAGCCATGCTCGGCGGATTGCGTCGGACCTCATGACGCCCGGCCAATACCGCCTACCGCGTGCTCGCCGAGCATGGCTCGGCGCTACCCACCTCAGGCTGGGCGCTACCCGCACCAACCTGCTCAGGTCATCGGCGTCATCACGCCACGCTGGTAGGCGGGGCGTTCGCGCAGGCGTGCATGCCAGTCCGCCAGGTGCGGCAGGTCCGGACGCTGGATCGGCATTTCATACCATGCATACACCAGCGCGCCGAGCGGTATGTCGCCCATCGCGAAGGCATCGCCAGACAACCATGGCTGCCTGGCCAGCGCCGCATCGGCCATGCCCAGCAGGTCTCCTGCCTTGACCAGCGCCGCACTGATGCGCGCCTCGTCGCGGTCCGCCGGCGCAGTGCGCATCACGCCCCAGATCAGCTCGCTGTATACCGGCGCCATGCGCGAGGTGGTCCAGTCCATCCACTTCTCGCCATGCGCGCGCTCGGCCGGATCTTCCAGGTACAGGCTACCCAGCGCATAGCGTGCCGACAGATAACGCACGATGGCATTGGATTCCCACAGCGGCAGGCCATTGTCTTCGATGGCCGGCACCAGCCCGTTGGGATTCATGGCCTGGTAATCGGCCGACTGCGTTCCACCGAAGCTGCCCCCCACCTCGATGGATTCATACGGCAGCCCGATTTCCTCGGCACACCACACTACCTTGCGCACGTTGCTGGAATTGCGCCGGCCCCATATTTTCAGCATGTATTTTTCCTTGCAGGCAAACGTGCGCCCGTCAGGCGCGGGACCGTTACCATAACCCCATCACGCGGCATCGGCCTTGCCGGCTTTTGCCGCCCGCTTGGTCGCCGGCTTGGCCGCCGGCTTCTTCGCCAATGCGCGGGCGTAGGATGACTTGCCGTCCTTCTTCATTTCGAACAATCCGATCGCCGCCAACAGGTCGCTGAGCTTGCCGTAGCCATAGTTGCGCGGATCGAACGAAGCCTGGTTGCCGATCTGGCTGCCGACCGGCCCCAGGTGCGACCAGCCGTCGTCGCCCTCGGCCGATGCCACCGCGCGGCGCAGCAGGTTCACCAGCTTGGTATCGCTGCGCATTTCCGCACCGGTCTTGCGCGGCCGTGCTTCGCCGCTGCTTTCACCCGGCACGGCAGCGCCGGCCTCCGCTTCTGCTTCCGGTGGGCCGGAATGTGCCTGTCCCAGCGCCTCCACGTAGGTGAACTTCGAACAGGCGTTGACGAAGGGTTCCGGTGTCTTCTTCTCGCCGAAGCCATACACCTTCACTCCGTCGGTCAGCAGGCGCATCACCAGCGGGGTAAAATCGGCATCGCTGGAGACGATGGCAAATCCATCGAGGTTGCGCGCGTACAGCAGGTCCATCGCATCGATGACCATCGCCATGTCGGAGGCATTCTTGCCGCGGCTGTAGGCGAACTGCTGGATCGGCCGGATCGCGTATTCGTGCAGCACCGCTTCCCAGCTTTTCAGGTTCGGGCTTTTCCAGTTGCCATAGGCACGGCGTACATTGGCCACGCCGTGACGGGCAACCTCGGCCAGCACCTCCTCGATCTTCGCAGCTGGCGCATTGTCGGCATCGATCAACAGGGCGATGCGCTTTTCGGGCTCGGACATACCAACTCCAGGCTGACGGTAGGCAGGGGACAGTATGTTCCAGCACGGCGTGCCCCGGCGTGACATGCGATCATCCCATCGCCCCCACCTCCTGGAGCTACGCGATGACGCGCGAGCGCACCCCCCACCTGGTCGTCGTCGGCGGCGGCTTCGCCGGTCTCTGGGCCACCCGTGCCCTGGCCAGCGAGCGCATCCGCATCACCCTGGTCGACCGACGCAACCACCACCTGTTCCAACCGCTGCTGTACCAGGTCGCGACGGCCGGCCTGTCAGCCCCGGACATCGCCGCGCCGCTGCGGCACATCCTGGGCCACCAACGCAACGTCGAAGTGCGGCTGGGCGAGGTGATCCGCATCGACAAGCAGGCGCGCAACGTGCACCTGGCCGATGGCGCCACGCTGGAATACGACAGCCTGCTGTTGGCCAGCGGCGCCACCCATGCCTACTTCGGCCATGACGAGTGGGCCAAGGACGCGCCTGGCCTGAAGACACTGGATGACGCCATCGCCTTGCGTCGTAAGTTGTTGCTGGCATTCGAGCGCGCCGAGGCCGAGCCGGACCCGGGGAAAAAGGCCGCATGGCTCAGTTTCGCGGTGGTCGGCGGTGGCCCCACCGGCGTGGAGCTGGCCGGTACGCTGGCCGAAATCGCGCGGCACACCCTGCGCAACGAGTTCCGCCACATCGATCCGGCCTCGGCCAAGGTGCGGCTGGTCGAAGCCGGCCCACGCGTGCTGTCCTCGTTCCCGGAAACGCTGTCACTGAAGGCGCGCCGGCAGTTGGAGAAACTGGGCGTGGAAGTGGTCACCGGCACTCCGGTCAGCGCCATCGACAGCTTCGGTTTCCAACTGGGCGAGCAGTTCATTCCCGCACGCACGGTGGTGTGGGCGGCGGGCGTAGCGGCCTCGCCACTGGGCGCCACGCTGGACGTGCCGCTGGACCGTGCGGGCCGCGTGCAGGTACTGCCGGACCTTACCCTTCCCGACCACCCGGAACTGTTCGTGGCCGGCGACCTGGCCGCATTGACCCAGGCCGACGGGCGCCCGGTCCCGGGCGTAGCGCCGGCCGCCAAGCAGATGGGCAAGCACGTGGCCGACACCCTTCGCGCCCGCCTGCACGGCAAGCCGGAGCCCGGGCCATTCAAGTACGCCGACTATGGCAACCTGGCCACCATCGGCCGCATGGCGGCGATCGTGCACCTGGGCAGGCTGCAGTTGTCGGGCGTGCTGGCCTGGTGGTTCTGGCTGGCCGCGCACGTGTTCTTCCTGATCGGTTTCCGCAACCGCATGGTGGTACTGCTGAACTGGGCGGTGGCGTACTGGAGCTACCAGCGCAGCGCGCGGATCATATTCGGCGACGTGAAGCCGCCGAAGGAACCGCCGCGCGACTGAGCGGTGTCTTACCCCTGCGCTCGCCGAGCATGGCTATGCCGGTCTTCCTGCCCGGCACCCTTCGGGCCGTCGCAAGCGACGTTGGCAGCGGCTCCTGCCGCCGCCTTCGGCACTAACGGGAATTACCTGCCTTCGGCGCTACCGGGGTCCGCTCTGGTAGCGCCGAGCCATGCTCGGCGGACGCCAGCCACGCCAGCTTGCGCGCCCGGGGCTGTTGTTTCAGCTGCCACTCCGCGCGCGATGCTTCCGCCCGGTCCGCATACTGGCGCACCGCCACTATCCGCAGCGGTGGCCGTGAGCGGGTATAGCGCGCGCCCTTGCCGGCCAGGTGCATGGCGAAACGCGCCTGTACATCGGTGCTGATGCCCGCGTAGTAGCTGCCATCACGGCATTCGAGCAGGTACAGGAACCAGGGGACGGAAGAGCGGGCCATGCCCGCGATTATCGCTTGTTGCAGTGCAGCGGTTACACTGGTGCCCGGATGCAGGAGAGAGGTGCCAGGCAGGCACCCGCCGAAGGCGCAGGCTCCCATGATCGCTCAGGCCGGTGGGGTTGGACCCCATCAACCATGCATCCGACTCGCCGAGCTGGAGAGAGGTCCATCCGGACCCGCCGAAGGGGCACGCGGCACACGCCGCTGAACTCTCAGGCAAAAGGACAGCGGGAGCGGCACCGGCCAGCTTCGTTCGTCGTTGCGCAGGCAACGGCAGGTACGCGGCGTGGCCGGCCCTACCGCGTCCGGAGCCTGCCCATGTTGCTGTCCATCATCTATCTCATTGCCATTTCCGCCGAAGCCATGACCGGCGCGCTCGCCGCTGGCCGGCGCCGCATGGACCTGTTCGGCGTGGTGATGATCGCCTGCGTCACCGCCCTTGGCGGAGGATCGCTGCGCGACATTATCCTCGGCCACTACCCATTGGCCTGGGTGGAACACCCGGAGTTCCTCGGCTTCACCATGTGCGCCGCACTGATCGCCACCTGGCTGGCACGCTGGATGCACCATTTCCGTCGCACGTTCCTGGTGCTGGATGGACTGGGGTTGATCGCCTTCACCCTGATCGGCTGCGCGATCGCCCGTGAAGGCGGCCATGCCACGCCGATCGTGCTGATCGCCGGCATGCTCACCGGCGCCTTCGGCGGCGTGTTGCGCGACATCCTGTGCAACGAAGTACCGCTGATCTTCCAGAAGGAGCTGTACGCCATCGTGTCATTGCTTACCGGCGCCGCCTACCTGCTGTTGCTGCGCTGGGGCGTGGCCGACAACGTGGCCATCCTGTGCTGCCTGGCCGGCGGCTTCGCGCTGCGCCTGCTGGCGATCCACTACCGCTGGGAAATGCCGAAGTTCGTGTATCACGACGAAGTGCATTGAGGCGCATGGGGCCGGATTCCCGAAGGAACCTGGCCCCATGACCAAGGTCATGCGGAAATCCATGCCGCTTCCGGCTAACATGACGCGCCCGTCGCATCGCGGCGGTATCCAGCCACGCTGCCCCTGCGGCCCCGCCAGACAACCCTTTCCCTCGTTGCCAGGCCGCGCAGCCGTGCGTCCGGCGCCGTAATTCCCTGCGCCTGCGCAGGGTGCAGGATGCCCCATGTCCGTCGCTGATCCGTCGCGCTTCCGTCGTGCCCGCACGTTGCTGCTGGCCGCTTCCCTGCCCATCGCCGGACTGCTGGCGTGGTGGGCCTGGCCACACGCTGCCGACGATGCGACCAGCAACGAGGACAATGCCAAGGCCACGCCGGTGCGCGTGGCACGCGCCAGCGCCGAACCACTGCAACTGCGGCTGAAAGCCATCGGCACGGTGACGCCGCTGCATAACGTGGTGGTACGCAGCCGCGTGGATGGCGAACTGCTGAAGCTGCACTTCCACGAAGGCCAGCACGTGGATGCCGGCACCCTGCTGGCCCAGATCGACCCGCGGCCGTACCAGGTGCTGCTGGCACAGGCGCAAGGCACCCAGCAGCAGAACCTGGCCGAACTGGAAAATGCCGAACGCCAGCTGCAGCGCTTCCGCGAACTGCAGGCGCAGGACTATGTGTCCGCACAGGAACTGAGCGACCAGCAGAGCAAGGTGCGGCAGCTGCAGGGCCGGCGACAGAGCGACCAGGCCACGGTGGACGAAGCGCGCCTGCAGTTGCAGTACACCCGCATCACCGCGCCGGTAAGCGGACGTGTCGGCCTGCGTCGGGTAGACATGGGCAACCTGGTCCGCAGCAGCGATGCCGACGGGCTTGTCACGCTGGCACAGACCGCACCGATCAGCGTGCTGTTCACCGTGCCCGAGCCCGAGCTGCCGGCGCTGCTGGATGCGGTACGCACGCAACCCGCCCTGGCGGTACAGGCCTGGGACCGCGAGGAACGTCGCGCGCTCGCGCACGGCACGCTGTCCAGCGTGGACAACCTGATCGACACCGGCACCGGCACGCTGAAGCTGCGCGCGCTGTTCGCCAACGCCGATGAGGCGCTGTTCCCGAACCAGTTCGTCAACATCCGCCTGCAGCTCGGCGAACAGGCCGCGGTGGTGATCCCTGACGCGGCAGTGCAGTTCGGCAGCAAGGGCAACTACGTGCATGTCATCGACGAAGGCAACAAGGCACAGCGACGCGACGTGGTGCTGGGGCCGGCTGACGGCACCCGCGTTTCGGTGCACAGCGGCCTGCAGGCCGGTGAGAAAGTGGTGGTGGAAGGCATCGACGGACTGGAAGACGGCAGCGCGGTACGCATCATCACCGAGGACGCAGCGCAGGCAGGCACATGAACCTGTCGCGTCCCTTCATCCTGCGCCCGGTCGCCACGACCCTGCTGATGGTGGCGCTGCTGCTGGCCGGCGGGCTGTCCTATCGGCTGCTGCCGGTGGCTGCATTGCCGCAGGTGGACTACCCGATCATCCAGGTCACCACGCTGTATCCCGGTGCCAGCCCGGAACTGACCACGCGCATGGTCACCGCACCGCTGGAAAAGCAGCTGGGGCAGATTCCCGGCCTGAAGCAGATCGCTTCCACCAGTTCCGGCGGCGCGTCGGTGATCACCCTGCAGTTCGCACTGGAGGTATCGCTGGGCGTGGCCGAGCAGGATGTGCAGGCAGCGATCAACGCCGCCGACGGTTTCCTGCCCGATGACCTGCCGGTGCCGCCGGTTTACCGCAAGGTCAATCCGGCCGACACCCCGATCCTGACCCTGGCGGTGACCTCGCAGGGCATCGCCCTGCCGCAGGTGCACGACCTGGTCGATACGCGCGTCGCACAGCGCCTGGCGCAGCTGCCCGGCGTCGGCCTGGTCAGCCTGGCCGGTGGCCAGCGTCCAGCAGTGCGCATCCAGGTCAACCCGGCCGCACTGGCCGCCAACGGGCTGGGCATGGACCATATCCGCACGGCGATCGCGGCGGCCAACGTCAACCTGCCCAAGGGCAGCTTCGATGGCCCGATCCGTGCGGTGATGCTTGATGCCAACGACCAGATGCGCAGCGTGGAGGAATACCGCGCGTTGGTGCTGAGCTGGCGCGACGGCGCGCCGCTGCGGCTGGGCGACGTGGCGACCATCACCGATGGCGCCGAGAACCGGCAGCTGGCCGCATGGTCCGGCACCACCCCGGCGGTGCTGGTGAACATCCAGCGCCAGCCCGGCGCCAATGTCATCGCGGTGGTGGAACAGGTGCGCAGCCTGCTGCCGCAACTGCAGGCCGCGCTGCCCGCCGGAGTGCGGATGGAGGTATTGAGCGACCGCACCGAATCGATCCGTGCCTCCGTGCGCGGCGTGCAGAAAGAGCTGGTACTGGCGATCGGCCTGGTGGTGCTGGTGACCTTCGTGTTCCTGCGCAACATCCCGGCCACCCTGATTCCCAGCGTGGCGGTGCCGTTGTCGCTGGTGGGCACGTTCGCGGTGATGCTGCTGGCCGGTTTCTCGCTCAACAACCTCACCTTGATGGCGTTGACCGTCGCCACCGGCTTCGTGGTCGACGATGCCATCGTGATGCTGGAGAACATCGCACGCCACCTGGAAGAAGGCGAGAGCCCGCGCGAGGCTGCCTTGAACGGCGCGCGCGAAATCGGCTTCACCCTGGTGTCACTGACGGTTTCGTTGATCGCGGTGTTGATCCCGCTGCTGTTCATGGCCGACCTGGTCGGCGCGCTGTTCCATGAGTTCGCCATCACCCTGGCCGTGGCCATCGGCATCTCGCTGCTGGTGTCACTGACCTTGACCCCGATGCTGTGCGCCCGCTTCCTGCGCCCGCACAAGGGGCCATCCCGCTCGGGTGACATCTTCGACCGCATCATCGCCGCCTACGATCGCCAGCTGCACTGGGTACTGCAACGCCAGCCGTTGATGCTGCTGGCCACGGTGGCCACCCTGGCGCTGACCGTCGCGCTGTATGTCGCGGTGCCGAAGGGTTTCTTCCCGGTACAGGACGCCGGGCTGGTCCAGGGCATCAGCGAGGCGCCGCAGGCGATTTCCTTCCGCGCCATGCGCGAGCGCCAGCTGGCCCTGGCCGAGGCGATCGAACAGGATCCGGCAGTGGCAAGCCTGTCGTCGTACATCGGCGTGGACGGCAACAATGCGGCGCTCAACACCGGGCGGCTGCTGATCGAGCTGAAACCGCACGGCGAACGTGGCGACGATATCGCCACGGTGATGGCACGCCTGCAACGGCGCGTGGCCGACATTCCCGGCATCACCCTGTACCTGCAACCGGTGCAGGAGCTGGGCATCGAAGACCGCATCAGCCGCAGCCAATACCAGTTCACCCTGACCAGCCCGGACATGCAGGCGCTGCAGGAGTGGACACCACAACTGTTGCAGGCACTGCGCCGTTCACCGGCACTGGCCGACGTGGCAAGCGACCTGCAGATGCAGGGCCGGCAAGCGCGCGTGGTGATCGACCGTGATGCCGCCGCGCGCCTGGGCGTATCGGTGGAGGCCGTGGCCGATGCGCTGTACGACGCCTACGGCCAACGCCAGATCTCCACCATCTTCACCCAGGCCAGCCAGTACCGCGTGGTGCTGGAAGCCGATCCGGCGCACCAGCCGGGGCCGGATGCCATCGCCGGCCTGCGCGTGCGCAACGCGCAGCAGCAGACCGTGCCATTGGGAGCGGTGGCACGCATCGAACAGGGGCCGGCCCCGCTGCTGCGCAACCATGTCGGCCAGTTCCCTGCGGCCACGCTGTCGTTCAATCCCGCACCTGGTGCATCGCTGGGGGAAGCGGTCGCCGCCGTTGAAGCAGCACGCGCGGCGATCGCGCTGCCGGCCAGCATCGACCTGCGCATGCAGGGCGCCGCGGCCGCGTTCAACAGTTCGCTGTCCAGCACGCTGTGGCTGATCCTCGCTGCCGTGGTGGTGATGTACATCGTGCTGGGCGTGCTGTACGAGAGTTTCATCCACCCGATCACCATCCTGTCCACGCTGCCGTCGGCCACCGTCGGCGCGCTGGCGGCACTGTGGATCAGTGGGCGCAGCCTGGACCTGATCGCGGTGATCGGGATCATCCTGCTGATCGGCCTGGTCAAGAAGAACGCGATCATGATGATCGACTTCGCGCTGGATGCGCAGCGCACTCGCGGCATGGCCCCTCGCGAAGCCATCCACCAGGCTGCACTGCTGCGCTTCCGGCCGATCCTGATGACCACCCTGGCGGCCCTGTTCGGTGCGGTGCCGCTGATGCTGGCCAGTGGCTCCGGGGCTGAACTGCGCCAGCCGCTGGGCTGGGTGATGGTCGGCGGCCTGCTGGTCAGCCAGGTGCTGACGCTGTTCACCACGCCGGTGATCTACTTGGCGTTCGATCGCCTGCAACGTCGTCGCCGCGCCACGGGCACGGCGGCGGCCAGCGATGGAGCCAGTGCGTGAACATGGCCGCGCGCATCGCGCGGGCCTGCGTGCAGCGCCCGGTGGCGACCATCCTGCTGGCAGTCGCGCTGGTGCTGGCCGGGCTGATGGCCTTGCGGCTGCTGCCAGTGGCGCCACTGCCACAGGTGGACTACCCGGCCATCGAAGTCAGTGCCAGCCTGCCCGGCGCGTCGCCCGAATCGATGGCGGCCACCGTAGCCACGCCACTGGAACGCGCGCTGGGCAGCATTCCCGGCATCACCAGCCTGGAATCGTCCAGCTCGCAGGGCCAGACCGAGATCGAACTGGAGTTCGTGCTCGATCGCAACATCGACGAAGCCGCGCGTGAAGTGCAGGCCGCGATCAACGCCGCACGCGGCCAACTGCCAAGCGGCATGCCCGGCATGCCCGAGTACCGCAAGGTCAATCCTTCGCAGGCACCGATCCTGGCACTCGCGTTGACCTCGGACCTGCTCTCGCCAGGCCAGCTGTACGACATCGGTTCCACCGTACTGGCACAGAAACTGTCACAGGTACCGGGCGTGGGCGAGGTACAGGTCGGTGGCAGCGCGTTGCCCGCCGTACGCGTGTCGCTGGACCCGAACGCACTCAACCACGCCGGGCTGGCATTGGACGAGGTGGCACAGGCCATCGCACGCGCCAATGCCATGCGCCCCCTCGGAACCGTTGGCAACGACGAACGCCAATGGCAGCTGGAGGCGCCCCTGCAGCTGCGGCAGGCCGCGCAGTACCGCGATCTTGCCTTGACCGTAAAGGACGGTCGCCCCCTGCGGCTGGGCGACGTGGCGCAGGTCGCCGACGGCGTGGAGGACCGTTACTCCAGCGGCTTCCACAACGAGCGCCCGGCCGTGCTGCTGATCGTCAGCCGCCAGCCGGGTGCCAACATCATCGCCACCGTGGATGCCATCCAACGGCAACTGCCGCAGCTGCATGCCCTGCTGCCGGCCAACGTGGACATGCAGCTGGTGATGGACCGTTCGCCGGTGATCCGCGCCACCCTGCATGAAGCCGAGTTGACCTTGCTGCTGGCCATCGTGCTGGTGGTACTGGTGGTGCTGGGATTCCTCGGTCACTGGCGTGCCGCGCTGGTGCCCAGCGTGGCGATCCCGGTGGTGCTGTTCGGCACGCTGGCGCTGATTGCCTTGCTCGGCTTTTCGCTCAATACGCTGTCGCTGATGGCACTGATCGTCGCGGCGGTACTGGTGGTGGACGACGCCATCGTGGTGCTGGAAAACATCGCCCGCCATCGTGAGCTCGGTGCGGACCGCTGGCAGGCGGCGGTCCGTGGTGCCGGCGAAGTCGGCGCCACGTTGGTGTCGATGAACCTTGCGCTGGCGGTAGTGTTCGTGTCCATCCTGTTCATGGATGACTTCGTCGAACGCCTGTTCCGGGAGTTCTCGCTGACCCTGGTGGCGGCAATGGCGGTGTCGGTGGTGGTCGCGTTGAGCCTGGTACCGATGCTGTGCGCGCGGCTGTTCGCCGATGCCCAACCCGAACCATCGCGCTGGCAGCGATGGAGCAATGGGCTGTTCGAACGCGTACGCAGCGGCTACCTGCGTACCCTGGACAAAGGCCTGCTTCGGCTGCGCTGGCCGCTGCTGGTGTTCCTGGCGGTGATCGCGCTCAATGCGTGGCTGTTCCAGCAGGTACCCAAGGGCATGGTGCCGCAGCAGGATACGGCGCAGCTGCGCGGCTTCGCCCGTGGCGATGACGGGCTCTCCTTCCAGGCCATGCAGCCCAAGATCAACGCCTACCGCAGGCTGCTGCTGGACGACCCGGCCATCGAGGACATCATCGGTTACATCGGTGGCGGCATGGGGGTGAACAACGCCTTCATCATGATCAAGATGAAGCCGCTTTCCGAGCGGCGGGTGTCCAGCCAGCAGGTGATCGACCGGCTCCGTGCGAACCTGCCGCCGCTGCCTGGCGGCAACCTGTACCTGTGGGTGGACCAGGACATCCGCCTGGAGGGGGCCGGTGAAAGCGGCAAGCAGGAACTGCAGTTGCTGGCCGCCGACCTGGCGCCGCTGCGCGAATGGGCACCGAAAGTCAGCGCCGCGTTGAAAGCCCTGCCTGAACTGGTGGACGTGGAGGCGCAGGGCGAAGCGGGCATGCGCCAGGTGGTGCTGGACATCGACCGCGAAGCGGCCGCGCGGCATGGCGTGGACGTGCGTACGGTCGCCAACGTGCTCAACAACTCTTTCAGCCAGCGCCAGGTGGCCACGCTGTATGACAGCCTCAACCAGTACCGGGTGGTGATGGAGCTGGACCCGCGCCATACCCAGGACCCGACCACGCTGCAGCAGTTGCAGGTGACGGGCAGCGAAGGCCAGCGCATCCCACTGTCCAGCATTGCCAGCTGGCGCTATGGCATGGCCGCCGACCGCGTGCATCACGCCCAGCAGTTCGCTTCGATCTGGATCGAGTTTGCGTTGGCGCCCGGCGTGAACCTGGAACGGGCGGTCGCTGCAATCGATGGCGCGATGGCCGGCCTGATGCTGCCGCGCACCGTGCAGGCAAAGCTGTCAGGCGAGGCGGCCGGGCTGGAACAGATGCGCCAGCGCCAGCTGTTGCTGCTGCTGGGCGCCACGCTGGCGGTATACCTGGTGCTGGGCGTGTTGTACGAAAGCTTCCTGCAGCCGCTGGTGATCCTGTCCACGCTGCCCTCGGCGGGCGTCGGCGCGCTGCTGGCACTGTTGCTGTTCGGCAACGAGCTGAACCTGATCTCGCTGCTGGGCCTGTTCCTGCTGGTCGGGGTGGTGATGAAGAACACCATCCTGCTGGTCGATTTCGCGCTGGCCGCCGAGCGGCGCGGATCGAGCGCGCATGATGCGGTGCTGGAAGCCGCACGGTTGCGCCTGCGGCCCATCCTGATGACATCGGTGGCGGCCCTGCTGGGCACCTTGCCGCTGATGCTGGCCGGCGGCGAGGGCTGGGAACTGCGGCGCCCGCTGGGCATCGCGATCGTTGGCGGACTGCTGGTCAGCCAGTTGCTGACCCTTTACACCACCCCGGCGATGTACCTGGCGCTGGCGCAGCTGCG
Organism: Stenotrophomonas tumulicola; assembly: GCF_014117215.1. Classification (GTDB taxonomy): domain Bacteria; phylum Pseudomonadota; class Gammaproteobacteria; order Xanthomonadales; family Xanthomonadaceae; genus Stenotrophomonas; species Stenotrophomonas tumulicola. Next base: position 100,411 of record NZ_JACGXS010000002.1, on the reverse strand, counting down.
CAGCGCCAGGCGCATCGCCGGTGCGGACGCGGTGGCTGCCAACTCCGCCAACCACCGCTGATCACGGCGCGCCCCCGCAGGCAGCATCCGTCATCCACACACGTACCACCGCTCAGGCGGCTTCGATTTCCATTTCAGCTTCAACGGCTGCCACGGCTTTGCGGCGCGCGCGCACCGCAGCGGCCAGGCGCTGCAGCACCACTTCGGTGGTGGCCCAGTCGATGCAGCCGTCCGTGATGCTCTGGCCATGCACCAGCGGCTGGCCTTCCACCAGTTCCTGGCGACCACCGACAAGGTTGCTCTCGACCATCACCCCGACGATGCGCTGCTCGCCACCCGCCATCTGCACGGCGATGTCTTCGATCACCTTCGGCTGGTTGTCCGGATTCTTCAGGCTGTTGGCATGGCTGGCATCGACCATCAACCGCGTGGGCAACTTCGCCTTGGCCAGCACCTGGCAGGCATCGGCAATGCTGGCCGCATCATAGTTCGGTTGCTTGCCGCCACGCAGGATGACATGGCAATCGGGGTTCCCGGCAGTGGCCACGATGGCAGTGTCGCCCTGCTTGGTGACCGACAGGAAGTGGTGCGGATTCATCGCCGCGCCGACTGCATCGGCAGCGATCTTGATGTTGCCATCGGTGCCGTTCTTGAAGCCCACCGGGCACGACAGCCCCGAGGCGAGCTCGCGGTGCACCTGGCTTTCCGTGGTGCGTGCGCCGATGGCGCCCCAGGCCACCAGGTCGGCGATGTACTGCGGCGAGATCACGTCCAGGAACTCCACGCCGGCTGGCAGGCCCAGCTTGTTGATGTCGCGCAGCAGGCCACGTGCGATGCGCAGGCCCTTGTTGATGTTGAAGCTGCCATCCAGGTCCGGATCGTTGATCAGCCCCTTCCAGCCCACCGTGGTGCGCGGCTTCTCGAAGTACACGCGCATGACGATTTCCAGCTCTCCGGCCAGCGCATCGCGCAGCGGCCTGAGCTTCTGCGCGTACTCGATGGCGGCCGCCGGGTCGTGGATCGAGCATGGCCCGACCACCACCGCCAGGCGATCGTCAGCACCGTGCAGGATGGCGTGCAGTGCACTGCGCGAGGCACTGACGGTGTCGGATGCTTCATCGTCGCAGGGCAGCAGGGCCAGCAACTGCGCCGGCGGCGTCAGCGGCTCGATTTTTCGGATGCGAAGGTCGTCGGTATGGGGGGGCATGGCAGGGATCTCCGGAACGTGTGGGGGTCCCCAGCGTGGCGGCAAAAAAAAGCCGCCAGGTTCGCTGGCGGCTTTCGGGAATGCGTCTGAAGGTTTCTTCAGGGTGAGCGCAGTCCTTCCTCCGCCAGTGGCTTCGGAAAGTAATACCAGTAAAAGCTGGCGGGGGCTGCGTTCATGGCAGGCATTGTCAGCACATATCCGCGCCAGTGCAACAGTTTCAATCGCAACGGCGCCATCGATGCCGGGAATGTCATGGCAACGGGGCCGGCATCGGTTCAGGCTTGATCGGCACCACCAGCACCGCGCCCGTGGTGGGAACCACCTCCCGGAACAGCGTGTCGTAGTCATAATCGTCCCCCAGCTTGATGCTGTCCAATCCGAGCCGGTTGACCCGATAGGGAGTGAGGTAGGACACCACCGCGCGCCCTCGTCCATCCGTCCGCGTGGCCATCTGGCCATCGATGCTGGCGTCGCTGAATCCGGGCGCATCGATGATGCCCACTGTTTCACCCAACGGCTGCCCCAGCACCACGCCACCCGGCCAACCGATGATGCTGCCTTCCAGGCTGGCGTCGGCGCGGCGGTTTCCCCCGCCCTGCGTATAGCCCAGGCCCCAGCTTGCAGCATCAGCCTGGTAATTGACGCGCACGCTGTCCGCGCTCTTGCTGCTGTCCTTGTAAGCGCGCTGCTGGTTCAGGACGTAGTTGAGTCGATAATCGCGCATCCCCGAACCGGCTACGCGGTTGTTCCATGTCATGCCGCCCTCTTCATCGCGGTCTGCGCTGACGGCATAGCGCAGCGTGTTGTCGCGCACCGTACCCAGCGGAATGCTCAGGCTGAACTGTGCCGAGGTGACGCCCGTCGTGCCGACGCGATTGTGATTGGCCTGCACGTCCAGGTCGAAACGGCTGCCGTACCAGGTCATGCCGATCTGCGCCGACGTCCGCCGGCGCGTATCGGACGCGTAATCCAGGCGGGTAAGCGTGGCATACAGGTTGCCGGTATCGCCGACGTTCTGCTTGAGCTCCATGCGGACCTGGGTCCGCGGCTTGGTCTCCGTCACCCACTCATCGGCGTGCTCCTCGCCCACGAGGTCACGCCAGAAAGCAACCTGTTCATCACGCGCGAACAGGGATTCAAGGGTACGGAAATGGCCAGCGTCGAAGCGACGATAGTCCAGGCTGACACCCGTGCCGATGGTTGCGAAGGACTTGGCATAGCGCAACCGCCACTGCCGCCCGGCCGCCTCGGCGATGGCCTGCCCGATCCGCGAGCGCGATACGTCCAGCGACAGCGCACCGCCCTTGTCCAGGTCCCAGCCCATGCCGAACGATCGGCTTTCGTAGCCGCTGCTGGACAGCGCACCGACGTACGCACTGAGTTTATACGGCAGTCCGTAGCCAGCAGTGGCCTGGAGAAAGTCATCGCGCGGATATGCGTTGCCGAAGAGCGGGCGGTACTGGCCTGCATTCACCGAATACTTCCAGACCTTTCCGTGCGTCAACAGCGGCATCGCCGTGTAAGGCACGATCGACACGTGCTCGGTGCCATCGGCCTCACGCACGGTGACCCGGATATCGCCGGAAGAGGACGGCGGCCGCACGTCGTACAGCACGAAGGGGCCTGGAGCGACCGAGGTGTGATAGAACAGCACGCCTCCCTGCCGGACCAGCACTTCCGCATTGCTGTTGGCAACACCCCGCACGACCGGCGTGAATGCTTCCAGATAGTCCGGCAGCAGGCTGTCCTCGGAAGATATCCGCGCGCCGGTGAATGGAATGCTGGCGAACAGCAGACTGTCGGTATATCCCTCTCCGATCAACATCCTGCTGCGCCACTTGCCGATGTCACGGGTGAGATAGGTGTTGTCGCGCGTCCAGCGGGGGTCGTTCGCACCGCCCACTGACAACGATTTGTCACGCGCATAGTTCAGCGTGGAACGGGCCCGCCACGGGCCGAAGTTGAATCCGGGATTGAGCGTGGCGTACACCGTATCGTTGCGCGTGCTGACCCCGTCGATGGTCCTTGTGCCTTGTGCTGCGTTGACCTGGTAATCCAGGCGCACGGCGCTCACGCCGTCCTCGTACCGGGAAAAGGGAACATCGCCACGCGCACGGCTCATCAGCTCGTCTTTCACCCGGACATTCAGCTGGTGGCGCTGCGCATCGTAGCGCCTGCGCACCACCGGTTCGTCATCATCATCGTCACTGTCACTGTCCTGGCTGTTCGACTCCACGGCTCCCGCATCCGTCGCGGCGGCCATGTCCGGTGGCACGGCTGGCTGCGGCTGCACGCAGTTGGCATGGTCGGCAATCTCCGAATCCGCTGCGAAGGAAGCAGTCGACGCCACGCCCCATTCCATCCAGTGCGACACCAGTGCACAGGGTTGTCCATCATCACGGATGCGCAGCCACGAGTACCCCTTCCAATGGCCGTTGATGATCACGCTCATGCGCACGGGTGAAGCGGTCATGCCGGGAAACATCCGCGTCGGATCTTCGACTGCGTCATCGGCAGGCGATGCCAGTGCAGGAAAGCCCACAAGCAAGCAAAGGGCATGCACGAAAAGAATCAATGGCCGGCGCACGACGACACTCCGTTAAAACCAGATGACGGGACAGCACAACGCAGGAAAAGGGGCAGAGCCCCTTTTCCTGTTTCAACTCGGCGATTACGTCTGGATCAGCCCTTCAGCGCTGCCAGGTTGGCCTGGGCTTCGCGCAGGTCCTGCATCTTTTCGCGCAGCTTGAACTGCTTTTCGTTCAGCTTTTCCTGCGCCTTGCTGATCTTCTTGGCATCGCGCTTGGCCTGGGCTTCACGCAGGCTCTGCTCGGCCTTGCGCACGTCTTCCTGGGTCTTGCGGACGTCTTCCTGGGCCTTGCGGACCTTCTCTTCGGCCTTGGATGCCTGGCCTGCATCGGTGCAGTTGGCCTTGGCCTGTGCCAGTGCGGTCTGCAGGCCGGCAATCTTGTACGTGTTGCCGTACTGCTTGGCCGCTTCGATCTGTGCCTCGATGGCGCTGATCTTGGCAGCGCAGTTCTGCGTGCCGGCGAATGCATTGGAACCAGCCAGCAGGGCAAACGGAATCAGGGCGGTCAGGATGATCTTTTTCATGATGATTCTCTCGGTGAGTGGATGAGGCCGCGGCGTTCCCTGCCGACGACGCCTACTTTGCGGATCCCACTGCCGTGCCACCATCGAATGGATTCTAGAATCCGAACTGTCGTGCATGGCGTTCCGCTCAATACGGCACAGACAGCCAACGAACCACACGTTCGGCAAGCAGGTCGTACTGGGCCATGGCCGTTTCGATTCCGGCCTGCGCGCCGCGCCGGGCCTGCAGTTCAAGCACCAGGCACGCCTGGTCAACGTCGCTATCGGCACGGCTGCAGGCCACTGCACCACGAAGCCGATGCGCCAGGTCCGCCACTTCCTCCCAGCGCTCTCCAACCAGCGCATCACGCAACACCTCCAGGTCGCCGCGCAGGCTGCTGGCCGATCCGGGAATTGCTGCAGCGGTTGCGGGCTGGCCAGCCTTGCCGGGCTTCGGCGCCACCCGTCCAGCAAACCAGGGCGCAAGCGCGGCACTGATCTGCGGGAGGCTCAATGGCTTGACCAGCACCGCATCCATGCCGGCGGCCAGGCAGGCCTCACGCGCCTCAGGCAGTGCATTGGCGGTATACCCGACCAGCGTCCGGCGCGAGGTGGCGCGCTGGCTCTCCTCGCGGCGAATCCTTTCGGCCAATGCCATGCCCGACATGCCGGGCATGCTGCAATCGGTGAGCACCAGATCGATCGGGCCGCAGGTATCCAGGCATTCAAGCGCCGCCTGCCCGCAGGCGGCCTGCACCACGTGATAACCCAGCCACTGCAGCTGGTCGGTCAACACGCGCAGGTTGATCGGATGATCGTCCACTACCAGTACCCGTAACGCTGCAACAGCGAACAGCAGCTCATCGTGCGGCTGTTCGACATGCAGCGCAGCCTGGCAGGGCAACGTCAACCGCGCGACGGTACCTGCGCTGGGCGAGCTGTCCAACGTCACCGTACCGCCCATCAGGGTGACCAGCCGGCGCACGATGCCCAAGCCCAGGCCGGTGCCCATGGCGGCTGCGGGGGAGTCGCCCTGCCGGAATGGTTCGAAGATCGTGGCAAGGTCTTCCGCGGCGATGCCACTACCACTGTCACGCACGCTGATGCAGAGCCGGTCGCCTTGCAGCGTGGCTGCCAGCATGATCTCCCCCTGCCCAGTGAACTTGACTGCGTTGGACAGCAGGTTGGTGAGCACCTGGCGCATGCGCAAGGGGTCGCAGTGGATCCATTCGGGCACATCCGCGGCCACGGTGTGGTGCAGCTCGACGCCCTTGCTGTGCGCCGCATGGCGGAACAACGTGACCGAATCCGCCAACAGCGCATGCAAGGACATGGCGCGAGGAACCAGGCGCAGCTCTCCTGCCTCGATCTTGCGCAGGTCCAGCAGATTGCCCACCAGGTCCAGCAGGCTCTTTGCCGACGCTTCAGCCAGCATCAACGATTCAGCATCGACCACCCCGGCCCGGCCACGTCGGTTGGCCATTTCAAGCAGGCCGATCACCGCACTCATCGGCGTGCGTATCTCGTGGCTCATCTCCGCCAGGAAACTGGACTTCTCGACGTTGGCGCGCTCGGCGGCTTCCGTGGCGGCGCGCCACCGTCCCTCGGCGCGGCGGCGGCGACGCACCTGGTACTGCAGCAGGCTGTTCCACAGCAGCGCCACGGCCAGCCCACCGGCGAGCCAGGGCAACCAGCGGAACACCGAGCGCCGCAAGCTCTGCCAAGTGCTGGTTGGATAGTTGATGTTGACCAGCCAGCGCGACGCGATGGCGGCACGCTCGGCCGGCGACATTCCTTCCAGTGCGCGGTCGAGGATACCCAGCAGTTCTGGTTGCTGCCTGTCCACGCCAAAGCGGGCCATCTCCGGCGTATCCATCGCGGTGCCAGCAATGCGAAGCTGGTCGAAATAGCGTTCGATCGCATAGCTGGCCGATGCCATGCTCTGCAGCGAAGCATCCGCGCCACCGCGGGCGACCAGGTCCATCGCGTCGGTGACCGTATCGACGGCAACCAGCTGGATCTCCGGGAACCGCTCCCGGATCCAGTCCGTCATCCCATGCCCGCGTACCAGGACCAGGCGTTTGCCCCGCAGGCTGTGCAGGCCGTTGATAGCGTCCGCATCGTGTGGCGCCACCAGTACCCAGACCATCGGCGCCACCTCCTCGGTGAAGGCCAGGAAGCGGCGGCGTTCGGCCGTGGGCATCAGCGTGGCCACCATGTCGGCCCGACCGGTCCGCAGGTCGCCTTCCAGCTCGCCGATGGTGGTATGCGGTACTACTTCAAACCGCAGGCCGGTGCGACGCCCGATCATCTTGAGCAGGTCCGCATGCACGCCGGCGAACTCACCCGCCGAGTCGATGAAGGTATACGGTGCATCGGCGGTGTTCACCGCGATGCGTACCACCGGATGCGCACTCATCCACGCCCGTTCCGCATCGGTGAGTACCAGGCGGCCAGCCGCATCCATGTCCTGTGCCGCACCGGCCGCCCAGCTGCGCAGGATGCTGGCACGCATCCACGAACGGATGGCGCCCAGCCCCGCGTCCAGTACGCGCCCGGCCTGCGGCTGGTCAGCCGCCGTCATGAACTGGAAACGGGTGTCGGCCAGTTCGATGCGCGCCACGCGCAGGTTGAGGAACCAGCCCTGCTCGACCGCATAGGTCGCCGATACCAGGTCGCCCACGTAGTAATCGGCGCGTCCCAGCGACACCGCTTCCAGTGCCTTGAAAAAGGATGGCACCGGCGCCACCGGCGAGGCCTCCGGGTAGCGCCGCAGCAGTGACCAGGCATCAGCCTGCGTGGCTTCCACCACGCCGCGGCCCTCCAGGATGCCGTCATCGGTCAACGCAGGTCCCGCGCGGCGCACGATGGCCAAGGGAGCACGAAGATAAGGGATGGAGACATCGAAGTCCGTTTCATCCACGGGCTCGGCAAATACGCTGACCGCCACCACTTCATGCGCGCGCAACGCCGCCAGCGCAGCGCCACGATCTGCGAACCAACGCGCCCGCACGGGCACGCCCAGCGCGTTCCCGAGCAGGACCAGGTGATCGGCCGCCACGCCCTCCAATGTATCTGCATCAGGCCGGAACTGGATCGGCGCGAAGTCCTTTCCCCACAGGCCGATGACAAGCTCGCCATGCGCCCGCAACCACGTCGCGTCCGTATCGGAAAGCGTGGTGGCGAACCGTGTCGGTGCCACCTGGCTGCGCAGGGTCAACAGCTCCGAAGCCATGGCCATCCGGCCCCATGGCAACAGGAGTGCGCAGAGCAGCGCGGCGATGAGTGCCCGGTCAAACAAGATTCGCCTCGAAGGCATAGCGGATCAGCTCGGTGTTGCCGATGACGCCCAGCTTGTCCATGGCGTTCTTCTTGTGCGTGGCAACCGTAGTCTTGGCGCGGCCAAGATTGGCGGCGATTTCGTCCAGCGTCTGTCCCTGCGCAAACAACCGGACCACCTCCAGCTCACGCTGGCTCAGCGCCTGCAACGCTGCACCGGGTCGGTTGAGCTGGCTGCTCAGCGCTTCGCGCACGCTGGGCGAACAATAGGGCAGCCCGATGCCGGCCTCGATTGCGCGGATGGCCAACAGGACTTCGTGGATGTCATCGTTCTTGCTGACAATCCCATCGACACCCAGTGCCAGCAATTGGCCGAATACCGCCGGGTTGTGCAGCATGGTGAACACCACCAGCCTGCACTCCGGGAATCGGCGCAGCACGCGCTCCACCATGGCCAGCCCATCACCACCATGCGGATGCTGCGCCATCGAATAATCCGTCACCAGCACGTCGCATGGCTGCATGCGCAGGGTTTCCATCAGCTGTCCGCCCGTGCGCACGGCGAACGCCGTTTCCAGGGCGCCATCCATCAGACATGTCTGTAAAGCATTCAATATGACGGGATGGTCGTCGGCCAGACCAATTCGACGCATGGCAATCTGCATGATTCACGCTACAGAAGATCCCGAATCATTTCGGGGCGGCGATTCTACGAAGCCGATCCTGTACCGATTGAATTCCCGTCGCCTTGGCATGCGCCTGGTTTTGCCTGCATCACTTCAAAAGCGCTGGCCCAGGCCCTGCCTGCAGCCGCAACGGCATCGGCGTGCTTCCAGCAGGCATTGTGTCGGCCGTGGTGATCGCGACGGCTGCGGTTGCACGCATGGTCTGCACGATGTCCTCAGCCCACCCCGATCGCAGCGCCAACCTGGCAATGGCGGCCCGACCGGAGCCTTGCCGCGATTGGTGGCAAACAGGATGGAAGCAGGCTGATTCCGCCATGTTCATGCCCTCACTGGGAAGTCCGTGCGCAGCGACTGGGGACGCTCTGCACTATCCAGGTCTTCCAGCAGACCAGAGGGGAGCTCCGCCATTAAGGCCTGTGCGAGGCGGAACGGCAGCGTCGGTTTTGCAGCTTTCCTTATGTTCCTGCTCAAGGTGGATACGCATCCTGTCCTTGCGGGCCGACAAGGCCTGCCGGGATTGGCATCCCGATCTGAGTAGTCCCCCCGCACTTTGTCCCTGCTTGAAGTCAGGACAGAGAATGCACCGTACCACCCGCTTCATGGTGGACGGTGCGCGGGGATCTTTGATCCGCCGGTCCATTGGGGGGGGTTTGCTCAGCCGGTATGCCAACCCGCACCGTCTGCCACCTCGCGCTTCGGCGTGGGTGGCTCCCCGGCGTGGGGAATTCCCGCTCCCGCTGCCAGTCCATTGCACCGTCCGATGCTGTACGTTCTTCCCCGGCCCTGACTGGCCAGGCAGGCCAGGTTGAGGGCGCGCGCAGCGCAGCCAGGAGCTGGAGCGTGACGACCAACGCGCCGCACCAACGCAACGCTCGGGTCACCGCCACCCGGAAGCAGGTTGCCTGCCGCCGGAAACAAAAGAACCCCGCCGTCTCCGGCGGGGTTCCCTGATGTTGCTGGTACTACAGGATGCTACGGACTTAGAAGTCCATGCCGCCCATGCCACCCATGCCGCCCATGCCACCGGCAGCGCCGCCAGCCGGCTCATCCTTGCGCGGGGCTTCGGCCACCATCGCTTCGGTGGTGATCATCAGGCCGGCGATCGAAGCGGCGTTCTGCAGCGCCGAACGGGTCACCTTGGTCGGATCCAGGATGCCGAACTCGACCATGTCGCCGAACTCGCCATTGCCGGCGTTGTAGCCATAGTTGCCGGTACCTTCCTTCACCTTGTTCAGGATCACCGACGGCTCTTCACCGGCGTTGGCGACGATCTCGCGCAACGGGGCTTCCATCGCACGCAGGGCGATCTGGACGCCGTGGGTCTGGTCTTCGTTGGCACCCTTCAGATCGCCAACGGCAACCAGGGCACGCACCAGGGCCACGCCGCCGCCCGGGACCACGCCTTCTTCGACGGCTGCGCGGGTTGCGTGCAGGGCGTCTTCAACGCGGGCCTTCTTTTCCTTCATCTCGATTTCGGTCGACGCGCCGACCTTGATCACCGCAACGCCACCGGCCAGCTTGGCCACGCGCTCCTGCAGCTTCTCACGGTCGTAATCGGACGAGGTGTCTTCGATCTGGGCCTTGATCTGCGCAACGCGCGACTGGATGCCCGCGCCGTCGCCGGCACCGTCGATGATGATGGTGTTTTCCTTGGAAACCTGCACCTTCTTGGCACGGCCAAGATCGGTGATGGTGGCCTTCTCCAGCGACAGGCCCACTTCCTCGGAAATCACGGTGCCGCCGGTCAGCACGGCCATGTCTTCCAGCATCGCCTTGCGACGGTCGCCGAAGCCCGGTGCCTTGACGGCCACGACCTTGACGATGCCACGGATGGTGTTGACCACCAGGGTCGCCAGCGCTTCGCCTTCGACTTCTTCGGCCACGATCAGCAGCGGCTTGCCAGCCTTGGCGACGCCTTCCAGCACCGGCAGCAGGTCACGGACGTTGGAGATCTTCTTGTCGTGCAGCAGGATGAACGGGTCATCCAGGTCGGCGGTCTGCGCCTGCTGGTTGTTGACGAAGTACGGGGACAGGTAGCCGCGGTCGAACTGCATGCCTTCCACGACGTCCAGCTCGTTGTCCAGGCCCGAGCCTTCTTCAACGGTGATCACGCCTTCCTTGCCAACCTTCTTCATCGCTTCGGCGATGATGTTGCCGATCGACTCGTCCGAGTTGGCCGAGATCGTGCCGACCTGGGCAATCGCCTTGTCGTCAGCGGTCGGCTGGGAGATCTTCTTCAGCTCGGCGACAGCGGCGATGACGGCCTTGTCGATACCGCGCTTGAGGTCCATCGGGTTCATGCCGGCAGCAACCGCCTTGGCGCCTTCGCGGATCAGGGCCTGGGCCAGCACGGTAGCGGTGGTCGTGCCGTCACCGGCGTCGTCGTTGGTGCGCGACGCGACTTCCTTCACCATCTGCGCGCCCATGTTCTCGAACTTGTCAGCCAGTTCGATTTCCTTGGCGACGGACACGCCGTCCTTGGTGATGGTCGGGGCGCCGAAGCTCTTCTCGAGCACGACGTTGCGACCCTTCGGGCCCAGGGTGGCCTTGACGGCATTGGCGAGAACGTTGACGCCACGCACCATGCGGGCGCGGGCATCTTCACCGAAACGAATATCTTTGGCAGCCATTGCGTTTACCTCTGTTGTAGAGCCGGGCCATGCCCGGCTGCTCTAATCGGAAAAAGGAAAATCAGGGCGCGCGACAGCTCAGCCGATGATGGCGAGCACGTCGTCTTCGCGCAGGACCTTGTACTCGACACCGGCTTCCTTGTAGCTGCTGCCGGCGTACTGGCCGTAGATGACCTTGTCGCCAACCTTCAGCGACGGCGCGCGCACGCTGCCGTTGTCCAGCGCCTTGCCCGGGCCCACGGCAACGACTTCACCCTTGGTCGACTTTTCCTTGGCCGAATCCGGGATCAGGATGCCGCCGGCGGAGATTTCGTCGGCTTCGATCGGCTTGACCACCACGCGGTCGTGAAGCGGCTTCAAGTTGCTCATGTGAGACCTCTCAAGTGATTGATTGTGCTGAAAAAGTCCGGCGATTTTAGCACTCACCCCGGGTGACTGCCAGAACCGCTCGTGAAAAAACCCGACAGATGCGGGACAGAGCAGAGATGGAGCCCGGTCATGGCCTTTCAAGGCCCAGCCGCAAAAATCTTTTGGTGACCGCGATCACGCCTTGCGCGTCCAGCGGGCCACTTACGACAGAACTGTCACGCCATCGGCTTAGATTCCCGTCTGGGGATCCGCTCACAAGGAAAGGAGTTGTCGATGCGACTGCTGTCACCGCTTGCCGCCGCCTGCCTGCTGGCACTGGCCACCTCGCCTGTCCAGGCCGAGGTCTTCATCAACGAACTGCATTACGACGACAGCACGCCGGCCGGGGATACCGGGGAAGCGATCGAGGTCGTTGCCACCGCTGGCGAGGACCTGTCCGGCTACCGGCTGTACCTGTACAACGGCAGCACCCCGTCGGCGGCCAGCGTGTATGCCGACAATGCGGTGCCCGCCGGCAGCCCGGCCTCCTGCGGCAGCGCCACGGTCGCGGTGGTCAGCTATCCGACCAATGGCCTGCAGAACGGCTCCAACGACGGCATCGCACTGGTCGATGCCAGCGGTGCGGTGGTCCAGTTCCTCAGTTACGAGGGCACCATCACCGCTGCCAGCGGCCCCGCCGCCGGCATGACCAGCCAGAACATCCCGGTCGCCGAGAGCAACAGCACCACGCCCGGCACCTCGCTGCAGCTGACCGGCAACGGCAGCCAGTACGTCCATTTCACCTGGGCCGAGTCGGCCGCGCAGACCTTCGGTGCCTGCAACAACGGCCAGGCGTTCAGCGGCAACCCCGGCACCCCGGGCCCGAACACCCCGCCATCGGTGTCCACCACCGTGCCTGCGCAGGGCAGCAGCACCTTCCCCGCCGCCGGCGACCTGGAAGTGGCATTCAGCGAGAACGTCACCCTGGCCAGCGGCGCCTTCGCGCTCAGCTGCGGCCAGTCCGGCAGCGTGCCACTCAGCTACCCGGGCAGCGGACGCACGCTGAAGATTTCCACCAACACCGCGCTGGTGGCCGGCGAAGCCTGCCGTTTCGACATCCGCGCCAGCCGCATCAGCGACAGCCAGGGTGCACGCCCGGCGGCTGATTCGCGCATCGCCTTCACCGTGGCCAGCAGCACCGGCAACCCCGACCCCGATCCGGATCCGGGCAATCCCGGCAACCCCGGCGACTACTACGCGCGGGTCAACACCTCCAGCCCCAGCCAGCTGCGCTGTTCCCTGCACGAAACCATCAAGGGCCACACCGCTTATCCATACAGCGGATCGGGCACCAGCACCTGGACCATCCTGGAGATCGCCGACGAGGATCCCAACGACAGCGGCAGCATCCTGGATGCCTACCGCAACCGCAGCTACACCAAGGTCAGCAGCCGTGCCGGCACCGGCAGCGGGCTGACCTACAACCGCGAGCACACCTGGCCGAACTCGCTGGGCTTTGCCAGCACCACCGGCGACAAGGGCCTGCCGTACGCACCGTATACCGACACGCACATGCTGTACCTGACCGACACGCAGTGGAATGCGGACCGCGGCAACAAGCCGTTCGCAAAGTGCGACAGCAACTGCGGCGAGCGCGCCACCGAATCGAACAATGGCCAGGGCGGCGGCAGTGGCGCCTATCCAGGCAATTCGAACTGGGTGCGTACGCCGGACGGCAACCAGGGCACGTTCGAAGTCTGGGGCCAGCGCAAGGGCGACATGGCGCGTGCGGTGATGTACATGGCCATTCGTTATGAAGGCGGCAAGGATGCAGCCACCGGGCAGTCCGAACCGGACCTGGAACTCACCGACGACCGCAACAAGATCGTCAAGACCAGCAGCTCGCCCGCCTACATGGGCCTGCTGTCCACGCTGATGGATTGGCACCTGGCCGACCCGCCGAACGACGCAGAACGTGCCCGCAACGAAGTTGTCTACAGTTTCCAGGGCAACCGCAACCCGTTCATCGACCACCCGGAGTGGGCAACCCCGGCATTGTTCACCTCCACCCAGCCGAGCAGTTGCCAGCTGGCCAACTGACGTTTTTCCGATTTGTCTGATGCCCCGGCCCGGCCCCCTGCCCGGGCCGGGGCCCTATACTCGGCGGTGATGTCACCCGCCGACCCCGTCCTGCTGCTGTTCACCACCTGTCCCGATCCGGCCAGCGCCGAACGCATCGCGCATGCCCTTGTCGGCGAACGCCTGGCTGCCTGCGTCACCCGGCTGGACGGTGCGCATTCGACCTATCGCTGGCAGGGCGAGGTGACTACCGACACCGAGCTGCAGCTGCTGGTAAAGACCACGGCCAGCCGGATCGAGGCCGCCATGGCGCGACTGATCGAACTGCATCCGTATGAACTCCCGGAATGCATCGCGGTCGAAACACGGGCCGGTCTTCCGGCTTATCTGGATTGGATCCGGGCCCAGACCCGCGAGGAACACGATTGATGAAGTCAGGATTGATGGCGATGTCCCGCCGATGCGTATCGCTATGTGTACTGTTGCTGCTGTCCCTGCCAGCGTGGGCGCTGAGCGAGAAGGACCTGCTGCCGGTCGATGAAGCGTTCGCGCTGAGCGCCACGGCCACGCAGCGCGACCAGATACAACTGCAGTGGGAAATAGCCCCGGGCTATTACCTGTATCGGCATCGCACCAGCGTCAAGGCCGACCCCGCGTTCAACGCCGGCGCGCTGAAGATGCCGGCCGGCGACCGGCACCACGATGATTTCTTCGGCGAGGTGGAAACCTACCGCCAGCGCCTGCAGGCCACGCTGCCCGGCACGCCGGCGGCCGATGCCGGGACGATCAGCCTGGAAGTACGCTTCCAGGGCTGCGCCGATGCCGGCGTGTGCTACCCGCCGCAGAAGCGCGTGATCCAGGTGAAGCTGCCCGGTAGCGGTGCGGCCGATGCCGCCCTGCCGGCCGCCACAGGCGACGCCAGCTCTCCTTTCAGCAACCCGCTCGGCGCAGCCGGCGGTGGCGGGCTGCGCCTGCCGGGTACCGCTGCGGCGGCGCAGGCCCTGCCACTGCCGTCGGAAAAAGCGTTCGGCTTCGAGGCCATCGTCGATGACGGCAACGCCGTGCTGCTGCGCTTCACGCCGGCCAAGGGCTATTACCTTTACCGCGACCGCACCTCATTGAAGCTGGAAGGCGCCAACGGCATCCGCATGCAGCCGCTGCGCTGGCCGGCCGCCCGTTCCCATCGCGACGAACACTTCGGTGACGTGGCGGTGTTCTTCGACCAGACCGACGTGGTGCTGCCGCTGCAGCGCAGCCGCGCCGAAGCGGTCGACGCCACCCTGGTGGCCACCTTCCAGGGCTGCCAGAGCGATGGCATCTGCTACCCGCCGATGACCCGCCGGGTAAAGCTTGCCATCCCGGCCGGCAAGGTGGATGCCAAAGCCGATGCCACGACGGCCGGCACGGCAGCCAGCAGCGAACTGCGCGCTGCGTTGCCCAGTACCGCGCAGCGCACCGACGACAGCGATCCGGAGGTGCCGGACAACCGTCGCCTGCTGCCAACCATTCCCGACGCACCAGGGGACACCCTTGCTGCGGAAGGCACTGCCTCGGTGGATTCCGACGGCACGCCCGTGGCCAGCCCGGACGCCAGCGCCGGCAATGCCCAGCGCACGCGTCCGCCGGAGTCCGCCGCCAGCGCCAAGGGCCTGTTGTTCGTGCTGTTGCTGGCACTGGCAGGCGGGCTGGTGTTGAACCTGATGCCATGCGTGCTGCCGATACTTTCACTGAAGGTGCTGGGGCTGGCGCAGAGCGGTGAAAGCCGCCAGCGTGCGCGCTCGCACGCGCTCTGGTACACCGCCGGCGTACTGGTCGCCTTCGCCGTCATCGGCGGGCTGGTGCTGGCGCTGCGTGCGGCCGGCCAGGCGGCAGGCTGGGGCTTCCAGCTGCAGCATCCGTGGTTCATCGCCACGCTGGTGTATCTCATGTTCGCCGTCGGCCTGAGCCTGTCCGGGGTGTTCACCCTGGGCGGCAGCATTGGCAACGTGGGCCAGTCGCTGGCCGCACGCAGCGGTCCGGTCGGCGATTTCTCCACCGGCGTGCTGGCCTGCGTGGTCGCCAGCCCGTGCGTGGCACCGTTCATGGGGCCGGCGCTGGCCTATGCGTTCGCCGCACCCGCACTGCAGTCGATGCTGGTGTTCCTGATGCTGGGCCTGGGGCTGGCGCTGCCGTTCCTGCTGGTCGGTTTCGTGCCCTCGCTGGCCCGTCGCCTGCCGCGCCCCGGCGCCTGGATGGAAACCCTGAAGCACGTGCTGGCGTTCCCGATGTACGCCACCGCGCTGTGGCTGCTGTGGGTGCTGGGCAAACAGCGTGGCGTCGACGCCATGGCGCTCGTGCTGGGTGGCCTGGTGGTGCTGGCGCTGGGCCTGTGGTGGTTCGAACGCAGCCGTTGGCGCAGCCAGCGTATCGGTGGGCTGCTGGCCACGCTGGTCATCCTCGCCGCGCTGGTGCCGGCGTGGGGTGTCAGCCGCCTGGTGGCGCCGGCTCCCGCGGCACAATCCGCCAGCGAGAACGTGGTGGCGTATTCGCCGGAAATGCTCGACCGCCTGCGTGCCGACAACCGCGTGGTGTTCGTCAACATGACCGCCGACTGGTGCGTGACCTGCAAGGCCAACGAACGCGCGGTGATGTCACGCCCGGCGTTCCAGGACCTGCTGCGGCGGACCAACGCGGTCTACATGCGCGGCGACTACACCAACGTGGACCCGCAGATCACCGCATTCCTGGATGAACACAAGGCCGTCGGCGTGCCGCTGTACGTCGTGTATGGCCCCGGCGCACCGCCGACCGTGCTGCCCACGGTGCTGACCCAGGCACTGGTCGAGGAAGCCCTGTTGCGCACCGCGCGGTGAAGCGGCTGCGGCCCGCGTTGCTGTGGGTCGCGGTACTGGCCGGGGGGCTGGGCCTGTGGGCCGGCCACCGGCTGGAGCCCGTGCCGGCGCCGTCGGCCGGCTCGGCCACGCCGCCGCCACGTCCGGTGGTCGATGTCGCCGGCATCGGTGACCTGATGCCCGCCCTGGTGTTGCCGGACCTGTCCGGCGCACCGGTGGACCTGCAACGGTTCAAAGGCCGTCCTTTGTTGGTCAATGTATGGGCCAGCTGGTGCGGCCCGTGCGTGGAGGAAATGCCGGAGCTTTCGCGCTATGCGGCCGCGCAGGGAGACACCGGCGTACAGGTGCTGGGGCTGGCGCTGGATACGCCCGACGGCGTTCGCGATTTCCTGCAACGGGTGCCGGTGGACTATCCCATCGTGCTGGAAACGCCCGGCCCGGCCGATGCCAGCGTGCGTCTTGGCAACGCCCAGGGCCTGCTGCCCTATAGCGTGCTGGTGGATGCGCAGGGACGCATCGTGCGACGCAAGCTGGGTCCGTTCGAACACGGCGAGATCGAAGGCTGGGCCCGGTAGGGCAAGGCCATGCCGCGCTGCCGTTGCGCCCTGATCACCGGACGATCAGGTAGGGCTGCAGCAACGCCGCGACCCAATCCATGAACACACGCACGCGCGCCGGAAGATGCCGGCGCTGCGCATACAACAAGGTCACCGGCATCGGCTCGGCCGGCAGCTGCGGCAGCACCTCCACCAGCAGGCCCTCCTGTAGTGCCTGCCGCACGCCCAGCTGCGGTACCTGGATGATGCCCAGGCCCGCCAGCGCCGCGGCGTTGTAGCCATCCCCGCTGTTGACCGTCACCGCGCCGCTCATCGGCAACGTGCGGTATTGCTCGCCATCGAAATATTCAAAGCCCGAGGATCGCTGGCCCAGGGTGCTGACGTAGTGCACCAGCCGGTGCGCATGCAGGTCCTCCAGCGCATGCGGCGTGCCATGCGCCGCCAGGTAGGCCGGGCTCGCGCAGTTCACCACCGGCATGCTGCCCAGCGGCCGCGCCACCAGCGTGTTGTCATCCAGCGCTCCGACCCGCAGCACGCAGTCGAACCCTTCGCGTACCAGGTCGACGCGGCGGTCGGTACCACTGATTTCGATCTCCAGTCCCGGATGCCGTTGCAGGAAATCCGGTAGTCGCGGCATCACCAGGAAACGGGCGAGTCCGCTGGACATGTCCACGCGCAGCCGCCCGCGCAGCTGCGCGATATCGCGACGGAACATGCCCTGCAACTCTTCCACGTCGTCCAGCAGGTCGCGCGCGCGCTGGAACAGCTGTTCACCGTCGGCGGTAAGCTGCACCCGGCGCGTGGTCCGGTGCAGCAGCTGGGTGCCCATCGCCGTCTCCAGACGCTGCACTGCCAGCGACACGCTGGCCTTCGGCAGGCCCAGGCTGTCGGCGGCACGGGTGAACGAACCGCGCTCGGCCACATGCAGGAAGGTGCGCAGCTGTTCCAGGCTATCCATGGATTGTCGTTTTAAATTGAACAGTCAAATCAGAATCGCGCAGTTTATGCGCCATCACAAGTCCAATAGCCTGTGTTCCGTCGATCCCATCCCGCACCGGAGCCTGTCATGAACGCTTCTTCCCGCACCGTACTGATCACCGGCGGCAGCCGTGGCCTTGGCCGCAATGCCGCGCTCGCACTGGCCGCCGATGGCGCCGATATCGTGCTGACCTACCGCAGCCAGGCCGAGGCGGCCGAGGCGGTGGTCGCCCAGATCGAAGGCCTGGGCCGACGCGCGGCCGCCTTGTCGCTGGACGTCGCCGATAGCGGATCCTTTGCCGGCTTCGCCGATCGCCTGCGCGATCAACTTGGCCAGTGGCAGCGCGATTCGCTGGATGGGCTGGTGAACAATGCCGGTGATGCCCATTACGCGCTGATCGCCGATACCACGCCGGCATCGTTCGACCATCTGGTCAACGTCCACCTGAAAGGTCCCTACTTCCTGACCCAGGCGCTGCTGCCGCTGCTCGCCGATGGCAGCCGCATCGTCAACATCTCCAGCGGACTGGCACGCTTCTCGCTGCCGGGCAGCTCGGCCTACGCGATGATGAAGGGCGGCATCGAGGTGTTCACCCGCTACCTGGCCAAAGAACTGGGTGCGCGCGGCATCAGCGCGAACACGCTGGCACCGGGCGCCATCGAGACCGATTTCGGCGGCGGTCGTGTACGCGACGACGACGCGACCAACAGCATGGTGGCATCGATCACCGCGCTGGGCCGTGCAGGCCAGCCTGACGACATCGGCCCGGCCGTGGTGGCACTGCTCTCACCGACTACGCGTTGGATCAACGCACAGCGGGTGGAGGCGTCAGGCGGCATGCTGATCTGATCGCTCGCCGTCCCCCATTCCGCCGGGCATGGCCCGGCGCTACGTCGAGGTGTGCATGGCCTGTCGAAGGCCGGGTGGGGTGTGGCTGCGCAACTGGAATACAGCCACCGCATCGGCCAGCAGATCGGCCTGCACTTCCATCGCACGTGCCGAGGCGGTGGCCTCTTCCACCATCGCCGCATTCTGCTGGGTGCTGGCGTCCATCTGCACGATGGCCTGGTTGACCTGACCGATGCCCTTGCGCTGCTCCAGCGATGCATCGCGGATGTGCTGCATGATCGCCGCCACCTGCTGCACGCTGGCCTGCAGTTCATCCATCGTCGCACCGGCCTGGCCCACCGCGCGGGTTCCGTGCCCTACCTGCGCCACCGAATCGTCGATCAATCCCTTGATCTGCCTGGCCGCATCAGCGCTGCGTTGCGCCAGCTGGCGCACTTCGGCGGCCACCACGGCGAAGCTGCGCCCCTGCTCACCCGCACGCGCGGCCTCCACCGCCGCGTTGAGCGCCAGGATATTGGTCTGGAACGCGATGCCGTCGATCAGCGTGGTGATGTCAGCGATGCGCCTGGATGCAGCCGCGATGTCGTCCATCGACTGCTTCACCTGGCCAACGGCCTCGCCACCACGCAGCGCCACGTCGGCGCTGGCCTGCACCAGCACCGTGGCCTGCCCGGCCGATTCAGCGTTGCGCGACACGGTATCGGTCAGTTCATGCATGGAGGCAGCGGTTTCCTCCAGGTTCGCGGCCTGCAGTTCCGTGCGCGTGGACAGATCCGTGCTGCCCATGCTGATCTCGCCGGCCGCCTCGCCGATCGCGCCCGCCGCGTGCTGGATGCGCGACACGATGCCCGCAAGCTGGTCCACGGTGGCATTGGCATCGTCACGCATGCGCGCGAAGACGCCTTCCACGTCCCCGTCCATGCGCACGCGCAGGTCGCCCCGCGCCAAGGCCGCCAGCAGCGCCTGCAGGTCGCCAAGATTGTGTTCGAATGTCTGCAGCAGGTGGTTGATGCTGGCCGACAGCCGATGTACGAATCCCTGTTTCCCATCCAAGGGTATGCGCCCACCCAGGTCGCCCTGGGCCGCGGCGTCCACCAGTGCCGCGACTTCGGTTTCCAGCAGCACTTCCAGCGCGCGGCTGCGCCATTCCACTACTTCGCCAAGTGATTGCCCGTCTTCGAAGATCGGCGTGGTCACCAGTTGCCAGGTGGTGCCGGCATGATGGATGTCGAACTCGCAGCGGCGGCTGCCATCGACCTTGGCCAACGCCGGGTGCAGCTGCATCGCCGGCTGGCCGACCACCTCCTGCATCGCCTTGGCCAGCGTCTGCAGCAACGCGGGATTGGCATGGGTCACGGTGCCATCAGGGTCCATCACCATCAAACCCGTGGAGGCACTGTCCAATGCCTTGCGTGCACGCGCATTTTCCCGCGCCACGGCCCGTTCGCGCTCGATGCGCATGCGCAGCTGTTGCTGCATATGGCCCAGGCGTTGCGCCAGCTGGCCAATCTCATCGTGCGGATTGTGGATGCGCAACACGCTGTCGAGCCGGTCCTCGGCGATGTCCTGCGCGAACTGCAGGGTGTCCTGGATCGGCCGGCGCACTGCACGCAGCACCATCAGCAAGGTGCCGAGCAGGACCAATGCCACCATCGCCAACGTCACGGCGAACAACACACCCAACTGCCTCGCCTGGCCCTGCTGTCGCGCGCGCGCCTGTTCCAGGCTCGCCGCCTGCGCCAGTTCGAATGCCCCGAGTGCCGGGACGATGCTGGCAGCCGTCTCGACCAGCAGCTGCGCCTCCACGTCCAGGCCGACACGCGCAGCCGTGTACGACAGCAACGCGCCCTGGTAATCATCCATCAGCCCGCGCAACTGCTGCTGCAGCGCATCCGGCAGGCCGGCCAGGGCGAGATCGAATGGCAGTTTCTCCTCGCTTGCCCTGTCGGCATGGGCAGAGTCACCGGTCAACAACAGCAGGCTCTCCTGGCGGCGCATCGTCTGCACGTGCAAGGCCAGCTCCACCCGCCCGCTCGACCCGACCGCCTGCTGCAGCACCTCGGCGGCGCGTTCCAGCTGCGTCGACAACGCCTCCTCGCCCCGCCCCATCTCATCCACGCGTGCGTTCAGTCCGGCGATCCCCTCGGCAAAGGCTGCAGCGTGCCCGGCAAGCTGGTCCAGTGCCTTCCCGCTTGATACGTCCATCGGCAGCGCGCGCAACCGCTGCAAGGTCAACTGCAGTCGCTGCTGTGCCTGCAACAGCGCGGTACGGTCGGCCGCATCGAAACCAAGTGCATACTGGGTCTGCAGGCGACGCGCTTCGGCTATCTCGGCCGACAACGTGGACGCCAGCCCGGCGCCCTGCTGATGGACGGCGAAGGTACGCGCGGCGCGCTCGTTGCCCAGGCTGGTCCACCCATACATGGCCGCCACGACCACCAGCCCCAACCCGCAGGCCAGCAGGCTGCCCTTGATCTTGGCCGCCACGCTGAGGCGGGCAACGTCCTGCAGGCGCGCGTTGGCGAAGGCGGACAGTCCGCGCAGGCGGGCGCGGAACGTTCGCAGGAAGTGCGGTACAGCCGACATGACGGACTCCGGGACAGGATGACACACCTGTATCGGCTGCCCTTGCATCTACTTTAGGCCCATCGCGCGGATCGGTGCGCCGTGCCCTTTTCGCTGCCCGTTTTAGCAACGACACAAGACGCATGCATGACAGCGCAACCGGCGATTGCGGCAGGCCTGCATGCGACAACGGCCACGCCTGTCGCGATATCCTGTTTCATCCATCGGCTGTGATGCTGGAACATGGCGCCAGGTCGACGCCGACGCACAAGGAGGACGACCGCATGCAGCGCGTGGAACGCGGAAATGTATTGCCACCCCGCAGCCTGGGCCACGGACCGATCACGCAGGATCGACGCGCCATGCTGGCCTTCATGTCGCTGGACGCTGCGCAGCGCGACCAGACCGCC
Organism: Stenotrophomonas tumulicola; assembly: GCF_014117215.1. Taxonomy (GTDB): domain Bacteria; phylum Pseudomonadota; class Gammaproteobacteria; order Xanthomonadales; family Xanthomonadaceae; genus Stenotrophomonas; species Stenotrophomonas tumulicola. Next base: position 78,898 of record NZ_JACGXS010000002.1, on the reverse strand, counting down.
CCGCCGCGCCACCGCTCCGTGCTGCACGACGCCGACGTGCTTGCCGCGCTGGTGAAGCTGTTTCGGGGCCGCTGCGCCTTCTGTGAAGCACGCGATGGCGGCCTGCGTACGTACCGCTTTCGTCCGCCGGCCGAAGCGTTGCCGCTGGACCCTGCCGGCAACGCCCATCTCTACTACTGCTGGCTGGCAGATGCATGGCAGAACCTCTATCCGATCTGCAGCAGCTGCCAGCCCGAAGAGCCGGGAATGTTCCCGGTCAAAGGCCAGCGCGCCGCCGTTCCCGGCATCGAAAGCATCCAGGCCTACGTCGACGAGAATCTCGGCATCTGGCGCGGTCCCGCGCCGCTGGAGCGGTCCATGCTGCTCGACCCGTGCGGATCAACCGACTTCCATCGGGCCATCCGGCCGCGCTGGGACGGTCACCTGGATGGCATCGGCGACCGCGGCGCGCCTACGATCGGTCACTTCAACCTCAACCATGCGTTGCGCGTCCGGCAGCGGGCGGCCTGCCATGCCGAGTATTTTTCAAGGCTCGTCGACACGCTGTCCGGCAGTGGAAGCGGTGAGATCGAAGCGCTGGTCGACTTCCGCAGCCTGGAGTTCGGCGGCACCTGGCACCTGATGCTGCGCCGGATCGTCACGCTGCTTGCAGCAGGCGATGCACGCAGGCCGGTGCTGTCGGCCCAGAAGATCGGTGCGGCGCTGGCCAGCCTCCATGGCCGCAGGGATATCAGTGGGCAGCTGCAGGCAGCCCACGCCGCGCTGGTGGTTGAAGACCAGCACCCGACCCTGCAGGCCAGCCAGTTGATACGTCCGCGCGTACGACGCACCGCACGTCTTACCCGGGTCGACATCCGCAACTTCAGGTCGATCGACACGCTTCGCCTGGACCTGCCACGGGCCGACGGTTCGCAGGACGATCCCGATGAGCCGGTTCCGTCGCTGTTGATCCTCGGCGAGAACGCCACGGGCAAGAGCACGGTGCTGGAAGCCATTGCCCTGGCACTGGCCAGCACGGATGCACACCAGCGGCTGGACGTGCCTTGGCAGCATTACCTGCTGGACCCACGGCTGATGGGACGCGACGACACCGCCGCACCGCTGCAGGCCGAGGTCAGCGTCATGCTGGGGCGGCACGGAGCACGCACCATACGCCTGCATGCGAAAGGGATTTCCACGCGCGACAGCGGACCCGCGCGCAGCGTTCCGGTCTTCGCCTACGGCGCGTTCCGCCAGTACCAGAAGGGTCGCAGGCTGTTCGCACCACACCGCCATGTCCGCAGCCTGTTCGATGGCAGCGTGCTGGGCAATCCACACGAGTGGCTGCTGGAGCTGAAGCCAACGGCATTCGACATGGTCGTGCAGGCATTGCGCGACATCCTCAGCATCGACGGTCCCTTCGACGTGATCGAGCGCGACCTGGCAGCGCGGACGTGCCACGTCGTCACCACCATCGAAGACCGCAACGGGGAGCCGCAGCGCCTGAGGACACCCTTGCATGCCGCCTCTTCGGGCTTCCGCTCGATCCTCGCCCTGGCCTGCGACGTCATGCAGGGCTTGATGGACCGGCGCATCAACCCGGATTTCCGGACGTTGAGGACGAGCAGGGCGGTGGTACTGGTGGACGAGATCGAAGCCCACCTGCATCCACGCTGGAAGCTGCAGGTGATGGGTAGCCTGCGCAGGGCATTGCCGCAGGTCACCTTCATTGCCACCACCCATGATCCGCTGTGCCTGCGCGGCATGCGCAAGGGCGAAGTGGTGGTGATGCATCGCTGGTACGACAGCGACAGTGCCTCGCCGTTGCGGATCGGCCTGCTCGGCGATCTTCCCGACTTCACGCTGATGCGGGTGGACCAGCTGTTGACCTCGGACTTCTTCCAGCTGTATTCCACCGATGACCCTGCGACCACCCGGGGAATGGCACGCATTGCCGCGCTGCTGGCCGCCGAAAGCGCCGGGGAGCCGCTGTCCGCCGGGGATGCCGTGCTGCTGCACCGGTTCCGCGACGAGGTCGCCGCGGCGCTTCCCATCGGCGATACCGAAACCCAGAGGCTGGTGCAGGAAGCTGTTGCCGACTACCTGCGGCAGCGCGAGCGCACGGCCCCGCCGCTGCGCCAGGAGCTGCGTGAGCGTACCCGTGGGATGATCCTGCGCGCGATGGGAGGGCGCTGACATGCGCATGGTCGCGCGCGGAATCCGGCCGCCACCGGAAGCCTTGGCCGGCATCGGGCGCGACGGCAGGACCGAGCTCGAACGAGCCCGCGCGCATTACTGCAGGCGCGACACGCGCGGCGCCAACATGGTCCCGTTCGCGTTCAACGCCTACAAGGCCAGTGCGGTCAAGGAGGCGCTGGACCTGCTCTTCCACGGGAAATGTGCTTACTGCGAAACGTTCTACAGCGCCTCCGCGCCGGTCGACGTGGAGCATTTCCGGCCGAAATCGGCGGTGCTGGATGATCCTTCGCACCCTGGCTACTGGTGGCTTGCCGCGCACTGGGACAACCTGCTGCCCAGCTGCATCGACTGCAACCGGACGCGCCAGCAGGACACGGTGCACGCCGGCCAGGATCCTGCCTGCATGCCGTCCAGCCACCGTGCACGACGGGTGCTGGCAGGCAAGGGATGCCACTTCCCGTTGATGCCGGGCAGCCACCGGCTGCAGGCCGAATCGTTGCCGCACGAGGGTGCCGAGCAGCCGCTGCTGCTCAACCCCTGCGAAGACGACCCCGCCCGGCACCTGCGGTTCGTCGGTGCGTCATCGCCGGTGAGCAGCTTGGTGGTTGCCCGCCGCGGCAGCCTGCGTGGCGAGGCCTCCATCGCTACCTTCGGACTGAACCGGCTGGGACTGGTGCAGGAGCGAACCCGCGTGCTGCGCCAACTGCAGGTGATGGGCGACCAGGTGCTGCGGCTGGCGCGGCTGGCCGACCTGCACGGCGATGAGGCGATCGAAGCGCTGATGCTGGAAAACGTGGAAGCGATGATCGCGATGGGCCATGCCGAGCGTCCCTACTCGGCAATGGTCCAGGCATGGCTGGATGAATTCCTTGAGGCGCTGGGTTGACGCCCGCTGGAACGGGGCGGCGCATCAGAAGGTGTACTTCACCGTGGTATGCAGGCGTGCCAGCTCGCCTTCGTCGCCACCGGCCACTTCGCGCTTGGCCCAGCTGATCTCCGCACCCACGTCCAGGCGCGGGAACGGTGAGTAGATCAGGTTCGCGCGCCACGACTGGGTACGCTTGGTGGCCAGCAGGCCAACGGCCGACGCATCGGTATCGATGTAGGCGGCCGAGTAGGCCAGCGTGCTGCGCAGGTTGCCCGACCAGTTGTGGCGCCATGCCGCGAAGCCGGCATACAGGTCCTGCGCCTCCAGCTCGCCGGTCGGATCCAGGTAGGCATCAGGGGCCATGCCGAAGCCGATGTAGCGGCCCAGTCCCGGTCCGCCACTGAAGGTGTACTGCAGCAGGTCGCGCTCGCCCAGCTTGTAGGAGCCGGCCACGCTCGCCGCAAACCCCGTGGTGCTGTCATTGGCAGTGCGCAGTTCGCGCGCCATCCCGGCCACGCTGAAATGTCCCCAGTCGCCCTTGGTCTGCCAGCGCGCGGTGACGTCCGGCACGGTGTTCTCGCCGGAGCTGACGTGCGCCGGCGTGCCGGCCTGGTACCAGGTCTGCGGGTTCTCCAGCGAGAACGACCATGCACCGGTGCTGTAGCGCAACTGGGCCTGGCGCGCGAACACGGTGCCATCGACGATGCCGACGAAGTCCACGCTTTCCGGCAAGGATCCCAGGTCCATGAAATTGGTCCAGGTCTGGCCGGCCAGCCATTTGTTCCATTGCACGTAGGCATGCCGCAACGTGGGCGGATAGCCGTTGGAGAACTTTTCGTTGCCGACGTTGCTGTTGCCACCGCCGAAGAAATCGAACTCCACGTAGCCCTTCACCGTATCGCCCCCTTCGGTGACCCGGTCCACGCCAAACCACAAGCGCGAAAACTGCGCGTGGAAGTCGGTATAGCTTTCGCCCTTGCCGCCGCCGACCGGCGTGGCGGTCGGAAAATAGAACATGCGTCCCGGCGTGCCATCGGCGATGGCGCCATCGCTGGTGCGGGTCGACATCATGTCCAGCTTGATGAAGCCACCATAGCTGAAGTGGCTGTCGCCGCTGACGATGGCCGTGTCCTGGATCGGTGCGCGTGGCTTGCCGGCAGGAGGCAACGCGGAATGCTGTGCGATGGCGCCGCTGGCCTGTGCACCAGGCCCCGACAATGGCGCCGCGCCCGGCTGCACCGGGGGCCGTGCCGCCGCATCGGCATCACGCTGTGCCTGCTGCTGGGCCAGGGTGTCCTGCTGCTGCAGCAGGGCATTCTTGAGCAACGTCAGTTCTGCCTCCAGTTGCTGGATGCGCGCATCCTGTTCGGCTTCCTTGGTGGGCTGGGCAAAAGCCATGCCAGGCAGCGACAGGGCGACGAAGATGGAGCATGCCAACGGCACGCGCCGCACGGCGACGACGGGTGAGGCCATGTTTCCCTCCCAGGAACATGTGATGGTGCGATGGACGCCACCGGTTGGTGGCGCAGGTCAGGTCACTGCAGGAACTGGAGCAGCGCCGCGTTGAAGGCAGCGGGTGATTCGATGTTCAGCAGGTGCCGGCCAGGCAGCACCGCAACGCGACCATTGCCCACGCTTCCGGCAATCGCCTGCAGGTCGCCCGGCGGGCACACCGGATCCTGGTCGCCGGCAATGGCCAGCAACGGGATTTCGATCCGCGTGATGTCCGTCCGCAGGTCGGCTGCTGCCAATGCCGCGCAGCAGCCGGCGTAGCCGCGCACGGATGTTGCAGCGAAACTTTCCAGGATGGCGGCTACCTGGCCCGGCTGCGTCGCCCGGAAGGCGGCACCGAACCATCGTTCGGCGGTGGCGCCCAGCAGGGGGGGCAGGCCATGCGCCTGTACTTCGGCGATGCGCGCATTCCAGCTTTCGGCACTGCCGATTCTTGCCGCCGTCGCACAGGCCACCACGCGGTCGAGCCGCTGCGGCGCATTGACCGCCAACCACTGCGCGACCAGCCCGCCAATGGACAGGCCACAGTAGTGCACGCTCCCGATGCCCAAGGCATCCAACAATGCAATGACATCACCGCCCAGGTCGGCGAGGGAATACATGCCCTCCGGTGCGGTGGACAGGCCGTGCCCGCGCCGGTCATGGCGCAGCACGCGGAAGTGGCTGGACAGCTCGGCCACCTGTGGATCCCACATGCGCAGGTCGGTGCCCAGCGAATTGCAGAACACCAGCCAGGGGCCCTCGGCACCGTCGATGCGGTAGTGCAGTTGATGGGTTTCCAGATCCAGCATCGGCATGGTCAGACCCTCTCCACTGCCAGCGCCAGGCCCATGCCAACGCCGATGCACAGCGTGGCCAGTCCGCGGCGGCCACCACTGGCCTGCAACTGGTGGGCCAGGGTAAGCGCCAGCCGGGCACCACTCATGCCCAGCGGATGACCCAGCGCGATCGCTCCACCATTGGGATTCACCTGCGGCGCATCATCGGCCAGGCCAAGTCCACGCATCACCGCCAGCCCCTGGCTGGCAAATGCCTCGTTCAACTCGATGGCATCGAAATCCTCGATGCGCAGCCCAAGCCGTGCCATCAGCTTCTGCCCGGCCTGGATCGGCCCGATGCCCATCACACGCGGTTCCACCCCGGCAGATGCCATACCGAGGATGCGCGCACGCGGCACCAGCCCGTGTCGCTGGATGGCAGCCTCATCGGCGATGATCAATGCAGCCGCACCATCGTTGATGCCCGATGCATTGCCAGCCGTCACCGTGCCCCCGGCGAACAGCGGGCGCAGCTTCGCCAGCGTTTCCAGCGTGGTATCGGCACGCGGATGTTCGTCCACGGCCACTTCCACGTCCGGCCGACGACCGCCGGGAATGACCACCGGCACGATCTCATCGGCGAAGAAGCCGGCGGCCAGCGCACGCTGCACGCGTTGCTGGCTACGCAGCGCGAAGCCGTCCTGGTCTTCGCGGCTGATGCCATGGTCCTCGGCGACGTTCTCGCCGGTACGCGGCATCGTTTCAGTGCCATGCAGGGCCTGCAGCGCCGGGTTGATGAAGCGCCAGCCCATGGTGGTGTCTTCCATCACCTGGCTGCGCCCGAACGCGGCGTCCGGCTTGCCGACCACGAACGGGGCGCGGCTCATCGACTCCACGCCACCTGCGATGGCCAGCGACATTTCCCCACAGGCAATAGCACGCGCGGCCTGCCCCACCGCCTCCAGCCCCGAAGCACACAGGCGGTTCACGGTAACGCCGGGGACCTGCACCGGCAGGCCGGCCAACAAGGCGCTCATGCGCGCCACGTTGCGGTTGTCTTCGCCCGCCTGGTTGGCACAGCCCAGGAAAATCTCTTCGATGGCGGCCGGATCCAGCCCGACATTGCGGGCCAGCAGCGCCCGGATCGGCAGCGCCCCCAGGTCATCGGCACGCACCGACGACAGTGCGCCGCCATATCGGCCGATCGGCGTGCGCACCGCGTCGCAGATGAAGGCAGCGCTCATGCCGCCACCCCGCTGCCGACGAACACCAGCCCGGTCAGGCGCTGCAGGTCTTCCACGCCCAGGCCCTGCACCAGTTCCAGTACACGGGCGCCGTCGCGGCCGAGATCGAACACGCCATGGTCGGTATACACCCGCGAAACACAGCCGATGCCGGTCAGCGGATAGCTGCAGGCCTGTACCAGCTTGCTCTGCCCCTGGCGGGTCAGCAGGTCCATCATCACGAACACCTGCTTGGCCCCGATGGCCAGGTCCATCGCACCGCCCACGGCGGGAATCGCTCCGGCTTCGCCGGTACTCCAGTTGGCCAGGTCGCCCCGTGTCGACACCTGGAAGGCACCCAGCACGCAGATGTCCAGGTGGCCGCCGCGCATCATCGCGAACGAGTCGGCATGGTGGAAGTAGCAGCCGCCGGTGCGCAGCGTGACCGGTTGCTTTCCGGCATTGATCAGGTCCGTGTCCTCTTCGCCCGGCGCCGGTGCCGGGCCCATGCCCAACAGGCCGTTCTCGCTCTGCAGGAAAATTTCCCTGTCGGCCGGGAGGTAGTTGGCCACCTGCGTCGGCAGGCCGATGCCAAGGTTCACGTAGGCGCCCTCGGGAATGTCGCGGGCCACGCGACGCGCGATCTGGTCGCGGCTGAGCAGGACCATCAGTTCACCTCCAGGGCGACCACGCGTTGCACGAAGATGCCCGGCGTGACCACGTGTTCGGGATCCATCGCGCCCAGTTCCACCACCTGCGCCACCTGGGCGATGGTGGTGGTGGCGGCCATGGCCATGATCGGACCGAAGTTGCGTGCGGTCTTGCGATACACCAGGTTGCCCCAGCGATCACCATGCAGGGCCTTGATCAGGGCGAAGTCGGCACGGATCGGGTACTCCAGCACGTAGTGGCGGCCATCGATCTCACGGGCTTCCTTGCCAGCGGCCAGCTCGGTGCCATGGCCGGTGGGAGTGAAGATGGCGCCGAGGCCGGAGCCCGCAGCATGGATGCGCGCGGCGAGGTTGCCTTGCGGTACCAGCTCCAGTTCGATTTCGCCTGCCTTGTAGGCGGTGTCGAAATGATGCGAGTCGGATTGGCGCGGGAACGAACAGACCACTTTTCGCACGCGCTTGTTGGCGATCAGCGCAGCAAGCCCGGTATCGCCATTGCCGGCGTTGTTGTTGACGATGGTCAGCTCGCGCGCGCCATGCTCGATCAACGCATCGATCAATTCATCCGGCATGCCGGCACGGCCAAAGCCACCGATCATCACCGTGGCGCCGTCAGGGATATCGGCGACGGCGTCACGGCAATTGGCAACAGTCTTGTCGATCACCGGAGCGCCCTCCTTTGGATGGAATGGAAGGAAAGATCAGCCATGGTGCGACTCCTGCGTTGACGCCAGGTTGGGGGAAAGTGGATTCATGTGCGTTGCACCGCCGTGGCCAGCGCCCGGCGCCGGTGCTGCAGCAAACCGTGCGCTGCCATGCCCAGCAGCAGGCTCCAGAACGCCGCGCCAAGCCCGAACAGGCTCATGCCGGACGCGGACACGATGAAAGTGACCAGCGCGGCGTCGCGCTGGCCGGGCTCGGCCACCGCCGCACTGAGCGCGTTGGCGATGGTCGGGAACAGCGCCAGGCCGGCCAGGGTGGCAATCAGCTCCGGGGGCAGCGCGGCGAACAACGCCAGCACCGTGCCGGCGAAGCAGCCCAGCAGCAGGTACAACATGCCGCCGGAGACACCGGCCACGTAGCGCCGCGCAGGATCTTCGTGCGCTTCCGGACCGGTGCAGATTGCCGCGGTCACTGCGGCCAGGTTCAGCCCATGGCAACCGAACGGGGCAAGCAGCGCCGACCCCGCCGCCGACCAGGCCACCAGCGGCCCAGATGCCGGCTGGGCATAGCCACTGCTGCGCAGCATGGCGATGCCAGGCATGAACTGCCCGGTCAATGCCACCACCACCAGTGGCAGGCCGATGTTGATCGCGGCCTGCCACTCGAAGCGCGGCGTCACCCATACCGGTGCTGTCAGCTGCAGGCCGGGCACGGTTCCGGAAACCTGGCCGCTGGCGAACGCCACCAGCACCCCGACCAGCAGCACCGCCACCACCGCGTAGCGGGCAAACCAGCGCCGGCCGATGAAGAACATCGTGAACATCGACAGCACCAGTACCGGCTGCGAGCCCATGCCGACGAACAACCGGGTGGCGAAGCCGAACAGGATGCCGGCCAGCATCGCCGCCGGGATGGCCGGCGGCAACCGGGCAATCAGCTTGTCGAACAGGCCCGATACGCCCACCAGCAGGATGATCGCGCTGGCCACCACGTAGGCGCCGATGGCCACCGCGAAGTCCACCGTCGGCAGCATCGAAACCAGCAGCACCGATCCGGGGATCGACCAGGCGATCACCACCGGCACCCGGTAGCGCAGGCTGAGGGCCACGCCCAGCACACCGCTGCCGATGGCAATCGCCCATACCCACGATGCCAGCTGCGCCGGCGGCAGCGCCGATGCCGCCTGGAACACGATCACCAGCGGCCCGGCGAAGGACACCAGGGTGGCGATGATGCCCGCCAGCACGGCAGGCATCGACGCGTCACGCAGCAACTGGCGCAGGGGCTGCATCAGCCGGCCTCAGCGCGGTGCCGCCGCGACGGGCTGGACCGCCACCGCGCGCTGGCTGCTGACGGCGAACACCAGCATCGCCAGTGCCGAAACCGCTGCCGGGATCGCGAAGATGAGGAAACTCTCCTGCAGCGGCATCTCGCGTGCCAGCAGCACCCCGCCCAGGGTCGGGCCGACGATCGCACCCACGCGTCCAACGCCCGACGCCCAGCCCAACCCGGTCGAACGCACCGACATGTTGTACAGCTGCGCCACGCTGGCATACAGCAGGATCTGGGTACCGATGGTGGTGGCACCGGCCACGAACACCAGCGAGAACAGCAGCACCGGCGCCGGGTTGTAACCGATCAGTGCGATCGACACCGCCGCTGCGGCGAAGAACCCGATGACCACCTTCGGCAGGCCGAAGCGGTCGCCCAGCCAGCCACCGGCAATGGCACCGGCCATGCCACCGAAGTTCAACGAGAACAGCGTCAACAGGCTGGCCTTCTCGGCGTAGCCGGCTTCCTGCATCACCTTGGGCAACCACGAACTGAGCAGGTACACCAGCAACAGGCAGCAGAAGAACGAAACCCACAGCATCATCGTGCGCAGGCTGCGCTGGTGCCGGAACAGTTCGGCTACCGAAGCGGTGGCGCCCTTGACCTCGGTGAACACCAGGCTGTCCTGCAGGCCCACCGCGGTTCCGGTATCCAGCCTGGCGAACACGCGCCGTGCTTCTTCCTGGCGGCCGCTGCGGATCAGGAAGCCCAGCGACTCAGGCAGTCGCCACAGGATCAACGGCAGCGCCAGCAGCGGCACCACCGCGACCCAGAACATCGGCTTCCAACCCAGCACCGGGATCATCCAGATGCCCAGCGCGGCGGCGACCATGCCACCCACCGAGTAGCCACTGAACATCAGCGCGACCATGGTGCCGCGCAGGCGCTTGGGCGCGTATTCGTTCATCAGGGCCACGGCATTGGGCATCAGGCCACCACAACCAAGACCGGCCAGGAAGCGCAGTGCCTTGAACTGCTCCGGCGTGTTGGCGAAGCCGGTGAGCACCGTCGCCACGGTGAACAGGGTGAAGCTGATCGCAATGCCCTTGCGGCGCCCGATGCGGTCGGCCAGCTGGCCCATCACCAGTGCACCGAACATCATGCCGAACAGCGCCCACGCCTGCAGCGCGCCAGCCTCCGGCTTGCTCAGGCCCCATTCCTTGATCAGCGTGGGCAATACCGTGCCGGCGACGAACACGTCATAGCCATCCACCACAAGCAGCAGCGCGCACAGCGCCACCACCGACCACTGGAACCGTCCGAAACGCGCCTTGTCGATCTCCTCACTTACGTCGATGCTGCGCATGAGCTCCCTCCCAGGATGTGCACTGCTTCATGGACGGCCGGCGAAACCGACCGCATATTCGTGTTCAACCGAGATCGCCACCGGCAACCGGCAATACCGTCCCGGTGATGTAGGACGCCTCGTCGGAGGCCAGGAACAGGATCGGCGCCACTTGTTCGTCGATGGTTCCGTAGCGTTTCAACAACGTCGACGCAGTGACCTGCTCGACGACTTCAGCCATCCATGCCTGTTCCTTGGCGTTGTCGCCGGCGGCGTTGCGTGGCACCCGGCGCGGTGGCGCGGAGGTGCCGCCAGGAGCGGTGGCCACCACGCGGATGTTGCGGCCGGCATATTCCATCGCCAGCGACTGGGTGATGGCATTGATGCCACCCTTCGCGGCCGAATAGGGCACCCGATGGATGCCGCGGGTTGCGTTGGAGGACACGTTGACGATGGTGCCCGCACCGCGCGCGAACAGGTGCGGCAGCACGGCGTGGCAGGCATACAGCGTCGGCATCAGCGAGCGGCGGATCTCCGCATCGATCTGCCCGGGTTCGAACTCGGCGTAGGGCCGCATGCGGATTGCGCCGCCGACGTTGTTGACCAGGATATCGATGCCGCCGAAGACCTCTGCAGCACGCTTCATCGCATCGTCGGCGCCCTGCCAGGTTTCCAGGTCGGCATTGAAGGCTTCGATACGGGCGCCAGTCGCGGCAGCGATGTCGCGTGCCACCTCAGCAACGAAATCGGCGCGGTCCACCAGCAGCACCGCAGCGCCTTCGGCGGCGGCACGGGTGGCGACGCTGCGGCCAATGCCCTGCGCCGCACCGGTCACCACCATTACCTTGTCCACGAAGCGCATGCTCACGCGGCGCGCTCCTGTGCTGGCTGGCTCGGGGTGAACTTCTCATAGTGGAAGCTGGCTGGCTTGATGCCGACCTCGTCCAGGTGGTGGCGCACCGCATCCACCATCGGCGGCGGGCCGCACAGGTAGATGTCCACGTCACCGCCGTTGAGTGCCTGCTCCGGCAGGTGCTGGGTCACCCAACCCGTACGCGGGTGGGACGAGGCGGCATCGGCAACCACGGTGGTGAAGCCGAAGCCCGGCACGCGTGCAGCGAAGGCCTCCAGCTGCTCCACCAGCACCAGGTCGGCATCGCGGGTCACCCCGTACACCAGGTGCATCGGCGGCAACGCGCCGCGTCCTGCCGCCACTTCCAGCATCGACAGGAACGGCGCAAGGCCGGTGCCACCGGCCAGCATCAACACCGGGCGCTGCACGTCACGCAGGTAGAAGCTGCCCAGCGGCCCGGTCAACTCGACCCTGGCGCCGACAGCGGCGCGGTCCAGCCAACTGCTCATCAGGCCACCTGGCACGCGCTTGATCAGGAATGAAAGACGCCCCTGCCCCGGCAGCGAACTGAACGAATACGAACGATGCTGGCCGCTTCCCGGAACGCCGATGTTGACGTACTGCCCTGGCAGGAACACCGGCGCATCGCCGTCCACGTCCAGTTCCAGCACGATGGCTGCATCGCCCTGCGGCACGATGCCGGACACCGTGGCCGCGAAGCTGGCGTGGCCGGTCTTGCACAGCCCGGAGGCTACCGGCACGGCGATCACGCAATCGCTGGAAGGCACCATCTGGCAGGTCAGTACCAGGCCGTCGGCTGCCTCATCGGCGGTCAGGGCGTCATCGATGTAGTCGTCGCCCAGGTCGTAGCGGCCACTTTCGGCGCGGCATTTGCAGGTCCCGCAGACGCCGTCGGAACAATCCATCGGCAGGTTGATGCGCTGGCGGAACGCAGCGTCGAGGACTTTCTCCCCGTCCTTGCAGTCGATGAAACGGGTAACCCCGTCTTCGAAGTTGAGGGCGATGCGATGGCTCATGGCGTGTTCTCCTGCTCGGCCGTATCAGACGTGGTAGATGTCGATGACCTGGCGGATGTAGTCGTTCTTCAGCACGATCTTCTTGTTGCTGACCAGGAAACTGTCGCCTTCCCGGCGCAGGGTGACGAAGCAGGTGCCGAAGAACTGGTCGTCGGTCTTGTAGCGATGGTTCAGGGTCAGGAAGTTGTAGCGGACATCGATCTCGCCATCGCGCTGCGCCAGCAGTTCGATGTTGCTGACGTTGTGGCTGGTGCGTGGTTCGGGCGTGGAGGCGCCCGAACGCTCGGTCTTGATCCGGAACACGCGGTCTTCCAGTCCATCGCGGTTGCCGTAGTAGATCAGCGAGATCTGCGAATGCGGGTCTTCGGTGACCTGGTCATCGTCGTCCCAGGCCGGCATCCAGTAGATGACATCGGCCGCATAAAGCTCCAGCCATGCATCCCATTGGCGGTCGTCCAGCAGGCGCGCTTCGCGGTACAGGAACGCGGTGATTTCCTGATGGATGCTGCTCACTTCGCCCCCTCCCGCGCCAAGGCCTTGCGCAGGGTGCCGGCCCAGTACTCGTGCTGGCAGACGAACAGGCCCTCGTCTTCGCTGCGCTCGCCACTGACCAGCGGGGTGATGCCCATCTTCCGTGCGTTCTCGTCCGGGCCACGTACCCATAGCGGCGCACCACGGCTGAGGTCGTTCCAGGGCGCCGTGGTGGCGGCATAGCCGACCTGGCAGGCGCGGAACTCTTCCAGGTCATCGGCGGTGCCCATGCCGGATACGTTGAAGAAGTCTTCGTACTGGCGGATGCGTACCGCGCGATCGGTCGCGCTCTCGCCCTTGGGGCCGAAGCAGTAGATGGTGATCTCGGTCTGGTCCACGCTGATCGGGCGGGCCACGCGGATCTGCGTGGAGAACTGGTCCATCAGGTAGACATTGGGGTACACGCACAGGTTGCGGGTCTGGCGCACGATGAAGTCCGCCTTCTCCTCGCCCACGCGCGCGGCGATCTCTTCGCGCTTGTCCCATACCGGCCGCACTTCCGGGTTCAACGAATTGGTCCACAACAGGATGTGGCCGTTCTCGAAGCCGTACACGCCACCGACGCTCTTGCTCCAGCCGTTGGCGTCCACCGCCTTGGTGCCGGTCTCCTTGCGCCGGCCCATGGTGGCCGAATAATTCCAGTGCACGCTGCTGACGTGGTAGCCATCGCAGCCGTTCTCCATCTGCAGCTTCCAGTTGCCGTCATAGATGTAGGACGAATTGCCGCGGATCACTTCCAGCCCATCCGGTGCCTGGTCGACCATCTGGTCGATGATCGCCTTGGTCTGGCCCAGGTGGTCCTCCAGCGACTGTACGTTTTCGTCCAGGCTGCCGAACAGGAAACCACGGTAGTTGGCGAAGCGGGCCACGCGCTTGAGGTCGTGCGAACCGTTCTGGCCGAACTGCGGCGGATACTCGGTGGTTTTCTCGTCCTTCACCTTGAGCAGCTTGCCGGTGTTGCTGAAGGTCCAGCCGTGGAACGGGCAGGTGAAGCTGCCCTTGTTGCCATGCTTGCGACGGCACAACATCGCCCCGCGGTGCGCGCAGGCATTGATCACCGCATGCAGCTCGCCGGTCTTGTCGCGGGTGACCACTACCGGCTGGCGGCCGATCCAGGTGGTGAAGTAGTCATTGTTGTTCGGTACCTGGCTTTCATGTGCCAGGTACACCCAGTTCGATTCGAAGATATGGCGCATCTCCAGTTCGAACAGGTCTTCGTTGGTGAAGATGTCGCGGCGGCAACGGAAGATGCCCGCCTCGGGATCGTCCTGCAGCGCGTTGGCCAGCAGATCGTCAATGTCGGATGTACGCTCGATGATCGAGGACATGAGGGGTTCTCCCGTTGCGCCACGCGGCGCGGAATTCGCGGAAAGGAAACCGGCATGCACCGGGTGGCGTGGGCCACCCCGGTGTGGCCAGCGGTCAGGCAGCGGCGCGGGGGCGCTCGCAGATCTGGTTGTCTTCGCCCTGCACGAGCGGGGTGAGGTGGAAATCGAACACGATCTCGGCGAAGGGACCTTCCAGGCCGGCGGCAGCGATGCTGGCCGCGTCGCCGTGTTCGACCACCTCCGGTACCAGCCCGTCACGGGTAGCGTGGGCGAAGTCATCGTTGACCAGCGGATCGCCTGCGATGTTGATCTGCGTGGTCAGCTTGCGCTGGCCGTCGGCGCTGATGAAGAAGTGGATGTGCGCCGGGCGCTGCCCATGCCGGCCGAGCGCGAACAGCAGCTTTTCGGTCGGGCTGCCCGGAGGGACGCCATAGCCGTTGGGCAGGATGCTGCGGAAGCTGTACCTGCCCTGCTGGTCGGCGATGATCGTGCGGCGCATGTTGAACGGCGCCTGCACGCCAGTAGGATCGAAATGCGAGTAGAAACCGCGCGTGTCGCAGTGCCATACCTCCACCTGCGCACCCGGGACCGGCTGGCCGGCATCGTTGAACACGGTGCCGTGCATCAGCAGCAGCTGGCCGTCGGTATCGCGACCGTCGTCCAGGCGCGCGTGGCCCTGCACTACCGGTGCGCCAGCGACGTACAGCGGGCCTTCGATGGTGCGCGGGGTCTTGTTGTCGATGCCCAGCGCAGCATCCTGTGCATCCATGCGCAGGTCCAGGAAATGATCCAGGCCCAGGCCGGGCGAGATCAGGCCAGCCTGGCCCGCGATGCCGAGCTCGTTGACCCAGGCGATGCCGGCCCAGTATTCGTCCGGGGTGATGTCCAGCTCGTCGATCGCCTTGAACAGGTCCGACATCAGGCGGTGGATGATCTGCTTGGCGCGCGGGCTGCCGTCGGGCTTGTCCAGTCCACTGATCTCACGCAGGAAGGCCTGCACGTCAGGCTGGTCGAAGATGGTCACGCTCATGGGGTTGCTCCTCTTGGTGGCGATTGCTACCTGGTCGCGTTCCCTCCCAGGGAGCGCACCGGATTCGGGTTTCTTTCCTAGCGGTCGTCTTCGTGCAGCGACGACGGATGCCGGCACAGCGGGGTGACCGCGATGCGCATGTACGGGAACAGCGGCAGACTGGACAGCAGGTCGTGCAGCTCGGTGTTGCCGGCCACGTCGAAGATGCTGAAATTGGAGTACTCACCCACCACGCGCCAGATGTGGCGCCACTTGCCTTCGCGCTGCAGTTGCTGGAAATAGGCCTTTTCGCGGGCCTTGATGTCGTTGGCGACGTCCTGCGGCATATCGACCGGCAGCAGGACATCCATGCGGACGTGGAAAAGCATGTCGTGGTTCCTTGTAGTGCGTCAGCGCGCCACGCTGATGGTGCGGCGCAGGCCGTCACGGGTGAAGAACGCAACCCGGTCTTCGTCGAGGGCGATGCCCAGCCCGGGACCCTCCGGGATATCCAGCGCGAACTCGCGGTAGGACAGCGGCGTGGCGAGGATTTCCTCGGTGATCAGCAGTGGCCCGAACAACTCGGTGCCCCACTGCAGGTTGGCGAAGGTGGAAAACACCTGGGCGCTGGCGATGGTCCCCACCGCACTTTCCAGCATCGTGCCGCCGTACAGCCCGATGCCTGCCGCGTCGGCGATGGCCGCCACGCGCTGGGCGTTGTACAGGCCGCCGCTCTGCTCGATCTTCACCGCGAACACATCGGCGCCCTGCACCCGCGCCAGTTCGAAGGCCGATTCGGGGCCGGTCAGCGATTCGTCGGCCATCAGCGCCACCGGGAAGCGCCGCACCAGCCGCGCCAGCGCCGCAGCCGAGGCAACCGGCTGCTCGACCAGCTCGCAGCCGGCATCGGCCAGCGCCGCCATGCCGAATGCCGCGTCGGTTTCGCTCCACGCCATGTTGACGTCCACGCGCACCGCCGCCTGGTCACCCAGCGCGCGCTTGATCGCGGCCACGTGGGCCACGTCCTCGCGCACGCCACGCGCACCGATCTTCAGCTTGAACACGTTGTGGCGACGCAACGCCAGCATTGCTTCCGCTTCGGCGATGTCCTTGCTGGTATTGCCCGAGGCCAGCGTCCAGGCCACCGGCAGGCTGTCGCGGCGGCGTCCTCCCAGCAGTTCCGACACCGGCAGCCCCAGCCGCTTGCCCTGCGCATCCAGCAGCGCGGTTTCCACCGCACTCTTGGCGAAGCGGTTTTCCTTGATCACCTGGGCGATGCGCGCCATCAGCGACTGCACGCGGGTGGCGTCCTGGCCCAGCATCATCGGCGCGAAGTAGGAATCCACCGCCAGCTTCATGCTTTCCGGGCTTTCGCCGCCGTAGGCCAGGCCACCGATGGTGGTGCCTTCGCCGATGCCGACCGTGCCGTCGCTGCAGTACACGCGCACCAGCATCAGCGTCTGGCCATCCATGGTGGCCACCGACAGTTTGTGCGGGCGGATGGTCGGCAGGTCGACCAGCAGGGTATCGACCCGTTCGATACGGACCGACGTATTGGTTTCAGGGGCAAGTGCGGCGTTCATGACGGTTTTTATGCAGCGCGAACCAATGTGACGTCCAACACCATTTGCGTGTAGAACCATACCCTGACGGTATGATGTGCCACTAAGCATTGATTTCAGACTATTGGTGCACCGCACAATACCGGGTAGGTATTGCTATTCAGCTTTCAGGATTCGACCAAAGTATGGACCTCAGACAGCTCCGCTATTTCTGCGCAGTCGCCCACGAGCGCAACTTCACCCGCGCCGCCGAGACCCTGCACATCGCCCAGCCGCCGCTGAGCCGGCAGATCCAGCTGCTGGAGGAAGAACTGGGGGTGCAATTGATCCTGCGCAGCAGCCGGCCACTGCGGCTGACCGACGCCGGCCGCCTGTTCCATGAGCAGGCGCTGCAGATCCTGGGCCGGGTGGAGCAGATGCAGGCCGCGACGCGCCGGGTAGGCCTGAACGAGCGCAGCGTGCTGGCCATCGGCTTTGTCGCCTCCACGCTGTACGGTGGACTGCCGCTGCTGGTGCGCAAGCTGCGGCAGCATTCACCGGAACTGGATATCCGGCTGATGGACATGACCTCCATGCAGCAGATCGAAGCGCTGAAGGCCGGCCGCATCGACATCAGCATCGGCCGCCTGCGCCACAACGATCCCGCGGTGGCCGGCGATGTACTGCGCGAAGAGCGGCTGGCCCTGGCAGTGCCGCTTGGCTCGCCGCTGGCCACCACCGATGCGCCGGTGCCGGTGTCCGCGCTGGCCGGGCAGTTGCTGATCGTCTATCCGAAGGATGCGCGGCCCGGCTTCGCCGACCAGGTGCTGACGCTGCTGCGCGAAAATAGCGCCGAACCCTCCGAAGTGCACGAGGCCAAGGACCTGCAGACGGCGCTTGGCCTGGTGGCTGCGGAAACCGGCGTGTGCGTGGTGCCCAGCGCATCGCGCCAGCTGCGCGCGGACCTGCACTACCGGCTCATCGAAGGCGAACGTGCAACCTCGCCGGTGGTGCTGAATTACCGGCGTGCGGACGACTCGCGCTACATCGGCATCGTCAAGAAGCTGATCCAGGAAATGTACGCCGAGAACCCACCGTGGCTGGACCTGGAGCACAACCTGCCTACCCGCCCGCAGTTCGGCAGCGACTGACGGGGGTCTGGTGGATGATGACTGCCCTGGTGGGTGACGACCGTTGGTCGTCACGGCAACGGCCCCCATCACCGCCTTGAGTGCAATGCCACACCCGCCGAATCGGCCAGCTCCCGCCCTGCCAGTATCAGCGCCTGTTCCATGTCCTCCCCCAGTCCCTGTCCGGCACCGCCATGGCGCCGCGCCATGTACGCTGCCTGCAACAGCCGCCACAGCGCACTTAGCGCGGTCAGGTTGCGGCTCACCCGTGCCAGCTCGCCGCTACGCCCATCCGGCAGCCCTGGTTCGTCCCACGGCATGCCATCACCAGCATCGCCGCGCTCCATCAAGCGCAGATGGCCAATCAGCGCAGGCGTCATTTCAGGCGTCACGCCGTCGGCCAGCGCGTGTTCGAGGCGCTCCACCAGGTGGAAGGGAAGGTCCAGTACCGCGTCACCGATCAGCGCGTGCAGTCGCGCGCCGGTGGGAGAAAATTCCGCCATGAAAAACCTCGCATAGTCGTTGAGCCACCTGCCCATGGGCAGGTGGCGGACGGTGCGGGTTGGCGTACCGGCGCCTCGATCGGGAAGAATAACCGGCGGATATGGGAATCCCCACACACCGCCCGCCATGTAACCGGCAGGCGATGCATTCTCCGCCGCGCCCAGTACAGGCGACAACAGAGTTATCCAATCAAGGCAATCGGGACGCCAATCCCGGCTGGAAAAGTTGGTTCCAGCGAGGACATCGTGTGCAATTCCGCCATGCGGGTACATCAGGAAAACTGCATTTTTGGCTCGGGTAGATGGCGACGGTGGTCGTAGCGCGGTTTTTCCTGCCTACGCTCCGTGACGGGCATGGCCCGTCAGTACCGAGACCCCGCCATCCCCCCGCGGCGATCAGAAACGGACGTCCGCCTTCACCCCCATCACCACCGCGTCCCCGTGTGCGGGGAAGCCTCCCGGATGGCGTACATACTGCACGCCGGGCTGTACATCCAGCCCGGGCACCGGCTTCCACCCATAGAACACTTCAGCCACATGTTCTGCCTGCGCACGCTGGCCACCATCACGCGCCTGCGCGAAACGGGCGGCACGCGGATTGAGGCGCGTGGTGGCCACGCCGATACCGACCCGGTCCTGCGGCCGTGCCACGGTCGGCCCGGTATAGATCAACTGCAGGTTGAGCATCTGCTGCACGCTGCCGGTGCGACGGTCGCCCATCGCCATCGCCAACTGTCCGCGCAGGCCGGAACGCACGCTGTCGCCACTGCCGGCGGTCAACTGCTGCTGTGCACTGGCCCAGCCACCGTAAGCACCCGTGCGCATCAACGCGGTCATGCCCGTACCGATATCCTGCAGCGGCTGCACGGCATCGGCACGGGGCGCACTGCTGTACCAGCCACCCAATGCGTAATGCCCATGCAGGCCAGCAAACGACGGCTCCCAGCCCAATTCCAGCGGGGTCAATGTTCCCACCGTGCCGGATGGCGCAAGCCGCAGGCCGCCGCCGCGCGTGTCGGCATAACGCGGGTTTACCTGGTAGGCACCTGCGCGCAGGTAAACCACTGGCACCGGGCGATACTCGAACACCCCACCCCATTGGCTGAGTGGCGAATTGAACCAGTAGTCGCCGGCAAACACCGCCGGCTGGCTGCCGCAGAATGCGAGGTTCATCGCCACGCAGTCCAGCCCATTGAAGTCATCGCCCACCGCCAGACGGCCCAGCTTCACGTCGAAACGACCGTCATGCGAGCGCCTGCCCAGCCACAGATTGCCGAGCCGCACGATGTGGCCACGTCCGTAGACTTCCTGGTTCTGCATCAGCGTGCCCAGGCCCGTGCGATCGGCCAGGTTGTCGCCATCGCGCAGGCTCAACGAGACCTGCGCGCGCATCCCTTCCCAGCCCCACGCGCGGTCCAGGTCGAAACGCCCTGCTGCGGACAGTTGCCCTGCATGCGCATCGCTGCGGCGCGTGCCACCGGACAGGTTGCGTGCCGCTTCAACGGTGTAGCCCAGATCGAGGTCCACGCCCTTGTCGGCCCAGGCGCTGCGGCGTCCGCCCCAGTCGCCGGTGATTCCAGCGGTGGTATCGGCCAACGCGGGCAATGGCTGGCTGATGGCAACGCAGGCAGCCAACAGCGCACTGCACGAAAGCGGCGAACCAGCGAATGACAAGACCGTGCCCATGCAACGCTCCTTCTCTGACGGAGGCTTAACGTTGCATGGCAGCCGAAGCGCCAACGCGGGCGCGAACGCAGCTCAGTCGATTGCGTCAGGATGTCGCTTGATCACCCAGTCAATGTCTTGAATCAGCAACGCCGGCGGGCAGCGGGCCATGTCGTTGGCGACACCGACGCCCCCGCGGCGTCGCCAACGTCGGCATGCGGGCCTGCGGTCGCCACGCGTGCAGGAACGGCGCGTTGACCTGGCCGATACCGGTTCCCGTGCACGCTATGCGCAAAGCCTGGAGATGTGGAACATGCCGCAGTCACCCCGCGCACCGTGGATGGTGTTGCCACGGGATTTCTATCGCCGTCATCCTGCACTGGTAGCACCGGACCTGCTGAACAAGATCCTGCTGCGCGACGATGGCCGCGCGGCACGCATCATCGAGGTCGAGGCGTACGCTGGCAGCGAAGATCCCGCAGCGCACTCGTACCGTGGCATGACCGCGCGCAATGCCACCATGTTCGGCGAGCCCGGGCACCTGTATGTCTACTTCACTTACGGCATGCACTGGGGCAGCAATGCGGTGTGCGGTGAAGTGGGCGAAGGCGTCGGTGTGCTGCTGCGTGCCGCCGAGCCCTTGCACGGCCTGGAGGCGATGCGGCTTGCCCGGCCCAAGGCCAGGCGTGACCGCGACCTGGCGAGCGGGCCGGGAAAACTGTCGCAGGCATTCGGCATCACCCGCGATCTTGATGGCGCGGACCTGGTCAGCACCGACCGCGGGGTCAGCATCGTGGACGACGGCACGCGGCCCCCTTCCTCTCCCGTCATCGGGCCGCGCATCGGCATCAGCCGCGCGACGGATTTTCCGTGGCGCTGGCATGTACCGGACCATGCCCATGTATCGGTGCGGCCGAGGCGCTGAGTGGCCATCGCCTTCACTGCGGCGGGCAACAACTTCGAGCTTGCCGTGGCAGTAGCCGTGGCGGCGTTCGCGTCACGCCAGGCATGAAAAGAAAGAAAAACGGTAGCGCCGAGCCATGCTCGGCGGGATTCATCCATGGCCGCCAACGGAGAGCCGCCGAGCATGGCTCGGCGCTACCCTCATGCCACCGAAGGCCCAGGCGCCTGCGTATCGCACGGCGTACCCGTCCTCACCGTGCTGGTCCACGTATCGCTTTGGTTCGGCCGCACGTCTTTCCACGGCGAGCCGGTGCAGGCCGAATCCCCGCTCAAGCCAGGTCACTGATCCGCGTATCGGCAATGGTTTCCGCAAAGCCGCTGCCGAACAGGCCAACCGGTGTCTGGAACCCCGCTTGATACTCACCGGCGAGCACCCTGCGCGCTGCTTCCACGGCGGCCAGCGGGGTGAAGGAATAGCCATTGACCGTATCCAGCACCGCTCGGGTTACCACTCCCTCGGTGTCGATGACTTCCACCGATGCCTGGTAACGGTTGGCCCCGCGTTCGGCGACCGTAGGCCCATCAGGCAACGCGGCAAGGTCACCCTCCGGGAAGGCCGATCCTGAAACATGCACGTAGGTCTCGATATCGGCCAACCCGCTCTGCTGCGCGATGGTGAGCAGGTCTGGCAGGGTTATCGGGAAGCAGCTCGCCCGGTAACCGCCAAAATCAAAGTCCCGCAACTGCGACGGATCGCGCGGGGTCAGCACGCCGTGGTGCAGCATGAGGCATTCGGCGACCAGGTTCTGGCTGGCACTCACCGCCGAACCGCGCGACATGCCGCCGGAAACGTGCAGGGCGATCCGCAGTGACGCGGCCATGGGAGCCCGCGCGATCGCGTGCGCCGCCAGGCTGCCCAGCATCGCCACGCTGCCACCGCTGCCCGGCAACAGCATCACACCTGCATCAAGTGCCTGCCGATGCCATTTCCCTGCGAGCTGATAACTGTCCAGCTCCGCGGCGATGTCCAGATAGTGCGTGCCGGTGCGCAGGCAGGCCGACATCAGCGCGGCGGCACTGTGGACAAAGGGACCGGCACAGTTGAGCAGCACGTCGATATCCGCCAACCCACGCTCCACGACATCCGCCTCATCCAGCGCGAATACGCGATACTCAAGCTGCAGGTCCCGCGCCAGCGCGACCAGGGGCCCCGCTTCGCGGCCAGCGAGCACGGCCTCCAGGCCAACCTGCTTCGCGCGCGCCGCGGCCATCCGCCCGGTATAGCCGACAGCGCCGTAGATGAGCAGTGTCTTCATGGCTGCGGGTGCTGCCACGGCTTGTGCACGAACTCCAGGCTGTAGCCATCCGGGTCGAGTACGTTGGCGGCGTAATAACGCGGATCGTAATGCAGGCGTGCGCCGGGGGCGCCATTGTCGGTGGCGCCTGCACCCATCGCCGCGGCATAGGCTGCATCCACTTCAGCATGGCTGGAAGCCATGAAGCCCACGTGCGCGGCGGCGCCTTCCACTACGCCAGGACGCAACCAGAAGAACACCCGCCCCTTGCAGCCGAAGCCCTTCAGGTCCGGGTGGCCGGGCGGCCCTTGACGACCGTGATAGTCCAGGCGATCAGTGATGCCCAGCGGTGCCAGCGCGGCGGTGTAGAACGCGACCGAGCGCGCGGTATCGGTGACGGACAGGAAAACGTGGTCGAGCATGGGAATCTCCTTGTGAAGCCTGGGATCAGACCTGGTAGCCGCCGGATACTTCGATGGACTGCGCGTTGACCCAACCTTGGTCCGCGGACAGCAATCCCGCAATCACCTGGCCGACATCATCCGCTTCGCCGATGCGTCCCAGTGCCGTCTGCGCGGCAAGCAGCGCCTCGAACTCCTCGTCCAGCCCGCCGCCCAGTCCGGTGCGGATGGCACCCGGCGAGACCGCGTTGACACGGATGCGGCGTGGACCGAACTCCTTCGCCATGTAACGCGTCAGCACCTCCAGCCCGCCTTTGAAAGCCGCATAGGGAGCCACGCCAGCGGTGGCGACGCGGGTGGTGGCGCTGGTCAGGTTGACTATCGATGCACCATCGGCGAGTAGCGGCAGCAGGGCCTGGGTCAGGAAGAACGGTCCTTTCAGGTGCACGTTGAACAAGCCATCGAACTGTTCTTCGGTAACGGTTTCGATCGGGTTGAACAGACCGAAGCCTGCGTTGTTGACCAGGCCATCCAGCGTGCCGTGTTGCCAGCGCTCCTGCAGGATCTCGCGCAGCTTCCCGACGAAGGGGATGAAGCCATTGCTGTCGGCGACATCCAGCTTCAACACTGCCGCATGCCCGCCCTCGGCCTCGATGCGCTGCATCACGGCCTGCGCTGCGTCGGCGCGTTCGTTGTAGGTCAGTACCACGGCCATGCCGCGCCGTGCACATTGCAGCGCGGCGCTGGCGCCGATACCGCGGCTGCCGCCGGTGATGAGGACGGACTTCATGGGCGTTTTCCTTTGCGTGATGGGGTGAGCCAAGGCTACGCAGGCATGTCCACCTGCACCTTCCGGATCCTCCCGGATTCCTGCCTGTTCCTGCTCCAGCCATTGCCAGCGCCGGCTGCACGGTGTTCCATGGGGCCCATGAACACTGCATTGGACGAACTGCGCCGCTTGGCGGCAGGTGCCCAGAACCGCCGCACCGATACCGGCATCCCACGCGTGGCCATGGTCCAGGGCGAGATTCCCGAGCATGCGCTGGCCGCCGTCTACGAGCCGATGGTCAACCTGATCCTGCAGGGCGGGAAAACGATGACCGTAGGTTCGCAGACGCTGCGGTACGACCCCGCCACCTACTTCGTGATGTCCGTGGACCTGCCTGCCGTGGGTGCGGTGTACCCGGCCAGCACCGGTGAGCCGTATCTTGCCGTGAGCCTCACCTTGGACCCGGTGATCATCGGCGGCCTGCTCGGTGACCTTGCCGAATACCAGGCCCCCGCCACGGCGCAACCCCAGCCTTCCGCGCGTGCCTTCGACGTGGCGGCGGTGACCCCGGAGCTGCTGGATGCCTGGGTGCGCATGTTGCGGCTGATGCAGCAGCCGGCCGACATTCCTGCACTGGCAGGCGCCTATGAGCGCGAGATCCTGTACCGGGTACTGCAGGGTCCGCAGGGCCACCTGCTGCGGCAGATCGCCCTGCCGGATTCGATGCTGGCGCGCATCAACAACGCCATCCTGCGCATCCGCCGCGACTACGCACGGCCGTTGCGCGTGGCGGTGCTGGCAGAGCATGCCGCGATGAGCGAATCCGCGTTCCATCGCCACTTCAAGTCCGCCACTGCGCTCAGCCCGCTGCAGTTCCAGAAGCAGCTGCGGCTGTTGCAGGCACGGCAGCTGCTGACAGCATCCGGAAAATCGGTGACGGCGACGGCGCTCGACGTGGGCTATGAAAGTCCTACCCAGTTCAGCCGCGAGTATTCGCGGGCATTCGGGCTGCCACCGGCGCAGGATGCCGCGCGGATCATGGCGGCGTCACGCCGGATTCCGGCTGTGCCTGGCTGATGATCGTTGACCGCGCTCCCCCGGACGGGGGCGTGGTCCCTACCGCGCGGCCTGCAGCGGAATGCGCACCACGCTGTCGGTGTGCCAGTCGATCCGCAACGGCGTTCCGGCATCGGCCACGGACTCGTCGCTGACATCCCGGCCGGTACCATGGTTGACCTGGTGGTTGGCATCCTTGAGCACGTCCACCACCAGCAACAGGCGGCTGCCCGCGCTCAGCCGGCGGGCGGTCATCCGCGTGCGCTCGAAAGGCAGCACGGTCCAGCGGCCAGGCTGCAGCAGCGCACGCGTGGTCATGTCGCGCGCATGGCTGGCACGCCCCATGAAATATGACAGCTGCATCACCCTTCCATCCTGCATCTGCTCATACAGGGTTACGGTGAGGTCCACGTCGCGCTTGTTGATGCGCACTTTCAGTTCGCCGGAGAACGTGCCCACCACATCGACCGGCTGCTCGAATACCTCGCTGGCGAAAGCCAGGGCGTCGCCGGTTTCCAATGTGTCGCGGAGGATCGGGTCGGGGTAGTAGCCGTGCCGCTCGGTGCCGCGGTCCGAAAAATCCACCACCTGGCTGAGGAATCCACCCTGCGCAGGCGCGGTGCGGCTCAAGCGGTGGTACGGGCCTTCGGAACCGGTTGAAAGATGGAAGGACGGGTAGGCCCCGGCAGCGGCGGCGAGCGATTCCTCATGTCCCCAGCGATCAGCCCCCATCAGCTGGTAGTTGACCCTGCCGGCCAGCAGCGCCGGTCGCGGTGCCCCCTTCAACACGTGGTCGAACCATTCGAACGTCAGCGCCTGGGTATCGAACTGCGCCGCCTTGTCCACGTCATAGCCACGCAACTGCATGGCCTTGACCGGGGACTGCGCGCCGAAATGGTCGTATGGTCCGATCAACAACGTGTGGTCGGCATCCGGCCGATGCCGGTAGTGCTCCTTGAAGTACTGCAGGGCAGAAATCTGTCCGTCATCGTAGTAGCCGGTCACGGACAGCACCGGGATGTCGATGCCAGCGAAGTCATCGCCATACGGCACCATCGCCTGCCAGTACGCGTCATACGCGGGGTGCGAAAGCCAGCGCTGCAACCACGGGTTCGGCGTGCCATCGACCTGGTCGATCTGGCGGTAGGGCTGGCCAGATGCATACCACTTCTCCGCCAGCGCAGACCACCGCCCGCGCTGGTTGTACGTGTCGTCGTCCAGCAGCCTGTTGTTGGCCACGTAGAACGGCCAGGCGTAGTTGGCGGTCAGGAAGACGTTGTTCTCCATCGGCAGGCCCAGGCCTGGAATCGCCGCCACATACGCGGCGATGGCCTTCAGGGCGGGATGGCGATACTTCGCTGCGGCCCATGCTGCAAAACCCAGGTAGCTGCCGCCGTACATCACCACCCTTCCATCGTTCCATGGCTGCCGGCTGATCCAGTCAATGGCGGCATGGGCATCCCTGCCTTCCGTTTCATACGGTGCCGCCTCGCCGGTACCCAGGCGTTTGCCACGCGCATCCACCACCACGCCGGCATAACCGTGCGCCGCTGCCAGCAAGGCGTCGCTGCGGTTCCGCGCCGGGTCCGTGTAGATGGTGAGCTGCATTGCCGCAGGCAGTGGAGCATCCACGCCCCGGCGCCGCGCCAGATGCGCTGACAGCATCACCCCGTCCGCGCCAGGGATCATGACCTGGTCATCCACGGTGAAGCGTCGGTCCTGGTCTTCGCTGATCAAGGACGGCGCCAGCGCCACCGCCACGCGGAAGGTTTGCACGAACGCCGCCTGCCGCAGCAGGTCGAGCGCGACCTCACGCGGGAGCACCTTGTCCGGCGCGTGCTGCGCAACAGCCTGCGCAAGCTGCTGCGTCGCGGCGTCCACGTTGGCGACGAACCAGTAGTGGGTCTGCAACGCGGCAAGGTCGTCCAGCAATGCGAAGCGCCTGCGGAACGCGGCGGCGTATGCGGAACCGACATCGCCGCGTGCAGATGCCTGCGCCTGGGCCAGCAGCAGGTAAGGAACCCAGCGCTGCGCGCGGCCCGGATCGTCCTGCGCGACAAACGAAGCCATCAGCGCTTCCACCGCCACGGCCGCGTCCGCATGCTGCCCGGCCACGATCAGCGCCTGGCTGCGCTGTGCCTGGGTCAGCGCTGCAGCGCCGGGCGAAGCGTCGGCAAGCACCGCCTGGGCCAGCTTTGCCAGCGATGCATCCAGCCGCGCGGGATCGGCAGGCGGCGGCACGAACGTTGCCGGCACGGCAGCCGGTGCGGCCCACCCGATGGGTGACAGCGCCACCACCAGGCCCAGGCAGGCACACAGTCGTGCCAAGGGCCACCAGATACGCTCGAAGCGGGCATGAAGGGAGATCCTGGCCATCGTGTCGTCCGTGGGCATGATGGCACCGAGCATACGGCCTGTGGCCCATTCCGGGACATTGACGGACGCCGGCTCGATTCCGGACCTGGTCAGCCCAATGGCGGGTCGCCGAACAACCCGTTCAACTCCGCTCCCGTAGGCGACGCTGCCAACGCAGCGAAGCTCCCGTGCTCGATGATGGCCTTCGAGGCCTCCATGAAACCCGACCACGCCGACCGTGCAAGCGCGCCACCGACACTGATGCGGCGCACGCCCAGGCGAGCGGCGTCTTCGACGGTCATGTCGGTGGCTGCTCCGATCAGCAGGTTGACCGGCTTGCCCGCCGCCGCCTCCACCACCGCCCTGACCTGCGCCTCGGTCCTGATGCCCGGTGCGTACAGGCAGTCCGCGCCGGCCTGCGCATAGGCCCGTATCCGCATCACCGTATCGTCCAGGTCCGGACGGCCGGCAAAGAAGTTCTCTGCACGACCGATCAACAGCGTCCCGGTGCCACTGGCATCGATGGCCGCGCGTGCGGCCTGCAGCCGGGCCACGCTGTCCTCCATGCTGCGCAGGGGCTGCGACGGGTCGCCTGTCGCGTCCTCGATCGAGATACCTGCCGCGCCGGTATCGACGGCCATCAGCACGCTTTCGTGCACCTCGGCGACATCATCGCCAAAGCCGCTTTCGAAATCAGCATTGACCGGTAAATCAGTGGCTTCCACCAGCATGCGGATGTGGGCGAGCACCTGCTCCCGGCTCATCGCTCCGTCGGGCCTGCCGCACGACCATGCATACCCCGAACTGGTGCTTGCCAATGCCTTGAATCCAAGTCTCGCCAGCAGCTTCGCACCACCGGCATCCCAGGGGTTGGGCAGCACGAAGCAGCCGCTTCCATGCAGTGCCCTGAAGGCCACGCGGCGCGCCTGGATGGACAGCCGATTCATCGTCCAGTCCCGTGGCCTTCGCTTCCGGTCAGCAACAGGCGGGCCTGTGACTGCCATCCGCCAATGAACAGATCCGGCCTGCCGTCGCCGTCCAGATCGCCCTGGGCGATGCTCCAGCTGCGCCCAACCGTGGTTGACGGAACAACCGTGGAGGTCACGTCGCTGAAGATGCCCTTGCCATCGTTCTGCCAGGCGCGCAGTTGCTGGGGAACGAAGCCGGGTACCTCTATGGCACTGACGACCAGGTCCGGATGTCCATCCAGGTTGAAGTCGACCACCGTTCCACCCCAGCTGGAAAAGCGGTGGGGCGGCAGCCGGCTGCCGGTTTCGTCGGTGAAGCGCGCATTCCCATCGTTGATGAAAAGACGGGTCTGCGGGTCCTTGTCCCACGCACCGTTGTTGCTGGTGAGGTTGAAGAACACCAGGTCCAGGTGGCCATCGCCGTTGGCATCGACCGCGTGCACCTCACGGGTCTCCATCGGCACCTGCGGGCCCAGGCGTCCGGTGGCATCGACGAAACGGCCGTCGCCATTGTTGAGGAACATCCGGTTGGGCGGCTGCTGGCTGGCGACCACGATATCGAGGTCGCCATCGCTGTCCAGGTCGGCCAGCACAAGGCCCTGCCCCTGTATGTCCACCTTGGGCAGGTGGGTGGCGGTAGCATCGATGAAATGCCCCGGCCGCTGGCTGTCGTTGAGCCACAGGAAGGTCTGTGCCGGCTGGTCGCTTCCCTCGGTGGTGTTGCCCACGACGATGTCGGGCAGGCCATCTCCGTTGATGTCGCCGACCGCCACGGCATTGCCCTGGCTGGTGGCCGGCAGGCGATCGCTGGCACGCACGAAGCCCCCCTTGCCATCCCCCAGGAACAGGTTGTGCTGTTCGTCGTCTTCGGCAACGAAGACCACATCCATGTTGCCGTCGCCATCGAAGTCCGCAGCGCGGACATGTTCGTTGTCACCTGGTCGGGTTCCGAAGGCACCCTGGTGGTAGGTCAGTCGTCCTGTGCCATCGTTCACGTACAGCCGGTTGGGTCCGTTCTCGATGGCCACCACCACATCGAGGTCACCGTCGCCATCGGCGTCGATCATGACCGCATCGAGTGCATGCAGGTCCGGATCCTTGGGCACGTGGGTTGCCGTGACATCCCGATATGTGGTGTCGGCAGCGATGGGCCGGGGATCAGCGGCGCATGCGGCCAGTGACGTCGCAGACAGTGCAAGCAGCAGGGAACATGCAGGTTTCATTCTGGTCATGCGATGGAGTTCCCTTGATGGAGGGCGGCAAAAATCCGCATCGATCGCAGCACGGGGAGCAGCTCCGCGCCGGCGCGGGAAAGGCGGTATTCAACATGCGGCAGCTTGTCGCCCAGGTCGAACCGGTCAATGAGCCGGTCCGCTTCAAGTTCACGCAGTTGCTGCGTCAGCACCTTCTGGGATATCCCCGCCAGGTCGCGCTTCAGCTCAAGGGTCCGCCATGAGGGACGCTCGAACAGCCGGAAAAGAATGGCCAGCTTCCAGCGACCGTCGATCATGCCGATCACCCCGCTGACCAGTTCGGACGATCCGTCCGGGCCAAGGCATGCACTGCGGTCGAGGCCATCGGTGGGCACCTCCAGGTGCGTACTTGTAGCCGCCATCGCCCACCTCCAAAGTGACCTTCAGTGAATTATCGGGACAAAATCCATGGATCTCCAGCTTGCAGGAAAGGTGGCCCTGGTGACAGGCAGCAGCAAGGGCATCGGCGAGGCCATCGCGCTGTCGCTGGCCGGCGAGGGCGCGACCGTGGTCATCCATGGCCGTGGCCAGCAGGATGCGCACGAAGCAGCGCAACGGGTTGTGCAGGCAGGCGGGCGTGCCCATGTCGCTACCGGTGACATCGCGCGCGAAAGCGACGTCGAGCGGATCGTCGCTTCGGCCCGGCAGCAGGCCGGAAGGATCGATATCCTGGTCAACAATGCGGGAGGTTCCAGTCCGCATACCGAGAAGTGGGCCGACACCCGACGCGACACCTGGGAGTCCACGCTGAACCGGAATCTGCTGGCCGCCGTGGGCTTCAGCACGCTGCTCCTGCCGGACATGCGCAAGGCCGGCTGGGGCAGGATCGTGAACATTGCCAGCGCTGCGGCCATCATGCCGCCGCCGACCAATCCGGACTATTCCGCCAGCAAGGCGGCGATGATCGCCATGACCTCGTCGATGTCGAAGGCGGTTGCCGCCGAGGGGGTCACGGTGAACGCCATTTCCCCGGGAACGATCCACAGCCAGAAGCTGGATGCCCGTTTTCGCGACATCGCCGCGCAAGGCGGCGACATCGAGCGGGATGCTGCGTGGCAGGAAATCGAGAAACGCGTCATTCCCCTGGTTGGAAGCATCCCCGTGGGCCGGGTCGGCACGCTCGCCGAGATTGCCAACGTCGTGGCCTTCCTCTGCAGTCCGCTGGCAGCCTACGTCAACGGGGTGAACCTGCGTGTCGACGGTGGGCTGTTTGCAGGCATCTGATGATGCTGTTCAGCCCATCCCCGGTGCCTGGCTGCAGGCTGGCGTCCATCCGCTGGCATCGAACAGTTTCATGGCCGTTTCCGGACGCACGTCGAGCAGTTCGGCAATCGCCCTGTTCCTGTCCGGGGCGCGGAGGACGTAGGCACGGGCAATCCGATAGCCCACCCAGTAACCAAGATCACCCCGGCGCACATCGTCCCCGGGACCGTTGTAGAGCCAGCGCGAAAGATCGGTGCCCTCGCTGTCGGCGAGAAACTCCTTCTCCAGCGTGCACTCACGTCCCACTGCCCATGCCTGCAGATGGGCGTTGGCCACCTGGCCGGAAATCAACTCACCCACATACTCGGCACCACCCTCCAGCAACGTCTGGTACAGCAGCGTGGGCTCCGGCACCTCCACCGCCGCACCCTGTTGCTGCACGTGCACGAACTCGTGCGCGATCAGGTGCACGAACCGATCGGTCACGTCGGGCTGCATCCAATCGGCGCTGCACAGTGTTTCCAGCCCTATCACCACGCCTGCCGGGGTGGTGACGCCACCGGTGTTGCCGCGACCAACCAGCACGGTGACCGGCGCATGGCGTGCCGTCGGCAGCACGACGTCAAGCTTGCCCAGTGCGTCGACTACCCGGTGGCGGATCTCCGGCAGGGCTGCGGCGCAGGCACGCGCCCGGTCGAACAGGGCAGGCTTGCCGGCGACGGCCTGGGCCAGCCGTTCCATCGACCCGATGCGCATCCCGGTGAAGTCACCCAGCGCCCTGCTGCCGGGATCCAGATAGCCACGTTGCAATGCGTCTGCGCCGGGCCTTCCCCCGGCGGCGTCCAGCACCTGGAAAAAGCGCGTGGCGTCATCGAAATCCACCTCCGCCCGCGGCGTGGATTGCGCGCCTGCATGGCTGGTCATCGGCAACATCGCAGCGAGCAGCGCCACCCCTACCCACGCCCTCGTCCTCCCATGATGGCGAGCTGCGGGCGGCCAGGCAGCCTGCCGGGTACGAGATGCAGATGTCATGCACGGAATCCTTTTTGAAGTAACGGAGAAACAGGCATGTTCATTCAGCGCAAGCGGATTGAAAGCATGCGGCAAGCGACTGATACGACTCACACCCACATTTCAAACGATCGCTTGAAACGCGACTAACTTCGCCGAACTGGACATCAACTGCGGCTTCCGCCAGACTGCCGCCCTTTCCTGTCGTTCGGTCCCCATGGCGAAACTGCTGGTCCTGCATGGCCCCAACCTCAACCTGCTCGGCACGCGCGAGCCGGGGGTCTATGGGCACACCACCCTGCCACAGATCGAGCAGGCGCTGCAGGCGCAGGCCGCTGCGGCCGGGCACAGCGCGGAGAGCCTGCAATCCAATGCCGAACACACCCTGGTGGACCGCGTGCAGGCCGCGCGCACCGATGGCACCGCATTCATCCTGATCAACCCGGCGGCGTTCACGCACACCTCCGTAGCCCTGCGCGATGCGCTGGCTGCCGTGGACGTGCCATTCATCGAAATCCACCTGTCCAACCCGCACGCCCGCGAACCGTTCCGCCAGCACAGCTATTTCAGCGACAAGGCGGTCGGCGTCATCTGCGGCTTCGGTGCCGACAGCTACCGTTATGCGATGGACGCTGCCCTGCAGCGCCTGTCCGCTTCCTGATTCTTCTCGAACGGGCGCCTGCGCCCTTCCTCACCCAGATAATCAAAACAAAGAGGCCCACATGGATCTGCGCAAAATCAAGAAACTGATCGACCTGCTGGAAGAGTCGAACCTCGCCGAGATCGAGATCAAGGAAGGCGAAGAGTCCGTGCGCCTGTCGCGCGCACCGGTCGGCACCTTCGCGCAGATGGTCGCGCCGCCGCAGCTGATCGCCGCGCCAGCCGCTGCCGCTGCCCCGGCGATGCCGATGCAGTCGCCCACCGAAGCCTCCACCGGCGGCACCGCCAAGCCGGGCAACGCACTGCCGGAAGGCCACGTGCTGCGCTCGCCGATGGTCGGCACCTTCTATGCCTCTTCGTCCCCGGACAAGCCGGCTTTCGTCAGCATTGGCCAGCAGGTCAAGGAAGGCGAGACCCTGGCCATCATCGAGGCCATGAAGATGTTCAACCCGATCGAAGCCGATGCATCGGGCACCATCGTCGCCATCCTCGGCGAAAACGGCCAGCCGGTGGAGTTCGACCAGCCGCTGTTCGTGATCGGCTGAGGGGCACACCATGCTCGATAAAGTCGTCATCGCCAACCGAGGGGAGATCGCGCTGCGCATCCTGCGCGCGTGCCATACCCTGGGCATCCGCACGGTGGCCGTGCATTCCACCGTCGACCGCAACCTGAAGCACGTGGCCATGGCCGATGAGTCGGTCTGCATCGGCCCGGCCGCTTCGTCGGACAGCTACCTCAACATCCCCGCGCTGATCGCCGCGGCCGAGGTCACCGATGCGCAGGCCATCCATCCCGGCTACGGCTTCCTGTCCGAGAACGCCAACTTCGCCGAACGCGTCGAAGAATCCGGCTTCATCTTCATCGGCCCGAAAGCCGACACCATCCGCCTGATGGGCGACAAGGTGGAAGCGATCCGCGCGATGAAGGCCGCTGGCGTGCCGTGCGTGCCGGGCTCGGGCGGTCCGCTGGGCGATGACATCGTCGCCAACACCAAGATCGCGCGTGAGATCGGCTACCCGGTCATCATCAAGGCGGCAGGCGGCGGCGGTGGCCGCGGCATGCGCGTGGTCCACGCCGAAGCGTCGCTGAAAACCTCCATCGAGACCACCAAGAGCGAGGCCAAGGCCGCGTTCGGCAATGGCGAGGTCTACATGGAGAAGTTCCTGGAGAATCCGCGTCACGTGGAAATCCAGGTACTGGCCGACGGCCAGGGCAACGCCATCCACCTCGGCGAGCGCGACTGCTCCATGCAGCGCCGCCACCAGAAAGTGGTGGAAGAGGCGCCCGCACCGGGCATCAGCACCGAAGACCGCGAAAAGATCGGCAAGGTCTGCGTGGAAGCCTGCATCCGCATCGGCTACCGCGGCGCTGGCACCTTCGAGTTCCTGTACGAGGACGGCCGCTTCTACTTCATCGAAATGAACACCCGCATCCAGGTGGAGCACCCGGTCACCGAGATGGTCACCGGCATCGACCTGGTGGTGGAGCAGCTGAAGATCGCTGCTGGCCAGAAGCTGTCGATCAAGCAGAGCGACATCGTGCTCAACGGCCACGCCATCGAGTGCCGCATCAATGCGGAAGATTCGGAGACCTTCGTGCCGAGCCCGGGCCAGATCACCGCGTTCCATGCACCCGGCGGTCCCGGCGTGCGCGTGGACACGCATATCTACGCCGGCTACCGCGTGCCGTCGAACTACGATTCGATGATCGGCAAGCTGATCGTGCACGGCCCGGACCGCGAGACCGCCATCGCCCGCATGCGGGTGGCACTGAGCGAGATGGTGGTCGATGGCATCAAGACCAACGTGGCCCTGCAGCAGCGCATCATGCGCGACAAGGGCTTCCAGGCCGGCGGGCAGAACATCCACTACCTGGAAAAACGCCTGAACGAGCGCAAGACGAAGTCGATCGCGCTGACCTGAGCCGGGGGCAGCGCCGAGCCATGCTCGGCGTTGCTGCGTCTGGACCTTGCAACCGCCGAGCATGGCTCGGCGCTACGCGCTACGCCTCAGCGCCGGTCGGCCCCTTGCGCCGGGATCTGGCTTCCGGGTACCGGGCGCACGCCATTGGGCGAAGCCGGGTCCACGATCATCATGGTTTCGGTGGAGCCATCGGGCCATACCACCTGGAACGTGCTGCCAGCCGGCAACGAAGCAAACGGCATGCCGCTCTGCGCACGATACACAGCCGCAACCTGGCTGGCACCGGCACGACGCACCTCCGGCGTGGACTGCACCTTGGTCAGTTCCACCGTGGACAGGCGCCGGTAACGGTCTTCCTGGGTATCGATCATCAACAGCCCGACTGCTCCCGCCGAGTAAGCGACGAACAGCGCGACCCAGAACCAGAATTTCGCCCCATGCAGGATTCGACGGTACTTCATCGTCCTTCCCTCTTTCCTATCAGTCGTTCGACCCATTCGGTCATTTTCTCAGCACCCTGCCGCGATACCGCAGCGTCGTATACGAAATCGGTGAAGTCCTGGCCGGCATCCTCGCTGCAGATGCCGCCGTTGGCGCAGAAGCTGTTCATCAACACGCTGTCGGCGCCGCACGGCATGCCCAGCTCGCACGCCGCCACACGCCAGGCCAGTTCGCTCAGCGCTTCGCCGGCGACCATGTCGGCCATCGCGCGGTCGCCCGACGCACGTATCCCCATCGCCGGCGCCAGCGCCATGTAGGCTTCGGGATCGTGTGAATCACGCACGCGCTGTACCAGTCCGCGGCGGTAGTCTTCGTCGCTCTGCAGTGGCTGCCCATCGGCCAGCATCGATGCTTCCGCTGCCAGGTTGCCGCCCTGCGCCGCCTGCAGGCGCTGCTGGAAAACCAGCGGATAGCCAAGCCCATCGCTGGCCACGAATCCACCGCAGCGCGTGGCCACGCGTTCCCGCGCGGATGCCATCGCCGTCGATGCTCCCTGCCCCATCCCGGCCAGCACGTTGTTGTCCAACTGGTAACCACCCGGATCGTTCGCGTACGGGCTGCAATAATCGTAGACACGGCTCAGCATCCAGCGCGCTTCCACGTTGCCTGCATCGGCCTGCCAGCGCAGGCGCTGCGCATAGGCGAACAGGTCGGTATCGCCCTCGATATCGGCACGGATGTCCAGTGGCAGGCCGGACGGCACCCTGTCGAGCGGCGATTCGGCGGCCAGCCGTCGCGCCAGTGCAGCAGGCAGGCCCGCCGCCGTGGACGACGCATCCGTGCCATTGGCAGGCCCCATGTCCGCCGATACATCACCGGTGCCGCTCGCATGCCGCAGGTGATCGCCCACGCGCACGCCCGCCATGCCGAGCAATGCCACGGCAGGCACGACGAGCAGCCAGGTTTTCAATGCAGGGGCGAGCGCCATCGGGTCATCGACACACAAGGCAAGTTCGCGATTCTAACAAGTCCTTGATCGGCTGCATGAATCTGATCTCGACAGTCTCATCGGGTCGAGAGATGGCCGTCATGGGGATGGATGGTCTAGCATTCCCGTTCCTTGCCACACGAACACTTGCCCCCATGCCGTTCCTGGAACTCACCCTGCGCTGCACCGAAGCCACCCAGCCCCGTTATGAAAATGCGCTGGAGGACGTCGGTGCGCTGGCGGTTACCTTGCTTGATGCCGAGGCGGACACCAGCAACGAGCAGGCCATCCTGGAACCGGGCGTGGGCGAAACGCCGATGTGGGACACGCTGGTACTGAGTGCCCTGTTCCCGGCCGATGCGAACGGCCTGGCGCTGCTGGCCGCGCTTGAATCCTTCGATGCCGGCCTGGACTGGTCCACGATCAGCTTCCGCGCGGTGGCCGACGAAGACTGGGAACGTGCCTGGCTGGATCAGTTCCACCCGCTGGCGTTTGGCGAGCGCACCTGGATCGTGCCGTGGAACCATGAACTTCCCGACGCCGCACAGGCCGCCGACGCTGCCGTGGTCCGGCTGGATCCCGGCCTGGCGTTCGGTTCGGGCACGCACCCGACCACCGCCCTGTGCCTGCGCTGGCTGGACGGACTGGCCGCCGAAGGGCTGCTGCAGGGGCAACGCGTGCTCGATTTCGGCTGCGGTTCGGGCATCCTGGCACTGGCGGCATTGAAGCTGGGTGCGGCCGAGGCGATCGGCGTGGACAACGACCCGCAGGCGCTGATCGCCACCGCCGACAACGCCGAGCGCAACGGCGAACAACCGCGCATGCAGGTGTACCTGCCGCAGGACGAGCCGGTGGCCACCTATCCCATCGTCGTCGCCAACATCCTCGCATCGGCGCTGGACGCCTTGGCCGAACTGCTGGCCACCCGCGTGGCGCCGGCTGGTCGCATCGCGTTGTCGGGCATCCTGCATGGGCAGGAAGGCGAACTGCTGCAGCGCTATGCCGCATGGTTCGATGATCTGCAGGCCACGCAGGATGGCGACTGGATGCGCATCACCGGCGTGCGGCGTGCTTGAATAGCCGCTGGACCCAAGCCGATCACGAGCATGTCCGAACCAAACCCACCGCGCCGCCCACTGGCAACCTTTCTCCGCCCCGCCGTTGAGGCCGACGCCCCATCGGTGCCGCAGGGCGAAGAAGCGTCGCCCCCGTCCGTCCAGCCGCCCGCAGTGGATGCCGTGGTCGCGGTGGATGAAGGTGCATCCGCCGCCCCGATAGCGATGGTTGCCGAAGTGGCCAGCCCACCGGACAGCCCGGCGGCGGCAGGCACGGCACAGGAACCGGTGTTCCTGCGCAGGCACGGCACGCAATCGCAGCCGGCTCCGCGTTGGCAGTGGCCGCTTGTCCTGATGCTGGGCCTGTTGTTGCTGTTGCAGGTTGCGCTGGCCGACCGCGCGAAGCTGGCTGCCCAGGCGACCAGCCGGCCCTGGATCGCCGCGCTGTGCGGCGTGCTGCGCTGCACGCTGCCGGCCTGGCACGAGCCAAGCGCCTTCACCATGACCAGCCGCGATGTTCGCCCCGTCCCCGGGCAGGCCGGTGCGCTGCAGGTGCAGGCCAGCATCCGCAATGATGCGCGCTGGGCACAGGCGTGGCCGTCACTGCGCCTGTCGCTGTCCGATGCGGACGGCCGGGTGATCGGCACCGGCGTGTTCGCGCCGGCTGACTATATGGGCAACAGCACGGTGGCCACCGGCAGCATCGAGCCCGGGCAAAGTGCCCAGGTCGCCTTCCACGTGCGTGAACCAGCGGCATCCACGGTCGCCTTCAGCTTCGAGTTCCTGTAAAGCAAACGTGTGCCGGACGACCGTGCAGCCTCGCGCTGCTCGCGCTAGACTGGCCGCCACCACCTTCTTCGCCTGCGCCGTTCGGCGCGGCCACCAGATCGGGATTTCCATTGAACGCTGTGCTCTCTCGTCCTGACACCAGTCGTGGCGCTACGCGGCCGCCGCTGCGCGAACATGTTGCCCAGTCCGTCCGCCGCTACCTGCGCGACCTGGATGGCTGCGATGCCGACGATGTGTACGAGATCGTGCTGCGTGAAATGGAGATCCCGCTGTTCGTGGAAGTGCTGAACCACTGCGAAGGCAACCAGAGCCGCGCGGCGGCGATGCTGGGGATCCACCGCGCGACCCTGCGCAAGAAGCTGAAGGAATACGGCATCACCGCCTGAAGCACGGGGTCGGACCCCATCAACGGTGCTCAGGGCCTACAATATCGGCCCCGCTGCTGCCCGTTGCCCTGTTCCCATGAGTGCTGACCTGCTGCCCGTCCGTCGGGCCCTGCTTTCTGTTTCGGACAAGACCGGCCTGATCGACCTGGCCACTGCGCTGGCCGCCCGTGGCGTGGAACTGCTGTCCACCGGCGGTACCGCCAAAGCGATCCGCGACGCAGGCCTGGCCGTGAAGGACGTGGCCGATGTCACCGGCTTCCCGGAAATGATGGACGGCCGGGTCAAGACCCTGCACCCGAAGGTCCATGGCGGCCTGCTTGGCCGCGCCGGTACCGATGACGCGGTGATGGATGAACATGGCATTGCGGCGATCGACCTGCTGGTCCTGAACCTGTATCCGTTCGAATCGACCACCGCCAAGGCAGGCTGCACGCTGGAAGATGCGGTGGAGAACATCGATATCGGTGGCCCGGCGATGCTGCGTTCTGCAGCCAAGAACTTCGCCCGCGTGGCCGTAGCCACCGACCCGGCGCAGTATGCCGAGCTGCTGGCGGAACTGGATGCCCACGATGGCCGGTTGTCGGCCGCCAAGCGCTTCGCCTTCTCGGTGGCTGCGTTCAACCGCGTCGCCCAGTACGACGCAGCAATCAGCAACTATCTTTCCGCAGTGGCCTCGACCGAAGCGGCCGTGCCGGTGCGTACCGAATACCCGGCACAGATGAACTCCACCTTCGTCAAGATGATGGACCTGCGCTACGGCGAGAACCCGCACCAGAGCGGCGCGTTCTACCGTGACCTGTACCCGGTGCCGGGCACGCTGGCGACCTTCCAGCAGCTGCAGGGCAAGGAACTTAGCTTCAACAACCTGGCCGACGCCGATGCGGCATGGGAATGCGTGCGCCAGTTCGACGCCCCGGCCTGCGTGATCGTCAAGCATGCCAACCCCTGTGGCGTGGCCGTGGGCGCCGGGAATGGCGACGCGTATGAGCTCGCCTATGCCACCGACCCGACCAGCGCGTTCGGCGGCATCATCGCCTTCAACAAGCCACTGGATGCAGCCACCGCCAAGGTGATCCTGGACCGCCAGTTCGTCGAAGTACTGATCGCCCCGGACTACGAACCAGCCGCGCTGGAATATGCCACGAAGAAGGCCAACGTGCGCGTGCTGCGCATCCCGCATGGCGCGGGCATGAACAACTACGACAGCAAGCGCGTGGGCTCGGGCCTGCTGCTGCAGTCCTCGGACAACCGCGGCATGACGCGCGACGAGCTGACGGTGGTCAGCAAGCTGGCGCCGACCGACAAGCAGTTCACCGACCTCCTGTTCGCCTGGAAGGTCGCCAAGTTCGTGAAGTCCAACGCCATCATCTACGCCAAGGACAACCGCACCATCGGGGTCGGCGCCGGGCAGATGAGCCGCGTGTACTCGGCGCGCATCGCCGGCATCAAGGCCGCCGACGCAAACCTGGTGGTGGAAGGCTCGGTGATGGCCTCCGACGCGTTCTTCCCGTTCCGCGACGGCATCGATGCCGCCGCCGCGGCAGGCATCAAGGCGGTGATCCAGCCGGGCGGTTCGATGCGCGACAACGAAGTGATCGCCGCCGCCGACGAACACGGCCTGGCGATGGTGTTCACCGGCGTGCGCCACTTCCGCCACTGATGGCTCCTGATGGGTGGCGACCATGGGTCGCCACGCTCTTCCCGTAGCGCCGGGCCATGCCCGGCTGCTTACCCAACCGCATCGGAAACCCCACAGCATGAAGATCCTCGTCATCGGCTCCGGCGGCCGCGAACATGCCCTGGCCTGGAAGCTGGCCCAGTCCCCGCAGGTCACCGACATACTGGTCGCGCCGGGCAATGCCGGCACCGCCACCGAGCCAAAGTGCCGCAACGTGGCGGTGAAGGTCACCGATATCGACGGGCTGCTGGCACTGGCCCAGGCCGAAGGCATCGCGCTGACCGTCGTGGGTCCCGAGGTCCCGCTGGTGGCCGGCGTGGTGGATCGCTTCGGCGAAGCGGGCCTGCGCATCTTCGGCCCGACTGCCGCTGCGGCACAATTGGAAGGCAGCAAGGCCTACGCCAAGGACTTCCTTGCCCGCCACAACATCCCCACCGCGTTCTACGCCGTGCACACCGAGGTGGACGCCGCACTGGCCTATGTGCGCGAGAAGGGCGCGCCGATCGTGGTCAAGGCCGACGGTCTGGCCGCCGGCAAGGGCGTGATCGTGGCGATGACGCAGGACGAGGCGGAAGCCGCGGTGCGCGACATGCTCTCGGGCAATGCCTTCGGCGATGCCGGCGCACGCGTGGTGATCGAGGAATTCCTCGATGGCGAGGAGGCCAGCTTCATTTCGATGGTGGACGGTGTGCACGCGCTGCCGATGGCCACCTCGCAGGACCACAAGCGCGTGGGCGATGGCGATACCGGTCCGAACACCGGCGGCATGGGCGCCTATTCGCCCGCCCCGGTGGTGACACCAGAAGTACACGCGCGGGTGATGCGCGAGGTGGTCGAACCGACCGTTCAGGGCATGATTGCCGACGGCATTCCGTTCACCGGCTTCCTCTACGCCGGCCTGATGATCGATGCCAGCGGTGCGCCGAAGGTGATCGAGTTCAACGTGCGCTTCGGCGACCCGGAAACCCAGCCGGTGATGCTGCGCCTGCAATCGGACCTGGTGGACCTGCTGCAGGCCGCCATCGACGGCAAGCTGGACCAGGTGCAGGCGCAGTGGGATCCGCGTCCATCACTGGGCGTGGTGCTGGCGGCAAAGCCCTATCCGGAAACGCCGATCACCGGTGATGTGATCTCGGGCCTGGATGCGGTGCCTTCGTCGGCGAAGGTATTCCATGCGGGTACGGCACTGGATGCACGGGGCCAGGTGCTCAGCGCGGGCGGTCGCGTGCTGTGCGTGGCCGCGTTGGGCGACAGCGTGCGCGACGCACAGGCCAACGCATATGCCGGCGTGGCACAGGTCACTTGGGCAAATGAGTTCCATCGCAGCGATATCGGCTGGCGCGCGATCGCGCGCGAGGCCTGAGAGGTAGAGCGGGTCCATGACCCGCTGCCTGGAAACCGCAGCGCCGAGCCATGCTCGGCGTGCGCAATGCGCGGATCATCTCCATGGCCGCGCCGCCGGATGGAGGAGATGGCGCCGAGCATGGCTCGGCGCTACTACTACTACGCGGTAAACAGCGCCTTCATCTTCTTCAGCGCGTTGGCTTCGACCTGGCGGATGCGCTCGGCCGACACGCCGTACTCGTCGGCCAGCTCCTGCAGCGTCACCTTGCTGTCCGCATCCAGCCAACGGCGGGCGATGATGTCGCGAGAACGCGCATCCAGCTCCGCCATGCCTTCGCGCAGCAGCTGCAACTGGTTGTCCTCGCTGTCCGCACGCTCGTACGCCATCGACGGATCTTCATCGTTGGCCACCAGGTAGGCAGCCGGCGAAGGCGGTGCATGATCGTCATCGTCGTCGCTGGAGGCATCGAAACCGATATCACGGCCCGACAGGCGCGACTCCATTTCCAGCACTTCGCGCTCGGACACGTTGAGGTCCTTGGCCACCGCAGTGACCTCGGCCGCGTTCATCCAGCCCAGGCGCTTCTTCGACTTGCGCAGGTTGAAGAACAGCT
Organism: Stenotrophomonas tumulicola; assembly: GCF_014117215.1. Classification (GTDB taxonomy): domain Bacteria; phylum Pseudomonadota; class Gammaproteobacteria; order Xanthomonadales; family Xanthomonadaceae; genus Stenotrophomonas; species Stenotrophomonas tumulicola. The sequence goes on along the minus strand of NZ_JACGXS010000002.1, from coordinate 37,719 downwards.
TGCGCTGCGCCTTGGTCGTGGCGACCTTGACGATGCGCCAGTTCTTCAGGATGAACTCATGCATCTCGGCACGGATCCAGTGCACCGCGAATGACACCAGGCGTACGCCCATGTCCGGGTCGAAGCGCTTCACCGCCTTCATCAGGCCGATGTTGCCTTCCTGGATCAGGTCGCCCAGCGCAAGGCCATAGCCGTTGTAACCGCGGGCCACGTGCACCACGAAGCGCAGGTGCGAATGCACCAGCTCGCGGGCCGCGTCCAGATCGCTTTCATCGCGGAATCGACGCGCCAGGTCCTGCTCATCATCGACCGACAGCACCGGAATCTGGTGCACGGCACCGATGTAGGCGTCCAGCGAACCGAGCGCACTGGGGATCGGGAGATTGTTTGCCACAAGGGCAGTAGAGGTGTTCTGGCTCATGGGTCTCATCTTAGCAGTCCGATACTTCGACTGCTAAAGGTCAGAAAAGTTCCAGTGTTCCGGTGACAGAACAATGGCGCCGAGTACCTGCTTACCCTACCTTGATTTGGTGACAGTGGCGAGCGCATGCGCCGGCACCCATAAGTCACATTAAATCAGTAATTTACATGATGAATTGACGCGTCCCGAGGCCAGCACAGGCTGAACGGAGCGCGTCTCGCACGCATTCATCTTGCCGATGTTGCCCGGCATTCAGCCCAGTTGGGCGCGCGGCGGTAGCGACCAGTCGATGGGTGCCTGGCCACGTCGCTGCAGGTACTCGTTGGTGGCGGAAAAATGCCCGCAGCCGAGGAATCCGCGATGTGCCGACAGCGGCGAAGGATGCGGCGCCTTCAATACGCGATGGCGTCGGGTGTCTATCACCTTCCCCTTCTGTTGTGCATAGCTGCCCCACAACAGGAACACCAGGCCCTCGCGTTCACGGTTGAGGGTCTCCACCACATGGTCGGTGAAGCCTTCCCAGCCACGCTTCTGATGCGCACCCGCGGTGCCCTCTTCCACCGTCAGCACTGCATTGAGCAGCAGCACGCCGCGCTGTGCCCAAGGCAGCAGGCAGCCGTGGTCTGGCCGCGGGATACCCAGGTCGCGCTCGATTTCCTTGTAGATGTTCAACAGCGACGGCGGTACCGGCACGCCCGGTGGAACCGAAAAACTCAGCCCATGCGCCTGTCCACGCCCGTGGTAGGGATCCTGGCCAAGGATGACCACCTTGACCTTTTCAAATGGCGTGGCATCGAAGGCGGCGAAAATCTGCGGCCCGGGCGGGAACACCGACACGCCACTGGCCTTGCGCTGGCGCAGGTAGGCAGACAGATCGCGCATCTCCGGCTGCAGCAGCCAGTCGCCGACGCGCGCCTTCCAACTGTCTTCGAGCTGGATGGCAGGGGAAGCCACTTCGTTCATCACACTACGGATCCTGGATTGAGTCGTGACAGCCGCAACTGGAACAGCACCTTGGTGACCAGCAACCGTTCTTCGATCGGCTTCAGCACCAGGTCGTTGGCGCCGGCCTGCAGCAGCGTGGTCTGGTTGTGCGGATTGCCGTCGCCGGTCATCACCAGCACCGGCAGGCGGCGCTTGCCGTAACCGAAATCCAGGCGCACCCGCTCGACGACGTCGCGACCACTCAGTTCGCCTTTCAGCGTGACGTCGGTAAGTATCAGGTCGATGCGATGCTGGTGGCGCCCGAGCGATTCGGCCGTCAGCAGGGCGAACGCTTCTTCGGCTGTCATCACGTGCAGCACGTTGAGCTGCTGGCGCTCCAGCATGCGCTTGGTCGCCTCGGCGACGACGCGGCTGTCTTCCACGTAGAGCAGCGTGGCACCGGGAATGGTGGTAGGTTGCACGTAACCACGAATGAAAGCGGCCAGCGCCTCATGGCCGAGCGCTTTGTCGAAGTGGTCGGTCACGTATTCGGTGAACCGCCGCTGCTCCAGGTGCGCCTGGGCGTCACCCGATACCACGATCACCGGCACATACGCCTGGCCGGCGGCTTCACGCACCCACCGCGCCAGCGCCAGGCCGTCGCCATCCGGCAGCGACAACGACGTGGTGACCAGGTTGACCGGGCCTTCGAGCAGGGCCTGCTGCGCTTCTGCGATGCTGGCGCAGCCCACCACCTCCACGCCGGGCAGGTCGCGCTGCAGCACACCTGCGATCAGCCTGCGCACCAAGCGTGAACCATCGACGACCATCACCCGGGGGGCATCAACGTGCAGATGCTTGAGCGCTTGACGCTGCATGGGAAATCAGGTCTCGGTGGGGCGCGTCTGGCGCAGGAAGTGGCCCGTGACCAGCCAGGCTCCCAACCAACCGACCAGCACGATGGCCACCAGCACCACCGAGGAATGCAGCAGGTCCAGCCCCTTCAGCGCAAACGGGCTGGCATAGCTCTGCGACAGGTCGGCCAGTGGGCCAGCAAGGGCAGCCCCGGCGGCGGCGATCAGGCCCAGCGCGACCAGTCCGGCACCCAATCCATACCAGGCACCCAGGTACAGGAACGGCCGACGGATGAAGCCATCGCTGGCACCCAGCAGCTGCAGCACGCCGATTTCTTCCCGCCGCGCCTGGATATCCAGCCGCACCGTGTTGCCGACTACCAGCACCGCTGCCAGCCCCAGCAGCACCGACAGCACCTGTACCAGCCGCGAGCCGAAGCCCAGCCAGCCGTCCAATCGGGTGCGCCATAACGCATCATGCTGTACCAGGTCAGCCTGCGGCAGCGTGCCAAGCGCGCGTGCCAGCCGCGCATCGTCGGCCTCGGTCGCCGGCGTGACCACCAGCAGGCTGGGCAACGGATTGTCCTGCAGCGCATCGATGGCTTCGCCCAGCCCTGCGTGGGCACGCAGTTCTTCCAGCCCTTCTTCAGGCGTGCGCAACTGCACCGCCGCCACGTCATCGCGCCCCCGCAGTTCGCGGGCCAGCGCGTTGGCAGCGGAACCGGCGATATCGGTCTTGAGGAACAGGTTGATGTCGCGCGACTGCTGCACGCTGCCGGTGAAATGCTTCAGGTTGTCCAAGGCGATGGACAGCCCCAGCGGCAATGCCAGCGCCAGCGCCATGACCATCACGGTCAGCAGCGTGGCCCAGGGCTTGCGGCAAGCGCGGCCCAGGCTGAACACCACGCTGTGCAGGTGGTGGTGCCACCAGATGCCCAGCCGTGACGGTGCCGCGGCCACCGGACTGGCGCCGCTGCCGCGCTCTGCGGGCGTGGAGGTTTCGGTACTCATTCGGCCAGGTCCTGTGGCGAGATGTCATCGACCAGCCGGCCATGGTCCAGGATCAGCACGCGCTTGCGCATGCGGCGCAGCAGGGCCAGGTCATGGCTGACCACCAGCACGCTGGTGCCGCGCGACGGCAGTTCGGCGAACAGCGCCATGATTTCCGCTGCCAGGGTCGGATCGAGGTTGCCGGTCGGCTCATCGGCCACCAGCAGCCTGGGCTCGCCGACGATCGCCCGGGCGATGCCGACGCGCTGCTGCTCACCGGCCGACAGCTGCGAGGGCAGCGCCTTCTCGCGGTGGCCCAGGCCCATCCGCTCCAGCACCGAGCGCACGCGCTTGCCGATGTCGATGCGCCGTGTTCCACGCAGGATCAACGGAAGGGCCACGTTCTCGGAAATGGTGCGATCCATCAGCAGGCGATGATCCTGGTAGACCGCGCCGACCTCGCGCCGGTGCCGTGGCACATCGCCGCCGCGCACCTTCAACAGGTTGCGCTCGTTGAATACCACCGCGCCACGGCTCGGCCGTTCGTCGAGGTGGATCAACTTCAGCAGGGTGCTTTTGCCGGCGCCGGAATGGCCGGTGACGAACAGCATCTCGCCCGGTGCCACGTCGAAGCTGACATCGGTCAGCGCCTCGTGGCCACCAGCGTACTGTTTACTGACATTGTCGAAACGCAGGACACTCATGCCCTGATTATGCAGGAGCGGCGCGACGGATCGGTAGCGCCGGGCCAAGCCCGGCGAAAACCATCCCGCATCGCGGCCCCGGATGGAGGCCGCTTCGCTCGCCGGGCATGGCCCGGCGAAAACCGTCCCGCATCACGACCCCGGATGGAGGCCGCTTCGCTCGCCGGGCCAAGCCCGGCGAAAACCATCCCGCATCGCGGCCCCGGATGGAAGCCGCTTCGCTCGCCGGGCATGGCCCGGCGAAAACCGTCCCGCATCACGGCCCCGGATGGAGGCCGCTTCGCTCGCCGGGCATGGCCCGGCGCTACCGCTTAACTGCCGGCCAGCATGCGCCGGATCTTGCGGCCGATGCGGGTCAGGAACGAATCGGACGGATCCACGCCGCGTACCGGCTTGGCCACGACCTGCACCGGCCCGACCGTTGCATGCGCTGCGCCGCTGCCGTTGCCCGCACCCTCGGCACCCTCGACCGGGCGCCCGTTGCGACGACGACGGCGCTTGCGCGGCTTGCGCTCGCCGTCCTGCAGTGCCGGGTCCTGCGCTGCAGCATCGGCACGCGGTGCGCTCGGTGCCTGCACGGCGGCCTCTGCGACGACAGCGGCGACGCCCTCGCCATTGGCTGCAACCTGCCCGCCTTCGACACGCGGTTTACGCGGGCCACGCGGACGGCGTTCGCCACTGCGCTCGCCGTCGCGGCGTTCACCACGACCGCCGGAAGGCTTGCCGCTGCGGCCACCGCCACGACGCTCTTCCTCCGCCGCACGCGCTTCGCGCGCCTCACGGAAGATCTGGCCGACGCTCTCGTTCTCGTCGGCTTCCTCGCCCGCTGCGGGCGGTGCGCGCTCCGGGCGCGGCAGTGGGGTCAGGATTTCGCTGGTGACCGCCTCGACCGGGATCTTCTGCTCGATGTAGGCCTCGATGTCCGGCAGGCCCATCGCATAGCGTTCGCAGGCGAAGCTGATCGCATCGCCTTCCTCGCCCAGGCGCGCGGTACGGCCGATGCGGTGCACGTAATCTTCCGCATCGAACGGCAGGTCGTAGTTGTAGACGTACTTGATGCCATCGATGTGCAGGCCGCGCGCGGCCACGTCGGTTGCCACCAGGATCTCCAGCTGGCCCTTCTGGAAGCGGTTGAGCAGGCTCTCGCGCTTCTTCTGCGGCACGTCGCCGGACAGCACGCCGACACGGTAGCCGGCCTTTTCCAGCGAACGCGCGACGCGTTCGACGAACACCTTGGTGTTGACGAACACCATGGTCCGCGCGCCTTCGCTGCGCGAAAGCAGGCCCAGCAGCAGCGGGATCTTTTCTTCGTCGGCCGGGAAGTACATGCGCTGGCGCACGCGGGCGGCAGTGATGGACTCGCTTTCCACCACCATCTTCTGCGGCTCGTTCATATGGTCATACGCCAGTTCCAGCACGCGATGGCTGAGCGTGGCGCTGAACAGCAACGTCTGGCGCGTGGTGCGCTCGGGCATGCGGCGCAGCAGGAAGCGGATGTCCTTGATGAAGCCCAGGTCGAACATGCGGTCGGCTTCGTCCAGCACGCAGATCTCGCAGGCATGCAGCGAGACCACCTTGTGCTGCTTGACGTAATCGATCAGGCGGCCCGGGGTGGCGATGATCACGTCCACGCCCTGCTGCAGCAGCTCGCGCTGCTTGTCGTAGTCCACGCCGCCGTACACCAGCGCGAAGCGCAGGCCCAGGTCGGAGCCAAGCTTGACCGCATCCTTGTGGATCTGGATGGCCAGCTCGCGGGTCGGCGCCAGGATCAGCGCGCGCGGATCTTCCGGCTTGCGGTCGGCCAGCGCCGGGCGGCTCAGCAGGCGGTTGACCACCGCGACCAGGAAGGCCAGCGTCTTGCCGGTGCCGGTCTGCGCCTGGCCGGCGACATCGCCACCGGCGAGTGCGACCGGCAGTGTCAGCGCCTGGATCGGGGTGCAACGGGTGAATCCGGCTCCTTCAAGACCGGCGTGCAGGGCCGGATGCAGATCGAAGGAGGAAAAGGTCAAATCGGTCAGCGGTTTGTCGCTCATGTGTCCGTCTTGGTCTGGCCGCCACCTGCAAACGGGCGGCTCGGCGTCATCTAGGGGCTCCGTCGCAAACTGCGGCCCCTGCGGCGGGTCGGCGGGCCTGGAACCGGTGGGTTCACGCGCCGCTCAATTGAGCAGTTTAGCGCACTCGGCGCTCCAAACCGGGTTCCGCTGTCTCATCGAGGTCAGAGACGCCCCTGATCATTGCCTTCACCTATGGCCCTGCCGGCTGAATCCGGCCGTCGACATCGCTTGCGACACACTCGGCAGGGACTTATTTCATAGGCTGTAACAGTGAAATCCGGCACGTATCGTTGGTGGTGCCGATCACGATACGCTGGGTTCCAACCGGCCCCTGTCCTGTCCCGCGGATAGGCGTAAACTGCCGGCCGTGAGCGTCCAGGCATCCCGCCGAGCGCACCGTGGACTCCTCCGCGAGGCAACGACGAGGGCCCCGCCGTACCGGCATGGCCCAGTTCACCCACCTCCGGCGTACTGCCGGGTGCAACACAAGACGAGAGACCAAGATGAGCGACAAGGTTGTACATGTCAGCACCGCTGACTTCCAAAGCACCGTGCTGGACTCCAAGGAACCGGTACTGGTCGACTTCTGGGCCGAATGGTGTGGCCCGTGCAAGATGATCGCCCCGGCCCTGGATGAGCTTGCCGATGCCTATGAAGGCCGCGCCAAGATCGCCAAGATCAACGTCGATGAGCAACGCGAGCTGGCAGTGAAGTACCACGTGCGTTCGATCCCTTACCTGCTGGTCTTCAAGGACGGCGAGAAGGTTGGCGAGCAGATCGGCGCGGTCGGCAAGGCCCAGCTGGCCGGCATGCTCGACAAGGCCCTGGCCTGAGCTGCAGTACCCGGCAGCCGGTGACGCCGGCTGCCTGTAGCCCTTGCACTGCATGAACGTATGATCCCGGCAGCCCTTGCAAGGCGCCGCGCGCCGATGGTAGTGTCGGCACATCCGGCCGCGTTCGCGTGCCGCGCCCTCTGGATGCAGTTCACTCCAGACCCTTTTCCCTTCGTTCGCCGCCCCAGCCGGGCGCTCGCACCTTCAAGCGAGGAATAACGCTCTTGTCCGATAACACTTCCGAAACCGGTAGCGCTGATGCGCCCGCCGAAAAGCGCGTGCGCAAGCCCCGCGTGACCAAGGCTGCCGCTGCGGCCGCCACAGAAACCAGTGCCCCGGCGCAGCCCGCACTGCCGTTGGCTGCAGCGCCCCAAGCGCCAGCGCCTGCGGCACCCGCACCTGCGCCTGCTGCACCCGCCTCCGCAGCGCCGAGCGCGCCCGCTGCCGACGCCCCCGCCTCCCATGGCGGTGGCGACAGCGAAGGCCGCGAATCCGGCCAGGGCCGCCAGCAGCAGAATCCACAGCACAACAACCAGGGGGGAGGCCAGCAGAATACCGCCGCCGGCTCGAACCAGGGTCCCTACCAAGGCAACCAGCAGGGCAACCAGCAGGGCCAGGGCAACCGCCGCGACCGCTTCCGCAATCGTCGCGACCGCGACCGTGGTGGCCGTGGCCGCGATGACGGCCTGCCGCAGGACAGCAACGACCAGCAACCCTTCGTGCCGCGGCCGCATGCCAACGTGCCGGAAGGCTTCCCGGTCTACTCGCTGAGCGACCTCAAGCGCATGCCGGCGCAGAAGCTGCTGGAGATCGCCGAGCAGCTGCAGATCTCCGAAGGTGTCGCACGTGCACGCAAGCAGGACGTCATCTTCGCCCTGCTGAAGGTGCTGACCCGCCATGGCGACGGCGTCGCTGCCGACGGCGTGCTGGAAATCCTGCCTGACGGCTTCGGTTTCCTGCGCGCGGCCGAGGCCAGCTACCTGGCCGGCCCGGACGATACCTACATCTCGCCCAGCCAGATCCGTCGCTTCAACCTGCGCACCGGCGACCACCTCTCCGGCCGCATCCGCTTCCCGAAGGATGGCGAGCGTTACTTCGCACTGTCCATCGTGGACACCATCAACGGCGAGCCGCTGGAAGCGTCGAAGAACAAGGTGCTGTTCGAGAACCTGACCGCGTTGTTCCCGCGCCGTCGCTTCACCCTGGAGCGCGGCAACGGTTCATCCGAAGACATCACCGGCCGCATCCTCGACCTGATGGCACCGCAGGGCAAGGGCCAGCGCTCGCTCATCGTCTCCCAGCCGAAGGCGGGCAAGACGATGATGATGCAGCAGGTGGCAACGGCCATCACCACCAACCATCCGGACGTCCACCTGATCGTACTGCTGATCGACGAGCGCCCGGAAGAAGTGACCGAAATGCAGCGCACCGTGCGTGGCGAGGTCATCAGCTCGACGTTCGATGAGCCGGCCGCGCGCCACGTGCAGGTCGCCGAAATGGTGATCGAGCGCGCCAAGCGCCTGGTCGAGCACAAGAAAGACGTGGTGATCCTGCTGGATTCGATCACCCGCCTGGCACGCGCCTACAACAACGTGGTGCCGAGCTCGGGCAAGGTGCTGACCGGCGGCGTCGACGCCAACGCGCTGCACCGTCCGAAGCGCTTCTTCGGCGCCGCACGCAACGTGGAAGAAGGCGGCAGCCTGACCATCATCGCCACCGCGCTGGTCGACACCGGCAGCAAGATGGACGAGGTGATCTACGAAGAGTTCAAGGGCACCGGCAACAGCGAAGTGCACCTGAGCCGCCGTATCTCCGAGAAGCGCGTGTTCCCGGCCATCGACATCAACCGTTCAGGCACCCGCCGCGAAGACCTGCTGATCGAGCCGGAGCTGCTGCAGAAGATCTGGATCCTGCGCAAGCTGCTGCATCCGATGGATGAAATGGCCGCGATGGAATTCCTGCTGGACAAGATGAAGAACACCAAGTCCAACGACGAGTTCTTCGGTTCGATGAAGCGCTGAGTTACCGGCGCCGATCGTTCTTCGACAAAGGCCCCGCATTGCGGGGCCTTTGTCGTTTGCGGGGATTGGCGCGCAGAAACAAATGGTAGAGCGGGGCCATGCCCCGCTGCCGTTGGCGCGATGCCGGAAACAAGGGCAGCGGGCCATGGGCCCGCTCTACGGATCCCCCGTTGTCCCGATGCCCCCGGATCTGTCCGTGTTGCGCCGCGCCATGGCAACATCGCCGCTTCGTAGCACCATCGCTTGCCGCCGCACAGCCTCCGGCACCGTCACCAGGCTCCCATAGGATCATCCGCACCATGCGCAGTCGAATCGAGGATGTCGCCGCAGCAGCAGGGGTTTCCATCAAGACCGTCTCGCGTGTGCTGAACAACGAGCCCAATGTGCGCGAGGAAACCCAGGCACGGGTGCGCAACGCCGTGGCACGGCTGGGATACAAACCCAACCCCTCCGCGCGCAGCCTCGCCGGCCAACGTTCGTACACGCTGGCACTGGCGTACAACAACCCGTCGCGCAACTACCTGATGGAGATCCAGAACGGGATGCTGGAGGCCTGCCAGGCCAACCATTACAACCTGCTGCTGGGTCCGGTGGGCGTGGGCCGGCATGCGTTGCCTGACCTGACCGCGATGTTCGAGAATTCGCGTCCCGATGGCATGGTACTGGTTCCCCCGCTGACCGATGATCCGGTGGTGCGCTCCAGCCTGGAAGACCTGGGCGTGCCCTATGCATGCATCGCCCCGCGTGATCCCGATGGCTGCATCGGCGTGCGGATGGATGAGACCACCGCGGCCCTGGAACTGATGCGGCACCTGCTCGCGTTGGGTCACCGCCGTATCGGCCACATCAAAGGACCGCGCACGCACGGTGCCTGCCAATGGCGCCACGTCGGCTACAGGCGCGCCCTGCGTGAGGCAGGCATTGCCTACGACCCGACGCTGGTGGTCAGCGGACAGTTCTCGTTCGAATCCGGCGTGGCATCCGCCCATCGGCTGCTGGAACGTGCCGATCCACCCACCGCGATCTTCGCCGCCAACGACGACATGGCCGCTGCGGTGTACCGCGTAGCGGGCGAACGCGGCCTGCGCATCCCCAGGGACCTCTCAGTGTGCGGCTTCGATGACACCCCCATCGCCAGCCACATATTCCCTGCCCTGACCACGGTGCGCCAACCGACCGCTGACATGGGACAGCTGGCGACACTGCAGTTGATCGACCGCATCCGCACCCCGCACGGCGGCCGCATGGTCACGGTCGAGCATGCCGTCCTGGTACGCGAATCCACCGCACCGCCGCGCCGCCGGAAGCCCTGAGCAGGCCGCCGGCGACGTGCCGGTTGTCCAGCGCTGTCAGGTGCGGTGTGATCGGCACCGTGGTTTCTCCATTTGCGGCTGCGCAGATCCATTCTGCAACGCAGCACATCACCTGCCCTTCATGCGCTGCTTCCAGTGGACCGCTGTTTTCCCGCATCCCGCTGGAATCACAGGCATTTCCCCACCACGCAAAGCCGTCAAGGCTGCATTCAGCAGTGCCCCCTCCCCGCCAGTCCATCCCGCCGCACATGTCGGTTTGTTGACAACGCTGTCACCCATGCATCCCAATCGCCCCCGTCGTGCCGTCCAAGCGTAGCAGCCGCATCAGAACCGCTGTCTTCGAACTCCCCGGGGAGGGAACGCAATGAGGAAGTACAAGGCCGTACCCCGCAAGACGATGCTCGCCTCCGCCCTGTTGCTTGCCGTGGCCGCGCCCTCCTGGGCACAGGACAGCACGGAAGCTTCGAGTGCCCGCTCGCAGGATCCTGATCCTGCAACCCTGGACACGGTGATGGTCACCGGTATCCGCGGCAGTCTCACCTCCTCGATGAATCTCAAGCGCGACAGCCAGGGCGTGGTCGACGGCATCGTGGCCGAAGACATCGGCAAGTTCCCGGATACCAACCTGGCCGAGTCGCTGCAACGCATCAGCGGCGTGTCCATCGACCGCACCTCCAGCGGCGAGGGCTCCAAGGTGACCGTGCGTGGCATCGGCCCCGACTACAACCTGGTCCTGCTCAACGGCCGCCAGATGCCAGCGTCCAACCTGGGTGACGGCGGCGCCGGCCTGTCCGGCTCGCGTTCGTTTGATTTCGCCAACATCGCCTCTGAATCGATCTCGGCGGTAGAGGTCTACAAGACCACCCGCGCCGACAACCCAACCGGCGGTATCGGCGCCACGATCAACATCAAGACGCTGCGCCCGCTGGAATCGGAGCCGGTGATCAGCGTTGGCCTGAAGGCGATCAATGACAGCTCCAACGGCAACCTGCCGCGCACGCTGCGCGGATCGGAGCTGACCGGCGAGATGTCCGGCATCTTCAGCAACACCTATGCCGATGGCCGCTTCGGCGTTGCCCTCAGCGCCAGCCACCAGGAGCGCGACTCGGGCTTCAACCAGGCCACCGTGGCCGAAGGCTGGGCCACCTTCCAGGGCGATGAAACCGAAGACGGGCGTGCCCTGCCCCTGCCCGGCCAGGGCTATGCAGACCGCATCCAGAACCGTCCCGGTGCGGACGATGTCTACGGCCGCCCGCAGAACACCGCCTACAACGTCAACGGCGTGCAGCGCCAGCGTACCAACGCGCAGGCGACGTTCCAATGGAAGCCGGCCGACAACGTAACCACCACGCTGGACTACACCCACGTCGAGAACAAGGTGCAGCAGCAACGCAGCGAGCTGTCGGTATGGTTCAACTACGGGCCTGGCGACAGCACCTGGACCAATGGCCCGGTGGCCGCGCCGATCATCTACTCCGAAGACATGGAGTACTCCGACCTGTCGATGGGTGGCGCCAAGCTGGCCACCAAGAACACCATGGACTCGCTGGGCTTCAACGTGGAGTGGGAAGTCAACGACGCACTGGACCTGTCCTTCGATTACCACAACTCCAGCGCCGAATCACAACCGGACAGCCCTTATGGTTCGGCCGGCGTACTGGGCGTGGCCGCCTTCGTGCGCGGTACCACCACCGTGGACTACAGCGGTGACCTGCCGATCATCAACGTGGCGCTGCCGCCAGGAAGGACCCAGGTCGAAGCGTCCGACGCCCTGGTCACCGGCTCGGTGTTCCAGAACAGCTACAACAAGTCCGAGGTGGAACAGTTCCAGGCGCGTGGCCGCTTCAAGTTCGCCAACTACTCGGCCCTGGACTTCGGCATCGGGTCCACGGAAGTCCAGAACCGTTCGGCCTCGGCCATCGAACAGCGCAACAGCTGGGGCGGCCTCGGCACGCCCGGCGACTACGACGACAGCATCTGGTACGCCGATGACATGGCCAAGTACTTCAAGGCCTTCTCCGGCAGCGGCGACCCACGCATGACCGGCCGCTTCCTGGTATTCGATTTCGACCGCCTGCGCGAGCGAGCCGGCGAAGTGGGGACCGCCTCCGATCCCGCCTGTCCCACCTGCTACTTCGCACCGACCGAATACAGCGAAGACATCCGCACCACCGAGAAGTCGAAGAGTGCCTACCTGCAGTACCGCACCACGTTCGACTGGTCGATGCCGCTGAACGTTGCCGTCGGCGTCCGCTACGAGAAGACCGAGGTGGAATCCTCCGCCATGGTGCGCGTGCCGGACGGGATCAGCTGGAGCTCGGCCAATGAGTTCAACATCGACTACGCGACGGAAAGCGGCGTGATCGACGGCCGTGGCGAGTACGATTACTTCCTGCCCAACGTGGACTTGAAGCTGGACATCAGCGACGCGCTGGCACTGCGCGGCAGCTACAGCCGCAGCATCGGTCGCCCGGGCTGGACGCAGATCCAGAGCGGGCAGACGCTGGCGGATATCGTACGCACCCAGGGCGGTACCGGATCACGTGGCAACCCCGGCCTGGAGCCGCTGCTGTCGGACAACTTCGACCTGTCGCTGGAATGGTATTACGGCGAATCCAGCTACGCCTCCGTCGGCTACTTCCGCAAGAACATCAAGAACTTCATCAGCAACACCATCCTGCGCGAGGAGCCGGGCAACCTGCATACCCCGGTGGGCGGCACCTACTGGAACGAAGCGTTGGCGTCGGGCTGCGGCGCAACCGACATGCCGTGCATCCGTGATTTCATCTTCACCAACCATGATGGCGACCCCGGCGTCACTGCAACCGGCACCAATTCGGCCGGACAACTGACCGGCACCATCGTCGGGCAGCCCGGCGATCCGGTGGCTGGCTTCGACATCACCGTGCCGGCCAACCAGCGCTCGGACCACCTGGATGGCTGGGAAGTCAGCGTGCAGCATCTGTTCGGGCAGTCCGGCTTCGGCCTGGCCGCCAACTACACCAAGGTCAAATCGGGCCTCACCTTCAACAACCTGAGCCTGGGCGACCAGTACCCGATGATCGGCCTGAGCGATTCGGCCAACCTGGTGGCCTTCTATGACAAGAATGCATGGCAGGTGCGTGCGGCGTACAACTGGCGCGACAGCTTCCTCAATGGCATTGGTGGGCAGGGACCGAACCCCAATTACACCGAGGCCTATGGCCAGCTGGACGTCAACATCAGCTACGCCGTGACGCCGCAGTTGTCGCTCAGCCTGGAAGGCATCAACCTCACCGACGAGACCATGCGTACCTACGCCCGCCACAGCAACATGCTGCGCTATGCCACCCAGACCGGGCCGCGCTACATGTTCGGCGTACGCTACAAGTTCTGACCGATGGCAAGATGGATGGCATGCAACCAACCGGGCACATCGAAGAGGTTCATGGCATCGCGCCCGGGCAGCTTGCTGCCCGGTTGCCCGGCTGGACCACGCCCAAGGTAATCCGCGGACTGGTATCCGGATGGCCGCTGGTATCGGCCGCCCGGGAATCCGCAGCGCATGGCGTGGCCTACCTGAAGCCATTCGACCGCAGTGGCATGCCGGTCACCGCCACTACCGCGCCGCCACAGGCACGGGGACGGGTCTTCTACAACGAGGACATGACCGGCTTCAATTTCCGTCGCGAGCAGGTGCCGCTCAAGGTCGTGCTGGATACCTTGCTCAAATACCACGACAATCCGGACGCTCCGTCGATCTACGTAGCGTCCACTACCCTGGACAGCTTCCTGCCCGGCCTCAGCGCGGACAACGCATTGGACATCGGCGTGGCCGATCCGCTGGCCAGCATCTGGATCGGCAACCGCTCACGCATCGCCGCCCACCAGGACGTGCCGGACAACCTGGCCTGCGTCGCGGCAGGCCGAAGGCGCGTCACCCTGTTCCCGCCGGACCAGGTCGGCAACCTGCATGTCGGCCCGCTGGACTTCACCCCTGCCGGGCAGGCGGTCAGCCTGGTGGACTTCGCCGCCCCGGATCCCGTGCGCTTCCCGCGCTTCGCCGAGGCAATGCAGTACGCGCAGGTAGCCGAGCTTGGACCCGGTGATGCGGTGTACATCCCGTCGTTGTGGTGGCACCACATGGAGGGCCTGGATGCCTTCAACGTGCTGGTCAACTACTGGTGGCGGCCTGTGCCGGCATGGAGGGATGCCCCCATGAATGCCCTGATGCTGTCCATCCTGGCGGTGCGCGACCTGCCTGCTGCACAGCGCGAAGCCTGGCACGCGATGTTCCGGCACTACGTGTTCGAGGCCGACGAACGCACCACCGGGCATGTTCCCGAACATGCCCATGGCCTGCTGGGACCGCTGGACGAGACCATGGCGGCCCAGCTTCGCGCCACGCTGCGCAAACGGCTGGAGCGCTGACCAGCGCTGCAGTTGGCTGACGGTGGGCAAGGACGCTTGGTGGTCACGCCCTTGCCCCGATAGCCGACCGTCCGCCGGCAACGCTCACTCGCCGCCCAACGGCGTCAGCAGGCGCGGCCCTTGGCGATCAGCCATGTAGATTCCACCTTCGGCCAGCGTATCGGGAGAGAACCCGGGAGCATCGTCATCCGCCAACCACGGCGCCGAATATCGCGGACCTGGCACGTAAGCAACCCAGAGGCCCGGTGAGTCTTCTTCTTTCTGGCGATTCAGCAAAAAGCTCACTGGCACACGTACCGTCCAAAAGGGCGCATCGACATGGGGCCCCTCTGTCGGTGGCCGGAACGTCCACCGTCGCGCTGCGGCAAGCGCGCTGGACGACAGCGAATCCCGGACTTCCTGCATCTGCTTCTCCGTGCCCACGGCACGCAGGTTGACCTGCTCAGCCATTGCATCCTCGACTTTGCCATCACGGCCGATCCTGATGACGACATACACCGTCCCGGCCCCGCCCATGGTGCTTGCCGTATTGGGATAGGCCGGCGCCTTCATCGAGACCTTCTGCACCCGGGCGTTGCCCTCATCATCAATATTGCCGAAATCGACGCCACTGACATGGATCCGGACCTGCTCCTGCCCACCCTGGCTGGCGATGAGCCTGACACTCACGGAACTACGTACGGCCACGTCCTTTCCGTCAACTTTCACCGGTTCGAAACGCCACTTCTCCGCCGTCTGGCGAACGAAGCGCACCACGCCCGGCTCAAGCTTCTCCTCCGCCTCGAGCTCGAGGTTCGACACCGACCCGTCTGCTTCGATATCGATCTGGCCGCGCACCAGCGTGGTCCCGACAAGCTGCTTGCTGACTTCCGCGCGGCTGGCCGATGGGCTGGCGGATGCACCGGCTGCAGGCGAAGCCAGAAGCAACAGAGCCAGTGCAGCACCAACAGCACGCTTTCCTGCTTGATTGTCCATGCTTGATTGTTCCCTGCGAGATTCCTGGGTGGTACGGAAGTCAGCCGCCCAGCGGCGTCAGCAGGCGTGGCCCCTTGTCCAGGCCGACCATGTAGACACCACCCGCAGGCATCAGGTCCGACCCGCGTGCCTCCTCTGGCTTTGCCGTGCGCCAGGGCGCTTCTTCCTGCCGCGGTCCAGGGATGTAGGCCTGCCAAGCGGCGTAATCGTCCTTCGGCCTGAGGGTGTCGCTGATATCGAAACTGACCGGAACCCGCACCGTCCAGAAGGGCTCATCCACATGGTCGCCGGTCGTGGGCACACGGAATGTCCATCTGCGTGCCGCGGCAACGGCTGCCTTGCTCAGCGACTGCCGCATGTTCTGCATCATGCGCTCATTGCCCACCGTGCGCAGGTTGACCTGCTCGGCGACGACATCCCCCACGCTGCCATCACGCTCTATTTTCAACTGCAACAACACGGTACCCATGGCATTCATTGAAAATGCATCCGAAGGATAACGCGGCGGCGTCATCTTCAGGCCTACGGTGCTTTCGGTATCGTCGGGATCATAGTTGCTGAAATTCGCATCACTCAGCATGACCTGCATGCCGCCACCATCGGTCGTCCTGCCCGTTACACGGACGCGCATGGGTGCGCGCGCCGGGACGTTGATGCCGCCCTGCACGATCGGCTCGAAACGCCAGGAATCCGCGGATCGTTCAATAAAGCGGACGATCCCAGGATCAATCTTTTCGCGGCGGTCCAAGGCTACCTTCTCGACACTGCCGTCGGTGGCAATGTCGATGGTGCCGGTCAGCACCATGCTGGCCTCTGCCGTTGCACGGATCTGCTGCGCCGTGCGTGGCGTCTCCGGCTTGGCCGCATCGTCCGCGTGTGCAACGGGCAGCAACGCACTCATGGCCACCGCCAGCGCCCACATCATCGGGTTACGCATCGCACCTGCTCCTTGTGGATGAGGGGAGAAGACTACCATCGTCTCCGCCCGGTATCACGCAAGCCGGTGTTCCCCGGTGTAGGGCGGTGTATCCGGGTAATCCCCCGCCGCAAACCGCGCCTGTAGTCCACGCCACCATTGCGGATCGAACAGGTGCCCGAAGTGCTCCCGCACGGCTGCCAGCTCGGCAGCCGGCAGCCCCATGAACGGACCGAAGCGCTGGGGAAAGACATCATGCGGGCCCACGTGGAACCACGGCTCATCGGCCATGGCTTCTTCGTCATTGCGCGGCGTCGGCCAATCCCGGAACACGCAGTCCGTCACCAGGCACAGTTCATCGTAATCGTAGAACACCGCACGCCCGTGCCGGGATACGCCGAAATTCTTCGGCAGCATGTCGCCGGGGAAGATGTTGTTGCGTGCCATGTCGGTGATCGACTGCGCATAGTCCAGCACGGCCGCGCGTACCGCCGATGCCCCCTGCTCGCGCAGGTACAGGTTCAATGGACGGAAGCGCCGCTGTACATAGCACAGCGCGATCACCACCTCCTGCCCGTCCACGCGGACACTCTGCGCGCATTGATCCAACAGTTCCTGCAGCAACGCCGGAGCGAACCTGTCCTTCGGGAACCGGAGGTGCCGGTAAGGCTGTGCATCCAGCAGGCGTCCCGCGCGGTCGAGGTTGAATACCAGGGCGTACTTCTCCTCCACCTGCTGCCGCGACATCGCCTTCGGCCAGGCGAAACGGTCGCGTATCAGCTTGAACACCAGCGGATAGCTGGGCAGGGTGAACACCGCCATGACCATGCCCGGCGTGCCTTCGGCATGCACCAGCTGCTCGCTTGGCTGGTCGCGGAAATGGCTGAAGAAGGTACGGTAGCGCTCGGTTTTTCCCTGCTTGGCGCGGCCCAGCACGGTATAGATCTCGTCCACCGGCTTTCCCGGCAGCAGGCTGCGCAGGAATACCACCGCATCCCCCACCGTAGCCAGGTTGGCCTGGAAATAGCTGCGCGAGACGCCGAACAGGTGGGCCACGTCGCGGCGCCGGGTAAGCACCGCGTCGGCACGCAGGCCCTGTCCATCATTGACCAGCGCGATCACGCAGGGCGAGAAGCGATGCTCGCCAAACACCCGACCTACCAGGTAGGCACGACGCTCGCGGTAGAACACGGTGTCGAGCAGTTCGATGCTGCGCACCGGGTCAGCCCCCCAATGCGCCAGATCGTCCTGCAGGCGCACGGCAATGGCCGCTGCGCAGCGCAGTTGGTGCGCATAGGGCACCTCGAAGCGGTAGTCCGCCAGCACGCGCATCAGCGCATCGGCTGGTCGCGCCACCGACATCGCGTAGGCATGCCGCGCCACCGGATGGGTGATGGCATCGGATGGCTCGACGTCAAAGGCGATGAACTCCACCTGGGCGTCGACACCACGGGTTCCAAACAACCGCCGCGCCAGGGTGTTGTAGAAGGTCTTGTACAGTTCGGCGTCGATCAGCCCCTGCAGCAGCCCGGCATAATGGGCGTGGACCTGGAGCCACAACACGCGGTCGCCGATGGATTCCCTGGCCAGCCTGCGCAGCGTATCCATGCATGAGGCGATGCAGGTGTCATACAGGCCGATGCGCTCCACCGCGTCCAGTGGCGATGCGTCCCATTGGCGCGTCTCGAAGCGCAACTTTGCACGTGCGGTAATGGCCGCGAAGCGCGCGTGATAGTCCTCGAAGCCATCGCGTATGGCGATGGCGATCAGTGCCTCCAGGGGCATTGGGACATCGGTGCAGGACATGCAGGGCTCATCGCCGGGACCAGGCCCACCTTACGACGGCCGAAGGCGGCCTGCACAGTCCCAGTCCGGCGGACCCGCCTGCCCGGATACCGACCCGTGGCCGGCACCGGGCCGTCAGGCCGGGTCAGATCGCCAGCTCGCCCTCTACGTCCTGCACCTTGCGCCGTGCCAGCGCAAGGTTGGACTTGTTCCTGTCCAGCACGAGGTAGAAGAACAATCCCTTGCGTTTCGCGACCGGACGCATGATGTGGTACGCCCTGCCGAGCGAAATCAGGATGTCTTCGATGCTGTCGTTGAGGTTCAGCGAGGCAGCAGTCTTCATCTTGGCGCGGATCACCTCGGTGTTGCCCGCTGCTGCCACTTCCATGTCCATTCCCGAACCGGATTCGCCCAGCAGCATGCCGCTCTCATAATCCACCAGTGCTACCGCCTGCGCGCCATCGATCCCCATCAGCGCATCCAGTGATTCCTTGAGTCCTGCCATGTGTCACCCCGTCACGTTGAAATTGGAGCCTTGGATTTCCCTGCGGAGCGGCTCAGCTTCCGCCGAGTTCGGCCAGGACTGCCTGGCCACATTCGCGTGCGTTCCACAGCACCTGGCCGATGACGGTGCGCTGGTCGCAACCGGCCATCAGCAACAACGGCGCATTGCTGCCTGGCAGGGCCAGCATCAACACCTTGCCCTCGCCGGCTTCCAGCATCAGGGTCTGCAGCTCGCCCAGTGCCAGCTCACGTCCGACCGCTGCGGCCAGGCCCAGCATCGCGCTGGTCATCGCCGCCAGCCGCTCGCCATTGCCGCTGGTACCTGCCTGCACCAGCGCAAACCCATCCACGCTGGCCAGCACCACGGTGCGCACCCCTTCCACGCGGTCGGCGAACTGCTGCAACAGCGGGAGCAGCCGCGCCCGTTGCAGCGCATCGGGCATGTGGGCCTGGGTGCCGTCAGCCATCACTGCCCACCAGTGCATGTGCTTCCATCTCGCCCATCAGCACATCCATCAGCAGCATCCCCTGTAGACGCGTACGCGCATCCAGCGGTACCACCGGCACCACCAGTCCATCCAGCACAGCGAGGGTGGACAGCTGCTCCATCGGATCTTCGAGCGCGAGGTCAAGGCGGGTGACACCGACCACCACCGGCGTGCCACTGCCATGCAAGGCAAGTACCTGCAGGCTGGAAGAAAGCTCGTCCGCGCACCGCTGGCGGCTGCCATCGACCAGCAACAGCACTCCACTGGCACCTCGCAGCAGCACAGGCCACAGGAAATCGAACCGTTGTTGTCCTGGCGTGCCATAGAGGCGCAGGCGGTCGCCATTGGGCAGGTCGATGTCGGCGTAGTCCATCGCCACCGTGGTGGTGGCCTTGTCGGCGCCCAGCCGGTCGCTGTTGGCGACGTCGGTATCCACAACGCTGCCTGCAGCGATGCTGCGGACCAGGGTCGACTTGCCGCTGCCCATGCCACCGAGCACGACGATCTTGTACTCCCGCATGCTCATGCCCTCCCACGCATGCTGCGCCACATCCGTGCCAGCAGGCTGCCCGGTGGCGAGGTGCTCCCGCCGTACGCGATCGCGGCCGGCACCTCCTCCAGCTGCGCATGGCCGCTCAGGTAAGCGGCGTGCACGAACGAAGACACCACCACGTCAGGCAGGTCCAGCAGGCCTGCGCACTGTTGTACTGTGTGCGCGCGCTTGAGCAGCAGCGAGCACAGGCGGAAGCCATCATGGTCGCGGCCGAGCACGCGGAAGTCCGGCCAGCGCGACATCCGCACCGCCGCGCCCTGCCGCAGCCGATGATCCAGTGCATGCCACTGGTTGCTGCGCAGTCCCCACTGCCACAGCAATGGCCGCAAGGGCAGGCGTGGACGTTCCTGCACCATCTGCAGCGGCGTGCCGGCCACCTCATGCAGGCTCAACGCATCGAATTCCTCAACGATCGTATCCATCAGCAGCTCGCCATCGGCGTTCTGTGCCTGTGCCTGGTCCTGCGCGAGATCCAGCAGCAACAGCGGCTGCGCCTGCCGCTTCAGCATCAACTGGCAGTTCCGTAGTGGCAGGCGTTGCCGCAGCACCTGGGTGATCGCATGGCTGCCACGCGCCAGCTCCGGCAGCATCGTTGCCGCGTGGGCGGCGGCGGCAACAGGCAGCTGCATGCCGTGCAGCGCACTGGCGATGGCATGGTCGTCCAGCTCTTCGCCGGACTCCCCGCCCAGCAGGCGGCCGTGCTGGTCTTCCACCCAGCAGTGCAGGCGCGGGCGCCCGCGCAGCAGGTTGGCCGCCGCGTTGCGCAACGCAGGCGTGTCCCGGATCACCAACAGGTCACAATCGTCCAGGTCGCGACAGCCGCGTACCCGCCCTTCCGGCAGCGCGGCAACCCGCCGCAACCGACGCAGCAGTGCCTGTTCGCGTTCGATGTCGGCACCTACCACCAGGATCCTTGCCATGAACGTCCCCTCAGCCGCATCCCCGCGACTTTCGCAGCGTACGGGGGAGCCGCACCCGACTGACGTGATCGGCTGCTCAGAATGACCGGCAGAGCCCAGGCCAAACCGAAGAACTGAGACATGCAGACAGGAGGCAATTTCCGTGCCGCGATGGCAGGGCGCCTGTTGCTCCATGCACACTGCCAACCGGCCACAACGCAGAAGGCCCGCGCAATGCGCGGGCCTTCCGGGTAACCAGATGCTGCGTCCGATCAGCCCTGCAACTGCTCCAGCGCCTTGTTGAAGGTAGCGCTCGGGCGCATCGCGGCGGCCACCTTGGCCAGGTCCGGGCGGTAATACGCGCCGATGTCCACGGCCTTGCCCTGCACCGCGACCAGTTCCTCGACGATCTTCTTCTCGTTGTCGGTGAGCGCCTTGGCCAATGGTGCGAAACGTGCCTTCAGCGCCGCATCGTCATCCTGTGCAGCCAGCGCCTGCGCCCAGTACAGGGTCAGGTAGAAATGGCTGCCACGGTTGTCGATGCCACCCAGCTTGCGCGACGGCGACTTGTCGTTGTCCAGGAACTCACCGTTGGCCTGGTCCAGCGCCTTGGCCAGCACGCGGGCGGCGGCGTTGTCATAACGGTTGCCCAGGTGCTCCAGCGACGCGGCCAGCGCCAGGAACTCACCCAGCGAATCCCAGCGCAGGTAGTCCTCTTCGACGAACTGCTGCACGTGCTTGGGCGCAGAGCCACCGGCACCGGTCTCGAAAAGACCACCACCGGCCATCAGCGGCACGACGGAGAGCATCTTCGCGCTGGTGCCCAGCTCCATGATCGGGAACAGGTCGGTGAGGTAGTCACGCAGCACGTTGCCGGTCACCGAAATGGTGTCCTCGCCCTTGCGGATGCGTGCCAGCGAGAACGCGGTGGCTTCCACTGGCGGCAGGATGCGGATATCCAGGCCCGAGGTGTCATGGTCCTTGAGGTAGGCCTCCACCTTGGCGATGACCTGCGCATCATGCGCACGCGCGGCATCCAGCCAGAACACCGCCGGGGTGCTGCTCAGGCGCGCACGTTCAACGGCCAGCCGGACCCAATCCTGGATCGGCGCGTCCTTGGTCTGGCACATGCGCCAGATGTCACCCGCCTGCACCGGGTGCTCGAACACCACGTTGCCGGCCTCATCGGTGACCTTGACCACGCCATCGACCGCGACCTGGAAGGTCTTGTCATGCGAACCGTACTCCTCGGCCTTCTGCGCCATCAGGCCAACGTTCGGTACCGAGCCCATGGTGGCCGGGTCGAACGCACCGTTGCTGCGGCAATCGTCGATGACCGCCTGGTACACACCGGCATAGCAACGATCCGGGATCACCGCCTTGGTGTCCTGCAGCTTGCCTTCGGCGTTCCACATCTTGCCGGAGTCGCGGATCATCGCCGGCATCGACGCATCGACGATCACGTCGCTGGGTACGTGCAGGTTGGTGATGCCCTTGTCCGAGTTGACCATCGCCACGCCCGGGCGCAGTGCGTACTCGGCCTGCAGGTCGGCTTCGATGGCCGAACGGGTGGCATCCGGCAGCGACGGAAGGCGCGCGGCCAGGTCGCCAATGCCATTGTTGGCATCGAATCCGGCCTGCTTGAGCACGTCGGCATGCTTGGCCAGCACGTCCTTGTAAAACTCATTGACGGCCACGCCGAACATGATCGGGTCGGAGACCTTCATCATGGTGGCTTTCAGGTGCAGCGAAAACAGCACGCCCTGCGCCTTGGCATCGGCGATCTGATCAGCGATGAAAGCGGCCAGTGCACTGCGGCTCATCACCGCGGCATCGACGATCTCACCGGCCTTGACGGCGGTCTTTTCCTTCAGCACCACTGCGCTGCCGTCGGTGCCATGCAGGGTGATCTTCAGGCTGCCGGCACCGGCCAGCGTGGCCGACTTCTCGCTGCCGTAGAAATCGCCCGACGCCATGTGGGCGACATGCGACTTCGAATCCGACGCCCACGCGCCCATGCGATGTGGATGCTTGCGGGCGTAATTCTTGACCGACAGCGGCGCGCGACGATCGGAATTGCCTTCGCGCAGCACCGGGTTCACCGCGCTGCCCTTGACCTTGTCGTAGCGCGCCTTGACATCGCGCTGCTCGTCATCGGCCGGGTTTTCCGGGTAATCCGGCAACGCATAACCGAGGCCCTGCAGCTCCTTGATGGCCGCCTTCAACTGCGGCACCGATGCGGAGATATTCGGCAGTTTGATGATGTTGGCTTCCGGGGTGGTCGCCAGCTGGCCCAGCTCGGCCAGGTCATCGTTTACCTTCTGCTCATCCTTCAGCCGCTCCGGAAACAGCGAGAGGATGCGGCCGGACAGCGAAATGTCGCGGGTTTCCACGGCGATACCGGCAGTTGCGGTGAACGCACTGACGACCGGCAGCAGCGACTGGGTGGCCAGGAACGGCGCTTCATCGGTCAGCGTGTAGAGGATCTTGGGCGTATTCGACATGGGGAACGTGGACTCTATGGCGGATCTCAGGGGAAGGCAGGCGCAAGCACCGGCCACGTACTGGCATATCTGGCGGCCAAGACGCAGGGGTGCCGGCCACCTCTTCCGGGCCGCATTCCAGCAACAGGCATGCGACGGGGAAACTCCTGCATTGTCGCCATTTCCAGGCCACACGGCAAAGCTGCGCCATACGCGCAGGTATTGGAAGGAGAGACGCAGCCGCCGCGATTGCTGGCAGATGGTGCAATGATCCCGACGCGCCGGGGCGCGGGCACGGCTGCAACAAAAAAAGACGCAGCCTTGCGGCTGCGTCCATCGTGAGCCCACTACCGGGAGAGAGTCGGTAATGCAGTGGACTTACTTGACCTCGAACTCCTGCGGCGTTCCGGCCGCCTTGCCATCTACCATGACTTCCGCACGGTATTTGCCCGCCGGCCAGCCATTGGCGTTCTTGAAACTGATGTTGGTGGTCTCGGCACCGGTGGTGTTGAGCGCTGCGCTCTGCTCACCCGCCACCTGGCCATCCTGGAACGTCAGCTTCGCGCCCACGTTTGCATTGTTCGCTGTTCCGTCGGTACGAACCGAGACGATGATCTCGTCCTGAGGTGCGAACAGCGCTGAAGTAGCCACGGATTTATCCGCAGCAGCCGTTTTGCCGACAGTTACCGAAGAAACATTTACCGATGCGGCTTCAGCCATCGGTGGCGGGGCACCGGTCATGGGGGCCGGAGCGGTATCGGTGGCCGGCGGTGCGTTGACGTCGGTCGCCGGTTCGTTCTTCTTGCAACCCACCAGCGCGACGCTGCCAAGCAGCGCGACCAGCAGGCCATTGCGAAGGGTGTTGGTACGGGTCATCGGGTTTCCTCCAAGGGTTCAGCGGAACAGCAGCAGGTGCCGGCTTGCTTCGGCCGGCTTATTTCGCTTATTTCGGTGGCAGCTTCAGGACCTGCCCGGGCTGGATCTTGTCCGGGTCCTTCAGCACGTCCTTGTTGGCATCGAATATCTTCTGCCACGCGTTGGCATCGCCATAGTGCTGCTTGGCGATCCTGGACAGCGAGTCGCCCTTTTCTACGGTGTACGTGCCGCCCACCACGTCGGCCGTGCTGTCCACGGATCCGCTGACACCGGAAAAATCGGCTTTGGGAACCTGCTGCGCGGTGCTGTCGACATTGGAGCTGACGCCAGAAAAATCGGCCTTCTTCTCGGTACTCATCCACCCACTCCCATCTGCAGGACTTCGTGGCTGGCACGTTCTCACACAGGTTGTTAAATAGGGATGGTTTTAATGTGAAGCCAACCAGGCCCTACTGGCGTTGTTCGCGGTAGATCGCAGCAGGTGAGGCAACACCCGGGCTGGCCCGCCATGGATTGATGTCCAGGCCACCCCGTCGCGTGTAGCGGGCTTCCACCTCAAGCCACTGCGGCATGCAACGCTGGCTGACCTCGTTGAAGATGCGCTCCACGCACTGCTCATGGAACTCGGCATGCTCGCGGTAACTGACCACGTAGCGCAGCAGGCCAGCCCGGTCGATACGCGGGCCGTGGTAACGCACGCTGACGGTGGCCCAGTCCGGCTGGCCGGTCACCGGACAATTGGACTTCATCAAGGCCGAGACCAAGGTTTCCTCGACCAGGTCGGTGGCGTCCGCAGACAGGTACTCCGCGTGCGGCGGTCCATAGCAATCGATATCGACGTCGAGTCCATCGATGCTCTCGCCGAGCGGGCTTTCACGCAGCGGCGGCAAACCAAACGCCACCTGTACCGGGGCACCGGCGCATGCCGACAGGTCCTTCGCGATGCAAAGCCGCAGCGACTCGGCGCCGTCGAAACGCGCACTGTTGAGCGAGTTGAGGTACAGCTTGAACGACTTCGATTCAATCAACCTCGGTGACGTGCACGGGACCTGCACGGTGGCCACTGCCACCTGCGGCTTGCCACGCAGGTCAAGCCAGCCCAGTTCGAAGGCATGCCAGCGATCGTGCCCGACGAAGGGCAGCGCGGCCTCGTCGATATCGATCTCCGCGCGAGCCGCCGCGCGGGGGATGGGGAACAGCAGGCCGGGGTCGTACTGCGACGGATAGCTGACCTCGCGGCCGAGGCTGGAATTCTGTGGGGTGTTCATCTGCCTATTGTAATGACCCCATCAGGGGGGGTCGAACGGGTGGAACCCCACGCGGCGGGTGGCATTTCACGCTGCATCTGGGGGTTGGCCGGCAGAGCGGGTCCATGACCCGCTGCCATTCGCGCGATGCCGGAAACAAGAGCAGCGGGGCATGGCCCCGCTCTACCCATCTCCATCACCCCTTTCCCCGCCGGGCATGGCCCGGCGCTACCCGACGCCGCATGGACGTGGGCGTTGCTGTTGCCGTTGCTTCAGCTCGCCGCAGGCGCGGGCGCTCCATTGAGGTAATCCAGGCTTACCTGCAGCAAGGCGCGCAGGCCCACGTCCAGCGCCTTCTCGTCCAGCAGGAACTTCGGCGAATGGTTGGCCGGCGCTGTCGCCGGGTCGATGCCTTCGCTGGTGGAACCGACGAAGAAGAACATCGCCGGTACTTCTTTGGCGTACAGCGAAAAGTCCTCCGCGCCCATCTGCAGCGGCGGCTCGTAGACATTGTCCTTTCCCACCACGGCCTGCAGGCTGGGCAGCATCCTGGCGGTCAGCGCCGGATCGTTCACCGTGGCCGGGTTGCCCTCTTCCTCGTAGATCTCGGTCACCGCCTTGGCACCGTGTGCGGCAGCGGTATGCTCGGCCACGTTGCGCAGGTCGGCGAAGATCTGCTGGCGCATGCCCTCGTCGAAAGTACGGATCGTACCCACCATCTCCACCTCGTCCGGGATGATGTTGTAGCGGATGCCCCCGTTGATGGCCCCGAAGGTCAGCACGGCCGGCTGCTTGGACAGATTGGCGCGGCGGCTGACGATGGTCTGCGCCGTGCCCACCAGGTCGGCCGTCGCCACGATCGGGTCCACCCCGTTCCACGGTGCCGAGCCGTGCGTCTGCCTGCCGACCACCTTGATGCCGAAGCGGTCCGAGGCCGCCATCAATGGACCACCGCGCACTGCGATCTGTCCGGCCTGTACGCTGGAGAACACGTGCAGCCCGAACACCGCCTCCGGCTTGAAATCGGCGAACAGGCCTTCCTTCAGCATCAGCGCCGCACCACCCTCCTCCGGCGGCGGAGCGCCTTCTTCAGAGGGCTGGAAGATCAGCATCACCTGTCCCGGCAGGTCTTTGCGCATGGCCACCAAGGCCTCGGCCACCCCCAGCAGGGTGGCGGTATGCGCATCGTGGCCGCAGGCATGCATCACCCCGACCGACTGCCCGCGATAGGTGCTGGTGGCCTTGGAAGCGAACGGCAAGCCGGTCTGTTCGGTCACCGGAAGGGCATCCATGTCCGCACGCAGGGCGATCTTCGGGCCCGGCCTGCCACCTTCGATGATCGCCACCACGCCATGATGGGCGATCCCGGTCCGGGGCTTCAGTCCCATCGCACGCAGGCGCTTGGCGACCTCGGCGGAGGTCCGTTCCTCGCGGTTGGACAGTTCCGGGTGTTGATGGAAATCCCGGCGCCATTCCACCACCTTGGCCTGCAGGCGCTCGGCGGCGGCAGCCACCTCGGGGCGCTCGGCGGCCTGGGCATGGGCAAGCACGGGCAGGGCCAGCAGCAGGGCGGATGACAGCAGCGCGCGACGGGGCATGGGGATCTCCACGAGAAGGATTTGTACCGAATGTAGGGCATGCCGGTGCCGTCGGGAACCTTCGGCGCCACGGCCGGTCCGAGCACCCGTCCCATTTGGCATGCAGGCAGTGGCACGGACCGCAGGTATGCTTGGCACCTTGCCAGCCGGGCCCTGCGCCCGGCCCAGCCCCCAGGAGTGAACGGAATGTCGCGTTTGTGGAAGATCGTGCTGCTGGTGGTGGCAGTGCTGGTGGTCGTATTCGTCGGCCTGCGCATGGCTGGCGGCGACAAGGACAAGGCTGTCGGAGATACCGCGGCGGCAGGTGACCGCGGCGGCCAGGCCGACAATGCGCCGGTACCGGTGACCGTGGTCGACGCCGTCCGCCAGGACGTGCCGGTCTATGCCAGCGCGCTCGGTACGGTCAGCGCAATGAACACGGTAACGGTCAGCCCGCAGATCGGTGGCCAGCTGATGAGCCTCGACTTCCGCGAAGGCCAGGAAGTGAAGAAGGGCGACGTGCTGGCAGTCATCGATCCGCGCAGCGCACAGGCCAGCTATGACGAAGCAGCGGCGGCAAAGCGCCAGAACCAGGCCCTGCTGGCCACGGCCCGGTCCAATTTCCAGCGTTCCAGCGCACCGGAATACCAGCAGTACGTGTCCAGGACCGACCTGGACACGCAGCGCAACCAGGTAGCGCAGTATGAAAGCGCGGTAGCGGCCAACGAGGCCAGCATGCGTGCCGCGCAGGTGCAGTTGCAGTACACCAGGGTCACCGCACCGATCACCGGCGTTGCCGGCATCCGTGCCGTGGACGCCGGCAACGTGGTCAGCGCCGGTACCGCGCTGGTGACGCTGACCCAGATACATCCGATCCACGTAGTGTTCAACCTGCCCGAGCGCCAGCTGGGCGACGTCCGCACCGCGCAGCAGGCCGGCCCGGTGCAGGTGGCCGCGCTGGACCGCACCGATGCGCACGTGGTCAGCGGTGATGGCCGGCTGGACGTGGTGGACAACCTGATCAGCAGCGACAGCGGCACCTTCCGCGCGCGCGCCCTGTTCGACAACAACGACAACCTCCTGTGGCCGGGCCAGTTCGTCAACGTCCGCCTGCAGCTGCGCACCATCGACGGCGGCATAGTCATCCCGACCCAGGCCGTCATGCGTGGCCCGGATGGCGAGTACGTGTATGTAGTGCAGCCCGACAACACGGTGAAGATGCAGACCGTGCGCAGCGGCGTGGAGGTCGGTGACAGCCAGGTGCAGGTAACCGAGGGCCTCAAGGGCGGCGAGCGGGTGGTCAGCGAAGGCCAGTTCCGGCTCAAACCGGGTGCCAGGGTCACTGCACTGAAGCCTGGAGAAACACCGGCTGCACCGACCGAAGCCGAACTCAAGGCCGCCCAGCAACAGAGCGGCGGTCGCCGTGCCGGCGGTGGCCCGCGCTGACCGCGGCCACCCCTGACTTATCGACGCCGGCGCCTTCGCCGGCGTCGCCATGACGTTCCAGCAAGGATCCGCCCGTGGGCTTTTCGACGATCTTCATCCGCCGCCCGATCGCCACTTCGCTGCTGATGGCAGGGTTGCTGCTGCTCGGCATCCTCGGCTACCGGGCGCTGCCGGTTTCGGCGTTGCCGGAGATCGATGCCCCCAGCCTGGTGGTGACCACCCAGTATCCCGGTGCCAACGCCACCACCATGGCCGCGCTGGTAACCACCCCGCTGGAGCGCCAGTTCGGGCAGATTTCCGGACTGGAACTGATGACGTCCGATTCGTCGGCCGGCCTGTCGACCATCATCCTGCAGTTCTCGATGGAACGGGACATCGACGTGGCCGCGCAGGACGTACAGGCGGCGATCCGCCAGGCCACGCTGCCGTCATCGCTCCCCTACCAGCCGGTCTACAACCGGGTGAATCCCGCCGACGCGGCCATCGTCACCCTGAAGCTGACCTCCGACACGCGCCCGCTGCGCGACGTCAACAACTACGCCGACTCGATCATCGCCCAGCGCCTGTCGCAGGTCCAGGGCGTGGGCCTGGTCTCCATCGCCGGCAACGTGCGTCCGGCCGTGCGCATCCAGGTCAATCCGGCGCAGCTGTCGAACATGGGCCTGACCCTGGAAGACCTGCGCAGCGCACTGACCCAGGCCAACGTCAGTGCACCGAAGGGCTCGCTGAACGGCAAGACCCAGTCCTACAGCATCGGCACCAACGACCAGTTGACCAGTGCTGCCGAATACCGCGACACCATCATCAGCTACAAGAACGGTGCGCCAGTGCGCCTGTCCGACGTCGCCAGCGTCGTCGATGGCGTGGAAAACGACCAGTTGGCCGCGTGGGCCGATGGCAAGCCCGCCGTCCTGCTGGAGGTACGTCGCCAGCCTGGTGCCAACATCGTGCAGACGGTGGAGCGCGTGCGTGCGCTGTTGCCGCAGTTGCAGGGCGTGCTGCCTGCCGACGTGCACCTGGACGTGTTCTCCGACCGCACCGAAACCATCCGCGCCTCGGTACATGAGGTGCAGTTCACGCTGATCCTCACCATCGGCCTGGTGGTGGCGGTGATCTTCCTGTTCCTGCGCCGCCTGTGGGCGACGATCATCCCGTCGGTGGCCGTGCCGCTTTCGCTGGCCGGCACCTTCGCAGTGATGGCCTTCGCCGGCATGTCGCTGGACAACCTTTCGCTGATGGCGCTGGTAGTGGCCACCGGCTTCGTGGTCGACGATGCGATCGTGATGATCGAGAACATCGTCCGTTACATCGAGCAGGGCAAGAGCGGCAAGGAAGCGGCGGAGATCGGTGCGCGCCAGATCGGCTTCACCGTGCTGTCGCTGACCGTATCGCTGGTGGCGGTGTTCCTGCCGCTGCTGCTGATGCCCGGCGTCACCGGCCGCCTGTTCCATGAGTTTGCCTGGGTGCTGAGCATCGCGGTCACGTTGTCGATGCTGATCTCGCTGACGCTGACACCGATGATGTGCGCCTACCTGCTCAAGCCGGACGAACTGCCGGAAGGCGAGGACGCGCACGAGCGCGCGGCGGCAGCCGGCAAGGAAAACCTGTGGTCGCGCATCGTCGGCCTGTACGAGCGCAGCCTGGACCGGGTGCTGGCCCACCAGCGTGCAACGCTGGCCGTGGCCGGTGCTGCGCTGGTGCTGACCGTGCTGCTGTACGTGCTGATCCCCAAGGGCCTGCTGCCCGACCAGGATACCGGGCAGATCACCGCCGTGGTGCAGGCGGACCAGAACATCGCCTTCCCGCAGATGCAGCAGCGTACCCAGGCCGTTGCCGAGGCCCTGCGCAACGATCCTGCGGTGACCGGCGTGTCGGCGTTCATCGGCGCCGGCAGCATGAACCCCACGCTCAACCAGGGGCAGCTGTCGATCGTGCTGAAAGAGCGCGGCGAGCGCGATGGCCTGGACGTGATCCTGCCCCGCCTGCAGGACGCGGTCGCCGGCATTCCCGGCATCGCGCTGTACCTCAAGCCGGTGCAGGACGTTACGCTGGATACGCGGGTGGCCGCCACCGAGTACCAGTTCGTGCTGTCCGACGTGGATGCCGAGGAGGTCGCCAGCCAGGCCACGCGCATGACCGAGGCCCTGCGCCAGCGTCCGGAGCTGGCAGACGTGGACAACAACCTGTCCAACCAGGGCCGTGCGCTGGAACTGACCATCGACCGCGACAAGGCCAGCGTGCTGGGCGTACCGATGCAGACCATCGACGACACGCTCTACGATGCCTTCGGGCAGCGCCAGATCTCCACCATCTTCACCGAACTCAACCAGTACCGCGTGGTGCTGGAGGTAGCACCGGAGTTCCGTACCAGCACCGCGCTGATGGAGCAGCTGGCCGTAGCCTCCAACGGCACCGGCGCGCTGACCGGCACCAACGCCACCAGCTTCGGCCAGGTCACCTCGTCCAATTCGTCCACCGCGACCGGCATCGGCAACCAGAACACCGGCATCACCGTGGGCGCTGGCGGCATCATCCCCTTGTCTGCCTTGGCCGACAGCAAGGTGACCAACGCCCCGCTGGTGGTCAGCCACCAGCAGCAGCTGCCGGCGATCACCATCTCGTTCAATGTCGCGCCGGGCTATTCGCTGGGCGATGCGGTACGTGCCATCGAAGAAACCCAGCAAACCCTGCAGCTTCCCACGCAGGTGCACGCGCAGTTCATCGGCAAGGCCGCTGAATTCACCGGCAGCCAGACCGACGTGGTGTGGTTGCTGCTGGCATCGCTGGTGGTGATCTACATCGTGCTGGGCGTGTTGTATGAGAGCTACATCCACCCGATCACGATCATCTCCACCCTGCCGCCGGCCGGTGTCGGCGCATTGCTGGCACTGATGCTGAGCGGACTCAGCCTGTCGGTGGACGGCATCGTCGGCATCGTGCTGCTGATCGGCATCGTCAAGAAGAACGGCATCATGATGGTGGACTTCGCCATCGAAGCGCGTCGCACCGGTGCCAATGCCCACGAGGCGATCCGTCGCGCCTGCCTGCTGCGCTTCCGCCCGATCATGATGACCACTGCCGCCGCCATGCTCGGCGCGCTACCGCTGGCACTGGGCACCGGGATCGGTTCGGAGCTGCGCCGGCCGCTGGGCATCGCGATCGTCGGCGGCCTGCTGCTGTCGCAGCTGGTGACGCTGTACACCACGCCGGTGATCTATCTGTACATGGAACGCTTCTCAGAGTGGCTGGCGCAGCGCCGCGAGCAGCGCGCCATGCGCCATGCCGATGGTCAGGTGCAGGAGCCACGGGCGTGAGCATGGCGATGGCAGGCCGCACAGGAGGGCATCGATGAACATCTCCGGTCCCTTCATCAAACGGCCGATCGGCACCACCCTGCTGGCGATCGGCTTGTTCATCATCGGCCTGATCTGCTACCTGAAGCTGGGCGTTTCGGCGTTGCCGAACATCCAGATCCCGGTGATCTTCGTGCATGCCAACCAGGCCGGCGCAGATGCAACGACGATGGCGTCCACCGTCACCGCGCCGCTGGAGCGCCACCTCGGCCAGTTGCCGGGCATCGATCGCATGCGTTCGTCGAGCTCGGAAGGCAGCTCGCTGGTGTTCATGATCTTCCAGAGCGACGTCGACATCGATTCGGCGGCCCTGGACGTGCAGACGGCGATCAATTCGGCACAGGCCGACCTGCCGGCCGGGCTCGGCTCGCCGATGTATTCCAAGGCCAATCCGAACGACGACCCGGTCATCGCGATCGCGTTGACATCGGAAACGCAATCGGCCGACGACCTGTACAACGTCGCCGATTCACTGCTGGCCCAACGCATCCGCCAGATCACCGGGGTGTCCTCGGTCGACATCGCCGGTGCCTCGACGCCGGCGGTGCGGGTGGACGTCAACCTGCGCCTGATGAACTCGCTGGGGCTGACCGCCGACGACCTGCGCAACGCGGTGCGCGCGGCCAATGTCACCTCGCCCACCGGTTTCCTGAGCGACGGCAACACCACTACGGCGATCATCGCCAACGATGCGGTGGCGCATGCGTCCGACTTCGCCAACCTCATCATCAAGACCGGTTCGGACGGGCGCGTGATCCGGCTGCAGGACATCGCCAACGTCTACGATGGCCAGCAGGATGCGTACCAGGCAGCGTGGTTCAACCACAAGCCGGCGGTGGTGATGTACGTGTTCACCCGCGCTGGTGCCAACATCGTCGAAACCGTCGACCGGGTAAAGGAACAGATCCCCACCCTGCGCGATTACCTGCAGCCCGGCACCACGCTTACGCCTTACTTCGACCGCACGCCGACCATCCGCGGTTCGCTGCATGAAGTGCAGATCACCCTGCTCATCGCGCTGGCGATGGTGGTGCTGACCATGGCGCTGTTCCTGCGCCGGCTGGCCCCCACCCTGATCGCCGCGATTACCGTACCGCTGTCGCTGGCCGGTGCGGCACTGGTGATGTACGCACTGGGCTTCACCCTGAACAACCTGAGCCTGCTGGCGCTGGTGATCGCGATCGGCTTCGTGGTCGACGATGCGATCGTGGTGATCGAGAACATCATGCGCCACCTGGATGAAGGCATGCCGCGCATGCAGGCCGCGTTGACCGGTGCGCGCGAAATCGGCTTCACCATCGTGTCGATCACTGCCTCGCTGGTGGCGGTGTTCATTCCGCTGCTGTTCGCCAAAGGCATGATGGGTGCGTTCTTCCGCGAGTTCACCGTCACCCTGGTGGCCGCCATCGTGGTGTCGATGGTGATCTCGCTGACGCTCACCCCGGCACTGTGCAGCCGCTTCCTGAGCGCGCATGCCGATGCCGGCAAGCCGACCCGCTTCGGCCGCTGGCTGGACGCCGGCCACGACCGCATGCTGCGCATCTACACCAGGCTGCTGGATTTCTCGCTGCGCCACGCCCTGTTGCTGTCGCTGACGCCACTGCTGCTGATCGGTGCCACGGTGTTCCTGTTCGGCGCGGTGAAGAAAGGGGCGTTCCCTCCGCAGGACACCGGGCTGATCTGGGGCCGTGCCAACTCCAGCGCTACCGTGTCCTTCGAAGACATGGTCAACCGCCAGCGCCGCATCACCGACATGCTGATGGCCGACCCGGCGGTAAAGACCGTTGGCGTGCGCCTGGGCAGCGGCCGCCAGGGCTCCAGCGCGCAGTTCAACGTCGAGTTGAAATCGCGCAGCGACGGCCGCCGCGAGACCACCGCGCAGGCGCTGTCACGCCTGAGCGCGAAGGCCGACCGCTTTCCTGACCTGCAGTTGCGCCTGCGTGCCATCCAGGACCTGCCCAGCAACGATGGTGGCGGCGCCAGCCAGGGCGCGCAGTACCGTGTATCGCTGCAGGGCAACGACCTGGCACAGTTGCAGGAATGGTTGCCGAAGCTGCAGGCGGTGCTGAAGCAGAACCCGAAGCTGGCAGATGTCGGCACCGACGTGGATGACGCCGGCCTGCGCCAGAACATCGTGATCGACCGGGCCAAGGCCGCACGCCTGGGCGTCTCGGTCGGCGACATCGACGGGGCGCTGTACGGCGCCTTCGGCCAGCGCCAGATCTCCACCATCTATTCGGACATCAACCAGTACAGCGTGGTCGTCAACGCACTGCCCGAACAGACCGCCACGCCCGGAGCGCTCGACCAGGTGTACGTGCGGGCAAGCAACGGCGACATGGTGCCGATCACCGCGGTGGCCGAGCAGGTTCCCGGCCTGGCGCCTTCGCAGATCACCCATGAAAACCAATACACCACGATGGAGCTGAGCTACAACCTGGCGCCGGGTACCAGCATGGGCGAGGCACAGGCCATCATCAAAAGCACGGTGGACGGCATGCGCATGCCGGGCGATATCCGTTTGGCCGAAAGCGGCGGTTTCGGCTTCGATTCGGACCCGATGGAGATGCTGATCCTGGTCATCGCCGCGATCATGACCGTGTACCTGGTACTGGGCATGCTGTACGAAAGCCTGATCCATCCGGTGACGATCCTGTCCACGCTGCCGGCGGCAGGCGTCGGCGCGTTGTTGGCGCTGTATGGCACCAACACCGAACTGTCGGTGATCTCGATGATCGCGCTGGTGCTGCTGATCGGCATCGTCAAGAAGAACGCGATCATGATGATCGACTTCGCCGTGGTGGCGCAGCGCGAGCACGGCAAGAGCGCGCTGGAGGCCGCGCGGGAAGCCAGCATCGTGCGCTTCCGCCCGATCATGATGACCAGCATGGTGGCGATCCTGGCGGCGGTACCACTGGCGATCGGCATCGGCGAAGGCTCCGAGCTGCGTCGCCCGCTGGGCATCGCGATGATCGGTGGCCTGCTGTTCTCCCAGAGCCTGACCCTGCTCAGCACCCCGGCGCTGTACGTCATCTTCTCCTGCCTGGCGCAGCACTGGCGCAGCTGGCGGGCCCGTCGCCGCGAAAAGAAACTCCTCAAACGCGCCGCCCGCGCCTGACAACCCATGCATGGGTAGCGCCGAGCCATGCTCGGCGGCTCCCATTCCCGCACTGCGGAACGTCCGCCGAGCATGGCTCGGCGCTACAGCGCGCGATCCCGCCCCCTTTTTCACGTCGGTGCCGCAATAATGAGGGCTGATGTCGCTGCCGAGCCCGCATGCCCGCCCGAGAATCCCGTCTTAGCCGCCTGTGGGCGCATGAAAAGGCCAGTTATGGCCTGCGGGTGTTCATCGCCCTGACCGCGGCGATGGCGCTGTGCTGGCACCAGGATGCGCTGCCTGCGCTGCCTGGCGTGTTCCTGGGCATCATCGCCAGCGCGATTGCCGAGACCGACGACAATGCCTGGGGACGCACCAAGGCCGTGGTGTTGTCGCTTCTGTGCTTCTGCGTCGCCGCTGCCGCCGTGGTCTGGCTGTTCCCGCTGCCGTGGCTGTTCATCACCGCGCTGGCATTGTCCACGTTCGGGCTGACCCTGCTGGGCGGACTTGGCGAGCGTTACGCCTCCATCGCCCAGGCCACGGTGACGCTGGCCATCTACACCATGATCGGGCTCGAGCAGCATGGCGCCGATGACTGGCGCTCGTCGCTGGATGCGGTCGGCCACCTGCTGGCCGGCGCTACCTGGTATGGCCTGCTGTCGATCCTGTGGACCACCCTGTTCGCCAACCGCCCGGTACGCGAGCGGGTGGCGCGCCTGTACGTCGAACTGGGCCGATACCTGCAGTTGAAAGCCGCCTTGTTCGAGCCGGTGCGCGAAGCTGACCTGCAGCGGCGCCAGCTGGCCCTGGCCGAACAGAATCGCCGGGTGGTCGAGGCGCTGAACATCGCCAAGGCGGCCATCCTCGCCCGTTTCGGTCGTTCCGGCCGCCCCGGCGTGAACTCCGGCTTGTACCTGCGCCTGTATTACACCGCGCAGGATTTCCACGAACGTGCCAGCTCCTCGCATTACCCGTACGGCGCGCTGGTCGATGCCTTTTTCCATAGCGATGTGCTGTACCGCTGCCAGCGCCTGCTGGACCTGCAAGGCCAGGCCTGCGCGCGGCTGGGTGACGCCATCCGCCTGCGCCGTCCGTTCGTCTACGGTGACGGCAATCAACAGGCCGGGCGCGACCTGGTCGATTCACTGACCTTCCTGCGCGGGCAGCAACACCCCGGATGGCAGCGCCTGCTGGCCTCGCTGGACCTGCTGGTGCACAACCTGCAGAGCATCGAGCGCCGCCTGCTGGATGCCGAACACTCGGACACCACGCTGGACAACGTCGATACACGCCTGCGCGACAACAATCCGCACACGCTGCGCGAGATGGGCGTACGCCTGCGCCAGCAGCTCACGCCGGGGTCGGTCCTGTTCCGCCATGGCCTGCGCATGGCGCTGGCGCTGATTGTCGGTTTCACGGCGATCTCGTTGTTCGACTTCCAGAACGGCTCGTGGGTACTGCTGACCATCGTGTTCGTCTGCCGGCCGAATTTCGGTGCTACCCGGCAACGGCTTGCACAGCGCATCGCCGGTACGCTGGTCGGCCTGGTACTGACCTGGGCGTTGTTGCAGCTGTTCCAACAGCTGCATGCACAGCTGCTGATCGCCCTGCTGTCGGCGCTGCTGTTCTTCTTCACCCGCACCGACCGCTACCTGATGGCCTCCGGCGCGATCACGGTGATGGCGCTGACCTGCTTCAACCTGATCGGTGATGGCTTCCTGCTGATCGTGCCGCGCATGGTCGACACCGTGCTGGGCTGCGCCATCGCGGCTGCCGCCTCGTTCCTGATCCTGCCCGACTGGCAGGGACGGCAGCTCAACAAGGTGCTGGCCCGCGTGCTGGACAGCGCTGCACGTTACCTGGAAGCGGTACTCGGCCAGTACCGCAGCGGCATGCGCGACGACCTGGCCTACCGGGTCGCACGACGCGACATGCACAATGCCGATGCGGCGCTGTCCACCGCACTGTCGAACATGCTGCGCGAGCCCGGACGCGTACGGCGCAACCTGGATGCCGGCTTCCGCTTCCTGGCACTGTCCAACACACTGCTCGGGCATCTTTCAGCGCTAGGCGCACATCGCGACCAGGTGGACAGCTTCGCCCAGGATCCGCTGGCACTGTCGGCAGGCGAACGCGTGCAGCAGTCGTTGCAGCAACTGGCCACGGCACTGGCGCAGCGACAGCCGATCACCGATGGCGACAACGACGGTGACCGTGCCATCGCCGAACAGCTGGAGCAGTTCGACGATGCCATGCCGCCGAAGCTGCAGTTGATCCGCACCCAGGTTGCACTGGCGCTGCGCCTGCTGCCCAAGCTGCGCACCGCAGCCAATGATGCAGTGCAGGTGCCATTGCGGTAGGGGCGGCGAACGGCCGGCCCCTCGCGGCCGGTGGCGTTTCGATGGCATCGGGTTGGCGACGGGCGGGTGACCTGGTAGAGCGGGGCCATGCCCCGCTGCCGTTGGCGCGATGCCGGAAACAAGAGCAGCGGGTCATGGCCCCGCTCTACCCATCACCCCATTACCTACCGCCGGGCATGGCCCGGCGCTACCTGACGCTGCATGGACCTGTCGAAGGTGAGGCGGATGGCTTGGCGCAAGAACGAACTGGTAGAGCGGGGCCCTGCCCCGCTGCCGTTCGCGCGACGCCGGAAACAAGAGCAGCGGGGCATGGACCCGCTCTACCCATCCCCATCACCCCATTCCGCCGGGCATGGCCCGGCGCTACCCGATGCCGCATGGACCTGTCGAAGGTGGGGCGGATGGGGTATGCGCAAGAACGAACTGGTAGAGCGGGGCCATGCCCCGCTGCCGTTCGCGCAATGCCGGAAACAAGAGCAGCGGGGCATGGCCCCGCTCTACCCATCTCCATCACCCCTTTCCCCGCCGGGCATGGCCCTCGGTGCTGCGCGCCTCTGCGGAGGGCACGGCGCTGCAGGCACTGTGATCCATGGCTCAGCGGAAACCGGCAAGCGTATCGCGCATCATCTCGAGCAC